>NZ_FO082820.1:0-2400000 GCF_000967425.1 Pseudorhizobium banfieldiae
CGAATCCTATTGATTCGACAGGGATTCTCGGGAGCGCCTTTCAAGCGATGCAAACCGGGTCGGAAGAGTCAACGCTTGCCAATTAATTTTGGGTAAAAATCAGCATTGATCTCCACCTCCGATCCTGCCTAAATGGCTTCAGCAAGGGCACGGGGACGACTTCAAGAAAGCCGCCGCCATTCGCGTTTTACCGGCGCGGAGCAGCAGCTTTTTCGCTCTTGTTGCGGACTGCGATGTCCGCTTTCCATGTAACCAAAGGTTGTGCGCCGGATTCCTGTCGGGAATGCGAACGGGACGGGTGTGCGACGACTGGCTTCGGCCGGAGACAAGGAGGAAGTAAGGACGGGTCTCGTCAGGACGAGGATGGGAGCCCGGGTAAACGGTCGCGGAGACGCGGCGTTAGGTCCGAGAAGCGGTATCTTTGACTGTACCGCAACGTTGACAAAGGACGCAGGGACGGCTCGACGATGATGCAGCAGCAGGTCGAGCTTGCGAGATCGAGGATGGTCTGGCGGCAGCGGTGCCGCTGGTGCAGGAACTAGAAGGCGGCAGAATAAATGCAGACGAATACGGCGGCACGTGCATTGGGCGAGGCGGACCATGTACGACAGGCATTCGAGACATCATCGACGCAGACAAAAGAGGTAAGCTCGGACATGACGGATGAAGCTCTCTTCGGTCGCGTAAAGCAGCGGTTGAAGGCCCAGGTTGGTGCCGATGTATACACAAGCTGGTTTGGTCGCCTAAAGCTTCATTCCTTCTCCAAGAGCGTCGTTCGGCTGAGCGTTCCGACCACCTTTTTGAAATCGTGGATCACCAACCGCTATCTTGACCTGATCACCAGCATCTTTCAGGCGGAGGAGCCGGGCATCCTGAAGGTGGAGATCCTGGTTCGCAGCGCCAGCCGCAATCCGCGTCCGGTTTCCGCAGAAACTAGCCCTCAGGCCACAGAGGCCGCCCCCGTCGCTACGCCCTCTGCCTCGCGGCAATCGGCATCCCGCGAAATCGGCAAGATTGCCACCTTTCCGACAGCCGCGGCGAGCCCGCGACCGAGTGCTGCCGCGCCGCTGTTCGGCTCACCGCTCGATTCCCGCTTCACCTTCGATACCTATGTGGAGGGTCCGTCCAATCGGGTAGCGCTGGCTGCGGCCCGAACGATTGCCGAGGCTGGCGCCGGCGCCGTCCGGTTCAACCCACTGTTCATCCACTCCGGTGTCGGTCTCGGAAAGACGCACCTGCTCCAGGCGATTGCCAATGCCGCCGTCTCCAGCGCCCGCGCGCCGCGCGTCGTCTACCTGACTGCCGAATATTTCATGTGGCGCTTCGCAACCGCGATCCGTGACAACAACGCCCTGACGCTCAAGGATTCGCTGCGCAATATCGACCTTCTGATCATCGATGACATGCAGTTCTTGCAGGGCAAGATGATCCAGAACGAGTTCTGCCACCTGCTCAATACCTTGCTCGACAGCGCCAAGCAGGTGGTCGTGGCCGCCGACCGTGCGCCTTGGGAACTGGAGTCCCTGGACCCGCGCGTCCGTTCGCGCCTGCAGGGCGGCGTGGCGATCGAGATGGAAAGCCCCGACTATGAGATGCGCTTCGAAATGCTGAAGCGTCGCCTGGAGGCGGCTCAGCAGGAAGACGCCTCGCTGGACATCCCGGTCGAAATCCTCTCGCATGTGGCCCGCAATGTCGCCAATAGCGGTCGCGAACTGGAAGGTGCATTCAACCAGTTGCTCTTTCGCCGCTCGTTCGAGCCTTCGCTGTCGATCGAGCGCGTCGATGAACTGCTCGCCCATCTGGTCGGCACTGGAGAGGCAAAGCGCGTCCGCATCGAGGACATCCAGCGGATCGTCGCCCGTCACTATAACGTCTCGCGACAGGAACTCGTTTCCAATCGCCGAACACGAGTCGTGGTGAAACCGCGCCAGATCGCCATGTATCTGGCGAAGACTCTGACGCCTAGGTCATTCCCGGAGATCGGTCGCCGCTTCGGCGGACGCGACCATACGACGGTACTTCATGCTGTACGAAAGATTGAAGACCTGATCTCGGGCGACAGCAAGCTCTGCCACGAAGTGGAGCTTCTGAAGCGGCTGATCAACGAGAACAATGCCTGATCAAGATAGGCCGGCAGAGATGCCGGCCTTCTCGTTTATCCGGCAGGGGCCGGTTGCTGTCCAAATCCCTAGCAGGCCAGATCCGCGACCACGGCGTCCAGGATGAGCATTCCCTTAGGGGTGCAGCGCAGCCTCGAATTGCCAAGCCGTTCGATAAAGCCGTGTTCCAGTAAGGTCTCCTCCCGTGCGGGATCGGGATCCCGGCCGGACAGTTGCTGCCAGCGGGCAAGGTCGACGCCCTCGGTCAATCTCAGCCCCATCAACAGCAGTTCGTCGGCCTGCTCGTCGCGGCCGAGGTCCTCCTGGTCCACAAGGCCGTGTCCCTGTTGCTCTACGAGTTCCAGCCATGTCTCGGGACGCCGTTCGGTCGCTGTCCCGATCTTGGCCGCGCCGCGTGTGAGGCGGCCGTGTGCTCCCGGCCCGATCCCCGCATAGTCGCCATAGCGCCAGTAGGTGAGGTTATGGCGGCTTTCGGCGCCCGGTCGGGCATGGTTTGAAACCTCATACGCCGGCAGTCCGTGACGGGCGGTGATCTCCTGCGTCGCCTCGTAGAGGTTCGCAGACTGATCGCCGTCGGGCACGACAAGCTTGCCGGCCTTGTGAAGGCCGTAGAACGGCGTGCCTTCCTCGATGGTGAGCTGGTAGAGCGAGAGGTGGTCGACGGCATAGGAGATCGCCTGCTCGAGCTCGGCCTCCCATGCCTCGACCGTCTGCCCTGGACGGGCATAGATGAGGTCGAAGCTCATGCGGGGAAAGATCTCCCGCGCCAGGCGGACCGCCTTCAGCGCATCGGTCACGTCATGGAGCCGGCCCAGAAATTTCAGGTCGGCATCGTTGAGGGCCTGCACGCCCAAAGACACGCGGTTTACGCCTGCCGCCCGATAGCCGCGGAACCGCTCCGCCTCGACGCTGGACGGATTGGCTTCCATGGTGATCTCGATCCCATCCGGCACATGCCAGTACCGGGCAATGCCGTCGAGGACTGCGGCGACCGTGCCCGGCTCCATCAGCGACGGCGTTCCGCCGCCGAGGAAGATACTGGTAACGGTCTTCGGCCCGCTCATCTGACGCATGGTGGCCATCTCCCGCAGGAAGGCGGCGGTAAAGCGAGGCTGGTCGACAGGCTGGTGCCGGACATGGCTGTTGAAATCGCAGTAGGGACACTTCGCCGCGCAGAACGGCCAATGCACATAGATGCCGAAGCCGGGTTCCCCGGTATCGGGCAGAAGGGGCGCGTCGGGGTTGAACGGCACTCAGCTCTCCAGGCAGGTTTCCACGAAGCGCTTGAATGCGCGGGCGCGGTGCGAAAGCGCATCGGAACCCCCGGGCTTCCAGCCGTGCTTTTCTTCCGAGCTCATCTCGCCGAAGGTAGTGTCATAGCCCTTCGGCTGGAAGACCGGGTCGTAACCGAAGCCCTTGTCTCCCCGGGGCGGCCAGACGACGCTGCCCTCGACCTCGCCACGAAAGAACTCCGTATGGCCATCCGGCCAGGCAAGGCAAAGCACGCTCACGAAACGGGCGGTGCGCTGCTCGGCGGTGGTCGCCCCGCGCTCTAAGAGCGCCTTCTCGACCTTCTCCATAGCCATGATGAAATCGCGGCTGCCGTCCTCGCGCTCTGCCCAGTTGGCAGTGTAGACGCCCGGTTGCCCATCGAGTGCATCGACGACGAGGCCGGAATCGTCGGAGAGCGCCGGAAGGCCGGATGCCGTGGCGGAGGCCAGTGCCTTGATAGCCGCGTTTTCCTCGAAGGTCGTACCGGTCTCGGCCGGCTCCTCCAGCGCCAGTTCAGCCGCAGATTTCGCGCTGAAGCCGAACGGAGCAATGAGCTCGGCGATCTCGCGGATCTTGCCGGCATTGTGGCTGGCGACGACGATCGTCCTGGTGTCGAGTTTGCGCATGTTCCTGATTTCCTCAGCCGATGGACCAGAGGCCCGGTTCGGCGCATTCGAGACTGTTGCCCGCCGGATCGCGGAAGTAGATCGACCGGGCGCCGTTCGGCCATATCACGTCGCTCTCGATCGCGACGCCTGCCTTCTTCAGCGTGTCGGCGACAGCGTCGAGATTGCTGCGGGCGACCCGAAAGCAGGCATGGCCTGCACCTGTCGCGCCATGTGGCGGGACTTGCGGCCCGTTCTCGGCAGGCGGCTTCACCGTCTCGTCCGGATTGAAGACAAGCAGCACGCCTTGCCCGCACCGGAAGAAGACATGGCGGTTGCTGGCCCGGACGATCCGCTCCAGTCCCAGGATGCCGCCGTAGAAACCCTCTGCCGCATCGAGATCTTCGGCATAGAGGGCGGTCTCGAGCATCCCTTCGATCAGCATCGCGCTCTCCGGTCAGGCAGTGATGGCCTGCTTCTGAAGTGCCACCAGTTCCTCGGTCCCCGCCTTCGCCAGCGCCAGCAGTGAAAGGAACTCTTCCTGGCTGAACGGTGCACCCTCGGCGGTTCCCTGTACCTCCACGATACCGCCCGTGCCGGTCATGACAAAATTGGCATCCGTTTCGGCGGCGGAATCTTCGAGATAGTCGAGGTCGATGACCGACTGTCCAGCGAAGATACCGCAGGAGATCGCCGCGACGTGGTCCTTCAGGACCTTGTCGAGCTTCGTCATCGAACGGGCTTCCATCCATTTCAGGCAGTCGTGCAGAGCAATCCAGCCGCCCGTGATGGCAGCGGTTCGCGTGCCGCCGTCCGCCTGGATGACGTCGCAGTCGATGGTAATCTGCTTTTCCCCAAGCGCGCTCAGGTCCACCACGGCGCGAAGCGAGCGGCCGATCAGGCGCTGGATTTCCTGGGTGCGCCCGCCTTGCTTGCCGGACGCAGCTTCGCGCTTCATCCGATCACCGGTCGCGCGAGGCAGCATGCCGTATTCGGCCGTCACCCAGCCCTTGCCGCTGTTGCGAAGCCATGCCGGAGGCTTCTCCTCAAGGCTCGCGGTGCAGAGGACGTGGGTGTCGCCGAAGCGGACGAGGCAGGACCCTTCCGCATGTTTCGAGAAGTTGCGCTCGAAGGAAACCTTGCGCATCTGGTCGGTTTTTCTGCCTGAAGGCCGCATGTCATGCTCCTGAGAATTTCCTAGGCGTTCTACGGACGTCGCCCGGCATTTGCAAAGGAAAAGGGGCAAGGCGTGTCTCGGAGCGGTCCCGAAGGCGCGCAGAACTTCCGTATGGCGAAGACCGCGCCGGATCACTATATTCCACCCAGACAAACCGAGGGCTTCAAGGGAACGATGGGATTGATGGAACGAAGGGAAAGCGGCGCGGTGCTTGACGACCGTTCGCGTGAGATCTTCAGACGCATCGTCGAAAGCTACCTTGAAACCGGAGAACCACTTGGTTCTCGAAATCTTTCCCGCCTCCTGCCTATGTCGCTGTCGCCGGCATCTGTCCGCAATGTCATGAGCGATCTGGAAGAGCTCGGCCTCATTTATTCTCCACACGTCAGCGCAGGTCGATTGCCGACCCAGTCCGGCCTGCGCTTTTTCGTCGATGCCTTCATGCAGGTTGGTGATCTCTCGGAGGAGGAGCGGACGAGCATTGAACGCCAGATCCGCCCGGAGGACCGCGACCGACCGCTTGAGAGCCTGATGCACGATGCCAGCCGGATGCTCTCCGGTGTCTCGCGCGGCGCCGGCATCGTCGTCACCACCAAGAGTGATCCTATCCTCAAGCATGTAGAGTTCATCCGGCTGGAGCCGACCAAGGCCCTGGCGGTCCTGGTAGGCGAACATAACCAGGTCGAAAACCGGATCATCGACCTGCCTGCGGGAGTGACCTCCTCGCAACTGACAGAAGCCGCAAACTTCCTGAATGCTCATCTGACGGGCCAGACTCTCCTTGAGCTTCGCGCCGAACTCGAGAGGCTGAAGACGCAGGTTCAGACGGAGTTGACCGCGCTGTCGCAGGATCTCGTGCAGCGCGGCCTGGCCGTCTGGTCCGGGACGCGCGAAGACGGCAAGCCGAACCAGTTGATCGTACGCGGGCGCGCAAACCTGCTCGAAGGAATGACGGGTCTCGACGATCTGGACAGGCTGCGCCTGCTCTTCGACGATCTGGAGAAGAAGGACAGCCTCATCGAGATACTGAACCTTGCCGAAAGTGGGCCGGGCGTCAGAATCTTCATTGGGTCGGAGAACAAGCTCTTCTCGCTCTCGGGCTCGTCCCTGATCGTCGCGCCCTACAGGGATCAGGAAGAACGCATCGTGGGGGCCGTCGGCGTGATCGGCCCGACACGGCTTAACTATTCGCGGGTCGTCCCGATGGTCGACTATACCGCCCAGCTTCTGGCGCGCCTGACCCGGAAGCCACGATAACACCCCATTCTCGGACCAGCCTTGATTTTTGAGGTCCAAACCTCGATATCGGGCACGACTTTGTGAACTAAGATACCGGAGATGGTCATGACCGACGAGACAAAGAAAACCGGACCTGACGCGGGCAAGCACGAAACCGCCGCGGAAAATGCTGCCGAGGCTGTGGCATCGGGGCAGCAGGATCAGGAGACGGTTGAGGGTGGTGAATCTCGGATCGCCGAGCCTGATCCCATCGAGGCAATCAGGGCCGAAAATACCGATCTTCGCGATCGTTTCCTGCGTATGGCCGCCGAGATGGAAAACCTGCGTCGTCGTACGGAACGCGATGTGAAGGACGCGAAGTCCTATTCGGTCGCCGCCTTCGCGCGTGACATGCTGGCCGTCTCCGACAATCTCCGTCGGGCGATCGATGCCGTCCCGGCCGAAATTCGTGCCGCGGCCGACCAGAGCCTGACCTCGCTGCTCGAAGGCGTGGAAATGACCGAACGTTCGATGCTGTCTGCGCTCGAACGCCACGGCGTGAAGAAGATGGACGCCGAGGGCCAGAAGTTCGATCCCAACTTCCACCAGGCCATGTTCGAGATCCCCAATCCCGAAGTGCCGAACAACACCATTCTCCAGGTGGTTCAGGCGGGTTACACGATCGGTGAGCGTGTCTTGAGGCCTGCCATGGTTGGCGTTTCCAAAGGGGGGCCGAAGGTCGAAGGGACCACCGCCCCCGGCGAGAGCGAAACGACGAACGGCTGACAACCTCTCCGTAAACGCAAAATAGCCGCCCGCTGCCATAGGCGACGGGCGGCTATTTCAGTCTCAGTTCTGTTGTCAGGCGGCGGTTGCCTGTTCCTGGTTCAGGAAGGCGTAGATCGCCGATGCCGAATCCGTCTGGCGAAGCTTCGCGACAAGTTCCTGGTCGCGCAACACGCGGGCGATCCGCGAAAGCGCCTTAAGGTGGTCTGCTCCGGCCCCTTCGGGAGCAAGCAGAAGGAATACAAGGTCGACGGGTTCATCGTCGAGAGCCTCGAAGTCAACGGGCGTTTCAAGTCGCGCGAAGACACCGCTAATGGACGAAATACTGTTAAGCTTGCCATGCGGAATGGCCACGCCGTGACCGACGCCGGTTGAACCCAACCGTTCCCGCTGCAGAATGACGTCGAAGATCTCCCGCTCGGCAACCCCGGTGAGCTTGGAGGCCCTGGAGGCCAACTCCTGCAACAGCTGCTTCTTGGAATTTACTTTCAGGGCGGGAATAATCGCATCTTGCTGTAGCAAATCTGCCAAAGCCATTCTCTTCTTCCTTTTTACCACCGCAAGGTGGAGGGAGCGTCGTCGCCGACGCTCTCCCAGAATCGTTAGCCTTTGATATTGGTGGAGTCGATCCAGCCGATATTGCCGTCGTTGCGGCGATAGACGATGTTCAGGTCTTCCTTGCCGGGGCTCCGGAAAAGCAGGACCGGCTCGTCCGTCATGTCCAGGGCCATGACAGCGGTAGCGACCGACATCGTGCGCAACTGCTTGGAACTTTCCGCCACGATGGTGGGCGCGAAATCCTCTGGCAGTTCCTCGTCTTCTTCCGGAATGGCATCCATGACGGTGTAGGCGATCTCCTGGCCGTTGCCGTGGGAACCGCCATGATGGTCCTTCAGCTTGCGCTTGTAGCGCCTAAGGCGCTTCTCGATGCGCTCTGCGGCGGCATCGAAGCTCAACTGCGGATCGTTAGCCTGGCCTGCTGCATGCAGGACAATGCCGGTATCGAGATGTATCTTGCAATCGGCTGAGAAACGCGATCCGGATTTCTCCACGATCACCTGACCTGCGTACCCCCCATCGAAGTACTTGGCGACAGCCTCGCCGATCTGGTCCTCGATCCGCTGGCGGAACGATTCACCGATCTCCATCTGTTTACCAGATACACGCACACTCATGGATTGGTTCCTTCTTATCGTGACTTGCGTGTTTCAGTCTACGCCAACCATCCACCTCATCCAAGCGCTTCACGCGGCACCGGGATGTTTTTAGGAGGCATGGCGAGTGGGTAAGGGTGCTTGCTTTTGTCCGTTGCAATTGCGGCGGGCTTCTACGCCTGTGGACCTCTAAAGTCAACGCATCCCTAATGGACGCCCCAGAGTAGAAGGTCTCCGGTGACCCTCGCCGGCTCTAAAGCCCTTTGCCAACTGCCGGGGCAATTGCTATTTGCAGCGAAACGTCAACCGATCGGATGTGCAGTGAAAAACAGGGAAAAACGCACGGAGCGGAGACCCGGCACGAGCGGCAGCCCGCGTTCCGCGCGCCCCCGTCCCGGCGGGCCGGCAAAGGGAGAGCGCGAGGGAGGATCTGTCGCTGGCGGCCGAGCGGCGGCCGAGCCTGCGCCACAGCGGCCTCTTATCCAGCGGGTCGGCGAACGCCCGTCTGAGCGCGTGCCGGTCATACTCGAGTCACGCGGCGCCGGGGACTTTCACCTGATCGACAGCGGCAATGCGTTGAAGCTCGAGCAATATGGGCCTTATCGGATCGTGCGGCCGGAGGCGCAGGCGCTCTGGCAGCCGTCGCTCCCCCCTTCTGTCTGGGAGAAGGTCGATGCCGTCTTCACCGGAGATACGGACGAGGACGGCATTGGACGCTGGCGCTTTCCGAAGGAGGCGCAGGGAGAAACCTGGCCCCTGTCGCTGCTTGGCGTCGATTTCCTCGGCCGGTTCACCTCTTTCCGCCATGTCGGCGTGTTCCCGGAGCAGATCGTCCACTGGGAGTGGATGAAGCAGCAGGTCGAGAGTGCTGACCGCCCGCTCAAGGTGCTGAACCTCTTCGGTTATACGGGGGTTGCCTCGCTTGTCGCGGCAGCTGCCGGCGCCGAGGTCACCCATGTGGACGCATCGAAGAAGGCGATCGGTTGGGCTCGCGAGAACCAGGCCCTGTCGCGCCTGGAGCGGGCGCCGATCCGATGGATTTGCGAAGACGCCATGAAGTTCATCCAGAGGGAGGAACGGCGAGGCAACCACTACGATATTATCCTGACCGATCCGCCGAAGTTTGGCCGCGGTCCCAATGGCGAAGTCTGGCATCTGTTCGATCACCTGCCCCTTATGCTGGACGTCTGCCGCGAGCTGCTCTCTCCGCGCGCTGTCGGTCTGGTGCTGACCGCCTATTCGATCCGGGCGAGCTTCTATTCGATCCACGAACTGATGCGCGAGACGATGCGCGGCGCGGGCGGTGCCGTGGAATCGGGAGAACTGGTCATCCGCGAAACGGGCATCGACGGCGGTGCTGTCGGTCGTGCCCTGTCAACCTCCCTATTCAGCCGCTGGGTGCGCGAATGAGCAATGATCACCACAACGAGGGTTCTCGGCGCGTCGGCCAGGTAAAGGAGGTGACCAGCCTCTCAAACCCGATCGTCAAGGATATCAAGGCGCTCAGCAACAAGAAGGATCGCGAGCAGAGCGGGACCTTCATGGCAGAAGGGCTGAAGCTGGTCATCGATGCGCTGGAACTGGGCTGGACTATCCGGATCCTCGCCTATGCGAAGGCCGCCAAGGGAAAGCCTCTGGTGGAACAGGTAGCTGCCCGCACCATCGCCAAGGGGGGGCTCGTGCTCGAAGTCAGCGAGAAGGTCCTCTCCTCCATCACGCGTCGAGACAATCCGCAAATGGTGGTCGGCATTTTTGAGCAGCGTTGGACACCGCTTGACGACCTCCGGCCGAGCCAAGGGGTGACCTACGTGGCCCTCGATCGCGTCCGCGATCCGGGCAATCTGGGCACGATCATCCGCACCGCGGACGCGGCCGGTGCCTCTGGCGTGATTCTGGTCGGGGAATGTACCGATCCCTTCTCTCTGGAAACCGTCCGCGCCACAATGGGATCCGTTTTCGCAGTCCCGCTCGCCAGAGCTACCACCGAGGAGTTCTTTGCGTGGCAGAAACGTTCGGGGGCCCAGGTCGTCGCAACCCATCTCGCCGGCGCGGTTGACTATCGGACAGTCAATTATGAAAAGAAACCGACGGTCCTGCTGATGGGTAATGAACAATCAGGTCTTCCCGAGGCACTGGCGAAGTCCGCCGATCGACTGGTGCGCATCCCACAGCAGGGCAGGGCAGACAGCCTCAATCTTGCGGTCGCGACGGCGGTCATGCTCTTTGAGGCCCGCCGTCATCTCCTGAAGCTGGAGGACGCCGGATGATCGTAGCGACTGCTTCCAGGTTCTCACGTCCGCTCGTCGCCGTAGTGCTTATCGTCATTGCCGTCGTGCTGGATCAGGCGGTCAAGCTTGCGGTCGAAGCCTATCTGCCGCTGGAAGAGGCGGTTCCTATCCTGCCGATGCTGGCGCTCTACCGGACCTACAATCTCGGCGTCGCCTTCTCTCTCCTGTCGGGAATGGAGAGGGAGTTCATCATCGGCATGCGGGTCGTGATTGTCGCCTTCGTGCTCTGGCTCTGGCGCCGCACGCCCGGGGAACGTGGTTTCGCCCATCTCGGATTCACTCTCATCGTCGCAGGCGCGATCGGCAACCTGATCGATGGGTTCGTCTATGGCCACGTGATCGATTACATTCTCTTCTATACGCAGACCTGGTCTTTCGCCGTCTTCAACCTTGCCGACAGTTTCATATCGATCGGGGCTGCCCTGGTCATCCTGGATGAGCTTCTGGGGTCGCGGAAGGCTGCCCGCGCCAGCGAGAGCGAGTAGAGATTTGTTAGCTTTGCAGGTGCAATGTTCGGGGAAACTGTGCCGGGCCATTTCCGATGCGTTTCCCCTTTGCCACCTTGAAGGATCGCCTGCCGCGGCTGCGTGACAGCTGCTCGGTCTTTATAGATCGCATTTCCGGCAGGCGGCTGCGTGACGCAGAAGCGGAGAGCGCCGCAAAATCCCGCCAGATTGCCACGGTCGTGCACGAACTGCGAACGCCGCTGAACGGCATCCTCGGCATGACCCATCTTCTCGGACAGACGCGGCTTACCGCCGAACAGCAGAACTATCTGAGCGGCATCCGCCAGTCGGGGCATGCGCTGGTCCAACTCGTAGAAGATCTCCTAGACTTCTCGACGCTCGAAGCGGGACGCTTTCGCCTCAACAACCGGACCGCTAGCATCCGTCAGCAGATCGAGACGGTCGTGGAAATGCTCGCACCGCGCGCGCATGAGAAGGGCATAGAGCTCGCCGCGACGGTTGCTGCAGACGTACCGGAACTGCTTGAGTTCGATCCCGCCCGTCTTCGGCAGGTGCTTTTCAACGTGATCGGCAATGCCGTGAAGTTCACGGAACGCGGCGGCGTCCTGATCAGCGTCCGCGCGGACGGTTCGGACGTCGTCATCGCCGTCGCCGACACTGGTCCCGGAATGGATGCCGATGCCCGGATACGGCTGTTCCGCGAGTTCGAGCAGATGGGTAATGCGGCCCAGCGCAGTGGCGGAACAGGTCTCGGGCTTGCGATAGCCCTTCACATATTGCGGGAACTCGGCGGCAACCTCTTGGCGGTGAGCGAGCCTGGCCTGGGCACCACCTTCACGGTCCGTTTCCCGCTGACGCTTGCCGAGGATGCGCCGGCGGGCGCTACTCGGCGAGGAAGCTTGCTGGAGCGAAATCGGGTCCTGTTGCTGGCACCGGCCGGGCCGGCGGCCACGGCAACCGTTACGACGATCGAAACGCTGGGGGGAACCTGCCGCCATGTCGAGAGTACGGCGGATGCAGCCGAGCTGCTCAACGGTGATCTAGCACTGACGCCCTTTACCGATCTGATTGTCGATCATCGGCTGGCGGCCCAGCCGATAGATAGCCAGATGAGCGGTCCGCTGCACCGCATCCTCCTCGTCAACCCGGAAGAGCGGGCCTCGCAGCCGCAGGAGCTGTATGACGCTTGGCTGATACGGCCGCTGCGTGAGAAATCGCTGATCGATGTCCTGTCCGGCCGCCTCAGGGGCTCTCGGAGCCGCGACGAAGCAAACCTTTCGGCCGGATCGACAACCGAAGCGATGAACTCACCTGCAGTGTCGAGGCTACATGTCCTTGTCGCAGAGGATGATCCCGTCGGAGCGAAACTGGTCAGCGCTGCTCTGAGGAAAGGGGGCCACCGCGTGGATGTCGTCGACAATGCAAGATCGATTCTCGATCATGCCGCGATACCGGACGGTCGCCCCGATGTCATTGTCACCGACCTTCACATGCCGGGTATGCCCACGATGGAGGCACTGGCTGAACTGCGGCGGCATGAAGCTTTGAACACTCTTTCAGCCACGCCGGTCATCGTGCTTTCCGGAGATGCTTCAGGACAGTCGCTGGTCGGTTCGGAAGCACTCGGCATAAGCGCGCGGCTCGGGAAGCCGACGGACCCTCAGCATCTGCTGCAACTGGTCGAACAGTTGGCCTCGCGTAAGGTGGCGCCAACGGAACTGCATTGACGGGCGGCTCTG
The DNA here is from genome assembly GCF_000967425.1 of Pseudorhizobium banfieldiae. NCBI lineage: Bacteria > Pseudomonadati > Pseudomonadota > Alphaproteobacteria > Hyphomicrobiales > Rhizobiaceae > Pseudorhizobium > Pseudorhizobium banfieldiae. The sequence goes on from NZ_FO082820.1 coordinate 12,827, forward strand.
CCCCAACCTATTGTGACACCCATTGTCATTTTTCTGTTGCGGGAAGATGATTATACGGCGGTGAGTTGAACCTGTGGGGCAAATCACCATGGCGCTAGACCTTCTGAAGCATGACGTGAACGCGAACCCCAGCCAGACTCTGGTTCAGCAGCCGGCCGAGGAGATCCTTGGACGGATCGGCAGTCTGGAAACGCGGCTTGCGCGGACGGCGCGTGAAGTGGATGCGGCACAGGCCGTCCGCTACCGCGTGTTCGTGGAGGAGATGAAGGCACAACTGCCCCCAGAGGCGATGCGCCTTCACCGTGACATCGATACCTTCGATGCCATCTGCGACCATCTCCTCGTCATCGATCTTGCCATCGAGGGTGAGATCGAGGACCAGATCGTCGGCACTTACCGCCTGTTGCGCCACCAGGTGGCCATGTCCCATGGCGGCTTCTACAGCGCCTCGGAGTTCGAGATCGAGCCGTTGCTTGCGCGTCATCCCGACAAGCTGTTCATGGAACTGGGTCGCTCCTGCGTCCTGCCGGCCTATCGGACGAAGCGGACAGTGGAACTTCTCTGGCAGGGCAACTGGGCCTATGCGCTGAAGCACGGCATGGCTGCCATGTTCGGCTGCGCCTCCTTTCCAGGGATACATCCGGAGGAGCATGCCCTGGCGTTGTCTTTCCTCCAGCACAATGTGAGTGCGAAGGGCGAATGGGCCGTAGCGGCACGCCCGGACCTGCGCCGGGAGATGGACCTCGTGCCGCCTGAAGGGATAGACACGCGCAAGGCGCTGGCGGCCATGCCGCCGCTGATCAAAGGCTATCTCCGCCTCGGCGCAATGATTGGCGACGGCGCGGTGGTGGATGCGGCCTTCAACACCACCGATGTGCTGGTCGTGTTGCCGATTTCCGCGATCTCGAACCGCTATATCAACTACTATGGCGCCGATGCCGGACGTTTTGCCAGCTGACCGCTAACTCCCCGCGTTGTAGGCGGCGATCGCCGCCATGTTCACGATGTCGGAATCCTTGGCGCCCATCGACGTGATCTGCACCGATTTGTCGAGCCCAACCAGAAGCGGGCCGATCACGGTCGCCGCGCCCAGTTCCGCCAGCATGCGGGTCGAGATAGATGCCGAATGAATGGCCGGCATCACCAGGACATTGGCCGTGCCGGAGAGGCGGCAGAAGGGATACTGCTCCATTCGCTGCGGATTGAGTGCGATGTCGGCGGCCATCTCACCATCATACTCGAAGTCGACACGGCGACGGTCGAGGATCTTGACCGCCTCCCGCACACGCTCGGAGCGTTCCCCGGTGGGCTGGCCGAAGGTCGAATAGGCGAGCAGGGCGACGCGTGGCTCGTAGCCCATGCGGCGCGCAACCCGGGCAGCTTCGACGGCGATATCCGCAAGCTCCTCCGCCGTCGGCATGTCGTGAACCGCCGTATCTGCGACGAACACCGTCCGGCCGCGGGACAGGGCGAGCGACACGCCGATGACGCGGTGGCCCGGTTTGGTGTTGATGCAGCGGCGAATGTCCTGCAGCGCCGTTGCATAGTTCCGGGTCGTGCCTGTGACCATTGCATCCGCGTCACCGACGGCAACCATGGTCGCGGCGAAGTGATTGCGGTCGTTGTGGATCAGGCGCTGCACGTCCCGCAACAGGAAGCCTTTTCGCTGCAGGCGCTCGTAAAGATAATCGATATAGGCGTCCACACGCGTCGAGATGCGTGCGTTGACGATTTCGATGTTCGGCCGTTCGAGGTCGATTCCTGCCTTCTCCGCCGTCGTTCTGATGACGTCATCGCGCCCGAGCAGGATGGCAGTACCGAGTTGGTGATGGGCAAAGGAGACAGCCGCCCGCATCACCTGCTCCTCCTCGGCCTCGGCGAAAACGACACGTTTGGGGAGGCGGCGCACGCGCTCGTAGATACCTTGCGTCGTCGCTGCGATCGGGTCGCGCCGAGCCGACAACTCTCGCGCATAAGCGGCAAGGTCCGGAATATTCTTTTGCGCAACGCCGCTTTCCATCGCGGCTTCTGCAACCGCGACCGGAATGGCAGAAATCAGCCGCGGATCGAAGGGCACGGGGATGATGTACTGGGATCCGAATATCGGGCGGTTGCCCTGGTAGGCGGCCGCGACATCGTCCGGCACGTCCTCGCGCGCCAGACTTGCCAGCGCCCGGACGGCGGCGATCTTCATCGCATCGTTGATCTGTGTGGCCCGCACGTCCAGCGCACCACGGAAGATATAGGGAAACCCGAGGACGTTGTTGACCTGGTTCGGATAGTCGGAACGGCCGGTCGCCATGATCGCGTCGTCGCGGATGCGGGCCACCTCCTCCGGCGTGATCTCCGGATCGGGATTGGCCATGGCGAAGATGATCGGCCTGTCGGCCATCGAACGGATCATCTCCTCGGAGAAGGCGCCCTTCTGCGAAAGCCCGAACACGACATCCGCACCGTCCATCGCCTCCGCCAGCGTCCGCTTGTCCGTCTTGGCGGCATGAGCGGATTTCCACTGGTTCATTCCCTCGGAGCGGCCCTGGTAGATGACCCCCTTGGTGTCGCAGAGGATGATGTTGTCCGCGTTGAATCCCATGGCCTTGATAAGCTCGACGCAAGCGATCGCAGCAGCACCGGCGCCGTTGCAGACGAGCCGGGTATTTTTGAGGTCCCGCCCAGTCAGTTCCAGGGCATTGACCAGGCCGGCGGCAGCAATGATCGCGGTCCCGTGCTGGTCGTCATGGAAGACGGGAATGTCCATCATCTCGCGCAGGCGGCTCTCGATGATGAAGCATTCGGGCGCCTTGATGTCCTCGAGATTGATGCCTCCGAAGGAGGGGCCGAGGAAGCGGACGCAGTTTACGAACTCGTCGACATTTTCCGTGTCCACTTCCAGGTCGATGGAATCGACATCGGCGAAGCGCTTGAAGAGGACGGCCTTGCCTTCCATGACCGGCTTCGACGCCAGCGCACCGAGATTGCCAAGTCCCAGGATTGCCGTTCCGTTGGAGATCACCGCCACCATGTTGCCACGGGTGGTATAGTCGTAGGCGGTGGCGGGATCGGCGGCGATTGCCTTGACCGGCACCGCGACACCGGGGGAGTAGGCCAGAGACAGATCCCGCTGCGTCGCCATCGGCTTGGTTGGGTTGATCTCCAGCTTGCCGGGCCTGCCCTCGGCATGGAAGGCGAGCGCTTCGCTTTCCGTTACGGATGTGCGCGTTCGGGCGGCCTTCTCATTCACTGGCATTCCTCCTCCCAGCTTCCTGTGGGCAGCCGTTCTTCTGGCTGCGGCGGCTGTTGTCTTTCCGGGGCCAACATCGATAGTGTCGGCAATTCCCCTGCGCAACAAAAAACCGGTTCCGTGACGCAATTTGAAAGATTCTCCATCGACGCGCTGACCACGGCTGAACTGGCCACGGCAGAAAGCCGCGCATCGGCAACGCCGATGATGGAGCAGTATATCGAGATCAAGGCGAACAACCCGGATTCGCTCCTCTTCTACCGGATGGGAGACTTCTACGAGCTCTTCTTCGAAGATGCGGTAGAGGCGTCCCGCGCGCTGGGGATCACGCTGACCCGCCGCGGGCAGCACATGGGCCAGGACATCCCCATGTGCGGCGTCCCTATCCACGCCGCCGACGACTACCTGCAGAAGCTCATTTCGCTCGGCTTCCGGGTGGCCGTATGCGAGCAGGTCGAGGATCCGGCAGAGGCGAAGAAGCGCGGTTCGAAATCGGTGGTGAAGCGCGACGTCGTCCGGCTCGTGACGCCGGGAACGCTGACCGAGGAAAAGCTGCTTTCCCCCTCGGAATCAAACTACCTGATGGCGCTCGCACGTATTCGTGGTGGAGCCGATCCTCAGCTGGCGCTAGCCTGGATCGACATCTCGACCGGCGTCTTCCGGCTTGCCGAAACCGATCAGTCGCGACTTCTCGCCGACATCCTGCGGATCGATCCACGCGAACTGATCGTGCCAGACACGATGTTTCACGATGCCGAACTGAAGCCGGTGTTCGACGTTCTGGGCAAGGTTGCGGTCCCGCAGCCGGGCGTTCTCTTCGACAGCGCCAGCGCCGAAGGGCGCATTGCCCGCTATTTCAGTGTCGGCACCCTCGACGGTTTCGGCAGCTTTTCCCGGGCAGAACTGGCGGCGGCTGCGGCTGCGGTCGCCTATGTGGAGAAGACGCAGATATCCGAGCGGCCGCCGCTCGGCATTCCCGAGCGAGAGAGCGCCGCCTCGACCCTCTTAATCGACCCGGCCACCCGTGGCAATTTGGAACTGACGCGGACCCTGTCCGGTGACCGGGACGGGACGCTTCTTAAGGCCATCGACCGGACCGTGACTGGCGGCGGTGCCCGCCTGCTTGCCGAGCGACTGATGTCGCCGTTGACCGACCCGGTCCAGATCAATCGAAGGCTGGATTCGATCTCCTTCCTTATCGACGAGCCGTCGCTCTGCTCCGAGCTCCGAACAGCGTTGCAGCATGTGCCGGACATGCCGCGAGCCCTATCACGCCTTGCACTCGACCGAGGTGGCCCGCGTGACCTAGGCGCGATACGGCGCGGCCTCGAGGTGTCTCGTGCCGTCGCATCCTTCCTGGAGAAATCGATGCTGCCGGAGGAACTCGCAACGGCGCTGGACGATCTTCGCTCCCTCCCGCCAACCTTGGAGCAGCGGCTCGCGGAGATGCTGGCCGATGACCTGCCGCTCCTGAAGCGCGACGGCGGCTTCCTGCGCGAAGGCGCCGATACGGAACTCGACGAGGTGCGGGCGCTGCGCGACCAGTCCCGGCGCGTCATTGCGGGACTGCAACTGCAATATGCCGAGGAAACGGGGATCCGGTCCCTGAAGATCAAGCACAACAACGTGCTGGGTTATTTCATCGAGGTCACTGCGGGCAGTGCCGGTCCGATGACTGACGGTCCGGAGGCGAAGGCACGCTTCATCCATCGGCAGACGATGGCGAATGCGATGCGCTTCACTACGACCGAGCTTGCAGATCTGGAAAGTCGAATCGCCAACGCCGCCGATCGTGCGCTGGCGATCGAACTGGCCGCTTTCGATCGTATGGTCGAGGCGACCATCGGTGAGGCCGAGGCCATCAAGAAGGGCGCGCGTGCGATCGCTGTCGTGGACGTGGCAGCGGCTCTGGCCCTGCTCGCGGAAGAATGGAGCTATCGCCGGCCGACGGTGGACGCCTCCCGCATGTTCGCGATCCAAGGCGGCCGCCATCCGGTCGTGGAGCAGGCGCTGCGGCGGCAGTCGGAAGGCCCCTTCATCGCCAATGACTGCGATCTCTCGCCTTCGCAGGACGGGGAGTTCGGGGCTGTCTGGCTGCTGACAGGCCCCAACATGGGGGGCAAGTCGACATTCCTTCGGCAGAATGCGCTGATCGCCATCCTCGCCCAGATGGGGTCCTTTGTTCCGGCGTCGTCCGCGCATATCGGGGTGGTCGACAGGCTGTTTTCACGCGTCGGAGCCTCCGACGATCTCGCCCGGGGCCGGTCCACCTTCATGGTGGAGATGGTCGAGACGGCTGCCATCCTCAACCAGGCGACCGATCGCTCGCTGGTCATTCTCGATGAGATCGGCCGGGGAACGGCCACCTTTGACGGTCTCTCCATTGCATGGGCGGCGGTCGAGCATCTGCATGAGATCAACCGCTGCCGCGGGCTCTTCGCCACCCATTTCCACGAGCTGACGGTTCTGTCGGAGAAGCTGAACCGGCTTTCGAATGCCACGATGCGGGTCAAGGAATGGGATGGAGAAGTGGTCTTTCTCCATGAAGTCGGAGCGGGTGCCGCAGATCGATCCTACGGTATTCAGGTCGCGCGTCTCGCCGGCCTGCCTGCCTCCGTGGTCGCGCGGGCAAGGGACGTGCTGACGAAGCTGGAGGATTCCGACCGAAAGAACCCGGCGAGCCAGTTGATCGATGACCTGCCGCTGTTTCAGGTGGCCGTCCGGCGCGAGGAGCAGCGGAGGGTAGGGCCATCCAAGGTGGAAGAAGCCTTGAAGGCGATCAATCCGGACGACATGACGCCGCGCGAGGCGCTTGAGGCGCTTTATGCGCTGCGCAAGCAACTGCCGCGCGACTGAGGAATGCCAGTCATTCTCCGGCACACGAAGTGTGAACGTTGGATGATGATTAGTATTGGCCAGTCCGCAGCGGAGCGGATATAGGCTCCATTCGGGCCGGCATCAGCGGGATAAAATGGTTCAGGACGCGATCGATCTCTCCGACATCCTCGACGTGGAAGCGCTGCGGGCAGATTGTCTTGCGGCTCTGCAGGACGAAGGCAAGTCGGCACTGGATCGACGCGCTGCGGTGCTTGCGGTGTTGAGGAGTGCCAGCACCGAGGGCCGAAAGAAGATCCGCCGGCTGCTGGACGAGGATGGCGGTGGTCTCGCCTGCGCCCAGCGCCTTTCATGGCTGCAGGACCAGGTGATCCAGATCCTGCATGTGGCGGTGGCAGAGACCCTCCAACCGGAGGCAAGCAGCATCGCGGTCGCGGCTGTTGGTGGATATGGCCGTGACACTCTGGCGCCCGGTTCGGATATCGACCTGCTCTTCCTGCTGCCTGCAAAGAATTCCGACGCCATGCGGAAGGCGATCGAGTTCTTGCTCTATGTCCTCTGGGACATGGGCTTCAAGGTCGGCCATGCAACCCGCACCGTGGAGGAGTGCATCCAGCTTTCCAAGACGGACATGACGATCCGCACGGCGATCCTCGAAAGTCGCTATGTCTGCGGCGCTGCGGCCCTGGTGGCGGAGCTGGAGAAGCGGTTCGATGCGGAGATTGTCGCCGGAACGGGTGAGGAGTTCGTCGCCGCCAAGCTGGCGGAACGCGATCTGCGCCACCAGAAATCTGGCGATACCCGCTATCTCGTGGAGCCGAACGTCAAGGAAGGCAAGGGTGGTCTGAGAGACCTCCATACGCTCTTCTGGATCGCCAAGTACTACTACCGCATCCGCAACGCGCAGGAACTGATCAAGTTGGGCGTCCTCTCTCGCCATGAATGGAAGGTCTTCCAGAAGTCGGAAGATTTCCTTTGGGCTGTTCGCTGCCACATGCACTTTTTGACAGGCAAGGCGGAGGAGCGGCTTTCCTTCGACATCCAGCGCGAGATCGCCGAAAGCCTCGGCTATCATTCGCGGCCAGGCCTATCTGCCGTCGAGCGCTTCATGAAGCACTACTTCCTGGTGGCAAAGGACGTCGGCGACCTGACCCGGATCTTCTGCGCGGCGCTTGAGGACGAGCAGGCAAAGGAAGCACCTGGTCTGAAGCGGGTCATCTCGCGCTTCACCAAGCGTGTGCACAAGATTCCCGGGACCGTGGAATTCGTCCAGGATCGCGGCAGGATCACCTTAGCGGATCCCGATGTCTTCAAGCGCGATCCCGTCAACATTATCCGCTTTTTTCACGTTGCCGACATCCATGGGCTTGAGTTTCATCCGGATGCATTGAAACGCGTTACCCGTTCGCTCTCCCTCATCGGCAACGAGGTGAGGGAGGATGAGGAGGCAAATCGCCTCTTCCTTTCGATGCTGACATCTCGCCGGCAACCTGCGCTGATGCTGCGCCGCATGAACGAGGCCGGCGTACTGGGGCGGTTCATCCCCGATTTTGGTCGGATCGTCTCGATGATGCAGTTCAACATGTATCACCACTATACGGTGGACGAGCATCTGATCCGTTCTGTCGATGCTCTGTCGGAGGTCGACAATGGCGGGGCGGCGGACATTCACCCGCTCGCCAACAAGCTGATGCCCTCGGTCGAGGAGCGGGAGGCTCTCTACGTCGCTGTCCTGCTTCACGACATTGCCAAGGGGCGGCAGGAGGATCATTCCGTTGCAGGCGCGCGCATCGCCCGCAAGCTCTGCCCCCGCTTCGGCCTCAACACCAAGCAGACGGAACTGGTCGCCTGGCTGATCGAGGAGCATCTGCTGATGTCGATGACAGCCCAGACCCGCGACCTCCACGACCGCAAGACGATCACGGACTTCGCCGAGAAGGTTCAGTCCATGGACCGGTTGAAGCTTCTGCTGATCCTGACGATCTGCGACATCCGTGCAGTTGGCCCTGGTGTCTGGAACGGCTGGAAGGGGCAATTGCTGCGCACGCTCTACTACGAGACCGAGCTTCTCCTCTCCGGCGGCTTCTCGGAACTTTCGCGCAAGGAGCGCGCCCAGCAGGCCGAGCAGGAGCTCTACGACGCACTCGCCGACTGGAACCAGAAGGACCGGCGGGTCTATTCGCGGCTGCATTATCCGCCCTACCTTCTGTCGGTGCCACTGGAGGACCAGGTTCGCCATACCCGCTTCATACGGGAGGCTGACCAGAAGCGGCAGGCACTGGCCACCACGGTGAGGACCCATTCCTTCCACGCCATCACCGAGATCACCGTCCTCGCACCGGACCATCCCCGGCTGCTTTCCGTCATCGCAGGGGCCTGCTCCGCCGCCGGAGCCAATATCGCCGACGCGCAGATCTTCACGACTTCCGATGGCCGCGCGCTCGACACGATCCTCATCAATCGTGAGTTTCCGGTCGATGAAGACGAGCTTCGCCGGGCGGCCACGATCGGGCGGATGATCGAGGACGTGCTTTCGGGGAAGAAGCGTTTGCCGGAGGTGATCGCTACGCGCGCGAAGGCAAAGCGACGCAACAAGATGTTCGACATCCCGCCGTCGGTGATCCTTTCCAACGGCCTGTCGAACAAGTTCACCGTCGTCGAGGTCGAGTGCCTCGACCGTCCGGGACTTCTGGCGGAAATCACCGCTGTTCTCGCGGACCTGTCGCTCGACATCCACTCGGCGCGCATCACGACCTTTGGCGAGAAGGTGATTGATACCTTCTACGTGACCGATCTGCTTGGTACGAAAATCACCAACGAGAACCGGCAGGGCAATATTTCGGCACGCTTGAAGGCAGTGATGGCCGAGCAGGAGGACGAACTGCGGAGCGGCATGCCCTCCGGGATCATCGCGCCGGCTCCCATGCCCGCCCGGCGGGTCCAAGCCGCCCCGCGTCGTCCAAAGGCCGACGCATGAGCCTCGTCCGCAAGTTCGCAACGGTCGGTGGTGCAACTCTCGGCAGCCGCATCTTCGGCTTTGCCCGGGAAACAATGATGGCGGCCGCGCTCGGCACCGGCCCGATGGCGGACGTCTTCTACGCGGCATTTCGTTTTCCCAACCTCTTCCGGCGGTTGTTTGCCGAGGGAGCGTTCAACGCCGCCTTCGTCCCGCTCTTTTCCAAAGAGATCGAGACGCACGGGGTGGAGGGCGCCAAGCGGTTCTCGGAGGAGGTGTTCGGCGTCCTGTTCTCGGCCCTGCTGCTGATCACCATCGCCATGGAACTGGCCATGCCCTGGCTGGTGGATTGGATCATCGCTCCGGGCTTTGCCGGTGACGCGGAGAAATCGGCGCTCACGGTCCGGCTGGCAGCCGTGATGTTCCCCTATCTCATGTGCATGTCGCTGACGGCGATGATGAGCGGTATGCTGAATTCGCTTCATCATTTCTTTGCCGCCGCGATCGCGCCGGTTTTCCTCAACGTGGTGATGATCGCGGCGCTCGCCTATGCGTGGTGGAGCGGTGCCGATCCTCTGGCGACTGCCTGGTATCTCTCTTGGAGTGTCCTCGTCGCGGGTGTGCTCCAGCTTTCCGTGGTCTACTTCGGTGTTCGTCACGCGGGCATCAGCATCGGATTTCGTCGCCCGCGCATGACGCCCAACGTCAAGCGACTTCTGGTTCTTGCCGTGCCTGCGGCGATTACCGGCGGGATCACGCAGATCAACCAGATCATCGGCCAGGCAATCGCATCCGGCAAGGAAGGGGCGATCGCCGCGCTTCAATACGCCGACCGCATCTATCAGTTGCCGCTGGGCGTGGTCGGCGTGGCGGTGGGTGTGGTCCTCCTGCCGGAACTGTCGCGGGCGCTGAAGGCCGGCCACATGAAGGAGGCAGCCGGCATTCAGAACCGGTCGCTCGAATTCGTTCTGTTCATGACCCTGCCGGCCGCTGCGGGGCTCTGGGTCCTGTCCGAGCCGATCATCCGTGTGCTCTACGAACGGGGTGCCTTCTCTGCGGAAAACACGACCGTGGTGGCCTCGATTCTGGCCATTTACGGCATAGGGCTTCCGGGTTTTGTGATGATCAAGGCGCTCCAGCCGGGATTTTATGCGCGCGAGGATACCCGCACGCCCATGCGGTTCACGATCATCTCGGTGATCGTCAATTCAGGGCTTGCAATCACGCTTTTCCCGATCCTGGCGGAGCGTGGCATTGCCACCGCCGAGGCTGCGGCAGGCTGGATCAACACGATCCTGCTGTTCTCCACCCTGCTCTGGAGAGGGGATCTCGTTTGGGAATGGGCGCTCCTGCGTCGAACGCTGCTACTCATCGTTTCCGCGGGCGTGATGGCTGCCACCCTGACCTATGCTTTGCCATATGCGGCGCCCTGGCTCTTGCCGCAGGTGCCGCTTCTGCAGCAGATCGCAGCACTTGCCGCACTGATCGCGCTAGCAGTCACGGTCTATTTCCCGGTCGCCTTCCTCATCGGCGGTGCCGAAATCGGCATGATCCGCAGGAACCTCAGGCGATCCCGCCCGAAGGGATAGCGATCACCTCCGACGTCCGCAGTGAGCCCAACGGCGCTTTGGCCCGATATCCACGTGCACGAGGCCGTTGCAGTATCGGCCGATGCCGCCGATGCCTGGAGCGCTGGCAGCGACTGCCAGGATCTTCTTCTCGGATACACCGGGGACGCGGATATCGGCGGCGTAGCAGTTGCTATGCTGCGACCGACCGGAGCGTGGGCGGTGGCCGGAGGTCACGACGGGCCTCTTGCCGGTATGGACGGCGATATGGGCCAGGATGGCCTTCAGCTTCGAAGGGAAGCAACTGGTCCTGACGCTGATCCGCTGGACCGTATAGGCAGCTGTATAATCGTGCTTGAATATATTGCCGCGGCGCTTCTGTGAGTTGTCGGCTTCAGCAACACTGCTCAGGCCGATCGAGAGTAGAGAGGCAAGCGCGACACGAAGAACAATGCGCATGGTATCCCCCTATGGCTGGCTCAAAATCATCTTGAGCCTTCTTAGGTCGTCGAAAAATGGTTCCAGAAAGTGTCTCAAATATGGAGGAATATTTTGCTGGTGCTGCGGGTGATCGCCACTCGGTCCGTCGCTTGGGCGCCACCCCGCTTCGGCAGCGGAAGAAATTTTCGAAAGGCAAAAGGAATCAGTGCCCAAGGCGACACATCGGAAGCTATGCAAAATTGGCGCAAGCAAGACAGAATATGCCAAAAAATGCGGCGACATTCGGCGAGATCGCTGGTTTTTGAGCGACTCATGAGGAGGCGGAGAGGCGAGTATGTGGCAAAAATGAGGCAGGAACTTGTCCTGCTGGCTCTTCGCGATCTACTTGATCGGTGGGGCATGGGAGTGCATAAGCCCGACCGTTAGCAACATGGCCCACTGGGCCTGGGGCCCTCCACCAGCCTATTGAGGACAAGATGAATACCTTCCAGCCGCTCGTGTTTTCCGGCGTGCAGCCGACAGGCAACCTGCATCTCGGCAATTACCTCGGGGCCATCCGGAAATTCGTGGCTCTCCAGGAGAACAACGACTGCATTTATTGTGTCGTCGATTTGCACGCGATCACCGCGCAGTTGGTTCATGATGATCTGCGTAACCAGATTCGCTCTATCGCGGCCGCGTTCATCGCATCCGGTGTCGATCCCGTGAAGCATATTGTCTTTAACCAGTCGGCAGTGCCGCAGCACGCTGAACTGGCATGGATATTCAACTGTGTCGCCCGTATCGGCTGGATGAACCGCATGACGCAGTTCAAGGACAAGGCCGGCAAGGACCGTGAGAATGCCTCCCTTGGCCTCCTTGCCTATCCGAGCCTGATGGCGGCCGACATTCTTGTCTACCGTGCCACGCACGTGCCGGTGGGCGATGACCAGAAGCAGCATCTCGAACTCGCACGGGATATCGCCCAGAAGTTCAACATCGATTTTCAGGACAATATCCGCGCAGCCGGCACCGGCGTCGACATGGTCGTCGGCGAGGAGCCTATCCATGGATATTTCCCGCTGGTGGAGCCCCTGATCGAAGGTCCGGCGCCCCGCGTCATGTCGCTGAAGGACGGTACGAAGAAGATGTCTAAGTCCGATCCGTCGGACCTTTCGCGCATCAACCTCATGGACGACGCCGACGCGATCCTGAAGAAGATCCGCAAGGCGAAGACCGATCCCGACTCGCTGCCCTCGGAGGTTGACGGCCTCAACGGACGCCCTGAAGCGGACAATCTCGTCGGGATCTATGCGGCATTGGCGGACCGCAAGAAGGAAGACGTGCTGAAGGAGTTTGGCGGACAGCAGTTCTCGGCGTTCAAGCCGGCCCTTGCCGATCTCGCGGTCCACGTCCTCTCGCCGATCACCGGCGAGATGCGGCGGCTGATGGACGACACGACGCACATTGACGCCATCCTTCGCGACGGTGGTGAACGGGCCCGGGCGCGGGCGTCGAAGGTGATGGGCAACGTTTTCGACATCATAGGCTTCCTGCGCTGAGCGTGCGGCTTCGTCGCAATCGCCCCGGTTTTAATTTCGTCGCGTTCGTATAAATTTCGCGGCTCGACCGTCCGCGTCGAGCTTCGGGAGGAAGGGGGCTGCCATGGTTTCAAAACGCCTGTCTCGACTTGAGGGACACCGCCGCAAGTTCATGGCTATCATCGACGGCACGCCGGAATGCGAAAGGGCGGTGCACTATGCCGGTCGCCGTGCCAAGAATTCCAATGGCGGGCTCGTCCTGCTGTTCGTCATTCCGGAAGGAGACTTTCAGCAGTGGCTGGGCGTCGAGGCGATCATGCGCGCCGAAGCCCGCGAGGAGGCGGAGGCCATCATGGCCAAGGCTGCCCAGAAGGTGCGCGAATCGATCGGCATCGACCCGGAAGTGGTGATCCGTGAAGGCAATGCCACGGATGAGATCAATGACCTGGTCGAAGAGGACCGGGATATCGCCATCCTTGTTCTTGCGGCAGCCTCGGCCAAGGAAGGTCCCGGACCGCTCGTGTCCGCCATTGCGGGCAGAGGCGCCGTGTTTCCCATTCCCGTCACCGTTCTGCCCGACAGTCTGTCGGACGAGGAGATCGACGCACTGTGCTGAGGCGCTTGACGGCAGGGATCGAAAAGCGCACTTGAACCGAAAGGTGATCGGGATTATCTTCTTTGGAAGAATTCTAAACTAAGTGCCGTGCGCACTTCGGAGAAGCAAGATGTTCATTCAGACCGAGGCAACGCCGAACCCGGCAACCCTGAAGTTCCTGCCCGGCAAGGTGGTCATGGAAAAGGGCACAGCGGACTTCCGCAATGCTGGCGAGGCGGAAGCATCGCCCCTCGCGTCGCGCCTTTTCGCAGTTCCTGGAGTGACCGGTGTCTATTTCGGCTACGACTTCATCACCGTGACGAAGGAGAGTGGCGAGTGGCAGCACTTGAAGCCCGCCATCCTCGGCTCGATCATGGAGCACTTCATGTCCGGTCAGCCGGTCATGGGCGGTGGCACAAGCACGGCCGAAGCCTTCGACGAAGAGGGCGAGTTCTACGACGAGGGCGACGAGACGATTGTCGCAACGATCAAGGAATTGCTGGAAACTCGCGTCCGGCCTGCTGTTGCCCAGGACGGTGGCGACATCACCTTCAAGGGCTTCAAGGACGGTACCGTATACCTGAACATGAAGGGAGCCTGCTCCGGCTGCCCGTCGTCCACCGCAACCCTGAAGCATGGTGTGCATAACCTGCTTCGCCACTTCGTCCCGGAAGTGCAGTCGGTGGAAGCCCTCTAAGGGCGCCGGCTATCGATGCTCCTCTTGGCCATTGATACCGCCGGGGCCGATTGTTCCGCGGCGGTCTATGACACATCCTCCTGCAAGATCCTGGGTTCCGTCGTCGACAACATCGGCAAGGGGCATGCGGAACGGCTGATGGCCGCGATTGATGAGGCGCTAGCCCAGGCCGGTCGGCCCCTTTCCGATGTTGGAGGAATCGCGGTTGTCGTTGGACCCGGCTCCTTCACGGGAATTCGGGTCGGGGTCGCGGCGGCGCGCGGGCTCGCGCTTTCCCTAGGTGTGCAGGCAGTCGGGGTAACGACCCTTGAGGTGCTTGCGCACGCCTTCCTGGATGGAGGACATCCCGGCCCCGTGGTCGCTGCGATGGATGCCAAGCGCGGCGAACTTTATGTCCAGGCTTTCGCTGCCGATGGGAACTCGCTGGGGGAGCCGCAGGCGCTTCCGCCGCAGGCCGCAAGAGATCTGGCAGCTTCGCTTTCCGCCGATCTGACAGGATCGGGACGTGATCTTGCCATGGGTGGGGAAGCATCCGCTGGTGCCGATCGCTTCGATATCTCGATCATCGCGCGACTGGGGGCGGCAAAGCCCTTGGACGCGGCGCGTCCGAAGCCGCTTTACCTGCGTGGGCCGGATGCCAAGCCGCAGAGCGGCTACGCGCTTGCCAGGGCCTGATTGCGATGCTGGAAGAATATCTCCAGTGGAAGCCCTTTTTCGAGATTGTTCCGCTCGAGAACCAGGACTGCCGTGAGATATCTGAGCTCCACGGTCAGCGGTTTCCACGTCAGTGGAATGATGGCGAATTTCTCGGCCTGTTGCTGCAGCCAAACGTCTTCGGCTTCATCGCCCGCCAGACCAATGCGTTCTTCTCCCGTCCGGCGGCGGGCTTCGTGTTGGCGCGAGAGACTGCCGGCGAAGCGGAGATATTGACGATAGCGGTCGCCGAGCGGTTTGCGGGGGCGGGCCTGGGTTGGCGCCTCATGCAGGCGGCCCTGCGCGAGGCCGAGCAGCGAGGCGCGGAAGAAATCTTCCTGGAGGTCGAGGCTGCCAACGAGCCGGCCGTCCGGCTGTATCGGAAGCTCGACTTCGTGACCGTCGCCGAACGTCCCGCTTACTACGAAAGCGCCGGTGGGGAGCGGTCGTCGGCGCTTGTCATGAAGCGCGATCTTCGCTAGTTCCATCAGGTAGATAACGAGAGGCGGCAACGTCATGACAGATCTTTCCAAGACACTGGAAGAACTGTGCGCCGACAAGGGCATGCGCATGACGGAGCAGCGCCGGGTCATTGCGCGCATCCTCCAGGAATCCGATGACCATCCCGATGTTGAGGAACTCTATCGCCGCTCCTCGACCGTAGATCCTCGTATATCGCTATCAACGGTCTATCGGACTGTGAAGCTGTTCGAGGACGAGGGCATCATCGAGAAGCATGATTTCCGGGATGGCCGCGCGCGTTACGAGACGGTGCCCGAGGAGCATCACGATCACATGATCGACGTCGAAACCGGCTCCGTCATCGAATTCCATTCGCCTGAAATCGAGGCGCTGCAGGAGCGTATTGCCCGCGAGCATGGCTTCCGCCTCGTCGGGCATCGGCTGGAGCTCTACGGCGTTCCGCTCGACAAGGACGACGCTTGATCACCTGGTTGCGGATCGGCTTCGTCGTCGTCTCGCTTGCGGCAGTCACGCTGGTGCTCCTGCCTCTCCAAGTCGTCGGGCTGGCATTCGACCTGAGGCTCCGCCGCTACGTCCCGCGATACTGGCACCGCGCCGCCTGCCGCCTGCTCGGCATCCGCATCCACGTTCATGGCAAGTCGGAGCCGCGCCGGCCCCTGATGCTCGCCGCCAACCATGCCTCGTGGAAGGACATCCTCGTTCTCGGCGCGATCGCCGACGTTGCCTTCATCGCCAAGTCTGAAGTCGCCGATTGGCCCGTATTCGGGCTTCTTGCCAAGCTGCAGAAGACGATCTTCGTGGCACGGGAGCAGAAGCGCCAGGCCGGCCGTCAGGTGAACGAGATCGCCGAGCGGATGAAGGCGGGTGAAGTCGTCGTGCTTTTTCCCGAAGGCACGACGTCGGACGGTAATCGGGTGCTGGAGATAAAGTCGTCGCTTTTCGGCGCTGCCGCGGCGGCCGTGCCGCAGGTGCCGGGCAATGTCGTCCATGTCCAACCGGTCGCCATCGCCTACACGCGGGTGCACGGCATGGCAATGGGACGGTATCACAGGCCGATTGCGGCCTGGCCGGGCGACATTGAGCTGGTGCCACACCTGATCGGCGTGCTCAAGGCGCAGGCGATTGATGTCGACATCTCCTTCGGGCAGACAATCGAGTTTCGAGCCGGCGACAACCGCAAGCTATTGAGTGCAGCGGTCGCCGCGCAGATCCGGCGCATGCTGCTTGCTCGGCTTCGCGGTCGCGAGGCCTGATAAACCCTTCTATTGCGGGCCGTCTTGCGGTAAAGAGCCCGCCCATGAGCAACGACACCGCAACAACTCCTCCGGCCGCAGACAAGGCAGGCGCCGCTAATACCCGCAAGGTCTTCATCAAGACCTATGGCTGCCAGATGAACGTCTACGATTCCGTGCGCATGGGCGACGCGCTTGCCGGCGACGGCTATGTCCCGACCGATGCGATGGAAGAAGCGGACCTGATCCTGCTGAACACCTGCCATATCCGGGAGAAGGCTGCGGAAAAGGTCTATTCCGCGCTGGGACGGCTGCGGGACATGAAACAGGCCCGTCAGGCAGACGGGCAGGAACTGATGATCGGCGTCACCGGCTGTGTCGCGCAGGCGGAAGGGGAAGAAATCCTCAGGCGTGCTCCCGCAGTCGACGTGGTTGTCGGGCCGCAAACCTATCATCGGCTTCCCGAGGCGCTGCGGCGTGCAAGGCAGGGCACGCGGGTCGTCGATACCGACTACGCGGTCGAGGACAAGTTTGAGCACCTGCCGGTCACCGAAAAGGCGCGCATCCGCGCCCGCGGCGTTACGGCATTTCTCACCGTTCAGGAAGGCTGTGACAAGTTCTGCACCTTCTGCGTAGTGCCCTACACGCGTGGTGCGGAGGTCTCGCGACCCTTGCACCAGATCATCGACGAGGCCCGCCGTCTGGCAGATGCCGGGGTGCGCGAGATCACGCTCCTCGGTCAGAACGTCAATGCATGGCACGGCGAGGGTCCGGATGGCCGAGAATGGGGATTGGGTGACCTGCTCTATCGCCTGGCCGAGGTGCCTGGCCTTGCCCGCTTGCGCTACACCACCAGCCATCCGCGCGACATGGATGATCGCCTGATCGATGCTCACAGGGATCTGCGCTCGCTGATGCCTTATCTGCATCTTCCCGTTCAGTCTGGCTCGGATCGCATCCTCAAGGCGATGAACCGGCGTCACACGGCGTCGGAATACCTGCGCCTGATCGACCGAATCCGCACGGCGCGGCCGGATATTGCCATGTCCGGCGATTTCATCGTCGGCTTCCCCGGAGAGACCGATGTCGACTTCGAGGATACGCTGCGGATCGTTCAGGCGGTCGGCTATGCCCAGGCCTTCTCGTTCAAGTATTCCACCCGTCCCGGCACGCCCGGCGCCGACCTTCCCGATCAGGTTCCCGAGGACGTGAAGTCGGAACGGCTTGAAAGATTGCAGGCCCTCCTCTTGAAACAGCAGGCGGAGTTCGCCAAATCCTGCGTTGGAAAGGTCATCGACCTGTTGCTGGAAAAGCCTGGCCGGAACGAGGGTCAGGTGATCGGAAGATCGCCCTGGCTGCAGTCTGTGAATGTTGATGCAAAAACATCGCAGATAGGTGACATTATTCCGGTACGAATCATCGGAACGGGGCCGAACAGCTTGTTTGCGGAGCCCGTACGGGATGTAATCATAGCCTGAACCCACTGGCGAGGAGCTTGCCTACTTGAACGGACACGAACTGGTTTCTTCACCCGCGCGTCAAACCCGATCCGCTGCGCCCGATGCCAACCACTTCGTGCTGACATTCGAGAACAACAGGTTAGCGAGCGAACTTTTCGGACAATTTGACCAGAATCTGAAATTGCTCGAGGAGCGGCTGCATGTCGATGCCCGCGCCAGGGGCAATTCCGTATCGATCTCCGGCGATGTCACGGCGACCAACCAGGCACGTCGCGCCCTCGACTATCTCTACGAGCGGCTCCAGAAGGGCGGCAGCGTCGAGGCTTCGGATGTCGAAGGCGCGATCCGCATGGCGGTTGCGGCGGACGACCAACTGCAGTTGCCGACCATGGAGCGCAAGGCAAAGCTGTCCATGGCGCAGATTTCCACGCGCAAGAAGACGATCGTTGCACGTACCCCCACCCAGGATACATACATTCGGGCGCTCGAGCGGGCGGAACTCGTCTTCGGCGTCGGCCCTGCCGGCACGGGCAAAACCTATCTCGCCGTAGCGCACGCGGCCCAGTTGCTCGAGCGCGGCGCCGTGGATCGAATCATCCTTTCCCGTCCGGCTGTTGAAGCGGGCGAACGGCTGGGCTTCCTGCCCGGCGACATGAAGGAGAAGGTCGATCCCTACCTGCGACCGCTCTACGACGCGCTTTACGACATGATACCGGGCGACAAGGTGGAGCGTGCGATCACCGCCGGCGTCATCGAAATCGCCCCGCTCGCCTTCATGCGGGGGCGCACACTCTCCAATGCGGCTGTTATCCTCGACGAAGCCCAGAACACGACATCGATGCAGATGAAGATGTTCCTGACCCGCCTCGGCGAGAATGCGCGGATGATCATTACCGGTGATCCGAGCCAGGTGGACCTTCCGCGCGGCGTCAAGTCCGGTCTCGTGGAAGCCTTGCATGTCTTAAAGGGGGTGGAGGGGATATCCGTGACCCGCTTCAAGGACATCGACGTGGTGCGCCACCCGCTTGTCGGGCGGATCGTCCAGGCCTATGACGCCCAGTACGCTGTTCACGAGGAAAGCGAGGAAGTCGACCGGTAAGGTGCCGATCGCAGTCTGATGCCGCAATTGGATATACAGGTTAGCGTCGAGGAGACCGGGTGGTCTTCGGAAGAGGAACTGGCGGAGCAGGCCGCCACCGTCCTCTCGGTTGCGGCAGATTATCTGGCGGATGCGGAAGGGCAGCCCTTTCCCGCTCACCCTGTTGAAGTCTCGATCGTCTTCACGGGCGATGAAGACATCCGCGCCATCAATGCCGAGTGGCGAGGCAAGGACAAGCCGACCAACGTCCTCTCCTTTCCTGCTTACCCAATTGCGCCGGGCAAGATGCCGGGCCCGATGCTGGGCGACATCGTAGTGGCCCGTGAGACAGTCGAGAGGGAAGCCGCGGAGCTCGACAAGAGCTTCGACGCGCATTTGACGCATCTGCTGGTGCATGGTTTTCTGCACCTGTTCGGCTATGACCACATCCAAAATGATGAAGCCGAACAGATGGAAGCGACGGAGACTCGCATTTTGGCCAAGCTTGGCCTATCTGATCCCTATGCGGGACAAGACCCGATCAATGATCTGGAACGATGAACGACATATCGACCATTGCTGCCCATGAGGGCAGGTCCGGTTCGGACACTCCCTCGGAAGAAGACAGTAGTCCGCTCCGGCGCGACAACCTTACCCGAAGCCAGAGTTCCTTTTGGGCGCGGATGATGCGCCTCGTGCGACCCGCACAGGGCGAGCGCCTGCGGGAGGATCTTGCGGATGCGCTGATGACCGACGCCGGCGTCAGCAGTGCCTTCTCGCCCGAAGAACGGGCCATGCTGCACAATATCCTGCGGTTCCGCGAGGTTCGTGTCGAAGATATCATGGTGCCGCGGGCCGATATCGAGGCGGTCGACATGACGATCACGCTCGGCGATCTCATGATCCACTTCGAGGCGACAGGCCGGTCGCGAATGCCTGTCTACTGCGATGCACTGGATGATCCGCGCGGCTTCGTCCACATCCGCGATCTTCTCTCCTACCTGGCGAAGCAGGCTCGCAACAAGCGACGCTCGATCCCCCGCGCGGCTCCGGCTCAGCCCATGCCGCTCGCCAGCGAGAAGACCGAAAAGCCGGCGCGAACGCCGAAACCTTCCTTCGATCTCGGGCGGGTGGATCTCAGCAAGACGGTCGCGGAGGCGGGGCTCATCCGCAATATTCTGTTCGTGCCTCCGTCCATGCTTGCTTCCGACCTGCTCCAGAGCATGCAGGCTGCGCGAACGCAGATGGCGCTGGTCATCGACGAGTATGGCGGCACCGACGGTCTCGTCTCCCACGAGGACATCGTGGAAATGGTGATAGGTGACGTCGAAGATGAACACGACGACGACGAGGTCATGTTCTCGCGTTCGGCCGATGACATTTTCGTCGCCGATGCTCGTGTGGAACTGGAAGAGATCGCCGAGGCGATCGGCCCCGACTTCGACATCCGCGACCGTGTCGAGGATGTGGACACGCTGGGTGGACTGATCTTCTCGGCGCTCGGCAGGATTCCGGTTCGCGGCGAGGTGGTCCAGGCTCTCCCGGGCTTCGAGTTTCACATACTCGACGCCGATCCTCGGCGGATCAAGCGGGTGCGTATTGTCCGCAAGCGGATGCTCTCCCGCCGGCGGCACAGCAAGGGTGAGGTGGACACTCCATCCGATGCTGCCACGACCGCCCCTGTTGCCGATGCGGTGACTGTCGCCGACCATACAGCATCCGATGTTCGGAATGCCTCCTAGTACCCTTGGCGGGACAGGCGGCGGGAATTTTGAAACACTGCGATCCTGATTCGGGGCAGGGGAAGGATTGCGGATGGAGCGGCTGGCGGGCAGAATAATGCTTCTATGGGGCGCGCGCCGTCATGCGCTCGCCTTCGCCGCCGGTGCGGTCGGCGCCCTTGCATTGCCGCCTTTCGGGATATTCGGAGCTCTCTTTATCTCCTTCACGCTGCTCGTCTGGCTGATGGACGGGCAGGCGTCGCATCCGGAAAGCGGCTGGGTAGTGCGCCTGCGATCCGTGTTCCTTCTCGGATGGTCCTTCGGCTTCGGCTACTTCCTCGCTGGTCTTTGGTGGCTTGGCAATGCCCTTCTGGTCGAAGCGGACCAGTTTGCTTGGGCCCTGCCGCTTGCGGTGCTCGGCCTGCCTGCCTTTCTGGCCCTCTTCTTCGGCCTGGCGACCGCGCTTGCCGGACTGCTCTGGTCGGACGGGCTGGCTCGGCTGGCTGCACTTGCCTTCGGGTTCGGCTTTGCGGAATGGCTGAGAAGCTTCGTGGCGACCGGGTTTCCTTGGAACGCGATCGGCTATGGCGCCATGCAGGCGCCCATCATGATGCAGTCCTCTGCAGTCATCGGGCTCTTCGGTGTGACGACGTTGGCAGTTTTCGTCTTCTCGCTTCCGGCACTCTTCGGCACGCGCCGCGGACTGGCTGCGGGAATGGCCTGTGGCATCGTCCTCCTGTGCGCACATTTCGGTTATGGCGCCTATCGTCTTTCCACCACGACAGCTGATGCCGGCGAGGGCACCCAGACGATCGTGCGGCTTGTCCAGCCGGTGCTGGACCAGTCCCGGAAGCTTCAGAACTCCGACCGGGCGGCGATCTTCGAGGAGCATCTGGCGCTTTCATCTGCTGCACCGGCAGAAGGCGACAGACGACCCGACATCATCGTCTGGCCGGAGACTTCGGTACCCTTCATCCTCACCGAGAACCAGGATGCGCTCGCCCGGATTGCGGAGGTGCTTGAGGAGGGTCAGGTTCTGGTGGCGGGGGCCGTACGCGTGGAATATTCCAGCCCCGGATCACCTCCGCGCTACTATAATTCCGTCTATGTCATCGACGACCGGGGAGAGATCCGTGGTGCCGCCGACAAGGTGCACCTCACCCCGTTCGGAGAATACGTTCCTTTCGAAGACTGGCTGCGGGATTGGGGGGTTGAGAATCTGGTCGCCCTGCCGGGGGGCTTTTCGGCCGCCGCCACACGCTCGCTCCTGTCTCTGCCGGATGGCCGTACCCTCTATCCACTGATCTGCTACGAAGCGATCTTCCCGCACGAGATCGGCGACGATGTGGGATTGTCCACCGCGATCCTGAACATCACCAACGATGCCTGGTTCGGCGACACCCCCGGCCCCTATCAGCACTTTCAGCAGGCTCGCCTGCGCGCCGTGGAGACCGGCCTTCCTCTTATTCGCAGCGCCAATAGCGGGATTTCCGCAGTGATCACGCCTGCGGGAACGATCGTCGACAGTCTGAGCTTCAACCAGAAGGCCTTCCGGGATGTTGGGCTCAAGGAGGTCTCGATGCCGTCGTGGAGCGACGCTGAGCGCCAGACCCATTTCTGGTTGATTGAAATGATCATGTTCTTGATTGCAGTCACTTCGCGCAATGGTTTTAATTTCCGACGGAATTGACCGAAAACCCCCAAAATTGCATAGTGGGGCTGCGCTTCTGTTCTCCAAGGTTTAGAAGTGATATGCGTTCCTGCCACCGCAAGGTTCGGCGGCAGTCTCGGAGCGGTTTGCAGACCTACGTCAGGACAGAGTGATGATTGAAAACAAGAAGAAGCCGAATCCCATCGACATCCATGTTGGAAGTCGGATTCGTCTTCGCCGCACTATGCTCGGTATGAGCCAGGAGAAACTGGGGGAGAGCCTCGGCATTACCTTCCAGCAGATCCAGAAGTATGAAAAGGGCACGAACCGGGTCGGTGCAAGCCGTCTGCAGAACATCTCCAGCATCCTGAATGTGCCTGTGTCCTTCTTCTTTGAAGACGCCCCCGGTGAAAACCGTGCTTCCCCTGCGGGGATGGAAGAGGCATCGAGCTCGAACTTCGTGGTCGATTTCCTCTCCTCATCCGAAGGTCTTCAGCTCAACCGGGCTTTCGTGAAGATTTCTGATCCGAAGGTCAGGCGGCGGATTGTCGATCTGGTAAAGGCGCTCGCCGCCGATGCTGACGAGTAATATTCTGAATGTCTTGAAGAGCGGCCGCTGGGCCGCTTTTTTTATGCCGACAGGCGCGGCAAGGCGCGATTTCAGATATAAAGATATATTTATGTCCTTGTCTTTGGCAGGGTGAGCCACTAAGAGGTTGGCTGTTTCTTTTCTTGAGGGGAATCCCGCATGCGTGAGAGCTATCTCTTTACCAGTGAATCGGTTTCGGAAGGTCACCCTGACAAGGTATGCGACCGAATCTCGGACGAGATCGTCGACCTCATCTATCGTGAAGCGGCAAAGACGGGGATCGACCCATGGACGGTGCGGGTGGCATGCGAAACTCTCGCGACCACCAATCGGGTGGTCATCGCTGGTGAAGTACGGCTCCCGCCGAGCTTGATGAAGAAGGACAAGGAAGGCCGCGACGTCATCAATCCGTCGAAGTTCCGCTCCGCGGCGCGCAAGGCAATTCGCGACATCGGTTACGAGCAGGATGGCTTCAACTGGCGCACGGTGAAGGTCGATGTCCTCCTGCATTCACAATCGGCCGACATCGCCCAGGGCGTTGACAGCGCTGCCGACAAGCAGGGTCATGAAGGGGCGGGCGACCAGGGTATCATGTTCGGCTATGCCTGCCGCGAGACCCCGGATCTCATGCCGGCGCCGATCTATTACTCGCACCGCATTCTCCAGCTACTCGCTGCGGCACGCAAGAAGGGCGAAGGCGATGCCGCCAAGCTCGGTCCTGATGCCAAGAGCCAGGTGACCGTACGCTACGAGAACGGCAAGCCGGCCTGCGTGGACTCGATCGTCCTCTCCACACAGCATCTGGATGAAAGCTGGGATTCCAAGAAGGTGCGCGCCGTCGTCGAGCCGTACATTCGCGAGGCGCTCGGTGACCTGAAAATCTCGGATGACTGCAAGTGGTACATCAATCCGACCGGGAAGTTCGTCATCGGCGGTCCGGATGGAGACGCCGGCCTGACCGGCCGCAAGATCATCGTGGACACCTATGGCGGTGCTGCCCCCCATGGCGGCGGCGCATTCTCCGGCAAGGACACCACCAAGGTTGACCGGTCGGCTGCCTACGCCGCTCGTTACCTCGCAAAGAATGTCGTTGCAGCCGGCCTGGCTGATCGTTGCACGATCCAGATTGCCTATGCGATTGGTATCGCCCAGCCCCTGTCGATCTACGTGGACCTCGGGGGAACCGGAAAGGGCGTCACCGAGGATCAGGTGGAGGACGCCATCCGCAAGGTCATCGATCTGTCGCCATCCGGCATCCGCCGCCATCTCGACCTGAACAAGCCGATCTACGCGAAGACCGCGGCCTACGGCCATTTCGGCCGCAAGCCCGGACGTGATGGTTCCTTTGCGTGGGAGAGGGTTGATCTCGTGAAGCCGCTGAAGGAAGCGCTGAAGGCTGCCTGACCGGCCTTTACGGATCCGTTGTGGAGACTGTAAAGCGGATGGCTCTCAAGCCGTCCGCTTTTCCATTGTTGAAAGACCCGCCGATGACCGATCGCCACCACCCTGGCCGTGCCACCGAAGCCTTCTTTGGCCGGCGCAAGGGAAAGCCGCTACGCGATCGCCAGGTGGAAAGTCTCGCCACGGTGCTGCCGGCGCTGAAGCTGGATCTGGCGGCGCCTGCGCCCCTCAGGCTCGCGGGTCTGTTTTCGGTTCCTATCGACGAGGTTCGACTGGAAATCGGCTTCGGGGGAGGGGAACATCTGGTGCATCGGGCCCAGGAGAGCCCCTCGACCGGCTTCATCGGCGTGGAACCCTTCGTCAACTCCATGGCGAAACTCGTGGGGCGGGTCACGGATCTCGACCTGCGCAATATCCGTCTCTACGACGATGATGCGACGCAGGTCCTGGACTGGCTTCCGCCGGCTTCAGTCGATCGCATTGACCTTCTTTATCCGGACCCCTGGCCGAAGCGGAAACATTGGAAGCGCCGCTTCGTGTCACAGGTGAACCTTGAGCGGTTCCACCGCGTCCTGAAGCCGGGCGGACTGTTTCTCTTCGCCTCCGACATCGATACCTATGTCAACTGGACGTTGATCCACTGCCGAAACCACGGGGGGTTCGAATGGCTTGCCCAGGACGCCTCGGACTGGCTGACGCCCTTCGCCGGCTGGCCCGGTACGCGATATGAGGCCAAGGCGCGCAGAGAGGGGCGCTCGTCCGCCTACCTTACGTTCCGAAGGGTCTAGTCCAGGAGGTTCTAGTGGAGGCTGACCGTCTTCAGGTCATCCTCAGCCGCCTTGAAGAATGTGCTTGAGCGGTTGTCGGTCAGCAGGATGGGCGTGCCGTCGGCACCGAAAAGTGCCCAGAGATCAAGATTGGGGTCCATGGACGGCGCTTCGGGGAAACAACGCGACACGTCTTCGTATCTGATCTTGCGAATGTAGCCGACTTCTCCGGCACCCAGATGGGCAAGTTCCGATTCGGTCAGCTGCGTATTCGCTTCTTTCAGGAGCATTCCAGCCTCCAGCATTGAGGGCGTCACGACGATGATGTCGTTGCTCTACTCTGGGACGGAAATGTTAATTTTTCGCACCATCCGAGCAGGTTCGGGCCGGACGAGGTCCACGGAAAGCAGGCCGTTTTTCAAAGCTGCTCCATCGACTTGCATCCCGTCCGCAAGAACGAACATCCGCTGGAACTGGCGTGCGGCAATGCCTCGGTAAAGGTAATCCCGCTCGGGCTGTTCTGCCTGACGCCCGCGTATGACCAGCTGGTTTTCCTCGACCGTGATGTCGAGTTCGTCCCGGGAGAAACCCGCGACCGCAATCGTGATGCGGAGGCGATCGGGAGCGCCGGATGAGTCCGGAAATACCCGCTCGATATTGTAGGGCGGATATCCGTCATTCGCCTTGACCAACCGCTCCAGCGTCTTCTCCATCGCGTCGAAGCCCAGAAGAAGTGGGCTGGCGAACGGTGTGATTCGGCTCATTTCTCAGTCCTTTTGGAGCGACCGCGACTCCGGCCCTCAATGGCGCCGGCCACGGCCGGAATATGGGAACGGCGCGCCTTAAGCGCAAGCATGGACAGAAGGCCGATCCATTGCCTCAGGCGTTTTGGCGGTGTAGCTAGACGCCGGACAGAAACGGGGCTCCGGCATGGCACAGCGTAGGAAGATCATCATCGACACCGATCCGGGACAGGATGATGCCGCCGCGCTCATGCTAGCCTTCGCCAGCCCCGATGAACTGGATGTACTAGGCCTCTGCGCGGTAGCGGGAAACGTGCCGCTCTCACTGACCAGCCGGAATGTGAGGATCGTCTGCGAACTCTGCGGGCAATCCAACCTGCCGGTCTTCGAAGGCGCAATGCACCCGATCCTGCGCAAGCAGGTCACAGCCGAGCACGTTCATGGCCGCACCGGCCTGGATGGTGCGGAACTGCCGGAACCCATCATGGCGGTGCGCTCGCAGCATGCGGTCGACTTCATCGTCGAGACGGTGATGCGTGAGCCAGCCGGCAGCGTGACGCTGTGCACGCTCGGCCCGCTGACCAATGTCGCGCTGGCCCTGCAGATGGAGCCAGCCATCGCCGGGCGCGTGCGGGAGCTGGTGATGATGGGCGGCGGCTTCTTCGAGGGTGGTAACATCACGCCGGCTGCCGAATTCAACATCTATGTCGATCCGGAAGCGGCCGCGGCCGTCTTCGCCTCCGGAATCCCGATCGTGATGATGCCGCTCGACGTCACCCATCAACTGCTGACTCGCAAGGACCGTGTTGCGAGGCTTGCCGCGCTCGGGACGCGTCCGGCACAGGTGCTGGTAGACTGGCTCGCCTTCTTCGAGCGCTTCGACGAGGAAAAGTACGGTTCCGATGGCGGGCCACTGCACGATCCGACTGTCATCGCCTACCTGCTGAAGCCGGAGCTCTTCTCGGGTCGCCACTGCAATGTCGAGATCGAGACGCAGTCCGAGTTGACGGTCGGCATGACTGTCGTCGACTGGTGGCGGGTTTCCGGGCGCAAGCCGAACGCCATGGTCATGCGACACGTCGATGCCGACGGCTTCTTTGATCTGCTGACGGAGCGTGTTGGTCGGCTCTAAAGGCGGCTGGCGACTTCCTCTGCGAGCGGTATCGACGGCTGTGCCCCGGGTTTGAGACAGGCGAGCGAGCCGGCAACGGCCGCGCGCCGCAAGGCTTCCGCGAACGTGAGACCGCTGTCAATGCCGGCGGCGAGATAGCCGCAGAATGTATCGCCCGCACCCACCGTGTCTACCGGCTGGATGTCGAGACCGTGCGCATGAAACAGCTGGCCGTCCTGCACAGCGACCACGCCTTCGGCCCCGAGCGTCACGATCACGGTCTGCCCCGTCTCGGCATGCATCTTCCGCAGCAGGTCTTCCCGCTCGTTGGGCCGCAGATCCGTCTGGCCCGTCAGGAGCTCGAACTCGGTCTCGTTGGTGATGACCACGTCGGCGAGCTTCACCAGTCTTGCAGCGTCCGCCGTGAGCGGCGCGGTGTTGAGGATCGACCGGATGCCTTTCGCTTTCGCCGCCTGCAGTGCCGCCTCGACGGCAGCCGCCGGCACTTCCAACTGGAGCATCAACACGTCTTCCGCCGACATGGCCGCGACCGCTGCGCGGGCCTGTCGCTCGTTAACAGTTCCGTTCGCCGCCGGAACGACGGCGATCATGTTCTCACCGGTACCACCAACCAGAATGAGAGCCGTACCCGTCGGCCCGTCAACATGATCGACGGCGGTCAGGTCGACACCCGCCTGATTGAGAAGTGAAAGCGCCGGCTTGGAAAACTCGTCCTTGCCGACGGCCCCTACCATGCACACGAAGCTCCCGGCCCGCCGTGCAGCCAGCGCCTGATTTGCGCCCTTGCCGCCGGCGGCGGTAGCAAAGCCGGTTCCGGCCACCGTCTCACCCGGTTCCGGCAGGCGCTCGGTGTTGGCGATCAGGTCCATGTTGATGGATCCGAAGACGGTGATCATGGGCACTCTTTCTGCATCGTCAAAATTTGCTGGCGACACTGCCCGAGCCGCTTACTCCTCGTCAACCACCCGCAGCTTCAGGAGCCCGGTCCGGCTTTCCACGGCGCGTGGCTCGTCGCCTGGGCCTGTCGCCTCAACCGCCTGCTCGAGTTCAAGCGCACCGATCTTCGCTCCGCGCCGGACGAGTTTGTCCGACGAGGTGAGAATCTGGTCCACATCCCGCTGCGCCGCCAGGAAATGCCCCTGCAGCTTGCGGGTCCTGTCGTCCAGTCGCGAAAGATCTTCCATCAGGAGTGCCACTTCGCCCTGTATCAGGTGCGCCTGCTCGCGCATCCTCTGATCCTTGAGAACCGCCTGTATGACCTGGATAGACAGCATCAGCAGCGAGGGTGAGACGATCACCACCTTCAGCCGCTGGGCCTTCTGCACCACGGCGTCGAAATGTTCGTGGATCTCCGCAAAGATGGATTCCGACGGTACGAACAGGAAGGCCATGTCCTGTGTCTCGCCGCTGATCAGGTACTTTTCGGCAATATCCCGGACATGGACCTCGAGGTCACGACGGAACTGTACGGCAGCTGCCTTGCGCGCCTCGGGCGCCGCCGTGTCGCGAAACGCATTCCACGCCTCCAGCGGGAACTTCGCGTCGATCACCAGCGGTGAAGCGCCATTCGGCATTCGCACGAGACAGTCAGGCCGCTTGCCGTTGGAAAGCGTGGCCTGGAATTCGTAGGCGCCCATCGGCAATCCGTCCGCGATGATTGCTTCCATCCGCCCTTGCCCGAAGGCGCCGCGCGTCTGCTTGTTCGACAGGATCGCTTGCAATCCGACCACATCCTTTGCCAGGGTCTGGATATTGCTCTGTGCCGCGTCGATAACCGCGAGCCGTTCCTGCAGCAGGCGAAGGTTTTCATGCGTCGATTTCGTTTGTTCGGTGATCGTGCTCCCCAGCCGGTGGGTCATGCCGTCCAGTCGCTGGTTCACCGCATGATTGAGTTCCGCCTGCTTCTGGGAGAGCGTCTCTGCCATGGTCACAAGCCGCCCCTGCATCTCCGCCTGTGCCCGCATCAGCTCTGCGAGGCGGGCCTCCGACTGGGCGGCCTGTCGTGCCTGCTCTGCACTCCTGCGGCGCGAACCCAGAGCAAGGCCGACGGCTGTTAGGCAGAGTGCTGCGAAGAAAACTGCGAGGAGCCAGACGGCGCTGGAGGAATCGGCTGCAAGATCCTGGAGGATCGGGGTGAGGCTGTTCATGCCGACACACTAGCAGAAATCATTTGCGCGGAAAGATCAAATCGTGAACATGCTTCCTTCTGCTGTTGCCGCTGGTCAGCGGCAATCCTGTTCCATCCGGCAAAAAGATGCGCTATGGGAGGCCATGACCATCAAGCCCCTCATCATCCTTCCCGACCCGATCCTGCGCCAGGTTTCCAAGCCGGTGGAGCAGGTCGATTCCGAAATCACGCGTCTCGCCGACGACATGCTGGAGACGATGTATGACGCGCCGGGTATCGGGCTGGCGGCGATCCAGATCGGTGTGCCCCGCCGCCTGCTGGTGATCGACGTCTCAAAGGAGGACGAGGACAAGGCTCCCCAGCTGTTCATCAACCCGCAGATCGTTGCGTCCTCCGATGAGCGCTCGGTCTACGAGGAGGGGTGTCTTTCCATTCCTGACTATTATGCGGAAGTGGAGCGACCGGCTGCGGTGACCGTGGACTATATCGATCGCGAGGGAAAGCAGCAGACCCTCCAGGCTGATGGCCTTCTGGCGACCTGCCTTCAGCACGAGATCGATCACCTGAACGGCGTCCTCTTCATCGATCACATCTCGCGCCTCAAGAGGGAGATGGTGATCAAGAAGTTCACCAAGGCTGCCCGCGCCCGCGCGTAAAAGCGGGCCACGCGTGGTCAACGAACATGGTGGCGGCAGCCGCCGGCAAGGAGCGCAGGCAGCATGGCGCTACGCATCATCTTCATGGGAACACCAGAGTTTTCGGTTCCGACGCTCCGCGCGCTGAAGGACGCCGGCCACGACATCGTCGCGGTCTACAGCCAGCCGCCGCGTCCCGGTGGACGCCGTGGACTGGACCTGCAGAAGTCCCCCGTCCACCAGGCGGCAGAGCTTCTGGGTATCCCGGTCCTTACACCTTTGAACTTCAAGGATGAGGCTGACTGCGAGCAGTTCCGCAGCTTCAGGGCCGATGTCGCTGTGGTGGTTGCCTACGGCTTGCTGCTGCCCGAGCCGATTCTGAACGGCACGCGGCTTGGATGCTACAACGGCCACGCCTCTCTGCTGCCGCGCTGGCGCGGCGCCGCACCGATCCAGCGCGCGATCATGGCCGGCGACAGGAAGACGGGCATGATGGTCATGAAGATGGAGAAGGGGCTGGACACCGGCCCAGTTGCGCTCACCCGCGAGGTGGAGATCGGCGACAACACCACGGCTGGCAAACTCCACGATCAGTTGATGCTGGTCGGCGCCCGCGCCATGGTGGAGGCGATGCAGCGACTGGAAGAGGGCGACCTGCCGCTGAAGTCGCAGCCGGAAGAGGGCATTCTCTATGCCTCCAAGATCGACAAGAACGAGACGCGCATCGACTTCTCTCGACCGGCGACCGAGGTGCACAACCACATTCGGGGTCTTTCCCCCTTTCCGGGGGCATGGTTCGAGGTCGAGATCAATGGCCGTCCCGAGCGCATCAAGGTCCTCTCCTCGGAGCTTGCCGACGGGCAGGGGGCTGCTGGTATGGTTCTTGACGAGAGGCTCGGCATTGCCTGCGGTAGCGGCGCAATCCGACTGACGCGGCTGCAGAAGGCCGGCGGAAAGCCGCTGGCGGCGGCAGACTTCCTGCGCGGAACGTCGCTTCCCGCCGGCACGAGGCTTGGCTGATGCCGCGTTTCCGCATGACCGTGGAATATGACGGAACGACCTATGTCGGCTGGCAGATGCAGGAGAACGGCCATTCGGTTCAGGCTGCACTCCAGAACGGCATCCTGTCTCTGACCGGCGAGTCAGTGTCCATCCGCGGTGCCGGACGGACGGATTCGGGCGTGCACGCGATAGGCCAGGTGATCCACGCCGACCTGACGCGCGACTGGAAGCCCTACACGCTTCGCAACGCCTTGAATGCGCATCTCGGCATGGCAGGCGAAAAGGTTGCCGTCATCGACGTCGCGGCGGTGGACGAGAGCTTCGACGCCCGCTTCTCGGCGGTCAGGCGGCACTATCTCTACCGCATCATCAATCGCCCGGCCCCATTGGCACTTGAAGCCAACCGCGCCTGGTGGGTGCCCAAGCCTCTCGATCACGATTCCATGCATGCCGCCGCCCAGATGCTGGTCGGCCACCATGACTTCACCACCTTCCGTTCCGCCCACTGCCAGGCCACGAGCCCGGTCCGCACCCTGGATCGGCTGGATGTGACGCGGCAGGGGGACCTGATCGAGATCCGCGCGTCTGCGCAGAGCTTCCTGCACAACCAGATCCGCTCCTTTGCCGGCACGCTGAAGCTCGCGGGCGAGGGTAAGATGTCGCCTGCCGATGTAGGAGCAGCGCTGGAGGCGAGAGATCGGAAGGAATGCGGGCCGGTGGCACCACCCGAAGGTCTCTACTTCATGAAGGTCGACTACCCCGGCGACGAAGCGTGAGCTTCAGCCCGGATAGATGCCGAGGAAGCGCTCTAGAGTATCCGACAGAAGCATGGTCGGCACGATCAGTACCATGGTCAGCGTTGCCACCATCAGCGGGCTGGGTCCGCAGATGATCCTGAAGATGCGCGATATGGAGAAGACCAGACCGATCATCAGGGCGAGCCAGATCAGCGACAGCAAGCCCGTCAGTCCCGGCGCGAACAACAGCAGAAGGCTGAGCACCGCATAGGCGTAGGCAAAGGGCACGGACAGCCAGTTAACCGCCACGACCATCGCGTAGTACTTCCGGCCGAGCCCAAGTCCCCAGGCCATCAGGCCAACCAGCACCAGCGGCACGATCCAGTTGGCAAGTTCCAGCATTGCGAGGCGCAAGAAGAACATGCCGCCGACTTCCGTGTCGCTGGGCATGCCGCGCAGGAAGAGCGCGCGCCACCAGAACCATGATATGGCCATCGCCGGCAGGCACCAGATGATTGCCCAGAATGAACGCATCAGGCCGCGGTCGGAAATGTCGAGGCGGCGCAGGCCGGCGGCATCCCCGCGGATGACCTGCCAGAGGCCGCCGAGGTAGAACCTGACCTCAAAAGCTCCGGGCATGTGTAAACCAGTTGGCGATGAAACTGCCGTAGATATTCGTGAGCGTCTCGAGGTCCTCGACCGACACGCGCTCATCGACCATGTGCATTGTCTGCCCGACGAGGCCGAACTCGACGACCGGGCAATAGTCCTTGATGAAGCGGGCGTCGGAGGTTCCTCCCGTGGTGGAGAGGGCAGGACGCCGACCGGTAATCTTCTCCACTGCCAGCGACAGGGATTCGATCAGTGCGTCGTTTCGCGTCAGGAAGACATGGCTCGGCCGCTCGTTCCATACGATGTCATAGCGCACCGGATCACGCCCCGGTCGAAGGCTGCCTTCGGTCGCCGCAGCTTCCAGCCTGCGGATGATCTCGGACTGAAGGCTGTCCGCAGTCCAGGTGTCGTTGAAGCGGATGTTGAACGCAGCCGTGGCCTTGGCCGGGATGACGTTCACGGCCGGGTTGCCGGTGTCGATCGTCGTGACCTCGAGGTTGGACGGCGGAAAATCTGTCGTCCCGTGGTCGAACGGCTCGTCCATCAGCGCGTGCGTGAGTTGCAGCAGACCGCGGATCGGATTGTCCGCAAGATGCGGATAGGCGGAATGACCCTGAACGCCCTGCACCGTGATGCGACCCGACAGAGACCCTCGCCGGCCGATCTTGATCATGTCCCCCAGCACGTCGGGATTGGTCGGCTCGCCGACGAGGCAGGCATCCCATTTCTCGCCCTTGTCCGCCGCCCATTGCAGGAGCTTATCGGTACCGTTGATCGCCGGTCCTTCCTCGTCACCGGTGATCAGGAAGGAGATGGAGCCGTCCGGTGCGCCATGCTTCTCGATGTGACGCGCCACCGCCGCCACGAAGCAGGCGATGCCACCCTTCATGTCCACCGCGCCGCGGCCGAACAGCATTCCGTCGGAGATCTCTGCCGCGAACGGCGGATGGGACCAGTCTGCCTCGTTGCCGGGGGGAACCACATCCGTGTGACCAGCAAACATGAGGTGCGGTCCGCCGGAACCGATCCGGGCATACAGGTTCTCGACGTCCGGCGTCCCTTCCGCCCGCGCCACGACCCGTTCCACCTTGAAACCGAGTGGCGCAAGCATCGCCTCGAGCGCCGAAAGCGCACCGCCTTCCGCCGGAGTGACCGAAGGGCAGCGAATGAGAGCCTGGAGATTGTTGACGGGATTGGTGGCGGACATGGGCTCTGATCAGTCCCGCAGGAGTTCGTTGATGCCGGTCTTGGAACGGGTCTTTTCGTCGACGCGCTTGACGATGACGGCGCAGTAGAGGCTCGGCCCGGGTTCGCCGTTGGGGAAGGGCTTGCCCGGCATCGTGCCGGCGACCACCACCGAATAGGGAGGCACTTCGCCATAGGTGATCTCACCCGTGGCGCGGTCGACGATCTTGGTGGACTTGCCGATGAAGACGCCCATGCCAAGGACCGATCCTTCGCGAATGATGCAGCCTTCGACGACTTCCGAGCGGGCACCGATGAAGCAGTTGTCCTCGATGATGGTAGGTCCGGCCTGCATCGGCTCCAGTACGCCGCCAATGCCGACGCCGCCGGAAAGGTGCACGTTCTTGCCGATCTGGGCGCAGGAGCCAACCGTTGCCCAGGTGTCGACCATCGTCCCTTCGCCGACATAGGCGCCAAGGTTCACGAAGGAGGGCATCAGCACGACGTTTGGGGCGATGAAGGCGGAGCGGCGGACCACGGCATTGGGCACGGCCCGAAACGCGGCCGCTCGGAACTCGCTCTCGCCCCAGCCCTCGAACTTCGAGGGTACCTTGTCCCACCACGTGGACTGGCCCGGTCCACCCTTGACCACGTCCATGTCGTTGAGGCGGAACGACAGGAGCACCGCCTTCTTAAGCCACTGGTTGACCTTCCACGTGCCGTCGGCCAGTCGCTCCGCGACGCGGGCCTTGCCTGAATCGAGCAGGTCTAGTGCCGCATCGACGGCATCACGGATTTCTCCTTTCGTGGAAACAGATACGCCGTCTCGTTGTTCGAAGGCGGTCTCGATCGAGGTTTCCAGGGAGGCGAGATCCGTGCTGCTCATGGGAAGTCCTTAACGTCGCTTGCGTAGGATGGTCGGGATGGTCTGGCGGCTGGCCAAATGATGGTAATTGATCTAAGCGACCGCCACGGCACCGTCAACGTGAATTGGCGCCTCGCGTCGGACTTGAAAGGCAGGACATGGCGAAGATGAAGAAGGATGGCCCGCGGCGCAAGGATGGCGTCTGGGATCCGTTGAAGGACAGTTCGACCGACCGGCGGAGCGCCGCCGGCGTGCCGCAGACCCCACAGTCCATGTCCCCCTCCTATCGCCTCGCCTATGCCGATGACGACTTCATGTTGCGCGAGGAGTTGCGTCCCGTTCGCCTTCAACTGGAGCTCCTGAAGGCTGAAATGATCCTTGCCGAGCGGCGCATAAGGTCAACCGTCGTGCTGTTCGGCGGAGCACGTATCCCGGCGCCGGGGCAGGCCGCCTGGGCAGCCCGCAACGAGACCCAGCGCCAGAACCTGGAGGCGGCCTCCGCCTATTACGAGGAGGCGCGCAAGTTCGCCCACCTCTGCGCCTTGCACGGTGAGAAATATGACCATCAGGAATACGTCGTGGTGACCGGCGGCGGCCCGGGCGTGATGGAGGCCGGAAATCGCGGAGCATCCGAGGCCGGAGCACCCACGGTCGGCTTCAACGTGGTGCTACCGCACGAGCAGGCGCCGAACCGGTATGTCACGCCGGATCTCAGCCTCAACTTCC
This sequence comes from Pseudorhizobium banfieldiae, assembly GCF_000967425.1. NCBI lineage: Bacteria > Pseudomonadati > Pseudomonadota > Alphaproteobacteria > Hyphomicrobiales > Rhizobiaceae > Pseudorhizobium > Pseudorhizobium banfieldiae. The sequence goes on from NZ_FO082820.1 coordinate 47,520, forward strand.
ATTACTTCGCTATCCGCAAGATGCATCTGATGATGCGCGCCAAGGCAATCGCCATCTTTCCCGGTGGGTTCGGCACGCTGGACGAAATGTTCGAGGGGCTGACGCTCATCCAGACCGGCCGCATGGAGCGCATCCCCTTCATCCTTTTCGGCAAGGAGTTCTGGCACCGGATCGTCAACTGGCAGGCGCTGGCCGATTTCGGCACCATTGCCCCGGAGGATATCGACCTCATCAGCTTCGTCGAGACGGCCGACGAGGCCTGGAAGATCATCGGCGACTTCTACGAACACTAGAGGAAAAGAAACCCGCCCCGGGCGGTGGGGCGGGTTCAACGACGTGCCGTTCCAATCGGGGCGATTAGAAGGGGCGGTCCGGCATGTCGTCGATGGTGATCACGCCGTCGCCGTTGCGGTCCATGCGGGTAAACAGCTTGTCGACTGCGGCAGTGACCTCCGCCTTGCTGAACTGGCCGTTTTCGTCAGTGTCAGCCTGGCGAACCAGGTGGAAGCCACCCATCTGGCCTCCCATTCGGCCGTGGTGCATCCCCCACCGTCCGCCGTCATGGCGACGCTCGCCGCGCTCTCCGCGCGGGCCTTGGCGCATGTCATCATTATCCTGACGGCTTTCGGCCATCTCCTTGCGGCGCTCTTCACGCCGTTCGGCCCTTTCCTTGCGGACGCCTTCCATCTTGGCGTCGCGATAGGTGCGCAGTTCACCAGGGATCAGGTTGCCGTCGTTGTCGGCGTCAATCTCGCTGAACAGGGCATCCTGCCTTGCCGCAACCTCCTCCTTGGTGACCTTCGCATCCTTGTTGGCATCTGCCGTCTTCAGCAGGCGGACGAACATCATCTCCTGCATCATGCCGCCTCTGCCGGCTTGCCGGCCGGGGCCATCCCGCCCAAGGCCTGCGAAGCTCGGCAGGGCGGTGCCGGCGACCAGGACTGCGGCGAGCGATGCCAGTACGATCTTGCGGGTCTTCATGGAGAGGCTCCTTCCTCGGTTGCTCTATAGCCTCAAGCTATGGCCGGCCCGCCGGAAGAACCACTTAAACATCGGTAATCTGGATGAACTTTCGGTAACGTCCTCAGCCCGCGGTGAGAGCGGATAGGAAGGCCTGGAGGTCATCCGTGAGGTAGTCGATGTGGTCGTCCTCCTCCGAAAACACCTCCCAGCGCTCGATCAGGATGTCGTCCAGGTTGCGTGGCGTTAAAAGCACGGTGCGCATGCCGAGCGCCTTTGGAGCCTTGAGATTGCGCGGCAGGTCCTCGAACATGGCGGCGTGGCGTGTATCCACGCGATGGAGATTGGCGAACTTGTCATAGGTCTCGCCGGCCGGCTTCGGCACGTAGTCCGCGGCGACGATGTCGAAGATGTCGTCGAAGTGGTCGAGAATTCCGAGCGCCCGCGCAGCCGCCTCGGCGTGAGGAACACTTCCGTTCGTGAAGATGAACTTGCGGCCGGGTAGTGCCTTGATTGCCTCTCCGAGTTCCGGATGCGGCAGCAGCGCCGAATAGTCGATCGCATGCGCCCTCTCCAGGAAGTCGTTGGGATCGATGTTGTGGTTCAGCATCAGACCCTGCAGGGTTGTTCCATGCTCGTGGTAGTAACGCTTCTGCAACGCACGGGCTTCATCGGGCCCAAGCTGCAAGAGCTCAGCCACGAAGGCGCTCATGTTCTGGTCGATCTGCGCAAACAGGTTGACGTGATGCGGGTACAGCGTGTTGTCGAGGTCGAATACCCAGTCCCGGACATGAGCGAAATCGGCGGCGACAGGCGTGGTCTTCGGCTTGATCATGCCGCCTTATGCACCGTCCGGCAGGGAAAGAAAACGGCAAACTCCAGTGCCGCCGGAAAGTGATCTTGGCGAAGCGCTGCGGGAGTGGTAGCGGCCAATGGCATGGAACTCTGGATACCGATCACCATTGGCGCAGCCTTTCTGCAGAACATGCGCTCGACTTTGCAGAAGCACCTGCGCGGTCGCCTGAACACGACCGGCGCGACCTTCGTGCGCTTCGGCTACGGCGTCCCCTTTGCGCTCGCCTACATGGCAATCCTGCACTACGGCCTCGGCCGGCCGATGCCTTCCCCGAACCTCTCCTTTTGGCTCTGGTCGATCACCGGCGGCCTGGCGCAGATCGGTGCTACCTTCCTGCTCGTCTATATCTTCGCCTTCCGGAACTTCGCTGTCGGCACGGCCTATTCACGCACGGAACCGGCGCAGGCTGCTCTTGTCGCTCTCGTATTGGTCGGCGAGACCGTGACCGTGGGTACGGTGATCGCGATTGCGATCTCGGTTGTCGGCGTCATGCTGATTTCGGTGGCAAGGACCGAGCTGACCGCGAAGTCGCTCATCACCTCCATCGGCAGCCGCACAGCCGTTATCGGCCTAATGTCGGGGTTCCTTTTCGGTATTTCCGGGGTCTCCTACCGCTACGCATCGCTGTCGCTGGCGCCGAGCCTACCAGCGCCCGATCCCGTCGTTCAGGCCGGCTATACCCTGATGGTGGTAATCATCATGCAGGCGATCGCCATGCTCGTCTGGATCGTCCTGCGGGAGCGACAGGAACTCAGCAGGGTCGTCGGGGCCTGGCGACCGGCCTTGCTGGTCGGTTTCGTGGGCGCAACCGCCTCCTTCGGCTGGTTTACGGCCATGACGCTTCAGCCGGCAGCCGTCATCAAGGCGCTCGCCCAGGTGGAAATGCTCTTCACCTTCGCGTCGTCCGTCTTCATCTTCAAGGAGCACATCAACCGGCTGGAGTTCACCGGCTGCGTGCTTATCGTGCTGGGGATCCTGGCGCTGGTCCTTATCTGATCAGGGAACGATCAGCGTGCCCGCGCCGTGCTCGGTGAAGATCTCGAGCAGGACGGAATGCGCCGTCTTGCCGTTGAGGATGACAACACCCTGCACGCCCGCCTTGATCGCGTCGATGCAGGTCTCGACCTTCGGGATCATCCCGCCGGAGATTGTCCCGTCCTTGATCAGCGCCTGTGCCTGGGCGACCGAGAGTTCCTTGATGAGTTGCTTGTCCTTGTCGAGGACGCCGGGGACGTCCGTGAGGAACAGCAGGCGCGTCGCGCGCAGCGCGCCGGCGATGGCACCTGCAAAGGTGTCGGCGTTGATGTTGTAGGTCGCGCCGTCGCGGCCCGGGGCAACGGGCGCGATGACGGGAATCATCTCCGACTTTGCCAGCAGGTCGAGCAAGGTTCGGTCCACCTCGACCACTTCGCCAACAAATCCGAGATCCAGCACCCGTTCGATGTTGGAGTCCGGATCGACGATGGTCTTCTTGGCCTTCTCGGCGAAGACCATGTTGCCGTCCTTGCCGCAAAGTCCGATCGCCCATTCGCCCGTCTGGTTGATGAGCGCGACGATCTCCTTGTTGATCGAGCCGGCCAGGACCATCTCGACGATCTCGACGGTCTTCGCATCGGTGACCCGCAGCCCGCCTTCGAACTTGGATTCGATGCCCATCTTGTTCAGCATGGCGCCGATCTGCGGCCCGCCGCCATGGACGACGATCGGGTTGACGCCCGACTGTTTCAGAAGCGCGATGTCGGCGGCGAACGCCTTGCCGAGTTCGTTGTCGCCCATGGCATGGCCGCCATACTTCACGACGATCGTCTTGTTCTCGTAGCGCTGCATGTAGGGCAGCGCCTGGGCCAGAAGTTTCGCCTGGAGTTCGCTGTCGGTCGCGCTCATGGGAATCCCTGTGATTTGGTTCGGCGCGTTCTAGCGCAGGTTTGGAGCAGATGGAACACGTCGTCAGACGGTTGAGTAGCCAACCGTCCTTGCAATGGTATGGCGCAGCTCGTCCAGCCCTTTTCCCTTCTCCGAGGAGGTAGCGATGATCTCGGGATAGGCGGCCGGCCGCTTGCGGATCTTCTCCGTAGTCTCGGAGATCAGCCGCGGGACGCCGGCCTCCTTGATCTTGTCGGTCTTGGTGAGGACGATCTGATAGGACACGGCAGCCTTGTCGAGCAGATCCAGGACCTCCTCATCGTTCTTCTTGATGCCGTGGCGGCTGTCGATCAGCACATAGACCCGCTTCAACGTCGCGCGTCCGCGCAGGTAGTCGAAGACGAGCTTCGTCCAGGCATCCACCTGGTCCTTAGGCGCCTGGGCATAGCCATAACCCGGCATGTCGACGAGCGCCATTGGCGGCAGGTCGCCGCCTTCCCCCGAGTACCCCTCCGGCACGAAATAGTTGAGCTCCTGCGTGCGCCCGGGCGTGTTCGAGGTTCGCGCAAGGCCCCTGTGGCCGACAAGGGCGTTGATGAGCGACGATTTGCCGACATTGGAACGTCCTGCGAAGGCCACTTCCAGCGGGCCTTCCGGCGGCAGGAATTTCAGCGAAGGTACGCCGCGGATGAAGATCCAGGGGCGGCCGAAGAGCGGCTTCTCGTCCGGGGTCATGGTCGCGGGCATCGGTCTCGTCCTGTCGCTGTGGAAGGCAGGGCTTCGGTTTTTTGGCCCTGCTTGTCAAGTTGCCACCGCACCACGGACACCTCCCAAGAGAAAAGCCCCGGTGTGGCCGGGGCTTTTCGAGGTTACTTGTTGGTCGCCGGCTTTCGCCGGAATACGTTCTTGATGTTGTCGAAGAGTTCGATCTTGGCCCCGTGGCGTTTCATGATCAGCGCCTGCTGGGTGATGGACAGCGTGTTGTTCCACGCCCAGTAGATCACCAGACCGGCCGGGAAGGTTGCCAGCATGAAGGTGAAGATCAGCGGCATCCAGTTGAAGATCATCGCCTGGGTCGGATCCGGCGGGGTCGGATTCATGCGCATCTGCAGCCACATGGTGATGCCCATGATAAGCGGCCATACGCCGATCATCAGGAAGGATGGGACATCGAAGGGCAACAGGCCGAACAGGTTGAACAGCGACGTCGGATCGGGAGCCGAGAGGTCCTGGATCCAGCCGAAGAACGGCGCATGCCGCATCTCGATCGTGACGTAGATCACCTTGTAGAGCGCGAAGAAGACCGGGATCTGCAGGAGGATTGGCCAGCAACCGGCGATCGGGTTGATCTTCTCCTCCTTGTAGAGCTGCATCATCGCCTGCTGCATGGCCATGCGGTCGTCGCCATGCTTGGCCTTCAGCTCTTCCATCTTCGGCTGCACGCGCTTCATGTTGGCCATGGAAGCATACTGCTTGCTGGCCAGCGGGAAGAAGATCGCCTTGACGACGATCGTCGTCATCAGGATCGCCACGCCGAAGTTTCCGAAATAGCGGAAGAAGAAGTCCATCAGGTGGAACATCGGCTTGGTGATGAAGTAGAACCAGCCCCAGTCGATCAAGAGCTCGAAGCGCGGGATCGAATACTGCTCCTCATATTGGTCGACCAGAGGCACTTCCTTGGCGCCCGCGAAGACGAGGTTCTTCAACTCTGCTGACTGGCCAGGCTCCACCGTCACCGCATCGCTGCGGAAATCCGCCTGGAAGCGTGGCTGCCCGTCGGTGAAATGGGTGAAGCGCGACTCGAAGGGCAGCGACTGTGGCGGAACGAGCGTGGCCGCCCAGTACTTGTCGGTGATGCCGAGCCAGCCGCCGGTCGTCTTCGCGTTGGTGATCGCCTCCTCTTCGACGTCGCCGTAGCTTTCCTCGATGAGGCCGTTCTCGCCGAGCACGCCGATGAAGCCTTCATGGATGACGTAGACGGAAGGGGTCGCCGGCTTGTTGTAGCGGGTGACGCGGCCGTATGGGGCAACTGCCACCGCCTCGCCGGTCGGATTCTGGATCTGGTCGGTGACGGTGATCAGGTAGTGCTCATCGATCGAGATGGTCCGGTTGAAGACCACGCCCCTGTCGTTGGTGAAGCTCAGCACGACCGGGCTGTCGACCGAGAGCGTCTCGCCGCTGGCAAGCGTCCATTGCGTGCCGGGGCCGGGCACCGGACCTGACGTCTCGCTCTGGACGTAGCCGAGTTCGGTGAAATAGCCGCCACTGGTGTTGGCCGGTGAGAAGAGCGTGATGATCGGGCTCTCGTCGTCGACGGTCTCGTGGTATTCGCGCAGCTTCAGGTCGTCGAAGCGGGCGCCGACGAGGTTGATCGAGCCGGAAAGCGCGGGCGTGTCGATGGCGACGCGAGGACTTGCCGCCACCGCCTGCTCGCGGTTCTGCGTCGCCTCGGCCTGATTGGCGCCGGGAAGGGGGCCGGTGGCAGTCACCCCGGGACTTTCCGGCGTCACCGGCTGCGCGCTTTCACCCTGCAGGGCCCGCTGCGCCTCCAGGGCGCGCTGTTGCGCTTCCATCCTCGGGTTCATGTAGAGGAATTGCCAGGCAAGGACGATCACTACCGAAAGAGCGATCGCGATGAAGTAATTTCGGTTTTTTTCCATCATGCTTTCCTGGAACGGGTCTCCTCGGACCGCCTCGGTCTCGACCGGCCTTCTATGCGTTCGGCGAGTTGTGCAGCCAGTTCTGCGAACGGTACCGTCAGGACCTCCCGTCGCGCGACAATGACATAGTCGTGTCCGGCTTTCATTGCAAACCCGGCGCTCTGCCGCACGGCCTCCTTGAGGCGTCGGCGCATGCGGTTTCGCTCGACGGCGTTGCCGTGCTTTTTGGTCACCGTGAAGCCGGCCCGGGGTGGCGTATCCGGCTCGTGCCGGTCAAGGACCTCCAGAAGGAAGGTGCGGCCCCGGCGGCTCTCGCCCTTGCGCACGGCAAGAAACTGCGGCCGGCTTTTCAGCCGCCCGACAGTCGATTTCGTTTTCTTCTCGGTCGTCATTGCCCGGTTGTCGGGCACGTCCGGCCCTTAGGCCGAGAGACGCTTGCGACCACGTGCGCGACGAGCTGCAAGAACCTTGCGGCCACCATTGGTCGCCATGCGGGCACGAAAGCCATGGCGGCGCTTGCGGACAAGCTTGGATGGTTGATAGGTACGCTTCGACATTTATTTAAATACCGCGGTGTGCGGCCCTTCTTGATTGCCTTGCGGCAACAGCGTTTCGTAAAAACGTCCGCCAATAGCTCACGCTCGCGCGAGCCGGGGAGGCTGAACGTGCGCGGCTTATAAGAGAACTGGGCGACAGGAGTCAATCGCCGAGCGGCCAAAGAGGAGATGCGATGGGATGAAAGTTGGTCGACCAATTGTCTGGTCGCCCAGTCCTCGAAATGTCGCTTCCCCTAAAGTGAGGGATGAAAATTCGCAGTCATCCGCAAAATGTAAGGTTTTGAAGGAAAGATCTCCGTCTGCACAGTCACTTGGATGAATTCCGGGCCCGGAAAATCGGCCTGACCAGTTCATAGCCTCAAGCATTTCTTAATCGCTGCCTGTCATTTCTGGCCCTCAATCGTCGGGGGACTCCACAAGAGGCCTGATTGGTAGCTTTAGCTGGAAAAGGGAATGCGATGAGAATCCGAGGTAAGATCAACCTGCTCGTGGGCCTCATGAGCGCTGTAACGCTGATAATTGGCGGCATATCGATTTTTGCGCAGACGGAATCCCGTTCTCTCATGCAGAGCTACGAGGCGGCGGCACATCGGGCCCATATGGGCGAGAGCCTGAACAGGCTGGTGACGGCGGTCGTCATGGATGCCCGCGGCATCTATGCATCCGATACGAAGGAACAAGCCGCCAAGTTCGGAGATGGCCTTCTGACGAGCCTGCAGAAGATGGACGAACTGCTGGCGGACTGGAAGACCGAGGTGCCGGATCATCAGCGGGCTTCTTTCGAGAACCTTCTTGCGAGAGCTGCTGAGTTCAAGGCGTTCCGTTCGGAGACGGTCCGGCTCGGCACCGAAATCGGTCCGGAAGCAGGCAATGAGCAGGGTAACAACGAGGCGAACCGTGCTAACCGCAAGGCTTTCCAGGCAGAGATCGATGCCGTCGTACAAGCCGATCTCGCCGAGCTTGAGGCCGTGAATGCGCAGGTCACGCAATTCGGGCGAATGATCGTTCTTACTCTGTCCGGGATCACTCTCTTTGGTGTCGTCGCCGGTGCGGGGTTTGGCCTCTATATCGGCCGCCGCCAGCTGAGCGGTCCGATCCTGGATCTTACTGCCGCGATGAAGAGCGTCGCCGATGGCCAATTCGAAACAGATATTCCCGGCCGCGGCCGCGTCGACGAGATCGGCGAGATGGCAGATGCCGTGGAGATATTCAAGCAGAACGGCATCCAGGTCGCTCGCATGAACGAGCAGGAAAGCGGTAGCCGCGCCCGCAGCGACGAACTTCGCTCGCGGATGGAAGCGGTCGTCGGTGCCGCAGCCGAGGGCGACTTCAGCAAACGGATCGACAAGCGCTTCGGCGAGGAGAGCCTCGACAACTTTGCTCGCAACGTCGACAGCCTGATGGACACGGTCGAGGCCGGCGTCTCCGAGACCGGACGTGTAGTCAAGTCTCTCGCCCAGGGCGATCTTACCCAGACCATGTCGGGCAGTTTCCGCGGTGCCTTCGCGGAACTCCAGGTGAACGTCAACGCGGCTGTCGCCAGCCTGCGTGAAGCCATGCAGAACGTGCGGGTCAGCTCCGGCACGATCAACAGCAGTTCCAACGAACTGAGCAGCGCAACGAACGACCTCTCGAAGCGGACCGAACAGCAGGCCGCCGCTCTTGAGGAAACCTCGGCAGCACTTGATGAGATCACGGCTGTGGTCCGCACCTCGACCGAGCGCGCTCAGGAGGCGACGGTCATGGTGGGCGAGGCGAAGGAAAGCGCCGTCCAGTCCGGCGCCGTCGTCCGCAGCGCGGTGGAAGCCATGGGCCGCATCGAGCAGGCGTCGCACGAGATCGCCCAGATCACCAACGTGATCGACGAGATCGCCTTCCAGACGAACCTGCTGGCGCTCAACGCCGGTGTGGAAGCTGCGCGCGCCGGGGAGGCCGGCAAGGGCTTTGCCGTCGTCGCCCAGGAGGTACGCGAGCTCGCACAACGTTCTGCCGCGGCCGCCAAGGACATCAAGGGCCTCATCACGAAGTCGGGCGAGGAGGTTGCCGGTGGCGTCCGTCTGGTCCAGAAGACGGGCGAGGCCTTGTCCGAGATCGAGGCGCGCGTCCTGCGGATCAACGACCATATCCATTCGATCGCCGTTGCCGCGAAGGAGCAGGCGACGGGTCTGCAGGAGGTAAATACGGCCATCAACCAGATGGATCAGGTGACGCAGCAGAACGCCGCCATGGTCGAGGAGACTTCGGCAGCAACGCAGAAGCTGTCCTCTGAAGCCGGCGGATTGTTCTCGATGGTCTCGCAGTTCCACCTGGGAGAGGCAGGCGCCGCCCAGGGCCACGCGGCAACGGTGTCGACGACGATCTCGAAACCGTCGGCCTCCAGGAGCCTTGCAAAGCCGGCGCGGGCCGCATCCGAGATCGATCGGCCGCGTGCTTCGCCTGCACGGGCAATGACGGGTGCGATCGCCAAGGCTCTTGGCATTGGCGGAGCCGCGACGGCGGCAGCCGCCGCACCCGATGCGGACTGGGAAGAATTCTGAACGTCAACGCATCGCTGAAACCTGCGCAGGCCGAGGATTCCCCTCGGCCTGCTTCTGTTTGTACGGGGTGCAAAACCTGCTAAAAGGACTTGGGGCGCGCGATGGTTGGATGCGGCCGCCAGAGGGGTTTGGCGGCAACGACTGGAGATCCGCATGAGCGGAGACGCCGAGACAGAGACTGACGCATCGCCGGAGCGCGAAGCCCCAGCGCGGATGCCGCCCCTTTTCCAGGGCCTTTCCGGGCGGCTGCTCTGGCTGACCGTCGCCTTCGTCATGCTTGCCGAAATTCTCATCTTCGCGCCCTCGGTGGCGGGAATGCGAATGAACTGGCTGCGGGATCGGCTCGACACGGCGGCGGCGGCCGGTGTGGTCATCGACGGTCTGCGGCCCTCCGAACTGCCCAGAAGCGTTCAGGACGACACGCTGCTCGCGACCGGCGCAAAAGTTGTGGCGCTACGAAAGGACGGCATTTCGAGCTTACTTGCGGCAGTCGATGCCCCACCCCAGATCGACGACCAGTATGACTTGGCGGATGTGTCGCTTCTCGTATCGATCCGCGACGCGATGCAAACCCTGTTCTTCGGCGGTGGGCGGGTCATGCGCGTTCTGGGACCGATCGGCGAGACGGACATGATCATCGAAGTGGTGATGACCGACGACGCCCTGCGCAAGGACATGCTCGACTATGCGCAGATGATGTTCGTTCTGTCGCTTGTGATCTCGCTGATAACCGCCGTGCTGATCTTCCTCGCCATCAACCGCATGATGATCCGGCCGATCCGTCACCTCGCGCGCAGCATGCAGATCTTCTCGGAGCGTCCCGAGGATCCGGGCCGGTTGTTCCGCCCCGATGCCGCCAGGGGCGAGCTTGCCGTGGCCGGGCGTCATCTCCTGGAAATGCAGGTCGAGCTGCAGCGAACCCTCAAGCAGCAGAAGAATCTCGCCGACCTCGGGCTGGCGGTCTCCAAGATCAACCACGACATGCGCAATATTCTTGCCTCTGCGCAGCTCATGTCAGACCGCCTCGTGGACGTCGACGACCCGATGGTGCGCAGCTTCGCGCCAAAGCTGCTGCGCACCATAGACCGGGCCGTCGGCTACACCAGCGAAGTGCTGTCCTACGGCCAGGCGAGTGAATCCGCGCCGAAACGGCGCGTGCTGCGTCTGGCGGAACTGTGCCAGGACGTTCGTGACATGCTCGCGCTTGATGCCGAGACAGGCATAGAGTTTCAGGATCAGATCCCGGTCGATCTCGAGATCGATGCCGACAGCGATCAGCTCTTCCGCGTGATCCACAACATCTGCCGGAACGCGGTACAGGCCCTGGTGATCTTCCATCCTGACGATCCGGCGACCATCCGGCGCGTAACCCTCACGGCGCAGCGCGTCGGCAGCGTCGTCAGCATCACCATAGACGATACGGGGCCGGGAATGCCGCGCAAGGCCAAGGAAAACCTCTTCGCCGCTTTCCGGGGCTCGGCCCGCTCCGGCGGTACCGGGCTGGGGCTCGCCATTGCGCGCGAACTGGTGCTTGCCCATGGCGGCACCATCGCCCTGGTGGAGAAGCCCGGGCCGGGCACGCAGTTCAGGATCGAGATCCCCGATCGCCCGGTGGCACTCGAAGACTACCGCGTCCGCGCCGGAGCTTGAAACTCCGTGACGATCGAGGGCCCCGGTACGTCGGTTGGCAAAAAACGGTTTCACATCGGAAAAGCGCTTGCAATCCATCGGAGGACGTTTTAGAGGATCGCCCACGCAAGCGACACGGTCGTTTCGCAGCACGCACCCGTAGCTCAGCTGGATAGAGCACCAGACTACGAATCTGGGGGTCAGGAGTTCGAATCTCTTCGGGTGCGCCATTTTCTCCTATTGATGTCCCGTTCTTCTGAGTGTCTTGCGTCCACCTTGTCGAGGCGCAGGCCGTGTCATTCCGTTTCTGTAGATTCCGCTCCTGAAGCCGCCATAGGCAAGCCCCAGTTGGTGGTGCTATAGCTTCAGCGAGAGCACATCCGGCGGATGTACAGCGCCAGGGAGCAACGATGCAGGACGATTCGGAAAAGCCGGTTGCGTTGATCACCGGCGGTGGACGTGGCATGGGGGCGGCAATCGCGCGGGAGCTGCATGAGCGGGGTTACCGTCTGGCACTCATGTCGCCTTCGGAAAGCTGCGAGACCCTGGCCACGGAACTCGGAGGCGTCGCCGTGCGCGGCGTTGCAGAAGAGGCTGCGGACATCCAGGCAGTCTTCGACCTCGCGATGACGAAATATGGTCGCATCGACGCAGTGGTCAATCATACCGGCCATCCACCGAAGGGCGATCTTCTCGATATCACGGACGAGCAATGGACGCTGGGATCGGACATGATGATCCTCAGCCTAGTGCGGATGGCGAGACTGGTCACTCCTGTCATGCTTCGGCAGGGTCAAGGCGCCTTCGTCAATATAACGACCTTCGCCGCCTATGAACCCTCGCTGGTTTTTCCAGTCTCCTGCACCTATCGGGCGGCAGCGGGCGCCTTCACCAAACTATATTCCGACCGTTACGCTGCCAGCGGCATTAGGATGAACTGCATTCTCCCGGGCTACATCGACAGCCTCGACCACAAGCCGGAGACTGCTGACAAGGTGCCAATGAAGCGCATCGGGCTGGTGGAGGAGATAGCCAAGACGGCTGCCTTCCTGCTGTCCGATGGCGCAGGTTATATCACCGGGCAGAATATACGGGTCGATGGTGGCCTCACACGCCACGTCTGATCTGTCAGGCCGGGTTCGCGGCGCGCGTCCACATCCAACCTGGTTCTGTGGGTATCAGATGCTCTTCGTGAGGATGGAGGGGGTCTCCATGTCGCCCTCCTTGAGGATCAGAGTGGTCACCCCTTCATCGAACTCGCTGACCTCCGGTGGCGCCAGACGGCCCGAGGCATGCAGTTCGACAACCTTGTTGGCGGCGAACATGTCACCGCGCTCCGCGGCCTGGGCGTAGAGTTCGGCGGCCTGGGCAGCATCGGGCGCGATCCCTTCGCCAGTCTCGAGCATGATGCCGAGGTTCACCATGGCATCTACATTACCGCGCGCAACGGCAAGATCGTACCAGGCAATAGCCGTTGGGTCGTCCTCGGGAACGAGGTTTCCTTCGTCGTGGATCACGGCGATGTTGAAGGCTGCCGTGTCGTCGCCGCCTGCGGCAGCAGTCTCGAACCAGGTCAGCGCCTTGGAAACGTCAGCGTCGGTGCCGATCCCGTCGCGATAGGATACGCCGAGGTTGTAGGCGGCCAGCACGCTCCCACCCTGGGCCGCTTCGCGATACATCTCAAACTCCGCGCGGTGGTCACCGAGACGGCCGAGAAGGATGCCGAAGTTCACCTTGGCTGCCGGGTAGTCTGCCTGCGCGGCAGTTTGATAGGCCGACATCGCCTGATCGATTTCGTTGGCCTTGTTCAACGCGCGGCCCAGTTGATAGGCAAAGCGCGGATTGCCGGTGGCCTCGAATGCGAGCCGGCAGGAATCGATTGCACTGGCCGCTATCTCGGAGGTCTCGACGGCGCCGAAGGCCTTGTTGCGTTGATTATCGCTGGGGCTGCCGGCAAGCCGGTCGCACTCGTTCTGAAGGTTAAGCGAGGCGGCAGCGAGGGCATTCTCCTGCGCACCGGGCGACACTGACAGCGCCAGCAGCGCGACTGCGGTTCCTGTTGCAAGTGCAAATCCCTTGTTGACTTTCGAGACCGGGGATTTCATTGTGCGCTCCGATTCATTTCTTCTTCATTTTGCTTAACGAACGCCCAAGTCCGTAAGCGGTTCCTTTAATGCGAGGATCCGCGGCGTTCCCTCAGGCATTTCCGATCACCATTTCGCGAGACAACTGGCCCGACCAGGGGTTTGCCGTTGCCCTTGGGCGTTGTTTCCGAGCACCCGTTGGTGCTATGCCGCCTCACTGATGACTGCGAGGCTCCCCTATGAAGACGCTCACCATCCGCCGCCCTGATGACTGGCATCTCCACCTGCGCGATGGCGCCGTTCTGGAAGGGGTCATTGGCGATACCACCCGCCATTTCGCCCGCGCCATCATTATGCCGAACCTCGTGCCGCCGGTCGTCACGACGGCAGACGCGGCAGCCTACCGGGAACGCATCATCGCGGCCCTGCCGGAAGGTGATCGCTTCGAGCCGCTGATGACGCTTTATCTGACGGAGGGGACCGATCCGGACGATGTCGCAGCCGGCAAGGAGAGCGGCCTCATCACCGCCGTAAAGCTCTATCCGGCCGGCGCCACCACCAATTCCAGCAGCGGCGTACGCGATATCGAGAAGGCGATGCCGGTTCTGGAGCGGATGGCGGAGATCGGCTTGCCGCTCTGCGTCCATGGTGAGGTGACGACGCCCGAGATCGACATCTTCGACCGCGAGGCCGTCTTCATCGAGACGGTCCTCGACCCGCTGCGCAAGCGCCTGCCGGAGCTGAAGGTGACGATGGAGCATGTCACCACCAAGGACGGCATCGACTACATCCGCGGCTCCTCCGGCAATCTTGCCGGCACGATCACCACCCATCACCTGATCATCAACCGCAACGCCATCCTCGTCGGCGGCATCCGCCCGCATTACTACTGCCTGCCGGTTGCAAAGCGCGAGCATCATCGGCTGGCGCTACGGGCTGCGGCGACCTCCGGTGATGCTCGCTTTTTCCTCGGCACTGACTCCGCGCCACATGTCGACCCCTTGAAGGAATGCGCCTGCGGCTGCGCCGGCATCTATACTGCGCCGAACACGATGAGCTGCCTTGCGCATGTCTTCGAGCAGGAAAACGCCCTTAACCGGCTCGAGGCCTTTGCCTCCCTCAATGGTCCGGCCTGGTACGGGCTTGCGCCGAACGCCGAGACGATCACGTTGTCCACGCAGGAGCAGCCGGTGGTCTACCCGGCCAAACGCGAGACGGAGGCGGGAGCGATCACCGTATTCGATCCGATGTTCCCGCTGCACTGGCGGGTGGATCCCTGAGCCTTTGATCCGCGGGCGGCCCATCTGGCGCGTCGGGCGGCATGCTGCTATGGCGCTTGGAACCGAGCGACAGGAAGGAGCGGCAGCATGATCCAGACCACCTTTACGGACCGCAGCGTCATGGCGGAACTGATGGCGAAGATGCTGTGGGAGATCGGTGCTGTCCACTTCAGCGCCGACAAGCCCTACAAGCTGTCCTCCGGCATGATGAGCCCCGTCTACATCGATTGCCGTAAGCTCATCTCTTATCCCCGCATCCGTTCCACCATCATGGACTTCGCAGCCGCCACGGTCATGCGCGACGCCGGCTTCGAAAAATTCGATTGCGTTGCGGGTGGCGAGACCGCAGGCATCCCCTTTGCAGCCTTTCTTGCAGAGCGTCTCGGCCTGCCGATGATCTATGTCCGCAAGGCTCCTAAGGGACACGGCCGCAACGCCCAGATAGAGGGTCACATGCCGGAAGGGGCTCGGGTGCTGGTGATAGAGGACCTGACCACGGCCGGTGGTTCCATGTTCAAGTTCATCGACGCCATCCGCGCCGCCGGCGGAACCGTCGACCACGCTATTGCCCTCTTCTTCTATGGCATCTTTCCGGAGGCCGAGGCGCGCTTCTCCAATGGTCAGGTGCGGCTTCACCACATCGCCACCTGGCGCAACGTTCTCGCGGTGGCTCAAGCGGAGCGGCTCTTTGACGACAAGACACTTTCGGAAGTCGAGGCCTTTCTCGATGCACCACTCGCCTGGTCGGGCCGCAATGGTGGCGTGAGTGAGCTTTCGCTCTAGCCAAGCGACAAAAGCTCAAGTATCGAAGGACGCAGCAGTTCTGGGAGGGACCGACATGATCCTGTGTTGCGGCGAGGCGCTGATCGATATGCTACCGCGCGAGACCACGCTCGGCGAAACGGGCTTCGCGCCCTATGCCGGCGGTGCCGTTTTCAATACGGCGGTCGCGCTTGGACGGCTCGGCCAGCCGACCGGCTTCTTCACCGGTCTCTCGGACGACATGATGGGGGACATCCTGCGTGACACCTTGCGCGCCAGCAATGTCGATTTCAGCTACTGCGCCACCCTCTCGCGCCCGACGACCATAGCCTTCGTGAAGCTCGTGCAGGGGCAGGCATCCTATGCGTTTTACGACGAGAACACGGCCGGAAGGATGATCACGGAAGATCATCTGCCGGACCTAGGCGACGAGTGCGAGGCGCTCCACTTCGGCGCGATCAGCCTGATCCCCGAACCCTGCGGGTCGACCTATGAGGCGCTCTTGAAACGCGAACATCAGCTGCGCGTGATCTCGCTCGATCCCAATATCCGTCCCGGCTTCATCAGGGACAAGGCTTCGCACATGCTGCGCATTCGGCGGATGGCCGCCATGTCCGACATCCTGAAGTTCTCCGACGAGGATCTCGCCTGGTTCGGCCTGGACGGCGATGCAGACGCACTTGCACGCCACTGGCTTCATCATGGCGCCAAGCTGGTCGTTGTCACGCGCGGAGCAGAAGGCGCGACAGGCTACACGGCAGATCATCGGGTTACGGTGCCGAGCGAGAAGGTAACTGTCGTCGACACGGTCGGTGCCGGAGATACCTTCGACGCCGGCGTCCTTGCTTCGCTGAAGCTGCAGGGGCTCCTGACCAAGGAGCAAGTGGCGAAGCTTTCCGAGGCAGAGATCCGCACCGCGCTTTCCCTGGGATCGAAGGCGGCCGCCGTAACAGTTTCGCGGGCAGGTGCCAACCCGCCATATGCTCACGAGATTGGTTTGCCGCCCTTTCGCGGCCAACCGTCCTGAGGAGCCTGGCCGGGCGCTACCATCTCGTAGACGGCGCCTGCTAGGAGACGGCGCCTGCCGCCCTACTCGGTAGAAACGGTGGACGCCCGGACGCGTCAGCTTCTGGTCTTCAGCAGCCGCGCCACGAGCCCCGCCGTCGAGCTGTCGTGGTCGTCGGCGGTTTCCTTGCCTTCGACGATCGGCAGCAGGCCGGTCGCAAGTTCCTTGCCCAGTTCGACGCCCCACTGGTCGAACGAGTTGATCCGGAACAGCACGCCCTCGACGAAGACGCGATGCTCGTAGAGGGCGATGAGGCGGCCGAGTGCAAAGGGCGTGAGTTGGTCATAGACGAAGGTGATCGAGGGACGATTACCGGGGAAGACGCGATGCGGCGCGATCGCCTCCGCCTGGCCTTCGTCCATCCCCTTTGACGTCAGCTGTGCCTTCGCCTCCTCCAGCGTCCGGCCCTTCATCAGCGCTTCCGACTGCGCCAGGCAGTTGGCGATCAGCAACTCGTGCTGGTGGCGCAGATGCGGCTCGAACCCGTTTGCCGCGATCATGAACTCAGCCGGAACGATGCTCGTGCCCTGATGGATGAGCTGGTAGAAGGCATGCTGGCCGTTGGTCCCCGGCTCGCCCCAGACCACGGGTCCGGAATCCCCCTCCACCGGCGTCCCGTCCACGGTCACACCCTTGCCGTTCGATTCCATGTCGAGCTGCTGCAGGTATGCGGGGAAACGCGCCAGACGCTGGTCATAGGGCAGGATCGCCCGCGAGGGATAGCCCAGCACATTGCGGTGGTAGAAGCCGATCAGCCCCAGCAGCATAGGCAGGTTCTCACGGACCGGCGCGTCGCGGAAATGCAGGTCCATCGCGTGCGCACCGTCCAGGAAGCGGCCGAAATTTTCCGTGCCGATCGCGATCATCAGCGGCAGGCCGATCGCCGACCAAATCGAATAGCGTCCGCCAACCCAGTCCCAGAAGCCGAAGACGCGTTCGCTCGCGATCCCGAAGGCAGCCACCTTGTCGAGGGCGGTGGAAACGGCGGCGAAGTGATGCTTCACCGCATCATCGCCGAGCTTCTCGGCAATGAACGCCCGCGCCGAAGCTGCGTTCGTCATTGTTTCAATGGTCGTGAACGTCTTGGAGGCGATGATGAAGAGCGTCGTCTCGGCATCCAGGCCCTTTAGCGTGTCGGCGATGTGGGCACCGTCGACATTGGAGACGAAATGTGCGCGGGGGCCGTCGTGGAAGGGCGAAAGCGCGAGCGTCGCCATGGCCGGGCCGAGATCCGAGCCGCCGATGCCGATATTGACCACATCGGTGATCCTGCGCCCAGTTGCACCCTTGAGGCTCCCCGATCGAATACCATTCGCGAAGCCAGCCATGGCGGCGAGCACGCCATTGACGTCCGGCATCACATCCTTGCCGTCCACCAGGACAGGCTGGTTGGATCGATTGCGAAGCGCCGTGTGCAGGACGGCGCGGCCCTCCGTGAAGTTGATGGCCTCGCCGGAAAACATCGCATCGCGCTTCTGCGCAACCCCTGCCTCTTCCGCCAGCGTCTCCAGGAGAGTGATGACCCGATCGTTGACGGCCGTCTTGGAGAAGTCCATCAGCAGGTCGTCCAACGAGACACTGTACCGCCTAAAGCGTTGCGGATCGGCAGAAAATGCCGCCCGCAGGTCGGTCGCAGCCGTGGTGGCGGCGGTGGTCTTCAGCTCGTCGATGATGGCCCGCATGGAATGTCCTCGTGATCCGGGGGAGGGATGCACGGGAACCTATAAGACTTCCATGTCAAATCAAGCGCAGCCTGAGGCGGCTGCGCTTGTGGATAATCGCCCTCAGCCGCGCAGTTCGCGACGAAGGATCTTGCCGACATTGGACTTCGGCAGCTCGTTGCGGAATTCGATCAGCCGTGGTCGCTTGTAGCCGGTCAGGTTGGCTGCGCAGTGCTCCCGCACGTCATGCTCCGTCAGCGCCGGATCCTTCTTGACGACGAAGAGCTTCACCGCCTCGCCGGAATGCGGGTCCGGCACACCGACCGCCGCGCATTCCAGCACGCCCGGATGCATGGCTGCGACTTCCTCCACCTCGTTCGGATAGACGTTGAAGCCGGAAACGAGGATCATGTCCTTCTTGCGGTCGACGATCTTCGTGTAGCCGCGCTCATCCATGTAGCCCATGTCGCCGGAGCGGAAGAAGCCGTCGTCTGTCATGACCTTGGCGGTCTCGTCCGGCCGCTGCCAATAGCCGGCCATCACCTGCGGTCCGCGGATGCAGATTTCGCCGACTTCGCCGAGCGGGAGTGGCTTGCCGTCTTCGTCGCGAATGGAAATCTCGGTCGACGGCAGCGGCAGCCCGATCATGCCCGTGAATTCCTGCGTATCGAAGCGGTTGGCGGTGGCAACGGGGGAGGTTTCCGACAGGCCATAGCCCTCGGTGATCGCAGTGCCGGTCAGCGCCTGCCAGCGTTCGGCAACCGGCCGCTGCACGGCCATGCCGCCGCCAAGGGCCAGGATCAGCGAGGAGAAGTCGATCTTTCCGAAGTCTGCATTGTTCATCATCGCGTTGAAGAGCGTGTTGAGGCCCGGGAAGACATGCACCTTGTGCTTCTGCAGTTCCTTGACGAAGGCGGGAATGTCGCGCGGATTGGCGATGAGGATATTGTGCCCGCCCATGGCGACGCCCATCAGCGAATTCACCGTCAGTGCGAAGATATGGTAGAGCGGCAGTGCGCAGACGAAGGTCAGGACCTCGGGCCTTGGCCTGTTCTCGAACGCCGCCTCCAGCCACATGCTGATCTGCATCTTGTTGGCGATCAGGTTGGCATGCGTGAGAGCCGCCCCCTTTGAGACGCCCGTCGTGCCGCCGGTATATTGCAGGAAGGCGACATCGTTGCTGTCGATATCGACCGGCTTCAATGGAAGATGCGAGCCTTCCGTAAGGACCTTCTTGAACGGAATAGCCGAGGGGATCGACCAAGCCGGAACCAGCTTCTTGACCTTCCGGACCACCAGGTTGACGATATGGCCCTTCATGCCCAGCATGTCGCCCATTGCCGTCACGACGATGTGCCGCAAGCCGACTTCGGCTGCCACCTGCTGGACGGTGTGCGCGAAGTTCTCCAGAACGAAGATCGCCTTCGCGCCCGCATCCTTCAGCTGATGCTCGAGCTCGCGGGGCGTATAGAGTGGATTGACGTTGACCACGACGAAGCCGGCCCGAAGGATCGCGTAGGTGACGACCGGGTTCTGGAGCACGTTCGGCATCATGACGGCGACGCGGTCGCCCTTCTCCAGCCCCTGCGCCTGAAGCCAGGCGCCTACTTTGCGCGTTTCCACTTCCAGCTCGCGATAGGTCATCTCCCGGCCCATGCTCGAGAAGGCCACGCGCGGCAGATATTCTACGCAGCAGCTCTCGAAGAGTTCGCCGAGCGAACGATAGGAAAGGGCGGGGATTTCGGGGGGAACCGAAGAGGGATAGGAGGCAAGCCAGAACTTCTCGGAGTTGTCACTTGCCTGCGCAGGCGCTTCGTTCATTTGGGCCTCCTCTTCCCTCTCATCTTGGCGGCGTCTCATGGCGCAAAGTCCTCCACTCTGCGGCAAGAGTCCCACTATGCCATGCTCTGTCCCACCGGGCCATAAGCTGATTGCTATATAACCTGCACGTAAACGTCAACGGTTCGCACGGTGGCCCGTCGGGGAACGAACGCGTGGACCATGAGTTTCGAAGGAAGCACTCACCGAACCATAAAGGAGGCATGTGATGTTGCATCAGGAACCGCGCGCGGGGCAGGACCCCTATGTGAAGGACACCCCGTCGCTGATCGCAAGCGACAAGGTGGAAGGTACCCGCGTCTATGGCGCCGACGGGCAGCATATCGGCTCGATCGAGCGCGTTCTTCTGGAGAAGCGTGGCGGCCGCGTGGCCTATGCAGTCCTCAGCTTTGGCGGCTTCCTCGGCATCGGCGATGACTACTATCCGTTGCCGTGGGAAAAGCTGAACTACGATGAGGAACTCGACGGCTACCGCATCGACCTGACGAAGGACCAGATCACCGGCGCACCCCGCTACAATGATCTGGAAGACGACAGCTGGTATCAGGACAAAGGCCGCACCATCTACGACTATTATGGCGTTCCGCCCTACTGGGTATGACATCTGGAATCAGCAAGACAAACGAGAGGCTCCGCATGCGGAGCCTCTTTCCGTTTGGTTAATAGCTGCATGCCAATCATGCGATCAGCCGTCTCGGAGCCGGAGCAAGCGGAAACATGTCTCACTCAGCAGGGCAGGGGAGCGTGCGCGATCTTGAGCGCGACGATATCTCCAAGGTTGCCCGCCTGTTCCAGAACACGTTTCGCAACGGCCAGGATGTTTCCGGATCGCTCGTAGAGTACATTCGGGAGGTCTTCCTCGATCACCCTTGGCATGAAGAGGATCTGCGCTCGAAGGTCTTTGTGGGCGAGAAGGGCGAGCTCAAGGGCTTCATCGGCGTCTTTCCATCGCGCCTGCAGCTCGAAGGCAGGCCGGTTCGCGCCGCGTTCGCGGGCTCCATGATGGTGCAGGAGCCCGAGCGAAATCCGCTGGCCGGTGCGCGCCTCCTGCGCGCATTCCTCGCCGGCCCCCAGGATATTTCCTTGACCGAGACGGCGAATGCCACCGCGCTTGGCATGTGGCAGAAGCTCGCATTGCCGCTCGATACATCGTATAGCCTCAACTGGCTGCGGGTCTTTCGGCCGGTTTCCGCCGCAGTCAACGCTGCTGAACGCCGTCTCCCGGCTGCGCGTCTGCTTCGGCCGCTGGGCAGAGCCGCGGATGCGGTAGTCGAGAAGACCGGCCTCTCCTCCCTTCGTGTGTCGAAAGGTGCAACCGCGCGCCGCATCAGCTTCCGGGACGCGAGCGAGAACGAGTTCGCCGAAGCGGTGCTTTTATTGAGCAAGAGCTTTCCTCTTCACCCGCTCTGGGATCGCGCCATGCTCGACTGGTTCATCGGGCATGCGCGCCAGAAACGGGCACTGGGGGCACCCGTCTGGCGCATAGCAGAATCGACGACCGGCGACATTGCCGCCTGCTATGCCTATTTCGGCGGAGCCGGCCGTATCGGCTGGCTGCTGCAGGCGCTCTGTGCGCCGGCGATCGCCGGTGATCTCGTCGATGACCTGTTTGCCCACGCGGACGCCAGCGGTTGCGCCGGGATCCGGGGCGGCGGCCATCCGTGGTTGACCCACGAACTGATCACCCGCAAGGCAGTCTTCTATGGGCGGGCCTTCGTCGTGGCCCATTCGAAGGATGAGAGCCTCCTGCAGCCCATCAAGTCGGGGCAGGCACTGATCAGCGGCCTTGCCGGAGAGAACTGGACCCGATTGATCGGCGACCGGTTCGACTGACCGGATGCCACCCCATCAAAGCATGGTCGCCGGTGCGGCGTGCAGATACTCGGCTACCTTGCGCTTGGACGCGATATTGCGCCACACCGCATCCACCTGCTCCGGCGTCAGGCCAGCCGCATCGGCGACGGCATCCGGTGAAACACCATGGTCGAGCCCAAAGAGGCAGATGTCCATCCGGTCGTAGGGAAGCGAGAAGTAATATTCGTCCTGGCCCTGGGGCAGCGACCAGGTATCGGTTGTCGGCGGTCGGCGACGGATCTCTTCCGGCACGCCCAAAGCCTCTGCAAGCTGATAGACCTGGGTCTTGTAGAGGTGCGCGATCGGCTTGAAGTCCGCCGCGCCGTCGCCGTTCTTCACGAAGAAGCCCTGGTCGTACTCCAGCCGGTTCGGCGTCCCCGCGACCGCATAGTTCAGGCGGTCGCCATGGTAGTACTCGATCTGCTTGCGAGTGCGCTGCTTCATATTGGCCGCCGCGATCATGCCGAGATAGACGTCGAGCGGCATCCGGTGCCGGCTCTGCTCCCCGGTCGGCGAAGCGACGACAAGCCAGGAAATATTGTAGCCGCGGCTCGAGAGGGCATTCTCCAGCACCACCTTGCAGCCCCAGCCTTCGCCGAATTCCGGCACGATCTGCCGTATGAAGCCGTCTCGCCGGGTATAGCAGCCCGCCGCGGCGAGGGCCGGTCCGATGTCTTCCAGTACCGTCTTGACACCGGTCGCTGCGGCCAGCGCCTGTCCCAGCCGCAGGCTTTCCGGGTCGGAATCGTGCTCGGGCATGAAGATGCCGGTCACCCTGGAAGGGCCGAGGGCCCGGGCGCAAAGGGCTGCCGTGACGCTGGAGTCAATGCCGCCGGACAGGCCCACCACGACGCCGCGCTTGCGCAGGTCCTTCAGGACGGTCTCCCTGATCCAGGCGCAGATGCGCTCGATCTCGGCCTCGGCATGGACGCGGAGGCTGGCGGCGGAAAAGGCCGCATCCTGGCGGGCGATCTTCATCGTCTGGTTCATATTGCAGTCTCCAGTTTCCCCTCGACGAGGTCGCCCTCGGCGCTCATCCTGATCTTGCCGGTTGTCGTTCGCGGAAGCATATCCCTGAACTCAACCATCTTCGGCACCATGTAATCCTCTAGCTGGCTGGCGCAGTGACGCATGACGTCGCGCTCCGATAGCGTGCAGCCGGGTTCCAGCGCCACATGGGCGCGGACGACCTGGCCGAAGACCGGATCCTCCATTCCCGTCACCGCCGCCTCCCGGATCCCGGGCAGGGCGTAAAGCACCCGCTCGACCTCCTGCGGGCTCACCTTCTCGCCGCGAGTCTTGATGATGTCGTCCTTGCGGCTGACGAAATAGAGAAAGCCGTCGGCATCAGTCCTGAAAAGGTCGCCCGTTCGCAGGCGTCGTCCGCCCTTGATTTCCGCCGGGCGTTGCCTTGGATCCGCCCCGTCGCCCCAGTAGCCGGCCATGACATGCGGCCCCTCGACCACCAGCTCGCCCACTTCCCCGGGAGTGCAGGGTTGGCCGTCGTCCCCCACGACATAGGCGCGCGTGCCTGGAATGGCCTTGCCGACGGATGTCGGGCGGCGTGCGAGTTCAGTCGGCTCGAG
This sequence comes from Pseudorhizobium banfieldiae, assembly GCF_000967425.1. NCBI lineage: Bacteria > Pseudomonadati > Pseudomonadota > Alphaproteobacteria > Hyphomicrobiales > Rhizobiaceae > Pseudorhizobium > Pseudorhizobium banfieldiae. The sequence goes on from NZ_FO082820.1 coordinate 70,714, forward strand.
ATAGCTCACCCGCAGGCACTCGGTCTGCCCGTACATGATGAAGATCAGGGTGTCTGGCATCATTTCCCTGAGCCGACCGGACAAGGCGGGCGGCAGCGCCGCTGCGGCGCTCGTGACGTAGCGAAGGGAGGCGAATTGGCTGTCAGGAAGCTCCTTCATGCCGGCGATCAGCGCGGCCATGGCCGGAACCAGGGGCAAGCCTGTCGCCTTCTCCTCGGCAAGCCGGTCGAGGATCGTTCGGGGAAAGGCAAAGCTCTTCTCCAGCACCAGCCTTCCAGCAACGGAGGCCATGGTCACCATCTGCGTGATGCCATAGCCGAAGGAGAGCGGCAGAACGCTCAGGACGATGTCGTTCTCGGTATTGCCGAGATAGCCTGCGATCGACTGGCAGGCGGCATCGACATTCGCATGCGTCAGCATCACGCCCTTCGGGCGTCCGGTGGAGCCGGAGGTATGAATGAGGAGGGCGAGCTCCGACTCGTCCGCGCGCGGCTCGGGCCGATCCGTTGGCCCGCCGAATGTCATAGCCGCGAACGACAGCGCATCCCCGACGGCATCATTCGCGGCTTCCGTGTTGATGACGATGGGCTGGCAGCCGCTTGCTCCGATCGCCGCCTGGACGGACAGGATCTGCCGTGCCTGGGTTACGACTGCTGCGGGCCGGATGCTTGAAAATATGGCTGCGAGCTTCTCCGATTTCATCGACGGATAAAGCGGACAGGCTACGGCACCAGCCTTCCAGGCTGCAAAGAAGCTCAGCGGAGCCTCAATCCCGTTTTCCAGCAGCAGCGCCACCCGGTCACCCGGCTGGACCCCGGCCTTGAGGAGCGCGGCGGCGAGGTGATCGGATCGAGTATCGAGCTCGGCATAGTTCAGGCGGCACCCACCCGCGACAAGAGCGACCTTGTCGGGATAGCGGCGGGCGCTTTCGCGGAGCCTTGCCTCGAGCCGCATCGGGGTTTCAGGCGGCAACCGGCAGCTTGCGCGCCAGGTAATTGGTCATGGCATCGACGCTGTCGAGGTTTTGCGGGATAATTTCTTCATCCTCGATGCTGATGCCGTAGCTGGTCTCTAGGAAGGCGATCAATTCGAGCACACCAGTTGAATCCATCACGCCGCTTTCCAGCAGAGACTGGTCGTCGGCGATCTCCGCATCCGCGCGAAAAAGGAAGTTTTCGGCAATGAACTCGCGCACCGCGGGTCGGAATCTCTGGCTCATGACTGGTCGCTCCGAGGTATATCTCTATCTGCCATGCCGTCGCGTAAGGATTTGCGGCATGTCTCAACGAGAATTCACCATGACACCGTCACCTGAATCTTTCGCTAAATTGCATCGTAAAGACTTCGCAAAACATGCAGAGGTTGTAATGTTCGGCAATGGTTGCGCGACGCGGCTGAATGGGCCGACGCCCACAGCTCTATACTTCTCGACCATGAAATCCGCGCCGGCATGAAGATCGCGACCTTCAACGTCAACGGTGTCAACGGCCGGATCGACACCCTTCTCCGCTGGCTCGACGAGGCGCGTCCTGACGTGGTCTGCCTTCAGGAGTTGAAGGCGCCGCAGGAGAAGTTTCTCCGCCATGCACTAGACAAGGCAGGCTATGGGGCGGTCTGGCACGGGCAGCAGCGCTGGAATGGGGTGGCCATCCTGGCACGCGATGTTGAGCCGATCGAGACACGCCGCGGCCTGGGCGGTGATCCAGAGGACAGTCACAGTCGCTATATCGAGGCGGCCGTCAACGGCGTGCTGATTGGCTGCCTGTATGCGCCGAACGGAAATCCGGCACCAGGCCCCAAGTTCGACTACAAGCTCGGCTGGTACGAGCGCTTCCTTGCTCACACGCAAGACCTCTTGGAGACGGGCGCTCCGGTGGTGCTCGCAGGCGACTACAATATCATGCCGACGGACATCGACGTCTATGCGCCGGAGCGCTGGCAGGACGATGCGCTGTTCCGGCCCGAGGTGCGCGAGGTCTTCCGCAACCTCATGTCGCAGGGCTGGACGGACGCCCTGCGTCATCTTCATCCCGATGAACGGATCTACACGTTCTGGGACTATTTCCGGAACGCCTGGGGTCGCAATGCCGGCCTCCGCCTGGACCACCTGCTGCTCAGCCCGTCCGTTGCGGCCCGTCTGGACGAGGCCGACGTCGACCGCCACGTGCGCGGCTGGGACCATGCCAGCGACCACGCGCCGACATGGGTTACACTTCTCGACGATTGAGGAGCCGGCACGGACGAGCATGCCCCCGCCGGCAACGGGTCAGAGGGCAGCCCGCTTGTCGCGGCGGCCGAGCCGCTGCAACAGATAGTCCACCTCGGCCCGCGCCGTCTCCGAAAGGGCAAGCCCCGGCTTGCGCTGCGCATCCGACGTGATGACGCCACGCCGTTTCAGCACGTGCTTTCGCACGGCAAGCCCGATGCCGAGCTGCTGCTCGTAGCGGATCAGCGGCAGGTGTGCATCGAAAAGGTCGTGCGCCTCGTCTCGCTTGCCGTCGGCGAACAACCCGATCAGCTCGTTCAGCATGTCCGGAAAGCCGTATCCTGTCATTGCGCCATCGGCGCCACGTTCCGGTTCGAAATCGAGGAACATGCCGCCATTGCCGCAGAGGATCGAGAATGGCCGTAGTTCCCCCGCCTTCTGCAGGGCGCGGAGCTTGGAGATCTTTTCCAGCCCCGGCCAATCCTCATGCTTCAGCATCAGGCAGGAGGAATGGTTCGAGATGACCTTCGCCACCACGCTCGCCGACATGACCACGTTCAGCGTCAGCGGATAGTCCTGCAAAACCCACGGCACGTCTTCGCCGACCGCCTCCACCGCCTGCCCGAAGTAGCTGATGATCTGCTCGTCGGTCCGGAGTGCCGGCGTCGGCGCGATCATCACGCCGGCGGCTCCCATGTCCATGGCATCGCGGGCAAGCGATCGCATTGCCGCAAATCCGGGAGCCGAAACGCCGACGATCACCGGCACTCGCGAGCGGCCGACCACCTGCCGGATGATCGCCCGGCTCTCGGACGGCTCGAGCTTCGGGGCTTCCCCCATGATGCCGAGGATGGTGATACCGGTGCAACCGCTGTCCTGGTAGAAATCCGTCAGCCGATCGACCGACGGCGTATCGAGGGAGCCGTCCGGCAGGAACGGCGTGGTGGCGATGGCGTAGACGCCCTTCGATTGGGTGGAAAAGCTCATTGGGCGTCCTTCCATGCCTGGTAGCGCGCCTTGGTCTCGGCATTCATCGGATAGAGGCCGGGAAGCGGCACGCCGCGGTCGACCTCTGTCATGATCCAGGCCTCCATGCGCTCCTGCTCCGGCGCCTCGGCCAGTACCGCATCGAGCAGTTTCGCCGGGATCAGCACCGCCCCGTCTTCATCCACCACGATGATGTCGTCCGGGTAAACCGCAACGCCGCCGCAGGCGATCGGCTCCTGCCAGCCGACAAACGTAAGGCCTGCAACGGAGGGTGGCGCAGCGACGCCGTTGCACCAGACATCCAGGCCGGTGCCCAGCACGCCTTCCGCATCCCTTACCACGCCATCCGTCACCAACCCGGCAACGCCCTTCTTGACCATGCGCGAGCAGAGGATGTCGCCGAAGATGCCTGCATCGAGCACACCCATTGCGTCGGCGACGGCCACGCAGCCTTCCGGCATCGCCTCGATTGCGGCGCGTGTGGAGATCGGTGACGCCCAGCTTTCCGGCGTGGCGAGGTCTTCCCGCGCCGGCACGAAACGGAGCGTGAAGGCGGGGCCGACGACGCGTCCCTGCCCAGCCTTCAGGGGCTTGGTGCCGCGCATCCAGACATTGCGCAGGCCCTTCTTCAGCAGCACGGTGGTCAGCGTAGCGGTGGAGACACCCTTCAGCGTCTCGACGATCTTCGGATCAAGCATGTAATTTCCTCGGCACTTGGGTGGCGGAACGGTCCGTCACGGCCGCGGATATTCTGTTGTCCGACAAGATGCGTCAAGCAAGGCAAACTTGCTTTCGGTTCGCCCTTTAGTCCTTGCCCGACGTCCGGTCGGTATCGCCGTTCTGGAAGATCCGTCGGTCGTCATCGGCCTCGCCGACGTCGAACTCTTCCACGGGCGAGATCGGTGAATTCCCCGAGACCTTTGCCTGCTCGTCGGTCTTCTGCTGGGCTTCCTGCTTGGTCTCTTGCTTGTCAGTATGGTTCATCGTCTGCCTCCTGGTTCTCAATGAGAACGAGCGAAAGCAGGGTTTGTTCGCATAAGGACGAAAGCGTATCGTTCAGCGACCGCGGTCTGGCACCGATTAAACCTAATCCGTGGAAACCCCGTCGCTACCGAAACCACCGCTCCGCCGCCGCGAGAAGCTCCTCCTCGGACCTCACCCCGTCCTGGAACAGCCGCACCAGCAGCATTGCCAGTTCGTCGGGATGGGTGTCGTGCTCGGGTATCACCTGTGCGAACACTCGTTCGAGCAAGGCAAGGTCTTCGGGACGAAGAAGAACATCGGAGGGAATACGGCCACGCATGATGACACGCTACGGCCCGAAAAGGCTTTAGGCAAGAGTGTGTGGTAAATGGTGCCGCTTACGTGACTCGAACACGTGACCCCATCATTACGAATGATGTGCTCTACCGACTGAGCTAAAGCGGCATGACAGCCGGCGGGCCGGCTGCGATGTGATGCGGCTGATACAGGCAAAGAACGCCGATTTCAAGCCGGGAATTTTCCGCAATGGAATTTTACCGGATGGGCGCTGTCGGTCTCAACCGCACAACCCCTCCCGTGCGGCGCGATATTCCCGTTCCAGCCTGTCGACCAATTCCGCCACCGGAACGACAGCCTTGACGGACCCGACCCCCTGGCCCGCGCCCCAAATGTCCTTCCAGGCCCTCGCGCCGGTGGTCGCCTTGTCAAAATCCATCTTGGAGGGATCGGCGACGGGCAGATTCTCCGGATCCATGCCTGAAGCAAGGATCGAGCCCTTCAGGTAGTTGCCGTGGATCCCGGTGAAATAGTTCGAGTAGACGATGTCGGCAGCCTGGGACTGGGCGATCATCTGCTTGTAGGCATCTGACGCGCGCGCCTCCTCGGTCGCGATGAAGGGCGTGCCGATATAGGCCATGTCGGCACCCATGGCCTGAGCGGCCAGAATCCCGCCGCCCGTGCCGATGGCCCCGGCAAGCAGCAGCGGGCCATCGAACCATTCACGGATCTCCTGCACCAGTGCGAAGGGTGACAGCGTGCCGGCATGGCCGCCCGCGCCGGCAGCCACCGCGATCAGCCCGTCGGCCCCCTTGCGGATCGCCGAGTTGGCGTGCCGGTTGTTGATCACGTCGTGCAGCACGATGCCCCCATAAGCATGAACGGCGGCATTGACCTCGGGGACGGCGCCGAGCGAGGAGACGACGATCGGCACCTTGTACTTCACGCACATCATCAGGTCGTGCTCCAGCCGCTTGTTGGAGGTGTGCACGATCTGGTTGACGGCGAAGGGGGCGGCCGGTTTGTCGGGATTGGCGGCGTCATGCGCGGCAAGCTCTTCCGTGATCATTGCCAGCCATTCGTCGAGCTGGCTCTCCGGCCGCGCATTGAGTGCCGGAAAAGCGCCCACCACCCCGGCCTTGCATTGGGCCAGCGTCAGCGCCGGATGCGAGATGATGAAGAGCGGAGAGGCGACAACCGGCAGGCGCAGTTTGTCCTTCAGGATGGGCGGCAGCATCATATCCTCCTCGGCTTACGTTTACGCAAACGTAAGCTTCCCTAGCAGAGGCGGACGCGTTCGAAAAGGGTCATGGGAGTGCAGTTGAGAGAGCCGGCCGCAGATTCGACAGAATGCCGGTGCTTGCAGTTCGCGAGCGGAAAGATTACCGAAACGTAAAGGCAGGCGCCGGGCGCGAGGCGATGACAGGGCTGGATTGGCATTGAGCGGTTTGGAAACAGCGATCAGAAACGCGTTGGAAAAGTCCGAGCGCACCAATCCCGATGTCCGGGCCCGCATCTATCAGTCCGCGCGGCAGGCCTTGGATGCCGGCCTGAAGAAGCAGGGCGTTTCCGATGAGCAGGTGGTTTTGGCGCAGCACCAGCGGCTCGAACAGAAGATACGGGAGATCGAGTTCGAGGAGCGGAAGGCCGTCGCAGCTGCCGCGTCGACCCCGGCTGCTGCGACACCACCCGCTGCGCCTCGGGTAGCACCGGCGGAGGCGCCTGCCGCGACCTCACCTGCAGTGTCTCCAGCTGCCCACCCGATTGCCCCACCGGTCTCTTCGGGTGTTTCGCGGGACGCGTCGCGTTCCACTGCGTCCCGGCCGCAGGATGACGCGCCCCTTCTGGGTGGGGCGACGCGCGATGCCGCTCGGGACATCTCAAGCGCGCCAGGTGTGGCCAGTGCTTCTGGCCGCGATTCCCTACGCGCCGCTCGGGATATTCCTTTCGAGGCCGCCCAGGAGCCGCAGGCGGCCCCGCTTCCCGTAGGCGAAGCGCGCGAACCGAAACGTCCACGCGACGAGACCCTGCTCGAAACCCGACCCGAACGCACGGCAAAGCCGCGCCGGCGCCGCGGTTTCCTGTCCGTGCTCCTTGCATGGCTCGTCTTCTTTATCCTGGTTGGTCTTGCGGCCTGGTGGGCCTATTCGTCCGGCCTTGTCCAGCAGTCGCTGCAGCAGGCTCTTGATGCTGCCGAACGGACGGCGGGCGACCCGTCTTCCGACCTCGGAGACCGAGGGCCCCAGAATGGTTTCTCCGAAGACTGGACGGAGATTTTCTCCGGCGATACGAACACGCTTGAAGGTGGTGCAGCCGCTCGGCTGGAGCCGGTAGCCATCCAGGGCACGACTGCGGCGCGCGTGATGTCCGGCGCGCCTACCTCCGAAGGCGATGTTTCCATTCCCGTGCCTGCGGAAATCCTGCAGGAGCTGGCGGGCAAGTCTTCCACGATCGCCTTGACCGTGCAGTCGGCAGCGGAAACGTCGGTTCAATTCTCGGTCCGTTGCGACTTCGGAAGCCTCGGCGCCTGTCCCCGCCATCGCTTCACGGCGCGGCAGGAGCGGGCGGACGTGCTGCTGCGCGTGACCTTCGAACGCTCGATCGCTCCGAACGCCCCCGGTAGGCTGGTGGTCAATACCGGACTCGAGGGCGCGGAGGCGGCGATCCTTCTGCATTCGGTTCGGGTGCTTCCGGGGCAGTAGCCTCAGCCCAGGAACTCGGGACCTTCGCCGAGGATGTTGTGATCGATCTCGCCGATCGCCTTCTCGTCCCGACCCTCGTAGTCGATCGATAGCAGAATCTGTCGGATCACGTTGATCCGAGCCCGCCGCTTGTCGTTCGCCTTCACCACCGTCCACGGTGCATGCTTCGTGTGCGTCTTCTTCAGCATGCGGTCGCGCGCATCGGTGAATTCGTCCCACTTCGTCAGTGCGGCGATATCCATCGGCGAGAGCTTCCAGATCTTCAGCGGATCGTGGCGCCGGTCGTGAAAGCGTTTCAACTGCATCTCCTGGCCGATGTTCAGCCAGAACTTGAAGAAGTGGATGCCCTCATCGACGATGAGTTCCTCGAACCGCGGCACTTCGTGGAGGAACTTCTTGCATTGTTCAGCGGTGCAGAAGCCCATGACCGGCTCCACCACGCCGCGGTTATACCAGGAGCGGTCGAAGAGCACGATTTCGCCAGCGGTCGGGAAGTGAGTGACATAGCGTTGGAAATACCATTGGCCTGCCTCCGTTTCCGTCGGCTTCGGCAGCGCCACAATCCGCGCCGAGCGCGGATTGAGGTAAGCGCGTATGGAGAAGATCGTGCCGCCCTTGCCGGCGGCGTCACGGCCCTCGAATACGGAGATCACCCGCTTGCCGCTGGCGTTCAGCCAGAACTGCAGCTTGACCAGTTCGATCTGCAGTCGCTCCAGCGTATCGGCGTAGTCGCGCTTATCCATCTTGTCGTCATAGGAATAGCCCTCTGAACCGAGCGCGTTCTTGTCGATCCAGTCCGGCAGCTTCGGATCGTCGATATCGAAGACGCGCCGACGCCCGCCGATCTCGATGTCAACCGAACGGTCCTGTTTTGAGCTGCTCAATCTCTTCTCCTCTCGTTAGACAACGCCGGCAAAACGACGGGACGCTTCCTCGTAATTTATCGTTCATCCGCCGGGCGTCGATGTATATCTGTCATCAGATCGGTCTAAGAGCCGAAAAATCTGGATCGGGAGGTGAGTCGCGCATGGGTTCGCAGTGGGGGACCGGGTTGAACAAGTGGTTCGGCGGCTCCTGGCTGCTGCTGCTTGCCCTGTCGCTCGCCGGGGCATTGAGCGTCTTCGCAGGCGTACCGGTCTGGCAGGCGGGCCTTGCCTGGTTCGTGCTCACCGGCCTCGTCCTGGTCGCCGATCATAAACCCGAGCCAGCGCCAGAGCGACCGGCGACCGCAGAGGAGCAGGCGCCGCACGATGTCGTAGAGGTCATCTCTGCCTCGCTCAATGCGCTCGACATACCCACCCTCCTGCTAGACGGGGAGGCCAACGTGCTATCCCAAAATGCCGGGGCCGACCGCCTCTTGGGCTCGCTGCCGCTTGGCGCTCATGTAGCCGGACGGCTGCGCTCCCCCGCGGTGCTGGACATCATCCGGGAGACACTGGCCACCGGCAGGCCGAACCAGCTCGAGCATGTCGAGCGTCTGCCCTCGCAACAGGTCTACGTCGTCCGGATCGCGCCGGTTGAACTGCCCGGGCGGGACCAGCGGGACCGGCTGTACCTGCTCTCGTTTCGGGATGTGTCCGAACTGCATCGGCTCGACCGAATGCGCAGCGACTTCGTCGCCAATGCGAGCCACGAACTGCGCACACCGCTTGCGTCGTTGCGTGGTTTCATCGAAACCCTGCAGGGGGCGGCCAAGTCGGATCCAAAGGCCCAGGAGCGGTTCCTGTCGATCATGCTGGACCAGTCGACGCGTATGAGCCGGCTGATCGATGACCTTCTTTCCCTTTCCAGGCTCGAGTTGAGGTCGAATGTGGCGCCGGAGGGCAAGGTGGACCTCGTGCCCCTGCTTTCCCATGTCCGCGATGCACTCTCGCCTCTGGCAGAAGAACTCCATGTGGAGATCAACCTTCATCTGCCGGAACGTGCGGTCGAAGTGACCGGTGACCGCGACGAACTGGTGCAGGTGTTCGAGAACCTGGTGGAGAATGCCTGCAAGTACGGCCAGGACGGCAAGACCGTCGATGTCTTCCTGAAGTCTCCGGAAGCCGGGCCCGTCGAGGTCAGCGTTGTCGATCACGGCCCCGGCATTCCTTCGGAGCACGTCCCTCGTCTGACGGAGCGTTTCTACCGCGTCAGCGTTGCCGATAGCCGCTCCAAGAAGGGAACCGGTCTCGGGCTGGCAATCGTGAAGCACATCCTTACCCGCCATCGGGCAAGGCTGGTGGTCACGTCCGAGATGGGCAAGGGCAGCCAGTTCACCGTCCGCTTCTGAACCAGAAATCGTGCGGTGGGCGGCGAGATCCTGATCTGGCATGGCGCAACGAAAAAGCGGGCCATCAAGGCCCGCTTTCCACCATCGGCATTTTTGGGTCAGGCCCGTGCTGCAGCCTTCCGCCGGTCTGCCACCGGCTGATAGGCAAGGCGGGCATGATAGCCGCAATAGGGAGAGGCTTCCGAGGCGTCGACGCCGCAGAAGTGGAAGTCGTCCTTCAGCGGGTCTCCCATCGGCCACTTGCAGGTGCGTTCGGTCAGATCCGTCAGTGCAAGCTTGCGCGAGATCGGCACCACCACGTCGTTGGAAGGAACATAGGACAGCTCGGGCAGGGCAACCTCGACGTCATCCTTCAAAGCCGTCGCGCCGACCGTCCGGGCTGTGGGCCGGGTTGCAACGCGTGCCGGATAGTTGGCTGGACGGGCCGGCGCCGCTGGGCGTTTGGCCGAGCGGTTAGCACCGGTCGATCCGCCTGCCTTGGCGCGTCCGGGAAGGTTCAGCCGGTGAACCTTGCCGATGACCGCATTCCGGCTGACCCCGCCCAATTGGGCCGCGATCTGGCTGGCGCTCAGGCCCTCCGCCCACAGTCTCTTCAGCTTTTCGACGCGCTCGTCTGTCCAGTTCATGCCCGTTCTCCGCATTTGAACGTGTCCGGCATGCAGAATCCCCCGCCCTTGGCGCGAACGACAATTCGCGCCAGCTACTAGATATAGCTTGTTAGGTGACTAGTTCCGCCGCATGCAGTCTAGTTGTTGATTGGTAAACTACTGGGCCGGTGACTCCGTGGCAAGAGTCAGCGGAATCGGCACGAATCGATTTCCGGGTTTTCCCCAACTTGCTTTTCAAGCGAGTCATTTTTGTCACAGCCGCGAAGGTTGCAGGAAAGGGGGCTTTTGTTGACATATCGGGGCGAAATGCCGATAGTGCCGGCGCCGCCCGACAGGGCGGCATTTTTGATTGATCGGGGCCACGCCCCTTGCATCTCCTAGAGGAGCCGCTCCCCATGGCCGAGGCCGCGCTGTTCGAAACCTATAACCGTGCTCCACTGCGCTTTGCGCGCGGCGAGGGTGTCTGGCTGGTGACGGAGAGTGGTGAGCGCTATCTCGATTTTGCCGCAGGGATCGCAGTCAATTCCCTCGGCCACGCCCACCCGCATCTGGTGGAGGCGTTGAAGGCCCAGGCAGACAAGCTGTGGCACCTGTCGAACCTCTATGACATCCCTGGTCAGGAGCAACTGGCGCGCCGGCTGACGGAAGCGACCTTCGCAGAAAGGGTCTTCTTTACCAACTCCGGCGCCGAGGCACTCGAGTGCGCGATCAAGACGGCGCGACGCTACCAGTTCAGCAAGGGGCATCCGGAGCGGTTCCATATCATCACCTTCGAAGGTGCCTTCCACGGTCGAACGCTGGCGACGATCGCTGCCGGCGGACAGGCGAAGTACCTCGAAGGTTTTGGTCCCAAGGTCAGCGGCTTCGATCAGGTGCCTTTCGGCGATCTGGACGCGCTGAAGGCTGCGATCACCGACGCCACCGCTGCGATCCTGATCGAGCCGGTGCAGGGCGAGGGCGGCCTGCGCCTCGTCTCCCGGGAGTTCATGCGTTCCCTGCGGGACCTCTGTGATGAGCACGGTCTCCTTCTCATCCTTGACGAGGTACAGTCCGGCGTCGGTCGGACCGGCAAGTTGTTCGCTCATGAGTGGTCCGGCATCGCGCCCGACATCATGGCAGTGGCGAAGGGTATTGGCGGTGGTTTCCCGCTCGGCGCTTGTCTTGCGACGGAAGAGGCGGCAAGCGGTATGAAGGCCGGCACCCACGGCACCACCTATGGCGGCAACCCGCTGGCGATGGCAGTAGGCAATGCCGTTCTGGACGTTGTGCTTGCCGAGGGTTTCCTGGACCACGTGCGTGACGTCGCGCTGGTCTTCCGGCAGGGGCTGGAGGGCCTGAAGGATCGGTTCCCCGATGTCATCGACGAGATCCGCGGCGAGGGCCTGATGCTCGGCATCAAGGCAAAAGCGCCGAGTACCGAGCTACTGATGGCCATGCGTGAGGAGCACATTCTCGCCGTGCCTGCAGGCGACAACGTGCTGCGGCTCCTGCCGCCTCTGATCGTCACCGCCGAGGAGGCTCGCGATGGTCTTGCACGCATCGAGCGTGCCGCCGAGCGCCTGCACCAGTCGGGCTTGAAGAAATCAGCGTAAGGAGTGCGGGGCATCGAAGCCCTCATCGAAGACATGGCATCACCCAAGCATTTTCTCGATCTTTCAGCCGTCGCCGCCGATGACCTGCGGGTGATCCTCGATGATGCGCTCACGCGCAAGTTGGCGACCAAGGCCGGCAAGGCCGACAAGCCGCTCGCCGGCAAGATGCTCGCGATGATCTTCGAGAAGCCTTCTACGCGTACCCGCGTGTCCTTTGACGTCGGCATGCGCCAACTGGGCGGGGAGACGCTCTTTCTCTCGGGTACCGAGATGCAACTCGGCCGCGCGGAAACGATTGGCGACACCGCAAAGGTCCTCTCCCGCTACGTCGACGCGATCATGATCCGTACAACCGACCATTCGCGCCTTCTGGAGCTTGCCGAGCATGCGACCGTTCCAGTCATCAATGCACTGACGGATGACACGCATCCCTGCCAGATCATGGCGGACATCATGACCTTCGAAGAGCACCGCGGACCGGTGAAGGGAAAGACGATCGCCTGGACGGGCGATGGCAACAATGTACTCCATTCCTTCGTCGAGGGCGCTGCGCGCTTCGGTTACCGCATGAACATGGCCGTGCCGATGGGGTCGGAGCCGTCCGACAAGTTCCTGAACTGGGCGCGTAACAACGGCGGCGACATCATGCTCTTCCATGACGCAGAGCGGGCAGTTTCCGGCGCGGACTGCGTCGTGACGGACACCTGGGTTTCCATGAACCAGGAGCACAAGGCGCGCGGTCACAACATCTTCCAGCCCTACCAGGTAAACGGCGCGCTGATGAAGCGGGCCAAGCCGGAAGCGCTCTTCATGCATTGCCTTCCGGCCCACCGCGGCGAGGAAGTGACCGACGAGGTCATCGATGGACCTCAGTCGGTTGTGTTCGATGAGGCGGAGAACCGGTTGCACGCCCAAAAGTCCATTCTCGCCTGGTGTCTCGGCGCTCTTTGAGCCTGTTCTTGACTTCGGGCGGCCCCGATACCACCTGTCGGCTATCGAGCCTTTCCCGGTGACGGAAGGGCATTCCACGATATTGCCGACAACTTTCACGCCCCGGCGGTTCCGTCCCCAGGCGCGCGTGCATAAATTGGCCCGTTAGGCGCCAGGGAGCAGACCATGGCGGAAGCCACTGTTGAACTGAGTGATTTCAACTTCGCCGGCGATGACCGGGTTGTCCCCTTCCAGGTGGAAGGATTGGACGTTCGTGGCCGAGCGGTCCAGCTTGGACCGCTTCTGAACGCGATCCTCGGGCGCCATGAATATCCCGCGCCTGTGGCCCGCCTTCTGGCGGAGGCGATCGTGCTGACGGCGCTTCTGGGGACATCCCTCAAGTTCGACGGCAAGTTCACCGTTCAGACGAAGGGAGACGGACCCGTCGATCTTCTGGTTGCCGATTTCACGACGCCCGACAGCCTTCGCGCCTATGCGAGGTATGACGAGGACGCACTTGCCGCGGCAGTTGCAGACGGCAAGACGTCGCCGCCGGAACTGCTGGGCGCCGGCGTCCTTGCCTTCACGATAGACCACGGCCGTGGCATGCAGCCCTACCAGGGCATCGTCCCGCTCGACGGCTCGTCGCTCGAGGAGATCGCCGGCGTCTATTTCCGCCAGTCGGAGCAGATCCCCACCAAGGTGAGGTTGGGTGTGGCCGAACTACTGGATCGGGATGAGGCCGGCAAGCCGCGCCACAACTGGCGGGCGGGCGGACTGGTGGCGCAGTTCCTGCCACAGGCGCCCGAGCGCATGCGCCAGCCCGATCTCCATGGTGGCGATGGCGACGAGCGCGAGCATGACCACAGCGAGGACGATGCATGGTCCGAGGCTCGCGTCATGGTCGAGACGATCGATACGGACGAACTGACCGATCCGCAGGTGCCGATCGAACGTCTGCTGTTCCGTCTGTTTCACGAGCGGGGCGTGAGGGTCTACAAGCCCCAGTCGGTCCTCGATCGCTGCAGCTGTTCGCGCGAGAGGCTCAAGGGCATTCTGGACAGCTTCAGCGCCGAGGAGATCGAGGCGAGCGAGCAGGACGGCGAGATTGCCGTCACCTGTGAGTTCTGCTCGACCACATACCGCTTCTCGCCGGAAGAGTTCACCGCGGCCTGACAGCCAGCCTTCGTCTCAGTTCAGCACCCTCAGAAGTCCCGGTGAATCCAGCGAGAACGCCGGGATTTCGACGTTGAATGCCTTCCCCTGGTCGTCTTCCATCCGGTAATGACCGAACATGATGCCGGAGGGCGTGTCGAGCGGGCAGCCGGAGGAATATTCGTAGGAATCGCCTGGCAGGAGCCGTGGCTGCTCGCCCACCACTCCGGGACCTTCGACCTCGTCGACAAGGCCGTTCTGGTCAGTGATGTGCCAGTAGCGATGCGTCAGCCGCACCGCCTGGTCCGAATGGTTCTCGATGACGATGTGGTAAGCCCAGACATAACGGCTATCCTCCGGACTGGATTGCTCCTCCAGATAATAGGGCTCGACGACGACCTCTATGTCACATGTCCTGGCGCGGTACATGCGCGACACCTTCTACCACATCCCATCCGATATGCTGCAGCTCCGCGGGAACGTCAAGAAACCCGGCGGTTTGGAGGGGAGTTCGGTGGCCTCTTGCGCGAACTTTCGCCGGTTAAGGATAACCGGCGCGCCGACAGGCGGAACCTGCAACGCGCCCGGCGGCAGCCTTGGTCAACCCGGCAGCTTGTCGAGAGCCCGTGCGAAATCTTCGAGCAGGTCGTCAGTATCCTCTATCCCCGCCGATAGCCTGAGCGTTCCCGGCGAGATGCCGAGTTCGGCGCGCGCCTCGTCCGTCAAATTCTTGTGCGTCGTCGTCCCCGGATGGGTGATGAGGCTTTTGGCGTCGCCCAGATTGTTGGATATCTTCACCACCTCCAGGGCATTCTGCAGTCCGAAGGCTGCGGCCTTGCCGCCCTTGAGTTCGAGGCAGACGAGCGTCGAGCCGCCGGTCATCTGCTTGGCGATGATGTCGGCCTGCGGATGGTCCGCGCGACCCGGATAGATGACCCTTGCGACCTTCGGATGGTTTGCCAGGAGGTCGGCGATCCGTCCGGCATTTTCCGTCTGCTGGCGCACCCGAAGCGGAAGGGTCTCGATCCCCTTCAGGAGCGTCCAGGCATTGAAGGGCGACATGGCAGGACCAGTGTGGCGGAAGTAATCCTGCAGGCTTTCCTTGATCCATTCACTATCGGAAAGGACGACGCCGCCGAGGCAGCGGCCCTGTCCGTCGATGTGCTTTGTGGCGGAATAGACGACGACATGGGCACCGAGCTCCAGCGGCTTCTGGAAGAGCGGTGTGGCAAACACATTGTCCACCACCACCTTGGCGCCGACCTGGTCTGCGAGCTTCGCAACGCCGGCGATGTCGATCACTTCGAGTGTCGGATTGGTTGGGCTTTCGAGGAAGAAGACCTTGGTGTTCTTCCGGGCCGCCTTTTCCCAGTTGGCGAGATCGCGACCGTCCACCAGCGTACACTCCACGCCGTATTTCGGCGCCAGCGTCTCCACCACCCAGCGGCAGGAGCCGAACAGGGCGCGCGCAGCAACGATATGGTCGCCCGCCTTGACCTGACAAAGGATCGCTGCTGCGACTGCGGCCATGCCCGAGGCCATGGCGCGCGCATCCTCCGCACCTTCCAGCAGGCACATGCGCTTCTCGAACATGTCGTTGGTCGGGCTGCCGTAGCGGGCGTAGATATAGCCTTCGCTCTCGCCCTTGAAGCGTGCCTCGGCCGCCTCCGCCGTCTCGTAGACGAAGCCCTGCGTCAGGTAGATGGCCTCGGAGGTCTCGCCATACTGGGAGCGGATCGTTCCGCCATGGACGAGCTGGGTTGCGGGGCGCCATTTCGTGGTCATGCGCTTGCACCTTTCAGACACAAAAAAACCGGTCGCGTCAGCAGACCGGTTTCGCCCCGGTCTTTTTAGCCACTTGTTTAACGTGGCTGCAAGCCGACCGGCCAAATCACCACGGGATAAAGCTGCCATAGCGCCGCTCCTCGCTTGCGTCAATGGCAGGCATTTGGTTTTGTCCGGCAGGACGGGAAAGAACGACGATGAAAAGAACCACCGGGATCCTGGCCGATCGGGCCATCGCAGCGCTGTTTGACAGCGGGCGCCTCACATCCGAGAAGGCGCTGGACAGCGACCAGATCCAGCCCGCAAGCCTCGATCTGCGCCTCGGCACCAAGGCCTTCCGCGTCCGCGCAAGCTTCATGCCCGGCCCGAACAGCCGGGTTGCCGACAAGCTCGACCGGCTGAAGCTGCATGTGGTCGACCTTTCGGAAGGGGCGGTCCTGGAAACTGGCTGCGTCTATATCGTGCCGCTGATGGAACGACTGGACCTGCCGGCAGAAATGTCGGCCTCGGCCAATCCGAAAAGTTCCACCGGTCGCCTCGACATCTTCACCCGCGTCATCACCGACTACGCCCAGGAGTTCGACAAGATTCCTGCCGGCTATTCCGGCCCGCTCTATCTGGAAATCAGCCCGCGCACTTTCCCGATCGTCGTCCGTCGCGGCTCGCGCCTGTCGCAGATCCGCTTCCGCATCGGCAATGCGCTGCTGAACGAGCCGGAGCTTCTGCAATTGCATGGCGCCGAAACGCTGGTGGCAGCCCGCGAGCCCAATATCAGCGGAGGCGGCATTGCGCTGTCGATCGACCTCACCGGCGACAAGGAAGGACTGATCGGCTACCGCGGCAAGCACCACACTGCCGTGGTCGACGTCGACAAGAAGGCCCAGCACGACATCTTCGACTTCTGGGAGCCTCTCTACAGCCGCGGCCGCCACGAACTCATTCTCGATCCCGACGAATTCTACATCCTCGTGTCTCGGGAAGCGGTCCACGTGCCGCCGCTTTACGCCGCGGAGATGACGCCTTTCGATCCGCTGGTGGGCGAATTCCGCGTCCATTATGCGGGCTTCTTCGACCCCGGCTTCGGGCATGCCGAGGCGGGCGGCCGCGGCAGCCGCGCCGTTCTGGAAGTGCGCAGCCACGAGGTGCCGTTCATTCTGGAAGACGGCCAGATCGTCGGCCGCCTCGTCTACGAGCACATGCTGGAACGGCCCGGTGCCCTCTATGGCCTCGGCCTTGGCTCCAATTACCAGGCGCAGGGTCTGAAGCTGTCCAAGCACTTCCGGATCGGTTGACCCATACGCCTGCGATCCCCGCTTGACAGACGCCGCGAACTGGGCGAACTCTGCCCCCGTCGCGGGTGTAGCTCAATGGTAGAGCAGCAGCTTCCCAAGCTGACGACGAGGGTTCGATTCCCTTCACCCGCTCCAGCTAGCTCTCTGTCCGACCCGGAGACATAGGTAACGGTTTGTCCCTAAGACATGGGTGACAACCTCGTGCCGAACGGGTTGTCGATGGTTTGCAATGTTCTCTGCTCCAGGTCGATATATCCGAGATCATAGTGCATGAAGCTGACGAGCCAAATGCCGTCGTCGACTTCCTTGAGCCCGAGCCTCTGTCCGGCCAGCACCGTCGAGATATTGATCTTCTTGCGATGGATGCAAAGCCGCCCGCAGTTGGTGACGATGGCGTCGCGATCGTGGAAGGGATAGTCGATGTCCGGCAGGCCCTGATAGAGTCTGGGCGATGTGGTGTAGAGCTCTGCCGGTACCTTCATAGACAGCGCCTCATGCGGCCGTTCTTCATTGAATTCGCTGACGAAACCGTCGAAACGCATCTGCTGCTGCAGGATATTGCGGCCCGGCGGCCTCGTCGCTTCCTTCTTGAGCGTCAGGTGCATGCGCTCGTGGCGGCCGTTCTCCTGCGGGTGGCCGGGACGGATGCGCTCGAGGGCGATGCCGAGCCTGAGCCACCAGACCGAGAGCTTTGACAGATTGTAGAGCCCGTTGGGACTGGCGAAGGGCAGGCCGTTGTCGGAGCGGATCGCGGCCGGTAGGCCCCGCTCGGCAAAAACCCGCCGAAAGGCCTCGAAGACACCCTGTTCGCGCGTCGATTCGAAGGCCTCGCAACACAGAAGATAGCGCGAGAGCTGGTCGGTGATCGTCAAGGGGTAACAGTATTGGCCGTTGCCCAGCTTGAACTCGCCCTTGAAGTCGGCGCACCAGAGATCGTTGGGACCAGGTGCTGCCGATAGCTGCGTGCCGACGGCCTTGTTCGCCCGGTTCCTCTTGCGGGCCTGGCTCACAAGGCCATGACGATCGAGTACGGCGTGTACGGTGCTCTTTGCCGGAATGCGCACATCGCCGGCCAGCCGTTTGACGAGCAGTTCCCTGATCTTCCTGGCACCCCAGTAAGGCTTCTCCTTCTTGAGGCGAACAATCATCGCCTCAACCGTATCCGGCAACTGGTTGGCATAGCGCACCGGCCGTCGGGATCGATCGGTCAGCGCTTCTAGGCCATCATCCTTGTAGCGGTTGAAGATCTTGTAGCCGGTCTTGCGCGAGATGCCGAACGCTCGGCACACCTCGCTCATGCCTTCGCCCTCAAGCAGCCGGGCGACAAATCGTAGACGTTCCTCCATGACCGAAGTCTCTCTCCACGGCATCGACACCTCCCGACAAAGTCGAAAAGTGTTACCCATGTCTCCGGTACGAAATGTCACCTATCTCCCAGGTCGGACACTCCAACGATGTCCAGCAATGTTTAGCAAGGCGCAGAGCGCCGGCGGTTGAAAAGCTTTGGCCCGCTGTCGGCTTGGTGTCCTGCGGACGCGTGCAGACTGGGCTCCATTGATAATGGGCGGCACGACCACTACTTCCACCCTGATGTGTAAGCGTGGCCGCATGCCGGGTCGATTAGGAGTGCAAATGAACAGAACGCGTGCCGGCGTCACCCTGGCGGCTTGTCTGTTTCTCGCCGGTGGCGCTGCCAGCGCTGGAGCTGTGGAGGTGGAAAGCTTTGGCTTTCCCTATGCCAATGGACGCTTCGAAAGGTTCACCGATGTCACGGAGTCGGAGATCGGCGAAGCAGCGGCCCTTCGGATGGAGGAGCGCTATCCGCAGGTAAGGGAGACACAGCTCTTTTGCATCGGCCTGTCCGGACCCCTCCTGGCCTACATCGATGGGATATTCTATGCACTCAACGAAAAGGCAGGGCGGCAAGGTGCCTACGTGACGACAGAGGCAGGCCGGGCGGATGTGCTCGACATCAACAGGGCGCCTTCACCGCTGGCTGGCGATTACCTTACCATTCTCGCGCTGGCGAGAAACGCCGGCGAAGCCTGTCAGACCCTTTTCCAATAGCGCCGGCGCGTGTCTCAAGGCAGTAGCCGGAGATTGTTTAATGCCTCGGGTGGCGTGCACGATACGGGCTTCCTCATATGGCGCCGCTTCGAGCTGGCTCTCAGCTGCTCGGCTGGTGTGGTGTCTTCTGCCAGAAGAAGGGTTTCGCCCGCAACTCCATGACCGCTTTCCACGAGGCGATGGAGGTCAGCAGCCAGTAGAGCGGAACACCTGTCCAGCGCATGCCGATCTGTCGCTGCTCGTCATCGGTCATCGCCTTGACGCCGAGCGTGACGAAGATCAGGTAGCTGCCGAAGATGTTGACCGCATCGACCACGAAGAGCATCAGCACCCGTGCAGGGATGTCCTCTGCGGGCGCGGCCAGCATGGCAAGCGCCCCCTCGACCAGGAAGACGAAGATCAGCGGATGCAGGAGGGATGACAGGAGCATGCCGCCGATCAGCAGCTGGAAGATGAGGACGTTGCGCAGGCCCATCTGTGCAACGAGCCTGCCCGGCTGGCGCATCAACACCAGCCAGGTCTGCACCCAGCCCTTGAACCAGCGCGTCCGCTGCCCCATCCACACCGCACGCGTGGTCGGCGCATCCTCCTGCGTCGGCCGTTGAAGCACATCGGCGCGATAGCCGAGGCGAAACAGCCGCAGCCCCAGATCGGCATCCTCGGTCACATTGAACGGGTCCCATCCGCCGACCTCTCGCAATGCCGCGACCCGGAAGTGATTGGAAGTCCCACCGAGCGGGATAGGCATGCGGTGTCTGGCAAGCCATGGCAGGAGGGCGCGAAAGAGGGCCGAGTATTCGAGCGCGAAAAGCGCACTGATCCACGACGCCTTCGCATTGCTGATCACGAGCGGTGCCTGCAGGCAGACGACCTCGGCGGGAAGCTCGCAGAAGCGACAATAGGCTTCGCGCAACTGGCCAGGGTGCGGCCGGTCCTCGGCGTCGTAGATCACCAGGTAATCGCCGCGGACACCGTTCAGAGCATAGGTGAGTGCCTTCGGCTTGGTGCGTGGTGCCGCGGGTGGAACCTCGACGATCTCGAAGTTCGCCGGCAGCGTCTGGGCTCGCAGCGCGTCGATCGTTTCCCGATCGTCCGCTTCGCAGACGAGCTTGATGTCGAGCAGCGGAGACGGCCAGTCGATCCGCTTCAAGCCGTCCACCAACTGCCGGGCGACGGCCGCCTCCCGGTAGAGGGCGACCAGGATGGTGTAGCAGGGCAGGGGGCCGGTCACGTCGCGCACCTCAAGCTCGTGTCGCCGCCGGTGGTGCAGAAGCGCCATGATCCTCAGGATGAGCCCGAAGAGGTAGAGGTAGGAAAGCGCCGGGTGGAGCAGCGAAAAGAACAATCCCGGCTCTGCGAGGGCGCAGGCGACCAGCGTCGCGGTCAGCAGTCCGGCGACAAAACCCTGTCCTCCCATCAGGACGATCCGCGCCGAAAGGTCCTGCCGCTGATCAAATAGCTCTCCGACGGTGTGACGAATCCTCCTGAGCGCTCCCGCCTCCCATACCGCGGCGCGCAGGGCGGTTGGTGTGGTCACAACGAGCCCCTCTCGCAGCGATGGCCGGTTCGCGAGGGTCGCTGCGAGACCGCCGAGGCGTGCCGCCCGGGGAATCACCGCCATCTGCGGCGCCTGCCGTTGATGCTGCAGCCGGATCATGGTTGGGCGCCGCAGCTGCGTGTCGGCGTGCTCGCTGTCGACGACGATCGCGCTGTCGATCCTCTCCAGGAAGGGGAGCCGCAGGAACCGCGCCATAGCGCCATAATAGGCGTTTTCCTCTATGCCCGGATGGTGGAGGAGTTCCTGCTCGAGGCTGGTTCCGTGGTCTCGTGCCTTGGCGGCAATGGCTTCCACCAGTGGCTTGGAGAAACCGAGGGACTGCAGTGCGGCCGCTTCGCCGGTTGGCGCCGGTGCCACGTCAAGATCCCGTTGCGCCGCCGTCTCCGGCACCCGGCCGTCATGGCCGGCGTCTCCGCTCCGAAGCGAAGGCGCTTGCGAATATTCCCCCAGACGCATGACTCTGTTACACCGTCCTGCCGCCCTGTCCCGAAATGGATCATAGACATGCCCGCATTGCTTACATCCCTCAGAAGGCAGGGGATATTTCTCCTTTGGGTTGTCCTGGGGTGTGGTCTCGCCTTTGCCCCCGTTCACGAAGCAGGGGCGCAGGATACGGAGTTTCCGGTCCTCTTCGATGCGCGCGAGCGCCTTCCGCGTCCGGATCTCTCTAACCTGCTGCGGCTGCGGATCCTGACGACTGCCGATTTTCCTCCCTTCAATTTTGCCGATCAGACCGGCCGCCTCACCGGCTTCAACATCGATCTTGCCCGTGAAATCTGTCTCGAACTGAAGATCGAAAGCCGCTGCCAGATTCAGGCACTGCCTTTCGAGGAGCTGGAAGAGGCTTTGGCGAACGGTAACGGCGATGCGGTCATGGCCGGGGTGGCGGTGACGGCGGAACGCCGCGAGTCATTCTCCTTCTCGCGTCCCTATCTGATGATCCCGGCGCGTTTCGCCCGCCATGATGACCGCGATCTGGGGGAATTGGGCGAGAACGCGCTTGCCGCGCGGACGGTCGGCGTGGTGAACGGATCGGCGCATGAAGCCATGCTCAAGGCCTTCTTCCCGCGCGCTATCCCCGTGCTGTTCGCCGACCAGAATGCGCTGCTCGACGCCCTGAAGGACAACAAGGTCGCCGCCGTCTTCTCCGACGGTCTGAGGCTGCCCTTCTGGATTGCCGCCGAGGCCTCCGCAAACTGCTGCCGCCTCTATGGCGGTCCCTACTTCTCGGAGACCTTCCTGGGGGAAGGAGTGACGGTGATGCTGAAGAAGGACGATGACACCCTGCGGGATGCCTTCGATCACGCGCTGGCAACGCTCTCCCGCAACGGCCGCCTGCAGGACATCTACCTGCGCTACTTCCCGCACGGGCTTTACTGAGCGCCGGAGTATATTCCTACTGGCTTGCCCAGATGATCCTGGCCACCCATTCGATCTCCGCCATGTCGAAGGTCCGGTTCGGATGGTCGGGATTGAGCGAGGTCAGCTCGATGCTGCGCGGGGTCTGCCGCAGCAGCACCTTCGCCATCACCTCGCCGTCCCGGGTCTTCACCACGACGCGGTCTCCGCGGCGAACCTGCGCGCCCGGTTCGACGATCAGCACGTCGCCGTCGCGGTAGAGCGGCACCATGGAATCGCCCTGGACCTCCAGGGCATAGACACCGGACTTTCGCGAAGGGGAGGCGGGGAAATCCACCACGTCCCATCCCTGCCCGGCCGGAAAGCCGCCATCGTCGAAGAAGCCGCCGGCGCCGGCCTGCGCGAAGCCGAGCAGGGGGATCGAACCGGCCTGCGGCGGAAAGCTACCCGTTGGGACGTCGGATCGTGCCTGGCCTGGCAGCGAACTCAGAAACTGGTCGATCGTGGCGCCCGTGGCCTCCAGCACCTTGGCGATCGACTCGGTCGAAGGCCATCGCAGCCGCCCGTCGGGCCCCAGTCGTTTGGACTTGTTGAACGATGTCGGATCCAGGCCTGCCCGGCGCGCCAGACCCGAAGGCGTCAGCTTGTGACGGGCGGCGAGTGCATCGATCGCACCCCAGATCGTGTCGTGTGACAGCATGACGATACATACTCCGGCGGATCGTCGTGGGCCTTGCGCCCCGAACCGTCTCGCCATCCAAAGGCATGGCGCACCGGGATGCCTTTTCGGAGCACATCCCGGCGCAGGCAGCCATACGGCCACTGACAACAGATTAGCGAAACGGAAGTCCCGGGTAAAGGGAAGGAAGGAATAAAATCCTTGCTATGCCACCATCGGCATGTTGATCCTGCTGAGCTTGATAACCGCCTGGGTCCGGCTGTCGACATTGAGCTTCAGGAGAATGGCGGAGACATGCGCCTTGATCGTCGCCTCGGACACGCCGAGTTCATAGGCGATCTGCTTGTTGAGGAGGCCTTCTCCCAGCATGGCCAGCACGCGGCTCTGCTGCGGGGTCAGTGTCCTCAACCGCTCAAGCAGTTCGCTCACGCCCGGATCCTCGTCCGAGACCGGGAGCGGAACGTCGGGCGCCCATATGTCGCCCTCCAGCACCGCATTGATGCCGGCACGAATGTCATCGAGGCCGGAGGACTTGGAGATGAAGCCCGAGGCGCCCAGTTCGAGCGCCCGCCGGATCGTGTTTCCATCGTCGGTCGCCGATACGATGACGATCGGCAGTGCCGGAAACTCGGCCCGGAGCGACATCAGGCCGGAAAAGCCGCTCACACCCGGCATGGCGAGGTCGAGAAGCATCACATCCGCCTCGGGATTGTCGCGTGCGGCCTTGCGGGCTGCCTCGAAGTCCCCGGCCTCGATGATCCGGCGCTCCTCGCCTAGGTCGTGGACCGCCTGTTTCAGCGCGCCCCGGAAGAGCGGATGGTCGTCGGCTATGAGGATCGTCAATGTCTGCATGCCACGCCCCCTCCCAAGAGCATAGTCGCATATTTGCATACAGTTTACGCGGGCCGGGCTCCGGAAACAATAGCCCTCTTCTTGTGGTGGAAAATCTGGGTGCGGCGCTCAGGTCCTCTGGGGCGCCGGCTCGGCATTGTCCCGCTCCGTCGTGAACTCCTCGATGATCTCCATGAAGCGCCGCATGAAGCGCTCCATGATGGAAAGGCTCTGCTCGATCTCGTCTTCTCCCGGCAGGGCGTTCTGGGAGGGCTGGGCGTCAAGTCGCTTCTCCAGCGCAGTAACCCGTTCGCCGAGCAGGTCGAG
This sequence comes from Pseudorhizobium banfieldiae, assembly GCF_000967425.1. NCBI lineage: Bacteria > Pseudomonadati > Pseudomonadota > Alphaproteobacteria > Hyphomicrobiales > Rhizobiaceae > Pseudorhizobium > Pseudorhizobium banfieldiae. The sequence goes on from NZ_FO082820.1 coordinate 94,324, forward strand.
TTCCTTTTCGTAGGCGGCCCGCTCGTCCGCGGCCATTCGACAGACCAGGTTGCCTTCCGCCTCGCGGCAGAGCGACACCGCACCGGTTTCCCGGTCGAGGCGGATGAAGCCGCTCTCGGTTCGCTCCAGCTGGAAGCGCGATGGGTCCGCGTCCTGGGCATGGGTGTATGCGGGCAGAGCCAGGGGCAGAAGGATCCAGAACAGTCTTTTCATTTCGCTTCCCTTTCCTGCGGTGGACAAGCCGGTCTCTTTGCGGCAAACCGCCGGTCAGCAATCGACGCGTTTCCGAAAGCCGCCCATGAACACTATCGTCTATAAGATCGTTCCGCGAGCGCTTTGGCAGCAAGCCAGGCAAACAGGCGTTTTTGAAGGCGCACCCGTCGATCTGCAGGACGGGTTCATCCACTTCTCCACGGCCTCGCAATGCCGCGAAACCGCCCGGCGTCATTTTGCCGGCATGGACGACCTCCTGCTCGTCGCCATCGATGGTGATGCGTTTGGGGAGGCGCTGAAGTTCGAACCCTCCCGCGGCGGTGATCTTTTCCCGCACCTCTACGCCTGGCTTCCGATGGATGCCGTACTGTGGGAGCGCTCCCTGCCGGTCGGCGACGATGGGCTGCATATTTTTCCGGAGGAGGTCGCCTGATGTTCGGCCCCGTTACCGACCTGGCGCGTCAGGCGCTCTTCCTTCTTGATCCGGAAACGGCCCACGGCATGTCGATCGCGGCGCTGAAAAGCGGGGTCGTCCCCTCCTGTCGCGTTCCGGATGACCCGCGCCTCGCCGTGACGGTTGCCGGAATAGGCTTCCCCAATCCGCTTGGCATGGCGGCCGGCTACGACAAGAATGCCGAAGTGCCGGACGCACTGTTGAAGCTCGGCTTCGGTTTTGCGGAAGTCGGGACCGTGACACCGAAGCCCCAGGCCGGCAACGACAAGCCGCGCATCTTCCGTCTCGCTGGCGACCGGGCGGTGATCAACCGGCTCGGCTTCAACAACGCGGGGCATGAGGCGGCCTTTGCGCGCCTGTCCGCACGCAAGGGCTCAGCCGGCATTGTCGGCGTCAATATCGGTGCCAACAAGGACAGTGCCGACCGCGTGGCGGACTATGTCGCCGGCATCAGGCGCTTCTATCCCGTCGCGAGCTATTTCACGGTCAATATTTCCTCGCCCAACACACCCGGCCTGCGCGACCTGCAGGCCCGCGACAGCCTGAAGGCACTTCTGGAAGCCGTCCTTGCGGCCCGCGCGGAGGAGGCATCTAGGATCGGCCGCTCGCTCCCGGTATTCCTGAAGATCGCTCCCGATCTGACGGAAGAAGGACTCGATGATGTTGCGGCCGAAGCCCTGGCTCACGATCTGGACGGCCTGATCATCTCCAACACGACACTCTCCCGCGATGACCTGACCGACCGTCGGCATGCCGCGGAATCAGGCGGGCTGTCGGGCGCCCCGCTCTTTCGCCTGTCCACGGCCGTCCTCGCGAAGATGCGGCAGCGCGTGGGAGCGGCACTCCCGCTGGTGGGGGTCGGGGGCGTCGGAAGTGCCGAGGATGCCATGGAGAAGATCCGTGCCGGTGCGGACCTTGTGCAGCTCTATTCCTGCATGATCTACGAAGGTCCCGCCCTGCCGGCTCGCATCCTGCGCGGCCTGTCCGACCTGCTCGATCGTGACGGGGCCGGCTCCATCCGCGACCTGCGCGATAGCCGGGTGGATCACTGGGCGGCAATGAAGCTCTGAGCCGTCTTGCGCGGCACCATGGCGGCGAGAAACACGCCGCGCATCAGCAGGAACAGGTTGAGTGCCGCCCAAAGCCCGTGATTGGCGTAGGTCGGCACCAGTGTCAGTAGCGCCAGGCAATAGGCGGCGAATGACATCAGCATCATGTTGCGCATCTCCCGCGACCAGGTCGCACCGATGAAGACGCCGTCCATCTGGAAGGCGAGCGCTCCGGCAAGGCCGGTCATCGCGGCCCAGGGAAGATAGGCGATTGCGATTTCCCGCACCTCCGGCGATGTCGTCAGCAACTGGATGATCGGCTGGCCGAACAGCAGGAAGAAGGCAGCAAGGACGCCTGCCATGGCGAAGGACCAGACGGCCGTGAGCTTGATGGCACGGTGGAACGACGGGCGATAATTGGCGCCGACGGCCCGCCCGGACAGTTGCTCAGCAGCGCCCGCGAGCCCGTCCAGGAAGAATGACGAGAGCATGAAGATGTTCATCAGCACGGCGTTGGCGGCGAGCGTCACCGCACCGAAGCTTGAACCGACCTTCGTCAGGAGCGCGAAGGCGCCGTTGAGGACCAGGGAGCGGACCAGGATGTCGGCATTGAGCTGGAAGAGCTGCTTCAGCTTGTGCCGGTCGAGGAGGTCTGCCCGGGTCGGCCGCGCACCAGGCGAGAACCGGCGCACCACCAGCGCCAGGCCCACGGCGGCCGCCAGCACTTCGGCCGCAGCCGTTCCCCATGCCACTCCAGCGACGCCCCAGCCAAACCACAGGCCCAGGATGATCGAAAGCAGGATGTTCGTGCCGTTCAACAGGATCTGCAGCGCCAGGCCGAACTTCGGCTGGCCGCGGCCGAAGACGAAGCCGAGGATGGCGTAGTTGAGAAAGGTGGCCGGGCTGGAGATGACGCGGATGGCGAAATAGTCCCGGACGACCGCCTGGACTGACCGATCGTCCGTCATCAGGTCGGGCGCTGCCCAGAGGATAACCGGCGCAAGCGCCAGCATCAGGGCGCCGAGCGCAAGCGCGCTGAGGGTGGCCCGCCAGAACACCGCCTGCAGTTCGCGCTCGTCGGCGCGTCCGAAGGCCTGTGCGGCCAGTCCCGTCGTTGCGGTCCGGAAGAAGCTGAGGCTGCCATAGATGAGATCGAAGAGGATCGCGCCGATCGCGAGACCGGCCAGCGCTTCAGCCTGGCCAAGCCGGCCGACGACTGCGGTATCGGTCAGCCCGAGCAGCGGCGTGGTCAGGAAACCGAGCGTCATCGGCACTGCGATCGAAAGCACCAGTCCATGCGTGACTTCGAACGGCCGAGACACGACGTGCTGGGACTTCGAGGCCGGCTCCATCAGGCCGACAACACCATGGCCCAATAGGGCCGGGCGGCCGGTGATTGTGCGACCGCGACGCCGACGCCGCTGAAGGAGCCCAGCATGTTCTTCAGGTGGCGCTGGGAATCGATCCATGCCTGCACGGCGTCATCCACCGACCTCTGGCCGCTCGCGATGTTCTCTGCCGCAGGAAGCGGCACGTTGCGGCGCTTCATCCGGGTGGCGAAGCTGTCGCCCATGCCGATCAGGTGCGTCATCTGCTCGGCCTTTGCCATCCGCACGGCCTGCTCGGCGGCGGCGGCGCGCGCAGGCGCCTTGGCCGACAGCGCCGGAAGCCCCTGCTGGGCGCGCACGCGGTTGACCAGCGGCAGGGCGGCATCCGTCTCGTCCTCGACGCCGGCAACTGAGTCGGGTTTCAGGACGCTGGAGCATCCGGTTGCGATAAGGCCGCAGCCCGCGAGCACCAGGAAGCCCCGTCTCGGAAGGAAATTTTTTTCCAGTGTCATGTCAGCGCCTGTAGCTGAGGAGCCGCAGGATGATAAAGGCCGGGATGACGATCGTGGCCCCGAGGATCAGGTAGTCGCCGACGCGCCCGAGCGCATGGAAGCCCTGATACCAGAGGTCGAGAACGAAATTGCGGATTCCGTAGACGATATCCCATGGGTCGACGCCGAATATGGCCATCACGAAACCCACGATGAGCGATACGACGATGAGTTTGACGATCGTACGCCCCGGCGTATCGCCGAGAAGCCGGTTGACCCCGTCCGACATGCTTTCAGTCTCCGTTTGGCGGCAGGAATAGGCGGCATCGACGCGCGTCGCAAGCCCGTTTTCCACCGCCCCATGCCGCCCCTTCAAATAGAACTTGAGTTTTTTTGTGACTTCGGCCAATAACCCGCACCCCTCCAGGAGCACCCATGCCGCCCGTCCAGCTTTCTTCCGGTGATGCCATCGCAGATCGGCGCATGGACTATGCCCGGATGCTATTCGACGGTGGCGATCTGCAGGCGGCGCTCGAACTGGTGGAGCAGGCTGTCGAACTGGTGCCTGCCTGGGCTGCTGGCTGGTTTCGTCTTGGTGAGTACCGGGAGAAGGCGAGCCTCATCGAACATGCGGTGGAGGCCTTCCGGAAGGTCCTTGCGATCGAGCCGCAGGATATCTTCGGCGCCCGCCTGAAGCTGGCGCTTCTGGGGGCCGAGGAGGTTCCGGAGCACCCGTCCAGCCGCTATGTCGAAAGCCTGTTCGACGGGTATGCGGATCGCTTTGAGACCGCTCTCGTGGAAAAGCTCGGATACAGCGTCCCGGCAAGGCTCGCGGAGATGCTGGTGACTGCTGCACCCTATCGGCTGACCGTGGACCTTGGCTGCGGCACCGGCCTGATGGGCCTTGAGGCTCGCCCGATGACCAAGCGTCTGGAGGGCTTTGATCTGTCCCTCAACATGATCGAGAAGGCGCGGCAGAAGCACATTTACGACCACCTCGCCCAAGCGGATCTCAGCCTCCCGGCAGACCGGACGAGACTGATTTCGGATGGTCTAGTCCGTCACCGCGCCGATCTCGTCACGGCGGCCGATGTCCTCATCTATCTTGGCTCGCTCCAGACGGTCTTTCCGCTCGTGACGGAACTGCTTGCGCCGGGGGGCCTCTTTGCCTTCTCGATCGAAGACGCCGGAGTTGATGAAGGCTTCGTGCTGCGCGACTCCCTTCGCTATGCGCATTCGGAGGACTATATCCGGCGGCTTCTGGACCTCCATCACCTCCGCCTGCTTGAGATCCAGCGCATCGAGCTACGTCACGATCGCGGCGAGCCGGTGCGGGGCATACTGTTTCTGTCGCAGAAGCAGTAACGAACCAACATATTCTTTCGTTTTGCGGTGTTCACTGCTGCAGCCGTTGAACAGGGTGCGCCAACGATTTATTGCATTGCAGCATCCACGCATTCCAGAGGTCCAGGATTGGCTCAGCAGAAGCAGGCGCAGAGGCGAAGCCTCGGCTTCTACAGCGCAGACCCTTCGCAGCATACGCTGCTGGAGGATAGCCAGGGCTTGGCCACCGGCGCCCTCGTCGCCGGCCTTGGCTTCTATCTGCTCAATCACGTCGGCCTGCTGACGGGAGGTACGGCGGGAGTGGCCTTCCTGCTCCACTATGCGTTCGGCATCTCGTTCGGCCTGCTGTTCTTCATCGTCAACCTGCCTTTTTATTATCTCTCCTTCCGGCGTCTCGGCCTCGGCTTCTCGTTGAAGACCTTCATCGCCATCGGCCTCGTCTCGGTGGTCACGGAGATCGAGCATCGCTTCCTGCTGATCGAATACCTCCATCCCGGCTGGGCAGCCATGCTTGGGGGGCTCCTCCTGGGATACGGACTGCTCGCCCTTTACAGGCACCGGGCCTCGCTCGGTGGGGTCGGAATCCTGGCGATCTACATTCAGGATCGTTTCGGCATTCAGGCCGGGCTGGTGCAACTCGCCTTCGATCTCTGCGTCATGATCTGTGCCTTTGCTGTCGTTTCCCCTGCAACCGTGGCATGGTCGATCCTTGGTGCGGTGGTGCTCAACGTCTTCCTGGCGATCAACCATCGCTCCGACCGGTATATCGTGGTGCGCTGATGGCAAATGCTGACGGGCAGAAGACACCGGTGGGGTTCTGGGCATCGGCCTCCGATCGCCACTCGATCGCGGAAGACATTCAGGGGATCGCAGCCGGTTCGATGCTGGCGGCCCTCGGCGTCACCATGCTCGCCTCGGCGGAACTGCTGATCGGCGGCACGGCCGGACTCGGCTTCCTCCTGCGTTATTCAACGGGCTTGAGCTTCGGCCTCGTCTTCTTCTCGCTCAACCTTCCCTTCTACTGGCTTGCCTATCGGCGGCTGGGCCTCGCCTTCACGGTCAAGACGTTCTCGGCGGTTGCCTTCACATCGGTTCTCACGGAAGTGCTGCCGGCCTTCATCACCTTCGAGACCCTGCATCCCGTGGTCGCGGCCTTGTTCGGCGGTCTTCTGATCGGGACGGGGATGCTGGCGCTGTTTCGCCATCGGGCGTCGCTCGGCGGCTTCGGCATACTCGCTCTCTACCTGCAGGAGCGTGCCGGGTGGAGGGCAGGGTTCGTGCAGCTGGCGCTCGACCTTCTGGTACTCGCGCTCTCCTTCTTCGTCGCCACACCCTTCGTGATCGTCTGCTCCATCGTGGCAGCCGCGACCCTGAATCTTACGCTGGCGATCAACCACCGCACGGACCGCTACATCGTCCGGTGATCTGCCTAGACGGCAGCGAGCCTCGCCATTGCCCGCTTTTCGCGCCGCCGCTGCACGGAGGAGGGAATGTTCATCGCCTCCCTGTACTTGGCGACGGTGCGCCGTGCGAGGTCGACGCCACCCTTCTTGAGGGAAATCACGATGTCGTCGTCCGAGAGAATGGCATCGGCGCTTTCCTGATCGATCAGCGCCCGGATGCGGTGACGCACCGCCTCCGCGGAATGGGCGTCGCCGCCAACCTCGGTGGAGCCGATCGATACGGAGAAGAAATACTTTAGCTCGAACATGCCTCGCGGCGTCAGCATGTATTTGTTCGAGGTCACCCGGCTGACTGTGGACTCGTGCATCTTGATCGCCTCAGCGACCGCCTTCAGGGTGAGCGGCCGCAGGTGGTCTACGCCATGCACGAGAAACGCTTCCTGCTGCCGCACAATTTCCGTCGCCACCTTCAGGATGGTCTTTGCCCTCTGGTCGAGGCTACGGGTCAGCCAGTTCGCATTCTGCAGGCATTCCGCGAGGAAGTCCTGCTCTTGTCCGTTCTTGGCGCAGGACTTCGACACGGACTGGAAGTACTGCCGGTTGACCAGTACGCGGGGCAGGGTGTCTGGGTTGAGCTCGACCATCCAGCCTCCGGTCGAGCCAGGCCGCACGACGACGTCGGGTGCAACGGGTTCGGCGGCGTGTCGTTCGAAGCAGTCACCGGGCTTCGGGTTCAGCGTGCGGATCTCTGCCAGCATGTCGAGAAGGTCTTCCTCGCTGACCCCGCAAAGCCGGCGGAGCGAGGAGAAATCTCGGCGGGCGAGCAGGTCGAGATTGTCGACCAGCAGTTTCATCGCAGGATCAAGACGATCGCGCTGCTTCAGTTGGATCGCCAGGCATTCGCGCAGTGACCGCGCCATCACGCCGGGCGGATCGAGCGTCTGCAGCGCCGTCAGCACGGCTTCCGCCTGTTGCCGGTCCACGCCCAGGCGCTCGGCAATGTCCGCGGTGGACCCGGCAAAATATCCCGCCTGATCGACGGCGTCGATGAGATGTTCCGCAATCTGGCGCTCAGTCGCGCTCTTCAGGAGGAACGGAACCTGCTGACCCAGGTGCTCGGCAAGCGTCATCGGAGCGGCGGCGAAATCCTCCAGGTCATAGTCGTCGCCGGACTGCGCTCCCGTCATTGACTTCCACTGGCCGAGCAGTTCCGGTACATCGGCCTTCGCTGCAGGCCGGTCGTCCTGGAAGACGTTCTCGAAGCCCTGATCGATCTCCTGCAATCGCGCCGCAGCGACCTCGGGCCGGCTTTCGTACCAGTCATCCGAGGCGTCTAAGCTTGCCGGCCTGTCGTCGTCCGCTCCATCCTGCTCGCCGCGCGGCGCCGACTGTTCCGCCGATCGTGGTTCGCTGGCGTCATCCGTCTCCGGAGAAGCGAGATCGAGAAGCGGGTTCTTTTCGATTTCAGCAGCGATGAACTGGTTGAGTTCGAGATGCGTCATCTGCAGCAGTTGAATGGACTGCAGCAATTGCGGCGTCATGACCAGTGACTGGCTCTGGCGCAGAAGAAGGCTGGCGGACAAGGCCATGCGGACGCAAACTCCCTAGCGGTCAACATTCCGGCGTCCGGATATCGACTTGGCCCAAAAATTGCTTTTTTGAATGATTTGGTCAAGCGGTCCGCATCGACCGCGACAGTTTGCGCCTCAGAGCGTGAACTTGTCGCCCAGGTAGAGGCGGCGGACATCGGGATTGTTGACGATATCCTCGGCGCGGCCGTGAGTCAGCACCTCGCCCGCATGGATGATGTACGCGCGGTCGATGAGGCCCAGCGTTTCCCGGACGTTGTGGTCGGTGATCAGCACCCCGATGCCCCGGGCGGTCAGGTGGCGGACGAGGTTCTGGATATCGGAGACGGAAATCGGGTCGACGCCGGCGAAGGGTTCGTCCAGCAGCATGAAGGCCGGATCGGTCGCAAGCGCCCGTGCGATCTCAAGGCGTCGTCTTTCGCCGCCGGAGAGCGCAACGGCTGCCGATTTCCGGAGGTGGCCGATATGGAACTCCTCCAGCAACTCGTCCAGCTTGCGCTCGCGCTTCTCCTTGCTTGGCTCGTGAACCTCGAGGACCGCGCGAATGTTCTGCTCGACCGTCAGGCCTCGGAAGATCGACGCTTCCTGCGGCAAGTAGCCGACGCCCAGTCGCGCACGCCGATACATGGGCATCATGGTCACTTCGTTGCCATCGATGGCGATCATGCCCTCGTCGACCGGCACGAGGCCGGTGATCATGTAGAAGCATGTTGTCTTGCCGGCACCGTTCGGGCCCAGCAGCCCCACGGCCTCGCCACGCCGCACCACGAGCGACACCCCGTTGACGACCCGGCGCGTATCATAGGTCTTGGACAGCCCGTGGGCGACCAACGTGCCTTCGTAGCGAGTCTTGTCCTTCACCGCGAACGGCTGGCGAGGGGACGGCCTGCGCGCCGCCAGTCTGGATAGGAGGGGAAGTTTCACACTGCTTCCGTCGTTACTGCTGCTGCTGCTGCCGCGACTTCGGATCGAGCAGGATCTCGACGCGTCCGCCGCAGGCATCCAGCCGTGCTTCGCCGGTTTCCATATAGACGGTAAGCTTGCAGCCCTTGAAGACATTCGGGCCTTCGGAAAGCACGACCTGGTCGCCCGTCAGGATGAACGTCTGGGACGGCATGTCGAACTCGCCCTTGTCGGCGGTCGCCTGCTGCGTTCCGGAGTTGAGCAGGACCTTGTTGTCCAGGTAGATCTTCTCGATGTCCGCATTGCCTCCGGTCATGGAGGCGCCTTCACCGGTGTAGAGCACGGTCATCTTGCCGGCGCGCATCGTCGTTGTCCCTTGGACGACCTTCACGTTGCCGGTGAAGTAGGCCTTCTTCTCCTGCTCCTTGATCTCGAGCTGGTCGCTCTCGATCTGGATCGGTTCATCATTGGAAAGCCGCATCCCATCCATCTGGCTCGTCGTCGCCTGGGCGAAGGCCGGACAGACGGCTGCAAGTGAAAGCAAGCCACCCACGATCATGGAAACGGATGTCTGGGAACGTCGACGAACGGTCATGGTGTCGGCTCTAACTGCCTCGGTTGCGGATGGCGGCGGCTTCGATGTTGACCCGAACCTGTCCCGCGAATGTAATGGTTCGCCCCTTATCCGTTATCTTGAGGGACTGTGCAACAATGGACGCCTGCTCGGTGTCAATTGCCACCGGATCGTCGGTATTCAGCGTCCCCGCGACAACATCGAGTTGCGCCGACTGGAACTTCGCCGTAGTCCCGTTGCTGAGATTGACGTCGAACGGGGCCGTCAGTTCCATGCGGTCGGTCCCGCGGTCGAAGATGCCTTCCGTCGCGACGACACGCGCGATTGTGTTGACGTTCAACGGGACCGCGGCCTTCACGTCCTCAAGCGTAATCATGTTCGGGTTGGCGATATCCTGCAGCGCCCGCACTGCCGTCATCGAATAGCTGATGCCGTCGTCGTTGCGCCCAGCAATCGCCGGCCGTTCCATGACGATCTTGCCGTCTTCGATGCGGGCGCTCTCGACCGAGAGGTTCTCGGGAAGGTAGGCCCGGATCACCGAGACGGAGATGAAAATCGCCGAAATGACCACGGCGCCAATCGGAAGCCAGATGCGGAGCCTGCGCACGCGTGCGGAATGGGCGACTGCCGCCTGGTAGGCGTCAACCTCCGCCCGGCCCATGCTGGCCGGTCCTGGTGCTTTGAGCATTCTCTGCAGCATTGGCTGGGTCTGTTCCTCACATTCCGCATGTTTTTCGGATCGCGCTTTCGCGCCAATATGGTTTTTATGGATCAACAAACAATAACAGCCAACATTAAATCGTGATAGTCGGTGGCGCAGCGCTTACCTATCGAGCGTGCATCGGCAGCAGGGAAATCCAATGGATCAATCGGCAATTGCAGATCGTCGGCGGCTGAGGCGGAAGCTCACCTTCTGGCGGATCCTCACACTTCTGGTCATCATCGGGCTCGGATTCGCGGTCTACCGCATGAGCGCGGGCGAGGGCGGCCGTGCCACGCCGCACGTCGCCCAGGTCAAGATCACCGGCATGATCCAGGATGACACTGAACTCCTGGAGCGGCTGGACAGGATCGCCGAAAGCGACAGCGTCAAGGCACTGGTGGTTTCCATTTCGTCGCCGGGCGGAACGACCTATGGCGGAGAGCGGATCTTCAAGGCGATCCGCGCGGTGGCCGAAAAGAAGCCGGTCGTCTCCGACATCCGCACGCTTGCCGCTTCCGCCGGTTACATGATCGCCACCGCCGGCGACACGATCGTTGCAGGCGAAAGCTCGATCACCGGCTCGATCGGCGTCATCTTTCAGTATCCGCAGATTGCCGAGATGATGGACAACCTCGGCATCTCGCTGGAGGAGATCAAGTCCTCGCCGCTGAAGGCAGAACCTTCGCCCTTCCATCCTCCGACCGAGGAGGCGCGGCAGATGATCCGCTCGATGATCATGGACAGCTACGACTGGTTCGTGGATCTGGTTGCCGAGCGCCGCAACCTTCCGCGCGACGAGGCGCTGCGGCTTTCCGACGGTTCCATCTTTACCGGCCGGCAGGCACTGCAGGCCAAGCTGATCGACACCCTCGGTGGCGACGATGAGATCCGCGCCTATCTTGCCGGCAAGGGCGTCAGCGAGGACCTGCCCATGGTCGAGTGGAAGGACGATGGAAGCAGTTCCTCCCTCTGGTTCGCACGAGCTATGACCGAGTTCGTCCGGCTGACGGGGCTCGGAAAGATGCTGGGCCTCGACAGCATGCGGCCCTGGATGGGCGAGAAGTTGTTCCTTGACGGTCTTGTCTCCGTTTGGCAGGTTGGCCGCAATTAAATCTAGATTTTTCAGGGGGCAAACGTGATCAAGTCGGAACTGGTCCAGATCGTTGCGGCACGTAACCCGCACCTCTACCATCGCGATGTCGAGAACATCGTGAACGCGGTCCTCGACGAAATTACCGACGCGCTGGCCGCCGGAAACCGCGTGGAGCTGCGCGGCTTCGGCGCCTTTTCCGTCAAGAACCGCCCCTCGCGCTCCGGCCGCAATCCGCGCACCGGCGAATCCGTATTCGTCGAGGAGAAGTGGGTGCCTTTCTTCAAGACGGGCAAGGAACTGCGTGAGCGCCTCAATCCGGGCATGGGCGACGAGGCGGATTGACGCGTCCTTCGCTCCGGGGATTGCACTTGAAAGGCGCCGCAAGGCGCCTATTCTGCCTCCGGAGGCATAAGCTATCAGACACAGACGAGGCAGGACGACATGACGAGGCTGAAGAAGATTGTCACGCTGGTAATCCTGGTGCCGCTCGGCATCCTGCTCATCGTCCTTTCGGTCGCCAATCGTCAGAGCGTCACGCTCGCCCTGAACCCGTTTCGTCCGGCAGACAGCGTCCTCTCGCTCACCGCTCCTTTCTTCCTTTTCCTGCTCTTGTCGCTCATCCTAGGAATGCTCATTGGGTCGATCGGCACATGGTGGACGCAGGGTCGGTATCGCAAGCAAGCGCGGATCGAGGCGCGCGAGGCGATCAAGTGGCAGACCGAGGCCGACCGGCAGAAGGCGCAGACACCGGCCGTCGTACCGGCAGGCCCGGCGCTCCCCCGCAGCTGACGCGGCGCTAAACCTCTTCTTTTTGTCCACGCCTTGCTTATCTTCTAGCGCCGTGGACCTTGTCGAAACACCATCCGCCGGCCGTGACGCCGTAACTCTGCCCCGGCCTTTCCTGAAATGGTTCGCCGAGAAGGGCTGGTCACCGCGTGCGCATCAGCTTGAGCTGCTGGCAAGGGCGCAGGCCGGCGAGAACATGCTGCTGATCGCGCCCACCGGCGCCGGCAAGACGCTTGCGGGCTTCCTGCCGTCGCTCACCGACCTGACGACCCGAGGCAAGATCCCTCCGGGCTCCGCCTTCACCGGCATCCATACGCTCTACATTTCGCCGCTGAAGGCGCTTGCCGTCGATATCGAGCGCAACCTGATGAAGCCCGTCTCGGAGATGGGCCTGCCCGTCACCATCGAAAACCGCACCGGGGATACGCCGCAGGCCAAGCGACAGCGCCAGAAGCTGACTCCACCGGACATCCTGCTGACGACGCCGGAACAGGTGGCGCTGCTGCTCGCCAACAAGGAAGCAGAACGCTTCTTCAAGGATCTGAAATACGTCGTTCTCGACGAGCTGCATTCGCTGGTGACGTCGAAGCGCGGCCATCTGCTGTCGCTCGGGCTCGCGCGCATTCGCCGGCATGCGCCGCAGATGCAGACGATTGGCCTCTCGGCGACCGTCGCGGATCCGATGGATCTGCAGCGCTGGCTGGTGCCTCAGGGGGAACGCCCTTCGTCGCCGGCCGGCCTTGTGCATGTCCAGGGTGGCGCTGCCCCCGACATCACGATCCTGGATACCGACAAGCGCATCCCCTGGTCGGGCCATGTCTCCACCTACGCCATTCCGGAGGTCTACGAGGAGATCAAGCGCCACAAGACGACGCTGATCTTCGTCAACACCCGCTTCCAGGCTGAACTCCTGTTTCAGGAGCTCTGGACGATCAACGAGGACAACCTGCCGATCGCGCTGCATCATGGCTCGCTGGACGCGGGCCAGCGCCGGCGTGTGGAAGCGGCCATGGCGGCCAACAAGCTGCGCGCCGTGGTGGCTACCTCCACGCTGGATCTCGGCCTGGACTGGGGTGACGTCGATCTTGTGGTCCATGTGGGTGCGCCGAAGGGTGCGTCCCGCCTTGCGCAGCGCATCGGCCGATCCAATCACCGGATGGACGAACCGTCCAAGGCAATCCTCGTGCCGGCCAACCGCTTCGAGGTGATGGAATGCCAGGCGGCGCTCGACGCCAACTATCTCGGCGCGCAGGATACGCCGCCGGTGGGGGAGGGGGCGCTCGACGTGCTCGCCCAGCACATCCTCGGCATGGCCTGCGCCGAGCCCTTCGATCCGCTGGAGCTCTACGAGGAGATCACCTCCGCCTCGCCTTACGCAAGTCTCTCCTGGGAGATGTTCGAACGCGCGGTCGATTTCGTTGCGACCGGTGGCTACGCGCTCCGCTCCTACGAGCGCTATGCCAAGATCCGCAAGACGCAGGAAGGACGCTGGCGTGTCTCCAATCCGCAGGTTGCCCAGCAGTATCGGCTGAACCTCGGCACGATCGTCGAAGCGACCGAACTCAATGTCCGTCTGGTGAAGCGCAACGCCAAGGGCACGCTCGGCCGCGGCGGCCTCTCCCTCGGCAAGGTCGAGGAGTATTTCCTCGAACAACTGGTGCAGGGCGATACTTTTCTCTTCGCCGGCAAGGTTCTCCGCTTCGAAGGTATCCGCGAAAACGAGTGCCTCGTCTCCAATGCCTTCTCCATGGACCCGAAGATCCCGGCCTATGCCGGAGGCAAGTTTCCGCTCACCACCTATCTGGCGGATCAGGTCCGCGGCATGCTGGCCGATCCGAAGCGGTGGCAGTCGCTTCCCGATCAGGTGCGCGAGTGGCTGGAAATCCAGCAGGACCGCTCGATGCTGCCGAGCAAGGACGAACTGCTGATCGAGACCTTCCCGCGCGGCAAGCGCTTCTTCATGATCGCCTACTGCTTCGAGGGCAGGCTTGCCCACCAGACGCTTGGAATGCTGCTCACCCGCCGGCTTGAACGCCTCGGCGCCCGTCCCCTCGGGTTTGTCGCGACCGACTATTCGCTCGCAGTCTGGGCACTGAACGACATCGGCGGAATGATCGACGACGGTCGCATCAGCCTCACGGACCTCTTCGACGAGGACATGCTGGGCGATGATCTCGAGGCCTGGCTCGACGAGAGCTACATGTTGAAGCGCACCTTCCGCAATTGCGCCGTGATTTCCGGCTTGATCGAGCGGCGTCACCCGGGCAAGGAAAAGACGGGCCGTCAGGTCACGGTATCGACCGACCTCATCTACGACGTGCTGCGCAGCCATGAACCGGATCACATCCTGCTGGAAGCGACGCGGCGGGATGCGGCATCCGGTCTTTTGGATATCGGCCGGCTTGGCGATATGCTGGCGCGAATCAAGGGGCACATCACCCACCGCGATCTCGACCACGTCTCGCCGCTCGCCGTTCCCATCATGCTCGAGATCGGGCGAGAGTCGGTTCCGGGAGAGGCGCAGGATGCGGTGCTGGAGGAAGCCGCCGAGGAACTGATTGCGGAGGCGCTTTCCTGATGCCCTTCGCGCCATGGAAAGACAGACGCTTGATGCACCGCCTCGGGCTGGCCGCCCGTACAGCAAACTTGACGGGCCGCGAGGCCGGATCGGAAGATACCGTTGTCCATGGCGTGGCGGCGGTCTGCGATCCGCTGGGCGCGCTTTACCTGCCGGATGCCGGTGCGCTGGTTGTTTCCGATCTCCATCTCGAGAAGGGTGCGGCCTTCGCCCGCCGCGGCATGATGCTGCCGCCTTACGACACGATCGCGACGCTCAACATTCTGGCGTCCGTGATCGCACGCTACGATCCGAGAACCGTGATTTCGCTCGGCGACAACTTTCACGACCGCAAGGGATCGGCGCACTTGCCGGACGACCTCAGGGCGCTGATCGGCGCGATGGCCCGCGGCCGCGACTGGATCTGGATCAATGGAAATCACGACCCGGATGGCACGATCGCTCTTCCAGGTACCTCCGTCGATGAATTGCTCTACGGCGGTCTCGTCTTCCGCCACGAACCGAGCCTCACGGTCGGCAAAGGCGAGGTTGCCGGTCACCTGCATCCGTCGGCGACCGTCCGCCGCCGCGAGAAATATGTTCGCCGACCCTGTTTCGCCACCGACGGGCTGCGGCTGCTGATGCCGGCCTTCGGCGTGCTCGCCGGTGGCCTCGATCTCAACCACAAGGCCATGCACGGCCTCTTTGACCGGCAGGCGCTCGTCGCCCACCTGCTCGGTCGCGATCGCATCTATTCCGTCCGCTACGCCAATCTTCTCGGCTGAACTATCGGGGCGGCTGCGCGAAGCCCTTGGCGAGAACCGGTCCGGTTGGACGGCCCGTTGGCGAACCACCGGCGTTCTCGAGCGTGATCTCGTAGAGTTGCGAAGCCTGCGGCAGGGGAAGCGGAGGACCTTCAAGACGAGATGAGCCCCCATCCTCCAGAAGGCCCAGCGAGACGGGACCCATTTCGCGGGACGGCAGCGTCCAGACCTCCACCGCCTTGTCCTCCGGCACGCGGACGTCGGCGAGAAGGCGGATCTGGGCTGTATCGTTGCCGAAGTCCTCGACCACCGCCTGCACTTCGCCCGCCTCGTTCAGGAGCACGGCGATCACGACGGGATCCGCCTGGCGCCCGAGGCTCCAGATCAGGGTGACGGCCAGCACCAGCGATGCAGCCATGGAAGAGAGAGCTGCCGCCCGCCAGCCGAAGCGACGGTTGTCGTTGGCGGGAGGCGTGAGTACAGCCTCTGGCGCTAGGGTCGCACCGCCGAGTGGCACGGCTGGAGCGCCATCCGACAATCCTGCCTCGATCCGTGTCCAGAGCCCGGCCGGTAAGGCCGCCGGTTCCACGGTCAGGTCGAGCGGCAGGTAACGCTCGCGGCTTGCGGCGATCGCTGTGCGCAGTGTCGGATTTTGCTCCGCCTCTTGCTCCACGGCCTGCAGCTCCGCGGGGTCGAGCAGACCCAACACGTACTCATCGGCGATCTCTGGGATGGTCGTGTTGTCGAACCTCATGCCATGCACTCCCGCAGTGCCGACAGGCCGCGGCGGATCCACGATTTCGTCGTGCCGAGCGGCAGCTTCAGCCGTCCGGCGATCTCGCCATGCGTATAGCCGCCGACATAGGCGAGCAGGATTCCGCGGCGCTTCCTGTCGTCCAGTGCGGCAAGGCACTCGTGAAGTCGGCTGTTGCGATCGAGTGCCTGCCAGGCGGACAGGATATGCTCCATCTGCTCGTCCTCGCGCAGCGCCTCGAGTCGATCCTCTTCAACAGTGTCTTCCCTGCGCCCGTCCCTGAGAACGTTGAGGGCCCGGTTGCGGACGATGGCGTAAATCCAGCCGCGTGCCGATCCGCGGCTCCCATCGAACTGCCGGGCGCTGGTCCAGATGCGAAGGAAAGCTTCCTGCACGACTTCTTCCGCCAGGTCGCGCCGGCGTAGGATCCGTTCGGCCAAGGCAATGAGCCGTCCCGCTTCCACGTCGAAGATGCGCTTCAAGGCGCTGCGCTCGCCGCGGCCACAGGCAACCAGCAGCACGGCCAGATCGTCGGTCGGCAGTTCCGCCAGGCTCAAGTCACATCTCCCGCATCCACTGTTTTCGTCACGTAACTAATACACGCCGTGACGGCTTCCGGATGCGCCGCCGATTTTATTTTTTTCTGACTGCATCCAAACGCACCCGCTGGCGGGTCTTCCCTGTGAGGCAGGACGTCATCAAGCGCCGATTGCCTCACAACGCTAGATTCAACGGGAGAAAAGACATGATGAAACTGCGCACGGTTCTGATCGCCTCCAGCGTCCTCGCCGCCACTTCGGCTGCCGCATCCGCCGCGCCGGTCGTCGGCCTCGTCGGCGACAAGACGCTGGTGATGTTCGATACCGACAACCCGGCCGTTTCCGAAACCATGGACGTTACTGGCGTCGACCGCCTCGTCGGCATCGACCTTCGCCCGTCCAACAACACGCTGGTCGGCGTCACCCCCTACAGCACCATTGTCACGATCGACATGGAAACCGGCGCTGCGACCGAGGTCGCGAAAATGGACAAGCCGCTGACGATCGGCGATGCGCCGGTCGTCGTCGACTTCAACCCGATGGCTGACCGGCTTCGCTACATGACCGGCACCACCAACCACCGCGTTCATCCCGATACCGGCGAGGTGACGGTGGACGGCAGCCTCGCCTTCGAAGATGGTGACATGCACAAGGGCGAGGAGCCGAACATCGTCGCCGCGGCCTACATCAACTCCCATGGCAAGCCGGAAAAAACGGCGATGTACAACATCGACGCCACCATCGGCGGACTTATCCAGCAGACGAAGCCCAACGACGGCACCTTGAAGGCCATCGGCAAGCTCGGTGGCGAAGGTATGCCTCCCACCTACGCCTTCGACGTGCAGACCACGGTTGATGGCAAGAACACCGCATGGCTGGTTGCTGGCGGCGCGCTTCACACCGTCGATCTGGAAAGCGGCAAGGCAACGAAGACCGCCGACATCACCGGCGCAGACGGCGACATCCGCGACATCGCCGTTCTTCCGGCGATGTAACGCGACGGGGAAGGCCGGGCCGGTCGCAACCGGCCTTCCCCCAGAAGCGCGTTTCGTGAGCCGCTCAATCCTTCCGGAACACCAGACTCGCACCCCAGCCGGTGATAACGGCAATCAGCACGCAGAGGAAACCGTAGGCGATCGGGCGATTGCGCGCCGCGTCGGTAATCGCCTGCTCGATGCCCGTCTTGACCACCCGCAGCGGCAGTTCGCGATCGAAGATCAGTTCGCCGCCCTTGAAGAGGTAGGCCCGGACGGTGTGGACGCCATCCGGAATGTTGGCGGGCAGCCGCAGTGAGGCGCGGAACAGGCTGGAACTGACGAAGCGCACGCCGCTCGTGTCGCGCTGGTAAAGGCCGCTGGAAAGCTTAAGCCGCCGGTAGGCCTCGCGGAACTCGGAGAGATTGACGGCATTTCCCAGATAGCCGGTCGGCGTCAGCGCCAGGTGGTTGATCCCCACGCCGATGCTGTTGAGCGAGGGCGCCTCGTCAATCGCGTCGATCTCGCGTGTGCTGGCAAGCGAATAGGATTCCGGCACCTGCTCGAAGGTCATGGAATCGGTGTTCATCCAGATCCCGAGCACGCGCTCCTTCCTTCGCACCGTGGCGTAGTCTCGCGGGCCTTCGAGCGTGACGATCACGTCGTACTGGCCGATCGCCAGGAACAGCTCGTCGGCATTGGTCAGCGCCCCGAAGACGGTCAGGTCGGCTCCCCGGAAGTCGGAGGTGATGGCGATCTCGCTCGTCGACGTCCCGATCTCCAGCCCCTCCTTGACCGCGGAGGCCTCCCCGAAGGGGACCTGTGCGACGGCCGGCGCGGCGGCGAGGATCAGACTGGAGACGGCAAGCATGCGCAGGAAGGTCAGCATCAGTAGGCGAAGCTCCCCACAGCGACCGAGTACACATCGTCGGGCGGAACGACGAGCGCGATTGCCAGGCGGATGCCGACGGCGAGCACGAGGAGCGCAAGCAGGGCACGCAGTTGCTCGCCGCGCAGCTTCTGCCCGACCCGCACCCCGTATTGGGCGCCTATGACGCCTGCGACCATGAGGATCGTCGCCAGCACGATGTCGACGGAATAGTTCGTCGCCGCCTGCACCATGGTCGTGTAGGCGGTGACGAAGATGATTTGGAACAGCGACGTCCCGACAACCACGCTGGTGGGGATGCGCAAGAGGTAGATCATCGCCGGCACCATGATGAAGCCGCCGCCGACACCCATGATCGAGGTCAGCACGCCGATCGCAAAGCCGAGCGCGAGCACCGGGATGGCGCTGAGATAGATCTTCGACTTCTTGAAGCGCATCTTGAAGGGCAGGCGATGCACCCAGATGTGCTGGCCGGGCCGCTTTGCGAGCGGTGGCTCGTTGCGCGCCGTCCGCCGCATGGCGCGCACGCTCTCGCTGAGCATCAGGCTGCCGACGGTGCCGAGCAGGATCACGTAGAGAAGCGAGACGAACAGGTCCAGCTGGCCCAGGCGCCTGAGCCACGAGAAGATGGATATCCCGATCGTTGCCCCGGCAAGACCCCCGACCAGAAGCACGGTGCCGAGCTTGACGTCTAGGGTGCCGCGCCGGAAGTGGGTGATCGCGCCCGATATCGAGGAGGCCACCACCTGGTTGGCGCCAGTGGCGACCGCGACCACGGGCGGGATGTTGTAGAAGATCAAGAGCGGCGTGATGAGGAAGCCGCCTCCGACGCCGAACATGCCCGAAAGGAAGCCAACGGCCGCACCCATCCCCAGGATGATGAAGATGTTCACAGAAAGCTCTGCGATCGGCAGATAGACGGTCACGGCCGAACCTCAAACACGATGGCGCCGCGGCAAGGGAGCGGTTCCGCCAGACGGATGCAATTCCGCGCCAGTGCCGGGAAGTGGCCCTGCACGACGGCAGGTTCCGGAAGCTTTTGTCTTGCGCCCGATACCGTGCCTAGTCAACGGAAGGCGGCCGGGATATGCCGCCATTCCCGCCTTTTTGTGGCATCGTGATTAACACTGGCGGCGCGAGGAGCGCCGGCAGCTCATGCGTTGCGCTTCAGAAGTTCCTTCACCAGCGCGTCATTCACCTTGCCCGTCGGCTCCTGTCCGACGGACGTCTGGAATGCCTTGATCGCTTCCGTCGTCTTCGGCCCCATCTTGCCGTCAGGCGTCCCGGCGTCGAAGCCGCTCTTGTTGAGGATGGCCTGGATGTTGAGGATCGCCTTTTCCACATCGACGGAGCCGGTGGTCAACGGCGTTCCGTTGGTCCAGCCGTCGGGAAGCGTGACCTCGTTGGCCTCTGCCCTCAGGGGTTGCGCCTTCCAGCTGTCGGCAGCAGCGCGCGCGGCCTGGACCAGGTCCTGACGCATCGCCTTGGCCACTTCGTCGCGTTTCTGGGCGGCATCCTGATCGCCGCCCTTCGCGGCTATTGCGAACCACTTGTAGGACTGCACCAGATCCTGCGGAGCGCCATTGCCACGGGCATAAAGAATAGCAAGGTTGAACTGGCTGTCGGAGACACCGAGATCGGCAGCCTTCTTGAACCAGTCCACGGCTGTCGCATAATCCGGCTCGCCCGTTGCCCCCGAGGCATGGAGAACGGCAAGATTGTGCATGGCGCTGGCATTGCCTGCCTCGGCCGCCTGCCCGTAGTAGGTAACTGCCTTGTCCACGTCACGGGTGACGCCCGTCCCCTTTTCGAAAAGGTTCGCCAGCCTGTACTGTGCCGGCGCAAAGCCCTTGTCGGCCGCCAGCTTGTACCAGTTGGCAGCCTCGGAGAGATCCGTCGCGACGCCGCGGCCATCGGTGTAGCGAGCGCCGATTTCAAACAGGGCGAGCGGATCGCCCGACTCGGCCGCCTCCGCCAGCGGCTTCGGGCCGATCGAGGCAGGCACCACGATACGAGGCGCTGCCTCTTCAGCTGCGACAATCTCCACCGGTTCAGTGGCGGTCGCCTCTGGTTCCGCGGCCGCATCGGAAGCGATCTCCTCTGTCGGGTCCGCGGCCGTACCCGTGTCAGCAGCCGCGTCCTCGGCCGGCGGTTCCTCAACAGGAACAAGCGGGACAGCAGAGGTAGCCTTCGCCTCCGGTCCTGCTTCAGCCACAGCAGCAGTCTCCGCCGCGCCCTCGGACGCTGCGGGCGGAGCGTCGGTGGCAGGTGCTTCCATCGGTGCGGGCGGCGGCGGAAGGACCTCGCCCCCGCCGGTCAACGTTCTGACCAGCGGCACGGTCATCAGCACCAGCAGGACCGCGCCCACCGCCATCATGATCGGCCGGCGATGCCGGGTCAGTGCGCTTGCAGAGGCCTTGCTGGCCCCGCCCTTTCCGGAGGACGAGGCCCTGTCGGCGCCGCCCGTGGCCGGATCGGTCTCCAGGGCTGCAGCCTTGGCAGCACGGCGGGCCGCAGCAATGAAATCGGCGCGATCCGACTCCGTCACCGGACCCCGTCCGGCGGCTGCCGCCTGGCTGGCGCGAACTCGCTCGAGGATCTTGCGGACGTCCGGCGCGCCGGAGCCTGGCTCCAGAGGCTCGTTCTGCTGTTCGGCCGGCAATAGGTCTACTGGCGCGAGCGGGGGTGTAGGATCGACGACGGTCCGTCCAGGTGCCGCGGCAGCCGTCTTCTGGCCGGACCGCAGTCGCTTGGTGATCTTGTTCAGGAGCCCGCCTTTCTCCACCTCACCCGGCTCTCCCACGGCGACGGGCGCCTCGGGCGAAATGGTCGACTCGTCCACCATTGCGTCGGCTGCCGCTGCGTCTTCATCGAGGACCGGCGGACGGGAGGCGGCAGGGGCAGCATGGGCGGTGCTGCTGGCCAGCGAGTTCAACAGGTCGGCGTGAAACCGGTCCGCTTCGCGCGGCGCCTCTGCACGGGATGTCGCCTCGGGAGCCGCAAATTGCATGCGGGGCGCCGCATTCGGCTCCTGCTGCCATTTCTCTGTCGCCGAATGTTGCGGAAGAGGCTGCGTGAAGCGATCCTCCATCGTATCGAGCCGGTCGGCGATCTGCACCAGGGTGCTGTGAAGCGCGTTGAGCGTATGCTGTGATCGCTCTTCGCTGCTGCGGGTCAGTTCTTCCAGATGGCGAAGGTCCTCGGCCAGGGCGGCCACGGCACTCATGTCGACGGGATTGGCCGGGCCATGGCCCTGCCGGGAAAAGTTCTCGAGCACGGCCTCTGCGGCCTGCCTTGCTGCTTCGAGGATATATTCGTCGTTTGTCGCCAGATAGTTCTCGAGCTGGGTCACCCGATTGTCCATCTCGGGCATCGCACCCGCATGGCTTCCCGGCTGGCTGATCAGCGTCGACAGGTGCGCTATTTGCGCCTCCAGGTTTTGCAGCGCGGCGCTGTCGCCGGCCGGCGCAAGCGTCGCCTCGTCCAGTCTGGCGGCGATGCCACTCAGCCTGTCCTCGATCCGGTCGAATGCCGCCGGATCTGGCGAGTGCTGGCCATGCGCCCGGTGGTAGTCGATCTCCTCGATCTGCTGCGTCAGGCGATCCAGCCGCTCGACAAGGTCGTGGCTTCCTACCCCTTGCCCCAGACGGTCAACCTTGCTCGAGATCTCGCCCAGGAAGTCGGCCAGGTCGGCATCCTGCCCCCTGGAAGTCTGGGTCAGCATCTGCGAAAGCTGGTCCAGCCGTTCCTCCAGGCGCAGGACCTGGTCGCCGGCCAGTTGTTCGACCCGTTCGGACAGTCCCTCGATCCGCTCGGACAGGAGCCGTGTCGCATCGGGTCTCGCACCGACGGCCATGGCATCGATCTGTTGTGCCAGTGAGCCGAGCCGGTTTTCCAGCCGCTCGAGAAGCGCATAATCCATGGCCGGCGCGGAGGCAGCCCGGCCACTTGCAGCAATTGCCCGGCTGATTTCGTCGAGCCGCTCGTCCAGAATGGCGAACTGCTCGTTCAACGCTTCGTCGTTCGGCTGCATCCGCGAACCGAGATGCTCCATCGCGGTTGCGACGGCGACGAGCTTCTGCTCCAGCGCCCGGATGGCGGGGCTGTCGCTCATGGTGCCGAGCTGCCCCTTGATGTCGTCGATGCGATAGGCGAGGCCCACGAGTTCTTCGCGCAGTGCATGGGGGTCGAGGTCTAGGAGGCGCTCCTCCAGCCCATCCCACCGGCTGTCCAGCCGCTGCACCGTCTCCTCTCGCGCCAGTCCATCGACCGCCGCCAGCAACTGCTCGTATTCGTCGCGAAGCGCATCTGCTGCAGGTCCGCCACGGTGACCCAGCGCATCTATTCCGTCCGCGAGGCGCGCAAGGTCCGCCCTGACATCGTCGTCGATGTGGGGTCGGCCGGAATTCGTGCGAAGGCCGCCGATCTCCGATCGTAGCCCCCCGATCTCGCGCGCGATCTCCTGGGCGACATCCTGCCTGATCTCCTTGCGGAGGGCGGCCATCGCTTCCACCACCTCATGCATTGAATGACCGTCGGATTGCGGCATGGGAGTGGAGCGCGGCGTGGCGCCCGCTTCGGCTACGCCGGCGCGCGGTGCGGGCCTGCGCGGCTCGAGCGGAGGGCGAAATGACGGTGATGTGCGCTCCGGTGCCGGGCGGCGGTCACTTTCCGGGATTCGCGTGCCGGCAAGGCTTCGCTGCCGCTCGCGGATTTCCTGCAGGGGATCGCGATGGGCCGTTGTCTGCGGCAACTGCGGCGCCCTGGCCGGATGGCCCTTGTCGCCGGTCGACTGACGCGGATTGTCCCGGGTATGCATGAGCCCTTCCAGCCGCGCCTCCAGCCCTTCAATGGTCCTGTTCAGCGCGTCTAGCGACGATCTGTCTCCGTGAAGGGGATGTGTCGATCGTGAACCGTTCATTTCGCTGCTCGTTCCAGGTTGTCCGGCTTGGCGACGGGAATTCTGATGGATCGGCCGCAGGTGCTGCCAACGGGCCTTCTCCACGTGCAATTTCGCCAAACGTGGTAAACAAGCCGTTAAATCCGGCAGACTTTTTTAACCTTTGCGCTACGTTTGCCTTCGCCGCGGGAAGACCGGCAGGGGTGGGGCCTCGCGAGGGAGCATCAAAAAAACCGGTGAGCGCTGTTTGACGTTTACGCAAACGTCAATTATTTGTGGGAGACATGATGGCGGACCCTCATGTCCGTGCGAGGTTTATGGAGGAAGCTCGACCATGCCTGTCTACAAGGCTCCGGTAAACGATACCCTTTTCGTACTGAACGACGTTCTCGGCCTGGAGCGCTACGGCAACCTGCCGGGCTTCGCCGATGCCTCTCCCGACATGGTCGAGGCGATCCTGGGCGAAGCCGCGAAGGTCGCCGAGGAAGCGCTCTTCCCGCTCAACCTGTCTGGCGATCAGGAAGGCTGCACGCGTCACGACGACGGCACCGTCACCGTGCCGAAGGGTTTCAAGGAAGCCTATGACCAGTATTGCCAGGGTGGCTGGATCGGTCTTGCCGTTCCGGAAGAGTTCGGTGGCCAGGGCCTGCCCTACACGCTGCACGCCGCCGTCGGCGAGTACATGTCGTCGGCCAACATGTCGCTCATGATGTATCCGGGCCTGACCCAGGGCGCGATCGCCGCGATCCTCGTCCACGGCTCCGACGAGCAGAAGCAGACCTACCTGCCGAAGATGGTTGAAGGCACCTGGTCCGGCACCATGAACCTGACCGAGCCCCATTGCGGCACCGACCTCGGGCTCCTGCGCACCAAGGCCGTGCCGAATGGCGACGGCAGCTACAAGATCTCCGGCCAGAAGATCTTCATCTCGGCCGGCGAGCATGGGATGACCGACAACATCATTCACCTGGTGCTTGCCCGCATCGAGGGTGCCCCGGAAGGCACCAAGGGCATCTCGCTCTTCATCGTGCCGAAGTTCATGGTCAACGACGATGGCTCCGTCGGCGAACGCAACTCCGTCGCCTGCGGCGCCATCGAGCACAAGATGGGCATCCACGGCAATTCCACTTGCGTGATGAACTATGACGAGGCGACCGGCTATCTGATCGGCGCCGAGAACAAGGGCCTTGCCGCCATGTTCGTCATGATGAACGAGGCACGCCTCGGCGTCGGCTTGCAGGGCCTGTCGATCGCTGAGACCGCTTACCAGAACGCCGTTACCTATGCCCGCGAGCGCATCCAGGGCCGCTCGCTTTCCGGCCCCAAGGCACCGGAAAAGAAAGCCGATCCGATCATCGTTCATCCGGACATCCGCCGCACGTTGATGACCATCAAGGCCTTCAACGAAGCAGGCCGCGCCTTTATGCTGTGGACGGCCCTGAAGTCCGATATCGCTCACCGTTCTGAAGATGCCGCCGAGCGCCAGAACGCCGACGACCTGCTCGGCCTCGCGACGCCGATCCTCAAGGGCGTCCTGACCGACAAGGGCTTCGACCACGCGGTCATGGCCCAGCAGGTCTATGGCGGCCACGGCTATATCGAAGAATGGGGCATGAGCCAGTATGTCCGCGATGCCCGCATCGCGATGATTTACGAGGGCGCCAACGGCATCCAGGCGCTCGACCTCGTTGGCCGCAAGCTTGCGCTGAACGGCGGCCGCGCCGTCATGGCCATGTTCAAGGAGATCGGCGATTTCTGCGAGGAAAACCGCGCCGACGAGGCTATGGCGCCGTTCACCAAGGCGCTCAAGAAGGGCTTGAACGACCTGCAGGCTTCTACCATGTGGTTCATGCAGAACGCCATGGCCAAGCCCGACAATGCCGGCGCCGGCTCGACCGACTACATGCACCTCTTCGGCCTCGTCACCCTCGGCTACATGTGGGCGAAAATGGCAAAGGCCGCCCAAGCGGGCATCGCCGCCGGCGACCCGCGCGAGGACTACCTGAAGAACAAGCTTGTCACCGCGAAATTCTACATGGAGCGCATCATGCCGGAAACGGCCCTGCGCAAGGCCCGCATCGAAACCGGTGCCGATACCATGATGGAACTGGCCGCCGAGGCGTTCTGATCCTTCCCCTCCGCCGCAGAGGGACGGGGAGGGCGAGACCCTCCCCACCGAATGACATTTCTGGCAAGACGATTGCCACCCAGGGAGATGAGACCATGACCGAAGTCTTCATTTACGATCACGTCCGCACGCCGCGCGGCCGCGGCAAGAAGGATGGATCGCTGCACGAGGTGCCCTCCGTCCGCCTTGCGGCGAAGACGCTGGAAGCGATCCGCGACAGGAACGGCCTCGACACGTCCACCGTCGACGACATCATCATGGGCTGCGTCGATCCGGTCATGGATGCCGGCGCCGTCATCCCCAAGGCTGCCGCCTTTGAGGCTGGCTATTCCTTCGCCGCCCCCGGCATGCAGATCTCCCGCTTCTGCGCCTCCGGCCTCGATGCCGTCAACTTCGCCGCCGGCAAGGTCGCGGCAGGCTCCGACGACATCGTCATCGCTGGTGGCGTCGAATCCATGTCGCGCGTCGGCATGGGTATGTCCGGCGGCGCCTGGTACATGGACCCGTCGGTCAACTTCCCGGCCTATTTCATGCCGCAGGGCGTGTCTGCCGACCTGATCGCCACCAAGTACGGCTTCTCCCGCGACGACGTCGATGGCTATGCCGTCGAGAGCCAGAAACGCGCCGCCAAAGCTTGGGAAAAGGGCTACTTCAACAAGTCCGTCATCCCGGTGAAGGACCAGAACGGCCTCGTGATCCTCGACCGGGACGAGCACATGCGCCCGACCACCGACATGCAGTCGCTGGCCTCGCTCAACCCCTCCTTCCAGATGCCGGGCGAGATGGGCGGCTTCGAGGCCGTCGGCATCCAGGCTCATCCGGAAGTCGAGAAGATCAATTACGTCCACCATGCCGGCAATTCCTCCGGCATCGTCGATGGCGCCTCCGCCGTGCTGATCGGCTCCAGGGCCGGCGGTGAGGCGATGGGCGTCAAGCCGCGCGCCCGCATCCGCGCCTTCACCAATATCGGCTCCGATCCGGCGCTGATGCTGACCGGCCCCGTCGACGTCACCGAAAAGCTCCTGAAGCGCTCCGGCATGTCGCTTTCCGACATCGACCTCTTCGAGCTCAACGAAGCCTTCGCCGCCGTCGTGCTGCGCTACATGCAGGCCTTCGACATCCCCCACGACAAGATCAACGTCAATGGCGGTGCGATCGCCATGGGCCATCCGCTCGGCGCCACCGGCGCCATGATCCTCGGCACCGTGCTAGACGAACTGGAGCGGCGTGATCTCAACACCGCCCTCGTCACGCTCTGCATCGGCGCCGGCATGGGCACCGCCACCATCATCGAACGCGTCTGAGATCGGGGAGGAGACCAATCATGACCTACACCAACTTCACCGTCGAAACCGACGCAGACGGCATCGCCCTCGTCACCTGGGACATGCCGGAAAAATCCATGAACGTCTTCACCGTCGAGGTGATGGACGAGATCGAGAAGATCATCGACGCGACCGTCGCCGACGAGGCCGTCAAGGGCGTGGTCTTCACCTCCGGCAAGTCCTCCTTCTCCGGCGGCGCCGATCTCACCATGATCAAGTCGATGTTCTCCATGCTCGCCGAGGAGAAGGCGAAGGATCCGCAGTCGGCCGTCCAGAAGCTCTTTGATGCCGCCGGCCGCATGTCCTGGCTGTGGCGCAAGATCGAGACCAATGGCAAGCCCTGGGTCTCCGCCATCAACGGCACCTGCATGGGCGGCGCCTTTGAGCTGTCGCTCGCCTGCCACGGCCGCGTCGCCGCCAATTCCAAGGCGGTCAAGATCGCGCTTCCCGAGGTCAAGGTCGGCATCTTCCCGGGCGCCGGCGGTACCCAGCGCGTGCCGCGCCTGGCGAACGCCCAGGACGCCCTGCAGATGATGACGACCGGCCAGTCGCTCACCTCCCAGCGCGCCAAGGCCATGGGCCTCGTCCACCAGGTCGTCGAGCCGGATCAGTTGATCCCGGCGGCCAAGCAGATGATCAAGGATGGCCTGAAGCCCGTCGCCCCCTGGGACGAGAAGGGCTTCAGGGTTCCGGGCGGCGGCGTCTGGACGCCGGCAGCCGCCCAGCTCTTCCCGGCAGCACCCGCCATCCTGCGCCGCGAGACCGCCGGCAATTATCCGGGCGCGCTCGCCATCCTGAAATGCGTCTACGAGGGCCTGCAACTGCCCTTCGATACCGCCTTGAAGGTCGAGCAGCGTTATTTCACACAGATCCTGCAGACCACCGAGGCCTTCTCGATGATCCGCTCGCTCTTCGTCTCCATGCAGGAGCTCGGAAAGGGTGCCCGCCGCCCGGCCGGAGTCCCGAAGACGGACATCAGGAAGGTCGGCGTCGTCGGCGCAGGCTTCATGGGCGCCTCCATCGCCTATGTCACGGCCGCCGCCGGCATCCCCGTTGTCCTGATCGACCGCGACCAGGAGGCCGCCGACAAGGGCAAGGCGCATTCCGAGAAGCTGGTCTCCGACCAGGTCGGCAAGGGCCGCATGACGAAGGAAGACGGCGAGAAGCTGCTTTCCCTCGTCACCCCGACCCCGGACTATTCCACGCTCTCCGATGTCGACCTCGTGGTCGAGGCCGTCTTCGAGGACCGCGCCGTCAAGAAGGCCGTCATCGAGCAGGTGGAAGCCGTCATCCCGGAAACCGCGATCTTCGCCTCCAACACCTCGACCCTGCCGATCACCGGCCTGGCCGAGAATTCCAGGCGCCCGGAGCAGTTCATCGGCGTCCACTTCTTCTCGCCGGTGGAAAAGATGATGCTGACCGAAGTCATCCTTGGCGAGAAGTCGGGCGACAAGGCGCTCGCCATGGCGCTGGATTTCGTCGGCAAGATCAAAAAGACGCCGATCGTCGTCAACGATACGCGCGGCTTCTTCGTCAACCGCTGCGTCTTCCGCTACATCAACGAGGCCTATGACATGCTGGCTGAGGGCGTGCCGGCGGTGATGATCGAGAATGCCGCCAAGATGGCCGGCATGCCGGTCGGCCCGCTGTCGCTCAACGACGAGGTGGCCGTCGATCTCTCCCAGAAGATCATGAAGGCCTCGATCGCCGATCTCGGCCCGAACTCGGTGAAGCCGGAGCACATGGCGCTCATCGACAAGATGGTCGACGTGCTCGACCGCCGCGGCCGCAAGAACGGCCAGGGCTTCTATGACTATCCACCAAAGCCTGCCAAGAAGTCGCTCTGGCCGGGCCTGAAGGACCTCTACCCGCAGAAGCCGGCCTCGGAGGTCGACGTCAACGTCCTGAAGCAGCGCTTCCTGGTCACGATCGCGCTCGAAGCCGCCCGCACGGTGGAAGAAGGCATCGTCACGGACCCGCGCGAAGCCGACGTCGGCTCCATCCTCGGCTTCGGCTTCGCCCCCTATACCGGCGGCACGCTCTCCTACATCGACGGCATGGGCGTAAAGATCTTCGTGGACCTGGCCGAGAAACTGGCCGCCCACTACGGCGACCACTTCAAGCCGACGCCGCTCTTGAAGGAGATGGCCGCCAACGGCGAGACCTTCTACGGCCGGTTCGACCCCTATGGTGACGTGGAGAAGGCGGCTTAGGCCGCCTTTTCTTTTGCTTACCTAGTCATCGGTTGAAGCAGGTCTCATCAGCAAGTGAGACTCTAGAAGAAAGCCAAGCATTTCCGATATCAAGACCGAGAATCGCTCAATCGCTATGTGGTTTGATAACTCGGGATTCGTCAACAGGGGCCTCCAGCGGCCATTAGCTTTCCTTGGTAATGGGCCCAGCGCAAACCACAGCCAGAAAAGGTGTATCAGGATGCCTCTGAACGTCCCGGCAGAAGAAGCCAAGGGGTTGGGGAATATTGGGTAGCTATCGTACCCATCTTCTTCGATACCGAATGCTGCCGCGAACCCTGCAGTGATTGTCGGATGGAGAAGCATAGATCCGGCGAGCTCGGCATCCTCACGGAGAAAATCGACCACTTGGCTGCCCGGTGCCTCGATAACCGACGACACGAAGTCCGATACGCGTCTCTTTATCTTGTTCTTGCTGACATGTCGGTGCCAAAACTGATTGGCCTCATCAGGTTCAACCGCTGCTACGAACTGAGCGGTTAATTGCTCGTCATGGATGCAGCAGATCAGCACATCCACGTGCTCCAGATATGCTCGTGTTAATGCTCTAGCCTGCAGATCAAACCCTGCTTCTACCAGTTCGATAATTGCCCACAAGTCGTTGGCCAGCCGCGACAAGAAAGAAATTGCCGCAAGCTTCTCGGTGCTTGGCTCAACCTCTTCTCCGGTTGCGGGGAGATCTTGCACGAGGGCGACTGCCAACAGTGAGAGCCACGTAGCTGCAATGTTCGTACATCGATGGAGGACGTAGAACTCCGGATCGGTGTCGAGAATATGCTGAAGTTTCTTCCGCCGGCGATCTTGATCTTGCGCGTCGAGAGTTTCTGTATCGTCAGATGTCGACACGAAGCTTCGATATTGTTTCTCGATGGTGGAGTCGAACAGGTGCCTGATGTCGCGTTTCATACATGAACGTTCTTGGGTTTGGATCCTCGGGTCAAGCCCAAGGATGACGAAGGAGAATAGGGACGCGCGGTGCCATACGGGAAGTCGGTGCTGGTGGTCCTGGTTGCTTCAACTTGATGACAATGCGGTTTAGCAAAGTCCACTTTCTACGAAGGCCACCGGCAAGTGAAATCCCATCTGCTGCCATAGCCTTGCTCTGGCCTCTCTTGAGGCGCCCTTGGCACCTCCCTCTCTTTCGTCATCCTCGGGCTTGACCCGAGGATCCAAACCCAAGCCCTCACCACAGCTCCAGATACAAATCCCGCCAGTCCGGGTTCCGCTCTTCGATCAGCGCGATCTTCCACTTGCGGTACCACTGCTTCATGGTCTTTTCCCGCTGGATGGCGTCGCGGACGTCCCAGTGCTCCTCATACCAGACGAGCTGTGTCAGCCCGTATCTGGAGGTGAAGCCGGGTGTCAGTCCTTCGCGATGCTCGTAGATGCGGCGTGCGAGATCGGACGTCACGCCGATGTAGAGCGTCCCGTGCTTGTGGTTGGTGACGATGTAGACATATCCCGCCATGCGTGCAGGATGGTGGGGCCGGTACGTGTTCGTCAAGCGGGCATGCTTGGGTTTGGATCCTCGGGTCAAGCCCGAGGATGACGAATGGGGAGGGGGATGCCCGGTGCCACAAGAGAAGTTTGCGGTGGAGGCGCGCGATCACCAACGTCTCACCTGAGGAGTCCGCAACGAGTCGGGCCTCGGGTCTTTCGACCGGCCGTCTTCTCCCATCAGCACCCTCTCCTTCCTGTTCGCGTTAGCAACGCGCGGATCAGCCCAATTCCCTTCCGGAGTATCTGGCCGACAAACACGAGGCCATGCCTCAGACACCTTACGCTACCCGTTCTGCGACCTTTTGCTCCGCCCTCTCTTGGGGCACCCATGGCACCCCCTCTCTTTCGTCATCCTCGGGCTTGACCCGAGGATCCAAACACAAGCCCGCCACCTTGTCGTCCCTCCTGCCATCGCCTCTCCCCACCCACCCCCTCCCGCCCTACCTCACCCCCCATGTGCAACGACTACGAACAACACATCCGCTATGCCGAATACCTCCGCGCGCTGGAGGAGCAAGGCCTTGCCGCCCCGCCGCATCAGAGCGAGGCGGATCTCCCCCGGGCGGATGACGTGCGGATCGGCGATCTCGCCCCGGTGATGCGGGCGGAAGGCGAGGGCGTAGTGGCGCTGTCGTCCATGCGCTTCGGCTTCCCGCCGCCAGCTTCAGCCAAAGGGGGCAAGAAGGGCGGGCCGGTGTTCAACTTCCGCTCGGAAGGCCGAAGCTTTGCGCAAAGCCGCCGCTGCCTCATCCCGGCCTCGGCCTTCTTCGAGTTCACCGGCACGAAATACCCCAAGGCCAAGCACCGCTTCACGCTGAAGGACGCGCCCTTCCTTTGCATCGCCGGGCTTTGGCGGGATGTGGGGCGCGAGGCAGCAGGCGAGGGGGAGAAGAGCAACCAGCCCCCCGCCTTCACCATGCTCACCACCGCCCCCGGCCCCGACGTCGCCCCCATCCACGACCGCCAGGTCGTGGTGCTGCGGCCCGAGGACTGGCGCCACTGGCTCCATCTCACCAAACCCGAAGCCGACCTCCTCCGCCCCTTGCCGGCGGGGTCGCTCGCCGTGGAAGAGGTGCGGTCGGGGAGTGACTGAGGTAGTGCCTCTCCTCCGTCATTCCTGTGCCCGGACTTGATCCGGGGATCGGTCACAGGAATCCAGCAGCGCCGCGTCGGCTTTTGGCTCCCTCGCTCCTCCCCTCTCTTTCGTCATCCTCGGGCTTGACCCGAGGATCCAGACACAAGCCCTCACCACAGCTCCAGATACAGATCCCGCCAGCCCGGGTTTCGCTCCTCGATCAGCGCGATCTTCCACTTGCGGTACCACTGCTTCATCGTCTTCTCCCGCTGAATGGCGTCGCGAACGTCCCAGTGCTCCTCGTACCAGACGAGCTGCGTCAGGCCGTATTTGGAGGCGAAGCCGGGCGTCAGTCCTTCGCGATGCTCGTAAACGCGGCGTGCGAGGTCTGAGGTGACGCCGATGTAGAGCGTCCCGTGCTTGTGGTTGGTGACGATGTAAACATATCCCGCCATGCGTGCAGGATGGTGGGGCCGGTGCGTGTTCGTCAAGCAGAAGGCTTGGGTTTGGATCCTCGGGTCAAGCCCGAGGATGACGAAAAGAGAAGGTAAACTGCTTCTCTTCCCTTGTGGGAGAGAAAGGGCGCTGCCGCGCCCTCAAACACGTGAACGCCCCGCAGCCAAGCAATGCGGCACCCCCTCCTCGCCCCCTGTGGGAGAGGAAGCAAAATCAGCATCTTAGCCAACGGCTAAGTGCTAGATTTTGCAGGTGAGGGGATTTTTCTTCTCCCCCATCGTCCCCGCATATAAAACCCGCTCCCATAATACCCCCGCCTCCGTCGCCGGAGTGTTTCGCGAGACGGTCGCGGGCAGGCGGGGGCCGGCGCTTCCATCCAAGCCGTAACGTGCGGGGAGGGTGGAAGAGGTGAAAGCCATGGAGCGGGCTGATGAGGCAGCGCTCCTATCAAGTCTCCCCCGGGCAGCCATGTCCGGTTCGGGAAAGCCGTGCAAGCACCGGGAGACATCCCGGTGCGCAGAGAGACGAGGCGATCACCTGTAGGGGCTGGACACCCCGAAAGAACGCCGAAGGCCACGCGGATGCGGAGCCACAGACTAAACCAAAGTGAGGTTCCGCATCCGTGTGGGCTCTCCAGCAAGATCCAGAAGACATGCAACCCGCGTGAACGCGAACCCGTGCCCGGAAAGGGGGATGAGCCATGGCCGAAAGCAAGGAAGAAAAGCTCCGTCTCTGGCGGGAGTACGACAACGAGCCCTACCTGCCCGGCTATACCCGCGGCGAGTTCAACAGGCTCCCCCCGCGAAAGAAGTCGCGGGAATGGCAGAAGCTCACCCAGCGCGTCACGAGCTATCTCGGCTACTGGAAGACCTGCGACGTTCCCGCCTGCCGCCGGGCGCGGGCCTGCCGCGGCTTCCTGTCGGAAAAGCAGTACAGCGGCGACCCGCGCTGGCACGATGCCTTTCCACCCTGCGTCGGCCCGCGCGGTGCCCGCCAGCCGGAAGTGCTCGCCGCTTTTCCCGCCGCGCTCGGTTACCCGCCGGAAGAGGATGACGGCCCGAAATACAACGGCCGCGCCTCCAACAGGCCGGCGGGGGAGGACGGGGAGGCCTCGTGACGGCCGCCGCCTGCTTGCCGAAAACCCGCGCTTCCCCTAGGCTGTGGGGCGGAAGCAGGTGAGGTGACCCCATGTCGCGCCGATTGCTGATTGCCTTCTTCATTCTCGTCGGCTGGGCCGGCGCAGCGTTCGCGCAGGCGACGGCAGGGGACACGCTACGCCTCGGCTTCTTTCCGCGGCTCGGTGAAGACCTCGTCTACCGCATCGAGTTCTCGCAGGAGCAGGTGTTCGACGGGCGGACCGACCGCCGCAGCTGGTCGCACGAAGTGGTCATCCGCCTTACCGGCAAACGGCCGCCGGACCTTTTGGCGGGCCGCTTCACCCTCCGCAACGTCGTCGATCAAGAGGGTTCGGCCGAGGACCCCTATTACCTGATCGCAAGCGCGATCGAGGGCGAGAGCTTCGATCTGCAGATGCTGGAAGCCGGTCCGCCGGTGGTGGTCGATTGGGCCGGCATCAAGCGGCGTGTGGGCGAACGCTCCGCCGGCCTGGGTGGCCGCACGGCGGCCGCCATGCCGCAGATCCTGCCGATGTTCGATCCGGATGGCGTCACCGCCGTTCTCCGACCGCTCTGGGTCACCGGCATTGCCTATCTGCGCGCCTTCGCCAGGGACGGCTCGACCACCACCGCCACCGGCCTCGACCTGCCGGCCTTCTATCCGGTCAAGGGGGCGGTGCTGCAATCCTATGGCGCCCGTCTCGAAGGTTCCGAAGACCTGATGTTCGTCTGGAAGATCACCTCCGATCCGAAGGCGGCGTCGGAAAGCCTTGGCCGGGAGCTCCAGGGAATCGCCAGCGCGCTCGCCAGTGGTGCCGGGCAGGCGGACGCAGGCAGGCAGATCACGGAAGCGGTGGTGCAGGGCGTCGAGGCGCTGGAAGCGGGCGTGGCGATCTACGACCTGACGCCGGGGCTGATGCGTGAGATCACCTTCGACGCCCGGCTTGTCGCCGGCCCGTTCCGCCGCGACACCCACATCGTCATCACCCGCCTCGCGCCGGAGTAGAGCAGGTGCCTGGTACGGGTCCAACCGGAATTGCGTTGCGCACCACTCCGTCCACGGTATACCATTGACAGGTTGTCAGACATCAAGATATGACTTCCACAACTGGTAAGGCCAGCTTACCAGTCACGCGCCGAGGAGGGTGCGTCGGGAGGATGGATGTTTTCGGTCATTGAATCGCGCCGGCTGTATCGCCAGGTCGCCGACCAGATGCGCAGCCTGATCGAGCAGGGCAATTTCGCCCCCGGCTCCAAGCTGCCCGCCGAGCGCGAGCTCGCGGAACTGCTTGCCGTGTCCCGCCCCACCGTTCGTGAAGCCCTGATCGTGCTGGAGGTCGAAGGCTTCGTCCATATCCGCATGGGCTCCGGCGTCTACGTCGCCACTCCGCGCCAGGCGGCCGAACCCCATCCGGCCGGCGAGGCGGAAGGTCCTTTCGAGCTGCTGCGCGCCCGCGCCATCCTCGAATGTGCCATTGCCGAAGAGGCGGCCCGCGTGGCTCGGCCTGACCAGATCGCCGTGCTCGACGAAAACCTCGGCGCCATGGCCGCAGCCCTTGACGACCGCCCGCTGGCGCTGAAGCTCGACCGCGAATTTCACATCGCGGTTGCCGGCATCATCGGCAACGGCACCCTCAACCGTTTCGTCGGCAGCATCCACGACCTGCGCCTGACGCCCTATTTCGAGAAGCTGGCGAGCTATTTCGAAAACCCTAAGACTTGGCAGTCGGCCATGGAGGAGCATCGCGCCATCCGCGACGCCATCGCCGCAGGCGACCATCAGGCCGCACGCAACGCCATGCGCGCCCATCTCGACCAGTCCCAGATCCGCCTGTCGGAAAGTTTCGGCGAGGAGCCGGCCGACAGCGTCATACCCGCCGCATGGAGATGTGCGGGCGGCCAATAGCAACCTTTGACTTCAACCGGGAGGAAATGAAAATGAAGTTGAAACTCTCCACCATCCTCGGCGCCACTGCCGCGGTTCTGGTATCGGCCCTTGGAGCCCATGCCCAGACTGCGCTCAAGTGGGCGCATGTCTACGAAACCTCCGAGCCGTTCCACACGGAATCGGTCTGGGCGGCGGAAGAGATCGCCAAGCGCACCGACGGCCGCTACAAGATCGACGTCTTCCCGGCCTCGCAGCTCGGCAAGGAGGCCGATATCAACCAGGGCCTCAAGCTCGGCACCGTCGATATCATCATCTCGGGCTCCAGCTTCGCGTCGCGCGAGCACCCGCCGATCGGCGTCACCTACTTCCCCTACATCTTCCGCGATCCGAGCCACCTGATCGCCTACACCAAGAGCGACGTCTTCAATAAGCTCGCTCAAGGCTATGAGGAAGCATCGGGCGGCAACCACATCACCGCCGTCACCTATTACGGCACGCGCCACACGACGTCGAACAAGCCGATCGAAAAGTGCGCCGACATGCAGGGCCTGAAGATCCGCGTTCCGGACGTTCCGGCCTACCTCGCCATGCCGCGCGCCTGCGGCGCCAACACCACCCCGATCGCCTTCGCGGAAGTCTACCTGGCGCTCCAGAACGGTACGGTCGAGGCTCAGGAAAACCCGCTGACGACGATCGAGGCGAAGAAGTTCTACGAAGTCCAGAAGAACATCGTCCTCACCGGCCATATTGTCGACCACCTGAACACGGTCGTCTCCGGCATGCTGTGGTCCAAGCTTTCCGACGAGGACAAGCAGATTTTCACCGAAGTCATGCAGGAAGCCGCTGAGCGCAGCACCAAGATCATCGAGGAGCGTGAAAATGCGCTGGTCGACAAGTTCAAGGCCGACGGCATCACGGTGACCGAAGTCGACAAGTCCGACTTCGAGAAGACCGTCATGGAAAAGGTGACCTTCGAGGAATTCGGCTACGACAAGGCCGACTGGGAAGCCATCCGCGCCGTCCAGTAATCGACGCAACTGGAGCGCCCGGCCTCGCTGCCGGGCGCTCGTCGCATCCCAGAGTGGCGGAGTTCTCCGATGAACGAACAACAGCACGCTCCCATCAGCGTCGAGGAAATGGCCCATGCCTTCGAGGAGGAGGCGGGTCCGGTGGACCTGTCGCCTTACGCGCTTGAGGACTGGTTCAACATGGCCATCTTCTGGGTCATGGCCGCCTCCGTCTTCCTGCAGTTCTTCACCCGCTACGCCCTGAACAACAGCCTGGCATGGACCGAGGAAATCGCCGCCAACTGCCTCGTCGTCCTCGTGTTCCTGGGCTCGGTGATGTGCGTTCGCATGTGCAGGCACATCTCCGTCGATATTCTCTATCGTTTCCTGCCGCGCAAGGCCGGCCGCGCGCTCGAGCTCCTGGTCGACCTCATCGTCATCGGCTTTTTCGCCTACACGACCTGGCTGATGTGGCGCTATATCGCCATCGTCGGCAATGAACGCATGGTGACGGTCAACCTGCCGCGCGGCTATGTCTTCTATACGGTATTCGCCGCCTTCGCGCTGATGCTGGCGCGTGCGGTGCAGAACTTCGTCAAGGACATGATCAACGACAAGACGGTTCGCGAAAAGGCGAACGAAACCGGCATTCAGGGGGTCTGACCAGTGCTGCTTCTCATCGGGTCCTTTCTTGCCCTCATGATCGTCGGCGCGCCGATTGCGGTATCGCTCGGCGTCTCCTCTCTCCTTTACCTTGTCATTTACGGTGTCGCGCCCGACATCATCGCTGCCCAGCGGATGATCGCCGGCGTCGAGAGCTTCCCGCTGATCGCCGTGCCCTTCTTCATCCTCGTCGGCAACCTGATGAACATCGCCGGCGTCACCGGCCGCATCTACACCTTCGCACTGGCACTGGTCGGCTGGATGAAGGGCGGACTGGCGCAGGTCAACATCATCGGTTCCGTCGTCTTCTCCGGCATGTCGGGTACTGCGCTCGCGGACGCAGCCGGCATCGGCACGATCGAGATCAAGGCGATGAAGGATCACGGCTACCCGGTCGAGGCGGCCGTCGGCGTCACCGCCGCATCGGCAACGCTGGGCCCGATCTTCCCGCCGTCGCTCCCCTTCGTCATCTACGGCATGATGGCGAATGTTTCGATTGGCGCGCTCTTCATGGCCGGCATCCTGCCGGGCCTCGTCATGACGGGCCTGATGATGTTGACCGTCTTCATCTTCGCCCACCGCAAGGGCTGGGGCTCCGATACGCCGTTTGAACTGAAAAGACTCGCAGGGGCTTCGTTGGAAGTGCTGATCGTCTTCAGTTTCCCGGCGGCGGTTTATCTTCTGATACTGGCTGGCTTGTCCATCAACATCGCAGTTCTGATCGCCTTGGTCGCGCTGGTTGCGCTCGACTGGTATTTTGATTTCTCCGCCGTGATGGCGCTGCTGACGCCGGTTCTCCTGATCGGCGGCATGACCATGGGCTGGTTCACGCCGACGGAAGCCGCGGTTGCCGCTGTCCTGTGGTCGCTCTTCCTAGGCCTGGTGCGCTACCGCACCATGACGCTGCGAACGCTGGCCAAGGCGAGCTTCGACACGATCGAAACCACGGCCTCGGTTTTGTTCATCGTCACGACAGCCTCGATCTTCGCATGGCTCCTGACGGTCAGTCAGGCGGCCCAGCTGTTCTCCGACTTCATGTTCTCACTGACGGACAACTGGTGGACCTTCCTGATTATCGTCAACGTGCTGCTTTTGATCGTCGGAGCCTTCCTCGACACCATTGCCGCGATCAGCATCCTTGTGCCGATCCTGATGCCGATTGCCGCTCGCTACGGGATCGATCCGGTCCACATGGGGTTGATCTTCACGCTGAACCTGATGATCGGTCTCCTGACGCCGCCCGTCGGCATGGTGCTCTTCGTGCTTTCGCGGATTGCCAAGCTTTCGGTGGAGCGAACGGCGATGGCGATCCTTCCCTGGATGATCCCGCTCTTTGTCGCCCTGCTGCTGATCACCTTCATCCCGGCAATCACGCTCTGGCTGCCGACCCAGCTCGGCCTGCTGCGATAGGAGGCAGATGATGCTTGCACGGTTCGCCCGGCTTTACGGCCAGCGGGACCTGAAGGTCGAGGAGGCGCCCGTTGCCGCACCCGGCGCGGGTCAGGTGCTGCTGAAGATGGCGGCCGGTGGCATCTGCGGCTCCGACCTGCACTACTACCAGGACGGCGGCTTCGGCCCGGTACGGGTGCGGGAGCCGATCATTCCGGGGCACGAAGCGGCGGGCTATGTGGAGGCGCTGGGCGAGGGGGTCTCTGGGCTGGCGGTCGGCCAGTTGGTCTCCGTCAATCCGAGCCAGCCCTGCGGACACTGCCGCTTCTGCCGGGAAGGCCTGCCCATCCATTGCCTCGACATGCAGTTCATGGGCAGCGCCATGCGCCTGCCGCATGCTCAAGGCATGTTCCGCGATTGGCTGGTGGTGCCGGCGAGGCAGTGCGTGCCGGTCGGCGAGACAGTGACGGCGGGCGAGGCGGCTTGCGCCGAACCGCTGGCGGTCTGCCTGCATGCAGTGGCGCGCGCCGGCGACCTCAACGGCAAGCAGGTGCTCGTCACTGGCGCCGGCCCGATCGGCGTGCTGACGGTGGCTGCGGTCCGGCACGCGGGTGCGGCCAAGATTGTGGTGACCGACCTGACCGATGCCGCGCTGGATCGTGCCCGAGCCATGGGCGCCGACCAGACCATCAACGTGGCGACGGATGCTGCGGCCCTCGCGGCCTTCGAGCAGGACAAGGGGCAGTTCGATGTCGCCTTCGAGTGCTCGGCCGCGGCACCGGCAATCCGCACAGCGTTTGCGACTGTCCGGCCGCGTGGGCTCATCGTCCAGGTCGGTGTGACGGGCGACGTGACGGTGCCGCTCAATGCCCTGGTTGGCAAGGAGCTGCACTGGATCGGCACCCAGCGGTTCGATCAGGAATTTGCACAGGCCGCGGATCTCATCGGCCGCCGCGACATCGACGTGCGGCCGATCATCTCCCACAGCTTTCCCGTCACGGATGCGGTAAAGGCGTTTGAGCAGGCCGGCGACCGCGCCACCGCCTGCAAGGTTCAACTGACGTTTCTCTGAGGATATTTCATGCGGCATACGTGGCGTTGGTTTGGCCCGGTCGACAAGGTGAGCGTGGAGGATGCGGCCCAGGCCGGTGCCAAGGGCATCGTCAGCGCCCTGCATCATATCCCGACGGGGGACGTCTGGCCGGTGGAGGAAATCGCCAAGCGCCATGAGGCGATCAAGGCGGGCGGGCTGTTCTGGGACGTGGTCGAGAGCGTGCCGGTTTCCGAAAGCATCAAGACCCAGACCGGCGACTGGCGCCAGCACATTTCAAACTGGCAGGAGACGCTCCGCCGCCTCTCATCCAGCGGCATCCGCACCGTCTGCTACAATTTCATGCCGGTGCTCGACTGGACCCGCACTGATCTTCGCTGGCCGACGCGGCATGGGGCACGGGCGATGCGTTTCGACCTGATCGACTTCGTTGCCTTCGACA
Source organism: Pseudorhizobium banfieldiae (assembly GCF_000967425.1). Taxonomy (NCBI): domain Bacteria; kingdom Pseudomonadati; phylum Pseudomonadota; class Alphaproteobacteria; order Hyphomicrobiales; family Rhizobiaceae; genus Pseudorhizobium; species Pseudorhizobium banfieldiae. The sequence continues at coordinate 133,922 of NZ_FO082820.1, forward strand.
TCCACCTGCTGGAGCGTCCGGGTGCGGCGGAGGATTATGATGAGGGCCTGCGCGAGCAAGCGGCAAGACGCTTTGCAGAAATGCTGGAAGATCGTCGGGAGGCGCTCTCGAAGAATGTCGGAGCTGGCTTGCCGGGCTCGGCTGACGGATACACGCTGCCGCAGCTGCGCGACCATCTCGCGACCTATGACGGCATCAGCCGCGACAAGCTGCAGCAGCATCTGGTGGACTTCCTGTCGGAAGTGACGCCCGTTGCCGAAGAGGTCGGCATTAATATCTGCGCCCATCCGGACGACCCGCCATGGGCGCTGCTCGGCCTGCCGCGCATCCTTTCCACCGAGGCTGACTACCTCCACATGCTGAACAAGGTGGACAGCCGGGCGAACGGCGTCACCTTCTGCACGGGTTCACTCGGCGCCCGCGGCGACAACGATCTGCCGGCCATGGTGAAGAAGCTTGCTCCGCGAATCCACTTCGTCCACCTGCGCAACGTTCACCGGGACGAGGAGACTACCCCTTGCTCCTTCTTCGAGGACGAGCATCTTGAAGGCCATACCGACATGGTGGCCGTCATCGCCGAGTTGCTTGCCGAGGAGAAGCGCCGCCAGGCGGAAGGCCGCGCTGATCACGAGATCCCGATGCGTCCTGACCACGGCCAGGAAATTCTCGACGACCTCACCCGCGGCGCCCAGCCCGGTTATCCGGCCATTGGCCGGCTGAAGGGCCTCGCCGAACTGCGCGGTATCGAACGCGCGCTTAGCCACTCCAGATACGGATTGTCCTGATCATGGAAAGACTGTCAGCCTCGACCCCGCTCGCCGGATCCGTCGTCAAGCCCGCCTTCGACCCGAAGACGCTGAAGCCCGGCATCCTGCATATCGGGCTCGGTGCATTTCATCGCGCGCACCAGGCGGTTTACAACGACCTGGCGCTGGCCAAGGAACCAGGTGACTGGGGCATTGTCGGCGTCAGCCTGCGGTCGCTCGATATCGCTCGCGATCTCAAGGCGCAGGATCATCTCTATTCCGTCGTGACCCGCAGCGGTGCGGGTGAAAGCGTGCAGGTAGTCGGCTCCATCATCCATGGCATTTCGGCGGTGGAGGACCGCGAGGAGCTTCTGGCGCTGCTCGTCGATCCGGCGATCAAGATCGTCACGATCACGGTGACCGAAAAAGCCTACGGACTCGACCCGAGAACGGGCGGCCTGGATCGCAACCATCCGGCAGTGGCGGCCGATCTCGCCAATCCGACCGCGCCCGTCGGCGTCATCGGCTATATCGTCGAGGGCCTTGCGCGCCGTCATGCAGCCGGCCAGGAGCCCTTCACCGTACTCTGCTGCGATAACCTGCCGACCAACGGCCGGATCGTCCGCCGCCTGGTGATCGAGATGGCCGGTGCCCGCGATCCGACACTTGCCAACTGGATCTCCGGCCATGGCGCCTTCCCGTCGAGCATGGTCGATCGCATCGTCCCGGCCGCGACAGACGAGGGTCGAGCACGGGCGGCCGGTCTGCTGGGGGCCGAGGATTCGCTGTCGCTGGAAACCGAGCCCTTCATGCAATGGGTGATCGAGGATCACTTCATCTCCGGTCATCCGGCCTGGGACAAGGCCGGCGCTCTCTTCGTCGATGACGTAGAGCCCTACGAGAAGATGAAGCTTCGCCTCCTCAACGGCGCCCACTCGATGATCGCCTATCTCGGCCAGCTGAAGGGTCTGGAATATGTCCGTGACGTTATGGCCGTTCCGGAGTATCGCGACCTCGCGCGCCGGCACATGCAGGCCGCCCGCAAGACGCTGGATCCCGTTCCCGGTATCGACCTTGACCAGTACATCGACCAGCTGATCGAGCGCTTCGAGAACCCCACGATCGCGCACCGGACGAAGCAGATCGCCATGGACGGCAGCCAGAAACTGCCGCAACGCATCTTTGCCGGAACGGTCGAGGCGCTGGCGAAGGGTGAGGACGCGGATACTGCAGCGCTCGCGACGGCTCTCTGGATCGCCTATGCCAAGAGGACGCCGGACATTGACGATCCGCGCCGGGAGGAACTGCGCCGTGCGGCGGCTGAACCCGCGAGCGATGATGCCTCGGCACCCTTCTTCGCGCTGCCGGGGCTCTTCCCGCAGGCGCTGATCGATAATCGGGCGTGGCGTGACCTGGTCAACGCCAAGCTGGCGGAGATCGAGGCGGGGCGGCTCTGAGGCCATCACCGGACTACGAACCGAAAGCCCCTCGCTCCAGTCGGACCGAGGGGCTTTTTCGTCAGCGGAGGCTTGTCAGCCTTTGAAGGCATACTCCGCGATAGACTCCGGCTTCATCTCGATGGAGAAGCCCGGCCGCGGTGGCGGCATGTAGGCAGCGTTCTTGATGACGCAGGGATCGATGAAGTGCTCGTGCAGGTGGTCGACATATTCGATCACCCGGCCTTCCTTGGTACCCGAGACGGCAACGTAGTCGATCATCGACAAGTGCTGAACATATTCGCACAAACCGACGCCGCCCGCATGCGGCCAGACCGGCAGGTTGTACTTGGCGGCGATCAGCAGCACCGCCAGCACCTCGTTCAGGCCCCCCATGCGGCAGGAATCGATCTGCACGATGTCGATCGCGCCCTCGGCGATGAACTGCTTGAACATGATGCGGTTCTGGCACATCTCGCCGGTGGCGACCTTCACCGGGCCGATGGCCTGGCGGATCTTGCGGTGTCCGGCGACGTCATCCGGGCTCGTGGGCTCTTCGATGAAGAAGGGATTGGCGAAGGCGAGCTTCTTCACCCAGTCGATCGCCTGGTCGACCTCCCAGACCTGGTTGGCATCGATCATCAGGTAACGATCCGGGCCGATCACCTCGCGGGCGATGGTCAGGCGGCGGATGTCGTCCTCAAGGTCCCGGCCGACCTTCATCTTGACGTGGTTGAAGCCGGCATCGACGGCTTCCTGGCAGAGGCGGCGGAGCTTCTCTTCCGGATAGCCGAGCCAGCCCGCAGACGTCGTGTAACAGGCATAACCTTCCTGCTTCAGCGTCGCGATGCGCTTCGCCTTGCCGGTCTCGGCTTGTCTCAGGATGGCGACGGCCTCGTCGCGCGTCAGCACGTCGGTGAGATAGCGGAAGTCGACGATATCGGCGATTTCCTCTGCCGAAAGTTCCGACACCAGCTGCCAGACCGGCTTGCCCTGCTGCTTGGCAAGCAGGTCCCAGAATGCGTTGACGACTGCCCCTGTGGCCAGGTGCATGGCGCCCTTGTCGGGGCCGATCCAGCGCAGCTGGCTGTCGCTGGTCAGGTGCCGCCAGAACTTGCCGGGGTCCTGGCGGAATGCGTCGAGCTCCTGCCCCACCACGAGATGCCGCATGGCCTTGATTGCCATGCAGCAGATGTCGTTGCCGCGACCGATGGTGAAGGTCAGGCCATGGCCCGACAGCCCTTCGCTTTCGGTATCGAGGATGACATAGGCTGCCGAGTAATCGGGATCCGGGTTCATCGCGTCGGAGCCGTCGAGGCTCTGCGAAGTCGGGAAGCGCAGGTCGAAGACGCGAAGATCGGTAATGCGGGTCATGGCAGTCTCTGTCGTCGGTGAAGGGTCAGATGGTCCAGCCGCCGTCGATGCAGAAGGCCTGGCCGGACGTGTAGGTGGCGCCAGCGATATAGACGGCGAGGTCCGCGATTTCTTCCGGCGAGCCGAGGCGGCCCATCGGCTGGCGTGCGATGAAGGCCGCGCGAGCAGCCTCGTAGTCGCCCTGCGCCCGCATGCGCTCCTGCAGCGACGGGCTTTCAACGGTCCCGGGGCAGATGCAGTTGCAGCGGATGCCCTGCGTCACGTAGTCGGCGGCAACATGCTTCGTCAGGCCGATCACGGCTGCCTTCGTCGTGCCGTAGGCAAAGCGGTTGGGCACGCCCTTGATGCTGGACGCGACGGACGACATGTTGATGATCGCCCCGTCCTTGCGCTCCAGCATGCCGGGCAGCACTGCCCGGATCGTGCGGATCATTGCCTTGACGTTGAGATCGAAGGCGAAGTCGAGATCGCTGTCCTTCATCTCCAGGATGGATCCGCCATGGACGACACCGGCGCAATTGAAGAGAATGTCGACCTGGCCGATCTTCTCAACGGCGGCCTTCACGGCGGTCTCGTCGAGGACGTCGAGCCGGGGTGTCTTCAGGTTCTCGAGCTTTGGCAGTTCAGCGAGCGCCCGGTCATTGATGTCGGTGGCATGCACCACGGCTCCGGCCTCGGCAAAGGCGATCGCCGAAGCCCGGCCGATGCCCTGGCCGGCGGCGGTGATGAGAACGGTCTTTCCTTGAAGGGTCTTCGTCATGTCATTCCTCAAATGTCGCGGCGGTGAAGGCGGTAGACGGCACTTTCCACGCCCGCCCTCAGTTATCTTCTACGGCCTGTGCAGTCCCGTGGGTAGCGGCTCCGTCCTCACACCTCGATCATCGCCTTCACGACACCGGCGGCAGGATCTGTAAGGGCCGCAAAACGCTCCGGCACCTCGGAAAGCGTCATCCGGTGCGTGACCAGCGCCTCCGGCACTTCGCCGGCCCGCATCGCCTCCATGACCCGTTCGAAGTCCGCCACCGTTGCGTTGCGGCTGCCGAGCAGCGAGGTCTCGCGCTTGTGGAACTCGGGATCCGAGAAGGTGATGTCGCTGGCGACAATCGACACCAGCACATAGGCGCCGCCGTGGCCGACGAATCCGAAGCCGCGTTCCATTGCCTTCGGATTGCCCGTGGCATCGAACAGGACATCGAAGAAGTCGCCGCTGGTGATTTCCGACAGTGCTTGGTGATCGGCTTCGCCAAGCTGAACTGTATGTGAGGCGCCGAGATGCCTGGCAGCGAAGGCCAGCCGATCGGCGCGTCCGTCGAGGAACGTCACCTCGGCGCCATCAAGCCGGGCGAAGATCGCCACTGCCATGCCGATCGGACCGGCGCCGACCACCAGCACCTTCTGGCCAGGCTGAACAGTGGCGCGCGCGACGGCATGGGCGCCGATCGCCAGGAATTCGACCATGGCCGCCTGGTCGAGGGTCAGGCCTTCCGCCTTGAGGACGAACTGCTCCGGCAGGCTGAGATATTCCGTCATGCCGCCGTCCCGATGAACGCCAAGCACGCCGATGTTGCGGCAGCAATTGGTCTTGCCTTTGCGGCAGGCGCTGCAGTGACCGCAGGAGATGTAGGGGATGATCGATACCGTGTCGCCGGCCTGGAGAGAGCTTCCTGGTGGTGCCTCCTCGACCGTTGCAGCGAGCTCATGCCCCATGACGCGGGGATAGGAGAGGTAGGGCTGGTTTCCCGTGAAGATATGCAGGTCGGTCCCGCAGACGCCGACGCGCCGGATATTCACGAGCACCTCGCCCTCGCCCGGAAAGGGCTTCGCGCGCTCCGAGCGGGAGAGAGTACCGGGGGAATCGCAGGTAATCGTAAGCATGAAAGCCTTGCCTGTAAGCCGCTATTGCAGCCGACGATGGATGTGTGATCTTCTTCGGATCCGAAGCGGGTCGGAACGACAATGAAGCTAACGATGTTTCCCGGAATTGGTCAAGCCAACTGCGTAGAGCGACTGGCAGGATCCGAGAAATGAGCGAGGAGTGGCGGTGGCAGTGGCCTGACCAGCCTTGCTACCGACGCAAAGCACTCTTATGGTAAGGCCAGATTAGAGCAGCGGCAGCAACATGAACGCACCCATCAAGGCGACGGAACCAAGGCGCCTCTATCAGCAGATTGCGGACCAAATTCGCGGCCTGATCCAGGGCGGTCATTTCGCCGCAGGCGATCGGCTGCCGGCGGAGCGGGACCTTGCGCAGCAACTCGGCGTCTCCCGGCCTTCCCTTCGTGAGGCTTTGATTGCGCTGGAGATCGAGGGCAGTGTGGAAATTCGCATGGGGTCCGGGATCTATATCACCGCGGAAACAGAGCGCCGTCCGCTGCAGACGGGTTCGATGGGCGAGAGCCCGATTGAGCTCATGGAAGCGCGGGCCGCTGTCGAGGGAACGGTGGCGCTTGCCGCTGCCGCAAGAATTTCTCAGGAAGGGCTGACGCTGCTTCGCCAGACGCTCGACGCAATGCGTGCCGAGATCGAAGCCGGCAGGAAGCCGCTCGACCAGGATCGGCTTTTCCACCTCACCATCGCGGCGGAGGGTGGCAATTCGGTGCTGGCTCAGATCGTCGGCGATCTGTTCGATGAGCGCCATAGTCCGATCTCGGCCCAGTTGCGGACACGCTTCGAGACGCCGGAGACCTGGCATCTCGCGCTTCGCGAGCATGAGGCGATCCTCACGGCTTTGCAGGCACGCGACCCGCTGCTCGTCCAGGCGATGATGCATGCGCATCTGGAGCAGTCCAAACGCCGGTGGATGGAAAACGAACCCCGCTGAACCCCCCAATCAGAAACAGGAAGACCTCCCGGGAGGAGGAAGCAGCCATGGATGCCATTGTAACGCCTATCATCATTCTCAATCCGGCCGACGATGTCGGTGTGGTCCGCCGTTCGGTCCAGGCGGGAAATCCGATCGGCCATGGCGATCTCGTTGCCCGTGAACTGATCGGTCGCGGCCACAAGGTGGCGATCCGCCCTATTCCCAAGGGCGCCGAGGTCAAGAAGTATGGTCAGGTCATCGGCGTCGCGACGCAGGATATCGAGCCGGGCAGCCACGTCCATCTGCACAACCTCGCCATGCTGCCCTCCGAGCACGAGCACCAGTTCAGCATCGATGTCGAGGAGAAGGGCATGCTGCCGGAGAACGAGCGGCGGACCTTCATGGGTTATGACCGCGGCATCGGCGGTGCCGGCACCCGCAACTACATTGGCATCATCTCCTCGGTGAACTGTTCCGCCACCGTCTCCCGCTACATCGCCGACTACTTCAACCGCATGGGCGGGCTCGACGGGTTCGACAACGTCGATGGCGTCGTGGCGCTGACCCATGGCGGTGGCTGTGCTCTCAACAACAAGTCCGAAGGCTACCGCGTCCTCATTCGCACGATCCAGGGTTATGCCAAGCACCCCAATTTCGGCGGCATCCTGATGATTGGCCTCGGCTGCGAAACGAACCAGATCGGCCCGATCCTCGAGCACTACAAGATGGAAGAGGGCGACCGGCTGCGAACGATGACGATCCAGCAGCACGGTGGCACGAAAAAGACCATCGATGCTGCGATCGAGATCATCAAGGAGATGCTGCCGGGGGTGAACGCGGCAGTGCGGACGCCACAGCCGTTGTCGAAGCTGAAGGTTGCCCTGGAATGCGGCGGCTCTGACGGCTATTCCGGCATCTCCGCAAACCCGGCGCTCGGTCACGCCTCCGATCTCATCGTTCGCAACGGCGGCACCACGGTGCTTTCGGAAACGCCGGAGATCTACGGTGCGGAGCATCTGCTGACGCGGCGTGCCGTGAGGCCGGAAGTGGCGGAAAAACTCCTGCAACGGATCGACTGGTGGCGGGACTATACCGCCCGCAACGGCGACGAGCTGAACAACAACCCCTCGCACGGCAACAAGCTTGGAGGGTTGACGACTATCCTCGAAAAATCGCTGGGCGCCGTCGCCAAGGGTGGGTCCATGCCGCTGAAGGCCGTCTACGAGTTTGCCGAGACGGTCACGGAACCGGGCTTCGTCTTCATGGACACGCCCGGATATGATCCCGTGGCGGTTACGGGACAGGTGGCCGGCGGATGCAATGTCATCTGTTTCACCACTGGCCGCGGCTCCGTCTCCGGGTTCAAGCCGTCGCCCTGCATCAAGATCGCCACCAACTCCGAAATGTACGAGCACATGAAGGAGGACATGGACATCAACTGCGGCGGCATCGTCACCGGCGAGGAAACGATCGAGCAGTCGGGGCAGCGGATATTCGAGGACATCATCGCGGTTGCATCGGGCAAGAAGACCCTGAGCGAGATCTACGACTACGGCGACAACGAATTCGTGCCCTGGCAGATCGGGGCAGTGACCTGACGGTCACCACCCCAACGTTATTCTATCGAACCGACTTCGTCTGCGGTTTCATGACTGGTGCTGCGGCGCTGCCGAAAAACTTCTCGCGTTCACGCCAGACCGCCGGTAGAGCCAGAAGTGCGATACCCACGAAGGCGATCGCAGTCTTGGTCAACTGGCTGAGTGCCGGCGAACGGCCGTCGAAGTAGTAGACCGCGTAGACGATTGCGACGTGCCATACGTAGACGTAGAGCGAATGGCGACCGATCAGCTGCAGGAACTTCAGCGAGAAGACCCAGGTCAGCACGCCGGCTGCCTTCTGGACGAAGGCTGAGGGATGCCTCGCGCCAGCGACAAGCAACCACGTGACGAGCGCCGCGACGGCGATGAAGTTCAGGAGGTAGACCGGCCCGAAATCGGCGCGTACTTCCATGGCGGCAAACTTGCCAATCATGAAGTCCGGCATCAGGCCGTTGGCGGTCATGATCCTTAGCGGCAGGAAGAACAGGACGACGATCAGCGCCATCTTCGGAATGAACGTGTTCTCTGGCGTCAGGATCCGGCTCCAGTCGATCTTCCCGGCCGACGTCATGGCGCCCAGAACCAGGCCTGAATAGAAGACGATCTGCCACCCGAGCATGTTGAAGCTTGCGCGAATACCCTGGTCATCCGGGCCCATCACCAGCTGATGTACCGGCTCCGTGACGATACGCTGGAGGCCGAGCTGCGCGGCCATCCACATGACGAGGGAGGCAGCAAGCACATAGTGCCACTTGTCTTCAAGCACGAGCTTCACGAGCATCGGCGCAAAGAACATGTAGACGATGTACTGCGGCAGGATGTCCATGAATGTCGGCTGGAACAGGAAGGTGGCAATCGCTGCAAGACGAAGCGGATCGTCGAAGGTCGTGTAGCCAAGCCAGTTGTACCAGACCGTGTAGGCTTCCGGCAGGATCATCTGCGCGGCGAGCACGGCGATCACGATCCCCATGGCGTAGCGATAGAGTTCGAAGGCGCGCGAATAGATCGCCTGGCGACCTGCGGCATAACCGTTCTTCATCATCTTGCGGGCGTAGACCATGCCGATGAGAAGGCCGGAGAGGAAAACGAAGCCCTGTGCATCCTCGACAAAGGCCAACTGGTTGTGGTTCACCTTCACGAGCCAGTAACCGCCGGCGAAGATCAGGTGGTTGATCAGCATGAAGACGAGGAAATAGCCTCGCATACCATCAATAATATCGAACCGTTTCATCGGTCGCGGTCTCCGTTCTGCCGGCCCGATGCGCTTGGGTCGCCCGGTCGGTATGGCCTCTTCGGGCCAGGATCTTCTGCGGCCCAAACGCAGCAATCACGCAGTCAGTTCCGCGCGGCCGAGTCGAGACGCTTGTCTTCCTAGGAGAGGGTGGATGACTGCCGGATGAACAGCGGTGCTATTCCGCGGCGATCCGCTTGATGCCGGCCACCTGCGTCAGGTAGGCCCGTAGCGCCGCCGGACGCACCGGCTTGTGTTGCAGCGCGATATCGTGACGTTCCGCCTCCGCCCGCACCTCGAGGGAACGATCGGCCGTCACGAGCAATGCCGGAATATCGGCTTTGTAAGCCTGCCTAAGACGGATAATCGCCTCGACGCCGTTTCCGTCACCAAGATGAAAATCTGCGACAATGAGCTCGGGGGCTGGCTCGCGGCCTGCTATCAGACCCTCGACGTCTGCGAGTGAGGCGGCCTGGCCGACCGTGCATCCCCAGCCGGAAATCAGCAGCGCCATGCCCTCGAGGATCTTCGGGTCGTTATCGATGCACAGCACCCGGAGCCCTGTCAGTGGCTGCGTCCGCCGGCGCCGCTCCGGTCGTTCGCTACCGCGTACGGATTGGGATACGGTGACGTCACGCGGCATGCTGACGCGGAAGACGGTTCCCTTGCCGGGTACGGAGGAAAGTTCGACCGGATGGTTCAGGACCCGCGAGATGCGATCGACGATCGAAAGACCGAGACCGAGGCCCGATGCTGTCCGTGCTCCCTCGTCCAGCCGGGCGAACTCCTTGAAGACGGTCCGGAACTTGGCGGATGGAATGCCGATGCCTGAATCGAGCACCTCGATCACCACCTCGTTCCCGCGCCGGCGCGCACCGACCAGGATCTTCCCGTCAATCGTGTACTTGATGGCGTTCGAAACGAGGTTCTGGACCAGGCGCCGCAACAGGTTTGGGTCCGAGCGGACACGGATCGAGCTCGGAACGACGACGAAGCGCAGGTTCTTCTCCCGGGCCATGGGCGCGAAATCGGTTTCGATGCGCCTCAGGAGCTCGTCGAGGGCCACGGATGCGACGCGGGGCTTCATGGCACCGGTATCGAGACGGGAGATGTCGAGAACAGCTCCCAGGATTGCCTCGACCGATTCCAGCGCCGAATCGATATTGCGTACGAGGGCGCTGTTCTCCGACTTGCCCAGCCGCTCGACGAGCGCCGAGGAGTAGAGGCGCGCGGCGTTCAACGGCTGAAGGATGTCGTGGCCCGCCGCTGCGAAGAAGCGCGTCTTGCCGATATTGGCCTCCTCGGCCGCGGCACGCGCTTCCGCCAGCTCCCGGTTCACCCTCGTGAGTTCCGCGGTCCGCTCCTCGACCCGCTGCTCCAGCGTCTCGTTGGCGAGCTTGAGGGCGCGGTCAGCGGCGACCCGCTCGGTAATGTCTGTCAGTGTCGCGACGATGCCCTTGTCGGGCATGGCATTGGAGCGCACTTCGATGATGCGTGTGCCGCCCGCCACCACGAGCGAAAAGGGAGCATCGAGGGTCTGGAACTGGCGGATCACCTCCGCCCGGTTCTCGGGCTGGATATCGCCCCGATTGGACAGGTAGGCGATGATGTCGGTGAGCGGATAGCCGACCTGACCGGCCTGCTCCGGCAGGTCGAGGAGGTTCCTGAAGCGGCGGTTCCAGATGGTCAGGCAATAGGAGCTGTCGAAAACCGCTATGCCCTCGTCCATCTGCGAAAGCGCGGTCTGCAGCATGTCCTGATTGTATTGGAGCGCCTCGCTTGCCTGATCCAGTAGCCAGGCGGTGTCCGAATTGGTGTCCTCAGCCTTCTGCAGGATGAGGGAAAGGACCAGTCGCGCCGATGATGAGCCGATCGCGCTTCCGAGCAATTGTTCGGAGAAGTGGATCAGCGCCATGTCCGCAGGTTGGTTGTCTTCAAGCCGACGTCCGCCTGCATTCGCATAGTTGGCGAAGGAGCGCTCCATCCGCTCCTCGCCGAGATAGCGGGCGATCGTGGTCTTCAGGTCGCCGACACTGACACGCGTCTTCCAGCCCCGGGTCGCGAACTGGGTTCGGCGATGCCTGCGCACGAAGATGCCGGACTGGATGCGTTCAACGGGGCTTGGATTGCGCGACAGCGAGCCGAGCACGAAGGCGGCCGTGTTGATGATCAGGCTGAACAGCGTCACCGTGACCAGGGCATCGGTCTCGGCGCCGGAGAAGAGCCCCGTACCTGGCAGCAGGAAATCGAGGATGGCTGTTGCCACATGGGAATTGTTCGGACCGCCGAGGCTTGGCACGAAGAGCAGGTAGGCCCAGACGAGGAAGCCCAGGGTCATTCCGAGGATGGCGCCGCGGGCGTTCGCCCGCCGCCAAATAAGCCCCCCAAACAGGCTAGGGGCCATCTGCGCGATCGCGGCGAAGGCGAGAAGGCCGATGGAGGCCAGCCCCGATTCGCTGTCGGCGCCGCGATAATAGGCATAGCCGAGCATGAGGACGACGATGATCGAGGTCCGCCGGACCCGCAGCAGCGTCTTGGTGAAATCGGCCCGATGCACGGAACGCCGCATGAGCTTGCGGCGGAGAAGGACCGGCATGACGATGTCGTTCGACACCATGATCGACAGGGCGACGGACGCGACGATGACCATCGCCGTCGCGGCCGAGAAGCCACCGATGAAGGCGATCAGCGAGACGACCGGCATTTCATTCGCGAGCGGCAGGAGCAGCACGTAGAGGTCGGCATTGCCGGTGCCCCCGAACTGGATGACGCCAGCGATCGCGATCGGCAGCACGAAGAGGTTGATCGCCACGAGGTAGAGCGGCAGGAAGTAGCCCGCTGTCTTCAGTTCCCGCTCGGTGCGATTCTCGACGACCGTGACGTGGAATTGCCGCGGCAGCATGATGATGGCGAAGGCCGACAGCACGATCAGCAGAATCCAGCGGCTGACGGGCGTCTCGTAGGACATGGCCGAGGCGACAAGCAGGTTCTCCGTGGAGCGCTGCCACAGATCCGCCGGCCCGTCGAAGAGAAAGAATACAACGGCAATACCGACCGTGGCGAAGGCCAGCAGCTTGACGACGGATTCCATCGCCACCGCAAGGATCAGGCCGTCCTGGTGCTCCGTGGCATCCGTGTGGCGGGTCCCGAACACCACCGCGAAACACGCCATCAGGATGGTGACGATCAGCGCGAGGTCGATGAAGTAGAGGTTGCCGCTGCCGATCCCGTAGACAGAAGCGTCCACCATGGCGGCGACGGAGCTGGAGACGGCCTTCAGCTGCAGGGCGATATAGGGGATCGCTCCGATCAGCGAGATAAAAGCGACGATCATGGCGACCGCCGGGTTCTTGCCGTAGCGGGCGGCGATGAAGTCGGCGACGGAGGTGAGCTTCTCCGCCTTCGCCAGTTCGACGATCCGTCGGATGATCGGCATGCCAATCGTGAAGGCGAGGATGGGGCCGATGTAGATGCCGGTGAATTCCAGACCCCGCTGGGAGGCGAGCCCGACGCCGCCGAAATAGGTCCAGGACGTGCAGTAGATCGCGAGGCTGAGCGCATAGACCACCGGACGGCCGCGATCGGGCACGCCGATCAACCGGCTCCGGCGATCACCATAGCTCGCGACCGCGAAAAGCAGCAGGATATAGACGAATGCCGACAGGAAGATCAGCCAGGCTGGAAGCATGTCTCCTCCGCTCGGGACGCTTGCTCAAGTCGAGCAGGATAGGTGAAAACAGGATGCTTGGAAATCGCGCGGGTCTTGGCATAAAGTCCTACTTGTTCGGCTCTCGCCGACACATCTACGAGGGCCGTCGCCGGGTACTGTGCCTTGGCTGGCCCTGATTGGTACAGGAAGGGTCGTCATGTCCGTTGTCTCCGAATTTCGTTCTTTCATCGCCAAGGGGAATGTCATCGATCTCGCCGTCGGGATCATCATCGGCGGTGCCTTCACGGGGATCGTCAATTCGCTCGTCAACGACATCATCATGCCCCTTGTCGGCGCAATCATCGGCGGTATCGACTTCTCCGACTACTTCATTCCCCTCTCCTCCGCCGTGACTGCTCCGACGCTGGCGGCAGCACGGGAGCAGGGGGCAGTGTTCGCCTATGGCAGCTTCGTGACGGTCATCTTGAATTTCCTGATCCTTGCCTGGATCATCTTCCTGATGGTCAGGGTCGTGAATCGCATCCGCCTTGCCGAGGAAAAGAAGCCGGTGGAAGAGGCTCCAGCCCCGCCGCCGGCGGATGTGCTGCTTCTGGCGGAGATCCGCGACCTGCTCAAGGCCCGCTGATAATCATCACACAAATCGATCTCAGCCTCACCGATTGTCATGGGATTCCTGCGGCCGGCTGCGCTATGAGGGACCGACAAACGGAGAGGGATCGTATGTCGGTCTTGGAAAGTCTCAGCCCCCGCGCACTTGCCGCACCGGAAAGCGGTATTGTCGAGGTCATCACCTATGCGCGGGGCCAGGAGGGGCTCATTCCGCTCTGGGCGGGGGAGGGCGACCTGCCCTCGCCGGGTTTCATCAACAGGGCGGCAAGTGACGCCCTCCTCGCCGGCGAAACCTTCTACACTTGGCAGCGGGGGATACCGGAACTGCGGGAGGCCCTGTCGCGCTACTACGCCCGGCATTTCTCGGTTTCGCTTTCCAGCGACCATTTCTACGTCACCGGGTCGGGGATGCATGCCATCATGCTGGCGGCGCAGGCGCTTACCTCTCCGGGCGACGAGCTTGTCTATCTTTCTCCCGCTTGGCCGAACATCGTAGCCGCCACCGAGCTTGGCGGGGCGAAGGCCGTTGCTCTTCCACTGGACTTCGCGAACGGCGCCTGGTCGCTTGATCTCCAGAAGCTTGAATCCCTGGTATCGCCAAAGACCCGGGCAATTTTCGTGAATACGCCGTCCAACCCGACAGGCTGGACGGCAAGCCGGGAGGAACTGGCGGCAATCCTCGCCATTGCCCGCCGGCACGGCATCTGGATCATTGCCGACGAGATCTATGCACTCTACCACTACGGGGAAGGAACACGCGCACCGTCCTTCCTGGATGTCATGGAGCCTGGCGAGCGCGTGATCTTCGCCAACTCCTTCTCCAAGAACTGGTCGATGACCGGCTGGCGTGTGGGCTGGCTGGTGGCTCCACCGGAAATGGGCCAGGTCATCGAGAACCTCGTCCAGTATTCCAACTCGGGCGTCGCGCAATTCCTGCAGCGTGGCTGCGTGGCGGCTCTCGACCACGGGGACGACTTCTTCAGGGAGAATTTCGCCCGGGCGAGGGAATCGCGCGATATCCTGTGCGATACGCTAATTGCCACGAACAGGGTGGAGACGTTGAAGCCGCAGGGCGCTCTCTATGCCTTTCTGAAGGTTGACGGCATCACTGATAGCCGGCAAGCCGCCCTCGACATTGTCGACCGGGTCCAGGTCGCGCTCGCCCCGGGCTCCGCCTTCGGGCCGGGCGGCGCGGAATTCCTCAGGGCCTGTTTTCTGCGGGACCCGAAGCAGGTGCGCGTGGCAGCCGAGCGGCTGGCGGACTACATCCTCGGACTTTGATGCCGTATGGGGCGATCGATAAAGTTTGAGGAAAACGATCAGCACAGGCTTAGCCATGGGTGGAGATAAACCCGGCGCAGCGGTCCCCAAGTAAGCAATATTGAAGACGGACGGTGTTTCGCTTCCTGCCAACAACAAAGGCAGGGAGCCTCGAAATGGCCGTTCTGGTGACCGGTGGTGCCGGTTATATTGGCAGTCACATGGCGTGGGCATTGCTGGATGCCGGGGAGGAGGTCGTGGTTCTCGATCGCCTGTCCACCGGCTTCCGCTGGGCCGTTCCTCCCGCCGCGCGCTTCTACCTCGGCGATGTCGGCAATATGGATCTGCTGGCGCAGGTGTTTGCCGAAAACCGCATCGATGCCGTCATGCATTTCGCCGGCTCAATTGTTGTCCCGCAATCGGTCGCACATCCTCTGGAGTACTACGACAACAACACCAGCAAGACCCGGCTTCTAGCCGAAGCGACCATTGCTGCGGGGATCAAGCATTTCGTGTTCTCGTCAACCGCTGCCGTCTATGGCGACCAGCCGGACGACGCGCCGGTTCTGGAAAGCGCCCCTCTCCAACCCAAGAACCCCTACGGGCAGTCGAAGCTGATGGCGGAAATCATGCTGCGCGACGCTGCCTCAGCCCATGACTTCCGTTTCGTGGCGTTGCGCTACTTCAACGTCGCTGGCGCCGATCCGCAGGGCCGGACGGGACTCTCGACGGTAGGCGCTACCCACCTGATCAAGATCGCCGTCGAGGCGGCTCTCGCCCAGAGATCCGGCGTCGATATCTTCGGCACCGACTACCCGACTCCCGACGGGACCGGTATCCGCGACTACATCCACGTTAGCGATCTGGTGGAGGCGCATCTGCGGGCGTTGAGCTATCTGCGTCGCGGCGGAGAAGCGCTTATCGCCAACTGCGGCTACGGCCGGGGCTATTCCGTGCTCGAAGTGCTGCAAACGGTCATGCGGGTGAGCGGCGAGAGCTTCGACGTCAGATATGGGCCGCGGCGGCCTGGAGATGCGGCGAGCGTGGTCGCGAATGCCACGCTGGCGCGACGTCTTCTCGACTGGACCCCTCGCCACGATGACCTGGAAGTAATCGTCCAGACGGCACTGGCCTGGGAACGACACCTGATGGAGCGGAAGATCGGTGATCTTCGGGAACTGCGGCAGCGTCTGGCTACCGCCGCCTTTTGATGTGGAATTCGTTCGGAAATGGCGAAAATACGCCGCTTGTCTCCAAATGTAGCTGCTAGTTGAAGGATTTCTTAATTAGGTGGTGCTGTGGTGTTGGCGAATGGGGGACTTCCACATGCCGACCTTGATACGTAACCTTCTCATCCTCGCGGCCATCTTCTTTACCGGCGTTACCTCGGCACTCGCCGAGGAATGGCTTGTCGAGAAAGCGAACCAGCAGGTTCAGTACACGACCGACAAACAGACCTGGCAGCCCGTCAAGGCGGGGATGAACATCCCCAACAAGGCATGGATCTCCACGGGCCCGCGAGGCCGGGCGGTGCTGACCCGGGGTGTTGAAACCATCGCGGTGCAACCGCAGACCCTGGCGGCCATCATCACCACGGAGAGCCTTTTCAACCGCAAGACGGAGGTCGTGCAGCAGCACGGCAAGCTGGCGCTCGATATCGAAAAGCGCAGCAGCCCGCACACCTACGTCCATACGCCGTTCCTCGCCGCTGTGGTGAAGGGAACGAGCTTCGATGTCACGGTCACGGAGAAGGACGCCTCTGTTAGCGTCGAGCGTGGCCTGGTCCAGGTGTCGTCGTTCACTGGCGGGCAGACTACCGACCTTGGTCCCGGCCAAAGCGCACGTGTCGACCAATCGCAGTCGATGAGCGTCGCGGGTGTCTCCGGCGCTCCTACAGTGTCGGCGGCCCAGCCGAGTGCAGCAAGCGTACCAGCCGTCGGTGCGCCTACCCCCATCGGTGCGGATCAATCGCGCGGCAATGGCCGGGGTGGCGACAACGGTGATGGACCCTCCGGAGGCTTCGAAAGCTCTGGTGGTTCCGGCAGCGGAAACAGCGGCAAGATGTTTGCAGTCGGCAATGGCAACGGCAACAATGGCAACGGCCATGGGAACGGTGGCGGGAACGGGAACGGTGGCGGAAACGGCAACGGCAACAACGGGAACGGTGGCGGGAACGGGAACGGCAACAACGGGAACGGTGGCGGAAACGGGAACGGCAACAATGGCGACGGCCATAGGAACGGCAACGGCAACTATGGAAACGGCAACAACGGTAACGGCAACGGATGACTGCGGCGTTGAAGCCTGAGGCACGGTAACAAGGATTGTCCGCCACCATGCTGGACCGGCTCTCACCGCTGAAGCAGGGAATGCAACCAGGCAGGCTGACGCGAGTAATCTCGGTCAGCCTGCTATTGTTATTGTCTCTCTGGCTGCCGGGCGTTGGCACAGTGGAGCGTCTCGATTCGCAACTGATAGATTTCCGGGCCGCCAACGCGCCGCGGACTGCGTCGAACCGGTTTGTCTATCTGGCAATCGACAAGGAGAGTCTGGATCACGTCGGGACCTGGCCATGGCCCCGCTCGATCCATGCCGAGATCATCGACAGGCTGGTTGCCGCAGGCGCTGGCGACATCCTTCTCGATATCGATTTCAGCACTCCCTCACGTCCGGCGGAAGACCAGGCCCTGTCCGCAGCCTTGCTTCGGGCCGGGGGCGGGGTAATCCTGCCGGTCTTTCTGCAGCGCCAGAACGTCGATGATCCCTCCTCGGCGACAATAACGAGACCGATCCCAGAGTTTGCGAAGAATGCTTGGCTGGCTGCCGCGGATGCGTCGCTGACGGAGGCGGGGCAATTCCGGGCGTTTGACACGTTCAGAGGGATGGACGGTGAAAACTTCACGTCGGTTGCGGTGGTGCTGTCCGCACTGCCGGAGGCGGGCCTACCGGAACAGATCGGAATCGATTTCTCTATACGGCCTGATACGGTGCGGGTAATCTCGGTGGCGGACCTGTTGCGCAACAAGGTTCCCGCAGACATGCTGGCCGGCCGTTCGGTCGTCGTGGGCGCCTACTCGACGGAACTGAAGGATCAGTTCCCTGTCCCGATCTACGGTATACTAAGCGGGCCAATGCTGCACATTCTCGCAGCCGAGACGCTGCTGCAGGATCGTGTCCCGCAGCCGCTCGTAAGCTGGCCGATATACTTGATAACGGTGCTGCTCGTTATCGCCGCGACAATCTGGCGACGGCTGACATCGATCCCGGTCGTGGCTGCGATTGCCGTGGTGATCTCGGTGGCCTCCGAACTGGCTGCCTACTTCCTTCAGAAGCAATGGTCGTTCATCCTGCCAACAGCGACCATCCACCTGATACTGGCTCTCGGATTCACGGCACTGCTGGCCGCCAAGCTGGATCTCACCACCTTGCTTGCCGAATTGGCGAGCGCAGAGAAACGGAACTCTCGGCGGATACTCAAGCGTGTCATTCAGGATAGCGTCGATGCCGTCTTCATCGTCAACGATCAGGGCACGATCATCGACCTCAGCCGCGCTGCAGGCTCGCTTTCCTGTTCTTCCTGGGAGCCCAGACGTGGAAGCGATTTCTGTGAAGGAGCTCCCGCCGTACTCGTCGCGGCGCTTCGACGGAGCATCGCAGCCTTCACGGAAGGCAATCGCAACGCGCCGGCCATTCAGGAAGAATTCGACCTTGTTTGCGACGGCCAGAAGAAGCACGTCGAGGCAGTCCTGACGCTGTCCTCGCTCGAGCAGTCTGGCAGTGGCAGCGATGAAGACCACGGCCGATCCTATGCGGCCTGCATCACGATGAGAGACATCACCGCGAGAAAGGTCTACGAAGCGAAACTCCGTCGTCTGTCGCAACTCGACGATCTCACCGGTGCCTTGAACCGCCGTGAGCTGATCAACCGCATCAGGGAAAGCGCCGAGGAAGAGAAGATGCTGGCGGTCTTCGCGATCGATCTGCATCGGTTCAGCACGGTAAACGCCACGCTCGGCAGATATACCGGCGATCAGGTTCTGCAAGCGGTCTCCCGTCGCCTGATGGCGGCAGCGAGGAAGATCTCGGAAGTTCCCGATGTCGGTCTTGTCGGCAGGCTTGGTGGGGATGTGTTCTGCGTTGTGCTGGCCGTGTCGGCCGACAATCCCCTTTCCTTCTACGCCGACAAGATCGTCGGCGTGTTCTCCAAAGGCATCAACTGCGGTTCGTCCAGGATCGATGTCTCCGTACGTGTCGGCGCCGCCCTGGCAAGCGACGTCGCTGGAGGGCCAGCTTCCTGGATCGACGCCGCCGAGGCTGCGCTCGATCAGGCAAAGAAGGTCGGCGGCGCCGGCTGGGCTGTCCACACGCCGGTCGAGGCCGCAGCCGAAGCCCGTACACGGCGACTGGAAAAGGACATGCGGCCGGCGCTCAAGAGGGGGGAGTTCTTCCTCGTCTACCAGCCGCAGGTGGATCTCAAGACCGGCGCTATCGTAGGGGCAGAAGCGCTCATCCGCTGGCAGCATGCGGAACTGGGCCTGGTCTCACCGATGGATTTCATCGGGATTGCCGAAGCGAACGGGTTCATCTGCGACCTTGGGCGCTGGGCGCTGGAAGAAGCCTGCAGGGAGGCCGTCCACTGGCCGTCGGATCTGACGGTCGCGGTCAACGTGTCGGCGGTCCAGTTTGCCGGATCGGATGTGCGTGAAGACGTTTTGCATGCCTTGCAGGTGACCGGGCTCCCGCCGGGCCGTCTTCATGTCGAAATCACGGAATCGACATTCGCGCTCGATGCCAAAAAGCTTCTGGAAGACATGAAGCGGCTGAAGGCGCTGGGAGTGACGATTGCTCTCGACGATTTCGGGACCGGCTATTCGTCGCTGTCCTATATTTCCGATTTCCCGTTCGACCTGATCAAGATCGACCAGTCGTTCATACGCAGGCTTACGGAAGATGCCGCGTCCAGGGCCATCGTGCATGCTGTGACCGGCATTGCGGCGCAACTGGGCAGAAAGGTTCTTTGCGAAGGTATCGAGGGAGAAACCGAACGTCAGCTACTGTCGGTGATGGGCTGCCAGTTTGGGCAGGGCTATCACTTTGGCCGGCCGGGTCCGACGTCGCAGTTGCTCGCGCTCTTGAACCAAGCCAAGCCGCCCGTGGAATTGACAGCCTGACCGCAAGCAGCAGCCGGCTTGACAGCGTTCAGCAGATCCCGCCGCACGAGACTTGGGCCTCAGATGCCGCGAGGCGCGTGTAGAACATGTCCGCGCGTCTTTCCTGCAGGCTGGACATCTTTTGATGCAGCTGTTCCCGCGCCACCCTGTCGAGAAGATCTGCGAACGTCGCCTTGTCCATACCATCGGCTTCGAGCATGAGGCCGATCAGCGGGTCGGAGAGAACTTCTGTCACTGTGAGATCGGTTGCCATAGCTTTTCCTCCACCAACTGACCCTAACGACCAATTGCGACGAAATTAATTCAGGACGCTGCGATCCGGTGTCGGAACCCGACGGTTCTGGAACCGATTGCCGATGCCGTGCTTTGACCCGCATCAATGCAAGTTTTGGGGAGGGCCGCATGGTCGGTCACCTGCGCAATGCTGCGAGAGACAAAGGACTGTGGAGCCGGCATAAATGCCCAAAGATTGCGAGATCGGGTTTCTGGATGCGGACGATGTTGCACGCGCTTTTGCGGTGATGCAGGTCGTCATGCCGTCACTATCCTTCGAGACGTGGAAACGCCTGCTGGCGACGGATTCACTGCGACGTCAATGGGCTGTGGCAAGGGATAGTAGGGGCTACATTCGAGGTCTGGTTCGAATCCAGCCGACGAGCCAGGGGCAGGCGGCGCGAATCCTCGACGTGCCGATCTTCGCAACCGTCTCGCTTCTGGATCACGACGGTATTTCCCGTCAACTCCTCGACTTCGCCAAGAAATGCGCCTGGGAAGAGGGTTGCGAGGCGATACGGTTCTGGAACTCGGCGCCGGAGACACCGGAACAGCTGGAATTGCCGGAAGCCACCGATCCCCCCGTTAGCCTTTTCTATGATCTTCGGACAGATCGGCAGTGGCCGGAGCCCTACGACACCCGCCCAGTGAAGACGTAACCAATACCGCGCACCGACTTCACCAGTTCCGGGCGTTTGGGATCGCGCTCGATCTTCCGGCGAAGGCGCACGATCTGCGCATCGACCGCCCGATCGAAGGCTTCCATTGGCCGCCCGCGCGTCATGTCCATCAACTGGTCGCGTGAGAGAACCCGGCCGGAATTCTTCACGAGCGAGACCAGCATGTCGAACTCTCCGGTCGTCAGGCCGATCTCGCGGCCCTCCGGGTCGTACAGCATTCGACGGCTGACATTGAGGGACCAGCCATCAAAGGAGAAGACTTCCTCTTCCGGCGCGGCGCTGACCTTGGCGGGAGTGGATGTGGCCCGCCGCCGCAGGATCGACTTCAATCTCGCATGCACCTCACGGAGGTGGAAGGGCTTGGCAATGTAATCATCCGCTCCGATCTCCAGGCCCACGATGCGATCGACGACGTCGTCGCGACCGGTCAGCATGACGATCGGAACGTCGGACTGGCTTCGGATTTCGCGGGCGAGATCCAGTCCGTCCTGCCCACCGGGAAGGGAGAGATCCAGCAGGATGGCGTCGAACGTCTTCTGCCGCATCTCGACGCGCATTTCGATGCCGTCGGCGACGCAGGTCACCGAGTATTCCTCCTCCTCGAAATACCGGGTGAGGAGGTTGCGGATACGCGGATCGTCGTCGATCACGAGGAGGTGGGGAGGGCTGTTCACATCCGGATTCATGCGCCGCCGATATTGAGTTGTTACACAGTATTACACGATAGCGCCGATTGTCACGCGCCGGGCATCAGCGTGTTACTTTAATCGCATCTATTGGCATCATCAACAAATGGAGGCGATGCCAATGTTCATCGAAAGCGCAGGCAATTCCCTGAGAACAATTTCCGGAGTCGTTGCCGTCCAGCCTACGAGCCTCCAGGCACTTTTTTCCAAGCTTCCTTCCGAGAGCCTTTCGGCAGGTCAGACCCTGATCCTCGAGGGCGACGTTGCCACGTCCGTCTTCCATGTGGTTACAGGCTCGCTGCGGATCTTCCGCATTCTCGGTGACGGACGCCGCGTCATCACCGGCTTCCTTCATGCCGGCGACATCCTCGGCATGTCCTTCAAGAGCCACTATATCTACACGGCCGAGGCGATCACGCCGGTGACCATCCGCCGCCTTTCCCGCAAGAGCTTCGAAAACGAGATCGCGATTTCCCCCGATCTCGGGCCCGCCGTCTTCCACCAGATGTCGGACGAAATGGCGGCAGCGCAGGATCAGATGGTGCTGCTTTCCACCAAGAATGCCGAAGAGCGGCTCTGCAGCTTCCTGCTGAAGGAGTTGCAGCGCACCCTAGACGCTGGTGCTCGTCAGACGACAGTTCAGCTGCCGATGACCCGTCTCGACATTGCCGATTACCTTGGGCTAACTATCGAAACCGTCTCCCGGACATTGACCAAGCTGAGCAGCAAGGGCGTGATTGAAACCGCCGGCCGCCATTCGGTGAAGATACTGAAGCGCGGGAAGCTTGCGCAGATGGCTGGAGACGGCGATGAATACGAAGATGATTGGCGTCCCGCGACCTCACAGCCGGAGCGGATCCGCCACTAGCTCCAAGGCTTGATTAGGACATGGATTTGGCAGTCTCACCCCAATGGACAAGTCGGGAAGATCTCGACGCCGCACTTCGACTGTTGAACCATGCCAACCTTATCGTCCACCGCCTGGAGGGAACCATCTTCGGATGGTCCGCCGGATGCGAAGCCTTGTATGGATGGACGAGGCAGGAAGCGGTCGGAAATGTCATTCACCAGCTGCTCTCGACGCGCTTCCCGAAGCCGCGCGAAGAGATTTGTGCCGAGGTGCTTTCGGCGGGTGTCTGGGAAGGGGAAATCCTCCACAAGCACAAAGAGGGTCATACGGTCGTCAGTGCAACGCGCTGGGTAGCGCTGCGCATTCCCGATGAGCCCGAGCCGATCATCATCCAGACGAACAACGACGTGACGAACATGAAGTCGACCGAAATCAACCTGGCTGAGAGAGAGGCGCATCTGCGCTCGATCCTCGATACCGTTCCCGACTCCATGATCGTCATCGAGGAGAACGGCACGATAACTTCGTTCAGCGCCGCGGCCGAGCGTCTCTTCGGCTATTCGGCCGGTGAGGTTCGCGGCCGCAACGTCAAGATGCTGATGCCATCCCCCGACCGCGAGAAGCATGATGGCTATCTCAATCGCTACATCACGACCGGCGAGCGCAGGATCATCGGTTATGGCCGGGTGGTGACGGGGCAGCGCAAGGACGGAACTCTTTTTCCAATGGAGTTGGCGGTCGGAGAAACCCGCGTCAACGGCAAGCGGATCTTTACAGGCTTCGTGCGAGACCTGACGAGCCGGCACAAGATCGAGGAAGAGTTGCGGCAGGCCCAGAAGATGGAAGCGATCGGGCAACTCACCGGGGGCCTTGCCCACGACTTCAACAACCTGCTGACGGTGATCAGCGGCAATCTCGAGATGATCGAAAGCCGGCTGAACGATGAAAAGCTGCTGACGATGCTGCGTGAGGCGCAAGGAGCTGCGGAAGATGGCGCCAAGCTGACCGGCCAGTTGCTGGCCTTCGGGCGCAAGCAGCCCCTCAATCCGAAGATCGTCGACGTCGGGCAGCTCGTGTCGGGCTTCTCTGATCTGCTTCGCCGCTCTGTAGGCGAGACGATCGAGTTGCGGACAATCATCAGCGGCGGCAGCAACGAGGCGCTCGTGGATGCGTCCCAGTTGCAGAATGCGATCCTCAACCTCACCCTGAACGCCCGCGATGCGATGCCGCGGGGCGGGCGCCTGTCGATCGAGATTTCGCGCGTCAAGCTCGATGTCGACTATGCGCAGATGTATCCGCATGTCCGTACCGGGGATTATGTTCTCGTCAGCGTGACCGACAATGGCGCCGGCATGTCGCAGGAAGTGAAGCAGCGGGCATTCGAGCCCTTCTTCACCACGAAGAGCGTCGGAGCAGGCACCGGTCTAGGTCTGAGCATGGTCTACGGCTTCGCCAAGCAGTCCGGTGGGCACATCCAGCTCTACAGCGAGGAAGGGCAGGGAACCAGTGTCCGCGTCTTCCTGCCAGCGGTGCAGTATGCGACGGATATGGCCTCGCCGGGCGAGCAGGTGGCGCTCAAGCGGGCCCTGCCTGGCGGTTCGGAAAAGATATTGGCAGTGGAGGACGATGCGCGGGTGCGGCGCGTGGCAGTGTCGCGTCTGATCGATCTGGGATACGAAGTCATCGAGGCGGAAAACGGCGCCGTTGCGCTCGAACGCCTGAAACAGCATGCCGACATTGCCTTGCTCTTCACCGACGTGGTCATGCCGGGGGGGATGACGGGGGACGAACTCGCCGAGATCGTCCGCCGGGAACGCCCGGAGATCAAGGTCCTGTTCACCTCCGGCTATGCAGAGCCGGAGATCGCGGGGCGGGAGCTAGCAGCATCGGGAAGCTGGCTGAAGAAGCCCTATACTGCTCGGGAACTGGCTGAGCGGCTGCGCGAGCTACTGGACTGAGGCCCTTCCGCTCGACGCACGCGGCTTCAAGTTCTCATGAGCGGTCCGAGATAGGGGCTGCTGATGAGCGCGCTGGTGTCGAGGCGGTGGTGTGCGATCAGGCCCGTGCTCGGAACGCGATCATTTAGAAGCAGCGACATGAGGGTGGCTGCGTAGCCCACGGCGACCGATGTCAGGGCGTTGAAGGCACCGAAGGTGGAACTCGCCGAAAATCGGTGATGGACCGTCTTTTCGATCGGTTGTCGACCGCGAAGACCACGCGCGGTCAGGACCAGAAGAAGCGTATCGTCTTCGATGACCGGCAGACCATTGGCCAGCAATGATCGGAGCATGTCGCGACGGTGCCGGAGCCCGAGGTCATCGAGCAGGAACCGCATATAATCGAGATGACCGGGATAGCGTATCGTCTTGAACGTCACGTTTCGGGGCAGCTTCTCGCCGAAGATGGAAAGGTCGCCAAGACCTCCGGCCGTTGTGAAACCTTCGTAGGTCACGCCGTCGATCGTGAGTCGCTCCAGCCCCTCAAGCGACTCGATCCACGTAAACTGCCCGTCCCGTATCGCCGCACTGGGCTTGGTATACTCGCTGATCAGGCCGTCCAGGTTCCAGATCTGGCCGTAGCCCAGTCGATTGGTCGGCACGATCGGATTGGCACCGACCCGTATCGTAAGGTCGGTGATCGGTGAGAAGGCAGAAAGCAAGCTGCAGGCGATGTTCCCCACCAGGCCCGGCGAGACGCCACAGCCGCTGAAGACAGCACGTTGCTCCGCCAGCCGCGCCAGGGTCGCCCTGACTGCGTCCGTCGGACACGTGAAATCGAGGTAGTGAACGTCGGCAGCAAGTGCTGCCAAGGCCACATCCTTGACAGCCGCTTCTGGAACGGCTGCGACGGCAATATCCTGATTGCTCAGCGCCGCGCACGCGCCGTCTGCTCCACTGACGAGCTGAAGCTTCACGTCAAGGTTCCGTTTGCGGATGCGGTCCAGCGCATCTTCCGACGGATCGACGACTTTTACCGCAAAGCCATCGTTCCTGCTGAGTGTTGACGCGAGAGCTGTACCGATCTCACCTGCGCCGAAGATGCAAACGTTCAGCTTCGCCATGCCACCTTACCCTTTGAAGCGGGCGACGAAGCCCTGCAGCCTGGGGTTCTGCGGATTGAGGATGACCTCCTCGGCACTGCCCGTCTCGGCAATGACTCCCTGGTCCAGGAACAGCACGCGCCTCGCCACATCGGCGGCGAATGCCATCTCGTGCGTCACGATCGCCATCGTCATTCCTTCCTCTGCCAGTTTCCGGATGACCGCGAGCACTTCGCCCACCAGTTCCGGATCGAGAGCGCTCGTCACTTCGTCGAGGAGCAGGACTTCCGGCTGCATCGCAAGGGCCCGCGCGATGGCGACGCGCTGCTTCTGGCCACCCGAAAGGTGATTTGGATAGGCGCCGTGTTTTTCCGCGAGCCCCACCTGCGCAAGCAGGTCCATCGCCAGTTCCTCCGCCTCACGCTTCGGCCGATTGCACACGACGATCGGTCCCTCGGTGACGTTCTGCAGCACCGTCTTGTGGGGGAAGAGGTTGAAGTGCTGGAACACCATGCCGACATGGCGCCGCAGCGTGCCGATCCCGATCTCCTCGCCCTTGTCGCGGAACTGCTTGCCCACGGGCTTCTGGCGAAAGCGGATGGTTCCGCCGGTTGGAACCTCCATCATGTTGAGGCAGCGAATGAACGTCGACTTGCCGGATCCGGAGGGTCCAATCAGGGCGACGACTTCGCCGCGATCCAGGCTGAGGTCCAGCCCCTTGAGCACTTCGAGCGTCCCGTAGCTCTTGCGCAGTCCCACGGCCTCGATCACGGCCGAATCTGCCTTCGTATTCTCGCTCATCTGTTCCATCCGCTCCATCAGTCGCTGACCCTCAGACGACGCTCTACCCAGTCTGCGGCCTGCGTGAGCGGCAGCAGCATCGCAATGTAGAGTCCGGCCATCAGCGTGTAGGACTCCAGCGGCCGGTAGGTCTGCCCGTTCACGACCGCGGCCATATAGGCGAGGTCGGCGACCGAGATGACCGAGACCAGAGACGTGTTCTTGAACTGGATGACCGACTGGTTGATGAAGGACGGCAGCGCCCGCTTCATCGCCTGCGGAAGGATGATCCGCTTCATCGACTGCCACGAGCTCATGCCGATCGCTGCCGCGGCCTCCCGCTGTCCCCGATCGATAGATACGATCGCGCCGCGGAAGATTTCGGCATAGAAGGCGCCGACATAGAGCGACAGCGTCAGCATTGCTGCGACCCGGTTGTCGATCGACCCGCCGATCAGGAGGGGGAAGGCATAATAAAACCACAGGAGCTGAACGAGCAGCGGCGTGCAGCGAAAGATCTCCTGGTAGACGCGGGCGATGCCGCCAAGCAGCCTGGAGCCGGAAAGCCGCGCCGCGCAGGTGGCAAAACCTATGACGATGCCGAGAAGGATCGATCCGAAGGTGTAGACGACGGTGATCCACAGTCCCCAGAGAAACAGGTCCCAGTACTGCCAGACGGAGTGGAAATCCCAGGTGTAGTTCATCGGCAGCTCCTGACGGTCTTGATCCGGGCAGGAAGGTGATGGCTCCCCCTCAGACAGCCGTTCGGCTCAGTCCCGTTCCTCATTCACGTTCCCCTTGTCTTTGACGGCACGTCCGCTGACGCGGACGGCCATGGTCGATACTCCTATGCTCGGCAGCACCGGGCAATGCAAAGCTGCAGGCGCGGCTTAGCGCATTTCTTGGAAGGCGGCCGAGGCGGATGTGAACCGACCAAGGACCGCGGAAAGACGCTCGCGGTTGTCCGCCGACACCGGCACCATGGGCAGCCGCATCTCGGGCCCCGCCAGATTTGCGAGCGCCAGTGCCGCCTTGACCGGTCCCGGATTGGATTCGATGAACATGCTGTCCGTCAGCTCGGAAATCAGCTCGTGCAGCTTGAGCGCCCGTGCCGTGTCCCCACGCTTCCAGGCCTCGACCAGTTGCACCATTTCGCGCGGAGCGACGTTTGCCACGACGCTCGTCACGCCAACCGCCCCGAGCGACAGGAAGGGAAGCGTCAGGCCATCATCACCGGAGTGAATGATGAACTGGTCGCCGCAGGCAGCGCGCAGCTGCGTGACCCTGCTCGCCGATCCGCCGGCTTCCTTGATGCCGATGATGTTGGCATGCTTCTCCATCAGAACCGCGCAGGTCTCGGGTGCGATCTCGACCCCGCAGCGACCCGGCACCGAATAGAGCATGACCGGCAGTGAGGTCACCTCCGCGGCCATGCTGTAATGGGCAATCAGGCCCGCCTGGGTCGGCTTGTTGTAATAGGGCGTGACGATCAGGACTGCATCCGCACCCGCCGCTTCTGCCCGCTTGACCTTCTCGACCGTCTTCTTCGTGTCGTTGGCGCCGGCACCTGCCATGACCAATGCACGGCCGCCGGCAAGCCGGACGGTGCGGGCAATCAGCGCATCGGCCTCGTCGTCGGCAAGGGTCGCTGCCTCGCCGGTCGTGCCGACCGGCACAAGTCCGGCGACGCCGGCTTCGAGCTGGCGTTCGACGAGTGCGTCGTAGGCGACGGTGTCGACTTCTCCATCCTTGAAGGGGGTGATCAGGGCGGTGAGTACGCCCCCGAAGCGGCTGGCCAATTCATCCATGGTCATGTTCCTGTTCCTCTCAATCGTTTCCGTTCAGACTGTCCGCAAGCTGATAGCGGCCGGCCGCCCTCGGCTTGGAAGCCAGCCACTGTGCGGCTGCAAGCGCCCCTTCCGCGTATGCCGCTAGCGTATGGACGCGATAGGTGAAGACCGCTTCGGCCGATCCCATCTCGAAGCGCACTTCATTGATTCCCACGGTATCGCCCTCGCGGTTGACCGTGATCGACGGCTCCGGCGCGGCGAAGCCCATGGCAGCGCTGCGGGCCTGAAACAGCTGCGAGGCCAGCAGCCGGGAGGTTCCCGACGCTTCAGCCTTCTTGCGTGCATGATATGTCTCGCTCACCGCGGCTTCCGCTTCGGGCATGCGCTGAGAGAAGCCGACGACCGCCAGCCGGAATGCCTCGAACCCGTTCGCGAAATTGGCGCTGATCAGCATTGCCCGGTGCCGGCTGAAGCCTGTCAGGCGCTCCTCCTCCTCGCCGGTAAACCCGGTCGTTCCGATCACCATCGGGATCGTCTTCGTCCCGAGGGTTTCTTGGAATGCGAGGCTCGCAGCCGGTGTCGAGAAGTCGATCATCACGTTGCAATGGCTCTTCATTGCCGCGTCCGCCGGGCGATACTCGAGGCTGCCGCCGGCGACGGGGCTCCCGATGAGCCGGGACTGCGGCGAAACCAGCGCCGCCGCAAGCTCCAGCCCGGGATTTGTTAGGATCTGTTCGACGAGACGGGCGCCGACCCGCCCCGATGCTCCAAGGATACCGACGCGCATTCCATCCTCCTCAGTCGATGACCACCTTGGGCTCCGACATCTCCCGCAGGGCGATGCGCACACCTTCGCGGCCGAGGCCCGAGCGCTTGATTCCGCCGAACG
The DNA here is from genome assembly GCF_000967425.1 of Pseudorhizobium banfieldiae. Classification (NCBI taxonomy): domain Bacteria; kingdom Pseudomonadati; phylum Pseudomonadota; class Alphaproteobacteria; order Hyphomicrobiales; family Rhizobiaceae; genus Pseudorhizobium; species Pseudorhizobium banfieldiae. The sequence goes on from NZ_FO082820.1 coordinate 162,808, forward strand.
GCACATGCTCGGCCCGGAAGTCAGGGCCTTCATTGATCATTACGCCGCCGACCTGCAGGTCTCGGGAGAAGGTCTTGATCAGCGCGTGGTTGTTGGTGAAGACGCCCGCCTGCAGCCCATAGGAGCCGGCATTGACCTCGGCGATTGCCTCGCGCGCATCCGAGAAGGAGCGGATCGCGATGATCGGGCCGAAGGTCTCATCGGCAATGACCGGTGCATCCACGGAGACGTCGGAGATCACGGTCGGTGAATAGACGGTTCCGTCATGGGTGCCGCCGGTCAGCAGCTTTCCGTTACCGTTGGCGATCGTAGCTTCGACACGATCGGCCACCGTTCTCGCCGCGGCCATGTCGATGACCGTTCCCATGTCGGTGTCGTCCCCGGAGGGGTCACCGAACTCGACAGCATCGACGGCGGCGAGCAGCTTATCGGTGAAGGTCTTTTCTATGTCCTTGTGCAGGTAGAGCTTCTTGACGGCGGCACAGCTCTGGCCGGCAATCTCGAAACGGTGTCCGATCGTAGTTGCGACGGCCTTGTCCAGATCGGCGTCGGGCAGCACGAAAAGCGGGTCGTTGCCACCGAGCTCCATGAGGCAGCGCACGAGGCCCGACGCATTCTTGAGTGCGAGGCCTGCGGACGGGCCGCCGGTGAACGACAGGAGGTCGATCGGAGCGCGGACAAGCGCCAGCGCCTCATCGGCTCCGCCGTGCACGACCTGGAACAGGTCCTTCGGCCAGCCCGCCTTCAGCGCCAGTTCGCGCAACCGCGCGGCGGCGAGGGGCGCCTTGGGCGAGGGCTTGGCGACCACGGCATTGCCGGCAGCGAGGGCAGGACCGAGCTTGTGGCAGAGCAGGTTGAGCGGGTAGTTGAAAGACGTTATCGCGCCCACGACACCGACTGGTTCGTAGGTGATGGTGGCCAGCCTGTCGGCCCCGCCTTCGACGATGGCGCAATGCAGTGCCTCACCGTCGAGAAAGGTTGCGGCATCCCCCGAGAGCCTCAACGTGTTCTGCGCGCGGCGCACCTCGTTTCGCGCCTCGCGGATGGTCTTGCCCATCTCGGACGAAATGATCCGGGCGAGGTTTTCGGCATCGGCGGCAATTTCCGTCGCAAGCGCGTTCAGCATGGCGCGGCGAACGGCCGGCGTTGACCGCCTGAAATCCCATTGGGCTACCTTGGCGCGTGAAACGGCGGCTACGATCTCGCCTGCGCTGCTGGTTGGCACCTCTCCCACCGGGGAGCCGTCGAAGGGATTTCGGACCAGGATCGCATTCGTTGTCTCGATCGTCAGGCGCTGTGCTTGCGTCATGTGCGGATACCTCGTCATTGGCTTTCAGTTCCTGTGGGATTGGCGCGGGTCAGCGCCGCAATGGAGACCGGGCGCACCGGCCAGCGGCGGCCCGTAAGGTCCTCGGCGAGTGGCTGGGGCTCTCCCGGATTGAAGTGCGCCATCAGAGATGCCGTGTTCTCGGCGCAGAAGCGGCCCTGGCACGCCCCCATGGCGAAGCGGCCATTGTGCTTCACCTCCCGGCCCGTCAGCCGGTCGGGCTGGCTGCAGAGGCTGCGCAGGTCACCGACGGTCTTGCTTTCGCACCGGCACAGGACGGTTTCATCCGGCAGATAGCAGAAAGGAGAAGCGGGGCAGACGGGGGCAAAAAGCGCTGCGAGGTTTGCCTGCGTCCGCCGTGACCGCTCAAGTGCCGTCGTGGGATCGCCAGCGCCAAAATTGCCCAGAAGGAGTTCGGAGACCATGCGCCCTACGCGGCGACCGTCCGTCTCTGCCGCATTGGCTCCAAGCGCTTCGCGACAGTCTCCCGCCCTGAAGATGAAGGGCCCGGTTCGCGGCGCGGTCGAGTCCTCCGGCAAGCCGAAGTCATTCGGACGGATGCCGTCGTGCAGGCCGATGCGATCGACAGTGAAGGACCGCTCCGAGCCACCACTGTCACGGACCCGTACTTCCAGGGATGTGCCACTGTCTTCGATCGCGATGATGCGTACGCCCCTCAGCCAGGGTATCCGCCTGCGCGCGACGCTGGCCAGATAGCCGGCAGCCTCCACGAGGATCGTCGGGTCGGAAAGCAGCTTGAGGCCCGCCCTGAACCGCCGCAGAGGATTGCCGGCTTCGACGATGGCCACCGGCGGATTTCCGAGCTTTGCCATCTGGGCGGCGACGGCCACCAGCAGGGGACCTGTGCCGGCGAGCAGGACGCGGCCTTGCGGCGCCTGTCCGGTTTCCTTCATCATCACCTGCAGTCCACCGGCCGTGGAAACCCCCGGCAGCTGCCAGCCCGGTCTTGGGAGGACCTTTTCGACGGCGCCGGTCGCGATGATGATTGCCTTCGGGCGCAACAACTCGACCTGCCCGGTCTGGCGGTTCTCTATCAGAGTGAAGCCGTCGCCATCGACGCCGAGAAAAACCGATTGATAGCGGACAGGGATCTGCGCCGCGGAGAATGCCCTGGAAACACGCTCCCAGCGCGCGCGGGTGCCGCGGGCCTGGGGGACGTGCGCAATCCCATCAACAGGCTGCCGATGCACAGCCCCACCGACGCTGTTGCGTTGTTCGACGAGTTCCACGAGATACCCCGAGGCCGCAACCTCCGTTGCTGCGGCGAGACCGGCAGGACCGCCGCCAACAACAATGACATCCGGCTCAACCATTGGTCTTCCCCACCGGGCCGACTTGGGCTCCTGTTCTGGCCGGAGTGATGCACGCTTCCCGGATCACGCCGTCCACCCGGATCAGGCAGGACTGGCAGGCACCGATCCCGCAGAAGTAGCGCGTCGGATTGCCCGCCGGGTCGGAGCCGAAGGTGCGGGTTCCTGCGGCATCGAGTGCCGCCGCAAAGCTCTCGCCCTCTCGGAAGCTGATTTCCTGTCCCATCCAGTCGAAGGTTCGGTCGCTCATGCCGCAGCTCCGTAGCTGCCGAAGCGGGCGGGATCGAAGAAGGAAAGGTCGATCGAGGGCTTCTCACCGCAGATCAGCTGAACGATCGATTGGCCGGTAATCGGGCCGAGACAGATGCCGTCGCCCTCGAACCCGGTCGCGACGAAGGCGTTTTCCAGACCCGGCACGCGGCCGACCAGCGGCAACCCGTCGATGACCGCGGTGCGTACGCCGGCGAAGCTGCGCAGCAGCCTGACCGATGCAAGTCCCGGCACCAGTTCGACAGCATCACAAAGGATACGCGAGACCGCTTCGATATCGTTTGTCCGCCGGTCGCCGAAATCCTCGCGCGTGCCGCCGATCAGGAACTGGCCGGTAACGAGCGGGTCGATCACGAGGCCCATGCCCCGCGGCGGCGGGGTATAGCCGACCTTCTGGCTTCCCTTGCTGAGCAGGTAGCGGCCAGACATGATGGCACCGGGCATGGCGGCGTTGAGGGTGGGTGCCCGTTCGGTCACCAGCAATTGTCCCTTGCGCGGGGTGAGGACCTGGGACAGGCCCAGAAGCGTGGCTGAGCCGTTGCCCGCCGCGACTACGACTACGTCTGCGGCGAGGCGCCCGCGGTTGGTGTCGATGCCGGTGACGCGCTGTCCACTCCGATCGCGCCGGAGGCCCTCCACCCGCGTATCGCGGTCGACGGTGATGCCGGAGGCGGTCAGAAGCCTGTGGACGATCTGGTAGCCGATGGCGTGGCCCTCGCCATGCACCTCGACAGCCATCCTCGCCTGGTTCGAAAGAACCGGAAATGTCTGGCAGAGCCTGTCTCCCGAAAGCGTCTCGACCTTGACCCCCGCACTCTCCAGAGCTGCCGAATGGCTCGCGAGAACCGTGCACTCCTCGTCGGAAGCGGCTATGATGAAAGTGGAACGCCGCTTGAACGCACCCGCCAGAAGGCCTTCGTCGGCAAGTTGACCGTAGAGGCGCACGCCTTCGAGCGCTGCCGACATCATAGGTCCGGGGCGTTTGCTCGCCACGGAAACGGCGCCGTCCGCAGCCCCTGTCGCTTCGGCGGCGGGAGCCGAGGCGTCGAGAAGCCTGACCGAGACACCTCGCCTGGCCAGGAAATAGGCGCTTGCCGCTCCGATGATGCCGGAGCCGACGACGATGGCGCTGGACGGAGGGCGAGGTTGCATGTGCGAACGGCCGAGCCTTGTTGGTTGTCGGCCAATATTGGCGGCGGTGATGCGCCAGCGTCGATACAAGATGACGCCCGTGCTTGTTCACGAAATTTGTATCCGGTACGACGGGCCGGAGCCTTATCAAGGTGGGAGGAAACGGGTACCCCATGGCAAAGATCAGCCTCACACTCATCCAGACCTTCTACCAGGTGGCTCGCCACGGCTCGTTTTCCGGCGCGGCGCGGGAACTCAATCTGAGCTATCAGTCGGCCGCCAACCACGTCCGGCGACTGGAACAGATCCTCCAGGGAAAGCTGATCGACTCCGAGCAGGGCGCCAAGCGGATATCGCTCACGCCGCGCGGACGGGCGCTATACAGCCTCCTTCATCCGGAGCTCGACATCATGCTCGAGCGGCTGACGAAGCTGATCGAGAACCAGCGATCGTCGCTGCGCGTCGGGATGCCCCAGGCGATCTTCTTCTACCTGTTCCCCCGGGTGCTGTCCCGGTTTCGCGAAGCCTTCCCCGAGATGGAGTTCGCGGTCTACGAGCGAGACACGGTGCTGGCGGAGCTCGTCAAGAACGGCAGCCTTGATGTCTGCATATCGGAGCGCTACTTCGGCGACCCCGTTGTCCCGCAGCGCCTGCTCGGCAGCTATCGGCTGAGCCTGGTCTATCCGCGTGTGTGGGGGGAGCCGCCAAAGCAGGAGGATATTCCTGGCTGGGCCGAGGGACGCCCCTTCGTGACCTACGAGCCTGGGCAGACCCTGAGGAACCTTGCAGTCGACTTTCTGGGCCGCGATGGTGCGATCGTCCAGCCGGCTATTTCGACCTCCGGAAGTTCCAGCGTCAAGCGGTGCGTGGAAGAAGGTCTGGGCTTCTCGATCATCCCCTCCTGGTGCGTCGGGCCGGAAGATGGCGCGATCCGCAGCACGAAGCTGACGAACCTGCCCGAGGTGCGGGTCTATTTCGGCAGTGCAGGCTTTCTGCAGAAGCATCCGATGGTCCAGCAACTGCTGGAAGATTGCCGGCGGGAACTGGTCGGCCCGGTACTCGATCCGCCGCGCAGCAGCGAGATTTCCGTCCCGCCGCTGTGATCGGGACATATAAAAAACCCGCTAAGTCCCTCGGCGTCTCTAGCATTGTTCCCGGCCAATTCGCCGCTAGGCTGATCTTCACCGGCAAGCCCGCGAGGCATCTGAGCCGAGTGGGGGGACGGACATCAACAAGATTCCGGGGAACTAGGAGAAGAAGCATGAACATTATTTCCAAGATCTGTGGGGTAGCGGCGATGGCGCTGTCGCTGTTGGGTGGCACGGCGGCCTCGGCCGGCACCATCGACGACATCCGCTCGCGCGGCGTGCTTCGCATTCCGGCGATCCTCAACGAGACGCCCTATTTCAACAAGGATCCGCGCACCGGCGAATGGCAGGGCTTCGTCATCGACATGGCGAACGACATCGCCAAGACGCTGGACGTCAAGCTTGAAGTGGTCGAGTCCAGTTGGGCAAACGCGATCCTCGACGTCCAGAGCGGCAAGGTCGACATGGCATTCGCCGTGACGGCGACGCCGGTCCGCGCCATGTCAGTCTCCTTCTCCGAGCCGACCTACTACAACAGCTTCGTGCTCGTCTCCGCCAAGGAAGAGATTGCCGGGAAGACCTGGAAGGAACTCAACGACCCGCAGTACACCTTCGCCGTTGACCTCGGCTCTGCCCAGGACCTGATCACCCAGCAATACCTGCCCAAGGCCAACGTGCTGCGCTTCAAGACGCGTGACGAGGCGATCGTTGCAGTGACCACCGGCAAGGCCGATGCGCTGGTCAACACCATGCTGAACGGCCTGGTCATTGCCAAGAAGGCTCCGACCATCGGCGCCGTGCAGGTCCCGACGCCGGTTCTCTCCACGCCTTCGGTCATCGCTCTCAACTATGGTGGCGACGAGACCTTCAAGAGCTTTGTCTCCGCCTGGGCCGAATACAATCGCCGCATCGGCAACAACCAGACATGGATCCTGAAGAGCCTCGAGACCTTCGACATCACCCTCGAAGACATGCCGGTCGGCTTCGGCTTCGGCGGCTGACCTCCAGATCGCTGCCGGGACCCGTCACGGCGACGACCTCTGAACGCGCGGAACGACCTCGTTCCGCGCGTTTTTCTGGATGGTCGACATTCACTACGGGCTAAACCTCCGCTCTGTCCGTTGCGACCAATCGTCAGTGTGCCTTGCAGCGCGCGCGCATTACCCCTTGCCCTGCTGACAATGTTACATCCGGGGAGGGTGGAGTGGAGATTTCTCACGCTTACAACATGCGGGCGATATCGGCGAAGATCATACGTGGTGGATCGTCCAAGGGCATTTATCTCAACCGCGATGACCTTCCGGGTGAGAAATCCAGTCTCGATGAGATCGTCCTCAAGATCTTCGGATCTCCTGACAGGCGCCAGATCGATGGGCTGGGAGGCGCCGACAAGCTGACCAGCAAGGTCGCTGTCATGGGCAAGCCGACGCGGTCAGACTGTCACATTGACTACCTCTTCGGCCAGGTCAACACTGAGCTCCCACGTGTCGACTGGGCAGCAAACTGCGGCAACCTCTCCGCTGGCGCAGCACTCTATGGGGCACTGGTAGGAGCATGCGAGGTCGAGGAGGGCGTCGCGCGGGTCGACATCCACCAGGTCAACACCGGTCGAAAACTTGTGGCACATGTACCGCTCGAAGATGGGGCGCCGGCGGTGGAAGGCGACTTCGCCATCGGCGGGGTGCCGGGCACGGGTGCACGGATCGATCTGGATTTCGGCGATTTTGCAGGCTCCGCACTCGGCGGGCATGTGCTGCCGACCGGCAGGTCTGTCGACCGGTTCGCCATTCCGGGTGTCGGGGATATCGATGTCAGCGTCGTGGACATGGCCAACTTGCTGTTCTTCGTGCGAGCAGGCGACATCGGCATGGACGTCAATGCCTCCATCTACGACATGCAGGCCGACGAAGGACTGGTGAGGCGGCTGGAAGCGGTTCGTAAGGCAGTATCGGCCGAGATTGGTTTCATCACCGGCCCGGACGCGGACGAACGTTTGCGCATCAGTACGAACCCGCTGATCTTCGCGGTCGCTCCGGCGATGGATTACCAGGCGACGAACAGGATCGGTATTGAGGCGTCCGACTATCACCTCTTCTCCCGCTCCCTCGCCCGCTTCGAATTCTCGAAGGCCTATCCCGGTTCGGGCGCCGCTGGGACTGCGGTGGCCGCAGGCATACCTGGTACCCTGGTCCATCAGGCGGTTGGTGATCTCGTCCAGTCTGCCGGACCATACGACCTGCGCGTGGGACATCCGGGCGGCGTGCTGGAAGTGGCTGCCGAAGTGCATGCAGGCGAAGAGGGGATCATGGTACGCAAGGCCCTGATCGGGCGGACGGCTCGCCTGGTCATGGATGGGACGACTTATATCCGTTAAGCCTGCTCGATGAGCGGTTCCGACAGGGTGGTGGGACGGGCGTCATCGGTGCGCTCCACTTCTGCTGCGAGCCATTTGATGAAACCGCGAACCCGGGCATTGGCATAGCGCGTCCAGATCACGAAGAGCCCGAGGTCGCGCTCGATCGGCTGGAAGATGGGCACAAGCTGCCCGGCGGCGATCTCCTCCGCGACGAGAAATGGCTGGCCGATTGCAACGCCCAGACCCTCCTGGGCAGCGCGATAGGTGAGGATAGAACTCGGAAACTCGTCCCCTTCAATGGATTGCGAAGGAAGGCCTACTCCCTCAAACCAGTGGTGCCAGTCGAGCCTGCGGTAGTGGGAGGTGAGCAGCGGTACCGAGAGAAGGTCCTTGGGAGATGTCAGCCTCTGCTGCCTCAGATAGGCCGGGCTGCAAAAGGGCTGCAATACGTCCCGGTAGAGGAGGAGGGAGAACTCGGGATCGACTTCCGACATGCGCCTGAGTTGTATCGCGACGTCGAACGCGCTGGTCTCGGGATCGACGGGCGAAATGCACGTCTTGATCTTGATCTGCGTGTTACGGTGGACCTCGGAGAATGCCTTGAGGCGTGGGATAAGCCATTTGCCCGCGAAGGTGGGATAGGCCGCGACGCGAACGGCCGTCGACCTGTTTCGCGCCAGAAGCAGATCCGTCGCGGTGGCAATATTGTCCATGGCTGGACCGATCCGCTCCATGTAGTCCCGGCCATCCTGGGTGAGCTCTATGCCGCGGCTTTCGCGGAGGAAGAGCTTGGTTCCGAGGTATTCCTCCAATGTGGAAACCTGCCGGCTTACGGCGGACTGCGTCACCCCCATCTCCTGGGCGGCGCGACTGAAGCTGCCCGAACGGGCGGCGACATGGAAGACATGCAGGGGGTTGAGCGGCGGCATTTTTGGCATTGGCGATCCCGCAGACTGTTCGAACGATTGCCACCATGAAACACGGCGGTGACGGCTTCCACCGCCAATCCATTGGGGCGATATGAGCTTAGGTCATGCCGGCCTGAGGTCTGCGAAGTTGTCATCGCCCCGCCCTGTGTCAAAACGGCAAGAGTTTGGATCAGGAGGCCGCATTGTATTCCCATCTCACCTCGGAACAGGCCGAACTGGCCAGCACCGTCCGCCGGTTTGCCGAAAAGGAACTGGCTGAAGGCGCGCTCAAGCGTGCTCATGCGCGGGAATATCCGTGGGAGGTCGCGCATAAGCTTGCCGGCATGGGCCTCCTCGGCATCACGATGAAGGAGGAGGACGGCGGCGTCGGTGGCACCTTGATGGATGCCGTCATCGCCATCCAGGAGATCGCCAAGGTCTGTCCGAAGAGCGCGGACATCGTCCAGGCGGGCAATTTCGGACCGATACGGACATTTGTCGAATACGCGACGGAGGACCAGAAGAAGCGCTACCTGGCGGATCTTCTGGAAGGCAAGGCACTGATTTCGCTCGGCATGTCGGAACCGGATGCCGGATCGGCCGTCACCGAGCTGAAGACGAAAGCCGTCGAGGATGGCGACCATGTCATCATCAATGGCTCGAAGGTCTTCTCGACCCATAGCCCCGAGGCCAAGCTGTTCCTCATCTACGTGCGCTTCGGGCCCGGCACCGGCGGCATTGGCTCGGTGCTCATCGAGCGCGGCACGCCCGGCTTCACGATCGGAGAACGTTCCAGTTTCATGAGCGGTGAGGAGTGGTGCCCGCTCTATTTCGAGGACTGCCGTATCCCGAAAGCCAATATCCTGCTCGGTCCAGGTGGCTTCAAGAAGCAGATCTCGGGCTTCAATGTCGAGCGTATCGGCAACGCATCGCGGGCACTGGCGCTCGGCCAGTATGCATTCCAGGTGGCGCGCCAGTATGCCCTTGACCGAAACCAGTTCGGCCGTCCTCTTTGCGAATTCCAGGGCCTGCAATGGAAGTTCTCCGAAATGGCCGTCAAGCTGGAAGCGGCGCAGATGCTGCTCTACCGGGCGGCCTCCGTCCAGAATGGTGAACTGCCAAGCGCCTACGACACGGCGGTCGCGAAGCTTGCCTGCAATCAGGCCGGCTTCGAGGTGGCGAACGAGGCCCTGCAAGTGATGGGCGGCTACGGCTACAGTACAGAAAGCCTTGTCGAATACTGCGTGAAGCGTACACGCGGTTGGATGATCGCCGGCGGCTCGATCGAAATGCTCAAGAACCGTATTGCCGAACACGTCTTCGAGCGGCGGTTCGATCAGCGCGCACGCTAGGGAGTAGGCTTCATGACTTTGAGTTCCGCTGCGCTGCTCAGGCCGCAATCCCTTGCCTTGATCGGCGTGTCCGACGATCCGTCGAAGACAGCAGGCCGCCCGCTGCAGTTTCTGCGGCGCGCCGGCTTCGACGGGGAGATCTTCGTCGTTAATCCGCGGCGCGAGACCGTCCAGGGAGAGAAGGCCTACAAATCACTGGCGGATCTGCCGAAACGGCCCGACCATGCCTTCATCCTCACGGATGCGGAAAAGGCATTGGATGCTCTCGAGGAATGCGAGCGTCTCGGTGTTCCGGTCGCGACGATGTTGTCCAGCGGCTTCGCCGAGGCAGGCGAAAGAGGCCTCGCCAATCAGGCGCGTCTCGAGGCCATTCTCGCCCGCGGAACCATTCGGCTGGTCGGACCCTCGAGCATAGGCGTCGTCAATCTTCATAACGGCCTGACCCTGACGGCCAATGCGGCCTTCGCGGAGCCGGACCTCCCGAAGGGCGGGATATTCGTTGGATCCCACAGCGGCAGCCTGATCGGTGCGCTCGTGTCGCGCGGCAAACGCAAGGGCATCGGCTTTGCCGGCCTCGTTTCAGTGGGTGCAGAGACCGATCTTTCGATCGGCGAGATCTGTCTGGCAACCCTCGATGACCCGCAGATCACCAGCTACATGCTGTTCATTGAGACGCTTCGCCATGCGGACAAGCTGCAGGAATTCGCGCTGGAGGCGGCCAAGCGCGGCAAGCCCGTCGCGGCTTTCAAGCTCGGTCGTTCGGAAGAGGCGGCCGAACTTGCCGTCTCCCATACCGGCTCGCTTGCGGGCGCCGATGAAGTTGCGGACATCTTTCTCGCCGAGCTCGGCATAGCCCGGGTTGAATCGTTCGAGGGGCTGCTGGAAGTCATGCCGCTCCTGCAGCAGGTGCCTGCCTCTCTTGACGGCCCCCGCAGGGGCAGGGTCGGAGTGGTGACGACCACGGGCGGCGGCGCGGCCATGGCAGTCGACCAGATGGCGCTTCGCGGAGTCGATGTGGTGCCGGCCAGCGAAGAGACCCGTGCGCGCCTGCGGGAAAAGGGGATCGAACCGGGCGAGGGACGCATCATCGACCTGACGCTTGCCGGGACGCGCTATGATGTGATGAAGGCGACGCTGGACATCCTTCGAAGCGCTCCGGAATTCGACCTCGTGCTGGCGACGGCCGGCTCATCTGCCCGCTTCAACCCGGAGCTGGTCGTGCAGCCTGCTGTAGATGCTGCCCGCGAGCCGGGACATCCGCTGGCGGTATTTCTTGTCCCCGACGCGCCTGACGCCGCACGTCTTCTCGCGAAGGCGGGCGTACCGGCATTCCAGGACCCGGAGACATGCGGGGACGCCATCGCGGCAGCCCTGCATCGCCGCGCGCCCACCCGTTCAACGCCACTCGACAGCTCGGCCTTCATCGGCGAGACCACAGTCCTGGACGAGGTCTCCTGCTACCGGCTGCTCGAGCACCACGGCCTGACCAGCGCCCCCCATATCGTGCTGAAGGTGGGGGACCCTGTTCCGCCACTGCCATTCGCCTATCCGGTCGTCGCCAAGGTTCTCGACAGCCGGATCGCCCACAAGACCGATGCCGGTGGGGTGGTGCTGCACATTGCCGATGCCGCTCAACTGGCCGAAGCCATGCAGGCGATCGTGTCGCGTGTGGAAGAGAATACCGGGATCAAGGCGTCCGAGATCCTGGTGCAACAGATGACACGCGGCATCGGTGAGGTCCTGGTCGGCTTTCGTCGCGATCCGCAGGTAGGCCCGCTCGTGGTGCTTGCTGCCGGCGGTATCTTCACCGAGTTCTACCGCGACAGCACCATGCGACTTGCGCCCGTCGACCGCGCGGCAGCGATGGAAATGATCCAGGAAATCAAGGCCAGCCGCATTCTGGACGGCTACCGCGGAGGTCCCAAGGGCGATCTGGATGCACTTGCCGACGCCATCGTCTCCGTGTCCCGGCTCGCCACCGAAACGGCTCCGCGCGTCGAGGAGTTCGAGATCAACCCGCTCCTGGTCCTGCCGCGTGGCAAGGGAGTACGCGCCATCGATGGACTGGGAAGGATTGCACCATGAGCGGGACTGTCCATCTGGAACGGGATGACGACATTGCCGTCCTCATCATCGACAATCCGCCGGTGAATGCCGGTTCGTCGGATGTCCGCAAGGCGCTGCTGGCCCGGATTGCCGAGGCGGAAGCCGATACGACCCTTGTCGGTGTCGTCCTTATCGGAGCGGGGAAGAGCTTCATCGCCGGCTCCGACCTGCGCGAGTTCAACCTGCCGCTCGAGCCGCCGCAACTGCCTCAGGTCATCGAAGCGATCGAAGGGTCCTCCAAACCCTATGTCGCGGCATTGCATGGTGCCGCGCTCGGCGGTGGCTATGAACTCGCTCTTGGCTGCGATGCCCGCATCGCCGCGCCGGAAACGGTCGTCGGCCTTCCGGAGTGTACGCTTGGAATCATTCCGGGCGCCGGAGGCACGCAGAAGCTCCCCCGGCTTGTCGGCAAGGCCAAGGCCATCAGCCTGATCTGCACCGGCGCCAGGGTGTCTTCTCCGGAAGCGTTGCTGCTAGGAATGATCGATGCCGTCGCGGACCTTGACCTGTGCGAAGAGGCGGTGGCGCTTGCCCGCAGCCTTGCGGGCCGAAAGCAGCGGGTGATCGAGCTGCCCGTACCGGAAGAAAAGCCGGAGGATATCGAAGCTGCCACTTCCAAGGCCTTGGCAGCCGGGCGCAACCGGTCGCACATACAGGCAGCTATACGTCATGTGATGGCAGCCGGTACGGTCGGTGCTCGCGAGGGCCTGGCGGCAGAGCGCGCGGAGTTCCAGCAACTGCGTGTCGCGTCCGAGGCGAAGGCTTTGCGGCACATCTTCTTCGCCGAACGTGAGGCAACGCGTGGAAACCTGCCAGCGGGCGTGAAAGGCCGACGCTTCGAAAGCTTCGGGATCGTCGGTGCCGGAACGATGGGCGCCGATATCGCGACAGCGACGCTGCAGCGCGGCTTTCCCACCGTCCTCGTCGACAGCAATAAGGAGGCTCTGGCCCGTGCGAAGGCGCGGATCACCGCTGCCATCGACAAGGGCGTCACCTCCGGCAAGCTCTCCGCCGACGCCGGCGACAGGGCAAAGGCCAACCTTGTGCTTGCCTCGGAACTGCAGTCGCTGGAAGACTGTGACGTGCTGATCGAGGCCGTCTTCGAGGATCTGGAGACCAAGAGAAGCGTCTTTGCAAAACTCGATACCATCGCCAGACCCTGCGCGCTCCTGGCGACGAATACATCCTATCTCGACATCGACGGTATCGCTGCCGCCACCACGCGTCCGAAGGATGTGATCGGCCTGCATTTCTTCAGCCCGGCCCATATCATGAAGCTCCTGGAGGTTGTTGCGGGAGCGGAGAGTTCCCATGAGGCGGTCGCCACCGGCCTCGCCATCGCGAAGTCGCTCGGCAAGCAGGCTGTCCAGGCCTCGAACGGCTTCGGCTTCATCGGCAACCGCATCTATGCCGCCTACCGCGCGGCCTGCGAATTCATGCTGGAGGATGGAGCGCTCCCGCATGAGGTTGATGAAGCCCTGAAGGATTTCGGATTTGCCATGGGACCGTTCGCGGTCGCCGACATGTCGGGACTCGACATTGCCTGGCGGATGCGCCAGCAGCAGGCTGCCACACGCGACCCGGCCGCGCGCTACGTGGCAATTCCGGACCGGCTGTGCGAGATGGAGCGCCTCGGACGCAAGACAGGTGCGGGTTATTACGACTACGACGATAAGGGCCGTCCGCAGCGGTCCGCGGTGGTGGAAGATGTCATCGTCATGGCTTCGGACGCAAAGGGCATCGCACGCCGTTCGCTCGATGCCCGCGAGATCCAGCGCCGCGCCATGGCCGCTATCGTCAACGAGGCGGGACTGGTGCTGGAAGAGGAGATTGCGGCGAGGGCGAGCGACATCGATGTCGTCCTCGTGAATGGCTACGGCTTTCCGCGCTGGCTTGGCGGCCCGCTTTACTGGGCCGCACAGCAGGACCTGGAGGAACTCGCGTCAGACTGCGCAGCATCGGCCGCGGCGGCCGGGCCTTCCAAGAGGCGGGCGGATCTGGATGCCTTGTTCGGCTCCGGTCTTCCAAACAGCACCGCCTAGGTCGTCCTTCGGGCTGCGATGAGCAGTCATGCCAAACCCATCGTCGGGACGGTAGGTCAATTAGTCAGTTGTCCTGCCGGCCTCCAGCAAACAGATTGCCGCGACAGTTGCGGGGAGGCGCTACACCGCTCCTCCTCCTGAAGTGGGGAGAACCGAATGTCCGACAATGCCATCGATCGCGCCAGCGCGTTGCGCGCTCTCTTTCGTCCGTCCAGCGTTGCCGTGGTTGGTGCATCGGCCGACCCGACCAAGACGGGCGGGCGACCGGTCAACTACCTGATCAAGCATGGCTTCGAGGGGAGCATCTACCCGATCAATCCGAAGGTGGAGGAGATTTCCGGCCTCAAATGCTACGCCTCGGTGGCGGATCTTCCGGAGGCACCCGACGCGGCGATCGTGCTGCTCGGCGCCGAACGGGCGCATGTCGCCGTGCGGCAGCTCGCCGAGCGGGGCACAAAGCTCGCGATCGTGCTCGCCAGCGGGTTCAGCGAAGCGGGCGAGGCTGGAAGGGCACGCCAGGAGGAACTGCTTCGTGCTGCCGGGACGATGCGCATTCTCGGGCCGAACACGATCGGCGCCATGGACCTTGCCCGAAACATCGTGCTTTCCGCCAGTGGCGCGCTCGAGGTCAGCGACCTGCCGGTCGGTGGCATCTCCGTCGCTTCCCAGAGCGGCGGCATCCTTGGGGCTCTGCTCTCCCGCGGGGCTGCCCGCGGAATAGGCTTCAGCAAGCTGGCGACGACCGGAAACGAGGTCGACGTCGATCTCGCCGATCTCATCGATTACTACGCCGATGACGACGATACCCAGGTCATCGTTGGCTATATCGAGGGTATCCGTTCCGTCGAGAAGTTCAGGCTTGCGGCCGAGAAGGCACGCCGTGCGGGCAAGCCCGTGGTCGTGTTCAAGGTGGGTCGATCGGATTCGGGCGCACGCGCCGCCGTGTCCCATACCGGCGCCATGGCGGGCGAAGATCGAGTTTACGATATGCTGTTCAGGCAGTGCGGCATCATTCGTGCCGACAGGTTCGCAGACCTTCTCGATGTGCCGGCCATGCTGGCAACGGGACGCAAGATGAAGGGTCGCCGGGTGGCCGTCCTGACCTCGACGGGCGGGGCGGGGAGCCTGGTTGCCGATAGCTGTGGGATCGGCGGACTGGATGTGCCGCTTCTGGATGATGCAACGGCCAATGGTCTTGCTGCAATCTTGCAGGCGCCGGAACCGATGACGGCAAACCCGGTCGACGTGACGCTCGCGGGTGTGAAGCCGGACGTGATGACGGCATCAACCGAGATGCTCCTGAACTCGCAGAGCGTGGACGGCGTGGTGGTGATTGTCGGTTCATCCGCGCTCGCCCAGCCCGAAATTGCGGTTGGTGCCATCAAGAACGGTGCAGCACGAAGCACAAAGCCGCTCATCGCCTATGTGAGCCCCTATGCGCCCCACATCGTCAAGGAGCTAAACAGGCAGGGCATTCCCGCCTATACGGATCCGGAGACCTGCGCCGTGGCCTTGCGTGCGGCCTTGCCTGTTTCTGCCGTTGAGTCAGCGCTTCGAATATCCGATGTCCCGGGTGCTCCGGACTGGCTGACACCCGGCACGCTCAACGAGGCCAGGTCGCGCGCGCTCTTCGACCACTACGGCCTGTCGGGTACCGACCAGCGCATCGTCCAGACCGCCTCGGAAGCCACGGCTGCCGCAACGGAACTCGGTGGGCGGGTCGTGCTGAAGGTCCTTTCGTCGCAGATCGCTCACAAGTCGGATGTGGGGGGCGTGAAGGTCGGCCTGGACGATACCACGATCGGGCCTGCGGTGGAGCAGATGACGCGCCATTTGGCAGACCAGAAACTTCCCAAGCCTGAGGGGTTCCTCGTGCAGAAGATGCTGTCCGGAGGCGTCGAGGTTATCCTCGGCCTGCGACGAGACCCTCAGCTCGGTCCCCTTATCCTGCTCGGGGCAGGCGGTGTGTTTGCGGAGCTCGCGGATGATTCTGCGATCCGACTCCTGCCGATTGCGGAGACAGATGCCCGCGATATGGTCTCGGACCTTCGCCTCTCACGCATCCTGAATGGCTATCGCGGCGGCAAGGAGTATGATGTGGAGGCCCTCGTGGCGGCAATAATGGCGCTCGCCCGCATGGGAGAAAGCCTCGGTGAACGGTTGCTCGAGGCGGAAATCAATCCGCTGTTCGTAATGCCCAAGGGGGAGGGCGTTGCCGCGGCAGACGCACTCGTGGTCCTGGGATAGACGGGGATGGATTGCGGCGGGAACCGAGGCACGAATTGCCCGTCCCGCCGTCCAAGCTGACTTCCTGTCAGGTAGTCCTGCGCGCGAGACGCCAGACACCTTGCGCCTGTACGATCGGCTGATCCTCGCAAAGGACCGTGCCCTCGATGAACGACATCCGGGGGGTCAGCTTGACGATCCGTGGGGATATGGTCGCAAACTTGCCGAGGGGAAGCGGAGCGACGAACTGGTGGCTGAGAGAAACGGTCGCTGCCTTGTCAGATCCGCTTGCCAAGCGTGAATGAAGGCCGAAAGCGCGGTCGACAAAGGACATGATCATCCCTCCGTGAACGACGCCATTGCGGTTGGCATGCATCTCGCGGGTAATAAACCCGTAGTGTTCGCCCCTCTGATCGGTCAACCGCCAGTAGCCGCCGATGTGGCCAATGAATCCGTCGGCCGGATCGAAGACCCAGCCATTGCGCGTGAGAAAATCTTCCATGGTGAAGTTCATCGCGCAACCGAAGGGCCTTGGCAATCGTCGCAGCCGGGCATCCCACTCTGACCTTTTGTTATGGATGCATGCTTTATTGAAGGTTGATGTCCGGGAAGTTTGTCTGGAGTATCGGTGACGCTAACGCGCATGGACTTAAGGGAGGAGAATGCATGCCTAGTATCGACTACCGCGATGCGGTAGGAGGCGCATTGCTCGTGGCGCTGGGAGCCACCTTCACAGCCTATTCCTGGATGCACTATCCTCTCGGCACCGTCACGCGCATGGGCGCAGGCATGGTTCCTTTCAGCCTTGGCGTGATCCTTGCCGTCTTCGGCGGAATGATCGTGTTCGCCAGCCTGTCACGTGAAGGAACGTTCCCGCAGATAAGAGTGGCTACACCGCTGGTGGTCCTCGGCAGCGTCGTTCTCTTCGCCGTCGTCATCAAGCCGTTCGGCCTTCTGTCTGCTGCATTCCTGGCGACATTCGTGGCCGCTTTTGCCGACCTGTCGTTCCGTCCTCTTCGCAATGCCGCGCTCGCGGCCGGCCTTAGCGCCGTCGCCTATCTGATCTTCTCGCTCGGGCTGCAGCTGCCCCTTCCTCTCTTTGCGTGGCCCTTCTGATGAATATGTTCTCCAACATCGCGCTCGGCCTTGAAACGGCGCTGACCCCGGTCAACATCCTCTACTGTTTCATCGGCGTTTTCCTCGGGACGTTCATCGGCGTATTGCCGGGGATCGGTGCGCTTGCAGCTATCTCGATGCTGTTTCCGATCACCTATCATCTGGAACCGACCACGGCCCTTATCATGCTGGCGGGGATCTATTACGGCACCGCCTATGGCGGCAGCACGGCGTCGATCCTGCTCAACATTCCCGGAACGTCCTCCAGCGTTGTGACCTGCCTGGACGGATATCCGATGGCACAGCAGGGTCGTGCCGGCGTTGCTCTGGCAATGACGGCTCTCGGCTCGTTCTTCGGTGGCGTCTTCGGCATCCTGGTCCTCAGCCTGTTTTCCCCGCTGATCTCCGGTTATGCGCTGTCCTTCGGTCCGGCGGAATATTTCACGCTGATGGTCCTGGGGCTGATCGCCGCTTCTGCAATAACCGAGGGCTCGGCCGCCAAGGGGCTTGCCATGGTCGTCCTCGGCATTCTTCTGGCGACGGTAGGCATGGATCCACAGAGCGGGACGCCACGCTTTACGTTCGGCACGCTCGACCTGATGGACGGCCTCGGCTTGAGCGCACTTGCCATGGGATTGTTCGGCATCTCCGAGGTTATCTCGTCGATCCGCACCAAGAATGACGAGGCAGCCCCCGCAAGCGCCCGCTCCGTCACCATGCGATCGTTGATCCCGAACAGGGACGACATTCGTCGGAGCTGGATGCCGATGCTGCGCAGTTCCACGATCGGTTCCTTCTTTGGTGCGCTGCCCGGTACGGGCCCATCGATCGCCTCTTTCGTCTCCTATGCGGTGGAGAAGCGGGTTTCCAAGACGCCCGAGCGCTTCGGCAAGGGAGCAGTCGAGGGGGTCGTCGCACCGGAAACCGCAAACAACGCAGCCGATCAGACGGCATTCATCCCGACGCTGTCCTTGGGCATTCCCGGCAGCGCCACGATGGCCCTGATGATCGGCGCGATGATGGTTCACGGCATCCATCCCGGCCCGAAGATGATGACCGACCAGCCCACGCTGTTCTGGGGCCTGGTGATGAGTTTCTGGGTCGGCAACGTCCTGCTCATCATCCTGAACCTGCCCCTGATCGGTCTTTGGGTTCGGCTTCTGACGGTGCCTTACCACCTGCTCTTCCCGGCCATCGTGATGTTCATCGCGATCGGAGCCTACTCCGTCCGCTACAGCGCATTCGACGTGCTGACCGTCGCGGGTTTCGGAGCGCTTGGTTACGTGATGCGCATCTTCGCCTTTCCGGCGGCGCCACTCTTGCTGGGCTTCGTTCTCGGGCCGTTGATCGAGCAGCATTTCCGGCGAGCCATGGTTCTGGCGCGGGGGGACCTGATGGCGATCGTGGAGCGTCCGATCAGCGGTGTCTTCGTCGTCATCAGCGTCCTTCTCCTGGGGTGGAGCCTTTGGTCCACGTTCCGCGAGGCGGGAAAGAGAAAGCTGCTGGAAAGCGAAAACTGAGTTTCACCGGGAGCGGCGTTAGGTGCCACCGCTGACGGGTCATCAATCAAGAGCACTGAAAGACGGAGGAGAAACCATGAAGATCTTTGCAGCAGCCGCTCTGGCATTCGCCGCAGCGACGGGAACTGTCGTCGCGCAGGACTTCCCGAACAAGCCGGTCACCATCATCATTCCCTATAGCGGCGGCGGCTCGACCGACCTCATGGCCCGCTCGCTCGCAACCGAGCTTCAGGAGATGTGGGGGCAGCCGGTCGTCGTGGAAAACCGCGCCGGTGCGGGCTCGATGATCGGCACGGCCTATCTGTCCCAGCAGCAGCCGGACGGTTACACACTCCTCGTGAACACGGCCGCGCATTCGACGGCGCCTGCCGTTCAAAAGGATCTGCCGTTCGATCCCAGGAACGACATCACCCCGATCGGCATGGTGGCGACCAGCCCCTATGTGGCGGTCAGCGGCGCTAACGTGAAGTCGGAGGGCTTCGACCAATTCGTGGCAGAGGCCAAGGAGCGGCCGATGTTCTTCGCAACCGCCGGCGTCGGCAGCTCCAGCCATTTCTCTGCCGAACTGCTGATCCAGCAGGCCGGTATCCCGGCTGACGTCGTCCACTATTCCGGCGGCGGCGAAGCCCAGGTCAACCTGATGGGCGGACATGCCGACGTCTACATCAGCACGACCGCGTCGGTCATGCCCTATGTCAACAACGGTCAGGTGAAGGCTCTGGTCGTGCTGGCACCGGAGCGTTTCGAACTTCTGCCGGACGTTCAGTCCAGCGGGGAGAATGGTGTCAAGGGCATCGAGATCGACGGCTGGCTTGGGCTGTTCGGCCCCGGCGGCATGGATCCTGCCCTGGTCGAGAAGCTCAACGCAGACATGAACAAGGCCATCTCCACCGATCGTTTCAAGAAGGTCCTGGAAGAGAACTTTGTCGTGGCCGGCAAGACGACCGCAGCCGAGTTCAAAGAACAGGTGGAGAAGGAGATGGATCTCTGGGCGGGCCTTGCCAAGGAGCGGAATATCGTCGCCCAGTAACGGTCTAATGATCCGGCTCCGGCCGGATCATCTTCCGCGACATGGTGAGTGAGGTCGGATGCCGGCACCTTCGGGCGCCGGCATCTTTGTTATCGCGTGGTGAGTTCGTAGGTTTCCCCGTCCGGGAGGGACACGTCAAACGCATTGAGGGTCATGGATATCAGGGTGTAGTAGCCGCACAGGCCGACCAGATCGACCAGCCGTTCGGCGCCCAGCACGTCCGTCCCCTTCGCGTAGAGCTCGTCGGGGATCCTGCGCTCCCGGGAAAGTGCAAAGACCACATCGTGCACGACCGCTTCCTCGCGATCTGCGAAGGAGGGCCGCTCACCCGCCTTCAGTGCCTCCACGATCTCTGGAGCAAGCCCTGCCTTGAGCGCGATGGGCTTGTGCGCCCACCATTCAAATTCCGCCTGCCACACGCACGCCATACACAGGATGGCGAGTTCCGACAGCTTGGGGTCGAGGGACGAACCGTAGCGGCAATAGGCGCCAAGCGCCTGTGCGGCTTCTGCCAGTTCAGGCCGATGCAGCCAGATGGCGAGCGGACCGCGAACCCGGCCACGTGGACCGGAGGCGATGATGTCGTGGACACGCTTCTGCTCTGCAGTGAGATGGTTCGGGTCGGGTGGCCCAAGGCGCATGCTGACCTCCTATTGCTGTTCTGCGAGCCGGATCGGCTGACCGTCCAGCCAGCTCTCCAGGTTCTCGACGGTCTGGCGATAAAATGCCTCGAAGGTCTCTCGCACCGAATAGCCGAGATGCGGTGTGACCAGAGCATTGGGCAAGGTCCGAATCGGGTGATCTGCCGGCAGCGGCTCCTGATCGTAGACGTCGATCCCGGCTCCCCTGATCTGTCCGTTGCGGAGAGCGTCCAGGAGAGCCTGCTCGTCCACCAGCGGACCCCGCGCCGTATTGATCAGGATTGAATCGGGCTTCATCTGCGTCAGGTCCTGCCCGCCAATGATGCCGCGGGTGGTAGGGCCGAGCACGAGGTGCAGCGATACCACGTCCGCCGTTGCCAGCAGTTCCTGCTTGCCGAGATAGGTGGCGCCTGCTTCGGCGGCCCGCTCCGGTGTCAAGTTCGGGCTCCACGCAACCGCCTCCATGCCGAAGGCCTTGGCGATGTGAGCCATTCGGGCCCCAAGCTTGCCGAGACCGACGATGCCGATGGTTTTTCCCCACAGCGCATTGCCGAGCCGCGTCTGCCATGCACCTTGGCGCATGGCGGCGCTCTCCTCCGGAATGAAACGCATCAGGCCCAGGATCAGGCCCCAGGCGAGCTCCGCCGTTGCGTAAACGCCGCTTCCGCTCCCGGTAGTGGTCATGACGGCGATACCGAGCTCTCGTGCCCTACCGTGGTCGAGGGTCCTGTTCCGAAGACCAGTCGCTGCGATTGCCTTGAGGTTCGGCAGTTGAGAAAGCAGTTCTCCAGAAAACGCGGTGCGTTCGCGCAGAAGGCAAATCGCATCATACTCCCGCAGTTGCTCTATTCCAGCCTCGCCCTTGCCTATCGGCTCATGAAGGAAATCGACGTCCGCTCTCGCCTCGATCTTTTCCCAGGACGCCAGTTTGTGCGCCACACCCATGTAATCGTCGAGAACCGCGATGCGGGGCCGGCGATCGGTCGGTAGCGGACGAAACTCTGTCATGACATGTCTCCTCGTGCGGAATTGCTTCGCTTCTCGTACCTGTTGATCAGGGCCACGATCCAGGGGATGTTCGGCATGAACAGGAATATCCGTGTCAGGTGGAATGCAGTGACGATCGTCACGTCTTGATGCAGATATTTCGCAGTCAGCGCCATCTCGACCACGCCACCCGGTGCTGCGCCGAGAATGACGAGCCGCCAGTCCATCCCCGAAAGATAACTCATCGCCAGCGCAATTGCGGCGCACAGGCCGATCAGGACCAGGACGGCAAGAACGCAGGCCAGCGTCAGCCTGCCTGCCGAGGTGATGATCTCACGACGGAATGCCGAGCCGAGCCATGATCCGAGCACGATCTGTGCAGCCGAAAGGATGATCGCCGGAAACGGCGAGATTCCATTGCCCGTGGCTGCAAGCAGGGCTGTGAGGGCGAGCGGTCCCAGGAAGTTGGGGTTGGGAATGCGCAACAGGCGGAAGAGCCACATCCCGCCGAAGCCGATTGCACCAAGCAGGCCGATCTCCAACGGGTCGAACGTAACGGACCCATTGACCATCATGCCGCGGCCTTCCGGCCATCCCTCCACGGCGTACATCGCGAAGGGGACGAGGACGACGACCGCTGAAAGCCGAAGCGTCTGTGAAAAGATGACCGGCATCGGATCCACCTTGCTCTCCACCGCCATCGCGGCCGCCTCGACCGGGCTCGTGGGCACGGCTGAGAGGAAAGCCTGGGCGAAGGTGAGCCCGCTTGCGCGTGCGAAGATGGCGGCGACTGCGAAGATGCAGAAGAGGCTTGCGA
Organism: Pseudorhizobium banfieldiae; assembly: GCF_000967425.1. NCBI lineage: Bacteria > Pseudomonadati > Pseudomonadota > Alphaproteobacteria > Hyphomicrobiales > Rhizobiaceae > Pseudorhizobium > Pseudorhizobium banfieldiae. The sequence continues at coordinate 185,056 of NZ_FO082820.1, forward strand.
CGGCCGTCCCGATGATGACTGGTGCATGGAGGAAGAGCTTGTCGAGCGCCGAGGGGGTGAAGGTCAGTCCGACCTGGCAGGCGACGATCACCTGGCCGAATGGTCGGATCTGGTTGGGGACCCGCACGACCAGCAACTGGCTGATGGCAAGGAAGGCCGTCAGGACCAGCGGGCCGATCATCCACGGTAGCGGCGATCCAAGCCATTGGAAGATAGCGCCGGACGCCGCTGCGAGCAGAAGCAGGAGGCAGAGCTTCGCCAGCGGCTTCACTCGCAAAGAGATCGTACCCCCTCTAGGTCTCACGTGCTTTCGGCGGTCAGTCACAACGCGCCGACATCCCACCGTCGACCACCAGTTCCGTACCGGTCACGAAACGGGCATCGTCTGAGGCGAGGAAGAGCGCTGCATTTGCCGTATCGCGGCCATCTCCCATGAAGGGCAGCGGGATCCTGCTCTGCCTCTGCGCAAGCAACGCGCTGACATCACCGCCGGCGCGCTGAGTTGCGAGGCGCGCTTCAACCATCGGGGTGTGCATCTGGCCGGGTACCACCGTGTTCACGCGGACGTTGAATGGCGCATATTCGACGGCAGTGACCCGCGATAATTGTATGACCCCTGCCTTCGCCGCCGCATAGGCGACCTGTGCAGCGCCGGTCCAGCGAATTCCGGACGTGGACGCTGTATTGACGATGGAGCCGCTTTCCTGAGCCTTCATGATGGGCAGCACATGCTTGCACATGAGAAAGACGCTGGTGAGATTGTAGTTGAGCTGCTTGAGCCACAGCTCCTCGCTCATCTCGACAGCACCGCCCTTGGCTGATCCGCCGACATTGTTCACAAGCACGTCCACCCTGCCATATCGGGACATGACGTCCTCGACCATGCCTGCGATGGAAGAACTGTCGGTGACGTCACAGTGCGTGAGATGAAATGCGCCGCCAATGTCCCGCAGCATTCGTGCGGTCTCTTCCATTGCGTCCGTGTTGATGTCCGTGCCGACGACGGTGGCGCCTTCCTTGGCGAACAGGACTGCCGCAGCTCTCCCATTGCCCCATCCCGGTGCGACGCATCCCGCACCCGTAATGATGGCCACCTTGCCTTCAAGCCTCCGCATCCTGCCCCTCCCGGCGTTTCGCCTGTCGTCAGGGTCACTGCAGATGGGCTGCCGGCAAAGTTATGTCCGGGATATTTGCAGAGCAAGAGACAAGCCGATATTGCTTCCATGTCGACATTAGCCTGACCTATTGGGAAGTTGACTGGCTTTTCGTCGCTCTAGGGAAACCTGCGCTTATGCAAGAACAGAGACTCAATCTTCCGCTCAACCCTCTCCGCGCCTTCGCCATCGCGTCGCGGCACAAGACGTTCACGGCTGCGGCTAGGGAGCTTGGCGTCAGTCAGGTCGCAATCAGCCGTCAGATCGCCATCCTGGAGAACTACCTGAATGTCAGCCTCTTCGAGCGCGGCACACGCTCCGCAAAGCTCACGGACGTGGGGCGTGCCTTCGGCTTGGAGATCGCCGGTCTGTTCGACGAACTGGAGAATGCGACGCATCGCATCATCAGCCAGGAGACGCAAAGCACCGTCAACCTGCGGGTTCATCCGACGCTCGCACATCTGTGGTTGATGCCGCGGCTTCCGGATTTCATGCAGAGATACCCCGACATCCGGGTCCGGTTCGACACGCGGGTCGAGCCGTTGGATTTTCGGGGTACCCATCTCGACGTTGCCGTACAGCTGGGTTCTGGCCACTGGAAGGATGCGAAGGCTCGCAAACTGTGGGACGAGGAAATCGACGTGATCTGCAGCGCAGATTACCTCGAGAAGGTCGGACCGCTCGAAAAGCCGGCGGATGTCGAGCGCTGCGAATTGCTGCATTCGCGGTATCGGCGGCGTGCATGGGAGCACTGGGCGGAGACGATCGGCGTCCAGATCGACTATCGGCGTGGCATGGAGTTTGACACCTCGCTTCTTACTTTCTCGGCAGCCGAGCAGGGTTTTGGCCTCGCTATCGGCCAGTTGGGACTTCTGGACGATCTGGTCGGAAGGGGGCGGCTTGTCCGGCCGTTCGACATGCGGATCGCAACCGGCGCATCCTTCTACGTGACCTGGCCGACCACGGCCTCGGTCAACGTGAAAACGAAGAAATTCATCGATTGGCTGCTCGGCCAGGTGGGGGAAACCCCCGAGTTCTATTCCGGGTCCAAGGTCGTCCTTAGCCAGCCCTGATACGTCCTTAGCAGAACGGAACTCTGGATTACCTAACGTTTGATCAGGCTTTCTGTCCGCCGCCCGATGCTATCGCTTAATCAGATAGGCGGATGGAGAGGAAGCATGGCTGGTCGTTTGCAGGGCAAGATCGCGGTGGTCGTCGGAGCGGGACAGCAGCCCGGCACGACGGTCGGTAACGGGCGTGCCGTCGCGATGCGTTTTGCCCAGGAAGGGGCGACCTGCCTGCTCATCGACAAGGTCGGCGCCTGGGCGGAGGACACTCGCTCACTCCTGGACGGGGCTCAGGCGAGCACGTTCGAGGCCGATGTGACCCGCGAGGATGACTGCCGCGCCGTCATCGAAGCCGCAGTCGCTCGCTACGGCCGGGTGGACATCCTGCACAACAATGTCGGCATGTCCAAGGGCGACAGGCCGACATGGGAGCTCGAAGTGGAGGCCTGGGAGCGCATCATGACGCTCAACCTTCAGAGCATGTTCATGATGTGCAAGCAGGCGCTGCCGGTGATGCGCGAACAGCGGTCGGGTTCGATCATCAACATCTCCTCCACCTCGTCGCTCTCCAAGCGCCCGACGCTCGCGTACAAGACCTCGAAGGGGGCAATCAACACGTTGACGCAGCACGTCGCAGCCGAGAATGCCGCCTTTGGCGTGCGAGCGAACGTCATCGTTCCCGGCTTGATCGATACGCCGATGGCAATCGAGCGCCGGGCCGCCGAGACCGGGCGCAGCCGCGAGGAAATTCGCGCAGAACGCGATGCACTCGTCCCCATGGGCTTCATGGGTGAGGCATTGGACGTCGCCAACGCGGCAGTCTTTCTGGCCTCCGACGAAGCGAAGTACATCACCGGCGTCCTGCTGCCCGTGGACGGCGGCCTCTTGCTCAAGCGGGGCTGATCTGTCCCTGCAATGGCAACGACCAACGGTCGGCCGATCCAGAGGGATGTTAGGTCGAAGCGATAACGGGAGGTATTGGATCCTCCAACGACGCCGTTGCCGGAAACCGCGTCGACAAGAACTCGAGGTGCCTGGAGACGATGAGCAATCCTTTGATCAGACTGGCGGAGGCGGCTGCGCACTGGAACAACTGCCCCTTGCCCGAGGAGGTCGACTGGCAGACCCGGCGTACGATCCTTGACTGGTTCGGATCGATGTTGCCCGGCTGTCTCGATGGTCCAGGTCCGGCCCTTGCCAAGGTTCTGGCTTCCGGTCGGGGAGAGGGGCGGGCGATCAGCTATGTCGACGGCTCCGTTGGAACATCCAGGCATGCGGCTCTCCTGAACGGCGTGACGAGCCACACGGCGGAATTCGACGACATCTTCCGTGACGGTGGCTATCATCCCGGCAGCCCGACGATCTCGGCAGCCCTTGCCGTGGCACAGGATGTCGGCGCGAGCGGTGACGCATTCCGCCGTGCGGTGATCGGCGGCTACGAGGTTGGCTGCCGCATCGCGATCGCGCTTCAGCCGAGCCATTATCGCGACTGGCACATAACCGCGACAGTCGGAACGATCGGGGCGGCGGTTTCCACTGCTATGCTCCTGGGTGGAACGGCTGACACGATCGCGCATGCCATCGCCATCTCCACGAGCTTCGCTGGGGGACACCAGGAAAACCTGCAAGGCCTTGGTAACACCAAGCCGCTCCATTGCGGACACGCGGCCGAAGCCGGTGTGCTGGCAGGCCTTGCGGCCACTGCCGGAGTGACCGGATCCCTGGACAGCCTGCACGCGCCCCACGGCTATGCCGCTGCCTCGAGCGACACGACCGGCAACTGGCAGGCGGCTCTCGACGGGCTGGGTGAATGGACGCCGATCACCCGCATGACGTTCAAGAACCATGGCTGTTGCGGCCATATCTTTCCCACGCTGGATGGTGTCAGAACGCTGCAGTCACAGGTGGGCTTTCAGACGGACGACATTCATTCGATCACCGTGCGTGGCTATGGACCGACTGCGGCCATCTGCAACCGCATGACGGTCGAGACTGCGAGAGATGCACGATTCTCCGTGCAGTACTGCGTGGGTGCACTGCTCACCATCGGCCGTGTGCGGATGGAGGCGTTCACGCCGGAGGCATTGGCCAGAGACGATATCCGCGCCATCATGCCGAAGGTCGTGGTGGTCGAGGATGCCGAGATTGCTGCCGCCTATCCGAGCCGCCGTATGGCGCGGTTGCGGGTCGAGCTGACGGATGGGCGGGTGCTGGATCATTTCCAGGAGACGCGCAAGGGCGACCCCGACGATCCGCTGACCGACGAGGAACTGGTGGAGAAATATGACGAACTGGCTGCCGTGGCCCTCGGCGATCAGGATCGTGAGGGTCTGAAGCAGCAAGTGCTGTTCGGGACGGACCTGCCCATGGCGCTGACGATCGCTCCCCGAACGGCCTGACATCAACAAGCAGAAAAATCAGCAAAGGCTCCTACCATGAATACGAACGCCGACGCGAAAATCCTCCCCGTCGCGACCTTCATCACCACGGATGTGAAGAATGGGATTGCGACGATCAAGCTGAACCGGCCTGACGTCAGGAACGCCATCAACGACGAGATGCGTGCCGAACTCATTGCCGCATTCGAATGGGCCGACAAGAGCCGCGAGGTGCGTGGCGTGATCCTGACGGGGGAAGGCAAGGGCTTCTGCTCGGGCGGCGATATCGGCGGCATGCGCGGCAGGCTCGAGGCACCCGCCGGGGAGGTGGCGTTCAACGGGTGGCTACGCCAGAAGCAGACCCACAAGGGCATCAGCGTCATTCGCAACATGACCAAGCCAGTGATCGCCGCCGTGAACGGCGCTGCCTTCGGACTGGGCCTTGACATGGCGCTTGCCTGCGACTTCATCATCGCCTCCTCGGGAGCGAAGCTCTCCATGAGCTTCATCAAGCGTGGCCTGGTCTCCGATGGCGGTGGCATGTATTTCCTGCCCCGTCGCGTCGGTCTGGTGAAGGCGAAGGAGCTTATCCTCACCGGCCGCGTGGTCGAGGCCGAGGAAGCGCTTCAGATCGGAATGGTGGACCGCATCTCCAGCACCGAAGAACTGTTGAACGATGCCCAGACATGGGCAGAAGAACTCTGCCAGGGGGCGCCGGCTGCGATTGCACTGACGAAGGCCATCCTGGACCAGTCGATGGAAAGCACCGCAGACGAGATATTGACCCTCGGACGGGAGGCGCAGGCGATCTGCTACACCACGTCGGAACACCGGGCGTCGGTGGAAGACTTCCTCAACAAGACGCGATAGGCACAGCGGCAACTGAGTTTGTCGCGAAATGGATTGGCGGGCATTCCTGGAATGCCTGCTGTCCCGCATCGCCCTGTGTTCCTCCAAGGTCTCCGTCAGAGACGTCGGAGGCTGGGCTAACGCGCGGGCCCCGTTCCCTAGAACCTCTTCCATGGCGACTACGCCGGGCGCATTGTTTGCCGGTTTGATGCGGCTGGTGCCGCGTAGTGGATCGCTCATCAAAGAAGAAGCGTCTTCAACGAGCCACGCCGGGATTTCGGGGGATGGAATGGTGCTGCTAGAGAGATTTGAACTCTCGGCCTCTCCCTTACCAAGGGAGTGCTCTACCCCTGAGCTATAGCAGCTTAGGCCCGGTCTGAAGGGCGTCCGTGGTGGACGTCGTCGGGCGAGGGGCCTATTGCCATAGCTTCGGAGCGAGCGCAAGCCGCAAATTGCGGTTCGCCGCAGGATGGAGCTAAAAGGAGGCCGACGGGTTTTCAGCAGGCATGTAGGAACGAGTGATGGCGGCAAAGGACGAAGATGCGACGCCTTCGGCAGTAGAGACGAAGAGCGGGCGCAAGCGGGAAGCGGAGATCAGGGAAGAGCAGCGGCAGGCACGCGCCGCCGCCAAGCTTCGCGAGAACCTGCTGCGTCGCAAGGCGCAGACGCGGGCGCGGCGCGCCGGGGCGGCCGACGAGGTGGACGGGCTGCCCGCCGCAAAAAAGGACGAATCAGGCTGACACATCCGCATCCGGCCTGGTCCAAACTATTTGAAGCCTACTTGCTTTTCCGCTAAGGACGCCATCTTTCGCGCTTGCACAAGAACAAAGGGCGGGCTTGCTCCCGTTGGACCTCATGGATCGCATCAGAATTCGCGGCGGCAACAAGCTCAACGGCGTCATCCCGATCTCCGGCGCCAAGAACGCGGCGCTTCCGCTGATGATCGCGTCGCTGCTGACCAGCGATACGCTGACGCTGGAGAACGTTCCGCATCTTGCCGACGTCGAGCAGCTTCTGCGAATCCTTGGCAATCACGGTGTCGACGTGATGGTCAACGGGCGGCGCGAAAGCCAGACGGAAAGCTATTCGCGGACGATCCAGTTCACCTGCAGGACGATCGTCGACACAACTGCTCCCTATGATCTCGTCTCCAAGATGCGTGCGAGCTTCTGGGTCATCGGACCGCTCCTGGCCCGCGCCGGTACGGCCCGCGTATCGCTGCCGGGGGGGTGCGCCATCGGCACGCGCCCCGTCGACCTCTTCCTCGAAGGCCTGCAGGCACTCGGCGCACAGATCGAGATTGACGGCGGCTATGTCAATGCGACTGCCCCGGACGGCGGGCTCGTCGGTGGACACTACACCTTCCCCAAGGTCTCGGTCGGGGCCACCCATGTGCTGATGATGGCCGCAACGCTTGCGAACGGCACGACCGTGATCGACAATGCCGCCCGCGAGCCCGAGGTCGTCGATCTTGCCGACTGCCTCATCGCCATGGGAGCACGCATCTCCGGCGCGGGAACCAGCACGATCACCGTCGAGGGCGTGACCTCGCTACACGGCGCGCGCCACCGCGTGCTGCCGGACCGCATCGAGACGGGTACCTATGCCATGGCTGTCGCGATGACCGGTGGCGACGTGACGCTCGAGGGAACGCGCGCGGACCTGCTCGAGAACGCGCTTGATGCGCTGCGCATGTCCGGAGCCGAAATCACCGAGACCGAAAGCGGGCTCAGGGTGGTGCGCAACGGGAACGGCATCCAGCCGGTCGATGTCGTCACGGAACCCTTCCCCGGCTTCCCGACCGACCTCCAAGCACAGTTCATGGCGCTGATGACGCGCTCCTCCGGCGTTTCCCATATCACGGAGACCATCTTCGAGAACCGCTTCATGCATGTGCAGGAACTGGCGCGTCTTGGGGCCCGCATCTCGCTGTCTGGACAGATGGCGCGGATCGAGGGTGTGGATCGGCTGCGGGGAGCCCCGGTCATGGCGACGGATCTGCGGGCTTCCGTGTCGCTTGTCATCGCCGGGCTGGCGGCCGAGGGGGAGACCATGGTCAACCGTGTCTACCACCTCGACCGCGGCTTCGAGCGGCTGGAGGAAAAGCTCACCCGCTGCGGCGCGGAGGTTGAACGGGTCAGCGACTAAGGTCACGCTGGCGTTGCATGGCGTGGCGCGTCATCCTATCTCCAGCGCCGGATGACAACGCGCCGCGCGCGCCGTGGATTGGAATGGAATCATGGCCGACCTCAAGCTTCTCGCTCTCGATCAGGATGATCTCGGCATCATCTCCGCCCATATGCAGGACAGCGTCTTTCGCGTCGGCGAACTGAGCTATGACGCGCGCCACCGGCAATTCACCGCCGTGGTCAACCGCTTTGTCTGGGAAGAGGCCGACCGCGGGAGGAAGGGCTACCAAAGGCGTCGTTCGGTCATCTCCTTCAAGCGTGTGGAGGCAGTCCGGTCGATGGGCATCAATCGACAGGACGCGGAAGGCGTCTACTGCCTGCTGGCGATCCGGTTCGAGCAGAAGGGCGAGGGGCCCGACGGAACGATCGAGCTGACGCTTGCCGGCGGTGCCGCGATCAGCCTCGACGTCGAATGCATCGAGGTGCAGATGCTGGATACCGGCGGTGCCTGGGCAACCGAGCGCCTGCCGGCGCACCCGGCCGACTGAGTGACGCAGGCAGCACGGAATTTCAGGGGGACATAAGACGTGGCAATCTGGCTGGATCAGCGATCCGAGGACTTCGAGGCGCGGTTTTCCGCCTTTCTCTCGACGAAGCGGGAGGTTTCCGATGATGTCAACGCCGTGGTGCGGGACATTATTGATGACGTGCGCCTTCGTGGCGACGCCGCGCTCTTCGACTATTCGGCTCGCTTCGATCGGGTGGATCTCGCGACGGCCGGACTTCGGGTCAGCGACGCGGACATCGATGCAGCGGTAGCCGCCAGCGATCCGGAAGTGCTGGAAGCTTTGAAGCTTGCGGCCGAGCGGATCGAGAAGCACCACGCCCGGCAAATGCCGAAGGATGACATCTACGAGGATGCGCTCGGCGTCGGACTCGGGTCCCGCTGGACGGCGGTCGAGGCAGTCGGCCTCTACGTCCCGGGCGGTACTGCAAGCTATCCGAGTTCGGTCCTGATGAACGCGCTGCCGGCGAAGGTAGCCGGCGTGCCTCGGGTGGTCATGGTGGTCCCCGCCAGCGGTGGAGCGATCAATCCCACGGTCCTCGCGGCCGCACGGATCGCAGGCGTGACGGAGATCTACCGGGTCGGCGGCGCGCAGGCGATTGCCGCTCTCGCCTACGGCACCGAAACGATCGCACCGGTCGCCAAGATCGTCGGGCCGGGCAATGCTTACGTCGCCGCGGCGAAGCGGCAGGTCTTCGGTCAGGTGGGGATCGACATGATTGCCGGTCCTTCCGAAGTGCTCATTATCGCAGATGGCGAGAACGACCCGGACTGGATCGCCGCGGACCTCCTGGCCCAGGCGGAGCACGACGAGGGGGCCCAGTCGATCCTGATCACGGACGACCGCGCCTTCGGAGAGGCGGTGGAGCAGGCGGTGGAGCGTCAACTGACCCGGTTGTCGCGGTCACGGACCGCCGCAAAAAGCTGGGAGGATTTCGGTGCGATCATCCTCGTCGGCGACCTTTCGGCGGCCGTTCCGCTGGCGGACCGGATCGCTGCCGAGCATCTGGAACTTGCCGTGGCGGAGCCCGACGCGCTGATCAACCGGATCCGCAATGCGGGCGCGATCTTCGTCGGCCGGCATACACCGGAAGTGATCGGCGATTATGTCGGCGGATCAAACCATGTGTTGCCGACCGCACGCTCGGCCCGCTTTTCGTCAGGTCTCTCCGTCCTCGACTACGTCAAGCGCACCTCGATCCTTCGCCTCGGCCCCGACCAGCTGGCAGCGCTGGCGCCCGCGGCAATCACGCTCGCGAATTCCGAAGGGCTCGATGCCCACGCACGGTCGGTCTCGATCCGGCTCAACCGCGGGGGTTGAGAATGGCGAAGGGCGATTTCCGGCTTTCCGATGTCGTCCTGGATGAGTCCATCGGGCGCTCCACGCCGGATGTCGAGCATGAGCGGGCTGTTGCCATCTTTGACCTCGTGGAGGAAAATTCCTTCGAGCCTGTGGGACATTCTGGCGGCCCCTACCACCTGAAGCTCTCGCTGGTGGACTCCAAGCTGGTCTTCACCATCACGACCGAGGGTGGAGAGGACGTAGCCACCCACATTCTCTCGCTGACGCCCTTCCGGCGGATCATCAAGGATTACTTCATGATCTGCGAGAGCTACTATGAGGCGATCCGATCCGCCACGCCTAGCCGGATCGAGTCGATCGACATGGGCCGTCGCGGTATCCACAACGAGGGGTCGCAAACCCTGATGGATCGCCTGGACGGCAAGGTCCGGCTGGATTTTGATACTGCCAGACGGCTGTTCACGCTCGTCTGTGTCCTCTACTGGCGCGGCTGACGTCCATGAGCGGCGCCCCTGACGCGGACGTCAAGAAGGAGAGGCCGGGCGCAATCCTATTCATGTGCGGCTGGAACGCGATCCGGTCGCCAATGGCAGAGGCCATTGCAAAGCGGCTGCTGCCTTCCGATATCTATGTCCAGTCGGCTGGCGTGCGTTCAGGAGAGCCTGATCCTTTCGTGGATGTCGTACTCGACGAGATCGGTCTTTCCATTCCGCGTCACCAGCCTCGGACCCTTGACGATCTCGAAGACGACTATTTTGACGTCATCATCACATTGACGCCCGAGGCCCATCATGCGGCGCTTGAACTGACGCGGTCGAATGCGGTTGAGGTCGTCTACTGGCCGACCATGGATCCAACCGCCGCGACCGGCTCTCGCGAGCAACGGCTCGACGCGTACCGTGGGGTGAGGGATCACCTTTGGAAGCGGATCGAGGAGCGCTTTTCCGGCCTGCAGAAGCGTCCGGCGGACAGGCGATGAGCGACGGAAGGGGAACGGAAATTATGCGAGTTCACAAAGCGAACATGATTGTGTAGTTTCCGCCGAAATTTGCGGGGCCGGCTGAAGCTGCGCCCATGAAATCAACAGACAGGAAGATAATCCGTAGATGGCTAAAGAAGAAGTCCTTGAGTTTCCGGGCGTCGTGACCGAATTGCTGCCGAACGCAACGTTCCGTGTGAAGCTCGAAAACGAACACGAGATCATTGCCCATACCGCTGGCCGGATGCGCAAGAACCGTATCCGTGTTCTCGCCGGCGATAAGGTCCTTGTGGAAATGACTCCCTACGACCTGACCAAGGGCCGTATCACCTACCGCTTCAAGTAACATCAAAGCGGCAGTTCGGCAGGCTCATGGCGTCAGAACAGAAACTCATCCTGGCCTCCGGCTCTCCGCGTCGCCTGGACCTGCTCAACCAGGCAGGGCTCCATCCTGCGCGCCTGATGCCGATGGACATCGACGAGACGCCGAAGAAGTCCGAACATCCCCGCTCGCTTGCCCGCCGCCTTTCCGGCGAGAAGGCGGAGGCCGCCTGGGCTGCGCTCAAGAGCGATCTCGCCTGGCGCCACAGCTACATCCTGTCGGCGGACACGGTGGTTGCGGTCGGGCGCCGGATCCTGGAGAAGACGGAGTATACGGACGAGGCATCCTCCGCGCTGCACCTTCTCTCCGGACGCGGCCACTCGGTCTATACCGGCATCTGTCTCGTCACGCCGGGGGGCCAGTTCCGGCAGAAGGTCGTACAGACCAAGGTGCGGTTCAAGCGCCTGTCGCCGCACGAGATCGACAACTACATCGCTTCGGGTCAGTGGCGCGGCAAGGCCGGCGCCTACGCGATCCAGGGCATCGCCGGCAGCTTCGTGCAGAAGATCGTCGGGTCCTACACCAATGTCGTCGGGCTGCCACTCTATGAAACGCTGTCGCTGCTTTCGGGAGAAGGCTTCGACGTGCAGGCGGCCTGGCCGGAGGGCTGAGACCTATGGCATCATCGACAAAGCCCGGCGCCAAGGTGGAGCCGCTTCGCAAGGCGAGACCGTGCCCGGAATGCGGTAAGCCATCGGCTCGCGAACACTATCCCTTCTGCTCCGATCGCTGCCGTACCCTCGATCTGTCGCGTTGGCTGAAGGGTTCCTACGCCATCCCAGTGGCCGAGGACCAGAGCAAGGCTGACCCCCTGGACGAGTAGTGTCCGCCGGTCTGTTCCACGCCGATTTCAGGGACGATGCGAGCAGGCGAAAAAAGTGTCCGCCGCCGCTGGACATGGCCGAACAAGATGTTATAACCCCGCTCGCTTCCGGGGCGCAGGCCCCGCCGGCCAGGTGCCGGAAGGCTTGATGAAGCCTCGATGCCCGGATAGCTCAGTTGGTAGAGCAGCGGATTGAAAATCCGCGTGTCGGTGGTTCGAATCCGCCTCCGGGCACCATTTCCCTTTCAGTCTCCCAAGCCAGAGCAGGCCATGGACGCTCAGATTGTCTTCGATCGTTCCGCCGTGGAAGTCGCCCGCGACCTCATCGGCGCCGAACTGACTTTCCGTGGTGTCGGTGGCATCATCGTGGAGACTGAAGCCTATGAGCCCGACGATCCGGCCTCGCACAGTTTCCGAGGGCCGACGGAGAGGAACCGTTCGATGTTCGGGCCTGCGGGACATGCCTATGTCTACCGCTCCTACGGCATCCACTGGTGTCTCAATGTCGTCTGCCGGCCCGGCAGCGCAGTGCTCATCCGTGCCTTGGAGCCGGTATGGGGTGTGGCGGAAATGCAGGAGCGTCGCGGGCAGACAGCACCTCGCCTGCTCTGTGCCGGTCCCGGACGGGTGTGCCAGGCACTGGGCATCGACCGAGAGCATGACGGGCTCAGTCTCGCCGAACCGCCCTTCCGGGTGTCGCTGCCGCTGGAGAGCTGCTCGGTAGAAGCTGGAAAGCGCATCGGGATAACCAAGGCTGCCGACCAGCCGTGGCGCTTTGGTCTGCGGGGCTCGCCACATCTCAGCCGCCGGTTCCCGCCGGAGGCCTAACAGGCGTGATCCCATGCCTCATAGGGTAGGAGCCACACGTCGGAACCGTGGCTTCCGGCTGCAAATGGTTGCGATGTTGGGACAGTTCCAGCCACATCTTAACCTTCGGGCAAGGAATTAACCATACATATTGGAAACCACGGCAAATTGGGTGACCTGGAGTTTCCCGAGGCATGACGCCGCCCTGCCGTACCGGTCTCGACCCGGTATCATCCATGATCACAATCAGAACGACTGCGGTGACCGCATGGTCTGTGACGCCGGCGCGTGCGCCGGTGCATCGGCCCGCGATCCAGGCGGCGGACCTTGTGAAGCGACAGTTCGCACTCGGCCCTTCTTGGGTTTCTATTGGTTTCGAGGATGCAGTTGGGGAACGAGACGCGATCCGATCAGGCGCGAAGGGGACAGGCGGGAAGCCTGGGGGAAAGGCTGGCATTCGCTGGCCTCGACGTCGCCCTCTGCGACCTGCTGCGCCGCCACCGGCCGCAGCTCGAGCCAGCGGTGAAAAGCGGTCTGCGCGATCTCATGCTGCGCTACCAGTCCTTCCCCGATGCATCCCGCGCCTTCGCCAGCGAGCAGCAGATCGAGCGTCTGCATGATCTGCAATCCTCCCACTGGAGTGTCCTGACCGACGCGCGGTTCGACGCGCTCTATGCAGAACGCGTCAAGATACTGTCCGACAGCGAGAGCCGCATGGGACTTGATCCCAGGTGGCACATTGCCGGACACGCCGTCATGCTGGAGCATCTGCTGAAGGCAGCCATGGCGCAGGAAGGCCGCAAGTCGCGGCTCCCCTTCGGTCGGCGCGGCTCCGATGGTCTCGCAGACATCGTTACAGCGCTTGTCCGCTTGGTCATGGTCGACGTCGAGATCGCCGTTTCGCTCCGGTTCAACGAATTGCGCCAGAAGCACCATCGCGCTCTGGCGGAGCAACGGCAGGAAGACCAGGGCGAGGTGATCCAGCTTCTGTCCGAGGTTATCCATTCGCTCGCCGAACGTGACCTGACTGCAACGCTGCCAGAGGACGTGCCGGAGGCATATGCCGAGATCGCGTCCGTGCTGGGCGGCGCAATCGAGGCCATGCGCGCCTCGATCGAGGGCGCCTGTGGGCGTAGCGACCAGGCTGGTACGGCGTCCGCCGCCCTTGCTGCGCGCGCACGTGCCGTGGCCGAGGAATCCGAAGGGCAGTCCGCCCGTGTCCGGGAAGCGACGCATCAACTGGAGGAACTCGTAGGCCGTCTTCGCACGGGTGCCGCAGAAACCAGCGACGCGGCGCGGCTCGCAGCCATGACGAGGGGAACGGTAGAGGAAAGTGGTGAGGCTGCCGGGCGTGCCATCACTGCCATGGCGGACATAGAGACGTCTGCGGAAAAGATCGGCCAGATCATCGGCGTCATCGACGAGATAGCATTCCAGACCAATCTCCTGGCGCTCAACGCCGGCATCGAAGCGGCACGGGCCGGAGAAAGCGGGCGGGGCTTTGCGGTCGTCGCACAGGAAGTGCGTGCCCTGGCGCAGCGTTCCGCCGATGCGGCCCGCGAGATCAAGTCACTGGTCAGCACGACGAAGACCCAGGTGGATGCTGGGGTCGAGATGGTACACCGCACGCAGGATGCCATCGGTGGCATTGTCCGTCAGGTCACAGAAATAAACGACGCGATCGCCGGCATAGCCACCCGTTCCGACGAGCATGTCGGCGAACTCGGCAGCATATCGGCAGATCTCTCCTTGCTAGGCAGGGAGATCAGCGCCACGGCTGGCAATGCCGGAATGGTCGGATCCGAGGCGGACGACCTGCACACGGTGATCCTCGAGCTCGGGCGTACCGTCCGCGAGTTTCGGGTTGAGCGGCAGGTCCGCTATCGCTCCGACCGTAAGAACACCACGCCGCTGGCACCCGCCCGCCTGCCGGTCGCCCTAATCGACGTGGGTGATCCACTGCAGGCTGCCGGCGACGAAATCGAATTTCCCCGAAGACAAGGAATGAACTGATGGCGAGCAAGAAGGCTGCCCAGGAAAATCTGAAACTGTCACCGGTCCTGGACCTGAACGAAGCGTCCCTCCTGCATGGCAAGCTGATGGAGCTTCGTGGCCGCGATCTGAAGATCGATGCCTCGCAAGTCGAGCGGCTGGGGGTCCAATGCGTCCAGGTCATCGTCGCGGCGGCCCGCGCATGGCAGGCCGACAAGAAGGCCTTCGTTGTCGAGAAGGCATCCGACGCATTCGAAAAGACCCTGCAACTCATCGGCATCGATCCTCACCAGCTGACGGCCAAGGAGACCTGAAATCATGAAGAAGAAAGTGCTGACCGTGGATGATTCCCGGACCATCCGGAACATGCTGCTGGTAACCCTCAACAATGCCGGTTTCGAGACGGTCCAGGCTGAGGATGGCGTCGAGGGGCTGGAAGTCCTGGAAGATGCCAATCCGGACGTCATCGTCACCGACATCAACATGCCGCGCCTCGATGGTTTCGGCTTCATCGAAGGCGTCCGCCGCAACGAGAAGTATCGTGCGGTTCCGATCCTCGTGCTGACGACTGAAAGCGATGCGGAGAAGAAGAACCGCGCCCGCCAGGCTGGTGCGACGGGCTGGATCGTCAAGCCGTTCGATCCCGCCAAGCTCATCGATGCAATCGAGCGCGTCACAGCCTGAAACAAACAGCCTGATCAGGATTTTCTCCGATGGATATGAACGAAATCAAAGAGATCTTCTTCCAGGAATGCGAGGAGCAGCTCGCGGAACTGGAATCGGGGCTTCTGAAGCTCAACGACGGAGATCGCGATCCCGAGACGGTCAACGCCGTCTTCCGCGCCGTTCATTCCATCAAGGGCGGTGCCGGCGCTTTCGGCCTGGACGACCTCGTCGCCTTTGCGCATGTCTTCGAAACGACCCTCGACTGCGTTCGTTCGAACCGTCTTGAGCCGACGCAGGATGTCCTGAAGGTCATGCTGAAATCGGCTGACGTCCTCGCCGACCTCACCAATGCCGCCCGCGATGGCGGTTATGTCGACGAGACACGCAGCCGGGCATTGGTCAAGGAGCTCGAGGCGCTGGCGAACGGCGAAGTGCCGGCCCCTGCCGCCAAGGCGCCCGAACCGGCAACTTCTGCAGCTACCCCCGCGCCCACCGATGATAGTGGTTTCCAGCCGATCCCGTTCTCGTTCGATTCCTTCGACGACGGTGAAGCGGTGAACGACAGCCGGGCCTACGAGGTTTCGTTCCGGCCGCGTCGGGAACTGTACACCAAGGGCAATGAAGCGGCGTTGCTATTGCGGGATCTCTCGCGCATCGGCGAGATGAGCATCAATTGCGATGTCGACAGTCTTCCGGCGCTCGACAAGATAGATCCGGAGGAGGCCTATTTTAGCTGGACCATCCAGCTAAAGACGGAAAAGTCCGAAGACGACATTCGCACGGTCTTCGAATTCGCCGAATGGGATTGCGACCTGGAGATCAGGGAAGCCGCCGATGCGGCGCCCGAGGAAGAGCTTCCGATGATCCCCGTGCCCTTCGACCTTTCGGCATTGGACGAGACAGATACCGCAGCTGAGACGACATCGTGCGCCAATGCCGCAGTGGAAGCCGTAGCCGCGGCGGAGACCGCGAGTTCGGTGTCGAAGATGGCTGCCGCGGCCGCTCGGGTCGAGAAGAAGGAGGCATCCGCCACGGCCGCATCGACCGCCGCCGCGCAGAATGCGGCTGCCGCAGCCGCAGCAGGACAGACCATCCGCGTCGATCTCGACCGCGTCGATCGCCTGATCAACCTCGTGGGCGAGCTTGTCATCAACCAGGCCATGCTGTCGCAGAGCGTTATCGAGAACGACACGACGGGGACTTCCTCCATCAACATGGGCCTGGAGGAGCTCCAGCAACTGACGCGCGAGATCCAGGATTCGGTCATGGCGATCCGCGCACAGCCGGTAAAGCCGGTCTTCCAGCGCATGTCGCGTATCGTCCGCGAAGTCGCGGACATGGTCGGAAAGTCGATCCGGCTCGTCACCGAAGGCGAGAATACCGAAGTCGACAAGACTGTCATCGACAAGCTTGCCGAGCCGCTGACCCACATGATCCGCAACGCCGTCGATCACGGCATCGAGACGCCGGAGAAGCGCGAGGCGGCTGGCAAGGATCCGGAAGGCACGATCAAGCTGACCGCCAAGCATCGTTCGGGCCGCATCGTGATCGAGCTGGTCGACGATGGCGCCGGGATCAACCGCGAACGGGTCAGGCAGAAGGCGATCGACAACGATTTGATCGCGGCAGACGCCAACCTGACGGACGAGGAGATCGACAATCTGATCTTCGCGCCGGGCTTCTCGACCGCCGACAAGATTTCCGACATTTCCGGCCGCGGCGTCGGTATGGACGTGGTGAAGCGCTCCATCCAGGCTCTCGGCGGACGAATCTCGATCTCGTCGCGCCCAGGCCACGGCTCCACCTTCACGATGAGCCTGCCGCTGACGCTCGCCGTTCTCGACGGCATGGTGGTGACGGTAGCAGGGCAGACGCTGGTGGTACCGCTGACGGCTATCGTCGAGACGCTGCAGCCGGAAGCCTCCTCCATCCATTCCTTCGGGGCAAACCAGCGGCTCATCTCGATCCGCGACTCCTTCTGCCCGTTGGTGGATGTAGGCCGGATCCTGAACTTCCGGGCAACACAGGCAAATCCCGTCGAGGGAGTGGCGCTGCTAGTGGAATCTGAAGGTGGCGGGCAGCGTGCCCTCATGGTCGATGCCATCCAGGGCCAGCGCCAGGTGGTCATCAAATCGCTGGAAGCCAACTATACCCACGTTCCCGGAATCGCGGCCGCTACCATCCTCGGGGATGGCCGCGTCGCCCTCATTCTCGATGTCGATGCCGTTGTGGCGGCATCGCGCGGACAGTCCCTCAAACCGGAAATATCACTAGCAGCCACGGGTTAAGTGTATGTCGTACGCCGTGAAAAACAGCCATCAAGCCAGTCGCGAGCTGATCGCCTTCCGCATCGGCGACCAGGAATTCTGCGTCAACATCATGTCGGTCCGAGAGATCCGGGGCTGGACCCCGGCCACTCCGCTGCCGCATGCGCCCCCCTACGTGATGGGCGTGATCAACCTTCGTGGCGCCGTGCTTCCGATCATCGATCTTTCCGCACGGCTCGGGATGAAGGACGCGGAACCGACTGCGCGCCACGTCATCATCGTGGCGCAGGTGAGGTCGCGCGTGGTCGGTCTTCTGGTGGAGGCTGTTTCCGATATCCTTACGATTACAGAGGATAATATCCAGCCGGTACCGGAAGTCTCTTCCGACCTCGAGAAACAATATGCGCGGGGGATCCTGTCCATCGACAAGCGGATGATCTGCATGATCGAGTTGGATGCGCTCTTCCTGCACAAGGAAAGCGAAGCTGCATGATGCCCATGGGCGCAGTCGATACCCGGCAATCGCCGGACGAGGTCATGGCAAGCGGGGAATACCCGCTGACCCGCCGCGATCTGTCCGAAATTGCGGCGATGATCTATTCCGATGCCGGGATCTATCTGAATGATTCCAAGGCTTCGCTGGTCTATTCCCGGCTGTCCAAGCACATCCGCTCACTGGGGCTGAAGGGTTTCCGGGAGTACTGCGCCCTTGTCGCTTCGCCGGAGGGTGCGGCCGCACGGCGCGAGATGCTGTCGCATCTCACCACCAACTTCACCCGCTTCTTCCGGGAGAACCATCACTTCGAGCATCTCCGGGACGAAGTGCTGCCCGGACTGATCGCGCGGGCCAAGTCGGGCGGGCGCGTGCGCATATGGTCGGCAGCCTGTTCTGATGGGCAGGAGCCCTATTCGATTGCCCTGACCGTCCTGTCGGCACTGCCCAATGCCGCGGATTATGATTTCAAGATTCTCGCGACCGACATCGATCCGAAGATTCTCGCCCAGGCCCGGGCAGGGATCTACGACGAGAACGCCCTGGAAACGGTGTCGCCTCAGATCCGCAAGCAGTACTTCAAGGAGCTCGACGTCGGTGGGCGACGGAAGTTCCAGGTCGATGATCGCCTCAAGAAGCTCATCACCTTCAATGAACTCAACCTGATGGCCCAGTGGCCGTTCAAGGGCCAGTTCGACGTGATCTTCTGCCGCAACGTCGTCATCTACTTCGACGAGCCGACACAGATGAAAATCTGGTCGCGGTTTGCAGCACTGCTGCCGGTCGGTGGGCATCTCTACATCGGGCATTCCGAGCGCGTTTCGGGAGATGCGAAGAACCAGTTCGACAACATCGGCATCACCACGTACCGGTATACGGGCTCCGGCGCGGGGAGGCGAGCATGAGTTTACCGGCCCGGGTTCTGGTCGTAGATGACTCGCCCACGATGCGCGGCCTTATCACGGCCGTCCTGAACTCTGACCCGGAGGTCAGCGTCGTCGGCCAGGCGAGCGATGCTCTTGAAGCCCGGGCCGCGATCAAGGAGCTCAACCCCGACGTCGTAACCCTGGATATCGAGATGCCGAACATGAATGGCCTCGAATTCCTGGACAAGATCATGCGGCTTCGGCCCATGCCGGTGATCATGGTGTCCACGATGACCCACCAAGGGGCCAATGCGACATTGGCGGCCCTGGAGATCGGCGCTTTCGACTGTGTCGGCAAGCCATCTCCCGGCGACGCCCGTCCCTTCCTGGATCTGGCGGAGAAGGTGAAGGCGGCAGCACGTTCGGGTCTGCGACGCAAGGCCTCTCCGCCGGCACCCGCCATTACGCCGTCTGCTGAATACCGGGTCGGCCGCAAGGTCGTCGCTATCGGATCGTCTACGGGCGGGGTCGAGGCGCTCATCACCGTGCTGCAGAACTTCCCGAAGAACTGTCCGCCGACAGTAATTACCCAGCACATGCCGTCGACCTTCACCAAGAGCTTTGCCGAGCGCCTCAACCGCCTTTGCGCGCCAGTCGTCGAGGAAGCGACCGATGGTGCCCGGCTGCAGATCGGAAAGATATACGTGGCGCCTGGCGGCGAACGGCATCTGGAGGTCATCAATCCGTCAGCACCATCGTGCCGCCTGGTTGAGCGTGAGCCGGTCAACGGTCACCGCCCGTCTGTGGACGTCCTATTCGACTCCGTTGCGACCCTGGCTGGACGCAACGCGGTGGGCGTCATCCTGACCGGAATGGGCCGTGATGGCGCTTCCGGGCTGTTGACGATGCGGCGGGCCGGCGCCCGCACCATCGGCCAGAACGAAAAGACCTGCGTTGTCTATGGAATGCCCCGCGTTGCCTACGAGATTGGCGCTGTCGAACAGCAATTGCCGCTCGGCGCAATCGGCGAGGAAATACTCAAACTAACTGCTGCCCGAAAAGAAGGTGTCGAATAAATGTCGCTCGCAGAAAAGATCAAAGTTCTGATCGTCGATGATCAGGTAACCAGCCGCCTGCTGCTCAGCGATGCTCTGACACAGCTGGGCTTCAAGCAGATCACCGCCGCCGGTGATGGCGAGCAGGGCATGAAGATCATGTACGAGCAGCCGCACCACCTGGTGATCTCGGACTTCAACATGCCGAAGATGGACGGACTGGGTCTGCTGGAAGCTGTTCGCAAGAACCCCAACACCAAGAAGGCGGCCTTCATCATTCTCACCGCTCAGGGCGACAGGGCCCTGGTCCAGAAGGCTGCGCAACTTGGGGCGAACAACGTTCTGGCCAAGCCATTCACCATCGAGAAGATGAAGGCGGCTATCGAAGCCGTATTCGGAGCGCTCAAATGAATGAGACCGCCGCCGCAAAGCGGGTCCACATTATTCAGGGAGAGTACAAGGTCGTCGATGACCCGGACGTGGTCCTTTCGACGATCCTTGGTTCCTGCGTGGCCGCTTGTCTGCGGGATCCGGTCGCGGGCGTCGGCGGCATGAACCACTTCCTGCTCCCAGGTTCCGGCGGCGCGGCGTCCTCGGGCGGCGATGCAACCCGCTATGGCGTTCACCTCATGGAACTGCTGATCAACGGCCTCCTGAAACGGGGGGCGCGGCGCGACCGGTTGGAAGCGAAGATTTTCGGCGGCGCCAAGACGATTGCCAGCTTTTCGAATGTGGGCGAGCAGAATGCAGCCTTCGCCACCCAGTTCCTGAAGGATGAGGGTATCCCCATCGTGGGTTCTTCGACGGGTGGAGAGCATGGGCGCAAGCTGGAATACTGGCCGGTGAGCGGAAGGGCCCGTCAGTATCCGCTGACCGGAGCTGAGACGCAAAAGACCGTTGCTCTCGAGCAGCAGCGTCCCGTCCGGACGCCGAAGCCGGTCGAAAGCTCCATCGAATTCTTTTAGGAAGGCCCGCAGGGGCGCGAGGAAAGCCATGAAAGACATCTCGAAGCCGCAAGACGCTTCCCTCGAGCAGTCTCTGCCGGAGGTCTTGATGCGGCTCGTGTCGGAGCTGCATGACGTGGCGTACCTGATAGAGCGTGTCGAGCCGCAGCTGCTGGAGCTCGGCGACGCGAACCTGATGCAGCATCCCGACAGCATCAAGGTACTGCAGGGGATCGACCTCGCGGTGCAGAAGACGCGCGGACTGGCCGAATTTATCGACACGATTACCGCGACCATACCTGAGGACTGGATGGTCGACGTGTCGACTGCCCTCAGCCTCGTCAAGCTGGCGGACATGCACCGTGCCCTTGCGACCGGTGTGCGCCATGGTCACAGCCAGCCGCTCAGCAAGGCCGCTGGAGACTTCGACTTCTTCTGATTCTTCGATCGTCGGCGCCCCAAAAAACACGGCTCGGCAGTTCGCCCAGATCGCATTCCCGAAACGCTCGCACAAGCTTCGTTGCCTAGGGTGGCCCTGGGCATAGGCCTGATCCGTATTTGCGATGTGGGAACAGAATGAATCTGTTGGCTCAATTCAATCAAGTTTTCGAGAATCTGGCCAAGCTCGGCCAGACCAAGCTTATTGCGCTGGCAGGGGTAGGCGTCGTTTCTCTTGCGCTCGTCCTGGGCGCCGCGTTTTATGTCAACAAGCCTGCCTATGAAACGCTCTACGTAGGGCTTGAGACCACGGACCTTAACCAGGTCAGCATCGCTCTTGCGGAGGCCAGTATCGACTTTGCCGTCGGAGCCGACGGAGCAACCATCCAGGTCCCGGTTGGCATGACAGGCAAGGCCCGCCTGCTCCTCGCTGAACGCGGGCTGCCCAACAGCGCGAATGCGGGCTACGAGCTTTTCGACAATGTCGGCTCCCTTGGCCTGACCTCCTTCATGCAGGAAGTCACCCGTGTGCGGGCCCTTGAGGGTGAGATCGGCCGCTCGATCCAGCAAATCAGCGGCGTGGCAGCCGCAAGAGTTCACATCGTGATGCCCGACGTCGGCAACTTCCGGCGAGGCGAGCAAAAGCCGACGGCGTCGGTGATGATCCGCGCCAGCACCAGCACCGGCCGCAAGGCCGCAGCCTCCATTCGGCATCTGGTCGCGTCCGCCGTTCCGGGTCTCGAAGTTGACGACGTCACCATTCTTGATTCCACCGGGCAGCTCCTTGCCGCCGGCGACGAGTATGGAAACAGCGAGCTCAACCGGTCGCTCAACATCGTGCAGTCGGTGCAGCAGGAACTGGAAACCAACATCGACAAGGCGCTGGCACCATTCCTCGGAATGGACAACTTCCGCTCCAGCGTGACCGCGAACCTCAACACGGACAGCCAGCAGATTCAGGAAACGATCTTCGATCCGGAATCACGCGTCGAGCGTTCGGTCCGCATCACCAAGGAAGAGCAGCGTTCGCAACAGAACCAGAACGATTCTGCAGCGACCGTCGAACAGAATATTCCCCAGGCTGCTCCTGAGGCGGGCGGCGCCACAGGTCCGCAATCCTCCGACCAGTCGGACAAGAAGGAAGAGCAGACGAACTACGAGATTAACAGCAGGACTGTTGCGACGGTCCGCAACAGCTACCAGATCGAGAAGCTGTCGGTCGCCGTGGTCGTCAATCGCGGTCGTATCGCCCAGATGGTCGGCGAACCCGTCGATCAGGCGAAGATCGATGCCTATCTGGCCGAGATGCAGAAGATCGTGACGTCCGCCGCCGGCCTCAACCAGGAGCGGGGGGATGTCGTGACACTCACCGCCATGGACTTCCTGGAGTCGCAGCTTCTCGAAGAAGCAGCATCGGGGCCGGGCGTGACCGAGGTCCTCAGCCGTAATCTCGGAGGCATCATCAACTCCCTCGCCTTCGTCGTGGTCGCCTTCCTGGTTGTCTGGCTCGGCCTGCGCCCGCTAGTCCGCACCGTCGGTGCAACGACCGCCTCCACGGAACTGTCTGCCGACAGCGCAGGCCTCGAACTGCCTGACTTCTCGCCTGCGGCCGGCGGAAGCTCGTTGATGGAGGGCTTCGGCTCCGACTTCGGCTTCGACAGCACCGACGATCTGCTCGGAATGGGCGACGACGAGGGTGGCTTCAATCGCCGCGTCAAGGAAGGTCCGGAGAAGCGGCTTTCCCGCATGGTGGAAATCAGCGAGGAGCGGGCCGCGAAGATCCTCCGCAAATGGGCAGTCGATCAGGCGGCCTGACCGTAGCTCACAGAAATGTTACCAGAAAAGGTCGACCGCAGGGTCGGCCTTTTCTGTTTACATACCCGTGGTTTGTCTGGATGCATCGATCGTTCGTTGATCCGCCACGTCCTCCTGCTCCTGGAGATGACATCGAAGCGATGGAAATTTCCGGCGGCTTTCCTAGAATGGTTACGAATCGACGATCAGATGGAGGCGAGTCGCTGAACAGATGGATCTGGAACGCATTTTTGGCCTCTCCAGACGTGCTTGTTAAGGGTTAGCAAGGCGGATGGATTCAAGGGGAGTGAGGGCAGTAAGAGAGACCCTGGGAATTGAGGATGATACGTCCTCGACGCCTTCGTCTCGGGAACGTGTTGTCCGCAAGCTCTCGCTTACTGCCGGTGCGCGCGGCGTTCCGTCCTCGATGCATCTTCTGGCCGAATATGTGGGTGCCTCCCATTTCCTCCTCGCCCGCTGCGACCTTATCCAGCAACAGGGTCTCGAATACATCATCTCTTCCGATTGGCCTTTTGATCTGGTCCGCCGCGTCGCACCTGAGATCGCCAGCAACTACGCAAGATCGACGGAGCTGGATAAGTGTCTCTCGCTCTTTGCCCCTACCTTTTCTCTCGTTCCCGATGACACACCTGTTCCGGACAACATCAGCCGGCAGTATTGCTCCCTCAGTCTGTGCGTCGGGCGGACGCGCTATATGCTGCTCCTGCTGTTCTCGGAGGGGCTAATCCTGTCGCAGGAGCGATTGCGGGAAGTGGGGCTTCTGGCGGCCTACGCCGTCAGCTCCTCCGATCGACGAGAGGTCCGCACCGAGCGGGATTTCGAGCTTACGGAACGTGAGCTGGAGTGCCTGTTCTGGATTGCAGAAGGCAAGACAAGTGACGAGATCGCTACCATCCTCGGTATCTCGCGCAACACCATCAACAATTACATAACGAGCGTAATGCGGAAGACGGGTACCAAAACCCGCTCGGAGGCCATAGCCTACGCAGTGCGCCACAACCTTGTCTAGGGAAGCATGGCATGAATGGGATGAAGGCATAGCATGGCGATCGACGCCTCCACGGCGGCGCATTTCCTCCGCGCTCAACGGCCTACCAGCCGCGCCGATATCTTTCCAAGACTGGTGGCGATGCAGAAGCATCTGCGGGCCCGCAATTTCGTGATGTTCCGGATCGCGGGTGGAGGTCTTCCGGGCAAGCGGAAGCTGATCTCCGAAATGGACAACTGGGGAGAGGAGCACTCCCGCCATCTCGCCATGGTGGTGGAAACCTACGGCGAGGCGATGTTGGACCACGTGGAGACATCGCTCCTGCCGTTGGCTTGGACCGGCTCTGACCACATGAGCTTCGTACAGGCTTCAGAGTTCACGCCTCTCATCCGTGAGCTTCCCTCGGACGTTCTGCCTTTCTCTGGTTTGGCCTTTCCAATTCGGCTTGGCGCGACTGGGAACGGCTATCTGGTCTTCACCGCTGCCTCCCTCAACCTCTCCAGCGACGCTATCGTCGAACACCATGTGCTCGGCTGCCAGATCATGATGGACCTGCTCGCGCTGGACGAGCGGCGGACGGTGACCGCCGAGACACTCAGTGAACGGGAGGTTGCCTGCCTGCAACTGGCGGGCGACGGACGCATCAGCGAGGAAATTGCCGATAATCTTGGTCTGTCCGTCCATACGGTCAACGCCTATCTCGGTTCGGCGACCATGAAGCTCGATGCCGTGAATCGGATACAGGCCATAGCCAAGGCGATCCGCCTCGGCCATATCCATTGAGGGAGAGGAGGCGGATCCCGCCTAGCTGGCCAGAGCCATGGGCGGCGTCGTCTTGACGAACCGCGCTTCCTGGAGACTGCGCTCGAGGAACTCCGTATTTGCTTCCGGGTTCTCCAGCGGCGTCTGGAAGGCGATGTGGTCGATCTCGATTCCCGCCTGCGTGTCGGCGAGCGTCAGGCGGGCATAGACGGAGACGCCCTTCGGCTTGATCTCGAGATCCAGAACGACCTGCGGCGGCCCGCTCCACTCCAGCGAATACTCACCACCGGCACCGAAGTTGATCGTGCCGGGATGGAAATACAGTTCCGCGGCCGACGAGACAAGGTCAGCGAGATTGCCGTAGGACTCCAGCCGTATCAGGGAAATCAGGTCGCCGGCGTCCAGTAACCGGAGCTCTGTAGCCACGGGACTGATGGCACTGGCGAGTATCTTTTCTCTTTCTGCAGCGTGGTCGCATTTTTTCATGACGCTCAATGTGTCCGTTGATTCGGCTAACGGGCCGCGTAAACCCGATGCACCAGTTCCGCCACCGCCTTGTAGAAGGCTGGCGGAATGACGCTATCAACCGAGACTTGCGCAAACATGGAGCGGGCAAGGGGCGGATCTTCGAAGACCGGAATCCCGTTGGCTTCGGCAATTTCGCGTATCTTGAGGGCGATGAGGTCCTGGCCCTTGGCGACGACCACCGGCGCGTCGTTCTCCTCGCGTACGTAGCGAAGGGCCACTGCAAAGTGGGTGGGGTTGGCGATCACCAGCGTGGCGCGTGGCACGCTGTCGATCATGCGGCGTCGGGCGCGATCTCGGGCGATCGACCGCTGCCTCGACTTCACCAGCGGGTCGCCCTGGGCCTGCTTGTACTCGTCCTTCACCTCCTGCTTCGTCATCTTGAGCTGGGTGAACCAGTGATGACGCGACCAGGCCACGTCGATTGCGGCGAGGAAGGCGGTGGCCAGGAGCACGATGACCACCATCTTGCGGGCTATTCCGTCAAGCTTGACCAGAATGACCTGCGGGTCCGAGAACATCGCATCGATCGCTGCGAAGAACTCGCCGCGCATGACGAAGTACATGATGGTCGAGACGATGAGGATCTTGAAGAAGGACTTGCCGAACTCGACCATGCCCGCGACGCTGTAGATGCGCTCGAAACCCTTCTTAGGTGAGATTCGCGACACCTGCGGACGGATACGCTCCAGGACCATGGACGGCATGTTCTGCGCAAGCGAGGATCCCACGCCGAACAGGATGAAGAGGAGCATGACGGGGATGAGGAATCCCGCGACGGCCCAGGCAAGATGGACGCCGAGCGATATGACGTCCGGCCTATTCTCCAGTTGCCATTGATCGGGCTGCGAGAAGACGTCCTTCAGGGTCTCTGCGAGGTTGGCCATGCCGGAGGGCATGAAGAAGACCAGGAAGATGTAGAAGGCAAGTGCCGACGCGAAGACGGGGACTTCTCGCGCAAAAGGCACGTTGCCCTTGGCGGCCGCGTCGGAGATTTTCTTGGCGGTAGGGTCTTCTGTTTTGCTGTCTTTATCTTCTGACAAGACGTCCGTCCCCGCCGAATCGATCAGGCCTGCAGCCGCAGGCTAGCGCATGCGGGCGCTAGCCGGTAATCGAGTCAACAAAAAGACTGTGGGCAGGCCATGCGAGAAATGCCAGTGCGGCCTCAGGCCGCCTGCACGTCGCCGCCTTCTTCCGGCTCCTTGAGCAGGATCTGCCCGGCGGTTGCGAGTCGGATCGCTTCCTGCGCTACGGCGCGCCGTGCAATTGCCACTTCGCGCGGGTTCAGTGCCGCAGCCGGCACGGCGAGATCCGATTCGATCATGCGGCGCTGGCGTGGGCTGATCGCGGAAAGCACGCACTCCTTGATTTCGGAGCTCGCACCGCGAAGCGCCATCGTCAGGATATCCGCTGCAACGTCGTTCAGCAGCAGGACACGGCTGCGCTGCGGCATGTAGAGGAGGTCCTCGAACAGGAAGATCTTCGGGCGAACCTTGTTGACGGCTTCCTTGCTGATCGTCTCGAGAGACGTGAGCAGCGTGTCGACCTGCGGCTTGTCGAGCTCGTTCATCAGTTCCGCGACCTTCGCGGAACCCTGCGAATTGCGCTCTGCGTCGATAGCGGCAATCAGGTCCACGACCCGCTTTTCGATGATCTGTGCAGCCTTCGCGCTCACGTCCTTCATGTTGACCGTACGGTTCATGATGTCGGCGCGACGGCTTTCGGGCAGTTGCAGCAGGACCTTTGCGCCGAAGGAGGACGGCAGCATCGACAGGATGTAGGCCATCGTCTGGGGATGCTCGCGCGACAGGAACTTGGCAACGAAGGCCGGATCGGCATCCTGCAGACGGTCCCATATCGACGATTCGTAAGCCTGAAAGGCAGTGCGGCGGCCGAGAAGGCCGTCGACTTCCTCAGGTGTAAGCCCCTCTTCGAGGATCGCCTCGATTGCGGCGGCGTTGTCCATGAGACCCGTTCCTTCAGTGAACAGGTCTTCGAATTCGTTGACGAGCAGCAACAGCTCGTCAGGCGGAATTGAGCGCAAGCGCTGGGCAGAGGCGATGATGGTCTGGAGTTCGGCCTGGGTGAAGTACTTCAAAAGCTTGCCGGCAACGCCCTTGCCCATGGCAAGAAGCACAGCGGCGGCCTTTTCGGCTTGGGACAACGGTTTCTCGGCTACAGCGCCACCGAAATCGTCAAAGTCCATCATGGTCTTACCTCTCTGTCCCTACACCGGGATCAGGCTCTTTTCGTACTGAGTACTTCAGTTACCTTCACGCCAAAGCGCGTGTCGTCATTGTCGAGCACGGTGATCTCACCTTTGCCGATTCGCCGACCGTTGACCATTATCTCAACGGGCTCGCCGATCTTCTTGTCCAGCGCGATCGTTGCACCTTCTTCGAGGTTCATCAGCCCGGAAACCTGCATACGGCTCGAACCAAGAACGATCTCGACGTCGATCGGAATGTCCATGATGAGGTCGAGGTTGGCGGCGAGCGCGCTACCAGGCTCCTGGACGCCACCGGAAAAGGTCGGTTCGTCCATGCTTGCGCCGCCGAAACCGGAGCCCCCGAGGTCGGAACCACCGAAGTCGGTGTTGCCGAAATCGCTGCCCCCGAAATCGCCGCCTCCAAAGTCCGCGAGACCAGCGGCGGAGCTGTCTGCACCGGCGAGATCAGAGCCGAACTCTGCACCGAAATCGCTGGATCCTGCGGGTGAAAGGTCACCGCCGACATTCCCGAAGTCGGCATCGAAGCCTGGTACGCCATCGCTGTCAGCCTTGAGCACGCCACGCAGGTCATCGATCGCCTGATCGAGTTCGCCGCTCGCGACGCCGGGCATCGCGATGTCCTCTTCGGTCACTGGTGTCTTCTTCGTAGCCATGTGCTCATTATTCCCGTTGAAACTTGCGTCAACCTGCCGTGCGGATGATGACCCGGTACGGCTCTATCCCATCAGATGGTCAAGGATTTCATCGTCGGTGCTGATGTTGTCTTTCACGCGGACCGTATACCGCTCGCCGGAGCGGCCGAGTTCGCAGGCATACATGTCCATGCCGTTGGCACGCACCTGAACCGTCACGTCCTTCTTGTCCTGGAAGGCAATGACGTCGCCAGCGGCCAGGCGAGATATGGTTCCGAGGGTCAGCGTCTGGAGACGGACGCGCGCCTCCAGCGTCACGTGGGAGCGTCGAACCTGCTCGGAGATCCGCTCATACCACTCTTCCTTGGTCTTGGAGGATTGCCCCTTTGCCTTCGGCATGACGACCTTGGTCTTCAGGAAGGCGCGCTGCGGAATGACGAGAGCGAGCTCGGACGCGACTTTGCCGATCTCTACGGCGAGACGGATGGCCACGCCGAATTCGGCCGGAGTGGCCTCGTCCGGTCCCGGACGATCCTCGAAGTTGTGGCTGCGCTCCAGTATTGCCTCGAAGCCGCCCTGGGCGTTCACGCCCGAGCGTAGGACCTCACCCATCTTGCCGAGGACCATCTGCGCGAGATCGAGTTCGATCTCCGACAGAGGCCGTTCGAAGGGCTGCTCGATGGTTTCCGGCAGGGCGCCCAGCATGCGCTCCATCAACGCGATGATGAAACTGTTGCCGCAGGCGAGAACAAAGTTCGGCGACCAGTTGCGAAGCGAGCCGTCGGCAAGCGTGAACGTGTCGCCGAGATCGGCGACCAGGTCCGTCATCAGCCCGGAAGAGCAGCCGGTATAGGCTACGTCGATTGAGATGCCTGTCTCGCTGTTGAAGACATCCGGCAGGAAGTCGGCATAGAGCCGACCGAAATCAGCGCTGATCTTCTCGATCGTCTTCCGGTCCCCAAGCCCCCCCGTCAGTCTCGCGAGAAGGGCGAAGTCGATTGGAGCCGGGGAGAATTCCCTTGCCTCGGTCGTCGTCATCATGCCGCCTTGTTTTCACCGCCCGGATTCATCATTTCCTGCTCGACCGCATCGATCGAGGGGCGCTCGTAGTTGGAGATTGTCTTGCGTCCGTATTCCAGCGCCACCTGTGGGACAGAGCCGTTCATGTAGGCGAGAAGCGTCTGCTTCACGATGATGAAGAGGCGATGCTGCTTAGTGCGCACGATCTTGACCTGCGACGCCAGCGGCGTGCAGACGGAATAGGAGAGGACGATGCCGAGCATCGTGCCGACGAGTGCGGCGCCGATCAGGCCGCCGAGAACTTCGGGCGACTCGTTGATCTTTCCGAGCGCCTTGATGACCCCGAGAACTGCCGCAACGATGCCGATGGCCGGGAAACTGTCGCCCATCTGCGCGATGGCGTTGTAAGGCTTCATCTTGTCGTGGAGAAGCGTCTCTAGTTCTTCATCCATGAGCGCTTCGATTTCGTGCGAGCGCGCATTGCCGATGATGATCAGCCGGACGTAGTCGCAGATGAACGAGGTGAGTTCCTTGTTCTTCAGAAGATTGGGGGCGGTCTGGAAGATCGGGGATTCTTCGGGATTGTCGATATGCGCTTCGATCTCGTTACGCGACTTCGTGCGCAGGTCACGCATCAGCGAGTAGAGGACACCCAGAACATCAAGGTAGTTGCGCTCCTTCGGCACGGCGTTCTTGAACACCTCGCCGAGCGCCTTGCCCGAGTCCTTTACCACCTTCATGGGGTTCGCGACGATGAAGCCGCCGAGGCCGGCACCGCCGATGATCACCAGTTCGAATGGCTGAATGAGAACGTCGATATGCCCACCCATGGCCATGTAGCCACCCAGGATGCAGCCGAACGTGATCACCATTCCGATTAGAATATTCATCCGGGTACCCGCACAGAAGTTGAGACTTTCACAGTGGAGATACGGCCTCTGGCTTGCGTGAGGCTGGTTCAGACAGAAAAACCGGTTCGGAGCATCGGGGGTAAGGTACAGCCTCGCACAAGTCTTCCGTCCTAGTGCTTGCCATCAGAATCGGGCGCATTGTCCGAGAGAAGCCGTTTCACCACGCCTGGGGGACCCGAGATGATCACGACTTATACCAGCTATGCGATGATCAGCAGGGACTTGCCGAGCTCTCTGGCGCGCGTCGCCGAGAAGCCGGATGTGGCGCGCGAGACCGAATACTACCTGGCCAACATCGGCAAGATAAAAACTGTCGATGATTTCATGGCTGACAGCCGCATCTATAACTACGCCCTCAAGGCCCATGGCCTGGAAGACATGGCCTATGCCAAGGCCTTCATCCGGAAGGTGCTGACCGAAGGTGTGGCAGACAGCGAAGCATTTGCGCGCAAGCTCGCCGACAGCCGGTATGCAGCGCTCGCCGAGACCTTCAACTTCGAGGCGCACGGCGCCGCGGCTACCGCTTTCGAGAAGGCGCAGAAGGGCGTGGTCGAGCGATACACGCGCCAGACGCTGGAGGAGGAGGCAGGCGCGGATAATCCCGGCGTGCGGCTGGCGCTCTATTTCGAGCGCATGGCCCCTTCCATCAAGTCCGGCATGGAAATCCTGGCCGACGATGCGCTCGTCGAGGTGATACGGACCGTCCTTCAGTTGCCCGATGAGATCGCTGCGATGGATGTCGACCGCCAGGCCGAATTTATCGAGGACTCCATCGACGTTGCTGACTTCCAGGACCCCGCAAAGGTATCGAAGCTGCTGGAGCGGTTTGCGGCCCTGTGGGAGATGGAGAATTCGAGCGATCCCGTCTCCTTCGTTTCGCTCTTCGCCCCATCCACTCAGGGCATCTCGACTGACCTTCTCATCTCGATCAATTCACTGAAACTCGGAGGCAAATGATATGCAGTCCGGACTATACGTCGGAATTTCCTCGCAGATCGCGCTCGAGCGCCGTCTGAACACGATCGCCGACAATATGGCCAACATGAACACTGTCGGCTTCCGCGCGACCGAGGTCAAATTCGACGAGGTCTTGAGCAGCACCCGTAACGAACTGAATGCCAAAGTGGCGTTCGTCACCCAGGGCAACGATTATCTGTCCACGCGCCTGGGCCAGATGCAACAGACAGGCAATGCCCTCGACTTTTCCATCAAGGGTGATGCTTGGTTCACGATCGATACGCCCGCAGGGCAGGTGCTGACCAGGGACGGCCGCTTCACGATGCTCGAGACCGGTGAACTCGTGTCGATCATGGGGCACCCGGTTCTGGACGCCGGCGGCGCACCGATCCAGCTCAACCGCAATGGCGGCCCGCCGACCGTCGGTGCCGATGGCCGCATCATGCAGGACGGCCAGCCGGTCGCGACGCTTGGCCTGTTCACCGCTGACCTTTCCCAGGGGTTCCTGCGGGCAGACAATAGCGGCGTCATTCCCGTGGCTGCGCCCCAGCCGGTCGTCGACAACTTCAACGTTGCCGTGGTGCAGGGGTACATCGAGGCATCGAACGTCAACGGCATCAGCGAGATGACGCAGCTGATCCAGGTGAACCGTGCCTTCGAGGGGATCTCCGCAATGATGCGCGACACCGAAGCCTCCTTCGACGAAGCCATCAAGACACTTGGCGGCGGCCGATAGGAACTGAATGCCAATGTTTGACCAGGCGGCAATCCTGCAGGCAGTCACGGGCGGAAAGCTGGCGCAGCTTGCCGAGATCACCGAACGCTACGCCAATCCGGCCCATTCGGTGGCGCACGGAGGCCATGTTCGCACGATTGCGGCGGGTCACTATGCGGTTGCGGGCCTCTCGCGGCATGTTCGGCTCGGGGAGTTTGTGGCCCACCGCAGCGCCACCGGCATCCACCTCGGCGAAGTGGTTCGCGTCGAACCGGAGGTGGTCTACGTCTGCCCGATCGAGCCCGGCGAGCCGATTGGCATCGGCGATACCGTGATCCGCAAGGGCGCTTTCCGGGTCGCCCCGGACGACAGCTGGTGCGGGCGCACGATCAACGCGCTGGGAGATCCGATCGACGGGCGCGGACCACTGGTCAAGGGACGCGTCAAGCGCTCCATCTCCAATACGGCGCCGCCCTCGATGACCCGCAGCCGCGTCGAGAAGGGATTCATGACCGGCGTTCGGGCAGTTGATATCTTCTCACCGCTCTGCCTTGGCCAGCGCCTGGGCGTGTTTGCCGGTTCGGGCGTCGGCAAATCCACGCTTCTGTCGATGCTGGCTCGTGCAGACGCCTTTGACAAGGTTGTCATTGCGCTCGTTGGCGAACGAGGACGAGAAGTTCGCGAATTCATCGAGGACACGATGGGCGCGCACATGGCAAAGGCGATCGCGGTCGTTGCGACGAGTGACGAAAGCCCGATGCTACGCAAGATGGCGCCGCTGGTCGCCGTGACGATTGCCGAGCATTTCCGCGACCAGGGGGACAATGTCCTCTTCATTGTTGACAGCGTCACCCGCTTTGCCCATGCGATCCGAGAGGTCGCCGTCGCTTCCGGCGAGCCGCCGATCGCGCGCGGCTATCCGGCTTCCGTCTTCACCGAACTGCCGCGCCTACTCGAACGGGCAGGGCCGGGCGCCGAAGGTGCGGGCACCGTTACGGCGATCATCTCGATCCTCGTGGATGGCGACAACCACAATGACCCCATTGCCGATTCGACGCGTGGCATTCTCGATGGCCATCTTGTGCTGGATCGAAGCCTCGCGGAGGAGGGGCGCTATCCACCGATCAATCCCCTTGCGTCGATCTCCCGTTTGGCCCGCAAGGCATGGACGCCGGACCAGGAGAAGCTTGTTTCCCGCCTGAAGGCGCTCATCCACCGATACGAGGAAACGCGCGACCTGCGCCTTATCGGTGGATATCGCCCCGGTAGTGATCCGGACCTCGACATGGCGATCAAGCAGGTGCCGGTTATCTACGAAGTTCTGAAGCAGACGCCGGGCGAGCAGCCTTCCGCTGACGCTTATGCCGACCTCGCCACAGCGCTGCGTAACGCGGCCGGTCAGGCGCCGCAAGCTGCGAGACAGAGAGGGTAAGCATGGCTGAAATCGACACGCCGGAGATGGACGACCTGCACCGGCTGCAAAAGAATTCGCCTCGCGCAGGGGATCGGATCCTCACGGCCACCGGCATCGCGCTCGCCGCAGCCTCGGCGATCTTTCCCTGGTACGTCTTTTTCAATGAGGACAAGTTCGGTATCCGCACCCCGAGCTTCGAGCATACACGCGATCTCCCGCCGGGGCAGCCGCGTAATGTGATGAGCGTCTCGCCTCTGGCTATGGTCGACAATTCGGATGATGACGAAGCGGCGCCGGCACCTGAGCCTGCAGATAGCCTGACCACCGCAACGACGTCGGCGCTGGGCGAGGAGGAAGAGCGCGGCAGGCTGCTCGAAATCCAGCCCTTCCCCGGGAAGAGTTCGTTCCGCTTGCTGCACGTCACCAATGGCCGTGCACTGATCGAAGACGGCGCCGGCATGTGCATGGTGCGCGTCGGTTCGATCCTCCCCGACAACAGCAAGCTGGCCCGAATCGAGCAACGCGACGGTAAGTGGGCAATCGTCACCTCCTCGGGCGAAGTCTACGAGGATCAAGGCGCGGGGCGTCCGTAAGTCCCACGCAAGATTACCTGCATAGTCTCCAGACAGAACGATGGAGAAGCCTATGCAACCGATTCAACTATTCGCGCTCGCATCCCGGCAGGCTGAATGGCTTTCGGTCCGTCAGGAGGTTGTGGCGACCAACATCGCGAATGCCAACACGCCCCAGTTCCGCGC
Organism: Pseudorhizobium banfieldiae; assembly: GCF_000967425.1. Classification (NCBI taxonomy): domain Bacteria; kingdom Pseudomonadati; phylum Pseudomonadota; class Alphaproteobacteria; order Hyphomicrobiales; family Rhizobiaceae; genus Pseudorhizobium; species Pseudorhizobium banfieldiae. The sequence goes on from NZ_FO082820.1 coordinate 218,940, forward strand.
CAAGGACATCACTCCGTTCAATGCGGTCCTGGACCAGACCCAGGTCAGCATGGTCCGGACGCATCCCGGACATCTGGCGGCGAGCCAGTACGGCCAGGACATCGAAGTCAGCGAAAACGAGCTGAACAACGAGATCGGCCTGCAGGAGTCCGGCAACACCGTGGCGCTCGCCGAGGAACTCTCCAAGACCGGAGAGATCAAGCGCCAATACGAGCTCAGCACGAGCCTCGTGAAGTCTTTCCATGGCATGATGCTCATGACGGTAAGAAGGTAAGCAATGGATCCGCTTTCAGCCGCTTCCAAGATCGCAGGCTCCGGCCTTGAGGCCCAGGCGACACGCCTGCGCATCGTTTCCGAAAACATTGCCAACGCACGCTCCACAGGGGACACGCCTGGCGCCGATCCGTACCGGCGCAAGACGATCACCTTCGGCGCCGAGATGGACCGCGCTGCCGAGGTCGAACTGGTGCGCGTAAAGAAGCTCGGTACCGATGCCTCGAATTTCATCGAGGAATACGACCCCAACCATCCGGCTGCTGATGAGCGTGGCATGGTGAAGCTGCCGAACGTCAACATGCTGATCGAAATGGCGGACATGCGCGAGGCCAACAGGACCTACGACGCAAATCTGCAGACCATCAAACAGACGCGGGAACTCATCGCCGCGACCATAGACCTTCTGAAGAGCGGACAATGATCGATAGCATTACCCAGATAAGCTCCCTGTCGCCGACCCGGAACCTGAAGGAACTGGTCGAGACGAGTTCCTCACTCAATGGCACGCTCGCCCCTGGCGAGAATGCCGGCATGAACTTCGCCAGCGTCCTTGGCGGCATGGCGACCGACACCATGAACAGCCTGAAGTTCGCCGAAGTGAAATCATTCGAGGGCATCCAGGGCAAGGCCAATACCCGTGAGGTGGTGGACGCGGTCCTGCAGGCCCAGCAGTCGCTGAATACGGCGATCGCGCTGCGCGACAAGATCGTGAATGCGTATCTCGAAGTCACCAAGATGTCGATCTAACGGAGCGGAGACCAGGACATGAGAGCGCTTTCCGTCGCGGCGACGGGCATGGATGCCCAGCAGACCAATCTTGAGGTCATCGCCAACAACATCGCCAACATCAACACGACCGGCTACAAGCGCGCGCGTGCTGAATTCTCCGACCTCCTTTACCAGACCGAGCGTGCCCAGGGCGTGCCGAACCGCGCCAACCAGGCGATCGTGCCGGAAGGCGCCAACATCGGCCTCGGCGTCCAGACGGCGGCCGTGCGCAACATCCATACCCAGGGCCAGCTGACCCATACCGAAAACAGCCTGGACCTCTCGCTGGTTGGCCGCGGTTGGTTCCAGATCGAGGCGCCGGACGGTACGACGATGTACACGCGGGCCGGGGCCTTCAACACCAACGCCCAGGGACAGCTCGTCACCATCGACGGCTATACGGTCGTTCCGGGCATCGTCTTCCCGCCGGATGTCAGCGAGACTGTCATCAGTCGGACCGGCCAGGTGAGCGTCCGCATCGGGAATGCGACCGAGTTCCAGGAAATCGGCCAGCTTACCATCGCCAACTTCGTGAACGAGGCAGGACTGCAGCCGCTGGGCGACAACCTGTTCGCCCAGACCCCGGCGTCGGGCGAGCCGATCGTTGCCGTCCCGGAGGATCCGGGCTTCGGTTACGTGAAGCAGGGCTATCTGGAAGCCTCCAACGTCGATGCGGTGAAGGAGATCACCGACCTCATCTCGGCGCAACGCGCCTATGAGATGAACTCCAAGGTGATCACCACGGCAGATGAGATGGCTTCCATCGTCAGCAAGAACCTAAAGTAAGCAGCGGGAAGGGCAGACATGATGTTTCGCCGCAGAATGAGGATCATCAACGGGAAGGTCTTCCCGTGGGCTGCCGCCTTGCTGTTGGGGATGACAGCTGCTGCCGCCGCGAACATGGGCACCGCCGTGGTGCCGAAACAGATCATCTATCCCGGCGAGGAGATTTCGGTCGCCGCGGTGGAAGAGGTCGACGTGACCAACCCGAACCTCGCCGGTGGCTATGCCCGCACGGTCGAGGAAGTCAGCGGCATGGTCAGCACGCGAACACTGCTGCCAGGCCGCACCATCGCCCTCTCCGGGCTGCGGGCGCCCTATGCGGTGCGCCGCGGCTCGTCGGTACGTCTCTCCTTCAGCATCGGCAACATGACGATCTCGGCGGCCGGCATGCCTCTCCAGGACGCCTCCATCGGAGATCTCATTCGCGTGCGAAACACGGATTCCGGCGTCATCGTGAGCGGCACGGTGATGGGTGACGGGACGATACAGGTGATGGCGCGATGAAACACGCTCGCTGGATACTGGCACTGGTTCTGACGGCGGCCGCGGCACTCTCCGCCGTTGCCCCATCGGCCATGGCGGACGCCGCCCGCATCAAGGACATCGCTTCGCTGCAGTCTGGCCGCGACAACCAGTTGATCGGCTATGGTCTCGTCGTTGGTTTGCAGGGTAGCGGAGACAGCCTTCGCAGTTCGCCCTTCACCGACCAGTCCATGCGGGCGATGTTGCAAAATCTCGGCATCTCCACCCAGGGCGGGCAGTCCAATGCGAAGAACGTCGCAGCGGTGATGGTCACCGCGAACCTGCCGCCCTTCGCAAGCCCCGGCAGCCGCCTCGATGTGAGTGTCAGCTCGCTGGGCGACGCGACATCGCTGCGCGGCGGTACGCTGGTGATGACGTCGCTCTCCGGTGCCGACGGCCAGATCTATGCCGTAGCACAGGGTGCCGTCATCGTATCGGGTTTTTCCGCCCAGGGTGAGGCGGCGACGCTGACGGAAGGCGTCACCACGGCCGGTCGCGTCCCGAACGGGGCCATCATCGAACGTGAACTGCCGTCGCGTTTCAAGGATGCGGTCAACCTGGTGCTGCAATTGCGCAATCCGGATTTCTCCACAGCCGTCCGCATGGCCGACGCGGTGAACGTCTTCGCGGGTCAGCGTTATGGCGGTCCCATCGCAGAGGCGCGTGACTCTCAGGAAGTCATCATCGCCAAACCGAAGGCCGCAGACCTCACACGCCTGATGGCCGAAGTCGAGAACCTGGTGGTCCAGACCGACACTCCGGCCAAGGTCGTCATCAACGAGCGCACCGGCACCATCGTCATCGGCGCCGATGTCAGGGTTTCGCGCGTCGCTGTGAGCTATGGGACGCTCACCGTCCAGGTGACGGAGACACCGCAGGTCATTCAGCCGGAGCCTTTCTCCCGGGGCGTGACCGCGGTCCAGCCGGAAACGGACATCATGGCGATGAAGGAAGGCGGCCCGGTCGCCATCCTCGATGGCCCTGATCTCCGTACCCTGGTCGCCGGCCTCAACAATATCGGCGTCAAGCCCGACGGGATCATTGCGATCCTTCAGGGCATCAAGTCTGCCGGAGCCCTTCAAGCGGAGCTTGTCCTGCAATGACCGAGCCAACGAACCCTTGTGGCCGTCGTCCTTCCCTACGCCACATTATTCTGGCAGGCGTGGTACTGTTGGCAGTTCCGCAGGTGAATGCGCAGGAGCCTGCTCCATCGCTCACGAACTCCACCCAGGACGAGATCAGGCAGTTCTGCACCAACATTGCCGATGCCGCCAGGGATCAGCGCTACCTGTTGCAGAAGCAGGAGCTGGAAAAGCTGCAGTCCGACGTCGACGCCCGGATCGCCGTTCTCGAAAGCCGCAAGGCGGAATACGAGGACTGGCTGAAGCGTCGCAACGATTTCCTCGTTCGTGCCGAGGCAGGCCTAGTCGAGATCTTCAAGACGATGAAGGCCGATGCTGCCGCGCCGCAGCTGGAAGAAATGAACATCGAAGTGGCGGCTGCCATCATCATGAAGCTTCCGCCGCGCCAGTCCGGGCTCGTCCTCAGCGAAATGGATCCCCAGAAGGCGGGAGTGATCGCCACGATCATTGCCAGCGCGTCCGATCCCAATACCTCGAAAGAACCCTCATGAAGAAGCGCGCCCCAGCCCTCGTGGCTGTCCTCCTGCTCACGGGATGCCAGAGCCAGACCATCAAGGAAATCGGCAATGCGCCTTCCATGAGCCCGATCGGCAGCGGCCTGCAATACGCGTCCGCGCCGCAGATGGCGTCCTATCCGAAACAGCCGCGCCAGCTTTCCAATGGCTATTCGCTATGGAGCGACTCGCAGTCCGCGCTCTTCAAGGATGCCCGCGCACTCAACGTTGGCGATATTCTCACCGTCGACATCCAGATCAACGATAGAGCCTCGTTCGACAACGAAACCGAACGCAGCCGCACGAACGGCACCAATCTGCAGTGGGGCGCCCAGGTCTCGAACTTCCTCGGCTTCAGCACGGACACCGGTACATCGGGCGACATGGGCACCGATTCCAACTCGAGTTCGCAGGGCAAGGGCTCCACGGAACGTTCCGAGAAGCTGAAACTGCTCGTTGCAGCCGTCGTGACCGGCATTCTGGAGAACGGCAATCTGTTGATCAGCGGCTCCCAGGAAGTGCGGGTGAACCATGAGATCCGCATCCTGAACGTCGCCGGCATCGTCCGTCCGCAGGATGTCAATGCCGACAACACGATTTCCTATGAGCGCATCGCCGAGGCGCGTATTTCCTACGGCGGCCGTGGCCGCCTGATGGAAGTGCAACAGCCGCCGATTGGCCAGCAGGTGGTGGATCTCTACTCGCCCTTCTGAGGCGGCCTGAGCACGGGACACGACGATGGATGAATCACAGGGCGCCGACGGTGCCAACAAGAAGAAGTCGCTTCTGCTGCTGATCGGCGGTGTCGCAATTCTGACCCTGCTTGGTGCCGGCGGCGGCTGGGTATTGGGCGGGATGATCGCGCCACCTGTTCCCGGGGTCGAGGAAGCAGTTGCGCCGGAAGGCGAGAAGGACGCCAAGGAAGAGGGTATTCCGAAGATCGCGACGGAGGCCAACGGCATCGTCTTGCTCGACCCGATAACGACCAACCTCGCCTATCCTTCCGAAAACTGGATCCGTCTCGAAGTTGCCCTTGCCTTCAACGGCCCGCCGGAACTTCCCCTTGCCGAGGACATCCACCAGGACATCCTCGCCTATGTGCGGACGGTCTCCCTGCAGCAGATCGAGGGTCCGCGCGGTTTCCAGTACCTGCGCGACGACCTTCAGGAGCGCGTCGCGTTGCGTTCGAAGGGAAAGGTATCGAGGGTGATGTTCCGCACCATGGTAATCGAATAGGCCACCTGCCCGTCATGCCCTGCCGATAACAGGGGATGACCTGCGCGCCTGGTTGACCGCCATCACCTGCGATGGCTATCGAAGGTCGATGTCCAGAACCTTCGTGATCGCATGATTCGGCTGATCCTCCTGCTCATAGCCATGATGGCGATTCCGGGACTTGCCCTGGCACAGCAGTCGCCCGCCGACCTTCTTAACCTGCCCGTCGACGGCTCCGCTGCGGCCTGGATCATCCGGACGTTCGGTCTTCTGACCGTCCTCTCGGTCGCGCCAGGCATCCTCATCATGGTGACCAGCTTCCCGCGCTTCGTCATCGCCTTCTCGATCCTCCGCTCCGGCATGGGACTGGCCACTGCGCCGTCCAACCTCATATTGATCTCCATGGCGCTGTTCATGACCTTCTACGTCATGGCACCAACCTTCGACCGGGCCTGGAACGAGGGAGTGCAGCCACTTCTGGAAAATCAGATACAGGAGGCCGAGGCGGTTCAGAGGATCGCCGAGCCCTTCCGTGCCTTCATGAGCGTCAACACGCGCGACAAGGACCTGGCGCTCTTCGTCGATCTGGCGAGGGAGCGGAACCAGACCGTCGGTACGGCCGAGGCAATCGATTACCGGGTTCTCATCCCGGCATTCATGCTGTCGGAAATCCGGCGCGGCTTCGAGATCGGCTTCCTGATCATCCTGCCATTCCTCGTGATCGACATGGTGGTTGCCGCCATCACAATGGCCATGGGCATGATGATGCTGCCCCCGACCTCGATCTCGTTGCCATTCAAGATCCTCTTCTTCGTGTTGATCGACGGCTGGAACCTGCTCGTCGGCAGCCTTGTACGGTCATTCGGCTGACCGTTAACCAAGCCTCCTTACCCCCCGTTTACCATGAGCCGACTGCCGACCTGAGGGGCGCTCGGATTTAAGATGTTGGCAAGAATTGGCGTGCGACCTTTGCCTCACACGACGGGTTTGGTAGCCAAAGATGCGGCACCGAGTGGCATGACGCCGGGCTGTCGTGACCGGAAGGGAAACCGATCCGGTATGTCCCCCATCAGTATTTTGTCAAAGGGACAAACATAATGTCGAGCATTCTGACCAACACCAATGCAATGGCAGCTCTCTCCACGCTGCGCTCCATCTCTTCCGGTATGGAAGAAACCCAGGCCCGGATTTCGTCTGGCCTGCGCGTCGGCTCCGCTTCGGACAACGCCGCCTACTGGTCGATCGCAACCACGATGCGTTCGGACAACATGGCTCTGTCATCGGTCTCCGACGCTCTCGGCCTCGGTGCCGCCAAGGTTGATACCGCTTATGCCGGTATGGAATCGGCCATCGAAGTCGTCAAGGAAATCAAGGCCAAGCTCGTTGCCGCAACCGAGGACGGCGTCGACAAGTCCAAGATCCAGGAAGAAATCACCCAGTTGAAGGATCAGCTGACGGCTATCTCTTCGGCTGCTTCCTTCTCCGGCGAAAACTGGCTGCAGGCTGACCTCACCGCCGGCGGTGCAGCTCTCCAGAAGAACGTCGTTGCCTCCTTCGTCCGTGACGACCAGGGCAACGTGTCGGTCAAGAAGGTAAACTACACCCTCGACGCCACGAACGTCCTGTTCGATACCGGAGGCAACACCGGTATCCTCGACAAGACCTACAACGTCTCGCAGGCAAGCACGACGCTGACGGTCAACATGAACGGCACCGAGACGGAAGTTACCGTCGGTGCTTACTCGGTCGACGACCTGATCGCCGACGGCGCCACCTTCGATGGCGACTACGCGAACTCCACCGGTGCCCTCGCTGGCGACTATGTCAAGGTCAACGGCGTCTGGGTAGCGGCGGTCGACGTCGGCACCACCGGCCAGGAAGTCGTCTATGACGACACCACGACCAAGTGGGGCGTAGACACCACCGCTGTTCCGGCCACCGCCGTTGCCACGCAATCGGTTGCGACCTTGGACCTGGCTTCGCTGACGAGCGCCCAGCTAGACGTGATGATCTCCGCTGTTGACGCGGCCCTGAGCGACATGACGAGTGCTGCCGCCGACCTCGGTTCGATCGGCATGCGCATCGACATGCAGGAAGAGTTCGTCAAGAAGCTGAGCGAATCGATCGACGCCGGTATCGGCCGCCTGGTTGATGCCGACATGAACGAAGAGTCGACCCGCCTGAAGGCTCTGCAGACGCAGCAGCAGCTGGCAATCCAGGCTCTGTCGATCGCTAACTCCGACTCGCAGAACGTGCTGTCGCTCTTCCGTTAATCGGATACGCCCATCGGCTTCAGAGCCGGTACATTCAGCCGCACCTGGCAACAGGTGCGGCTTTATCATTTTTTAAGCATCTTGTGGCACGCGCGCGCACACGCAAAGGCTGCAAAATAAAATCTCAGGCTGTGCCTCTTTGGCCGCTCCGTTTAGCTCTTCATTAACCAAACCGGCGTTAGCTAGCCTCATCGAGACGGCGAGTTAACCTTGATAATTAACGGGTTAGCAAGCATGACGCTGTGCGCCGGCTCCCGGTACAGTCCGGAATGTCCCTTTCCAAAATCAGCCATTCAAGGGGCACCCATAAATGACTAGCATTCTGACTAACGTCGCAGCCATGGCCGCGCTCTCGACCCTGCGCGGAATTTCCTCCAGCATGGAAGAGACCCAGGCTCGCGTATCCTCCGGTCTGCGTGTCGGCGAAGCCGCTGACAACGCTGCTTACTGGTCGATCGCAACCACGATGCGTTCGGACAACATGGCTCTTTCGGCTGTTTCCGACGCTCTCGGCCTCGGTGCCGCCAAGGTCGATACCGCCTATGCCGGTATGGAATCGGCCATCGAAGTCGTCAAGGAAATCAAGGCCAAGCTCGTTGCCGCCACCGAAGACGGCGTTGATCGCACGAAGATCCAGGAAGAACTCGACCAGCTGAAGGATCAGCTGACGTCCATCGCCTCCGCTGCTTCCTTCTCCGGTGAAAACTGGCTGCAGGCCGACCTCACCGCCGGCGGTGCTGCTCTCCAGAAGTCCGTCGTCGCCTCCTTCGTCCGTGACGACGCGGGCAATGTGTCGGTCAAGAAGGTCAACTACCAGCTTGCCACCACCAACGTCCTGTTCGACACCGGAGGCAACACCGGCGTTCTCGACAAGACCTACAACGTCTCGCAGGCAAGCACGACGCTGACGGTCAATATGAACGGCACCGAGACGGAAGTTACCGTCGGTGCTTACTCGGTCGACGACCTGATCGCCGACGGTGCCACCTTCACCGGCGACTATGCCAACTCCACGGGTGCTCTTGCCGGCGACTACGTCAAGGTCAATGGCGTATGGGTAGCGGCTGTCGACGTCGGCACAACCGGTCAGGAAGTTGTCGTCGACACAGGTACCAAGTGGGGCGTTGACACGACCGCTGTTCCGGCCACGGCCGTTGCTACGCAGTCGGTTGCGACACTTGACCTCGCCACGTTGACCAATGCGCAGCTCGACGTGATGATCTCCGCTGTTGACGCCGCCCTGACCGACATGACGAGTGCTGCCGCCGACCTCGGTTCGATCGGCATGCGCATCGACATGCAGGAAGAGTTTGTCAAGAAGCTGAGCGAATCGATCGATGCCGGTATCGGCCGTCTGGTCGACGCCGACATGAACGAAGAGTCGACCCGCCTGAAGGCTCTGCAGACGCAGCAGCAGCTGGCGATCCAGTCGCTCTCGATTGCCAACTCGGCTTCGGAAGTCATCCTCACGCTGTTCCGTTAATCTCCGAACAGTTGACACTCGGAAGGCCGTCCCCTCGGGGCGGCCTTTTTCTGTTTCGTTAAACTTTATGAACTCCGTTTAAGGTTTGTTAACCATGCCCGGCTTAACTGCAACCATCGTAACGATGGGTTAACCTAGACGAAGAAGCGGTTAACGGCATCAGGCCACACCATCGTTCCCGGCGGTTCCGGGATGTCCCTCATCTAGCCAATATAGGGGCAACCACTATGACAAGCATTCTCACAAACGTCGCAGCCATGGCTGCACTTCAGACCCTTCGTTCGATCGACGCCAAGATGGAAGAGACCCAGGCGCGCGTTTCGTCCGGTCTTCGCGTCGGCACCGCTTCCGACAATGCCGCCTACTGGTCGATCGCCACGACTATGCGGTCCGACAACATGGCCCTCTCCGCCGTCCAGGATGCCTTGGGTCTCGGCGCAGCCAAGGTCGATACCGCCTATGCCGCGATGGAAACCGTCGTGGAAGTGATGAAGGAGATCAAGGCCAAGGTCGTCGCCGCGACGGAAGAGGGTGTCGATCGCAGCAAGATCCAGGAGGAAATCGAACAGCTGAAGGATCAGCTGACCTCGATCGCTTCCGCTGCCTCGTTCTCCGGTGAGAACTGGTTGCAGGCCGATCTCACGGCCGGCGGCGCAGCTCTCCAGAAGAACGTCGTCGCCTCCTTCGTTCGCGACGAGACGGGAGCTGTTTCGGTGCAGAAAGTCAACTATACGCTTTCGGCCACCAATGTCCTCTTCGACACAGGAGGGAACACCGGCATTCTGGACAAGCAGTTCAACGTCTCGCAGTCGGCCGTCACCCTTCAGGTGAACATCAATGGCACGGTTTCGGAGCATACGGTCGGGGTGTACTCGATCGACGGATTGATCGGAGCCGGTGCTGTCTTCACCGGAGACTCTGCCAACGTAACCGGCTACATCGTCCCGCCCGGCGGCGTCGACTACAACGGTGACTATGTCAAGGTGGATGGTCACTGGGTGCGCGCAATCGATGTGTTGGCCACGGGTCAGGAAGTCATCTATGATGACGGCACGACTAAATGGGGTGTCGATACCGGTGTGACCGGAGCACCGCAGACCAATATCGTTGCACCTCAGTCGATCGATCTGCTGAACATCACCACCCTGACCAATGCCGAACTGGACATTATGGTACAGGCCGTAGATGTGGCACTTGAAGCCGCCATCAGCGTCAGCGCCGACCTTGGCTCGATCGCCATGCGCATCGGGATGCAGGAGGAGTTCATTGCGGCCCTCACCGACTCCATCGACTCCGGTATCGGCCGCCTGGTTGATGCGGACATGAACGAGGAATCGACCCGCCTGAAAGCTCTTCAGACGCAGCAGCAGCTGGCCATCCAGTCGCTCTCCATCGCCAACACCGCCTCCGAGAACATCCTGACTCTCTTCCGCCAGTAAGCGGAGCCCGGCTAGGGGCATCTTCGTCCCGCCCTGCGGACTGATAGTCATGATGGAAGCCGCGTCCCGCAAGGGGCGCGGTTTTCGCATGTACGGAACTTGCGTGAAGCCTTTCGGATCATTCCCGCCCGCAAGCTCGGCGCTTGCCACGCGCAAGCCTCGGCTGTTAACTGTCCGCGTTAACGATTTGTTAACGAACGACAGACCGCCCGCCCATGACGGGAACCGGCGGCCGAGCATGAAGCCCTTCCTGTCGTCTTCCTGATGCACATCGGCATTCGAGACAGAGGCAGGGGCAATGACCAGTATCCTTACCAACGTTGCTGCTATGGCGGCGCTCCAGACGCTCCGGTCGATCGACCGGAACCTCGAGACGACGCAGGCGCGTGTTTCCACCGGCCTGCGCGTTGAGACGGCCGAGGACAATGCCGCCTATTGGTCGATCGCGACGACCATGCGCTCCGACAATGGCACCCTGTCGACCGTTCAGGATGCGCTCGGCCTCGGCGCCGCCAAGGTCGATACGGCGTATGAGGCGATGGACAGCGCGATCGCGACTGTCCAGGAGATCAAGTCGAAGCTGGTCGCCGCCTACGGCGTCGGCGTCGACCGGTCAAAAATCCAGGAAGAGATCACGCAGTTGCAGGAGCAGTTGCACAGCATCTCGGAGTCCGCGAGCTTCTCCGGCGAGAACTGGATCCAGGGCGTCATCAGCGACGGCGGCAGCCCGGCGGTCGAGAAGACGCTTCTGAAGGAGGTGGTTTCAGCCTTCACCCGCGGCCCTTCCGGCGAGGTTGCGGTTACCACTGTCGACTACCCCATGAATTCCACAACAGTCCTTTTCGACACCAGTGGCGGCAAACTGGGTATCCTTGATAAGGACTTGGCCTATGTAGCCAAGGGTGAGATGGCGGTCACCGCGTCGACGGACGACGGGGCAGGTTTGGTGACGAACGCCAACTTCGCAGTGCTCACCTACAGGGATGCAGATCTCGCAGGGCTTGGCGTTGATACCAATGCCGACCCATCGATTTATACGGCAGGCGGCGGATCCTACTTCAAGGTGACCGACGATGTCTGGGTCGAAGCGACGACCACCGATTCGGCTGTTGGGCCGGCGTTCACTGTGCCGGTCCACAATGACGGCACAAACGACTTCTTTTACGTCGTAGTCGCCGGCAACAACCTGAACAATCGCAAGGTCGACCTTTCCGTTGTTACGTTGGATATCACGAAGCTCGGGGACCTGCGCGTCGCCTTGAATGCAAAGGTGCCGGGTTCGATAACCGAGGACACTGATGTCCTCGACATCATGATGAGTTTCGTCGACCAGCAGCTTTTGGCCATGACGAGCGCCGCGTCCAGCCTTGGCTCTATCCAGAGCCGCATCGACCTGCAGGAGGACTTCATTGCCTCCCTGATCGACGTGATCGACAAGGGCATCGGCCGTCTGGTGGATGCGGACATGAACGAGGAGTCGACCAGGTTGAAGGCCCTGCAGACGCAGCAGCAGCTCGGCATCCAGTCGCTTTCCATCGCCAACACCAATGCCGAGAACATCCTGACCCTCTTCAGGCAGTAATTTTGCGATGGGATTGGCCGCGGGGCATCCGGGGCCGACATCGCCGTCTACCTTCATCCTCGCACAAGCTTGGAAATCTAGCCTGCTGGCAGATGCCGGCTTCTCTGTGGATGGTGCGGCGCAATCGGCTAGTGCTGGCGGTAACCCTTTGTTGCCCTGCATGTACTAGCCTGGACAGGACAGATGAACAGGTTCCAGCAATGACAGCCTCGATTGCCCGTTTTCTGAAGGATTTCGGCGAAGTGCCGCCGCCACCCCCTCCGGAGGCGAGTGGCGACTTTGATTTCGGCGGCTTCTCGGGATCGGATGCGGTTGTCGAAGAACCTGTCGATATCGAGGCCGAGCGCGCCGAAGCCCATGCCAGGGGATTTGAAGCAGCCACGCAGGAGCTTCAGGCGAAATGGGCCGAGGAACGGCAGGCTCTCCTGGCGGCTCAGGAGGCTGAAATGGCGGCATTGAAAGCCCGCTACGAGAACGAAATCGTGGAGCTTGTGCATTCAAAGCTCGGTCAGATCGCCATAACAGTCGCCGAGGCGGTAAGCGACCAGACTGCGAAGGTACTTGCACCCATCGTTGAAGAGGCGCTGACCGACAAGGCCATCGCGGACATGGCGGATCTCATCAGGGCGGCAGTGCTCGAAGGGGACGTGGCGACGGTCACGGTACGTGGGCCGGAGCATCTGCGCATGAAGCTGTCTGAAGCGCTCGGTGACAGCCTGCCTTCCGTGCTCCGTCATGTTGAGGCGAGCGATCTCGACGTCTCTGCCGACCTTGGTGATCCGGCCCTCGTAACGCGGCTCTCCGCCTGGTCGGCCCGGGTGAAGGAGCTTCTTGCATGAGCGAGACAGAGAACCATCACCACGGCAAGAACGAGATCATCATCGTCAAGAAGCACCGCGGCGACCACGACGGCGCCCATGGCGGCGCCTGGAAGATTGCCTATGCAGACTTCATGACGGCGATGATGGCATTCTTCCTCGTGATGTGGCTCGTGAACGCCGCGAATGAGGAAACGAAGGCCTCGATGGCGAGCTACTTCAATCCCATCAAGCTTTCAGACGAAACGCCTGCCGAGAAAGGCATCGAAAAGCCGGTCGACCAGGCGGAGGGTCAGGAACAGACCGAGCGCTCGAAGGTCAAGGCGGAGGGCAGCACAATAGGCTCGGCCGCGGCAACCGGCGAGGACATGACCTCGACATCCGGCGACGAGACCAACTACTCCGAGGCTGACTACTTCGAAAATCCCTACTCGGTACTGGCCGAAATTGCCCAGGAAGTTGGTCAGCAGGCGAATATCAGCGCCAAGGGCGAGGGGGGCGCTGCCGATTCCGGTCCTGCCACGGGCGCCGACGGCGGCGAGGCCTATCGCGATCCATTCGATCCGGATTTCTGGACCCAGCAGGTTCAGGTCACCAGTTCCGAGCAACAGCAGGAAGCGCGATCGTCGACGACGACGGACGGGGAGCCGCCGGTGGAAGAAGAGGTCGCGCTTGCAATGCCTCAGCCCCGCCAGAACACGGATCTGCCTGAGGCTGCCCGCAAGCCGGAGGTCGAGGCCGACGACAAGCCGGAAGCGGCAACCGACAAGAGCGATGGCCCGGAGGACGTGGACAACAAGGAGGACGTCGCCGATGCGCCAGCAGATGGCGCAGAGGAGGGGACCTCCGAGGCCGATGCTCTGCGTCAGGAGATCGCAAAGCAGATAAACGGCGTCGCCGGCGAGCTCGCCGAGGGCCTGGTGGTCACTCCTGCAGAAGGTGGGTTGCTGGTGACGATCTCGGATCAGGCTGCCGATCCCATGTTCAACATTGGATCAGCGGTTCCTCGCCGCGAGATGGTTCTGGCGATGGAGAAAATCGGCAAGATCCTGCAGGAGCGCAAGGGCGCGATCCTGGTGCGCGGCCATACGGACGGTCGCCAGTTCAAGGGCGGCGAGAACGACAACTGGCGGCTTTCCATGGCCCGCGCGCACAGCGCCTACTACATGCTCGTCCGCGGCGGCCTGAAGGAGGGCCGTGTGCAGCAGGTTTCCGGCTATGCGGATCGACGGTTGCAGGTGCCGGAAGATCCGCTGGCCGCCGCGAACCGGCGCATCGAGATCCTGTTGCAGGCCGACGAGGGATAGCTATGCCGCGGATGGTGTTTCGTTCGGCAGCGCTCGCAGCGGTTCTCCTCCTGGGAGGGCAGCCCGCGCGCTCCGTCAGTGCGCAGGAGACGCCTGAACTCGCCCCGTACATCATGCTCCGTTCGCTGCAATTCGTGCAGGATACGGTCGCCCTCGGCGATCATTCTGCTGGCGAGATGCAGCGCTTCATGCTCAACAAGATCGACTCGGCGCTTCGGGCTGCGGATACGTCGACCTTCGATGACCCGCGCAACGTCGATGCCGCCTTGATCTATGCGATGAGCGGCGGCAATCCAGCCACGCTAGAATACCTCGTGGAGCGCGACCTGTCGGGAAACTTCGACAGCCGCGTCGCAGATGCCTTGCGGAAGTATCTGGGGGGCAAGGGAACACTCGTTGCCAAGAGCCTGGGCGACATGGCGATGGAGTATCGTGATCAGGCGATCGGCCCCTATGTTGCGCTCGTCAGTGGCAATGTCACGGATCCGGAAAACCCGGTCGGCGCCCTGGAGTACTACGACATCGCTCGATTGGGCGCGCCGGGCACGATCATAGAAGAAGCAGCATTGCGGCGTTCCGTTGCCATCGCGGTCGATGCCGACCTCGTGGACAAGGGCTTGGCATACTCCCGAAAATACGCCCGCCGTTTTGTCCATTCCCCCTATGCCAGCCAGTTCGTGGACTTCTTTGTCCAACTTGTCGTTGAGCACCATCCAGAGCTAAGTGAGCCTGACATCGACGCGACGGTAGAGTTCATGGATGTCGAACGCCGTCGCGAGGTCTTCCTGCGCATCGCCCGCCGCGCGACACTCGATGGCAAGAATGATCTGGCGCGGATGGCGTCTGGCAAGGCTGCGGCTCTGGCAGGCATGGCTGCCGACGGACCGGAAGTGCTGGCGAGGCTGTATCGTGGCGTCGCGAGCATTCCGACATCGGAAGTCGGAACTGCCATTGAGGATCTTGCAGCCATTCCGGCGGATGAACTCTCCCCGCGTGACCAGGCGTTGCGCGCTGCCGCGCAGGCGATTGCGAGTGAGGTCATTCGCAAGCCGACAACGGAAAGCCTCGCGCAAGATGCAGGCGTCAAAGTCGAGGCTCGACCCGACGCTGAAATTGAGGAAGCGTCTCCCGGATATGAAGATCCCGGGCCTGCAGTTGTGGCGCTCCCGGCGTCACTGGAGAGCAGCGTCGAGATTGATCCCGAAATCCAGACCTTTGTCGAATCCGGTCGTTCCAAGTTGAGCGAGATCGACGATCTTCTGAAACAGGAAGGTGTAGTGCGATGATGCTGGATGCTCTATCCAAGGCGGCGACGGCTGAGCCTGCAGTCAAGGTATTGGGCCGATCGGGTAAGGCCGAAGACGGAGAGGCGGGCTTCTCTAATACGCTGACGCGTCTGGGGGGACGAAACGCTGGGGAAGGTGAGGCGGCATCGAGCCAGCCTGCGGTCAATGGATCGGGGCGACGGGGTGATGCAGATGATGGGGAAGCTGGTTTGTCCAGCGCTTCGACGCAGTCGAGCGGACGGAGCATGGGCGAAGCACGGGCTGGTTCCGGAGCTGATGGTGAATTGCCGCCCGATAGCGGCTTGGAGAATATGCTCGGAGACCGCGATTCGGGTGCGTCCATCATCAATCCCGCGACAAGGCTTGCGCACCCTAATCGTCACGAGCTGGATAAAACCTCTCCCGCACGGACCTCGATTTTCCAGGCGGGCTTTGGGGTGAAGCAAACCGATGGTGCCAACCTTTTGGAGGCGAAGCGCGGGCCTTCATCGGCAGTGGTGGGAGAGTTCGCAACAGATCAGGCCGGAACGGCCGATGCAGATGATGCCTTGCTCAGCGGCGCCGCTTCCGGGGCCGGCGACCCTCATGGCACGTCTGATCTCCTGAACATTCTTGGCGGGCCGGCTCAAGCCTGGTCTGCTCACGGTGCAAGCCGCCACACGCAGACCGGGGGAGGGCGCAAGCCTGAACCGGAGGCGATGAGAGGCGGGGAGGCGAATTCGGAAAGTCTCCGCCGAACCGCGGGTGCCCAGGGTGAGACGCTGGAGATGCCAACGACGGAAGTGGACAGTGCGGTTCAGACGCAACGTAGCTTCCGCTTTTCTGACGCAAAGGGGGGCGGTGTTGCTGCTGAACTGACGCGTGCCGCAAATGTCTCGGACAGGGCGGGAGAGAGCAAGGGCAAGGCTGCACCGATCGAGAACATTTCCATCATCGAATCCCGACGGTTCCTCGGGCTCGCGCCCAGCTCCAATAGCACCTCGCTGCTCGCAGCCATGACCGGCGACACGGGATGGTCGTCAGCAATGCATTCGCGCGCAGTTGCCGCTGACACAGTCGTTGGCGGGGCTACAGGCTCGGCCGTCCAGATGCTGAAATTGCAGATGACGCCTCATGATCTCGGCACGGTAACTGCCACGCTGCGGCTGATCGGGGAGGAGCTTCACGTTCATCTGACGGTGGAAACGCGCGCGGCGTATCGGCAGCTGAGCGAGGACAGCAAGGGCATGCTCGACTCGCTGAAGGCCCACGGATTCTCGGTCGATCAACTGACCATCAACATCTCGTCCACGGCTGACGCCGAGCAGCAGAAGGGACAGCAGAATGCCGCAACCGGCCAGCAGATGACCGGGAGCGGGGAACGAAATGGCGGTGCGCAGAACCGGGAACAGCAGAGGCCCGGCTTCGATAGCGAGATGAACGGAAGGGCGGACGGGAATGAACTGGTCACTGAAAAGGCTGCTTCTGCCGATCCTGTCGGTGCTCGCAACGGCCAGCTTTACCTCTGACGCACTCGCCTCTGGCGGTGCCTGCGAACGGGAAATCCAGGCCGCAGCCGCCAAATACGGCGTTCCCGAAGGCATCCTCTACTCCGTCGGCCTCACCGAGACCGGGCGGAAGGGAAGCCTCTACGCCTATGCGATGAACGTCGAGGGCAAGGCGTACTACCCTTCCTCGACGCAGGAAGCGCTTGCAGTGTTCGAAGCCGCCCGGCGTGAGGGACGGAAGCTGATCGACATCGGGTGCATGCAAATCAACCACCACTTCCACGGTGAGAACTTCTCATCGGCACAGGAAATGTTCGAGCCCAGGCGCAACGTGGAGTACGCAGCGAAGTTTCTCCGCAACCTCCACGGCCGTCACGAGACCTGGACCATGGCAGTCGCGCGATACCATGCAGGGCCGAACAATGATCCCGCGCAGAAGAAATATGTCTGCCGGGTGATCAGCAATCTGGTTGCCACCGGCTACGGGAAATGGACGCCCAACGCCTCGAGCTTCTGCGCGGAATAGCAACCTCTGGCTGCAGGAGCCAGCCACCAGGACTCGCAATCTGACGTGTGGCAGATTTGGGGCAAAATTAAGCGATGCAAGCCCCTGCTCGATCAAATATTAATTTCTCCCCGGAAAAATTGTGCCAGTTCGCCGGTGACCTACTACATATAGTGCAAATCGGCAGCCGATGGTTAATCAACTGTTAATTTGTTTGGTTAACTTCCTGCAGCTTGTGTCCGATTCCCACGATTCGTACCCATAGCCTCATCGAAACACCACAACTGATTCGGAGGCGGACGAATGATCGTAGTGGTTGACGAGCGCGAGCTCGTGAAAAATGGCTATACTTCTCTTTTTGGACGCGAGGGCATTCCCTCGACAGGCTTCGATCCGGCAGAGTTCACCGAATGGGTGAACACGGCAGCCGACGGCGATCTGCATGCCGTGGAGGCATTCCTGATTGGCCAGGGGGACTGCATGCTCGAGCTGCCGCGGACCATTCGCGACCGCTCCCAGGCACCGGTCATCGCGGTAAGCGACCAACCCTCGCTCGACGCTACTCTTGCCCTGTTCGACAGCGGTGTTGACGACGTCGTGCGCAAGCCGGTCCATCCCCGCGAGATTCTAGCGCGTGCGGCGGCGATCCGGCGCCGCCTGAAGGCGATCGCCAACCACACCGACGTCGGCCAGATCCGGGTGTTCTCCGACGGCCGTGATCCGGAAATTGCCGGAGAAACCTTCCCCTTGCCGCGGCGTGAGCGTCGCATCCTCGAATATCTGGTCGCCAATCGTGGCCGACGTGTCTCCAAGACCCAGATCTTCAACGCGATCTACGGCATCTTTGACGAAGAAGTCGAAGAGAACGTGGTCGAAAGTCACATCAGCAAGCTGAGAAAGAAGCTGCGCAAGAAACTCGGGACTGATCCGATCGATTCGAAGCGCTTCCTTGGCTACTGCATCGACTGGAACTGACGCAGACGAGTTCCGCTTCCCTGAATGAAGCGGAATTCAGACAGTTTCACGCAAGGCCCACCACCTACTCTCCCGGACAATAAAGCTACAACGAGGATTGGATATGAGCCTCTACGGAACCATGAGAACCGGTGTGTCCGGCATGAACGCGCAGGCGAACCGGCTGAGCACGGTGGGCGACAACATCGCCAATGCCTCGACCGCTGGCTACAAGAAGGCGTCCACCCAGTTCTCGTCGCTGATCCTCCCTTCCAGCGACGGTGCCTACAACTCCGGCGGGGTTACCACGAACGTCCGCTATTCCATCTCCTCGCAGGGCACGTTCACCTACACCACGTCATCGACGGACCTCGCCATCAACGGGCGTGGTTTCTTCATCGTCCAGGGCTCGGACGGCATCGAATACCTCACTCGCGCCGGCAATTTCACCGGCATGTCCGACGGCACCTTGCAGAACGCCGCCGGTTTCACGCTCATGGGCTATCAGTACTCCTCGACCGATGATCCGACGATTGTCGTCAACGGCTTCGACGGCCTGACCGAGATCAACCTGTCGTCGGGCTCGCTAAACGCAACTGCTTCGCAAACTGGCATCCTCGACGTGAACCTGCCCTCCAAGGAGGCCGTCGGCTACCAGAAGACCACCTCGCTGGTCGCTTACGATTCACAAGGCAACACGCGCCTTCTCGACTTCCTCTACACGAAGATGGCCGACAACACCTGGACCGTCGACGTCAGCTACGAAGGGACGTCGATCCTCAAGCAGCCGTTCACGCCGACTGCCAACGTGACCGCAACGGGTAACCTCGATTCGGCTGCCGCGGACGGGACGACGTTCCAGACAACCGAGATCGTCTACGATACCGCCGGTAACGCCCGGACGCTGAGGTATGAATACGCGAAGACGGCGGGTGTCTGGGGTGTGAGCGTCTATGACGGCATGACGGCGGCCGCTCCGGTCGGGACGCTATCCCCGGTTGCCGGCGGTACGCTGCCGATAGGGCCAGCCGGCACTCTCGGCGCGATCAACATCAGCTTTGCCGGCGTGACAAGCGTTTCGGGTACCACATCGGTCTCCGCTTCTTCGGATGGCGTGGGCAACGTGCCGACCATCGAGTTCGACGTCAACGGCCAAATCGTCGGTCCCCCTTCGGTGACGACCCAAGCCATGGTGCTAGGTGGAGCCGTCTTCAACGGCCTGACGATCGACATCAGTGGATCGACCCAGTTGTCCTCCGATTTCAAGGTCGGCAACGGCAAGATCGATGGTAACGCGGCAAGCGATGTGGTCGGTCATGAGATCAGCGAGGACGGGATCGTCTACCTGAAATACTCCAACGGCAAGCTGGAGCCGAAGTACCGCATCGCCATGGCGGACGTGCAGAGTCCCGACCAATTGAAGCCGCTTGCCGGCAATGTCTACTCCCAGAGCAACGACTCCGGGGTCATCGTCATGGGCTATGCCGCGAACGGCAGCTACGGCACGATCCTTTCCGGCGCCCTGGAAGACTCCAATGTCGATATTGCCGAAGAGCTGACCTCGATGATCGAGTCCCAGCGAAACTACACCGCCAACTCCAAGGTCTTCCAGACCGGTTCCGAACTGATGGAAGTTCTCGTCAATCTGAAAAGATGACGGGAGCTAGTTCCTAGAGGCAGCTACAATGTCCCTTTCGTCCGCACTTTCAACGGCGCAATCCATCTTCAACAACACCGGCATTCAGACCGGAGTCGCCTCGAAGAACATTGCGAACGCACAGAACGCCAACTACGTCCGGCGCTCTGCAGTGCTGACGACAGGGGGCAACGGTTCTCTCGTCGTTGCCATAGAGCGCTCGCAAAACCAAGCACTCTACCGGCAGACCATCGAAAGCTCCTCGCTCTACAGCGGCCAGCAGATCCTGCTTTCCGGCCTAGAAGAGGTAAAGTCCCTTATGGGCGGCAACGACTATGAGACGTCGCCCTCCGCGATAATTGCCAATCTCCGCAACAATCTTCAGACTTGGGCGAGCAAGCCGAGCGAAACGACTGTTGGTGCAACGGTCATCTCTGCGGCCGTGGATCTGGCCAACTCGCTCAATACGGCCTCCGATCAGTTGCAGGCCATTCGCAAGCGCGCCGACGACGACATCCAGCAGGGCGTCGAGGAACTCAACAAGCTGCTGGCGCAGTTCGAGATAGCCAACAATCGAGTAAAGCAGGAGACAGCGGTCGGTGCCAACCCGAACGATGCGCTTGACGAACGAGAGACGCTCCTGAAGCAGATCGCAGAGATCGTCGGCGTCACCACGCTGTCGCGCGAGAACAACGACCTGGTCCTGTACACGACAGAGGGTACGGTGTTGTTCGAGACGGTTCCGCGGCCCGTCACTTTCGCGCCAACGGTCGCCTACGGCGCCACCACGACCGGCAACGGCGTCTATATCGACGGCGTGGCGGTCAAGGCGGGTATCGGTCCTGAGACGAACGCCAAGGGATCGCTCCAGGCGCTGCTGCAGCTGCGTGACGATGTCGTTCCAGTCTACCAGAGCCAGATGGACGAGATCGCCCGTGGACTGATCATGGCATTTGCCGAGACGGACCAGACGGTGGTTCCTCCGGCGCCGGCCATTCTTGCGCCAGGTCTCTTCACCTGGGATCTCGGCACGATTCCCGCCGCCAACACTGTCGAGCCGGGGCTAGCAGCCCGCATCAAGGTCAACCCGCTGGTGATCCCCCCGTCGGGTAAGCCGATGCTGATCCGCGATGGCGGCATCAACGGCGTGAACTATGTCGTCAACACCACGGCCTCGACCGGCTTCTCGGATCTGCTCAACAAGTACGATGATGCCTTCGAGGTGAGGATCGACTTTGCTGCAAGCACCCAGGTCGGCGGAAAGCTCGACCTGCAATCCTTCGCTGCAGATTCGATCGGCTGGCTCGAGATGTTGCGCAGCACGGCAACGTTGGCGACGGAGAACAAGCTGGCAATGCTCAGCCGGGCAACGGATGCCTATTCCAGCGAAACCGGCGTGAGCCTCGATGAAGAGCTGTCGCTGCTCCTCGACATCGAGCAGTCCTACAAGGCGGCTGCAAAACTGATGTCGACGGTCGACACGATGATGCAAGCACTGCTCGAGGCGGCGAGCTGATCATGAAGACTTCTTTCATCTCATCGCTCAGTATCCAGACGACGATGCGCTACGCTGTCGCAAAGGCGCAGCAGGACATGGTCGCCGCGCAGCAGGAGGTGACCACGGGCCGGCACGCCGACGTTGGTGTTGCGCTTGGCGCGACGACGTCACGAAGCCTTGACCTCACCCGCGACGTGCTGCGCATCAAGTCGATGCTGACCACCAATTCACTCGCCACCCAGCGGCTGGAATCCTCGGAAGAAGCGCTCTCGAAGATGTTCGGACTCGGCCAGAATATCCTCGACTCTCTCATCGGCATCGGTGGCGGCAGCGATTCCACAAACCTTGGTGTCGCACGCACGTCCATTCAGTCGGCGCTGGACACCTTTGCCAGCTTCGCCAATACGTCGGTGAATGCTGAATACCTGTTTGCGGGCATCAACTCCGACATCAAGCCGTTCGAGAACGTCGCGGCGGCCGGTTCGGCGGTGCAGGTCGCTTTCGATGCCGAGCTGGCGAAATTCCTGACGGACAATACGATCGCGTCGCGAAGCGACATGACTGAACAGGACATGTCGGATTTTCTCAATCGCATGGAGCAAATGTTTAACGCTGATCCGGCCAATCCGGCCGATGCTCCCTACCTCCTCACGAGTCCACCGCACCTCCCGACCGTGGCAGGCCAGGACTTCTGGAGCGCCTTCGTCTCGAACGCGTCCGACGAGAACATGAAGAGCCGCATCACGCAGAGCGAGATCGTCGAGACGTCCACGAATTCAAACACCGCAGGCATGCGAAAGTTCGTTTTGACCTCCCTGATTTCGATGGAGTTTCTCACGAACGATATCTCGGATGAGGCCCGCGGCGTCGTGACCACCCGTGCCCAGGCCTATATCGGCCAGGCGATGTCGAACCTCACCGGTGAACGGGCCCGTCTCGGTCTTTCCGCGGAACGCGTCAAGAAGGCTAACGAGACGCTCGAGGCACAACAGAAGATCATCGAGGTGCATCTCAACGACCTCGAGTCGGTCGATGCCTACGAGGCGTCGACCCGGGTCAAGGGCCTTGAGGCGCTGGTGGAGACAGCCTACACACTGACGGCCCGCCTGCAGCAGTTAAGTCTGGTCAACTTCCTCAGATGATTGAGGAAATACGTGAAAATGAAGGATACATGAATGTACCAGTTTTCATATGCCGAGATCATGGAAGATGGCGTCGCCGACGCCAAAGACCGTGAACGGCAGGCGCTGGAACGATCGATAGAACTTCTGGTCGCCGCGCGTGACGCAGGAGCCTATTCCCGCCACACTATCGAGGCGGTCTACTACACACGGCGGGTCTGGATACGTCTGATCGAGGACCTCAAGCAGCCGGAGAACGAGCTAGGCTCGGAGCTGCGCGCCAATCTGATTTCGATCGCAATCTGGATATTGAAGGAATGTGAGCGGATCAGGAAGCGCCAGTCGACGAATTATCAGGGCATCATCGACGTGACCACCATCATCAAGGATGGACTTAAATGAAAAGTACGCTGCGCATCTCGCTGAAATCGGGCGAACGCATCTTCATCAACGGCGCAGTGCTGCGGGTTGATCGCAAGGTAGCATTGGAATTCCTCAACGATGTGACGTTCCTGCTCGAAAACCACGTCCTCCAGCCGGAGGATGCAACGACGCCACTGCGGCAACTCTACTTCATTGCCCAGATGATGCTGATCAACCCTGAGGGCAAGGACCAGTCGATGGCCCTCTTCCGGAAGTCAGTGAGCATGCTCCTGAACTGCTTCCAGAACGAAGAGGTGCTGGCGGAACTGAAGCGGATCGACGGGATGGTCGCGTCCGGCCGCGCCTTCGACGCTCTGAAGGCCATCCGCGGCCTCTATCCGATTGAAGACCGCATCCTCAACAGCCAGGAAATGACGCCGGCGACGGTTGAGCAGATTCGCAAGGAGATCGCTCCATGGCGGTAGATCCGGTAACGACGGCTGCTTCGAACCCGTGGGCGAATGCGGCTGCCACGACGAAGGACGCCGACAAGGCGGGGCTGAACTATGACAGCTTCCTAAAGCTGCTTATCGCCCAGATGAAGAACCAGGATCCGACCGATCCGATGGATGCGAGCGAGCAGATGTCCCAACTCGCCTCGTTCTCCCAAGTCGAGCAGACGATCCAGACCAATGCCCACCTGCGCAGCATGCTGCAGGCGGAGGCGCTGACACGTGCGGGCGATCTCGTCGGCAAATATGTCCAGAGCGCCGACGACAAGGTCATGGGTAAGGTCAAGGAAGTCGAAGTCTACTCGGATGGCGTGATCGTCCTCACCGAGAACAACGACAAGGTCCTGCTGCAGGCCGGCGTGGTGATCTCCGACAATCCGATCGTCAAGACGACGCCCGGCGATACCGCTGGCGGCTCGACGGACGGTTCAGGCGACGATACAACAGGCTGATGACTGAAGGCCCGAATGATTCGGGTCGGAGCTGGCGACATGAACGAAGCCGATGCCCTGGATATCATGCAGGCGGCGATCTGGACGATCCTAGTAGCGTCCGGTCCCGCCGTGCTGACGGCAATGATCGTCGGCGTCGGTATTGCCATCCTGCAGGCCCTCACGCAGGTGCAGGAAATGACGCTCACCTTCGTGCCGAAGATCGTTGCCATCATGATCATGATCGGCGTCTCGGCACCATTCATCGGTGCTCAGATCAACCTGTTCGCCAACCTCGTCTTCTCGCGGGTGCAGTCGGGCTTCTAACCCGGGCGTGCGGATGACACCCTCGCGCAAGCTTCGCCGTCTAGGAAGACGGTGAACTGGCAGTACTCCTGCCGCCATCTCATGAAGAGACGGATGCATCATGGCGCAACCACCTGCACTTTCCATTCCCAAGGTAGCACCGAACGGACGCGATGTCGGCTTTGCGCTGGGCATCATCGCAATCCTCGGCATCCTGTTCCTGCCCATACCGACCTTCATGATCGACATGGGCCTGGCATTCTCGATCGCCTTCTCCGTGCTGATCCTGATGGTGGCGCTCTGGATCCAGCGGCCGCTGGATTTCTCTTCCTTTCCGACCATCCTGCTGATCGCCACGATGATCCGCCTGTCACTCAACATCGCGACGACGCGCGTCATCCTGTCGAATGGACACCAGGGCCACGACGCCGCGGGCGGCGTGATCTCCGGGTTTGCAGGCCTGGTCATGTCCGGCGACTTCGTGATCGGGATCATCGTCTTCATGATCCTGATCACCGTCAACTTCATCGTCATCACCAAGGGCGCCACGCGTATTGCAGAAGTCGGCGCTCGCTTCACCCTCGATGCGATACCCGGAAAGCAGATGTCGATCGATGCGGATCTTTCCGCCGGCGTGATCGACGAGAAGGAGGCGCAACGCCGGCGCGGCGAGCTCGAGCAGGAAAGCTCCTTCTTCGGCGCCATGGACGGTGCGTCCAAGTTTGTCCGTGGTGACGCGATCGCCGGCCTCATCATTACCGCGATCAACATCTTCGGCGGGATCATTATCGGCTATTTCCGTCACGGCATGGAAATTGGCGAAGCAGCCGATGTGTTCGTCAAGCTGTCGGTGGGCGACGGCATTGTCTCGCAGATTCCGGCGCTGGTTGTTTCGCTGGCCGCGGGCCTCCTCGTGTCGCGCGGCGGCACAGCCGGGTCAACCGACAAGGCAGTCGTGGACCAGCTGAGCGGCTACCCGCGTGCTCTCTCGATGGCGGCCAGCCTGATGGGAATGCTGGCGCTCGTCCCGGGTCTTCCACTGGTGCCTTTCCTGGCGCTTGGCGGCGTGATGGGCTTCGGCGCCTGGTATATTCCGCGGCGTCTGGAGACCGAGAACAAGCAGCGCCGCGAGGACGAGGAGAAGAAGGTCGTCCAGAACAAGGAGGCGGAGAAGGATTCCGTCAAGAGCGCGCTCCGGACGGCCGAAATCGAGCTGGCACTCGGCAAGCAGGTCTCCACGCGCCTGCTCGGTGCGCATCAGGAGCTCGCCTTCCGCGTCGGCAAGATGCGCAAGAAGTTCGCGACCCAGTACGGCTTCGTGGTACCGGAGATCAAGGTGTCCGACGACATCATGATCCCGGAGAAATCCTACCAGATCCGTATCCACGGAACGACGATCGCATCAAACACGCTGCGTGTCGGCGACGTGCTGGTCGTAACCGGTTCCGGCCGCAAGCCGAGCATCCCTGGTGATGAGATCCGCGAGCCCGCATTCGGCATGCCGGCCGTATCGATCCTCGAGACCTTTGCGGAAGACCTGAAGCGCGAGGGCTTCCATCCGATTGATAACGTCTCCGTCGTGCTGACGCACATGTCCGAGGTTATCCGCAACAACCTGCCGCAACTCCTGTCCTACAAGGACGTGAAGGTCCTGATCGATCGCCTCGATCCCGAATACAAGAAGCTCGCCGACGAGATATGCTCCTCGCATATGTCCTATTCGGGCCTGCAGGCGGTGCTGAAGCTTCTGCTGGCCGAGCGCGTCTCTATCCGCAACCTGCACCTGATTCTGGAAGCCGTCGCGGAACTGGCTCCTCACGTGCGCAAGACCGAGCAAATCGTCGAGCATGTCCGTGTTCGCATGTCGCAGCAGTTGTGCGGCGACCTCGCGGACAATGGTGTGCTTCGCGTTCTCCGCTTGGGAACCAAGTGGGACATGATCTTCCACCAGGCCCTGAAGCGCGATGCGAAGGGCGAGGTCGTCGAGTTCGACATCGATCCGCGCAGCCTGGAGGAGTTCAGCGAGCAGGCGACCAAAGTTATCCGTGAATTCATGGACCGGGGACTGCCTTTCGTCCTTGTCACATCGCCTGAAACACGGTCCTATGTCCGCATGATCATCGAGCGGCTGTTTGCAACGCTCCCCGTTCTCTCCCACGTCGAGCTTGCCAAGGGACTCGAGATCAAGATTTTGGGCTCCATCTCCTGATGGCCGAGCCCGGCAGGGGATCGTCCAAATGATTGCCGACCCGCAGGGGACCATACTGGCACTGTTTCTCGCCTTCTGTCGCATGGGCGGGTGCATCATGGTTCTGCCGGGATTCGGAAGCGCACGCGTACCTGCCAACATTCGGCTTTTCCTGGCGGTGGCCGTGTCCGTGGCGGTTCTCCCGCTTCTATGGGACGTCATCTATCCGCGAGCTACTTCGCCCGATGCTACCTATATCGGGCTGATCGTTAGCGAAACGCTCATCGGCGTCGTCTACGGCCTGATTGCCCGCCTCTACACGCTGGGCATGCAGTATGCGGGCGCGATCCTCACCATGTCGATCGGGTTCACGGCGCCGGGCGGTACGGACGTCCTGGAGGATACCTCAGAAAACCAACTGACGAACCTCCTGACCTTCAGTGCGCTTCTGCTGCTCTTCATGCTCGACTTCCACCACATCGTTATCCGCGCTCTGGTGGATTCATACGCGGCGACGCCTGTCGGAAATCTGGTCGATCCCCAGAAGATGCTGATCACTCTGACGGACACGCTGCGCGCCTCCACGGATCTGATGTTGCGGCTTGCAAGCCCCTTCCTGATCTACGGCCTGATGTTCAACGTCGGCATTGGGTTGATCAACAAGCTTGCGCCACAGATCCCGGTCTTCTTCATCTCCACGCCATTCCTGCTCGCGGGCGGTCTGTTCCTGCTCTACCTGTCGATCGCCGCCCTGATTCGCCAGTTCGCGGACGGTTTCCCGATGGTCTTTCTTTCCTTCTGAGGTGTCATGGCTGACGAGCAGAACAGGTCGAAGAAGTTGAAACGCCTCGTGAGCGTTCAGCGCCATATGGAAAAGATGGCGGAGCAGGAGCTCGCCGCAACGACCCAGCACCGTGCCGAGGTGGCCCAGTCGATGGAAGTCGTGATCCAGGCGATCGGCTCGATCGATCCGATTCACCGTTCCTTTTCGCAGAACTACGCCGAGCGCTTCGGCCGCCTGACGATCAAGGACGGCCAGTTGGAGAGCATCCAGCAGATACAGGAAATGAAGGTGCTCCGGGAGCGCACGAAGGGCGATCGGCTCGAGGAGCACATGAAGAAGGCACGCGAGCAGGAGGAGCGCCAGGCGTCCGACCAGGCGATCTACGATCTCCTGGAAATCACCTTCGCCGCGCCAGCCTCCAGCAAGGTTCAGTCGTCATAGTCTTGGCCACAGTCGAAAGGGGCGGCCCAAGCCGCCGCTAGAAAGCAATCGAACCGTTGCTGCCATGGCCGACATGCCTGGCGGCCGTGGCGAAAGGAACTGACGTGGCGATCTCCCCTCCGAGCGATCTCGTCCTGGACGTGGTCCGGGCTGCAGACCCGGCTGAAGTCCAGGCGGCCCAGGCGAAGTTGAAGGCGAACAAGGCTGCATTCGCGGCAACCAGTCTGGCCGAGGTCGGGGCAGGTTTTGGCGCGGCGCTCGACGTCATCTCGACGCCGGCGACGAAGGCCGGGCTTGCCAATCCGGCGGCCGCGGCAGAGACGGCGCGGATGCCGGAGGAATACCGTAAGTTCGAAGCAAGCATCCTGCAGAACTTCGTCAGCTCCATGCTGCCGAGCGACAGCGAGCAGGTCTATGGCAAGGGTTCGGCCGGCGAGTTCTGGAAGAGCATGATGGCCGAGCAGATCGCAGACGGCATGTCGCGGAACGGCGGGATCGGCATTGCCGAGCAGATGTACTCCCAGGCATTGGCGCGGCAGGAGGCTGCGGTCGTCAATGCCACGACAGATGAAAGCGATCGCGATCGCGCCATGCGGATGAAGACCGATATTGAACGTCAGGTCCTGGATCTTGCTCCTACGCAAGAGGGTGAGGCCTGATATGGAAAGTGCTGGGGCAGGACAAATGGAAGTTGTTTCAAACGATCACCGGATCAAGACAGTGCTCGGCCGCCTGGAGATGATCGTCGATAACGAGAACCAGCGGCTGGGGACGGATGCGGAGTTCGATCTCAAGGTCTCGAACGCGCACAAGAGCAGGTGCCTGTATGAACTGACCATGTTGTTCCGGAGCACGGATCCGAAGGAACTGGCAGTCGCCCACATCGACCAGATGCACCACTTGAAGGAAAAGCTCGCGATCAATGCGCGCCGTGTCGAGGCACATCTGCACGCCGTGCGCGCGGTCGCTGACCTACTCAAGAACGCGGCCCGTGAAGCCGACGGTGACGGCACATATACCCAGGAACAATTCCTCTACAGCGAGATGTGATGATCAAGCTGCTTCTGACCGGACTGTGGGTCTGCATCGTGACGCTGGCCGCTGTCTATTTCTCCGTCCAGATGTCTGCACCGCCGCCACCCGTCGACGAGGAGGCTGCCCGCAAGGAGGCATTGGAACTCGTCCGGGGCGAATCGCTCACGGTTCCGGTCATCTCTGACGGTATGATCACAGGCTATTTCCTTGGCCGCTTCTCGTTCATGATGGACAAGGAACAGATCAAGGGCCAGAAGCTTCCGATGACGGAACTGACGACCGACCAGTTGTTCACGCTTCTGGTGGGCGACAAGATGATCGATCTCGGCAACCCGGGCGCGTTTGATCTCGAGACATTCCGTACCCGCATCAAGGACCAGCTGAACGCTAAGCTGGGCGAAGGCATGGTCGATGAAGTCCTTGTCGAACAACTGGACTTCCTCTCCAAGGAAGACATTCGAACCAATGTTGCCCGGGAAGGCAAGCGACCGGTCGCGCCGACCAAGATCGTCGAAGGCGTCGTTGTCGAGGAGCCGAAGCCTGCCACCCACTAGCCCGTAAAGCCCCGATTGTTCAACATTGAGCGATCTGCTTACCCGGCCATTCATCGGGCTCTGCTAGAACCGTCGACCAAAGATGGTTCGGTGGTCGTTGATGCGAGAAGCAAACTCTCCAGATCAGGATTGTGTCCCGGTTTTTGTTCAGCCGTCATCTCTGACTGACGGCAGAGCCGCAGACCGACCGCAAACTTGGAACGCGACGCTGGCGGCGCTGGAGGCGATGATCTTCGGACAGGCGACCGGTACATCAGTTTCATTCGATGAAGATGTACTCAGGTCCGACCGCGGTCCGCTCGGGGCCGTCTCCCGTCTACGGTCGCTTTTCCTTGCACCGCGTCTGCGCAGGCTATGGTCGTGGAGGAGCGGGCGCTGGAACTGCTCCGCCTCCGAGCTCGTCCCTTCGCTGCTGACCTTCGTCGAGCGTCCGCTGCGGATCATCGTGATCGGCCGGACGGCCGATGATCTGGCTTCGGCAGGGCGTCATCTCAAGGCCCATGCCCCCTGGCACAGTTACACAATGGCTGACCTCGCTCAGTTGCGCGATCTTCCGCACTCCGATCTGGCACTGATTGCCATTCCCAATATCAGCGCCGAAGATCGGCTTCGGCTCTCGGTGGCTTCGGTGACCCTCAAGCTGTTTTGTGGCACGACACCTGAACGTCTAGTCGCGCGGATGGAGCCGCTTCAGGCTGCGCCTCCGGATTGGCAGAACCAACGTCACCGGAAGGCAGCGTGAGACGGTGGTGCGCCACCGATTAACGGTTTGTTTCCCACGTCTGTTTAGCATCCCTTCATGATGTCCTGAGGCGGCAGAGCGAACTGCCGAGCTGACAAGATGCTAGCCGACCGTCCGAACGATGGCCTGAGTGAAGTCGATGCATTGGCATCGGCGGCGCCATCGCGCCTCCTCCCCGATATCGTGACTATGCTCCTCGCCGCGGTGGTAGGTGCCGTGATCTCGCTTCCCCTGGCAACGTGGTCGCCCCGCCAGGTCAGTGCGGATGCGATCCTGAAAATCGAAGGCGGAGCGCTCACCGCTTCGATGGCAGCATCTCTGTCCAATGCCCTATCCTCTGGGGCCCACGAGCCCGTCCATCCCGAAGCGGACCGGCAGAACGAAGCGGATGCCGGAAACAGCTCCCTGTCTGGCATGATCCTCGACGCACTGTTGGGCGCTCCACCGGTCACTTACGTCGACGAAGCGGCCGCTGAGGTGGCAGCCGGTTCAGTCCAGCTTATCCCCGAGGAACAAGGCAGGATGCTGCTGGTCCGCGCGACTGCTTCCGACGCGGCCACCGCAACGCGCGCAGCCAACAGCGTGGCCGCTGATCTTGTCGACAACCCGGCTGTTTGGCTTCCTGTCGCGCCCGATCAGAGATTGCCGAAACTCAAGGCGGCGGCCGAAGAGGCGAGAATGGATCTTGAAGCCTTCAAGGCAGGTCTCGACAGCAAAGAGCTTGCTGCGGCCGAGCGCGCGGGCGGAGAGGCGGAGTTCTCCCGACAGGAAACCAGTGCGCTTGAAGCCCGGCTCATGCAACTCGACGAGCAGGTGCAGGAAGCCGTGTCGATGACGTCTGCTGACGTGCTGAAGCAGCCGCTTCCGGACCGGCTCGAATACACTGCGCTCGAGTATCATCGGGAGCGGTATGTCGACGCGAAGCTTGCCTTCGATAAGCTCTCGCGGCAGTTGGGGCCGCGCCATCCCAACCTTCTGGGTGCGAAGGGCGCGCTCGATGCCGCGAAGGCCGACATCGACCGGGAACTGGTGAAACTCGTGAAGGGCCTTGAGGCACAGAAAGCGGACGCGTCGCAGAAACTCGCCGAACTGAAGCGTCGGAAGCCTGCCGTCTCACCCGAAAGTCAGGCGCTGCGCCAGAAGCTGGTTTCACTGGAAGCAGCGGCGCGGACGGCCCAGGAACTTTACCGCAAGGCCAGCAGCGTAGCTCAGACGGGCAATGCTGCGAGCCCGCTGTCCCTGACGCTGATCGCCCGGGCGGAGCCGGAACGCGCTGTGACCGCGGGCTGGATGTTTCCGGGAGCGATGGCCACCGGAGCGGTGGTGGGCATGTCGATAGCGCTGATGTTCCTTCAGTGGCGGCGTCGTTCGCGCACGGTGTCTCGCGCCATCACTAAGGATGTCCGCGATGGCTTGCGGTTGGACCCGGATGTGCAGGAGATGAATGGTGCTCTTTCGGACCATGGTGAGGGCGTAGAGGACAATCCTCTCCTGTCGCCTTCAATGGATGATGCACCCCTGGCGAAGCGAATTCGACAGATCCTCCATCACAACGCCGTTCCCGCGGATCGCGCTTCTTCCTTTCCGCCTCTCGTGGCATCAGCGATCGCGGGTGAGGTGCATCACTCGGTTCGCCATGAGCTATCCTCTGGAGATCTTCCCCGGCCAGCCAATGACGAAGATCCGCTGGAGCGGGAGCTCTGGGAACTGCACCACCAGCTTGTCGAGCTTCGGGGACGGGTCGAGCGTCGCTCCGCCGCTGTCCGCTGAAGGCATTCTTTCTTGCATTTCTCGTGCTCGCGACGCATTAGGCATGCAGCCTGATGTGCAGCCGGGCGCTGCACAGAATTCAGTTTCGGTCTCATTCGACAACGGGGAACGCGTGTGGCTACGATCATCGACGGCAAGGTAGCGGCGCAATCGGTCATTGAGACCGTGACGAGGGCTGCGGCAGCTCTGGAGAGCGGCGTCGGAGTGAAGCCTGGCCTCGCCGTGGTCATCGTCGGCAATGATCCTGCCAGCCATGCCTATGTCAATTCCAAGAGCAAGATGGCCAAGCAGTGCGGCTTCAACTCGGTGCAGCACAGCCTGCCTGAGGAGACAACGCAGGAGGAGCTGGAGAAGCTGGTCTCCGAACTGAACGCCGATCCTGCCATTCATGGCATTCTCGTCCAGTTGCCGCTGCCGAAGCACCTGAAATCGGAGCCGGTGATCCAGTCGATCGCGCCGGAAAAGGATGTCGACGGGCTGAACGTCGTCAACGCCGGCAAGCTCGCGACAGGCGATCTCGCGAGCGGGCTGATCTCCTGCACGCCGGCCGGCGCGCTCATCCTCATCAACAAGATCCATGGAGCCGACCTGTCGGGTCTCAACGCGGTCGTCATCGGTCGTTCGAACCTGTTCGGCAAGCCGATGGCCATGCTGCTTCTGTCATCGAATGCGACGGTGACCATGGCGCATTCCCGCAGCAAGGATCTTCCTGGCATCTGCCGCCAAGCGGACATCCTCGTCGCCGCCGTTGGACGCCCCCACATGGTCAGGGCCGGTTGGGTGAAGCCCGGTGCGACGGTCGTCGACGTCGGCATCAATCGCGTCCCCGCGCCTGAAAAGGGCGAGGGCAAGACGAAGATCACGGGCGATGTCGCCTATGAGGAATGCGCAGCGGTTGCCGGTGCGATAACGCCGGTGCCCGGTGGCGTTGGTCCCATGACAATCGCCATGTTGATGGCCAACACCGTGGTTGCCGCCTGCAGGACATTCGGGCGCCCGATCCCGAAGTTCTGACGGCACGAGCCATAGCCCCCCTCAGCGGGGGGCGGCGCCCGTCGAGTTGCGGACGATCAGTTCAGCCTTCCAAAGTTCCTGCTCGGGGCCGGTCTCAAGTCCCTTGATCCGGTCGATCAGCCGCTGGCCGATGCGCACGCCCGCAGCCCTGAGCGATGACCGTGTCGTGGTCAGCGGTACGGAAAAATCTTCCGGCTTGAGCAGCGGCAGGACGTCGTCATGGGCGATCAGGGAGACATCCCGGCCGAGCCTCAGGCCCGCCTGATTGACGGCCCGTATCGCGCCGAGTGCGAGTACGGTACTTGCGCAAAGCACGGCCGTGGGGGGCGAGGGCTGTTCCAGAAGCTCCTTCATGCCGCGGAAGCCGAACTCGTCGGTCATAGCCGTATGGCGCATCTGCTCAGCCTCCAGGGCAAGTCCTTTCGCTGCGAGCGCCGCCTCTACCCCGGCTTTGCGGCGGATGGTGAAATCAACCCCGCCCGGTCCGTTGAGCAGGCCGATCCGCCGATGTCCGAGTTCCAGGAGGAGATTGGTGGCGTCGCGAAAAGCGGCCTCGTTGTCCACGTCGAGGTAAGGGTAATCGCCCTCGATCCCAATCGAGCGCCCGTGGACCAGATAAGGGATCCTGAGCGACTGCATC
Source organism: Pseudorhizobium banfieldiae (assembly GCF_000967425.1). Classification (NCBI taxonomy): domain Bacteria; kingdom Pseudomonadati; phylum Pseudomonadota; class Alphaproteobacteria; order Hyphomicrobiales; family Rhizobiaceae; genus Pseudorhizobium; species Pseudorhizobium banfieldiae. Next base: position 252,309 of record NZ_FO082820.1, read on the forward strand.
AGCGTAATCCGCGGATCATTCGCCTGCATGTAAGCGAGATAGATCCCGTCGACGCTGCCGCTTGCGACAAGCCCGCGCAGCGCCTCCTCCTCCTCGCCAGGCTTCTTCGGCATCAGCACAAAGTGAAAATCCCGCCGAGCCGCTTCCTCGCCCAGGCCGCTCAGGAATTCCGCGAAATGGATATCCGCATAATAATCGGGCGCTGCGGGCATGACGAGGCCGATCGATCCTGCCCGCCCGGTGGCCAGACGCTGCGCCGCTGCATTGGGACGATATCCTGTCTCTTCTGCAGCCTTGAGAACGCGCTCTCGCGTTGCCCTGTTTACCTCCGGATAGCCGTTCAGCGCGCGACTGACGGTAGTCTGTGACAGGCCCAGCAGCTCCGCCAACTGCTTCAGGTTCACAGCTACTCCTCCCTAGCACACTCTCAAAGCGCTTTGGATTAGTAGCAGTGGTTTCTTGAAATCTCAAACAAAAGCTGCGGGGCAGCTTCAACCGCTCCGCAGGATCTGCTGCGGTGCAGCACTGATATCCGGACCAAGGACTTGACAGTGACAGGTCTGAGAACACATGACTACCGATCAAAGCGCTTTGGACAGACGGCGATCTGTGACGCTGCGCGACCAATAACCAGGGAGGTCTTCGATGATGAACAGGTCACTGTGGATGGGCGTTGCGCTGACTGCGCTTATGGCAGGTGGGGCTGCCGCGCAGGAGCTCAAGTTCGCTCCGGGCGAAGAAGCGCGTTTTAACTGGCAGAGCTTCGAGGACTTCAAGTCGGCCCACGGCGATCTCAAGGGGCAGAGCCTCACCCTGTTTGGTCCATGGCGCGGCGACGACGAGATCCTCTTCAACAGCGTGCTTGCCTATTTCCGCGAAGCCACCGGCGTCGATGCCCGGTATTCCTCTTCGGAGAATTACGAGCAGCAGATCGTGATCGATACCCAGGCGGGGTCGCCGCCGAACATCGCCATCCTGCCGCAGCCCGGGCTGCTGGCCGATCTCGCATCGAAGGGCTTCCTCGTTCCCCTTGGCGACGAGACGGCAAACTGGGTCAAGGAAAACTACGGCGCTGGCGAGAGCTGGATTGGTTACGGCACCTACAAGGGCAAGGACGGCGCGGAAGCCTTCTACGCCTTCCCCTATAAGGCGGACGTGAAATCGCTCGTCTGGTACGTGCCGGAGAATTTCGAGGAGGCCGGCTACGAAGTGCCGGAGACCATGGAAGACCTGCTGGCGTTGAGCGACCAGATCGTCGAGGACGGCGGCGTGCCGTGGTGCATCGGTCTGGGTTCGGGCGGTGCTACCGGCTGGCCTGCAACCGACTGGGTCGAGGACCTGATGCTGCGCACCCAGCCGGCGGAGACCTACGACAAGTGGGTGATCAACGAGATCAAGTTCAACGATCCGGCCGTCGTCGGCGCGATCGAGGAATTCGGCAAGATCGCCCGCAATGACAAGTATGTCAGCGGCGGCGTGGCCGCTGTTGCTTCGACCGACTTCCGCGACAGCCCGAAGGGTCTCTTCGACATCCCACCGAAGTGCTACCTGCATCACCAGGCGTCCTTCATCCCGTCCTTCTTCCCCGACGGCGTGGAACTCGGTGCGGATGCTGACTTCTTCTACATGCCGACCTACCAAGCCAAGGCTGATCTCGGCACTCCCGTTCTCGGCGCAGGCACGCTGGTCACCATCACCAAGGATTCCCCCGCCGCCCAGGCCTTCATAGAATTCCTGAAGACGCCGATCGCGCACGAGGTCTGGATGGCCCAAGCCGCCTTCCTGACGCCCTACAAGGGCGTGAACGTCGAGGCCTATGCCAACGACCCGCTGAAGAAGCAGGGTGATATCCTCACCTCTGCCACCACATTCCGCTTCGACGCATCGGACCTGATGCCCGGCAAGATCGGCGCAGGCGCCTTCTGGACGGGCATGATCGACTATGTCGGCGGCAAGGATGCCGAGGCTGTCGCAACGGATATACAGAACGCCTGGGACGGCTTGAACTAAGTTCAGCGGGACCGTGCCTCCGGTCGTCGGACGCACGGTCCCCTGAAGCAGCAATAGATTCAGCGGCCGCAAGAGCCGCAAGGCCGGGAGGGGGAGTGATGGCATCACAGATCGTATCGGCCGTCGGCGTCATGGTCGTCGGCGTTTTTGCCTGCGCCCTCTATTACTGGCTGTCGGACAAGACCCTCCAGGTCATCTTCCCCACGCCACGAGACGATGTCCAGCGCGCATCGCGCAACCTCAACCGGCGAGCGGTGGTCCGCCCCTGGCTTTTCCTCGGGCCTGCCTTGATCCTTCTCGGCATCTACCTCGTTTATCCCGTCGTCGCGACCTTCATCCTGTCCTTCTACGGCCGATCGGGAACAGTCTTCGTCGGGTTGGACAACTATCGCTGGGCGCTTTCCGATGCCGGTTTCCGGCAGTCGATCTTCAACAATTTCCTCTGGCTCTTGGTCGTGCCGGCCGCCTGCACCTTCCTGGGTTTGGTGATCGCGGTTCTGACGGATCGCATTTGGTGGGGCAACATCGCCAAGAGCCTTGTCTTCATGCCGATGGCGATCTCCTTTGTTGGCGCATCGGTGATCTGGAAGTTCATCTACGAGTATCGCGGGGCGGGACAGACGCAGATCGGCCTGCTCAATGCCATCGTCCAGTTCTTCGGCGGCGACCCGCAGGTCTGGATCGCGCTGCCGTTCTGGAACAACTTCTTCCTCATGGTCATCCTGATCTGGATCCAGACGGGTTTCGCCATGGTGATCCTGTCGGCGGCGCTGCGCGGCATTCCCGAAGAGACGATCGAGGCGGCGGTGATCGACGGCGCCAATGGCTGGCAGATCTTCTGGAAGATCATGGTTCCCCAGATATGGGCCACAATCGCTGTCGTCTGGACGACGATCACCATCCTCGTGCTCAAGGTCTTCGACATCGTGCTGACGATGACCAACGGCCAGTGGGACACGATGGTGCTCGCAAACCTGATGTTCGACTGGATGTTCCGTGGCGGAGGTGATTCCGGCCGAAGTGCGGTCATTGCCCTAGTGATCATGGCCGCGGTGACGCCAATCATGATCTGGAACATCCGGCAGGCGAACCGCGAGACGGGAGGACACTGACATGACCGCTCTCGCAACACGTATCCGGCGCGTCGGCCTTCCGCGTCTCTTCGTCCATCTCTCGGTTCTGCTGATCGTCATCATCTGGCTGGTGCCCACGCTCGGCATCCTGGTCACCTCGATCCGCGACCGGGACCAGATCACGACCTCCGGCTGGTGGACGGCGTTCTCGAACTCCGCCCAGACGGCCGCGGTGCGCCTCGCGGAGCCTTCCGCGCAGCGGCAAGAGGGTGCAAGCTACGTCATCACCGGCAATGTCTTCGAGGAAGGTGCCCCCGGCACGGTACGCGCCTTTGGTGTTCGCGTGCAGGAGCCGGCGGCGTTCAAAGCCGGCGAGACTGCCGATCTGGGAGATGGCGAGGCACTGACGGTCAACGGCGACGGCAGCTATGTCCATTCCAGCACGACACCCTTCGAGGGAAACCGCGGTCAACGGGTCTATCTGACGGTGGCGACGCCGCCCGAATTTACGATGGAAAACTACCAGACCGTGGTGAATGCCGAAGGTCTTGGCCAGTCCTTCATCAATTCGCTGACGGTGACCATTCCGGCAACCGTGATTCCGATCCTGATTGCGGCCTTTGCAGCCTATGCACTGTCGTGGATGGAGTTTCCCGGGCGAACGATCATCATCGCGACCGTCATCGGCCTCATTGTCGTGCCGCTCCAGATGTCGCTGATCCCGCTTCTGCGGTTGTACAACGAGATCAGCATACTCTTCGGCGTCCCTTCGAAGACCTATGCCGGGATCTGGCTCGCGCATACAGCTTTCGGCATGCCGCTCGCCATCTACCTGCTGCGCAACTACATCGCGGGCCTGCCCAAGGAGATCATCGAATCCGCACGTGTCGACGGCGCAAGCGACTTCGAGATCTTCATGAAGATCGTGCTCCCGCTTTCTTTCCCGGCGCTCGCCTCCTTTGCGATCTTTCAGTTCCTCTGGGTCTGGAATGACCTGCTGGTAGCCATCGTCTTCCTCGGCGCCAGCCGGGACCAACTGGTCCTCACGGGCGCACTGAATGCGCTGCTCGGCTCGCGGGGAGGCAATTGGGAGATTCTGACCGCTTCCGCCTTCATCACCATCATCGTGCCCCTCCTCGTGTTCTTCGCGCTCCAGAGATATCTGGTCCGCGGCCTGCTGGCGGGCTCGGTGAAGGGCGGCTGAGCAATCTTCTTTGCATGACAACAGGACACTGAATGACCATACTCGCAGGAACGCCCGCGGCACCGGACAAGGACTGGTGGCGAGGCGCCGTCATCTATCAGATCTACCCACGCTCCTTTCAGGACTCCAACGGTGACGGGATCGGGGACCTGAAAGGTATCACCGCGCGCCTGCCGCATGTCTCGGCTCTCGGTGCCGACGCGATCTGGATCTCGCCGTTCTTCCCGTCGCCGATGAGGGACTTCGGCTACGACGTATCGAACTATACCGAGGTCGACCCGATGTTCGGGACGCTCTCGGATTTCGATGCGCTCATCGCCGAGGCCCATCGCCTCGGCCTCAAGGTGATGATCGACCTGGTCATGTCGCATAGTTCTGACCAGCATGCCTGGTTCATCGAGAGCCGGTCGAGCCGGGTCAACCCGAAGGCGGACTGGTATGTCTGGGCGGATGCCAAGCCGGACGGTACGCCGCCGAATAACTGGATGTCGATCTTCGGCGGGTCCGCATGGCACTGGGACCCGACGCGCATGCAGTACTACATGCACAACTTCCTGACCTCCCAGCCGGACCTCAACCTGCACAATCCGGAGGTCCAGGATGCGCTCCTCGACATGACGCGCTTTTGGCTGGAGCGGGGCGTGGATGGCTTCCGGCTCGATACCATCAACTTCTACTTCCATGACAAGGAGCTGCGCGACAATCCTGCACTCGAAGTGTCGCGGCGCAACGCCTCCACGGCGCCTGCGGTCAATCCTTATAATTTCCAGGAGCACATCTACGACAAGAACCGTCCGGAGAACCTGGATTTCCTGAGGCGGTTCCGCGCGGTGCTCGACGAATTCCCGGCAATTGCCGCCGTCGGCGAGGTGGGCGACAGCCAGCGTGGGCTGGAGATTGTCGGCGAGTACACATCCGGCGGCGACAAGATGCACATGTGCTACGCCTTCGAATTTCTGGCGCCGGACGCGCTGACGCCGTCGCGGGTCAAGGAGGTCCAGACAGCATTTTCGGCAGCAGCGCCCGAGGGCTGGGCCTGCTGGGCCTTCTCCAACCATGACGTCGTCCGTCACGCCAGCCGCTGGGGCGCCGAGGTCCAGGATCGCGATGCCTATGTCAGGATGCTCGCGGCAGTGCTGATGACGCAGCGCGGATCGGTCTGCATCTATCAGGGCGAGGAATTGGGCCTGACCGAAGCGGACATCGCGTTCGCCGACCTGCAGGACCCATACGGGATCCAGTTCTGGCCAGAGTTCAAGGGGCGTGACGGATGCCGCACACCGATGGTCTGGGATGCTCAGGCACTTCATGCCGGCTTCTCCACCTCCGACCGCACCTGGCTTCCAATTCCCGTCGAACACCAGCTTCGCGCCGTCAGCGCCCAGTACGGCGATCCGGACTCGGTGCTGGAGCAGTACCGGCGCTTCCTTGCATTTCGCAAGCAGCATCCCGCGCTGGCCAAGGGAGACATGGAACTGTTGCCGTCCGAGATGCCGCTCCTGCAATATGAGCGGCGCTACGGCAACGAGATCGTCCTGTGTGTCTTCAACATGTCGCCGCAGCCGGCGACGGTAGAGCCGCCTCCCGGCGATTGGGAGGTGCTGGAGGGTCACGGCTTCGGAAGCACGGTGGAAGGCAATCGCATAGACTTGCCCGCATGGGGGGCGTTTTTCGCCCGGCGGGCCTAAAGGAGGGGAAAATGGCTGGCGTCGTTCTGAAGGACATCCGCAAGGCTTACGGCCAGGTCAAGGTGATCCACGGCATCGATCTGGAGATCAGGCAGGGGGAGTTCGTCGTTTTCGTCGGGCCCTCGGGGTGCGGCAAGTCCACGCTGCTAAGGATGATCGCGGGCCTCGAGACCATTACCGGCGGCGAGATGTACATCGACGGCCAACTGGTCAACGAGGTGCCGCCTTCCAAGCGCGGCATTGCGATGGTCTTCCAGTCCTACGCGCTTTACCCGCACATGACCGTCTACGACAACATGGCCTTCGGCATGCGCATCGCCAAGGAGAACAAGGCGGAGATCGACCGGCGGGTGCGGGCGGCAGCCGACATCCTCCAGTTGACCCCCTACCTGGATCGTCTGCCCAAGGCGCTCTCGGGGGGGCAGCGGCAACGCGTCGCCATCGGCCGTGCGATCTGCCGGGACCCCAAGGTATTCCTGTTCGATGAACCCCTTTCGAACCTGGACGCGGCCCTTCGTGTCGCGACGCGCATCGAGATTGCCAAGCTCAATGAGTCCATGCCGGACACCACGATGATCTACGTCACCCACGATCAGGTCGAGGCGATGACGCTGGCCGACCGCATTGTCGTCCTTTCAGCCGGCCGGATCGAGCAGGTCGGGACGCCGCTCGATCTTTATGAACGGCCGCACAACCTCTTCGTCGCACGCTTCATCGGCTCGCCGGCGATGAACATCCTGCCGGTCACCATCACCGAAACGGGCGAGACCACGACCGTCAGCTTCGGCGGCGGGAAGGCTGTTCGGGTTCCCATCCGGACGGATGCCTCCGAACGAGGCAAATCCGCAAGCTTCGGTGTACGGCCGGAGGACCTTTCCGTTGCCGAGGATGGAGACTTCCTCTTCGAGGGGCGAATTTCGCTGGTCGAAGCCCTGGGGGAGGTGACGCTTCTTTATATCGAGGGCCTTTCGGACCACGAGCCGCTTATCGCCAAGTTTCCGGGCATCTGGAGCGGCAGGAAGGGCGACACCGTGCGCCTGACGGCTTCGCCCCACAAGCTTCATCTCTTCGACGCCGATGGCCATACCTATCGCACCTGAGCCATCACTTAGGCGCTCCCCCGAAACGTGAGCATGTCACAGTTTTTCGCCCATGGACGCCCAAGACATACCCTCTGTTAAGCTTCGACCTGTAAGTTTGTCGGGCAGAGTAGGAGACTGGCCGTGGGTGCATTCAGCGGTGGCAAAAATCACTTCCTGAACAAGGAAGAATCCTTCATGTACGATCGCGAGACGCGGTTCCGCATGGAGGACACCATGAACGCGGCACGGATCGAGTATACCGAGAACGGCGTGCTGAACATGGCCGCCCGCCGCTGTGATATCCTGCGCATCTCGCTGAGCGGAGCCATCATCGGCATCCTGACCCAGTACAAGCTGCCCCAGCAGTTCTACCTGGATATTCCGGACGCCCGGATATCCAAGATCGGTTGCCTGCTGATGAAGACCTATGCCAACAACACGATCGAAGTCCGCTTCCTTCGGTTGTTGAGCCAGAAGGAACTTGATCGGATCTTCGTCTTCAGCACGCACCCCGCCCATCGCGACAAGGTGCTGGATATCCGCTCCTGGTAAGGGCCTCGCGGCACAAGCCGCAAGGTCAGGCGAAGACGCTCGCGCCGTTGTCTGCCGTTCCCGCATTCTTCCGGAAGATCGCAAAAAGCTCGCGGCCCATGCCGAATTCGTTCTGCTCCAGATTGGCGCTCGCAGGAGTCCGCGTGGAGAACTCGGCTGCGTCGACGAGCACTTCCAGGGTTCCCCTGCTTGCGTCGAGGCGGATCAGGTCACCGTCCTGGATCCGTGCGATCGGGCCAGAGTCGGAGGCTTCAGGCGTCACGTGGATCGCGGCAGGAACCTTGCCGGAGGCACCTGACATGCGCCCGTCGGTCACCAGCGCGACCTTGTAGCCCCTGTCCTGGAGAACCCCAAGCGGCGGCGTCAGGCGGTGCAGTTCCGGCATGCCGTTGGATTTCGGACCCTGGAAGCGCATGACCGCGATGAAGTCGCGGTTGAGGTCGCCTCGCTTGAAGGCATCCTGCAGTTCCTGCTGGTCATGGAAGACGATCGCCGGCGCCTCGATCACATGCCGCTCCGGCTTCACGGCAGAGATCTTGATGACGGCCTTGCCGAGATTGCCTGTCAGCATCTTGAGCCCGCCGTTCGGCTGGAATGGCGCCTCCGCTTTCGCGAGCACCTTGGCGTCCCCGCTTTCCTCCGGCGCCGGCTGCCGAACGATGCTGCCTGCCGCGTCGAGCTTCGCCTCGATCGTATAGGCCTCAAGCCCGTGACCGAAGACGGTGCGGACATCGTCGTGGATGAGCCCCGCCTTCAGCAACTGCTTGATCAGGAACCCCATGCCGCCGGCGGCGTGGAAATGGTTCACGTCGGCAAGGCCGTTCGGGTAGACGCGGGCCAGTAGCGGCACGATGTCGGACAGCTCGGAAATGTCCTGCCATGTCAGGTGGATCCCGGCAGCGCGCGCCATGGAAACGAGATGAAGCGTGTGGTTCGTGGAGCCGCCGGTCGCATGAAGACCCACGACGCCGTTGACGATGGAGCGCTCGTCGATCATCTCCCCAGCCGGTGTGAACTCGTTGCCGATCGCCGTGATCGCGAGCGCACGCTTGGCGGCTTCCTTGGTCAGGGCGTCCCGCAACGGCGTGCCCGGATTGATGAAGGAGGCGCCTGGCATGTGGAAGCCCATGATCTCCATCAGCATCTGGTTCGAATTGGCAGTGCCGTAGAAGGTGCAGGTGCCGGGGCCATGATAGGATTTGGACTCTGCGTCCAACAGTTCTGCCCGCCCGACCTTTCCTTCCGCGTAGAGCTGGCGGATCCGCGACTTCTCGTCATTGGGCAGCCCCGACGTCATGGGACCTGCTGGGATGAACACGGCCGGTAGGTGACCAAAGGTCAGCGCAGCGATCACCAGGCCGGGAACGATCTTGTCACAGATGCCGAGAAAGACGGCCGCGTCGAACATGTTGTGGGAGAGGCCGATGCCTGCAGCCATGGCAATCGCATCGCGCGAGAACAGCGAAAGCTCCATTCCTGGCTGGCCCTGGGTGACGCCGTCGCACATCGCCGGCACCCCGCCAGCGACCTGTGCCACGCCACCGACCTCCCGGGCCGCTTCGCGGATGATGGCCGGGAAGGTCTCGTAAGGCTGATGCGCCGACAGCATGTCGTTATAGGCGGTGATGATGCCGAGGTTGGGGACCACGTCTGCCGCAAGGTCTGCCTTGTCGGCGGGGGAGCAGGCGGCAAAGCCATGGGCGAGGTTGCCGCAGGAAAGTACTGCCCGATGGGGACCCCGCGAAACAGCCGAACGAACCTGGTCGAGATAGCGTTCGCGGCGCGGCTTCGAGCGTTCGACGATGCGGGCTGTAATTGCTTCGATCTGCGAATGAGCAGCCATGGCCATGTCCTTTGGTTCGGGAGCAAGCCGGCTGGGAGCGGCAGATGCCGCCGGATTGCCCCGGGTGATGCTTCGGGGCGGGCGTCAGGGCGCCCAGTAGATGTCCACTGGCGAAGAGGCTCGGTGAAGAACCGCGCGGATCGGCATCTCCGTCTCGTTGGTGCCTTCCTGCGCCTTGGCCAGCACGTCCTTTTTCGACTGCCCCTCGATATGGAGCACAAGCATTCCGGCATCCGTGAGGCTGGAAAAGGAGAATGTCAGGCGAGGTTCCTCGGCGCCGTCGGCCTCCATGGGCAGGACAGAGCGAGGCCCGGCGGCGTCGAGCGCCTGGTTCAACGTGCTGCCATGTGGGAAGAAGGAGGCAGTATGGCCATCTCCACCCATGCCGAGGATGACGACATCGAAAGGCGGGGTGATCGTGTTGGCCGCCGCCGTCGCCACGCGGGCAGCCTCCTCGACGCTCGGGCGGTCATGGTAGAGGGGGATGAAGCGTGCCGCTGCCGCCTTGCCCTGCAAGAGGTTCTCCCGCACCAGCAGATGATTGGACCGCGGATGATCGGCAGGAACGAAACGTTCGTCGACCAGCGTGACCGTGACCTTCGCCCAATCGATGTCCCTGTTGGCGATTGCCCGGAAGAACCTCTTCGGCGTGGAGCCGCCCGATACGGCGAGACTTGCTTCGCCACGCGCTTCCACTGCCGCGGCGAGGCGATGGGCGACCTGATCGGCAAGCTTTTCCGCCAGAACCGTACCGTCTGAGAATTCGTGCAGGTTTGGTTCCATCACTCAACCCTCGTGCCATGTGCGGCCGTCGCGCTCGATCAGCGCGATTGCCTGGCTTGGACCCCACGTTCCTGCGGTGTAGCCCTGGACTGCCTGGCCGGTGGATTCCCAGCCCTTCAGGATTGGATCTACCCACTGCCAGGCCGCCTCGACCTCGTCGCGACGCATGAACAGCGTCTGGTTCGAGCGGATCGTATCCATCAGCAGGCGTTCGTAGGCATCCGGATTGCGGACGGCGAAGGCTTCGGCAAAGCTCATGTCGAGCGAGACGCCGCGAAGGCGCATGCCGCCGGGACCAGGGTCCTTGATCATCAGCGACTGCTTGACGCCTTCGTCTGGCTGCAGCCGAATGATCAGCTGGTTGGCGGAGATGCGCCCCGCTGCCTGGTCGAAGATGTTGTGGGGGATCGGCTTGAAGGTGATGACGATCTCCGACACTCGTGTCGCCAGCCGCTTGCCCGTGCGGATGTAGAAGGGCACTCCGGCCCACCGCCAATTTCCGATCTCAGCCTTGATGGCAACGAAGGTCTCGGTGTTGGAGACGCCGCCTTCCAACTCGTCCAGGTAACCTTTTACCGGCCCTCCAGCAGATGCTCCCGCTCGGTACTGGCCCCGCACAGTCATGTGCTCGACATTGCCCTCGGTGATGGGCTTAAGTGCCCGCAAGACCTTGAGCTTCTCGTCTCGCACCGCCTCGGCGCTCAGCGAAGAGGGGACTTCCATGGCGACAAGGCAGAGCAGTTGAAGGATGTGGTTCTGCACCATGTCGCGCAGTGCGCCGGCCGTGTCGTAATAGCCGGCGCGGCCTTCCAGTCCGACGGCCTCCGCAACGGTGATCTGCACGTGGTCGATGTGCTGCGCGTTCCAGAGAGGCTCGTAGAGGGCATTGGCGAAGCGCAGCGCCATCAGGTTCTGCACCGTCTCCTTGCCGAGGTAGTGATCGATGCGGAAGATCTGCTCTTCCTGGAATACCCGGCCGATGGTGTCATTGAGCTCCAGTGCAGACGCGAGGTCGCGGCCGATCGGCTTCTCCACGACGATCCGGGTTTGCTTGGTGATCAGCTTGTGGTCGCGGATCTTTTCCGAGATGGCGCCGAAGATCGACGGAGCAACGGCAAGATAGAAGACGCGGACGCAATCCTTGCCGCCGTCCAGAAGCTTCTTGAGCTTGTCCCAGCCCTGATCCGATTTCGCGTCAACAGGGATGTAGAACAGCCGCTTGCAGAAGCGCTCGACCTCGGCGTCATTGTATTCTCCGGGTTTGAGATGCTCGCGGAGCGCGTCACGCGCAAAGGTCCGATACTCTTCGTCGGAAAGCGGGCTGCGGGACGCACCGATGATGCGGGTGGGCTCGAGGAACTGTCCCTCGACCTGTCGATGATAGAGCGCCGGCAACAGCTTTCGTTCCGCAAGGTCGCCCGATCCGCCAAACACGACGCAATCAAAGGGATCGACCGGGATAATCTGGCTGCTCATAAGGCTCGTCTCTCGTCTTTTCAAACTCGGACGTTCCTAATCTAATCGATTTAAAAATTCCAGTCCCCAGGCGCATTTTTTGAGGCGCTGTTACACCCGGTCGCGCAGCGCATACCATGTAAGGGCAAGGAACAGCAGCGGCTTGCGTAGATGGGCACCGCCGGGGAAGCTCGGCACATCGAGCGCCTCCAGATCACCCAGCGCATCCGCCGTACCGGTCAGGCGGTCGGCATAGAGCTTGCCGCAAAAATTCGACAACATGACGCCATGGCCGGAATAGCCGCCGATCGAGGTGACCCCCGGCATGACTTCGCGGACAAACGGCTGCCGCGGCATGGTGATCCCCACATAGCCGCCCCAGGCATGGGTGATGCGGATATCTTTCAAGGACGGATAAGTCTCGATGATCTGCCGGCGGATGAAGTGTGCGGTGTCTTCCGGGCTGCTGGAAGAGTAGACTTCGCGGCCGCCGAACAGCAGACGATTGTCACGCGATTTGCGGAAATAGCGGACGACGAAGCGGGAGTCCGCTACGGCCTCTCCGCCCGGCAGCACGCTCGGGTAATCGTCCAGCGGCTCCGTTGCCGCAATGAAGGATCCGATCGGCATGACGTGACCGGCCGTGACCGGCTCAAGCTTCTCGATGTAGCCGTTGGTGGCGATTAGGACCCGGTCTGCCGAGACCGTACCCCGCGCCGTATCGAGCAGCGTCTTTCCGTCTCCCCGACGGATCGCGGTGACCCTCGTCATCTCGTGGATGTGGGCACCGGCGCTCTGCGCGGCGTGCGCCAGGCCGACCAGCAGCTTGAGCGGGTGGATGTGCCCGGTGCCGGTGTCGCGGACGCCGCAGTAATAGTGTCGCGAGCCTGTCCGCTCTGCCGTTTCTTCCCGGTCCATGAAGCTGAGATGCGGATAGCCATAACGCTCTGCCGCGATCTCGGCATTGGCGCGGTAGTCCCTCTCGTAGCCCGGCTTGTGCGCCACATTCATCTGGCCGGGCGTGTAGTCCATGTCGATACGGTGCTCGGACGCAAAATTGAGCAGGTAGCGCTTCGCCTCCTCCGCCATGTCAAACAGTGCTTTCGAGCGCTCGAAACCTATCTTCTGCTCCAACTCCTCCGGCCAAGCGCGCTGCCCGGTTCCCATCTGGCCGCCATTGCGGCCGGACGCGCCGTCACCGAGGCGGGCGCCTTCCAAGAGGACAACCGACAGGCCTAGCTGGGCAAGATTGAAAGCGGCCTGCAGCCCCGTGAAGCCGCCGCCGACGATCGCCACGTCGGCCGTCCTGGAGCCGTCCATGGCAGAATAGGTCGGTCGCTCACCGACCGTGGCCTGATACCAGGATATGCCTGGAGCAATCGGGCTCTGCCACTCACTCATCACGCCACTCAGACGTTGAGGAGCAGGAATTCCCGCTCCCACGGGCTGATGACCTGCATGAAGGTCTCGAATTCGCCGCGCTTGACGCCGGCATAGAGGCCGATGAACTCCGGGCCGAGCACCTCCGCAAGGGCCGGCTCCGCCTCAAGCGCCGAGACGGCCTCCAGGAGGCCCCGCGGCAATTCAATCGAACCTTCATTGGCACTGTGCTCCGTCGGGGGGCCCGGCTCGACCTTGTTCATGATACCGAGCAGCCCGCAGGCGAGGGAGGCTGCCAGCGCCAGGTAAGGGTTTGCGTCGGAGCTCGGTAGGCGGTTCTCCACGCGCCGCGCGCCAGCATCGGAGACCGGTACGCGGAAGGCCGTGGTGCGATTGTCATATCCCCAGGCATTGTTTACCGGCGCTGCCATGTCCGGTGTCAGGCGGCGGTAGGAGTTGACATAGGGCGCCATCATCACGAGCGCCTTGGGGACATAAGTCTGCATGCCGCCGATGAAGTGGAAGAACTCGCTGGAGGGGGAGCCGTCCTCGTTGGAAAAGACGTTCCGTCCCGTTTCGATGTCGACCACCGACTGGTGGATGTGCATCGCGGATCCCGCCTGACCCTGCATCGGCTTTGCCATGAACGTTGCGTAGATGCCGTGCTTCAGCGCAGCTTCGCGGATCGTGCGCTTGAAGAGGAAGACCTGGTCGGCCAATTCTATCGGGTCGCCGTGCCGCAGATTGATCTCGAGCTGGGCAGGCCCTTCCTCGTGAATGAGCGTGTCGATCTCCAGGCCCTGCTTCTCGGAAAAATGATAGATGTCGTCGATCAGTTCATCGAACTCGTTGATGCCGGCGATCGAATACCCCTGGCCGCCGAGAATGGCGCGGCCCGAGCGTCCCTTCGGCGGATGCAGGGGATAGTCCGGATCATCATTCTTGGCGACGAGGTAGAACTCGATTTCCGGCGCGACCACCGGCTTCCACCCTCGCTCATGATAAAGGTCGACGATGTTCTTCAAGACGGCGCGAGGCGTGTAGGGGACGTTGTCGCCGCCGATGCCGACCACATCGCAGATGACCTGGGCCGTCGGATCCGTCTCCCAAGGCACGACGGAGAGAGTTGAAAGGTCGGGAACCAGCTTCAGGTCGCTGTCGCGTGGCTCATAGCGAAAGCTGGCCGTCTCGTCCGGATATTCGCCGGAGATCGTGTGTCGGTAGAGAGCGGAAGGCAAGGCAAGCGACGTGTTGGAGGTAAACTTCGACGACGGCATCATCTTGCCGCGCGGGACGCCTGCGAGGTCTGGCGTAATGCACTCGACATCCTCGATGCCGCGCGCCCGCAGCCAGGCGACGGCTTCCTTCCAGTCGTGTACGCCGCGCAGAGAGGTCAGGGCTGGTGGCGCAGGCTGTCCGCCGGTCGATTTCAGCACAGGCCCTGCGGATGGGGAGGCAGGCGACGGTTTCTTGCGCGTCATGAAGCACCGGTATGCGTTGATCGGAGCGCCATCATAACCAGAGATTGGCAATTGGCGAGGGGGCGGCATTGACTTTGCCCGACTGATCGCAAACAGGGAAACCTGCTGAAGGGAGCCGCACTTGGTCCGCAAATTCGACGCCGTCATTCTTGGAGCCGGAGCCGCGGGGATGATGTGCGCCATTCGTGCCGGGCAGCGCGGCAGGAGGGTCCTGCTCCTCGATCATGCGAAGGCGCCGGGCGAAAAGATCCGTATTTCCGGCGGCGGAAGATGCAACTTCACCAATACCGGGACTTCGCCGGCAAACTACATCTCCGCCAACGCCCACTTCGCCAAGTCCGCCCTTGCGCGCTACACGCCGCGTGACTTCATTGCTCTCGTGGACAAGCATGGCATAGCCTGGCACGAGAAGACGCTCGGACAGTTGTTCTGTAACGGCAGCGCCAAAGAGATCATCGGAATGCTGACGGCAGAGATGCGCGCCGCGGATGTTGAGATGGAGCTCCAGCAGGAGATTTCGTCGATCGAACACACCGGTGCAGTATTCCGTGTCGGAACGTCAACCGGGCCAGTCCAGACCCCGGCCTTGGTGGTCGCCACAGGCGGCAAGTCGATCCCTAAGATGGGAGCCACTGGTCTTGCCTATCGGATCGCCGAGCAGTTCGGCTTGAACCTGATCGAAACCCGCCCGGGGCTGGTGCCGCTGACGCTCGATCCGCAGTTGCTCGAGCGTCTGGCGCCGCTGTCGGGAGTTTCTGTCCCCGCGGAGGTGCGTCACGGAAAGACGGCCTTTCGCGAAGCACTCCTCTTAACCCACAGGGGTATGAGCGGACCGACTATCCTGCAGATATCGTCCTACTGGCGCGAAGGCGATGATATCCTGCTGAAGATCGAGCCGGAGCATGACCTCTTCCAGATGCTGAGGTCGGCGCGGAGGGAGAATGGCCGCCAGGCGCCTCTGACCGTGCTGTCCGAGCTTTTGCCGAGGCGCCTCGCGCAGTACCTCCTGGAAAGGTCGGGCGTCGCAGCCCATGTCCAACTGGCCGACTGCCCGGACAAGGTGCTCCAGGCGGTCGCTGCCTCGGCCCAGGAATGGCGTGTTCGGCCGGCGGGATCCGAAGGCTATCGCACGGCGGAGGTAACCCTTGGCGGTGTCGATACAAAGGAACTGGATTCGCGGACGCTTGCCGCCAGGAAGGTTCCCGGCCTCCACTTCATCGGCGAGTGCGTCGATGTGACCGGCTGGCTTGGGGGGTATAATTTCCAGTGGGCCTGGGCCTCGGGCCATGTTTGTGGGGACGCATTGTAGGCATCGCTGATTCAAGCCTTGTTAAGGTGCTTTGATCATCCTGCCTTGATGCCGGCAAATTCCTGCTGTCAGGATGTGGCATGCGGCCTGTCGCGGCAGACCGCGACCGACAACGCTCTTGGGGTTCAGATCATGCAGAAAGTTCGCCGTGCCCGTGCTGTCGCCATTGCCAAGGCTGAGGATGCCGACCGGCTCTTTCGTCTGCGCCTCCTGTTGCTGTGCGCTGGCGCGACCGCTGCCTTCCTGGCGCTGCCGGCAATTCTCTGATCGTCGCGAATCGTCCTTGACCGACGGCCTGAGGCTCAAGAGCCTGCCCGCAATCCGGCAGACGGCTGCAGGAGCACGCGGTATCGGCGTTGCGAACCGCTGATAATATCGATCTTCCAGTCCACGCTCCCTCCTTCCTCTATTCTCCCATGCTCGGGATGATGCCACGATCGCAGCAACGACTTCGTACATTGTCTCTACCTCCGAAAATGAAAAGCCGTCGTCTGAGATGGAACGGTTCATAGGCTTCTGAAACAGCCGGAAACGCGCTATGTTTTTCACCGATGAAAAACATAGGTTGGGACACATACGAACTTTTCCTCAAGGTCGCCCGTCATGGCGGCCTGTCCGGCGCTGCCGGTGTCACCGGCTTGAGCCCTGCTACCATCGGACGTCGGATGCTCGAGCTGGAAGGCGGCGTGGGGCGCCCGCTCTTTCTCCGCAGCCGGACCGGCTATCAGCTGACGCCTGAGGGTGCGGTGCTTTTCGAGCAGGTGCAGGAGATGGAAGGTGCGGCACGACGGATAGATGCGTGGCAACAGGAAAGCGCTTCGCCGCTGGTGAGGATCGCCTGCGGCACCTGGCTTGCCTGGTGGTTGGCAAGGCATCACACACGCCTTCAGACGGCCGAAGAGAACCTCCGCATCGACATGTTCATCGCGGAGCGAAGGGCGAGCCTCGCGCACCGCGAGAGCGATATCGGCATCCGGGCCTTCGAGCCGGAGGAGGGTAATCTTGCCGCGCGCCGTTTGGGCGAAGTGGCTTACGCCGCTTACCGCTCCCGCGAGGCCGATACCTCAGGTCGGGGGCGCTGGCTTGCCGTTGCGGAGGAAGAGGCGATTTCCGCTTATCTCCGCTATCCGCACGAGCATCAGGCGGGCGCGATTACAGTGACGGTCAATCGGCCGAGATCGCTCCGTGACCTGGTGATCGCAGGCGCGGGTATCGCCGTGCTGCCATGCTTCGTGGGGGACAATGACGTTCGGCTGGAACGGGTAGGGGAGGAGATAACTGCCCTGCGTCACACTCAGTGGATCGTGATGAACAATGACGACCGTCACAGGCGGGAGATCCGGACGGTCGTGGACCGGATCACGGAGCTTGTGTGCAGCCATGTCGACCTTTTTGCAGGCCGCCGCCCTGCCTCGACGGGCTGAATGCGCAAAGGGCGCCGCGACATGCGCGACGCCCTTTGCTTATCATGGCCTGCTCAGTGAGCCTGGGTGACAACAACCGGAATGAGGAGATCGCCCCAGTTTCCGTCGCCGCCATGATGGCGGGCGGAGCGGACGAGTTCGACCGATACGCCAGCGTCGACGGCTTTCATGACCGACTGGTTGAGACGGTGTAGGTCGTTGGCGACCATACGGATCATGGCCTGCTGGTCGGTGGTCATGGCGGATGCCTGTTCTTCGGCACGTTCCTTGACGCGGGTCTGTGGGGTCATTGTATTTCTCCTCTTATACGCGGGGTTCTTGAAGTTGCTGATCCGGGTGCTGGTCGGTCTCCTCTCCCCGCGGACGGGAAGAGGCATGGCGAAGGGCTGTGCCCGGGATATTATTCAGCGGCCGGCCTGAACTGCTCGGTCTCGGTCGATTCCTTCATGGCTGTGGTCGAGGACTTGCCGCCGGTGATCGCCATGGAGACAGCGTCGAAGTAGCCGGTGCCGACCTCGCGCTGGTGCTTGGTGGCGGTGTAGCCGTTGACCTCTGCCGCGAATTCGGCTTCCTGCAGCTCGGAATAGGCGGCCATCTGCCGATCCTTGTAGCCGCGCGCCAGTTCGAACATGCCATAGTTCAGCTGGTGGAAGCCGGCGAGGGTGATGAACTGGAACTTGTAGCCCATCGCACCCAGTTCCTTCTGGAACTTGGCGATCGTCGCGTCGTCCAGGTTCTTCTTCCAGTTGAACGACGGCGAGCAGTTATAGGCAAGCTTCTTGCCCGGGTGTGCCTTGTGGACGGCTTCGGCGAACTTGCGGGCCTGTTCCAGGTCCGGCTTGCCGGTTTCCATCCAGATCATGTCGCAGTGCGGAGCATAGGCGATCGCACGGGCGATGCAGGGCTCGATGCCATTCTTGACCTGGTAGAAGCCTTCGGCCGTGCGACCGGCATCGTAGTCGACGAAAGGCTGGTCGCGCTCGTCGATGTCCGAGGTCAGGAGCTTGGCGGCCTCGGCATCGGTACGGGCGACGATCAGCGTCGGGACGCCCATGACGTCCGCGGCGAGGCGAGCGGCGTTCAGGTTGCGGATATGGGCCGCCGTCGGGATCAGAACCTTCCCACCGAGATGGCCGCACTTCTTCTCAGAGGCGAGCTGGTCTTCGAAGTGAACGCCTGCGGCGCCGGCTTCGATGAAGGCCTTCATGATCTCGAACGCATTCAGCGGTCCGCCGAAGCCGGCTTCCGCGTCGGCGACGATCGGCGCAAACCAGGTCTCGACGGAAAGCCCCTTGCCTTCGGCCGTCTCGATCTGGTCGGCGCGCTGCAGTGTGCGGTTGATCCGCTTTGCAAGCTCCGGAGCTGCATTAGCCGGATAGAGCGACTGGTCCGGATACATGGCGGACGCGGTGTTGGCGTCGGCAGCGACCTGCCAGCCGGAGAGGTAGATGGCCTTCAGGCCGGCGCGGACCATCTGCATGGCCTGGTTGCCGGAGAGCGCGCCGAGAGCGTTGATGAAGGGCTCTTTGTTGATCAGCTTCCACAGGCGATTGGCGCCCATCTCCGCCAGCGTGTACTTGATTTCGACTGAGCCGCGCAGACGCTTCACGTCCTCTGCCGTGTAGGGGCGCTCGATGCCGTCATAACGGTCTTTCGGGGCGTTCGGAATGAGGTTGTAAAAGTCGGTCATCTGCAAGGCTCCATCTTCATTCGTGGCTTCCGCATCAGCAACCGTAGCTGCCTGCGTCTGTGACGGGATTTACAGATGCAAACGCCGAACTGCCAGAAAATATGCAAAAACAGAGACATCAAAAGGGTTATGATGTCGCTTGTTTGACAAGGGCTGTTGTGAAGATGTAAAAATCGTCAAAGAAGCTGTCTGGTGCGGGCGTGTAAAAAAAGGTGACAAATGGCTGAACGCAAGATTTTCGCCGGGCCTCGCGTACGACGTGTTCGTCTCGGGCTCGGCCTGACGCAGACGGCAATGGCGGAGGCGCTTGGGATATCGCCGTCCTATCTGAACCTGATCGAGCGGAACCAGCGCCCGCTCACGGTACAACTGCTCATCAAGCTGGCCTCGGTCTACAAGGTCGATCTCGACCTGCTGCAGGGAGAGGGCAACGGCGCGGCGACCCAGCTGCGCGAAGTGTTTGCCGATCCTCTCCTGTCGGGCGAAATTCCGGGTGATCAGGAAATCCTCGAAGTCGCGGAGGCTGCTCCCAATGCCGCGCTTGGAATGGTGAAGCTTTACCGGGCATATCGGGAACAGGCGGCCCGCCTGACGGATCTCACCGACATTCTGGCGAAGGAGGGGCATGAGACTTCGGTTTCTGCAACCCATCTGCCGATCGACGAAGTCCGGGACAGGCTGGAGCGTCGTCCGAACTTCTTCGGCCGGATCGAAGATGCAGCCGAAGAGTTCGTGCAACGCCTGGGTCCAGGGGAGGACCTGCCGGGAGCTTTGAAGGCCTGGCTGAAGGCCCAGCATGGTATTGCCGCGCGCACCCTGCCCATACACGCAATGCCAAATCTGCGACGCCGATATGATCGCCACTCGATGCGGCTCTTTTTGTCCGAGAGGCTGTCTCCTTTCGACAGGACGCGAGAACTGGCCGCCGAGGCTGCACAACTGGCGTTATCCTCGGAGATCCTGGCGGAACTGGAAGACCTGTCGTTCACCAGCAGCGAGGCACGCCGCATCGGAAGGTTCGAACTGGCGCGCTATGCCGCGCATGCGCTGATGATGCCATATGGGGCCTTCCTCTCGGCTGCGCAGAAGGCCCGCTATGACATCGACCTCTTGAGGTCCCGCTTCGATGTTTCGTTCGAGCAGGCGGCCAACCGGATCACCACGCTTTCCAGACCCGGGGCGGCGGGGCTTCCGTTCTTCCTGCTCGAACTGGATCATGCGGGCAATGTGATCCGGCGTGCGGGATCGCAAGGCTATCCCAAGGCGGCGTTCGGCGGGCTCTGTCCGAAGCTCGGCATCCACTCAGCCTTCGCCCAGCCTGGCCAGATATTGGCGGAAGCGGCGGAAATGCCCGATGGTACCGCCTACCTGACGGTTTCCCGCACGATCGACGGACCTCAGGCGGCTTTCGGAGAACGGATAAGGCGGACTGCCTTGCTCATCGGATGCGAACTGGCGCTCGCCGGCGAGACTGTCTATGGCCCGGCCGTTGAAAGCACAGCCGCGCGGGTGCTCGCCGGCACGGCCTGCCGCCTCTGCGAACGACGGGGCTGCCTTGCCCGCGCGGAACCCCCGTTGACGCGCCCGCTGGGGCTTGACGAGATGGTGACGGGATTGAGCGCCTTCGATTTCCAGTAAGCCGATCCTGCAGTGCACATTTTCCTTGTGGCGGCAAAATTTCCTTCTTACTCTCGCCTCGAAATGGGGAACGGCTGCATCGATGGCCGACAAGTCGAACTGGAGAGATCATGAAGACCAAGCTGCTGCATCTTGCTGCAACCGTTGCCAGCCTCGCCGTGACCGCTACCGCCGCCATGGCCCAGGAACGGGTGGTGCATGTCTACAACTGGTCCGACTACATCGATGAGTCGGTGCTGGAAGACTTCACGAAGGAAACCGGCATCAAGGTCGTCTATGACGTGTTCGATTCCAACGAAATCGTCGAGACGAAGCTTCTGGCCGGTGGCTCCGGCTATGACGTCGTTGTTCCGACCGGACCCTTCCTGGCGCGCCAGATCCAGGCGGGCGTTTTCCAGAAGCTCGACAAGTCGAAGCTGCCGAACCTGTCGAACATGTGGCCAGAAATCACCGAGCGCCTGGCCAAGTACGACCCCGGCAACGAGTACGCCGTAAATTACATGTGGGGAACGACCGGGCTTGGCTATAACGTCGACAAGGTGAAGGCAGCGCTTGGCGACGTGCCGGTCGACAGCTGGGACATCCTCTTCAAGCCAGAAAATGCCGAGAAACTGAAAGCCTGCGGCATCAACATCCTCGACGCCTCCGACGAGACCTTCGCGATCGCGATGAACTATGTCGGCAAGGATCCGGACAGCAAGGAGACGGCCGACCTTGAGGCAGGTGGCGAGGTTTACATGAACATCCGCCCGTTCGTGAAGACTTTCAACTCGTCGGCTTACATCGACGAACTGGCCAATGGCGATACCTGCATCTCGATGGGCTGGTCGGGCGACGTCCTGCAGGCCAAGGCGCGCGCTGAAGAGGCGGGCAACGGCGTGAACGTGGAGTACGTGATCCCGAAGGAAGGCACATACATGTGGTTCGACAATCTGGCGATCCCGGCTGACGCCAAGAATGTCGAGGAGGCCCACGAATTCATCAACTTCCTGATGAAGCCCGAGGTCATCGCCAAGGCCTCGAATTACGTCCAGTATGCAAACGGCAACCTGGCATCGCAGGAACTGCTCGACAAGGAAGTCCTGGAGAACCCCTCCGTCTATCCTCCGGCCGAGACAGTGTCGAAGCTCTTCACCATCTCTCCCTACGGACCGCGTGAGCAACGCGTGCTCAACCGGATCTGGACCCAGATCAAGACCGGCAGCTGATACAGAGGGGCGGGCAGTGACCCCCCCCTTCGCATTCTTGTCTCTGATACCCGCAACGCTCGATGGAGCAGGCATGGCCAGATCTCTGGGACCCGTGAAACGGACGTTTTCTCCATGGACAGAACCCGACGCCGTACCATTCATTTGCTTTGAGAACATCACGAAGCGCTACGGCGATTTCACCGCCGTCAGTGAACTGAGCCTCGACATATACGAGCGTGAGTTCTTCTCATTGCTCGGCCCATCGGGTTGCGGCAAGACCACGCTGATGCGGATGCTGGCAGGCTTCGAGGAGCCGACGGAAGGTCGAATCCTGCTGCAAGGAAAGGACATCTCGGGTGTGCCGCCCTATCGGCGCCCGACCAACATGATGTTCCAGAGCTACGCGCTCTTCCCCCACATGACGGTGGAGAAGAATATTGCCTTCGGTCTCGAACAGGACAAGCTGCCGAAGGGAGAGATCGACGAGCGGGTCCAGGAAATGCTGAGGCTCGTCAGGCTGGAGGAGTTTGCGAAGCGCAAGCCCGGACAATTGTCCGGTGGCCAGCGGCAGCGCGTGGCTCTGGCCCGCTCCCTCGCGAAGCGTCCGAAAGTGCTTCTGCTGGACGAACCGCTGGGCGCCCTCGATCGCAAGCTGCGCGAGGAGACGCAGTTCGAATTGATGGATATCCAGCACACGCTGGGCCTGACGTTCCTGATCGTCACCCATGACCAGGAGGAGGCGATGACGGTCTCGGATCGTATTGCGGTGATGGACAAGGGCAGGATCGTTCAGGTTGCCACGCCTGCCGAGATCTACGAGGCGCCCAACAGCCGGTATGTCGCCGATTTCATAGGCGACATCAACATCATGGAAGGTACAGTCACCGGAGTGAGCGGCGGCTCATCGATGATCGTCACCATGAACTGTGACGGCTTGGGAGTTGCGGTGGAGCAGGAATGTGCGGCGGTCGAGGGAAGCAAGGCGGCCTTCGCCATTCGGCCGGAGAAAGTCCGCATCACTCTCGATCCTCCCTCCGATACGGGCGTCAACGCAGCCCATGGAGAGGTCTGGGATATCGGCTATCTCGGCGATTTTTCCGTCTTTCTTGTCAGGCTGGAGGACGGTCGGATCATCCGCGCCGCGCAGGCAAACGTCTCCAGGCTGGTCGATCGCCCGATTACCTTCGGCGACATGGTCTGGCTGAGCTGGCCCAGGGATGCCGGGCTGATCCTGACCAATTGAGGGGAGGGGAGAATGGCTGACACTGCGGCACCTCCCCAGGCGGGACCAGCGAGATGGCTGGTCGTCATCATCCCATATCTGTGGCTGCTGCTCTTCTTTGCCGCGCCGTTCCTGATCATCCTGAAGATATCGCTATCCGACACGGCAATCGCCATGCCGCCTTACCTGCCGGTCTTCGAGGGGCCCGGCATGCTCGGCGACTTCGTGCGCCAACTGGACCTGGAAAACTACAGCTTCCTCCTGGAGGACCCACTTTACCTGCAGTCCTACCTCTCCTCGTTGCGCATTGCGGCGATTTCGACCGTCCTCCTGCTGCTGATCGGCTATCCGATCGCACTCGCCATGGCCCGCGCACCGAATTCGTTGCGACCAACCCTGGTCATGCTGGTGATCCTGCCGTTCTGGACCTCGTTCCTGATCCGTGTCTACGCCTGGATCGGCATCCTGAAGCCTGAAGGACTTCTCACGGTTTTCCTTCAGGCGCTCGGCTTGCTGGGTCCCGACGAGCAGGTGCAGATCTACCGCACCGACATCGCCGTCTTCATCGGCATCGTCTATTCCTACCTGCCCTTCATGGTTCTCCCACTCTATGCCGCCTTGGAGAAGATGGACGGGACGCTGCTCGAGGCGGCCAGCGATCTCGGCTGCCCTCCCTGGAAGGCCTTCTGGAGAATCACGTTCCCGCTGTCCCTGCCGGGCGTCGTCGCCGGCTCGATGATCTGCTTCATCCCGATCACGGGTGAGTTCGTCATCCCCGACCTGCTTGGCGGGGCCCAGACACTGATGATCGGCAAGACCTTGTGGACGGAGTTCTTCGGCAATCGTGACTGGCCGCTCGCATCAGCCGTAGCGGTGCTCCTCCTGCTGGTGCTGGTGGTGCCGATCATGATCTTCCAGAACCAGCAGCAGAAGGTGAGGTGAGCCATGAAGTCCTCACGCTTTGACCCCATCATCCTCACCCTGGGCTTCGCCTTCCTCTACATTCCGATCATCATCCTGGTCATCTACTCTTTCAACGCCTCCCGGCTGGTGACCGTCTGGGGCGGGTTTTCGCTCCAGTGGTATGCGGCCATGTGGTCCAATCAGGGGCTGATGGATGCCGCCTGGGTCACGGCGCGGGTGGGGGTGCTGAGTGCCACGCTTGGGACCGTGCTTGGTACGCTCGCGGCACTTGCGCTGGTTCGCTATTCACGATTCCCCGGGCGAACGGCATTTTCGGGAATGATCTATGCGCCGCTGGTCATGCCGGAGGTCATCACCGGACTGTCGCTGCTCCTGCTGTTCGTGGCGCTCAACGTCGATCGTGGCTTCTGGACAGTGACGATAGCCCATACGACCTTCACCATGTGCTACGTGGCGATCGTCGTGCAGTCGCGGCTTCTCACCTTCGACCGCAGCCTCGAAGAGGCGGCACTGGATCTTGGCTGTCCGCCGGTCAAAACCTTCTTCAAGGTCACGCTTCCGCTCATCATGCCGGCGGTGGTCGCGGGCTGGATGCTGGCCTTCACCCTCTCGCTCGACGATCTGGTCATCGCAAGCTTCACCACCGGACCCGGCGCGACCACCTTGCCGATCAAGATCTATTCGCAGGTGAGGCTGGGGGTGACGCCGGAGATCAACGCAATCTGCACGATTCTGATCGGCCTGGTGACCGTCGGTGTCATTTTCGCCTCCATCGCTTCAAAACGCGCGGAGTTCAGGCGCATCCGCGATGAGCATGTGGCGCTGCGGGGAACGGTCTGAGGACGAAGGCGCCAGCCTTCCGGTCGGCGCCTCACGCCAATCAGTGGCGGTGGTGGCCGAGGTGGCCCTAATCGGATGAAGCCGGAATGGCCGGTGGCATCAGAGCAATCACCACCGGCTCCGAAAGAGAGCCGCCGATGAACAGCACGTTCTCCTCACCCTGCTGTTCTGGTCTGCTGATCGTCGCCGAGAGCGCAAGACCGCCTTCCGTCAGCGGAAGCGCACCGGAGAATTTCACCCGCAGGCCGTCGCCTTCGATGATGGCCGTCTCGATCTCAGCCAACCCACGTGCGAACGTCGCAGAAAGATCAAGGCTCTGGTACTCGAAGTCCTGGCCCTCCGGGTTTGTC
The DNA here is from genome assembly GCF_000967425.1 of Pseudorhizobium banfieldiae. Taxonomy (NCBI): domain Bacteria; kingdom Pseudomonadati; phylum Pseudomonadota; class Alphaproteobacteria; order Hyphomicrobiales; family Rhizobiaceae; genus Pseudorhizobium; species Pseudorhizobium banfieldiae. The sequence continues at coordinate 277,447 of NZ_FO082820.1, forward strand.
AGGGGCTGGTACCGCCCCTGGCGTGCACGGTTAAGGATCGTTTCGGGTTCCAGACCGGCCAAGGTGCCCGGGCCGGTCGTCATGCGAAAGGAGCCCCGGCCCTTGCGCCAGCCGCTCCAGCCGTCATCCGTCGTTGCCAATGTCAGTTCGAGGGAGCCCCGGGCGTGGGGAACGGGGCCACGAAGCTTGAGCGTCTCGAAGATCTCCCCGAGGTCAGCGTTGCGGACAGAGACCGCGACATCGGTGGTGAGCTTTCCCGCCCGTGCGGAGGTGATGACCTGACCGGTCATGTCGCCCCCTCCGAGCGTTCCATCCACAAGATCAAAGCGGGACTGACCGTTCTCACGAAGGATGCTCACCGCCGCCTGCGTGAGCGAAAGGTTGGCGAGCGAAACGTCCTGTCCCGAAATACGCAAGTCGAGTTCCATCCGGTCCAGGAAACTGCCTTTCCCGTCGCCGTCAGGCTTTGGTCTCGTCGCTGCCTGCAGGTCGGCGAGGTCGAAGCGGTTCGCGGCCAGCGTCCCCGTCACGCGCAGGGGGCGATCCTGCGGGAGCAGCAGGTCAATTATTCCCGTCGCTTCCATCCACTCTGTCGTGAGATGCAGTTCATCGAAGCGCAGTGCTCTCTCAGTTGTCAGCAGCCGGGCCTCGATCGACAATCGTCCATCTGATGCAAGGTCTGAAATCGGCACTCCTGCCCATGCGAGAGCAGCTTGCGTGTTTGGTGTTGAGAGCTTGACCGGTCCAGACAGGAAGCCTCCTTTCGCGAGGTCTGCGGTTCCGGCAAACTCGGCTGCCAGCAGGTCCGAGTTGAGGGAGAGTTCAAGGGACGCAGACCGACCCGCAAGAAGGAGTAGAGGCTCACCTGAGGAGCCGGAAAGCTGCAATGCCTGCCCATTGACCACCGCCGTCAGATGCAGCGAGGCTGGCTGGGATAGTCGGGGCCAATCGAGATCACCCGTAATTCCACGCCCCGACCAGACGCGCCCAGTCGCAACGTCTTTCACCTCGACCCGGCCGTTGTTGATCGTGACGTCGCCCGGGGCAACGTCCAGGGACCGATCGAGAACCACGCGTCCGTCCACCTCGACAGCACTGCGTATTGCGGCAGTGAGCCCACCCTCCTGCGCCCAATCCAGGCGGCCCTCCTCGTCACGCAAGAGGAAGATCTCCGGGTCGAAGAACGTGAAGTCGCGAAACTCCAGGCTTCCCCCGATAGCCTTGAGGAGGCGGAAGTCGGCCGTCATCCGCGAGACGCGCGCCAGAACGCGAATGCCTGCGGGCGTCGGTTTCGTGACGACGATACGGCTGACCTCGATTTCGGGCTCGGGCCAGAAACTGAGCTTTGGAGGTCCTTCTATGCGAACATCATGACCCGTCCAATCGGACAGCGCACGCTCTATCCCATCCCGCACGATCGAGCTGGAGATCAGAACAGGCGCCAGCGCCTGAACAGCCAGCACTAGCCCCACAAGAAGCAGGATACCCGCGCCGAACGGACGCCACGAGCGGCGAAACAGTCGCTTCGAGATTACGCCAACTCCCTCTGCCATAGGCCTCCTGAGCCTCGCGGGCTCTCGCGGTAGTCTTGATCAAGTTGCTGGTAAGGCCTGCGGATACAGGAAATGCGCTTGTTGCGCAAACTGGGCTCCGGACCGGATCATTGGCCGTTTATCTTGCGCTGCAGCATTGCTATAGGAGAGGTGTTCTTGGGATGGAGGAGACCCTATGAATTCTGATCAGCCGCTGTGGACACCGTCGGACGTTCGACAGGATCTGCCGCTTCAATCGTTCATGTCCTGGTGCGCCGGACGACATGGAAGCCCAACAACCTCCGTGGATGACTTCCATGCGTGGTCTGTGAGGGAGCCGGAAGCATTCTGGACGGCCATCTGGCAGTTCTGCGGCGTCAAGGGGGAGCCTGGCACTCGTGTGCTGGTGAACGGTGGCGATATGCTCGGAGCCCGCTTCTTTCCGGACGCCAGGTTGAACTTCGCGGAAAACCTCCTGTCCCAGCGCGGTGCTGGCGAAGCCATGATCTTCAGAGGGGAGGACAAGGCTCGCGATACATGGTCTTGGGATCGCCTCCGCGGCAACGTTTCCCGCCTCCAGCAGGCGATGCGGGCGGCCGGCATCCGGGAGGGTGATCGCGTCGCTGCAATGATGCCCAATATGCCTGAGACGGTGGCGCTGATGCTCGCGGCGGCGTCGATCGGCGCCGTCTGGTCCTCCTGTTCGCCGGATTTTGGTGAGCAGGGTGTGCTGGACCGGTTCGGCCAGATTGCGCCAAAGCTCTTCATCGCCTGTGATGGCTATTGGTACAACGGAAAGCTGCAGGACGTCGCTGACAAGGTGCGGGCGGTTGCCGCCGCGCTCTCCGTTCCAGTGTTGGTGATTCCCTATGCCGGTGATGCACCGGCGCTCGCCGCTTCGCTTGCTGACGGTCGAACACTTTCGGACTTCATTGCCTCATTCGAGGCGCGCGAGGTCGAATATGTGCGCCTTCCCTTCGCGCACCCACTCTACATCCTCTTCTCGTCTGGAACGACAGGCGTGCCGAAGTGTATCGTTCATTCCGCCGGTGGGGTGCTGCTCCAGCACCTGAAGGAGCACCGCCTGCATTGCAGCATCGAGCCGGGTGAGAGGCTGTTCTACTTCACCACCTGCGGGTGGATGATGTGGAACTGGCTGGTGTCGGGGCTCGCGGTCGGAGCGACGCTCTGCCTGTTCGATGGTTCGCCCTTCGCACCGAATGAAAAAGTGCTGTTCGATTATGCCCAGGATGAGCGATTCGCTGTATTCGGGACTTCGGCCAAGTACATCGACGCGGTACGCAAGAGCGGACTCGTTCCGCGAGAGACCCACGACTTGTCCCATTTGCGGCTGATGACCTCGACGGGATCACCGCTCTCTCCCGAGGGCTTCTCCTTCGTCTATGAAGGTGTCAAGTCGGACATCCACCTTGCGTCCATCTCCGGGGGGACGGACATCGTCTCCTGCTTCGTGCTCGGCAATCCGCTGAAGCCGGTCTGGCGGGGTGAGATCCAGGGGCCGGGGCTTGGGCTGGCGGTCGATGTCTGGAACGACGACGGGCAGCCCGTGCGCGGAGAAAAGGGCGAACTTGTGTGTACCAGGCCATTCCCCTCCATGCCGATCATGTTCTGGAATGACCCGGAAGGCGAGAAGTATCGGGCTGCCTATTTCGACCGGTTCGAGAATGTCTGGTGCCATGGCGACTTCGCGGAGTGGACCGAGCATGGCGGAATCATCATCCATGGGCGCTCGGATGCAACCCTCAATCCAGGCGGGGTGCGCATCGGTACCGCCGAGATTTACAATCAGGTCGAACAGCTTCCGGAGATCGCCGAGGCCATCTGCATCGGCCAGGATTGGGACGGGGACGTGCGCGTCGTCCTCTTCGTACGTCTTGCGCCGGGGGCCGTGCTCGATGATCGCCTTGTCAATGCCATCAGGAACAAGATACGCACCGGCGCGTCTCCGCGGCATGTCCCGGCCAAGGTCATTGCCGTTGCGGACATACCGAGGACCAAGTCCGGCAAGATCGTCGAGCTGGCGGTAAGGGATGTGGTCCATGGCCGGCCGGTGAAGAACAAGGAAGCCTTGGCCAATCCGGAGGCGCTGGACCTTTTCGCTGACCTCCCCGAGCTCCGGACTTGATCGGCAGGATGACGCGGAGGACCCTCTATCGAGACACATCCGCTTCAGTTTGGGGCGGGACTGACGGTTGCCAGAGATCGTGTGCCACTTTAACGCATCATTAAGTCGCCCCGGCAAAGATTGCAGCAGTAGCGGGCGACATCGCTAAACCCGTCCGAAGCAGCAGGCGCTTGGGGCATCAGGATGTCCGAACGCACGTGACACAGCATTACCTCGAAAGGCGGCTTTGGCCGCCTTCTTTTTTGATCAGCGCTGCCTGTCCAAGGAACGCGAAACGATCAGGACCGGAATCAGGCCGGCAAGGATGATGATCATCGCGGCAACCGAAGCATCTTCGATCCGGGCACGGGAAGCATCCTCGTAAACCAGCGTGGCGAGCGTGTTGAAGTTGAATGGCCGCAACAGCATAGTGGCCGAAAGCTCCTTCATGGTTTCGATGAAGACCATGAGCGCCGCCGTCATCAAGGCTGGACCAAGATTGGGAAGGAGAATGGTCGCCAGCGTCTGTCGTTGGTTGCGGCCAAGCGTGCGTGCGGCCATGTCCAGGTGAGGAGAGAGTTTGTGGAACCCGGCTTCCAATGTTCCCTCCGCCATGGTCATGAACCGGGCGGTGCAGGCATAGACGATTGCCGCGCCGCTACCCGAGAGAAGAAGGCCGGTCGATATGCCGACATTCGAACGAAGGAAGCCGTCGACCGCATTGTCAAAACCGGCCATGGGGATGAGCACGCCGATGGCCAGCACTGTCCCCGGCACGCCATAGCCGAGGGAGGCGATGCGCCCCGCCATCGTGGCGCCGGATGACCGGTCGTTGCGGATCGAGTAGGCGAGGACAAGGCCGAACAGGACAGCGATCATTGCGGTCAGCGAGGAAACGACCAGGCTGTTCCAGAGCGCGTCGAGCAGCCGAGGATCGAGATAGTCGCCGAGCCGTCGGGAGGCGAACCCGCCAAGGATGACGACCGGAATCGCAAAGCCGGTCACGACGGGAACAAGGCAGAACGCCGTTGCACCCGCAGCTGCCACGCCGATAAGTCGGGTTCGCACAACGTCATGTACCGCGCCGGTGGTCCGGTTCGTGGAGAAGCGCTGGCTGCGACGCGCCGCCTGCTCGAGCCAGATCAGAAGCGCGACGATTCCCAGCATCACGGCCGCGATCTGGGCCGCTCCGCTCAGGCTGCCCCGGTTCAGCCAGGTATCATAGACGGAGAAGGTCAGGGTATTGATGCCGAGGAATTGCACGGCGCCGATATCGTTCAACGTCTCCATCGTTACCAGCGTCAGGCCGATCATGATCGCGGGGCGCGCCATCGGGATCTGAATGCGCCAGAACACTCTGGCCGGACTGGCGCCGAGCGTCCGTGCAACATCGGCGGCGGCTCGCCCCTGCATAAGGAACATCGAGCGACAGGCGAGGTAGACGTACGGATAGAGCACCGAACTCAGGACGAGAACCGCGCCGCCCATCGACCGAATGTCCGGGAACCAGTACTCGCGAGAGCTTTGAAAGCCGAAGGCTGCGCGGAAGGCCGTCTGCAGGGGGCCCGTGAAGTCCATGAATTCGCCAAAGGCATAGGCGGCGAGATAAGAGGGAATCGCAAGCGGCAAGACGAGCATGACAGACAACATGCTGCGCATGGGGAATTCGTAGCTGGTCACCAGCCATGCGGTAAGCGTACCGACGATGGCACATACAAGGCCCGTCAGGCCCAGGAGTTGCAGGGTGCGGAGGCTTGCGCGGGGGATGACCGTGGACGCAACATGCCGCCAGGTGTCATCACCACCCTGAAATGCGATCCACACGACGGCAATGACCGGCATGGCGACGACGGCAGCCGTGACGATCGCCAGGGCAGACGTGGCGCGGCGGGGGCGTCGGGGTGAGCTACTGGCCGGATACGGGGGAACCTGCAAGCTTGATCCTCTAGAAGTGAGGAACTGCTAAGCCGGCAGACCTCAATTCGCAAGCACCCGCTGCGGCGGAAAGGTTATTTCGACCAGTGTCCCTTCGCGCGGTGCAGAGCTGATTGCGAAGCTGGCGCGATTGGCATCGACCATGGCCTTGGTCAGGGGAAGCCCCAGACCGGTGCCGTCGCCGCGCTTTCTCGTGCTTCCCGCGACCTGCCGGAACGGCTTCATGGCCACCTCCAGTTCCTCCCTGCTCATGCCGATGCCTGTGTCCCGGATACGCAGGACGACGCTTCCGTTCCCTTCATAGGCCGTCGAAACCACGGTCTGCCCTCCGGAGGGCGTGAAGCGGATTGCATTGGAGAGGATATTGAGGACGATCTGCTTCACCGAGCGAAGGTCTGCAACCACCTGCGGCACGGAATGGGAGAGGGCTGTCCGGATGATGACGCGCTGGCCGTTCGCCTGTGGCTGCAACAGCGAGACTGCCTCCGACACCGTTTCGTTGAGCTCGACTGGGATAAAGTCGAGTTCCATCTCTCCAGCCTCGATCTTCGATATGTCGAGGAGGTCGTTGACGATGTCCAGCACATGCCGGCCAGAGCGCACGATGTCGCTGGCATATTCCACATAGCGCGGGTGGCCGACTGGGCCGAAGTGCTCCGTGGCCATCAGGTCCGCAAAGCCGATAATGGCGTTCAGGGGCGTCCGGATTTCATGGCTTACATGGGCCAGAAACTCGCTCTTGTGAGCGTTCGCGGCCTCAGCCACGCGCTTTGCCGTTCGCAGTTCCTCTTCCGTCCTCTTCCACTGGGTCACGTCGCGGATCACCGCGCAGAAGCCGTTGGAAGAGGTCAGCCGCCCGATGGTCATGAAAAGCGGGATGAACCCTCCGGAGGCCTCGCGTCCGATGACTTCCCGGCCGTCATTGAGGACGCTGGCAACGCCATGTCCGGAAAGACCTGCGAGATAGTCGACGATTGCCTTCTGGCTTTCATGGGCGAAGAGCATCACGAAGGGTTTGCCCTCCGTCTCGTCGTTATCGTAGTTGAAAAGTGCGCTGGCGGACCGGTTCATCGAGCGGATGGTTCCGTCGATGTCGATGACGACGACGCCATCCGTCGCAGTCTCGAGGATCGCCCTCAGTTCTTCCACCTCCACCTGCAGGCGCACCGCCTGCTCGGGAATGGGCCTTGCGAGCGGGATCACTTCGGCCTGATGCTCCTTCTCCGCCACCGGCTCTGCAGCGATCGGGATCATGGCGAGCATGAGCGCAGTTGCATCCTCGAATCGGACGGACTGAAGACGAGCGGTCACCGGAACGATCACGTCGTCGGCTCGAACAAGCACCAGCCCACTGGCCTGATTGGCCGCGCTGTCGAGATCCTGCCGCTGCAGCAGCGCATCGAGCCCGCCGACGTCTGCCAGCGCCTCAAGCGACGAATAGCCCGTCAGGCGCAGGAATTCCGGATTGGCATGGATGAGCCGGTCGCCGGCATGCACGAGAAGCGCAACCGGCATCTGGTCCAGGATCTCTCCTGACAGTCCCATACGCTCGCGGGCGGCAGGCAGGTAGGGAGCTCTTTCGTCGTCTGCGGTACCCGACTGGTGGTTGTCGGGCTCGCTCTCTTCCACTGCCGAGGGTTGCTCCTCGGCAAGTGGTGCCTCTTGCGCATCGTCGGGTACGGTCAAGTCTGCGGATGATAGGTGGTCATCTGACTCGGGCTCTGGAGAAGGCGGCGACACCTCCCGCGTATCTTCCAGAGTGTCGGGCAAGGCCTGAGCCTCATCGGCGTTTACGCCTGCTACCTCCTGGCTGCTGGGGTCCTCATCCCCCGAGGGGCGGCGGCCTATGAAGCCGTCAAGCTGACGGGCGATCTCTCGGAATGCGGCCTGTTCGACAGGTGATAGGCCCTCTCGCCGGATCCGGCGGTCCGGTAGCTGCACGACCTTGTCGGTGCTGGCGGGTGCCGGAGCCGCAACCACGCGAAGTGCAGGCTTTTCATTCTCCGGCAGTTGGAGATCGGTTTCTGCGTCGCGGTTCGACGGCTGTGTCGTCGACGGCTCGGGCAGTTCACTATCGAGTTCGGCATCGGCGGCCGGCTCGACCTGTGGAGCGGCTTCCTCAGGGGCCGTCACGCCTTCCCTTGTCACGACCTCGCCGGATGCAACGTCGTCCGAAACGGCGGAGGAGACCTCCTCGGCCTCTTGGAATGGTGCCTCTTCGGCCCGCGTTTCGTTCGCGTCAGAGGCGAGACTGATGCCGAGCGCGTCCGGGTCCTCCGCGACATCGCCAACACGGATGATACCGAACCCGCGGAAGCCGTCGAAGACGCGGTCGCGGGTGTAGGTCGGCAACGCCGCGAGATCGATCGGAACCTTAAACGAAGTTCCCTCGACGGGCCACCGGATCGTCTTGCCGGACCAGGTATCGCGGCGGCGCAGAAGATCCTGCAGCTTGTTCTCCGGATCGAGTTTGAAGCGTGCCGAAACGTCTGCAAAGGTCGAACCGGCAATGTTCGCCGAGCGGGGACCGACGGTTCGCGCAAACTCTTCGGAAATCTCCTGGAACCGTCCCTCCGCATCGATTTTCCAGACGAAGCGGGTGGCGCGGCTATCGCGACGGAACACGAAACGAGGTTCCGAAGGAGGCTCTTCGCGCGATGGGGTCGGCGGCTCGGTCGGCGCCTCATCGACCACGCCTTCACCGGGGAGCGTCACCGTTGTCTCCTCCGCCTCGCCGCCTTGAGGTGGGAGAGCCCGGCGGTCCTCGTCGGAGGCGTCATTCTCTTCACTGTCAGCTGAATCGACATCGAGGGTCACCAGCTCCTCCGTGTCGGAGGTTTCCTCGATATGCGCGACCGCCTCGATGGCGTCGTCGAAACTGTCGGCGTTCCGGGGCCTGACTTCCATGGCGGCAGCCGGGTCGTTGCCGATCGCTTCAGGTGCCAGATCCATGCCGGCAGCGGCCGTCTCCACGACGAGCAGCAGATAGAGCGCCGGATCGTCGGAGAGCTTGCCCATCGCCGCAGGAAGATAGCCCTTGGACGTCGGGACCGGGCGCTTGACAAGGCCGTTCGCCTCACTGTTCGCGATGGTCACGAGCATCTGCGCGGTATGAGGCGTCAGCCCGAGAGTTGGAAATGCTTTCGATGCCTCGGCCACCACTCCGTCGGCGCCGAGCACGGCCACGTGGATGTGGGGGTCATCGAGCCCATCGATTAGCCCCGACCCCGTTGCAGCAGCCGCGCCGCCAGTTCCTCCGACAGGGGCGGTGAAAAGCACCGCTGCCTCGCCGGAAAGGTCGATCGGCATGCAGCGCGCCATGACGGGCACCGCTCGGAAGCCGGCAGCGACGCGGATGGTGAGGGTTTCGGGAATAGAGGAGCGTTCAACCCGCGACGCGACGCTTCTGACCTGCCGAAAGAGAAGATCGTTTTGATCTGGGCCCTGGTCGAGAAAGTCATAGACGGACCCGTAGCCGAACAGTCCGGCGCCGCGACCGTTGCACCACAGTACGGTGGACATGTCCGCTGAGAACAGCACGATCGCATCGCCGGCCGCATACCGGTTACGAACACGTTCGTGAACCGCGATGTCGATGAACGGGTACTGTGTGGCAGGCATGGAAGGGCCCCGACGTCACGAGCGTAAATAGGGTTCTTAACATAGTGTTAATAGCCGGAACGCCGATTTGGGTCCACAATGGCTGCGCCTTAACGCCCCGAAAGGTTAACAAGGAAAATGGTGCGTCGCACAATTATGTTGCAATGCACAATAAGATCTATTATATACGGCTCATGAAGCTTCGGTCACCTTCCGAAGATACCAAGTACAAGGAATATGAGGATGGCATACCGCAACGATGATATCTTCTCCTTCAGCGCCTTCGACCCGGCCAAGCTGACGGACAGCTTCCGTGAATTTGCCGAGAAGGGTGCAGCCCAGTCTCGCGAAGCCTATGCAAAGGTAAAGGCTGCGACCGAAGAGGCGACGAAGACGGTCGAGACCACCATGCAGTCCGCTCAGGCCGGCTCCGTGGAAGTTGGCCTCAAGGCCATCGAGGCTCTTCGCACCAATGCCGATCTTTCGCTTTCCCACATGGAATCGCTTCTTGGCGTGAAGTCCGTCGCTGAATTCGTGGAGCTGCAGACGAGCTTCGTCCGCAAGCAGGCCGAACTGACCGTCGATCAGGCTCGCAGCATCCAGGATGCCACGCGCAAGCTCGCAGAAGCGGTCAGCCAGCCGGGCAAGGAAGCTGCCGAAAAGGCCATGTCGACTTTCAAGGCCGCCTGATTTTCAGCATCGAGAAGAGGAAGGGCCGGCGGCGAAGAGCCCCGGTCCTTCTTTTCGTATGGGGGCTTGCAAAAACGGCCCGATGCTCGTATTTGACCCGAAAAGCCGCCGCGGCGGCTTGCATGTGCGGTTGTAGCTCAGTTGGTTAGAGCGCAGGTTTGTGGCACCTGAGGTCGCTGGTTCAACTCCAGCCAACCGTACCATTTCTCTTGATCCCGATGCGCTGCAGGTAAGCCGCGAGTGGCTGCGAACTAGTCACCGTTCTGTCTTCTGCGGCACGCATAGGGGCAAGCCACGGCTTGAGCAGTCGAACGGGATCTAGGTCGGCTGACTTGCATCCACTCGCCCAAAAACCTACTCTTTATTGCGGCGCACGCTATCTATGCTGCCGTACTCCTTGCACATATCGCCTCCGGCGCAAGACAATCGTAGAAGGGTTCCTCCTATGTCTATTTCCATGAGCAATTTCGCCCCTGCAGTGAAAACCGGTATCTCCGCTGATCGTGTTTCAGCCATTCTCACCGAAGCGCGCCAGGAGCGGAGCTATACGCTTGATCAGCTGGCCGTGACCACTGGCCTGACCGTGGACGAACTGAAGGCGGTCGAAGATGGCGGTGTAACGGATCCGGCACTCGTGCAGCGTATCGCCTCTGCTCTTGGTCTGCCGCCTGCCGCTCTTCTCTGAAGGCAGGCGTCGGATTGACGTCAGAGCCAGCAAAAACAGCGAAATGAACCCCGTCCGTAAACGTAATCTTGACGGGAAGATGTCATCCCTGCGGCATCTCGAACGACGAGAGCCGGCGGGGCGACAGCGTGGAAAAACCCTTTCTGATTGAGGTGCGGAACCGCCTGGAGGACGTCTCGTCCGACTGGCCCGTCGGCGCCCCATGCCACCAGGCCCAGACACTGCTGCACGCCTTCCAATCACGCACCTTTCTTCAGGTGTGGCTGGAAAGCTTTGGGCGGTCCGGCACGCAAAGCTTCCATTTCGTGGAGGTAAGGGACCGAGCCCGCCAACCCTTGCTTTTCATGCCGCTTCGCATCCTCAGGGCAGGCGGCGCACGATTGCTGCAGTTCGTGGACCAGGATGCCGCAGACTATAACGCTCCGGTGCTTTTCCCATCGGAGATGACGTGGAGCCGCGAGACCGCGGAGCAACTCTGGCAGCAGGTGCTCGCAGAGCTTCCGCCCGTCGATGTCGTCGAGCTAACGAAGATCCCGGGGGATGTAGAGGGCTTGCTGAACCCGCTTGTCTTCCTGGGGAGTGGAGCCAGTGAACTCTCGTGTCATGCAACGGACCTGAGGCGCCCCTGGGCCGAGATCGACGGGGAAATACCTCGGCGCACGACGCTGATGCGCAAGATCAGGGGCCTGGAACGCCTGGGCCCCCTCGGATTCCACCTTGCTGAGACGGAAGACGAGGTGAGGCGGGTGACCGCGGTGATGCTTCGGCAGAAGCAGCGCCGTTTCGAGGAGACCAAGGTTCCGGGCTTCGACGTCGATCGCGACAAGTTCGACTTCTTCGACGGCGGTGCGGCTCGCTTCCATGGAGAGGGTATGCTCAGGCTCTTCTACCTCACCCTCGGCGAGACGGTCGTGGCCACCATCTGGGGCCTGGTCAGCGGCAAGCGGTATTACGCCATCATGCTCTCCTTCGAGGGCGACGAGTGGACGAAGCACTCCCCCGGCAGCGTCCTCTTCTATAAGGTGCTCGAGTGGCTTCATGGGAACGGCTTCGAGTGGATGGACCTCGGGATCGGCAATGAACCCTGGAAGCTGGAAAGCTGCAGGACGACAATCCCCCTCGTGGAGCGGCGTGAGGCACTGACGCTCCGCGGGCGCCTCTACCTGGCGCGTCTGAGTTTGATGGAGAAGATTCGTGGAACGCTGGTCTACCAGCGACTGCGGCCGTTGAAATGGGTCGTCCTGCGGAAACTGTCGGTGCGCTGATGGCTTGGCGTCACAGGAAGATATGGCGCTCTTCGTGGACGATGTCGTTCAGATAGCGGACCAGCGTCTTGATCCGCATCAGGTCGCGACTGCTCTCATGATAGGTCGTCCAGTAGGCGCGGCGGATCACCACGTCCGGGAGAATGCGGACGAGTTCCGGGTACTGGCGAGCGATGTAGTCGTGCAGGATACCTATGCCGGCTCCTGAGCGTACGGCCTCGGTCTGGCCGATGGCGCTGGAGACTTCCAGCATCGCATCCCAGTCGCGCATCACCTCGCCGGTGAAGTTGAGCGAAGGCGAGAAGATCAGGTCCTCCACATAGCCGATGCGAGGATGATGCCGCAGGTCCTCGAGCCCGCCCGGCATTCCATGCGTTTTCACATGGGCGCGCGATGCATAGAGGCCCAAGGTATAATCGGTAAGCTTGGAGGAGATAAGCCGGCCCTGTTCCGGCCGCTCGATCGTTATGGCCACGTCCGCTTCCCGCTGTGACAGCGAGAAGGAACGAGGAACGGGCACGAGTTGCACCTTCAACTGAGGGTGCTGCTGCATGAGCCTTCCCAGGCGTGCTGCGAGAAACGACACACCAAAGCCGTCCGGCGCCCCAAGCCGAACGGTGCCGGCCACGCTCGTATCGATCTGGCCGGTCGCAGCCTGCGCCGCCAGCATCTCGGCTTCCATCCGCTCGGCGGCGGCAAAGTAGACCTCTCCCTCCGCCGTGAGTTCGCATCCGTTCGTTCGCCGAACCAGAAGCCTTGTCCCCAGGGCGTGCTCAAGCGCCGTCATCCGGCGCCCCAAGGTTGCGTGATTGATGCCCAGCCGTCGCGAGGCCGCGAGTAGCTGGCCACTTCGCGCGACGGCTAGGAAAAGCCGCACATCATCCCAGTCCACGGGTCACCTATCGACAAAAATGCACAACGGATGCGTAAACTATCGCGTTGCGTTGTGCAAATTTGTTTGCCACTCTGCGGGCCATCGAGCTATCGGAGGAGTGTTTCTATGTACGAAATAGGCCATTTTATCGGCGGCAAGCGCGTCGCCGGCCAGAGCGGGCGCACCGCAAACATCTTCAATCCTGCGACCGGAGAGGTCCAGGGAACGGTTTCCCTGGCGAGCGACGCGGAACTCAGTGCTGCCGTCGAAGCGGCGAAGGCCGCCCAGCCCGCCTGGGCCGCCACCAATCCCCAGCGCCGTGCACGGGTTTTCATGAAGTTCGTGCAGCTGCTGAACGAGAACATGGATGAACTGGCGGAACTTCTCTCCCGCGAACATGGCAAGACAATAGAGGACTCCAAGGGCGACATCGTCCGGGGCCTGGAGGTCTGCGAGTTCGTCATCGGCATCCCGCATCTTTCCAAGAGCGAATTCACCGAAGGCGCCGGACCCGGCATCGACATGTACTCGATCCGCCAGCCGGTCGGCATCGGCGCCGGCATTACCCCCTTCAATTTCCCCGGCATGATCCCGATGTGGATGTTCGCGCCGGCCATCGCATGCGGCAACGCCTTCATCCTGAAGCCGTCGGAACGCGACCCATCCGTCCCGATGCGCCTCGCGGAGCTGATGATCGAGGCCGGCCTGCCGGAAGGCGTTCTGAACGTCGTGAACGGCGACAAGGCAGCCGTGGACGCTATCCTTGCTCATCCGGATATTGGGGCTGTCTCTTTCGTGGGCTCCACGCCGATCGCCCGCTATGTCTATGGCACGGCCACGGCCAACGGCAAGCGCGCCCAGTGCTTCGGCGGCGCGAAGAACCACATGATCATCATGCCGGATGCCGATCTTGATCAGGCCGCCAATGCACTGATCGGCGCGGGCTACGGTTCCGCCGGCGAACGCTGCATGGCGATCTCCGTGGCTGTTCCGGTTGGGGAAGAGACTGCGAACCGCCTGATCGACAAGCTGACCCCGATGGTCGAGAGCCTTCGCATCGGTCCCTACACCGATGACAAGGCCGACATGGGCCCGCTCGTTACCAAGGAAGCGCACGCCCGCGTCCGCGGCCTGATTGACCGTGGCATCGAGGAGGGCGCGAAGCTTGTCGTCGACGGACGTGACTTCAAGCTGCAGGGCTATGAGAACGGCTATTTCGTCGGCGGCTGCCTCTTCGACCATGTGACGCCTGACATGGACATCTACAAGACCGAGATCTTCGGTCCCGTGCTTTCCGTGGTTCGCGCCAGAAATTATGAAGAAGCTCTAGAGCTGCCGATGAAGCACGAATACGGCAACGGTGTCGCCATCTACACCCGCGACGGTGATGCCGCCCGCGACTTCGCCAGCCGTATCAATATCGGAATGGTCGGAGTCAATGTCCCGATCCCGGTTCCGCTCGCCTACCACACCTTCGGCGGCTGGAAGGCCTCGTCCTTCGGCGACCTCAATCAGCATGGGACGGATTCGATCAGGTTCTGGACGCGCACAAAGACAGTCACGTCCCGCTGGCCGTCGGGTATCAAGGACGGCGCCGAATTCTCCATCCCGACGATGAAGTAAGTCGTCACTGCAAAAGAAGGCTCCGCAAATGCAGAGCCTTCTTTTTTAGCATATGTTGACGTTCAGTCCGGCCGCCCTACTTCGCCTGCGCTAGGGAGCGGGACGATGGTTTACGAATGGGATGAGAGGCGTGCGAGACGCGCCTATTGGAGCAGGGTTGCCGTGGTCGCGATAATTGTTCTGGCGCTCGTCGGAGCATTCGCCTGGACGGCGGCAGCCGTCCTTTGATCTACCGCAGTTCTGAACGACAACGGGGGCGGTGGGGCCGCCCCCGCCTTAGCTGTGTCAGCCGTTCGGCCCTTCGTTCACGCCGACCTTGTCCACGAGTTCCGAAGCCTTCTTCCGGTTCGCGGCAATGTCAGCCAGCGGCAGCGTGTCCGGCTTGATCTCGCCGAACGCCTTGACGATGTCGGATGGCTCCGCGCCCGGCATGACGGGATATTCGAAGACCTGCTCGGCGTAGATCTCCTGTGCGTCGCCCGATGCGAGGAATTCCATCAGCTTGATGGCGTTGTCCCGGTTCGGAGCGTTCTTTGCGAGTGCCATCGCCGAAATGTTCACATGCGTGCCGCGGTCCGCGGTGTTCGGGAACAGGACCTTGATGGCAGCCGCCCAGTCCTTCTGCTCCGGTTCCTTCTCGTTGGTCTGCATCAGGCCGACGTAGTAGGTATTTCCAAGCGCAATGTCGCACTCGCCGGCAAAGATTGCCTTGGCCTGGTCGCGATCGCCGCCGTTCGGCTTGCGGGCAAGATTGTTCTTCAGTCCGGTCAGCCACTCCTCGGTATACTCTTCGCCGTGGGCGGCGATCATCGAGGCAATCAGTCCGATGTTATAGGAATGCTGCGCATCGCGAATGCAGATCCTGCCCTTCCATTCCGGATCCGCAAGCTCCTCATACGTGATCTCGTCCTGCTCGACGCGCTCCTTTGAGGCGTAGACGACACGGCCCCGGGTGGTAAGCC
Organism: Pseudorhizobium banfieldiae; assembly: GCF_000967425.1. NCBI lineage: Bacteria > Pseudomonadati > Pseudomonadota > Alphaproteobacteria > Hyphomicrobiales > Rhizobiaceae > Pseudorhizobium > Pseudorhizobium banfieldiae. The sequence goes on from NZ_FO082820.1 coordinate 292,738, forward strand.
CGAACCATTCGCCGGCAGGATCCCGGAAGTGGGCCGGAATGTCCTTGTTGATCGTCTCATTGTCGGTGACCGGCTGGGTCACGCCGCCTTCCTTGGCTTCCATGACGCGGGAGATGTCGACGGTAAGGATGACGTCCGCTGGCGAATTCGCACCTTCCGCCTGGATGCGCTCGACAAGGCCCTTGTCCAGGAAGAGCACGTTGGTCTCGACGCCAGTTCTCTTGGTGAACTCGTCCAGCAGCGGTTTGATCAGGTCCGGCTGCCGGTAGGAGTAGATGTTCACTTCACCGTCTGCCAGCGCGCGGTCGATCGGGAGAAGCGCCACGCTCGCCATGATCGCCGGCGCGACAAGAGACAACATTTTCACCATGAGTATCCTCCATCGAGTTATGAATCTTGATGGCAGAAGTCATGAATTTTTACGAGGGTCAAGAGCCCCGGGCGGGTCGGGCGGGAAAACTTGATCATAAATTTCTTATTTTGGAATTGTTCAAAACTAGCCGAGCCCTTATATGTAAGTTCTGACGAAGACTCGGGGAGCAATACTATGCGGTTGACGAAGCAGACGAACTACGCGGTGCGCATGTTGATGTACTGCGCGGCCAATGAAGGTCACCTGAGCCGCATCCCCGAGATTGCCAAGGCTTACGGCGTGTCGGAACTCTTCCTCTTCAAGATCCTCCAGCCGCTGACCAAGGCAGGACTGGTCGAGACCGTTCGCGGTCGCAATGGAGGTGTCCGGCTTGGACGTCCAGCCGACAAGATCACGCTTTTCGACGTCGTGAAGGTTACCGAAGACAATTTCGCGATGGCGGAGTGCTTTGAAGATTCCGTCGCGGAATGTCCGCTTGTGAACAGCTGTGGCCTCAACTCGGCGCTGCGCAAGGCGCTGAACGCATTCTTCGATGTCCTGTCGGACTACACGATCGACGATCTCGTGAAGGCTCGTCCGCAGATAAATTTCCTGCTCGGTATCGACGAGGCTCGTGCACCTCGGCTTGCAGCCGTGCCCGCTGCCTGAGTTGTCCGATTGTCTTTGCCCGGCAAGGCTTTGCCGGGTTGACCTCTCTCCGGCGTACAATACAAGGGAGAACGCTCAGGGGTGGAGATTGCGCCTCGAAAAGGCGTTTGAATGTCCCTTGCCGATCTTCGCACCTTCCTTCTCACTGCAGCCCTGGCATCGGCCGGGGCTATAGCCGCCTACCTCCTTGGGTTGCCTGCGCCGTTCCTGATTGGGCCAGCCTCCGCCGTCAGCATCGCTGGACTTGCCGGCCTGCGACTTTCCATCCCCACATCGGTGCGAAATGCCTGCTTCGTTGCTGTGGGCCTTTCGATGGGAGCCGGCCTGACGCCCGAGGTCTTTGTCGCGGCCCGGACGTGGCCCCTGAGCTTCCTTCTCGTGCCCGTGACCATCGTCATACTCCTCTATTCGGCGACCTGGATCCTGCAGCGGTTCTTCGGCTACGATCGAACAACGGCCTTGCTTGCTGCATCCCCCGGTCACCTCAGCTTCGTGCTCAGCCTGGCGGCGGACACCCGTAGCGACCTGCTGGCTGTCGGCGTCATCCAGAGTGTCCGGGTCCTCGCCCTGACGTTGACGGTTCCGCTGATCGTCGAGGTTCTCGGCCTGGTCGGAACCGCGCCGCATCCCGCCGCGACCATGGCCATCTGGCCTTTGGCCATCTCGTTCGCAGCGGCTCTCGGTCTGGGCTGGGTCCTGATGCGGCTGCGCGTGCCCGCCGCACTTCTCATGGGAGGAATGATCGCGTCGGGTAGCGTTCATCTCAGCGGGATGGTGGAGGGTAACCTTCCCGCCTGGATCTTGATTCCGACCTATGTGCTACTGGGCGGAATGATCGGATCCCGTTTCTCCGGGGTCTCCCTCCGGGCGTTACGCACTGCGTTTGTCGCGGGAGGTGTGGTGACCGTCGTCGTGGTGGTGCTGGCTGCCCTGATCGCGGCTCTGGTGTCACATATCGCGGATGTCCCGGTCGATGCCGCGCTTATTGCCTTCGCCCCCGGCGGACTGGAGACGATGGCTGCGATGGCAGTCATGCTGAATGCCCAGCCGACCTATGTGGGCGCGCATCACATCCTGCGCCTCCTGCTCCTGTCCGCGCTGATGCCGTATCTTTTGCGCCGCGATCTGAGCAGGGATTGATGCGAACCTGTGCAGATCGACTTCCTGCGGCTTGAGCTTGACGGGGAAGGTCGGATAGCTGGTCGCCGGATCTATTGAGGAATGATTAGCACAATGAACCGCCAAACAGCTTCAGCAATCATCGTCATGGGCGTCAGCGGAGCCGGTAAGTCCTCGGTGGGCGAACGGTTGGCTGAGGCGCTGAACTGCGACTTCGCGGAAGGAGACAGGCTCCATCCTCCCTCCAACGTCGAGAAGATGGCGAAGGGCATTCCCCTTAACGATGAGGACCGGTGGCCATGGCTCGATCTCGTGGGGCAGGAGCTTGCCCTTGCCGTTGCCGAGGGCCGGAGCCTTGTCCTCTCCTGCTCTGCGCTCAAGCGCATCTATCGTGACCGGCTTCGCGCAGCTGCGGGAGGAAACCTGAAGTTCGTCTTCCTGAAGGGGACGCCGGAGCTTCTGGAAATTCGGATGGGGGATCGGACGGGCCACTTCATGCCGCTCTCGCTGCTCCACAGTCAGCTGGCGACGCTGGAGACGCCGGAGGGCGAGAAGGGAGTCGTGACCGTGACTATCGATGGGACGCTCGACGAAATAGTTGAAGCCGCCGAAAAAGGTCTGAGCAAGCTCGGACCTAGGTCTGATTCGCGCTGAAGTGACTTCTTACATCCTGATACAATGATAAAACTCGCCGAGTTGATGATCTAGATCACTTTCGCTCCCGTAGAAGCAAGTATCCTGGATCTCCATCGGGGCGCCTGCAGAGATGCCGGCATCCGGATTCAGTATAAGTATGGAGAAGTGCTGCGAATGTCGGATACGATGGATTGCGTGACGCAAGGTCTGCTGCGGCGGATACCGAAGCAGGAGCGCAGCCGCGAAAGGATAGATGAAATCCTCAAGGTCTCAATGGACCTGATCGGCAGCAAGGGTATCGATGCGGTCACGATGAAGGAGATCGCCTCGCTCGCGGGAGGTCCGATCGCGTCGATCTACCAGTACTTCCCGAACAAGAGCGCGATCGTTGCGACGCTTTACATGCGGTACGTGGACGGCGTCGGGATGTTCATCCGGGAGGGCGTTTCCAGGATAGTGACCGTTGACGATGTTTTCACGGCGATCGACTGCATCATTGATCGCTACTACGAAAACATCCGCCGCACGCCTGCGCTGCAGGACCTTTTAAATGCCACCCAGGCTGACAAGGAGCTGGCACTTCTGGATCTCCAGGAGTCCCGCAACCATGCCAGGCTGTTTTCGGATGCCACGTCACGCTTCGTAGCCGCGGACCGTCGAGACGAATTCGAGCGCATGGTGTTCCTGATGTTCCACATGGCCGAAGCCGCTGTTCGCCTTGCGTTGCTGGCCGACGAGCACGAGGCCGGGCTCATCATCGAAGACTTCAAGTCCGCATGCGCGGTTCAGATGCAACGCTTTCTCCCTGGGTCGGAAGCTGACGCCTAGTGATGCTTCGGGACATCACAGCCCATGGCGGTCGCGCAGCCCATACCACCATGCGCCCAGCATCGTCAGCGGTACCCTGAACGTCTTTCCGCCCGGGAATGGAAGGTTGGGAAGCGAAGCCCAGATGTCGAAGCGTTCAGCGTGACCGGCGACTGCCTCGCCGAGGATCTTGCCGAGCAGGTGGGTGGTCGTGACACCGTGGCCACTGTCGCCATGCGAGAAGTAGACCTTGTCGGAAAGACGTCCCATGTGCGGGATCCGCGTCAGGGTCAGCGCGAAATTGCCGCTCCACGCATAATCGATCCGGACATCCTTTAGCTGCGGGAAAGTCTTCAGCATGTTCGGCCGGATGACGCTCGTCAGGTCCTTCGGATCATGCCCGCCATATCCGATGCCACCGCCATAGAGCAGGCGATTGTCGGCGGTCCGGCGGTAGTAGTCGAGGATATAGTTGGCATCCTCCACGCAGTAATTCGCCGGCAGCAGGGATTGGACCAACCCCTCCTCGAGGGGCTCGGTTGCCATGACCTGGCTCGACACCGGCATCATGCGTCCGTGGATCTCCGGCAGGAGGGGGGATAGATAGGCATTGCCGCAGACGAGCACGTAGGCGGACCTAACCGATCCTCGCTCTGTACGGACAATCGGTCGTTCTCCATCTTCCAGCGCGACGGCGCGGGAGCCTTCAAAGATACGCGCGCCGAGGTTTTCCGCCGCCGCGGCCTCGCCGACGACTAGGTTGAGGGGATGGATGTGCCCGCCCAGCCGGTCGATCATGCCGCCGGCATAGCGGTCGGTACTGACATAGCGGCTGACCTCCTGCTTCGAGACCATTTCCAGTCCGCCGTGGCCATGCTGCTCCCAATGCCGCTTGTGAGCTTCCATTTCCCGGATCTGCTTGTCCGTAAATGCTGCGAAGAAGCCGCCCGGGATGAGATCGCAGTCGATGTTGTAGGTCGAAACGCGACTACGGATGATCTCGCCGCCTTCAAGCGACATGGCGCCGAGGGCGACCGCCTTCTCCTGCCCGTATCGCGATGCGATCGTCTGCAGGTCGCGGCTATAGCCGTTGACGATCTGCCCGCCATTGCGCCCGGATGCGCCATAGCCGATGCGCTCCGCCTCCAGAACAACCACCCGGTAGCCCCGTTCGCTGAGCTCAACGGCGGCCGAGATTCCTGTGAAGCCGGCACCAATGATGCAGACATCGGTCTCCAGATCTTCCTGGAGGGCAGGGCGTACCCGCTTGTCGTTGGCGGTTGCCGCGTACCAGGAATTCGTGTGTCGGGGATTGTCGCTGGTCTTGAAGCTCATCTCATACCGTCCGGATGTAGGCATCATACTCCACGTCGGTCACCCGAAGTGAGAACTCCTGAATCTCCTGCTGCTTGCAGGCGGTGTAGAGCGCGCGGTACTTGGGGCCGAGCGTGGCATAGGCGAATGTCGACTTCGCAAACTGCTGCACCGCATAGTCCCAGTTGGTCGGCAGGGGCTCGTGGCTGACCGCGTGATCGTCGCCTGTGATCGCCCCGCCGGGATTGCGCTTCTCGCGTATGCCGGTGAGCGCTGCATTGAGGATCATCGCCAGCACGAGATACGGATTGGTGTCGGATCCCGCCACCCTATGCTCGATTCGGGTGGCCGGTCGGCTCGCGGTGATGACCCGCACCGCCGCCGAGCGATTGTCGAAGCCCCAGGACGCGTAGGTGGGCGCGTGCTCGCTTGGCCTGAGGCGTCGATAGGAATTGGCGTGCGGCGCAAAGACGGCCATGCTGTCGTTCATGTTTTCCAGAAGGCCGCCGACGGAGTGGAACAGACGTTCCGCCGGGCCGTCCTCTCCCGCGTAGACATTGGTCCCCGTTTCGTCGATCAGGGAGAAATGCACGTGCATTCCGCTCCCCGCCTGGCTGCCGTAGGGCTTGGCCATGAAGGTGGCATCGAGGTCGTTTGCCCGCGCCACGCCCTTGACGATCCGCTTGAGGAGAACCGCGAAGTCGGCTGCCTTCAACGCGTCGGGAACATGGTTGAGGTTGATCTCGTACTGGCCCGGCCCGTTCTCGCGCAGTGTCGTGTCAGCCGGAATGCCTTGGGCGCGTGCCGCACTGGCAATCCCGTGGAAGACCGACTCGAAGTCCTGCAATTCCGAAATCGACAGAACCTGAGTCTGGCCGGTATGCCAGCGGCCATCGCGGGAATTGGGAGGACGCACGGGATCGAGCGCCGAACGTACCGGATCGATAAGGTAAAATTCGAGCTCCGTCGCCACGACCGGGGTCAGTCCTAGCTTCGTGAAGCCCTTGAGGACATTGGCGAGGATCTGCCGAGGGTCGCCGTAAAAGCCCTGGCCATCCGGATCACGCATCCCGAGAAGAACCTGGGCGGTCGGCCGGTTCAACCAGGTCACGCGCGAAAGCGTGCCGGGAACTGGAAAACAAAGGCCGTCCGGGTCGCCGGTGCCCTCAGCTAGCCCCGCCGCATTCACATCCCGTCCCCACACATCCAGTGCATAGACGGATCGCGGCATCGCCATGCCCTTGGACAAGATGTCCAGAGCCCGCTCGCGCGGAATCCACTTGCCGCGCGGCACGCCATTGACGTCTATGACGAATGCCTCGAGGACTTCGATGTCCGGATTGCTGTCTAGGAAAACCTGCGCTGAACTTATATCATCCATGTAACACCAAGAAACCGTTTCCGTAGGCGCCGAAGCGCCGGGCCGGGTGGCCCGCTAAAGATGGACGGTTCTGGCATTGTAGATGAGATATCGAGCCATTCTTGATGTCGCGGGACATGCCCGCCTTCCCCTGTTTCCATAGTCTAGCGTCATTCCGGCAGGAAGACCAGCAGTCAGGCCCCGAAGCGCTCGGGCCGGTAGGCCGAGATGTCGATGAGGGTCTGTTCTCCCGCAATGGCTTCCGCGATGACCTGACCGGTCACCGGGCCGAGCGTCAGGCCGTGGTGGGCATGGCCGAAGGCGAACCAGAGGCCCTTGTGACGCGGCGCCTGACCGATGACCGGCATCATGTCCGGGGTGCAGGGGCGTGCACCCATCCAAGGCTCCGGGTCCAGGCGCTCTCCAAGCGGGAAGACCGTGCGGGCGACCGCTTCTGCCCGCTCCAGCTGGACCGGTGTCTTGCGGGCATCGCGAAGCGCGAATTCAGCTCCGGTGGTCAAGCGGATACCCTGGTTCATCGGCGCGAGGAAATATCCCTTCTCCGCATCCATGGTCCAGCCGTTGAGCTTTACGCCTTCGCTGGTTCCGTAGTGCATGTGATAGCCACGCTTGACGCCGACGAGGAAGCGGTAGCCGAGTGGCTTCGTCACGGTGTCGGACCACGGTCCGAGCGCAACCACCACATCCTTCGCTTCGACGGTTCCGTCGCCGGCAACCATGCGCCAGCCGGTCGCCGTCTGCGACAGGCTGCGCGCATCGCCCTTGAGGACCCGCCCACCGAGGTTCTCGAACAGGCGAACATAGGCCATGGTCAGTGCATAGGGGTCACGGACGGACCACGGATCTTCCCACTTCAGGCCGCCGACGAAGTCGCCGCTGATATCGGGCTCCTCTACCCTGATGTCGGCTGAGGTCAACTCCCGGAACGTGACCCCATACTCCTGGCGCAGCCGTGCCGCTTCCTTCAATTCGCCATCGCGCTTTGCTGAGGTGCGGAAAAGTTCAGTCCAGCCATTCTTGGCGATGAGGTCCTGTGCACCAGCTTCTTCTATCAGCTCGTTGTGGGTGGAGATCGAGTGCTCGATCAGCGGAGCGTAGGCGCGTGCGATCAGCTGATGCCGGCTGAGGTTGGAATGCCACCAGTACTTCGCCAGGAAGGAAGTGACATGCGGGATGGCGCGCCAGTGATAGTGAGCATCGATGCGGTTGTTCAAGGCGTAGCGCAGGATCAGGCCGAACTGCTGCGGGAACCCGTAAGGGACGACCCCCTCTCGCTGGATGAGCCCTGCATTCCCGTAGGATGTCTCTTCACCGGGCCCCCGGCGGTCGACAAGGACGACCGACTTACCGCGCCGCGCCAATTGTAGCGCCGTCGAAACCCCTATGATGCCTGCGCCCAGGACGATTGCATCCGCTGCCATGTCTGCACTTTCAATCCAAATACCGATGGCGCGAACATGCCGGTGAGGATGCTGCGGCGCAAATGAAAAATCGCCACAGGCTTGCGATTGTCTGAAAGCTTCCATCTTCGGTTCTCTTGTCGCGGTGCCGGGGGGCAGATACAGATCGAGGCACAGCGGTAAGACGAGTGGGGGGAGCGCATGAAGTTTGGAACCAGCGGCCTTCGGGGCCTTTCGGTCGATCTCGAAGGACCTGTGTCCGGTGCCTACGCCGCCGCCTTTGGACGGTATCTCCTGGAGAGCGGACAAGCGAAGCAGGGCTCCGAAATCCTGCTGGCAAAGGACTTTCGTCCCTCCAGCCCCGCGATCGCATCCAACTGCAGTGCGGCATTGTCGGGCTTGGGCTTCCGAGTTGTCGATTGCGGCGAGCTTCCCACTCCCGCTCTGGCGCTTTACGGCCTCAAGCGTGGCGCAGCGTCGCTGATGATCACCGGCTCGCATATCCCTGCCGACCGCAACGGCATCAAGTTCTATCGCCCGGATGGCGAGATCGACAAGCAGGACGAGCAGGCGATCAGCGCGCTTGCCGCCCAGGCATCGAATGTCCATCCGACGTCTCTTTCTCCTGCCGATCACTCGCGCGAATGCCTTGCACTCTTTCGAGACAGGAATATCGCGCTCCTCCCGCAGAATGCCTTGGAGGGACTTCGGATCGGGGTTTACCAGCACAGCACGGTGGCGCGGGACCTGCTCGTGGACGTGCTGCGCTTCTACGGCGCCGACGTCATGGCTCTGGGACGTTCGCAGACCTTCATTCCGGTGGATACCGAAGCGGTTTCAGCCGACACGATCAACGCGTTGCGGCAGTGGAGCACGGAATTCGAGCTCGATGCCATCGTATCGGCCGATGGCGACGGCGACCGCCCGCTGGTGGCAGACGAGGCAGGCCTACCGCTTCGCGGTGATCTGCTGGGCCTGATCGCCGCGAACTTCCTTCGCGCAGACGTGGTCGTCACTCCGTTGACCTCCAACTCGGGAATTGAGGCAGCAGGGTCATTCGCGGTCACCCGGACGCGTGTGGGCTCCCCCTATGTGATTGCGGCGATGCAGGAGGCCGTGGCAGCTGGAAGGCACGGCGTGATGGGCTTCGAAGCCAATGGTGGGGTTTTGACCGCATCTGATTTCCAGGTGAACGGGCAGGTCTTCTGTGCCCTGCCAACGCGAGACTGCTTCCTGCCCATTCTTGCGGTGCTTGCACTGCGTGTGGACAGGGGGCTGCCTCTCTCGAAGATCGCCGCTCAATTCGCGCTGCCAATTGCCGCCTCTGACCGATTGGAGAACTTCCCGACGGAAGCGAGTGCTGCGCTCATGACCCATCTGCGGGCGCGTCGCGAAAATCTAGAGTCGTTCCTGGAACCGATCGGACGGATCGAGGAAACCTCCGACATCGATGGTCTGAGGGTTGCACTCGACGATGGAAGGATCATTCACTTCAGGCCGTCCGGAAATGCGCCCGAGATGCGCTGCTACGTCGAGGCGAAAGACGCATCAGCCGCAGATGCGCTGCTTCGGGCGGGACTGGAGCGCATCGGCCAGTGGGCGCACGAACACGGCGGCGCAGACGCTCTTTAGACCACGGCCCGGAACCTTTGCTGGATCGGCTGGTTGGCGCCGAATTCCCAGGAGAGGTATCATGAACCTTCGCTACCTTGTCATCGGCGTTCTCGTCATCGTGCTCGCGATCGTCATCATCGGCTTCCGTCCCTTCCAGGCAACGGTCTCGGAGGAGCCGGGCAACCCGCCGCCGCATGCCGTCAATCAGTGACTGGCTTGCACGGAAGGCTGGAACAAACACGGGAGCCATCCTGTTCATCGCTTGCAGCAGGGCGAGGTGGCGATGAGCAGCAAGAAGGGTACGGATCGGCTGGATGATTTTGACGAGGTCGCGACCGGCCACGGCATTCCGGCTACCTATCAGGATCTGCAAGGCACAGTGCAGAACGTGCCGACCGCCACGCGCGCACTGATGCTTCGCGCCCTGGGGAAGGTGTCGCGGGAGGCAGTAAATCTGTCGCCGCCGCGCATGGAGCTCGATGAGACGACGAAATGCTATCTGCCTACTTTCCTTGAGAAGGAGAAGGTGTGGGGAATTTCCCTGCAGCTTTACGAACTGACGTCGGCCCGCAGTTGGGGCCTTGGGGATTTCGAGGATCTGAAAACTGCTTGCGAGATTGCGGCCGCGGCTGGAGCTGACTTCATCGGACTAAGCCCTGTGCATGCGCTCTTCCTCTCCCAACCCAACCGCTGCAGCCCCTATTCCCCATCGAACAGGAAGTTCCTCAATCCTCTCTACATCGCGGTTGACACGCTGCCGGGCTACGAGGAGGCGTGGGTGGATCAGGATGCGCTGGCAACGCTGCGGGAAACCGAGTTTGTAGACTACGAGGGAGTAACACGGCTAAAGCTGCCGGTGCTGCGGAAGGTCTGGCAGGCAAGCGTGGACGCTGCGGAGGCGACGGCCGGGCGCGAGACATTTGAGCGGTTCCGATCGGACGCCGGGGAGGAGCTTCGGCTGCATGCGCTCTTCGAAGCGCTATCGTTGGCGATGGTCGAACGTGGTCATGGTGGCGGATGGACCGACTGGCCCGCAGAATTTCAATCCAAGGATAGCGACACGGTAAAACGCTTCGCTGACGATCATGCAGACGAAGTGGAATTCCATTGCTGGCTGCAGTGGGTCGCTGCTGAGCAGTTGCAGGAAGCCGAGCATTGCGCGCGTAGCACGGGCATGCGGATCGGCTTGTACTTCGATCTTGCGGTAGGGGAGGCTCCGGACGGCTCCTCGAGCTGGAGCACGCCGGAACTCGTCCTGCAGGGGCTCAGGGTCGGGGCGCCGCCGGATGTCTTCAGCACCTCGGGGCAGGATTGGGGCCTCGTGGCCCTGTCGCCCACCGCGTTGAAGGCCGAAGCCATGCGGCCCTATGCCGAGCTTCTGGATGCGTCCATGCGGTTTGCCGGCGCTCTGCGTATCGACCATGCCATGGGGCTCTGGCAGCTCTTCCTGCTGCCGGAAGGAGAGACACCGGCGGTCGGCGGCTATCTCCGTTATCCGTTCCAGGACATGGTCGCTACCCTTGCCGCAGAGAGCCACAGGCGCGGCACGATCGTCATCGGGGAGGACCTCGGCAACGTCCCGGACGGCTTTCGAGACATGATGGTGAAGGCGCAGATCCTTGGTTATCGCGTCCTCTACTTCGAGCCGGTGGAGGAGGTTGTCGGGTCGCCTGCCGTCTCACACCTTTCCTTGGCCTGCCTGTCCACCCATGATTTGCCGCCCTTGATCGGCTGGTGGCGCGGTGACGACATCCGGCTGGCAAGGCAATTCGGCCTCACGGGCGAATCGGGAGCGGAGGCATCATTGCGTGAAAGGCAGGAACGGCGAACAGCCTTCATCCGAGCCATACAGGAGGCGGGATTGTCCTCTGCAGCGGTCGGCTCGATTTCCGAGCCAGCTGGCGCCATCTCCGAGGAACTGTTCGTCGCAATGCACCGGCTATTGGCTCGCTCGCCCAGCATCACGGTCGCTCTGCGACTTGCGGATCTGGTCGGAGAGGACCGCCAGACCAACGTGCCGGGGACGTCGGATGCCTATCCGAACTGGCGGTTGAAGCTGCGTCTTCCGCTGGAGGAAATTGCCGGAAGCTCGCTCTTCCAGTGTGTTGTCGCCGCTGTGACGGCCGAACGGCCGCGGCAATCCTAGACCGGCCGCATCGCATGGGAACCTCCGCTTGCGTCTTCTGTTACCCCCTTCGTGCAGAAAACCCAGGAGGATTAGGATGGCCGCGATGGACCCCAAGATGAAGGAATGCATAGATAACTGCCTGAACTGCTACAGCGTCTGCCTCTCGATGGCGATGAACCACTGCCTGGAGACCGGCGGAAAGCATACGGAACCTGCGCACTTTCGGCTGATGATGGCCTGTGCGGAGATCTGCCGGACTTCGGCACACTTCATGCTGATCGGAACGGAGCACCACAAGCATACATGCCGCGAATGCGCGGAAATCTGCACCGAATGTGCGAACGATTGCGAGCAAGTAGGCGATATGCAGGCCTGCGTCGACGCCTGCCGCAAATGCGCCGAGAGCTGCCGCCAGATGGCTGCCTGATCTGGGCTTTGGCTATAACCCGTGTTTCAACCGGCTCTAGGTGTTCCTAGAGCCGGTTGACCCGAATTCAGGCGGCAGCGGATTGTCCGCCTCCTCCGTCGGCTGGTGCGTGAAGCCCTCGACGCCGGAAATCTCCCTTGCATCCCGCTTTATGTCCACTCGGCTGACGGCGAATGCCGCGACAAGGCGGGCTACCGAGACAAGCGCATGCATATGAATTCGCTCATACCCATGGGACGCGTCGATCCCGAAGGTGGCAAGGGCCGTGCGCACATCATGGCCCGCTTCGATCGCAGAGGCGGAGTCGGAACGATAGTAGCGGAAGACATCCTTCTGATAGGGAATGCCTTCGCTCTGGCACAGATCGACAAGCTTCTTGGTCAGGTGATAGTCGAACGGTCCTGATTGGTCCGCCATGGCTATGGTCACGCCGAACTCGGCGGAGTTCTGCCCCGGGGCGCTGGTCCCGTTGTCGATGGTCAGCATGGAGGCAATGTCTCCGGTCAGGATCGACGAAGCGCCGACGCCGACCTCTTCCGCAATGGTGAAAAGCCAATAGGTATCGACCGGTGTTGTTGCTGCAGTCCGCTCAAGAGCTTCGATTGCCGCCAGAGCGATTGCCACGCCCGCCTTATCGTCGAGGTGCCGGGAGTTGATGAAGCCGTTTTCCAGTAACTCCGGAGCAGGGTCGATCGCGATGACATCGCCCACATCGATGCCCAGGGCCAAGGTTTCCTGCCGCGAGGTCGTCACTGCGTCGATGCGAAGCTCCACATAGCGCCACCCGACAGGGAGCGTATCGACCTCGTCATTGAAGGTGTGGCCCGAGGCCTTGATCGGCAGGATCGTACCGCGGAAACTGCCGGCGCTGCTGAAGACGGTGACCCTGGCGCCTTCGGCGAACCGGGCCGACCAGTGGCCGATCGGTACGACTTCCAGACGTCCATTGTCCTTCACCGATTTCACCTGTGCGCCCAGCGTATCCAGATGGGTGACCATCGCGCGCGCGCCGTGGCGGCGGCTGCCCTGTCGGACAGCTCTGATTGCACCGCGGCGGGTAAGCTCCGGCTTCAGGCCAAGCCGTTCCAACTCGCCGGAACAATAGTGGACGATTTCATCGGTATAGCCCGTCGGACTTGCGATGCGCAGGAGCGCCTCCAACTGGCGTTTGAGGTAAGCCTCGTCGATCTCGATGGACATGCCTAGCTCTTTCCGAGGACGAGATTGGCGTAACGCTGCCCGGAGGTCGGAAACAGCAGGTCCAGGAACCGCTCCGCCGTCGGCTGCGGCTCGTGGTTTGCCAGGCCGGGGCGCTCGTTGGCTTCGATGAAGACATAGTCCGGCTCGGTGGGATTGCGGACCATGAAATCGATTCCGACGACAGGAATATCGATGGCGCGTGCAGCGGAGATAGCGGCTTCGACGAGCCGCGGATGGACGATGCCCGTGACATCGTGAATGGAGCCCCCCGTATGCAGGTTGGCCGCCTTGCGCACGAGCACCTCCTGGCCGCTTTCCATCACCGTGTCGAGCCCGTAGCCGCCGAGCTTGAGGCAGCGTTCCGTCTCTGCGTCGATCGGAACCGTGCTCTCTCCTCCGGTTGCAGCTGCCCTGCGTCGCGAGAGGGTTTCGATCAATTCGCGGATCGTCTGCCGCCCGTCTCCAACAACGTGGGGCGGACGTCGGACGGCGGCGGCAACCAGCTTGAAGTCAATTACCACCAGTCGGAGATCCTGCCCATCGAAACAGGCTTCGACGAGAACTCGGTCGCAGACCTCGCGAGCTTCCGCGATTGCATGCTTGACTGCCGTAAGGTTGTCGAGCCCGACCGCGACTGCACGACCCTGTTCGCCTCTGGCCGGTTTGACCACGACCTGGCGGTGCTTGGCGATGAAAGCTGCGAGTTCGTCATCATTTCCACCTGCCGTCATCTGCTCCGGCACGCTGATCCCGGCCCGATCGACCACACGTCGGGTCACCGCCTTGTCGTCACAGATCGACATGGCAACCCCGGAGGTGAGTTCCGACAGGCTTTCGCGGCAGTGCACCGACCGCCCGCCCTGGGTCAGCCGAAAGAAGCCACCTTCGGCGTCGGTGATTTCCACGTGGATCCCGCGCCGGCGCGCCTCATCGACGATGAGCCGCGCATAAGGGTTGAGAACGTCGTATTCCTCTAGCGGGTTGGCGTAGAGCCGCTCGTTGATGGAATTCTTCCTCTTGACGGTGAAGGCCGTGATCCGGCGGAAGTGCAGTTTTTCGTAGAGGCTGATTGCCTGTTCATTGTCGTGCAGGACCGACAGGTCCATGAAGGCCGAGCCCCTAGCCTTGAAATGCTCGGCCAGCCGCCGCACTAGAGCTTCGCCGACGCCGCCATGGCGAGCCTGTGGATCCACCGCCAGGCACCATAGGGACGAGCCCCGCTCCGGATCTGTAAACGCACGGCGATGGTCGATGCCCGTGACGGTGCCGATGATTTCGCCCGAGACCTCGTCCTCCGCCACGAGGTAGGTGATCGAGCGATTGTCCCTGTTCGACCAGAAGAAGTCGGGCCGCACCGGAACCATTCCTCGCGACGCATAGATGCGGTTGACCGCATCCGCATCCGCCTCGGAGGAGAGCCTGCGCACAAAGAAACCGCGGGGCTGCTTGCGGCTGTTGCGATAGGTTGCCAGATCCAGACGATATGTGTGGGAGGGATCGAGGAAGAGCTCCTGCGGTGCGGCAGCGAGGACGACATGCGGATCGCTGACATAGACGGCTATGTCCCGGCGTTCCGGCGCCTCCTCGCGCAGCGCGGCCACCAGTTGAGCCGGATCCTGGAAGGTCTGCGCAAACAGCAGCCGCCCCCAGCCGCAATCGACTTGGGCCGCGTCCTTCGCGAGATCAGCGTCCGCAGGGTGGCCTCCGCCTCTGGAGTAGTCCACCCGTTGGCGCTTGAGACGATGGGCGACCGCCTTCGCCGCAGGAAATCGGCCAGCCCTGTCTTCTGGTGTGGTCTTGGCCATCATCAGATCCCCTGCGTCTGCAGCCACATTTCGAGCAGCCCTACCTGCCAAAGCTCCGACCCGCGAAGCGGGGTGATATGATCGGAGGGGTTGTCGAACAGCTGGTTCAGGTAGTCCTGGTGGAAGATCCCGCGGTCGCGTGCGGCCTGCGATCCCAAGGCATCGCGGACCATATCGAGATAGGGCCCGTCGACGTATTTCAGCTGGGGTACCGGGAAGTAACCCTTCTTCCGATCGATGACTTCCGAAGGTACGACGAGGCGCGCCGCGTCCTTAAGCACGCCTTTGCCGCCTTCCCGCAGCTTCTCTTCCGGTGGGATCTTGGCCGCCAGTTCAACGAGTTCGTGGTCGAGGAAGGGCACGCGTGCCTCCAGGCCCCAGGCCATGGTCATGTTGTCGACCCGCTTGACCGGGTCGTCCACCAGCATGACCTGGCTGTCGAGACGAAGGGCTGCATCGACAGCCGTGTCCGCGCCAGGGGAGCGAAGGTGGCGGTCAACGAATTCGAAGCTGACGTCGCTCTCCGTCATCCACTCGGGATTGAGGTGCTGCGAAAGCTTGTCGTGTGACCGATCGAAGAATACCTTCGCATAGTCGTGACTAACATCGTTCGACTGTGCCAGCGGCGGATACCAGTGATAGCCTCCGAAGACCTCATCGGCCCCCTGGCCCGACTGCACCACCCGGATATGTTTCGAAACTTCCTGCGACAGCAGGTAGAAACCGGCATTGTCATAGGAAACCATCGGCTCGGACATTGCTGCGAAGACACCCGGCAAGGCCTCCATGAGGCGCTCCGACGGCACGAAGATCTGGTGATGATCCGTGCCGAACCTCTTGGCGACAATGTCGGAATATACAAATTCGTCGCCCTTTTCTCCGTTCGCGGCTTCAAAACCTACCGAGAAGGTCATGAGGTCCTTCTGACCCATTTCTGCCAAAAGGCCGACGATGAGGCTGGAATCCACCCCGCCGGAAAGCAGGACGCCCACCGGAACATCAGCCACCATCCTTCGACGAACTGCCGTTCTCAGCGCGTCCAGCACGAGATCCCGCCATTCGGTCGACGAGAGCTTGCTCAGCGATGGATCGCGCTGATAGGGCGGTGCCCAGTAAACGGTGTCTTCCTCGCGCCCGTCAGCCTCGATGACGCGGATCGTCGCCGGCGGCAGCTTCTTGACACCGTTGACGATCGTGTGCGGGGGCGGCACCACCGCATGGAAGGTCATGTAGTGATGCAGCGCCGTCTTGTTGATCGAGGTGTCGATGTCGCCACTCTTCAGAAGTGCCGGAAGGAAGGAGGCAAACCGGATCGCGCCTCCAGTCCGGGCAAAGTAGAGCGGCTTGATGCCGAACCGGTCCCTCGCCATGACGACCCGACCGCTGTCGCGCTCGTGGATGACGAACGCGAACATGCCGTGAAAGCGCTTCACGCACTCGGTTCCCCAGGCATGCCATGATTTCAGAATCACCTCGGTGTCGCCGTGCGAAAAGAAGCGATAGCCCTTGGCTTCCAGTTCGCTCCGGAGTTCGGGATAATTGTAGATGCAGCCATTGAAAGCGATGGTGAGGCCGAGGTCGGCATCCACCATGGGCTGGCGAGCCTTCTGCGAGAGGTCGATGATGGACAGGCGCCGGTGTCCGAGCGCCGCATTGCCATGGATAACCAACCCGGAGCCATCCGGTCCGCGCGGCGCTATCGCGTCCATCATCTTCGCCTGCACGAGGGGCGAGGGCTGTCCCCCATCAAAGCGCACTTCACCACAGATCCCACACACGGTTCCTATCAATCCTCTCTTGCTCTTGAATGGCCTGAAATAATACTAGATCTAATAATTAGAGATCGAATGGATATGGTCAAGGCATGAATGTCGCGGCAAACGAGACGGACGGGAAAAGGTTGCAGGCGGAGGCCCGGATGGTCGAGAAGGCGGTCCGGCGGATCGTCCGGGCCCACGATCTTCAATCACGGGCGCTTTCGAAGCAATGCGGGCTGACAGCGGCCCAACTCATCCTCATGAAGGGCATCATGGAGCTTGGGGAGGTAACCTCCGTGGCGCTTTCCATCTATGCTGACATCAGCCCGGCGACCGTGGTGACGATCCTTGATAATCTGGAGGAGCGCGGGCTGATCCAGCGATACCGGTCCGGTACCGACCGGAGGATCGTCCATACGAGACTCACGCCGGAGGGTTCCCGACTGGTATCCGAAGCGCCGGAGCCGATGGGAGATGTATTTCTGGAGAACTTCGCTGGCCTTCCCCCGCAGCAACGCCAGGCGCTGGCGCAGGCTGTCCTGCAATTGGCGGAGTTGATGTCTCCGGCCAGGTAGTGGCCCAATAATGATTGTAGATCGCACGGAGGCGACCGGCCTCCTATTGTTCATAAAACCTTATGTCCTAACTAGTCTTGCGAAGGCTGAAGGAGGCAGCAATGACGATCACAAGGGAAGAGATCAGGCAGGTCCTAGGCCCGGTCGAGGACGGTTTTGCGGCCGAGATCGTTGCAACCGGCGCAAGCTTCCAGGACCTGATGGAAGCATGGACCTGGCTCAACAGTGACGAGGCGCTGATCAACGAAGGGCATCATCTGCCAAGCCCTCGCGTAGCCGAGCTTGTCGCCATGCTGGAGCCGGAGCAGGACGAAGACCACGGTTGAGGTGGAGGCTGCCGCATCCGTCCCTCTGACGTGGCGCGCCAGAATCTTTGGCAACTGAGCGACGCCTACAGGTGACATAAGTTTGCTGCGGCTTGAACTTCGTCACCAAACCGTCGCATAAGGTGCAAGTTGCGCACTGTTGAAGCCGATCGGCACGACCAGGCTCAGCGCAACGTCACGACCGTAGTGTCCCGGAGCCTTGCATGATCCACTTAGGAGATAGCGCACCTGTTGCTTGGGGCAATAACTCGGCCGTGCATCGCCACCCGAATGACCCTTCTATGCTTGTAAAGGTCGTGCGACCTGAAGCGATCAGGCGTCAGAAGGACAGCTGGGGATTTCTCCGTGGTCGCCGTCGCCGCTTCTTTCATCTCAAGAATTTCATGCGGGTGCTGGAGGAGCAGGTGGCTTTCTATGCCGCCGAGGGCCATGCCTCGCAGCATCTGGAAGAGGTCATCGGCTTGGTCGATACCGACATCGGTCCCGGGCTTGCGGTTCGATGCGAGACCTTTCGGAGCGACATCGCGCCCACCGTCGCGAGCCTGATGAAGTCCCGCCGGCTGGACAGGAGCATATTGCTGCTGCTGGAGGAGTTCTTTGACTGGCTCGAGCGCAGTCCGATCATAGTCAACGAGCTTGGAATTAACAATCTCGTGCTTTCCGACCGTCTGACGGGGCGGTCCCGGATCGTTCTGATCGATGGTTATGGGGAAAACGCCGCAGTTCCATTGAAAAGCTGGTCGCAGTCACTTAATCGCTACGACAAGCGTCAGAAGGTTGACAAGCTCCGTGCGCGGTTGAACGCAGCGGCGCTGTCGTCCGACGGCGCTCTCGATCAATCACTGGCTGCGACTAGGTAGTCGCTTTGCTAGGCTTTGCGAAAATGCTGCGTTCAACCCATTCCGACGAGTCCTGATGTCCACCGCCGAAGACTTCCAGGCTATCATTTACGCGATCAACCTCGACCGCTCCCGCGAGCGCTGGGAAGAACTCTCTCGCGAGGCTGCTGATCTGGGCCTGGCTATCCATAGGGTCGCGGCAGTCGATGGCAGTTTGTTCGAAGCAGGAGATTGGGCGGACGTGAACCAAGCTGCCTTCATGCGCAATAACGGGCGCCATATGATCCCGGGCGAGTATGGGTGCTATCGCAGCCACATGAAGGCGCTCTCGACCTTTCTTGAGGCCGGGCTGCCACACGCAATCATCGTTGAAGACGACATCAGGCTTTCATCGGATCTGCCTGAGCGTGCGGCGGCGGCACTCGCTGCGGTTCCGGGAGCGGATGTGATCAAACTGTTCAATCACCGAATGGTCGGGTTCAGGAGCTATGCAACGACCGCTCATGGCGACCGGATCGGTCGTGCTATTCACGGTCCTATGGGGTCGGCGGCCTGCTACGCGGTCACGCGCCCCGGCGCGGCGAAACTGGTGGAGCGGATGAAGGTGATGGAGTACCCGTTCGACATTGCCCTCGAGCGGGGCTGGGCGATAGGCGCGGAAGTCTTGACCGTGGACGAGGATGTCGTCATCTCCAAGCGGTCGGCCAGCACCATCGCCAGCCGAAGCGGCTACAAAGAGAGAAAGTTCGTCTGGTGGAAGCGCCTCCCGACACATTGGCAGCGGGCGAAGGACTATCTCCAACGGATACTATATGCGCTCAAGGGGGTCTGAACTGATGCCGGCCGTTGCGGTCTCTCGGTCTGCTCCCTTTCTTATTCCCCTGTTGTGGGTGTTGATGGCGTCGGCGATGCTGGTGGAGAGCGACGCCTACCGCTATGCGACGTTGGCGCTCGTCGCCCTTTCCATGATCCGTTTTCGGGACTACGTTCGCCTCGTCTCGCGTGACTGGCTTGCCTGGTTCTGTTGGCTCTGGGCTGCCTACGCTGCTATCCGCTTCGTGATCGGCATGACGGTTTATGATGCGCGCGGCACCTCCGAATGGCTGTACATATTCCCGCTCTTCTTTCCGGCACTTGGGGTGACGCTGTACAAGACACGTCAGTACGTTTTTCCAGCCGTGATGGTTTTAATCGCCGCCGGAGTTGTAGGATTGCTGGCTAGCATCGACTGGGCCGCCCTGAGGAGCGGCGAGCGCGTATTCCCTCTTTTTCACAATAATCCCATCCATGCGGCGATCGGATGCGGTATGCTTCTGGTTACAAGCATTTGCTTGATGCTCTACGTCGTGGAAACGCGGCGCTATGACGGGTGGCGTCTCGGCGTGATCCTCGGAATGGGGTTCCTGACGGTGTTGTTGAGCGGGGTCGGGATTCTGGGCGCCCAGTCGAAAGGGGTATGGCTCGCCCTCGGCCCCGTGGCGGGCTTCATGTCCCTGGCGGTCCTCGCGTTCTACGGTAAACGTCTGGCATTGGCCGTCCTTGCAGTGCTGCTGGTCGCAATGATGGGCATCATCGTTGCGCAGGAGGATGCCAGACGCGTGGCTGGTCCGACAATAGAAGCCACCGGCGCGTTGTTCAGCTTTGGAATGGAACATGTCGATCCCCGAGACGCCATGCGCCGCGCCGTAGAGAATCCCGACACTCCCCAATCCATGCGGGACCGTCTGATGTTGTGGACCAACGCACTGGATACGGTAGAGTCATCTCCGTGGTTCGGCTGGGGGAATCTCTGGCAGGATCGATGGCGGCAGGGTACCTATCAAGATAACAACCACCAGTTGCTCCACAACGGCTATCTCGAGATCCTGGTGCGGCACGGCCTTCTTGGGGCATTGGTACTCGCTACCTTCATCCTGGTGTCCGCGTATAGGATATACGAAGCAAGGCGGCAGGGGGTCATTTCAGCCAGCCTGATGCTCTATCTCTACAGCCTGAGCCTGTTTTTCTTCATCACCATCGCAACGAACTCGAACAACCGCCTGGCGCTGGGCGAGAGCTACTTCCTGCTTGCGGGGGCTGCCGTCTTTGCGATCTCGCTCGCGATGAGGATCAGCCAGGCGAAGCCTGCCGATGTCGCGCAAGCTGATTAGTCGCGTTTCGCCGAACTCGTTGCCTGATTTTCGTCCTGTTCAACGCCCTGAACTCTCTGCTGAGCCTTAAGAGTCTCAGGATTGCTTCGCCACAGGTTGTGTCACATAGGCGATGACCGCATCCGAAATCATCCGTTTATGTCGATCATAGAGGGCGGGCTCCGATAGGTCCCGGTGAAAGATCGTGCCGAAGGTGTAGCGGTTGGACACGCGGAAGAAGCAGAAGGCGCTGATCAGCATGTGCAGGTCCACCGCATCGACATCGCGATGGAAGACGCCTTCTCTGCGCCCCCTCTCCAGGATTTCGCCGATCGTCCTGACGATCGAGAGGTTGAGTTCGCCGATCTCGGACGATCGCTTCATGTGGTTCGCGTGGTGGATATTCTCGATACTGACCAACCGGACGAAGTCGGGATTGTTCTCGTCATGGTCGAAGGTGCTGGCAACCAGGGTCCGCAGCGCCTCGACCGGAGGCATGTCGGCAAGTTCAAGATCGGCTTCGAGCGAGCGGATCTTGCGGTAGGCCTTTTCGAGCACCGCGAGGTAGAGACCCTCCTTGCTGCCGAAATAGTAGTAGATCATGCGTTTCGAGGTGCGGGTCTTTTCGGCGATCGCGTCGACGCGGCCGCCGGATAGGCCGTAGGCCGAAAACTCCTCCGTCGCGACGTTCAGGATGTCGTCCCGTGTTTTTTCCGGATCGTTCTTCCGGCTCTCTCGCTCAGCAGGCCTGCGCACGTCCACTTCCGTCACTTCCTCCGGGCATCCTCCGGCCCTCCGCGACGACTCATATTGGCCTTGTAGTCAGGTTTCAATGGAGGATCGATTGACACGAACTAGTTAGTACACTATGGCATTGACCAAGAACAGCGTTTTGGGAGGAGCGCCGTCGGCCCGGCTGATCCTAATCATCCATCGCCGCGGTGAATGCAGAAATGGCAGCCGTCGAGCATTCCTCATTTCGTGCCGGGCTTATCGGCAAGGGCATCCAGGCTTCCCTGACGCCTGCGATGCACATGGAAGAGGGCCGCGCGCAGGGCCTGGATTATCACTACGTTCTGCTCGATCTGGACCGGATCGATGGCGGCGACAAGCACCTGCCGAACCTCATCTTGGATGCGGAAGCGAAAGGCTTCGGTGGCCTGAACATTACCCACCCCTGCAAGCAGGATGTCATCCCCTTCCTTGATACCCTCTCCGATGAGGCCGTGGCGCTTGGCGCCGTCAACACGGTCGTCCTCCGCGATGGCCGGCGGCACGGGCACAACACCGACTGGTGGGGGTTCGCCGAGAGCTTCCGGCGAGGTCTGCCTGGAGCGAATCTCCGGTCGGTCGTGCAGTTGGGGGCCGGAGGTGCGGGCGCCGCAACGGCCTTTGCCATCCTTCGATCAGGTGCCGAGAGGCTGACGATCTTCGATCAGGATGCGGCCCGCTCCTCGGCTCTCGCCGAAAGCATGAAGCAGCATTTTCCAGACAGGGCAGTCGTAGCAGGCCGCGACCTCTCCCGGGAGATGGCATCGGCGACGGGCCTGATCCATGCAACGCCGACCGGCATGGCGAAGTATCCGGGCCTGCCGCTGCCGGCCGATCTGCTGGGCCCATCTTTGTGGGTGGCGGAAATCGTCTACTTCCCCTTGAGGACGGAGTTGCTGATCGAGGCGGAAAAGGTTGGATGCCGCATCCTGGATGGCGGCGGCATGGCAGTCTTTCAGGCAGTTGGCGCATTCAAACTCTTTACCGGCCTGGAACCGGATGCGGACCGCATGCTCCGACACTTCGCTGAGATGACGCGGGGGCCGCTCCAGCCCGTCCGCGCAGCGGGAGGCGGCCGATGAAGACATCGATCGCAACGGTATCGATCAGCGGTGAACTCCCGGAAAAGCTGGAGGCGATTGCCAAGGCAGGTTTTCACGGAGTCGAGATCTTCGAGAACGACTTTCTCGCCTTCGACGGCAGCCCACGCGATGTAGGCCGAATGGTCCGGGACGCCGGGCTGGAGATCACGCTTTTCCAGCCATTCCGCGATTTCGAGGGGATGCCCGAGCCGCACCGCACACGGACCTTCGACCGTGCCGAACGCAAGTTCGATGTCATGCAGGAACTGGGGACAGATCTCGTCCTGGTCTGCTCGAACGTCTCGCCGGTCTCGCTCGGTGGGATTGATCGCGCCGCAGCGGACTTCAGCGAACTGGGCGAAAGAGCAGCGAAGCGGGGTCTGCGGGTCGGTTATGAAGCCCTCGCATGGGGTCGCCATATCTCCGATCATCGTGACGCATGGGAAATCGTCCGCCGCGCCGATCATCCCAATGTCGGGCTTATCCTCGACAGTTTCCATTCACTGGCGCGCAAGATCGACATCGGTTCGATCCGATCTGTCCCGAAGGACAAGATCTTCATCGTTCAGCTCGCGGACGCGCCGCTCATCGACATGGACCTTCTCTACTGGAGTAGGCATTTCCGCAACATGCCGGGCGAGGGGGATTTGCCAGTCACCGACTTCGTCGCCGCAATCGCGGAAACCGGCTACGACGGCTATTTCTCGCTTGAGATCTTCAATGATCAGTTTCGTGGCGGCTCGCCCAAGGCGATCGCGGCCGATGGTCATCGATCGCTGATCTATCTCGGTGATCAGGTGCGGAGAAGATCGGGGGCGGCCACGCTTTCGGTTGCGCCGATGCCCGAGCGCGCCGTGGTGAAGGGCGTGGCTTTCGTCGAGTTCTCTGTCGGCGAGGCGGATGCCGGCCAGTTGATCGCGATGCTGCATGCGCTCGGTTTCCGCAAGACCGCCGTTCACAGGACGAAGAAGGTCAGCGTCTATCAGCAGGGACAGATCCGCATCCTCGTCAATCGAGAATCCGTCGGCTTTGCCAGCGCGGCCTATGCCGTTCACGGAACATCAGCCTATGCCATGGCCCTGGAAGTAGAGGATGCATCTGCAGCGTTGGCGCGCGCGGTAGCGTTGGGCGCGGAACCGTTTCACCAGCCGGTGGGACCCGGTGAACTGGAGATCCCGGCGATCCGCGGGGTCGGAGGCG
The DNA here is from genome assembly GCF_000967425.1 of Pseudorhizobium banfieldiae. Taxonomy (NCBI): domain Bacteria; kingdom Pseudomonadati; phylum Pseudomonadota; class Alphaproteobacteria; order Hyphomicrobiales; family Rhizobiaceae; genus Pseudorhizobium; species Pseudorhizobium banfieldiae. The sequence goes on from NZ_FO082820.1 coordinate 316,269, forward strand.
GGTTGGTCTATCTGATCGATGGCACGAGCAGCCTAGGCAAAATATGGGAGGTGGACTTCGTCCCCACATCCGATGAGGGCCAGCCGTTCCCGGCGAACCTGATTGCCGTAGACCACGTGGCGCAGACAGTAGCCTATGAAGAGATGCTGACCTGGCTTCTCTTCTATACCTCCATCTTCGAGGCCGCCAAGTCGCCCATGGTGGACATCATCGATCCGGCGGGGGTGGTGCGGAGCCAGGTCGTTGAAAATCGCGACGGTTTCTTGCGGATCACGATGAACGGAGCCGAGAACCGGAGAACACTGGCGGGCCACTTCATAGCAGAGAAATTCGGCTCCGGTATCCAGCATCTTGCCTTCAGAAGCACCGATATCTTCAAGACCGCCGAGGCGTTGCGGGCAAACGGCTTCCATACCTTGCCGATCTCGCCAAACTACTACGACGACGTCGAAGCACGTTTCGGTCTTGAGCCGCAATTGACCGAGCGCATGAAGGCCGAGAACATCCTCTACGATCGGGATGAGCACGGGGAATATTTCCAGCTCTACAGTGGGACCTTCAGCGAAGGCTTTTTCTTCGAAATCGTCGAAAGGCGAGGCTATCGAGGTTATGGGGCACCGAACGCGATATTCCGTATAGCGGCGTTGAGGAAACAGATCCGGCCTGAAGGAGTGCCGGCGGCATGAGGTCTGAAAAAAAGGACCTACAGATAGTGTTCGGGACCGATCATTGACTAAACGAACTGTTCCGTACATTCTGCCTGAGGGCAGGCAGAACAGCCAGTAGTCTGGAGGAGATCATCTGCAGCCAGCAGATGAACAGGAAATATAACAGGAGGAGAAAACATGATGCTCAATATAACTCGTCGCCATCTGTTTGGCGCAACCATGCTGGCCGCCGCAGTGCTCGCCATTCCGGCGCTGGCTCAGGACAAGCCGGTTCTCAAGTTTTCGGCTGTCTTCTCAGAGCAGGATATCCGCGCCGAGATGACCAAGAAGCTTGCCGAAGGGATCAGCGCTGACTTCAAGTTGGAGCCCTATTACGGCGGCAACCTCTTCAAGCAAGGCACCGAACTCGTCGCCATCCAGCGCGGCAACCTGCAGATGGGCAATATCGCGCCCCAGGACATTTCCAAGCAGATCCCGGAGTGGTCGGTTCTGACGTCCGCTTACCTTTTCCGTGACGCTGCGCATCTGTCGGCCTTCTTCAACAGCGAAACAGGTGCCGAGTTCAAGAAGATGGCCGAGGACAAGCTCGGTATCCACATTCTCGGCCCGACATATTTCGGCGCGCGCCAGGTGGGCCTGAAGCCTGAGAAGAAGATCAACACGCCGGAAGACATGGCAGGCATCAAGCTGCGCATGCCGGGTGGGGACGCCTGGCAGTTCCTCGGCGAGGCCCTAGGCGCCAACCCGGTTCCTGTTGCCTATGCAGAAGTCTATACCGCACTGCAGACAGGTGCGATCGATGGTCAGGACAACCCGCTCCCGAACGTGAAGAACATGAAGTTCTATGAGGTCATGTCGCAGATCGTGCTGACCTCGCACCTGATCGGTTACGACCTGCTGGTCATTTCCAACGAAGTTTGGGACAAGATGACGCCTGAGCAGCAGCAGTCCTTCCAGGCGGCGGCCGACGAAGCCATGAAATGGAGCGAGGAACAGCACGTCGCCCAGGAAAAGGCGCTGCTGGAAGAGTTCAAGGCTGCCGGCCTTGAGATCTACGAACCAGATCAGGAGGCATTCCGCAAGTTCGCGCAAGAGAAGTATCTCGCTTCCGACCTGGCAAAGTCCTGGCCCGATGGCGTCCTGGAAAAAGTTGCCGGGATGTAAGGTCGAGCTGAAGCTCAAGGTGTAACAATCAGGGAGGCGGGCCGCTCGGGCGGTGCGCCTCCTCCTGGGAGGAAGAATGCGATGAATTCGAGTCTGCCGGCCATCGGCGGGTGGTTGAGACGGCGCGCGGAAAACATACTGTGCCTGATGCTGCTGACGATGTTCGTCGTCTTCATCCTGCAGATCATCTTCCGGTATGTGCTCAATCTCTCCATCGGCTGGACCCACGAGGTCAGTGTGGCGCTCTGGATCTGGATCGTTCTCTTCGGATCCGCCTTCGTGGTTCGTGAGGTCGACGAAATCCGCTTCGACCTGATCTGGGGTGGTGCCAGCGACCAGTCACGACGCATCATGCAGATCATCTGTGCAGCGGCACTGATCTTCCTCTTTGGCATTTCGCTTCCGGCCATCGTCGACTACGTGACCTTCATGAAGGTGGAGAGCACCGCCTATCTCAAGATCCGCTTCGACTATCTCTATTCCATCTATGTCGTCTTCGCGATCGCGATGATCGTCCGCTATATGTGGCTGGGCTTCCGCGCTGTACGCGGTACCGCACCGGATGCCTTCGATCCGACCAAGGCGGGCTCAGGCGTATGAGCTTCGCTAGTCCCTTCTCGGTCACCCTCTTCGTGATCACGGCGCTTGCCTTCATGGGGCTGCCGATCGGCCTCTCGATGATCAGCGGATCGATCCTCTATCTCTGGCTTGCCGACGCGGATATGGGGATCGCCGCCGAGCAGTTCCTGAATGGCATGTATTCGAACTACGTCATTCTCGCCGTGCCGCTCTTCATCCTGGCGGCGGAGTTCATGAACGTTGGCTCCATGACCGAGCGGCTCCTGAACTTCTGCAACGTATTGGTCGGGCGGTTCCGGGGCGGTCTTGCCCAGGTTAACATCGTCCAGAGCATCATCTTTGCCGGCATGTCCGGTTCGGCGATCGCCGACGCCGCGGGCAGCGGCAAGATGATGCAGAACATGATGACACGCGAGGGCCGCTATACCCCCAGCTTCGCGGCCGCCCTGACGGCGGTGACTGCCGTGGTCGGTCCGATCATCCCTCCGTCCATCCCGATGATCATCTACTCGCTCGTGTCGGATGCCTCGATCGGTTACCTGTTCCTTGCAGGCATGGTGCCGGGGCTCCTCATGTCCGGGCTGCAGATGATGCAGGTATCAATCACCGCCCGGCGCCGGAATTTTCCGGTCGAGGAGCCGGTCCCGCTTCGCGAAATTCCGCGCATAACAATCCGCGCCTTCCCGGCATTGATGATGCCCGTCGTGCTGCTCGGCTGCATCTATTCCGGCATCACCACGCCAACAGAGGCGGCCGCGATTGCCGCGGCCTACGCATTGCTGATTTCAGTCGTGCTCTACCGGAGCATCAGCCTGCGCGACTTCTACGGCTCGCTTGCGACGAGCGCCAAATCGACGGCATCGATCGGGATGTTGATCGCGGGTGCGCTCGTCTTCAACTACGTCGTCACGATCGAGAACATTCCCGACAGTATACGGGTGATGCTGACCGGTTGGGATCTCAGCCCCACGGGTTTCCTGATCCTGGTCAATGTGATCCTCCTGATCCTCGGCTGCCTTCTTGAGGGTACCGCGATCCTGCTGATCATCGTGCCGGTCTTCATTCCGACCGCTCAGGCGCTCGGCATCGACCTCGTCCATTTCGGCGTCGTCGTCGTCGTCAACATCATGCTCGGACTGGTGACACCGCCCTATGGGCTGCTGCTTTTCATCGTCGCGAAGATCTCCGGTGCACCGATCAAGGACATCATCCTGGATGCGGCTCCCTTCCTCTTCTGGATGGTCGTTTCGCTCGTATTCATCACCTTCGTCCCCGACAGCGTTCTCTGGCTGCCGCGGCTGCTGGGCTATCAAGGCTGAGGTATCATCATGAAGCCGATCTACATCCTGAACGGCCCGAACCTGAACCGGTTGGGAAAGCGGGAGCCGGAGATCTACGGCACCACGACCTTGGCAGAAGTCGAGGCCATGTGCCGCGAGGCGGCGGGTGACCGTCCGGTTGAGTTCCGCCAGACCAATAGCGAAGAGCGGCTGATCGAATGGGTGCATGAGGCGATCGACGAGGGGGATGGCATCGTCATCAATCCTGCAGCCTTCACCTTCACCTCCCTCGCGCTCCTCGACGCGCTGAAGATGTTCAAGGGACCCATCATCGAGTTCCACATCAGCAACGTCCATCGCCGGGAGTCGATCTACCACCGCTCCTATGTCTCGATGACGGCGACCACGGTCATGGCCGGGCTGGGGGCGGAAGGGTATTCCGTCGCCGTTCGTGCCCTGGAAACGTTGATCGCTAAGAAGGCACGATAAGCACGGCACTCGAGCCCCGCCCAACCCCAACAATGCATCACGTCGGAAAGATCCGGCGCCGCCGCGCAAGCTGCGTTCTGGCCACGATGTGAATCATCGACGACCATTCTTTGCTTTGTGATAAAGGGCTGAAGTTGGAGATGATCCGTGGGCAGGTGCTCCACGGCGCTGGAGAGCAGTTCGATGTCTGGGTATTCGGCGGCCGAGAAGCTGAAGATCGCGCTTCTGGCGGTGGCCCTCGGTGGCCTCTTTGGCGGCCTCCTGCTGGCTTACGGGATTGGCAGACCGGAGCTCACCTCCACCGTATGGGCCCTGGGCGTCGGCCCCGTCCTCGCCGCGCTCCTGATCGAGATCCTGCACAGCCTGCGCCGGGGCGAGGTCGGGCTCGATATCGTGGCGGCGCTTTCCATGTCGGCCGCGCTCCTTTTTGGCGAAACTCTCGCAGCCGCCGTTGTTGCGGTCATGTATTCCGGTGGTACCTTTCTTGAAAGCTTCGCCGAAGGCCGTGCGCGTCGCGAGATGCGCGACCTGCTCGCGCGCGTGCCTAGGACGGCCACGCGGCACATCAATGGCGCACTGGAAGACGTGCCGCTCGATGCCGTCGCACCCGGCGACCGGCTGCTGATCCGGCAGGGGGACGTCGTCCCGGTCGATGGTACCGTCGGATCCTCCGTTGCCTTTCTGGACACCTCTGCACTGACGGGAGAATCACTGCCGGTCCGGGTGCAGGAGGGCGGCGAGGCAATGAGCGGTTCCACCAATGCTGGCGAGGCATTCGACCTCCTTGCGACCCGACCGGCAAGCGACAGTACCTATGCCGGCATCGTCCGTCTCGTCGAACAGGCTCAGGCTTCGAAGGCGCCAATGTCGCGGCTCGCCGACAGATGGTCGCTTGCCTTCCTGCTCGTCACTGTCGCAATCGCCTTCTCGGCGTGGTGGGTAACGGGGGACCCCATCCGCGCTGTTGCCGTATTGGTGGTGGCAACGCCGTGCCCGCTGATCCTGGCTGTGCCCGTGGCGTTGGTGGCTGGCCTTTCCCGCGCCGCTCACCACGGAGTGCTGATCAAGGGTGCCGGACCCCTTGAAGCGATGGCGCGCGCGCGCACGCTGATTCTCGACAAGACGGGGACGCTGACCGATGGGCGGCCGAAGATCGTATCGGCCAGCACATATGGCGGCATGGCAACGGAAGACGTGCTGAGGCTGGCGGCGGCGCTCGAACAGGCAACCAAGCATCCGGTTGCCCAGGCGATCGTCCAGGAGGCGCGCGAACGAGGGCTGGCACTGCCAGTTCCGACGGAGGTGGCCGAGACCCCGGGGGAGGGGCTTGTCGGTCGCGTCGACAACCGCTCCGTGGTCGTGGGCGGTCATCGCTTCGTATCCCAACACCTCGGTCGAACGGCGATGGGGCATCCAGCGCTCGGTGCTGGATCGGTCCTTGTTGCTGTCGGCATCGACGGTGGTTTCGCGGGCCATTTCGTCTTGGCTGACCTTCTGCGCGATGACAGCCTCGGAATGCTTTCTGGCCTGCGTCGGCAGGGGATCGAGCGCATCCTGCTCGCAACGGGAGACCGCCGTGACGTCGCCAAGCGCATAACAGAGGGACTTGGCCTCGATGGCATCAGAGCCGACCTCAGCCCCAACGAGAAAGTGCTGCTGGTGCTCACCGAGCGGAAGCATGGTCCCGTGATGATGGTCGGAGATGGCGTCAATGATGCACCCGCCTTGGCTGCGGCTGATATCGGCGTCGCCATGGGCGCACGTGGCGCGGCCGCGTCGGCAGAGGCCGCGGACGTCGTCCTGCTTGTCGACAGCGTGGACCGGCTGCGGGCAGGCGTGGAAATTGCCCGTGGTGCGCGACGAATTGCCCTGCAAAGCGTGGTGGTCGGGATCGGGCTCTCCGTCATCGGCATGATCGCGGCAGCCCTTGGCTACCTCTCCCCCGTCCAGGGTGCCTTGATTCAGGAGGCAATCGACGTGGCAGTCATTCTCAACGCGTTGCGCGCCCTCCGCATCGAGCCGGCCCCGGCCGAGCTCGACCATCAGAGTTTGCGCAGCAGCAAAGACGGCATGGGAAGGTTCGGGTAGCCCAATTGCGGCCGGACATCATGTTCGGCAGTTCGGCATGAGGCCGGCGTCGTTCGGAGCCTCCTCATGCGTTTTTCTGATGTATCCCTCACAAAACGAATTCTGGTCTGCGCGGCTCTGCCGGCGGTTGTGGCAGTCTGGCTCGCCTACGGCCGTATCGCCGACGGGATCGTTTCCTATCGCGAGGCCACACATGTCGTATCGGTGAGTGTCGACCTGGCCGCCCTCGCGGACGTGATCCATGCGGTACAGAGAGAGCGAGGCCAAACTGCCGGCGCCCTTGCAGCCAGCGATCAGGCGCAGTTCGACCGCCTCGACGAAGCCCGCCAATCGACTGATCGTTTAGCCAGGCGGCTGGAGGAACTGTCGTCAGACACGGCATCCGTGCCACCCGGTTCATCGTCCGCGTCGCTGGATGGCCTTCGGGAACTGCGGCAGCGGGTCGATCTCCGGGAGCTTTCAGCCGCCACCGCGACCCTGCGCTACAGCGATGTCGTCGCTGGCTTGCTTGCATTGTCGAAGACCCTCGGAGACCAAGGCTCCGATAGCCCGATCGCCGATGAAATTGCAGCCTACAACCTCTTCTCTCAGGTGAAGGAACTGGCGGGCCAGGAAAGGGCAACCGGCAATGGCGTGATCACGGCAGGGGTCGTCGATAAGTCAGCCTTGACGCGATTGTCGGTCCTTCATGGGTCGCAGGCAGCGCTGCTGGAGGAGTTCGCAGCACGTATGCCTGCCTTCGCGGATGCTGCAAGGTCGATCGGAGTTGCAGGCGAGGGACCGCTTGCGGCCATGCGATCGCGCCTGCTGCTCGCCGGCGCAGAGGGCGATGTGTCCGGACTCGATGCCGCAACCTGGTATCGCCTCACCACAGAACGGATCGACACGATGCGTGCCCTTGAGCAACGTCTTCTCGAGCAGGTCAGAGAAGACGCAGCCGGAGCAGCGGCGGGCGAAGAACGCGCACTGGTCGTCCTGGGCGTGTCGCTGGCTGGCGCGCTTGCTGGTTCCTTGTTGCTTTCGCTTGCGATCGGCCTAGGCGTGGTGCGGCCGATCAAGCGCCTCACCGCAGCCATAGAACAGCTCGCCGAAGGTGACGCCACGGTCAGCGTCGGCGACACCTCCGCCAGGGACGAGGTCGGCGCCATGTCGCGGGCAGTTGCTCGTGCGCTCGAGGAGGCGCGGCGGCAGGCCGAGCACCAGAGGCAGGAAGAGATGGCCCGCGACGCTGACGCGCGGCGCATCGCCCAAGCGGCCGAGCGCGAGCGCGCGGTACGTAGCCAGGCGGTCGAATATGCTCTCGACCAGCGTGTAACGGGTCTGGACGCGCTTTCGGCCGGTGACTTGCGCTACCGGATTGATGCAGTCCTGGATGCCGACTTCGACGGGCTCCGCCTTGTCTTCAACCGATCCGTCGAGACCCTGGAGCAGCTGGTTGCCACTGCTGGCGGCAATGCCAGTGTCATCGATGCGGGGTGTGCCGATCTGCGCGGTGCCGCTGACGAGCTTGCCCGCCGGACGGCGGGCCAGGCGGCCGCGCTTGAAGAGGCCGCAGCGGCACTGGAGCAAGTGGCGAGCGCAGTCAAAATGTCCTCGGGTGCGGCAGACGACGCGCAGAAGTCATCCACCCGAGCAAGCGACGACACATCCCAGGCGACGATCATCGTGAGCCAGACAGTCGAGGCGATGCAGGACATTGCTCACTCGTCCTCGCGGATCGGTCACATCATCAACGTCATCGATGAAATTGCCTTCCAGACCAACCTGCTGGCGCTCAATGCCGGCGTCGAGGCGGCGCGGGCCGGTGAGGCAGGGAAGGGCTTCGCCGTCGTCGCTCAAGAGGTCCGCGAACTGGCACAACGCTCGGCCTCGGCTGCCAGGGAGATCAAGTCTCTGGTGGAGCAGGCATCCAAAGACGTCTCCAACGGTGTCTCGCTGGTCGATCGTACTGGCGAGGCTCTCCGCGGGATCGAGCAGCAGGTGAGAACGGTCAACGGGCAGATGCTCGCGATAGCGCAATCCGCAAAGGAACAGTCGGTGGCGCTGGCGGAGATCAGCGGTTCGATCGCGCATCTGGACCAGATCACTCAGCAGAACGCCAGCATGGTGGAAGAGACCAACGCAGCATCGGTAACGCTGGCGGTTGAAGCGTCAAAGCTGCGGGACCAGTTGGCCGCTTTCCGGACAAGGGAGCAACAGTCGGCCGAGGTGCAAACTTGTCCAGCCGCTGCCTAAAGGAAGTGCCTTCGGAAGCGCCTACCTCCGAGGGACCTGCATGCTAGTACGGTTGACACGACCATCGGCAGGATCTTCGTCCGGAACTGCCGGGGTCACCGAAGAGCACTAGAGGATGGAAACGCGATCGCGGCCTGTCCGTTTCGAGTGATACAGTCCTTCATCGGCGCGCCTCAGAATATCATCGGTCGACTTGTCCGAGAACCGGAAGTCGCTGACACCGCCGCTGATCGTCGACTCATGGCGCAGGCAATCCCGGAGCGCAGCTGGAACGTGCTTGCGAAGCCGCTCCGCAATCTCCAGCGCGTTGCCGCTCTCGGTTCCTGGCATGACGATCACGAACTCGTCCCCGCCGAAGCGTGCGATCACGTCGCTCTGGCGCAGATGCTGACGACAGAGCCGCGCAATCTCTATGAGCGCTGCGTCGCCCATGTGGTGCCCCATCTCGTCATTGATGCGTTTGAAGTTGTCGAGATCAAAGACCAGAAGCGACGTCTGGGATTTTTCGCTTTCGAAGGCCGCCAGCCGATCATCGAGGGTCGCGATGAGCTTCCGCCGGTTGTAAAGGCCGGTCAGGGCATCCGTTTCGCTCAGCTGACGCAGTTTTTGCTGCGTCTCGTTCTTCTCGGTGATGTTGCTCGCTACCCAGACGACGGCGGGCTCACCATCAACAGGAAATTCGAGTGACTGGACGCGACCTTCGAACCATATCGCGTGCGCGGGGCCGTCGCCGGCTCCCTTCACGTCACTGCCGCTGAGTTGGTACTCGACAATATGGAGAACGCCGCTCGACAGCGCCTTTTCGATTTCTGCAGCGAACCACTGAGCCTTTTCCTGTTTCAGCACCTCGAACATGCTGCGCCCGACGAGGCCGCTGCCGTCATGATAGTGCCTGATGTCCTTGCCTCCGAAGATCGCCGCGTAGCGACCGCTGCGGGTGAGGATGAAGGCGGGATCGGGAAGGGAGGATAGTATCGAGATCAATTGCTGATGCGTGAACAAGGAAGACCTACCGGACGCTCCGAGAAAGACCGATGACCACCGTCGAGCGACGCCTTGCGCTTGCATCCGACTTGGTCAGCGGCGGGAAGCCAATAGTTGTCATACAAGTGCTGCCATTCTCTAAATGCCCGCTCGCTGGTGCCGGCTGGCCGCCACGTTCGTTTCCATTCCGCCAGAGATGGTCGTGGGCTTCCTCATCAGAGACAAATTCCTCGCCAATGACCAATCCGGCTCTAAAGGTTGAGATGTCTGCCGCGTCTAAGTTCGTTTCATCGCAATACGGAGCTTGGCCCACGGGAACGCCAAATTGCGTCTTGCCGAGAACTTATCTTGCCACCAGATGGCCGCCGCCGATGTCGACGAGTCCCACGCGATTCGGCCCTTCCCCCACCTTCCACACCGGGCTCGGGATCTCGCCGGACAACCGTGCGCTCGGCTGACGCTCGCGGCGAGGATCGGGCACAGGCACTGCGGCGAGGAGCCGCCTGGTGTAGGTGTGCTGCGGATTGCCGAATAGCTGCGCGCGCGTTCCCATCTCGACAATCTGGCCGAGATACATGACGGCGACCCGGTCGGAGATGTTCTCGACTACCGCCATGTCATGGCTGATGAAGAGATAGGTGACACCGCTTTCCTTCTGCAGGTCGCGCAGGAGGTCCAGGACCTTGGCCTGGATCGAGACGTCGAGAGCTGCCACGCTCTCGTCGCAGATGATCAGCTTCGGCTTCAGGGCAAGCGCGCGTGCAATGCAGATGCGCTGCCGCTGGCCGCCGGAGAACTGGTGCGGGTAACGATTGTAAACGGTGCGCGATAGCTCCACGCGCTCAAGCAGTTCGTGCACACGTGCCTTCTGTTCGGCAGGGGTTCCGATGCCGTGGATGACCAGCGGCTCGCGGATCAGTTCGCCGACCGTCATCCGTGCGTCCAGCGCCGCCATCGGGTCCTGGAAAACGATCTGGAGATCGCGAGGGATCGCCTTGCGGCCGGCATTGTTCAGGTCGCCCAGTGCCTTGCCGTTGATTTCGATGCGACCGGAATGCGGAACGAGGCCTACCAGCGCCTTTGCCATGGTCGACTTACCACAACCGGATTCGCCCACCAGGGAAAGCGTTTCGCCGCGGAAGATCTCCAGAGAAACGTGTTCGACAGCATGGACGCGGGCCGCGACACGGCCCAGCAGCCCCTGCCGTATCGGAAAGTTCACCGACACGTCGTCGTAGCGAACGAGCAGCTCGCGCATCTCGGGTTCGGGCCGCGATGCACCTGTGCCGATGCGCGGCACGGCGGCCAGCAGGTCGCGCGTATATTCCTCCTGAGGTGCGTCGAAGAGGTCGACGGTCGACGCCGCCTCCACCATCTTGCCCTTGCGCATGACGATGACACGGTCTGCCATTTCGGCGACCACGCCCATGTCATGGGTGATCAGGATGACGGCGGTGCCGAGGTCCTTCTGCAGGTCGCGCAGGAGGTCGAGCACCTCGCGCTGCACTGTCACGTCCAACGCGGTTGTCGGCTCGTCGGCAATGAGGACGGCCGGCCGCAAAGCGATCGCCATGGCGATCATCACGCGCTGTCGCATGCCCCCCGATAATTCGTGCGGATACTGCTCCAGCCGCTTCTCCGGCTGCGACAGGCGAACGGCCTTCACCGCTTCCAGTGCCCGCGCACGCGCCCGCGAGATCGACAGCGGCTCATGCGCCCGGATAGCCTCGACCAGTTGCCGGCCGATGCTCATGACCGGATTGAGCGCGGTCATCGGCTCCTGGAAGATCATCGCTATGCGCGCGCCGCGCATTGCCTGCATCTTCTTTTCGGGCAGTGTCGTCAGTTCCTCATCGCCAAAGCGGATGGAGCCTCCCGTGACCCGCACGGCGGGTGCCGGTAAAAGCCCCATGCAGGCAAGTGAGGTAATTGACTTGCCCGAGCCGCTTTCCCCCGCGATCGCCAGGGTCTCGCCCCGGTGGAGATCGAAACTCAACCCTTCGACCAACGGCACCAGCCCATGGTCGGAACGGGCAGAGACCTTGAGGTCGCGCACCGACAGGACGACGTCGGTTGCCGTATCGACGACGGGAGAAAGCACGGCTGCGGTCATTCGAAGACGGCCCTCGGGAAGTAGAAGCTCACCACGACGTTCGGCATGTCGACAATCTCGGAAATGCGAAGATCGCCACAGGTCGAGACGAGCATGTACGCATCCACCGGATCCATCTTCTGCGTCGTCGCAAGGAGATCGACCATGTTGGCGACGGCGTCCTTAGCCGCGGTCCACAGATCGGGACCGATGCCGGTCGTGACCTCGTAGCCCTTGGCGTCGAGATGGCGCGTGACCGGGCCAGGCGTCGTGAAGCGCGGTGTCTTCAGCGGCTGGTCCTTGATGAGGTCGAGCGTGAGTACGACGTCGAAGGGGCTCTCGATCGCCGTCCCGCAGACCTCGCCGTCACCCTGGGCGGCATGCGTGTCTCCGACCGAAAATAGCGCGCCGTCGACCTCGACCGGCAGGTAGAGCGTCGTGCCGGCGGCTAGATCGCGGATGTCGAGGTTGCCGCCGACCCGGCGCGGCGGGACGACCGTATGGTGGCCTTTCTCAGCCAGCGCATTGCCGATGGTGCCCGCGAACGGCTTCAGCGGAACGCGACCATTCTTGCCGAACAGCGCGGGTTCCATGCTTGACGCGTCGAACTTCCAGACATTGAGAGCCGGTTCGGTGAACTGGTCAGCGAGCAGGCCGAAGCCTGGAATGTTGGCTGTCCATCCGAAGCCCGCACCGTCGCGAAGCTGTGGCGTAAAGCTCTCGATGGTTACCTTCAGAACATCCCCCGGCTTGGCGCCATCGATATAGATCGGGCCGGAGACCGGGTTGATCTTGGCAAAATCCAGCGCCTTCACGTCCTCGACGGTGGACTGGGGGCCGAGTTGGCCCCCAGAACTGTCAAGGCACTGGAACAGGATCGTCTCGCCTGGTGCAACTGTCAGGGCAGGAGCAAAGGAATTGTCCCAGCCGTAGTGGTGCTGATGGGCGTGGATCGTGTGGTTGCAGTGCTTGCACATTGCCAGCCTTACTCCTTGATGAAGACGTAGTCGTAGTTGACCGGGATCGAAACCGGATCGACATAGAGCGCGTCGTCACCGCCCATGCGAGCGGACTTCAGCGTGAAGCGCTGTTCGTTGAAGACCGGTGCCCAAGGCGCATCTTCCATGACCTTCATGTAGATCTCGGACCACTTGGCCATACGCTCGTCCACCTTTGCCGGATCGACGATGGAGTCTGCATCGGCTGCCAGCTTGTCGAGATCGGCATTGCAGTATTTCGACCAGTTCCAGCCACCTTCGACCGCACCGCCGCAGCCGAGGATCGGACCGTAGAAGTTTGCCGGATCCGGGAAGTCTGCGATCCATGCCATGCCACCCGACCAGATCATCGGCGCGGTGCCTGCGCCACCGGCCTCGATCACGTTAGCCTGGGCCAGCGACTTGATCGACGCATTGATGCCGATTGCCTTCAGGTCCTGCTGGATCGCCTGGGCGATACGCGGGTTCGGGTCGGTGTTCATGACGAAGAGTTCGGTGTCGAAGCCGTCCGCATAGCCAGCGTCCGCAAGCAGCTTTTTCGCCCCTTCCGGATCGTACTTGTAGCCCTCGTAGCCTTCCGTGTAGCCCGGCATGGAGGGCGGCAGCGGCTGAGTTGCCGGAACGGCGCGGCCGTTGATGACCTGGACGATGCGGTCCTTGTTGATCGCCATGTTGACGGCACGCCGCACCTCGACCTTGTCGAAGGGAGCCTGCGTCACGTTCATGGTGATGTAGCCCGTGTGCAACTGGCCGCCTTCGACCACGAGGCTCGCCTGCGCCTCGTCCTTCATGACCTCGACGAACTTTGCGGGCGGAATGCCGTCGCCCGGGATGTCGACTTCGCCGTTCTGCGCCCGCAGAAGGGCGACTACAGGCTCCTGGCCCACTTCAACCGTGAAGCTGTCCAGATAGGGAACGCCCGAGATCCAGTAATCCTCGTTCTTCTCGAATACGAGCCGCTGGCCAAGCGTCCACTCGGTCAGCTTGAACGCGCCGGTGCCAACAGGCTTCTTGCCGAAGTCGGCGCCGGCTTCCTCGACGGCTTCCTTGGGCACGATGAAGGAGAAGTTCAGCGCCATGATGTGAAGGAAGGTTGCGTCGGGACGCGACAGCTTGAAGACGACCGTGGTCGCATCGGGAGCAGAAACGCCCGATACCGTCTCGGCCTTGCCTTCGGCGGCTTCGTCGTAGCCTTCGATCATGGAGAAGAAGCCTTGGCCGGGCGACTGGGTGGCCGGATTGATGACGCGGTTGATGGAATAGACCACGTCGTCGGCGACCAGTTCGCGGCCGTTGTGGAACTTGACGCCCGGACGCAGCTTGAAGGTGTAGGTCAGGCCATCCTCGGAAATGTCGTGGCTTTCAGCGAGGCCGGGGCGAAGGTTGGTGGTGCCGGGCTCATAGTCCATCAGGCCATCGAAGACGGACTTGATCATCGACCAGTTCTGCCAGTCATAGCCGATGGCAGGATCGAGCGTGGCGACGTCGTCCTTGTAGGTCACGATCATGTTTCCGCCGTGGTTGGCCTCCTGGGCTTGCGCCGGGGCAAGTGCAGGCAGCGCCATCAGCGTTGCCAGTGCGGTGGAAAGGATAAGCTTCTTCATAGGCTTCACTCCTGTGGGTTGGCGGTTCAGCGCAGCTTGATGCGCGGATCAATGAGCGGCGAAATCAGGTCGGCGATGAGATTGCCGAGGACAATGCCGCAGGCTGAGACGAGCGTGACGCCCATGATGATCGGGATGTCGACGCGCTGGATGGCCTGCCATGCGAGCTGGCCGATACCTGGCCAGCCGAAGACGCTCTCCACGACGACGATGCCCGACATGAAGATTCCGATGTCGATGCCGATCATCGCTATGATCGGCAGGATGGCGTTGGGCAGCGCATGGCCGAGGATAACCTTGCTGCGGCCGAGGCCCTTGGCGCGTGCCGTGCGGATGAAGTCGGCGCGCAGCACATCCACCATGGAAGACCGCATGATGCGCGAATACCAGCCGGAGCCGAGTATGCCGAGCGTGAGCGCCGGCAGGACGATATGCGAGAAAGTCCCATAGCCGCCGATGGGGAACCAGCCGAGCTTCACGGCAAAGACGAAGAGCAGCAGCAGCGCCACAACGAACTGGGGAGCAGAGACCGTCAGGAAGCTGGTCAGCATCAGACCGTTGTCCAATGCCTTTCCGCGGTTGAGCGCCGCGATAATGCCGAGCGGCAGGCCGATCAGAAGTTCGCAGGTTATGGCGGCCACCAGCAGCAGCAGCGTGGCCGGCAGGCGCGACGCGATAAGCTGCGCCACCTCGGTCTTCTGCAGGTAGGATCGGCCGAAGTCGCCCTGCACGAGGTTGAGGAGGTAATTGCCGTACTGGATGAGGAACGGCTGGTCGAGGCCGAGCTGCTGGCGGATGCTTTCGACGGTCGCGGCCGTTGCCGAACGGCCGGCGATCTGGCGGACGGGGTCCGCCGGCAAGACGTAGAGCAGCACGAAGGTGATGAACGAGACGCCGAGCAGGATTAGCGCGGACTGGATGAGGCGTCTGAGGATATAGGCGGCCATCAGTCACGCCCCTGCTGTGTCGGGTCGAGGATATCGCGCAGTGCGTCCCCCACCAGGTTGAAGGCCAGCGCGAGCAGCAGGATCGCTGCACCCGGGATGAAGACGAGCCAGGGCGCGGATTGGAAGTAGGTCTGGTTTTCGAAGATAATATTGCCCCATGACGGGATCGGCGGCTGAACGCCGATGCCGAGGAAGGAAAGCGTGGCCTCCAGCAGGACGGTCGTGGATATCCCGAGCGTGCCCCACACGATCAGGGTTGGGATGAGATGCGGCAGGATGTGCTTGAACAGGATGCGGCCGTGGCCGGCGCCAAGCGTCTTCTCGGCTGCTATGTAATCCCGTTCGGCGAGCGACGATGTCTGGGTGAAGATCACGCGTGCGGTCTGTACCCAATTCACGAAGGCGATCACCATCGCGACGATCCACAGCGACGGCGAGAAGATGGCGGCAAGGCAGATCGCCAGCAGCAGCGCAGGAAACGCCATCATCAGGTCGGTGAAGCGCATCAGCACCGCGCCGATGAAGCCCCGGAAGTAGCCGGCCGTCACGCCGACGAGCGTGCCGATAAAAAGCGCCGCGCCGTTGGCTACAAGCCCGATGATCAGCGAGGTCTGTGCGCCATAGAGAACACGGGAGAACAGGTCGCGACCGAGGAGATCAGTCCCGAACCAGAACGTCTCGTTTGGCGGTAGCGGCGCACCTTCCAGCGTCAGGCCGTCGAAGAACTGCTCATAGGGATCGTGCGGGGCAAGCCAGTCGGCAAAGAGTGCGCCGCCGACGCAAACGAGCACGATCAGCAATCCCAGGAGCGCAAGCTTGCGGCTCATCAGCCTGCGCAGGATCGAAGGTCCGTCTGCCGGCGCCACCAAGGGTTCAGGCGAGGTCGATGCGTCTGCCATCGTCGGTGCCCCTCTCGTTCGAATGATTGGCCACCAGCCGCTCCGCGGCGGTTTCGATAGTCACGCGCCAGGTCATCGCGGTCTGGCGCAAAAGGTCATAGGCCTCCGCCTCGGTCTTTCCTTGCATCACGAAAATCATCACCGCACGCACGATCGTCTGTCGCGCCGACAGGCGGTTCTGCAGATCGGTGATCAGCGCTTCCGATGCCTTGGCGCGATCGAAATTGCTGCGTGCGACGAGGAGGGCGGCGTAGACGCCCTTGTCGCTCATGGGTTTGAGCAGCTGCGCATGCGCGCCCATCTCCATGGCCCAGCGAAGACGCCCCGGCGCTTCCGACCCGATCAGGGCGATCATCGGCATCGGGGATTGTCCTGGCGACCAGGGGAACTGCTCGTCGTGCCCCATGTCTGCATCATAGAAGATGAAGTCCGCCGCAATTGCCTCGGCGGACAATTCGGGCCAGGCCTCGCGAGCCTCCAGGCCGATGACACCGAGCTGCCGGATCAGGCCCTGCACCGACGGGTGGGGCCGGTGCAGGATCCAGGCTGTCGCTCCGCCAAGGTTCTCGGTCCTGATGCGCGTCATGGCACCACTTTCAGCCAGGGGCCGCCCTGGAGGGAATGCGAGCGGGCGGTGAGATAGGGATCTGCGCGCAGTGTCGGCAGGCGCTTGATCTCGCGAAAGCGGCCGTTCTCCAGCCGCGCGATGATGGTTGGCTGGCGCGCGTGATGATGTTCAGGATCAAGTCTCGGCTTATGGCCGGAGCTGATCGCGGAGCGCAGAAGTTCCGGCAGTGGAAGCACTTCTGCGCGAGGGCGGCCGTGCAACAAGCTGGCCAGTTCGTGCACGGACTGACGGGCCATCTCGTGGAATGATCCGCCGGAGCCGCCGTTTGGCTCGAACCACGGCCCTGCCGACACCAGTCCTTCGGCCGCTTCACCTGCGGATGTGATCTCGCATTCGGTGAAGTTGCAGGAGAGGACCGTGGGGCCCTTGTCGAATTCCGCTTCCTGCTTCAGCTCCGCCAGTCGCGCAAGGAAGGCGTAGGAACTGTCTCCCACCAGCGAGTTCAGGATGAAGTCCGGCTTCAGGACCCGTATTTCCTGGATGATGTGATCAAGGTCGGTGTCGCCCACGGGCAGATAGCGATCGCCCAGCACCTCGCCAGCTGCCGCCATAACCCGTTCGCGGGCAATTCGGGCCATTTCCCAGCCCCAGATGTAATTGGAGCCGACGAGGTAGGCCCGCTTGCCGAGCGACGGCAGCGCCCACTCCAGAAGCGGCAGCAGATGCTGGTTCGGGCAGGCATGCATATAGGCAACGTGTTCGGACGCCTCGAAACCCTCGTAGGGCACCGGATACCAGAGGACCCCATCAAAGCGCTCGAGCTCGGGAATAACCTCCTTGCGGCTCGCCGAGGTGATGCAGCCGAAGATGTGCCGGGCCCCGGACTCCCTCAGGATTTCCCGGCAGAGCGGCGCATAGCGGTCGAGCCGCCCTTCGGGATCCCGCTCGACGACGCGAAAGGAGACATCGAGCCGGGGATCGGCATTCACCTCGTCGACGCCCCTCAGCACCCCCGCACGGCTCGCGCCCGCAAGCGCCGCATACATGCCGCTGCCGGAGAGAAGAAGGCCTATGTCTACGACTCGCTTCATCAAAGCCCCAATACAAAAAGCCCCGGGCGATGCGCGCCGGAAGCGCGATCGATACGGGGCTCGAATGCCGATTATTTAATATCAGTCTAGCGCTGCGGATTCCAGATTGGAAGCTTAATTGCGAAATCGGTCGCTGAATTTGCACAATAGCATCTCGTGGAGGCTCCCCTGCGCAACAAATGGGCAGT
This sequence comes from Pseudorhizobium banfieldiae, assembly GCF_000967425.1. NCBI lineage: Bacteria > Pseudomonadati > Pseudomonadota > Alphaproteobacteria > Hyphomicrobiales > Rhizobiaceae > Pseudorhizobium > Pseudorhizobium banfieldiae. The sequence continues at coordinate 334,143 of NZ_FO082820.1, forward strand.
TGCCCTTTTTCTGTGATCCGCATGGGCTGAGGAGGCCTTCGCGAGGCGCAGCAGTCATGTGCTGACGCCACAGAGCAAGGCGCGAAGCATGACCCGGCACCTACAGTTCCGGGCATCAGGTCGCGAATGACCCAAAACGGGATCCAGCGAGACTGGAAAATCAAGGAAAAGTAAGGGCTTTTTAGAGAGATTGGCTGGGGAACCTGGACCCTACACTATCCAGATTGCGCAGCCGTAAACTCAACGAAATCAATGCCTCACTACTGAAATTGCTCTAAGAAATGTAGCAATTCATTGTAGCACAGTTCGGGGCCGTTCCCTAAAGGCAGTCATCGGAAAACCTCGAGAACGCGACCTCTGCGCCCTCGCCGGTTTTCGGCGAAAGGAACTCGTAACTGCGATTAGGCGTGGTGATTGTCCAATCCCTGGCGACCTCTTCACCGAGAGCCTGTGTCCCGTCGAGCACGATCACTTTGGCGTGCATGGCGAAGAAATCGGCGAAATCCCTTTCTTCCATGGTTTTGGAGGCGACAACGCGAGTTTCGCTTTCCTTTGTTTTGATTGTGACAGGTCCCGAGTAATCTCTAGTAAGGATAGTCATTGTTGGAGATTTGTAATCACAACTGAATGCCAGGCATGCGTTGGAGGACCCATTTAGTTCGGGTTCGAATTCCCAGTCCAGGTTATCGCAGGAGTATAGCACTCTGCTCTCGGCAACGTAGTGCCAATAATCCTGAGGGCGACTTTGAGCGCTCGATTGGATAGCTGACAGCGTTAACACGAGGGCTGCAATTCGGTATCTGCGGTGTTTCATTGGCGCTCTCCATCCTTGGGGTATTCTTCTGTTCTGCGGTTGACATCAAGTGTCTTAGAAGATTCGCCTAAGGCGTAGCTTCTGAAAAGGTCAAGGCCCAACCAGGAGCCAGCGGCTTGCCGGAATGCCCTTGACGAAAGCCCGCCCGGTTAACGACGTACCGTCGGCCAAACGGGCGTCAATGCGATATTCGATCAGGAAGTCTCCCTCGAAATAGACGTCATAGGCTTCTACCAAACGCGCCTGGCCTGCGGGAACAGGACCAAGGCGTTTGTTTCCAAGCGTCGTTTCGGTCAGTTCGCCGCCGAGGAAGGTTGAACCACGGCTAGTTACGCTGGCGGCGACAAAGTCGCTTCCGCTGCTATTGGCGAGGTAGAGCGGGATGTTGCCGTGGACCCATTGCTTGCCGAAATGCAGGGCAACCGGGAAAGGACAGGCGGAAAGCGCGATCAGGTCCGGCCATTCATAGGCTTTGCGATAGCCCACCTCATAGGAAACATAGGTGAAATCCGGCTGGAATTCCTCGCCATCTCCGATGGCGTCTGTGGTGCCGATGAAGAGAAGCGCCTTGTGCTGGCGACATAATTCCAGAGCCTTCGCCAATTGCGGGCGCTCCGTCGAACCTACCGTTTCCTGCTCCATGAACTCGGCCAGAACATTGTCGGAAATGTTTGCTTTCTGGATTCCGTCCCGCTGCTTTGCCAGAAGAGTGTCTGCCTCCGGTCCCTGCGGCCCGGCGCGAAGGTAGAACACGACGGGCGTTCTTCCTGACGCGGTCTCGCGAAGTTGGTCGGCCAGTTTCGGGGCTGGCAGGGTAATGACCTCGACCCCATCCTGCGAAGCGGGGGAAAACTCCTGTCCGGCGACGGCTTCGCTCGTGGTGACCAGAAGTACGGCCCGTTCATGAATTGCCGCTTTGCGGGCAGCGCCATAGGCAGGGCGTCGGGGTGAACCAATCTCGATCTCGGTGAACGTTGCCGCGACGACGCCGCGCCGGGCTGCCAGCCAAGGGTTGACGGCTTCGATCTGTGACAGGATTTCCGGGGGAAACGTGTCCGCTTGGCCGGTGTCGAACGCACTGAACAGGGGAGCGGGAATTCCGTTCTCGTCTTCGGCCCAATGCGTCGTCACGGGATAATCTTTGGCGGCAGTTCCGCCGTTCTGCCGAAAATAGACGATGACGTTCATGGGGCCCGCTTCGTGATTTCTCATGATGCGGCCCCCTTGGGTGGCGAACCGCCCTCTATATTCAGTTCAGCCACTTACAAATTGCGGCTTTCCGCGAAGAAATCACTCCTGTTACCGGGATTGCCACAGACTGGCGCGTCGGTTGCCGATGGCGCGAACCCGCCCGCCAAGCTGGATTTCCAGCTTTTCAAGGTGCTTTTTTCACGCGGATTGTCACGCTGGGCCTTGGCGAAGCCGAAAATGAGAAGGTGTAGTTTGGTGTCGATGACGGGGCGAGTGCCGTTCCCCGCAATCTGGCGAATGGCCTGATGAACCGCGGGCGCATCACCGCCGCGAACCAGCTTCTTCATCGCATTGATGCGAACGAGGGCGCTGGCGACCTCGACATAGCCTTCCTTCAATGCGTTGGCGTACCGCGTCAACGCTCTCTCGTAGTCCTTGATCTGGCCGATGACGGTAGGCAAGCCATCTCCGTTGGCTCGTAATGCGATATTGGTGAAGTGCTTGGCCTCGCAGAAAACGACCTCCGGCCCGGTCTTAGTGTTCCGGATGACGGCTGCGTCAAGTCGGTCCTGCTGCTGCGTGGCCGCTTTTTTTGTCCCCGTCCGGGTCAGCGCGATCTCCACGTCGATAATTGTCGGATCGCCCACAAGGAGCGGATGAAGCCCAGACTTTTCAGCCCCGGCGAAGGGCGTTGCCGCTGCCCGTCGATCAGCGGCACATAAGGGTGGGAGCGATGAAGAGGTGTACCTGTTCCTTTGTGCCTACGATGCTGCAGTGAGGTAGATTAACGCCCAGGTTGTAGTTATGTTCTGTCTCGGTGGGAGAGGAAACTTGATGGCACCCCAACTTGAAACACACGACGACATTGAGCGCGGCTTCCAGGACATCCCCGGCAACAAGAAAACGGAAGCGGAACAGACAGCGTTTCTCATGGATTTGGGGTGGCACAAGGGCTCAAATTGGGATGACCTTCTAAAATCGAAACGCATCCTCATCATCTCCGAAGCTGGTGCTGGCAAAACCTATGAGTGCCGAGCGCAGCAGCGGGCCCTGTGGGCATCAGGTGAGCCTGCTTTTTATGTTGAGTTGGCCGACCTTGCACGTAGCAATCTGCGAGATCTTCTCTCGCATGAAGAGGAAGTCCGCTTCAACGCCTGGCATGCTTCGCAATCTGACGTCGCAACGTTTTTTCTTGATTCCATCGATGAATTGAAACTCAGCCTCGGTTCCTTCGAGCAGGCGCTGAAACGCTTGGCGAAGGCTGTTGAGGGACAGCTCGGGCGGATCCGGGTGGTTATCACATCTCGCCCTGTTCCCATCGACGAACAGTTATTCCGACAGCTCTTGCCAGTGCCCGATGAGTCTGAGGAGGCTCCGACCGAGAAGGATTTCGCCGATATCGCCATGGCGCGTCGAGCACAGAAGTCGTCCGAAGAGAGGCTTGAGCGAGATTGGCGGAATGTTGCATTGCTGCCCCTGTCCAATGCCCAGATTGTACAGATGGCACTCAAAGAAGGCGTAGATGAACCTGATGCCCTGCTCGCCGATATCCGGCAGCGAAATGCCGAGGAATTCGTGCGCCGCCCGCAAGACCTGATTGAGCTATGTGCCGATTGGCGAGTTCATCGCCGCATTCGTTCACATCTTGATCAAGTGGCGAGCAACATCGCCGTGAAATTGAAGCCAAGGAGTGATCGGAAGGAGCGAGCGGCTTTGTCTGCGGACAGGGCATTGCAAGGTGCCTGCCGATTGGCTCTAGCTGCCACTCTCAGTCGAAAGCTGACCTTGCGCCATAGTGCCGAAGCTGACCGCGAAGGCGATCCGGCAGAAGCGCCGCTTGATCCTGAGCTGATTTTACATGATTGGACCTCAGACGAACGCACGACGCTTCTGGAGCGCCCACTTTTTGGCTTTGCGTCCTATGGCCGTGTGCGCTTCCACCACCGCTCGGTGATAGAGTATCTCGCTTCTGAGCATCTTCTCGCGCTAAGGGAGCGAGGGGTGTCTTCCCGATCGATCAAGCGCATCCTTTTTACGACCACTGCACAAGGTGGCACTGTGCTTAAGCCATCGCTCCGGCCTGTCTCCGCTTGGATGGCGCTACGAGATGATGCGATTTTCGAAGAAGTGCTAAAGCGAGAACCAGACGTTCTGTTGAATTTCGGCGACCCTGAGACGCTTTCTCCTTTGAAGCGCCAGCGCGCCCTCCGCGCCTATGTCGAGCGCCACGGTAAGGGCGGTTGGCGAGGACTGCGCGTGCCGGCTATACAGCTTCATCGCTTCGCAGACGCCTCCCTAGATTCTGAGGTCAAGCGGCTTTGGAACCTCGGGGTCGAAAATCCGGAGATCCGCGAAGTGCTACTGGACCTGATCGGTCTGGGGAAGATGAACGAATGTGCCGACATTGCCCATAGCGTCGCAATGGATGGTACTGCGCCTGATAACGAGCGGATCGATGCATTGGAGGCGCTGATAAGTTTGCCTGATCCGCGTCTTACCAAAGTCGGCGATAGCTTGGTCAGCGACCCGTCACTTTGGTCCGACCGCCTAGCACGCGCTGCGCTCATGCGCCTGTTTCCCGCCCATCTCTCTATAGAACAACTCGGCGAGGTACTTGCGCGGATTTCGGAGAAAAAACGTTCTGTAGGTGATATCTCGTGGCAGTTCCCGCGCCTTATCGAGCATGTGAGCCTACCGCCATATGAACTCGGCGCCCTGCGTGAAAGAGTGACCGAACTGGCACTTGAAGGCGTCGTCTGGGACCAAAAGAAATGGCCAAATCTCGCCAGCAAACGGCAGTATCTCTTGCCGGCACTAGCCTCAATCTGTCTGCGTCAGCTACGGAACGATGTCACGACACCGGAGCTATTCAGATCCATCGCGGTTGCATTACGACTCGCAGAACGTGAGTATGATCACACTGAGCCCGCTAAGCAGTTAGCAGCCGCAATTGCCTCTGCCCCGCCGGCCATCCGGCGCTCCATTTTCGAGGCAGACGACAAGCTTCTGCAAGCTTATGATTCAAGAAGTGATCCTTTCGACCGGTATGCCCGCTTGGCGCTTTATGGTGCAGTTGTCGTTCTAGGTGCTGCAGATGCGGAGTGGGTCCTCGAAGCCCTCGCGGACCGCACTCGCTCTGCCGACGATCGCGCGATGATGCTTGAGGCGGCTATCGGTACCCGCAACGACAACGTTGAATGGGCCGACCATCTTTCAGCTCTGAAGCTTCACGTTTCGGATCGTCCGGAGCTAATTGAGCGTCTTGAGAAACTTTCTAACCCGAGCCTCGCAAGCCAAAAAAATAGACGGTGGGAACGCGAGCAGGCTAAGCGGCGGGAGCATGACGAGCGCCGAGATATGAAAGCCCATGCCAGTTGGGTGATGTTTTGGAGAGAGATCGTCAATAATCCTGACGAGGTCTTCGCGTCCGATCGTTCCGATAACACCGCCTGGGGTCTCTGGCGGGCAATGGAACAGAGCGGCAATGAAAGTCGAGCCTCTGGGTGGAACCGACGGTTCATCGAAAGGCATTTCAACAAGACAGTGGCTGACCGGCTGCGCCTTGCTGTGATGGCATTCTGGCGTAAGGATCGCCCAACATTACGGAGCGAACGGCCGGAGCAAGAGAAGGATACCTTTCTGATTCGATGGCAGCTGGGTTTGGCGGGAATTACCGCAGAAGCCGAAGATCCTAATTGGGCCGAAAACCTTAGTCAGGATGACGCCGAGTTGGCGCTAAGATACGTGCCCATTGAGCTAAACGGTTTTCCAACTTGGCTCGAAGGTTTCGCCGCTGTGCATCCGGCGGCCGTCGATGCCGTACTTGGAACGGAGTTGACGATCGAGCTTAGCGATCCGGCTACCGCCCATTCCGGTATGTTGCAAGGTATCCGGCATGCGCCTTTGTCCGTCGCACAACTGTTCGTGCCGCGTCTGCTTGCTTGGCTGGATCAAGGGGAATGGCGCGTAGGGCAAGCAGCTTCCGAGTCGGTTCGTGCGAACCGGCTTGAGCAAGTGCTAAGAATTCTGGTTCAGCATGGCGACGCTGATATCATTGCTCACATCCATGCACTTGCGAAGGGCGAAATAGCAAGTGGTGCGCATGATAGCGTGGACGGTATCTGGTTGCCGGTTCTTATGCGTCTAAGCCCGGCAGACGGGATCGATGCGCTTGCTAAAATCATCGAGGCTCAGTCGCCGGCGAAGTTCGGCCCAGCAATAGAGTGGTTCGGATCACTCTTTGGCAATCCACATGGTGATCGTGAGACCTATCTGTCCGCATCCACCTTCACCCCAGAATTGCTACTACGGCTCGCACGTCTTGCTTATCAGTATGTCCGCCCGTCTGACGATCTAAAACGAGAAGGCAGTTTCACGCCCAATGCGCGTGATCACGCGGAACGCGGCCGAAGTAATATTGTCAACGCGCTCTTGTCGACGACAGGGCCTGACAGCTGGGCAATGAAACTCCGATTGGCTAACGATCCACTCTTCGCCGGCTTCAAGGAGCGGGCACTAGCAATGGCCCGCGAGCGTGCTGCAGAGGAGGCGGATGCCGCTGCCTTCACCGAGACCGACATAGTGGCACTGGACCGTTATGGCGAACTGCCGCCACTGACGCGCGACGAAATGTTTATCCTGATGGTCGATCGGCTGGACGACATCGACGATACTCTGTTGCGCGACGATTCTCCCCGAGCAGCTTGGGCGCTCATCAAAGATGAGAAAATCATGCGCCAGCAGATCGCTCGCGAACTGCGCTCTGGTGCCAAAGGTGCCTACACAGTTGACCAGGAAGCGGTGACGGCGGACGAAAAAGAAACCGATATCCGCTTGCGCTCTACTGGCTCGGAACATGAGGCTATCATCGAACTGAAGATCGGCGAAAAAGGCCGCTCAGCAGCCGACCTCAAGGCAACGATAAAAGGCCAGCTTGTTGCGAAGTACATGGCGGCGGAGAACAGCCGTGCCGGCTGTTTGCTCATCACCGTGAATTCCGCTCGAACCTGGCAGCACCCCGATAATGGTACGGCACTGAGTTTGGCTGGTCTTGTTGACATGTTGAATGCCGAGGCTGTTCGGATCGAGGAGGAAATGGGCGGCAGCCTGCGATTGCTTGTGCGAGGCCTGGATCTCCAGCCGCGCTTGTCGACGGAACGTGCAAAGTCACGGAACCGTCAATGTAAGGATGCTTCAAAAGAGCCGCAAGAAGCGCTTGCTAAGTGAAGGAAGTAGCCGAACTGCGATTGCAGCCCCCGTCCCAGCTGCTTTCGCAAGGGAGCCAGAAATGATGGAAATCAAGGAATATTGGAAGCGGAAGCCTCCTATTTTGCAACCGCGGAAGCCATATCGTAAGCCTATACAATGACTTACGATATGGAACATGTACTGCGCGGTAGAGGGGCCTAAGCGGCGGATCCCATCTCCCCGGCCGGCGTAACTGCCGGTCTTGCGAAACCATCATCATCGCAACCGGAGGCGTCTTCCAGATTTAGTTCGCCGTCGATCAGCCACCAGTCGCAATAGCGGCGATGAAGCGCCCGCGCATGGCCCGTCGTGCCGACATCCGCGAGGATTTCGATGAACCTTTCGAGCGTCACGGCCATGAACGGCAATCTGCCTTCCTGCGGTGATGCGAGGTGCCGGACGAAGCTGGTCGCGGCGTGCTGCGCAGGTGTGTTGAGGGCGGGAGCGATGAAGAGGTGCAGGCCCTCGTCATGCAGCCCGGTTTCGATCATCGTATGGGCGAGGCACATCTGCCGGAAAAGCTGCTGTACCGGATTTGTCCGGAGGGTGGGGCTCGTGGCGTCGATGAAGAGGCCGGAGCCGGGAGCGATGTCGTCATAACGACCGGAGAAGCGCGGCAGGGCCTCTTGCCCGCTCTCGCTGTATTTCACTTCGATGGCGATGAAGCGCCGCTGCCCGGTCGGGCCAAATCCCCGAACGAGAATATCGAAGGCCGTGCCGTCGCCGCTGAAACGAAGATCGCCACGACCGGGCGAGTGCTCGAACAGGATTTCGCTGATTTCCGTCATGAAGCCCGGCGCGAGTGCGTCGAAGACGGCGGTCGCCGTGGCGAGGTCGAGTTTCAGGGGGCCGAAGAGATTGAAGACCAGCGGCTGGGACGAAAGTAGGTTGGTCAGGAGGCGAACGTCGTCATAGGCCGCGCCTGCCTCGCGATAGATCATTTCGCGTTTGGCGAGCCGGGCGATAGCGGGATGAATGAAGTTCGCCCCGGTCATGCCTGCCGAGACGGCGATGGAGGAGCCGAGGCGGCGGGTTTTGCCTTCCCTGCCGGGATGAACACCGATGGGCAGGTTGCGATCTTCGCGCCAGAGGGCTTGCAGAAGTCGGGCGGCGGCGCGGAAGCGATTATCGGTCGAAATGAAGGCCCGGTGCTGGCGCAGGATCGTTTCCGGGACGATGGGCAAAGCAGGGACGGAGCCCAGCCCGGAAGGGTCGAGGGTGGAGCCCGGCGAGGTGCGGGCGTCGGCGATGGGGGAATGTGCTGTCGATGTCATCCAAGTGTTCCGGTTGGCGACCACCGAAGTGCGGTCCCGGAGAGCTTCCCGGATGAGTGGGAGAAGTTAACAGAGCGGGAGGGGCGAAGTGAAGAGGCTGTGAGTGCGGATTGAAGAGAGAAGGGAAAGGGGGAAGAGGGAGGGGGGAAGAGGGAAGGGGGAAGGGGAAGAGGGAAGAGGGAAGAGGGAAGAGGGAAGAGGAGTGCAGGAGCGCACTCCGGGAGTTCTATCCCTATTTCCGGAGGGGGTTATAAGTGAATATCGCTGGCCGAACAGCATGTTCACAGGGGATCGAACGGCATCTGGCATAGCGTTTCAATTTGCGAGGGGGTGCGTAGGAGATTCGTCCCGGTAGCCGGAAGTCCGGAAATCTCTCCTGGAACGTCGGTCTTTTGAGGTGGTGCGCCCCGGCAACAGTGTCACATTCTTGGCTGCACTCGTGCATGAAATGCCGCCTGAAAACTATATCTGCAAGCAATCGCTTGCAGCGAAAACGCCCCAAGTGTGATTGCGATCAACATGGAGATATATGTCCGATGGCATATCAAGATCGCTTGCAGGACTTCCCATCAGTTTCAAGTGCAGATTATGGCTCCGTTGTCGAGGTGGACTTCGATTCCTTCGAGCCGGGTTTCGCGATGGAACTCTATTGCAGCATGCCGGTCGCGACGGGGAAGCATGCCCGGCATCGTTGGACGTTGCTCGTGGACGAGCCGCGACGGCTCTACAACGCCATGTCCTTTCTGACTTGGCAGACCGGCCTTTATTTCAATGTGCATGTGACGCTAACCGCGTCCAGCCTCGGTTTTGCCGATTGCAAGGAGTTCCTGACACTTATGCCGCATTGGCATAAGGAATTGAACCGATGCCTCTTCGATGGTTCTCGCAAGGCAGCCCGGCCAGACCGGCAAGGCGGGCGAGCACACCGCGTCAGCCGCTGTGATTTGGTGAGGGTAGACCATCCGCATTATTGGATGGGGGTAGTGGAGTATGCCCGCGATCACGGGGTCCACATGCATGTCCTCTGCGTTGTCCCGAAATATGCGGTGAAGGCATTTGAGGAGAAGACCTGGTCATGGTGGCGATTGAAGTCGCCCGGTATCGCTCAAGCGAATGGAATTGCATTCCGAACGAGGCATCCTTCGAGTGCCGAACGACGCTATGATCGGCAGGTCGAACTGTTCCGGTACATTATCAAAACTACAGGCGAAAACGTAGTTATGCGTGGTCAGAAAGACCCGATATATACGGCACGTGAGATTTTTAAGCCCTATCCCAATGACTGCACCCCAGTAAGAATCGAAGCCGGTCAACTCTGCGGGATCACGCATCGTCTCAACGAAGCTGAGCAGAAACGTGCCGGCTTTGTGTCCCGGTATGACGATGGCCGTTTCGAGGAAATCTATAGCGGTTGGGAGGTCGGAGAGTGCGAGCGGCGGGAGGCGCGGAAGCGACGAGACATGCTGCTGGAAACGCTCCAGATCTGATTTTGGAACGTCACGGCAAGAAGAGTGAACGGGCATCCCAGAAACAGTGAATTAACTTAATCGGTTAGATCTCCGCTTGGACTCTGGATTTTAGGAGGGGGCGCAACCCCGTAACCGGACATGGAAATTCGGTTTCGACGTCAAATGAAGCTCTGACCCGCTAGCGATGCAGATGGTGCAAATCCAGCGGTGGCCGTATCGTCTCGACGGACGCCGCCAACTGGCTCAAGGCCGATCCCTTCGTATAGCGGGCGGTTTCGCCGGTCGTGCTGTGGCCGGTCAGGTGGTCGATAACCATCGTATTCACATCCGCTTGATGCATACACGTCGTCGCCGTGTGCCGGAGCGAATGGAAATCGAGATTCTTTCGGTAGACGCCGATCTGCTGGCGATAGCGGGTGAACCATTTCGAGAACGCGTGACCGAACTTGTTATCTGCGCCGCCCGGCTTGAGTTGCGGGAACAGCGCGTAAGAGCGCTTCCCGAAGCTCTCGGCATAACTGAGGAAACCCAGCCGGATCAATTCGGAGTGGATCGGCACCTTTCGCACCGCGTTTTTGTTCTTCAGTTGGCGGGGCGGGCGGTCGTTCAGGTCGAAATAGGCGATACCGTCTTCCTCGCGAATGTCATCGGTCTGGAGCTGGCAGATTTCTTCGAGCCGCATTCCGCTGAACAGGGTGATGAGCGGAACCCAGAACTTTTCGTCTTTGAACAATTGATCGCCTTTCATGCTGCGCTGGCGTTCGTTTGCGCAGCCGGTCCAGATGGGCGAGGAAAACAGGGCTTTGAGCTCGTCCGCATCCCACATATCGCGCTCGTCGCTGGCCCGCTTCGTATTCGTGAACTTGAAGCCGGAGAAGATGTTGGTGGTCACTTCGCCGCCGGAAATCGCTTCCGACCAGAGCTTCGACAATGCCGAGAAATGCCGCTTGATCGTCTTTTGCGTCAGCAGGGGTGAGCGCTTTTCCTGCGGCAAGGCTTCGTATCGTGCAATGATCTCGGCGGGGCCAAGATCACGATAGATCGCCGCCTTGCCGTAGTCGAATGGCATCTTTTCTGCTGTCTTGCGGAACGTCAGGGCATCCGCGCGGCTGTAGTCGGATAGAGGGCGGTCGCCACAGATGGCCATGAATAGTCGATAGGTGGCGTCCGCCTGACTGGCCATTTGCTGACGCCAGTCGCCACGCGCCACCTGCGTTTGAGCGAAATCTGGATAGACCTTCGAAAACATGGGCCCGGATTTCGTTGCTGATTCAGCTTTTGGCGATGGTGATACCGATGCAGGCGAAGCGGCGGCATCTTCGCGAAGGGCGCGGATCAGCAGCTTGTCTTTCGGCTCGAAATTGAAGTCGCCTTCGTACCGTGCCGCCAAGGCGTTCGCGAGCTCGATACCGGCGCGATGAACCGCCTCGGCGCATTGATGCCTTTCCTCGGTGTCGAGGTCAGCCCATTTCAAGCCTTGGAGCCTTGCGGCTTCGATGGCGGTCCAGCTTCCATCATGCAGCGCGTTCGCACCGAGCGCCTTGCGAACCTTGTCAGCGATTATGCGCCAATATTCGGCCCGCGCGCCACGTTGTTTCTTCGGAGACAAATCGGCCGTTGGCTCGGTGGGACTTTTCCTTCTGGAGCACAAGGGCATAGAAATGCTGCACGAGGTGGGCAAGTTGATCGTCTGAGAGCATCGGGTTTCGGCGAGCCAGTTCAAAGAGTTGTTCTGATTCCCGGTATAGCTGATCTGAAAGCAGCCGGGCAGTCTTCGCGTTGCAGGCTCCGAGACTGCGGACCAGTTCGCGTCTGCCGATGCGCTCTCGAAGCTCGACCGGCACGGCTCGCCGGAAATGATAGGTACCGCCACGGCGGACGACGTTCGATATTGCCAATGGTTCCGCCAGCCACCGAGACGGTGGTTTTTGTAGCAGCGGATTGTAGCAAAATGCCGTTTTCCGCCGACGTGGGCGTGAGGCATTCGAACGATTTCAGCGAGTTAAAAGGAAGATGGCTGGGGAACCTGGATTCTCACATGATTTCAATAGCTTATAAAAATAGCCATTGATTTCCCTATATTTTCCTGCCGCGGGCGACCATGGATGCCACCTTAGTGCCCCGGGTTTGGGCATCAGTCAACAGGGCTAACGATCGGCAATAATTTCCAATCCAGGGGCTCAGGGCTGAGGCTGGATCTCCGCGACCTTGGCTGCTGCTCTTGCTGACTGAAGTGATGACCATTAACGATGGCGACCCTGTGGGTGCGATGAGATGTCCAGGCAAGACCAGAAACGGAACAAGGTAACGCTGCTTGATGTCGCCAAACACGCCGATGTTTCGCGTGCGACAGCGTCACTCGTTGTTCGAAAAAGCCCGCTGGTGGGGGCTGAGACGCGAGAGCGCGTCGAAGCCGCGATGCGTGAACTCGGCTATGTCTACAACATGGGTGCCGCGAGGCTACGCGCCGAACGAAGCCACACTATCGGTGTCGTTGTGCCCAACCTCACCAATCCGTTCTTTGCGGAGCTGCTGGGTGGAATGGAGGCCTCGGTCGACGCGGCCGGATTGGTAATGATCATTGCCAACAGTGGAGACGGGCCACCTCGGCAGGCGGCGGTCCTGCAGCGCTTGCGCGAGCATGGCGTCGACGGGATCATTCTCTGTCCTGCGGCAGGTACGCCGGACGATCTCGCAAGCAAGGTCAGCGACTGGAAGCTTCCGGTCGTCCAGGCACTGCGACATGTGACGGATGACATTGATTATGCCGGGGTGGACTACGCAGCGGGTATGGAAGAAGCGGTGGAGTATCTCGTCTCCCTTGGCCACCAAGCTATCTGCTTTGCAGTTCATGGCCCGGTTCACTCGGCCTACCATGAACGCGTCCAGGGCTTCCGGGAGTCGATGAAGCGATTTAGTCTGAAGCCTGATCTTGTCATTCGTGTTCCTGACCGCGTGGACCAGATCGCTAAGGAAGCCGATGCGCTATTTGCGCAGGGCAGGGTGCCAAGCGCGGTGATCTGCTTCAACGACCTCGTCGCGCATGGACTGGCCGCCGGCTTCTATGATCGCGGTTTGAGGATCGGTCGCGACATCTCGCTAATCGGCTTTGACGATGTAGCCGACGCTGAAGCCATGCGGCCCCGTCTCACTTCCGTCTCGACCTCGCCAAGCGAGATCGGCCACAACGCTGTCGCCTTGCTTTTGGAACGTATCGCGCAGCCTTCTTTGCCGCCGCGTTGCTGGATCAGCGCGACGAAGCTCCACATCCGCGATTCCTGCAGTCCGCTGTCATCTTCGTGAAACCGGTGGGCCAATTGGCGGTTGACTCACTTACGACAGAAATTTAGATCGATCTAAAGGCGCGATGAGGAGCGCCGGGCTCGGGAGGCGCTACGTGTACGATTTCAATTTCGCGCCAGTATTCGCTTCGTTCGACCAGTTGCTTGTGGGGGCCTGGCTGACGATCCGTTTGTCCTGCGCAGCCATGCTTCTCGGTCTGATCGTCTCGATCGTCTGTGCCTGGGGAAAGACGTCCGGCCCGTCGCTGATCCGGTTCGTCATCAATGCGTACATTGAGATTATCCGCAACACGCCATTCCTGGTGCAGATCTTCTTCATCTTCTTCGGTCTTCCATCGCTCGGTCTACGCCTTTCCCCGAATAGTGCGGCTCTGCTAGCGCTCGTCGTCAACTTCGGCGCCTACGGCACTGAGATCATCCGCGCCGGCATCGAATCCATTCAGAAGGGGCAGGTGGAGGCGGGGACAGCCCTTGGTTTGTCGAGACTGCAGGTCTTCCGCTACATCATCATGAAACCAGCCCTGCGCACGGTCTATCCGTCTCTGACGAGCCAGTTCATCTACCTGATGCTGACGTCGAGCGTGGTTTCGGTGATCTCTGCGGACGACCTCGCGGCTGCGGGCAATGACCTGCAGTCGGCCACCTTCGCGAGCTTTGAGGTCTATATCGTCATCACGCTGATGTACCTGGCCCTATCGATCGGCTTCTCGGCAATCTTCGCTGCGATCGAGAAGATGGCGTTCAAGTACCCGCTGAGCCGATAGGAGCGCAAGGATGATCAGACCCTTTGGCTGGAACGAGTTCCTCATCATCGTCATGGCAGCGCAGTGGACGATCGCGCTCTCGGCGATCGCCTTTGCCGGCGGAGGGATCGGCGGTTTGCTGATCGCGCTTGCCCGCGTCTCCGATGTCCGGCCTCTGCGACTGGTGGCTCTAGGTTTCATTCGCGTCTTCCAGGGGACGCCGCTTCTGATGCAGCTCTTTCTGGTGTTCTTTGGGATGAACATCTTTGGCATGGCGATCAACCCATGGATTGCCGCGACGATTGCACTGACGCTGCACGCGAGCGCATTCCTGGGAGAAATCTGGCGGGGCTGCATTGAAGCGGTTCCCTCGGGCCAGCGTGAGGCGGCGACGGCGCTTGGGCTCAAGTACTATAACCGGATGCGCTACATCGTGCTCCCTCAGGCGGCGCGGATTGCTGTGGCGCCGACCGTCGGGTTCCTCGTCCAGCTCATCAAGGGCACCTCGCTTGCCGCCATCATCGGATTCACCGAGCTCACACGGCAGGGGCAGATCATCAACAACGCCACCTTCAGCCCGTTCATGGTCTTCGGAACGGTGGCCGCCATTTATTTCATCTTGTGTTGGCCGCTTTCGCTATTGGCGCGGCGCATGGAAGTCAGGTTTTCTCGGGCAACACAACGTTGACGAGACCCCGCCGGCGGGAGGGCCGGCAGATCAAGAAAGGGTAGGAAACATGAACATTACCAGACGCGCAGCAGTCGCTATCATGGGCGCAGGATTGATGGCTGCGGCGACCTCTCTCCCCGCAGCGGCGCAGACTGTCGAGAACATCAAGTCCGCCGGAAGCGTCAAGATCGGGATGTTGGTGGACTTCCCGCCATTCGGCATCATGAATGAAAACAATCAGCCTGATGGCTACGACGCGGATGTGGCAAAGCTTCTTGCCAAGGAGTGGGGTGTCGAGGCGGAGATCGTTCCGGTCACCGGTCCCAACCGCATTCCCTACCTCCAGAGCAATCAGGTGGACCTGCTCGTCGCATCCTTGGGTATCACCGAGGAGCGTGCCAAGAGTGTCGACTTTTCTGAACCCTATGCAGGCATCTCCATCGGCGTCTTTGGTGCCGAGGATGCGGAAGTCACCAAGGCGGAGGATCTTTCCGGAAAGACCATTGGTGTGGCCCGCGCTAGTACGCAGGACACTGCAGTCACGAAGATCGCTCCCCAGGATGCGACTATTCAGCGCTTCGATGATGATGCGAGCGCCGTTCAGGCCCTGCTGTCCGGTCAGGTTGAGTTGATCGGAGTCTCGAACGTCGTGGCCGCCCAGATCGAACAGGCAGCGCCCGGCCGCTTCAACCAGAAGCTTGAGCTGAGCCAGCAGGTCCAGGGTATCGCTGTACGGAAGGGTTCGAGTGAACTTCTGGAAGCCGTCAATGCCTTCCTCGAGAAGGTCAAGGCAGACGGCCAGCTCAGCGCGATCCACGAAAAGTGGCTCGGCACGCCGCTGCCGAACTTCGTCGCCGAAGGCAAGTAAGAGAAAACAAGGAGTTCCTCGCATGGCTGATACTCATGCTCACACATCGAAGGCAGACGTGCGGGGAGCTTCTGGTCCGGCGGTGACGATGGAGGGCGTCAACAAGTGGTACGCTGAATTCCACGCACTGAAGGACATCAACCTGTCGGTGGATCCCGGGGAGCGCATTGTCATCTGCGGTCCCTCCGGTTCCGGCAAGTCAACCCTGATCCGCTGCATCAACCAGTTGGAGATGATCCAGAAGGGACGGATCGTGGTGGACGGCCACGACCTGACGGCGGGCGGCAAGAATGTCGATATCGTGCGGCAGGAGACGGGCATGGTCTTCCAGAGCTTCAATCTCTTCCCCCACATGACCGTGTTGGAGAACTGCACGCTCGCACCAATCAAGGTGCGCGGAATAGCCAAGGCGGAGGCTGAAGCAACGGCCATGCAATTCCTGGAGCGGGTGCGCATCCCTGAGCAGGCTCAAAAGTACCCGGCCCAGCTTTCGGGCGGTCAGCAGCAGCGCGTTGCGATCGCCCGTGCGCTGTGCATGAACCCGAAGATCATGCTGTTCGACGAACCGACCTCGGCCCTCGACCCTGAAATGGTCAAGGAAGTCCTCGACACGATGATCGATCTTGCCAACGAAGGCATGACCATGCTGTGCGTGACGCATGAAATGGGGTTTGCCCGCCAGGTCGCCGACCGCGTGATCTTCATGGACCGGGGCGAGATCGTTGAAGTCGGTGCGCCCGAAGACTTTTTCAACAGTCCCCAGCATGAGCGGACTCGCAACTTCCTCGGCCAGATCTCCTGAGCGACCAGGCTTAGGGACGGAGTATCCAAGATGAAACCGGAAATCCTGCTGATCGAGCCAATGCTCGATGTCATCGAGGCTCGCCTCGACGAGGCTTATGTTGTCCATCGACACTATGCTGCCACTGAGCAAGAGGCCATCGCAAAAGCCCTGCCGTCAATCTGTGCTGTCGTGACGGGCGGGGGTACCGGACTTTCGAACGACCAGATCGATAGTCTGCCGGCGCTGGGCATCATTGCCATCAACGGCGTGGGTACCGACAAGGTCGATCTTGTGAGGGCCCGAGGCCGAAACATCGACGTTACTACGACGCCAGGCGTGCTGACGGATGACGTCGCCGATACCGGGATAGCGCTGATGCTCGCGGTTCTCCGTCACATTGCGAAAGGCGATCGCTTTGTTCGCGAGGGGCGCTGGGCAAGGGGCGGGGCCTTTCCTTTGGGAACGAGTCCGAAAGGCAAACGCCTGGGCATCCTCGGACTAGGTCAGATCGGGCGTGCTCTTGGCCGCCGCGCGGAAGCCTTCGGGATGACCATCGGGTATTGGAATCGTTCACCCCAGACCGATACCGGCTGGACAGCACATGCCACGCCTACAGAACTTGCCGCGTCCAGTGACGTGCTGGCGGTTTGCGTTGCGGCCAATGCCGCAACGCAAGACCTCGTCAATGCCGAGGTGCTGGAGGCTCTCGGGCCGAAAGCCATTGTCATCAACGTCGCGAGAGGCAGCGTCGTTGACGAGGATGCATTGCTTCAGGCTCTCTGGAATGGCACGCTCGCCGGAGCAGGTCTTGACGTGTTCGTCGGCGAACCGCGAATCCGCGAGGAGTTTTTCACAGCACCCAACACCGTTCTGATGCCGCATCAAGGTAGCGCAACGCGCGAGACGCGGATTGCGATGGGTGAGATTGTCCTCGCTAACCTCCAGGCATTCTTCAACGGCGAAAAGCCGCCCACCACCGGCAACTGAATCGGACGTGACATGATCATTCGCCAAGCACTCTTCGAAGGTCGCATCCACGAAGGTAAGGAAGCCGCCTTCAAGGCATATGTGGCAGATAAATTGATGCCGATGTGGCTGGAGTTCCCCCGCGTTTGCGAAGTCCGCGTGCTCTATGCCATTGACCAGGACGAGGGCGCTCCCGCTTATCCCATGGTGCTGTCGACTATGTACGAGAGCCGCGAGGGACTGGATGAGGCACTGAACTCCCCGATCCGGTACGCAAGCCGGGATATGACCAAGGGCTTGCTCGCCATGTTCGACGGCGTCATCCACCACCATGTTTTTGAGCTAGAAGCTTGATTCTGCGCGACGACGGCGTTGCCGCCGCCTGAAATGTGGGGCGACGGGGTAGGAACAGTCAATCGTCTCCGCTCCTCATGCTTCTGCATGCTCTATGGCGCGGGAGGCCGTCTACCCTTCAGGCCACACCGCCGAGGCAGACGTACTTGAGTTCCAGAAACTCCTCGATCCCGTAGCTTGATCCTTCGCGACCCAGGCCGGAGAGCTTAACACCCCCGAAGGGAGCTTCGGCGGTCGAGATAAGCCCGGTGTTGACGCCCACCATACCGTACTCAAGAGCTTCCGCGACCCTGAACACCCGGGCCATGTCTTTCGCGTAGAAATAGGATGCAAGGCCGAATTCCGTATCATTGGCCTGCCGAATGACGTCTGCCTCGTCCTTGAACTTGAACAGAGGCGCGACGGGACCGAAAGTTTCTTCCCGAGCGACGGCCATCTCGGCCGTGACGTCGGCAAGTACGGTAGGTTCGTAGAATGTGTTGCCGATCGAAAGGCGCTTGCCTCCGGTGACGGTTCTGGCTCCCTTGCCCAAGGCGTCAGCCACGTGTTCTTCTACCTTTTCCAGCGCTGCCCGGTCGATCAATGGTCCGAGGATCACGCCCTCGTCAAAGCCGTTGCCCGTGACGAGCTTGCCCACAGCACCGGCCAGCTTTTCGGCGAACGCATCATAGACGCCGTCCTGCACGTAGATGCGATTTGCACAGACGCAGGTTTGGCCGTTGTTGCGGAACTTGGCGATGATCGCCCCCTCAACTGCCGCATCCAGATCTGCATCGTCGAACACGATGAAAGGAGCATTGCCGCCAAGTTCAAGGCCGAGCTTCTTGATGGTCGGCGCCGATTGCCTGTAGAGTTCCGCACCGACTTCCGTAGAACCCGTGAAGGTAAGCTTCCGGACAGTTGGGTTCGCTGTCATCTCGCCACCGATTTCTCGCGCCGACCCGGTGATGACGCTGAATAGTCCCTTCGGAATGCCAGCCCGCTCGGCTAGAATTGCAATGGCGATAGCCGAAAACGGCGTCTGCGACGCTGGCTTCAATACCATTGCACACCCAGCCGCAAACGCCGGCCCAGCTTTGCGAGTGATCATGGCGTTCGGGAAGTTCCATGGCGTGATCGCGGCAACCACCCCAATGGGCTGCTTCATGACCATGATCCGCTTGTCGGGCTGGTGGCCGGGAATGATATCCCCATTGATACGGCGACCTTCTTCTGCGAACCACTCGATGAAACTTGCACCATAGGTGATCTCTCCCATGGCCTCAGCAAGTGGCTTGCCCTGTTCGAGCGTCAGGATCTTTCCAAGGTCCTCCTTGTTCTCCATCATCAATTCGAACCACTTGCGCAGCACGACACCGCGCTCCTTTGCAGTGCGTGCGGCCCAGTCTTTCTGCGCAATGCGAGCTGATTCAATTGCGGCGCGGGTTTCGGCCGCGCCAAGCTTCGGCACGTGTCCGATGATCTCACCGGTCGCCGGATTGTCGACCGCAATATGGTGGTCCGCGTTTGCCTGAACCCATTCACCGCTAACCAAAGCCGCTTCACGGAAGAGAGATTGATCCTTGAGCTTCATTTCTTCCAACTCCTGTTGTCCCGGTGCATCGTACTCTTAGCGGGCCTCTTCGAGGATCAGGTCCGCAGCCTTTTCCGCAATCATGAAGACAGCGGCCTGCGTGTTCCCAGAAACCATCGTGGGCATGATCGAGGCGTCGGCAATGCGAAGTCCTTCGATCCCATGAACCTTCAGCGCAGGATCGGTAACGGCACCTTCGTCCACTCCCATCCGGCAGGTTCCGCAGATATGATAGATCGTCTGGCCGTCGCGTCGGGCGAAATCGAGCCAGTCTTCATCGGTCCTGCATTCAGGACCGGGGCTCATCTCCCTATCTCGGAAAGCGTCCAAGGGAGCCTCCTCGACGATCCTTCGAGCGACCTTCATTCCGTCGACGATAGCTCGACGGTCCTCCTCCGTTGCCAGAAAATTTGGTCGTATGGCTGGTGGCGCAAAGGGGTCGGGAGATTTGGAATGTATGGTTCCCCGCGACTCCGGCCGAAGCTGAGTGACGCCGATGGTCATTCCAGGAAGCCGATCAAGCTTACGCTCCGCTGCATTGGCGTAACTCGCATGCATGAAGAAGTACTGGACGTCGGGCCCATCTAGGCCCGGTCGTGTCCGGACGAAGCCATGGACGAGCCCGGTACCGAGCGTCAAGATGCCACTCCGCGTCGCGAAGTAGCGTGTAACCGCGAGTCCAAGCTTTAGGCCGCGCGTCTGCTCGTTGAGGGTGACCGGCAGCTTCACACGCCAATTCATCCGGGTGCAGAAATGGTCGATATAATTTGCCCCCACGCCCGGCAGAAAGTGCCGGACCTCAATCCCTAACGGCTGCAATATCCGTGGGTCGCCTATGCCAGACAGCTCCAACAACTGCGGCGTCTGGGCAGCACCTGCGGTCAGGATGACTTCGCGTCGAGCGTGGACCTCGACGGAGCTGCTGCCCAGGCGCAGTTCGACGCCCGTCGCCCGGCCGTTCTCCAGAAGAATACGCGTTACGTGCGCATTGGTTCTGACCTCAAGGTTGGGTCTGCTCAAGGCTGGCTGAAGATAGGCAGCAGCCGCGCTCACCCGACGGCCACGTCGTTGGTTCACCTGATAGTAGCCGAAGCCGTCCTGACGATCTCCGTTATAGTCGGCACTGCGTTCGTAGCCCGCGTTCTCCGCCGCAGAGATGAACGCTTCGGCGATTAGCGGGCGTTCCTTGACTTCAGTGACTGGCAGTGGACCACCTCGCGCACGCAAAGACGAAGCGGGGCCGTCGTAGTCTTCAAGTTTTCGAAAATAAGGGAGCACTTCCTCGAAGCTCCACCCCCGGCAGCCCTGTTGCGCCCAACCGTCATAGTCCTGCGGCTGCCCGCGTACGTAGATCATCCCATTGATCAAGGTGGAGCCACCGAGCCCCTTGCCACGGGGAACCGAAATGACCCTGTTGCCGGTGGCCTCCTCCGGCTCGGTTTGAAAGCGCCAGTTGAAGTCCGGATTGGTAAGCAGCTTACTGAAGCCTGCGGGAATCTCGACCCAGAGGCTTCGCGCGGCCTTGCCCGCTTCCAGCAGCAGGACTGTGTACTTCCCAGATGCCGTCAAACGGTTTGCAAGAACGCAGCCGGCCGTACCACCGCCGACGATGATGTAGTCAAACGACTCGCGATCCTGCTGCATTAGTTCACCCCCCTGATCGCTTTGGTGTGTAGGAGCGAGAAAGGAAGGATCTTGCCAGGATTGAGCAGGCCACTTGGGTCGAGCGCAGTCTTTAATGTGGAAGCGAGACGCAGGTCGCTTTCGGGGGCAAGCCGCAGCCATTCATCCACCCGATATTGCCCCAATCCATGTTCCGCAGAGATGGAGCCCCCGTGCTTGATGACGGCATCGTGTACTATGCGGTTGATTGCCTTTTGATCGTGATCCGGTCGGAACAGGACATTGTAATGGAGATTGCCGTCGCCCAAGTGGCCGAAGATATTGAGCCCCGCTCCGGGAGCTGCATCTACCAGAGCGGCCTCGGCATCATCCAGGAATTCGCGCAAGTGCGTGAGTGATACGGATATGTCGTGCTTCAGGCTAGGACCGTCCCGCGCTTCTGCTTCGGTGACGTGCTCGCGCAGAGCCCAGAGCTGCCGAGCTTGCGCCTCCGATTCCGCAACAACGCCATCGATAACCCAGCCACTCTCGAACCCGCCCGCCAACACACCTTCGGCTGCGTCGCGCAGTCCGGAAAGACTGGAGGCTCCTTCAAGAAGAATGAACCAGTCACCAGCGGTGATAGGGGGCTTTAGATGCGCATGCCGGCTGACGAGATCCAGAGAGTTGGCAGAGATAAGTTCGAAAGCTGAAAGTGCTTCTCCGATCTCCTGCTGGGCGTGGCCGAACAGCGAAATGGCGGCTTCAAGACTGCTAACGCTGAGGAGGGCTGTGACGGAGTAACGAGGAACGCTCACGAGCCGCAGAACTGCGGCGGTGACGATGCCCAAAGTGCCCTCGGAACCGATAAACCACTGCTTCCAGTCGTAGCCGGCATTGTCCTTGCGCAGATGGCGCAAGCCGTTTGATACACTACCATCAGCAAGAACGACCTCAAGCCCGAGCGTAATATCGCGCGTCATCCCATAGCGAAGAACATTCAATCCGCCGGCGTTCGTGGCTATCACGCCCCCGACAGTAGCGGAGCCTTCTGCTGCGATGGCGATCGGAAGCATCCGGTCCATAGAAGCCGCCTTCTCGCGAACGGTCTGGAGGATCGCACCCGCTTCTACTTCCACGGTCATGCCGATCGGATCGAGCGAGCGGATCGTCTGCATACGGTTCAGGGAAAGGACGACCTGGCTCCCAGTGGTGTCCGGGATGGCGCCGGCGGCAAGGCCGGTGTTGCCGCCTTGGGGCACGATGCTGATGCCAGAGTCGCCGCAAAGTCGGACGATGGCCGCCACCTGGGCTGTTGAGGCAGGGCGTACCACGCATGCTGGCACCCCCGTGGTGCTTCGCTTCCAGTCCGTCGCATAAGGTGCGGTGTCTTCTGCTGTGGTCAGGACGTATCGCTCGCCCACGATGCCAGAGAGCGCCGAGAGAAGATCGGTTCGGCTCGTCATGCCAGTGCACCCATGTGCTGCGCCATCAGCACGATCTGGGACTCGAGCATCGGTTTGCCGGGAAAGATCTTGCACCCTTTCGCCTTCGCCGCCTCAAGAAGTGGTGTCATGGCGGGTTCCATGATGGCATCCGCGACAAGCTGATCCCGATGAAGCTGTGAGAGGTCTAAGGGTGGCTCATCGCCGGAACGCATTCCCAGCGACGTCCCGTTGACGACCAATTCATGGTCCGCAACCCGCTGAGCATTGGTTGCAACCGTAAGAGCCGGATATGCAGCTTTAAGACGTTCGGTAAGGCTCACCGCACGCATCACGGTCCGATTTGCGATAGTGATGTGGGTCACTCCTGCCTCGGCGAGGGCGAATGCGATGGCGCTGGAAGCTCCCCCCGCGCCCGCAACATAGGCCCTCATCCCCGCCGGATCCGCGCCTCCAACACGCAAGGCTTCAACAAAGCCAATACCGTCAAGCATGGCCCCGACCATGCGACCGTCAGGCTCGCGGCGAACGCAATTGACGGCGCCGATGTTGTGCGCAGCTTCCGTGACCTCGTCACACAGCGCGAGCATGTCCGTCTTGTGCGGCACCGTCGCGATGAAGCCCCCGAAGTTCTCCATACGCCGCAGACCATCAACAAGCCCCTTCAAGCCATCCGGTTTGACATGGAATGGCACGAGCACCGCATCCACGTCCTTCGACTTCAGCAGGGCGTTCATCACTTCCGGCGTCTTCACATGATAGATGGGATCGGCGAGAATCCCGTAGATGCGGGTGCGTCCGGTGACTGGCGGCAAGAAGCTCCGGTAGAGCTCATTGTGATCCGCGGCGATCGGAGAGGTCATGAGAGGATCCTATGCATTGCCTTGTTCGACACGTCTGGCGTGCCTCAGGTCATGTACAGGCCACCGGCAACGTCGATGGTCTGGCCAGTCACAAAGCTTGCTTCTGGCGAGGTAAGGTAGAGGGCAAGATCGGCAACTTCCTCGGGGGCGCCCAATCGCCCCATCGGCGTCATTCGCACCTGTTCCTCGTTGACTTCGCCGGCGACGGCGCGAACCATAGGGGTTTCGATGCGGCCCGGCGCTATGGCATTGACCCTGACTCCGAAGGGTCCGAGTTCTGCGGCAAGATGCTTCGTAAAGCCGATCAGGGCAGATTTCGTTGCGGCATAGTGGCAAGCTACGATGGGCGAGTATGTCTTGCCTGCAACCGAAGACATGTTGACGATCCAGCCGGCATTCGCCTCCCGCATGCTGGGGGAGAGCGCACGAATAGTGTTGAAGCAGCCGGAAAGATTGACGGCGACGACCCGGTTCCACTCCGCTGGATCCATCTCCCAGATCTTATGTGCGATGCCTTCATGCTTCGGCGAAATCCCGGCGTTGTTCACGACAGTGTCGAAGGGGCCGCCGATCCGGCCTGCCGCATCCCTGAGTGCCTTCTCTACGGACGGATAATCCGCGACATCCAGCACCAAGGGGATGGCACCGCCCTTGCCGTCAGCTTCGATCAGCCGGACGGTTTCATTGATGTCGGCTTCGTTCATGTCAGCAACGCCGACCATAGCGCCACGTGCTGCGAATCGCTGCGCAATGGCCCGACCGATGCCGCGCCCTGCGCCAGTCACCAGAACGCGGCGTCCAGCATGGCTCGGCCTGTAGGCGATTTCTTCCGGATTGATTTCTCGATGAGACATTTCAGATTCCCAGATATGCTTGACGGACATGGTCGTTGTGGAGCAGCGCATCGGACGTGTCGGCAAGGACGATCTCGCCGTTCTCGAGCACGTAGCCCCTGTCAGCCGCCTTCAGTGTGTGGAAGACGTTCTGCTCGACGATCAGGACGGTTGCCCCTGTCTTCACAATCGTCTCGATAACGTCGAACACCTGCGTGACGATGATCGGCGCAAGGCCGAGAGAAGGCTCGTCGAACATCAAGAGTTTGGGCCGAGCCATCATGCCACGGGCGATTGCGACCATCTGCTGTTCGCCGCCTGACAATGATCCGGCTTTCTGGGAAAGACGCTCGCGCACTCGCGGGAACAGCGACAGGACCTCCTCCAGAGCAGCGTCCTTGTGCTGCCGTGCCGCCTTACGATAAGCGCCCATCAAAAGGTTTTCCTGAACCGTCATGTCCGGGAAAAGCTGACGCCCTTCCGGGATCAAGGTGATGCCTCGATCGACCATCTCGTGCGAGGAAAGCCGGGTGACGTCCTCACCTTCGAAGGTAATCTTGCCTGTGGTAGGGCGGATCAGTCCGGCAATGGTACGAAGAGTGGTGGTCTTGCCAGCGCCATTTGCGCCCACAATGGTGACGACTTCCCCGGCCTCCACGGCCAGTGAGATATCGTGAAGAATGGTTGTCGGGCCGTAGCCGGCGTGAATGTTCTCAAGCCTGAGCATCGATGAATTCCTTTCCAAGATAGGCCTCGACGACCACGGGATCCTTGACCACCTCGCGAGGCTCGCCCTGGGCGATGATCTTGCCGGAATTTAGAACGATCACGCGATCCGAGAGGGACATTACCGCCTGCATGACGTGCTCGATGGCAACGATGCTGACGCCGCTGTCGCGGATCGACTTCATCAGGTCGATCGCCCGGCGAACATCCGTCTGGTTGATCCCCGCCATCACTTCGTCGAGCAAGAGGATGCGTGGCTTCATCGCCATGACACGAGCGACTTCCAGCCGCTTCAGGCCGCCTATGGTCAACCCGCGTGCCTCGGCATGGAGCCAAGGCCCAAGCCCCATCCGCTCGGCCGTCTCACGCGCAACTTCGCGGGCTTCTTCGACATCGGAATATCGATGGAACGCGCCGACCATGATGTTCTCTTCAACGGTCATTGCGGCGAATGGCTGAACGATCTGGAAGGTGCGACCGACGCCAATCGTTGCGAAATCGCCAGGAGTAGCAGGACTTTGCCAGCTACCGTCGGCGGCGCGAACCGTTACCGATCCGCTATCCGGTTTCAGAAAGCCGGAAATCATGTTGAAGACGGTTGTCTTGCCTGCACCATTCGGCCCGATCAACCCGAGGATTTCTCCTTCCCTGAGCGTGAATCCGACGTCGTTGGTGACGTGAAGGCCGCCGAAATGCTTCTGCAGGTGCTCCACACGCATGACGTCGGAACCGATCGGTGCCCTCTGGCTTGCGTCGGACGTAGCCGCGCTTGCGGCAATCGTGCCTGCTGACACGCCCCGCTCACGCCTCTGCTTCGTGAAGCGAGAGATCAGCCCCATCAGGCCGTTGGGCATGAACAGAACGACCAGCATCAAGACAACGCCATAGACGAAGCCGTGGAGGCCCAGCGCATGCGCCCCAAGCCAACCACGCGCCAGTTCGCTGATGGGTACGAGAAGAACAGCGCCGAGGAGGGGACCGAACACGGTCCCCAAGCCGCCGATCAGGGCAAACATCGCGATCTGGATCGACATTTGCAGTGAGAACATCGCAGCGGGCTCAATGAATGTCAGATACATGGCATGAAATGTACCGACAAAGGCCGTGAGTGCGGCAGATACCGCAACGGCTGCGAGCCGCACCCGTACCGTTCCAACGCCAGCGGCCAGTGCTGCCGATTCCCGCTCGCGAGTCGCCACGAGGTAGAAGCCCATCCTGTGCGAGCGGATCCACCAAGCGACCGCCAAGGTCAGCAGAAGCAGGCCGAACGCGATGAGCAATTGGGGGAGCCGGTCACGAAAGACCATCCATTCCCAACCAATCTGCAAAGGGATCATCAACCCAGTTGCGCCGCCAGTGAGTTCACGCCAATGAAGGGCGAGAACCCGGAACACTTCCAGAAAAGCAATGGTAGCAAGAGCGAAGAAAGGACCGTGCAGGCGGAAGCAGGGATAGCTGATGATCACTGCGGCCACGACGGCTATCGCAGCGCCGGCGAACATCCCGATCCACGGACTGATCCCCATGTTCATCAGGATGACACCGGTGTAGGCGCCAATCCCGTAGAAGATGGCATGGCCCAACGAAAGCTGGCCGGCAAAGCCACCCACGATGTTCCAGGCTGTTGAAAGGGCAGCGAAGATGCAGATCGTGATGAAGATATGGTAGACGAACTGGTTGCCGACCATGACGGGGATGAGGAGCAGTGATGCAAGGATAACCGCAAGTGGGATAGCCTTCAGCATCCAGCCATTGGAGGCTGCCTGCGGTCTGGGGGAAGTGGAGGAAATATCTGTCATGGCGACACGTGCGATAGGTTGAGACGCGAGCTGAACAGGCCCGACGGCTTCAGGATGAGGATCAAGAGGAACACGCCAAAGACGGCGACCTCACGAAGGTCGGAGCCGATGTAAAATCCCGCAAAGCTGTCGATCAGGCCGATGATCATGGCGCCGGCAAAGGCCCCTCCGATCGATCCAAGACCTCCCAGAACGACGACGACGAACGCGGTCAGGACGAAGTATGTGCCGATACCAGACGAGGTTGGATAGAGCGGGGCGATGAGGACCGAGGCGACTCCCACACAGGCGGCGCCGATGCCAAAGGTCAGGATGTAGATCCAATTGACATTGATACCCATCAGCTGAGCAGCCGCGCGGTTTTGGGCGACGGCGCGGATGGCACGCCCGGTCTGGGTGCGCGAAAGGAAAAACTGGAGAACCACGACAACTGCAATGGAAGCAACTAGGATGGCAACCTGGCCCGAGAGCAGGCGTACAGGACCAAGTTGCAGAGGAGTTCGGAGTCCACTTGCCGGCGTGCTAGCGATGTCGGCACCGAAGACCAACAGCGCCAGGTTGATAAGCGCGGTCGAAAGTCCAACAGTAGCGAAGATCTGTATGTGATCGTCGTCGGCAGACATCAGGGGCTGTATCAGGAACCGCTGTGTCACGGCGCCCAGAAGAAAGAGGGCCGGTGCAACGAGAATAACCGTCGCAAATGGGTGGATCCCCATCCAGGTCGTCAGGACGTAAGTCAGATACATGCCCACCATGAGGAATTCCCCGTGGGCGAAGTTGACGACTTTGACGATGCCGAAGATCAAGGTCAGGCCCACGGCGACGATGGCGAATAGACTGCCGAGCATGATCCCGTTGGTGAGAACTTGTAAGAAAGTGTTCATTGGCCTCTCCAGGACAGAAAGGTGCCGGGCGGTGACCGCCCGGCACGTCAGAAGGGCTTACTCACCCAGCTTGATTGGCGTCATGGCAGCGGAATCCGGGAACACGGTGACCAGCTTTCCGTCCTGCCACTGCATCCCCATCATTTCAGCGCGTTCGTTCTGATTGTCGTCGCCGAACTTGAAGCCATAACCAGCAGCGGTGACGCCAGCCTCGATGTCGATGGCCTTCACGGTGTCGACGATGGTATCCGGCTCAAGGTCGGAGGCTTTTCCAAGGGCTTCAAGAATGACTTTTGCGCCCACATAGTTGTTGAGGGAATGTCCCGAACGGGGAGCCGAGCCGTATTTCTTCTGATACGCCTCAACGAACTGTTCCAGGCCAGGCGTGTAGCTCGTGTTGACAGTGTATTGGGTGAAGTCGACGTCCAGTACGCCTTCGATCACGTCATGGCCGACTGCGTCCGCGGTAGGTTGCATCGAGTAGCCGCCGCCGCCGCCAATGATGGCGGAAGGCTTGTACCCCGCCTCGTTCGCCTGCTGCAGAAAGAGAACTGAGTCGTTCTGGTAGGACGTCTGAAGAACGATATCGACCTCTCGGTTCTTCAGGTCGAGCACCAGGGACGACATGTCCACGATAGCCGCGGGATAGGCCTGGGTCGTCACGATGTTGAGACCGGCTTCTTTGGCGTAGGCGTTCTGCCGCTCGGCAACGGATGTACCGTAGCTGGAGTCTTCGTGGATGATCGCGATCTTCAAGTCAGCCGGCTCTTTGCCGATACCGGGTCCGACTTTCTCTACCACCATCTGAATGATCATCTTGGCCATGTCGTCAGCGGTGGGATTAGTACGGAAGAGGTATTTCATGCCGCGCCCGGTGACTTCCTCGGCCACAGCACCAAGCTCGAAGTAGGGAATACCAGCCAGCTCGGTCACCTGGCTGGCTGCAATCGAGCGTGCAGATGAATAGGTGCCAAAGATGGCTTTGACGCCTTCGAGCGAAGTCAGGCGCCGCGCCTCGCCGATCGCCTGGTTGTTGTCGACCGCATCACCTCGCACCAAGGTGATCTGTTCACCTTGAATGCCGCCGGCGGCATTGATTTCTTCTACGGCCAGTTCAAGACCACGCGCACTCTCTTCACCCAAAAGGGCGAGCTGTCCGCTGAACGGGTAAAGCGAGCCGAATTTGACTTCGGCTTGCGCCGCGGTTGCGGTCAACGCCAGAGCGATGGCAGTAGTCTTCATTAGGTACGACAGTTTCATTGTTTCCTCCCGTGAAAACGTCGTTGCTGATGGGTCTGTAGGTTAGTAGTTCAGGGCTTCCTTGCCTTCGAAGCTGGTGATTGGCGGATAGGCCCGCTGGTCGGTGATGACGTCCAGTACCGTCGTCTGTCCGCTTGCTAGCGCATTCTTCAGCGCAGGCAGGAAGTCCGATGGCTTCTCAACACGGATGCCGTCGCAGCCAACGGCACGCGCGATTGCCGCGTGATCGACGGCTTCGAAGTCACATACGTCTGTAAAGTCGCCGAAGAGGCTAAGCTCTGCGTGTTTCTGATATCCCAGAATCTGGTTGTTGAGCACGACCACCACGACTGGCAGCTTCATGCGCCGGGCGGTTTCCAGTTCCGACCAGACATGGCCGAAGCCGCCGTCGCCCGTAAGGCAGATCACGGGTGCATCCGGCCGGGCCGTCTTCGCACCGATTGCGTAGGGTAGCCCCCAACCGAGCCCTGCAATGCCTCGCGGCGTGAGAAAGCGCTGCCCGGCCTTTTGGGCCGTAAGGAAGTTTGCGATCCAGATCGACGAGTAGCTTGCATCGGCAACCGTGATGGTCTCCGGGGTCAGAACAGCGTCGATGTCGGCAAGAATACGCTCCGGGCGAAGAGGAGCCGCATCCATGTCGACGAGACGCTTCATGTCTTCGTCGTGGGCCGTGCGTCCGCTGGCGATAGTGGCTTCTATCCTCGGGCGTCTCGACGCAACGGCCGAGAGGTCCCGCTTCCTCAGCTCGGCTTCCAACGCAGCAAGCGTCAGCTTGGCATCCCCGACCAGGCGGAGAGCCTCATAGTTTCGACCAACTTCGCTGCTCTCGATGTCAATATGGATATAGGTGGCGTTCTTCGGGTAGAGCGACCAGCTATCCGTACCGTTCTGGTTCGTCCGGTTGCCAACGAGGATGACGACGTCGGCTTCAGTGACCAATGAGCGCAGGTGGGATGAGCGGCCCCGCGGCGCCATGAAGTAGCCTACGACGCCTACGGAAAGTGGGTTGCCCTCGGCCACCGCGCCTTTGCCCATGACCGTGGTCGCAACTGGAAGGCCGAGCGCTTGCAAGGCTTCCAGTTGCGCCCACGCCTGGGAGGAATGTACCCCGCCACCGGCGATGACGATCGGCGCCTTGGCAGCGGCAATCAGGTCGGCTGCGGCCGCTATCCGTTCCGGATCAGCGACAGTCCGGTCGAGCGGGAAGGCGCCGAGCGAGGCCGAACGTTGCGGCGCCGCAGGATCAAGATCAGGTCGCTCGTCCAGCACATCGAGTGGCACCAGCAGCACCGCAGGACCGGCGCGACCGCTGGCGGCTGCCGTAAACGCCATGTCGACATAGTCATCGATGCGTTGAGGATCGGCGACCCGGCGCACCCATTTCGCGACCCCGCCAAACAAGGCGAAATGATCGAGTTCCTGGAAGGCGTTCTTGTCGGTGAACCGGCGCGACACATCTTGTACGATTGCCACCATAGGAATTGATGCCTTGAATGCTTCAGCAAGGCCTGGAACGAGAAGCGTGGCCGCAGGCCCGTTTTGGGCAGTGACAACGGCAACCTTGCCAGAGGTGCGGGCATAGGCGTCCGCCATGGCAGCGCCTGCATTCTCCGTGCGATAGCCGATCTGGCGGATCCCATAGTCCGGGGCCGCGAGAAACAGTGCGGAGGGAATGCTCTGACCGAAGATTTCCTTCACGCCATGCCTTTGAAGTGCAGCCGCCAGAAGATGGGCTCCGGTCATGTTGCTGCCGGCGGACTTGACCGGATGATTGGCGACCATGTTCATGCCTTTGCTCCCTGTTGTGGCGTGTCTTCGCCGTTCGGCATGGAAAGAACGATCTTCCCAATATGTGCTCCCGTATCCATGCGGGCATGTGCATTCCGGACGTCTTCGAAGGCGAAGACGGAATCGATTAGCGGCTTCACCTTGCCTGCCTGAATGAGTGGCAGGACCTTTTCGCGTAGCGCTTTGGCGAGCTTCGCTTTCATTTCGATTGGACGAGCACGAAGCGTGGATCCGGTGAGGGTGACGCGCTTCATCAGCAGTGGCGTGAAGTCCACCTCCGCTTTCGCGCCTCCGAGGAAAGCGATCTGCGCGATCCTGCCATCAACGGCAACCGCTTCCAGGTTGCGGGCGATATAGTCACCGCCAACCATGTCCAGGATGACATCCGGACCACGCCCATGGGTTAGACGTCGACTTTCGCTGACGAAGTCCTGCGTTCGGTAATTGATCGCCGCGTCCGCTCCCAGGTCGAGGCAGGCCTGGCATTTTTCGTCCGAGCCCGCCGTTGTGATCACTTGCGATCCTAACGCCTTCGCCAGCGATATAGCCGTAGTCCCGATCCCTGATGTGCCGCCGTGGATCAAGATCGTCTCACCCGCAGCCAGGCGAGCCCGTTCGAAGACATTGCTCCACACCGTAAAGAACGTTTCCGGGAATGCGGCAGCCTCAGTGAAGTCAAGGCTGTCTGGAATCGGTAGCGTGGCCCCCTCCTGAACGATCGCCCAATCTGCGTAGGCACCGCTATGAACGAGTGCCATCACTCGATCATCCTGCTTGAATTCACGGACGTCCGGGCCAACCGCTTCCACCGTACCGGCAAGCTCCAGTCCCAGAACGTCAGAAGCTCCGGGAGGTGGTGGGTAGTTGCCCTGCCGCTGCATGACATCGGGCCGATTGATGCCCGCAGCACGGACACGTACCAACATCTCTCCAACACCAGGATTGGGGCATGGACGGTTGACCAATTCTAGAACCTCCGGTCCACCCGGCTGTCTGGCAATTACGGCTCGCAAAGTAGAGGTCATACGTGTTGTCCTTCAGGAATTAGGAGGACCTTGACGGCCTCTCGGCTGCGGGCGAGTTCGAACCCCTCGGCGGCTCGTGAAAGGGGGAGGCGGTGTGTCGCTAGAGTCGACAGAAGGTGTGTGTGTTCAGCCAAGAGAGAGATTGCCTCCAGGAGCGCCTCATTGGTCGTGTCATGAGCTGCTCGGAGTTGCTTCTTCTCACGCACAAACCGGGTGAGGTCGAGCTCCAGAGGACGCGAGTGAATGCCTGCTACGACGAAGATGCCGCTGGAACGAAGAATGGCGAGACCTTCCGCCACAGACGTGCTGATGCCAGTGGCTTCCAGGACGCGGTCAACCGGCCGACCGAAATGTCGTTGAACTGCTTCAGCGAGTGTTTCAGTTGCGAGATCTACGGTGCCAGCAATGCCAAGATCCCGCGCGTGTTGCAGGCGCACATCATCATTGAAACCAGCGATCAACACGTCGGCGCCGCGTTGGGATGCGACGAAAGCCATACCAAGTCCGATTGGACCAGGGCCTAGAACGACAACGCGGTCACCGTCCGAAATCTCCGCGAGATTCACGGCGTGAACTGAAACCGCAAGCGGTTCTGCCAATGCAGCGATGTCTAATGGAAGATTATCGGGCACCTTTCGGCAGTTGATCGCCGGGACGGTGACACGCCCCGCGAAGGCACCATCAACGTGAAGGCCGATGATGCGCCGATCGGTGCAATCCTGAGGGCGTTCGGACGAACATGCGAGGCACTTGCCACAGGCGATCGTAGGCCAGCATACCACTCTGTCACCTATCTCGATATCGAGGACGTCTGCACCGACACCCTCGACGACGCCAGAGAACTCGTGCCCCAGCGTCAGGGGCAGGCATGCTTCCATGAACTCGTAGCCTGGCGTCCACTCATAGGCGTGAATGTCGCTGCCACAGATCCCGGCTGCCGCCACCGCGACAGTCGCCATGCCTGCTGCTGGCAAAGTGGGCTCGGGAATTGTAACGATATCGGCGCCGAAAGCCGGCGTCGTCTTACGAAAGGCAAGCAAATGTCACTCCTCCGACCGCACCTTGATTGGACCTCCCCGTCCAAGTTCATGCGAAAAACAGGCTTCGCTTGAACATCTTTGGTGCTATATGTAATTTGTTATAACACTTTTTCTTAAAGGATCTCTGGTGTCAAGACGGCTGGTGCAGAATTATGAGCAGACCGGGGAGGGGGAGGACTGGGCTCGCCCGCTCGTCAAGGAAAACCTGAGCGAAAGGGCTTACTCCGACCTCAAGAACGCGCTCATGCACGGCAAGTTGAAGCCGGGCGAGCGATTAAGACTGCGTCCGATGTCGGCGCGTTTTGGGATCAGCGCGACCCCCATGCGCGAAGCCTTGCTGCGCCTCGTCAGCGAGAAGACGCTCACTTTGGACGCACGAGGCACCGTCGTCGTTCCCACCTTGAGCCTAGATGAGCTTGTCGAGATCCGCAGTATCCGCGTCGACTTGGAGGGACGGGCGGCTGCGGCGGCGGCCGAACGCGCCACGGAAGCCGAGATCAACACCTTAGAAGCGATTCATTCAGAAATATCGGAATGTCATCGCCTTCAACAATTCGAACGGGCAATCGTTCTGAACACGGAGTTCCACCTCGGGCTCTGCCGTTCGGGGCGAATGCCCATCACCTACGATATCGTGGAAGGCCTGTGGATGCGCTGTGGCCCGATCTTATCACACCTCTACGACGGTGGCTTGCCCGACTGGGAACCGCATCCGCACAAGAGGATCATCGCTGCACTTAAGGCCCGGGACTCCGCAGCAGCCGAGGAGGCCATCAAGGAAGACATCGTCCGAGGAGGACAAGGGCTTCTTGCGTATGTGAAGGCGGCGGACAAGACAGATTGATGGAGGGACACCTGTTCGCTGAAGGCGAATTTCTGCGGGCATGACCAACGCGGTAGGGTCCCCAGCCAAGTCGTGAGGATACTCCATTATCCGCCGGAACCCATAGGACTCCCTCGACCAGATCACACAAGTTGCTACAAAAATGTCGCTTTTTCTGCTGGGGAATGGCGGCCACGGAACGGAGGGAGTGGGTCCAAAACGGCTTGCCTGGGGACCTCGGATTCTCACATCATTTCAAGGGCTTAGAAGAAAATCCTTGAAATTCCCTCTGTTTTCCCGCCGCGAGCGACCGTGGATACCACCTTTGTGCCCTGGCTTTGGGCATCAGTCAACGGGACGGGTACAGCGCCAATTGTTTACGATTTTCAGATCTCCCCTTGCGGTTCCGTAGCAATTAAGTGTGCGGCAGCTATACCCCGCCATTTCGGTCACGGAAGCCACCTGTCCTCTCAACCCAACGCAGACATCGCTCACGGCTACCTCGCTTCGTCTGTGCCACAAGCACACACTAAGGTTGTTAAGCTTGTCCAGTCTCGCCGCGGGCAGGGGCAACGAGGAGACCCGACGGAGGTTTGTCGTCACCACGACAATCCCGGTCCGAGGCCACGTCTTCACCTCGGATAGCCATTCCACCGGAGATGCTGCCGTGGTGGCTTCTCATCAACAAAGGCGGCAGCCACAAGGAGGATGCCCTGGACGTCGTCACGTGGTGGGTGTCAAGAATAGCAGCGACTTCGTGATGGCTGCGGGAATAAGCGACGCCAGTTCGCGCACGGTCTCGCCAAAAAGATGTGCGTTGGTACCGCCGCCGAGTTAACTTGATTTAACGAAAAAATCCTTGCAACAAATCATAGCGCACGGTAGTTATTCGGTCGGGCCTGGCCCATGAGATCGCCTTTGCGGTCGCCCAAAAGCCTCCGTGGAAACATCGGAGGCTTTTTGAGTCTTAGACCTTCCGTTCGACATTCTCAAAGCAGCTATATTTGGATCCGAGCATCGGCCGCTCGTCTTCCCTGATAAGACAGTCGATTAGCTTTCCGTCCTGGGTCAGGCGCTGGTAAGGACGATTGTGGGCGTTATAGCCTCCCATGCAGATCGGCCATAGATACAGATCCGCCAGTTGCGCCATCGGCGAAGTCTTCTGCTTGGTCTTGAACTCGTAAAGCGTCTGGCTTAATTGCTCAGTGGTCAATGGGCCGTACTTATGGGAATTGTCCTTAGCAAAGGGCATTCCTTCCGTTTTCAGAGCCTTGTAATAGCCCTCAAGGTTCGCATCTTCAGCCTTGTTGCAGCGCTCAGGGTGCACGCGCAGCTTCAAGCCCTGCGTGATCGCATATTTCGCGGCCCGTTCGACGACGACGGCGAATGCAGTTTTGCAGAGCATCCAAGGATTTTGCTTGTACTGCTCGAGATATCGACCGCAGTATCCGGGACGGTCGACGGTGCACGCGATACCGACTACGGGCGCCTCTCGCATCAGATTGTAAAGTTCCTCGTAGAACGCTTCTAGCTTGTCATTCTCCCAGCCCCGCAGGAAATCAAAGTTTTCGTTCTGCGACCTTATTTCCGAAGAATGCAAGGGGGCGGTGATTCCCCATTTCTGGCAGAACCTTACGTGAAGGTCTCGAGCGAGGTCCTCTTCGTCACTTCGAACTAGGATGCCACCAAGTGCGAACCAGTCGTACCCGTGCGCCGCTTTCTTCCCTACCTTGCGGGTTGGATGTCTAGTTCCAGAATCGTCGAGATAGAGGTTCAAAGTGACGGGCAAGGCATTCTCATGTGGCAGTCGACGAGTTTCGCGGTCGGCAGAAGGTCAAGTACAGCGGCCAGATCTTCGTTCAGCACCAAAAAGGGCATCCTGTCCGTCTGGTAGTAATGTGCGAGGTGATACCTGTGATTGCCGCCCTGCAGGCTGCCAACACGGTTGATCAGCGGAGGAGTAACAGGCAGTCCCTGAAGCCAACGAAAAGCGGTCCCCTCACTCCCAGGCTTATACTTCTTGTGCCAGGAACCCTTGTCGCGGCTAGAGTGGTGCGTCAACTTGCCATGGACATCGGCCACGTCGGCTTCGATTAATGTGAACTTGTCTCCCGGATGCAAATCAGGGTCGTCACCATCGTAGGCTAGATAGAGGTGTGCGGGATCCAGATCCCACTGCGCCGTCAGATCAGCGGGAGGCGTAACGAGATCCTTGCTCCACTTGACCCGCTCCGCTAGTTCATCGGCTCGAGACATCGAATTCCTCACTTAATCTACCACCGATCATATCCATAGCGACGATGGTGATCAGCCCCTTTCGGATCAACCTATTAATTTCGTCTGCGGACATCGCTGTTCGTATCCAATAACTCCCAGGCGGCGCAAGCATTGCCTCGGCTTGAGCACTCTCTCGGTTGTAGCAAACGTCCTCCTCCTCACGTCGCCGGCCCCTTAGCGGATGATTTCCATTTTTGCGGCGTATCGGCCCATCTATCAGTCCCTCCGTC
Source organism: Pseudorhizobium banfieldiae (assembly GCF_000967425.1). Lineage (NCBI taxonomy): Bacteria > Pseudomonadati > Pseudomonadota > Alphaproteobacteria > Hyphomicrobiales > Rhizobiaceae > Pseudorhizobium > Pseudorhizobium banfieldiae. The sequence continues at coordinate 369,993 of NZ_FO082820.1, forward strand.
ACCCGACCTGATAATGAGCCTAATCACGATGGCTTTCCCGCCGAAGACGCGCATCTGTAGGCGTTACGAAGCAAAATGTTCGAGATCGTACTTTTGTAGCCATGGCAGCAGCGGCTGTATTGAGCTCGCGGGATATAATGAATTCCCCGCAAAATCGGCGACGCGATCTAGTTCATTTCGAAGAAAGTCCGCAGCAATTTTCTCATTGGGTACGGTCTCTTCCGGCAGCACAACAACGAAATCGTAAATTATAGCAACTTCTTTGCCCGGTGCGCGTCGAAGAATGCGGCCACGGCGCTGAATAAACTGGCGGGGATTACGGGAACTTGCGATCAAATAGGCAGTGCGGCAGGCAGGGACGTCGATGCCTTCATCAAGGCACCGGATCGCTACTAGGGCCTCAGTTTCGCCGTCCTTGAATTGCCGGAGGATCTCCCGTCGCTGAGCCCGATTCTCTTCAGACGTGAACGGCGAGACCCTCACGTTCCGTTTCATTAGCGCCTGCGCCACCGCATGACGCTGTCTTACCTCCACAACGGATGCACCGAAATCATCCTCATCCTCATCATCCTCCTCGAGCGTGCGTCCGTCGCTGCAATAGAATAGCGAGTGCGGTCCGACCTTGTGGCGGTCTAGCAGGCGGTTGAGTTCTGTCATCTTGTTGCTAGCTGCGCCGATCAGCCGCGCTCGTCGCATGAGTAGGGACTTGAGCTTTTCTCCTAACGGTCCCCCGACATCGTTCCTGGCCGCGGCGAAAGCTCGCGCTATTTGATCGCTGAGGTTCAGGTAATCTTGGGCTTCGGCGACCGTGAGCCTCACTGGTACAGGGAAATACTCGTAAGGCGTGAGCACTCCATCACTGACCGCATCTGCAAGCGTATACTGATAGACCGAGCGGTTGTAGACATCACGCAGCCGCTGATTGGCCGCTTCGTCGAGATAGTGGAAGGGAGTGGCCGAAAGGCCGATACGGAACTTAGCCCCTGGGAATAGCTTATTCAGATAGCCGCTGCTTCCGTGGTGGTGGCATTCGTCGCCAATGAAGAATAGGCGCCCTCTGTCGAGTCGCTCTGCGAAAGCCTGGAAGTGGTCTGTCTTCAGTGTCTTGTTGACGACAACGACAGCGATAAACTCCTTCTGCTGATCACTATTTCGCCGGAGATATGACTGAACGACTGGCTCCCAATCATTTCGATTGCCATAGCATCGGATCGCATGGATGTTGAAAAGCCTCAGTTCCTCGCACCACTGGTCTGCAAGGGCCTGATAAGGAACCGACACGATCAACGCTATGCCTTCGTTCGCCTGCGAAGTCTTCGTTGCCGCATAAATGGCTGTTATCGTCTTGCCAGAACCGGTGGCTAACTCAAGGATACCGTTGTAGCCGTTGCTGCTCCATGCGCGTAGTGCTTCCAGCTGGTGATCACGCATTCCAAAGGGAATGCCATGTAGAGTCGCCGGAACTCTTGGCATACTGCTACCGGTAGACGCGCCAATTCGAACGAAGTCGCTGATACGGCTGGCCTCTTCCTCTGGCGTAGGCGCCTCGGAGAATTGCTCCATGACAAACTTGAGACCCTGCTCAATAGCCTCCGGGAGACCACATATGATCGTAGAGCTGCCAGTATCTCCTGACCACAGCCGCGCAAAGTTCGTTGCATGGTTCTCCACATACTCCTTCTGCCCTGAGTTCCAGGAACGGAATACGGTTATCTCTTCGGAATTGAAGCGGGGATCCAAGGCGCTCATTGTCTCGTTCATCGATCCGCTGAACGAAATGATATCTCCGTGCCTATCCCGCAGGAGGCCAATTTTTTGATGGAACATACCATTCGGCCGCACAGCGACTTTTATCTCAAGACTGCCCTTGGAGAATAGCCAAGCCAAAATCCGAATCCGGTACTCTAGCAGACTGCCCGCGTTGTCCTTAATCAGCCGTGCAAAGTCTGGGAAATCGCTCTCCGACCATGGCGTGGCAGAGCCTGCTTTGATTGCCTCGAAGTCCTCGGGGGCGACCAGCTTGCTAAATATCAGCTCTATGCGCCCTCCGTTCGACACTAACGTTGACATGGCCGCAGGCGCGTTAAGCAACACACCGAGAGAAAAGAAGCCAACTGCACGCTGATATTGCACAGCTTCGCGAAGAGAGGGCAGGAAAAAGTCGGAGTAGATGTTGTCGAACTCTGACGTATAGTTAGTTTTTAGCTCGAGTGCGCGGAGCATTAGAAAGTTGGTTCCACCACGTCCACCGCAGGGTTTGAGGACTTAGGTGGCTTAACGCCTATTGTGTTCAAGCCGCGCCAGACCGCATCTTCAACGCTGTTATCTGAATAGCGGTCAATCCAGCTTTGAACGAGTTCGAGGCCGCCGTTGGCGTACTCCTCATAGATCTGTACGCAGTCCTTCTCTTGCTCCGGTCGCAGAATGTCCGAATTCTTTGTATCCGCCAACGCTAGTGCGAAGATGATATCGACCGCCTCATTGAGCTGGAACTGGGCGCCAGCGATATCCTCTGTTCCTGCATTCGGATCTAGCGGCTTCTTGCGCCGCTCCTTGTAGCCGAGTATCGCAGAGAAACTCATGGCCTCTCGCAGAGTAGGAAAAAGCTTAGCATCCTTGCCGCCAAGTGCCTGCAGTGTGCTCTCGAAAGCCTTGCTGCGTCTAACCGGGGAGTGGATAAGGCGCATGATCAAACAACCTCAGTTATGCGGGTGCCGTCGATCTGACTATTGTAAGTAGTGAGGTCATAGGTGGTCCCGCCAATGGTGATCACCTCTGGCTGCTTCTCTGCCCCGTCGTCGCGGTTGTGGCGGGTCAGGAGGTACTGCTGCCCCACCTTCTCTGCCAGCGTTGTCATTACGACGTCCGATGCTTGCGACGTGGAGACTAGCAGGATTACTTGCGAAGCAAGATTCGGCAGAAACTCAGCCACGCCTCGGCGGTAAAGTGGGTCAAGGTGACCAAATGGCGAATCTACCACGAGAGGGGCGACGGTGCCTGGCAGTAGAATATCATCGTCATCATCCTCTCGGGTCTTCGCGAATTTGGCAATCGCGCCGGTAAATGCGAGGCCGAGCAGTTGGTTCTCGCCGGTGCTCTTTGCGACCTCCACTCCGTGCTCGTCGTAAAGTCGTAGCTGATAATCCTTATCCAGCTTCACCTTGGCTGGCTTCCGCATAAATCGTTGGACGATAAGATCAATATCCCCCTCGATTGTCGATCTGGCAGCCTCTTCTTCTGCCGAGAGTCTTGACTCGAGCCTAGCCATAAGTGCCGCCGATAGCTGCGCTCGTTTGACGTAGCGCTTGGCCGCATCAGACTTCCGGATCAACTCATCACGCTTGCGGACAAGATCAGCCGTGTCACGTTGTAGATTAGTGATCGTGGCCCGTAGCCCGGCCTTCCTGTCAATGGCTTGGTCCCGTTGCCGTTTAGCACGCTCGCGAGCCGCTTCCTTTTCAGCAATATCAGTGATTGGATTAGCTGCGAGCTCCTTGGATATGTCGGTCAACTCCGCGTCCAGGCGTTGGATCTCGCTCTCTACCCTACGTAGATCCTCGTTGTTCCGCTCAAACTCGCTCCAAGCGCGTTCCGCCCGCTGCTCAAAGCGGCCGAGTGCCTCACGCGTGGACATCACTCTCGACATCACTGCTTGATCACCAGCGGAATCGAGGAGGGTCTTGATATGCTCGTGTTCTACGCTGCCCTCAGTGACAGGGCGGCCACAGATGCACAGATTGTCCTCGAGAATCTCGTTGACGAGCTTCTTGTCGTACGGCGAAGGAAGTTTACGTCGGGTTTCCTCGGCCTGTATAACATCAGCCGCCTCGCTCATCAGTTCCTCGGCGAGGATAGCGGTAACGAAATTCTGCATCCAAGAGCTTGAGCGGGTGGCTGCTTTGGTTTTTTCGGTCTCTTTCGCCGCCAGCTGATTCTCAATGCGGTTGCGCCGAGCTTGTGCTTCCTTGGCCGGTTTCGTCCCAGCGAGCTCTTGGCCCAATCGATCCATGCGTTTGCTTGCGGCTTCAATCTCCTCATCTATCTTTGCAAGATCGTCCTCATATCCTGCAATCTTTAGGTCGTTCTGTTCGATCTCCCGCTCGGTCGCCTGAGCTTCCGCACTAGTGTTGTCGGATGCCTGACGATTGTACTCCTGACAGGCCTTTTTTAGATCTTCCAGAGCCATTCGAGCGACCGTGGACCCTAGGATGCCTTTAACGGCTTCACCAAACTTCTTGGCGCCGGTGGCTCCGGTATAGCGGCTGGTGGCCTCTCCATAGAAAAAGAAATGTGGCGCCATCTCTCGGGGAATAACAGAGTTGATAAAGCGATCCGGGCGGCTTTGCGAAGTTGGAACTTCACCACCTGCACGCAGATCCACCATTCGCAGCGCCTCAGTTGTCCTCGTTCGCTGATCGTAGGTCCTGCTGGCGCGGTAGCGCTTTCCATCGTGCTTAAAGTCGATCTCGACAGTCGCCTTCGTGACACCATCATGGCTAGCTGCAAACTTGTTTACTAGCTCTTGAGGATTCTCAAATTCACTCTCGGCCGGCAGAATGTTGAAGAAGCACCAATTGATCGCGGCTAAAAGACTTGTTTTTCCTACGCCATTTTCCGCCCGGATAAGGGTGACGTTTTTCTCTGGGTCATCGGAGGTGAAGAAGGCGTTCACTCCGTAAAAGCTGCGCCAGTTCGCAAGCTCGATGCGTTGGATCAACATCTAAAAGCGATCCATATTTGCTTCGATGATCTTCTTGAGCTCAGCAGGAATACCGCGAGCGGTTTCCCCGTTATCAAAGTAATTTCGCCGCACCTTATCGAGGATCTGGCGAATTAACTTATCGAGCTCGCGTTCCTCGAACGCCTGTGAGCCAAACAACTTTTCATCAGCCACCACTACGCCCCCCATTTGCGAACCCGGCCTGAGTCTATTTCAGGTAGGCTAGCTCAACTCAAACTAGTACGGAAGCCCAAGACACCCAGAAAGCAGCCAACATATTGCACGTGCCGACGTTCCAGCGTTCGGTAAGTCTGAACACAGATTCCTTACCTGCTGCTCCTTACCGCGACGGGAGCACTTTCCATGGTTTCAACCTGCTACTTGTGGCAAACTACGCAGCCAGCGCTCGCCTCGTCGATCCCATAGTAGTCGTCGATCGTCAGGTCTGGCTGCCCACCTGCCAGCGGGTTGACGCGCCTGCGTGCCAGGAGGCGCTTGCGGCGCTGCTCGAATTCATTCTCTATGGCCCTGACACGTTCCGGGCGTTCTAGCTCCTCTAGACTTTCGCCTTGGCTCCATGTGAACGGCGAGCCATGGTCGAGCGCGTTCTTTTCGTACCCTTTAGCCTCAGCGAACGCCGCTGGATGCTCACGCATAAGGCGAACCCACTCGATCTTCTGCTGGAAGAAACAGAACGTGCATCCGGAGCGACTCCTCCAATTGTAATATTCTGGTTCGCCAACGCCCGAACTATCCAACATTTCTATGACCTGCGCACGATCTACTCCCGCGTCGCGAAGAGGGAGGTGGACACGCATGTTGGGATGGGTCGATTGATATCCTTCTCGGCTCGGCTCGTCGGCACGTATAGCGACATAGGAATGCACGACGGTGCCATTTTCCAGATCATCTTTGAGCCATTGCTCGAGCGGTCGCAACTTGAGCTGGCGGGTGCACCATCGCGTTTTCGCCGAAGGCAGGAAGTGGTTGTACTCCTGGAGCCAGAAGTCAAAATCGCGGTCTGGATTTAGGCGCTGGATCGGCTTTCCAAGAAATCCTTCGAGCTTATCGAGAAATGTGTAGACCTCCGTCAACTCTTTTCCCGTGTCCGTGAAGAAGTACTCAAGATGAAGCTCGGGATGGTTCTGCCGCATGTAGACCGCAAGCGCGGCGCTGTCGCGTCCGCCGGAAATGCCGAGGATATGACGTTCTGTCGGCTGGCTCATGACGCCTCCGTTTTCTCTTCCGCTGAAAGGCGCTCTACTACACGAGCAAGTGCGGCAAGCTCCACTGTAGCTCCCAGATTGCTTTTTCTTATTCGGCCAATGAGCTCAGAGGCAAGTTCTTCGGCATCCTCAAGCTCAGTATTGGTAACTTCAAATGTGTGGAACACAGGGGCGGCTTCAGGATCAAGGCCGACGACGACTGAAATCGCGCTCGCCGTCGGCGCTCTTCCTTTCACAGCGGCGAATGCTTCCGCTTCTCGGAAACGTCGGGCAAGTTTTGCCAGTTCGAACACGGCCTGTTCTTGTTCCTTGTCAGACCAGCTCCTTGGTGGCTTGTGCACCAGAAGACTCGCGAGCCCTTCAATGTCTCCATTCCCCCCCGCGAATGCGCCTGCTCTCACCGCGAATGCGTCAAGCCGGAGGTCCGCCCTGACCCCGGAGGCGGTTGCTGCGCGGGGGCCAAGCCCCGCGAACGTCTCGGGGTCGACGCCAAGCTCTCTAGCGAGGCGGGTTGTAAGGTCGGCGAGCATCTTGGGGTAGGCAGCTTCCGATTCCAGTAAAGCGGATGTGACTGCGACTGCCGGATCCACTTCCTCCTTGAGCGCGTGCGTCAGGTCGGTGAACAGGAGCGCCTCGGGATCGTTCGCTTTGAGCACGATGTCACGGACACGCTGGGCTTTCGCCGACAAAGAGGTTGTCCTCTGCGTCCAAAGTGGCAGCTTTTTGAACCGCTGGTAGAGCGCGGAGGCGACGGGGAGAGGCGCCGCTGAGATCTTTTGGCTATTGCTGGAAAGCAGCATCGCTAACCGCATCATGAACGCTTCATTCTTCTTCGAGCGAACCACGCGACGTAGTTCTACTGAAGAAGGGTTCTGCATCATACGATCGACGAAAACATCGTCGATGACCGCTTCATAAGCCCCATTTACATAGACGGCTACCGTGTCCCGATGAGCAAGCAGGAAAGCGAGTGCAAAAACCGGCATCACTCCCCGCTTCATACCGATAGGGCGGGAGGACCACTTATCGTAAAGCTCTGAGAGTTTGAATCGGCGTCCATTCTCGAAGATTGCCCATGCTGGCTTGAGGCGTTTTCCCTCGGCAGTGTCACTAGGATCTGCGAAACCCCAGATGCCATCTGCTCCTTCACGGTGGAGGCCAGAAGGTCCGAGAACGGTCAGGTAAAGGCCCTTTTCGGCAGGAAAACCTTTGATGTCGAGTGCTTCGTATGTCGCTTTTCCGACCATTGCATGGGCAAGAGCCCGCAAACCCGCCATTGCGCTCGTCGACGGCTTGTCACGATTGAGCAGTTCACTGCGTATGATCGGACTGTCGGGGTAAGCAGCATCCATGACCGCCGATGCCACCACGTTCACGTTCGCGCCGTCGAGCTTTTCCGCCCGCGTACCCAGCATCCACCAACGCGCCGAGGACAGGCTCGCGATAAGGTCTGCCCGTGTTAGATCAACGATCTGCGAGCGTCTTGCGGAGACCTCCCGGCGAGCGATCCGGTCACCCTCAAGATGAGGGTGAGCGGCTTCGATCCGGTCAAGTGCAAAGAGATCATCGACGTTGGCTCGCAGACCGTCCGCATTCGAGACGAGGGCGACCGCCGCAGTTAACCCGGCGAGTTCCAGCGCATCCGACAAGGCGGCTGCCATCTCCTCAATTGGCGCGTCGACAGACGTCGGGTCGGGTGTCAGCAGAACGATCAACCCCGTCGATTTTCGCCTCCTGCGTGCTAGCCGCTCCGCAGCGCTCTTCGCCCAATGTGATGGGTCAATAGGCACGTCCTGAGCGTGCTGCAGGACGACGTCCAACGTTCGCAGCGCTCCCGTGGCAAAATAATGACGCTTGGCCGCGATCGGCCCGACATCAAGTCGGGCCGGCAAGTCGATCAAGGCCTCAACCGACGCGCGATCTGTGTGGCTTCGAATTGCATCATCGAGATCAAAATCGCTTCCTGCAAAGATCGCATATCCGCCAAGCCTTGGCTGCCTTATCAGGATCGCTCGCTCGACAAGTTCCTTGAGCGCCTCATTGACCGCTGCGGATGTCTCGCCGATCGCACACAGTCGGAGCACGTCATCCACGACTGCGAGGCCCGTGCCGTTTCTGAAGAATTCAATCATAGCGGCCGCCTTGGTGAGGCGTGCGCAAAGAGGACCACGCAGGGCAGCCCTCTCGACGGCTTCCATAGCAAGTGTGAGCCTGCTGCCGTCGGGGCCTACGGCTAGGGCGGAGCCAAAGCTCGCGAGAAGGTAATCCCAAAGCTTATCGGGACCGAACCACGCGTCCGCCCCCTTTGCCGGAGCCGATATCAGATGTGCCTGGAATCCATGGGGCTCGGAGGACGACAGAAACCCAAATACGCTCCGCTCATTCTGGGCGAACCGTTGCCGTGATACCGGACCCAAAAGTAGCGACGTCACGGGATGAAGAGGCCAGGCGCCGGTGAGAATGGCGGTCATGCCCTCCACATCGACCGGGCGACGTACCGATATTGCGACAGCCGTTTCGCGAGCCAGTGTCGCTGCTTCGGCGGGTACGTTATCTGCGATGACCGCACGAGAAACGAGCGCGGCTATCTCGTCTGACTGTGCGGTGAAGGGCACGTTCTGATAACGTCCCTGAACTTTGGCCCACTCGTCGCGGGCCGTCTTGCCGAGGCGTCCTGCATACTGCTCGAAGGACTGGTGGAGAATACCGACGACAACCAGATTGGCCCTTGACCGCGCTGCCCGCTCCGCAAGGTCTTGCAGTATATGCACATCCCCACCACTTGAGGTGGCGTGCTCAAAAAATTTGCCTAATTCGTCCACGATGATCAAGAGGCCACCGCATTTTCCAGCCTCGGCTTCGAGCTGCGATATTAGATAATTGGAGTCCTCCGCAGCGTTCTGCGCCTCGTTTTTTTTCCAGTTTAGCGTCTCTGCGGCTACGCGGGTCAACTCCTGATGCAGGTCAGCGCGACGCCCGGTGAGCGCGAGTATGCGCCATCTATTGTCATCTTCCGGAAACGCCAGACGGAAGGCATCCGCAAACTCCGCATCAACGACCTCACTGGCGACTTGCCGCTGTTCAGGAGTTCCGGCGACTAAGCTGCCTACAAGAAGCGCTGCGCAGGATTTCCCCCCGCCATATGGGCCAGTCCAAGTAAAGGCCCTTTGTCCGGACTCGGTTATGCTCTCCGCCATTCCTAAGAGAGACTTCCGCACGGATGCCTGTAGGATATAACCACTAAGCGGCGGCGTGCCCGAAAGATCCGATTCTAATCGAGCTGACAGCGCAAATCGACGCTCGACTCGAACAATATCGATCAGTTTCCTCATGAGCGGCCACCTTCGGAGAAGCTGGCGCTGAGCAGAGCGTCTTCATTCACTTCCGTAACAAGGCTAACCTGTCGCAACCCTGCCGTATCCGTCCAGATGATCGCTCCGTTAGTGATCTCACCAATGCGGGAAAGACGATTAAGCACACTATCCTCGTCGAGTTTGAATACCCGGCCTGGCGAGCCAATTCCGTATGATGCCACCTCAGCTGACAGGGTGGGGGCGTTTGTATGCCAACGTCTCCAAAATCGCCGCAGAGCGAGAGCAAAGACTGCATCGGGCAGATTCTGCTTGGGACCGCGTACGAATTCGTATTGGTTAGCGAGACGCTGTTCGCGGACAAGGGACAACTCGTTGAGCAGCGGCTCAACGGCATCTTCAGCGCCGTCCTTTTTGGCCACGTAGCTCCGAATAAGTACCTCTGCGTCTCTTTTGAGCGTTTCGGCCGTTACGCGGGCCGACTTCGCCGTTGCTATCTCGAACAAGCCGCTAGTGATCGTCTCCCGATCGAAGACTGGTTGATTTAAGATATTGAAGCAATAGAAGAAGGCAGTCGACAGTTCCGGAGTCCCTGCAAGTGCAAAGTGGACCAGCCACATCGTGGCTGGATCCTCGAGGTAGGGATCATAGCCCCCGTCGTCATCGAGGATCGCTCGTCCAATTTTTGTAGGCCTTAGTTGACCCTTATCATCCTCAACGATTCCCGTTGCGATCGCCCAATGCCGAATTGAAATCGCCATATTCTTGCCAACGCCGAATTTTGCGATTGCCTCCTGCTCCTGAAATGTTCTTCTGGTGGCGTTTTCATTGGCGACGGCATCATACGCTTTCTTGAGCCACAGTAGCCTGAGGGGAAACGTTTCATGGCCGACGAACTGTGGCCGGAAATCAGAATCATGAATATCGATCAACATGGACCGAACCCTACTGGCGGATGGCTCCAGCAGCAAGCGCGATTTGTTCCGCCGCCACTTCCATGTCATCAACTGTATTGAACCGAGAAATGAACATCCGAATACTGCACGAGGCCTCCTCAGCGCTCAGCCCGATAGCTGTAAGTACATGAGAGGGAGCAATATTTCCGCTTGAGCAAGCGGATCCTTCGGCCACTAGAACCCGTTCGCCAAGACGCATTATAAGTTCCATAGCATCCACATTCAGTACTCTGATGTTCAAAGAGCCTGGTAACCGTTCGGTTCGATCGCCGTTGATCATAAACCTAACTTGCCTGCGCCTTAGACCCTCCAGAAGATGTTCCCTAAGTTTCTCGGTGCGCGAAGCGTCCTTTTCCATGGACGCGATTCTAGATGCAGCGGCTGCGCCAAAGCCGACGATTAGCGGTACCGGCAGGGTACCAGGTCTCAAGCCGCTTTCTTGACTACCTCCAAAGAAAAGGGGGCGGGGTTTGAAAGGTGCGGCTGACGAGACGAACAGGGCGCCAACACCCGGCGGCCCATACATCTTATGCGAGGATATACTCGCGAAATCCACGTCAGGGAACGAAGTCGGTATCTTGCCAACCGACTGTGCGGCGTCGACATGTATCATCGCTCCAGAGTTTCGGCAGATCGATAAGACGTCCGCTAACGGTTGAATTGTGCCAATTTCGTTGTTCGCGGCCATGACTGAAGCTAGCAGCGTTCGCTCATCCACCATTTCCGCGAACATTTCGACACTCAGCCTGCCGTTGCGGTCGACAGGGGCGATTCTTATTTCCCAGCCCCGCCTTCCAAGTTCTGAAGCCACGGCTAGCACGCTCTTATGCTCGATTGCGGATACAACAATGTTTCGACGCTCGCTATCATTCGGCGCGAACAACCCGGCAATCCCAAGCAGAGCGAGGTTGTTGGCTTCGGTTGCGCCAGAGGTAAAGACAATTTCTGATGGCGCAACATCGACCAGTTGTGCGATCTGTGATCGGGCTTTCTCGACCGCGGCCGCAGCGCGTTGACCAAGCACATGGGGAGAATTTGCGTTGGCAGCGAACGACGACCACCAAGGTGACATCGCTTCTGAAGCCTCAGGAGCCAGCGGTGTCGTAGCATGGCCATCAAGATAGACCGACCGGTTGGCTGTTTCCTCTGTCATCGTGCTTGGATCTCTTTAGATGGTAGCGCCGATCCCGGCCTCGAGAGCCTTTCCGGCGAGCTGCTGAGACGATGGTAGACAGCCCCTAGACTTTGATCAATTCAATAACCCTGCGGGCAGGAGCATCGAATGCAGCTGCACCAAGATCCGCATTTCTTGGATAAGATCGCGGACCATCCTCTTCATCACGAACTTTAATCATCCGCTTCCCAGTGTCTCCGACTTTTGATGAAGAACGCTGTTAGTGCGAACGATCCGCTCGATATTCGACTAGATGGTCGGTTTTGCGTTTTAACACAAGCGCGTTTGAGATCAGAGGAAGCGGGTTCGGCCGTCTTTTGCTTAGCGCTAGAGCCAGGTAGACCGACCTGCCCGTGACGCTGCAGCGATCTGCACGGTCCGCTGAGGGACATGTTCATCTGGCTGCCGAAGCTGATGAGCTTCGACGAAGAAACTACTGCTAGTAGGCATCTATTTGATTCGCTTTGAAGTAAATATAGCGTGTTCCCGGAGTGTTCCCTTTTTCTCCCGGGCCCCTTGCTTGGAAACATCGAGTATGACATAGAGGAACTGTCTTCATCTCTGTGAAGACTTAAGCGGCCCCCGCCGGTGTTGGAACCACCAGACGAGGGCCTGACCCGCAACCTTGGTTAGAAGGAATTGGGCTATGAGTACATCTACTCTCTCCCCCGCTTCATGGAAAGTTCGGCGCTTCGGCTTTGAACAGCTGAGTGCATCGGCAGCCTGCCTGTTGCTGCACGCTCGCCCGCAGGCATCCGCCTGATCCTCCACATCCCTGGTTTGATTGCTGACTGACGCGCCGTCCTGAGCGCTTCGCATCGTCCCGGCATCCGCGATGGCAGCCTGGGCGCTGCCTGTGCTCTGCATGTTGGTCACACCGCCGCCTTGTCCATTCGTCAGGCGGGTCCAGCAGCGTGCGTCCGCGGCAATGACCAGGGCATGGCCAACCATTTCCAGAAAGGCTATCCCATGACATCCATAATCGACCAGCGCACCGCAGCCGTTATCGAGCTCACCTCGGTGCCGACAAGACGCAAACGCGGGCGACCGTCGAAGGCGTCGATTGCAGCCGCCGCAGAAGCCATCCTGCCGCCGAACCAGGCGGTCCCTAGCAATTTGTCCTCCCGGTCTCGTCCCGCCTCTCATCCTACAGTGCCCGATCTGTCCGGTGAGCATGCTCTGTTTGATGGGCTCATCGAGGATGCAATGACGGCAATCGAAAAGGGTCCGTCCGTTCCGGACCAGGTCCTGGGACGCTATGCTCCGCTGGCGTCACTGCTCCGCTCCGTCAGCTTCCATGAGGGCAGGTTGCTGGAGAGGGGGCTGGCTGTGGTTGCGGCCCTGCATCCCGATCTTCAGGTACTGGGCAAGCCCCTGAAGCTGCCACTGGTGGAGGCAGCCGTGCAGGCGATCTCGACGAATAGGTGGGAGGTTCTCGACGGTGTCTGCTTCGACGCCGATGCCGGGACTAAGGGAACGTACCGTCCCGACCTGGTCATCGTGAACAGGAAGACACGCAAGGCATTTGTCATCGACCTGAAGCGGTCGCTGGCGGCCTACGGCGATTCCACGCTTGCCGATCTGACGAGCCGCATGATGGCGACAGGCCTGGTGCTGCCTGACTTTCTCTACAAGCGACACAAGCGCCTCAGCATCACCAGTGTTGACATCGCGGTGATCGACGGAGCAAGTCGCAAGAGCGACCATACCCAAGGCATCTGGAAGCTTGGCGAGCTTGACGATCTCCTCGGGCTTCCCGGCGCGGCCGCGGCCATGGAGCACCTGCGCTCGACATTCGGCGAGAGGGTGAGGGCATTGATCGAAAGCCAAGCGCTAGGAGCCCTTGGCCTGCAACAGCCATCGCCGACCGCGTCCAGCACTGCGCCCACCCGTTCGCGCAAGCATGATGGTCCGCAGGTGGAAAAGGCGGGTAGGGCCGAGGCTGGCCGGAGCAGCGATGAGACGCCCGTTGCCTGCATCGTGGTCGGTTTTGCACGTTCCGCCTCCGGTTCCGGCTGATCGCCGATTGGTGCCCGGCGGTCTTCGATCCCGATCGGGGCCGCGGAAACCTCGAGCGCAACTCACCAAGTTCAAATCCAGTGCGACGTGGAGCCTGTGGCTCTGCGAATGGAGTAACACATGCCAAATCCCGCCAAACCAGCGGTTCCACCGCCCGACACGGGCGACGATACACTCACTCATCGCGAACGTTCCGGCACATCGGCCGAGCGGATAGCAAATCACCTCATGAGACGCATTCGCCACGAGCAATTGTGGAAAAGGGTCGAGGTGGCTCGGTCCCTTGAACTGCTGGTGCCAATCCGGGTCAGCATCAACGGCTACAGCCTGCGTCGCTATATTGTCGCCCGAGATCATGGGCTGTCCGGCAAGCCGATTGCCGACCTCGCCGTACTGCGGCGGATGTTCCTCAGCGGACGCCGTGCAGTCGGGCAGGAACAGGAAATTCCCGGGGAAGGACTGACCCCTGCTGGCGAAGCGGAGGCGCTGGCCGCTGAGGGATGCGGACATATCGAATGGCCGTATCTGCTGGCGCTGCTGAACGGTCTCCCGAGCGTCGACGAAACCGCCAACCTGGTGGTCGTGCGGCTGTTGAGCCGGGCGCTTGCCGAATGCGGGCTTCCAAAGTCATCGATGCTGTCCCGGCTCAGCCAGCCCGGCAGCCTCATTCTCATCCGCTCCGAAGTGGAGGGATTTGCCGAGAGGCTGGTGGAATTGCTGAAGGCTGGCGTGCTCTTCGACCGCAGGACGAGGATCGAACGCCAGGGCAGCCCCGCGTCCACCGGTCGTAACATGGGGATCAGGCCGGACCGGACGATCCGGCTGATCAATGACGAGGATCTTGGCGACACGGAGCACCGCGAACTGGAGCAGCAGGCGGCAGAGGCGCTTTCAAGGGGCAGCCAGGTCCTGGTTCTTCATGGAGCGGGCATCATCGTTCCACCCGCGCTGCTTGCAGCGGCAGACCTGGAACTGACCATCCGCCCGATCGACTTGCATGTGATCCAACCTCTCCTGGACAGGCTCCATGACGGCAAAGGCGGGGAGGCGTCCTTACTCACTCCCGCAGAACTGTCCCTTCGTCGCCTCGACCATCTGGTCCTTGCCCTGCGACCATCCCGCAGTCGTGAAGATGCCGTGCGTCTCCTCGGCGAACTGGCCAATATCGAGCTGGCGTCACGAGGCGAAGGCGACGGCGGATCGTCTGGGCAGTCTGGGGCTCGCCTGGGCTCACGGAGGGGAGGGCGCAGCACGTCCACGGAGAAGTCGACAGGCTCGCGCCTCATCCAGCCCGAGGCCCTCGCCGATGCCTGCACCACCAACTCCTCCTCTTCCGACGACCCGGTTTCCCCACCAGCCAAGCCTCCCCGCCTTCCGCTGACCGTGGAAACCCTGAGCGGCTACGGCGAAGCCAGGTCCTGGGCCCTCGACCTCAGGAGCGACCTCAAGCTCTGGAGGGACGGGGCGATCGAGTGGGAGGAGATGAGCACGCGGCTGCTTCTGTCCGGGCCACCTGGGACTGGCAAGACCACCTTCGCGCGGGCCTTGTGCAACAGCCTGCAACTGCCCATGCTGGCAACGTCCGTCGCGACATGGCTGCAGCCGAGTTACCTCGGCGATGTCCTGAAGCGCATGTCCAGGGCTTTCGAGGAAGCACAACGGAACGCACCCTCGATCCTGTTCATCGATGAATGTGATGCGATCGGCAGCCGACAGGACAATGCAAGAGATCACGCCGACTACTGGAATACGGTCATCGCCCGGCTGCTGGAGCTGCTGGATGGCGCTGCCAGGACCAGCGGCGTCATCATCGTCGGCGCGACGAACAGGCCTGAGTTCATCGACAGGGCCCTGACGCGCTCCGGCCGCCTGGAGAAGCATGTCGTCATCCCGAAACCCGATGTCGATGCGCTCTGCGGCATCCTTGCCCACCATGTCGGCCGCGACCTCGTCTCTGTCCTGGAAACCGCGCCTACGGCATGGGCGGGGCAGGAGAATGGGGAGGCCGCCCGATGAGCAGCGAACGGGCTCCAGCCACCATGATTGCGGATGACCAGAGCGGTCCCTTGCGGCGGCTTGCGCTCCTGTCGGCCGGTCGCACCGGAGCCGACATCGAGCGACTGGTTCGCGAGGCCCGCCAGCGGGCGCGTCGCCAGCGCCGGTCAATGACATGGGATGATCTTGAGCGGGCTATCCGCGAACGGCAGCCCCGTCTCCCGAGCGATCTCCGCTGGCGCGTCGCTGTCCATGAGTGCGGCCATTGCATTGCCAGCATGCGCCTCAAGTTGGGGCAGGTCCGGCAGCTCTCCATCGAGGCCTCCGAGACTGCCCTTGGCTTTCTCGCCGCCGAGGCGGAAATCCGGATCCTGACAGAAGCCCAGGCCCTCGACATCTTGTGCCTGCATCTGGCCGGACGGGCCGCCGAAGAGATGATCCTCGGCAGCGTATCCCTGGGCTCGGGGGGATATGCCGGAAGTGACCTTGCGAACGCCACCGATCTTGCTCTTGCGGTCGAGACCAGGGTCGGTTGCGGCTCCGCCTGGCCGCTCCTTTATCGCGACGCGACCATCATCCCAGCGCTGATGTTCGTGGAGCCCGGCCTCGCTGATCGTGTCAGCGCCAGGCTTGACGAAGCCTTCGACAGGGCTCGGCGTCTCGTTGCCGAGCACAGGGACGACCTGTTGGCGCTGGCCAATGCGCTTGTCGAAAGAGACACGCTGGAAGGACCCGAGATTGCCGCGCTGATGGCCACCCCGTCGTCTGCTGGCCCTTCGTTATAGCGGCACAATCCCGACGCCGGGGCCTTCGCAGCCCAAGGCACCATTCCCAACACAACCATGCTGCCGGTCGGCAGCCAAACCTGAAGGAGAAGAAGATGATCATATATGGTGACGGTCAGCGCGAGATTCGCCAACTGGAGCGGATGATAGAGAAGCTGCAGGCGCTGCTCGACGACCTGGTAGCCATCGGGGAGGGGGATCTGCCAGGCCAGGACCGCCTCGAGGATGCACCCCTCATCGACAACTGGCACCTGTCAACACGGGAAATCGTCTGCCTGCGCGGCGAGATCTCCGGTCATCCGCGGCTGGGATACGCCCCACACGGAATAACCTCCGATCTCTGGCTGCTTGCACCGCAACGCGGCTTTGCTCGGACGATCTCACGCTACTATCGGTTGGGTTCACGAACGGAAGGGTTCGACGGCTAGGGCCGCAGGCGGTCCTGGCTGGGCACCGAGGGTTCCACGGAGTTCGGCATCAAATCATGATGATGTGCAGGCAAAGCAATCTGCCTTGCGGCAAATCCCCTGCACGTCATCCTGATTTGAGATGATTTGTGGTTCTGCGATTCAAACATGCTGGCAAGCGATTCAAGGATCGAGATCGGCGTTACAGAACTAGATATCCCCGATTCTGGGACAAACGACGTTTGCGCCGCCTGACTGTAATGGCCGATAGCGTTGCGCAGGGGCTGCTCGTCCTGAGCCGCTTCCCCATCCGGGCGTCGTGATTGTTGCGAGAGAGGAACCGCGTGATGCCCACAGGCTGCCAGTGAAATTGGATCGAGTTGAAATGCCTTGCCTGCACCTCAGGTCGATTGGCGATGATTTGCGGAAATCCGATTCATCTCCCTGAAAGAGCGATTCCGATATCCAGATCAATGTTGCAGATGTCGAGAAATGCGATTCACATTCAAACGACGTTTGCGGAAGAGAGGATAGGGAGCGGGCAGGTGGCAAAACGGGGCGACAAACAGGGTGACAAGCGCCTGGCGGAACAGCGCGAGCGTCAGCAGCTTTATCGCAAGCGGATCAAGACCGAGCGGCGGCCCTCACGGGACGACATCGCCCGGGTGCTGCTGCACGTGGTCATCACTAGGAGCGCTGCCAGGGACAAGCTCGATGAGCTGGAGAAGTTCGGCGACCTGATCGTCGACAGGCTCGTGGAGCAGGGCTTCGACAAGCGTGTTTCCTATGACGCCTTCGATCAGCTGGTCGACAAGTACGTCAAGCAGGGCTGGGAGTTCAGGAGGAAAACGCATATCGGGCGTGACGTCCCGAACGACGCCGATGACCAGGAATGATGCCAACGCTCTTGATGGAGAAATTTCTAGGTTCGGATCGGACGCCAGAGCTCCGGTTCTGTCGGCATCGATCAATTGGACTGCAACCGCCCGGAGCTGGCGTCAAGGGTGCTGTATTGCACAAACGTCGTTTTGTTGATTCATTGTATTCCCCCCGTTACTTCCTGAAACGGCGTTTACGACTGAATCACAAATCGCGGACCGCGAACAATCACTAGGATGCCGGCATGACGATACGGGAGAGACGGCTGACGGCAACCGACCGCATTCGGCTCGTTCTGGCGGACGAGATCGTACTGGGGTCCATCGGCCCGGGTGTCGCGCTGGACGAGGTCTCGCTTGCCGAGCGCTTCAAGGTATCCCGAACACCGGTGCGCGAAGCTATCCGGCAGCTGGAGGCGATCGGATTTGTCGAAGCCAGGCCTCATCGCGGTGCAGTCGTCCCCCACTTCACGAAAGAGAAGATCGACGAGATGTTCGTCGTCATGGCTGATCTGGAGGCGCTTTGTGCCCGAAATGCTGCAGTCGCCATTGAGCCGGCAACGAAGCAGCAGTTGATGGACGCACACCTGGCTTGCAAGCAGGCTGCCCTGGACGGCGACATAGATGAGTACTACCGGAGAAATATCGCGTTTCACGAGGTCATCTACATCGCAAGCGGCAACGGTTTCCTGGCGGAAATCACGCTGAACGTGCGCAACCGCGTTGCACCCTTTCGCAAGGCGCAATTCCAGAGTTTCAACCGTCTGATGAACTCCGTCGCGGAACACGAGACGATCGTGAACCATATTCTTTCGGGTGAGGCCGATGCTGCGGCTGAAGCGATGACGCAGCATCTGCGGGTCGTGAGAGATTCGGTGGGGACGGTTGCCCCCACCCTGCGCTGATCCGCGTCAGGCGGCGGCCTCGACGCTCCGGCGGAAAGCACGCCAGCCGCCAAACCGGCTGATGTCCTCGGCCTCCCGGACGGCGATCTCCTCGACGAGGAAGCCCTTCGCAGCCGCCCCGCCACGCAGCTTGACCGTACCGATACCGAGCGGTGATGGAATGCGCGATACGAACAGACCGAAGGCTTTCGGCGTCAATGCCCAGACTTCCACTTCGATGGCCGCGCCAGCTTGGCTCTCCACGCGAAGAAGCCCTGGTTTCCTGGGTGCAGTGCCCGGCAGTTCGAAAAGGCGATACTCCGATGTCGTGGCGTCGACGCGTACGAATTTTGCGTCGAGTTCCACCAGTTCCTTGTTCAGCGGCATGCCGCTCAGATGGGCCCCGACCACCACTAGGTCGATCAGGTCTTCATTCTCTTTTCTTTGCATCGTGCAATTCAAGTCCGCTTGAAAGAGCCCGCCGGTAAGCCCGGCGGGCAGGTTACCCGTCAGTTCTGAGCCGTCGCTTCGGAGGCCTTCAGGACGATATCATCGGTGAGTATCGTGGAGAGATCGACCGGGCCTGCCAGTGCCTTCTGCTCGCCCTCGCCTAGCTGAAGGTAGTCCATGTACACCTTCCAGGCTTCGGGCAGCATCGTGCCGTGGACCTTAACGCTCTCGGGCGCGGTATAGTAAGTCTGGACCAGCGACCAGAACTGCGGCGCGACAGGGTTGTCACCGAGGGAGGCGGCGGCGTACTTTGTCTTCAGGAGTTCGAATGCCTTGTCGGGGTTGTCCATGCCCCACTGACGGCCTTTCAGGGTTGCTCGTACGAACTTTACCAGAAGCTCCGGATCGCTGTCGTAGGTCTCGGCTCGAACCGACAGTGCGTCGCCGGGGAATGCTGCGATAGCTGCCGGAGTGATAGAGCGAGTTTCGATGCCCTGAGCCGGGATGAGCAGCAGATCTCGCTTGGCCCCGGCATAGGCTTGGATGCGGTCGGTTTCGAATGAACGGATGGTCGTGGGATCGCCTTCGCCGGCCACCACAAGCTTCACGTCCTCGTCTTCCTTCAGTCCGGTCTCGACGATCGAAGCACGGGTCATCGGAACTTCACCGCCAGCGAGATCCGAGAGGCCGATCGTTTTCCCCTTCATGTCAGCCATGCTTTTGATGTCGCTGTTTGCCGGCACCACGATGTCAAAGGTGTCAGGGTAGTACACCTGCATGATGGCCTTCAGCGGGAAGCCTCGTTGTACGGTCTGCATGGTGGCAGCCGAAGAGAAGATGCCCCAGTCGACGTTACCGGCAGCCAGCTGACGAGCAGCATCCGACGACCCCTTGGAATAGTTCAGGGTCACATCGAGGCCTTCCTCTTTGTAGTAGCCCATCTCCTGGGCCATGTAGATCGGGAACATCTGGGCAGTCGCGCCGCCCTGGGCGGTAACGCCGTTGAACTTCACCAGCTCTTGTGCCTGCGATGCGGCAGCCATCATGATGATCGCCGTTGCCGTGGCGTAGGCTGTAAAACGGGAAAGCATTCTCGTCGTGGCAGTCATGGGAGGTTCTCCTAGTTGTTGGTCTGTATGCTCGGGATCAAAGTTGCTTCCAGAAGACGATCTTTCCCTCCAGCCATTCGATCAGCTGGTAGACAAAGAGAGTGAAGAGCGAGAGCAGGATGATGAGCGAGAACACTCCGGCGATATCGAGCTGGAAGTTCATCGCGTAGATCAGGTAGCCGATACCGGCCGAAGCCCCGACGAATTCGCCGACGATCACGCCCAGCACGGCCAGCGTCCAGCAGAGCTTGACCCCGGCCATCATGATCGGCAGCGCGTTGGGCAGCAGCAGATAACGGAACGTCTTCCAGCGGCCGGCGGTGAGCGATTTCATCAGCTTGATCGCGTTCGGATCGACGGAGGAGAGACCGGTCAGCGTGTTGAGAAACATCGGGAAGAAGCTCATAACAACACCGATCGCGATCTTGGATGCCTGATCGAAGCCGAACCAGGTGACGAAGATCGGTGCAAGAACGATCTTTGGCGGAGCTTGGATGGCGACCAGGTAGGGATAGAGAGTGGCGCGGACGCTGGCGAACATCGCCACACTCACGCCGAGGAGAGCCCCGCCGCCAAGTCCGAGCGCGAAGGCCCAGAGTATTTCTTGAACGGTCACCCAAACGTTGGGCCAGAATGAACTGGAGCCCACAACACGAACCGTCGCTTCGATCGTATCTATCGGCGATGGAATGATCAGCGCGTGGACAAAGCCACCCTCTGTGGCGATCGTCCAGGCGATCAGCACGAAGATGCCGAAGCCTATCGCCATCGCGCGATTGGCAATCCGCTCGCGCTTCTGCTTGATTTGCTCGGAAGCAAGAAATCTTTGGATTGTGTCCGCGTGGACGTTCGCCGCAGGCTTCACCTCCGCCGTAGCGGATGCGGAAGAGATATTAAGCGAGGCCATGTTCATTTGTCTCGTTCCTTCTGGTCATCAGTGATCGACGCCGAGCATCCGGCGGATGTCGAACACCAATTCGGAATAGCGGGGGTCGCGCATCACCTCTGGCTTGCGCGGTCGGGGAAGGTCGACGTCCACGATGCCCTCCAGGCGGCCTGGGCGCGGCGTCATCACGAAAATGCGGTCGGAAAGAAAGACTGCTTCGCCGATGTTGTGGGTGACGAAGATCACAGTTTTGCTGGTCTTCTCCCAGATACGGAGCAGCTCGACATTCATCGTCTCGCGGGTGAATTCATCGAGTGCGCCAAACGGCTCGTCCATCAGGAGAACCTTCGGATCGTGGGCAAGAAGCCTTGCCAGCGCCACGCGTTGGCGCATTCCACCGGAAAGCTCTCCGGGATATCTGTCGCCGAAGCCGTTGAGCCCGACCATGTCGAGCAACCTGTCGGCTTCTTCCGCCTGTTGCTTGCGATCGAGGCCGAGGATGATGCCCGGCAGCTCCACGTTTTGCCGGATGGTTCGCCAGGGAAAGAGCACGGAGGTCTGGAACATCATCCCGATCTCGGCTCGGGGCCCGTCGTGCTCCTTGTCTGATAGCAGCAGCACGCCTTCCGTCTGATTTTCGAGCCCGCCGAGGATCGACAGCAGAGTTGACTTGCCGCATCCGCTTGGCCCGACCAGCGAAATGAACTCGCCTTCATTCACATCGAACGACACGTCAGACAGAGCCACCAGTGGTCCTGTCGCTGTGGCGTAGACTTTGCTGAGATGCGATCCCTCTATCAAACCGGCAGTCATGAACTTCTCCACATAAATTGCATGCAAAATAGAATGCAATGCGCGTGCCAGTTGGAAAGAAAGCTATGTAAGCAGTTAGTTAGCGGAAGGGACGTCAGGTGCCTGAAGACAAAAAATCCGCCTTCGGTCGTCCATCAAGCAGAATGAGCAAAACTTGAGCGTCGATAGGGGGGCGTCCTGCCGAGCCAATGCACCGCCGTCTGATTAAGTGCGAACGTCTGCTGTATTTGTCCTTGGTAGGGCATCAGATCATCTGAAGCTGAGCGCAGGGCGGGCTTCCAGTACCATTGGAGGCTTTGATTGGAACCTTGGCGGCCGCAATGCCGACACTGCTTGATGCCGCGTTTCGCGTGTAATCTGCACGCGGCTTGTGCGCCCAGCTGAACAGCTAACGCAGGGAAGAAGCATGCCGCTGTTATTCCTGAGAGCTTGGCAGCAGCTATGAAAACGTCTTCCAACGAAGACGGCGTGGAAATCAGGCTTTTCCCTTACGCGCCCATGGCGGGGCCTGCTTGTTTTCCACCCATGGGAGAAGCTGTAGCGGAGCGGGTTCGATAGTGGCGGTGATGACCGGGTATTTGGTCAACGCGCTGCGCATCAACGGGAGGCCTGCTGGATTGGTGTAGCGTGTATTTGTTTCGCTGCCCTCGCTCAGTCTTCCCGAAATATCGTCAATCACCTCTGTTGGTACGCCTGCTTGCTTCAGTGTATCCGCCATGCCGTGGCGAAGGGCATGCAGGGAGCGCTTCCACATGTTCTCCCCCAGTGCCTCCTGCATGATTGGGGTAAACGTGTCGTAGAAGCGGTCCCCAGGGTCATTCCTGGTCCTGTCGGAGAACAGGTCTGGGAACAACGCTTCGTAGCCAAGCTGCTTGATCGCCGCGTGATACTGGACGAATCCAAGCCGAACTAGCTCATCTGGGACGGGGAGGGTCCTGTGAGATTGCGCGTTTTTCAGCCGCCGCAACGCGTTCGTTCTCAGCTGGATGACAAGCCCGTGCTGATCTTGCTCCACGTCGTCAACGGCGAGACCGGCAAACTCGTTACGTCTCGCACCAAGATAGGTGAAAAGGATCGGGAGATAGTACAGGGCATCATGGAAGATGTGCCGGCCGGGCTTCTTTCTCCCACGCCTGCAATCCAGCGAGCCGGTGTAGATCGGACTCGCGAATATGGGTGCGATGTCCTGCGGCGACGGCTTGTACTGCTGCAATCGGATTAGCCCCGCTTTCGGCTTCTTCGGACGCAAACCGTCAAAAGACCAGTCAGCGACATCGAAACCGTGACCGCGCACATGCTTCAGGAAGTGTTGCAGGTTCCCGAAATGCTTGCGGATCGTTGCGGTGGAAAGACCAACCTTGGCCTTCGTTCCCGTGGCCTCGGCAGCCTTCCGCAACCGGTCGCCTTCCGCGCGTAGTTCGAGCGCCGACATGGCTCTCATTCGGCTGCTTCGGCCCCAGTCCGTCGGAATGTCGTTGAAGTGCTGACGCAGCCGGCCAATGTGATACTGCTCGATTTGCCCGGAATGCTCGACGCCATGTTCTGCAAGGACCGACTTGAACATCCGCACCAGCGCCATGGCGTCCCGCGCGGTCGCCGGCTCCCATTCCTTTCCCATGTTCGCGATCAGCTTTTCGCATTCCTGCTCAAACTCGGAAACTGCAACAACCCGCTGTTCGCCCTCCTGACGCTTGGATGCCGTCCCCGTGCTTCTGACGTCGGCACTGGGATTGTCCGTTCTGCTCCTCAATTTGAATTCGCTCAGGCTGCGATCCACTAGTTCGTGGCGGTCGTTGATATCCAGCAGGGCTGCTGCCCGACCTTCGAAGATTTTCGACATCGCCCGCTCGCGGTTGAGCGCGGTGTCCGGAATATCGAAGTTGTAGATCAGCCGTCGGATGCCGTCTTCGAAGCCCGTGCTACGCGCAATGGACAGTTCCGCGCGATAGTTCGCCCGGATAGCCTCGATATGGGAAACCGGAACTTCGTTCTTCAGGAGAAAGGCGAGGCCGGGACAGTTCTCTTCGAGGCTGAGGTCTGAACGGGTCCCGAACTTCGCGAGGAGCTGATATGCCCAGCCGACCTCAAGGTCGAGTTCCATCTCCATGACGTCGGCACCGCGCCCATTGCGCTTGGCCACGGTGCTGATGTCATCGAGCCTCTCCAGTTCCCTGTCCCGCTCGTGTTCGAAGAGTTTCTGGAGTTGCTGCTTGGACATCGTTTCCTGCGACCGCATTTTCAGTTCGGCCAGCCGCGTGTTGAGCTTGCGGCCGATGATCTGTGCCTTCCTATGATCAGAACAGTGAAGGGTCAGTGAAAGCCGGCTGCCTGGTGGGCATTGAATGAAGGCGGCTGGAATGCGTGGTCGCCAGTAAAAGATGTTTCCGCGGCGGATGAGATTCTCGACTTCGTGGCGGACAGCCATGACGAAGATACCCTGTGTCGGGCCCAAGGTGCTTGCCGCGCCAACTCCGGCTTGGGCATCACCTTTGGGCATCAGTTCTGGGCATCAGGTCGCCAATGATGCCAAAACGGGATCCGGCACGACTGGAAAAACAAGGAAATCAGGGCTTTTCGGGAGAATTGGCTGGGGAACCTGGATTCGAACCAGGACTAACGGAGTCAGAGTCCGTGGGTCTACCGTTAACCTATTCCCCAAGAATAGCGCGGCGGCATCCGTCGCTCGGTGTGGGCGGCTTATAGCCAAAGCGCGGGCGGATGCAAATACCCTTTTTGAAAAAGTTTGCGCCTCGGCCATGTGGGTGCTCAGGGTGGCGGATGTTCGAGAGCGAGTTAGGCGGTCGAAAAAGCGATTGGCGAAACCGCCGCTCGCTGTTATCTTCCGCTCAACGAAACAGATGGACGCCTGCTGCATGCCATGATGGCGTTGCGCGGCGAGATGGATAGAAGTGATGGACCCCGAGGGCGGCGGAAAGCCGCAGCAGGGCGGGGCATCGGCTGAAGGGCGGGGCGACGCAAAGACCCGCCGCCGCAGGGCGAAGCGGAACGGCAAACGCCGTCACGCGGCGCCCAGCATGCATGGCGGACTAGCACAGGATGCTGGTCAGGGCCATGTCGAGCCGAGCAACGCCGAAAGTCCCAAACGCAAGCGAAAGCGGCGGCGTGTGCGATCGGCCTCGACTGCCGAAGCCATGACGCAGGCAACGGCCGGCACATCTGCGTCCCGGCGCGAAAGCACCGATGTCGGAACCCGCGGGGACCGCGACCGGACACGCAAGCGCCGCAAGAAGAACCCTCATGGGCGCGAGTTGCAGGGTCGGCCGCTTGCCCAGCCGCGCCATGCGCCTGCCTATGCGCCCGAGAAGGCCGTCACGGCGTCTGCGTACCCTCAGACGCCGCAGGTGGCCGCGGAGCCAAGCCGGCCGTCCTTCAGGGATGACTACTACGCAGCGCTCGACCTCGGCACGAACAACTGCCGCCTTCTGGTCGCCCAGCCGACACGGCCGGGTCAGTTCCGGGTCGTCGATGCCTTCTCGAGGATCGTCAGGCTCGGTGAAGGCTTGGCCGCGAACCGTAGGCTTTCCAACGAGGCAATGGACCGGGCCGTCGAGGCGCTGAAGGTCTGCGCCGCAAAGCTCTCAAGCCGGCCCATCCGCAAGATGCGCCTCATCGCCACCGAAGCGTGCCGGGCAGCCGAGAATGGGGAAGAGTTCCTCGATCGCGTGGTGCGCGAAACCAGCCTAACGCTCGAGATCATCGATCGCGAAACCGAGGCCCGCCTTGCGGTCTCCGGCTGCTCCTCGCTGGTCGGACGGGAGGCCCGTTCGGTGGTGCTGTTCGACATCGGCGGTGGCTCCTCGGAGATCGCGGTCATCCGGATCGGTGATAGCCGCTCCAACAGGCTTGCCAACCATATTACCCACTGGACGTCGCTTCCTGTGGGTGTCGTGACCCTGTCGGAACGCCACGGCGGACGCGACGTGACGCCGGATGTCTTTGCCGGCATGGTCGCAGAGGTGGAGGACATGCTGGCCCGCTTCGAAGCGCCGCCGGTGACGGGCCTCCACCGGCACGATGCCGAAGGCTTCCATTTGATTGGAACCTCGGGCACGGTGACAACGCTTGCAGGCGTTCATCTCGACCTGCCGCGCTACGATCGCCGCAAGGTCGACGGGCTGTGGCTTTCCGATGCGGAGGTTTCGGCGATGCAGGCGAAGCTCTTGTCGTGGGATTTCGCCGGCCGCGCCGCCAATCCCTGCATCGGGCCGGACAGGGCAGACCTGGTGCTCGCCGGATGCGCCATTCTGGAGGCGATCCGCAGGCGCTGGCCAAGCCCGCGTATGCGTGTTGCGGATCGTGGGCTGCGCGAAGGGATTCTGACCGACATGATGGCGGATGACGGGGCTTGGCGCCGCAGCCGCCCGCGCCGTGACATGGAGTGGCAGGGAGAGGGGAAGCGTCGATGACGAAACCACCGGTCGCGGGCAACCGGACGGGCCGCAAGCTCGGCCAGAAGGTCAAGAAGGGCAAGCTGAAGGCGTCTTCGCGGCGCTGGATCGAGCGGCATATCAACGATCCCTATGTGCAGAGAGCAAAGCTTGAGGGTTACCGTGCCCGGGCGGCCTTCAAACTTCTTGAAATCGACGAGAAGCACCAGATCCTCAAGGGTGCTCGGCGGATCATCGATCTTGGCGCCGCCCCGGGGAGTTGGTCCCAGATCGCCGCCAAGGTGACGGGATCGACGGATGAGGACATCCGGGTGGCGGCGATCGACTTTCTCGAAATGGCGCCGCTGCCAGGTGTGAAGATCCTGCAGCTTGACTTCCTCGACCCCTCGGCCCCGCAACAACTGACCGAGGCGATCGGTGGAGCGCCGGACCTCGTGATTTCCGACATGGCCGCACCCACCACGGGTCACCAGAAGACGGATCACCTGAGGACGATGCATCTTTGCGAGGTGGCCGCCTACTTCGCGGTCGATGTCCTGAAGGACGGAGGACACTTTCTGGCGAAGACCTTTCAGGGCGGTACCGAACGCGACCTTCTCAACATGCTCAAGCAGAACTTCCGGCAGGTGATCCACATCAAGCCAGGCGCCTCGCGTTCGGAATCGGTCGAGATGTTCCTCCTGGCCAAGCACTTCAAGGGGCGCAAGGCGGAGGTGGAGCCGGACGAGGCGGAAGCCTGATCACTCGGCCGCTTCGGCTTCGGCGATGGCCTTTCGTCCATGTCCGGATACGGCGGCGCCAGCCTCCCGTTTCAGGCCGAGGAGGGGAAGAACGGCAAACACCGATACGCCGGCAACGACGAAGAATGCCAGGTGGAAGTCTGCGAGTTGCAGGTGCTCGCCCGACAGAAGGGCGGACAATTCGAGGATGAAGGCGGCGAACGCCACGCCGAGCGCGAGGCTTACCTGCTGGAGTACCGAGGCGATTGATGTGGCCTGGCTCGCCTGGGAATTGTCGATCTCCGAATAACTGAGCGCGTTGCCGCCGGTGAAGAAGAAGGAGCGGCAGAGCCCGGAGAGGACCAGGAACGAAATGATCAGCGCGTGCGAGGTTTCCGGGGTGAAGAAGCCGTTGACGGCGGTCGTCAGCGCGCCGAAGAGGCCGGCGGTTATCAGCGTCGCCTTGAAGCCGGTCGCGGCGAACACCCGCCTGGCGACGAACTTGACAGTCAACGCTCCGATCGCTCCAGCAAAGGTGATCATGCCGGACTGGAACGGGTTGAGCCCAAATCCGAGCTGAAGCATCAGCGGCATCAGGAAGGGGATGGCTCCGGTGGAAATCCGGAAGATGGTTCCGCTGAGCGTCGCAGCCCGGAACGCCTCGTTCCTTAAGATCGCGAGATTCAGGATCGGGGTGGGGTGGCGCCGTGCGTGACGCACATAGCCTATGCCGCAGGCAATGCCGATGAGGGTCGCGGCAATGCCGAAGACCGGCGGCAAGGCGGGAAGGCTGACGACGGAAAGGCCGAAGACCGTCCCTGCGGCGGCCATCGATGCCAGCAGGAAGCCGAACCAATCGATCGGTGGCGGCCGGACGGCTTCCACATTCGGCAGGTATATGCCCGACAGCCATATGCCCGCGAGGCCGATCGGCACGTTGATGATGAAGATCCACTGCCAGGCAAAGTAGGTGGTGATGAAGCCGCCAACCGGCGGTCCGGTCAGCGGCCCGATCAGCGCCGGGATGGTAAGGAGCGCCATTGCCGAGACCAGTTCCCGGCGGTCGGTCGTCCTCAACAGCAGGAGCCGTCCGACAGGCGTCATCATCGCGCCGCCCATGCCCTGCAGAAAGCGCGACAGGACGAACTGCAGCAACGTTCCGGAAACGGCACAGCAGATCGAGCCGATGATGAATACCACCAGCGCCAGCCGGAAGACCTTCTTGGCGCCGAAGCGGTCTGCCATCCACCCGCTGATCGGGATGAATATCGCCAGTGCCACCATGTAGGATGTGAGCGCAAGCTTCAGCGTGATCGGCCCGACTGCGAGGTCGGCGGCGATCGTCGGAAGCGCCGTCGCTATCACGGTCGAATCCATCTGCTCCATGAACAGTGCGACGGCGAGGATGAGAGGGACGATACGATTCATGACCTCGGTCGTGCGGGCAAACGGACAGGGCTTGTCTAGAGCCATCCTGCTGAATTGCCAATGTCGGTTAGTGTTGCGATCATATCCGCATCACGTCTGCGTGACGCTGCTTCCCGTGTAGGTGCAGTTGATTATCTCAGTCCGCGAAGTCCCTGCAGCCGCGAAGGGACGAAGTTTGAGGGAGACATGATCATGACCATGCCCATATTGGGACGTCGGGCGCTGTTGGGATCCGCAGGCCTTGGAATGCTTGCTGCGCCAGGCATCGTCCGCGCACAAGCCGCTGCCCCCGTCGCTCAGGACACGACACGATTGGAGATCAACCGGGCCATGCCGCCAGAGACGCATCGCTTCACGCTGGGTGACTTTGAGGTCTTCGTCGTCAAGGACGGAGCACGGCCATCGGGTGCCCCGAATGAAACTTTCGGGACGAACAAGTCAGCAGCCGATGTCGCGGCGCTCCTTGAAGAGAATTTCCTGCCACCGGAGAACTTCGTCAACAGCTTTGCACCCACATTGGTGAACACCGGCAGTGATGTCGTTCTCTTCGACACCGGTCTCGGTCCGGGTGGGCGCGCGCAAGGCCTCGGCCGGCTGGTGGAGGGCCTTGCAGCCGGCGGCTATTCCCCCGAGGACGTGACGGTGGTGGTGATTACCCACATGCACGGCGACCACATCGGCGGGCTGATGGAGGACGGCAAGCCGACCTTCCCGAACGCCAGATACGTCGCCGGCCAGGTAGAGTACGACTTCTGGACAGATACCGCCCGCGTCGGAACCCCGGCCGAGAACGGCCACAAAGGCGTTCTGGCCAATGTCCAGCCGCTGGCGGAGAAGATGACCTTCATCGGTGACGGCGCCGAGGTTGTGTCCGGCATAACCGGCATGGCCGCCTTCGGCCATTCACCGGGCCACATGATCTTCAATATCGAATCCGCCGGACGCCGCCTGGTGCTGACGGCAGATACCGCCAACCATTTCGTCCTGTCTCTCCAGCGGCCGGATTGGGAAGTCCGCTTCGACATGGACAAGGAAGCGGCTGCGGAAACCCGCAAGAAGGTGTTCGACATGCTGGCGACAGACAAGGTCGCGTTCCTGGGCTACCACATGCCCTTCCCGGCGGTTGGCTACGTGGAGAAGCAGGAGACAGGATACCGCTTCGTGCCCAAGTCCTACCAGTTCGAACTTTGAGCATTCCATGGCCGCACAAAAACCCGGAGACGCCGTCTCCGGGTTTTTGCTATTCCCATCATGTCATGAACGTGTTACCAGCCCTCGCCAACTTCCGAGCATTGTTTCAGGGACGCCCGGGCGGACGAATGATCGTTCCGGTGCGGTTCCCGCATTTCTGAACCGAAGGAAATTGGCCATGGCACGTATCATTGAATCGGCGACCGGCGCGGACGCGCTTACCTTTGACGACGTGCTTCTGCAGCCCGGCCATTCCGAGATCATGCCGGGGCAGACAAACATCGCCACCACCATCGCCCGCGATATCGACCTCAACCTGCCGATCCTCTCCTCGGCAATGGATACGGTGACCGAGAGCCGGCTGGCGATTGCCATGGCGCAGGCCGGCGGCATCGGTGTCATCCACCGCAACCTGACGCCGGTCGAGCAGGCCGAAGAAGTCAGGCAGGTAAAGAAGTTCGAAAGCGGCATGGTCGTCAACCCCGTGACCATCGGCCCCGATGCGACGCTGGCGGAAGCGCTGTCACTGATGAAGGCGCACGGCATCTCCGGCATTCCGGTCGTGGAAAATGGTGGCAATGGTGGGCACAAGACCGGCCGTCTCGTCGGCATCCTGACCAACCGCGACGTCCGCTTCGCTTCCGATCCGTCCCAGAAGATCTACGAGCTCATGACGCGGGAAAACCTCATCACGGTCAACGACAACGTCGACCAGTCGGAGGCCAAGCGGCTCCTCCACAAGCACCGCATCGAGAAGCTTCTCGTGGTGGACGGGCAGGGGCACTGCGTCGGCCTGATCACCGTCAAGGACATCGAGAAGTCGCAGTTGAATCCGAACGCGTCCAAGGATGCACAGGGCCGCCTGCGGGCAGCGGCCGCGATCAGCGTCGGCGACGACGGCTATGAGCGGGCAGAGCGTCTAATCGAGGCCGGGGTGGACCTTCTGGTGGTCGATACCGCCCACGGTCATTCGCAGCGCGTCCTCGATGCCGTGACCCGGGTGAAAAAGCTTTCCAATTCCGTCCGTATCATGGCCGGCAATGTCGCCACGGCCGACGGCACGAAAGCACTGATCGATGCCGGCGCCGATGCAGTGAAGGTGGGCATTGGCCCCGGCTCGATCTGCACGACGCGCATTGTCGCCGGGGTGGGCGTGCCACAGCTTGCGGCGATCATGGCCGCCGTTGGCGCCGCCTGCAACCAGAACATCCCGGTCATCGCCGACGGCGGCATTAAGTTCTCCGGCGACCTTGCCAAGGCGATCGCCGCCGGCGCTTCCGCCGCGATGGTTGGCTCGCTGCTTGCCGGTACCGATGAGAGCCCGGGCGAGGTCTATCTCTACCAGGGGCGCTCCTTCAAGGCTTACCGTGGCATGGGGTCGGTGGGCGCCATGGCGCGCGGCTCAGCCGACCGTTACTTCCAGGCGGAGGTACGCGACACGCTGAAGCTCGTACCCGAGGGTATCGAAGGCCAGGTTCCCTACAAGGGCCCGGTATCGGCTGTGCTGCATCAGCTTGCGGGTGGCCTGCGCGCCGCCATGGGCTATGTCGGCGGCGTCGACATCCGCGACTACCAGGAAAAGGCGACGTTCGTGCGCATTTCCGGTGCGGCGCTCCGCGAAAGCCATACCCACGGCGTGACCATCACCCGCGAAAGCCCCAACTATCCGGGCGCCGGCGGCTGACCATCGCAACTCGCTCGTCAATAAGGGCGCAGCTAGGCGATTGCCAACAGCCTGGCTTCATCTAATCTCCTGCTGCCGGCGCTCGTGCCGGCTGTTTGGGGGGATTTCATGAAGAGACTTCTGGCTTGCGTGTTGATCGCCACCGCAATGTGTTCGCAAGCGTTTGCTCAGTCGGTCAGCGAAGGCACCTATACGGTAGAAGGCACCAATCTCGACGGTTCGTCCTATCGCGGGACGGCAACGATCGAACTGACCAGCGATACGACCTGCTCCATCGAATGGGTAACGGGAGGAACGACATCGACGGGCATCTGCATGCTCTACGAGGATGCCTTCGCGGCCGGCTACGTTCTAGGTGATGCTGTCGGCATCATCGTCTACAAGGTCGTCGGGGACGGGATCCTGGAAGGTGCCTGGACGATTTCCGGCAAGAATGGCTCCGGCACGGAAACACTGACCCTGCGCGACTAAGGATTGTTGCATGCTATAACCTCGGGCCATGGCTGACGGCCCGAGGCTCCGATAACCCATGAGCAGAATGAGAAGCCTATGACCTTCAGCACTATGATGATCTGGCCGATGATTGCCCACGCGGTCTTGGTCTTCGGCCTCTACTTCCTTCTCTCCAACCGTCGCATCGGCGCCGTGCGTGCGGGCACCGCCAAGGCGGAGCAGTTCAAGGACAACCGCGAGGAGCCGGCCGAAAGCCTGCTCATCCACAACAACATCAAGAACCAGTTCGAGCTTCCGGTCCTGTTCCATGCCGTGTGCCTGGCACTTTATGTGACGACGGCGGACAATGTGGTGACGGCGCTGCTGGCCTGGGCCTTCGTCCTGTCGCGTTACGTCCACGCCTACGTCCACATCACCAGCAACCGGCTTCGCCACCGCCGGCCGATCTGGATAACAGGCTTCTTCATTCTCATCCTGCTCTGGCTGTGGCTTGCCGTCTGGCTCGCCCTTTCCTGACACTTTTTGAGTTGCGTCAACATCGGCGGTCCATTCCTCCGCTACCACCCTTCATCGGAAATGGTCGCACCGAGCGCGGCCATCCTTTTCAGAAAAGGGTTGAGCGATGTCAGCGATGATGAAAGCCGCCGTGGTCCGCGAATTCGGAAAGCCTCTGGTGATCGAGGAAGTGCCGATCCCGGAGCCCGGTCCCGGACAGATACTCGTCAAGTACGAGGCGACCGGCGTCTGCCATACGGATTTGCATGCCGCTAACGGCGACTGGCCGGTCAAGCCCAATCCGCCGTTCATTCCGGGCCACGAGGGCGTCGGCTATGTCGCCAAGCTCGGTGCCGGCGTCTCCCGCATCAAGGAGGGCGATCGGATCGGCGTTCCGTGGCTGCACACCGCCTGCGGATGCTGCACGCCCTGCCGCACCGGCTGGGAAACGCTGTGCGGCAGCCAGCAGAACACCGGCTACTCCGTCAACGGGACCTTTGCGCAGTACGGGCTCGCAGATCCGGATTTCGTCGGGCGCCTGCCGGACAAGCTCGAGTTCGGCCCTGCGGCCCCGGTCCTCTGCGCTGGCGTCACCGTTTACAAAGGCCTCAAGGAAACCGAGGTCAATCCGGGAGAATGGGTCGTGATCTCCGGCATTGGCGGCCTTGGCCATATGGCCGTCCAGTATGCCAAGGCGATGGGCATGCACGTTGTGGCCGCGGACATATTCGATGACAAGCTGGGTCTGGCGAAGAGCCTTGGTGCTGATCTCGTCGTGAACGGCAGAGCTGCGGATGCCGTCGAGCAGGTCCAGAAGGCAACCGGCGGCGTCCATGGGGTGCTGGTGACGGCGGTCTCGCCCCAGGCCATGGAACAGGCCTACGGCTTCCTGCGCGCCAAGGGCACCATGTCTCTCGTGGGCCTGCCGCCGGGCTATATCTCCCTGCCGGTCTTCGATACCGTACTGAAGCGCATTACGGTGCGTGGTTCGATCGTCGGCACGCGCCAGGATCTCGAGGAATCCCTGCAATTCGCGGGCGAGGGCAAGGTCGCTTCTCATTTCTCCTGGGACAAGCTCGAGAACATCAACGACATCTTCCACCGCATGGAGGAGGGCAAGATCGACGGTCGCATCGTCCTCGATCTCGCCGCCTGAGCCTCACGCAGAAGTGTCAGCGTTTTTTGGCCGGATGATCTAGCCTTGGTCATCCGGTCGACTGCTGCTCTCGCGGGCGTGGCCGGCCACCACCCGGGAGGAGCCTGTCATGGAAAAGCCGACGATCACCCAGGCGATGATCAACGCCTATGATGAATACACCCACCTCACGCTTGATCGCCGCAGCTTCATGGAGAAGCTGACGGCATTGGCCGGCTCGGGCGCAGCCGCCGCCGCCGTTGCACCGCTGCTGGCAGCCAATGGCGCGAAGGCGCAAGTGGTCGCCGAGACAGACGAGCGTCTGGCGGCAGAAGACATCACCTATCCAGGCGCGGAAGGCGAGATGAAGGGCTATCTCGTCCGCCCCAAGGATGCGGGCGGCGACCTGCCTGGCGTCATCGTCATCCATGAGAACCGGGGTCTGAACGCCCATATCCGCGATGTTGCGCGGCGCATGGCGCTCGAAGGCTTCGTCGCCCTGGCGCCGGATTTCCTGTCGCCGCAGGGCGGCACGCCGGCAGATGAGGATCAGGCGCGGCAGATGTTCAGCGGGATGGATCTCGACGCCGCTGCCGCGAATGGCGAAGCGACGCGCGCCTATCTCGCGGGTCTCGACGGAACCAATGGTAAGGTCGGTGCAGTCGGCTTCTGCTGGGGCGGCGGAATGGTAAACCGGATGGCGACCCGTTCGCCGGAACTGGGGGCCGGCGTCGCCTATTACGGTTCGCAGCCGCCTGTCGAGGACGTGTCGGCTATCGAGGCGCCGCTGATGCTGCACTATGCGGGGCTCGACGAGCGGATCAACGCCGGGATCGACGCCTACAAGCAAGCGCTGGAGGAGAACGACAAGACCTTCGAGATTCACGTCTATGAAGGCGTCAACCATGCCTTCAACAACGATACCTCTGCGGCACGCTACGATAAGGCTGCGGCGGATCTTGCCTGGAGCCGGACGGTGGAGTTCTTCAAGGAGCACCTGTCCTGAAGCCACAAGGGCGGGGACTCAGCTTCTTCCCGGCGCACAACTGGCCACGGCCTCGGCCAGCAGCTTCATTTCGCTGCGTCGGCCGCTCGACCGGCGCCAGATCAGCCCGATTTCACGGGAGGGGGCGGGGTCCGCAAACGGCAGGATTCGGATGTCGTTGCGGGCGGTCTCCGTCGGGATCGCCATCTCCGGGATCAGCGTCATGCCCATGTCGTGCGACACCATCTGCAGGAGCGTCGCCATGGATGTCGCACCGAAGTTGACGAGGCTGCGCTTGCGGGCCGTGCCGCAGACGGAAAGCGCCTGATCACGCAGGCAGTGGCCTTCCTCGAGCAGGAGCAACCTGTCCGCGTCGACCTGCGTCTCCGTCATTGGTGACATGAGGACCGTATGATCGTTGTTGGCTACCGCCATGTAGAAGCGGTCGAAGAACAGAGAGACGTTCTCCAGCCCTTCCGCTTGGATGGGAAGGGCAGCAACCACGGCGTCCAGCTTGCCCTCCTGGAGGTCGAGGATCAGCCGGTCGGTCACCGCCTCCCTCAGCTCAAGCTCCATTCCGGGGTGACGCTCCCGCAGGCACGGCACGAGCTTGGGGACGAGGTAGGGCGCTACCGTCGGGATGATGCCGATCCTCACCGCACCGTCGAGCATGCTGGCGCTGCCGCGGGTGGACGCAGCCAGTTGCTCGACCTGCTCGAGGATGGCGCGGACCCGCTCAAGGACCTCTTCGCCCTTGCGCGTCAGTAGTGCGCCGCTGCGGCTGCGCTCTACCAGTCGAACCCCCAGACTATGCTCCATGCCGGCGATTTGAGCAGACAGCGCCGGCTGGCTGACATGCACCGCTTCCGCAGCGCGGCCGAAGTGTTTCTCGGTGGCAAGTGCACTGAAATACCGCATCTGCCTTAGGGTAACAGACATAGGAAAATCCTATCACCGATCCTAGTAAATAATATTGGAAATTATGGAACCGGAGTGAGATGGTCAAGCCGCAACCTAGAACGGTTCCAGATTTCACCCAGGGAGATGACCATGTCCGATCGTCCGACGATGACGACCACGGCCGGTGCGCCGATACCGGATAACCAGAACACGATGACGGCGGGGCCGCGCGGCGGCGTCATGCTGCAGGACTACCAGCTGATCGAGAAGCTGGCCCACCAGAACCGCGAGCGCATCCCGGAGCGCGTCGTGCACGCCAAGGGCTGGGGCGCCTATGGTACGCTGAAGATCACCGGCGATATCTCGAAGTACACCAAGGCGAAATGCCTGCAGCCGGGCGCGGAAACGCCGATGCTGGCCCGCTTCTCGACCGTTGCCGGTGAACTCGGCGCCGCCGACCACGAACGCGACGTCCGCGGCTTTGCGCTGAAGTTCTACACCCCAGAGGGCAACTGGGATCTCGTCGGCAACAACACGCCGGTCTTCTTCATCCGCGACCCGCTGAAGTTCCCCGACTTCATCCATACTCAGAAGCGTCACCCACGCACCAACCTGCGCTCCGCGACCGCCATGTGGGACTTCTGGTCGCTGTCGCCGGAAAGCCTGCACCAGGTCACGATCCTGATGTCGGACCGCGGCCTGCCGGTCGATCCGATGCACATGAATGGCTACGGTTCGCACACCTATTCCTTCTGGAACGATGCTGGCGAACGCTACTGGGTGAAGTTCCACTTCAAGACCCAGCAGGGCCACAAGCACTTCACCAACGAGGAAGGCGAAGCCCTCATCGGCAAGACCCGCGAAGGATACCAGGAAGCTCTGTTCGGTGGCATCGAGCGTGGCGAGTTCCCGCGCTGGAAGGTGCAGGTCCAGATCATGACGGAGGAGCAGGCGGAAAACACCTCCTACAGCCCCTTCGACCTCACCAAGGTCTGGCCGCATGCGGAGTTCCCGCCGATCGACATCGGCATCATGGAACTGAACCGCAATGCGGACAACTATTTCGCCGAAATCGAGCAGGCCGCGTTCTCGCCGTCGAACATCGTACCCGGCATCAGCCATTCGCCGGACAAGATGCTGCAGGCTCGCGTGTTCTCGTATGCCGATGCCCACCGCTACCGCCTCGGCACGCACTATGAGAACATCCCGGTCAACCAGCCGCGTTGCCCGGTTCATCACTACCACCGCGATGGCCAGATGAACACCTATGGCGGCCTGCGCACCGGTAACCCGGATGCCTATTACGAGCCGAACTCGGTCAACGGCCCGTTCGAGGACGCATCCTCCAAGGAGCCGCCGCTGAAGATTTCCGGCGACATGGCCCGCTACAATCATCGCGAAGGCAACGACGATTACTCGCAGCCGCGGGCGCTCTTCAACCTCTTCGACGAAGGCCAGAAGGGACGCCTGTTCTCCAACATTGCCGCGGCAATGGGCGGCGTGCCGGGCGAGATTGTTGAGCGGCAGCTGGCGCACTTCAAGCTTGTGCACCCGGACTACGAAGCCGGCGTACGCGCTGCACTGGAGCGGCTGCACGGCTACAAGGCCGACACGATTTCGGCACAGCCCACCGCCGCCGAGTAACATCGGTACGTGCTGAAATGGAAACCGGGGCCTCGGCCCCGGTTTTCTGTTGTCTACCAGCTTGTCGCCATCTGCCCGGCCCGGACCTTGAGGGAGCGACCGATCCCCTTCGGTTCGGAATCGAGGTCGTCCGGGACCACTGCCGGCGAGATGTTGTCGAGGCAGGCCGCGATGTGGTCGGTGATGGCATTCATCAGAGAAGGCGACAGGCCCGGCCGCTTCATCAGGCCGATCTGGACCGGCGGCAGCGGCGGAAAGCCGTCGCCCGAGGTCAACACCTTCATGCCGGGCCGCAGCGCCGATTCCGGCAGCACGGATACCGCCATCCCGGCCAGCACGGCGGCCGCGACCACGGTCGATGACCAGCTCGTGAACAGAACCTGGTATTCCCGTCCATCGGCATCGAGCGCCGAGCAGGCGAGCTGACGCCACAGGCAGTCGCGTCGTCCGACAGCAAGCGGAACCGGCGCGTCCTCGCGCAGCGGATGGTTCGCCGAGGCGACCCAGCACAGGGGTTCCGTGCGAACGACGTCCGAGATCCGTGCACGCGGGTTATGCGTCACCAGTGCGATGTCCAGTTCCCCCCGGGCCATCCGCTCTGCGAGGCTCGAGGAGTTCTCGCAGACGATATAGAGCTCGACGTTCGGATGCGTCTTGGCAAAGCGTCCGATGATCTCCGGCATGTAGCGGTCGGCGTAGTCGTCCGGCGTGCCAATCCGCAGCGTTCCTTCCAGTCGGTTGTCGTCGAAGGCGGCGATCGCCTCGTTGTTCAGCCGGATGATGCGGCGCGCGTAGTTGAGCAGCTTCTCGCCCTCGGCAGTGAGGCGATTGCCGCGCCCGTCCTTGGCGAAGAGCTGCTTGCCGATCCGTTCCTCCAGCCGCCTCATCTGCATGGAAACCGCCGACTGCGTCTTGAACACGCGATCGGCTGCCTTCGTGAAGCTGCCGGTGTCGACGATGGCGAGGAAGGTGTGAAGCTGATCGATATCGAGTGGAGCGGTCATGAGCGTTCATCCATCAGAGTGGCTGATAGCAACCATTAGAAACATTCGTTGGACTGATCAATAGTGTCGCGACTAAATGGCACTGTACTCACGACATCGGGTGTTCTCCCTCCACCCGTGATGACTTGGCCACCCGTCCACATGCCTCCGTGGACGGGGCGGCTATCCTCGTGCCGATGGAAAGGAATGATCATGCGCACGACCCGGATTGTTGAACTCGACCTCGCCCCGTCGCAGCCGGCGAGCCGCAGCTTCTACGCGACCACCATTGCGTTCGCGGGTTCCATCTGGCGTGTCCTGCTTAACCGTTGGGCATCCGACCGCCTGAACGATCTCGACGACCGTCAGCTCGACGATATCGGCCTGACCCGTCATGACGTCTTTGCCGCGACGCATGCGTCCCGCCTTTTTGATGATCCTGCAGCCTTGCTGGCTGAAAGCGCACGTCGCCGCGCCGTGACCAGGTTCGATCGAATTCGGCGAAACTGACATTTTCCCCGCAGGGTGACAGCCAATAGCCCTGCCGCTTGCCCGGCCCGGTCTCCTGGCCGGGCTTTTTTATTCCGACCCTTGTCCGCCCGGGGCGGCCTCGCCGGTGGCCTTGGGCTTGAGGTAGGTATCGAAGATCGATTCCACGCTCTTCTGGTAGGCCTTCTGCACCTCCAGTCCGCTGTCGAACATGCTTGCCAGTGCGTCGGCATAGGGATTGGAGCCAGCCTTTGCTCCCGCGTCCTCGGGGGACTTGCCGGTCGAAGACGTGGCGGACCTGCCCGTCATCATGTCCTGGAACGCCAGCATGAAGGGGTTGTCCGCAAATGGATTGGCCGCCGCCGCTTGCGGCTTCGAAGCTGCCGGCTTGTCCAGGCCCCAGGCGCTCCGTACGCTCTGCATGAATGGGTTGTCGAAGATGTCGGTCGGGGCCGCCTGCGGGCTCTGCCTCGGCTGGAGGCCAACGGTCTCCAGCCACTGCTTCGTCATCTGGCCCATCGGCGTGGATGCGAAGAAATCGCTGCCCTGCTGCATCTGGCCGGTCGCCTGCTTGAACATGCCGCCCATCATCATGTCTGCCATGACCGGCATCATGTTGCGCAGCATGTCCTGCCCGAGCCCGGTCAGTTGTGCCGCCTGCGCGGAGACCGCACGCGCGACTTCCGGAGAACCGAATAGCTTGTCCAGTACCGCATTGCCGTCGGCCATGCCCTGCGGCGTGAAAGCCTTATTCAGGTCTTCGAAGTACTTGGCGTAGCTCCCCGACATCATCGTGTTCATCAGGGCGCCGAAATCATACGGATTGGTGGCGGTGCGCCTGAAGCCGGAGGAGAAGGCAGGGGTCAGCGCCGCCATTGCCTGCGCCACCTGCTCCTGGGCCAGATTGAACTGGCGCGCCATAGCCTCCATGGCGGTTCCGTTCTGTGCCTTCAGCATCATGTCGAACAGTGGCAGCATGGAGCGTTCCTTTCCGGTTGGCGCGATAGCCTAATATATCCGGAAACTTAGCGGCGGAAACCGCTTTTTGGGAAGGGGGCGCTCAGTACTTGTATTCGTCGAAGACC
This sequence comes from Pseudorhizobium banfieldiae, assembly GCF_000967425.1. Taxonomy (NCBI): domain Bacteria; kingdom Pseudomonadati; phylum Pseudomonadota; class Alphaproteobacteria; order Hyphomicrobiales; family Rhizobiaceae; genus Pseudorhizobium; species Pseudorhizobium banfieldiae. The sequence continues at coordinate 409,206 of NZ_FO082820.1, forward strand.
GGTTCGACGCTCTGTGCCCAGCGGCCATGATAAAGCATCAACAGGTCGTCGGCGAGGGTCGCCTTCTTAGCCAGTACCTCGTCCAGCGTGTTCAGGAATACCGTCTCGTCCTGCCCTTCGTCGTTGAGCCGCTTGCGAGCCGCAAGGCCGCTGCGCGAGATGCCGACGATCTCGCGGGCAATCTCAAGCAATGGCCGTCCGCCCACCTCCGCCTTCAAACCTTTCGCAGGAACCGTGTCGCGAAGTTGTAGGACATCGTCGTAGCTCCAGGCCGCGGTTGCTTCCTCCGCCGCCGCCAGGGCGGCCTCGTCGTAGAGGAGACCCACCCAGAATGCCGGCAGAGCGCAGATGCGGCGCCACGGCCCTCCATCGGCGCCGCGCATTTCCAGGAAACGCTTCAGGCGTACATCGGGGAAGAGCGTCGAGAGGTGGTTGGTCCAGTCACCGAGAGTCGGCTCCCACTCGGCAATCTCCCCCTTGAGCGCGCCATCCATGAACTGACGGAAGGTCACATGGGTGCAATCGTGGTACCGGCCATCGCGGACGACGAAATACATCGGCACGTCCAGCGCCCATTCGACATAGTCATCGAAGCCGAAGTCGGCATTGAAGGCGAAAGGCAGGAGGCCTGCGCGCTGGTTGTCGGTGTCGCGCCAGATGTCGCCACGCCAGGAAAGCAGTCCGTTAGGCTTGCCTTCGGTAAAAGGCGAGGAGGCAAACAACGCTGTCGCGAGCGGCTGAAGCTTCATCGAAAGGCGCATCTTGCGCGCCATGTCCTTCTCGGAGGAGAAGTCGAGATTCACCTGGATCGTGCAGGTGCGGTACATCATGTCCAGGCCCTGCTTCCCGACCTTGGGCATGTAGCGCGTCATGATCTCGTAGCGCGATTTCGGCATTCGAGGCGTTTCGGCCAGGCTCCATTTCGGGCTGCCGCCGATGCCGAGGAAGCGGATGCCCATGGGCTCGGCAACCTCGCGCAGGACGTCGAGATGCCGGTTGGATTCCTGGCAGGTCTCGTGGATGGTCTCGAGCGGGGCTCCGGAGAGCTCGAACTGGCCGCCGGGTTCTATGGAAATTGCCCCCATGCCGGAGCGCTCGGCAAGCCCGATGATGTTGTCGCCATCCATGATCGGATCCCAGTCGAGCCTCGCCTGCATGCCGTTCAGCAGGGCTGAGATGCTGGCTTCGCCCGCATACGGAACGGGGCTATGGTCGGCGGCGAAAAATGCGAACTTCTCGTGCTCCGTGCCGAGGCGGAACTGTTCGGCGGGACGGGCACCGCTTGCGAGATAGGCGGAAAGCTCGGACACCGAGTTCAGAGGTGTCTGGTCGGTGGTGTCACGGGCCATCGAAACTACCTTGTAAGGCCGACAGGACTGTCGCGTCCGGCTGATTGAACCGGATTGATGTGCGGCGCAAGTGAATTTGTTTCAAGATGCTTTCAGAAATTCACGATGGGTCATCATCGCCAATCGCCGATGCTGGCTTGTATCACCGCGAGCGCCGCGACGGCCGCGGTATCTGCCCGCAGGATGCGGGGACCGAGAGGGATGGGGGTGACGAAATCGAGGCTGCGCAACAGCTCGCGCTCCTCTTCCGAGAATCCGCCTTCCGGGCCCACGAGAAGGGCAAGGCGCTCGCCCTCAAGCGCTGCCAGGGCGGCGAGGGGATTCTGGCTTTCCTCTCCTTCGTCGCAGAAGATGATCCTTCGGTCCGCCGGCCATTCGCCAAGCAGGTCGCGCAGCCGTTTCGGGGGCATGACCTGCGGAATCGACAATATGCCGCACTGCTCCGCCGCCTCGATCGCATTTGCCTGCAGGCGATCGAGATTGGTGATCTTGCCCTGGACATGCTGGGTCATCACCGGTTGCAGGATCCCGGCGCCCATCTCGACGGCTTTCTGGACCATATAGTCGAGTCGACCGACCTTCAGCGGCGCGAAGAGGTATTGAAAATCCGGTATCTCGGGCTGCGGTCGTGTCTGCTCCACGCATTCGATCAACAGTTTCTTGCGGGATGGAAAAGCGAGGCGCGCCCTCCATTCTCCGTCGCGGCCGTTGAAGACGAGGATCTCGGCGCCCTCCGCCAGGCGAAGGACATTGCCGAGGTAGTTGAACTGCTCGGGCTTCGCCTCGATCCGAACGCCGGCTGCGAGATCATTCTCCAGGAAAAGCCGTTGCATTCGGAAGTTGGCGCGCATGTCCGTTCACCCCTCAGAGGAAGAGCAGAGACATAACCAGATAGAGGAGCGCTGCAAGAGCGCCGGCGGCGGGGACGGTGATGATCCAGGCCGCGACAATGGTCATGAAGTGCGAGCGGCGGACGAGGTAGCGCCGGCGCAATTCTTCGGCGTTCCGCTCCGGCCGTTCCTCGATCTCCCACTTGTCCGCCTTCATCTTCATGTACTCGACCCGGCGTTTCGAGTTGCGGGTATACCACTCGCGGAAGAAGCCGACGCCGAAAACTGCCCCGACGGCGATATGGGTGGAGCTTACCGGCAGGCCGAGCCAGGAGGCGATGATGACCGTCAGCGCAGCCGACAGCGACACGCAGAACGCCCGCATCGGGTTGAGCTTGGTGATCTGCTCGCCCACGAGCCTGATGAGGCGCGGACCGAACAGCAGAAGCCCGACGGAGATGCCGATGGCTCCAATCACCATGACCCACAAGGGAATGGTTACGGCACCGGAAACGCCGCCTCCCTGCGCAACCGAGACGATGGCCGAGAGCGGGCCAATGGCATTGGCGACATCGTTGGCGCCGTGGGCGAAAGACAGGAGCGCCGCAGAGAAGATCAGCGGCATCTGGAAGAGCTTGCGCAGCGACTGGTTGCGGTTCTCCAGCCCCTGCGACTGGCGGCGGATCAATGGCACGCTCACGGCCCAAGCGAGCGCACCTGCCACCAGACCGATAAGCACCGCGTTCAGCAACGAGACATGGACGAGCTGGCGAAGCCCTTTAAGGGCCAGGTAGGAGGAAAACGCCCCGACCATGACGGCGATGAGCACCGGTACCCAGCGACGGGCCGCGGTGATCTTGTCATGGCGATAGATGATGAGTTCCTTGATGAAGGCGAGGAAGGCGGCCGCGACCACCCCGCCCATCAGCGGCGATATCACCCAGCTGGCGGCGATGCCGCCCATTTGGCCCCAATCCACCGATCCGAAGCCCGCCGCAGCAATGCCCGCGCCGACCACGCCTCCCACCACGGCATGAGTCGTCGAAACAGGAGCGCCGATCCAGGTTGCGAGATTGACCCAGAGGGCGGATGACAGCAGAGCCGCCATCATCGCCCAGATGAACATGTTCGTGTTCGCAAACAGAGCTGGATTGACGATGCCTTTGGAAATCGTTTCGACCACGTCGCCGCCAGCAATCATGGCGCCCGCTGTTTCGAACACTGCCGCGATGAAGAGGGCAAGGCCCATGGACATCGCCTTGGAGCCGACCGCGGGCCCGACATTGTTCGTTACGTCATTGGCGCCGATATTCATCGCCATGTAAGCGCCGACCGCCGCCGCAGCGATGACGATGATCGCGCCCGGTCGGTCGATCACGGCGACAGCTGCGAACAGCATGGCAGCGACGAGGAAGATCAGCGCGGTTCCGGGGCCTGCAAGGCGTCGGGAGACGGAATGCGTCGCCGCTTCGACCGAACTGATCTTGTCGAGGTCTTTGTCCAGGGTCTGTTTGACGAGGCGCGGGGTCTGCTGTGCCATATCGGTTCCTTTGGCCAGGGAGCCGGCGCGACATCGGCGCCGTTGGTCATTGGTCATCGACCCTCGGGTCTTGCTGCCAGCGACTATTGCCGTTCGCCTAGCGGGATTGCACCCCTAACGCAATATGACACTTTTGTGACAGCGGCCGTATCAGCCGCTCGCCGCCGATTTCAGGGGCGACTGTTGCAGCCTTTCGCCGAAACTCAGCAGGAGCTCCTTGAGTTCCGGCTCATTTACGCGCGCTGCAGCCTCTGCCGGCGATACCCATTCCAGGCGCCGACTGCCTTTCTCGGGGAAGTTTCTCGACATGTCTTCCACTTCGAGTACGTGCACCTGGACCCGCACGGGGATCTTGAGCCCGGTCTGCAACGCCTTGCGATAGTGGTAGAAGCCGAGCGGTTCCTTTTCGATCTTGCCCTTGGCGCCGGCTTCCTCGAACGCCTCCCGTTCGGCGACGGCATGTGCCTTCTTGCCCGTCATAGGCCATCCCTTCGGAATGACCCACCGGCCGGTGTCGCGGCTGGTGAGGAGAAGGATTTCGCAGGTCCCCTGCTTCTTCTTCGCCCGATAACACAGCGCGGCATACTGCTGCTTCGGCGGTCGCCGCAGCATGAGGCCGACGTCTGTCTTCAGGCGGTTCAGAAGTTGCAAAGAGGGTTCCTCCCTTGATCGGCGGTTTCCGCCAGTGACGGCCACTCAGATCCCATGATGGCGAGGCAGAAGTGAGTCGTTCTATTTTGATCTTGAAATATAGTTCTTATCCGAGGCTTGTGCAGGGATGGACCTCTCGTTTGCCCAGATAATCGCCGATGACAGGCTTCTGGAGAAAGCGTCCTAAAATGCTCATCCGTCAATGCTCATGCTGACGCATCTTGGTATATCGCCATGCTAGCTGCTATGACGGTTCAAACGCGGGAGGAAGTGCCGTGTCTGATGCCATAAAGTTTCTTGAGCCACGTCAGGCCGTCGTGTCGCGGCGGGCGACCATCATTGCGGATCTCGCGGATATCCTGCCACCGGAATGCCTGGTGCACGAACCGCGTGAGCTTGTGCCGTTCGAGACTGACGCATTTGTCTCCTATCGACGATTGCCGCTCGCTGTTGTCCTGCCGAAGACGACGGAACAGGTGGCGGCGGTGATGAAATATTGCCACCGCTACGGTATTCCGGTCGTTCCGCGGGGCGCGGGCACCTCCCTCTCTGGAGGGGCGATCCCGCAGGAAGATGCAGTCGTCCTCGGACTTTCGAAAATGTCGAGGATACTCGAGGTCGATCCAGGCAATCGTACCGCAACCGTCCAGGCTGGCGTGACCAATCTGAGCATCTCCGATGCCGTCAGTCCCCAAGGCTTCTTCTATGCGCCCGATCCGAGTTCGCAGCTTGCCTGCACGATCGGCGGCAATATCGGCATGAATTCCGGCGGCGCCCACTGTTTGAAGTATGGCGTGACGACCAACAACCTGCTCGGCGTGAAGATGGTGCTGGTCGATGGAACAGTGATCGAACTCGGCGGCAAACACCTCGACGCCGCCGGCTACGATCTGCTCGGTATCGTCTGCGGCTCCGAGGGCCAGCTCGGTATCGTCACGGAGGCCACTGTCAGGCTGATCGCCAAGCCGGAGGGCGCCCGGCCGGTTCTGTTCGGCTTTGACACCTCGGAGCAGGCGGGTGCCTGTGTCGCCGATATCATCGGTTCCGGCATCATTCCGGTGGCGATTGAGTTCATGGACAAGCCGGCGATCGAAATTTGCGAGGCCTTTGCGCAGGCCGGCTATCCCCTGGATGTCGGAGCCCTGCTGATCGTCGAGGTAGAGGGGTCGGAGGCCGAGATGGAGGCGATGCTGAAGAGCATCGTGGAAATCGCCGGCCGCCATCACGTGAAGACTGTGCGAGAGAGTCAGAGCGCAACGGAGGCGGCACTGATCTGGAAGGGCCGCAAGTCCGCCTTTGGCGCGACCGGTCGGATCGCCGACTATATCTGCATGGACGGCACGGTGCCCCTCGGCAAGCTCTCCTACGTGCTGGAGAAGACGTCGGGGATCGTCGCTCGCTTCGGCCTGAGGGTCGCCAATGTTTTCCACGCGGGTGACGGCAACATGCATCCGCTGATCCTGTTCAACGCCAATGATCCGGAAGACGCCGCTCGCGCCGAGGAGGCGGGGAACGAAATCCTCAAGCTCTGCGTCGATGCCGGCGGTTGCCTGACCGGCGAACATGGCGTCGGCATCGAAAAGCGCGACCTGATGCGCCACCAATATTCCGATGCCGATCTTAACCAGCAGATGGCAGTCCGCGCCGCCTTCGATGCGGGTTGGCTCCTCAATCCGTCCAAAGTCTTCCCGCTGGAGGGGCGTCCGGCCGCATGACCTTCGTACCCCATAATGAAGCCGATGCCGCCTATGTCGTTCGCAATGCCGCAGCACGGGGCACGCGCCTGACGATCTGCGGCGGAGGTACCCGCAGCGGCTTCGGCAATCCCGTCGAGGCTGACGAGCAACTGTGCTCGAGGGGCTTGTCCGGCATCGTCGATTACGAACCCGCAGAAATGGTGATGACGGCGCGGGCCGGCACGCCGCTCGCGGAGGTAGAAGCCGCCCTCGCGGCGAACGGCCAGATGATGGCGTTCGAGCCGATGGACCACCGGCCGATCATGGGCACATCCGGCGAGCCGACCATCGGTGGCATGTTCGCCGCCAATGCCTCCGGCCCCCGCCGCTTCGTCGCTGGCGCTGCCCGTGACAGCCTGCTCGGCATCCGCTTCGTCAATGGCAGCGGCGAAGTCATCCGCGCGGGCGGGCGGGTGATGAAGAACGTCACCGGTCTTGACCTCGTGAAGCTGCTGGCGGGGTCGCAAGGCACGCTGGGCTTCATCACGGAGGTCACCTTCCGGGTCCTTCCCGTGCCCCAGGCGGTGGCGACCATCGTGATCTCGGGGCTGGACGATGCAGCCGCGGCACAAGCCATGGCGGTTGCCATGGCCATGCCCGTCGAGGCCTCGGGAGCCGCTCATCTGCCCCAGAGCGTGAAGGGCCGCTTCCTGAACGGAGCGCTGCCGGAAGGCGAGGCGACGGTGCTGCGGCTCGAGGGGCTTCCGGCATCGGTCTCTGTGCGCCTCGACAAGCTTGCAGCAGAAATGTCCCGCTTCGGCCCTGTGTCGCAACTTAGTGGAGAGGAAAGCAACAGCCTCTGGCGCGAGATCAGAGATGTCGCCCCCTACGCCAATGCCTTGTACAAGCCCCTTTGGCGTGTTTGCGTCGCGCCCTCGACCGGTCATCAGCTTGTGGCCGCGCTGCGCCTTGAGGCGGGGATAGACGCCTTCTACGACTGGCAGGGCGGGTTGGTCTGGATGCAGATGGAGGCTGATCCGGAAGCCGAACGTCTGCGGCGCTACATCAAGGCGCTCGGAGGCGGGCATGCGACGCTGATGCGGGCGCCGGATCGGGTGAGGGCGGCCACGCCAGCCTTTCAGCCCGAGTCGGAGGCGGTCGCCGCGCTGTCGCTGCGCATCAAGGAAAAGCTCGATCCCGCCGGCATATTCAGCCCCGGCAAGATGGCAGGAGCCTGAGACTTGCAGACAAACTTCACGGCCGAACAACTCGCAGATCCCTATGTGGCGGAATCGGAGAAGATCCTGCGGCGCTGCGTGCATTGCGGCTTCTGTACTGCCACCTGCCCGACCTATGTGACGCTCGGCAATGAACTCGACAGTCCGCGCGGGCGGATCTACCTCATCAAGGACATGCTGGAGAACGACCGGCCGGCGGATGCCGAGGTCGTCACACACATCGATCGCTGCCTGTCCTGTCTTGCCTGCATGACGACCTGCCCGTCCGGTGTCGACTACATGCATCTGGTCGACCACGCCCGGATCCATATCGAGAAGACCTACCGGCGTCCCCTGATGGACAGGATGATCCGGCAGATGCTGGCCATGATCCTGCCCTATCCATCACGCTTCCGGCCGGCGCTGGCGCTTGCGAGACTCGGCCGTCCGTTTGCGCCGCTGCTCAAGGGGGTGAAACCGTTGAGGCCGGTCGCGGCCATGCTGGAGCTTGCGCCGCAGGGAAGGCTGAGGCATTCGGACTCTGCCCGCCCCGGGGTTCGAGCGCCGGAGGCCGCGCGCCGCGGGCGGGTGGCGATCCTGACCGGCTGTGCCCAACCGGTTCTTGACGGCGGTATCAACGAGGCAGCCATTCGCCTCCTGACCCGGCTCGGGGTCGAGGTGGTCGTGCCGGAAGGTGAGGGCTGTTGTAGCGCGCTCGTCCACCACATGGGGAAGGAAGAGCCGGCTCTCGACTTTGCCCGCCGCAATGTTGATGTCTGGACCCGCGAGATTGAACGCGGCGGACTGGATGCGATCATCATCACCGCCTCCGGATGCGGTACGACGATCAAGGACTATGGCCACATGCTTCGGCGTGACCCCGCTTATTCAGAGAAAGCGGCGCGAGTATCGGCGCTGGCAAAGGATGTCACCGAGTATGTTGCGACGCTCGAGCTTCCTGCGCAGGATGCAAGGGGGATGACGGTCGCCTATCATTCCGCCTGTTCCATGCAGCACGGCCAGAAGATCACGCAGCTTCCCAAGGCCCTGCTAGCGAAAGCCGGTTTCAAGGTCCGCGATCCGGCGGAGGGCCACCTCTGCTGCGGTTCCGCCGGCACCTATAACATCATGCAGCCGGAGATCTCCGCCCAGCTCAAGGCCCGTAAGGTCCGCAACATCGAAGCGACGCAACCGGATGTTATCGCAACCGGCAATATCGGCTGCATGACGCAGATCGGCAGCGGCACGGCCTTGCCAATCCTGCACACCGTGGAACTTCTCGATTGGGCCTATGGCGGTCCGAAGCCTGCGAAGCTCCCATGAAAAAAGCCGGCGCTAAGGCCGGCCTTTCCATTCATCTTTGTCGCGATATCAGAACTTGAAGGAGATACCGACATTCACTGCGTTGGTGAAGATCTCGGTCTTCAGGGAATCGCCACTGTCGATATCGACGTCGACGAAGGAATAGTTGCCCTTGTACTCCACAAAGGCAGCCCAGCGGTCGGTAATGTCGTACTTGACGCCGGCCTGCGCCTGAAGCGTTGCACCGCCGAACTGGTACTCGGACGTGGTTCCGCTCGGACGTGTCACTTCGATATGCGGAACGTTAATGCCGACGCCGGCGCCCACGTAAGGGGTGAAACGGCTGCCCTCGATCGGGAAGCGATAGAGCGCGTTCACCGTCAGAAGGTTGATGCCATCGGTCATTTCGAAATGATCCCAGCCGGTCTCGGCCAGGGTTTCGTCATCCGCATAGACCTTCGCATGAGTGAAATCGAGCGAAATGCCGAGGTTGGAAAGCCGGCCGCCGTCGAACCAGTAGGTGCCGCGAACGCCCCAGTAGATCGGCATAGAGAAGGAGTTTCCTTCCCAACCAGCGGTGAAGTCTGGCCCACCCGATACTTCTACGTCGCTATGCGGCGCGGTCTGGTAGCCACCATAGACTGAGAACTCGTAACCGCCGGTGCTTTCAAGCGCAACAGCAGCTTCCATGGGCGCTTCGACCGGCGCCATATCTGCTGCCTGCGCAGAGGAAAAAGCGACGAGCCCGACGATTGACGAGGACGCCAGGAAGAGGAACGTTGATTTGCGCATGGAGAGCCCGGAATGTTTCTTGCTTCGACTCAATCTTAGCGAGCAGAGGCGTTGCGGTCTGTGGTTTTTATGCACCACCTGCAATCATCTTGCCCAGTTATCGTGAATGAAGCGTAAAAGGTGCGGCTTCACCGCCTTCTGGGAGCAGCTAACCGCCGAACAGGGTCCGGAGGATGTCGATACCCCGGTCCTCGAACGCAACGTCGCCATGCTTGTTGCCAGGTCCGATGACGATCACCTTTGTACCGACAGGCGCTCGTGAATAGAGGTGCTCGACGTCCTTATTCATCATCCGGATGCAGCCGGACGACAGGTTGAGCCCGATCGACCATGGCTGGTTGGTGCCGTGGATGCGGAAGATCGTGTCGCGGCCACCCTTGTAGAGATACATCGCGCGCGCGCCGAGGGGATTGTCCGGGCCGCCTTTCTGGACGGCGGGCAGGATATGTCCACGCGCCGCCTCGCGACGGCGCATTTCCGCCGGGGGCGTCCATGACGGCCACTCCGCCTTGCGGCCGATCTTCACCACCCCTGACCAGCCGAAGCCTTCGCGACCGACGCCGATGCCGTAGCGGGTCGCGCGGTTCTTGCCTTCCACGTAGTAGAGGAACTTGTTGTGGGTATCGACGATGATCGTGCCGGGTGCTTCATTGGTGGAGAAGCGGACCATCCGGCGCTTGTATTTCTCGGACACGGCCCGATTGCGCACCGAAGGTGCCACGTCGCTTGCCGTCGTCGCCGGTCGGGCTCCGGAGCTTTGAGCCGGAGCCTCGCTAGCCATCATCGCCGCCATCATGCTGGCGACGATCATCAGTGTCTTGGTTTTCATCTTACCCCTCTTGCCGCTCAGCGGTGAATGGAGAGCAAGATGTCCCTGCATATGACAAACGGCAAGCGGAGGACGCGAATCACGACGTGCCTCAGACGAGAAACCGGCCGCGCCGTGGCGGAGCGGCCACAATCCATCACATCACGATAACCTTTGTCCCCACCTTAACCCGCTCGTAGAGATCGACCACGTCCTCATTTCGCATGCGGATGCAGCCCGAGGAGACGGCGCTGCCGATGGTCCACGGGGCATTGGTCCCGTGAATTCGGTAGAGCGTCGAGCCGAGATACATGGCTCGCGCACCCAGCGGGTTTGCGGGACCGCCGTCCATGCTGGCCGGCAGGAAATGGCCTTTCGCAGCTTCGCGGGCGATCATCTCTTTCGGTGGAACCCAGCGCGGCCACTCCGCCTTCCGGGTGACCTTGTGGGTGCCGGCCCATTCGAAGCCTGGCTTGCCGACGCCAACGCCGTAGCGGCGAGCCTGCCCGTTGCCAGTGACGAGGTAGAGGAAGCGGTTGTTGGTGTCTATGACGATCGTGCCAGGAGCATGCTTCGTTTCATAAGCGACCGTCTGCGGCAGGAACTGCGGCTCGATCTGACTGCGGACGACCTTGTTGGGCCGCATGCTGGCCGGCTGCACGATGCCTTGGCGGGTCGTCTGCGGGCGACGCTGGACTTCCCGCTGTGTTCTGGGCTGGAAAAGGCCACGCGGCTTTTCCGGACGCGTCGGATAGACCACCGGACGCACGTTGCCCCCACCGAGCTGCAGGATCCACGGTGCCGCGAGATCGGGACTGACGATCACCGGCGGTCGCTCGCGATAGCGATCATTCGCCTGCGCCATCGTCGCAAAGGCGGGAAGAAGGCCGAGGGCCAGCAGAAGCATCTTGTTCATCGTCGGATCCACTCGTTACACATGCACCGATAGGGCGGTCACCGCCCGCTTCGCAGTTCACGCTGCCAATGGAGAACGAGGGAAGTGTAAACGGGTGGCGATTCAAATACGGCTCTGGGCATAAACCTTTCGGCAGGGTTACCGGCTGGTTTGGGGACATGGTTGACCGAGGCTGAATCCAGCACGCGGCGCATTAACAGAGGGCGACAATGGAAAAAACGGGCATCATCATCGGCGAAGACGGCCGTTCGCGGTGCTTCTGGCATGGAGGGCTCGATGACTATCGCCGCTACCATGACGAGGAGTGGGGGCGGCCGGTGACCGACGACTTCCGGTTGTTCGAAAAGATCTGCCTCGAAGGTTTTCAGTCGGGGTTGTCGTGGCTGACGATCCTGCGCAAGCGGGAGAACTTCCGGGCCGCCTTTGCCGGCTTCGATTTCGAGAAGGTGGCGTCGTTCGACCAGGACGACGTAGAGCGGTTGGTGGCCGATGCAGGGATCATCCGCCACCGTGGAAAGATCGTCTCGACCATCAATAACGCTCGCCGCGCGGTGGAACTGCGAGGCGAGTTCGGCTCGCTTGCGAAATTCTTCTGGAGCTTCGAGCCGTCACCGGCCGACCGTCCGGCCGTGATGGACCTTGCAACGCTGCGGGCGAACCCCACCACCGCGACTTCGATCCGGCTCTCCAAGGACCTGAAGAAGCGCGGCTGGACCTTTGTCGGCCCGACAACCGTCTACGCCTTCATGCAGGCCATGGGGCTGGTCAATGACCATCTCACCGGCTGCTTCTGCCAGGCCGAGGTCGATCGGCTGCGGGCCGAGTTCATTCGCCCGTGATCTCCGCCAGGACATCCCGCAACTGCCCCAGATGCTCGATCTGCCGGAAGCGTGGTGCGTCGGTCGGTGGCTCGACATGCTCCACCACCCAGGTCAGTTCGTGCGGTACGAAGACGCCGTAGCTGCCGGCGGCGATTGCCGGCACGATGTCGGACTTCAGCGAATTGCCAACCATCATCGCGCGGTCCGGCCCATCGGCGACCTTTGAGAAGATCCGTCGGTAGGTGGTGGCGCTCTTGTCGCTGACGATCTCGATCGCGTCGAACAGCTCGCCAAGGCCGGATTGCGCCAGCTTGCGCTCCTGGTCGAACAGGTCGCCTTTCGTGATCAGCACGAGCAGGTACTCGCCGTTGAGAGCGCAAAGCGTCTCCTCCACATGCGGCAGCGTCTCGACCGGGTGGCGCAGGAGGTTACGGCCAATATCAAGGATTTCGGCGATCGTCTTTGCGGGCACTCGACCATCTGTGATCTCTATCGCCGTCTCGATCATCGAGAGGGTGAAGCCCTTGATGCCAAAGCCGTAATGCTCAAGGTTCCGCTTCTCCGCCTCCAGCAGCCGCTCGGAGACATGAGTTCCCTCGGCATAGTCGCCGAGCAGAGTGGCAAAATGCTCCGCGGTCAGGCGGTAGAACTGCTCGTTTTGCCAGAGCGTGTCGTCGGCATCGAAGCCGATGGCCGTGATGGGGCGCATGATCAATCCTCCAGCGTCCCATATGGACCGGAGAGGGGAGCCGGGCAAGGATTCTGCCCGGCTCCGCATGTTACTGTCCGCGTTCTTCCAGCCACTTGCGCATGTCGGCAATCTCGGCCTCGCTTTGGCGAGGACATCCCGTACGAGATCAAGCAGGACAAGAGTAGCAGGCACGCGATATGCTGTATGCTGCTCTGCTTACTTCTGAATTGCGGCATTGCAATCGTCCTACCGCAGGACCCGCCTGGCGATGACCTGATGGACAATCTGATAGTCTCTGCCTTGCTCCCCGAACGGCACGACGGGCCACGGCCAATGCTCCTCGGCATCCGGTGCAGGCACACCATGCATGAGGTCTCCTGACTTCAGCGTCTCGCCGGAGCGGCCGACGATCCTGTAGGCGACATCCGTCAGGAGAATCGTCGTGCAGGGCAGGGCCGTTAGATCGCGCAGATGTGCCTCGATGAGTTGCGGCACGACATCCGCCGGTGACACATCCTTGTTCTGTTCAAGGCGGCGCTCGGCTCCGACGCCGATCTGCGACAGAAGATTGGCCGAGATCACAAGGTCGAGATAGGGAACTTGCCGAAGGAAGGCGAGCGGCTCCGGCTGCTCCCCGCCCAGCGCATCGCTGAATCCCGAGAGGTCGCGATGGACGAGCCGCACATTGTCCAGACGCTTGGCTTTGAGCCACAGGCGCACGCTCGCCAGATGCACCAGATCAACCAGTACGACCGTGTCGAAGGTGCGGGCGACTGCTTCGATGGGCACGTCGCGCAAGAGCCCGGATCCTAGTACCACCACCGTCCGCCGCTGGCGCATCCGACCGATCGTGTCGGCAACGAACCGCCGGCAGTTTCCCTCATGCGCCGCCCACTCGTCCTTGCAGCGCGTGGCGCGCGACCAGAGGCTGACCGAGGAGCCAAGGAAAGGGCGAAATTCGCTTGGCGTGACCGGAGTGGTCGCGACGTATTGAAGAGCCTCGGCAATCATCAGGTCGCGTTAGCAAAATGTGGCAGGCTCCGCCAGCCGGCCGCCCTTGCCGCTCTCTTCTCCATCCTCTAAGAAACCGCTCACGAAATCCGGCCTTCCGGGCCGCCGGCAATGGACATCCGATCATGAGCGACAAGCAGAAGAAACCCCAGAAGCTGAAGGCCCGCTTGCCGCGCGGCTTCGTCGATCGCTCGGCTGCCGATATCCATGCCACCAACGAGATGATCGCCAAGATCCGCGAGGTCTACGAGCGTTACGGCTTTGATCCTGTCGAGACGCCGCTCTTCGAATATACCGACGCGCTGGGGAAATTCCTGCCCGACGCCGACCGCCCGAACGAGGGCGTCTTCTCGCTCCAGGACGACGACGATCAGTGGATGAGCCTGCGCTATGACCTGACGGCGCCGCTGGCCCGCCATGTGGCCGAAAACTTCAACGAGATCCAGCTGCCGTTTCGCACCTATCGCGCCGGCTATGTCTTCCGCAACGAGAAGCCCGGTCCCGGCCGTTTCCGCCAGTTCATGCAGTTCGATGCCGATACCGTCGGCGCACCCGGCGTGCAGGCGGATGCCGAGATGTGCATGATGATGGCCGACACGATGGAAGCGCTGGGCATCCAGCGCGGCGACTACGTGATCCGGGTCAACAACCGCAAGGTGCTCGATGGCGTCATGGAGGCGATCGGCCTCGGCGGTGAGGAGAATGCGGGGCGCCGGCTGACGGTGCTGCGGGCGATCGACAAGCTCGACAAGTTCGGCCCGGAAGGGGTGAGGTTGCTGCTCGGCGAAGGCCGCAAGGACGAGTCGGGTGACTTCACCAAGGGCGCAGGCTTAGGTGACGAGCAGATTGGAAAGGTCCTTCGGTTCTGTGATGCCGACAACTTTCAAACTAGCGACTTTGGGGGAGGTCTGCAGAAGGACCCAGTAAAGACCCTTACGTTTTTCAAGTCGCTGTTTGAAAACGCTGTTTATCAAGACGGGATTGAGGAGTTGCTGACCATCGCCCACTTGATCATAGCAAGTGGGTATGGTCCGCAACCGTATTTCAGTGGCCGGATACATATCGACCCGTCGGTCGTCCGTGGCCTCGAATACTACACGGGCCCCGTCTTCGAAGCCGAGCTGACCTTCGACGTCACCAACGAGAAGGGCGAGAAGGTCGTCTTCGGCTCGGTCGGCGGCGGCGGGCGCTATGACGGGCTCGTCTCACGCTTCATGGGCCAGCCGGTGCCGGCGACGGGTTTCTCCATCGGCGTCTCGCGGCTGATGACGGCGCTGAAGAACCTCGGCAAGCTCGGGCAGGATGACGTCCTCGGCCCGGTCCTCGTCACGGTCATGGACGGCGACGTCGAGAGCATGGGTCGCTACCAGCGGTTCACGCAGGAACTGCGCGCCGCCGGCATCCGCGCCGAGATGTACCAGGGCAACTGGAAGAAGTTCGGCAACCAGCTGAAATATGCCGATCGCCGCGGCTCGCCGATCGCCATCATCCAGGGCGGCGACGAGCGCGCTGAGAGTGTCGTGCAGATCAAGGACCTGATCGAGGGCAAGCGGTTGTCCGGCGAGATCGAGGACAACGCCGCCTGGCGTGAAGCCCGCGTGGCGCAGGAGACGGTTCCGGAAGCCGAACTCGTCGCCAAGGTGAAGGAGATCCTGGCAGCCCAGGCGGAAGACCGACGGCGGGCAGGCTGACCATGCCCGTGACCGACCTGCCGGACTTTGCCGGTGACCTGCTGGAGGAATTCGAGGCGCGCCGCACGGTGCGCGTCAATACGCCGGTCATCCAGCCTGCCGAGCCCTTCCTCGACATGGCGGGCGAAGACCTGCGCCGCCGCATCTTCCTGACGGAAAGCGAGACCGGTGCCAGCCTCTGCCTTCGGCCCGAATTCACCATCCCCGTCTGCCTGCGCCACATCGAGACCGCGACCGGCACGCCGAGGCGCTATTCCTATCTCGGCGAAGTCTTCCGCCAGCGTCGTGAAGGCTCGCACGAATTCTACCAGGCCGGCATAGAGGATCTTGGAGAAGGCGACACCGCCGCCGCCGACGCCCGCGCGATCGGCGATGCGATGGGCATTCTTGGCCGGCTTCTTCCCGGACGTGCTCTTGCACTGACGCTCGGCGACCAGGCGGTTTTCGAAGCGGTGGTGAGGGCGCTTGGCCTGCCGCTCGGCTGGCAGAAGCGGCTGATCCATGCCTTCGGCGACATGGCGCATCTCGAGGCGCTTCTGGACCGACTCGCGAGACCCCAGCCGGTGGCGGGCCTTGAACCGCAGATAGCGGCGCTTCTCGCTTCGGGCGAAGAGGATGAACTGGTGGCGCGGATCGACCGCACCATGCAGGAGACGGGCTACTCCACCAATGCCAGCCGTCCGCCCATCGAGATCGCGCGGCGCCTGAAGGACAAGCTGGCGCTCGCCGAGACCAGGCTCGATGGGGGCGCATTGCTTCTCCTGCGGGAGTTCCTGACGCTCAGGCTGCCGCTCGCCGATGCGTCCTCGGCGCTCGCGGGCTTTGCCGATGCAGCCGGGCTTGACCTCGACCCGGCGCTTGCCTGGTTCGACGCGCGGCTGGCCGCACTGACCGAAAGCGGGCTTGATCTCTCCGGCATGACCTATCGCGCCGCCTTCGGCCGTCCTCTGGACTATTACACCGGCTTGGTTTTCGAAGTGACCGAGACAGGGTCATCGGCCGTGCTTGCGGGTGGCGGCCGCTTTGACCGGTTGCTGACGTTACTGGGCGCTAAGGATCGCATTCCGGCGGTGGGCTTTGCGCTCTGGCTCGACCGCATCGAGCAGGCGAGGGACCAGGAATGACGATCACGATCGCACTGCCCTCCAAGGGGCGCATCAAGGACGATACGGCGGCCGTCTTCGATCGCGCCGGCCTCGCCATATCCGCCGTCGGCAATGATCGCTCCTATCGCGGTCGGATCGATAGCATGGAAGGCGTCGAGGTCGCCTATCTCTCCGCGTCGGAGATTGCGCGGGAACTGGCGGCTGGCGCGGTCGATTTCGGTGTCACCGGCGAGGATCTCGTGCGCGAGGGGCTGGCCCAGGTCGATGCCAAGGTTGAATTCTGTGCTCGTCTAGGCTTCGGCCAGGCGGATGTCGTCGTCGCAGTGCCGGAGATCTGGCTGGATGTGGAGACGATGGAAGATCTGGGAGATGTCGCCGCCGACTTCCGTACCCGCCACGGTCGGCGTCTTGCGATCGCCACGAAATACTGGCGGCTGACGCAGCAGTTCTTTTCGCGCCAGCACGGTATCCAGCTCTACCGGATCGTCGAGAGCCTCGGGGCTACCGAGGGTGCGCCGGCAGCGGGACAGGCGGATATCATCGTCGACATTACCTCCACCGGCTCCACGCTCAAGGCAAACCACCTGAAGGTGCTGGGCGATGGCGTGATCCTGAAGAGCGAAGCCTGCCTAGTTCGTGCCCGGAAGCCGGAGCATGAGCGGGATCCGCGTATCGGCAGGATCATCCAGGCAGTGCAAGGGGCGGTTGTCTGAGCGGATGGCCGACGACGACAACATCATCGGTCTCTACGAGCGGCACGCGCAGGCTTTCGATCAGTTGCGCGGCAAGAACCTCTTCGAGAAGCCCTGGCTGGATCGCTTCGCCGCGCTTCTTCCGCCGAGCGGTACCATTCTGGATCTAGGCTGCGGCTCCGGAGAGCCGATCGCCGGCCATTTCATCGCCCGCGGCTTTCGTCTGACCGGTGTCGACAGCTCCCCGTCACTGATCGAGCTGGCAAGACAGCGGTTTCCCGATCAGCAGTGGATCGTCCGCGACATGCGCAGGCTGCCGCCCGGGCGGACCTTCAACGGCATCATCGCCTGGCACAGCTTCTTCCATCTCAGCCCGGCGGACCAGCGCGCCATGTTCCCGGTCTTCGCCTACCTCGCGGCACCCGGGGCAGCGCTGATGTTCACGGCCGGCCATTTTGAGGGCGTGGCGATGGGGGAGTTCGGCGGCGAGCCGCTCTATCATGCGAGCCTGTCGCGGCAGGAGTATGGGGACCTGCTGGCGGCGCACGGTTTCAAACCCGTGGCGCAGATGGACCAGGATCCCGCCTGCGGTGGCGCCACCGTCTGGTTGGCGCAGCGCCACGCTTGATATCCACGAAAAACCCGCCGGTCCGCGTGGGATCCGGCGGGTTCGCCTTGGGCAGGGAATGTCGAAGGTTAGGCAGCGATTGCGACCGAACCACGGCGGCGGGCGTCGAGCGAGTAGGCGCCCGCGCCTAAAGCGGCAAGCGCCAGGAAGCCGCCTGCGATCGTCAGGTTCTTCATCATCATCAGGCCGTTGAACATGGTCAGCAGGCCATTGGCCGCTTCCGGGAAGTCAGGCACGTTGATGGCGCCGGAGTGGAAGACGAGGCCCGTAAAGGCGGAGAAGAGTGCCAGCAGGATCGCCGAGATGCGGGTCTGGAAGCCGACCAGAACGAAGAGGCCGACGACCAGTTCGAAAACGCCTGCGAGATAGGCAAGCGCGGTCGCTGCCGGGAAACCTGCCCCGGCGATCATACCTGCGGTGCCTGCAGGATCGAGGAGCTTCGGATAGCCGGACAGGATGAACATTGCCGAAAGCAGGACGCGGGCGGCAAGCAGCAGAAGGTTGTTGGTCGAGGTGTTGGGCATGGGATTTCTCCAGAACGAAAGATTGATGTTCAGTGGCATCGAATTCTGGAGCGGAATATGCCCGCCTTTCGCATCGTCCGAAAGGTGAACAATCGGAGACAGATTGTCTTCTAAAGTTGAACGGCGGACGAATCTTGCATCTTTCACCCCAACAGAAAAGGGCGGTCCGAAGACCGCCCTTCCTGATTTGAACCGGATGGCTCAGATGTAGGACCCGAAGGTCTTACATCATGTCCATGCCACCCATTCCGCCCATGCCGCCCGGCATGCCTGCCGGGGCATCCTTCTTCGGCAGTTCGGCGATCATGGCTTCCGTCGTGACGAGGAGGCCGGCAACCGAGGCTGCGTCCTGGAGGGCGGTGCGAACGACCTTGACCGGGTCGACGATACCCATGGCGATCATGTCGCCATACTCACCGGTCTGGGCGTTGTAGCCGTAGTTGTCGGTGTTGCCTTCGAGGATCTTGCCGACGACGATCGAAGCTTCGTCACCAGCGTTCTCTGCGATCTGGCGGGCCGGAGCCTGCAGCGCGCGGCGAACGATGTTGATGCCGGCTTCCTGGTCGGCATTCTCGCCCTTGACGGAAAGCTGGTGGGAAGCACGGAGCAGAGCGACGCCGCCACCCGGTACGATGCCTTCCTGAACGGCGGCGCGGGTCGCGTTGAGCGCGTCGTCGATGCGGTCCTTCTTTTCCTTCACTTCGACTTCCGTCGAGCCGCCGACGCGGATCACGGCAACGCCGCCAGCGAGCTTTGCAAGGCGTTCCTGCAGCTTCTCGCGGTCGTAGTCCGAAGTGGTCTCTTCGATCTGCGCCTTGATCTGGGCAACACGGCCTTCGATGTCGGTCTTCTGGCCGGCACCGTCGACGATCGTGGTGTTTTCCTTGGAGATAGAGACCTTCTTTGAACGGCCGAGCATGTCGAGGGTAACATTCTCGAGCTTGATGCCAAGGTCTTCGGAGATGACAGTACCGCCCGTCAGGATAGCGATGTCTTCGAGCATGGCCTTGCGGCGGTCGCCGAAGCCCGGAGCCTTGACGGCAGCGATCTTGAGGCCGCCACGCAGCTTGTTGACGACGAGCGTTGCGAGGGCTTCGCCTTCGACGTCTTCAGCGATGATGAGGAGCGGCTTGCCCGACTGAACGACGGCTTCGAGGACCGGCAGCATGGCCTGCAGGTTGGAGAGCTTCTTCTCGTGCAGCAGGATGTAGGGATCGTCGAGATCCGCAACCATCTTTTCCGGATTGGTCACGAAGTAGGGCGACAGGTAGCCGCGGTCGAACTGCATGCCTTCGACGACTTCGAGTTCGGTTTCAGCGGTCTTGGCTTCTTCAACCGTGATGACGCCTTCATTGCCGACCTTCTGCATTGCTTCAGCAATGTCGAGGCCAATCTGGCGCTCGCCGTTGGCAGAGATGGTGCCAACCTGTGCGACTTCTTCCGAAGTGTTGATCTTCTTGGCCTTGGCCTGGAGATCGGCGACGACGGCCTTGACGGCGAGGTCGATGCCGCGCTTCAGGTCCATCGGGTTCATGCCGGCTGCAACGGCCTTGTTGCCTTCGCGGACGATGGCCTGGGCCAGAACGGTTGCAGTCGTGGTGCCGTCACCGGCGATGTCGTTGGTCTTCGAAGCGACTTCGCGGACCATCTGGGCGCCCATGTTCTCGAACTTGTCTTCCAGTTCGATTTCCTTGGCGACCGAGACGCCGTCCTTCGTGATGCGCGGTGCGCCGAAGGACTTGTCGATCACGACGTTACGACCCTTGGGGCCGAGGGTGACCTTGACGGCATCGGCGAGGATGTCGACGCCGCGCAGCATCTTTTCGCGCGCCGTGCGGCCGAACTTTACTTCTTTAGCTGCCATTTTGAGAACTCCTGAAAAGGGGTGTCAGCGTAATTTCGGGATGGGCGAGAGGCTGTAAGATCAGCCGATGACGCCCATGATGTCGGATTCCTTCATGATGAGGAGATCGACGCCATCGAGCTTGACTTCAGTGCCGGACCACTTGCCGAACAGGACGCGGTCGCCGACCTTGACGTCGAGAGCAACCTGCTTGCCGCTTTCGTCGCGGGCGCCCGGGCCAACGGCGACGACTTCACCTTCGGCAGGCTTTTCCTTGGCGGTGTCCGGGATGATGATGCCACCCTTGGTCTTTTCTTCAGACTCGACGCGACGAACGACGACGCGGTCGTGCAGGGGGCGGAAATTGGTGCTTGCCATTGTCTAATCCCTCGATCAAATGACATGGACAGGTCTGCGGACCCGTATCTGGTTGCTAGCACTCAGTAGAGGAGAGTGCTAGCTGGCGTCGAGATAAGCTCGGCTCGAATGAGAGTCAAGAACGAGCCGGATCGAAATTTCCCGGAATCTCGTTCGATGTTGCCATGTCCTTGGAAGGCAGGAAAGGCCTTGCCATCCTGCACCAGCTTTGCAATGTCAGCGCCGGTTCAGATATCGGTTCGGGAAAAGACATGGCCAAGCGCATCAGCAGTCTCACAGAGATTAACGGCAGTTACGACGTGGTCCTGTCGGATGTCTGGGGCGTGGTCCACAATGGCGTCGATGCCTTCCCGGATGCCTGCAAGGCGCTGGCCGACGCGCGTGCAGCAGGGACGACCGTGGTTCTGATCACCAATTCGCCGAGGCCTTCGCCCGGCGTTATTTCCCAGCTTCGGCTGCTGGGCGTTCCCGACAGTTCCTATGACGGCATCGTCACCTCGGGTGACGTGACGCGCCACCTGATCGCCGAGGGGCCTCGGAAGGTCTTCCTCCTCGGTCCGGAGCGCGACATGCCGCTATTCGATGGGCTGGACGTCGAGGTGGTCGGAGCGGATGAGGCAGACGCTATCGTCTGCACGGGCTTCTTCGATGACGAGAAGGAAGTGCCGGAAGATTATCACGACATGCTCGTCGCCTTCCAGAAGCGCGATGTTCCCTTCATCTGCGCCAATCCGGATCTGGTGGTCGAACGCGGACACCGCATAATTCCCTGTGCCGGAGCCGTCGCCGCCTATTACGAGGATCTCGGCGGCAAGAGCCGCATTGCCGGCAAGCCGCACACCCCGATCTACGAGGAGGCGCTTGCTTTCGCCCGCCAGGCGCGCGGCGAGGTCGCCAGAGAGCGGGTCATTGCGATCGGCGACGGCATGCCGACGGATGTCCGCGGCGCCATCAGCCAGGGCCTCGACCTCCTCTACGTCAGCGCCGGCATCCACGTGAACGAGTACACGGTGAACGGGCAGATCGACGAGGCGGTGATGAACGCCTGGCTGAAGCGCGAAGGGGCGGCGCCGAAATGGTGGATGCCGCGGCTCGCATAGGAAAACGCCGATGACCGTCTTCCACCGCAACGAGAAGAAGGAGCCGCTGCCGCCAGGCCTGAAGGGCGGTGTCGTGGCGATTGGCAACTTCGACGGGGTCCATCGCGGCCACCGCAGCGTTTTGGAGCGTGCGTTGCAGCTTTCGCGGGCTCGCCACGTTCCGGCGCTCGTGCTGACCTTCGAGCCGCACCCGCGCACCGTCTTTCGCCCCGACAGCCCCGTCTGCCGACTGACGCCAGCCCCGCTCAAGGCGCGGCTGCTGGAGGGGATGGGCTTCCATTGCGTGATCGAATATCCGTTCGACCCGGAGTTCTCGCAGCGTTCCGCCGAGGAATTCGTCCAGACCGTGCTCGTTGACTGGCTGCAGGCCAGCGCCGTCGTCACCGGCTTCGACTTCCATTTCGGCAAGGGCCGCGAAGGTGGGCCTGCTTATCTGATGGCCGCGGGTGAACGACATGGCTTCGGTGTGAGCCTTGTCGACGCCTTCCGCGACGAGAATGCCGAGGTCATCTCCTCAAGCCGTATCCGGGCGCTGCTGGCGGAGGGCGATGTTGCCGCGGCAGCTGGCCTGCTCGGCTACCGCTTCACGGTGGAGGGTGAGGTGGTCGGCGGTGAGAAACTCGGCCGCACGCTCGGCTATCCGACCGCCAACATGATGTTGCCGCCCGAGATGGAACTGAAGCCCGGCATTTATGCGGTGCGCTTTCGCAAGGCAGACGGCATTCTCCACGATGGCGTCGCGAGCTACGGCCGCCGCCCGACGGTGACGGAGAATGGCGCACCGCTGCTCGAAACCTATCTCTTCGACTTCACCGGCGACCTCTATGGCCAGACCTGCTCCGTCTCCTTCTTTGGCCATCTGCGCGACGAGGTGAAATTCGACGGACTGGAGCCGCTGGTCGAGCAGATGAAACGCGACGAGGAGGAGGCGAGGGCGCTCCTCTCCGGCGTGCGGCCGCTGGGCGAACTGGATGCGAAGATCGCTTTCTAGGACTGGCCGCTGTTCAAACAGGTCTCTTCCTTTCCCCCTCGAAAAGCCGTAAAGACGCCGATCATGAGAACGTACCGGCTGGTCCCCATCATTCGAATTATCGGCCCGGCCTTTCGCGCCGCCTGATCCGGGCGTCGGGAAGGTCCGGGTATTCAGGCGCCTGACTGGCGCCTCCGCCACCTCATTCCATTTTTCCGACGCGCCCTCTGGCGCCAGAAACGATTGCCTGACTTATGACCGATACCGCCGAAAAGCTGGATTATTCCAAGACCCTCTACCTGCCCGAGACCGAGTTCCCGATGCGCGCCGGCCTGCCGCAGAAAGAACCGGAACTGGTCAAGCGCTGGCAGCAGATGGATCTTTACAGACAACTTCGCGCCTCCGCCGCCGGTCGCGAAAAGTTCGTGCTGCATGACGGCCCGCCCTATGCCAACGGCAACATCCATATCGGCCACGCGCTGAACAAGATCCTGAAGGACGTCATCACCCGCTCCTTCCAGATGCGCGGCTACGATTCCAACTATGTCCCCGGCTGGGACTGCCACGGACTGCCGATCGAATGGAAGATCGAGGAGAAGTACCGCGAGAAGGGCAAGAACAAGGACGAGGTTCCGGTCAACGAGTTCCGCCAGGAATGCCGCGAATTCGCGGCGCATTGGATCAAGGTGCAGTCGGAGGAGTTCAAGCGGCTCGGCATCGAGGGCGATTTCGATAATCCCTACACGACGATGAACTTCCACGCAGAGGCGCGGATCGCAGGCGAACTTCTGAAGATCGCCAAGTCGGGCCAGCTCTATCGGGGCTCGAAGCCGGTCATGTGGTCGGTCGTCGAGCGCACTGCCTTGGCCGAGGCCGAGGTGGAATATGCCGATGTCGAGAGCGACACGATCTGGGTGAAGTTCCCGGTTGTGCGGATGAGCGAGCCGGGCGTGGCGCTTGAGACCGGTGAGGCATACAGGCAGGCGGTCATCGCACAGAACGCCGATGGTGGTGTCCTCGGCGATCTCCAGGGTTCCTTCGTCGTCATCTGGACGACCACGCCCTGGACGATCCCCGGCAACCGGGCGATCAGCTATTCCCCAAAGGTGTCTTACGGTCTGTATGAAGTCACGGCCGCGGAAAATGACTTCGGGCCGCGTCCCGGGGAAAAGCTCGTCTTCGCCAATAAGCTGGCCGAGGAGTCTTTTGCCAAGGCGAAGCTGCAGTACCGGAAGCTTCGCGATGTCACGGCCGAAGAACTAGCGTCCCTCGTGTGCGGGCACCCGCTTCGCCAGTTCGGTGGCGGCTATGAGTTCCCCGCTCCGCTTCTCGCCGGCGATCACGTCACCGATGACGCCGGCACCGGCTTCGTGCACACCGCACCCAGCCATGGCCGCGAGGACTTTGACGCCTGGACCGATAATGTCCGCGAGCTCGAAGCGCGCGGTATCGACACGAAGATCCCGTTCCCCGTAGACGACGCTGGCTTTTACACCGCCGATGCCCCCGGCTTTGGTCCGGACCGCGAGGGTGGCCCGGCCCGCGTCATGGACGACAACGGCAAGAAGGGCGATGCCAACAAGGCCGTCATCGAGGCGCTGATTGCCGCCAACAATCTGTTTGCCCGCGGTCGCCTGAAGCACTCCTACCCGCATTCCTGGCGGTCGAAGAAGCCGGTCATCTTCCGTAACACGCCGCAGTGGTTCGTCTACATGGACAAGGAC
The DNA here is from genome assembly GCF_000967425.1 of Pseudorhizobium banfieldiae. NCBI lineage: Bacteria > Pseudomonadati > Pseudomonadota > Alphaproteobacteria > Hyphomicrobiales > Rhizobiaceae > Pseudorhizobium > Pseudorhizobium banfieldiae. The sequence continues at coordinate 433,466 of NZ_FO082820.1, forward strand.
TTCGGCGACGGGACGACGCTGCGTTCGCGCGCGCTGAAGGCGATCGACGAGACGCGCTTCGTGCCGTCTGCCGGCCAGAACCGCCTGCGCGCCATGATCGAACAGCGCCCCGACTGGGTGCTGTCGCGCCAGCGCGCCTGGGGCGTCCCGATCTGCGTCTTCGTCGACGAGAAGGGCGCGATCCTGCAGGACGATGCAGTGAACGCTCGCATCATGGACGCTTTCGAGCAGGAGGGTGCCGACGCCTGGTTTGCCGAGGGCGCCCGCGAGCGCTTCCTCGGCTCCCGCGCGAACGAGGGCTGGACACAGGTCCGCGACATCCTCGATGTCTGGTTCGACTCAGGCTCGACGCACACCTTTACGCTGGAAGACCGGCCGGATCTGAAATGGCCGGCGGACGTCTATCTCGAAGGCTCCGACCAGCATCGCGGCTGGTTCCACTCCTCGCTTCTGGAATCGGCGGCCACCCGCGGCCGCGCGCCCTATGACGCCGTCATCACCCATGGCTTCACCATGGATGAGAAGGGCCAGAAGATGTCGAAGTCGCTAGGCAATGTCGTGGCGCCACAGGACGTCATGAAAGATGCCGGCGCCGACATCCTTCGCCTCTGGGTCATGACCACCGATTACTGGGAAGACCAGCGTCTCGGCAAGACGATCATCCAGACGAATGTCGATGCTTATCGCAAGCTGCGAAACACGATCCGCTGGATGCTCGGCACGCTCGCGCACGACGAAGGCGAGGACATTGCCTATGCGGACCTGCCCGAACTCGAAAGGCTCATGCTGCATCGCCTGGTCGAGCTGGACCGGCTGGTGCGTGATGGCTATGACGCATTCGACTTCAAGAAGATCGCCCGCGCCCTGATCGACTTCGCGAATATCGAGTTGTCGGCCTTCTACTTCGACATCCGCAAGGACGCGCTCTACTGCGACGCGCCGTCGTCGCTGCGCCGGCGGTCGGCACTCGTCGTCATCCGCAAGATCTTCGACTGCATGGTGACCTGGCTCGCGCCGATGCTGCCGTTCACCACGGAGGAAGCCTGGCTGTCCCGCAATCCGCAAGCGGTCTCGGTGCATCTGGAACAGTTCCCCGAGGTGCCGGCAGAATGGCGCAACGAAGCGCTCGCGGAAAAATGGTCGAAGGTCCGCCGCGTGCGTTCAGTCGTCACGGGCGCACTGGAGATCGAGCGCAAGGAAAAGCGGATCGGCTCGTCGCTGGAGGCGGCACCGGTCGTGCACGTGTCGGATACTGCCCTGATGAACGCGCTCGAGGGGCAGGATTTCGAAGAGATCTGCATCACTTCGGCCATTCGTGTGGTCGCCGGCGAAGGGCCGGAAGCAGCGTTCCGTCTTGCCGAGGTGCCGGGTGTCGCAGTCGAGACGAAGCTGGCGGAAGGGACGAAGTGCGCCCGTTCCTGGCGCGTCACGACGGATGTCGGGTCTGATCCCGACTACCCTGAAGTGTCGGCACGAGATGCCGCAGCCTTGCGTGAACTGGCAGCCCTTGGCCGTCTTGGCTGATCCGCTTTCGCTACCGGATGATTGCGCTTCGCCGCGTCATCCGGTACATCTGCCCGAAATTGGCCGGAATTCTCGGTCAGGCGGTACTGACGGGAAATCTGAAGGCGTCGAAGGACGGGCGCTGCTGGAAGGGTTTTGATGAAGACGTCGCATGGGTTTCGCGCCGCATTGAGCGCCACCGGGCTGATGGCCGGTATGCTGGCCCTATCGGGTTGCATGGGCAGTCCCACCTACGGAACCGGAACCTCCGCCATGGAGCAACTGGGTGACGACATCACGTCGGCGGTCTCTCTGGGCCCGCAGGAGAAGCGCGACGTGAAGTACAATCCGCGGCCGGGCCTCGTGGTCACGGCGCAGGACAAGTCCCTTCCGCCCCCGCAGGCCTCCCTCGCCAGCCGCGAGACCAATCCGGCATGGGTGGAATCGCCCGAGGAGACCCGCCAGCGACTCCGCCAGGAAGCAGCCGAGAACGAAGGCAATCCTGGCTACCGTTCACCGCTTCTTGCCGGTAAGGGCAAGGCTGGGCAGATGACGGAATCGGAGAAGTGGGAAGCTTTCCGGCAGGCTAAGCAGAATCTCAACAGGGCCGACGTAACGCAGACACGCCGCTCGCTCACCGATCCGCCGGTCGAGTATCGTGCCGTCGACTCTGCAGCCCTTGAAGATCTGGGCGAGCCCGAGCTGAAGAAGGAGCGTCGTCGCAAGAAGGAGGCCGAGGCTGCAAAGCAGACCTCCAGCTGGTGGAAGCCCTTCCAGTAGCCAAGCATCCTAGACTTATGAAGCGGCAGGCCTGGTGGCCTGCCTTTTTCTGTTGAGCCCGCCCATGAATTACACGATCCGCGCTGCGACCGCCGACGATGTCGGCGTCATTCTCCGCTTCATTACCGAGCTTGCGATCTACGAAAAGGCGGAAGAGGAGGTCGAGGCGACGGAAGCAAGCCTCGCTGCATCCATGTTCGGCCCGCAAGCGGTGACGGAAGCGGCCATACTGGAAGCGGATGGCGCTCCCGCAGGCTTCGCCGTCTGGTTCTTCAATTACTCCACCTGGCAGGCGCGCAACGGCCTCTACCTCGAAGACCTCTATGTCTCGCCCCGGTATCGCGGTGCGGGGGCAGGCCGGCTGCTTCTGCGCCATCTTGCCAGGATTGCGGTGGAGCGAGGCTGTGGCCGTTTCGAATGGAGCGTCCTGGACTGGAACGAGCCGGCAATCCGCGTTTATGAGACGATCGGTGCGAGACCGCAGAGCGAGTGGGTTCGGTACCGGCTGACCGGTGACAGCCTGAAGGCCTTCGCTGCGAGCTGACCGTCCCGCCGGCTATCGTTTTTCCTGGAAGAAGCGCTTCAGCAGTTCTGCAGCCTGCCGTTCTGCGATGGCGGAATAGACCTCTGGCACATGATGACAGGTTGGCTGCGCGTAAAACCTGCCGCCATGATCGACCCCGCCCCCCTTCGGGTCCTCGGCACCGTAGTAGAGCCTGCGGATACGCGCAAAGGAAATCGCCGCCGCACACATCGCGCAGGGTTCTAGCGTCACGTAGAGGTCGGCACCCGTTAGCCGCTCCTGCCCGAGCAGCCGAGAGGCCTCTCGGATGACATTGATTTCGGCATGGGCGGTGACGTCGTTTTCGGCGCGAGTACGGTTCCCCGAGCGCGCAATGATCTCGCCATCCATGACCAGTACGGCGCCAACGGGGACCTCGCCCCGGCTGCCGGCCTGTTCCGCCTCCTGCAGCGCTTCTGTCATGAAACCGTCGTTCTTGGCCATTCTCGGCGATTTCCTCTTAACCCGGCACCCTTGAACTGGTAGGAAGCGAACAAACGGGCCCCGCCGCACCGCGCGGGCAGCCGGGACGCACCTCAACCCGCATGAATGTCCGGAACCTTCCGTCGACTTCATCGCTTCAGGCAAACAACAAATGACACCCAAAGACAAGCCAAAGCGCGGCGGAGCAAAGTCCTTCGAACGCGCAACGAAACCCGGATCAGCGACGAAGGGCAAGCCCACCGGCAAGGCCGCCTTCTCCGCCAAGGCGGGACTGAAGCAGCGGCCCGTGAAGGAAGCCGGCAACAGCGACAAGCCTGTGGCAAAGCAGCCGGCAAAGGCTTCGACGGCCCCTGTCGAGGCCGCCGGATCGAAGCCGGAGCGGATTTCCAAGATCCTTGCCCGTGCCGGGGTAGCCTCGCGCCGCGATGTCGAGCGCATGATCATGGAAGGCCGGGTGCGGTTGAACGGCACTGTCCTCGAGACGCCGGTGGTCAACGCTACCCTCGAAGATCGCATCGAGGTTGATGGTCAGCCGATCCGCGGCATCGAACGCACCAGGCTGTGGCTCTACCACAAGCCCGCCGGACTTGTGACGACCAACTCCGACCCGGAAGGACGCCCGACCGTCTTCGAGAACCTGCCGGAAGACCTGCCGCGGGTCATGTCGATCGGGCGCCTTGATATCAATACCGAGGGACTGCTGCTGCTGACCAACGATGGGGGCCTTTCGCGTGTGCTGGAACTGCCGACGACCGGTTGGCTGCGTCGCTATCGCGTGCGCGCCCATGGTGAGGTAGACCAGGCCGCGCTCGACAAGCTGAAGGAAGGCATCGCCGTCGACGGCGTCCTCTACGGCGCGATCGACGCGACGCTCGACCGCCAGCAGGGCCATAATGTCTGGATTACCGTCGGATTGCGGGAAGGCAAGAACCGCGAGGTCAAGAACGTCCTCGGCGCGCTCGGTCTCGAGGTCAACCGGCTGATCCGCATCTCCTACGGGCCTTTCCAACTGGGCGATCTGCCGGAGGGGCAGGTTGTCGAAGTGCGTGGACGGATGCTGCGCGACCAGTTGGGGCCGCGCCTGATCGAGGAAGCGAAGGCCAACTTCGATGCGCCGATCTACAGCGATGTCGGTGGTAGCGAGGAGCCCGAACCTGTGACGACTCGTGCCGCGAGCCGGGATGACAGGGAGCGTACCGGCGGATGGTCGCAGGATCGTTCGTCGAACCGGCAGGATTCCAGGCGTGACGATCGCCGCGGGAAGCCGGTATCGCGCGGTGACAAGCGTGACGACCGTGACTTCAGCGAAAAGCCGAAGAAGCGCCCGCCCATGGGGACCTCACGGACCGCGAATGTGTGGATGGCGCCCGGTGCACGTCCGACGACGGATGCCAAGGGGAAGAGAACTTCTGCACGGGCTGAGGCGGAAAAGCTGTTCGACAAGCCCAAGCTTCCGAGCGACCGGAGGGTCCTCGTGAACCGGGCGGAAGAGGACAGCGACTGGATCCGCGCTGAATCTCCTGCGCGGGATAGCAGGGATGGCGACTTTCCTCGCAAGCGACCTGCCGGCGATCGACCTGATCGGGGCGAGCGATCCCCGCGGACCGAGCGCCCGTTTGCGGATCGGCCGCGAGGGGAGGGCTCGTTCCGCGAGAAGCCCCGCGGCGACCGCAAGCCGCGCGAGGAGGGAGAGGGTGCCCGTGGTCGGGGATATTCCGATGACGCCAGGAGTGAGCGCCCCCGCGGCGATCGTCCGTTTGGTGACCCGCCCCGCGGCCCACGCACCGAGCAAGACCGTTCCCGTGGCGACCGGCCACGCGGCAGCAAACCGGCGGGAGATCGTTCCTTCGGAGGCAAACCCGGCGGCGGAAAGTCCTTCGGCGGCAAGCCATCCGGCGGAAAGCCCGGTGGAGGTCGCGGCAAACCCGGCGGCGGTGGCGCAAGACCCGGCGGGCGTCCCGCAGGCGGCAAGCCTCGGACCAGAGGGTAGGACGGATGCGCATCGTCGGGGGCGAATTTCGCGGCCGGACGCTGGCCGCACCGAAATCCAATGACATCCGGCCGACTGTCGACCGGACCCGTGAAAGCCTGTTCAACATCATCGGCCACGTCTATCCGGAGGCCCTGCAACAGACCCGGGTCATCGACCTCTTTGCCGGGACCGGAGCAGTTGGCCTCGAGGCGCTTTCCCGCGGCTGCAGGCAGGCCCTGTTCGTCGAGAACAGCGTCGAAGGGCGAGGCCTGCTGTGGGAAAATATCGATCACCTCGCGCTCCATGGGCGCGCCCGCATCCTCAGGCGCGACGCCACGAAGCTTGGGCCGAACGGAACGATCGAGCCGTTTAATCTGCTTTTCGCCGATCCGCCTTATGGCAGGAGCTTCGGTGAAGCAGCCATGCTGGCGGCCCATTCCGGCGGTTGGCTTGCTCCCGGGGCGCTGGCGATCCTCGAGGAGCGCGCCGATGTCGCGCCTTCCGTAGATCCCGTGTTCAGGCCGCTGGAACAGCGCCTCTTCGGCGACACTCGCATGCACTTCTTTCGCTACGAGCCAGGTTGAGGCTGCCAATGACCACCAAGCTTGTCCTTGCCGATGCCCAGGGCGAGAAATCACAGCGAGACCCGACCTTCGCGGTCGCCTTCGGCGCCGGCGGCGCTCGTGGCCTGGCGCACGCACATGTGATCAATGCTCTGGACGAGCTCGGGATACGACCTGTCGCTATCGCCGGTTCCTCGATGGGCGCAATCATGGGGGCGGGAATGTCCGCCGGCATGACGGGCAGCGAGATTCGCGCCTATACGCTGGAGACGGTCGGTAACCGTGGAGCGCTCGCCAACAGGCTCTGGAGCCTTGGGCCTTCCTCCATGCGCGGTACCGATGGCGGTTTTCGTTTTGGCCAGTTCAACATCGAGCATGTGCTGAAGGCGCTTCTGCCGCAGGCCATTCCGGCAGATTTCCAGGGCCTCGGCATTCCCCTGAAGGTGATCGCCACCGATTACTACGGGCGTTCCGAAGTTGTGCTGGAAGAAGGTTCACTCGGACCGGCGCTCGCCGCGTCTGCCGCGATCCCCGGCATCTTCATGCCGGTGACGGTGAACGGCCGCATTATGGTTGATGGCGGAATCTTCAATCCCGTGCCTTACGACCACCTGATGGATATGGCGGACGTCGTGATCGGGGTGGACGTGGTCGGGGCGCCGGAAGGGGACGGCTTATCACCGCCAAGCCGCATGGAGAGCATTTTCGGCGCCAATCAGTTGATGATGCAGTCGACGATCTCGTTCCAGTTGAAGCTGCAGCCGCCGCACGTTCTCCTGCGTCCGCCGGTCAACCACTTCCGGGTGATGGATTTCCTCAAGGCGAAGGACATATTCGACTACACCCTTCCGGTGAAGGAGGATCTGAAGCGCGCCGTCGACGCAATCCATCTGGCAGCCAGGGCCTAATCCGCAGCTTCCTGCGCCTTGTCGTGCGCCCTCATCGCTGCCTCCTCATTTGGGGAAGGGTGCTTGGGCTTTATCAGCGGCTCCGGCTTGACCGGGCGGTTGTGCAGCATGTGTCGCCCAGCCGCGAGGCCCTCCGCGGCCTGAAGCAGCAGGCGTTCCTCGTCGCGCTTGCGGATATCGTCTTCGATGGCTTCGGCCTCCGCTGACCCCATCCCCAATGCCTCAAGCGTCCTGCGTCCGAAGATGAGGCCTGAGCCCAACGTTTCCCTAATCTCGTATTCAACGCCCCGCTCTCGGAGCGAAAGTGTGTGGATCCGGTCATAGGAGCGGGCAAACAACCGGACGTTGGGAAACTCTGAGCGGATAAGGTCAACGATCTTGTCGGTGATCTCGCGCTTCTGTGTCAGCACCGCGACGATCTTCGCCTTCTCGATGCCGGAAGCAAGAAGCACGTCCTTCCGGGTGCCGTCGCCGAAATAGATGCGGAAACCGAACGACGCCGCCTGCCGGATGCGGTCGGCGGAATCGTCGATCACCGTGACGTCCCGGCCTCCCGCCAGCAGGATCTGCGCCGTGATCTGCCCGAAGCGGGAAAAGCCGATCATCAGAACGTCGGCGCCGGCACCCTGGAAATCCTCTTCGAGTTCCTCACGTTCCACGGTCAGGAGTTTTCGGGACAACGCGGCTCCGAGCGGCGTCAGAGCCATGGACAAGGTCACGATTGCAATCAGCAGCGACGCTGTGGCCGACGATAGCAGGCCCGCAGCCATTGCGGTCGTGAACAGCACGAACCCAAATTCGCCGCCTTGGGGCAGAAGAAAGGCAATCCGCATCGCATCATTGTGCGGCGATCCCATGAGGCGGCAGAGCCCGTAGATAATGCCGCCCTTGGCGATCATGAACACCGGGACCGCAAGCACGATAAAGCCGATCTGGCTCCACAGCACATGGATATCGAGGGAAAGCCCGACGGCCATGAAGAACAGCGCCAGCAGAAGCCCTCGGAAGGGCTCTATGTCAGCTTCAAGCTCGTGTCTGTAGGAGGATTCGGCAAGCATCAGGCCGGCAAGGAAGGCGCCCATTGCCATCGAGAGCCCCACGGCCTGCATCGCGGCCGCCGAACCCAGCACGATCAGCAAGGCCGTCGCGATCATCACTTCGCGCGCTCCCGTTCGCGCAATGACCTGGAACAGCGGCGTGAGGAGGTATCGACCGGCGATGATCATGACTCCGACCGCAGCAACGGCGACCACCAGGCCGGTCAAGGCCGATTGGCCGGTTTCGTCCACGCCTTTCCCCAGAATGCTGACCAGCGCCAGCAGCGGCACGATCGCGAGATCCTGGAAAAGGAGGATGGAGAAGGCTCTTTGCCCGTACTTGCTGTTCAGGTCGCCGTCGTCGTTCAGGATCTGGACAGCGAAGGCCGTCGACGACAGCGACAGGCCGAAACCGATCACAAGAGCTCCCTGCCAGTCGGCCAACCCCGTCGCCATCGCAAGCCCCGTGAGCGCCAGCCCGGTGAGGATGACCTGCGCGGGGCCGAGCCCGAAGACGTCGGAGCGCATCTGCCAGAGCCGAGAGGGCTTGAGTTCAAGGCCGATCACGAACAGCAGGAAGACGATGCCGAACTCCGCAAAGTGCAGCACTTCCTCCGCATCAGTGACCTCCTGCATGACCGGCCCGATCACAACGCCTGCGGCTAGGTATCCGAGGATGGTGCCGAGCCCAAGCAATCGGAAGATAGGGGCCGCGATTACCGCGCCAGCCAAGAGGACCAGCATCTCGGTAAAGAATGTGCCACTGCCGCTCATGCGAAGCTCGCCTTGCTGGACTGCCGGATCGGAAGAATCATCGTACACGTCTTGATGCCTTCCTTGCCGCACAATAAATGGTGCCGCAACGAAAGGTACACTATGACCTCCGCAATTGACTCCCAGGACCTTCTTTCGCGCGCCGCCCAGTTGGTCGATCTTGCCAGGGCGGCCGGTGCCGATCAGGCGGATGCCGTGGTTGTCCGCTCCCGCTCCCGCTCGGTCAGCGTGCGGCTTGGCAAGGTGGAGGGCACGGAGGCATCCGAAAGCGATGATTTCTCGCTGCGGGTCTTCGTGGGCAACCGTGTTGCAAGCGTCTCCGCCAATCCGGGCTTCGATGTAAAGGTTCTGGCGGAGCGTGCCGTCGCCATGGCTCGTGTATCACCCGAAGATCCCTATGCCTGCCTTGCCGACGAAGCCGACCTGGCAAGAAGCTATCCCGATCTGCAACTGCTTGACGCGACGGACGTGCCGACTGAGGCATTGCGCGAGGCTGCGTTGGAGGCAGAGCAGGCGGCACTTGAAGTCTCTGGTGTCACCAACTCCTCTGGTGCAGGCGCCTCCGCAGGCATGGGCGGCCTTGTCCTCGCTACGTCTCATGGCTTCTCCGGCAGCTACATGGCCAGCCGGTTCGGGCGCTCGGTGAGCGTCATTGCCGGTGAAGGCACCAAGATGGAGCGCGACTACGATTTCGACAGCCGGCTCTATTTCAAAGATCTCGACGAACCCCGCGTGATCGGCCGCAGGGCCGGCGAGCGCGCGGTCAAGCGGGTCAATCCGCGACAGGTGGAAACCGGCAGCAATATCACCGTCGTGTTTGACCCGCGTATCGCCCGCGGCTTCGTTGGCCATATCGCCGGCGCGATCAATGGCGCGGCTGTGGCGCGCAAGACGAGCTTCCTGCGTGACCGCATGGGCCAGCAGGTGCTGAAAACCGGCCTGAACATTACCGACGACCCTCTGGTGGTGCGCGGCTCCTCCTCGCGTCCGTTCGACGGCGAAGGGGTGTCCGGGAAGCGGCTGGTGATGATCGAGGACGGCGTGCTCAAGCACTGGTTCCTGTCGACGTCGACGGGCCGCGAGCTTGGCTTGCCGACGAACGGACGTGGCGTGCGTGGCGGGACATCCGTGACGCCCGCCTCCACGAACCTGGCGCTGGAGCCCGGCGAAGTCTCGCCGGAGGATCTGATCCGCAGCGTCGGCAACGGCTTCTATGTGACGGAGCTGATCGGCCAGGGCGTCAACATGATCACGGGTGAGTACAGCCGGGGCGCAAGCGGGTTCTGGATCGAAAACGGGGAACTCGCCTATCCGGTCTCGGAGGTTACGATCGCCTCCAACCTGAAGGACATGTTCATGCGCCTCACGCCTGCCAACGACATCGACCGCAAGTTCGGGATCGCCTCGCCCACCATCGCCATCGAGGGCATGACACTGGCGGGACGTTGATCCGATGGAGAGCGGGCAGCACGATTGGCAGGCCGACCTTGAACTTATCCGCCGGGCCGCCACCGAGGCTGGCGAGGTGGCGCACTCCTTCTTCGGACGATCCCCCGAGGTCTGGTGGAAGAACGAGGGACGCTCACCTGTCAGCGCTGCCGACTTTGCCGCCAACGAGCGCCTGGAAAAACTGCTGATCACCGCACGGCCGCACTATGGTTGGCTCTCCGAGGAGACCGACGACGACAATGCGCGGCTTTCCCACGAGACGCTGTTCGTGGTCGATCCGATCGATGGCACGCGTGCCTTCATTGCCGGCGAGCGGACATGGTGCGTGTCCGTCGCAGTCGTTCATCAGGGAAGACCTGTCGCCGGCGTCCTCGTCGCTCCGGCGCTAGACGAGGAATTCTACGCCTGTCTCGACGGGCCGGCGCTCATGAATGGCGGCCTGATATCGGTATCCCATCCGGATCCGTCCCTGCCGCTCACGCTGGCCATCGCGGAAGACCTGCTGCGCAAGCTTCCAGCAGCGCAGACGCAGGCGGTTCGCCGAGTGCGCCATGTCCCGTCGCTTGCCTACCGGCTGGCGCTGACCGCCGACGGGAGAATCGATGGGACGATCGTCAAGAAGAACTCCCATGATTGGGATCTGGCGGCGGCAGACATCATTCTCCAGCGCGCGGGCGGGAAATTGCTCGATAGCGCGGGCCATCCTCTCGTCTACAATCGCCAAAGCGTGAAGCACGGAATGCTCTACGCCGGCACCGGCCCCGCACTGGACAAGCTGTCCAGGTTCATGCCAGACGAACCGACAGATTGACGTTTTTTCCTGGATGCCTATGAGACATGTCCGGGGGGAATGAACTGAAGGGACTGACCATGCCGGAAACCGAAAAGAAGCAACTCCTGCACCTCGTGTTCGGGGGTGAACTGTCCAGCCTCGAGGGCGTACAGTTCAAGGATCTCAGCAATCTCGACATCGTCGGCATCTTTCCCGACTATGCCAGTGCTCTCACCGCATGGCGGTCGAAGGCGCAGCAGACTGTGGATAACGCCGAGATGCGCTACTTCATCGTCCACATGCACAAGCTTCTCGAGCCGGAAGCCAAGGGCGCATAGCCTGCAAAGCAGGGGATATCCGGTCGCAGCGGCTGGATGCGGCACCCGTTCTGCTTCATGGTTGCCCGGCGCTATTTTGACGTATTTGTAACCGAGTAGATGAGTGCTGGCCGAGCGGAGGATTTTCCACATCAGCGGACATGAGCGGCGATCGAGGACGGGCGCGATACGCAAGGGTTTGGCGCGTCTGGCGCTGACCGGCTATCGCGTGGCCGGAATTCTCGTCTATCCGCTCGCTGGCCCGTTTCTCGCCTATAGAAGCTGGAAGGGCAAGGAAGACCGTTTGCGTCGCTCAGAGCGGCTTGGCTATGCGAGCCAGCCCCGGCCTCGTGGTCCGCTCGTCTGGGCCCATTCCGCCAGTGTCGGGGAAACGCTTGCGCTGATCCCATTGCTGTGCGAACTCGGGCGGCGCGACATTCACGTGCTTCTGACCACCGGAACGGTGACGTCGGCGGAACTCGTCAGCAACCGGTTGGGGGATCAGGTCATCCACCAGTACGTGCCGCTGGACCTGAAGTTCTCGATGAAGCGGTTCGTTTCCTACTGGCGGCCGGACGCCTGCATCACTGCCGAGTCGGAGATATGGCCGACAACTCTTCTTGAACTTCATCGCCGCAAGATCCCGCAGATCACCGTCAATGCGCGCATCTCCGACCGCTCGTTCGAGCGCTGGCAGCGTCATGACACGATCGCGGAAGCTCTCTTCGGGAAGATGTCGCTCGTCGTCGCGCAATCGGACCTCGATGCGGAGCGGTTCAGGGATCTGGGCGCATGGCCGGTTCTCGTCTCCGGAAACCTGAAGGGCGACACGGATCCGCCGCCCTGCGATCCTGCTGCGCTGCAGCGCTATCGTGAGGAGATCGGCGAGCGCAAGACTTGGGCCGCCATCTCCACCTTCGAGGGCGAGGAGAAGGCCGTCGCCGGCATTCACAAGGCGCTCATGCCGCGAAACGGGCAGTTGACGATCATCGTGCCACGCCATCCGGAGCGGTCGGATGCGATCGAGGACATGTTGAAGACCCAAGGCCTGGTGGTGGCGAGGCGTTCCCGCAATGATCCCATCACTCCCGAGACGGACATCTTCCTGGGCGACACCATGGGCGAAATGGGTCTTTATCTCCGCTTGACGGAACTGGCTTTCGTCGGACGGTCACTGACCGGGGAGGGCGGGCAAAACCCGCTGGAACCTGCGATGCTCGGCTGTGCCGTTCTTTCGGGAAGTCACGTCCAGAACTTCCGCGACGCCTACGCCAATCTCGCCCGCAAGGGTGGCGCCCGGCTGATCCGCGATGTGGAGATGCTGGCAAAGGCCGTCCATTACCTCCTGTCCAACGATGTCGCCCGCCGCAAGATGATCGATGCGGGCCAGGAGACCATCAACGAGATGCGGGGGGCTCTTTCGGTGACCGTGAAGGCGCTCGAGCCCTATATCAACCCGCTGACTGTGACAGCCCGGCTGCAGCCGAAGAGCGCGACCGCCCGATGACCGGAGGGCGGTTTCCCGGGATCGCCGGCATTCTGTTCGACAAGGACGGCACCCTGATCCGCTACGATGAAAGCTGGGGCCCGGTAAACCGGGAGGCTGCAAGGATCGCGTCAGCCGGTGATGCCGATCTGGAGCCGCGGCTTCTGCTTGCCGCCGGCATGGATCCCGTGTCCGGCCAGACCCGCGCAGACAGCCTGTTGGCAGCCGGCAATGCGGCCGAGATTGCACTTGGTTTTGCCGCGGCGGGTTCCCCAATCGATGCGGCGGAATTGACGGTTCTTCTCGACGACCTGTTCGTACGGGCAGTGGAGTATGCTGTGCCCGTCACGGATATGCGGGTGTTGTTCCGAAGGCTGAAGGCGCAGGGACTGAAGATCGGCATCGCCTCCAGCGACAATGAATCCTCGATCCGGCGCACGGCTGCACGGTTCGAGATCGATGGCTGGGTGGATTTCGTCGCCGGTTACGACAGCGGCTTCGGGACCAAGCCGGAGCCCGGAATGCTGCTCGGCTTTTGTGAGTCCACCGGGCTTGAGCCGCGGCAGGTGGCCATGGTGGGAGACAATGCCCACGACCTCCACATGGGGCACGCCGCCGGCGCCGGACTGAAGGTCGGCGTCCTTACCGGAACCGGTACACGCGAAACTCTCGCGGCACTGGCCGATATCTGCATCGATGACATCACGGTCCTGCAGAGCCTTCTGCAGGGTTAGTGGTCCGTCGCCGGGCTTGCCTTTTTCCTGCGGTTCCCGTTTCAGTGCCGAGAGACCGTGAATTTGGGAGTCTTGCGTATGGTTTCGGAAGCGCCGCCGTTCTGGTGGACCAAGGCGGACTGGCGGGCATGGGCGCTCGCTCCCGTCTCCTATGTCTATGGCCGGGTGGCAGGAGGCCGGATGGCGAGCGGGGGTCGCGCAAGTGTGCCCGCACCGGTTCTATGTGTCGGTAACTTCACCGTGGGCGGCGCTGGAAAGACTCCGACTGCTCTCGCACTTGCCGTTGCCGCCCGGGAAAAGGGGTACAAGCCGGGCTTCCTGAGCCGTGGATATGGTGGCTCGCTGGACGTAACGACCCTTGTCGATGTTGAGCATCACAAGGCGGCGGCCGTCGGCGACGAGGCGCTTCTGCTGGCTCGCGTCGCGACGACCGTCGTCTCGCGCCGACGCGTTGACGGTGCTCGGAAGCTGATCGCCGAAGGCGTCGATCTCATCATTATGGATGACGGCTTCCAGAGCGCGCGCTTGCGCCTGGATTTCGCCCTCATCGTTATCGACAGCGTGCGTGGTATCGGCAACGGGCATCTCGTCCCCGGCGGTCCAGTTCGTGCTCCCATTGCGGAGCAGATGCGCCACCTTTCAGCGATCCTGAAGGTCGGCAACGGAGACGCCGCCGATCACCTTGTTCGCCAGGCGGCGAGAGCCGGCAAACCGGTCTATGTCGCGGCGCTCAAGGCCCGGCCCTTGGCCGAGTTGAAGGACAAGCCGGTGCTTGCCTTCGCGGGCATAGCGGATCCGGAGAAGTTTTACCGTACGGTGGAAGCCCTTCAGGCGCGCATCGTCGTCAAACAGTCCTTCACAGATCATCATTATTTCGGCGATGATGAACTGGCCGACCTGCTGCGAGAGGCGGATCGAGAGGGCTTGGTTCCGGTGACGACGGCCAAGGACGCTGCACGGCTTGTCGGTTTGCACGGAGCAGCTGAAACCCTGCTGAAGAAGGTGCAGATCGTGGAGGTGGACATGACCTTCGATGATCCGAATGCGCCGGGCAAGATTATCGATCTTGCGGTAGCAAATTACCAGCGCAGGCGTTTGCAGGAGAGCCGGCAGAAAGATCAGCAGGCTCCTCAGCCCTGAGGAGCCTGGACCGGAAGCGCGCCGGCGCGCTTGTCCGCTTCCAGCGACGCTGCGGCGTCCACATATGCCTCCTGACGGGCGACGCTCCAGTAGCGAAGTTCGTCGAGGGGTATGGGCCTGCCCGTCATTGCGCAGACGACATAGGCGCCGGACGTGAGAATCTGGTAGTCGCCGTCCAGGTAACGGATTTTCGCCTCCCGGCTTCCGCTTCCTTCGAACCGGTTCATCTTGAGTCTCCTGCGGAACATCGTCTCTGCTCTACCGCGCAGATGGGTGAAGCGCCACCCTCAACTGCGCCCGAACAGGCGTTCGATGTCGGATAGCTTGAGTTCGATATAGGTCGGGCGGCCGTGATTGCACTGGCCGGAGCCCGGCGTCGATTCCATTTGCCTCAGAAGCGCGTTCATCTCTTCTGGTCTCAACCGGCGTCCAGACCGGACGGAACCGTGACAGGCCATCGTCGCGGCGACGTTCTCGAGCTTGCTCCTGAGACCCCCGGCGGTATTCCATTCGGCGATCTCGTCGGCGAGGTCGCGCACCAGAAGGCCTGCGTCGATCTCTCCAAGCATGGCCGGCGTCTCCCGCACCGCGACAGCACCCGGGCCGAACCGCTCGATTGCCAGCCCGAACCTGTCGAGGTCGCGTGCGTGAGCCATCAGCCGATCACAATCTTCCTCGGCAAGGTCGACGATCTCCGGGATCAGCAGCGACTGGGAGGCAAGTCGGCCGGTGTCCAGGGCCTTGCGCATTTCTTCGAAAACAAGCCGCTCATGAGCGGCATGCTGGTCCACGATGACGAGGCCATCATCCGTTTGAGAAACGATGTAGTTCTCATGTAGCTGGGCCCGGGCTGCGCCCAGCCGGTGATTTGCGAATGAGATCGGCGAAACCGTGTTTTCTGCGCGAGAAATTGCTTCCGACTGGTCCGGGGCGTCGGTGCGTCCGGAAGGCACGGTCAGGCTGTCGAATGCAGCCTGCTGCCCCTCCGAGAATCCACGGGCTTCCGCGAGCGGTCGTGAGGGGGACTGATCCGCCTGCCACGGTGCCCTCGGCTGGTCAGTGCCGGTCCTGAATGCCCGCATGAGACCGTGACCACCCGTCGTCGATGCGCGGCTGCCTTCTCGTACGAGCGCCTCGCGGATCGCACCGACGATGAGCCCGCGAACCAGACCCGGGTCACGGAAACGGACGTCTGCCTTGGCCGGATGAACATTGACGTCCACGAAGGCTGGATCGAGATGGATGGAAAGAACCGCGACCGGGTATCGGCCTGACGGTACAGTTTCGGCATAGGCACCGCGGATTGCAGATAGGATCAGTTTGTCCTGGACGGGGCGACCGTTGACGAACGCGTACTGGTGGGCGGAATTGCCGCGGTTGAACGTCGGCACGCCGGCGAAGCCCGTCAGTGATACGTCCGCGCGCTCCGCGTCGATCTGGATCGCGTTGTCGCGGAATTCAGGGCCGAGGATTTGCGCGATGCGGGCCAACTGATCGTCGCCCGTTGCAGACAGCTCGAGGGTCGAGCGATCCGGCCCGGAGAGGACGAAACGGACCGACGGAAACGCGATCGCCATCCGCTTTACCATTTCGGTAATCGCCGCTGCCTCGGCACGTTCGGATTTCAGGAACTTGAGGCGGGCGGGTGTCGCAAAGAACAGGTCGCGAACCTCGACCACCGTGCCGGTATTGGCTGCGGCCGGTCGTACTGACGACATCCGTCCTCCTGCGACCGTCACCTGCGCGCCTTCGGGATCGCCCTGTCGGCGGCTGGTGATCGTGAGCTTGGCAACCGAGCCGATGGACGGAAGCGCCTCTCCGCGAAAGCCGAGCGTGCGGATGTCGTCGAGAGTGTCGCTGATCTTCGAGGTACAGTGGCGCCTTACCGCCAGGTCAAGATCCGCCGCATCCATGCCGCATCCATTGTCGGTGATGCGCACCAGGCTCTTTCCACCGCCGGCAGTAGCGATCTCGATACGGGTTGCACCGGCGTCGATTGCGTTTTCGATCAGTTCCTTCGCTGCACTGGCGGGACGTTCGATGACTTCGCCTGCAGCGATTTGGTTGATCAGTGTTTCTGGAAGCTGTTTGACGGGCATTGCCCTATAATTCCGGATTCGGTGAAGCTTGAGAAGCCCCAACACCCCTATGATTAAACGGGCCTTAAGCTTATCGCCGTAAAATAAAGCCTGGGTGCAGAAATCTGCCAGGCTCCAGGGATGTCAGGCGACGGAGGCGGGCAGATCGTCGAAAAGCAGGGTACCCCAAAGCCGGCAAGGCTCAAAAGGACTATGAGGAAGACCCGGGCTGGTGGAGACACAGGACAGAGAAGATCGGCAGGGACTGAGCCAGACCCGGCGAGAGAGCCGATGACGCATAGCGGCATCCTGACAGATCCCACCATTGCAGACCTCGCTATCGATCTTCTGTGCGACGGCCTGCAGGCGGCGGTACTTATCTACGACCGTAGCGATCAGCTTGTCTACGCCGGTGGCCAGTTGCAACTGCTTGCTCCCCTGCCGGCGAGTTCATTGACGCCGGGCGCCCGCCTTCGCGATGTCGTGGCGGCCCTTTTCGATGCCGGGGGCGAGGCCGGTAGCCATGCCCATGCACAGCCACGCTCCCTGCGTGAAAGCTGGATCGCCGACAAGATTGCCTCCCTGTGGCGCGAGCGCGCCGAACATGTCGAGCAAAGAGGGCCGGATCGCTGGCTACACTATTCCAAACGTCGTTTCCCCAACGGCTACGGCGTCTGCGTCGTTCGGGACATTTCGGAACAGAAGAAGCGCGAGGAGCAGTGGAAAGCTGTCGGTGAGCGAATGGAGTTGGCCGAACAGGTTCTCGACAAGCTTCCATTTCCCGTTTCGATCAAATCGAGCGACATGGTCTATGTCACGGTCAACCAGTCGTTCTGCAAGATTGTCGGGCGCTCTCCCGAAGAACTCATTGGCCGTAAAGCATGTGAGGTGTTCGATCCGGTGGTCGCCGGCCGCATCGAAGCCGCCGATCGGCAGATCATCAGGAAGGGTATTTCGGTGACCTCGCCGGAACTCCTCATAGGCAAGGACGGCGACCACGTGAAGACGATCGTCAGGAAGTTCAGGATTGGGAAGCCGGGTCGCTATCAGGTGGTAGCGGCGTTGGAGGACCTGTCGGGGCTAGTGCCGGAGTGGATCGGATCCACGGTGAGGAAACCTGCTCGCAGGGTTCAGCTTGGCCAGCACGGCATGTCCCTGCAGGATCTGAGGGGGCGAAACGTGCTGGTCGTGACAACCGAGCAAGATGCGTCCGACCTGCTGCCGCAGTCCATTGCCAAGCTGGGCGCCGAGGCCGTGGTCGTAGGAAGCGCCGAGGAGCTCGAACTTTTTCTCTCTGTCTCCGAAGATCTAGGCGTTGTTATCGATCTCGTCCTGGTTCTTGCCGAGAAGAGCCTACTGGCTGCATGTACGACGTTGACCGAGGCGTTTCAGGTTCCGCTCGTGGTGCTGGATCGTAGCCGTACAGGCCAGGGCCTGCATGCGCTGGTTAGCGAAATTTTCACGCAGGAAGCTGACGACGAAGTGGTCAAGGACGCTCAAGCCGCAGCCGCCCCCGGCTTGCTCGACGTGCTTGTTGCCGAGGACAATGCCGTCAACCAGATCGTATTTTCGCAGATACTTGAAGGGCTGGGCTATCGCTACAGCATCGCGGCGGATGGTGAGGAGGCGGTCCGGCTATGGAAGGAACATAAGCCGCGGCTCGTACTGATGGACATTACGCTGCCGAAGATCAACGGCTTCGATGCCTGCCGGCAGATCCGCGAGGTTGAGGGACGCGGTAGTCCCACTCCCATCATTGGAGTTCTGGCGCAGCCATTCGATCGTGACCGCGAACAATGCTTTCTATCGGGGATGGATGACGTGATCCTGAAGCCCATCAGTCCGGAAATGCTGGAGTCCGTTCTTCTCACGTATTTGCAGGAACGCGACGTGATCGAGAGGCGGAAATCTGCACCTGAAGGAAGGCGGGTTTGTTAAGGTTTCTGTCGCATCTTGCCCGAATGTATACAGAGTATCGGGTTTTCGCATGACGTCGGCCGGCAAACTGTTGCCGCAGGTCACCCAGAATGAACTGCAGGCGATGGCATACAGCGATCCGCTTACAGGCCTCGGCAACCGCTACCGGTTGCGCGACAAGGTCCGGTTGCTCGCTGCCGAACGTGCTCAGGATCCCGCTCCCTTTACCATCTGCATCGCAAATCTCGACGGGTTCAAGCCGATCAACGACTTGTTCGGCGTCGCTGCGGGAGACGAAATCCTCTGCCAGGTGGCCCATCGCCTGAAGGCTTGTATTCCCGACGGTGCAACGGTCACCCGTCATGACGGGGACGAGTTTGCTTTCGTCCTGCCGTTGGTCTTCGAGAGGGTGGGCGCTGAACGGATCGGACAGATGATCAAGGACGTGCTCTCCGCACCCTACGATCTGGGCGACCGAAACGTACGTCTATCGGCCTCCTTCGGTTTTGCCATTTATCCTTTTGCCGGTGAGGAGTTCGAGGATCTTCTGAAGAGCGCGGAAACCGCCCTCTATCGGTCCAAGCGCCGGGGCAGGGGGCAGATCACCGTCTACTCCCGCGAAATCGCCCTGGAGATGAAGCATGCGACACAACTGGAGCAGGCGCTGCGAACGGCGGTCATTGCCGATGCCGTCGACGCCCATTTCCAGCCGATCGTGCGGCTCGGCGACGGCGCTGTGCTGGGCTTCGAGGCACTGGCGCGTTGGATCGATGCTGACTTGGGTTTCGTCTCGCCGTCCGTTTTCGTGCCCCTCGCCGAAGAACGCGGCTTTATTGATGCGCTTTCCGAGACCTTGTTGCGCAAGGCGGCGGAAGCCGCGCTCTCATGGCCGCGGGAGCTCTTCCTCTCGTTCAACCTGTCTTCCGTTCAATTGATGGACCCCGGAACCACGGACACCATCCTGTCGATCCTTGACCGCGTTGGCCTTGATCCCCACAGGCTCGAACTGGAAATCACCGAAACCGCCATGATGACGTCGGCGGAGACGGCGCACCGGATCATTACCGATCTGCGGGCCGAAGGAGTGAAGATCTCGCTCGACGATTTCGGGACGGGGCAGTCGAGCCTCGGCCGGCTACGTGAATTCACGTTCGACAAGGTGAAGATCGACCGGGCGTTCGTGTCGCAGATCACCACTGATCGAACGTCCGAACACATCGTCAAAGCGATCATCGCCATGTGCGACGGGCTGGATCTGCAGGTGGTGGCGGAGGGTATCGAGGATTATGCCGACGCGCAGAAGCTGAAGGCCCTGGGATGTGGGATGGGGCAAGGCTACTACTACGGCAAGCCGGCCGACACCGTCGCAACGGGACGCTATCTGCGGGAGCAGGAGCGAAGACTTCTGGTTGCTCACCTCTGATCCAGAGGCACGCCTCACCTGGTGCGGCCGCTAAGAAAAAGGCGGCGCCGCAGCGCCGCCCCTTCAAGATGCCTTAATGCGTCACACGCTCCGGGCTTAGTTGTTACCTTCAGCCGTCGGCGGGGTAGTGGCATTCGGCATCGGTGTCGTAGCACCGGTGGACGAAGTTGTCGTCGTGTCGGTGGTCGCCGCATCAGCGGCTGCCTGCTGGTCTTCGAGCGTCATGAACTCGGGAGCCGCATTGAGCGAATCCTTCGTTTCAGTCGTCGTCAGACGGATCTCATTGTTGTTTTCCATGTCGCGGGTCATGGAGATGTTTTCCATCGGAACCGCGACATCCTTCTCGCCGATACCGAGGAAGCCGCCGACGCCGATCACGGCTGCGACGATGCCGCCATCCTGCTCAAGGATCAGGTCGTTGATGTCGCCAACGCTTTCATCTTCAGCATTATAAACCGACTTGCCGATATAGTCGTTGGCGCTGATCTGCGTCTCCGACTGTTCGGTCAGGTAAGAGCCCGAAGCGGCAGCAGTATCTGTCGAAGCATCCGTGCTTGGGGTGGCTGCAGTGTCCGTGGTCGCATCGGTATCCGGAGTGGCTGCAGTGTCCGTGGGAGCGTCAGCGCCCGGAGTTGCCGGAGTAGCTGCAGTGTCGGTCGAAGTATCGGCTTCGGGAGCGGCAGCGTTGTCGGTCGACGAGGCGCCTGCTGCGGGTGCGGCGTCGGTGCCGGTCATCGGCTTCATCGCGGGATCTGCAGGAGCAGCCGGAGATGCAGGCGCGGCCGGATCGCTGGTCTGGGCCATGGCCGGTGCGATTGCAGTGGAGGCCATCAGGACGGCTGCGGCCGCCATTGTGCTGAAAGTCTTCTTCATGTCGAACCTACCTTCCTAGTGTTCTCGATGTGAACGCACGACGTTCAATCGCGCTGGTTCGCGCAGACAATGGATCGACCTGGGGTTTAGTTCCGGCCCAACGCCGAAATTATAGGCGGGTGCCCTGCCAACTGCCGGTTGGCGAGCGGAGAACTCAAGGAGAGGTTGGAAGGCTCAGACGCGGAAGCTCGACTCCGGCGTGCCGGCGGCACCGGCGGTGAAGGCGAACATTTGGCCGGCAAGTGGGTCGCTCTCCCGCTGGTCAGGGCTCAGTCCTTCCCAGGCCGACGTAACCCCGATGTTCGTCAGGCCGGGTCCGAAGAAGACGGGACAAGTCGTCTGCCGCGCCGGCAGTCTGTGACGTTTCGCCAACGTGCCGTCCGGAGAATAGCAGTCCACCGCTCCGGCGCCCCACCGCGCATTCCAGATGTTGCCGTCCCGGTCACAGACCGAGCCGTCCATGCCGCCCGGCTGATCGCTCGTATCAACGAGGATGGCGGGCTCGCCGACTGGCAGTCCCGTAGAGGCGTCGAGGCTGACCCGCATCAGGAGGTTCTTCGTGGTGTCGACGAAATAGCCGGTGGAACCGTCCGGCGAAAAGCAGATTCCGTTTGGGATGCTGATATTGCGGAAGAGCGGGGTCACGGTCTTCCGTGCCACATGGTAGATGGCACCGGCGCCTTCCTCGGCTCCTTTCCCCATCGTCCCGATCCAGAGACAGCCACTCGGATGGAGCCGTCCGTCATTGGAGCGGGTGCCGGCATTCCCAGCCTCTAGCTCGCAATAGAGGCTGAGCGCACCATCCCGGCGGTTGCGGATGTAAAGCCCCTCTTCGGTTGCCAGAAGCTGTCGTTCCTCATCGATGCGGGCGATGACGCTCGCCATGAATGGCAGCGGGTGATGTCGCTCCTCACCGGTGGAGAGGTTCCTTTCGTGAAGCAGCTTTCCCAGGATGTCGAACCACCAAAGCGTGTTCGTTTCCGGTTCGAAGTTTGGCCCCTCTCCGAGCTCGGAAACGGTGTTGGACAAGGTCGCAGGCTCGGATTTTGCGTCGTGCATGATGAGCTCCGGGAAGTGAATCTTGCACCATCGCTTGGACGCTGCAAATGTCTCCGCCAACATGACTTCCTGTCAGATTGGCGATTGCTATTGCGGAATTTTCGACATACCTGTCTATAATCTTTCTCTGTAAAGACAAGATTGCATCGAACGGGGCGTAGGTGTCGGACAACTCCGTTCCTGGCCTGAATTGCTCTCCATCCGACCATTTCGGTCAGTCGCGTCACACCAGGAAATCGAGAACTCCGCCCCATGCCGCCTTTGGAAAAGAGCATCCCAAACGAATCGACCGAGAATCAGATCCTGGAGATCAAGGGACTGAAGACGCAGTTCGACGTATTCCGGTTCATGAAGCGGATAACCGAATCCTATGGCGCTCGCGCTTTCATGGTCGTGAACATGCCGGGACCGACCTCCCTCACTCTTTCCGCCCATAGCGTCATCACCAACTGGCCTGCGGAGCTCATTACTCATTTCGACCGCGAAGGACTTCTCTCCTCCAGCCCAATCCTGAAGCGGTTGCGTGAATCATTCATTCCCACCCAGTATGACTTGGAGGAAGTGAACCTTGTGCGCGGCAATACGGTTTCGACCGACCTGTTTGCCCCTTATCGTTTGCTTCGAGGCGCCTATTTCCCGGTGCACGACAGTACTGGGATGCGCGGCGCCGTATCGCTCGCCGGTGATGGTGCTCCCTTCACGCATCAGCAGATGATGGAACTCAGCTATCTGGCCATCCATGTCTATGAGCGGCTAGGGCAGATACGCAGCATGACCACCCGCACCGTCGAAACGCTGACGGAACGCGAGCTGGACTGCATCACTTGGACGGCAGCTGGAAAGACAAGCGCGGAGATTGCGGAGATCCTGGGGCTGTCCGAACATACGGTCAATCACTACCTTAACCGAGCCGCCAAGAAGCTGGACAGCGTCAATCGCACCCAGGCGGTCGCAACCGCGTTCCGCCTAGGGCTGATTTGCTGACGGCACCTGATTCCCGCTGCTCAGAAAGTGGGCACGCCGCCTCCGCGGAACTCTGTTGCATCCGGTCGGGCGGCACCACTGCCGCATCCGCCGCGACGTTCGCCATCTGGCACGGTCCGTGCATTGCACGGGGAGGTCCAGAGGGGGCCGACAGCGTCCGACAGAGACGTGATGAGAAACGATGCTGCCTGGCGGTTCAATGAGCTTGCGCCGGGCAGCATCGCCATTGCGTGTTGCAGCATCGGGCGGCCAACTTCTATAAGGACTCCTGACCAGTCGCCCCGCGACTGTCGAGCGACAGGAGTTTGATCGATGACGGACGTGACCAAGGAACAGGTTCTGGCGGCGCTTTCAAAGGTCCGCGGCCCTGACCTCACCGATGACATCGTGTCGCTGAAGATGGTCTCCGATGTCTTCATTTCCGACAACAAGGTGTACTTCTCGATCACCGTGCCCGCCGACAGGGCCGAGCAGTTGGAACCGCTACGGGCAGCCGCCGAGCGATCGGTCAAGGCCGTTCGAGGCGTCAAAGGTGCCCTGGTAACGCTGACGGCGGATCGAAAGGCTGGTGCCACGCCCTCTGCCCCGCCACGTCGCCCGCAGCCTGCAGCCCCACCGCACGCACATGGGTCTCCGGCGCGCCCGGAAAAGGCGGGCGTACCGGGGGTGGGCGCGATCATAGCGGTTGCGTCCGGGAAGGGGGGAGTGGGGAAGTCCACGACCGCTGTCAATCTTGCCCTCGGCCTGCAGGCCATCGGGATGAAGGTCGGGATACTCGACGCCGATATCTACGGCCCCTCGATTCCGCGGCTCATGAAGATTTCGGGGCGGCCACAGCAGATCGAGAACCGCATCATCCGTCCGATGGAGAACTATGGCCTTAAAGCGATGTCCATGGGTTTCCTTGTCGACGAAGAGACCGCCATGATCTGGCGTGGCCCGATGGTTCAGTCGGCGCTTCTGCAGATGCTGCGGGAGGTGGCCTGGGGCGAGCTCGACGTCCTGGTCGTCGACATGCCTCCCGGCACCGGCGACGTGCAACTCACCATGGCCCAGCAGGTGCCTCTTGCTGGCGCAGTGATCGTCTCTACCCCGCAGGACCTGGCGCTGATCGACGCACGCAAGGCCATCACCATGTTCCGCAAGGTGGAAGTGCCGCTGCTCGGCATCATAGAGAACATGAGCTATTTCGTGGCGCCCGATACCGGTGCGCGATACGACATCTTCGGCCATGGCGGCGCACAGGCAGAAGCCGCTCGGATCGGCGTCCCCTTCCTGGGTGAAGTGCCGCTGACGATCGATATCCGGGAGAAGTCCGATAGTGGGACGCCTGTTGTTGCAGCGGATCCTGAGGGGCTCGCCGGGCAGATCTACCGGGATATCGCGTTACGGGTGCGCGGGGCGTTGGAGGGGCGGGTGGAAAGACCGGCTCCTACGATCGTCTTCGAATAGGCTTCAGAACCCTCGCACATCTATGCCGGTTCGCTAAATTGTCAGCCTGTTCAAGCTTTTCCCGATGAGCCGTTAACGCCCCGTCAAGGTTAATGATCGATCCTTCGCGGGTTGCCGTAGCCCGTGGAGTCCCTCGTTTTGCGTTCGAATGTTCTTTTGAGTCGCAACTGCCGTGCCCGCCTGAATGCCTGGAGCGCTCCTGCGCTATTTGGCCTTGTCGCCTGGCTGGCCTTTCCCTCTACGGCGTCCCATGGGGATCTCTCCGCACTCCTGAATGGGCTCGATGCGGGTCAGAGGTGGCGGGCTGTTCTGACCCATTCTCCGGCCGGATCCATTCACTCTTCCGAGCTCGCCTTCCCCGGCGCGGAGCGCATGCTTCCCTCCGATGCAGGTCTGGCTCTGCCGGATGGCAGCAAGATCGCCTTTGTTGGTGGTGGCAGCAAGGGCGACGCAACGCCGGACGAGGATCGCGTCAACCGGAAGGCGAAGAAGGGGCGTATCGTGGCGGTCGAGCCGATGCAACCTCCCAAGGCCTTCAGTGCCGGTTCGATCCTGCAACGGACCAGTGCGCTGACGCTGCCGCCGCAAGGCAGACAGGAACTGGCCGGGTTCGCCAAGCCCGGTAAGAAGGTCAAGGAGTTCGAACTGGCATCCTTCTACTTCCGCAAGGAGGAGAAGCCGGCTGCCGGTGTGTCGCCGATGATCGCCAGCCTCGTGACCAATGACAAGGCCGATGTCCTGGCAACAGCCTACGCGCCTCCGGAGCCGGATTTCGCCCGGGAGTCGCCCTTCGACGCGATCCTCAAGAAGCCCGAAGCCGGGCGCTTCATCCCGCCGATCGGGCGTGATGATCATGCATGGGCCGCGACGCCGCTTCCGGCGGAAACATTTTCGGCGCGTGAGCAGCAATGCCTCGCGTCCGGCATCTACTTCGAAGCACGTGGCGAATCGGCGCGCGGGCAGGCGGCCGTGGCACAGGTCATCCTCAACCGCGTACGCAATCCTGCCTATCCGGATACGATCTGCGGCGTCGTTTACCAGAACGAGGATTGGCGCAACCGCTGCCAGTTCTCCTTTGCCTGCGACAACATCCGGGACCGCATCCGCTCGCAATATCACTGGAAGATGGCTCGCGAGGTCGCCATGGCGGTCACCGCCGGGAAGATCTGGCTAAACGAGGTTGGCTCATCGACCCACTACCACGCGGTATACGTCCGCCCGAAGTGGGCGCGGTCTATGAAGAAGGTCGGGCGCATCGGCCTGCATATCTTCTATCGCACCTATGGCGGCGGCTGGAGCTGAATGCGGCCTGACGCCGCTGCGTCGTGATTCCGCTCAAGAAGTTTACGCCGATAGTAGTGGTTCGGCCGTAAAAGCTTGAAAAATCAGATCAATTGGCTGGGATTCCATCTCGACTCCATGCCTTGACTATGCAGACGCTCAAAACTATGTTGCGCCCGACTTGAAAACGGGCCGGAAGGCGCGAAATCCCTAGCAGTCAGCATGTTTCGCACACGGATCGGACGGTCTATGCACCGTGGGATGCGGGAAGACGGCAAGGGAGGATGCGAATGACGGACAATCGGGACGAGAGTCTGGAGCAGCGCCGCAGGCGTCTTTCTGCCGCCTTGGCGGAGCGGGACGCCGAAGAAGCGGCTGAAGCGAAGAGGGATGCGCAGAGCGAGGAAAGCCGTCGAGGGATGGCTCTCGGTCTGAAGATCTCTTCGGAATTCATCGCCGCAATCGCGGTGGGCGCCATGCTTGGCTATCTTCTCGACCGTTTTGCCGGTACAGGGCCTTGGGGGATGATCATCCTGCTCCTCCTCGGCTTCTGCGCCGGAATACTGAACGTCCTGCGGGCCGTGGGGATGGTTGCTTTGCCGCCGTCCCTGGCGGGCGGTCGGGATAAGAAGCGAAAGCCTTGACGGGCGCATGAGTGGCGACCGTCGGCGAGGCGAGTGAAGGAAGAAAGAAGGTAGACGGTGGCCAACGATCCGACCCATCAGTTCCAGATCAGCAAGATCGTCCCGATCGAAATCGGCGGCTTGGACTTCTCCTTCACGAATGCATCGCTGTTCATGGTCGCGACGGTCGCCTGCGCCGCCGGCTTCCTCTATTTCGCCACCTCGCAGCGCGGCCTGATTCCCGGCCGGGCGCAGTCGGTCGCCGAAATGTCCTACGAGTTCATTGCCGGCATGCTGCGTGAAGGCGCCGGCAGTTCGGGGATGAAGTTCTTCCCCCTGGTCTTCACGCTGTTCATGTTCGTCCTGACGGCGAACATGCTGGGCATGTTCCCATACTTCTTCACCGTAACCAGCCAGATCATCGTCACCTTCGCTCTTGCGCTGCTGGTGATTGGCACCGTCCTCGTCTACGGCTTCTACAAGCACGGCCTGCACTTCCTGAGCGTGTTCGTGCCGAGCGGCGTTCCCGGGGTGCTTCTGCCGCTCGTCGTCGCGATCGAGATCATCTCCTTCCTGTCCCGTCCGATCTCGCTGTCGGTGCGTCTCTTCGCCAACATGCTGGCAGGGCACATCACGCTGAAGGTCTTCTCGGGCTTCGTAGCCTCGCTTGGCGCTCTTGGCGCGTTGGGCATTGGCGGCGCCATCCTGCCTCTCATCATGACCGTCGCCCTGACGGGTCTCGAATTCCTCGTCGCCTTCCTACAGGCCTATGTCTTCGCGGTACTGACTTGCATGTACCTGAATGACGCGGTCCATCCGGGCGGGCACTAAGGAATAACCACATTGGCGCCCCGCAGGCGCCAGTCATCCGCCGCAACAACCATTTCGAAGGAGTTCATTCATGGAAGCGGAAGCAGCAAAGTTCATCGGCGCAGGTCTCGCTTGCTTTGGTATGGCCGGTACGGCTCTCGGTCTCGGCAACATCTTCGGCAACTACCTGTCGGGCGCCCTGCGCAACCCGTCCGCCGCTGACAGCCAGTTCGGCCGTCTGGTATTCGGCTTCGCCGTTACGGAAGCTCTGGGCATCTTCTCGCTGCTCGTTGCTCTCCTTCTCCTGTTCGCCGTCTAATATCGGCATCGGGGTACAGGATCACGGCCGTCCTGACGAATGGCCGTGATCCTTCGCATTCGAATTCCACCTGGAGGTGATGATGTTCGTGACTTCGGCATTTGCGCAGACCGCGCCGGAAGCCACAGAGACGCAAGAAGCGCCGGGCGCAGCGCCTGCGGGCGAGCTGCACACGGAAACCGGCGTCGTTCACGACGACGCGCATGCCACGGGCGTATTCCCGCCCTTCGATGCTTCGACCTATCCATCGCAGCTTCTCTGGCTCGTCATCACCTTCGGTCTCTTCTACCTTCTGATGAAGAAGGTTATCGTGCCGCGCTTGGGTGGAATTCTCGAGCAGCGCCACGACCGCATCGCCCAGGATCTCGACGAGGCGTCCCGCCTGAAGTCGGAAGCCGATGCGGCTGTCGAAACCTATGAAAGCGAACTCGCCGCGGCGCGCTCCAAGGCGCACACGATCGGCGAGACGGCTCGCGAAGCCGCCAAGACAAAGGCTGCCGCCGACCGCGCCGCCATCGAGGCAGAGCTTGCAGAGAAGCTCTCGGCGGCCGAAGCCCGCATCAGCGACATCAAGGCTCAGGCCTTCGCCCAGGTTGGAGCTATCGCCGAAGAAACGGCATCAGCCATTGTCGATCAGTTGATCGGCGCCAAGGCCAACGCCGATGAAATCAAGTCTGCCGTTGCCGCAGCATCTCCGAAGGGGGCCTGATCCATGGCTTTCGACGCTACTTTCTTCGCCCTTGTCGGCCTTATCCTCTTCTTTGTGCTTCTGGCCTACCTGAAGGTGCCGGGAATGCTCACAAAGTCGCTCGACGAGCGCGCGGAGAACATCCGCAACGAGCTTGCGGAAGCCAAGCGCCTTCGCGAGGAAGCGCAGCAGCTTCTGGCCGAATACCAGCGCAAGCGCAAGGAAGCCGAGGCCGACGCCGCTCAGATCGTCGCTGCGGCTGAACGGGAAGCAGCCATGCTGACCGAAGAGGCCAAGCAGAAGACGGAGGAATTCGTCGCCCGCCGCAATGCCCTGTCGGAGCAGAAGATCAGGCAGGCCGAGGCTGACGCCATTGCTGCAGTTCGCTCCGCTGCCGTCGATCTCGCAATTGCCGCCGCTGAAAAGGTGATTGCGAGCAAGGCCGATGCCGGTACGCAGGACGCGCTGTTCAAAGACTCGCTCGGGAAAGTACAGTCGCGACTGAACTGACTACCAGCGGCGAAAAATAGAAGAGAGGGGCCGTGCATTGCGCGGCCCTTTTTCGTTGCCGTCTGATCGGGTTACTCCGCAGCCTCGTCCTTGCGGAGGGGGCGGAAGCTCATCCGGTGCAGCAGGCAGGGTCCGTGGGCTTCAATCCCCGCGCGATGCTGGGGCGTCGCATAGCCGGCATGGCTGTTGAACCCGTATAGCGGGAATACCTGGTGTGCCCGCGTCATCATGCGGTCTCGCGTGACCTTGGCGATGATCGACGCGGCCGCGATCGATACCGACCGGGCATCCCCCTGGATGACGGCACGTCCGGGGCAGCAGAGGCCCTGCGGTACGTCGCGGCCGTCTGCAAGAACATAGGCTGGTAGGATCGAAAGGCCGGCCACGGCCCGGCGCATGGCATCGAGGCTTGCACGCAGGATGTTTCGCTCGTCGATGTGGCGGGGTCCCGAAGCGGCGATCGAGACATCGGCGGTGGCCATGATCGCTTCGAAGAGCTCCTCCCGCCGTGCAGCGGTCAGCTGCTTGGAATCATTGAGACCGTCGGGGATGTTGTTGGGATCTAGAATCACGGCTGCCGCCACAACAGGTCCGGCCAACGGGCCGCGGCCCGCTTCGTCCGTTCCTGCCACCGGCCAGTGGCCGGCATTGCGTGCGACGAGTTCCAGGCTGAAGTCCGGGACGAGCGGGACTTCTTCGAACAGCATCGGAGAATCGGGGGACGTGCGAGCCAACATGGCGGCAGACTCGCACGCCCACCCGACCTCCTGCAAGCCCCGGCCGGTGTGATGCGGCACACTGTCCCGCCACGGAGAGGCGGGGCCGGGGTGTTTCGGATACGGAGGAGGCGGCATCCGCACCGAAATCTGGAGCAATCAAGGACCTTCGTTCGTCAGAGCAGCGACAGCTGGATCCCACCTCCATCCGGGCGGATAAAGAGATCATCGCGCAGCGGCAGGCCACGATGCCCCATGCCGAGCCGCTTGACGGTTATGTCGAACCGGCGGCCGATCTGCCAGGCGTAGGGGCCGGAGCCTTTCATCCGCTTCCCGAAGTCGGCGTCGTAATCCTTGCCACCGCGCATGGAGCGCACCAGCGACATGACGTGCCGGTAGCGGTCGGGATAGTTGCGAAGCAGCCAGTCGCGAAACAGCGGGCTCACCTCCAGCGGCAGGCGCAGAAGGACGTAGCTCGCTTCCCGGGCACCCGCCGCGTGCCCTGCGTCCAGGATACGCTCGATCTCGTGATCGTTCAGCGCCGGAATGATCGGGGCGACCATGACAGCGGTCGGTACACCGGCATCGTTCAGGGCCTTGATTGCTTCCAGACGCTTCGTGGGGGTGGAGGCGCGTGGCTCCATCGTGCGGGCCAGCTTACGGTCGAGGGTCGTGACGGAAATGCCGACCTTTGCCAATCCCTTCGCGGCCATGTCCGAGAGGATGTCGAGGTCGCGCGTGATCAGCGCCGACTTCGTCACGATCGCAACGGGATGATTGGCCTTGTGAAGGACTTCCAGGATCTGACGCATGATCCGCCATTCTCGCTCGATTGGCTGGTAGGGATCGGTATTCGTGCCGATGGCGATGGCGCGGACCTTGTAGTCCGGGCGGCTGAGCTCGCGCTCCAGCAGCTTCGGCACGTCCGGCTTGGCGAAGAGCTTGGCCTCGAAGTCCAGCCCGGCTGACAATCCCATGAAGCTGTGGGTTGGGCGTGCAAAGCAATAGATGCAGCCGTGCTCGCAACCACGATAGGGATTGATGGAGCGGTCGAAGGAGATATCGGGTGAATCGTTCCGCGTGATTGCCGTGCGGGGCTTCTCCACCTGCACGTCCGTCGTGAACGGTGCCAGTTCCTCAAGCGACTGCCACCCGTCGTCGAACGCCTCGCGCCGTTCCTGCTCGAACCGGCCGCTCGGGTTCAGCCCGGCGCCGCGGCCGCGCCGCCGGTCGATCTCGATGCGAAGGCCTGAGGACTTCACCAGGCAATCGGCAATATCTGCCGTATGGGCAGGTGCGAAGGCATCCTGCCGCAGATGGGTCAGCTCATTCATGTGACGCTCCGAAGGGCCTTTCTGCTTGCCCGCCTGATTAAATTCCTAAGATAGAAATGAGAACAATGCAAGAACAAACTCAAAGGAGCGGATGTGGAAAAGCCGATGATGATACGATAGAAGCAGTTCATGCTGACTGTCTTGATGGAATGCAGTGACCATGAAGCCGAACTCGCCCAGACACTTTCAGGTCTGGTTTCGGGTGCGGTGGAGGGGCTTGTCAGCGATGTAGCAGTCCTCGATCGAGGGTCCTCCGACGGCTCGGCAAGGGTCGCCGATGCGGCGGGGTGCAGGTTCTACCGCGACTGGGTTCTTTCCGATGTCCTGATGGCTGCGCGAGGTGACTGGTTGCTCCTCATCGAGCCGGGTGCGCGCCTGCAAAAGGGTTGGATCGACGAGGTGATGGAATACATCGCTTCGAGCAGCAGGCCGGCCCGCTTCTCCCTTGCCCGCCATTGCCGCCGCCCGTTCCTGAAGCGAATCGTCGGGAGGGTTCAGCCGCTCGAGCACGGCCTCCTGCTGACGAAGCGGCAGGCATTGGACGCCGTGGCGCCAGGGATGGGCCTCGCTGCCCTAGTGACCGGACTCAAGGCGGTCAGGCTGTCCAGCGAGGTCGTTCCCGCCCGCTCGCTGCGTGCGGCGGGTTGAGCCTCAGCCGGCCCCTCGCTTCAGGTGCTCGTCGAGGCGCGGCATGATCTCTATGAAGTTGCAGGGCATGTGCCTGTAGTCGAGCTGGGCCTCCAGGATGCCGTCCCAGGCGTCCTTGCAAGCACCGGGCGACCCCGGCAGGACGAAGATGAAGGTGGCGTTCGCCACGCCGCCGGTGGCCCTGGACTGGATGGTCGAGGTCCCGATCTTGTCATAGGAGATCCGGTGAAACACTTCTGAGAAGCCATCCATCCGCTTCTCGAACAGCGGCTCCAGCGCCTCCGGCGTCACGTCCCGCCCCGTAAATCCGGTTCCGCCGGTGGTGATGATGACATCGATCTGCGGGTCGAGCGTCCATCTGCGCACCTGGGCGGCGATCTTCTCCTCGTCGTCGGTGACGATGGCGCGGGCCTTCAACACGTGCCCAGCCTTCTCGATCCGAGCGACGAGTGTGTCCCCGGAGCGGTCGTCATCGGGCGTCCGGGTATCGGAGACTGTCAGTACGGCAATGCCGACGGGGATAAAGGGACGGCTCTCGTCGATGCGGTTCATGTCATGACCCGGCAATGGTTTCTGTCGAGGCAAAGTACCACTCGGGCCTTTCGGCCTGCAACATACTTGCGGCGTGATCGGCACTTCGCCTGGAATCGAATACGCCGAAGCACGTGGCGCCGGATCCCGACATGCGCGTCAGCACCGCACCTTGGCTTTGCAGGAGATTGCATAGTGCCCCTATCTCCGGCACCAGTTCGCCGGCAGGACCCTGCAGGTCGTTCCTTGCGGCCGCGAGGTTCAACATCCAGTCGCATGGGTCGTTCAAGACCAGCCCGGGGTTTTGCCTGGACGCGAGGCGAGAGAACACCTCCGGCGTAGAGATGCCTCGCAGAGGATTGGCGAGCACCATGGCAAAGCGCGGCATGCCCGTCAAAGGCGACAGCTTCTCGCCTATCCCGCTTGCGATCAAAGGTCTGCCTGCCATGCACATGGGGACGTCCGCGCCGATCGACAGCGCCAGAGCCTCGATCTCGTCAGTGCCGACGCCGCCTGCGCTCCAGAGCCGCAAGAGCCCTCTTAGTGTCGCTGCCGCGTCGGCGGAACCGCCACCGATCCCGGATGCGACCGGCAGGTTCTTTTGGAGATGGATGGCGACGGCCGGGGCCTCCACGCCTCTGGCTTGCAGCAGACGACGCAGTCCATCGCGCGCGCGGGCCACCAGATTGTCGGAGCCACCGGTGATGGCAGGGGCGAAGGGCCCCGACAGGCTCAGGCGATCCTCGTCAGCGGGCGAGAAGGTCAGATGGTCGCCGATATCGGCAAAGGTAACGATGCTCTCTATCAGGTGATAGCCGTCCGGCCGCTGCCCGGTCACGTGAAGCGCCAGGTTGATCTTAGCCGGGGCAAGTTCGGTGACCGGGAGACTTACCAGCTCCGCACCAGAACCATGCAAGGAGGGCCGCATGGCTGTCAGGATTTGTTGCCTGCCGGCGCGGGCGCAGGGGTCGCAGGCTCCTCCGGACGCTTGTCGGCGGTTGTCGCGGTCGGATCGAGCGGCGGCAGGCCCTTGTCGATCTTCTCCTTGATCTGGTCGCGGTTGACGTCGTCGCCCTCGGAGATCAGTGCCCGGTTCCACTGGTAGACAGCTTCCAGCTTCCGGCCGACCCGCCAGTAGGCATCGCCCAGGTGGTCGTTGATCGTGGCGTCGCCGGCCCGCAACTGTACGGCCCGTTCCAGTTCCGCCACCGCATCCTCGAAGCGACCCATGCGATAATAGGCCCAACCGAGCGAATCGACGATATAGCCGTCGTCCGGACGAAGCTCGACCGCGCGGCGGATCATGTCGAGGCCTTCCTCGAGATTGCGGTTCATGTCTACCCAGGAGTAGCCGAGATAGTTGAGGACCTGCGGCTGTTCCGGGTTCAGCTCCAGCGCCTTCTTGAAGTTCGGCTCCGCCTGATCCCATTTCTTCAGGCGTTCATAGGCAATGCCGCGCTGGAAGAAGATGGTCCAGTCGCCCTGCTTGGGAACGGGTCCAATGACCTCCACAGCCTTGTCGTAGTTCGCCGCCATCTCCTTGTAGTCCTTGGCGTCGGACAGCACGCTGCCATAGGCTAGGTAGCTGCGGAGGTCGGTGGGGTCGGCGGTGATCAGCGCCTTGAGGTGCTGACGCGCCTCCTCGACCTTCTCGGAGCCGGCAAGGGCGAGCCCAAGCTGGAGTTCGGAGATCCGCCGCATGGGAGAATCGGCTGGCACCTTCTCGTAATAGCTGATTGCCTGCTCCGGCTTCTCAAGCTTCTCGGCGATCCCGCCGAGGAGGATCAGTGTGTCGGCGCTTTCCGGATCAAGCGCGTGCGAAACCTGCAGGTAGAGCGACACCATGTCCTCGGCGCCTTGGCGATTGAGCGCAGCCCCGATGGAAAACAGCACGGAGGCAGCGCCCTGGGAGGCGTCCGTTATCTGCTGGGCGGGCTTCTCGCCACTCTCGATGCTTTCGCGCAGGGCCTTGAGCGGCGCATAGTTGCTGATCATCCCGTCACCGACGGAGATCGCATCGAGCGCCTTCTGCGTCTTGCCGGCGGCAGCCTCCAGCCGCGCAAGCGCCATGACGGCGCGCATGAAGGTATCCGGCGCTGTTGCAACCGCTTCTTCATTGGTGATGGCGGCCGTCAGGTGCGTCCTCGCGGCGTTCGTGTCGCCCGAGACGAGCGCCATCGTCCCCAGCTGGTAGTCGGTGAATACCTTGAACCAGTCCGGCCCCGTCAGGTCACGAACGGTCTTGAGCGCCTTGCCTTCTTCCCCGGCGCCGACGTCAGCCCACGCACTGATCAGGGTATGTGTCAGCTTGTCGAGGTCGTTCGGCCCACTGTAGGCTAGCATCTCCTTCGCTTCGCCGAAACGGCCGTCGCGGATTGCGTCGAGGCCGCGCACGATCGTCGTGATCCGCTCGACAGCCTCGTCGTCCTTCAGGGCCTCGGCCTCGGCGAGCCCTTCCTCGAACTGCCCGTCCAGGAAGAGGGCGATCATCAGTCGCTCGCGGATTTCCAGGTTGGCCGGGTCGAACTCAAGCGCCTTGCGGTAGAGGGTGATGGCGGTCGGGTAGTCATGATCGACGTCGGCCGTGCGCGCGGCGAGGAACGCGCCGGCGAACGACTGCACCTTGGCAGGCTCGAAACTGGCCGCCTCTTCGGCGGGCTTCTCTTCGGGCGTCGCCGCGTTCGGCGCGGCCGCAAGGAACAGGGCTGTCACCAGCGCTGTACCGCAAAGCAGGGAAAGCTTGGAAATCTGCCGCATCGAGGTGCCTTTCATCAGTATCCTGCACCGAGTGATTCACCGACAGCATGGCTTTTTTGGTACAGGACCGCAAGAAAGCCTCTTTTGTGCTTGCGGTTCAGTTTACGCGCTGGATGGAGAAATCGATCACTTCCAGAAGCGCCGCCTTGTAGGGCGAGGCGGGCAGGGGAGCGAGTGCATCGCGGGCGATCGTGCCATAGTGGATGGCGCGCCCGATCGTATCGTTCAGCGCATCGTATTTCCGGATGAGGTCCAGCGCGTGCTGGAGGTTTTCCTCCGAACTCTCGCCCGCCTCGATCGCACTGCGCCAGAAAAGCCGTTCCTCTGCCGTTCCGCGGCGATAGGAAAGAATGACCGGCAGCGTGATCTTGCCCTCGCGGAAGTCGTCGCCGACATTCTTGCCGAGATCGGCGGCAGTTCCGCCATAATCCAGCGCGTCGTCGACCAGCTGGAAGGCGAGGCCAAGGTTCATCCCGTAGGACTTCAGTGCATTGCGGCCAGCCTTGTCGGCCTGCGCGATGATGGGGCCGACTTCGGCTGCGGCCGCGAACAGGGCTGCGGTCTTGGCCCGGATGACGGAGAGATAGTCATCCTCCGTCGTTTCCATGTTCTTGGCGACCGAAAGCTGCAAGACCTCGCCTTCCGCTATCACGGAGGCGGCCGTAGACAAGACGTCGAGCGCATCGAGCGAGCCGACATCGACCATCATCCGGAAGGCCTGTCCGAGGAGAAAATCGCCCACAAGGACGCTTGCCTGGTTGCCCCAGATCGTCCGCGCCGTAGACTTTCCGCGGCGGAGATCGCTTTCGTCCACCACGTCGTCATGCAGCAGCGTCGCGGTGTGCATGAACTCGACGCTGGTTGCGAGCTTGACATGGCTGTCGCCCTTGTAGCCAAACATGGATGCCGCGGCGAGTGTAAGCATCGGCCGCAGGCGCTTGCCACCGGAGGAGATCAGGTGGTTGGCCACTTCGGGGATCATCTGTACATCGGAACCGGCCTTGGACAGGATCAACTGGTTGACCCGCTCCATGTCGGCTTTCGTCAGGTCGACGAGGGGTTTGACGGAAGCCGGCTTCTTTTTTCCTTCTTCAAGCGGTACGACGACGCCCAAGGTTCCGGTCTCCTGTTCAAATTCACCCACGATCTGTAGAAGTGGCCTATACCGTCCCCGGCACGAATTGCCAAACATTGAAATGTGAACAGGGATCCATGCAGGAACTCATACGCACCAACGATGCCGTGCTTCTCTCCTACGCCGAAAGCCTGATCCGCGACGCAGGTATCCACTGCATGATCGCGGATCAGACTATGAGCATCCTTGAAGGCTCGCTCGGTCTTCTGCCGCGCCGCTTTCTCGTGGAGGATGACCGGGCGGACGAGGCGCGGCAGATTCTCAACGATGCGGGCCTCGGCGGGGAGCTGCGGGAGGCGCAGGCATGATCGAAACGGTCGATGCGTTTCATCGCGGCCGTTTCCATGTGGTGCAGCCCAAGGGCGTGGGACACCGGTCGGGGGTCGATGCCATGCTGCTGGCCTCGCTGGTCAATGCGAACGGCCCGGTCAGCGTGGCGGATTTCGGCGCCGGTGCGGGTGCGGCGGGTCTGGCCGTGGCATCGAGGCTTTTTCAAGCGAGCGTGCTGCTGGTCGAGCGTTCGTCGGTGATGGCGGACTGTGCAAGGAAGACACTGTCGTTGCCGGAGAATGTCGCACTCGCCCCACGGGTGACCGTGCTGGAGGCGGACGTGACGAGCCGGGGGAAGGCCAGACTTGCCGCCGGGCTTGCGGACGATGTTCACGATCATGTCATCATGAACCCGCCGTTCAACGACCCTGCGGACCGCACCACCCCCGACGTCCTGAAGGCCGAGGCGCATGCAATGGCTGATGGTCTGTTCGAAGGATGGATCAGAACGGCCGGCGCCGTTCTGAAGCCGGGCGGCCAACTGTCTCTCATCGCGCGGCCGCAATCCATCGCAGAAATCATCGCTGCCTGCGGCCGGCGCTTTGGTGGACTGGAGATCACCGTCGTGCATCCGCGGCCGGCGGCGGATGCGACGAGGCTTCTTGTGACGGCGGTGAAGGGTTCTCGTGCCCGCCTGCTCTTCCGTCCTCCGCTTTTCCTCCACGGAGGAGACGGCCACGCCTTCACGCCCGAAGCAGACGCCCTGAACAACGGCCGCAGTGCAATCATCCGCCGAGGCTCGCCGAGACGCTGAAATGGCGGCGCTGCCATTGTGTTTCGCCCAACCGGTCATACATCTGCGGCAGTATTGTCGTGAACGAAGGGTTTGAGATGGCTGGTCTGTTGTCGCGTATGTTGCCGAAGCGATTCCGCAAGGAGGGGACGGCGATCCCCGTGGTCCGGCTGCATGGTGTCATCATGACAGGCGGCAGTCAGTTCCGCCCGACCCTGAACATTGCGACCGTCGCTCCAGCGCTCGAGAAGGCTTTCTCGAAGAAGGATGCGCCAGCCGTGGCGATATCGATTAACTCGCCGGGCGGCTCGCCTGTCCAGTCACGGCTGATCTACCAGCGCATCCGGGCGCTCGCCGAAGAGAAGAACAAGAAGGTCCTGATGTTCGTCGAGGACGTCGCGGCGTCGGGCGGTTACATGATCGCGCTCGCGGGCGACGAGATCTTCGTCGATCCGACCTCCATTGTCGGCTCGATCGGCGTCGTGTCCGGCGGCTTCGGCTTTCCCGAACTCCTGCGCAAGATCGGCGTGGAGCGACGCGTTTACACGGCGGGCGAGAACAAGGTGATCCTCGATCCCTTCCAGCCCGAGAAGGAAGGCGACGTCGAATACCTGAAGACGCTGCAGCTGGAGATCCACAAGGTCTTCATCGACATGGTAAAGGCGCGCCGCGGCAGCCGCCTGGCGGATGACGAGACGATCTTCTCCGGCCTGTTCTGGACCGGAGTCCGGGGCCTGGAACTGGGGCTTGTCGATGGCACGGGTGAAATGCGCGAGACGCTCAAGCGCCGCTACGGCCCCAAGACGCGGCTGGAGCTGGTCGGCGGTGCCCGCAACATCTTCGGCCGGCGTCTGCCTGGTGTGGTGCGCGGCAGTGCCGCAGGAGATATCGGTGCCGGCGCCGTAGCGGGCCTTGCCGAGACGCTGGAGGAGAAGGCATTGTGGGGTCGCTACGGAATGTAGGGTAAGGGGCGAGGCGGACCCATGGTACAACTGATCTTCTTCATACTGATCGTCGGCGGAGGTTGGCTGCTTTACAAGCGGTTCGTCGCCGATGCGGAGAAGCTCACATCGCGTTCCCGGGAACGTCGAAAGGAACAGGAGACGGGCGCGTTGGGTACGCTCGTGAAAGATCCTGAGACCGGCGAGTATCGGGTCAAGCGCGACGACGAGTGATGCCGGCTGCCTGCGCGGCATAAATCCTTGACCCTTGCGGCTCTGCGTGGCACTCGTCCGCATCATTTGTAGAGATGCCGGCTGTATTCATGACCGATCTTCCCGACCACATGTCCCCGACCTGCTCCTTCCAGGGGCTGATCCTCGCGCTGCACAACTACTGGGCCGACAAGGGCTGCGCCGTGCTGCAGCCCTACGACATGGAGGTTGGTGCCGGCACCTTCCATCCCGCGACCACACTTAGAGCACTTGGGCCGAGACCATGGAAGGCGGCCTACGTCCAGCCATCGCGGCGTCCCTCGGATGGCCGCTACGGTGAGAACCCTAACCGGCTGCAGCACTATTACCAGTACCAGGTCATCCTGAAGCCAAACCCGTCCAACCTGCAGGAGCTCTATCTGGGCTCGCTGAAGGCGATCGGTCTCGACCCACTGCTGCACGACGTGCGCTTCGTCGAGGACGACTGGGAAAGCCCAACGCTCGGAGCCTGGGGCCTCGGCTGGGAATGCTGGTGCGATGGCATGGAGGTGTCGCAGTTCACCTATTTCCAGCAGGTCTGCGGGATCGAGTGCTCGCCGGTTGCGGGAGAACTGACCTACGGTCTCGAACGCCTCGCCATGTACGTCCAGGGCGTCGACAATGTCTACGACCTGAACTTCAACGGCCGCGAGGGCGAGGAGAAGATCTCCTACGGCGACGTTTTCCTCCAGGCGGAGCAGGAGTACTCCCGGCACAATTTCGAATATGCCGATACGGCCATGCTGCACCGTCACTTCATCGACGCCGAGAAGGAATGCCAGGCGCTGCTCGCTGCCGGAGCTCCCGGTGCGAATACCAACCAGATGCTGCACAAGTGCGTCTTCCCCGCCTATGACCAGTGCATCAAGGCAAGCCACGTCTTCAACCTGCTGGATGCCCGCGGCGTGATCTCCGTTACCGAACGCCAGAGCTATATCCTGCGCGTCCGCACCCTCGCCAAGGCCTGCGGCGA
Organism: Pseudorhizobium banfieldiae; assembly: GCF_000967425.1. Lineage (NCBI taxonomy): Bacteria > Pseudomonadati > Pseudomonadota > Alphaproteobacteria > Hyphomicrobiales > Rhizobiaceae > Pseudorhizobium > Pseudorhizobium banfieldiae. The sequence goes on from NZ_FO082820.1 coordinate 472,274, forward strand.
AGCCTTCCTACTGACCGAAGCGGGCGGCGCACAAGCGGGTCGAGAGGCAGCCTGACGCCAGCGTTTGACGCTGTTGGAAAAGCTTTCTAGTGTCCGCCCGAGCTTACTGTCTTGGGGGACACTCGGATGTATATCCTGCTTGCCATCGTCGTACTCGTCGTTCTGTACGGCATTTTTCTCTACAACAGCCTCGTGAAGTCGCGGCAGATGGCGGAGGAAGCCTGGTCGGGCATCGACGTCCAGCTCAAGCGTCGCGCCGACCTGATACCCAACCTCATCGAGACGGTGAAGGGCTATGCGGCCCATGAGAAATCCACCTTCGAGGAGGTCGTGGAGCTTCGCAACCGCGCCCAGGCGGTTCCTGCGGGTGATGTAGCGGCGCGCGCCCAGGCGGAAGGACTGCTGTCGCAGGCGCTCGGCAAGCTCTTCGCACTCGCCGAAGCCTATCCGGACCTCAAGGCGAACCAGAACTTCCTGGAATTGCAGAACTCGCTGGAAACGATCGAGCACGAGATCCAGATGTCGCGCCGCTACTACAATGGCGCCGCGCGTGACCTGAACGTGAAGGTCGAGAGCGTCCCCTCCAACATCGTTGCGAACCAGTTCGGCTTCTCCAAGCGGGACTATTTCGAGATAGAAGACCCCGCCAATCGTGCCGTGCCCGCCGTCAAGTTCTGAGGCTTGCCGATCATGTTGCGCCTGCTCCTGCCGGTCATCATCTGGTTTGCGACGACCCTGTCGGCAGGCGCGGTGGAGTTCATCCGCTCCTACCATTCCGACATTCAGGTTGCCGCGGATGGTGGGCTGACGGTTTCCGAGACCATTACCGTGAATGCCGAGGGCGATGACATTCGCCGCGGGATCTTCCGCGACTTTCCGCTGACCATGGAGGATGATGAGGGACGGACGATCCGCGTTGGCTTCGATGTCATCTCCGTCACCCGCGACGGAGAGCCGGAAGACTGGCATACGGAATCCATCTCCGGCGGCATCCGTATCTATACCGGCTCGCAGGACGTCTTCCTTGACCACGGCGAACATACCTATGTCATCGCCTACCGCACCGACCGCCAGATTCGCTATTTCGGCGATCACGACGAGCTCTACTGGAACGTCACCGGCAATGGCTGGATGTTCCGCATCGATCAGGCTTCGGCGCGTGTAACGCTTCCGGACGGCGCAGCGGTGACGGAAACCGTCGCCTATACCGGGCCCCTGGGTGCCGCCGACACGGACGCCAACATGCGGGTGAGCGGCAACACAGCCGTCTTTTCGACCACCAGACCGCTCGCGCCGAATGAGGGCCTCACGATCGTCGTCGGGATTCCGAAGGGCGTGATTGCACCGCCTTCGGCCGCCGACCAGCGAGGCTGGTGGCTGCGCGACAACATCAACGCCATCCTCGGCTTAGGCGGCTTGGCGCTTGTTGCGCTTTACTATGCCCGCAACTGGACGCGGGTTGGGCGAGACCCGGCTGGTGGTGTCATGGTGCCTCGCTGGGATCCTCCAGAGGGTCTTTCTCCTGCGCTCGTCAACTACGTGGACAACAAGGGCTTTTCCGGGGGCGGCTGGACGGCACTCTCCGCCAGCGCCATCGATCTCGCCGTCAAGGGCTATGTTACGCTCGACGACCTGAAGAACTCCATCACGATCCGACGGACCGATAAGACGACGCAGGGGCCTCTGCCTGCGGGGCAGGCAGCGCTGTTGAAGGATATCGGCGCCCCTGGCGAGCAGCTGATCATCGACAAGGCAAACGGCACCAAGGTTCAGACGGTCGGGACGAATTTTCGCCGCGCCATCGAGAAGGAGCATCGCGGCAAGTATTACCGCGCCAACACCGGCTACGTCATCGGCGGCATCGCGCTCAGCGTGGCAGCCCTGGTTCTCCTGTTCCTGTTCGGCGACATCGAGCCCGACCTGATCTTCGTCTTCATGGTGCCGGTGTTCTTTGCCGCCTTCTTCGGGGGCCTTGCGGTCAGCCTCGGCAAGAACCTCCGGCGCGGCAGTTCCCTATTCTCCAAGATCATCGCCGTCGTGATTCTCGGCTTCATCGGTCTCGTTGCGATTTCTGCCATTTCGACCGTCCTTGTCGTGACACTCGCTGATCTGTCAGGCAGCGGCCATTGGCCGCTTTTGGTGTCCGTCGGCGGCATCGTGCTGATCAACGTCATCTTCTTCTTTCTGATGGGCGCGCCGACGCCGCTCGGCCGCCGGTTGATGGACGGGATCGAGGGACTGCGCACCTATCTGAGCCTCGCGGAGAAGGATCGGATGAATATGGCCGGCGCACCTGAGATGTCGCCGCAGCATTTTGAGACGCTTCTGCCCTATGCCGTAGCGCTGGGCGTGGAAAAGCCGTGGAGCCGGGCCTTCGAGGCGTGGTTGGCAACGGCCGCCGCAGGGGCGGCAGCCGCATCCTATTCGCCCGCCTGGTATGAAGGCCAGGGCATCGGCCATTTCGGAGATCGCATCGGCGGCTTCTCGTCGTCCATGGCCTCGACGATCGCCTCCACCATCCCCGCCCCGAAATCCAGCTCCTCGTCATCGGGCTTCTCCTCCGGCGGTGGCTTTTCCGGCGGCGGTGGCGGCGGTGGTGGCGGCGGCGGATGGTAGTTGGACGCATGTCCCGTGTCCGCCCTTGATCCGAACGGGCGGAGGGTCTACGTTACATGTAACAACATGGGGCTGTATATGGCGATCCCGGTCAACAAGCGTGTGGAAAAGCGGCGCGAGGCACTGAGACTGGCGGGGCTGAGGCCTGTTCAGATCTGGGTGCCGGACACTCGGCAAGAAGGGTTCGTTGCGGAGTGCCGCCGTCAGGCCTCGCTGGTTGCAGCCGCGGATGCCATAGATGCGGATCTCGACGCCTTCCTGCAAGCCGCGCTGGGCCAGTTGGATAGAGACGGCGAGGCATGAGGCGCGGCGATCTTGTCACGATCGCTCTTCCAGGTGATTTTTCGAAGCCTCGACCAGCGCTGATCATCCAATCAGATCTTTTCGCCGAAACAGGAACGGTTACCGTGCTGCTGGTTTCGGCGACGATCGTCGAGGCGCCCTTGATCCGAGTGACTGTGCATCCTTCGGCGGCGAACCGGCTTCGCAAGATTTCTCAGGTGATGGTCGACAAGGCAATGTCCGTGAAGCGCGACAAGCTTGGTCCGACGTTTGGACGCCTTGAGGATGAGAGTATGCTTGCAGTCAACCGTTCCCTGGCTGTCTTTCTCAATATTCTCTGATCTGCAGCCCACAGCCTGTGTCTGCCATGTGGTAAACGGCTACATTTGCCATTGTGCAGCAACGTTGATCTTTGCTAGCAGAAGCCGACGATTTCTGCCCCATCACCGGCACCCTGTGCCGACCCTTTCCTTCGGGCGAGGGTGAGGAAGGACGCTATGCCCGATCTGCTTCTTGAACTCCGTTCCGAGGAAATCCCGGCCCGAATGCAGCGCAAGGCTGCGGGCGACCTCAAGAAACTCGTGACCGATGCGCTGGTGGAGGCAGGACTGACCTATGAGGGTGCGCGCGAGTACTGGACGCCGCGCCGCCTGGCGCTCGACATTCGCGGACTGACGGCGCGTTCGGCGGATCAGCGCGAGGAGATCAAGGGGCCTTCCACCAAGGCGCCGGAACAGGCGGTGCAGGGCTTTTTGCGCAAGGCGGGCCTTTCGTCAGTTTCGGAGGCGCAGGTCGTCAGCGATCCGAAGAAGGGCGACTTTTACGTGGCGGTCCTTTCAAAACCCGGCCGTGCCGCCGAGGAGATCATCGCCGATGTGATGCCCGGCATCATCCGCAACTTCCCCTGGCCGAAGTCCATGCGCTGGGGAGCGGCTTCCATGCCGAAGGGCGCGCGCTTCGGCGGCACCGAGGGCAAAGGATCGGAAAGCCTGCGCTGGGTGCGCCCGCTGCAGTCGATCGTCTGCGTCTTTGGGCCAGAGCACGATGAAACGCAGGTCATCCCCTTCGAGATCGACGGGCTAGTGGCTGGCAATGTCACCTACGGCCACCGCTTCCATGCGCCGGACGCCATTACCGTGCGCCGGTTCGATGATTACGTACGAAGCCTGGGAAAAGCCAAGGTGATGCTCGATGCGGAGCGGCGAAAGGACGTGATCCTGCACGACGCCCGCGATGTTGCCTTCGCGAACGGTCTTGAACTGGTCGAGGACGAGGGCCTGCTCGAAGAAGTCGCCGGACTCGTCGAATGGCCGCATGTTCTTATGGGCGAGTTCGAGCAGGAATATCTGGAGATTCCGGCCGAGATCATCCGCCTGACGATCAAGACGAACCAGAAGTGCTTCGTCACCCGTCCTCAGGGCGGAGAGGGGCTTTCCAACCGCTTCATCCTCGTTTCCAATATAGAGGCGAAGGACGGCGGCAGGGAGATCATCCACGGCAACGGCAAGGTCGTCCGCGCGCGCCTCTCCGACGCCAAGCATTTCTGGACCCGCGACCAGGGCGACCTGCCGGATCTTCAGGATTTGCAGCCTTCGGCGGAAAAGTTCGGGCTCGACCTCGAGAAGCCGCTCGACCAGCGCATGGCGAAGCTTGACGCGCTAGACGTCACCTTCCATGCCAAGCTGGGCACCCAGGGTGAGCGGGTCGCGCGCATCAGGGCGCTTGCGCGGGAACTGGCGCCGGTCGTTGGCGCCGATGCCGCTCTCGTGGATCGCGCGGTCGTGCTGGCAAAAGCGGACCTGCGGACCGAGGCGGTCGGCGAATTCCCGGAACTGCAGGGCCTGATGGGCCGCCGCTACGCCGCTCTCCAGGGTGAGAATTCCTCCGTCGCCGCGGCCATTGAGGATCATTACAAGCCACAGGGCCCGTCTGACCGCGTGCCGGACGACAAGGTCGCCATCACCGTGGCGCTGGCCGACAAGCTCGACACGCTGGTCGGCTTCTGGGCGATCGACGAGAAGCCGACCGGCTCGAAGGACCCTTATGCGCTGCGCCGTGCGGCGCTGGGCGTGGTGCGGATCCTGCTGGAGCGGAATGTGCGGTTGCCGATCACGGTAGCATTTCAGGCTTGGGCCAAGGCGCGCGAGCATGACGGTGGCGTCGTGATATCGGACAGTTTTAGCAGCTCTACTCCGGACAGCTATCCGCAGGTCGGCAGCAGACGTCGTTCCGTGCTTGAACGGAGTGCTTTCGACGAAAGGTGCCTCGACCTCCTCTCGTTCTTCCACGATCGCCTCAAGGTCTACCTCCGCGACCAGGGCGCCCGCCACGACATCATCGATGCGGTGCTCACGCCGGAGGCCGACGACCTGCTGATGGTCGCCCGTCGCGCCGAGGCGCTGACGGCTTTCATCACCTCGGAGGACGGCATCAACCTGCTCGCCGGCACCAAGCGCGCCACGCAGCTTCTCGCGGCCGAAGAGAAGAAGGGCACCGTCGTCGCCGATGGCGTCACGGGAGAACTCCTGCGCCTCGACGCCGAAAGGGCGCTGTGGAGCGCGATCACGTCGGCCTCCAGTGAGGCTTCGCAAGCCGTTGCGCGCGAAGACTTCCGTTCCGCCATGCAGGCACTGTCGAAGCTGCGGGCGCCGGTCGACCGGTTCTTCGAGGACGTGCTGGTGAATGACGGAGACACGGCCATCCGCGCCAACCGGCTGGCGCTCTTGAAGGCCATCCGCGAAGCGACCGGAACGGTCGCAGATTTCTCCAGGATCGCTGGCTGACGAACTCCGAGAATGAACAAAGCCGCCGGCGGTCCGGCGGCTTGCCGTCTGATGGGAGACTGACCGAAATCCCGCTAGGCGTGACGCGGCTCTTTGCCTGTCAAACGCCAGTTCCGACGTTTGTCAGCGTGCGCTGAGCCGTAGCGTGAATGCGTCGAGATCGATCGCCGCTGCCGAACCCGTCATGCCGGCTTCGACCGCACCGACGGTTGCGGTATGGTCAATGCCATCCTGTCCCGCAGCGCCGGCAACGGCGGTGCCGCCCCGTTCGATCATCCAATCCTGCATCTTGCTGACATGCACGACCGGCGAGCCGCCGAGCCATGCATCTGTGCGGACGATCTTCTTCTCGCCGTCGATCTCGACGATCTCGATCTTCTGCGGTCCGGTTTCAAGAACCGGCACACGGTAGCGGGATTGTTCTTCCTTCGAGGCCGGAGGCGGGCAGCCAGTGCAGCTCTTCGTGATGACGCTTCCGCGTTCGCCATGGCTGCTGAGTGGCGTGATCGAAGAGGCTAGCGCCTGTGCACTCGTCAGGATCAGGGCACTCGTCAGCAGAAAACGCATGGCACGACTCCTCTCATGTCAGAGGAGGTCTACCGCCTTAGGATTGCGATCCCGTCAGCAAAACTGGTTAAGCTCAGGTAAAAAAAACTTATCCGCGATCGACGGCTCGCCAACCGATGTCGCGGCGGCAGAAGCCGTTCTCCCAGGAAATCTGGTCCACCAGCGCATAGGCCTTCGCCTGCGCTTCGGCGACGGTCCTGCCCGTGGCGGTTACATTCAGGACCCGTCCGCCGGTTGCAACCAGTCCGCCGTCCTTCAGTGCCGTTCCGGCATGGAAGATCTTCGCGTGATCGGCGGTCTTGGGAAGTGGACCGATCGGCGTGTTCTTGTCGTAGGAACCGGGATACCCCTTCGAGGCCATCACCACGGTGAGCGCGACGTCGTCCGACCACTCGGTCGAAACCTGGTCCAGCGTACCCGTTGCGGCCGCGTACAGGAGGGGCAGGAGGTCGCTCTTCAGGCGCATCATCAGCACCTGGCATTCCGGATCGCCGAAGCGGACATTGTATTCGATGAGTTCGGGCCCCTTCTCGGTGATCATCAGCCCCGCGAAGAAGACGCCGGTAAAGGGGTGGCCCATTTCGGACATGCCGCGAATGGTCGGCTCGATGATCTCCTTCATCGCCCGCTCCACCATATCGGATGTCATTATCGGAGCGGGCGAATAGGCGCCCATCCCGCCGGTATTGGGCCCGGTGTCTCCATCGCCGACCCGTTTGTGGTCTTGTGCAGTCGCAAGCGCTAGCGCCGTCTTGCCGTCCGACAGGCAGAAGAAGCTCGCCTCCTCGCCGTCGAGGAATGCTTCGACCACCACTTCGGCACCAGCCGCTCCGAACGCGCCGGAGAAGCAGTCGTCGATAGCAGCGATGGCCTCATCGATCGTCATCGCCACGGTGACGCCCTTGCCGGCGGCAAGCCCATCGGCCTTGATGACGATGGGAGCACCCTGGTCCCGGACATAGGCCTTGGCCGCATCCGCATCGGTAAAGCGCTCGTAGGCGCCGGTCGGGATGCCGTAGCGGGCGCAGAGGTCCTTGGTGAAGCCCTTGGAACCTTCCAGTTGCGCGGCGGCTGCGGAGGGGCCGAAGGTCGCGATCCCGGCATCCCGCAGTCGATCGGCAAGCCCGGCGACCAGTGGCGCCTCCGGCCCGACGACGACGAAACCGATGCCTTCGCTGCGGCAGAAATCCACGACCGCAGTCTGATCGTCTACATCGAGCGTAACGAGTTCCGCATGTTCGCCAATGCCCGGATTGCCGGGCGCGGCAAAGAGCTTGGTGAGCTTGGGCGACTGGGTAAGCTTCCAGGCCAGCGCATGTTCGCGTCCACCGGAGCCGATCAGCAGAACCTTCATCTCTCGCCCTCTCTTGATGCCTCACCGGGCGGTTAAGGGGAGGGGGGCGAAAGGTCAAGCGCATCCTGTGGAATCCCGCCTCGTCACGTTGCCATGCCGCAAAGTTTGGATATGGTCGCGCCTCCCTTGAACCAGTGAGACCGCCATGGCCGCCGACATCCGTTTCCTCGCCGCTGCGATCGCCGCCGAAATCAATGCCAGGCCAGACCAGGTCACCGCTGCCATCGGTCTGATCGATGAAGGGGCGACAATCCCCTTCATTGCCCGCTACCGGAAGGAAGTGACCGGCGGTCTGGACGACACACAGTTGCGCATTCTGTCGGAGCGGCTTGTCTATTTGCGGGAGTTGGCAGCGCGCCGCACTTCCGTGATCGAGTCGATCACCTCGCAGGGCAAGATGACGGAGGAACTGGCAGCAAGGCTGGCGAAGGCCGCCACCAAGGCCGAGCTGGAAGACCTCTATCTTCCCTACAAGCCGAAAAGGCGCACCCGGGCCGAGATCGCCCGCGAGCGAGGCCTCGGCCCGCTTGCCGAAGCGATCTGGGCCGATCGCGCAGCCGATCCGGGGAAGCTTGCGGAACCCTATATCGCTGGAGAAGTGACGGACGTGAAGATGGCGCTGGAAGGTGCCCGCGACATCGTCGCCGAAACGATCTCGGAGAATGCGGATCTCCTCGGCCGACTTCGCCAGCACATGCGCGACCGGGCGCTGTTGCGGGCAAAGGTTGTTGACGGCAAGCAGGAGGCAGGCGCGAAGTTCGCAGATTATTTCGACCATTCCGAGCGCTGGGCAACCGCACCCGGACACCGGGCGCTCGCCATGCTGCGCGGCTGGAACGAGGAAGTGCTGACACTGTCCATCGAGGTCGACCAGGACGATCCGTCGCCCGTGAAGCCGGCCCAGCGCATCATCGCCGCTGCCTTCGAGATCGGCGAAAGGGGGCCGGCGGACCGCTGGCTGATGGAGGCCGCCGGCTGGACCTGGCGCGTCAAGCTTTCCACCTCACTGTCCCTCGACCTGATGCGCGAGCTGCGCGAACGGGCGGAGGAGGAGGCCATTCACGTCTTTGCTCGAAATCTGAAGGATCTGCTTCTCGCAGCCCCCGCCGGCTCGCGCGCGACTATGGGCCTCGATCCCGGGATCCGTACCGGCGTAAAGGTCGCCGTGGTCGATGGCACCGGCAAGCTCCTCGAAACGACCACGGTCTACCCGTTCCCGCCGCGGAACGACATCCGTGGCACTCAGGCGGAGCTTGCTTCCATCATTCGCAAGCACGGCGTCGAACTCATCGCCATCGGCAACGGCACCGGCAGCCGCGAGACGGAGAAGCTGGTGGCAGACATGCTCGCAAGCCTGCCGGCGCCGAAGCCGACAAAGGTCATCGTATCGGAAGCGGGTGCCTCGGTTTATTCCGCCTCCGAGACCGCTGCAGCCGAATTCCCAACTCTTGATGTCTCGCTCCGCGGCGCCGTTTCCATCGCTCGGCGCCTGCAGGACCCGCTGGCGGAACTCGTGAAGATCGAGCCGAAGTCGATCGGTGTCGGCCAGTATCAGCACGATGTGGACCAGGGGAAGCTGTCGCGCTCGCTGGATGCGGTCGTGGAAGACGCGGTGAATGCCGTCGGCGTCGACCTCAATACGGCGTCCGCACCGCTGCTCTCGCGCGTCTCCGGCCTAAGCCGTTCGATCGCCGAGGCTATCGTCCTGCATCGTGACCAGAACGGACCCTTCGGGAGCCGCAAGGACCTGCTGAAGGTCGCCCGTCTCGGCAACCGCACCTTCGAGCAGGCCGCCGGCTTCCTGCGCATCCCGAATGGCAAGGAGCCGCTGGATGCCTCCGCCGTCCATCCGGAAGCCTATGGCGTGGCGAAGAAGATCGTTGCCGCGTGCGGTCGCGACCTGCGCACGCTGATGGGCGACAGCGCCACCTTGAAGAAGCTCGATCCGCGGCAGTTCATCGACGAGCAGTTCGGCCTGCCGACCGTGAAGGACATCCTCGCGGAACTGGAGAAACCGGGACGCGATCCGCGCCCGAGCTTCAAGACCGCAACTTTTGCAGAGGGCGTCGATGAGATCACGGACCTCAGGCCCGGCATGCTGCTGGAGGGAACGGTGACCAATGTTGCCGCCTTCGGTGCCTTCGTCGATATCGGAGTTCACCAGGATGGGTTGGTTCACGTGTCCCAGCTGGCCGATCGCTTCGTGAAGGACCCGCATGAGGTCGTGAAGGCTGGCGATGTCGTGAAGGTGCGCGTCGTCGAGGTGGACGTGAAGCGCAAAAGGATCGCGCTCACCATGCGCAAGGACGGAGGGGAGGCGGCGCCCGCCGCGCGTGGTGCCGACCGGAACGTGCAGCGTCCTAGCCCGGCGAAGATGAAAGCGGAACCGAAGGGCGTTTCCTCACAGGGCGCCCTTGGCGCCGCCTTGGCAGAGGCTCTGAAGCGCCGTTAGCAACTTGTTCATGCGTATGAAAGGATGCCGTTCAACAGCGTTGGACGGCATCTGTTTTTGTGTCATCTTTTTTGGCGTTCCTGTGCTTGTAACTCGGGTGAAAGAAATTACTCCTTTTTAAACTGCAAGATAGACTTCGTTCGGAGGTGAATTATGGCCTCGTCCCTGCGTCGACTTCTCGCCAAGATCATCAAGAAAGGCCGGCTGACCGTCAGCGGCCCCGCCGGCTCGCAGGTATTCGGTGACGGAGGCGGGCGAACGGTTGCAATCCGCTTCACCGATGCAGAGGCGGAAGAAGAGATCGCCTCCGACCCGCAGCTGAAGCTCGCGGAAGTCTATATGGATGGCCGTCTTCTGTTCGAGGAGGGCGACATCTACGAGCTGCTCGCAATCGTCAAGGACAACACGCTGAGCGAGGTGCTGACACCTGGCATGATATGGCGCGGGCTTCTCCGCATCGCCGGGGCTCGCATCAGGCACGGGGTGCCGATCAACCGCAACCAGCGCAACGTCGCCCACCACTACGACCTCAGCGCGAAGCTCTTCAATCTCTTCCTCGACGAGGACTGGCAGTATTCCTGCGGCTACTTCAATCCGACGGGCATCAGCCTGTACGAGGCGCAGGTCGCCAAGAAGCGGCACATCGCAGCAAAGCTGCTCGCTGAACCGGGGCAGAAGGTTCTCGAGATAGGCTCGGGATGGGGCGGAATGGCCATGTACCTTGCGGAATCCTCCGGCGTCGACGTCACCGGCATCACGCTGAGCCAGGAGCAGCTGCGCGTGTCCCGCGATCGGGCACAGAAGCGCGGACTTTCGGACCGGGTGCGCTTCGAGCTGCAGGACTATTACTATCTGCCGGCGTCGACGAGATACGACCGCATCGTTTCCGTCGGCATGTTCGAGCATGTGGGCCGGCTGAATTTCGGGCGCTACTTCCGAAAGGCATACGAAGTCCTTGATGAAGACGGGGTGATGGTCTTGCATTCCATCGGCCAGCCTTACCCCGCCCGCTACAACAGCCCTTTCATCGAGAAATACATCTTCCCGGGGGGCTATATCCCGTCGCTAGCGGAAGTGATGCCTGCCGTCGAACGCTCGGGCCTGCTGGTGTCGGACATCGAGATCCTGCCGATGCACTATGCCCATACGCTGCGCCAATGGCGGGAGCGTTTCCTGGCACGGCGCGAGGAAGCGGCTTCGATCTACGACGAGCGCTTCGTGCGGATGTGGGAGTTCTACCTGGCAGGTTCCGAGATGGCCTTTAGCCACGAGAACTTCTTCATCTTCCAGATGCAGCTCACCAGGAAGCGCATGACCGTTCCGGACAACCGGAACTACATCGCTGAGCGGGAGGAGCGCCTGAAGTCGTTCGATGCGACCCGTCCGCCGCTTGAACCGGTTACCTTCTAGGGCCGGTCCGGGTCCGTCCCGCCTTGCGGCAGGTCCCGAGGCGGGCTACGACCATTGCATGATGAAGACGGATGATCTCAATGGCCGCGTCTACGACGCACCTTCCGACAACTGGGTCTATCGCGTCCTGCCGAGGCCGGCATGGCCCTATGCGCAGCTTGCGCGCTGGGACAGGCCGATCGGCTGGCAATTGCTGATGTGGCCCTGCTTCTGGTCGTCGGCGCTCGCCGCCAACGTGGCCGCACGCGACGAGGAGCTGTCGCTCGGCCTCTTCGTCTTTCATCTGTTCCTGTTCTTCCTGGGATCGGTCGCCATGCGTGGCGCCGGATGCACCTATAACGACCTCGTCGATCATGAGATCGACAATGCGGTTGCCCGGACGCGCTCGCGGCCGCTCCCCTCGGGGCGGGTGAGCCGTTTCGAGGCCAAGGTCTTCCTCGTCCTACAGGCGCTGGTCGGGTTGCTTGTGCTGCTTCAGTTCAACGGCTTCGCGATCCTGCTGGGCATCCTGTCGCTGGCGGTCGTTGCGATCTACCCTTTCGCCAAGCGATTTACCGACTGGCCGCAGTTCTTCCTGGGACTTGCCTTTTCCTGGGGCGCGCTGATGGGATGGGCCGGCTTGTTCGGCAGCCTGTCCTGGGCGCCGGTCCTGCTCTACCTGGGGTCGGTCGCCTGGACGATCGGCTACGACACGATCTACGCACACCAGGACAAGGAGGACGACGCACTCGTCGGAGTCCGTTCCACCGCGCGTTTGTTCGGCGCCAACACGAAAGCCTGGCTGGCCGGCCTCTACGGCCTGACGCTGGTGCTCCTGCTTGCCGCATATGCCGGGGCAGACGTCGGCTTTATCGCCTATTTAGGCCTGCTCGTCGCTGCGGTCATGTTCGCCTGGCAGATCCTCGTCCTCGATATCGACAATCCGGACCAGTGCCTGACACTCTTCAAGTTCAACACCCGGGTAGGCGCGGTCATTTTCGCCGGTCTCGTCCTGGCGCTGCCATTTGCCTGAAACGCAGGAACCCGGCTTGTGGCCGGGCACCAGCATCAGCGCGGGGCGGCGGTGGATCGGCTAGCGTCGCGCGATGATCTCCTTGCCCTCGATCTTCATCGTCACGCCGAGCTTTCCCGTGGTGCGACGAACCAGGAAGCGCGGACGGCGGGCAGCGAAATAGGAATGACGGCGGCGAGGCCTTGCCTCATGCGTCCGCACTTCTCCCAGATGGTTTTCGAGCGGCCGGGCGATGCCGTCTGCCTCGACCATCAGCATCGGAATGCGGAATGCCTCGGACCAGCTGCGCCAGTCGGCCGCGATGTCGCAGAGGTCATGGGCGACGAGAAGCGGAATGCAGAGTTCCGGATCTTCGTGGTGTAGTTCCAGCGTGACGGTGACCTCTCCGTCGCCGTGGTCGATGGCGCGTGCGGCGACACCCTTGAAGGCGCGGGCGGGAAGGGCGAATGAAAGGGGCAGTCCGCTCGATGGCAGCGTCTTGCGCAGGACTGCCCCCCGCGAGTCGATGGTGATCAGGACATCGCCGGAGGTGTCGCGCAGGGCATAGGTGACTTGCTGCGGAAAGCGCGAGGGGTCGAGCCTGAGCGTGGAGCCTGCCCAGGCAGGCTTCAGAACCGTGTTTGTCATCGTGTATGCTACCCTTGTTTTACCTGAGAGCCGTTTCCGGTTTCTCCTGCGGGACTTTTGTCCTCTGATGGGCAAACCATACGGGCCGCTCTGTGCGAGACGGCTTAAAAATCGCGGTTAAGGAAGTTTTGCCTCGGCGAATGGTTATCAAACGCCAATCCTGCTCGGTTTCCAGAAGGTGAACACGTTCTCTTGCGTGCACGTCGGGACGCAAAAGCCCCGGGCAAGCAAGGTCGGGCATGCTGCTGTCGGCAATATTGCGACCGGAGTGCCCGTCCATGGTTTCGACATATCTCAGCTACGACCTCGTCAACCGCGACATGTTCAAGACCCTTCAGCGTGTCGCAAGTCAGGACATGGTGGCGCGGGACGCGGCTTATTATGCGGAAAACATTGGGAAGGTGACGTCGATCGATGAATTTCTCGACGACTACCGGCTGTTCTCCTACGCCATGAAGGCCCATGGCCTCGAGGAGATGACCTATGCCAAGGCCTTCATGAAGAAGGTGCTGGAAAGCGACCTCAGCGACCCGAACAGCTACGCCAATCTGCTCACTGACGACCGGTACAAGAAATTCGCAGCCGCCTTCAATTTCTCCTCAAGCGACACGGCGATTGCGCAGTCGGCCGCGCAGCAGGAGGAGATTCTCGACCTCTACGACCAGAGCATCATCGCTACCCAGGACAAGGTGGCGGAGGAGACGCGCTACTACAAGGCCATGATGGCGCAGGTCGATCATGTGGACGACATCCTGAGCAATGACAGGCTGCGCCGATACGTCTTTGAATCGCTCGGGATAGACGACAGCGTCTACTCCTACCAGGTCGTCCGGAGCGCAATGAGCAGCGACAAGAATGATCCTGCCAGCTACACGAACACCGTGCTCAAGGATCAGATGACCTATCTGACGGCCAAGCTGTCGACGGCCCAGGCGGAACTCGCTGCCCTTGGTACCAATTCCAAGGAGCATGTGGAAAAGAAGGCATCCCTCAAGCTGGAGATCGCCGGCTACCAGAACGCCATCAAGTCGACCCAAGCCCACATCGATCTCGCCGGAGCGTTCGAATTTGCGGTCGACGGCACATCGGCGAAGGGTTCTGCACAGACCGAACAACAGCTGGCGGCGATCACCGACCTCTACCTGCTCAGCCGGCCGCGCCAGACGCAGGCTTCGGCGCTTCGCGAAAGGGACTATTTCGAGGAGAAGATCCCGACGGTCACCAGTGTCGATGGTCTGCTGGATGATCCGCGACTTTACGATTATGTCCGCAAGGCCTTCGACCTCAACGAGCTTTTCGTGGTCAAGTCGACGCTGGAGCAGATCCTGACCAGCGACCTATCGGATCCGAACAGCTACGCCAATCTCTACGGCAAGGATCGGCCCCAGTACCTGGAGCTTGCGAACGCCTTCAACTTCAACACCGATGGCAGCCTTGATGGACCTGTCGCACAGACCGCCGCGCAGACGTCGCTGACGTCGAACCATTACTTCAGCCGCTATGACGACAAGCAGGAAGAGGCGGACGAAAAGGCAATCAAGCTCTACAAATCGGAGATGGCGGCGGTGAAGTCTGTTGAGGATTTCCTGTCCGACAAGGCAATCTATGGATTTACCTTGCAGGCTGTGGGACTGGATCCGGACTCGGTCTCTCTGCTGACGCTGAAGAACGTGCTCAAGAGCGACCTTTCCGACCCCAAGAGCTACGTTTACCGCCTGAAGGACGAACGCTACCTGACGCTGGCGCAGGCCTTCAATTTCACGAGGGACGGTGGCATTACGGCGCCGGTCCAGGCTCAGTCGATGGCAACCATCACCGAAACGGCCAAGGCCTATATCGTCGAGCAGACCCGCTTTCTTCGCGGCGACGAGAAGGAGGCTGCGCGCAAGAAGGCGGACGCCGAATCGAGCTACTACACGCAGACAATGGCCAGCATAAAGACGCTCAGCGAATTCCTGGGCGATCGGCGTCTGGTGGATTTCGTGCTGACGGCGAAGGGGATCGACCCATCAACCGCGACGGACGACTTCCTGAAGCAGATATTCACGTCGGACCTGAGCGATCCAGAGAGCTTCGTCAATCAACAGGGCAATGCAGAATTCGCCGAACTTCTAGGATCGTTCAACTTCGATGAGAACGGCACTCTCGATCGCGACGCAGCGGCAACGATCCAGGGGCGAGGCAAAGTGATCGAAACCCAGAATCTCTATCTTCGCCAGACCCTGGAAATGGAAGAAGGTAATGAGAACGCCGGTGTGCGAATGGCCCTCTACTTCGAGCGGATGGTCGATTCCATCACCGACGCCTACAGTATCCTGGGTGACGAGGCGCTGATGGAGTTCTTCAGGGTGACCTTCAGCCTGCCCAGCGAGATCGGATCTATGGACATCGATCAGCAGGCGAAGATCGTCGAGAAGAACCTCGACCTGAACGACCTCAAGGACCCCGACAAGGTTCGCAAGATGATCCAGCGATTCACCATCATGTATGACCTCGAGAACGGCGTGACCGGGCCCTCGCCAGTCGACATCCTGACGGGAAGCGGCGCCTATACCGGCATCAGTGCCGATACATTGTGGGCGTTATCTCAGGTTCGTCGATAGGACCGCAACAGCCCGCCGCCCATGTCATTCGATTGCGATGACCTTGCCAGGATTCATGATGTTGGCAGGGTCGAAGGCGCGCTTGATGCGACGCATCAGGTCGATCTCGATTGCGGGGCGGATGCGGGCCAGTTCATCGCGCTTCAACTGACCGATGCCGTGTTCGGCAGAGATCGAGCCATTGAGCGATAACACGATCCCGTGGACGATCTCGTTGATCTCGTGCCATCGGGCCAGGAAGCCGGCCTTGTCGGCACCGACGGGCTGGGAGATGTTGTAGTGAATGTTGCCGTCGCCCAGATGCCCGAATGCGCAGATGCGGGCGCCGGGTAGGGCGGCTAGGATTGCGGCGTCCGCCGCCTCCATGAACGGCGGGATGCTTGAGACCGGAACGGAGACGTCGTGCTTGATCGACCCGCCCTCCGGTTTCTGCGCGTCCGACATGCTCTCGCGCATGTGCCAGAGCGCCTTCTGCTGCGCGACAGAGTTGGCGATAACGGCATCCCGTACGAGCCCCGTCTCCAGGCCCCATTCCAGCAGTGCATGGACCATGGTTTCGGCGGTCTCGGCCGAGTCGGATGTGGAGATGTCGATCAGCGCGTACCAGGGATGCGGCTCCGAGAGGGGATCGCGAACGCCTTCGATATGGCGGGTGGTGAACTCGACCCCGATACGGGGCATGAGTTCGAACCCCGTCAACGATGTCCCGCAGAGGTTCGATGCCTTTTCGAAGAGGCGCAGAGCATCGGCCGGTGACGCCAGGCCGACGAGCGCGACCTGCCGCCCGACCGGCTGCGGGAAGAGCTTCAATACGGCGCCGGTAATGATGCCGAGTGTTCCTTCTGCGCCGATAAAGAGGTCGCGGAGGTCGTAACCGGTATTGTCCTTCTTCAGCCGCCGCATGCCGTCCCAGATTTCGCCCGTCGGCAGCACCACTTCGAGACCGAGGCAAAGCTGGCGCATGTTGCCATAGGCGAGAACGGCCGTGCCGCCGGCATTCGTGGAGAGATTGCCGCCGATGCGACAGGAGCCCTCCGATCCGAGCGAAAGCGGAAAGAGGCGCTGGACGGATTCGGCCGCGTGCTGCACCTCGGCAAGGATGGCACCGCCCTCCGCGGCAAGAACATTGGCCACGGGATCGACGTCCAGGATGCGGTTCATGCGCTCGAGGGAAAGGATCAGGTCAGTCCCGCTCTCGCGTGGCACCTGTCCTCCGACGAGGCCGGTATTGCCGGTCTGGGGAACGATTGGCGTCCGCGTCTCGGTAGCTAGCTTGAGGATATCGGCGACTTCGCGGGTAGAGCCGGGTTTCAGGATCATCGGGGAGGCGCCCCGGTACAGACCGCGGTTCTCGATCAGCCGAGGCGCGATATCCTCCGCGCTGCGCAGGGCGTTGGCCGGGCCGACGATGGCCGCAAAGCGCTCCAGAACGTCCGAGAATAGGCCGGGCATGTCCATCACGCGCTCCCCTAGCTAGCTTCGTGGCGCGGCGGCGCGCGCGAGCCGATCGTTGATGGCCTCGCCCAGCCCTTCGTTGGGGATCGCTGTGATGGCGATGCCGCGCGGCGCAATCGCATCTGCCTTCTTCAGATAATCGAAGAGATTGGAGGCGGCTTCCGCCAGGTCACCTGCGGGGCTGAGGTTGAAGAGGGCGGCAGCCTCGTTCTGCCCGGCAACCTCTTGGCCGCCGAAGCAGATCAGTGCTTCATCTGGCCCTACGGCCACCGCATTCAGCCTGACCGGCGAGCCCGGCGCATAATGCGAAGCCAGCATCCCGGGCGCCTCGATCGTCGCGGCCGGCGCTTCCTGGCGAATGATCGGCAGCCCGGCCACGGCTTCGATCTGGTCGGCGGAGACCCCGCCTGGGCGCAGAAGCCGGACCATGTTTCCCTCGACGCGGAGGATGGTTGATTCAACGCCGACAGGCGCCGCGTCACCGTCGATGATCAGTGCCAGCTTCTCGCCTAGGTCCTCTGCGACGTGCTGCGCGCTCGTAGGGCTCACTTTTCCGGATGTGTTGGCGCTCGGGGCCGCAAGGGGCCTGCCGAGCCGGCGGATCACCGAGCCCGCAAAACCAACCGGAACCCGCACGCCCACCGTAGCGAGACCAGCGGTCGCCAGCGGGTGGATGGGCGTGCCCTCCTTCAGAGGCAGGATCAATGTCAGCGGGCCGGGCCAGAAATGCTCGGCGAGGCGTTGGGAGACAGGATCAAAATGCGCATGCTGCTCGGCCATGGCGAAATCCGCCATGTGGCAGATCAGCGGATTGAAACGGGGTCGCCCCTTGGTTTCGTAGATCCGTGTCAGGGCGAGCGGATTGGTTGCATCCGCCGCAAGGCCGTAGACGGTCTCCGTCGGGAGGGCCACGGGCAGACCTTCGCGCAGCGTGTCCACCGCCGCGTGCAGGGCGTCTTCCTCATCGCTTCGCAGATGGATGATCCTGGCCGTCATGTCCGTGTCCTAACGCGTAATCGCCCGCGTCTGCAATCCAAAAGCTCAGCGGCTAGAGCTTTTTGATCATCGTCCGGAGTGACTGGCTTGGTGCCCCGAGAAGAAGAAGGTTCTTCATGGCTTCCCTTGGATTTGCCGTGCGGAACAGGAGACCATCCTTCCGCATCGATCGATCTATGCGGAGTGTGTCGCCCGCCGCCTTTTCATAGGCGACGGCGAAATACATCCGTACATTTCCGCTACGGATATTCTCGAAGAAGGGATAGCTCTCGCTGATGTCGGAGGAGAAATTGGCAATGTAGAAGGACCAGTGGACAGGCCCTCTCTGCGCAAATCGGGTGCTCGCGGTCGTGACATGGCAGTAGCCGAGATGCGGGATCTCCTCAAACGCCCTGGAGAAGATGACCTTTGGGAAGCGGATCGCCTCATGGAAGGCGTTGAGCCTCTCATGGGTCCTCTCGCCCGCCCGCACAAGCTTCCTGTTGGTTCTTTCGGCGACTTCCTCAAAGCTCAGGTAGCGCTTTGTCTCGCGATCCCAGGTGGGCGCGGTGCGATCGATCCTGCCCGTCCGCAGGAACTCGGAATGAGGCGCCGCGCTGGTCGCGGAAAGGCGCCGTGGCGCCTGGTTCTGGTAGTAGCGCCGCTTTGCACTTGCCTGCACCGTCTGCTTCCCTCGGTCTTGCGTCGGCGCAGATGGTAGCGAGCTATGGTTAATCATGCGTATCGGAGCGCTGGAACCCTGCCGGACCGCACGGGAACGAACAGGCGCTTCCTCCGTTTTTCCGCCGATCGAAGGAAAAGAGGAGACAGCCAACCATGGGTAAGTTCAAGTTTCGTCTGACTACGATGGTAGCGGCGCTCGCCGTGACCGTGACCACCTATGTGCCGGTCCAGGCGATGCCGTTGCCGGCTGCCCCGGCCGCGAGCGCGCAGGGACTCGTCACCGACGTGCAGTACCGTGACCGCTGGGACCGCCGCTACGATCGCAGATGGGACCGCCGGGAGGCTCGCCGCGACTACCGCCGCGGCTATCGGGCGGGCTACTATAACGGATACCGCGGCTATCGCGAGCGTCGACCGGGATACCGCTACTACAACGGCTTCTGGTTCCCGTTTGCCGCCTTCACCGCAGGTGCGATCATCAGCGGTGGGGCTCAGGCCCGGCCGAGTGGCAGCCATAGCGTGCGCCATTACCAGTGGTGCGAAAGCCGCTATCGCTCCTACCGCGCCTCCGACAACACGTTTCAGCCGTATAACGGGCCGCGTCGGCAGTGCAACTCGCCCTACTCCTGATATTGTTGCGTATGCACGACGAGCCGCTCCCTTGGGGGCGGCTTGTCTCGTTTGACAGGTTTAACTTGTGCTTGGCGTTAATTCGGGGTTCAGATTGCCTTTACTACGAGTTTGCTGATCCATGGAATACCCGGCAGCCGCGCTGGTCGACGGGAGCGGAATTCAACTTCAATGGAGAAGAAGATGAAAAAGCTGTTCAGAAAAGTCGCGATCGCCGCCATCTCGGCAGCTGTCGTCGGTACGGATTTCATGCCCGCTGAAGCCGCCATGCCAAGTGTGGCAAACCCGGCGGCAAAGATAGAAGCGAAATCGGATGTTACCGAAGTCCGCCACCGCGGTTACCGTCGCGGCTATTACCATGGGCATCGCGGCTACCGGCATCATCGCCCCGGCTACCGCTACCATGACGGCTACTGGTTTCCCCTCGCCGCGTTCGGTGCAGGCGCCCTGATCGGCGGCGCGATCGCGGCACAGCCCCGCTATGTCGAGCCGGCTCCGGCGTACCGCGCCAGCGGCCTCAATCCGCGCCACTATGACTGGTGCCATGCCCGCTACCGGTCCTATGACGCCTATTCCAACACGTTTCAGCCCTATCACGGCCCGCGCCAGACCTGCTACTCGCCCTATTACTGAGCTGGCAAGCTGATCCGGCTCAAAGAAGAAGCCCGTCCGGCGTTCGCCCGACGGGCTTTTTGCTGTCTGTTTCTGCGTAGCCAGGAGCCGGCTCCATTGACAATCAGATTTACGTTTACGTAAAAAGCAGGGAGTTTCTTGCCGGGCCCGCCCCCGGCCGTCCATGAGGAGGATGCAGCATGTACAAGGCTCCGGTCGAGGAAATTTCCTTCACCCTGAATCATGTCGTCGGACTTTCGGGAGCGATCGACGCAGGCAGGCTCGGTGATCTCTCGCAGGATCTGGTTGATGCCATTCTTGAAGAGGCCGGCCGCTTTGCCACCAACGAGATGGCACCTCTCGGCGAGCCCGGCGACCGGCAGGGAGCTCGCATCTCCGATGGCGTGGTGACCACACCGGACGGTTGGGCCGATCTCTACCGCAATTGGCGGGAAGGTGGCTGGAACGGCCTCACCGGTCCGGAAGCCTATGGCGGCCAGAATCTGCCGCACATGCTGAACGTTGCCGCACTGGAGATGTGGAACTCGGCCTCCATGGCCTTCGCCCTCGCACCGACCCTCACCATGGGCGCCATCGAGGCGCTCGACAAGCACGGCAGCGACAAACTTAAGGCAATCTATCTTGAGAAGCTTGTCTCCGGCGAATGGACCGGGACCATGAATCTGACGGAGCCGCATGCCGGTTCCGACCTCGGCGTGCTCAAGACCCGCGCCGAACGCCGCGACGATGGAACCTACCGCATCTTCGGCCAGAAGATCTACATCACCTGGGGCGAGCATGACGCGGCGGATAACATCATCCATCTGGTGCTGGCGCGGCTTCCGGATGCGCCCGCCGGCACGCGCGGCATATCGCTCTTCCTGGTGCCGAAGTTCCTCGTCAACGAGGATGGCTCGCTCGGCGCCCGCAACGACGTCTTCTGCCACTCGATCGAACACAAGCTTGGCATCCACGGCTCGCCGACCTGCACGATGATCTACGGCGATGGCAAGTTCGGTGAAGAGAAGGGCGCGATCGGCTGGCTGGTTGGCGAGGAGAACAAGGGCCTCGCCTGCATGTTCACCATGATGAACAACGCCCGTCTCGCCGTCGGCATGCAGGGTGTCGCGATCGCCGAGGCGGCCACCCAGAAGGCCATCGAATACGCACGGGAGCGCACTCAGGGCAAGGCGCCCCGGTGGACGGGAAGCGGCATGAGCCCGATCATCGAGCATCCCGACGTGGCGCGCATGCTGCTGACCATGAAGGTGCTGACCCAGGGCTCCCGCGCCATCTGCTATGCCTGTGCCCACGCCATCGATATGGCCCATCATAGCGAGGGCGACGAGGCCGAGGCCTGGGGCGAGCGCGCCGCACTCCTGACGCCGATCGCCAAGTCCTTCGCCACCGACGCGGGCGTGGACGTTGCATCGCTCGGCATCCAGGTGCATGGGGGAATGGGTTTCATCGAGGAAACCGGCGCTGCCCGCTATCTTCGCGATGCCCGGATCGCCCCGATCTACGAAGGCACCAACGGCATTCAGGCGATCGACCTCGTGACTCGCAAGCTGCCGCTCTCCGGTGGCGGCCAGGTGAGCGGCTTCATCGCCGAGCTCAAGGAGCTCACTGAGTGCGTCGCTTCCTCCAACGAACCGGCCTTCGGCAGGACGGCTGAGGGCCTGCAGGCGGCGATCAGCGATCTGGAGGCGACGACGGAATGGCTCTTGAAGGCGCAGGCAGAAGGCCACGTGGCCGAGGCGCTCGCAGGTGCCACGCCGTACCAGCGCCTCTTCGGCCTGGTGCTGACCGGCGTCTATCTTGCCAAGGGGGCGCTTGCGCCTGCAGAGGATGGCAGGGGTTCCCAGCGCATCGCGATCTGCCGCTTCGCGGTGGAGAACCTGCTGCCTGAAACGGCGGCGCTGAATCGCCAAGTGGTCGAGGGGGCTGCCAGCCTCGAAGCGGCCCGCAGCGTTCTGGCCTGAGGAGAGATGCCATGAGCGACAACCATATTCTCGTCGAGCGGCCCGATGCGCAGCCGGGCGTCCTCGTCATCCGCCTCAATCGGCCGGAGAAGAAGAACGCCATCACCACGGCCATGTATGCCCGGATGACGGAAGCCCTGCATGAGGCGGACAATGACGCCGAGATCCGCGCGGTTGCCTTCCTCGGGACCGACAACTGCTTTTCAGCCGGCAATGACATGGCAGATTTCCTCACCTATGCCATGGGTGGCGGCGGTCGGCCATCGGCCGCCGATTTCCTCCAGGCACTCGCCACCTGCGACAAGCCGATGGTCTCCGGCGTCGACGGCCTGGCCATCGGCATTGGCACGACAATTCACCTGCACTGCGACATGACGATCGCCTCCGATCGCAGCCTCTTCCGCACGCCGTTCGTCGACCTCGCGCTGGTGCCGGAGGCTGCCTCCAGTCTCATCGCGCCCCGGGTGATGGGACACCAGCGAGCCTTCGCACTGCTCGCCGCAGGCGAGAGCTTTTCCGCTGAACAGGCCCGCGAGGCCGGCATAGTCTGGAAGGTCGTCTCACCGGACGCTGTCGAGGCCGAGACGCTTGCGCTGGCCGCCAACCTCGCCGCCAAGCCGCCCCATGCCATGAAGATCGCCCGCAACCTCATCCGCGGCAATGGCGATGATGTGCTGGCGCGCATGGAGGAGGAACTGGTGCACTTCACGGCGCAGCTCCGAAGCGCCGAGGCCCGTGCCGCCTTCGAGGCATTCATGCGCCGCTGAGCCGGCGCATGGGCTTAATTTTAGGCTATTCTTAATATCATTGTTCCTAACTAGGCGCAGGGCATGGGAGGTGCCCTTGCGCATGATGCGCCGTTCCCACCATCCTGAATGTCCGGCCGCTGCAGCTTTTGCTTCCGCAGGCGTCGCCGGCGCGCATCCAAGGACAAGTCATGGCAAAAAGAGCCAATCTCATGACCCGCATCCTCGTCGCGGCCTCTGTGGTCGTCGTTGTCGCACTTGCGGGGTTCTCCTTCCATATCAATTCCATCCAGCACGCTTCGGTGACGAAGTCCGTCGAGGACAGCATTTCCTCTGCCGGCCGGCAGGCATCGCAGGCGCTTGCCAACTGGATGAACGGTCGCGTCGTGCTGACCAATATGGTTGCTGATGCCGTGAGCCGGAATCCGGATGCGGTCACCGCAGTCCTGGACAACCAGGTGTTGACCAAGGAATTCTCCAGCACCTATTTCGGCGATACGGCCGGCACGTTCACCATGTGGCCGAACCTACCGATGCCGGCTGACTATGATCCGCGTCAGCGGCCCTGGTACAAGGATGCAGTTGCGTCCGGCAGCGTCGTCCTCACGGAACCCTATGTCGATGCGTCCAGTGGAGACCTCGTGGTCAGCGCCGCCGTGCCCGTGAACCGTGAGGGCGCCCTGGCCGGCGTCGTCGGTAGCGACTTCTCGTTGCAGAGCATCGTTGCGATGGTCAAGTCGATCGATCTTGGCGTCCCAGCCACCGCCTTCCTGGTGAACAAGGCAGGGACCGTGCTCATTCACCCGGAGGCCTCGCTCGTCATGAAGACGCTGGCTGATGTCTTCCCGCAGGACACGCCGGCCACCGGCGCGACTATGGTGGAGACCACTTTCGGGGGGCGCAACGTGCTGGTCAGCTTCGTTCCGGTCGCCGGTCTTCCCTCTGTCCAGTGGTATCTTGGCTTCGCTGTTGATGCCGAAGCTGCTTACGCGTCTCTTACCGCGTTCCAGACGGCTGCGGTCATTGCCACAGTGCTTGCGGTCGCCTTGATGATAGGCGCCATGGCCTGGATGTTGAGCCGTCTCGTGGTGCGTCCGGTGACAGACATGACCCATGCCATGGAGCGTCTTGCCGCTGGAGATCTGACGGTCGCCATCCCTGGCGAAGATCGTCGTGACCAGATCGGCGCCATGGCTGCCGCGGTGTCCGTCTTCCGCACCAACGCTCTGGAGCGGGAACGCCTGGAAGGCGAGGCCGAAGAGGGGCGTCGCCTCAGCGATGCCGAGCGCCGCGAGCGGGAAGCGCAGAAGGCCCATGATCAGGCCGAGGCGGAGCGGGCCGTGAAGGCACTTGCCGAAGCGCTCGGCGCTCTTGCAGATGGCAATCTTTCCCATCGCATCGAAGTGCCCTTCGCTGCTCACATCGACCGTCTCCGCACCGACTACAACGCGGCCGTCACGCAGTTGAAGTCAGCCTTGCAGGCGGTCGGCTCGAATGCCCGGACGATTGATGCCGGCGCCGAGGAGATCCGTGTTGCCGCCGATGGTCTCGCCCGCCGAACCGAACAGCAGGCGGCCTCCGTCGAGGAGACTGCAGCGGCTCTGGAAGAGATCACCACCACCGTGCGCGACACGGCGCATCGCGCCGAAGAGGTTGGCACGCTGGTATCCCGCGCACGCGATGGCGCCGAACATTCCGGTGCAGTCGTCTCCAAGGCGGTCGCGGCAATGACGGAGATCGAGGACTCTTCCGGCAAGATCTCCAACATCATTGGCGTTATTGACGACATCGCCTTCCAGACCAACCTTCTGGCACTCAACGCCGGCGTCGAAGCGGCACGTGCAGGCGAGGCCGGCAAAGGGTTCGCTGTCGTTGCCCAGGAGGTCCGTGAACTCGCCCAGCGTTCTGCCCAGGCCGCGAAGGAAATTGAGGCGCTCATCACGGCCTCGAACACCCAGGTGCGCTCAGGCGTGACGCTGGTGGCCCAGACGGGGGAAGCCTTGCAGGCGATCGTTTCGCAGGTCCAGGAAATCAGCCGCCATGTCGGTGCGATCGTAACGGCGACGCGCGAACAGTCGACCGGTCTGTTGGAGATCAACAACGCGGTCAATGCCATGGATCAGGGCACGCAGCAGAATGCCGCGATGGTAGAGGAACAGACCGCCGCCAGCCATAGCCTCGCGGCAGAAGCCGCGAAGCTGATGGAACTGCTTGCCCGCTTCAACCTCGGAATGGCGGCCCAGGCCGGCATGTCGACGCAGGGCGGACGCAGGGCGGCCTAATTTTCCAAGATGCATGGAGTCGGGAAAGGCCCGCGGCAGGGCTGCCGCGGCCTTTCGTGTTCATGGGCCGAGGGGGTTGATGTCGCCGACGAAGCGGATGAGGTCTGTCATGGTGAAATGACCCTCCTGTTCGCAGGTCAGTTCAGGCTTCCAGTTTGAGCGCTTCCAGAGGAAGGATTCCTCGTCGCCATGGACCATGCCGAGAAAGGTCTCGGCGATGATGGTAGACGCCATGGGCCCCAGTCGCCTGCCGCTATGATGTTGCTGTGCTTCCTTGAGCACATAGTACCAGAGCGGCGTCGCCTCATGCAGGCCGTGCTCCCTCGCAACTTCGCCGTCCGGCCCGGTGGCGATCTCGTCCGGTGACATTGGCTCGATCTGCATCGCACGACAGACGTCCTGTCCGGACGGCAGGCCGATCTGGACGCCGCGCCGCAGGTTGCGGAAGGCGAGGTTCGCATCCCGTCTTTGCTGCTCCGTCGGATCCTCCCGCAGGCCCGGCAGCGTGTGGAGCGACGGGGCAATGAATGGATCGAGCTTGCGCGAGAAGTTGAAGGTGAAATCCTCACCACCCTGGCCTGCCACGTTGAAGAACCGCCGCCAGTCGATCACCCAGTTTGAGGGCAGCTTATGCTGGGGATTGGGCGGGAAGGCTTCCGCGTCCGGGGCCAGTTCGCCGACGATCTTGCCGGACTTGCCGGTAAAGAAGAACAGAGCCTGCAGCGTGCCGTTTGCAATCCTCGGGCTGCCTGGATGGAAGGCGCGATTGTGGCTGTAGGTCTCGCGAACCATGGAATGGCCCAGCCGGTAACAGGCGGCTGCAAATTCCGCCGGCATGTAGGGGCGCTTCTTGAAACGATAGAAGCGCCGCCCCTCCTTCTTGATGCGGTTAACGAGGCCCGGCTCCGTCAGCCGCTCGACGAAGTCGAACAAAACGATCCACTGGTAATGCCATGTCACGATCCGGCGGGCTTCATGGAAAAGCGCCATCCCCTGAAGCGAGGGCTGCCTCTCCTTCAACCAATAGACGACAGCGTTGTGAAACCTCAGCATCAGCAGATGCGTCTGTGACACGAGAAGGTTTTCGTCGTTGCGCTCGTCGAAGATCAGCGCATGGCCGACCTGGTTGCGCGGCAGGTCATGCCGGAGCGACGGGATCGGTTCGTTCTTCTCATTCTTTGACGCACCCGTATGCCCGATGAGAAACTGTTGGGTGATCTCGAATGTCGTGGGATCCCGCTGGTAAAGGTAGGGGTGGATACCGGGTCCATCTCCGTAGAGGGAGTCGAGATCGAGCGCTGGCGTCCGGAAATTGTCCGTGGCCTTGGGATCGGCCTTCTGCTGGTCGAGTGGCGTCGTATCCAGCGTGATGTCGTGGTCGATGAATTGGCCGAGATAGGTATAGCCGGCGGATATAGCCTCGTTGTCACCGGCGGGATCCGGATCCACTCCCACGTCGCCCTGGTCGCGCATCGCCTGGGCGAGTTCGAACAGCGCGTCGTCGCCGACGTGGAGCGGCAACAGGTCCGGAAACATGACCCCGAACTTGCCAGGGTCGCCGATCCCGTTGAAGGAGTGCAACGCCTCCCGCTTCATGCCCCGCACACCATGTCCATGCATCGCAATGTCAGTCATGACTTCCCCTCCTTCTGCAATCTCCGATTTTCCGTGTTCTGGAATAATCGTTATGATTGCATTGGGGGATGTCGGATACAACCAACCGCATATTCAATCTGCGGATGCGTGAAGTTGTGAGGCTTGCGTGGCTTCAGCGTTGCAGAAGCGCGACTGCTTCCACGTGGGGTGACCAGAGGAACTGGTCTACCGGGATTACCGATCGAATCTCGTAGCCTTGATCGACAAGCAGCCTGAGGTCGCGCGCCAGGGTGAGGGGATTGCAGCTCACTGCCGCCACCTTCTTCACGCCCGCACGAGCGAGTTCCCTGACCTGCGCCTCGGCACCCGCCCGCGGCGGATCGAAGACGACGGCATCATAGACCTTCAGTTCCTGCGCCGTGAGCGGCCGGCGGAAGAGGTCGCGCTTCTCCACCGTCACGGGCTTGAGGCCCTCGGTGGTGCGAGCTGCGAGGTCGAGCGCCTTGAGCAGTTTGTCCTCGCCCTCGACGGCATGCACCCGCGCCGTCCGCGCCAGGCGCAGAGCAAATGTCCCGGAACCCGCGAACAGGTCGAGCACGCGCTTCGCCTTGCCGACATGGGCAAGCACGAGAGCGGCCATCGCATCCTCTGCCTCCTTTGTGGCCTGCATGAAAGCCCCGGGCGGCGGCGTCACCAGCACGCCGCCGAAGTCGACCAGCGGCTTGCGGGGCTCGACGAGGATTTCGCCGTTGACCGAGACACGGGCGATGGCGCTGAGCCGCATCACCGTCTCGATTGCCGCACGCCGTCGTTTCTCGTCGAGGGGCTTCACGCCCTCGGCTGCCACATCGAGACCGGCAAGGGTTTCCAGCACGGTCAAGCGGAAGCTCTCCGAACCACCGGCAAGGGCAGCTGCAATCGAGCGCAGGGCGTCGAGTTGCGCCATGATCGCAGGGGCTGCAACGGGGCACTCCTCGACGGAGACTATGTGGTTCGTCTCGGCGCGATTGAAGCCGAGCAGGAGACCCTTGTCCGTCCGGCGGGCCGAAAACACCGTTCGCCGCCGTTGCCCGAGGCCGCAGGTGACTAGTGGTTCGACAGGCGGCGTAAGGCCCTTGCTCCGCAACGCCTCCACGACGAGATTGCGCTTGAAATCTGTGTAGGGTTGCTCTGCAAGATGTTGCAACGAGCAGCCGCCGCAGGCGTCGCGGTCAGGATTGAAGTGGCGACAGAGGGGCACAACCCGATCCGGGGAGGAGGTCGCTGTCGAAAGAAGTGTTCCATGGCTGCCGTTGCGGGCAATCGCTACCGTCTCGCCCGGCAGGGCATGTGGCACGTAGACTGGTCCTTCGGCTGTGTTGGCTATGCCGTGTCCGTGGGCGCCGAGCCGATTGATGGTTACTGTGAGCGTACTCATGTCTCTTTCGTTCCTGCCAGCAGGTATTCCTGATTGCCGTCGGCGCCGGCGATGGGGGAGGGGATGAGCCCGAGGCTCCGCCAGCCCATGTCGTGCGTCAGCCAGGTCTCGAGTGCCTCGGCGATCGCAGGCCCGCTATCGGGCTCCTTCAGGAGGCCGCCTTTGCCGATCGCCTCGCGGCCAGCCTCGAACTGCGGCTTGACGAGAAGCACGCATATGGCCTTCGGCTCTGCGAGTTTCAACGCTGGCGGCAGTGCCAGCCTGAGCGAGATGAAGGACACGTCGGAGACGATGAAGTCGATCGGTCGTCCGTCAAGATCATCGGCACAAAGCGCACGGGCGTTGAGGCCTTCGACATTCGTCACGCGCGGATCGTCCGCAAGGGATGAATGCATCTGGCCGTGCCCGACGTCGATGGCCGTCACATGCGCTGCCCCCCGCTGCAGCAGAACCTGCGTGAACCCGCCGGTCGAGGCGCCGACGTCGAGACAGCTGCGGCCGGCAGGATCGAGGCGGAAGTGATCCAGTGCTGCCACCAGCTTCAGAGCCGCCCGGGAGACGTAGTCCTGAGCGGGGTCGTCGATCTCGACCGTCGCATCTTCGGGAAAAGTCTGGCCAGGCTTGCTGACGACCTGGCCGTTCACCTTCACTGTGCCGCGCACGATTGCGTCCCGGGCACGGGAACGGCTGCCGAACAAACCGAGGGATAGAAGAAGTTGATCGAGCCGTTGCGGCGGATGAGTGGGCATGCCTCTCCTTGGGATCCTTTCGCGCACGATGCAAGCGGTGCGACCGCCTGCGCCAAAGGTTGCACAAAATATCAATCGAATTTTAAGCCACATCCAGTTGAGTACTGGCAGCGCCATCCTCCGGCGCCGCTGTCTCCCGACTGCCCGAAATGACTTCGGCTCGTTCGAAATCGTTGCATACTCACGCACGGGAAGCCCATGTCGCTCAAGAATCTGTCCCTCAACAAGAAGCTCATCGGCACATTCTTCGCGGTGATGTCCGTCTGCCTGCTCGCTTCTGCGGTCGTGTTCTGGCAGGTCGTGAAATCCACGCGCGCCTCCGAAGACCAGGCGCAGGCGCAGGAAATCCTGCATCACGTCGACAACGCTCTCGAAGCCATGCTTGAGCAGGCGGTCAATCAGCGCGGCTTCCTGCTTTTCCGCAGCGACAGCACCTATAACGAAGTCTTCGCCCAGCGCGACAAGATGATCGCCGCAATCGACGAGGCCAAGAAGGCAGCCGCCGGACACCCGGGCCTGATCGCATCGCTTGACCAGATGCGGGCAGCCGCGGACGTTTTCCACGCGCAACTGAGCGAGCCGCAGCTTGCCGCGCGCAAGAGCACCGAGGCGCCGATCGAGGAGATCATCGAGATCGGCAGGAACCAGTCAAGGGGGCAGCTCGATGCGTTCCGCGAAAGCGCGGCCAAGATCAACGAGGATGCCGGCGCGTTGGTCGCGTCGCTGCAGGCGAACCAGAAGAGCGCCCAGTGGGATATCATGCTGGCGCTGCTCTCCGGTGGCGCCGCGGCAGGTCTGATCGCAACGGGGCTGGTATGGGCCCTGTCGCGGGCGATCGTCACTCCCATCGTTGGCATGACCCGGGCGATGACCCAGCTCGCCGCGGGCAACAACAACATCGAGGTGCCGGCGCTTGGACGCGGTGACGAGGTCGGCGAAATGGCCAATGCCGTTGCCGTCTTCAAGGACGCGGCAATCGAGAAGATCCGTCTCGAGCAGGAAAGTGAAGCCATACGGGCCGCCGCCGATCGCGAACGGATGAGCAATGACGAGATAAAGGCGCAGGAATCCGGACAACTGGAGTTTGCGGTGAACACCCTTGCGGCGGGTCTTTCCAGCTTGGCAAACGGCGACGTGGCCTATCGTATCGACACGCCCTTCACCGGCAATCTCGATCGTCTGCGTGTGGACTTCAACGAGGCTGTCTCCAAGCTTCAGGCAGCGCTGCAGTCGGTTGGCGCCAATGCCGCCGCGATCAATGCAGGCGCCGAGGAAGTGCGCACGGCCGCCGATGATCTGGCGCGCCGCACCGAACAGCAGGCGGCTTCCGTCGAGGAAACGGCAGCGGCTCTGGAAGAGGTTACCACGACCGTCAAGGATGCCGCAAAGCGCGCCGAGGATGTGGGCCAACGCGTGGAGCGCGCCCGCGTCGGCGCCGAGAAGTCCGGCGAGGTCGTTCGCAAGGCGGTTTCCGCCATGGAGCAGATCTCCAAGTCTTCCAGCGAGATCATCAACATCATCAGCGTCATCGACGACATCGCCTTCCAGACCAACCTGCTTGCGCTCAATGCGGGCGTCGAGGCTGCCAGGGCTGGAGACGCTGGCAAGGGTTTCGCGGTTGTGGCGCAGGAAGTCCGCGAACTCGCCCAGCGTTCGGCCAATGCGGCGAAGGAGATCAAGTCGCTGATCACCACATCGGGCGAGCACGTGGACTCAGGCGTCGCCCTGGTTGGCGAGACCGGCAAGGCGCTGGAGGCGATCGTCGGCGAGGTTCAGGAGATCAACGAGCACATCAAGGCAATCGTCATCTCCACTCGCGAGCAATCCACCGGTCTCCAGGAGATCAATGTCGCGGTCAACACCATGGACCAGGGCACCCAGCAGAATGCTGCCATGGTCGAGCAGCAGACGGCAGCCAGCCATTCCCTGGCGAGTGAGGCGGAGTCCCTGAACTCGCTGCTGCGTCAGTTCAACCTCGGCGGGCAGGTGACGGGTCGCTCTGCGGGCGGTGCGGCGACTACGCCGTCCAGACCGACAGCCCCGAAACCGGCTGTTTCAACGGCCGCCTCTCAGCGCGTCGCTCCAGCAGCTTCCAAGCCAACGGTTCAGCCGGTCTCGGGCCGAAAGCCGGCTGCCGCGACGCCGGCTTCACGTCCCGCTCCGTCGCCGGCCAGCGCCCTGCACGGGAAGCTTTCGGCAGCCTTTGGCGGCGGCTCCGCAGCAGCGAAGCCCAGCGAGGACAACTGGGAGGAATTTTGACGCCTCGCGGGCAGTCGGAAAAAAGAAACGGCCGGGTCATCCCGGCCGTTTTCCTTTTCACGAAAGGGAAGAGCGCAATGTCACCCGGCAGCCCCCAGGCCCAGTCCCTTTTGCCCGAGGGCGTTGAAGACGGTGGTGACGATGCCGGCGCGATCGAGTCCTGCCTTTGCATACATCGCGTCCGGGCTCGCCTGCTCCATCCACACATCCGGCAGCACCATCGGCCTGACCTTGAGCCCTTGGTCAAGCAGCCCTTCCGTGGCCAGGAAGTGCAGGACATGGGCGCCGAAGCCGCCGAGGGCCCCCTCTTCGATGGTGATCAGCACGTCATGATGGCGCGCAAGTTGGCGGATGAGGTCGTGATCGAGCGGCTTGGCGAAGCGGGCGTCCGCCACGGTTGTCGACAGGCCGGCCGCATCGAGGTCCTCGGCCGCCAGCAGACAGTCTTTCAGACGCGTTCCGAAGGAAAGCAGCGCGACCTTGGAGCCTTCCTTGACGATCCGGCCCTTGCCGATCTCCAGGATCTGGCCCCGTTCCGGTAGCTCGACGCCGACGCCTTCGCCGCGCGGGTAGCGGAAGGAGATCGGCCCTTCGTCATAGGCCGCGGCTGTCCGCACCATGTGCTTGAGCTCCGCCTCGTCGGCGGCCGCCATCACCACCATGCCGGGCAAGGTGGCGAGGAAGGTCGTGTCGAAGGAGCCGGCATGGGTTGGACCGTCGGCGCCGACAAAGCCTGCCCGGTCGATCGGGAAGCGGACCGGCAGGCCCTGGATCGCTACGTCATGAACGACCTGGTCATAGCCGCGCTGCAGGAACGTGGAATAGAGTGCGCAGAACGGTTTGAAGCCTTCCGCTGCGAGGCCGGCAGCGAATGTTACAGCATGCTGCTCGGCAATGCCGACGTCGAAGGTCCGCGAGGGGAACACTTCGGCCAGCTTGTCGATGCCGGTGCCGTTCGGCATGGCGGCAGTGATGCCGACGATCTTCTCGTCGAACCTTGCCTCCTGCACCAGCGACTCGCCGAAGACGCTCGTGTAGCTCGGCGCATTGGGTTTCGCCTTGGCCTGCGTGCCGGTAATAACGTCGAACTTGTTGACGCCGTGGTACTTGTCGGCGGCTGCCTCCGCCGGCGGGTAGCCCTTGCCTTTCTGGGTGCAGACATGGATGAGCACCGGTCCCTGTCCGTTATCGCGGACATTGCGCAGCACCGGGAGAAGATGTTCGAAGGAGTGACCGTCGATCGGGCCGATATGGTAGAAGCCCATCTCTTCGAACATGGTGCCGCCGGTCACATAGCCGCGAGCATGCTCCACCGCGCGGGTGATGGCGCGGTCGAAGCCCTTGCCGAGGTAGGCCGTCAGTTTCTTGCCGATCTCCCGCACGCCCATATAGGTGCGTCCGGAGGCCAAGCGCGCGAGATAGGCGCTCATCGCACCCGTCGGCGGCGCGATCGACATGTCGTTGTCGTTGAGGATGACGATCAGGCGGGCGTCGAGGGCCCCGGCATTATTAAGCGCTTCATAGGCCATGCCGGCCGACATCGCTCCGTCGCCGATCACCGCGATTACGTGTCGTTTCGACCCGGAGAGGTCGGCGGCCACCGCCATGCCAAGGCCTGCTGAAATCGAGGTCGAGGAATGGGCGGCCCCGAACGGGTCGTAGTCGCTCTCGGCGCGGCGGGTAAAGCCGGAAAGCCCGTTCTCCTGGCGCAGTGTGCGAATCCGGTCGCGGCGCCCGGTCAGGATCTTGTGCGGGTAGCACTGGTGTCCGACATCGAAGATCAGCCGGTCGTCAGGCGTGTTGAAGACCTTGTGGATAGCTATGGTCAGTTCCACCACGCCAAGTCCGGCCCCCAGATGGCCACCTGTCTTGGACACCGCATCGATCATCTCGTCCCGCACCTCGCGTGCGAGTTGCGGCAGGTCGCGATCCTCGATCATCCTGAGGTCGGCCGGGAACTTGACCGCATCGAGCAGGGGAGTCTGGGGAAGAGATGTCACGGAGTCTGGCCTTTTCTGCTCTTTCCGGAAGTGCTTGTCCCTCAAAATGAGGAGGAACGAGGCTTTTTCAAGTAAATGCCTTAGCGGATTTCACATATTGGGCAAGGGCACAAACTCTTCTTCGTCTCCCGGCACAAGGTCGAAGCGTCCGGTTCGCCACTCTTCCTTTGCCTTCTCGATCCTGTCACGCGAGGAGGAGACAAAGTTCCACCAGATATAGCGCTTGGAGTTGAGGGCGGCACCGCCGACGAGCATCAGATGGCAGCCCTGTGGGCCTGCTTCGAGGGTGATCTCGTCACCGGGGCGGAAGACGAGCAACTGGTCTGCGGCGAACCCGTCGCCCGCCACGTTGAGCTCGCCGGAAAGGATGTAGACCGCCCGCTCCTCGTGGGCTGCCGGAAAGGGAAAGCGCCGGGACGGCGCGAGGCGGAGATCCACGTAGAGCGTGTCGGTGAACACCGGAACCGGCGATGAGAGGCCGGCGAAGTTACCAATCACCACGCGGCCACTCGCGCCGTCATCGTCTATTACGGGCATGGCGTCGAAACCGGTATGGGAGAATGCCGGGTCGATCTCCTCCCGGTCATCTGGCAGGGCGAGCCAGGTCTGCAGACCCGAGACGGAGAACGGTCGTCCCCGCAGGTTTTCCGGCGTCCGCTCCGAATGGACGATCCCGCGTCCTGCCGTCATCAGGTTGATGTCGCCTGGCCGGATCACCAGTTCCGTGCCGAGACTGTCGCGGTGCTTGATCTCACCGTCGAAGAGGTAGGTGACGGTGGAAAGGCCGATATGCGGATGCGGCTTGACGTCGAGGGCTTCACCGGCGCGCAGCAGCGCCGGGCCCATGCGGTCGAAGAAGATGAAGGGGCCGACGAGGCGACGCTGACGGCTCGGCAGCGCGCGGCGGACAGCAAAGCCGCCGATGTCGCTCGATCGCGGGATAATCAGGTTCTCGATGGCGTCGCAGGCAAAGCGATCGCCGGCTTGTGGATCTGTTCCGGGGAAGAAGGACATGGCGGGCTCCTGTAGCGGAACCGTAGCGGAAAGCAGCCGTCTTTGCCAGTTTGGCGCGTTGGTAGGGGAAGGCTTAGCTCGCGCCGCCGATCATGCGGCTCCATTGTTCGCCCGCCAGTCCATTGAGGAAGGCGTCACCGGATCTGGCCTTTTCCAGAAGAGCTTCATCGCGGGAATGGACGATGCTGGACCCGGTGTTGACGAGTGCCAGGCGGCGGCCGAGCATGGCGTTCATGAATGCCGGTTGCATGCGACCCCGCACGAGGCTGGCTCCCCGTGCCGCCGCATCGACCAGGACCGCATCGAGGACCGGTCCTTCCTGCCCCGGCAGGGCAAGAAGCTGCAGGACCCGAGCACTGGAGCCCGCTCGAACGTGGTAGAAGCTGGCACCGATTGCCGTCTGTCTCCGGTCGAACATGCCGATAATGACAGCTTCGCCGTAAGCCGGCTTTGTCATCGCCTTGCGGGCTAGTCGGGCGGTTTCTTCTGCTGGCCAGGCGGGCCGTAGCGAAAGGTGCCGGATACAGGTCCCGAAGATGTCGGCGAACTCTTCCGGCTCGATGGTTCGTGTCGTCACCGCCTTCTGGTTGTCCGGAAAAGCCGCCCAACGCAGCGGATCGGTCCGGACGCGGCTGCGAACACGGCGACCTGCCATTCGGGCCAGAGGTTTCAGATGGCTGAGGAACGAAAGACGGTAACCGGCACCATCCAGCAGGGCCATCGCCGGGTCGACGATGCGAACCCAGTCCAGGCTGTGTTGGGGAAGTGCCAAACCGCCCAGGCCCCGCCACATGCGCAGGGAAACATCGCTGGCGGTATCGGTAAAGGAAAGGTCCTGGGGTCCCTCCAGCGCTGCCTTCAGCAGCTTGGCACCGGAAAGCGGTCCGGTTCTTTCCGCATCGACCATGATGGAGCTGCAGAGCGCCATGCGGAGCGGCCTATCGCCGAGCGTCATGGCCAGCACGTGCCGTCCGATGAAGCCGCTCAGCGCTCCATCGTCCTCGACATGCACCAGGGATGGCAGTTCCGGATCGCAGGCCTCGTCATCGAGATAGACGGCGCGGATATCCGCAAGCAAAGCGGCGGGTGGCGGCGTTTTCTGCCGGCGAAAGACGCGCTGGAAGAGCGCTGCCACAGCTCCCGCGTCACTCTCCGTCAGTGCTCGTATCCTGCCCATTTGGTTCCCGCGCCCGGATGTCTGCGCTGCAGCCTTAGGGTGTGAACCTCAAGAACGGGTTGATGCCCGCTGATGAATTCCTGGTTATGGTGAAGATGACGTTATGGCGTCCCTGAAGGCTCGGTGCAGGGTTCGAGGACGACCGCGTCGCCGGCCGCGGCTCCGACCTCCATGCAGCCACTGTCGTGGCAGAGCGTCCATCCCCTTCCGGTCGCGCCGGAGGCTGCAAGTGAGATCCGTTGCTGTGGCGCCAGTCCCGGCTCCCAGACCCACCAGCCTTCGCGCAATACGGCATCAGGCCCAGGCTCCATGCCCGCCCCGGATCCCTTCACGGCAGCTTCCGCGAGTTCCAGCCCCGCCGGCGTCAGCTCCCAGTGCTCCCGCCATTCCGTCTTCTCGACGGAATGTGTCCAGGACAGGGTGAAGGCGGAGATGGCCAGCGCGATGGTCTTGCCGCCCGCCAGCACGCAGAGGCTCACGGTACGGCGACAGGGCGTGAAGATCGCCGCGCCCGCAGCCAGTGCTGACCCACCATGATGATGCCGAGCGCCCAGCCGAGTTCGTCGGTCCAGGGAAGGGCGAGCACGACGGAGGCCCCGGCAGCGAAGGCCAGAACCCGCTCCCACATCGCCAGCGGAGCGAAGAGGAAGCCTACGACGGCAACGCCCCAGAGGGCGATGCCGAAGCAGGCCTTGACGAAGATGTAGGCCACCTCCACGGGATATCCCCAGGCCGCGGCGATCGGTCCGGCGTCCTGCAGCATCAGGGCCGGCGTGTAGACCGCCATGAAGGGCACGATGAAGCCCGCTGCTGCAAGCTTGGTGGCCTGGATCGATATCTTCAATCCTGATGTCTTGGCCATGGGTGCCGCAGCGAAGCAGGCGAGCGCCACCGGCGGCGTCAGGTCGGCCATGATCCCGAAATAGAAGACGAACATGTGGGAGACGAGAAGCGGCACACCGAGTTCCAGCAGGGCAGGGCCCGCGAGCGACGAGGTGATGATGTAGTTCGGGATGGTCGGGATGCCCATGCCGAGAATGAGGCACGTGATCATCGTCAGCACCAGCGAAAGGAACAGGTTGTCCTCCCCCACCCGGATGATGAAGCCGATGAAGGTCGAGGCAATGCCGGTCAGGGTCAGCGTGCCGATGACGATGCCGACGATGGCGCAGGCGATCCCGACAGGCAGCGCGTTCTTCGCGCCTTCTGCCATAGCGTCGCGGCAGATCCCGAGCGTTTCGCGGCCGCCCTTGACGAAGAAGCAGGCGGCAATGAGTGCGAGGATGACGAGCGCCAGGAAATTTACACCGAACTTCAGGAAGGATGCGGCAGCAAGACCCACCGCCAACCAGAACACCAGCCGGAAGACAAAGGGGCCGATCGACGCGGCAAGCGGCATGCCGAGGATCAGCACGACCACCAGCGCCAGTCCCATCGTGCCTGCGAAGATCGGCGTGTAGCCGGCAAATAGCAGATAGACGAGGACGGCGAGCGGCAGGACCAGGGGCCAGTGCTCCCTGACGGCCTGCCAGGGATTGGGCAGTTCCGCCCTGTCCATGCCGCGCAGGCCGGCCTTGCCGGCTTCAAGGAACACGGTCCAGAAGCAGACCCCAAAATAGAGAATGGCAGGGATCAGGGCCGCCTTGACGATGTCCGCATAGGGCACGTTCAGCGTCTCGGCCATGATGAAGGCGACCGCGCCCATCACCGGCGGCATGATCTGTCCGCCCATGGAGGAGGTCGCCTCCACCCCGCCAGCGAAGGACGAGCGGAAGCCGAACCGCTTCATCAGGGGAATGGTGAACTGGCCGCTGGCCACCACATTGGCGACGCCGGAGCCCGAAATGGTACCCATCAGCGCCGAGGACATCACGCAGACCTGCGCGGGCCCACCGCGCCAGGTGCCGACCAGTCCAAGGGCAAAATCATTGAACAGCGCCAGCATGCCGGCGCGCTCCAGGAAGGCGGCGAAGACAACGAAGATGAAGATATAGGCCGCCGAGACATAGATAGGCGTGCCGTAGATGCCTTCGGTGCCGAAGCCGAAGTGCTCGACGATCAGTTCGAAATCATAGCCGCGATGGATGAAGGGCGGCGGAAAATACTGGCCGAAGAAGCAATAGGCGAGGAAGATTGCCGCGATGATCGTCAGCGGCAGACCCATCAGTCGCCGCGCACCTTCGAAGACCAGCAAGATCATCACCGTCGCGACGGTCAGGTCGAGCGGCGTGTGGAACCCGCTGCGCAGAATGAGCTGCTCGTAGAAGATCCAGTTGTAGATGCCGGTCAGGAAGCCGAGGATCCCGAGCGACCAGAACCAGGCCTTCCCGGCCTTCGTCTTGGCGACCAGGTTGCCGAAGAGCACGAAGCCCAGCAACAGCAGGAAGCCCACATGCATGGCCCTTACGACCTGGCTCGGCAGAGTACCGTAGGCGGCGGTCCAGAGCTGGAACAGCGAGAAGGTAAAGGCGATCCAGAAGGCGATCCGGCCGGCCATGCCGCTGCCAAAGCCAGAAGGCAGGCCCTCGATTGCCTCTTCCGCATTATGCGGGGCAGGCTTGCTCTCCACTGCTGCAAGATCGCTCATTCGTTCCTCGTTACCCGAAAGCTGAAACAGAAATCCCCGCGGCTGCTTTCACAGCCACGGGGATCGATGCATTCCTGACCTTACTGCATCAGCCCGGCTTCTTTGTAGTAGCGCTCAGCGCCCGGGTGCAGCGGAACGGGCATGCCGTCGAGTGCCTTCTTCGGGTCGATTGCCTTCGCCGCAGCATGTGATGCTGCAAGGCGGTCGAGGTTCTCGAAGAGCAGCTTCGTCATCTGATAGGCGGTCTCTTCCGAAACCCCCTCATGGGTGATGAGGAAGTTGCCGACGGCTGCCGTCGGAACGTCTTCGGTCTGGCCGTCATAGGTGCCGGCGGGGATGGTCACCGCCATATAGGGCGCGCCGATTTTTTCAACGTCGGCCGCTGGAACGGCGACCACGTTGATCGGCACGGAGGCGGCA
Source organism: Pseudorhizobium banfieldiae (assembly GCF_000967425.1). Classification (NCBI taxonomy): domain Bacteria; kingdom Pseudomonadati; phylum Pseudomonadota; class Alphaproteobacteria; order Hyphomicrobiales; family Rhizobiaceae; genus Pseudorhizobium; species Pseudorhizobium banfieldiae. The sequence goes on from NZ_FO082820.1 coordinate 510,565, forward strand.
AGGTCGCGGATCGAGGCGACGCCGAGGCCGGCAGACTGAAGTGTCGCGTCGAGCTGGCGGTTCTTGATGAGTTCGACGGATTCCGCAAACGGCAGGTATTCCGTCTTGCCAAGGTCCTCATAGGACATGCCGGCGGCCTTGAATATTGCCCGGGCATTCAGCTCCGTTCCGGACTTCGGTGCGCCGACGGACAGGCTCTTGCCCTTCAGGTCGGCGAGCGACTTCACGCCGGACTCCTGGCTGGCGACGATCTGGATGTAGTTCGGGTAGATCGCTGCGATACCGCGCAGCTTGTCGAGCTTGCCGGGGAAACCTGCCTCGGTGTTGCCTTCCCAGCCCATCTGGACGGAATCGCCGAGCGCGAAACCGATCTCGCCGCGGCCGGCCTGTAGCAGGTTGAGGTTTTCGACGGATGCCTTGGTTGCCTGCACCTGCGTGCGGACGCCCTCGATCTTCTCGCCATAGATTTCCGAAAGCGCGACGCCGAGCGGATAGTAGACGCCCGAGGTGCCGCCGGTGAGGACGTTGATGAACTCCTGCGCCTTGGCTCCCGCAGATGCGAAAGTGGCGGAAACCGCCATGGTGGCGGCGAGCACGAGGTTGATTTTGCTTGATTTCACGATTGTTCCTCCCAAAGCCATCGTCAGCAGACGCTAAACATGCGGAACTGGAAGGGGGTCGTCAATCGCTTTGTGCCCGGAATGGGGCAAACTTCTTACAAGCTTGAACTAATGCGGTGTTCACTCGCCGTCGAGGGGTTCCACGCCCTGCGGTTTGCCTGCTCGGTCGAGGCGGATTTTCTCGATCCGGTTCTCTGCCGCGGCAAGAAGTTTCTCGCAGTGTTTCTTCAAGGCTTCGCCGCGTTCGTAGATGGCGATGGACTCGTCCAGCGCCACGTCACCCCGCTCCAGCCGCGCGACGATGCTCTCGAGCTCCGCCACGGCCTTCTCGAAGGTATAGCCGCTGACGTCGATGATTTCCGCGGTCTCGGTCATGTTCAGCCCTTCATCAGTCTGCAGATGTGCAGCCCGGCTGATTCCGCCAAGCCTTCCAGATCATAGCCACCCTCCAGCAGGCTGATAAGCCGGTTCCCTGCGTATTTCCCGGCAATTTCCATGAGGCGTCCGGTCGCCCAGTCGAAATCGTCGCCCACGAGGTTGATCTGCGCCAGCGGGTCTCGATGATGCGCGTCAAACCCGGCCGAGATGATCAGGAAGTCGGGGCGAAAGTTCTCAAGCGCGGGTATCACGCGGTTCTTGAACGCTTCCCGGAAATGCTCACTGGCGGAATCCTTTTCCAGCGGTGCGTTGACAATATTACCCTTCGTGCCGGTCTCGTCCTTCGCGCCCGTCCACGGATAGAGCGGCATCTGATGGGTGGAGCAGAACAGCACTGACGGGTCGTCCCAGAAGATGTCCTGCGTGCCGTTGCCATGATGGACGTCCCAGTCGACGATCGCCACCCGCTCCGCACCATAGGTCTTCTGCGCGTGACGTGCGGCAATCGCGGCGGTGTTGAAGAGACAGAAGCCCATCGCTTTGGTCTTCTCTGCGTGATGGCCCGGAGGGCGCGCAGCAACGAAGACATTGTCGGCGGCACCAGTGAACACGTCATCCACGGCTGCCATAGCCGCACCGACGCCAGTCAGCGCCGCCTCCAGGCTTCGTGGACCGACGTAGGTATCGGCCTCGATCTGGTGAACCTCGTCCTCTTCCGGGATCTCGCGCACCACCGCCCGCAGGTGCTCCTCAGGATGGGCAAGCAGCACCGCATCCTCGCTTGCCTGCGGCGCCTTCTTCCGGTCCAGCTTCTCGAAATTGGGATGCTGGAGCGCGATCGCCAGCGAGCGCAGCCGGTCGGCGCGTTCCGGATGACCTTCCGGCGTCCGGTGCTCCAGGAAGATGTCGTGTTCGTAAAGGCGGGTGGACATTCGGACCCTCGTTTTCCGGTTTGCCACGAGATGGCGCAGATCACGCTCCATTTCAAGCAAGTGCGCAGCCGCGCTTGTTTGAGGGCAAAGAATGGGCTTACATGATCAGGTCATGCCTGGAAGGTGCCGTGGATAGACAGCCCGCAGATTTCATCGAGTTTCAGGTCCCGTTCCGGGACGTCGACATGCATGGCGAGATGTTCAAGTCGGCTTACGTCGCGAGGGCGGAGGAAGCGCTGGCCTCCTTCTGGAAGCGGCGCCCGGCGGCGGCAGACGAACTCCATTTCACGGTCGGCAAGATCACCTGCAGCTTTCACGCAGCTCTGCGGCTGCACGATCAGGTTCGGATGGATGTTCATGTCAGCAAGATTGGCGGCAAGTCTGCCGGTTTCCTGGTTCGCATGGTCCGGGACGGCGAAAGCGACGCGGCGGCCGAGGCAGAGATCCTCTGGATTGCCTGCGATCGCCAGAATAAGGAGCCCGTCGCGCTCCCCGAGGACCTGAGGGACTGGCTATACGAGTTTCTGGATTAGTCTCTCGGCGACCTGCGAGCAGAACCCCCGCGCGCCCTGGTACGGCCGCCTGAGAAAACCGTTGACTCGGTATACAATCGACATCAAAATCATCAACAAGGCGCCGTGTTGGGAGGCATCAGCGCCGGTGAAATATCCTGATACATAAATCGTTTACACACTGCATAGGTCTCGCTGCGCGTGGCCTAAGCATGATGCCGTGATCATTCTGGGAGGAAGTCATGAAGCATCTGATATCGTCCACGGCCATGCTCATGGTCACGACGAACCTGGCATATGCACAGACACCGGCCGTGCCTGACAACCTGGAAAAGCTGTCGAATTTCCAAAGCACCGGCACGACCGAATTCACCGTCATTGAGCAGAAGGGCGAGTTCGCCGACGGCGTCAAAAAGAACCTCGAGCGCATCAAGCTGCCCGACGGGTTCAAGATCGAGCTCTACGCCATCGTGCCCGATGCACGTCACATGGCGGTTGGACCGCAGGGGATTGTTACGTTCGTAGGGACGAGGAAGGACAAGGTCTGGGCCGTCACCGATCGCAACAAGGATCGGGTTGCCGACGAGGTTAAGGACTTCGCGCCGTCGCTGCAGTTCTCGATCCCCAATGGTCCCTGCTTCTCGAAGGACGGGTTCCTCTACATCGCGGAGCAGAACCGTGTCCTGCTGTTCCCGGCTGCGGAGTTCTTCTACGAGAGCCCGGATGTCGCTGCTTTCAACCTCGTGAAGAAGGGCGAGTTGATCCCGCCGGAGCATGAGAGCTTCAACCATACGGCGCGCGTCTGCAAGATCGGTCCGGATGGCAAGATCTACATATCGCTGGGCCAGCCGTTCAACGTTGCGCCTGCGGAGAGCCTCGATACCTTCAAGGAGCACGGTATCGGCGGCATCATCCGCATGAACACCGACGGCACCGGACGGGAGGTCTATACCTACGGCATCCGCAATTCCGTCGGGCATGACTTCCATCCGGTGACGGGTGAACTCTGGTTCACCGACAACCAGGTGGACGGCATGGGCGATGACATCCCGCCGGGCGAGATCAACCGGCAGACGGAAGCCGGCCAGAACTTTGGCCATCCGTGGTATGGTGGCGGCTCGATCCGCACCACGGAATATGAAGGGCAGGAGATCCCGGTCGAGGTTGTGATGCCGGCCGTCGAGATGGACGCGCATGCCGCAGACCTCGGGATGACATTCTACACCGGCAACATGTTCCCGGCGCGGTATAAGAACGCGATCTTCTCGGCGCAGCACGGATCGTGGAACCGTACGACCCCGATCGGCGCCCGCGTTATGGTCACCTTCATCGATGACGAAGGAAAGGCCACGAGCGAGGTCTTCGCGGAAGGCTGGATCGACGAGAACGGCGAGTATCTCGGTCGTCCGGTTGACGTCGCGCAGTTGCGCGATGGCTCTCTGCTGGTCTCCGACGACCTCGCCGGTGCCCTCTACCGCATCTCCTACGAGGGCAATTGATGCAAAAAGTCGTGCTGGCATACCTGGGTGGGGTTCTCCTCACCCAGGGCACGGTAGCAGGGGCGCAGGACCTCGCGGGCGATGTCGAAGCGGGTCGGAAGAAAGCCGGTATGTGCCGCACCTGCCACGGGATTGACGGCGTGGGCCGCATCCCGATCGCGCCTCACATCGGCGGCGAGAGCGCTGCCTATCTGGCAAGGCAGCTTGCGGCCTTCCGCGACGGTACCCGTACCCATGAAATGATGTCCGTCGTGGCGAAGGGGCTTGATGATCAGGCGATCGCGGATCTTGCGGCCTGGTATTCGGCCCAGCAGGCGAGCGCGTCGCTGCCTTCCGGCAAGACTGAGAACATGGCGCCCGGGGCCTGTGTCGCCTGCCATGGAGCGGATGGGCTGGCGACCATCGATGATGCCCCGAATCTTGCCGGGGAGAATGCGATCTACATCGACACGCAGTTGAAGGCTTTCCGCAGCGGCAAGCGCAAGCACGAGATCATGTCGGAGATCGCTGCGGGCCTGAGCGACGCAGAAATCAGGGCCGTCGCCGACTGGTATGCCGGAACGAAGCTCGAGGTCGTTCCGGTAAAGTGAGGTGGGCGCAGGCGGATCGGATTATCGCCCACCTCATTTGATCAGGCGCGGGCCGGAAGCAGCGGATATCCGGCCATGACCGCGCGGCCGGCAAGCGCGGCCACGACTGCCTTCACGACATCGCCCGGGATGAAGGCCATGGATCCGAGGAAGGCCTTGGTGAAGCCGAGCCCTGAAACAAGCGCCAGATAGCTTATGCCGAAGACATAGAGCACGACGACGCCGCCCGCCACGGCGGCTGCGAAGAAGCCGGCCGTCTGCAGCATGGCGCTCTGCGAACTGCGGACGAACCGTTCCGACAGATAGCCGGTGACGAAGGCAGCGAACACCCAGCCGATCAGGAAGCCGGTTGTCGGCGCAGCGAAGACGGCAAGACCACCGCGTCCACCCGAAAGCACCGGCAAACCGATCGCGGCAAGCAGAAGGACCAGCAGCACGGCGATGGTGCCGCGACGCGCCCCCAGGATTACGCCAGCAAGCATCACGCCCATGGATTGGGCGGTGATCGGCACTGGGATGAAGCCGAGCATGATTGGCGGCAAGAGGCCAAGCGCCACGATGATGGCGGCGAAGAGGGCTGCGAGAACGAGATCGCGACTGCTCATATGAAAACTCCTAGGAATCGGTGGAGTGCTTGTGCCCGCGGATGCCGCGAGCGTCAATGGCGGCAGCGATCTCATCCGCGGCCTTCAGGGTTTGGATCGTGAGCGGCGCAAGGACTGTGGTTGGGCGCAGCTTCAGCCCGCGAGCTCGATGCGCCTGCTTCAGGAGGTCATAGCGAGACAGGACCTCCGGTACGAAGCGGATGACGAGGCCGACTGCAAGCCCGATGTCATCTGCACGCACGAGGCCAAGCCGCTCCAGCGGCCGCGCCGCCCGGCTGACCACGTCGATGAAGGCACCCACCGGCGTTGTCGCGGTGACAGCGGCGGCAACCAGCATCAGTGTGGTGAGCCGCAGCAGCGCGACAACGCCCTCTTCAACCGAACCCAGAAGGACCGTCGCCAGCGCCACCACGACGATCGTCAGCAGGATTGGTCGCAGGCGGATCCAGCCGGTTCTGACGCCGATGCCGGTGGAGGCATAAAGGACAAACCCAGCGAGCGCCGACGCTCCGAGGATGAGCGGCGAGCGCGTGAGGAAGACGGCCAAGCTCACCACGAGCACGAGGAGAAGTTTTGGCGCTGCGGCAAGTCGATGGAGCGGGCTTCTGCCCTGGACGTAGAGGGAATTCATGCCCCAGCGATCTCGCGGTAGCGCCGGATCGCGTTCGCCGGCAGCCCGTCCATCAGTATCTGGCCTTCGTGGAAGAGCAGGACGCGATCGAATGTTTCGACGAGTTCCAGATCATGGCTGATGACGAGCACATCCTCCTCCAGCCGGTCGATCGTTTTCTGAACGAGGAGGCGATTGCGCAGGTCGAGCTGGTTGGTCGGTTCGTCTAGGATCACCAGCGCCGGCTCGGTCACCAGGACCGATGCGAGCGCCGCAAGCTGAAGCTCGCCGCCGGAAAGTTCGTGCACCCGCCGGTCTGCCAGATGCTTTATGCCGAAGCGGGAAAGCACGCCGTCGACCTTTGCTTTCACCTCGGCGCGCATCAGCTTTTTGGCCCGAAGTCCGAGTTCGATGTCCTCTCGCAGGATCGGCAGGATGATCTGGTTCTGGGGGTTCTGGAAGATGAAGCCGACCTGGCTGCGCACGCTTTCGCCATCTTGCGCGGTGTTCAAACCGTTGATGGACACGCTTCCCTGGCTCGGCTGCACGAGACCATTGATCATCCTGGCAAAGGTGGTCTTGCCGGAACCATTGAGGCCGATGATCCCGATTCGCCTTTCGGTCAGGGAAACCGAGATCGGTCGCACTGCCACGTGGCCGTCGAAGCTCGCCGCCGCCTGGAGAAATCTGACGTCCAACTTGCGTCCTCTCGACTGTCGAGGGCTCCCTATAGACCGGATGCCGGGGCAGGGGAATGCAAAACATAAGGTGAACATTGAAGTGCGCCGATGATCGTCCTAATGTTGCCGACATGGCGATTCTCATCCCGAACGAGCAGGCGCGGCGAATCTTTCTTGAGCGGCAGGGCCTCTCCCTGCCCCCCTCCCGCAGCCTCGACAAGGCCGGACTGTCGAGCCTGATCGACAAGCTCGGCTTCGTGCAGATCGATAGTATCGCGACCGTCGAACGCGCCCATCACATGATCCTGTTCTCGCGCAACCAGACCTATCGGCGCGAGCACCTGCAGCATCTGCTGGAGAATGATGGCGAACTGTTCGAGCACTGGACGCATGATGCCTCCGTCATTCCGTCCGCCTATTTCCGTTATTGGAAGCATCGTTTTGCACGCCGCGAAGCGGTGATCGGGGAGCGCTGGAGAAAATGGCAGGGAGAGGGTTACGACAGCGCTTTCGAAGAGACCTACCGGCGAATCGTCGAGGCTGGCCCTATCATGGCCCGGGAGATGAAGGCGGATGAGCACAAGTCCGGCGGATGGTGGAACTGGCATCCCAACAAGACGGCGCTCGAATACTACTGGCACACGGGGAAGCTAGCGATCGCGGGACGGGTGAATTTCCAGAAGGTTTATGACCTCACGGAAAGGGTGCTACCGGCGCATCATCACGAACCGGAGGTCAGCCACGAGGAATTCGTCGATTGGGCCTGCCGCAGCGCGCTCAAGCGGCTGGGATTTGCGACGTCCGGCGAGATCGCCGCGTTCTGGGCCCTCGTCACGCCGCAGGAGGCAAAGGATTGGGTCGACGCCCATCGCGACGAGTTGACGGAGGTGGTGATCGAGAGCGCCAATGGCAGCAGGCCGCGGGCGGCCCATGCTTTCCAGGATTTTCCCACTTCGCTGGATAGTATTTCCGAGCCTCCGGGGCGCATCCGCGTCCTCAGTCCGTTCGACCCCCTGCTGCGCGACCGCAACAGGGCCGAACGGCTGTTCAACTTCAGCTACCGGATCGAGATATTCGTGCCCGAGCCGAAGCGCCAATACGGCTACTACGTCTTTCCGCTGATCGAGGGCGACCGGATGATCGGCCGCATCGACATGAAGGCGGATCGCAAGGCGGGATCTCTGGATGTCAGGCGTCTCTGGCTTGAGCCAGGCGTTCGCGCCTCGAACGGCAGGCTGGAAAAGCTGGATGCAGAGCTGTTCCGCGTTGCGCGTTTCGCCGGCGTGGAGCGCGTCAACTACTTGGCGGGTTGGCAGCCCTGAGGAAAAACATTGGATAGTCTACATCAAATGATGTATATAGGAGCCATCATCTGAATGAGAGAGCGAGCGCATGGCAACCGCATTGGAACTTGTCTCACCGCAGAGCACCCGCCGACGCCAGACATTCGCATCGGAAGAGGATCGGGTCCGGCTGTCTGCCACCGCGCTCAAGGCTTTCGTACGTCTTGTGGAGGAATGGGATCTCACAGGAGCGCAGGCGGCTGCTCTTCTCGGCGTGTCAGTGAGCACTTGGGATCGGCTGAAGCCGGGAAGCGAGCGCAGGACGCTGAGCCAGGATCAGATGACGCGCATCTCTGTCCTGACCGGCATCTACAAGGGCCTGCATCTGCTGTTTGCCGACCGCATGGCCGACCGCTGGCCTTCTCTCCCAAACTCGGGGCCGCTGTTCAATGGCCAGACGCCGGTTGCCGCGATGATCGAAGGCGGTATCCCGCTCATGCTGGACGTTCGGCGCTACATCGACGCAGTGCGTGGGGGACTGTGACCGGTGACGGATGACGTACCGGTCATCACCACGGCCTATTCGAGGACTGTTCGGCTGGTCACCACAGCAAGGCTGAGGGAGTCGGTGCTGACGTCCCTAATCGACGATGCCGACGAACTCGCGCAATTGGCCGAAATCGAAGGTGCCACCAGCAGCCGTAGCGTGGCCGAGACGACCGGCATTTCCGGCCTCGACGCGAATGAACTCGTCTACGACGTGCCTCATGCGCACTTCATCAATGCGAGTTTCGCCTATGCGAAGCCTCGCGAGCCTAATCGCTTTAACGGGGAAAATCGCGGTGCCTGGTATGCGGCACTCGAGGTCGAGACGTGCCTCGCCGAGATAACCTTCCACATGACCGAGTTCCTTGGCCGGACCGGTCATTTCGAAGCGACGGTCGAGTATGCTGAAATGTTCTGCAGCCTCTCCGGCGACTTCCTCGACCTGAGGCCGCTACCCAGCCACCCGGCGCTCCACCCGGACAAGGCGATCGGCTATCCCGAAGGCAATGCGCTTGCCGCCCAGGCTCGGGCACAAGGGCTGAACGGGATCATCTACCCGTCCGTCCGCCATTCCGGCGGCACATGTTTCGCAGTGCTTCGACCGGCTGCGGTTCAATCCGTCCGCCAGGGGGATGTCTACAGGCTGGTCTGGAGCGGGGACGCGTCCCCGACCGTCGAGGGGCCGATCAGCGGCTAGCCGCCACGACTGTGGCGGCCGATGCCAGCCTTAGCAGATCACCGTCTCAGCGATCCGGATGCCGAAACCCTCCAGCCCGACATAGTGCCGCTCGCTGCGGGTCAGAAGCTTGATGGATGTAATGCCGAGGTCCTTGAGGATCTGCGCGCCGAGGCCGATTTCCAGCCATTCGCTCTCGCGCGCCTGGGCCTGCTCATGCGCTTCCTGATCGTGGCGATACTTGCGCCCGTGATCCTTCTGGCCGACGCCGACGGAACCTTCGCGCAGATAGATGATCACCCCGCGGCCCTCGGTGGCGATCCTCTCCATGTAGGTATCAACGGCACGCTGGGCGCCGAAGACATCGGCTGCCACATTCTCCAGATGCAGCCGGACCGGGATGTCCACCCCGTCGCGTATGTCCCCGAAGACGATCGCGACGTGCTGCATCGGGTCCCAGGGCAGGGAATAGGCATGGCCCTTCGCCTTTCCGAAACGGGTCTCCACATCGAAGCTCGACTGCAACTCGATCAGCGTTTCCTTGCGCTGCCGGTACGCGATCAGGTCGGCCACGGAGACTTGCTTCAGGCCGTGCTTTTCGGCGAAGGCCGCGACCTGGGCGCCACGCGTCACGGTGCCGTCGTCATTGACGAGCTCGCAGATGACGCCAATCGGCGGCAGGCCCGCGAGCTTGCAGAGATCGACGGCAGCTTCCGTATGACCGGACCGCATCAACACGCCGCCTTCGCGCGCGACCAGCGGGAATATATGGCCGGGGCGGACGAAGTCCGAAGGGCCAACGTTGGGGTTGGCGAGGTTGCGGACCGTCAGCGCCCGGTCTTCGGCCGAAATCCCGGTCGTGGTGCCGTGCTTGAAGTCGACCGTTACGGTGAAGGCGGTGGTATGCGCGCTGTCGTTTTCCGCCACCATGGCATTGAGGTTGAGGCGCTTGGCTTCCTCGCGCGGCATGGGCGCGCAGACGATGCCGGATGTGTGGCGAACGATGAAGGCCATTTTCTCCGCCGTGCAGTGGACGGCGGCGACGATCAGGTCGCCTTCGTTCTCGCGGTCGTCGTCATCCGTCACGACGACGATTTCGCCGGCTTCGAAGGCACGAATAGCGTCAACGACGCGCTTCTGGTCATAGGCCATGGAGAAGGTCCTTATCGCTGCCGCCCGGTCTGCGCCCGGTCGCGGAGGTAATGGTCGGCGATGGCGCAGGCTACCATGGCCTCGCCGATCGGCACGGCGCGGATGCCGACGCATGGATCATGCCGGCCCTTGGTGCGGACATCGACATTGTTTCCGTCGGCATCGATCGACTGCCGTTCCGTGAGTATGGAGGAAGTCGGCTTGATGGCGAAGCGCGCCACCACCGGCTGGCCGCTGGAAATCCCGCCCAGAATGCCCCCTGCATGGTTAGAGAGAAACAGCGGCTTGCCGTCATTGCCCCTCCGCATCTCGTCGGCATTCTCCTCGCCGGAAAGCTCGGCGGTCGCAAAGCCGTCGCCGATCTCGACGCCCTTCACCGCATTGATCGACATGAGCAGCGAGGCGATGTCCTGGTCGAGCTTGCCGTAGATCGGCGCGCCCAGCCCGGCCGGGACGTTCTCGGCCACGACCTCGACGACTGCGCCGATCGACGAGCCCGCCTTCCGAATAGAGTCGAGATACTCTTCCCAGACCGGCACCGTCTCGGGGTCCGGGCAGAAGAACGGATTCTGGTCGACCTGCGCCCAATCCCAGTTGCCCCGGTTGATCTTGTGCTTTCCGATCTGCACCAGCGCGCCGCGAACCACGAGGTCCGGCACCACCTTGCGTGCCACGGCCCCAGCGGCCACCCGCGCTGCCGTCTCGCGGGCGGAGGAGCGACCGCCGCCGCGATAGTCGCGGATGCCGTATTTTACGTCATAGGTGTAGTCGGCATGTCCCGGGCGGTAGCGTCGTGCGATCTCGCCGTAGTCCTTCGAGCGCTGGTCGGTGTTCTCGATCAGCATGGAGATCGGCGTGCCGGTCGTGACCATTGTCTCGCCGTCCTCGGCAAGCATCACGCCTGACAGCACCTTGACGATGTCGTCCTCGCGTCGCTGCGTCACGAACCTGGATTGTCCCGGCTTGCGCTTGTCCATCCAGCCCTGGATTTCGGCAAGCGTCAGGCGGATGCCAGGAGGGCAGCCATCGACGACACAGCCGAGCGCGGGGCCGTGGCTCTCGCCCCAGGTGGTAACTCGGAAAAGATGGCCAAATGTGTTGTGAGACATTCTGGATCGCCCGTGAAGAACCGGCCGTTGCCGGTTCCGACGGGGCTGTCTTAGGGAAAACGGCGCCGGGCGACAAGCCCTTCTTGTCAGGCTGCGGCACGCGCCCAGCGGACGATCGCCGCCTCGGTGAACTCGGCGAACGACAAGGGTCTCGCAAAGGCGTAGCCCTGCAGCAGGTCGCATCCCAGTTCCCGCAGCATGGCGGCGTGCTGCATGCTTTCGACCCCCTCCGCCACAGTCTCGACGCCGAGCGAGCGGGCGATATCGATGATCGAGCGGACAAGCGCCCGTTCCTGCGGCGAGTGCAGGATCGGCATGACCAGCTGCCGGTCGATCTTCAGGCGTTGCGGCTTGAGCTTAAGCACGCCGACGATGGAGGTATGGCCAGTGCCGAAATCGTCGATCTCTATATCGATGCCGAGGCCGCTTATCTGCTCGAGATTGCGCGCGACGACATCCTCATGTTCGTCCAGGAAGATAGACTCGACGAGCTCGAACGCGATCTGGCCGGGCCTGATGTCCAGCAGCTTCAGGCCTTCGATCAGCTTCTCGTCGTGAAGGCGACGGGACGATACATTGACCGAGACGCGCGGCACGCTGACACCAAGGTCGGCCCAGCGTTTGAGGTCCTTCAGCACAGTTTCCAGGACGATCTGGTCGATGGTTGCGGCGACATTCAACTCTTCGGCAATCCGCAGGAAGCGGTCCGGAGTGAGAATGCCGAGATGGGGATGGTTCCAGCGCACGAGGGCCTCGACCCCCGCAAGCTGACTGGTGCGCGCATCGAATTGGGGTTGGTAGCGTGTCGTGAACTCATGGTTCTCGAGGCCCGCCAGCAGTTCGTCGGCCGTGCGCTTGTGGCCGACGATTTCGGCCTGCAGGTTCTGGGTAAAGAACTCGTAGCGGTTCCTGCCCATGGCCTTGGCTCGGTAGAGGGCGATGTCGGCATTCACGAGAACGCGGCGCGCATCGATGTTGACACCACTTGCCTGCGCGATGCCGATCGAGACGCCGCCGCGGCATGCAAAACCCTCGAAGTCGATCGGCTGGCGAAGCTCGCCGATGATGCGGGTCGCAAGCTGCGCGACGCAATCATGGCCGTTCTCATCGCGAATGAGGATGACGAATTCATCACCGCCGATACGAGCGACGATGTCGTTCTCGCGAACATTGCGTGACAGGACCTCGGAGGCATGCACCAGCATCGCGTCCCCGGCCGCGTGTCCAAGCGTATCGTTGATCTGCTTGAAGCGGTCGAGGTCCAGGTGGAGGATCGTTAGCTTCTGTCGTTCGGTTCGGCTCTGGCGCGACAGGAGATCCAGTTCCGCGTCCAGCTTGCGTCGGTTGCCGAGACCCGTCAGGGGGTCGTGCAACGCGTTGTGCTCGATGCGGCTCTTGGCCAATTCGAGTTCTAGGTTCTTGGCATCAGATTCGGCCTTGGCAGCCTTCAATTGGGCCGTCAGAACGGCGTCTTCTGTCACGTCGAAGGCGATGCCGACGACCTTGCGGCGCCCGTTTCGGTCGACCTGAAGCTGCCCGACGGAACGGATATAACGGAGATCGCGCTCGCCCTGCGGAACGCGCACGACCAGCGTCTCCTTGATGCCGGAAGTCTGGAACTCGTAGGATACCGTCTTCGCCATCTCCCGGTCGTCGGGGTGCACGAGCTTGGACCATTCGTGTTGCGAGACGATCCCGTCCGTGTAGCGCATGCCGTAGAGCTGGCACATGCGCTCGTCCCATCGCTCCGTCCGTGTTTCCAGATCGACCTCCCAGATGCCGCAGTTGTACGAGGCGAGAGCGAGATCGAGCTTGCTCGAAAGTTCCTCGAGCTCCTGCTCGCGCTTGGAGAGCTCGTCGAGCGCCAGCTCCAGTTCGGCGTTCTTGATGTCGCTGACTGCCTTGGCGTCGCGAAGCATCTGCGCCATCAGCATGTCGGCCGTGACGTCCCAGACGATGCCCGTGCTGCGGAGGCTTCCATCCGGATTGTGATAACTTGCGCCAGCGGATCTGAGGTAGCGGACCGCACCGTCCTCCGTCGCGACGCGATAGGTTTCTGTGCATGCAGTCTTGGCGCAGATGCAGTTGAAGAAATGTGCTTCCGCCGCTTCCAGGTCCTCCGGATAGATCGCGCCGTGCCAGTCATCCAGCCTGTTGCGCACCCCATCTTGTTCGCAGCCATGCAGAGCAGCCGAGCGGTCGTCCCAGAACAGGTGGTGCCCGTTGTCTGTGACCTCCCAAATCCCGATGTTGGACGCTTCCATGGCGAGGTTGAAACGCTGTGACAGTTCCAGAAGGTTCGCCTCGCGGGCCTTCAACGCGGTGATGTTGCGGTTGCGTTCGCCGATGAGGACACTGGCCAGCAGGATCGGAAGCATCACGCCGAGGCCGCCGAAGACCAGGGAGAAGCGGTATTCGGCTTGGTCTGGTGCGGTCACGTCCCACCCGGTCGATGGCGCGAGGAGAACCTGCCAGACGGTCGTCCCCACCGGGATGTGCCATTCGAGCGGTTGAAGATCGCTTATCGTCGATTGTCCCACAAACGGCGTCTTTGTCGGTGCCTGTGTGTCGCCGACCGCGATCTCCAGGCCCGGGGCAGTCTTCAACCTCGCTTCCCCGGAAACGGAGGAGAAATCGATGCCGGATGCTGCCATCAACGTCGCCTTGTCGATCAGCAGCACTGCGCTGACCGGGCTGCTGTCAGTTGCCTCGATGGGAGAGACGATGATGAGGAACGGGCTGTCAGGTTTCGACATGATCGCCGACGCCCGCAGAGCTACCTGCTCCCGAACGGCAGCGGCAAGCTGATCTCGGTCGCTCGTCAGGTCCGACGTTCGCCGACTGAGGAAGGTTTCAAGACCGTTTTCCGAGGCGATTGCGATCGCCGCGACGCTGGGGTTCCTGTCCAGTTCGTGTTCCGCGTAGGCATGGAACAGCGCGTCCGTGCCGAATCCCTGCGATTGATGCGCGAGAGCCAGCCGGCCGGTCGCCGCTACTTCGTCATCGATTTCCGATTTTATGCGCAGGGCAACGAACATGATCGCTCGCTCCGCGCGTTCGCGCAATTCTTCCTGATATTGTCGCCGGTGTCGTTCATCGAGCGATAAGGCAAGGAGAAGAACCAGGCCGGCAACCGCCACGGTTGCTACTGCAAGAACCGGAGTCCTTCCAACGATTGGCCGCAGATGCGCGCGCAGCATTCCCCAGGCAGTCAAACTCGCCCCTTTTCATCTCACCTGACAAGGGACGGTTTTACATGGTCCGGGTTAATGGCTGATTGCGTCGTCCAGGAGCTTCATGCGCCGGGAGAGACAACATCCCCGAATTTGTGGAGGTCTGCCCTTAGAGGCTTGATCGGAATTAACAATCAGGTCACTACTTGCACGGAAAAAGTCACGTCCGCGGGCGAATTTCGCCACAATCCGGAGACTATCTTGCGCCTCTATCAAGCCTGTATGATTTGCCTGAAAGTCCCCACCATGCGCTTCCTGATTGCTGCCCTGCTCGGAACTGCCAGTCTCCTCTCGCCGCTGAGCGGTTTCGCGCAGAGTTCGGACGTGGAAGCCACCATCCAGTCGGTGGATCTCAACGACCTGACGCTGACACTGGATGACGGCAAGACCTACAAGGTTCCGGAGGAGTTCAATTTCGAGGGCTTGGAGTCCGGTGTAAAGGTACTGGTCTTCTACACCGAAGTCGATGGCAGCCGCGTGGTGGATGATCTGGAGATCGTCCAGTAGGTCAGTGCCAGCCGAGGCTGCCTGCATCCAAGTCCACTTTTAGGATCTTGTCCTGTGGGACGTTCATCTTTGCCGCTTCCTCTTCGGTGGTATCTGCCACCAATCGGAAGATGGATCTTACGACGCCGCCGTGCGTGACGCAGATCGTCGGCCGGTCGAGTGATTTCAGCCAGGCACCGACCCGCCAGGAGAGAATTTCATAGCTCTCGGCATCCGTGCCCGGCGGAATGAAGTTCCACTTTTGCGCATCTCTCGCCAGCAGTCGTTCCGGTGCGAAATCGTGCACCTCTGCCAGCGTATGGCCTTCCCAATCCCCGAAGGAAAGTTCGAGCAGTCGCTCGTCCGTACGGTAGGCGGATGGGTCGAGCCGCATTGCGGTCCGCAGCCGTTCCATTGTCTCCCGCGTACGGGAAAGGGGGCTAGCAACGAAGTCGTAGGAGGACGGATCTCCGATCATGTCCAGGAGAACCCGCCCGTTGCGGGTCGCCTGAGAACGACCGCGCTCGTTTAGCGCAATGTCCTTTTGTCCCTGGAGGCGCCCTTCGGCGTTCCAGTCCGTCTGGCCGTGGCGGACCATGTAGATGAGCACGGCCTTCGTTCCCTGGCGTCAATCCTTGATGACGGAGATGTCCGGAGCATCGACGGCTTTCATGCCGACGACATGATAACCGCTGTCGGCATGGTGGACTTCGCCGGTAACCGAGCGCGACAGGTCGGACAGCAGGTAAAGGCCGACATCGCCCACTTCCTCGATGGTGACCGTGCGACGCAATGGTGCGTTGTACTCGTTCCACTTCAAGATGTAGCGGAAGTCGCCGATGCCGGAGGCAGCCAGCGTTTTGATTGGGCCTGCCGAAATGGCATTGACGCGGATATTCTTGGGGCCGAGATCGACCGCCAGATACTTCACGCTCGCCTCCAGTGCCGCCTTCGCCACGCCCATGACGTTGTAGTTCGGCATGACCTTCTCGGCGCCGTAATAGGTCAGGGTCAGCATGGAGCCGCCGTCTGACATCAACTTTTCGGCGCGTCGCGCCACCGATGTGAATGAATAGACGGAGATCCGCATCGTCTTGTCGAAATTGTCGGCCGTGGTGTCGACGTAGCGCCCAGTCAGTTCATCCTTGTCGGAAAAGCCGATGGCGTGAACGAGGAAATCGATCTTCCCCCACAGCTTTTCAATCTCCGCGAATGCGGCGTCGATGCTTGCTTCGTCGCCGACATCACAGTCGCCGGCAACCACGGCGCCGATCTCTGCGGCAAGCGGTTCGACCCGCTTGCGAAGGGCATCGCCCTGATAGGTGAAGGCGACCTCGCCTCCCTGTGCGTGGATGGCCTTAGCAATGCCCCAAGCGATCGAGCGGTTGTTGGCGACGCCCATAATGACGCCGCGCTTGCCTGCCATGAGGCCTGAAGCCTGAACCATGCTGTGTCCCCTGAGACCAAAGTCGAAACCTGAAAAAGTCAGGCCTGCCTATGGCATAGGCGGTTCAACCGTTCAAGTTGACTTGGATCATCTCATGTAGCCACGCGTAACAAAGAGTGCATGGCAAGGGGATGGGCCAACCAGGATCAGACGTAGAGGCCCTCGCGCATGTGCCGCATGAGGTCCGTCACCTTCGCGTCGGGTTTTTCCCACAGCATCACCCGCAGTTCGACGACCAGCTTGCCGCGACTACCCTCGCCATTGGCAAGCCCGAGCTCTTCCAGTTCGATCGCCCGATCCGACCCCGACCATGGTGGGACGGTGATCTGCCTCGGTCCCTCAGGCGTCTCGACCTGGGTTTCGGTTCCGAGTACGGCGTCCTCGAGCGAGATCGGCATGATGGTGTGGATATCGTATCCCTCGACCCGGAACTTCGCGTCGGTGACCAGCTTGAGGGTCACGAGCAGGTCGCCGCGCAGCATGCCCGGCACCTTCAGTCCCTGGCCCTTCAGGCGCGCAACATGGCCGGCGGTCATGCCGGGCTCGAGCCGGAAGTGAACTTCGCGATCCTCCGGAAGCTTGATCGCCACCCAGCTCTGCTTCAGAAGTTCTTCGAGGGAAACATGCGCTTCGACGGCATGATCCGGCGCCTTTTCCGGCGGAGCATTCACCCCGCGAATGCGGCGGACGAGTGACGCGATGAGATCAACCGCCTGCACGGGCAGCGGCCGCGGCTCCGGCGCGATATTGCCGCCTTCCGATGGATTTTTGTCCGTTCCGGCAGCCGAACCCGAGGAGAAAGATGAAGGTTGGGGCTGAGCCTTTCCGCTTGCCTCGCTGTCCTGCCTCGTCCGGCCTTCGTCGGCGCTCGCACCTGCCTCCTTCGCGGCGCCGAATATCCGTTCGACCATGTCTTCGGCAGCTTCCGTCTCGGGCGCTGCCGCCTTGGCATTCGCCTGGGCCTGCGCGCGCTGGGCATTGGCCCGTGCGAGCTCCTCCATGACCTTCTCGGCATTCGCCTTGGCCGCCTTGGCGCGCTCGGCAGCTTCGCGTGCAGCCTGGCGCTGCTGCAGGATCGTTTGGTGGGCATCGACGGCGCGGTCGTAGCGCTTGCGGCGATCAGGATCCTTCAGAACCTCATAGGCGCGGCCGACTTCCGCAAAACGGCTCGAAGCGCCCGGATCACTTTGATTGTGGTCGGGATGGACGGATTTGGCCTTCGAACGCCAGGCAGCCTTGATCTCGTCTGCATCGGCATTTCGTTGCACACCAAGAACAGAGTACGGATCACGCATGAAATGACCACCGGTTCAAAGAATGGCGTATCCCACGATGCGTGGCCCCGCCTGTTATAACGACAACAACGTTCACGGAGTCGACCGGTTCCTTTCCCGGTGTCTCCGCGGTACTGAAGGTTATCAGGACAATTGTGAATCAGTGGTTACGCGTGCCGTGCAGGGTGCCGGACAGTTAAAATTCTACTGACGATCGAAAGCAGTCAGCAACCAGTCGCCCCGACCCGTCATGCATGCCTGGCCGGAGAACATCGCTATTCCCTCGTAGGAGTGACGGGTGGTCTTGAAGTCGCGGCAGACACGGCCTGCATTCCGCGCTTCCTTGATGGTCGATACCACGCCTGCGCTGCCGGTGGCCGTGTTTGCCCAGGGCAGTGGCGTATCGCCGACCTTGGCAAGATCGGCCGATGTCACGGCGTTGCGGACGGTCGCCTCGTCCGACAGGACGTCTTCTGATCCGCTGCGTGGCACGGTTCCCGTCGAAATGGAGCGGTCGACCTTCGATGCGCTGCCGAGCAGGTCGAGACTGCTGGTACATGAGGTCGAGGAAAGAGCGATCGATATCAGGGCGAACGCATGCGTACTTGTTCGGACCAGCCACTTTGAGCGCTTGTTCGACTTTGCTATCAGTACCACCTTGCGTCCTGTCCGGGCTGAGTCACGGGCAAATTCACCAGTCGGGAGTGTTTTAGTCAATATGTCTGAGAGTGGGTTAACAACGAGTGACTTCACCGAAGAACACGAGCCTTTTGCCCTGTTCGGCAAATGGCTGAAGGAAGCGGAGACGTCCGAGCTGAATGATCCGACGGCCGTGGCGCTCGCCACGGTGGACGACCATGGCATGCCCAACGTGCGTATGGTCCTGCTGAAGGGATACGACGCGCAGGGCTTCGTCTTCTACACCAACTTCGAAAGCCAGAAGGGTCGCGAAATCCTTGGCCAGAAGAAGGCGGCAATGTGCTTCCACTGGAAGTCCCTGCGTCGGCAGGTGAGGCTGAGGGGCGAGGTCGAGGTGGTGACCGACGCCGAGGCCGACGCCTACTACGCAACCCGTCCCCGCGGCAGCCGGATCGGAGCCTGGGCGTCGAAACAGTCCCGGCCTCTCGAAGGTCGGTTCGCGCTGGAAAAGGCCGTGGCTGAGTTCACGGCCCGATATGCAATCGGAGAGATCCCGCGCCCGGCGCACTGGTCCGGCTTCCGTATCAAGCCCGTTTCCATCGAATTTTGGCACGACCGCCCCTTCCGCCTGCATGACCGGATCGAGTTCCGGCGTCCCTCTCCCGAAGGCGCCTGGGAAAAGGTCAGGATGTATCCCTGATCCTAACGCATCAGCTTGAAGGGAATGCCGGAAGCCAGCGCCGACACGTAGCGGGGACGCTGGAAGTGCCCGTTCAGGGAGATCCGGGGCAGGGCGGTCAGCCGGCCTGCTGAGCTTTCGTCGATCGTCCCGGGCTGCGTCGTGACCGCTACCTCGAAGCCGACCTCCCGTGCTATCTCCGTGTCCCGCTCAGTCACGGCAGCTGGAAATCCATAAGGATAGGCGAAGGCACGGGGGCGCTTGCCCGCGAGCGTCTCGAGCCAGTCCGCCGATTGCTCCAGCTCGCGGCGCGCCTCGTCCGTCGGAAGCCGGGCTACGTTGCGATGGCTGATTGTGTGGGCGCCCGGGGATGCTAGGGGATGCGACGCGATCTGTCGAAGTTCGTCGCAACTCATGACGAGATCA
Organism: Pseudorhizobium banfieldiae; assembly: GCF_000967425.1. Classification (NCBI taxonomy): domain Bacteria; kingdom Pseudomonadati; phylum Pseudomonadota; class Alphaproteobacteria; order Hyphomicrobiales; family Rhizobiaceae; genus Pseudorhizobium; species Pseudorhizobium banfieldiae. The sequence continues at coordinate 529,941 of NZ_FO082820.1, forward strand.
CCGGTGATCTTCAGCGGATCGATCCCATGCTCGCGCGCAAGCCCATCGATCCGGGCAACCGCGACGTCCTCGGGCTCGGTCTCGACGAAACGTGCGAAGCGATCGAAGGCCTGCAGCTTTTGTGGCTCCGTGGAAAGGTCGAGCCTTTCGTCGCCCTGGCCGAAATCAAACCGAAGTGTGTCGTTGCAAGTGAGAAGACGTCCGAGCGTCTCCCACCAGAGCGTATGGGTGCGCTCGCAAAACCCGCGGGTGAAGAAGATGGTGAAGGGAACGCCATGCCGCTCGAAGACCGGCAGCGCGTGCTCCGCATTGTTGCGATAGCCGTCGTCAAGGGTAAAGACTGCGAACGGCCGCAGGCCCCGCGACCGCAACCGCGCAGCAACCTCATCCAGGCGAATGAACTCATACCCATCCTCTCGGAGCTGCGCGATCGCCTGATCGAGGAATTCGGGGGTGACTTCCAGATGCCTGTTGGCGGCAAAGGACGAGGCGTCTGCCGGGCGGACGTGGTGCAGCGTGAAAATCGCACCACGGCCCCTGGCCCGCCCGATGGCTCCGGCCCGTGAGAGCAGCGCCGCTGCCTCGAGTGCGCCGGCAATAGCCAATCGCTTGCCTCGTCGCTTCAGCAGCGCCTTCAACCGCATATTCATAGATATGGACCCGCCCCGTTGCCCCACCTGCCGGAGAAGTTAGACGGGATTGTCTTAATCGTTACTGAACCCGTTATCGGGCATTGGCCGCTCGTATCGGACGGAAAAGCCGATCACGTCTGAGTAGAAGGCGCGGCTCGTTCGCCAATCCGAGACGGCGAGTTCCGGAACCAGGGCGTTTGCCGCCAACGCTCTAAGTCCGCGTGCCGCCGACCGTGACCTGGTCCATGCGGAGATGCGGCTGGCCGACGCCCACGGGTACCCATTGCCCTGCCTTGCCGCAATTGCCGATGCCGGTGTCGAGCTTGCTATCGTTGCCGACCATCGAAACGCGCTTCATGGCCTCAGGCCCGTTGCCGATCAGCATGGCGCCCTTGATGGCCGGGCCGATCCTGCCGTTCTCGATCATGTAGGCCTCGGTGCAGCCAAAGACGAACTTGCCGGAGGTGATGTCCACCTGCCCGCCGCCGAAGGAGACCGCATAGATACCCTTCTTGACGGAGGCGATGATTTCTTCAGGCGTCTTGTCGCCGCCCAGCATGTACGTGTTGGTCATACGCGGCATGGGCACATGCGCATAACCCTGGCGGCGCCCGTTACCGGTCGGCATCATGCCCATCAACCGGGCATTCTGCCGGTCCTGCATGTAGCCGACGAGCTTGCCGTTCTCGATCAGGACGTTGTAGCCGGAGGGGGTCCCTTCGTCGTCGATGGTGATGGAGCCGCGGCGGTTGTCGATCGTGCCGTCATCGACGACGGTCACGCCGGGTGCGGCGACCATTTCGCCGAGCAGTCCGGCGAAGGCGGAGGTTTTCTTGCGGTTGAAGTCGCCTTCCAGCCCATGGCCGACGGCCTCGTGCAGCATCACACCCGGCCACCCGTTGCCAAGCACGACATCCATGGTGCCTGCGGGTGCCTCGATGGCTTCAAGATTGACCAATGCCTGCCGGAGCGCCTCGTCGGCGCCTGTCTTCCAATTGCCGCTGGCAACGAAGTCACCGAAGCCCATGCGACCGCCGGTGCCGAAGGAGCCCGATTCCTGCCGGTCGCCATCACCCACCACGACGGAAATGTTGACCCGCGTCATCGGCCGGATGTCCTGCACCCGGTGGCCGTCGGCGCGCAGGATGTCGACCACCTGCCAGCTGGCGGAAGCCGTGGCCGTCACCTGCCGGACCTTCGGATCCTTGCCCCTCAGATAGGTGTCGATCTCCGTCAGGAGCTTCACCTTCTCCTCGAAGCTCGGCTGGCCGATGGGGTTCTCGTCGCCATAGTATTTCTTGTTGGTCCGCTGCGGTGCCGCGGCATAGGAGCCGGAATAGCCGGCCGTGACTGCCCGCACCGCATCGGCTGCGCGTGATAGGGCCGCCGCTGACAGTTCGCCCGCATGCGCATAGCCAACCGATTCCCCCGCAACGGCACGAAGCCCGAAGCCCTGGTCGGTGTTGAAGCTCCCGCCTTTCAGCCGGCCGTTGTCGAAGGTGAGCGATTCCGCCTGTGCATGTTCCACGAACAACTCGCCGTCATCGGCAGCCGAAAGGGTTTCGGAGAGAATGCGGCGCAGCCTTGCCTCGTCGCAGTCGAAAAGGCTCAAGAGGTCGGTGTTCATCAGTAAATGCTCCCTTGCTCCCCGCGATGACAGGGAGCGTGTGAAACCGATGTAGGTCCGGCTATAGGCCGAAGCAAGGATCAGGGCAGGGCGTCGTAGCCGGCGGCGAAGCCGGTCAACTCGATCGGTATGCCGACGCGGTCCTGGTCGACCGATTCCCGCAATGCGAAAACTGCGTTCTTGCCGGCCCGCAGAATGCGCATCAGCTCGTCGTCGATCTCAACCTCCACATAGCAGCCCTCGGAAAAGCAGCGGGTGAAGTAGGCGCGGCCGATATTGTTGTTGTCGACGAAGAGCTCCATGCCGTCCTTGAGCAGGACGCCGAGCGGTGCGAGGATGCGCAGGATCTTCGCCTTGCCGTCTGCGGTCTTCAGTACCACCACCGAAAGGCCGACTTCCGGCCGGTCATCGGCGATGACGTTCTGCATCAGCGCGCACTGTTCCGACGAGGCACCCGCAGGCCGGTCGCAAATGATCGACCATGCGCCGTGGTTGGAGCGCACCGCGCCGGGCTGCTGCCTCGATGACGTCGGAACCCGATCTTCAGCGGAGGGCGCAGCCTCCGTGCCGGGCGCCGGTGCAGCAGGTTGCTGTGCCTGCGCGGAAAGCGTCGAGCCGGCAAGGACAGCAACGAGACAAGCGGCAATGATCGAGGAGCGACCCATAAAACCCTCTGGACAGCGAATCGGTGCGGCTATTCTTGGCGTTGCAGGCGCGAAATGAAAAGCCCCGACCTCTTCCCAATCGAGTGAGGCGAAAATGGGACTGGTGTCCCGAGGGAGGGAGGTGGCGCACCCGGATTTTGTGCCAAAACCCGTGAGACTCTCGGCATTTGACGAAGCGCAAAAATGCCGCACGGCGTTTTCCCGCCAGATATTGCGGCGACCGTCAAACTGTGATTGAAGCAGGTCACATAGCCTGGATTCTGCGTTTGAGGTTGATCCAGATCAAACGCCTGAGGAGAATTAGTGATGAACAGAGCTTTTGCGGTGATGACGGCGCTCATCTGTCTGCTCTTTGCTTCTGCCGGTTTCGCCGATCAGCCCACGCCCTGGCAGGTTGACCTGCAGGCCCCCGCCACCCCGATCATGCAGGAAATCAAGTGGTTCAATAACTACACCCTGTGGTTCATTGTCCCGATTACCTTCCTTGTTCTGATCCTTCTGGTCGTCGTTGTCATGAAGTTCCGCGCCAGCGCCAATCCGGTGCCGTCGCGTACGAGCCACAACACGATGATCGAGATCATCTGGACCATCGGACCGGTTCTCGTTCTCTTCCTCATCGCGATCCCTTCCTTTAATCTCCTCAACGCGCAGCTGACGATCCCGACCAACCCGGATCTGACGGTCAAGGCAACCGGCACCCAGTGGCTGTGGAGCTATGAATACGAGGGTGGTGAAACTCCGCTCGCCTTCGATTCCTATATCCTCAGGGACGAAGACCGTGCCGCGGCCGGCAAGGAGGATCTCGCCGCCTATCCGCGCCTGCTCGCCGTCGACAACGAAATGGTCGTGCCGGTGAACAAGACTGTTCGCCTGCTGGTGACGGCAGCGCCGACCGACGTCATCCACGCATTCGCCATGCCTGCCTTCGGCCTGAAGATCGACGCCGTGCCGGGCCGTCTCAACGAGACATGGTTCAAGGCGGAGCGGGAAGGCATGTATTATGGCCAGTGCTCCGAGCTCTGCGGCAAGGACCACGCCTTTATGCCGATCGCGATCCGCGTCGTCTCCGAAGAGCAGTACAACACCTGGCTGGCGGCCGCTCAGTCAGACCTGGCCGGCGCCAATCGCGCTCTGATGGCTGCAGTTGACGAGTCGGGTGATGCCGTTCGCCTTGCGGCAACCGAATCCAAGTAACGAGGAGTGAGGACAATGGCTGGACCAACCGCTCACGACGATCACGCTCACGCCCGCACTGCCTCGCACGCCGATGCGCACGGGCATCATGACCATAAGCCGGGCTTCTTCGCCCGCTGGTTCCTTTCGACCAACCACAAGGACATCGGCACGCTCTACCTGATCTTCGCGATCATCGCGGGCATCATCGGTGGCCTCATGTCCGTCGCGATGCGCATGGAGCTCCAGGAGCCCGGCATCCAGATCTTCCACGGCCTCGCGGCCATGGTCTACGGCTTCGAGGGTGACGCTGCCATCGACGGCGGCAAGCACATGTATAATGTGTTCACCACTGCGCATGCTCTTGTCATGATCTTCTTCATGGTCATGCCGGCGCTGATCGGGGGCTTCGCCAACTGGATGATCCCGATCATGATCGGCGCTCCGGACATGGCCTTCCCGCGCCTCAACAACATTTCCTTCTGGCTGTTGCCGCCGGCATTCCTGCTGCTGATGCTGTCGCTCTTCGTTGAGGGGCCTGCCGGTGCCTATGGTGCAGGTGGCGGCTGGACTCTCTATCCGCCGCTGGCGACGGCTGGCCATCCGGGCCCTGCCATCGACCTGGCGATCTTCGCGCTACACGTTTCGGGCGCGTCCTCCATTTTGGGTGCGATTAACTTCATCACCACGATCCTGAACATGCGCGCTCCCGGCATGACCATCCACAAGATGCCGCTCTTCGCATGGTCGGTGCTGGTCACCGCATTCCTGCTGCTGCTCTCGCTTCCGGTTCTCGCCGGCGGCATCACCATGCTGCTGACCGATCGCAACTTCGGCACCACCTTCTTCTCACCGGAAGGCGGCGGTGACCCGATCCTCTACCAGCACCTCTTCTGGTTCTTCGGTCACCCGGAAGTCTACATCCTGATCCTGCCAGGCTTCGGCATCATCAGCCACATCGTGTCGACCTTCTCGCGCAAGCCGGTCTTCGGCTACCTCGGCATGGCCTATGCCATGGTTGCGATCGGTGCCGTCGGCTTCATCGTCTGGGCCCACCACATGTATACGGTCGGCCTGTCGCTCGATGCGCAGCGCTACTTCGTCTTCGCGACGATGGTCATCGCCATCCCGACCGGGATCAAGATCTTCTCATGGATTGCGACGATGTGGGGCGGCTCGCTCACCTTCCGCACGCCGATGATCTGGGCGATCGGGTTCATCTTCCTGTTCACCGTCGGCGGCGTGACGGGCGTTCAGCTCGCCAATGCCGGCCTCGACCGCTCAATGCACGACACGTACTACGTCGTTGCACACTTCCACTACGTCCTGTCGCTCGGCGCCGTCTTCGCCATCTTCGCGGCCTGGTACTACTGGTTCCCGAAGATGTCCGGCTACATGTACTCCGAGATGCTGGGCAACCTGCACTTCTGGGTCATGTTCATCGGTGTGAACCTGGTGTTCTTCCCGCAGCACTTCCTGGGTCTGGCAGGCATGCCGCGCCGCTACATCGACTACCCGGATGCCTACGCAGGCTGGAACTGGGTGTCCTCGATCGGCTCGTACATCTCCTTCCTCGGCGTCATCATCTTCCTCTACATGGTATGGGAGGCCTTCGCGAAGAAGCGCGTCGCCGGTGACAACCCGTGGGGCGAGGGCGCCAGCACGCTCGAATGGCAGCTCTCTTCGCCGCCGCCTTACCACCAGTGGGAACAGCTGCCGAAGGTCCGCTGATCCAGGCCTGACAGACAGGGCACCGCTTCCCGCGGTGCCCTGAGCAATAACAAAAACGGACAAGATAATGACGGTAATCGATCACGATGCAGTTGGCGACGAGAGAGGCATCAGCCTTTCTGAAGCCAGTGCGCGCGATTTCTTCGAGCTTCTGAAGCCGCGGGTGATGTCGCTTGTGGTCTTTACGGCGCTTGTCGGGCTGGTCGTGGCGCCGGGTAACATCAATCCCGTCCTGGCCGCGATCTCCGTCCTGTGCATCGCCGTCGGCGCTGGAGCGTCCGGGGCACTGAACATGTGGTATGACGCCGATATCGATGCCGTCATGTCGCGTACGGCGAAGCGCCCGATCCCGTCAGGACGGATCGAGCCGCGCGAGGCGCTGGCCTTCGGCCTCACGCTCTCCGTCTTTTCCGTAGCGATCCTCGGGCTCGCCGTGAACTGGGCCGCTGCCTCGCTGCTGGCCTTCACCATCTTCTTCTATGCCGTCGTCTACACGATGTGGCTCAAGCGCTCGACGCCGCAGAACATAGTCATCGGCGGAGCCTCGGGGGCATTTCCGCCGATGATCGGCTGGGCCTGCGTCACCGGGAGCGTCTCGCTCGACAGCATCCTGCTTTTCCTCATCATCTTCCTGTGGACGCCTGCGCATTTCTGGGCTCTGGCGCTGTTCAAGATGCGCGACTACGGCTCGGTCGGCATTCCCATGATGCCGAACGTCGCCGGTGAGCGCTCCACGAAGAACCAGATCGTCGCCTATGCCGTCCTGACTGCGGCCGTCGCCGTCGCGCCCTATTTCACGGGGCTGGCGAGCCTCGGCTATGGCCTGTTCGCAGCGGTGCTTGGCGCTGTCTTCATCTACTGTTCCATCGCCGTCTGGCGCATGCCGGATGGCGACCAGAAGATGATCGCGGCAAAGAAGATGTTTGCCTACTCGGTCTTCTACCTCTTCGCGATCTTCTCCGCCCTGCTAGCAGACTATTTCGCAGCCGGGCTGGCCAATCTGGCGGGAGGGATACAATGATCGACACCATAAAGGTGACCGACAAGCAGAAGAAGTCGCGGCGCAATCGCAACATTGCACTTGGGCTGGTTCTCGCGGGGCTGGTCGGTCTCTTCTACGTCATCACCATCGTCAAGATCGGCGGCATCGGCGGTTGAGGAGCGGAACATGACGCAGGTTAAGGCATCACAGGACAGACGGGTCGGTAACGGCACGATCATGGCGATGTGCTTCGTCTTCGTCGGCGGCATGATCGGCATGGCCTATGCGGCGGTGCCCCTCTACCAGCTGTTCTGCCAGGTGACCGGTTACAATGGCACGACCCAGCGGGCGGAGCAGTATTCCGACGTCATTCTGGATCAAACGCTCCCTGTAACCTTCGACGCCAACACGTCGAACGGCCTGAACTGGGATTTCAAGGCGGCGAAGCGCATCGAGCCGAAGATCGGCGAAACCGTCCAGGTGACATTTACCGCGACGAACAGGTCGAGCGAACCCACCACCGGTACCGCAGTCTTCAACGTCACGCCGATGGAGGCGGGGGCCTACTTCAACAAGGTCGAGTGCTTCTGCTTCACGGAGACGACGCTCCAGCCGGGCGAGAGCCTGGAAATGCCGGTAGTGTTCTTCGTTGATCCGGAGATCACCAAGGCCGAGGAAACAAAGAACATCAAGACGATCACGCTGTCTTACACCTTCTACCCCTCGCAGCCGTCCAAGCCTGTTGCGGCGGTTCAGGAAAAGGGCAAGCCGGTCAATGGGCAACTTTGAGAGGATTCGCCGGTTTTCCGGCGAGCATGCAATGATCCGGGGATTCTGACATGGCCGACGCGCATCAGAAACATCACGACTACCACATCATCGACCCGAGCCCCTGGCCGCTTATCGCGTCCATCGGCGCCTTTATCATCACCTTTGGCGGTGTCGGCTACATGCGTTACCTGAACGGTGGCGAGTTCAACATGCTCGGCATCAACTGGGCGTCGCCGTGGCTGTTCTACATTGGTCTCGCGATCATTCTCTACACCATGGTTGGCTGGTGGAGCGACACCATCAAGGAAGGTCGCGAGGGCAACCACACGCGGGTCGTCTCCCTGCATCTCCGCTACGGCATGATCATGTTCATCGCCTCCGAAGTCATGTTCTTCGTGGCGTGGTTCTGGGCCTTCTTCGATGCGAGCCTTTTCGCCAACGAAGCGATTCAGGCTTCGCGCGTGGAGTTCACGGGTGGACAGTGGCCGCCGGCCGGCGTCGAGGTTCTCGACCCGTGGCACCTGCCGCTCTACAACACCGTCATCTTGCTTCTCTCCGGTACTTGCGTGACTTGGGCCCACCACGCCCTGCTGCACAATGACCGCAAGGGGCTCGTGAACGGTCTCGCACTCACCGTCGCGCTTGGGCTGTTGTTCTCCTTCGTGCAGGCCTACGAATACGCAACCGCTCCGTTCGACTTCTCCAACTCGATCTATGGCGCGACCTTCTTCATGGCGACGGGCTTCCACGGCTTCCACGTCCTGATCGGCACGATCTTCCTGATCGTCTGCCTCATCCGTGCCATGCGTGGCGGGTTCACCCCGCAGCAGCACTTCGGCTTCGAGGCGGCGGCATGGTACTGGCACTTCGTCGACGTGGTGTGGCTGTTCCTCTTCTTCTCCATCTACATCTGGGGTGGTTGGGGCGCTCCGCTCGCCCATTGATCGGGCGGGTCCAGAAGACCACATGGTATCGAGGGGGCGGCGCAAGCCGCCCTTCTGCTTTCGAGGACTGACGAGCGGCATGAACGGATGAACCACAACACGCAACTCCACCCTACGAGCCGGCTCAGGTCGGTCGCGACATCGATCCTCGTTCTGCTCGCTCTTGCCATCCTTCTCTCACTTGGCACGTGGCAGGCGCAGCGTCTGGTCTGGAAGGAGCAGTTGCTCGCAGACATTGCGGAGCGTCATGCCGCGCCGCCGTTGGATGTCACGGAGATCGAGGCGCTGCTGGCCCGGGGCGAGGATATCGAATACCGCGCCATGACGGCGACGGGCGTTTTCGATCACGGCCGGGAACGGCACTTCTTCGCTACCCATGAAGGACGTACCGGCTTCTACGTCTACACGCCGCTGACAGTCGCGGATGGCCGAAGGCTCTTCGTCAACCGCGGCTTCGTGCCGTATGATCTGAAAGATCCAGCTCTGCGCCCGCAGGGCCAGGTTGAAGGAGAGGTGACGGTGAGCGGTTACGCCCGCTCCGAGCTACTGGAGAAGCCTTCGGCCATTGTTCCGGATAACGACATTGCCAAGAACCTCTTCTACTGGAAGGATCTCGACGGGATGGCCTCGTCAACCGGTCTCGACCGACGGGAGGTCCTCCCCTTCTTCATGGATGCCGATGCGGCATCGACAAATCCCGGTGGGTGGCCGCAGGGAGGCGTGACGCAGTTTTCGCTGCCCAACAATCATCTGCAATATGCGGTGACCTGGTACGGACTTGCAGCGGCGCTGGTCGCGGTTGTCGCGGGCGTCTGGTGGCGGCGCCGCCGGGGCGTGAACGACACCTGACGAAGTTTTGCTTGGCGGTCCGCGAAGGGCTCGCCTATATGAACGGCAACATCCAATTCCCAGCCAGCGGATCGCATGACCATCCTTACCGAACAACACCTGGCCAAGCCGCCTCTGACGATCCGTCTCTGCGGCCCTCGCGGGTTCTGCGCCGGCGTCGATCGTGCCATCCAGATCGTCGTTCTTGCCCTCAAGGCCTATGGCGCCCCCGTCTACGTCCGGCACGAGATCGTCCACAACCGCTATGTGGTCGAAGGGCTCGAAGCCAAGGGCGCGGTCTTCGTCGAGGAGCTTGACGAGATACCGCCGGAGCATCGCAACCAGCCGGTGGTCTTTTCCGCGCACGGGGTTCCAAAATCGGTACCGGCCGATGCGGAGGCCCGAAACCTCTTCTATCTTGATGCTACCTGCCCCCTCGTATCCAAGGTCCACAAGCAGGCGATGCGCCACCAGCGCCTCGGGCGGCATGTCATCCTGATCGGCCATGCGGGCCATCCGGAGGTGATCGGCACCATGGGGCAGCTTCCGGAAGGCAGCGTCTCCCTGGTCGAGACGGTGGAGGATGCCGAAGTCTATCTGCCGGAAGATCCGGACAATCTCGGCTTTGTGACGCAGACGACGCTTTCCGTCGACGATACCGCCGGCGTGATTGCCAAGCTGCAGGAGCGGTTTCCCAATCTGCAGGCTCCGGCTGCCGACTCCATCTGCTATGCCACTACCAATCGCCAGGATGCCGTCAAGGAAGCAGCTCCCGGCTGTGACCTGTTCATCGTCGTCGGCGCCCCGAATTCCTCGAACTCCAAGCGCCTTGTCGAGGTGGCACTGAGGGCAGGCGCCCAGCGCTCGCTGCTGGTGCAGCGCGCCTCGGAACTGGACTGGGACGAGATCGGTCCGATATCGACCCTCGGCATATCGGCCGGCGCGTCTGCTCCGGAAGTCATCGTGGATGAGATCATCGAGGCCTTCCGTGCCCGGTATGACGCGACCGTCGAACTCGCCATCACCGCCGAGGAGACGGAAAACTTCCTCGTCAATCGCGAGTTGCGCGGCGTGCCGCTCACGCGAGAGGATATGGCCTTCGTGAACGGGTGACTTTTCGGCTGCTGGCGCGATAGTGTAGCGCCGATTCCCGGGGCGCCTCTGCGCCTCGCCGTTCATTGCGAGACACAGCCTTGGCCGTTTATACAGACATCACCGAAGACGACCTCAGAGATTTCCTGACCCAGTACAACGTCGGTGACCTTACCTCCTACAAGGGCATTGCCGAGGGCGTCGAGAATTCGAACTTCCTGCTGCACACGACGCGAGAACCGCTCATCCTCACGCTCTACGAGAAACGGGTAGAGAAGGCAGACCTGCCGTTCTTCCTCGGCCTGATGCAGCATCTGGCCGATCGCGGTCTCTCCTGTCCGCTGCCTCTGCCGCGCCGCGACGGTGCATTGCTCGGGGAGCTTTCAGGACGACCAGCGGCGCTGATCTCCTTCCTTGAGGGCATGTGGCTGAGGAAGCCGGAGGCGAAGCATTGCCGCGAAGTCGGCCGCGCCCTGGCGCAGATGCATCTTGCCGGGGAGGGCTTCCAGCTCACACGCCCCAACGCCCTGTCGCTGGAGGGCTGGAAGACCCTCTGGGAGAAATCCGGCGACCGTGCCGACGAAGTCGAGGCGGGACTGGAGGAGGAGATCGGGTCAGAACTCGCCTATCTCGATTCATCCTGGCCCCGCGACCTGCCGTTCGGTGTCATCCACGCTGATCTCTTTCAGGACAATGTCTTCTTCCTCGGAGACCAGTTGTCCGGCCTGATCGATTTCTATTTCGCTTGCAACGATATGCTCGCCTATGACGTCGCCATCTGCCTGAATGCCTGGGGCTTTGAGAAGGACGGCTCCTACAATCTCACGAAGGGCATGGCGCTCCTGGAAGGTTATGACGCCGTCCGCCCGCTTTCGAGGCAGGAGAGGGATGCGCTGCCCGTCCTCTGCCGGGGATCCGCGCTGCGCTTCTTCCTCACCAGGCTCTATGACTGGCTGACCACGCCCGAAGGAGCGCTTGTCGTGAAGAAGGATCCGCTCGAATACCTGAGGAAGTTGCGCTTCCATCGGTCGATTGCCTCGAGCGTCGAGTATGGCCTGCCGGCGGAAGCGGTCTGATGAAGCATGTCGAGATATTCACGGACGGTGCATGCTCCGGCAATCCCGGCCCCGGTGGATGGGGCGCGATCCTCCGCTACGGCGAGACGGAGAAGGAGATGTCCGGCGGCGAGGCGCAGACGACCAACAACCGTATGGAACTGATGGCGGCTATCCAAGCGCTCAATGCCCTCAAGACCCCCTGCGAGGTCGATCTCTATACCGACAGCGCCTATGTGAAGGACGGCATCTCCAAGTGGATCTTCGGCTGGAAGAAGAACGGCTGGAAGACCGCCGACAAGAAGCCGGTCAAGAACGCCGAGCTTTGGCAGCAGCTGGAAGAAGCGCGCAACAAGCACAAGGTGACGCTGCACTGGATCAAGGGCCATGCCGGACATCCGGAAAACGAACGCGCCGACGAACTGGCGCGGCTCGGGATGGCGCCGTTCAAGAAACGCTGATCAAGTTTCGGCTGCTCTTCCTGCCCTTACCCCGCAAGCTTCATCCGGAGCGAGGCAGCCTACATCCACTGCCGAGTTCGGGGTTGCCCCACGCTCGGCGATACCTATTGTGCTCCACCGGACCATCGGGAGGTTGGAATGATCCTTCATTGTGTATTTTTGAGATTCAAGTCGGCCGTCCAGGCACAAGAGAAGCAGGAGATCTACGACTCCATCAGCGCGCTCGTTGGCGCGGTACCCGGGATGATCGAGGTGAAAAACGGACCGAACGTCTCGCCCGAAGGATTGAACAGCGGTTTCCGCGACGGGTTCATCGTCCGCTTCGAGGACGCCGAGTCCAGGGATGCCTATCTGGTGCATCCGGACCACGTCGCCGTAGGTGATCGTATCGTCTCGCTGACGGATGGAGGACTTGCCGGCCTCATGGTCTTCGACATGGACGTATGAAAAAAGGGAGCCGTTCGGCTCCCTTTTTACGATGGGATGGTCGAGAGCTTATAACTGCTCGATCATCGCCGCGGCGCCCGACACGGTGGCCTGGCCGGGGGAATCTTCGACATTGAGGGATTTTACGACTCCATCCTCGACCAGCATGGAGTAACGCTTCGAGCGTACACCGAGGCCGCCGGCAGACAGATCCACATCGAGGCCAAGCGCCTTGGTAAAAGCGCCGTCCCAGTCGGACAGGTAGTGGATCTTGCCCATCCCGCCCGAAGATTGTGCCCAGGCACCCATTACGTGCCAGTCGTTGACCGCAACGACGGCGATATCATCGACGCCGCGCGACAGGATGGTGTCTCGATTTTCCAGATAGCCGGGCAGGTGGTTGAGCGAGCAGGTGGGCGTAAAGGCGCCGGGCACGGCAAAGAGGACGACGCGCTTGCCCTTGAACAACTGCTCCGTCGTGATTTCCACGGGGCCGTCGGCCGTCTTTTCCTTGAAGGTTGCGGAAGGCAGCTTTTCGCCGATGGCAATGGTCATGGGAGTCTCCTCATCGATGGGCGCCCCAGCGCCGTCATCGGCACTATAGGTATGCTTCAGTTGAAGACAAGCGAGCTTTCCATTGCCCGGTCACCGGCAATTACCAGCACCCCCCAGGTCTTGCCTTTGACGTCATAGCCATGCGGCAGCTTGTCGATCGGGATGTCCAGGCTGTAGTCGCGGCCGGTCACCTCCCCCTTGCCGCTGTCGAAGAAGGCATGGCCTTCCGGCCCGGTTACGATCACCTGAGGCGCCTCGGCTGTCTCGGCAGGCAGTCGCACCTGAAGCTTCAGTAGATCCTCGTCCGAAAGGGCGTGATGGATCACCTTGAACTCGTCCGAGGCGGGCTCCGGTAGGCGTGTTTCGGCGGAGGCGAGCAGCATGGCTTCCTCCATCGATGGCCCCGTATCCGCAAGCTCGAGGGCAAAATCGGCCTGGAAGGGAATGCAGATGTTGCGGCACAGCCCAACGAAGGCCGAAACGCCCACCTTGACCGGCTTGCTAGTGTCTTCCACCTTGAGTTCGAAAGGTAGCGTCACTGGGTGATCGTAACCGATATCGCGAAGGTCGCCGCTGTCGATGCGCTTCGGCACCGGATATTCCATTTTCTTCAATTCGACCGCCGCTTCTTCGGGGAAGCTCAGCTGCGGCGGGATGCCGGCGTCGCCAGGCTCCCTCCAGTAGGTCATCCAGCCTGGGTTCGGTTCGATCTGCAGCGCGCCGCGGATCGTGCCATCGCTTGCAGGAGGCAGGGCGACAAGCCGCATCCGGCCGCCCTCATTGGTGGCCCAGGGTGTTGTCTCGGAAAAGGCAGGCGCTCCGAGGCCGACTGCGATTGCCACGCCCAGAGCCACGCTTGTGGCCCGGCTGCTCGCGAAACTGTGTCTGACGGCGCCTGTTCTCATGGAAGCAATGCTCTACCTCAGCCTTCAGTATCAGGCCAGTCACCAGATTGGCGGCGCCGATCATTTTCGGTTGATTGAGCCAAGGCGCTGCCCCATCTTCAAGAGGTCAGGCTCGCTTCGGCACGGTGGGTTGAACGCGGCAAAGGAGGTCCAGATGGTCGAGACAAGTCTCCGGGATGCGGGCGAACCAGGCTTTCTGGATGGCCAGTTCCTGATCGCCATGCCTGGACTGCAGGACGGCAACTTCGTGAGGTCGGTGATCTACATATGTGCCCATTCCCCCGCCGGCGCGATGGGATTCATCATCAACCGCGCACAACCTGTGTCCTTCGTTGACCTCCTGCTTCATCTCGATCTGATGGAGGGGCGCGACATTCCCGGACTGCCTGAAACAATTCGTCGTTTCCCTGTGCTCATGGGTGGACCAGTCGAGACGGGGCGGGGTTTTGTCCTCCACTCCGACGACTATGAGAGCGAATCCAGCATTCCCGTCAACGACGATATCTCACTGACCGCGACGCTCGATATCGTGCGCGCGATCACTGAAGGACGGGGACCGAAGCGTGCTACCATGCTGCTCGGCTATGCGGGCTGGGGACCAGGCCAGCTCGAAGCGGAGCTTTCGAACAATGGATGGTTGAACTGCCCGGCGACCGAGGCATTGATTTTCGATACCGCGCTCGACACGAAATACGACCGGGCGCTGGCCTTGTTGGGCGTTACGCCCGAAGCCTTGTCGACAGACGTCGGCCACGCGTGATCCGTTTCGCGGAACGAAGCCCGGCCCGCCACGTTATCCTGACGAAGGCAATTGTGCCGTCGACAAGGAGAACAAGACATGGGTAGCACCAGCGACAAGATGGCAGGCAAGGCTAACGAAATGGCCGGCAAGGCGCGGCAGGCTGCCGGCGACGCGATGGACGACCGTGAAATGGAAGCCAAGGGCGCCGCACAGGAAGCCAAGGGCCACGGCCAACAGGCCAAGGGCGAACTGAAGGAAGGCGTCAAGAACGTCGTAGACCGGACCTAATCGCCCAAGGACACCAAGCCCAAAAGCTCCGCACACCTAAAGGCGCGGGGCTTTTTTCGTGCCTGAAATTCCCCTATCCTACGCGCGCTTCGTCAGCGGGAATCGCTCCCTGAGAAGCCGCAGCGTTGCTTCGCTGCTGGTCGGGGGCCCGAACAGGAAGCTCTGGCCAAACTGGCAGCCCATCTTCGCAAGTTCGGCTGCATCCTCGTCGGTCTCGATGCCTTCTGCGACGACGGCCATCTCCAAAGCACGCGCCATCGCTATGACGGACCGAAGCAGTACAGCCCGCTTCTCCCGGACATCACGAACGAGCGCCTTGTCCACCTTGATCGTGTCGAACGGGAACTGCGTCAGATAGGCGAGCGATGAATAGCCGGTCCCGAAATCGTCAAGTGCAAGCCCTATCCCGAGCTCCTTCAGCTTCGTCAGGACGAGCCGCGCCTGTTCCGGATTCTCCATCATCACGGACTCGGTCAGCTCCAACTTGAGCTGGCGCGGGTCGCATTCGCTCTTTGCCAGCAAGGCCCGTACGTCGTTGTAGAGGCCGTTGTTCAACACCTGGGCGCTGGAAAGATTGACCGCGACGAAGATCGGAAGGTCGCCCGTCTGGCGCTGCCAGCCGATCAGGTCACTCGAAGCCCGTTCGAGGGCAAACATGCCCAGCGGCTCGATAAGGTCAGAGCTTTCGGCGATCGGAATGAACTCGGATGGCGGAATGCTGCCCTTGCGCGGGTGGTCCCAGCGCAGCAGCGCTTCAAAACCGGCAACCTCGCCATCACTCAGCCGGATGACCGGCTGGTAGGCGAGCGACAGTTCCTTCCGCTCGATGGCGCGACGAAGATCCGTCTCGATTTGCAGTCGGTCCGTCCCCGAGGAGCGGAAGATCGGCCGGAAGGGCTCCACCCGGTTGCCGCCGCCGCGCTTGGCCCGATACATGGCGAGCTCGGCATTGCTGAGCAGTTCACTGCCGCTTTCCTGCTGGTCTACCCAGGACGCCAGCCCGATAGAGGCCGTCAGGATAATCTCGCGATTGGCGAAATTGATAGGCACCATAATCGCCTTGGAAATCGCGTCGGCGAAATCGGCCACCTTCACGGGATCCTGCTCGGAGACCAGGATCAGTCCGAATTGATCGCCGGCAAGCCTGGCCAGCGTATCCTGCGGGCGCAGGAGGCGGCGGAGGCGGCGCGTCAGTGCGATCAGGATGTTGTCCCCCGCGGCGATACCCAGCGCATCGTTGACCTGCTTGTAGCGGTCGATGTCGATCGCCATCACCGTCGGCCGAACGCTGTCGCTGCTCGAAGCGAGCGTCAGCACGGCCTGCAGCCGGTCGAGGAAGACCTGACGGTTCGGAAGGCCGGTCAGGTTATCATGCATGGCATCCTGCAGCAGCCGTTCGACCGAGTTCCTCTGTTCCGTGATGTCGATTATGGTGCCGACGCAACGGATGATCTCGCCGTCGGAGCCGAGGACAGGGCGCGCGCGGATCTGCATCCAGTGAAAGTGCCCGTCCTCCGCACGCAGCCGGAATTCGTGGGCCAGTCTGCCACGGCGGTGTTCCAGCAGGACGTCGAGCGTGGCCTTAAAACGATCGCGGTCGTCGGGGTGAAGCCGGGGCAGCCAGTTGCGAACCGGTCCATGCATCAGTCCGGCGGGCAGCCCGAGCTTGAGCGAGACATCCGGGATCGTCACCACCCGGTCGCGTGCGACATCCCAATCCCATACGGTGTCGCCGGAGCCGGTCAGCGCCAGCGATTGGCGCTCCAGATCCGAGAACAGGCCCTGTTGATAGGCACCGCCTGCAAAGGCGTGCTGCATGACGGTGAAGCCGATGAGAAGCACGATGAGGACCAGCCCTCCACCGAGTGCCGGCTGGATGATGTCGTTGTCGAGCTGGCCGGTGACGGTCAGCCAGGCGCCGAACAGCCAGACAAGGGTGAGTGCCCAGGTGGGGACGAGCAGGATCGCCCGGTCGTAGCGGTTGAGACCGAGGTAGACGATCAGCAGTATCCCGGCCGTCGCCGTCAGTGCGAATGACAGGCGCGCAATTCCTGACGCGACGGAAGGGTCGTATATGGCGACACCAAAGAGGAGGGCGAGGCAGAAGACCCAGGCCAGCGTCGCGTAGCCGAGATTGACGTGCCAGCGATTGAGATTGAGGTAGGTAAATAGAAAGATAACCAGGCTGGAGGCGAGGGCGACCTCGGCACAGGCCCGCCATACGCGCTGGTCGCTGGCCGTGATGCTGATCAACTGGTCCAGGAAGCCGAAGTCGACGCAGATATAGGCAAGCACTGCCCAGGCGAGAGCCGCTGCCGCCGGCAGCATGGATGTGCCCTTGACGACGAAGAGAATGGTCAGGAACACTGCGAGCAGTCCGGCGATGCCCAGCACGATGCCGCGATAGAGCGTGAAGGCGTTGACCGTGTCCTTGTAGGCGGACGGCTCCCAAAGATAGAGCTGCGGCAGGGAAGGGGTCGAAAGCTCGGCGACGAAGGTGATGACGGACCCGGGGTTGAGCGTGATCCGGAAGACGTCCGCATCGGGGCTGGGTTCGCGGTCAAGAGCGAAGCCCTCGCTCGGGGTGATGGCCATGATGCGTTGCGAGCCGAGGTCGGGCCAGAACATCTTCGAACCGACCAGACGGAAATGCGGCGCCACGATCACCCGTTCGAGCTGCTCCTCGGACACGTTGGCCAGGGCGAAAACCGCCCAGTCCCCCTGGTGGGTTGGTGAGCTGGAGCGGACCTCGATGCGGCGGCGGATGCCATCGGCACCAGCTGCCGTGGAGACCTGGAAGGCCTCTCCCTGATTGGTATAGATGTCCGTCATCTCGGTGAGATCGAGAGCAGTATCGTCCCGGGAGATCTTCACCGGTTCGGCGGCGTGGACATCGGATGCGAAGGGGGCGGCGCTCGTTACGAATGCAGCGAGAAGGAACAGCATCACGCGCGAGGAAAGCCTGGTCAGACTGCGGACATTCATGGCCGCGTCATCTTCCGGAATTCACCATCTTCCGGCAGTCGGGAGAACATCACGTGATCGCGCCATTCCCCGTTGATCTTCAGATATTTTCGCAAAAGACCTTCTCGCTCGAATCCGGCTTTGTCCAGCAACCGGACACTCTTCCAGTTTTCCGGAATACAGGCTGCTTCAATCCGGTGCAACTGAAGTTGCCCGTAGATGTAGGGGATGGCGATTTTAAGGGCGGCGAGCATGTGCCCCTGGCCCGCATGGCGCTCACCCATCCAGTAGCCGATCATGCAGCTCTGGGCGGCCCCGCGCCGGATATAGCCGATGGTGAGTCCCCCGAGCAGCGTCAGGTCGGGTCGACTGAAGAGCAGCAGTGGGATCGCATAGCCCGCCCGATATTCCTCGCTGCCGCGCTTCACCCGTGCCCGGAACGAGGCTTCCGACAATTCGTCTTCCCGCCAGGTCGGCTCCCAGGGCTGAAGAAAACCGCGGCTTTCCGCTCGCAGTTCCGACCATTGCGTGAAATCACGATTTTGCGGAAGGCGAAGCAGATGGCCTTCGCCATACAGAAGCGGGCCCTGCGGCTGTCGTGACAAAAACCGAAAGATCGATCCCGTCATGTCCACTCCAGATGGTCGTCGGGCGGCGAGCGCGCGGTCTGTGATGGACGCTGCCGAGGCTTCGGCCGCGTTGGTTTGAAGCTGAGAACGGGCTAAGGTCCGTTCAGCAGCGGTGCTCAGCCGGCGGCTCGCTCCCCCGCCTTCGCGGAGGGGGCAAGACTGACGGAAATCTCCTCCATCGAAGCAAGCTTGTCGATCGGACCGACGGCAGAAAGCGTGGGCTTGGTGTCGAAGAACAGTCTCCCGGAAAGATCTGTCAGCCGCTGCGTGGTGATCCCCTGGAGCCGTTCCATCATCTCATGGTTGGGGATCGGCCGGCCGTAGAGGATCATCTGGCGGGCGATCTGTCCGGCGCGCGCGGCGGGGCTTTCCTGTCCCATCAGCAGCTGCGCACGAATCTGCGCCCGCGCCCGGTTGATCTCCTGCTCATGGATCGTATCGGAGGCCTTGCGCAGTTCCTCAATGATGACCGGCAGCAATTGCGGAATGTCCTCGCCCCCTGTCGCGGCATGGATCCCGAAGATGCCGGTATCGGAAAAGCCCCAATGGAAAGAGTAGACCGAGTAGCAGAGGCCGCGGTGCTCGCGCACCTCCTGGAAGAGGCGCGATGACATGCCGCCGCCGAGGATGTTGGCGAGGATCTGCGAGCAGTAGAAGTCCCGCATGTGGTAGGCCTTGCCCTCGAAGCCGATGAGAAGCTGCGCATCCATCAGGTCGCGCACTTCCCGCATCTCGCCGCCGGTATAGCGGGCAGTCTCGAGAACAGGCGGGGCACTGGGCGTCAGCGGCAGACCTGCAAACCGCTCCTCGACCTGCTTGCAGAACTGGTCGTGGTCGACCGCGCCTGCCGCCACGACGAACATGCGGTCGGTGGTGTAGTTGCGTGCAAGATAGTTGCGGATCTGCGCCGGCGTGAAGCTCTTCACCGTCTCGGGCGTGCCCAGGATAGGCCGTCCTATCGTCTGGTCGCGATAGGCGATTTCGGAGAACTTGTCGAACACGACATCGTCGGGCGTATCGTTCGCAGCACCGATCTCCTGCAGGATGACGTGCTTTTCGCGCCGCAACTCCTCCTCGTCGAACAGGGACTCTGTCAGGATGTCTGCCAGGAGGTCTACCGCCAGCGGCACATGGTCCTTGAGCACGCGCGCATAGTAGGAGGTCGTCTCCGTGGAGGTCGCAGCATTCAGCTCCCCGCCGACATTTTCGATCTCTTCGGCGATGTCGCGGGCGCTGCGCCTTGCGGTGCCCTTGAAGGCCATGTGCTCGAGGAGATGGGCAATCCCGTGTTCGTCTTCAGTCTCGTTGCGAGAGCCGGACTTGATCCACACGCCGAGGGCGACGCTCTCCAGATGGGGCATTGCCTCGGTTACAACCGTCAACCCGGAAGAAAGCCGGGTTACCTGTACATTCATCGTTTGTCTTTCTGGCGCTGCCGCCATTCACTTACCTGCACGGGCATGGTCGCCGATGAACTTCTCGACGGCCCTGATCTCCGCAGGCAGGATGTCGAAGCGCTCCTCCCTGTTCATGAGATCGCCGAGCCATGATGGGAGCGCCGGATCAATTCCGCAAGCGGATTTTACCGCGGCCGGGAACTTGGCGGGGTGGGCCGTGGCCAATGTTACCATCGGGCTGGTTGGTTTTGCGTGCTTGTTAGCCACGAAGACGGCGGTCGCCGTGTGTGGGTCGAGCAGGTACCCCGTATCGGCCAGAGTCTTGCGGATCGTTTCAGCTACCTGCTTCTCCGTTGCGCGGGCAGCGCGGAATTCACGTCGAATGGCCTTCAGAGTATTCGTCTCGATTTCGAAGGCGCCCGACTGCTTGAGGCCGGCCATGGCGGCACGAACTGCCACCGGGTCGCGCCCATGGGCCTCGAACAGGAGTCGCTCGAAGTTCGACGAGATCTGGATGTCCATCGAAGGCGAGGTTGTAGCCTTGACGGCGTGCATTTCGTAGCGACCGGTCTTCAGGGTGCGAGCAAGGATGTCGTTGTCGTTCGTGGCGATCACCAGCCGCTCGATGGGCAGGCCCATGCGCTTGGCGACGTAGCCGGCGAAGATGTCACCGAAGTTTCCGGTCGGAACCGTAAAAGATATCTTCCGGTCAGGACCGCCGAGCGATAGCGCTGCCGTGAAGTAGTAGACAACCTGGGCCATGATGCGGGCCCAGTTGATGGAGTTCACGCCCGAAAGCCTGACGCGGTCGCGGAAGCCCGCATCGTTGAACATCTCCTTCACCAGCGTCTGGCAGTCGTCGAAATTGCCTTCGATCGCCAGTGCATGAACGTTGGCATGCGGCGATGTGGTCATCTGGCGTTGCTGGACCGGCGACACTTTTCCCTTAGGGAAGAGAATGAAGATATCCGTCCGGTCACGCCCCGCAAAAGCATCGATTGCCGCGCCGCCCGTATCACCGGATGTCGCGCCGACGATCGTCGCCCGCTCGCCGCGCTCGGCAAGGACATGGTCCATCAGCCGGGCAAGCAACTGCATGGCGACGTCCTTGAAAGCCAAGGTCGTGCCATGGAAAAGCTCAAGAACGAAATCATTCGGCCCCGTCTGCACCAGTGGTGCAACGGCCGGATGCCGGAAGGTGGCATAGGCTTCGTCGATCATGGACCGCAGCTTGTTGGCCGGGATCTCCTCCCCCGTGAAGTGGCGCAGGATCTCGAATGCCACCTCTTGGTAGGACTTGCCGCGCAGGCCCCGGATCTCCCGCTTCGTCAGGACCGGCCACTCACGCGGCACATAGAGGCCGCCATCGCGCGCGAGGCCTGCGAGAAGCGCATCACGGAAGCCGAGAACCGGTGCTTCTCCGCGGGTAGAAATGTATTCCACGACCTTCAATCCCCAATCGATTTTTGTTCGCGCCGCTGATATAGACCACTAAAATCGGCGGCGAAAGGCCGGAAGACAGCATCTTTCGGCGCGGTTTGTGCAGACCGGAATGGTCGAGCCGGAATTGTATGGAGAGGATCGAGTACAGTGATTGGTACAACAGCGCGTAGTCTTCTGTCGGTATCGCTTCTGGCCGTGCTTGCCGGCTGCAACTCATCCTCACCCACTTCGGGCCTCACGGGCGCTGCGCCAGCCGCTACGGCGCAGGCCGAGCCCACGCCCGTCGTCCAGGCATTCTGCCCGCCCGTTGTGATGCGCGAGGAAACGGCGATCCATCGGGCCTATGCCCGCGGCGGTCAGGACAACCCCGAAAAGCTGATGTATCAGGCCTCGCTTGCTGATGCGACGCGCGCCTGCACCGCAAACGAGACGACAATAACCATCAATGTCGTTGCGCAGGGGCGTATCGTGGCAGGCCCCGCAGTGAGCGCCGGACAGGTGAACCTTCCCGTGCTCGTGGAAGTGGTTGACGGCGAAAATGTCATCTATTCCCAGAGCGTAAGCTTTCCGGTGGAACTACCAACCGCCGGTACCCAGTTCGTCTTCAGCAAGCCCGATGTGCAGATCCCGAATGCGCAAGGTGGCGCCTCACGCTTCACGCGCGTCCGCCTCGGCTTCGACACCGGATCGAAGCGATAACCTCAGAGGGCGCCGGCCCATTCGGTCAGCGCCGCTGTCACGGCCGGCAGATCCATCATCCGCGAAATCACCGTTTCAGCACCCGCATCGGTCAGCCGGTCGGCATGGCTCGGATAAGTGTGCGACGCGCCTGTGAAGCCCACGACTCGCATGCCCGCCGCCCGCGCGCCGTGGATGCCGTGGACGGAATCCTCGATGACCAGCACGTTTGAAGGCGACACGTCGAATTGCTTTGCGGCATGCAGGAAGATGTCCGGCTTCGGCTTCACACGGTCGGGCCCGAGGTCCTTCGCGGAAAAGATGTGCGGGGCGAAGTAGGGCTTCAGGCCGACCTTCTCGAGCATCATGTCCAGCCGGTGTGCGCTGGAATTCGAGCAGATGCAGCGTTGTGTCGTCAGCCGCGACAGCGCGAACTTCACCCCTTCGATGATCTTCACGTCGCGGGCGAGACGGGCATCGAGAAGCTTTTCCGACTTGTCGATGAGCGAAGCGGAGAGGGGGATGTCGACCTCTTTCTCCACCTGCAGAAGGATGTTGCGCCAGGTCATTCCGGCGAAGCGCTCGCCCATCTCCTCGACGCTGATGGGATAGCCGGCCTCCGTTAGTAGCTTCGACTCGACCTGCGCTGCGATGATTTCGGAATCGACGAGCACGCCGTCGCAATCGAAGATGATGAGGTCGAAACCGCTCATGATGGAAAACTCTTTGGCTGGGGAGGACGAGGGCGCTCTACATCACGGCGGCGCCGGCCACAATGTGGGGGTTTTCTATTCCAATGGAAAGAGGGCGAGAAATTGGCGCTCACCTGTCTGGGTGAAGTGGATCGCCCGGCTGTTGTCGCTGCGCCTGGCCCAGCCCTCGCTAAGAAAGCGGGAAAGCAGCGCCTTGCCGAGTGTGCCGGCGAGGTGCGAGCGGCGTTCGCTCCAGTCGAGGCAGGACTTGCACAGGGGACGCCGCGAGGCGGTCAGGGCATCGAGATCGACGCCGATCCCGTGCAGGCCTTCACGGCCGGTCTCGGTGACGATCAGTTCGCCTCCCGTGTCGGCGATGGCGCCACTCCGAATGAGGCTGTCGAGCATGCGAACGCCATAATCGCCAGCGAGGTGATCGTAGCACACCCGCGCCTTGCGGAGCGCCGGGTCCTTCGGGCCCGGTCGGTGGCGGAGATGCCCGCGGCTGGCGGCAAAGCCCATGATCGCCTCCAGCAGCGCTCCGGTCGCCGCGTCGGCCAGCGCGAAATAGCGATGCCGCCCCTGCTTGCGCTGATGCACCAGCCCTCCGTCTTCCAGTTTCGACAGGTGGGAACTTGCCGTCTGCAGCGTCACGCCGGCGGCCTGCGCCAATTCGGTTGCCGTCAACGCCTGCCCGCCCATCAGCGCCGTCAGCATGTTGGCGCGGGCTGGGTCCCCAATGAGGGTGCCGATGCGGGCAATGTCAGGGCCTTCTTTCATAGTTCGACCGTAGCCGAAGCATCTGCGACAGACAAGGCGCTATCCTGTAGGCGTTCATATGGAGATTATCATGATCACCTGCTTCATCCGCTACGAGATCGATCCCTTCCGGAGGGACGCTTTCGCTGACTATGCGCGAAACTGGGGAGAGGCCATTCCCCGCTGCGGAGCCGACCTCATCGGTTACTTTGGGCCACACGAGGGTTCCGCCACCACCGCCTATGGCGTCTACAACATAGAAAGCCTTGCCGCCTACGAAGCCTATCGGCAGCGCCTTGCGCAGGATCCGCTGGGGCAGGAGAACTACAGGTTTGCGAGCCGTGAGCGCTTCATCCTGCGCGAGGATCGCATCTTTCTCAAAAACGTCTCGCTGCCGCACGCTCCGCTGGTGAAGCCATGATCGCCGTCATCTTCGAAGTCGTGCCCTACATGGGCGAGCGCCATCGATATCTGGATCTTGCAGGAGAGCTGCGGGCGGAGCTGGAAAAGATCGACGGCTTCATCTCGATCGAGCGGTTTGAGAGCCTGACCATGCGCGGCAAGATCCTGTCGCTCTCCTTCTGGCGCGATGAGGAAGCAGTCCGCCAATGGCGGAACCTGGAGGCGCACCGGGCGGCGCAGCAGGCGGGCCGCAACGGCATCTTCGCAGACTACCGCCTCAGGATCGGCCACGTGCTCCGCGACTACGGCATGTTCGAGCGCGCCGAGGCGCCGGAGGACAGCCGGGCGCTGCATGATGGGTGATCAATCTTTGGCTGCGGCCTCGTCGATGGCTTGCATGGCGATACGCAGCTTTGGAAGCTCATCAACAACCACACCCCAGATAATCTTGTCCGAAAGGCCGTGGTACTCATGCCTCAGAACATTTCCGATGCCACGTACCCTCCGCCATTCGATCTCGGGGCGAACCGCCAGCAACTCGTCCGGTATTCTGCGGCTTGCCTCGGAGACGATCTCGATCGCGCGTTCGATTGCAAATCGTAGGACGCTGTCCCTCTGGTAATCGTCGAATGATTTACCTCCGACTGCCTGATCTACGACGGTGATTGCTCGAATGATATCCGCGATGAAATGACGAACCTCCCGCGCCACTAGAACACCCGCAAAGCGTTCGTTTCGATCCGGCTCTTCAGCACTGGGTGAAGGCTGTCACGTGTCGTGATGTCAACGGAGTGGTGGAGTTCATCCTCCAGGAGAAGCTTGATGCCGACAAGGTCAAGCGCATTGAAGGCGCTTTCGGGGTCGTAGTCGATGAACAGGTCGAGGTCGCTCGTATCGCTTGCCTCGTCGCGTGCAACCGAACCGAACAGGTAGAGCGACGTGGCGCCACGCGCCTTTATGGCGTCCGCCTTTGCCTTCAGCTTCTCGATCGCCTCGCTTCTCTTCATGCGGAAATTCTACCGTACTCGAAGCTTCGTTGCCATAGAGGCAGATAATTCACGAAATCGCGGCCACCCTTCAGGCTTTGGTAACCAACATGGGTAACCATAACGGACAGTAAAGTACCGAGTAAGCGTAACAGCGAGTATCCCATGGCAGCAGTCCTTCCGCTTGCCGATCTGCGTCAGCAGGATCGGCCGGGCACCTGGCTCAATACCATCATCAAGGGCGACTGCGTCGCCGCGCTTGAGGCGCTGCCCGATCATTCGGTCGACGCGATCTTCGCAGACCCTCCCTACAACCTGCAGCTCGGGGGCGCGCTTCACCGCCCAGACCAGTCGCTGGTCGATGCGGTCGACGACGACTGGGACCAGTTCGCCTCCTTCCAGGCATATGACGCCTTCACCCGCGCATGGCTGCTTGCCTGCCGCCGGGTGCTGAAGCCGAACGGCACTATCTGGGTGATCGGCTCCTACCACAACATCTTCCGCGTCGGCGCCATGCTGCAGGACCTGAACTTCTGGCTCCTCAACGACATCGTCTGGCGCAAGACGAACCCGATGCCGAACTTCAAGGGCCGCCGTTTTCAGAACGCCCATGAAACGATGATCTGGGCAAGCCGCGACCCCAAGGCCAAGTCCTACACGTTCAACTACGATGCCCTGAAGGCCTCCAATGACGACGTGCAGATGCGCTCCGATTGGCTCTTCCCCATCTGCTCCGGCGGCGAGCGTTTAAAGGGCGTAAACGGCAAGAAGGTGCACCCGACGCAGAAGCCGGAAGCGCTGCTTGCCCGCGTCATCATGGCTTCCACCAAGCCGGGCGACGTCATCCTCGATCCATTCTTCGGCACCGGCACGACCGGCGCCGTCGCCAAGCGCCTCGGCCGCAACTTCGTCGGCATCGAGCGCGAGCAGGACTATATCGAAGCCGCATCGGCAAGGATCGCCACGGTCGAACCGCTCGGCAAGGCAGAACTGACGGTGATGACCGGCAAGAAGGCCGAGCCGCGGGTCGCCTTCAACACGCTCCTGGAAAGCGGCCTCGTGAAACCGGGCCAGGTCCTGACCGATGCCAAGCGCCGCTGGAGTGCCATCATCCGGGCCGACGGAACGCTGGCCGCCGGTGGCGAGGCAGGCTCCATCCACCGGCTTGGGGCGAAGGTGCAGGGTCTGGACGCCTGCAACGGCTGGACCTTCTGGCATTATGAGGAAGCGTCTGCCCTGAGGCCGATCGATGAGTTGCGATCGGTCATCCGCAACGGCTTGGCGAACCTCGACTGACGATCCACCGTCACGCGAGGCTTTGGCTTCCCCGGCCGGTTTTGTACCTCTAGTCCCGGCTGGGGATAATTGACGCCCGGAGGAGGCTGACCTCCGGGCGTCAATCTCGTTCAGTCATCGATGCCTAAGGATGCAAGGTCGCGCCTCAGTTTCTCGGCGCCGGTAAAATGCACCGCCTGCCAGCCGGCTGCTCGTGCGCCTTCGACATTGGCCAGTGAGTCGTCGATGAAGAGTGTCGCTTCCGGGGCAAGGTCGAAATCCCGAGCGTGCTTCTGATAGATCGCGACGTCGGGCTTGATGAGCTTGATTTCGCCGGAAACGGTCACGCCGCGCGGCTTGTTGAGGAACGGATACATTTCGCGGGCGTGGCGGAACGTGTCGGCTGCGAAGTTCGTCAGCATGGTGACGTCCCGCCCGGCATCGATCAATCCTTCCATGATCGCCACGCTGTCCTCGTAAGCATAGGGCACCATCTCGTGCCAGTACCGCCGGAAATTTCGGATCTGCTCCTCCTTTTCGGGAAATTGCTCGATCAGCAGAGCCTCGGCATCCTCCCAGCTCCGTCCACGATCCTGTTCCAGGTTCCAGTCATGGGTGCAGACATTCTCGAAGAACCATGCCCGCTCTGCATCATCCGGAATGAGCCGGCGATAGGGAAGGTTCGGGTCATAGTGGATCAGCACCTTGCCGATGTCGAAGACGATATGGTCGATCGGGCCTGCCATCGTAGTTCCTTAGCGGTTGGGGTCTCTCTCGAAAGCCAGGGGAATAGCCTGGCTGATTACTTTTTTCATGACGGTCGGCAAGGCCTGCGTGCCGAGGTTGGTTACCGGTTCCCACCATCCCCCGGGATGGATGGTCTCGTCGGCTTTGGCCCGGAACACCGAGAGCCGCAGTTCGAAGTGCGTGAACACATGGGTAACCGTCCCGCAGGATTGCCAGGCAGACTGAAAGGGAGCGTGGTCGACGGTCTGGCCGCCGTCCTGTCTGGCGGTCCAGTCAGTCGTCGGGACCTCCGTCATGCCTCCAAGGAGCCCGCTGTCGACCCTCCGTCGCAGCAGGACCTCTCCTTCCGGATTGACGGCCACGAAGGCGGCGCCGAAACGCACTGGTTTTTCCTTCTTCGCCGCTTTCACCGGAAACCGCTCCGGGTCGTGCTCGGCAAATGCCAGGCAGTGGTCGCGAAGGGGACAGATGGCGCAGGCGGGCCTTTTGGGCGTGCAGATGGTCGCGCCGAGATCCATCATGGCCTGGGCAAAGTCACCAGGGCGTTCCTCCGGCGTCAGGTCCCGCACGTGCGCCTTCATCAGCGGTTTCGATCCGGGGAGGGGGGCATCTATCGCGTAAAGGCGGGAGACAACCCGCTCCACGTTACCGTCCATGACGGCTGCAGGGCGGTTGAAGGCGATCGCGGCAACGGCGGCAGCCGTGTAATCGCCGATGCCGGGCAACGCCCGCAAGCCGTCCTCGGTATCGGGGAAGACGCCGCCGTGATCCTCGGCGACGGCCTCGGCGCATTTCTTCAGATTACGGGCGCGGGCATAGTAACCGAGCCCGGCCCAAGCGGCCATCACATCCTCGGTCGGGGCCGCCGCCAGATCCGCTACGGTAGGCCACGCGGCCAGGAACTTGGCGAAATAGGGCTTCACCGCCTGAACCGTGGTCTGCTGCAGCATCACTTCCGACAGCCAGATATGGTAGGGGTCGGGACGTTTTCCCTGCGCCGCCGCGGTGGGCGTCACGCGCCATGGCAGGTCGCGATGGTGCCTGTCGTACCATGCGAGCAATTGCCGTATGATGGCCGGGGGAGTGGTCACGTGCTGGAAATGCCTGTGCGTCTGGTCTAGATGCTCTTCTATCGCCTCCATGATCACGCCGTCAACGAGAGCTGGACGGCGAGACCTCCGCGGGTCGCGGACTTGCCGAAGGATTGTCGATGGCCAACGAACCGAAGACCTTTGCCCGCAAGCGCGAGATGCAGATCGCGGAAGTTGCGAACGGCATCATCGATCCCGTGCTGGCGCGGCGCGCCGGCATCTCCACCGCCCTGCTGGGCTCCTGGGACGAGATCGCTGGCGAGGAATTTGCCGATTGCAGCCGCCCGGAGAAGATCGCCTGGCCCAGGCGCGATGCCTCCGACGAGGCAGGCGGCTACCAGGCGGGTGTCCTGACGATCGCCTGCGAAGGTGCTCGGGCTCTCTTCCTAACCCATGCACAGGGGGAACTGATCGCCCGCATCAACGCCTTCTTCGGCTTCCCGGCGGTGCGCCAGATCCGCATCGTCCAGAAGCCCGTTTCCCATGCAGTCCGGCACCGGCGCCCTTTGCCGCCGCTGAAGGGGGAGGCGGCGAGACGGCTGGAGGACATGATGGAGGGGATCGAAAACGAGGCGCTGAAGAAGGCGGTCACCCGGCTCGGCACAGCTGTTCTTCAAAAGAAACGCTGAAACGTACAGGCGCTGTTCAGCTTCAGGCTGTCACAAAGCTTTGAAGAATTTCACGAAGCCATCCCTTGTTCGCTCCCGGGCGGCAGGATACGGATGGCGGCAAATTTGAAGTTAAGGCAGGTGTTCGATGAAAAAGACCGAAGTCACCCTTACCCGGCGCGCTCTTCTCGGAGGCGTGGCAGCCACGACTCTGGTCCTGGCCCTTCCGCTCGCCGCAACCGAAGCTTTCGCCCAGGAATTGCCGGAGTCCCAAGGCGACGTGGACATGGCGGAGGTCCTCAAGCCCGGCCCACTGCCGGAAATGGCGATCGGGGAAGAAAACGCCCCCGTCACCATCGTCGAATACATGTCGATGACCTGCCCGCACTGCGCGACCTTCCACAACAATACGTTCGACGAGATCAAGAAGAACTACGTGGATACCGGCAAGGCCCGCTTCATCATCCGCGAGTTCCCTTTCGATCCGCGCGCAGCTGCGGCCTTCATGCTGGCGCGCTGCAATCCGACCAAGCCTGAAGAAGCGAGCACACCGGCACAGTATTTCCCGATGGTTTCAATGCTGATGAAGCAACAGGAAACCTGGGCCGAAGCACAGGATGGCCGCGCGGCCCTGCTGCAGATGTCGAAACTGGCCGGTTTCTCACAGGAGACTTTCCAGGCCTGCTTGACGAACCAGAAACTTCTCGATGATGTGAACGCGACGATGAAGCGCGGTGCCGACGAATTCGGCGTCAATTCGACGCCGACATTCCTCATCAACGGCAAGCGCTATGCGGGGGCCATGTCTGTTGAAAGCATGTCGGCTCTTATCGACAGCCTTCTCTGAGCCCGTTCATGATGTGAGCGGCGGCCGCACCGGTGCGGCCGCTTCCTTCCTTCGGTGCGCGGCATGAAGTTCAACAAGCTGCGCGTCCTCGGTTTCAAGTCCTTCGTCGAACCCACGGAATTCATCATCGAGCGCGGCCTGACCGGCGTGGTCGGCCCCAATGGCTGCGGCAAGTCCAACCTTGTCGAGGCGCTCCGCTGGGTGATGGGGGAAAATTCCTACAAGAACATGCGTGCGTCCGGCATGGACGACGTCATCTTCTCCGGCTCCGGAAACCGGCCCGCCCGAAATACGGCGGAGGTCATGCTCTTCCTCGACAATTCCGACCGGACCGCACCCGCCGCCTTCAATGATTCCGACGAGATCCAGGTATCGCGCCGCATCGAGCGGGAGAATGGTTCGGTCTACCGGATCAATGGCAAGGAGGCCCGCGCCAAGGACGTCCAGCTCCTTTTCGCCGACGCATCGACGGGCGCACGCTCGCCCTCCATGGTCGGCCAGGGCCGGATCGGTGAGCTGATCAACGCCAAACCGCAGGCACGCCGCCAGCTTCTGGAAGAGGCGGCCGGTATATCCGGCTTGCACTCGCGCCGCCATGAGGCCGAACTGCGACTGCGGGCAGCCGAAAGCAATCTGGAGCGGCTCGAAGACGTGACGGCGCAGCTGGAGAGCCAGATCGAAAGCCTGAAGCGCCAGGCGCGTCAGGCAAACCGCTTCAAGATGCTGTCAGCCGATATCCGCGCCCGCGAAGCCATGCTGCTGCATATCCGCTGGGCTCAGGCGACGGAGGCGGAGGCGGAAGCGAACACCGCTCTCAACCAGGCCACGATGGTAGTAGCCGAGAAGGCGCAGGCGCAGATGGAGGCGGCGAAGGTCCAGGCGATCGCCGGCCTGAAGCTGCCGGAACTGCGGGAGGAAGAAGCCAAGGCCGGAGCCGCGCTGCAGCGGATCCAGATCGCCCGCACCCAGCTCGACGACGAGGCCGGTCGCCTCATGAAGCGACGCGACGAGCTTTCACGGCGCCTGCTGCAGCTGGCGGAGGATATCCGACGCGAGGAGCGCCTGGTTCAGGACAATGCTTCCTTTCTGACCAAGCTCGACGATGAGGAGGGAGAGATCAACGAACTCCTGGCCGAATCCGGCGCCGAGGCGGAGGATCTGCAAGAGGCCTTCCAGACGGCCGCGGCTGCGCTTGCAGAGAGCGAAAAGCTGTTCGCAGCGATCACGGCCGAGAAGGCGGAGGCGGCAGCGTCGCGTACGCAGCTTGAACGGCTGATCCGCGACATCAGCGAGCGTCACCATCGGCTCGACCGCCAGCGACAGGATGCCGAGGCGGAACTGCAGGCAATTGCCGGAAGACTGGCTGATCTAGACGATCCCGCCGAGCGTCGCGAGGCCGTCGAAGCAGCGGAGTTTGCCTTGGAAGAGGCTGGCGCGGCCGTGGAAGAGGCCGAGGGGGTACTTGCGTCCGCCCGCTCGTCCGAAGCCATGGCGCGTAAGCCCGTGGAAGCTGCGCGCTCGCGTCTGAACGCTGTGGAGACCGAAGCGCGGACCATCTCCAAGATGTTGGCAGCCTCTGAAGCCTCCGGCGATTTTTCTCCCGTGGCGGAGGCCATTCGCGTCGACCGGGGCTATGAGGCCGCCCTAGGTGCGGCCTTGGGGGATGATCTCGAAAGCTCGACGGATCCCGGCGCTCCGGCATATTGGACGAAGAACGGGGACGTTGAAGAGGATACGGCGCTGCCTGCCGGATGTGAGCCGTTGCTCCAACGCGCTAACGCGCCCCCAGAACTGAGGCGCCGTCTTGCCCAGATCGGCGTGGTTGCGCAGGAGGACGCTCTGCGGCTGATGCCGCAGCTGAAGCCCGGCCAGCGGCTGGTGACGCTGGAAGGGGCAGTCTACCGCTGGGACGGACATATCGCCGGATCCGAAGCGCCCGGAGCGGCAGCGCTCAGGCTCTCGCAGAAGAATCGTCTCGCTGAGTTGGAAGGGGAGATGGAAGAGGCGCGGATCGTCCTCGGGGATGCGGAGGAATCTCTCTCCGACGCCGCAGCCGGAATTGCCACCGGCGAAGCTCGCCTCGCCGAGGCGCGGGATCGTAGTCGCATCGCGGGACGCCGGCTCGCGGAAGCGCGGGAGGCACTGGCAGCCGCCGAGCGGGCTTCAGGCGATCTCTTGCGTCGCCGAGATGTCGTTGCGGAGGCGCTGAGCCAGGTTCGCAGCCAGATCGACGAGGTGCTGCTCCAAGAAGAGAATACTCGGGTTGAACTGGAGGACGCCCCCGATCTGTCGTCGCTGGATGAGCGTCTGCGGGACCAGCAGGCGGCAGTAGCGACGGACCGGGGTGTCCTAGCCGAAGCGCGTGCCCGGTTCGAGGGGTTGAGCCGCGAGACGGAGGCGCGCCGGCGCCGGCTGACGGCGATCGCCCAGGAGCGTTCCGCATGGCAAGCGCGTGCGGCGAGCGCCGAGGATCATGTGGCGACACTGCGCGAACGCGAGGAGGAGGCGCGCGAGGAACTCGTCGACCTGGAGGCTGCGCCCGAGGAATTCGAGGAGCGCCGCCGCATGCTTCTGACCGAGCTGCAGAAGGCGGAAGAGGCGCGGCGCGGCGCCGCCGATCGCCTTGCGGAAGCCGAGACGCGGCAGCGCGAAGCGGACCGGCTGGCAGCCACAGCGCTCTCGGAGCTTGCCGAAGCCCGCGAGAAACGAGGTCGCGCCGAAGAGCGGCTCGTATCTGCTGCCGAACGTCGTCACGACAGCGAGGTCGCGATCCAGCAGGCGCTCGGAGTAGCCCCGCATGAAGTGCTGCGGCTTGCCGGTCTGGCGCCGGGCGCAGAGCTTCCCGACATGCGCGAAATCGAGCGCGAGGTGGATCGCCTGAAGATGGAGCGGGAGCGGTTGGGCGCCGTAAACCTGCGCGCGGACGAGGAGCAGAAGGAGCTTTCGGACAAGCTAGACGCGCTGATCCGCGAACGGGACGATGTCATCGATGCCGTCCGCAAGCTGCGCGGAGCGATCCAGAGCCTCAATCGTGAGGGGCGCGAGCGGCTGATCGCCGCCTTCGACGTCGTCAATACCGAGTTTCAGCGGCTGTTTACCCATCTCTTCGGCGGCGGGACTGCCGAACTGCAACTGATCGAATCGGACGATCCGCTGGAGGCTGGCCTCGAGATCCTGGCCCGGCCGCCGGGCAAGAAGCCGCAGACCATGACGCTCCTGTCGGGGGGCGAACAGGCGCTGACTGCAATGGCCCTGATCTTTGCGGTCTTCCTCACCAACCCGGCACCAATCTGTGTGCTCGACGAAGTGGACGCGCCGCTCGACGATCATAACGTGGAACGCTACTGCAACCTGATGGACGAGATGGCTGCCTCCACCGAGACCCGCTTCGTCATCATCACCCACAACCCCATCACCATGGCCCGGATGAACCGGCTCTTCGGGGTCACCATGGCGGAGCAGGGCGTTTCGCAGCTCGTATCCGTTGACCTGCAGACGGCCGAACTGTTGCGCGAGGCGGTCTAACCGGCGCAATTGTTGCGTCGCAACATAATCCAACCTTCATGCGTTTTCAAAAGGCTGCAAAAGCTGTATTCGTCCTGAGACAAGCGAGGCGGGTGGAGAGCGTTTGATGAAGAAGTGGGTTTACCGCTTCGGTGGAGGAAAGGCCGAGGGAGGCGTGGCCGATGTCGCGATGCTGGGCGGCAAGGGTGCCAACCTAGCAGAGATGGCAAGCCTTGGGCTTCCCGTTCCTCCCGGCCTGACGATCGTTACCGACGCGTGTGCCTGGTATTTCGAGAACGGCAACACCCTTCCCGACGGGCTGAAGGAACAGGTCCTGGAGGGAATTTCCGCCATGGAGGCGGAGACCGGCAGGAGCTTCGGCGGCTCGACCCGTCCGCTCCTCCTGTCCATCCGCTCGGGCGCCCGTGCATCCATGCCCGGCATGATGGACACGGTCCTCAACCTCGGACTGAATGACGAGACGGTTCAGGCGCTCGGCCACGATGCCGGCGACGCCCGTTTCGCCTGGGACAGCTACCGGCGCTTCATTCAGATGTATGCCGATGTCGTCATGGGACTGGACCATGAGGTCTTCGAGGAAATTCTCGAGGACGAGAAGGCCCGGTATGGCCATGAATACGACACCGATCTTTCCTCCGTCGAATGGCAGCACGTCGTCAGCCTGTACAAGCAGGTGATCGAGGAGGAATTGGGCGAGAGCTTCCCGCAGGATCCGCACGTGCAGCTCTGGCAGGCGATTGCCGGGGTCTTCTCGAGCTGGACCAATCCCCGCGCCACGACCTATCGCAGCCTCCACCGCATCCCCGAACACTGGGGCACGGCCGTCAACGTGCAGGCCATGGTCTTCGGCAATCTCGGTTCCTCCTCGGCGACCGGTGTCGCCTTCACGCGCAATCCCTCCACTGGCAGGAAGGAGCTTTACGGCGAGTTCCTGGTCAATGCGCAGGGCGAGGATGTCGTGGCGGGGATCAGAACCCCTCATTCGCTCACCGAGGAGGGGCGTATCTCCTCCGGCTCCGACAAGCCGTCGATGGAAAAGCTGATGCCGGACACGTTCCGCGAATTCAAGGCGATCTGCGCTCGGCTGGAAGCCCATTATCGAGACATGCAGGATCTCGAGTTCACGGTCGAGCGCGGCAAGCTCTGGATGCTGCAGACCCGTTCCGGCAAGCGCACCACGCGTGCCGCCCTGAAGATCGCCGTCGATCTGGTGGACGAGGGCGTGATTACGCAGGAGGAGGCGGTGTCGCGCATCGAGCCACCCTCGCTCGACCAGCTCCTGCATCCGACCATCGATCCCAAGGTCGAACGGGTGGTGTTGGGATCCGGCCTGCCCGCATCCCCCGGTGCGGCGGCTGGGGAGATCGTCTTTACGGCAGAGGAGGCAGTGGAGGCCGAGGCTGCAGGCCGCAAGGTCATCCTGGTGCGGATCGAGACGAGCCCGGAGGACATCCACGGCATGCATGCGGCCGAGGCCATCCTGACGACCCGAGGCGGGATGACCAGCCATGCGGCCGTCGTGGCCCGCGGTATGGGCATCCCCTGCGTCGTCGGGGCAGGCACGATAAGGGTTGATCTGCGCAACGAGCAATTGCTGTGTCCCGGTGGCGTGATCCTCGGTCGCGGCGACACGATCACCCTCGACGGCTCGTCGGGGCAGGTGCTTCGCGGCAACGTGCCGATGATCCAGCCGGAGCTTTCCGGCGATTTCGGCCGCCTCATGGAATGGGCCGACAAGGCGCGCCGCATGTCCGTGCGCACGAACGCCGACACGCCGCAGGACGCCCGCTCGGCACGCTCCTTCGGCGCGGAGGGAATCGGTCTGTGCCGGACCGAACACATGTTCTTCGAGGGCGACCGCATCCAGGTGATGCGCGAGATGATCCTTGCCGAGGATGAAGCGGGCCGTCGCGAAGCGCTCGACCGGCTCCTGCCGATGCAGCGATCGGACTTCACCGAGCTCTTCGCGATCATGCATGGCCTGCCCGTGACGATCCGCCTGCTCGACCCGCCGCTCCACGAATTCCTGCCGAAGTCGGACGAGGAGATTACCGAGGTGGCACGGGCGATGGATCTTGAGCCGGCCTTCCTGCGCCGCCGGATCGATGCGCTTCACGAGTTCAATCCCATGCTTGGCCATCGCGGATGCCGACTGGCCATCTCCTATCCGGAAATCGCCGCCATGCAGGCGCGTGCGATCTTCGAGGCGGCCGTGGCTGCCGCCCGGTCGACGGGCGAGGCTGTCGAACTGGAGATCATGGTACCGCTGGTCGGGCTTCGTTCCGAACTCGACTACGTCAAGGACTGCATCGATCGGGTGGCAAGTGAGGTGAGCCGAGAGGCCGGCATGTCGATCAACTATCTTGCCGGTACGATGATCGAGCTGCCGCGCGCGGCCCTCCGGGCGCACGTGATTGCAGAGACCGCCGAATTCTTCTCCTTCGGTACGAACGACCTGACCCAGACGACCTTCGGCATGTCGCGTGATGACGCCGCGGCCTTTATCCCGACCTACCAGCGGAAGGGCATCCTCGACGAGGATCCCTTCGTCTCACTGGATTTCGACGGGGTCGGCGAACTGATTCGAATCGCCGCGGAGCGGGGTCGTGCAACCCGCCCGAGCTTGAAGCTTGGTATCTGCGGCGAGCATGGCGGCGACCCGGCCTCGATCACCTTCTGCGAGCAGACCGGCCTCGACTACGTGTCTTGCTCCCCCTTCCGCGTGCCGATCGCCCGCCTTGCGGCGGCGCAGGCCGCGATCGCACAGCGAAGGGGCAGCGCAAGCCGAACCGGGTGAGGCAGCCGCCTTAGTGGCTGGCAAAGACTTCGGTGCGGCCGTCCCTGCGGATGAGGTGAACGTCATAGGGTTCCGCGCCCGCACCTTCCATTCCCGGGGAGCCGACCGGCATACCAGGTGCCGAGAGCCCGATCGCGTCTGGGCGCTCGTCCACCAGGCGCTGCACATCGGATGCCGGAACATGCCCCTCGACGACATAGCCCGCAACGATGGCCGTATGGCAGGAGGCCGTGTCGGCGGTAACGCCGGCTTTCGACTTCACGAGGTCCATCGTTTCAGGCGCAACGTTGGTAGCCGAAACCGCAAAGCCGTTTTCTCTCATGTGCGAGATCCATCCGCCGCAGCAGCCGCAGCCGGCATCCTTGAACACGCTGACGCTTGCCGAAAGTGCGACGGATGCAGAAAGCAGGCTGAAGGTTACGCTCAGGAAGAGGGTTCTTAACGTCATGGCACGGCTCCAGAGAGTTGGGTCTGCCTCCGGATGAGGCGGATCTTTTTGTAGCTGCAACACAGCGAACGCTCCTTGCGCTGGCTCAAGCTGTCAGTCCCCGTCCTTGATGATGATGCGACGCTCGACATACATGGGCCCCCACATCGTGCTGGCCTGCCTGTCGAGCCAGCTGCGCATCTCCGCGCGGCGGTCGAGCTCGAGGTCGAGCAGGCATTGCGCCATCGCATCCGTCCCTGGCCTGAACCCGTATCCGGCACAGGTTCGCTCGTCGGCTGCCCGGCGTTCTTCCGGCGTCATGGTCTGGCAGGCCGCCAGCGGCATGCACAGGAGAGCAAGGACGATGCTCAGTGGTCGACGCATGCAAAGCTCCAGATGCGGCGTTCAACGGAACGCGTTTCCTTATGAGGCGTCATGTTCTACACAGACAGGCATGCCGTCGCAAATCCAGGTGCCGCAAATTCCATGACCATCCGCTATGTCCGGCCCGTTTCCCATTCCGCTTATGCCGCCCGTCGCATCGGCCTTGCAGCCCTGGTCCTGTTCGTGCTGGCCGTGCTCGCCCATCGCTTCGGGCCCCTGCGCACGCCCGACTTCCTGGCACTCGTCCTGATGTCCGCCGCCATTGCCGCCGCGGTCGTGCCGCTGGCGCTGGTCGGTCTGATCCGCCTCTGGCAGAAGGGTGCTGAGGGCGGCATGGCTTCGGCAAAGGCACTTGTCTATGCCGGCGTGCCACTTGGCTTCGTCGCTGCAGGGGCCGCTCTCTACCTGACACGGCCGCCGCTCAACGAGGTGAGCACGGATCTGGAGGATGTCCCGCCCTTCCTCTCGCGCCCGCAATACGACCAGCAGTGGTTGGCGACCGTGACGACAACACGAGCCGCTGAGCGCCAGGCACAGCTTGCTGCCTATCCCGGTCTCGCCGGCCGCCG
The DNA here is from genome assembly GCF_000967425.1 of Pseudorhizobium banfieldiae. Taxonomy (NCBI): domain Bacteria; kingdom Pseudomonadati; phylum Pseudomonadota; class Alphaproteobacteria; order Hyphomicrobiales; family Rhizobiaceae; genus Pseudorhizobium; species Pseudorhizobium banfieldiae. The sequence goes on from NZ_FO082820.1 coordinate 567,038, forward strand.
TTACGAGGGGGCGCTCGATCGTGTACTCCAGGGGGTCGAGGCCGCGGCGATTTCAGCACGGATCGACATTACCGACCGGAAGGGGGTGGAGTTGCCGGAGCTGCAGGACGCGCTCCCCGGTCAGGAGCCGCAACCGGACGAGGCGGTCGCCGAAGTCGGTGAAGTACCGATACCCCTGCCTCGGCCGGAGCCGGCTCTTCCCGGCATGGTCGCGTCGCTGGCGGATCAGGATGTCCTGCTGCAGGGTGAAACGGAGACGCTCGTCCTGGGGCTGCCCTTCGATATCGTCATTCGGCTGCGCGAGGATGTCGAAACCACCTTCGTGGATGTCCGGGTCGCCTCACGCTACGGCGCCCACGATCTCGGCATGAGTGCCGAGATCGCCGAAGACTTCCTCGATCGGCTCGACGCCGAACTTCTGGGGATAGCGGGAGGCTAGGGGAAAGCCTCGGCCCCGCATCCGAGGGCTCAGTCGCTGCCGAGGCCGAGCTTGTCGAGATCGACAGCCGCTGCGCCTTCGAGAACTTCGCGTGTGAGGGTGGGGGCCATCACCCGAATATCGTCACCTTCGCGGGTGATCTCCAGCGCGCTCCAGTCGACCAGGACATCCTTGTCGCCCATTCCAAGAAAGCCGCCGACCTCGACGGCGACCGCCGCGACCGTGCCGTCCAGGTTGAGGAGCACGTCCTCGATCTCGCCGATCTCTTCTCCATCCGCGCCGTAGATGTCGAGGTCATCGATGCGGCCGGCAAAGAGATAGCTGGGCGCCGCCCCCTGGACAGCATCCGGCAGCACGACGATGGGTGCCTGGATCGGAGCTTGGGCAAATGCTGCTCCGGAGAAAAGGGTAATGGCCGTCGCGGTCGCGATTAGGGTGGTCTTCATGCTTGCCTCATCTGTTCGCTTGGCGGCGCAGCCGGACAACTGCACCGGACGGCGGACAACGGCGCTTGGCGCCGGATGTTCCCGGAGGCTCAGCAGAGCTCAAGCGGGGAAGTAGGCGCCCTTCAGGGAGGGTGGTCCTTCCGTCGTCACCCGGCCCTTTTCGACCAGGTCTTCCAGATGCGCCAGTACGGAAAGTGCGGCAGCGCCATGAAGCCGCGGGTCGGTTGTCGCATAGATCGCCTTCACCATGTCCGGGATCAGCCGGTCGCCCGATCTGATCCTCTCGAGAACCGCCCGCTCGCGCATCCGCCGATGGGCGCGCAAGCCCCTGAGGAAGGATGCCGGTTCCCGCACCGGACCCCCGTGGCCGGGAAGGAAGAGGCGGTCGTCGCGGGCAAGCAGTTTTTCCAGCGACGCCATGAATTCCGCCATCGACCCGTCCGGTGGCGCGACGATCGTGGTCGCCCAGGCCATGACATGGTCGGCGGAAAAGAGGAGGCCGGTACCGTCGAGCGCGAAGGCGGTGTGGTTGGCGGTATGGCCGGGCGTGTGGACGGCCGTCATCCGCCATCCATCGCCTTCGATCGCTTCACCGTCAGAGACCACGATGTCGGGCACGAAACTCGTGTCGGCGCTTTCGGCGAAGGGATTGGCCTCGCCCGCAAACAGCGGCCGCGCCGATCGGTGCGGCCCCTCCGCGACGATCGATGCGCCGGTCTCCTGCTTCAGCCGCCGGGAAAGCGGCGAGTGATCGCGGTGCGTGTGGCTGACGAAGATATGCGTAACCTCCCGGCCCTTGAGGGCCGCCATCAGCGCCCGGAAATGCGCCTCGTCCTCCGGGCCGGGATCGATGACGGCGACCGAGGAGTCCCCGACGATGTAGGTATTGGTACCGTGGAAGGTGAAGGGCGAGGGGTTGTTGACGGTGATGCGCTGCACGTTGTCGGCCACCGGCACAGCCTCCCCATGGGCCGGGTGGAAGGCAAGGTCGAATTCCGGTTGCCGCAGATCGTCATTCTCGGCCATGTATTCTCCCTGGCGCTGGAGCTTTTTGCTTCGCCTCGCTCTAGCACGAGCGCCTGGCGGAAATCTTCAAAAACGTCAGCCGGGATGATTGCCGCCGGAGCGAAGCTTTGCTAGAGCAACCGCACTCGCCGGCCAGCGACCCAATACGCGTCGCGGCCTGCCATGGTGGGGCGTAGCCAAGCGGTAAGGCAGCGGTTTTTGGTACCGCCATCCCCTGGTTCGAATCCAGGCGCCCCAGCCAAGCCTCCTTTTTCAAGCCAACAACCCAGGTTTTTCGGCACTTCTTGCTTAGCTGGGAATCGAGATTCGCAGATTGTCTTACACGACTGTCGTATCGAAGTGGCCGCCATGTCCACTCACCCTTTAGAAAGGGTTTAGCATGGCATCGATTCAGCACGTCTTCAAACGCGGTTCCGTCTACTGGTGGCGACGGCGTTTACCGATTGGTACCGGCCGCTGTGCTTGGGTGCGCGTCGAACTGAGCCTGCAGACCAAGGAGCTGGAGCTGGCAAGGTCGGTCGCCAGCGAGGTAACACTCGCTAGCCATCGCCTCTTGCCCGGCCTGATACGCACGATGTTCTCTGCCGAAGACGCCAAGCACATTCTCGCCGCCGCACCGTCAAACAAATGAACGCACGGATGCTGTTGTGGCAGATCTGGTTCAGCGGAGCCGTTAACAGCCCCCGATGTGATGGAGCGTTTCGCGGCGTCCGAGCGCACGGAGCTGGTTCCTCGCCAACCGTTGGAAGGATGCGGGATTAGGCTCCCATCGGCGAGGTGCATTAATCCAACGGCTTGTAGGCGATCACGTCTATCTCGACTTTCACGTCCACCATCATTGGAGACTGGACGGTGGAGCGGGCTGGCGGGTGGTCTATGAAGTGCTTCTGGAAGACCGCGTTGAAGCTTGAGAAGTCACGGGCGTCGTCGAGCCATACATTGACCTTCACCACGTCCTCCAGCGTGCAGTCCGCAAGTTCGAGAACGGATCTGATGTTCTCGATCACCTGTTCGGTCTGCGCCACGATGTTGCCGACGATAACCTCGCCTCCGACCGTAGGAACTTGACCCGATACATAGACGAAATCGCCAGCACGGACGGCTTTGGCGAAGGGACGGCGCTGGCCGCCTGCCTGGCTGTCGGCGACGTCATAGCGGATCAGTTTCTTGTTGGTCATGGAATGCGCTTTCTGTTTGGCAAGGCCGGGCGTCAAGACCGGGTCACAGCGTTTCCTGCACGAAGTGCATGGGTGAAACTTCACGATACGCCCGTTTGGGCGGGACGTAGTCAAAAGCGCGGACTGGGCTTTTGATCTCTTCTGAAAGTGGTGGGGCCATCTGGCCGCGCCGGGTCGGGTCCGGGATCGGCACCGCGGATATCAGCCGTCGGGTGTATGGGTGCTGGGGGTTTTCGAAGATAGCCGCCCGCGGCCCGATCTCGACAATCTCCCCGAGGAACATCACGGCTACCCGATGGCTCATACGCTCGACCACGGCCATGTCATGGGAGATGAACAGGTAGGCGAGGCCATGCTGCTGCTGCAGATCCAGCAGAAGATTGGAGACCTGCGCCTTGACCGACACGTCGAGGGCCGAGACAGCCTCGTCGGCTACGATGAATTTCGGTTCGAGCGCGAGTGCTCGCGCGATCGAGATTCGCTGGCGCTGGCCGCCGGAGAATTCATGCGGGTGCCGATCAGCCATTGCGGCGGAGAGGCCCACCTGTTCGAGAAGCTGCGACACGCGCAGCTTTGCCTCCTTGCGGCCCATCAGGCCATGGGCGAGGATTGGCTCAGCAATCGCGGAACCCACGGTGATGCGCGGATTAAGGGAGGCGAACGGGTCCTGAAAGATCATCTGCGAGGAGCGGCGCATCTCACGCAACTCGCGGTTACCTGCTTTCGTGATATCCTGCCCGTCGATCACGATCGACCCGGCGGCTGGGGTGAGGAGCCTGATGATGGCGCGACCGGTCGTCGACTTGCCGCAGCCGGATTCGCCCACCAGCGCGAGTGTCTCGCCAGGGCGCAGGTCGAAGGACACATCTTCCACGGCATGAACACGCCCGTTCGGAAGATCGAAACGGACCGCGAGGTTATCGACCCTGAGGATCGGTTCCACCGTCTGTGGAACCGGGTTCATTTGGATGCCATCCGTCGCTTCTCCGGTTGCCGGATCGACCTCCGGGAACCGCCGCGGTGCGTTTGCAGCACCCATCGTGCCGAGCCGCGGGATGGATGCGAGCAGCGACTTCGTGTAGACGGCCCTCGGGTTGGCAAAGATTTCGTGCGTTGAACCGGTTTCGACCATGTCCCCGCGAAACATCACCACAGTGCGATCCGCAATCTCGGCGACGACGCCCATGTCGTGGGTGATGAACAGGATGCCCATGTTCTCCTCCCTCTGCAGTTCGCGCAGGAGGTGAAGGATCTCGGCCTGGATAGTCACGTCGAGCGCCGTGGTCGGTTCGTCGGCGATCAGCAGCTTCGGCCGGCAGGCGAGCGCCATGGCGATCATGACGCGCTGGCGCATGCCTCCGGAGAATTTGTGCGGGTATTCGTGCAACCGGGTCTTGGCGGCTGGAATGCGAACGCGTTCCATTAGCCGCAGGGCTTCGGCTTCCGCTTGCCCCCATGACAGGCCCCGATGCAGGACCAGGGCCTCGGCAATCTGGTTGCCGATGGTGAAGACTGGGTTGAGCGAGGTCATCGGCTCCTGGAAGATCATGCCGATGGAGCCGCCGCGGACGGAGCGCATCTGCTTGTCACTCATCTTCAGGACATCTGTGCCGTCGAGCAGAATCCGGCCTTCGATACGGGATCGTCCTGCAGGCAGAAGCCGCATGGTCGATAGCGCCGTGACGCTCTTGCCGGAACCGGATTCGCCGACGATGGCGACCGTTTCGCCGGCATCTACATGCAGGTTGATATCGCGGATAACAGCCTTCCATCCCTCAGTGGTCTTGAACGAGGTGGTCAGGTTCTCGACGGCAAGCACTGGCGGCGTCGTGGTCATGGCAGTGGTCATGATCAGCTTTCCTTGGCCAGTCGTGGATCAACGAAGTCACGCAGGCCGTCTCCGAGCAACTGCAGCGAGAGAACCGAGAACACGATGGCCAGTCCCGGGAAGATCATCAGCCACGGGGCGTTGTTCATGTATTCACGGCCGGACGCGAGCATCGTCCCCCAAGTCGGCATGTCGGTGGAAACGCCGACGCCAAGGAATGAGAGGCTTGCTTCCGCCAGCATTGCCGAAGCAAAGACGAAGGTCGCCTGAACCAGGATGGGGGAGGCGAGGTTGAGCAGGACATGCCGGGCAAGGATCTGCCAGGTAGGCAGGCCCATGGCGACTGCCGCCTCGATATAGGGTAGTTCGCGCAGGACGAGCGTCGAGCCGCGTACAATCCGGGCGAGGCGGGGGGCATAGGTTATCCCGAGCGCGATGATGACAGTCGAAAGCGAGGGGCCGAGTGCAGCAACCAGCGCGATCGCAAGCAGGATGTCCGGGAAGGACATCATTGCATCGAGGAGGCGGGAGATGGGCGCATCCAGGCTGCGGAAGAAACCGGCGGCAACTCCCAGGATCACGCCGAGCACAGTCGAGATCGCGACGACGCCCAGACTGACGAGCAGCGAGACTCGCCCGGCGAAGATCGCCCGCGAAAAGATATCGCGCCCGAATTCGTCGGTTCCAAACAGGTTGGTCATCGACGGCGGCTTCAGTTTGTTGACGATCGAGAGCTTGTTCGGAGCATAGGGGGCAACCCATGGCGCAAGAAGTGCAGCCAGTATGACCACCACCAGGATGACGGTGCCGAGCAGCACCGCCCGGTTGCCGAACAGGCGGCGAAGGCCAGACACCAACGGCATGGAGACGGAGGCCATCGTGGTCATTGGCGCACCCGTGGATCAACGAGGATATAAAGCACGTCTACGATGAAATTGATGAGCACATAGATGGCGGCGACAACAAGCAATGTTCCCTGAATCACCGGGTAATCGCGCCTCAGTACTGCCGATACGACAAGGTTACCAATCCCGGGCAATCCGAAAACGGTCTCCGTAACGACGGCACCGGCGACGAGCAGCGCGATCGACAGGCCGATGACGGTGATGATCGGGATCAATGCATTCTTCAGCGCGTGTTTCAGGATAACGCGACCTTCACCCGCTCCCTTGGCCCGTGCGGTCCTGACATAGTCGTCACCGAGAACGTCCAGCATGGCGGCGCGGGTGAAGCGTGTGATCAACGCGGAGTTGACGACGCCGAGCGCCACTGCTGGCAGGACAAGATGGTGAAGACGGTCAAGGAAAGAGGTGTCGGGACCACCATAGCCGGAGGCGGGAAACCAGCCCTGGCCGACAGCGAATACCTGGATCAGGATCAGGCCGAGCCAGAAGCTCGGCACACTCGCCGCCACCATGGTCAAGGTAACAACGATCTGGTCGAAGAGTGTGCCCCGCTTGACTGCGGACAATATCCCGACCGGTAGGGCAATCAGGACGGCGATCAGGATTGAGAACAGGGTGAGGAAGAAAGTCGGCTCCGCCCGTGCGGCAAGTGCCGTCGTGACGGGTTGGTTGAGGAAGATCGACTGGCCGAGATCGCCCTGCAATATGCCCAGCACGAACTGGCCGTATTGCAGGAGGAGCGGCGCATCAAGCCCCAGACGGGTGCGCAGTTGCGCGATGTCTTCCGGGGTCGCATCGGATCCCAGCATGACCGCGGCAGGATCGCCAGGCGTTACGCGAACGATGATGAAGACCACCGTCACGACAAGGGCGAGCACTATGGCCATTCCCCCCAGCCGTTTCACGAGTGCCTGAGCGATCCTTGCCATCAGTCAGTCCTTACTTCTTCGGGCTCACGTTCCAGAAATGCGGCCAATAGGTAGGCTCATAACCTTCAACGCCATTGGCTAGACCGGAAACGGCGTTGAAGTTCCCCACCTTGTAGAGCGGAGCATCGTCATAGATGACCGTCTGGATGCCGTCCCAGGCCTCCTTCTTTGCCTCGTCGGTCGTAGCATCCATATAGGCAGCAACTGCCTTGGCCTTCTGCTCGGAGACATACCAGCCCGGATAGGTGTCGGTAATCGTGTTGATCGTCGTCGGATCGCCGGGGAAGTTGGAGTGGGTGATGAAGATGTCCCATTCCTTCGGATCAGCGCGACGGGTCGTCAGCGTTGCCCAGTCCACCACCTGAAGGTCGACCTTGAAGCCCGCGGCTTCGAGATAGGCCTTTGCGACCTCGCCGATCTTGTAGTGGAACTCGTACTGGCGGCTGGTCATCAGGCGCAGTGGCGTGCCATCGTATCCGCCCGCTTCCAGAAGTTTTGCGGCAGCTTCGGGATCGCCCTCACTATAGCGTTCGACGCCGGCTTCGGTGTGCCAGAAGGAGCTTTCCGGGAAGATCGAGGCATCAACGCTGAAGAAGCGGTCGTCGGAGAAGGCCGCCAGCATCATGTCGTTCGGATTGAGTGCGGCCTGAACTGCCTGGCGCAGTTCCTTTTTGACCAGAAGGCCTTCCTTCATGTTCATGTTCATCGACGCCCAGCCGGCATCCTTAAAGATCACGGGCTTGGCGCTGTCGCTTTGTTCTACACGCTCATAGGCGCTGACGGGAAGCGAATCCGCATAGTCGAACTGGCCCGAGATCAAGCCTTCGACGCGGGTATTGGCATCAGGCACGGGCACGAAGCGGATTTCCTTGGCGATCGCCTCACGCTTGCCGGCATAGTTGCTGACCTCTCCTTCCGGAGACGAATAGTCGTCAAAGCGGACGAGCTGGATGTATTGGTCGGGCTTGCGCTCCTTCAGTGCATAGGGTCCGGTGCCGACAAACTCGGTCAAGGTATCGGCGATCTTCTCGGACGGCAGGATGACCGAGGCCTGCGAGAGCGTTGCCAGCAGCGGCGCATAGCGCGACTTCAGCTTGATGACGACAGCGTGATCCCCGTCTTCCGTCAGGCTGTCGACGATCTCGGCAACCTGCTTGCCCTTCGAATTGATCGCCATCCAGCGCTTCAGGGAGGCGGTAACGTCCTTTGCGTCGAAGTCGCTGCCATCGTGGAACTTTACGCCCTCGCGCAGCGGAATCCGATAGGTGAGACCGTCTTCCGACAAAGTGGGCATGTCCGCTGCGAGGAGCGGCACCGACTTCCACTGGGCGTCGTAGGTGTAGAGCGTCTCGAAAATGTGCTGGTCGATGGTCAGCACGATATCCGTCGGCGTCTGCATGACGTCGAGGGTTGGCGGTTCGCCGATCGTCGCGACGGTCAGTACGCCGTCGCTTGCCTGCGCCAGAGCCAGGCTGCTTGCGCCGGCCAGTGCCGCCAGCGTGATCAGAGCAAGTACATTCTTCTTCATGGTCATCCCCTTCTTGTGTTGCGTCGTCAATCAACCCGGCCGGCTTTCCTCCCGGCCGAAAGTTCAGGCATTATCCAGCCCCAGCGGGTCAGCCACGCGCGGCCAAAGCTCAAGGCTTGCTTTGAGGTAGGGCGTGATCGCCGGGTCGGTCGGATAGGAGGTCGGCGCGGCGATGTAGACGATCTCGGACGAGATCGGCTGGAAGCCGGCATAGAAATGGTTAGTCGACTTGATCAGTAGATATGACTTCCCGGAAAGTTCGACGCCCTGGTTGGTGAAGATGTCCGGTTCGTAGGTCTGGGTGCGGCTGGTGATCAGCAGGATATCGATGTTCGTGCCGACGGGGCGGATGACGGCGGTGCTTCCGAGCGTCACTCGACTGTTTTGAAAACTTTGCCAGCCGGCATCAAATACCTTTGCGACAGTGACGCGCAGGTCCAGCGGATCACCGCCTTCCGGCCCGGATTTGCCACCGATGCGCAGGTTGATCTGCGCCCCTTCTCCCGCCGCGTGGCAGAAGGTGACCGCGATTGGATCCCATATTGTTGCCACCGCGATGCCGTCCAATCCGCGTGTCATCATGCGGCGGAGGATGTGGGTCGCGTCACCGGCCACGCCGCCGCCGGGATTGTCCCAGATGTCGGCGATCGTGACCGGCTTGTCGTGATGAGCGGCGCGGATGGCGACCGCCTTATCCAGGCCGGTCTCGGTGTCGAACATGGGCATGGCGGTCGTCTTGCGCAGGCTGTAGAGCTCGCGCCCGAGCCGCGCGGCCAGCGCGTCGCCCTTCTCCTTGTCATTGTCGGTCACGACCACCATGCGCGTGCCCATGTCGGGCAGGTCGCCGGCCATGAAGCCGTGGATAACGGAGATCGACAGGATGCCGTCCCTGCCTTCCATTGCCTTGAGGCGGTCCACGAAGGACCGCATCGGCTCGCGGCTGGTCGGGAAAATGGTAATCATGCGGCAATCGAAGGTGGAGATGACCGGCGTGATCTCACCGCGCAAAGTCCTCAACGCCAGGTCAACAACATGCTCCCCACGCTGTTCGAAATCCGTGTGGGGGAATTCCTGGAAGGCGGCCATGATGTCGAGATTGGCGACCCGCAGCGCCGTCAGGTGGCTGTGCGGGTCGAACTCCGCAGCGATCAGCACGCCGGCGCCAACGATGTCTCGAATGCGGGAAAGCAGATCGCCTTCCGGATCGTCATAACCCTGGGCGGCCATGGCGCCATGCAAGCCAAGTACCACCCCGTCGACAGGCAAGGCTGCCTTCAGCTCTGAAAGGATCAGGTCACGCAGCGTCTCGTAGGTTTGTCGCTGGATCAGGCCGGCTGGTTCCGCCCAGCAGGAAGTGCCCTCGATGACAGTGAAGCCTTCTTCCCGGCTGCGACGGCGGAGGATCGGGACCACGGCGGAGCAAAGCGTGGGGGTATCCGGATGCTCGCCCGGCCCGGCATAGAAAGCCGCCTTGAAGGCATTCATATCAGTGGGGACGGGTGAGAAGGTGTTGGTCTCGGTCGCCAGCGAGGCGGTAAAAATGCGCATTCCAGTCCTGTCCGCATACACTCCGGCCTTCGCGCCACCGCAATGGGGCGCGCTGCCGTCGGATCTTTGCCATGAAGCCGAGAGCTCTGATCATGCCTCTCTGGGCTGTGTTAGCCCCGGCGCATTCAGGATCTCGATGTCCCGCTTTCTCAGTTCACCCACTCACCATTTCGGTGTAATTTATTTTCGCCATAATGCGTCAAAATGATTCGAAGTCAATGCTCCTTCCCGGTTTCCAGCAGGAGGATGTAATTAATTTTCTTATCGAGCGAAATCGCGCATTATTTTCGTAAGGGGGAAGTGCTCGCAACTCGTTCCACGATAGGCGGAAGGGGCGTTACTGCTTTAAGATCATCAGCTTCCGGCAACTCAGGTGGGAGGTTGATCCAGAACGAGGCCTTGCTCGCCATGAAAAAGCAGGCCCGCAACAGGCCCGCCATTTTCGTGACGTTCGCTGGTTCTGGATGCCCGGCCCATTCGCTCAGATCATGAGGAAGCAAAAAATCTAAGGTGCTTCACCAGACAGTCCCGCGTGCATCCACTTTCTCGACGCGCGTGACGATGCCTTTGCGGTGGAAGACCATCCGTTCGAAAAGATTGCTCACGACGCAGGTGTGGTTCGGGACTACCTTCACCATTCTGCCAACCTGAGGGAAAGGCTCGATGCATTTTGAAAGATCGACCACCGCATGTTCCTCTGACAGCGAGACGATGCGGGCGCCTTCGAACCCATCGATCGTACCGTAGTCGGTAAAGCCGAGGAGGTCGGACGTGAGGGCCTTGGAACCGCAATCCAGCACGGCCCGATCCTCTGCAGGCCGCGAAACCACTGTGGCAAGGACATGCATGGCAAGGTCATTGGCACTGCAATGACCGGCGCGGACCATGCTGCGGTCGTTATAGACATAGGTGCCCGCCCGATGTTCAGTAGCAGATGGCACGAGATGGGCGGCGAACAGATCCGGAGAGCCGCCGCTGGAGCGGACGGGGCAGTTGATGCCCTTTCCCGACAGAAGCGCCATGGTGCGGGCCAGGAACACTTCCACTTCAGCCGCTCCGCCGACGGCCGGGTAGGTCATGATCCCTCCAAAACGCAAGCTCGGCGCTGCCGCCACCTGTTCGGCAAGCAAGGCCGCGGCCTCCGGTGTCTGCACGCCACAGCGCCGGGCGCCGGTGTCGCATTCAATCAGCACCGTCAGCGGCTGATCGGCACTGAACGTGGAAGCGAGTCCAGCGATGGTGACTTCGCTGTCCGCTACAACGGCAAGCTTCGCGACCCGTGAATTCAGAGCCTTCAGGCGGGCGAGTTTGGTGGGCCCCAGAATGTTGTAGGTAATCAGGATGTCATCGAAGCCCGCCTCGGCAAATATCTCAGCCTCGGTCACCTTCTGGCAATTGAGACCAACCGCGCCAGCGTCCAACTGCTGGCGTGCAATCGCCGCGATCTTGTGGGTCTTGATGTGCGGCCGGAACGCCTTGCCGTGCTGGTCGCAATAGGCCTGGGCGCGCGCGATGTTGGCAGCCAGTCGGTCCTCGTCGATCACCGGCATTGGGGTCGCAATCTGCTCAAGCGGTGTGCCGGCTTCCGGCCAGGGATAGTCCATGGTGAACCTCATCGGGAAATGGAGCGCCACAATTGCGGCGGCAGTGATTGCTTTTATTTTCTTTCCAGCTGCGGATTTATTGATGGCTGCCCGTACTATGGTATCAAAAGCGGGGCAAAGTGAAATTCATTTTCAAATGATGCATTCCTCGAACCGCTGCCGAAGCATAGGAAGAATTGAATGGACCTTTTTCACGCCCTTTCTGATGAGGAGGGCAGACTGTCCAGCCTGGAGGCGAAACTGGCGCAGTTTGCGTTGGAGAACGTCGATTTTGTCGTCAACTCCTCCATTGTGGAATTGGCCGATCGGGTTGGCGTCTCCCCCCCGACCGTGACACGTTTCTGCCGGCGGCTGGGTTGCCAAGGTTACTCCGACTTCAAAGTGCAACTCGCCAAGCTCGCCTATGTCGGATTGCGCTACCTTAAACCGGAAGTGCCCACGACCACGGTGGAGGAGGTGGCGCACGATATCGTCTCGAAGGCGCAGAACGCGCTGTTCGAACTGCATCGCCAGCTCGATCTTGTCGCCATCGAAAAGGCTGCGGACATATTGCGAAGGGCCGATTTCATCCAGGCGTTCGGAGGCAGCGGTAACTCGACGATGATCGTCAATGAGCTCTACAACCGCCTCTTCCGTCTCGGCTGTCGGATCAATGCTTCCAACGACCACGGCATGAACCTGATGTTGTCGGCTGCGGCACAGCCCGGAACAGTGATGTTCGGTTCGTCCTTTACCGGCCGGGACATGGGTCTTGTCCATTGCCTGGAGCTTCTGCGGCAGAACGACATCCCAACGATCGTCATGACGCAGGCGGGCTCGCCGGTCGCCGTCGCTGCGGATGTCGTGATTGCGATCGAGATGCCGGAGGGCAAGAATATTTTCCGACCGACATCCACTCGCTATGCCTATCTTGCCGCGATCGACATACTGGCGAACATGGTCGCCTATGCCGATCGAAACAAGGCACTTAGATCTCTCCGCAGCATCAAGGGCGAACTGGTGCGCAACCGAGACGGAGACGACCGCCAGCTTCTAGGGGATTAGAGGTCACTTTCGCCGTATCTCAGTCCCCCTCGTCAGGTCTTGCGGTTTGATCGCGGCACTGCGGAGGCATCGTCAGCCTTGCGCCCGCAACTCGGTCATAGAGCTCTTCACCACAGATACCCGGTAGCGGACATTGCCCCGGAGGCCGCGTAACGTTGCCTGTGCGCTGCTAGCGCACGTAGCGATCGCAGGTGTCGTGTGACCGACAGGTTGCCGCGTGCGGAACATCCCTGGGAATCTAATCACGAGGGCGCATCGCCGCCAATCTCCACTACCCTCCGAAGTAGTGTCGTGGTAGTTTATGAAGGGGTGCTGGTAATCTTCGTCGATCTGCAAGGCGCGCTTTAATGCACCGTCCTGAAGGCATGCGTGCGAGATACAGACTGTACCTTCTGGGCTCCTTTGCCCTGACGGATCGCACCGGTAGATCCCTCGCCCCGAAGTCGCAAAAAGCACAAGCGTTGCTGGCGATGCTCGCTTTGGCACGACGAGGCTTACCTTCAAGGGTTTGGCTGCGCGACAAGCTCTGGAGCGACAGATCCGAAGAACACGCTTTCGCTAACCTCCGACAGACTCTGCTGGAAATTCGAAAAACGCTTGGCTCTGCACGTGCGCTCGTGCAGGCGGACAAGCTGAGCGTATGGCTGGACTTGGAGCAGGTGGAGCTGGATCTCCAACAGACTACGGCTTGGGAGAGAGCGAATGATCAACTCCTGGAGGGGATTGATGTCCGCGACCCGGAGTTTGAGGAATGGCTTAGGCTCGAACGGCAAATCTGGCAAACAGGGCTGCGACGTGTTGGAGGGCCCGCAATGCTAGATAGAGGCGACGCGGCGGGAAGTTCGGGGGAGCTTCGTCGTGAACATCGCCGTGCCACATCCCTGCCGCATATGGAAAAAGTGCACCGTGGGTAGGCAGAAGCGCCCGCTCCAGCCGATCGAACTTGGTCGATCTGCGTCAGGTAGGAAAGGAGCGGATCAAATCAGAAGATTCAAGCTCCGCAATAGGCCGTCGGCGGACAATGGCCCTATCCGGAACGCGCTGCCAGTTTGAGCGGCATGGGTTGTGGGTGGAGGTGAAAGCGTTGTCGCAAATGCCTGAAGGCGTTCGCAAGGCACGCAGTATCTTCGTTGAACATAAACCTACTGCGTGCCTTCCGAGAAGGTGAGTGCTTAGCGATTGCGATCGACACCCTCGTAGTAGTCGCCGCTGTCGATCGTCCTGCTATCTGTCATCGGGCGCGGCAGGACCGGGTTGATGCCCTGGGTCGTGAAGAGGTCGACGCCCGGCATGTGTGCCGCACCAGTCGAGCCCCCCGCACCAGGATAGTACTCACCCTCGGCCGCAGATGCTGCGGTCCCAATGGCTGCAGTGGCGATGAATGCGACTGCCAAGGTTGTGTTCGTGGTCTTCATTGTTCTGTCCTTTCGATTTGAATGCAGGGGCTGTCCTGCCCTGCGGTTGGGTTACTGGTTGAAGTCTTCGGGGTGCGATGTTGGCTACCGGATGTCCCTCAGGTCATCGTTCGGTAGACGGTTGTCTCTGGACGTCGGCATGCGCGGTATCCCCGAATGCTTCCATCGCGGGCCACCAGTGACCACGTGGTCAACGGGCATGAACCCCAGTGCAAGTTGCGTACCCCGGTAGTATTCGCCCTCGCTGGCGAATGCGATCGGCGCGCCTGCCACAGCGAACAGGGCGGCCATCAATAGTGTCTTCGTCATTGGTTTTATCCTCCTGCTTCATTCGCGGCCCTCACGGGCAGCTTGTTCCATGCTTGCAAGGCGGTGGGCGCTAAGGGGGAAGCGCCCCCTCGTAGTAGTCGCCGGCCTTATTTGATCCGAAGACCAGCCTTTCTCGTTTGGTAGCCGCGTCCCAGCCCTGCTGATCGCGCTGCAGGCTGATCACCGACTGACTGGCCGGGTAGATCGCATCGCTCTCATGGCTGCCGCCACTCAACGCGATCCAGGCCATGAAAGCCGGAGCGACCCGGTGGATCGGACTCATCATTGTTTCTTCTCCCTTCTTCCGTCTCGGCACCCGGTCCATATGGCCGTGTCGCCTTTGTTGTTGGTGGCAGCATCGCGCGCAGGCGTCAGCCGGGCGTGAAGCCAGCGTCAATGCCGCGTCAAAAAAGCGCAAAAGAGAAAGAAAAACGAAGGCACCGCGAAAGTCGGCGGCATCAGCGACGCGTGTCGGAGCGCGCGGGCGCGACCCGTGATGGGTCGCTGCCGATCGAGACGATACTCGTTGGCGCTTCGACTAGTTCGCGAGGGGCGGCACGGCGCCGAAGGCGTCTTCGGCGGTTCCTACGGCTGGTCGAGCGCCGGGCGCTTCCACCATGCCCAGAGCCAGATCCACCGCTTCCTGAATATCGCCCTCGGCGGTTATGTCCGCTCCGTCAACAGCTATAGCGCCGGCGCTTCGGCGGTCATACTCCCGTGGATCCTCGGACCCTTCGAGGCGATGTCTCGCAACAATGTGACCTGGAGCCAGATCGAGGCGGAAACGGATGTGGTGCTGGCCTTCGGCGGCATGGCGCTGAAGAATTCCAATGTCGCGAGCGGCGGCGTCACCACCCATATCGAAAGGGGGGCGATGGCGCGCGCCGCGGCGCGGGGCTGTCGTTTTCATCTGTTCAGCCCGCTGCGCGACGATTTTCCGCCGGAAGCCGGCGCCATCTGGCACCCGATCCGCCCCGGAACGGACGTCGCCGTGATGCTCGGCCTGTGCAACACCATGCTTGCGGAAGGCCTGCACGACGTTGAATTTCTCGAACAATATTGCACCGGCTTCGACGTCTTTTCCGCCTATCTGGCAGGTGGTGAAGATGGCCAGCCCAAGACGGCCGAATGGGCAAGCGGCATTTCCGGCGTGCCGGCGCAAAGCATCGTGCGGCTGGCCCGCGAGATGACCGCCGGCCGCTCCCTAGTCACTGTGGCGCATGCGCTTCAGCGGGCCCGCTTCGGCGAGCAGCCGGTCTGGGCCGGCGCGGCTCTGGCGGCGATGGCAGGCCAGATCGGCCTGCCGGGCGGCGGCTATAATTACGCCCTCGGCACGATGGGCCATACGGGGCGGCGCATCAATGCCGTGCCGATCCCCACCCTGTTGCAGGGCAGGAACGGCGTTTCCAACTTCATTCCGGTCGCCCGCATCAGCGATATGCTGCTCAATCCCGGCGAGACCTATCACTATGACGGCCGCGAGATGACCTATCCCGATATCAGGCTGGTCTATTGGGCGGGCGGTAATCCGTTCCACCATCAGGACCTGAACCGGCTGCGCTCGGCGCTGGCGAGGCCGCAAACCATCATCGTGCTGCCGGCGACGATGACGCTGGAGCGCGAGGATATCGGCGCAGCGGGGACCGATCCGAGACTGATTGCCATGCGTAGGCTTGCGCCGGCGGTCGGCATGTCGCGCGACGACTACGCAATATTCGCCGATCTTTCGCGGCTGATGGGCAGCGAGGATGCCTTTACCGAAGGGCGTGACGCGCGTGAATGGCTGGCGCATCTCTACGAGCCGACGCGCATGGCGCTGGCGGAACGGGGATGGGACGCGCCGGATTTTGAGAGCTTCTGGGAGAGGGGTGAGCTTACCCTGCCTTCGGCGCCCGATGACGGCGGCATGCTGCGGGCATTCCGCCAGAACCCCCAAAGTGCGCACTTGCCGACGCCGAGCGGCCGTATAGAAATATTCTCCCGCACGATCGCCGATTTCGGCTATGACGATTGTCCGGGGCATCCGGTCTGGCTTGCGCCAGACGAAGTGCCCAACGAGGCGGCGCCTCTCGTGTTGATAGCCAACCAGCCGTCGACACGGCTGCACAGCCAGCTCGATTTCGGCGCCTACAGTCAGTCTTCGAAGGTCAGGGGCCGGGAGCCGGCGCGCCTCAATCCGCAGGATGCGGCGCAGCAGGGCATTCGCGACGGTGATATCGTACGGATCTTCAACGGTCGCGGCGCTTGCCTTGCCGGTGCGGTGCTGAGGGACGGCGTGATGGCGGGCATCGTCAATCTTTCGACCGGCGCCTGGTTCGATCCCTTGGATGTCGGCGATGGATCGCTCGGATGCGGCCACGGAAACCCGAACATCCTGACCCGCGACATCGGCACGTCGAAGCTGGCGCAAGGATGCTGCGGTCAGGTAACCGTGGTGGAGGTCAGCCGCTATGATGGCGAACTCCCGCCCGTCCGGGCTTACGATCCCCCGTCCACCGAATTGGCCACAGTCCGGACAGCATAGGCGCGGCTTCAGACCTGTCTCGGGTTGCCTTACCACCCAAATAACAGGGAAGGATCCCAGCGGTGTCGGGATATTGATGTCCTTCCAGCCGCATGCCGTCATTCTCGCCTAAGGTGAAACGACTGTCAGCTAGTCGGAGAAAGCAATCGGGACCAGATGGTCCGCTTCCGGCCCCGAAGTGGTCGTCAGTGGATACAGCGGAGATCATTTCCGCTTCCCCTCCCCGGGGGGGAGGAAGAGAGACGCAACTTCCTCAACCCTGCCACTAGGCAGGCCGTTGCCGTTGCTGCTTGGTCGCCCTTCGGGTGCTTGCGGTCGCGGCACCTGCACGATTTATCTGAGAGCGGAAAGAAGATAGGCGAAGGAGTGGCTGAGTTCTCTAGCCGGATCAGCCGATGCGTGGACGGCCGGTGAGAAGGCTTCATAGGAGAAGGCGCCTGCATAACCTTGCGCCATCAGATTCTGCATCTGAGCGAGGTTGGCCAGCTGGTCTTCCTCATCGATCAATTTGCGGTGCTCGTCACGCATCTCTTCGGCTGTGAGCTGCTGCTCCGACATACCGGAGACGTGCACAATGCCCGTGTATTCTGGAAAGAACTCGCGTTCTGCGGCGAGGTGATGGTGGAAGGTATCATGGACTAGACGGAAGTACTTTTCGCCCCCTACTGCTTCGATCGCCTCCAAAGCTTCGCGCTTGTATCGCAGCGAGGAGGTTATGAAACCGAGCGGCTCGATCAGTGCGCGAATGCCGGCCTCGGCCACCATTGGCAGGATGGCGGCGAGGGAGGTCCTTAGATGAACTGCGCGCTCGTTCGAACTATAGGCTGGCGCATCGTTTCGGGGGATGAGGCTGATGCTTTCCGCCCCGCTTCTTTCCGCTCTTGCGATGAGCGAGCGAACCTTGTCCGCCATCTCGGGACTCCAGGCGTTGAAGCCGTACACCTCAGAGAGACCCAGAAGGCGGACGTCTCTTTCGCGGGCATAGGCGCCGATTGCGGCCGGATCTTCTCCATCGAAGAATGGGCGGTGGCTGAGCTTCTTCTCGATGAGATCATTACGTAGTTCGACACCGACGCAGCCTAGCTCCGCGGCTAGATCGATCAGGCGCCTACAAGTGAGGTGAGGTGCAGTTATATGGTTCAGCGCGAATTGAATAGACATTCTCATCTTTAGCTTCCCGGTATGAGTAGACCATAGACCGCGGCTGCAATGACCCGTCAATCGAAGATGCTGCCGATCCTGCAGTAAGGAGATCTGAAATGGCTCGAGAGGATAGAATTTGTCATCCACAGGCTCTCAGGCACATGCAGATCGAACGGTAGGAAGAGCTGTCCAAGCGTGAACGCCCATTCGCTCCGGTGTCGTCACAAGCTCACGCCAGACTCGCCGGCACTGGCACGGATGTCGATCTCGACACCCGAGACGTTATCGAAAAAGATCGCTAGGGGGGCTGCTCCGACGTCAGGCGGACTCTTCGGCCTCTACGTCACGCACGGCGGGATGGATGGGACCATGAGGGCACTGCGGGAGAGCACGTGGCGATACTGATCTTTTGTATGAGTGATGACGATTTGTTCGAACTCTTCTATGGCGGTTGATGACACAACGCTGATAGATAATATCGCGCATTGGATGCAGGGGGCCTGCGGCTAGGGGGGGAATTTAATGACTTGGTTGAGGCAGCAGTCGCCTTATTTTGCGCGGCTGAGGACAGAAATTGCCGGATTGGGGGGAATGTTCAACGCGCATCTGCATCTGGATCGCGCTGGAACGCTTGATGATCGCTACATGGCGCATGCCGATCTTCGGATATTGTCAAATTCGCATATTTCTCTTCAGAAGAAGCATCACCTCATCAACGCGATCCATGCCGGACCTGCCTATCAGGCCGAGGATCTGGATGTCCGGGTGAATGAGGCGATAGATGTCATGGTCGCCGCCAATACCATTCGTGCCGACACCATGGTGGATGTGACCGACGACATCGTCAGCACGTCTGCGTTGGAAAAACTCAAGGAGATCAAGGACAGGCGAAGCGGGGAGATCGATCTTCGCATTGCTGCCTATTCGCCACTGGGATTTATCGACCGTGAGCCCGGCCGCTGGGCCGTTTTCGAGGAGGGCGCCAAAATCGCCGACTTCCTGGGCAGCTTGCCCGAGGCAGACGACAGGGTTGATTATCCGGATCACATCGGCTTCGAAGAGCATTGCGTGCGTATGCTTGATCTAGCCAGGCGGCTTGGTCTCATGCTCCATGTTCACACCGACCAGCGGAACGAGGCGAGCGAGCGGGGCACGGAGCGTCTGATCGAAATTGTGCGAAAGCATGGCGGGCCGGCTTCCCCCGACGGGACGCCCATGATTTGGGCTGTGCACATGATATCCCCGTCATCCTATGAGGACGATCGTCATGAACGCTTGGTGGAGGGATTGCTGGAATGCAATATCGGTGTAATTTCCTGCCCGTCGGCGGCGATCGGCATGCGCCAGCTGCGGCCGCTCTATGCTCCGACACACAATTCGATACCGCGCATCCTCGAGCTTGCTGCCGCCGGCGTCCATATTCGGCTAGGGTCTGACAACGTTGCCGATATCTGTTCGCCGAGCACGACTGCTGATCTTGTCGACGAAGTCTTCATGCTATCGGCTGCAATCCGTTTTTATGAGATATCGGTCTTGGCGCGCCTGGCCTCGGGCCAAAAGCTCACCTCCGACGAATGCGATATCGTGAGGGAGCACCTGATGAAGAACGCTCAAGAGATTGCGAAGGTCATGAATGCAAGGGCTCAACCGTCTCTTTGAGCGATTGCGCGGTCGCTCGGAAGCAGATGCTCTCCCGCTGGAAGCTCCGCTAGATCTGCTCGATCCATCATTCGTGTGCGATCCCTATACAATCTACAGACGATTGCGAACGCATGACCCCGTTCATCGTAGCCGCAACGGCGGATGGATTCTGACGAGGCATCGCGATATCGTTTCGGCGCTTGGCGATCCGTCCCTCGGCAATGCTCCCTCACGTTACTCCGTGGTCGCGCCGCGCAATCGGGGCCGCTATGTCTGCGCAAATGTCGCGCAGAACATTCTGCCCTTCTTGGACAAGCCTGAGCATGTGAGGCCCCGCAGGATACTGTCTCGGGTCCTGAGCACGCACATGAAAGACAATCCTCTCGACATTGCACAAATTGCGCGCCAGTTGCTCGATCCGCAGCTTGCCCGCCGCCAAATGGACGCTATCGCCGATTTCGGCACGCCGCTATCCGCTGAGGTCATGTGCCGAATGCTGGGCATCCCAGCACCTGATCGCGACCGAATGCTCGAATACAGCCACTACTTTTTCTTCCTGTTCGCGCCGATCCCCTCCGACCAAATCCGCCAGAAAGCCGACGAGGCCCTGACTGCGTTCAGAGGCTATTTTGCCGACCTGGTTCAGGAGCGACGGCGGAAGCCCCAGGCAGATCTTATCTCCCTTCTGCTAAGTGCAGAAGATGAGGGGGAACGCCTTTCAGACTGCCAGCTTGTCGATAACTGCATGCTTCTCTTTTCCGACGGCGTTGAAAATGTGGATGCGGGGATAGCCAATATACTTCTGGCTCTGGGCAGACATCCCGCGGAAATGAAACGCCTGAGAGACGCACCGGAGCTTATCGCAAACGCCGTTGCTGAAGGGCTGCGCTACGACTCCCCGGCCCAGTTGATCGCCAGGGTCGCCCGCGACGATGTCGAGATCGGCGGTCAGACGATAAAGCGGGACAGCACGGTGTTCCTGGCGCTGGGATCGGCGAACCGGGATCCCGCGGTTTTTGCCGATCCTGATCGTTTCAATATCTCGCGGAACACCTCGCCGCTCCTCAGTTTCGGAAAAGGGGGGCATTCGTGCATCGGAGCGTCTCTGGTCCGCTCACAATCCGTGGAGGCCGTGCGGTCGCTACTGCAGACGACGACCGTCGTCGAGGTCGACCAGGATGGTCTGGAATGGCTTCCGCGCGTCGGTCAC
Source organism: Pseudorhizobium banfieldiae (assembly GCF_000967425.1). Classification (NCBI taxonomy): domain Bacteria; kingdom Pseudomonadati; phylum Pseudomonadota; class Alphaproteobacteria; order Hyphomicrobiales; family Rhizobiaceae; genus Pseudorhizobium; species Pseudorhizobium banfieldiae. Next base: position 587,755 of record NZ_FO082820.1, read on the forward strand.
CGCTGGTTGAAAACCCTACCGATCCGTCTTTTTCCTTCATGAACGCCAGTCGGGTGCGAGCGGGATAACGAGCCTGCGCAAGCCGGAACGCCCCGCACCGCCAAACCAGCAAATGCCGTCTTCCACGAGATCGATGTCCAGGAACATTGGAAGGTTCCGCATCGGCACCTTGATCTGAAGTTCCATGATGGCAGTTGCCGATGGTTTTATTTCCTTTCCAAGGGGCAGTCTGGCATCCAATGCGTAGCCGTGGGATTTGTCGAGGCTACGCCAACGCGTTGCCAGAATGATCCCGCTTTTCTCGGTCGGCTCCCAAGGAACAGGGCTCGTATTGGTTATGGCGACCTTGATGGATCGGCGACTGCCCTGCCGCATGAATGTCGGCACTTGCGCGCGAATGGTCGAGGCGAAGCACCGCCGGTCCAGCCTCTTCATCGGCTGCAAGAGGCGCGAATTTGCCGAAGGTTGGGACAATTCTACCCTCTCAAACTCCTTCTCCAATTGCTGCGTAAAGTCGTCGACATAAGGCGGCTTATGCAGATCGTCGTGGTCGGCGGAGCTGTAAAATACCGAGATCGGGCCGGAATAATATTTCGCCCATGCCCGTTCCGGCTGGTCATTGAGATCGTAGGCACAGAACCATCCCCGCTTACCCCAAAACAAAGCAAGTTCGCCATCATAGGGTTTGGCAACGAAGCGATCCTGAAGGCACAGAAGCGAGACCGCATGCCCCGATGCCTTCAGCATCGTGGCGATCTCGAAAGCGACGACGCCGCCTTGGCAAAATCCTCCGATCAGGTAGGGGCCTTCGGGCTGGATGCCAAGGATCTCCGAAACATAATAGCGCGCCAGCTTCTGGGTGTTCTCGTCACTTTTCACGCGTGTATTCGACAAGGAACTGAGAATGTAGAAGGGGCGATCGGGATCCAGTCCTTCGGAAAGGCATTCGAACTGCCACATGCTCTGGCAGACCCAGAAGAAGGCGCGCTTTTTGCCAAACGTGTTTCTGCCCAGCACAAGCGAGTCGTCCCTGCGCTTGCCGCGCCAAGCCGCAGTCGCCAATCTTACGGCAGAATAAATTTCGGGTGCAAGTCGTCGCTTCGCGCTTTCGCAGGATACCCGCGCGCTTAGAACCTGTTCCATTTCACGCAGCGTCGGCGCATCGAACAACGCTGAAACCGGAATGTCACGGCCAAAGCGTTCCTCCAGCAAGAGTGCCAGATTGGTTGCGCTGAGAGAGTCGCCGCCAAGGTCGAAAAAATTGTCTTCCATCCCGATGACCGGCACTTTCAACACGCTCGTCCACATCGCCGCCAGCGTTTTCGCTAAAGGAGACGCTGGAGCGATGTGAGATCTGGCCTGGACCGTGGCACCAGCAAGTTCCGGCAATGCACGCCGATCAAGCTTTCCGCTCGGCACACGGGGAAGTTTGTCGAGGAAAATCACCGTGCGGGGGATCTTGAAGTTTGCCGTGCGACCGCGCAAATGATCGATGATGTCGCTTGTCTCCAGCGTCGTCCTGTCACGCGGTACGACAGCAACTGCGACTTCCTCGCCAAGCGAAGGGTGGGGCATGGCAAATGCGGCGGCCTCGGCGATGTTGGGGTGGTCGGAAAGGATCATGTCGATCTCTTGAGGCGATATTTTCTCGCCGCCGCGATTGATGATGTCCTTGAGCCGTCCCGTCAGGAACAAAAAGCCTTCGTCATCAATGAAGCCTTCATCGCCGCTGCAAAGCCAATCCCCCCTGAAAGTATCGCGGCTGACGGCTGCGTCTCCCTCATAGGCCGACATCACACTCGGTCCGCTTATCAGCACCTCGCCTCGTTTGCCGGCCGTGACTTCGTTCCCGAGTGAATCGCAGATCATGACCTGCGGTCCGAATGGAACTCCAACGGAGCCGGGCTTCAATCTCAGCCGATCGAGCGGCGTACTGGTAATCAGACCGGCCGTCTCGGTCATGCCGAACATCGGGACGAGCCGGGTGCCAAATTTGTCCTCGAATTCCTCCTGCAATCTTGTCGGCAGCGGCTGCGAGACGGCGCGGATGAAGCGTAGATCTCGGAACAATCGCGCATCCTCGCCCGTGGCGCCATGGGCGAGAAGGTCGCGCAATACGGTCGGTACCGCTTGCGACCAAGTGGGATGGAAGTGCTGGAGGCCTCGGAAGAAAGCCTCGGAGGAAATGCCCCCTGCAAAGGCCGTGGATCCGCCTGCGTAAAGGGGAGCCAGCAACAGGTCAACCAGTGCGCCAATATGGAACATGGGCATCATGTTCAGGCAGATATCTGCTGGCCCAAGTTCGATGGAGCGCGCCACGTTCCAAGCCGAACTGATCAGGTTTTCCGCGCTGAGCGGTACCCTCTTCGGCGTCCCGGTGGAGCCGGAGGTTTGGAGCACGAGCGCGGTCGAGGACCGCAAGCCGGCATCGGGTGTGTCTGCTGCAACAGTCCGTCGCTGCGGTTTGTGGGGGGCCAGCCTGAAGGCGCCGGTGGGTCCTGCCAGGGGGACAAGCTGCAGGATTGGAATGTCTAGGGCGATAGCCGCCGCTGTCGCATCCGCCATGATTGTCGTGTCGGTGATGAGGTGAGTGACGCCCGATTGGACAAGTAAACGCTTTGTCTCGTCGAGCGCATAGGCGGGGTTCAGCGGCACCGAAGTTGCGAAAGACGCGACTGCGAGAATTGCCACTGCCGTTTCTGGCCGGTTTGGTAAAATCGTCGCGATCCTGGATCCCGGCTCGACGCCATGCTCGACGAAATGCGCGTGCACGGTATCGATAATCTGCAGCAGTTGGCTGACTGATGTGTCGGCTCTGTCGTGCGATCTGAGCGCAATCTTTTGCGGCGCAGTCTGACTGAGGTCTCTCAAGGGATCGAGGATGTCTTTGCGCATCTTACTACCGCCCGATCCATCTGAATTCGTGTCGAGACATTGCAGACGCCACGACCTGGGTGTCACGCATGGCTTGCTCCGATCCAGGGGCCTACAAAACGGATGGCGTCCGTTCTTGAACTCAGCGGCACGATTGCCTCCGGCACATTCTGAAACTTCACGTTCGTCGGTAGCTGATAGCCGTCGAATAGCCGGAAACCCGAAGGTACAGCGATCGTGGCGTCTGGACCGGGACCGCGTACCCATTCCAGCTGGCCCGTCGGCTGTACCATGATCTCGATCGACTGAGTTAATTCGCCTGATGTCATGGTGGCGCGGGCAGCCGTATCGCTTATCTCCTGCCAGATCACCCCATTGCGCGGCAGCAGCCCTGCTGGCGCCCAAAGGGCAGCGTCTATCCCCATGCGCTCGAACAGTACGGTCACAGAAGCGCCGCTGCTGCCAAAGGGAAACATCTTCCAGCACCAAAACCGCAGACACGCACGTCCTTCGTACACGAGTGAGTTTCCCGAAAACAATGCGAGGCTGTTCTTGGAATAATAGCGCGAAAGCGAGCCGTGAGGGGCCGCAAGGATCTGATAGGTCGTGACTTCAGCAGGAGGTCGATGGCCTATCGATATCTTAGCGGTGCTCTTCACTTCCACCACGGTTCGGAGCGGCGTACCCGGCCGTATCGCAAAGAGGAAGAACCGACGTGCGGCAACCGGCAGGCCGGCCACCATCGTCTCATCGAAGCTCTCGTCATGCCAGGGAGTCTTGCTGGCCAGAGCCGCCCAGGTGGAATCGTCTTCGTGCAGTTGCTTCAGCCGCTGCCATGCCAAGATGGCCAAGGCGAGCAAGGGGAAGATAAGTAGAGACAGGAGCATCAGCATCGCAGAGCCAATGCCTGCGGCAGGATTTCATAGGTGGCCGGCAGGCGGCCGGGCGCCTCGCCGTCCAGATCCAGTAGCACCGGCTCGCTCTGCCCGTCCAGGGGCTCGACCCTGATGCGTCGCCCGCGCCGGATCGAAATGGCCGGATGATCACGATGTCCTCCGGAATAGACGAGGAGCAGATTGCGAAGCAGAGCCAGTTTCGATGTATGCTGCAGGGTGACGATGTCAAAAAGCCCGTCATCGAATTCTGCATCGGGAGCGATCTGCATCCCGCCGCCGAAATAGCGGCCATTGGCAACGGCAACGAGCACAATCGGAGCTGTGACCGCCGGATCATCATCCACCATCATGCCTATCCTTTGAGAGCGGAATGCAGCTAATGCGCCAATGGTCGCTGCGAGAAACCGCGCCTTGCGGGGCAGGAAACGAGAATGCGTCGTATTGACGATGCGATCGATCTGGCCCGACACGCCAAAGCTCCCGATGTTGGCGAAGAGCCGCGACTTTTGATTGCCGTCGTCATCGAAATAGATGACGCGACCCAGATCAATCCTGCGGGTAGCCCCCGAGACGATCCGATCTATGCTGTCCATGCCAGTGGAAAGGCTGCGAACGAAATCCGAACCAGTCCCGAGCGAGACCACGGCGAGCGATACGTGTGTAGACATCTTCCCGTCCGCATCGCAAAAGCCGTTGACCACTTCGTTCAGGGTTCCGTCGCCCCCGACGGAAATGACCAGGTCCGCACCCGTCCGAATCGCCTCGCGGGTGAGGATCGACGCATGACCAGGTGCTGCCGTCTCCGCGGAAGCAAACGGACCGATGTGCTCTGCCAGACGCTTGGCAAGCCTTGGCCATCTTTTCTTGACGCGGCCGCCGCCCGCCTTCGGGTTGATGACGACAAATACGCTCATCGCATGCGACCGCTATCGTGTGAGCCTGCGATGTCAATCAGGGCACCCAGTCGTTCGTCGGTCACCGGGCGAACGCCTGTTGTTTTCGCTGCGGGTCTGGAAAATACCCGTCAAGGGTAGCAACGATCGACAAGGCGGTCTGCTGCCAAGTCGGACAGGGATATTCTTGCCGGATGATCTGTTCTTTATCAGCCACAAGATCGGGGTTGAAAATAGCGGCCTCGATTAGTTCATAAGCGCCTTCGGTATCCCCCGGTTCGTGATAGTCGATGAAGCGCCCACCGACCTCTGGCAGGGACGTGGCGCTCGAGGCGATGCAATAGCGACCGTAATAAAGGCTTTCGGACACAGGCAGTCCCCAGCCTTCGCAGAAGCTGGGAAAAACGGTGAAAAGTGAGTTTCTGTAATAGCTCGCCAATTCCTCGTCGGAGAGGTTTTCGATAACCCTGATTTTTCCGTCCAACGATTTGCTGGTGTTCAGCGCCCGCCGGAGATCGGCGATCTCCCAGCCAAACTTACCGGCAAAGACAAGTTGAGGCACGGCGCCGGCGCCGTGCCTGTCGACCAATTTCTCCCATACCCGGAAGAGCAGCATGTGGTTCTTGCGAATCTCGATCGTCGATACGTAGAGGACATGCGAGCGGTGCTCGAGCGGAAGGTCAGGCCGCGGGAGGTTCGTCGGAAAGCCTGCACCGAATGGGATGACACGTGTGTCCGGCACTGGCAAATTCTGTTCGCCAAGATAGTTGGCCAGGGCTTCAGCCGAGCTTTGGGACGGTGTCAGCACCAGGTCCCATACTCCTGTCATGTCGTGCAACCATTTGGTGAAATTGGGAATATGCCCAGGAGCCACAAGATGAGGATGACTGACCGGAAGAACATCGTGCACCAGCAGGCCGAAGCGGACTCCATATCTCGCCTTGAGGAAAGCAATCGCTTTGCCGAAGTCCCGATGGCTCCAGGAAGCACCGAGGTTGAGCAGGACGTCTCCCTCCCGGATCATCGATGCAAAGCGCTGCCTTCCGTTAGTATTGCCGAGTCGCGCCTTCACGGCGGCCGTTAACCGCGTGCCGAGATAACGTTTCACCTTCAGGAGACTAACAGGCCAGCGCCTCGTCTTCTGGCGGTGAAGAAACTCGTTACCGTCGGTGAGTCGCGCCACCTCCTCGTAACTGAGCACTTCCACCTGTTCGCCTCCGGCGCCGACCCGGCACAAGAGGACGCGGCCGGGATAGGCGTCGACGAGCCATGGCAAGATCTGTGCCTGGACGCGGCCGATGCCGGTCGGCGTGACCGACCAGTCGAAATACCGGATAAAGTCATCGACTTCGATCCAGATCCGAAAGCCGTCACTTGATGAGGAAACATCCATGCGGGAGGTATTCAACTGTTGGTAAACCCATCATGGCTGTAGCCGATGGGATGTCCCAAAGCTAGATGTTTGTTATGGCGTTTTCCGCATACGGCGGGAAGAATGATTCAGCATAAAGAAACGTGAATGATGTCGATGCGCGCCCGCAAATTCTTTGAGCCATTCAGGTCAATTTGGCACAATCGCGAGCTTTATCGTCGCGTCTTGCTGCGAGACATCCAGTCTTCTTTCCGCGGCAGCGCGCTGGGCCTCGCCTGGATCGTCGTTATTCCACTTGTGCTTGTTGCCATTTACACTTTCGTTTTTGGCGTGGTTCTCAATTCGACTTGGATCGCCGCTACCGGCTCACCCTTCGAGGTGCCGTTGATTTTCTTCACCGGTTTAACCGTGTTCGGCTTCTTCATGGAAATCATCGGTCGCGCGCCCAACTATATTCGCGACAACCGGATCTATGTGACGAAGATCATATTTCCGCTCGATATACTGGGCTGGGTTCTCGTCGGAACGGCCTTTTTCAAGCTCTGCGTCAACCTGCTGCTTTTGCTTGGTTTCTTGGTCTTCGTGACAGGCAGGATCCCTTCGGGGATGCTCCTGCTTCCGTTCCTGCTGGTGCCCTTCGTGTTGCTGACCCTGGGCATAGCCTGGATCCTCGCTGCCATCGGCGCCTTCGTTCGAGATTTGTCGCATGTCCTGCAGGCGCTTGGGCCCATCATCATGTTTCTCAGCCCGGTCTTCTATTCGGTGCAGCAGGTGCCGGAAATGTTCCAGACCCCATACTTCCTGAACCCGTTGACCTATGTGCTTGAGAGTCTGAGAAACCTTCTCTTTTTCGGGCAAGCATTCTCAATTCACTCCTACATCATATACTGTGGTGCAGCGGCAGTGGTCTTCCTCGCCGGCTTTTCCTTCTTTCAAAAGCTGCGGCCGGGATTTGCCGATGTCATCTGAGCCCTACATCAGAGCCTCTGGCCTCGGTAAGCGATTCAGGCTCTATGACCGTTCATGGCACTATTTTTCCAACCTCGCCTTCGGCACAAGCTTCGGTCGCGAATATCGGGCACTGGCCGAGGTAAACCTTGACCTGAGACCTGGAGACTGCCTTGGCATCGTCGGCCGCAACGGGGCGGGTAAGTCGACCCTTCTTGAACTGATCTGCGGCATTCTCACGCCAAGCGAAGGGACGATCGAAACGAGAGGACGAATTGCAGCGCTCCTGCAGTTGGGCGCCGGTTTCAACCCCGATTTCACCGGACGCGAGAATGTCTTCCTAGCAGCATCGCTTTATGGTTTGTCCGGCGCGGAGGTTGCGGAACGGTTCTCGGCAATCGAGACATTCGCGGGCATCGGCTCTTTCATCGAGCGGCCGGTCCGCGAATATTCGAGCGGTATGTATGCAAGGCTCGCGTTTTCCGTCTGCGCCCATGTCGATGCCGATATTTTCGTCGTGGACGAGGCGCTCGGCGTGGGTGACGTCAAGTTCCAGCAGCAGTCGATGAAATTGCTGCGGGGTTTTCGCCGAAAAGGCATCGTGCTGTTCGTTTCTCACGATGAACACGCTGTCGCTGCATTGTGCAATCGGGCGATCTGGATAGATGCAGGCCGCATCGTGGCCTCGGGCGCGACGAAAGAGGTTCTCTATCGCTATCGCCGCGATATCTCTCAGCGAACGGGGGAAGACCGCAGTTTCATCGGATCGGATGAAACGATCAAGCTTTCGGAAGCGTTCGGCCCTGATCTCTCAACGCTTCCGGCACCGCCTTTCGACCCCAATGATGTGCCACCGGTCGATCAGCAAGGCGTGATCGATAAGGTTGCCCTTCAGCTTGCGGATGGGTCGCAGCTGCGCTCGGTAGAAGGAGGGGAACATCTCAGCCTCAGGGTTGCGTGCCGCTCATGCGCCCCGATCGACCTGCCGCATCTGATCTTCGTCCTGCGCGATCCGATGGGCCAGATCGTTTTCGCGGGCGATAGCCGTGCGGCCGGCGTGGACCCGATAAATGGCATGCAACCTGGCGACCACATCGATTGCAAATTCGATTTCATGCTCCCTTATCTCCCCACGGGCAGCTATCCGATAGAGGTTTTCTTTCTTTCCAGCGCGGACGAGTGCATCGCCTGTCATGACCACATCGAGATCGCAGCCGTGATCGAGGTGCTGTCCAACCACGTCTCCAGCGGGATCGCCAATCTCAGGATGGAGCGAACGCTGCTTATCGTTGAGCCGGAGAGCGCCTGTGGTGACGGGTAAGACACTGATCGAGGTCAGCGGTGTCGGAAAGAGATATCGCGAGGGCGCGAGCGCCATGAAGATCTTGGCGGGCCTCTTGGGCGTCGGAGCTGAGAAGCAAGGACGGTGGGTGCTCCAGGATGTCAGCTTTTCGATCAATAGCGGCGAAGCGCTGGGCGTCATCGGCCGCAATGGTGCAGGAAAGTCGACGTTGTTGCAGATCATGTGCGGCACACTGACGCCCAGCTGCGGATCGGTCGCGTCCTCCGGACGTGTCGCGGCAATGCTCGAACTCGGGGCGGGATTCAATCCGGAATTTACGGGGCGGGAGAACGTGTTCCTGAGCGCATCGCTCTATGGTTTGAGCGATCGCCAGATAAAGGCCCGATTTCGCCAGGTCGCGGCCTTCGCCGATATAGGGGAATTCATGGACCGGCCCGTCAGTGAATACTCCAGCGGAATGTACGCACGTTTGGCCTTCGCCGTATGCGCGCATGTCGATGCGGACGTTTTGATCATCGACGAGATTTTAGGGGTCGGGGATGCCGCCTTCCAGCTGAAGTGCCGCCGCTTTCTCGACTCTTTCCTTCAACATGGAGCGATCGTGTTTGTCTCCCACGACGAACACGCTGTTTTATCATTGTGCAACCGTGCGATCTGGCTCGAACATGGCCGCCCCATGGCACAGGGAGCGCCCAAGGATGTTCTGCGCCAATATCGACAGGCGCACGACGTCAACTTTGGTGCAGTCGAGAAAGCCGTAGGCAGTGCGGCCCCTGCGGTGGACCCCGCCCGCTTCGACTTTTGCGGGCAGGGGACGAACCCGGTTACCGTCTCCGGTTTTCTGACCGAGGCTCCCTGGCACGGTCACGGCGGCGTAATCATTGAGGACGTCTATATGTCCGACCGGGAGGGAGCGAGGCTCGAGCGGTTGCAGGGCGGGCAGATTGTCGCCTTGCACATGAAGGGAAGGGCGGAGCGTCAGATTTCGCGGCCCATCGCGGGCTTTATCTTCCGCAATGCATTGGGCCAGAACCTGTTTGGCGACAACACCTTCCTTCAATACCAGCATGAACCCCGAGAAATGGCCGCAGGGGCGTCGTTTCATGCGGCACTTGAGTTTCGTCTGCCTTGCCTTCCGCTTGGAACCTATACAATCGCGCCGTCGCTCATCGACGGCACGCAGAAGAGCCATATCCAGCTTTGCTGGATTGAGGAGGCGCTCGTGCTGACCGTTCACGAGTCGCCGGTGAGCCTCGGATTGGTAGGCGTTCCTATGCGGGTGACGGCAGCGCTGCGGAGCGACCGTTCGCATGATCTGGCCCATGTTGCGCACCCTGCGCAAACGCGTTAACGGCTCAAGTACACTCGATCGCTTCCCAGTCGGCGAAGCGTGCCAAGCATTCATCAGAGGGCTTCGATGATCAGGTTAGCCATTGTGGGGGTTGGCAACTGCGCCAGTTCCCTGGTTCAGGGAATAGCATACTGCCGGACCCACGGAGCTGATGCTGCGGGCGTACCATTTCCCGATCTCTGCGGCTATTCTCCGGCAGATGTCGAAGTGGTGGCCGCCTTCGACATCGACAGGCGCAAGGTGGGCCTGCCGCTGGCAGAAGCCATATTTGCTGCACCCAACAACACCCAGCGCTTTTTTCGCGAGGTCCCCGATAATGATGTTACGGTCGCTGCGGGGCCGGCGCTCGACGGCGTGTCCGCCATGATGCGCAATAGCGAGGCTGAGGCGAGTTTTCAGCCGATCGTGGAGCGGCCGATCACGGTCGCCGACATCGCAGCGGTGTTGAAGCAGGCACAGGCGCAAGTGGTTATCAGCTTCCTGCCGGTCGGCTCGGAACTTGCGAGTGAATTCTACGCGCAATGCGCGATCGAGGCAGGCGCTGCCTTTGTCAACGGCATCCCCGTATTTCTGGCGAGCAGGCAGAGCTGGGCGCGTCGTTTTGAGGCGGCTGGGCTGCCGGTTCTCGGCGACGATTTCAAGGCGCAGATCGGCGCGACGATCGTACATCGTGCATTGGCAAATCTTTTCAAGATTCGAGGCGCCGAACTCGATCGCAGCTATCAACTCAATGTTGGCGGCAATACCGACTTCATGAACATGATGGATATGGATAGGCTTACCAGTAAGCGCATCTCAAAGACGGAGGCTGTGCAGAGCGCAGTCAAGGCGCGGCTCGACGACAACAATGTGCGCATCGGGCCGTCCGATTACGTGCCATGGCTGATGGATCAGAAGGTCGCCTACATCCGGCTCGAAGGCCGTCTGTTCGGCGGTGTCGCAACCAATGTGGAACTGAGGCTGTCGGTCGAGGATTCCCCGAATGCTGCGGCCATGGCCCTCATCGCCATCCGGTGCGCCAGGATTGCGCTCGACCGTGGGGTGGCGGGGGCAATCCCGGACGTATGTGCGTTTCTTTTCAAGCATCCGCCTGTGCAGATGGACGATCAAACTGCAGCCGAGAAGCTGACGGCGTTTGCTTCTCAAGGCAAGGGCAGTTGATTTTCACGGACTGAAGCAGCATGACCGCCCTTACCGCCGAACGGCTTCATATGCGCTACTCGCACCAGTCCGTGGTGAATGATATCAGCATGACGATCCATGGGGGCGAGTTCGTCGGCCTGTTTGGTCCCTCCGGTTCCGGCAAAAGCACAATCTTCAAAATGATCATCGGCGCGAGCAGGCCTACTGCCGGCCGCGTCCTGCTGGATGGGCGGGATCTGACCGACGTCCCGATCGATGCCCGCGCCCGTCTGGGACTGGGCTATGTGCCGCAAAATCCGCAGCTTTTCAGCAGTCTGACAGTTGAGCAGAACATTGCCATTGCTGTGGAGGCGAACGAGGCGGATCGCGGCCGCCGCGAAACTTCAGTTGATTCGCTTTGCAGAATGTTTGATCTCGGACCGCTCAGATATACGCGGGTGGCGGCGTTGTCCGGAGGCGAGCGCAGGCGTTGCGAAATCGCGTTCGCGCTTGCGGTTCGCCCCCGCTTTCTCTTGCTTGACGAACCCCTGACCGGTCTCGATCCTATCGCTTCCGATGAGATCCTGCATATGCTGACGACGTTCGTGTCGCAAGGCATCGGCATCCTGCTGACGGAACACAAGGTCCGCAGCGCACTGTTCGTGGTAGATCGGTCCTACGTCGTGAACCGGGGCAACGTCATCGCCGAAGGCACGGCGCAGAAAATAATCGAAAACGAAAGCGTGCGAAGATCCTTTCTCGGCACCGACTTTCCGCTATAGTAGCCAATGCAGCAGGGCGATTGCAGTGACTATGCCACGGCAGGCTGTCTGTGAACGGCCCTTACAAAATTCACGTGTCAAGTGAACTGGACGCCGGCGTGTGATCCCCATCGGTTATCTTCTAAGATCGACGCTGGAAATCACCGGATACTATATTCTGGTGACAGCTCTTTTATGCTTGATCTACCTGATCGAGAAGTTCGCCGCGCTGGTCGCGATAGCCGTGGACTACGACATCAGTCTCGATACCTTCTTTTCCTTGATGCTGTTCACTTTGCCGACCATGGTCGATCTCGCCTTGCCGCTCGCTTGTCTCGGTGCAATCTACTTCTGGCTGCTGAATGCCCGCGAAAAACGTGAAATGCTTATCTTTGCAAGCACCGGGGTGGGCCCCGCCCTTATCGGCCTCACAGTGCTTCTCGCTACGACGGGCGCCGTTCTTCTTTCTCTGCTTTTTGCGGGCTTCATCAAGCCTGCGGCCAATTACAGCTTCCGCTCCACTCAACAGTCCGCAGAAAACCAGGTCCTGTCAAAAGGCATTCCCGGTGGCGCCTTTTATTCGCAGGAGGGCAAGGTTCTCTATGCACGGTCGCTCGACAACACGCCATTGCGGGAGATCCGCCTGTTTGGCTTCTCCGGTGACAGACTTGACCGCGTGATCTTCTCCAACTGCGCCTCCATCCAGGTGAAGGAAGGCTCCGTCAACGCCGAGCTTTGCAAGGCGCATATCTACATGCTCCAGACCAACGCCTCAGCACCTTTAGCTGAGCCGCGCATGGTCAAGGTCGACGCTGGGCCGTCCCGATACCAATTCAGCATGGAATCTGTTTTTAGGAAGATCGACGAGGGATATGCTTCGGAGTTGAGCCTTAGCGAACTTGCTCGCCGGGGGTGGATCGAAAGCGGTGAGTATTCGCAAGCTGCCTTCTCGCGGCTCTTGGCGGCTCTGACTTGCCTGGTGGCAGGTGCGGTGGCAGTCGTCTGTGTCGCCTTCACAAGCGCGGCAACCAAGGTCTTCACCTTTCCCATCGCCTGCGCCAGCATTATGGTCGTAGCGATCTTCAACAATACTATCGCTTCCGTCTACGGTCCCCTCGCCAGGGTTCCGTTCTTGTTGGCGGCCGGAGCGATCGGGGCTGCGATTGCCGTGTTCCTGACTATCGGTCTGGTTCACCGAAACCATGATCGTCTCGTCACACCCCAGATGGCGAAGACCTGATGGAGGGCGCGGAAGCAACCGAGAGGGCCGTTGCGAAAGGCCGTTCCCTGAAACGACTTCCCATCATAGGGTCCTATTCCCGCTATATGGTCGGGCGCCATGTCTGGCATATCCAGATTGTTCTCATCGTCTTGGTGTGCATTGCTCTGGCTGTCGACATATCGCCTTGGGTCGGATCGGTTTGGTCCAATGCCGTAGGAAGGGGTGTGATCCCGGCCGTCGCCGCTAGTTTCCGTTTTTCGCTCTATCGTGCACTCGACATCACCGCTCAGGTGTTCCCGATCGCCTGTGTTCTAGGAATGCTATGGACGGAGGCGGTGCATAGCAGCACGGGGCGGCGGCTGATGATCATGACGACCGGAAAGTCTTTCGTCCGCGCCGCAACGCCACTGCTGATCGTTGCACTCGCCGCAACCGTGATCCAGTTCAGCCTCGACAACTATCTCAGACCGTCGGCGGTGATGAAGCTGATTGAGGAAAAACTCGGTTCCTATCACGACTACGTCGATAGAAGCATGCCGAACGGTTCTGTGTGGCTGGCGCTTGGAAGTGACATCCTTCGCGCCAAGATCGATTCAGCTGATCCCGATATCCTCAGGGAGGTCGAACTCTATCACTTTAGCAAGACCGCCCTCCATGCTATCACTGCGGCAGCTGTAGCGCAGCCCGCAGCGGGCGGGAGTGCGTCTTCTTGGGTCCTGCTCGACGGGCGCATGTGGGAGTTCGGCGAGGATACAGGGGGCTCCCTCGCGGCTTTTGCTAGACGCTTCGAACGGCAGGAGATCGAGTTGCCGGTCGATCCTCTTTGGCTGAGTTACCGTCAGCTCGAGCCAAAATATCTACCTGCCGCTGTCCTCGGTGCGCTTGCTAAGTCTGCGGATATCCCGTCCGATCAACATAATTATGCAGCCTGGCAGCAACTAAGAAAGGCTCAGGCTTTCGTCCCCGGAATGCTTGGCTTGTTGGCTGCCGCAGTCTGCTATGTCGTCAGTGCCCGGTTTTCGCTCGCCATTGCGGCAATGGCGTCACTTGCCCTTGGCTACCTCGGATTCGCAGCGATGCGACTCATGACTGTGATTGCCGAACATGCCATTTTGCCATCCCACATAGCCGCCTGGGCCCTTCCGACCATCCTGCTGATCTGTTGTGCCGCCGCCTTCTGGCAGCTGGCAAAACCGGATCGTGCCTTCCCCAGGAAAATCTTGAACAAGATCAAGCCTCAACCCGCTTTGCCGTAAGACTGGGTACAGGTGGGTCGGACGAATGGAGCAGGATAGGAGGGGATGAGCAGAGGAGGTGTCGCTTCAACTGCTCTGCACTTTCTTCCCAAGTCAGCCATTTCATCAGCCTGGAATCCGGGATCCGGTTTCGCTGTTTCAGCTGCAACCAGGCCCTGATCGTCTCGCTGAGCCTTGTGGCATCGGAATCGGCATCAAAGTAGAAGGCATGATCGCCTGCGACTTCCCGGAAGACGGGTATGTCTCTGGCAATGATGGGCAATCCCTTTGACGCCGCCTCGATCAAGGGCAGGCCGAAACCTTCGCCGTGGCTGGCGGCGATAAGGCATGTGGAAGAGGCGTAGATCTGATCGAGATACTCATCGGACGCGTCCTCGATCCATGTCAAACGCCGATCTCTCTCTGGATGTTTCCGCAGTCTTCTGATCAACGCTTCCAGCATCCAGCCCGCCTTTCCGACGACGACCAACTGCTCCTTGCCGCCACCGGCCCAAATGCGTTCGAAGGCCGCCAGTATGTCCGAATGACCTTTGCGCGGCTCCACCGTACCCACCATCAGAAAGGAAGGGGCCCGGCGCAGCCGCTGGAGAACGCGATAGGCATTGCGCGGCAGGCCTTTGCTGGGGCTGGAGGCAACCAGGTCCGCGCCGTGATGGGAGTGGCAGATCACAAGCTCGCCAGTCCCGCGGCCGCCATTCTGCGCATGCCATGCTGCAAGCTCGAGTGCGACGGTGCTGGAAACGCAAATGGCACGGTCAGCCTCCGCCACGACCTCAAGCCAGGCGTGATGGGTGACCGCGGCATGTGCGGGAAAGAATTGCGGAAACTTTAGGGGGAGGAGGTCGTGGACCATGAAATTCACGCTGACGCCATGGTCACGCAAGGCGCGGTAGGTCAAGCGATTGCGGATCACCGCCTGGTGCTCGAGATCCGGCATGAAATAGACGTCGCCACTTCGAACTTCGATCGGCTCGTCCTGAAGCTTCCTTGCCGGAATCCCCAAAAGATTGCTGGTAAAGCTTCTGGCGTAGCGAAAACCCTTGCCGCTCGCGTAGACCGGCTCTACTCGAAAGCCTTCCGGCGGCCGCGTGAGCAGGGCGTTCAAGAGCGCACGTACAGCACGCTCAATTCCTGTCTTGATATCTCTCCTGGCGACGGCAGTTATGTCGATGAACAGCTGCCGCTTAGCAAGGGCCGGCTGAACAGAGAGCGCCGCGCAGGCCGCGATCGCTTCGCCGGCGTCTTTTTCCGCTGGCGGGACGATGGCCGCGAGGCTTGACGCAAGCCTCGGCAAGCGATTACGCGGTCGGCTTGTGAAAGCCTCGATCGCATCGCGGTACATCGCTGAAATCGAGGCTGGCGCGTGGTTCATGCGGACGTGTCTGGAGGCACTTGCCGCAATCCTCACTCTGAATGCTTTGTCCGCCCGCATCTTCTCCAGTGCCTCGATGAGTTCCCGATCGTCAAAGGCATCCGGCAGCATGTAAACGGCATCATCCGGCAGCTCGCGCATGCTCCCATGTGCATTGACGATCAGCGGCACGCCGGAATTCATGCAATCGAGGACCGTCCCCGAGGTCTCTCCGCGCGACAGCGCCCGCAGCTGGATCGCCAGATCGGATGCAGCCAGGTACTTGCGAAACGTCTCTTCGTCGACCCAGCCGGTCATCCGCACAGGTACCCTGCAGTTCCCGGCTTCGATCGTCTCCAGGATGCGGCGGCCGTAATATCCGCCCTCATTGGCGCCGACGAAGATCAAGGTGTTGTTTTCGTCGGTCGACAGGCTCGATGCCAGCCATGCATCGAGAAGCCGGTGATTGAGCTTTGTCGGCCCAATGCCGCCAAAGCTGCAGGCGACGAATGCCGACGCGGCGAGATCAAGCTCCCGTCTTGCCGCTGCCCGCTCCGGGATGGCCGCCGGAGCCCGTAGATGCGGGATAACCTCGATCTTGCGTTCCGCATCCGGTCCAAACCAGGCGCCGGCCAGGGCCCTGGAGGATTGCGCATGAACGATCACGCCGCTTGCGCGCTCCAACACGCTGCCGCTGCAAGGGTAGCGCCAGATGACATCCGTGGGGTTTTTCTCGAAGTGCCGTTCTTTCGCTGCTGCATAGCCGTGCGATGAATAGAGTTCGCGCGTCCACAGGCCCCGGGCATACTCGGAGGAGTCCATATGTGAGACGACGCCAGACAGAAAGAAATCATGCAGGACCACGACGCCCGGATGTTCGTCGAGCAACGCGAACATGTGCTGGTGAAACCGAGAGTTACCGAAGTGATAGAGAATCCGGTCGTAGCGCGCGGCATTGTCCGCGAAGTATTTCAGATTGCGGATCGAACAGTGTTGGTTGATCCATGGATCGACGACCTGCGCCTGGTCGACGACCACATCGATGTCATAGTGTGCCGAAAGCGCTGGTACCAGCTCCGCGCAGTAGAAGCTGATGCCGCTTTGCTCGGGCGGCAGTGGCGTTACGAGTGCGAGGGTCGGTTTCGCTTGTTCCCCGGGCTCAGCTGCGTCACGTTTGAGAACCGCCAATTCCTTGACGATCCACGGCAGGGCGGCATCGTCTGTCGGGAGCGATACAATCCTGCGGCGCTCAATGCGGGCTGAGCAGGCGAGCGCGTTCACATCCGCATCTTGCGAGGCGAAAACCACGGAGGCTCCCGAAAGCGATCTCCTGGCGGTCTGGCTTGCCGGGAGGGAAGTGCAACGGCTGTGCAAATAGACCGCAGTTGGAATGTCTGCGAGACGATCGGCGCTGAAGACGATGTCGTCGGCACTTCCATCGAGCGGGAGAGGCACGAAAACGAGATCAGCGTCGAGGCCTGCCAGGAAGCCCTCGCGGATCAACTGGGCGACGGAAAGCTGCCACGCGTGCGGCGCCCATCCGGAGCGAACGTGTTTGACAGAGTACCAGAGGCGAATGCCGGCGCGTGAAAACAAGGGGTCGAACTTCGCCCTGATCTCGGGGATCCGGTCCGGCATCAAGCCACTTAGAGCCAGGAGAACTTCGTGCTGCGCCCAAGCCGAAGCAAGCCCTCCTATCAGCTCTTCTAACGCCTTGCGAGCGGCTTCATCAATCTTCGCCGACTGCAGCGCCTGTCCATCGATCACAATGCGCATTATTCTCTGCCGGCTTTTTCCATGGGTAGCATCTCTGCGTGAATGCGTCTCGCGCGCGGCGACAGGAGCGGCATCAGAACCGGCTTGTCTGCGGGATGGAGAAGGCGATCCGTACCATCCACCAGCTGCTCAGTAAGCTGTCGCAGAAATACCTCCTTCTCCAGTCCGGCGGGGATCGGCTCGAGGATTTCGACGATGATCCTCCCGGGATGCCGCAGCCAGGACTTGTTCTGCCAATAGAGCCCGGAGTTGTGGGCCACGGGCACGCAAGGGAGCTCGAGCCGGCCATAGAGTGCGCAGACACCTCGGCGCAAAGGGGGCATATCGGCCGTGCCGCTTCTCGTTCCGGACGGGAAGATCAGGATGCTTCTGCCGGCCCTCGCCTGACGCCTGGCCTCCTCAAAAGACAGTTTCACCGCCTGAACATCGCCGGAGCGATGGGCGGGGATATGGGCGTTTTTCTTAACGATGGCACCAACAAGCGGATAGCGAAGGATTTCCTCCTTTATGAGGATGGCTGGATTGTCGAAAATCACTTGGAAAAACAGGTTCTCCCAGGTCGACTGATGCGCTGCCGCAATCAGGACCGGCCCCGCGGGCATGTTTGGCGCCCCCATGACTTCGAAGGTCAGGCCGCAAATATGCTTCAGGAGGAACAGGATGCTGTGAAGATAGGCCTTCACGACCGGCCAGCCCACCCGCAGAGGCAAGACGATCAAGGGCGTTGCCAACAGGAACGCAACCGACAGCAGCATCGCTGCCATGTAAAAGATGATGTTTCTGAAAAGCAGCAGGAGACGATCGGGCACGGTCCATTATTCCGAAAGGGAAGGCATCTGTGTTTCGAACCGATTTCAATCTGTCAATGACTTCGTTTTCAAGTGCATCGGACGGTGCAACGGGACGGGCGGCATATTGCGTGAATGCAACGGGAATAGTAATGGCTAAATAATAGAGTTTGCAGGAAAGATGATGACTGAATCGGATATTGGTACCACGTCGGACCTGATGCAGGAGGTAATCGACATCGTTGCAGCAGAGGCGATGATCGATCGCGACAAGCTCTCGGCCACGGCGCGCCTTGACGAACTAGATATCCAATCCGCCGACTACGTCATGATCCTAATGGCAGTGGAAGAGCGATTCGGCGTCTACATCTCCATCGACAGCGGGTTCACCGAGGCCGAAACGGTCGGTGATCTCGTTCGTGCCGTTGCGGCGAAAATCGCCGAAGGGTCCGGAGCTGGCGCGTGAACCGTGTCGTCGTGACGGGCATGGGCGCGGTGTCCGCATGCGGGCTCGGCGTCGACCGACTCTGGGAGGCGGCAAAGAATGGAATATCGGGCGTCTCGCCTGTGAATTTCCTCCCGTCGGAGCGCCAACTTGTCAGGCAGGCTGCAACTCTGTCCGACGAGGTCGTCGAGGACGTGTGGAAGGGTGCCAAGCCTCGCATGCAGGATCGCGTCACTGCCATCGCCTTGGCGGCGGCGCAGGAGGCGGTGACGCAGTCCGCTCTTGCTGCCGATGATTTTGGCGCCGATTGCGGCGTCGTCGTGGGTTCGGGCTTTGGCGGCGCGGAAACGACCACCAGAAACATGACGGATTTCATCCGCGATCCGGGGGGGCGGCTGGATCCGATGAGCATTCCGAAGATCATGACGAATTCACCGGCGTCCTGGATTAGCATGCATTTCGGGACTCGCGGCGCGACGATGTGCATATCGACTGCCTGTGCATCGGCCACCCAGTCGATCGGCATTGCGGCGCAGATGATACGCCAGGGCATGCTCAGCCGCTGCATAGCCGGCGGCAGCGAGGCCTTGATCGTGCCGAGCGTATTTCGAGCGTGGGAACTACTGAGGGTGATGACGGCGGGCAAGTGTCGTCCCTTCTCCGCAGACCGGGACGGCATGGTGCTGGGCGAGGGGGCTGGGATCGTCGTGCTGGAATCGCTTCGTTCCGCCACGGACCGCGGTGCCGAAATACTGGCCGAAGTCGCCGGCTACGGTTCGACCAGCGATGCCAGCGACCTGTTGAGGCCCGACCCGCGAGGCGCGCACGACAGCATGGTGGCGGCGATAAGGGATGCGGCCCTCGACACGTCCGACATCGCCTATGTGAACGCCCACGGCACCGGCACGGTGGCCAACGAGGTTTCCGAAAGCGAAGCATTGCGGAACCTGTTTGGAAACCGGCTCGGCGACGTCCTCGTGTCTTCCACCAAGCCTATCCATGGCCATGCGCTGGGTGCTGCCGGCGCCATAGAGTTTATCGTCACGGTGAAGGCGTTGCGCGAGCGGCTTGCGCCTCCGACAATCAACTTTACGAGCATTGACCCGAAGCTTGGCATAGACCCTGTGGCCAATATAGCCCGGGCATTTGATGGCGCGGCCGATGCCTGCCTTTCAAATTCCTTTGCCTTTGGCGGCATAAATGCCTCGCTACTGGTAAAACGTTTCGCCGCCCCGGTTTGAGCGCAATGATCCCCATAGCGCCTCGTCGCGCGCGAATCGACGAAGATGCGGCGCGCAGCATGTCCATTGTCTTGGCCCAGACAATCGGATTGGACGTCTCAGGGGTTTCGGCAACAATACCCTTCATCTATCCCTTGCGTATTGTCGCCGAGACGGCTTCCGCGCAGATCCGGCACCATGTCGACGTGACCAACGGCCAGATCGCCATTCATGAGTCGCAGTCGATCAGATGCGAGCGCGTCCTCGTGGCCGCCGACGACCTGACGGCCGCAGGGGAACTCAAGGCCGATGACGCCATGGTGAGCATCTCCTTGAACGCCGAAACGGTTGGAGGCGGACCGGCATTCTCTTCGGCTACGAGGCTTCGGGTGGTGCCTGCGGCGGCATTGATCGGCGAGACTGCCACGGCCAAGATACGCCCGACCGTAAACGCCGTCGCACCAGTTATTGTGTCGCAACGGGTGACATCCGATCTCGTCTTGGCCTATGCGCAGGCCGCAGGCGACTTTAACCCCCTACACACCGACATACAGTTCGTCCGTTCCCTTGAAATACCGGAACGTGTCGTGCCTGGAATGCTGCTGGCCGGGTTGGCTGAGCCGGTAGTTGCGCATCTTGGCTTGGGACATTTGCTGGAGCTCAGGACCCGTTTTCTGGCGCCGTGTTTCGTCGGCGAACGCATCAGCATCACGGTTTTGGACGTGCAAGCCATTCCGCAGGCCACGCGTAGGCTCCGCATTGCCATTGCACTGCATGAAGGACCTCTCGTCTGCATCAGTGATGTTAGCTTGAGGGATGACTAGGCCTTGGAGCGCCTTGCGATCTGCGCCCCGCTCTTGTTGTTAAGGTAGATGATGGCCCCCAACAGTGCGACGGCGACGGTTGTCGTCAGAATGCTCGGCAAAATTGCTGTCATTGCTCCGTTGATCTTGACGTTGTGAAAGATGGCATAGCCAAACAGCAACGGCACCGTGATGCCGATCAAAGGTATCCGTCCAAAAAGCTGGATAAAGTTGAACTTTACGCCGTCGCGCCCGAGTAATCTGACCGTGACGCCGAAGAAAAGCCCGAAAAAATTGATCACGGCAAGGATCAGGACTGAGGCCAGGACGAAGCAGAAAGCGATAAGCCAGAGCGTCGGGTGACGACGTCTGGAGAGATTGGCAGGCGCCTGCTCACCGAAAGACTCAAACATTAGAGATATCATGTAGCTATCACTTTTATCGCTGAGCGCCTCACTGCACTAGCTCTTACCAGTGACCAGCAAACGCATTCAAGGTGATTTCGTCGTTCTGGCCCGACTTGTTTATCCCGCTGGTCAGCGAGGCGCGTAGCGAACTTGGTGTCTCAAGGGGTAGTTCATCGGCGACGACCACCAGACGCGGTATACCGGCCCGTGCGAGATGACCCGATATCCAGACATCGTCAACCCAGCGCGCCTCGGCAGGTGCGTCGGAAAAATCGTGGACGTCTTCTCCCGGCGCACCCGGCGGCAGCAGATAGCCCCAAGTTCCGAAAAGCACGTCCACCGGCGTGGGCGTATCTACGCCCGTCGCGAATATATGGAGAAGGTCAGGAAAGCGCACGCCTTGTGCAAGCTGAACGCCGCGGAACCCCAAGGCAGCTCCGGGAGCAAGGCGATGGGCTGCAAGCAGCGTTTCGATGAACCGGTGGGGATAGATGACGTCATCGTCGACCACAATCAGGACAGAGCCGGCCTCCAGCTTGAGTGTCGGGAGCAGTTTCGTGGCGGGCCCTTCATCGTCGCAGCGAACCACATCGATGCCTGCTGGCAAATTCATCGTTTCCAGCTTGGGATATGGTTCACCGCGTCGAGTTGCCCGTGGAAGTGCAAGTACGATCCGGTCCGCCGGCTCTGACTGATCGAGAAGACCGCGCAGCACGGCCGCGAGCGTCTTTGCGCGAGCGGGGACGGTCGTCAGCGTCACCACGACGCGCTCGTTTCGGGGCGTGGGTGGTTTCCGGCGCGGCTGCCGCAGGTGAAGCCTTGCGGCCCGCCAGATTGTCGTCGCCAGCGTGGCGGGGCCGATATTTCTGAACCGAGATATGGCTCGCTGGGCTTCGATGGTAAACCGGTTGCTGGTGTGAGCATCCATGTTACGAGACCTGGCGGAAGCATCCGCCGAACCCTGCCTTGGTCAGCGTGGAATCGAGATAAGAAGCGGGAAACGGATTTGGCCAGCGATCGCGCTCGATCCATCGACGAGCGATGGATCGGCGCGCCGGGGACGATTTCCAGCTGCCGAAGAAGTGATGGCGCGCGTGAATATTGGCATTCAGTGGCCAGATATCCGGGTAATGCCGCGGCGGCATCAACACGATCTGTGCAAGAGCTGCGATGTCGGTGCGGGGCTTCTCAAAGAAAAGCCTGGTCAGCATGTGCGGTCCCGTCAGGTCCTCGATCTCGGATCGGTCGATCCTCGGTCGCATGCGCACTAACTCGATCGATCTTTCGATTGCCTCCCAGAGAAACGAGTGGCCGCTCTCGGCCGCGAAGATACAATTGGCGATCTGAAGGGGCTTTGGATAGGAGAGTTCTCTTTGCCGTCTCGATGAAACATGCGCCTCGATCGAGAAAATAGCCGGAGCGATCGACAATAATGGCTGCATCGGTCGAACGCATTCCATATCTATATCGGCATAAATGCCGCCGTCGCGGTAGATCACGGCATAACGGAAGAAATCTGCGCGCATGACGGGATATGGAAAGCTGAGGTAGTCGTCCAGAAACTGCGGTGCGACCTCGGCCACCACCTCGGTGCACTCGTCGTCGTCAAATAGGCTGTGGACGAAATCGGGGTTGTTTCCTGTCCAGCTCTGCTGCAGCCTTCGCGCCTCCGAAGGCAGGCTCTTCGAGCGCCATGTCTGGCTAACGCGCTGGGGTATCAAGATTAACGTCCTGCAAGGGCTAGAGATTGGCAATTGCCGTCATCTTGCACGAATTTGCCGCAAGGCAAAGCATCGGAGTTTGAACAGCCTTGCCAATCCAGCCTGTACAAGTCTAGAAACAGGATAAGGTTAAGGGGGACGCCTTTTCCCGTATAACATCAACTCCAATGCGGGCGTCGGGTCTTGGCGCTGCCGAGAACGCTCGATAATGTTCGATGCCTTCCAACGTTTGATCATGGCAGACGCTGCCACCACGCGCTTCCTGATCATTTTCATTGGCTTCATGACTGCTATCTATGCGGCGAACGCCGTCTACGTTCTGGTTGGGCCGAAGCCGGAACCCAAGAAGAGTAGAGGCGAGAGCCCTGGTCCATCCACGATCCAGCGTACTGCCAAAACCGCTATCAGCCGCTTCGCCGGCTGGGTCGCATCGCAAAGCATTACGCCGAACCAGATCACCCTCGTCGGTCTCGTGCTGGTCTTCATGAACTGTGCGCTGTTTGCCTATCACAAGAACACCTTCCTGTTTGGCACCAGCCTCATCGTCGCCTATCTCTTTGACACCCTGGATGGCGTGGTTGCACGTGCCCAGGGGACGTCGACACGCTTCGGTGGTTATCTGGATGCGGTCGTCGATCGCTACCAGGAGATTGCAACCTACCTGGTTATCGGCTGGGTCCTCGATCAATGGCTGGTGGCTTTCCTGGTCATTACGGGATCAATGCTTACCAGCTATAACAAAGCCCGCGCCGCCATCGAGATTCCGGTCGATAACAAGGGTTGGCCGGATCTTTTGGCCAAGCCAGCTCGATTGTTTTTCCTTTGTCTCGCACTTATCGGCGATGCAAATCTACCATGGCTTTTGCCAGGCATGCTTTGGGCGCTGGCCTTCATGACACATTTCACCGCCCTGCAGCGCATCATTCGGGCCTATCTGCTCATCCGACAAGCCGAAACCCTCGGCAGCCTCGAGCGTGAGGGCTGAGCGATGGCGGAGGTAGCAGCGCCATACGCACCGGTAAAGCCTTCCTTTTCCGCGATGGTCTCGGCGCCACATCAGATGCTGGCCATGGTGTTTGGCTTCGGCCTTTTCCGTGTGTGGCCGGGGACATGGGGCACCCTTGCCGGAATAGGCCTATTCGTCGCGTTACAACCGATCCCGCTTGCCGCCCGGGTGTTTGTCTATGTGGTGCTCATCGTCGCCAGCGCCTGGGCCTGTCAGAAAACCGGCGAGGATCTGAGTTCCCCCGACCATAATGCGATGGTCATAGACGAGACGCTCGGCATGAGCCTAACCCTCGAATTCGTCGCCCCTGGAATGGCGATCGGAGCTGTCTCGTTCTTGCTTTTCCGTTTCTTCGACGCCTACAAGCCGTGGCCCATCGATTTCGTCGACCGGAAATGGAAAGGCGGATTTTTTGTCATTCTCGATGATCTTCTCGCCGCGCTGTACACGATCCTCGCGGTTCGCTTTCTCGTTGCACCGCTTCTTGCTTGATCGACATGGAAGCGCGTGAGGGTTCGTCCAAGGAAATAGAAGTATACCTTTCGGTCGATGTAGAACCGGACTGCCCGCCCTATCTGTGGACCTGGCGCGGCATCGAGGAAGGGATGCCGAAGCTGATCGACCTGTTCACGGAGGAGAAAGTGCTTGCAACTTTCTTTGTTACCGGGGACACGGCCTCTCGCTATCCGCAGATGGTAGAATGCCTTGTCGAGAACGGGCACGAGATCGGCTGCCATGGCTTTAGCCATCATCCGTTCAGAACCTTCGATGAGGAGCGCGCAATGTTTGAGGTGGCCTACACGAATTCGCTGCTGCGCAAGTTCGCTCCGGTCACGTCCTTTCGCGCACCTTACCTCCAGCTGCCTGAAAGGTTTCTCCCCTTGCTAGCGGCAGATGGCATCAGGACTGACTCTTCGCGCGCCAAGTACAAATTCTGCGACAAACCGAATACGTCTGCACCGACCGTGCAGCGTCTTCCCGTTTCCGCGACGTCAAGTATCCTACGATTGCCGTCCTTCGTACGAGACCCATTGTTGAGGTGGTTGCGGAGCCCTGTTGTTTTATTCGTGCATCCTTGGGAATTCGTTGATCTGACGCGACATCCGATCCGCGTCGATTGTCGATTTCGGACGGGAGATCCTGCGCTTCGGGATCTTCGCGATGTTATCCGTGTTTTGCGGGATGCCGGGGCGGCTTTTCGGCTGGTGCAAGACTTCAGGGAGGCGAAGGGGAACTGAACCCGTGACTCTCGCGGTAAAGCGCGATGTGTTCCGCCGCCAGCGCCTGCCAATCGTAACGGGCGAGACCAGGATCGGCCATGGCAAGCTTTTGCAGCCTCTGCGGGTCTGCCGCGAGCGCCGTAATCTCGCCTGCTAACTCCATGTCGTTCTTTACAAGAATCCCCGAAACTCCGCTATGAACAAAGTCCGCGATGCCGGTCCCTTCCATGGCAAGCACCGGTAGGCCGGCTGCTCTTGCTTCCAGTGCGGCGATGCAAAACGCTTCCTTGAGAGACGGCATCACAAAAAGAGAGCTTTCTGCGTAAAGCGATCTCAGCTCCTCGCGCGAAAGCCACCCCGCCAAAAGGATCCGGTCCTGAAGTCCTGTTTTTGCGATACGCTGCTCAAGTCGAGCGCGCAGCGGCCCATCTCCGGCGATCGTCAGCGTAAGGTCGATACGTCTGCTGGAAGCTTCCGCGGCACTTTCAGCGAAGGCATCGACGAGTGCGATGCACCGCTTGCGCGGCTGTAGTCGCAAGGCCGAAACAAGCCGCAGTTGCCCCCCGCCCTGCGCGCGCCGCAGTCCTTCAGCGTGCCAGAGGCCGTGCTCGAAGCCGTTCGGTAGAACCCGCACTGGGACTTTCGGCATCGCTGTGCGTATCTGGCCGGCGACGAGATTACTGACCGCGGAGAGAATTAATCTGCCCTTGCACCAGCCGGTCGCTCGCTCGATGACAGACAGCAGGAGCGGAAGCTTCCGCATGACCGAGTGAAAGGTGACCACGATCGGCAAGTCGAGGAACCGTGCCGCCGGCACGGCCGCAAGGCACAAGGGTGCGACGATGCTGGGATGAATGTGAATGGTATCATACCTACCCTCAGCAAAACTGTCTCGGAGCTTTCCGACCAGTTGTGGCGACGCCGCAAGCTCGACTATGGGTAGTCTGAAGCAATCGATGCGGTCTATCGGCACTCCGTCGATCTCAGGCGGACCAGGAAAGCTTGTTACGATCACGGGCTCGATGCCCTGTTGCTGCAAGTTCTTGGCCAGGGCAAGGAGATGCATCTCGATCCCGCCTTGGCGGGGCAGACACCAATCGCTGACCAAGGCAACTCGTTTTGGCCCAGAGCGGGTTAAATCATGCTGACGGTTGGGGTGAGGGCGCTGCTGTAGGATGACTAGCACCTGAACTGAGGGTGAACGTGTTATAAGGCCGCCTTCCACCCCGTCAAGAGTAGGTATGCTTTGCGTTTTCGGGAAATTGCCGTCAGCAACACCCCTTGCCGATTCGAAAGCTGCGACGTGACGAGGTCGTCGCTTTCTTCAGCGCATTTGCCGCCGCCTTGCCTGATCGGAATCGAAGCATGCGCGAGTGGACACCACTAGACCCTGGTACTCTAGGGGGCTGGGTCACGAGGTTCGGCTGATGCCGGCGTCTTACGTCCAACCATTCGTTAAGCGAGGACGACGGGCTGATCTGCATGGCGACAGCCAGTATGCTAGAGGAGCTGGAGTATGACTTCTCTAAAGCGGGCTCGGTGGAAGAGGCACTCCCGATCCTGGAGCGAGAGGAGGTCGATATTGTTGTGACCGATCTTGGACTTCCTGGGATGTCAGGCGAGGATTGCTGTCGGGACGTGCGTCGACGCTGGCCGCAGATTGGGTTGGTTCTCGCGACAGGAGCAGCCCCTGGCCTCGTGCTGGAAGATGCGTCACGCACAGCTTTGTTGACGAAACGCCATGGGGTGGAGCAACTAAGGGCGGCGCTGAAAGCTGTGCTGAACCATTAGCTCAGGCGGCGTGAGGTGCGAACATTGCTCAACGTTGATCAAGTTGCCGTTCGTCTAAAGAAAATTCACCACCAGTCAGGATCGGGATGTCCATCCCGGCGGGTGCAGCAACCTGCACTTGCCAACCCGGTTAACGGATGGCACTGCAGCGTCGCTGCGAGCTTACAAAACAACATGAGGATGCTGCCGTGGGAGCGGAGATTTGGTCAACGCTGGTCAGTGAGTTCTCGGATGTTCCAGACGTGTCTACCATTACACGCATCACGGTGCGCCTGGCACTTGCGGCGGTGCTCGGCGGGATCCTTGGATACGAGCGCGAACTGAAGGGAAGAAGCGCAGGCGTCCGGACGCACATGCTGGTGGCCGTCGGTGCAGCACTTTTCGTACTAGGTCCTTTGCAAAGCGGCATGGAGATCGGAGATCTGTCCCGCGTGCTGCAGGGCATTGTGCAAGGAATCGGCTTCCTCGGTGCGGGCGCGATCATGGTTCGTGCAGCGCGGCGGGAGGTCGAGGGTTTGACGACGGCAGCGAACATTTGGGCGACGGCCGGGATCGGAGTGATAGCGGGTCTGGGATTGGAAGCGACCGCCGTCCTGTCAACCTTCGTGGTCTTGATCATTCTCGCGGCAGTACCCGCTATGCTTCCAAAGCTGTCCGCGAAGAAATCAGGCCCGAACGAGTCTGATCCAAGTTGAGCAGATACATCGTCCCGATATCGCACTCCGTCAGCTACGACCTAGAAGCCGGATTAGGTGCTTCGAAGGCAAATGCCTCCCGCTTCACCATTTAATGGTCGCCTGTGACATCTCCGGGGGAGGGATGCTTTAGTCCTTCAGAACGCCCATGACTATGAGTCCTGCCGCAGTCACGAGGGCGCCGAGGATGACCGCTGGAGCAGCCCACCCGTGCCCCAGAAGCCCCTCGAGTACGATAACGAAGCTGGGCGTCAGATATCCATAACCAAGGACTTTGGCAGCCGGTAGACGCATGGACGCGTACTGAAGCAGTAGGAAGGTAAAGGCGGTCGTCACGATGGAAAGGTAGGCAAGGGTGGCCCACACCGACAGTGGCAGCGCTCTAAACTCCAGCGAGACCAGTTCGCGTGCACCCGTCGGCACCAGCCATGGCACCGTGAACACGATGATCCAGAAACCGAACAATACGGGGTTCTCCCCCCGGGACAGTTTTCTCAGCAGCGGCACGTAGGCTGCATGGCCGATCACACCAGCCAGAAAAATCAGTTCGCCACGCCCGATGTCGAACGAAAGCAGTGCCTGTACGTCGGCGCGAAATATGACCCAGATGGCACCAAGACCTGCCGTGACAAGGGCAACCAGGACGTCCGGTCGAGTCCGTTGGCCGATGAACATCAGCGCAAACCCTGCGCTGATCAGCGGCATGAGGGTGAAGACTGCTCCTGTCTGGACCGGGCTGGTGAACTCCAGCGCGATGAACATCGTGAGCATGTACGTTGCAATGAGACCGCCGAGAACCGCGTATCTCCAGATGGCTTGAGGCAGCGCGAACGGAACCCTCATGATCCAGAACGTCAGAACGCCCATCACTGCCACCGTCATGAGGTAGCGCATCAATGTCAGCGGCCCGGCGTCCAGATGTTGCGCCGCCATGCCGCCAAACGAGAATGATCCCGCGATGAGTGCGGCGAACAACAGCATGGCGAGATGAGCAAGCAGCTTCTCACGTCCTTGAGCATGGACGCTGGAGAGCGCAGGAGCGGGGGAGGGACCGGGCGGGGGCATGACCTGAGCAGATACCAGACGAACGCTTGCGGATAAATGCCCGAGCACGCGTTGTCGTGGAATGATAACGAGGGAGGCGCACAGGGAGTCTCACAACGGAAATGATTTCCTCTTCGCGCCCCCGCATTTCCGAGCTGAAAGTCGGCTTCTCGAAATCCCACCGCGGAAGCGGACAGTCCGCTCTCGGCTCCAAAAACTAGCCCTTCCGCAAAATAGAAGCTGACCGCTCAAGTAGTTTTTAGCGAGTACAGAGGCTGAACGACGGGGTAAGAGGTTCGAATCCCATCACCCGCTGGATGTCAGACCGACCTGCTAGAGATGCTCAAGCTGCCAGGAAATGAACATATCGCCCAGCCCACTTGCGTTGATCGACATTGGCAGGCGTGATGCGGTCGAGTTAGGTTGACTCGGCGATGATTGCCGAGGCCACCTGATATTCTGCGGCGTGCCGAGGGGGCGAGATGCAAAAGCACGAGTCTCAACGACTTTTGGCACGAGATAAAATTCGGTGCGGGCAGGTCAACAGCGGCAGCGTTGCTAGGCATGCCGTGCGCGGCATCTTTCCACTTCACCCGAAAATTTGAACGAGGAGGCACCGAAGCGCACTCGTCAATGTTGAAGCTCCACATCCTCTCGTCCACGACGATGTGAGCCTTGCCACTGTCCTGTCGCGATCAGCTGTGTCAGCGTAGTCTTCACCGTCTGTGCCAGCTCATTCGTCAACCAGGAGCCCCGCATTTCACGGCGCCGGACCATGGCGAACACGCTGATCAAAGGCGGGCGATCAAGAAAGTACGCCTGCAGTTCTCCCCTCTCGACCTCCTGCTGGACGCTTGCGTAGGTGGTGACTGTAAAGCCTTGTCCGTAGCGGATGAGCGCCTTGATCAGCGTGATGCTGTCGACCTCGCTGCGGATTTGCAGACGCACGCCGAATTGCTTTGCCGCGTTATCTAGCATGCGCCTGTTCGCGTGAGGCAAGGCCGGCATGATCAGGGGGATATCGGCGAGATCACCGACGGAAATCGACTTCTTGATCGGTGGCAGGTTGCCGTGCGCCGTTTTTCCCGGTCCGATCAGAACTGTCTGCTCATAAGAAATGGGCTCGATATCAAGCTCCGGCAGCGACACGGGATTGTGCAGGACGGCTAGGTCGATCCGCCGGTCAAGGACCCATTCATGCAGTGATGGACTGCTCCCTTCCAGCAGTCGAAGCGAGATTTGCGGCCAAACCTTCAGGTAGTGATCGACGATAGGTGGGGCGAGTGCCGCACCTGCCATCGGCGGTAAGCCAAGCACGACGTTACCGACCGCCATGTTCTCGGTTCCAGATATGTAGTCTCGGGTGTCGTCGGCCATGCGCAAAAGCGCCTCGGCCCGTTCCATCAACATGAACCCGGCTTTGGTCACTTGCACCCCCCGGCCGCTGCGTTCAAGCAGTTGCGCGCCGAGCTGCTGCTCGAGCTTCTGAAGCTGGCGCGTAATGGCCGGCTGGGCGATGTGAAGTTCCTCCGCCGCAGCCGAAATGCTACGTGCACGGACCACCGCCACAAAATATCTCAGCGCGCGCAAGTCCATCGGCATCCTCCAAACAAGCCATACCGAAATGTTCATAGACTGTCTTTGGGTTCGCAGAAAGCACCTCTCGCTGCGGACGTCAAAAAGGTGGCCTGATATAGCCGGTATATCGGCACGTAAGCGATAATCATGCTTGCGTCTATTCCGGAGATGGTGATGGCCTCCGCACGAGAAGCGTTAGGAAACTGACCTGATCCATGCCGAAACGGTATGGATCAGTATAGAAACTCGGTATTTGCGTCGCGTCCTCAGCTTGGGCATTTTTCAGCTATCCGGGGGAGGCCGGACGCAAAGGAGGATTTTCAATGAAGTTAACAAAGCTAACGGCCATGGCCTCTGCCATGGTGCTCTGGGCGGCCGCAGCCAATGCGGAAACCTACACCTACATCACCTATAAGCCGCAAGGCGCCAATGATGCGCACGCAAACAGCCTGCAATGGCTGGTGGATGAGTTCAAGAAGCGAACCGGCGGAAAGCATGAGATCCAGATGTTCTGGGGCGGCTCGGTTGCTGCGGTGGGTGAAACTCCCGACGCATTGGCAAGCGGTGTAGGTGATATGGGGGACATCGTCACACCCTATTTTCCCGATCAGTTCCCGCTGAATAACGCGATTGGGTTCTTCATTCCGCAGCCGCTTGATAGTGCCGGGGTCGCCGAGGCAATGGTCAACTGGCATGCCACCTATCCGCAGTTCGCCGAGGAACTAGCGCAGGACAACCTGCATGCCTTCAGTTTTCGGGCCTTGGAAAACTATGGACTTCTGTGCAAAGAGCCGGTCGATTCCCTTGACGATCTGAAAGGCAAGCGCATTCGCTCATACGGTTTCGCCTATCCGGCTCTGATCGAGGCAATGGGTGCGACGCCCGTCTCCATTACAACCTCGGATACCTACGAAGCTCTGGAGCGCTCGATTGTCGACTGCGCACCTATTGGTCCCGCGCTGGCCCGTGGCTTCAAGTATGACGAGGTTGCCAAGTACTACATCGAGATCCCCTTCGGGGCGTCTTTCGGCCATCTGCTGACTATCAATCTCGATACCTACAAAGGAATGGATGAGGAGACCCGGGCAACGCTCGATCAGCTGGGTAAGGACTATATGGTCGAATACGGCCGTATGCTCGCAGATGACGAGAAACGCGTCCGCGATCTCTGGAATGGCGACCTTGGCGTCACGGTCACGCCGTTCCCGGCCGAACATTTGAAGCCGATCCTCGAAGATCCGAAGGTGAAGGCCGTTCGCGAAGAGTGGCAGGCCAAGGCTGAGGCAGCAGGACTTCCGGTCGACAAGATTGTTTCCGACCTTCAGTTCTGAGCGATAGCTGGGACCGCGGCTGGCCGCGGTCCCGCATTTTGTCGAATAGGACAAGTCTCATGTTGACCCTGTCTCGCATACGGACCGGCTTTGGCTGGCTCCTGACAACTTTTGCCTGGATATCGAGCGCCGTCGCCTTTTGTGTGATGGTTCTCGTCGTGGCAAACGTGGTGAGCCGTTATGGCTTCAATATGCCGATTGCCGGCACCTTGGAACTCACGGAAGGAGCGCTGCCCCTCATCATCTTCCTGTCGCTGGCCATCACCCAATACCACGGTGGGCATATTCGCGTGACATTGATCACGGACCGGGCACCGGAATCCATAGCGCGTGCGCTCACCATCTTCGCGCTCCTCGCCGGCGCGCTGCTATTCGGCTGGGCGACTTGGGCGGGTTGGCTTTCAGCTGAAAAGTCGTTCGCCATCGGCGAGATGAAGCGGGGCTCAATTCGATATCCGGTCTGGCCTATCAAGTATGCCGTCTCCGCCGGGATGGCGCTCCTGACTGTGCAGTTCCTGATCGACGCGCTCTGGGTCGCATCTGGACGGCAACTTCCCCATGAACTCCCGGAGGACGCATGAGCAATATAGCGATCGGCCTGATCGGTACCCTGTGCCTCTTTGCCGGGATACTTTTAGGCATCAACGTAATGGTCGTCCTCGGTCTGGTGGGAGCCTTTGGGCTGGCGGCCCTGGTCGGCTTCAAGGCTGCCACAGCGCTCCTGTCTACCGTCTTCTTCGAGACAACCCACTCCTTCCACTTCTCGGTAATCCCGCTCTTTCTTCTCATGGGCTTCTTTGCCATGCGTGCGGGGCTTGGCGAGGACCTGTTCGAAGCGACAACGAAGTGGATGGGCAATCTCAAGGGCGGGCTTGCGATCTCGACGACGCTGGGGGCGGCAGCATTTGGGGCGGCATCCGGTTCGTCCGTCGGGACCGCGACGGTCTTTACCAAGCTCGCCTTACCGCAGATGCTCGATCGGGGCTACGACAAGAGCCTTGCCTCTGCGTCCATCGCGATTGCGGGTACGCTTGCGGTGATGATACCGCCGTCTGCTCTGGTCGTCGTCTATGGTATCCTGACGGACAGCTCGATCGGCGCGCTTCTCATTGCGGGCTTCATCCCGGGTATTGTCTTTGCGCTCATGCTTTGCCTGGCGATCTGGCTTACGGTGTTGCGCCGCCCCGAACTCGCTCCCGTTGATCGTAAGCGTTACTCGCTGCGCGAAAAGATCGTGTCGCTCCGCCTCGCGGGGCCGCTTGTCTTCATCATTATCTGCATCGTCGCAGGCCTCTATGTCGGCATCTTTACACCAACTGAGGCGGGAGGCGTGGGAGCCGGACTGACCTTCCTGCTGGCAATCTTGCGCCATCGCGGTCTGCGCGGTGTCAAGCTGGGCGAGACGCTCATGGAGACGGTCCGCACCTCCGCCATGATCTTCGCGATCCTGATTTCCGCGCTCCTGTTCTCGAAGTTCCTTGCGCTTTCGGGGGTAACGAACGCTCTGGGCGGCTTTCTGACGGGGCTTGATGTGGCGCCCTGGGTCGTCGTGGTGCTGATCTCGATCATCTACCTCGCGCTTGGTATGATGATGGATGCGCCTGCGCTGCTCGCCGTGACATTGCCGATCACGCATCCCGTCATGATGGATCTCGGCTATGATCCTATCTGGTTCGGCGTCTTCGTTGTTCTGCTGGTCGAGATTGGCGCTGTAACACCTCCCGTCGGTATCAACTGCTTCGTCGTTCAGGCGGCATCCGGTGGACGCGTCAAGCTGGAGCATGTTTTCCGCGGCCTGGTCCCGTTCGTCCTGGCGGGATTTGCAATGCTGGTGCTGCTGTATCTCGTGCCGCAGATCGCCCTCTTCCTTCCTTCGAGGATGTAGGCCGTGACGGATCTGCATTTACTTTGGAACGACCCGTCGGTCCCAATTGTGCTGCGCTCGACGATCACCTCTCCATTCGGCCGAAAGGTGCGCATCGCGGCCCAGGCACTCGGTCTCAGCGGGCGGATCATTCGCCGCGATGCTGATACAAGGGATGCAGCCGACGACCTGCGTTGCCAGAACCCGCTCGGCAAGATGCCCTGCCTGCTGATCGCTGGGGAGGCGTTCTACGACAGCGGCGTTATTCTTGAGCTGTTCGATCTGCTGGCGGGTGGCGCGAGGTTGCTGCCCGGCATTTCGCAGCCACTCGAGCGTAGCCGCGCCTTGACCCGGGCCCGGCTCGCAGACGGGATCGCGGAGGCCGCCCTGCTGATGGTTTACGAGGACCGTTTCCGCGAACCAAGTCAAAGGTCAGAGGTCTGGATGGGCCATCAACGCGGCAAGATCGAACGAGCGCTTGCCGCGTTTGAGCAGGCGCCGCCCCAAACTGAACGCATCGATATCGTCAATATCGGCCTGGGCTGTGCGCTGGGTTACCTCGATTGGCGCCAGCCAGTGGAGTGGCGAGATACCCATCCGAACCTTGTGGCCTGGCTCAATCAGTTTTCCGCCGCAGTACCCGCCTTCCAACAGACAGAAAGCAAAGCCGCATGAATTGGCCGCCACAGCGCCTCAGCGCACCTGACCCGCAATTCTACTCGCAGCAGCAGCGTCAGATCCACGACACGATCAGCGCCGGTCCCCGCGGCGGAGTGCGTGGCCCGCTGGCTGTTTGGCTGCATCGGCCGGAACTTGCGGCTCGGGCGCAGGATCTCGGTCGCTACTGCCGTTACGATACGAGTCTTGCACCGCATCTCTCCGAACTCGCGATCCTCATCACAGGACGCGTCTTCAGCTCGGAATATGAGTGGCAGGCGCACAAGGGGCCCGCTCTTGCCGCAGGTATCGCGCCCGACATCATCGACGCCATCCGAACGGATAACCGGCCAGTCTTCGATGATCCGGAACTGGAGGTCGTTCACGACGTCGCACGCGCGGCCCACGAGAACCGCCGGCTGGACGATGCGCTTTATGCCCGCGCCGCCGACGTGCTGGGCGAGCAGCGGCTCGTCGATCTCGTTGGCCTCCTCGGCTACTACACGCTGATTTCCCTGACCATCAATATCTTTAGCATCCCTCCCCAAGGCGGTGGGGCGCCGGAGCTCGATAATGCCTGATCCAGTTCTGACATGGCACCAGAAGCCACATATGACCACTGTCCGCCTACCGAAGAACGCAACCGACTGCCATTGCCATGTCTTCGGGCCGGTCGCTCGTTTTCCCTACGCCGACGATAGCGGCTTCAAGCCTGCTGAGGCACCAAAGGAAGCGCTGTTTGCCCTCCACGACCAGATGGGGATCGAGCGCTGCGTTATCGTGCAGTCGGGGTGCCATGGTTTCGACAATAGCGTCGTCGTTGACGCGATTGCCGCCCGCCCTGGGCGCTATCTCGGCGTCGCCCTTGCGCCGGCAGACGTAACGCTGGCCGATTTGCGGGTACTCGATACGAAAGGCTTTCGTGGCCTGCGCTTCAACTACATGAGCCATCTTGCGCATGGTGCGGACGAAGCGCAACTGCGCGCACTTGCGCCGAAGCTTGCCGATCTCGGATGGCACTTGCAGATCCACATGGAAGACCAGTTGATCGAGCCGATGTCGCCCGTGCTTGCCAGTCTGCCGGTTCCCGTCGTGATCGACCATATGGGACGGATCGACGCCTCTCGCGGACGCAATCAGCCGCAATTCGAGGCGCTGCTGCGGCTGCTCGACCATGACTATGTCTGGTGCAAGGTTTCGGGCAGCGAGCGTGCCTCGCGACAGGATCCACCTTATGCCGATGCGACACCTTTCGCACGGGAACTGGTTGAGCATTTCTCCGATCGAGTGGTCTGGGGGACTGACTGGCCCCACCCGAACTATCGCGCTGCGCCGCCGGATGATGGCGACCTCTTCGATCTGCTGCCGCAGATCGCCCCGACCGCCGACCTGATGAGGGCGCTTCTCGTCGATAACCCCGCCCGTCTCTACGGCTTCAAGGAGAACATCTGATGGCTCGCCGTCTTGAAGGAAAAATTGCGATCGTCACCGGTGCAGGCTGCGTCGGTCCTGGCTGGGGCAATGGTCGCGCTACCTGCGTTCGCTTCGCTGAAGAAGGGGCAAGGGTTTTCGCCGTTGATTTGCGCATGGAGACGATGACAGAGACGTTGGAGCGCACGCGCCAAGTTGGCGGCGAGATAGAGCCCTATCTTTGCGACGTAACAGACCGTAGTGCGGTCGAGGCCATGGTTTCGGCATGCCAGGAGCGCTTTGGCGCCATCGACATCCTCGTCAATAACGTCGGCGGCTCGGCGAAAGGCGGTGCGGCAGCTCTGGAGGAGGACGTCTGGGATCGGCAGCTGGACTTCAACCTGAAAAGCGTCTTCCTGACCTGCCGAGCGGTCCTTCCGGTGATGGAAGCAAAGAGGTCCGGTGCTATCGTCAACGTCTCCTCTACCTCTGGATTGCGCTATACTGGATCTCCACAGGTGGCCTATGCCTCTGCGAAGGCGGCCATAATCCAGTTCTCCAAGGTGACCGCAGTCGAGTTCGCACCAAAGGGTATCCGCGTGAACACGGTCGTGCCGGGGCAATTGCATACCCCCATGGTGGAAACGCGTCTTGCCGGTCAGCGTGCAGCGGGCGATGTCGATGCGCTTCTTGCGTCGCGCGTGAGACGCATCCCCTTGGGCTGGATGGGCGACGGCCGGGACACTGCGAACGCAGCACTTTTCCTGGCATCGGACGAAGCGCGATTTGTAACGGGCACAGAGATCGTGGTCGACGGCGGCATGAGCGTGCGCTGCGATTAATCCGCAGCTGGCACCGACGCAACAGTCCGGTCAGGATTGAGGAGAAAGGACAATGGCGAGAGCGTTTGAAGGCATTCGCGTTATTGATGCGACACACGTCTTGGCTGGACCTTTCGCAGCCTACCAGCTGGGGCTTTTGGGAGCCGACGTCATTCGCATCGATCGACCCGACGATCCCGATCAGTCCAGGCTTCAGGGGGCCGACCGGGAACTGAACGCAGCCGCGATGGGTACCGCCTTCCTTGCCCAGGGATCGAACAAGCGGTCTATCGCGCTCGACCTCAAATCGTCGGAGGGACAGGAGACGCTGCATGCCCTGTTGCGCGATGCCGATGTCTTCGTGCAAAATTTCAGACCCGGAGCTCTTGCCGAACTCGGCTTCGGCTACGATGAACTGAGCCGTATCAACCCTCGTCTTGTCTACTGTTCGATCTCCGCCTTCGGACAGACCGGGCCTCGCGCGCAAGAGACGGGTTACGATAATGTATTTCAGGCCATCTCGGGGATGATGGCGATGACCGGAACACCAGAGGTCGCCCCTCTGAAAGCTGGTGCTCCCGTGGTCGACTACGCTACCGGTTACATTGCTGCATTTGCAATCTCAGCTGCACTGTTTCAGCGGGAGCGGACGGGGCGTGGGCAACATGTGGATCTGGCGATGTTCGATGCATCGCTCATGTTGATGGGCTCGCACATCAGTGCGTTGACGGTTGGAGGCCTGAAGCCGCGCCCAAACGGCAATCGCTTTCCGATGGCTGGACTTGGCACGTATGCGACGAAAGCGGGCGTCTTGGTGTTGGGTGCGGGAAATCTGCGCCAGCAGCGTCGGCTCTGGACTGCGTTGGGACGTCCAGAGATGATTAAAGGCAGCCTGCAGCAAAGCGTTGATGATGCTGAACGCGAAGGAAAGGTATTGCGAGACATATTTTTGACGCGAGCAGCATCCGAGTGGGAGGAGTTTCTGCGCTCCCACAGGGTGCCAGCGGGCCGGGTCCGAGATCTCAAAGAAGCGCTTGATGACCCACAGCTGTCTCCCCGGGCAGCATTGCTGAGCGTTGATTTGGCGTCGCCCATTGGCGCTGTAAGGCTACCTGGGACAGCCTTCCTATTATCAGGGTGCAATCCAAGAATCGATCGCGCGCCGCCGCGGGTTGACGAACACGGTGAAGAAATCAGGCAGTGGGTGGGAAAGGAACAGTCTCACTGTTGAGAAATATCTGACCATGAGGATTGCAGTTGTCTTGCCCCATATTTCCCGCTTCTCTTGATCTCGCTCGCACGCCTCCCGCTTCAGCCACTCTGTTCAATCGGCCAGCACCTTATCACCGGGAAATTCTGATTCCCTGCCGTTAGCCCTTCGACAACCGTCCCCAAATTTGTCACGCCCTTAGCACCATGTTGCTAACCGCTTCGAGGCATTCTGACGGGACGCAGGTCCCGCCTCCTTCGAATCCCCGAGCATCCTCATGTCAGATCTTGTAAGCCTCGAAGGTAGAAGGGTGAAACAGCTCTTCGGGCGAAACCAGCCGCGACGAGAGCCCCTGCTTGTGATGTGCTTCGAGGAAAGCGATCAAGGTAGGTAGGTTTTCCTGAAGCCCGTACGACCAGAAATCCCGACCCATCAAGGCCCGGGCGCGGGCGAGTTGCTCCTCCACGAACGGCAGCGTGACCTTGGTCGCAGAGGTGTCGGTTAGCTCATCAAGAGCGACGGCCTTGGCTGAATTCAGCGCCTTGAATACTGACATGGGCAACCATGGATGCTCATCGACAAGTGCGCGACGAATCCCGACGATGTGCATGATCGGGAAGATGCCCGTTCTCTCGAACCATGCACTCGCCTCGGCGATCGGATCATCGTAGAGCCAGCCGACAGTTGCATCTGCCCCGAAACACGATGGCAGGCGCGGCGCGATGACGGCGTCGATCTCACCCGCAGCCAGCATCTGTGAAAGGGACTTGTCACCAGGCGCACTCTCGATCTTGACGCTGGAGGGGAAAGAGATGGTTATCTTTTCGGGGCGGCCCAGCTCCTCGAGCCCTCCACGAACCCAAATTACGTCCTCAGGCAATACACCCTGCTCGGCTAGGATGGCACGGGCCCAGACGCAGGCAGTTAATTGGTATTCGGGGACGCCAATACGCTTTCCCTTCAAATCTGCCGGCGCAGCTATGCGGTCACGCCTGACGACGATGGAGGTGTGGCGGAAGGCACGCGACAAGAATGCTGGAATCCCGACATAGGGAGAAGCGCCCTGCGCCGTCTTCACGGTGAAGCTGGACATGGACAGCTCGCAAATGTCGAAATCCTCCGACCGAAAGGCACGAAAGAAGATCTCCTCCGGAGAGAGCAGGTGCACAACGGGATCAACCCCATCTATCTGTACACGTCCGTCGACCAGGGCGCGAGTGCGATCGTAGTTGCCAACCGCGAGAGAGAGTCGAAGTTTCGTCATATCATGTCCCTTGTATGGTGATTGTCAGTTGAAGTGATCCTGGAGACCGCGCGGCGCAGTTCTTGCTGGAACGCCTGCATCAGCGATGTCGGAATGTAGTCGCGGCGAACGGTCCAGCCGACAGGCCGTACGGCGGCGCTGAAATCCACTGGCAGTACGACAAGTTGACCGGCCGACGTTTCATAGTGGACTTGATGATGCGACACGACGGCAAGACGATCGCTGCCCAGGAGTAGGGTTCGGACGATGGCCAAGGAGTCGGCTTCGATCACGTGCCCGGGTCGCGGCAGTCCAGCCGAGTCGATCAGCGCCTCGAACTCCATTCTGAGCGGCACTCCCGGCAGCGGCAGCACCCAATCGTGCCTGAGGCAGGCGGCAAGACTGGGAGCAGCGTTGCCGGCCAAGGGATGGCCGGTCCGCGCGACGGCCACCATGGAGTCATCGAAAAGCCACTGACTGCTTAGGTCAGTACCAGGGGGAGCCGCACGAATGGAGCCGACGATCATATCGATATCCCCATTGCGCAAGCTGGTAGCGAGCGATGAGTAAGTACCATCAACCACTGAGACCCGGGCTTCGGGAAAGGTTGTCAGAACAGCATCAATTGCAAAAGGCACAAGCCGTGCCCGTGTCAGGGGCAGCGCTCCGAGGCGAAGCTCGCCGCCCCGTGCACCTTGAATTAGCGCCACTTCTTCAAACCCGTGGCGCAGTTCCGAGAAGGCGAGCTTGGCCCGCCGCACGAGTGTTTCGCCAGCCGGGGTCAAGCGCATGCGCTCAGTAGTGCGGTGGAAGAGGGCTTGCCCAACCCTGTTCTCGAGCTTGCGCAGGGAACGCGTCAAAGCGGGCTGTGACAGGCCCTCCCGGCGAGCCGCTGCGGTGATGGTGCCGCACTCTGCTATGGCGATCACTGCTTGGAGTTCATTCTCGGACGTTTGTGCGGAGATGAGGCGCCGGGCTGCATCCGGTGCCGGGGTGACTGCCGCATCTGCGGTTTCAAGATGATCAAGGGCGCGACGCGTTCGGCGGCAAAGGGCCATGCCCTGTTCGGTCGTCGTCAGCCTCGATGTTCCACGCTGGAACAGTGGCGTGCCGATCATTTTCTCAACCGAGAGGATAGCTCGCGAGGCCGCAGGCTGGGAGATATTCAATGCCCGCGCTGCCGCGGACACTTGTCCCAGTTCCGCGGCATAGAGAACGGTCCTGAGCTTTCTAAGGCTCGTCAGGGGGCTTCCTCCTTGGATCTTGCGTAACCGCGGCTGATCACAGCCCGATGGAAATGGATGTCCCGCGACCCCCTCGTACGTCGTCGGCACTGGGTGACAGTGCGCCATCTCGGTCCGGTGCGTAAAGGGCGGTATAAGCAAAACGCATACAGCGACCACCGCTACGCATTTCCCCTCGACCTCCGCGGCGCCCATAGTTCGGCAAGATCACTGGCTGTACCAAGACGAATGCTGAACACAGGAGGATGTCACCCGAATGGATGATGTCAGAGTGGGGATTCCGCGAATTGCGGATCCAATGGACAAGATCGAGCGGCCGGTGGCCAGCGCTGCTTCGGACCAGGTTTTCGGGAGCGACGTGATAGCGCAAACAGTTCAGGCGCTAGACCTGCCATATTTTGCAATGGTCCCCGGCTCCAGCTTTCGCGGTTTGCATGACTCCCTTGTCAATCACCTTGGTAACGAGAATCCTCGGATCGTGCTTTGCTTGCACGAAGAGCACGCTGTAGCAATTGCCGATGGCTATGCCCGCGCGACCGATTTGCCAATAGCCGTCGGCCTCCACGCCAATGTTGGGCTGATGCATGCCGCTATGCCCATCTACAACGCCTGGTGCGACCGGGTTCCAATGGTGATCATCGGCGCTACGGGGCCTGTTGATGCGCACCGCCGCCGTCCCTGGATCGATTGGGTCCACACCTCGCGCGATCAGGGCGCACTTGTTCGGAATTACGTGAAATGGGACGACCAGCCCGCTTCGACGGAAGCTGGCGTCGAGTCGATTTTGCGCGCGCACCAGATCACGACCACACTTCCTTATGGACCCACATACGTCTGCCTTGATGTGACGTCGCAGGAGGAAGAACTCGCCGGACCCATCGCTGTGCCCGACGTCAGGCGCTACGCCGCGGCGCCTGCACCGGTGGCACCCCAGGAGACTATAGATCGCGTTGCGAGCCTGCTGCGGCGGTCGCAGCGGCCGGTGTTCCTGTTTGGGCGGATGTCACGCTCCACGGAAGACTGGGAGTGCCGAGTGGCACTCGCCGAGCGCTCTGGCGCGGCGGTGCTTACGTCGATACACAATCCTGCGGCCTTTTCTACGGACCATTGTCAGCATTTGCTCCCCGTCTGCGGTGAGCAGCGGTCAGAGGCCGAGCGGATACTCCTGGCCCAGGCGGATCTGATCGTCAGTTTCGACTGGATGGATCTGGCTGGTTATCTGCGTAGCTGCACGGACTTCGCACAAACACAGAAACCGGTTGCACAGACGGTCGTTCATGCTTCGCTAGACACTTTCTTGGCGAATGGCTGGTCCATGGACCACCAGGCATTGGCGGCGGTAGACGTGCCGGCGCTCGCTGGGCCGGACGCTTTTGCTGCCCAACTGCTTGAGACGTTCGGAGCTGAGCCTCACCAGACGGCATGGGATTTCGGGGGAGCGCACTGGACTACCTATCTGCCGGGTGCCCCATTAGGCGACCGAGCCGATTGCATGGCGCTGGGAGATTTCGCGCTGGCGGTGCGGGCGTTGTCCGACGAGCAGGCGGTGACCTATGTGAAGCTGCCCCTGGGCTGGCCCCGCGCGGCCAGCCGCTTCAACGACCCATTGGCCTATCTCGGCAAGGATGGCGGCGGTGCGGTCGGGATCGGGCCTGGAACCGCGGTCGGGGCCGCCTTGGCTTTGCGCAACAGCGGCCGGTTGGTGACCGCCGTCCTGGGAGACGGCGACACGCTGATGGGCATCAACGCCCTTTGGACCGCCGCCCATATGCGCCTGCCGCTCTTGGTCATAGTCGCAAACAACACCTCATACTTCAATGATGAACTGCATCAGGAACGGGTTGCCTTGCGCCGAGGGCGGCCGGTGGAGAACCGATGGATTGGACAGCGTCTCAATCAGCCAGAGGTCGACATCGTCGCTATGGCGAGAGCGCAGGGTTTCCAAGCCGAAGGTCCGGTCCGCAAGCTGGCTGATCTGCGTGCGGCGCTCAGCCGAGGCGCCGCCGCGGTTGCGGCGGGCGGTTGTTACCTGATCGATGCAAGGGTCGAGGCGGGTTACGCCGGCGACTTTGGAATCAAGCCGTCGGGATGATGGCTTGCGGGGAGGAGTGCCGCGCTTGAATGCGGTGCTGAGGATGGAAGAAAAATGATTTTGGAGGAGAGAATCATGAACAGACGTCAGATGATAGAACGGGTGCTCAGCTTGGCGGCCGCAATGACGATGACGGCAGGCGTGGCGCTTGCTGAATTCCCTGAAAAGCCGATCACGATGTACATTGGCTTTGCACCGGGCGGTGCCGTGGACACGACGGCGCGCCTCCTAATTCAGAACCTCGAGCGCGAACTGGGCGTTCCGATCGTGGCGGTACAGCAGCCGGGCGGCGGCGGTGCTGTCATGGCTGCAACGTTGATGAACATGCCTGCTGATGGCTACACGATCGGAATGGGCGCCAGCGCCGCCTATGTCCTGTCACCGGTCTATAACCCTGAGCTCCCTTACAAGATGGATTCGCTCGACCACATTGCGACTGTCTCGTATCCCGAAGATGCACTTGTCGTGAAGGCGGACTCTCCCTGGAAGACCTATGACGACCTGATC
This sequence comes from Pseudorhizobium banfieldiae, assembly GCF_000967425.1. NCBI lineage: Bacteria > Pseudomonadati > Pseudomonadota > Alphaproteobacteria > Hyphomicrobiales > Rhizobiaceae > Pseudorhizobium > Pseudorhizobium banfieldiae. Next base: position 629,977 of record NZ_FO082820.1, read on the forward strand.
GCCGACGCAAAGGCGGGGAAGACGCTGTCGCTGTCATCTCAGGTAGCAGTATCGCGACTGATGGCGATCGCCATGGAGCAGAAGGAAGGTATCAAGATCGACGTCATTCCCACTCAGGGCGGGGGTGCCGGAATTCAACAGGTTCTTGGGGGCCACACCGACATGACATGGGGTGCATCGGGATGGCATCCGCTTGTTCAGTCCGGGGAACTTCGTCCCCTCTTGTCACTCGGATACAAGCGCAACGCGACCTTCTCGGACGTGCCGACGATGCTCGAATTGGGCTACGACTACGCATTCGTGGACACCTTCATGCTGTCCGCACCGAAGGGCCTGCCCCCGGAGATTTTGGAGAGGCTGAGTTCGGCTGTTGAGGCAGCGATGGACGAGGAACTGAAGAAGAACCTCCATGAGAGGATGTTCCTTACGGCCGATTATCGCAATCCGGAAGATACGACGGAATACCTGCGCATGCAGTCGAAGCAGGTAAAGCCGTATCTGGATGCCATGCTGGCTGAAGACACCAAGAAGTAGATGTCGGGTTGCGACCAGTCGGCGTCGCTGCCGGCGGGTCGCAAGGACAAATGCGCAGCCGAGAGCGATTGCGCGCTGGAGGGCGCGCCATCGCATACAAGCGGAGGAACATCATGCGATTATCCGACATTCTGTCGGCCGGCTTTCTGCTGGTGTTTGGGTTGGTGCTCTACTTTCTCATCATTCCGGATCAGATTGGGAGCCAGTCCTGGGGTGGGCTTGCGCCGGACTTCTTTCCACGCCTGATAGCACGACTTCTCTTGATCCTGACGGCCCTGCTGCTGGCAGTGCAATTGATCTCGGTTTGGCGCAGGGCACCGCACACCGAAGCCGCAATGTTGCCGATAAGACTGCCAGAGCTTGCCTTCATCGGCGCCGCTTCAATCGTGCTGATGGTCGCGTATCTGTTGATGCGGGAGGTCGGTTACATCGTGGCCGCGATGTTCATCATCGCGGCAGCCGGAGTGGCGATGGGGAGCGTGCGGCGTACCCTGCTGCAGCTGCCGCTAATGGTGTTCATCGCACCCGCCGTGATCTACCTGATCTTCCGATACTTCTTCATCATCTACCTGCCAGCTTAGGATAGCACATCAGATGGATACCATCCTTGCGGGCATTGTGGATGCCTTCACACTGATCAACATCCTGCACATTGCAGCTGGGGTCGCCCTGGGGATCATAGTGGGGGCCATTCCTGGCCTGAATGCCCCGATGGCGTTGGCTGTTGCTGTCCCCTTGACCTTCTACATGAATCCCTTGTCTGCTATCGCCTTTCTGGTCGGGATTGCGAAGGGTGGCGCGTTTGGCGGAGCGATTTCCGCAATCCTTTTGAACACGCCGGGATCCCCCGAAAGCACAACAACTGCCTTCGACGGTTATCCCTTGGCGAAGCAGGGCAAGGGGCTGAAGGCGCTCAAGATGGCGCTATACTCCTCCTTCACTGGGGATACGTTTAGCGACATTGTACTATTCACTGTTGCTGCGCCGATGGCCATTCTGGCGCTTAGGATGGGGCCGCCCGAACTTGCGGCGGTCTTCGCCTTCTCGCTGACAATCATTGCAGGTTTGGCGGGCAATTCCCTCTTGCGTGGGCTGATAGCAGCCACGGCGGGAGCTTTCGTTGCCTGCGTTGGCCTGGACATCGAAACGGCGCAGCCACGAATGACATTCGGTATCCCAGAACTGATTGAGGGCGTGCCTCTGATCCCGATGACGATCGGCCTGCTCGCCTTGTCTGAGATACTGATCCAGATCGAAGCATTCGCTCTAAGACGCGAGGTGCCGTCGAAGCGGATATCCGCATTTTCCAAATCGCTTCCGGCCGAAGACCGCAATGTCAGCTGGGCGGAATTCTGGGAGTGTCGAAGGACACTTCTGAGGTCAGCGTTGATAGGAACGGGCGTGGGCGCACTGCCAGGGATCGGCGCCATCGTCGCAGGCTTCCTCGGCTACGGGGCAGCTCAACGCGCATCTGACAAGCCAGACGAGTTTGGCAAGGGCAAGCTGGAGGGGATCGCCGCAACCGAGGCTGCGAACAGCGCGGTCAACGGCGCGAATCTGATCCCACTGCTCGCGCTTGGCATTCCGGGAAGCCTCTCTGCGGCGATTCTAATCGGCGCCTTTCTCATTCATGGGGTGACGCCAGGGCCCATGATCTTCAAGGATCACGGTCAGCTGGTCTATGGCATCTTCGCAGCCATGATGATGGCAAACTTCATCAACTTCTCCATCGGTAACGTGGGCTTGAGGTTGTTTGCCCTGATCATCAACGTGCCGAAGAATGTCATCTTGCCGATCGTGACGGCGATCTGCCTCGCGGGCGCCTACTCAAACGGCAATACCATGTTTGCAGTCGCGGTGATGCTGGTGTTCTCCGTGGTCGGCTACTTTATGCGCAAGTTGGACTACCCGTTTGCTACCTTCATCATTGGCTTTGCCCTCGGCAGGGCCCTGGAGGAGGCGGTTCGCCAGACGGTCCTACTGTATGGAAGTCGTCCAGAGGCACTGCTGACACGGCCGATCTTCATGGGCTTCGTCTTGCTGACCCTCTTCATCATCTTGCGCATCATCTGGCGTGGGCAACGCCGAAATGCCGCATCAGGCACAAGTGCCCTCGTCTAAGGAAGTTCCCGTGACACGACCCATCCTCCCCTCAAATCGCAGCCTGTACTATGGAGGTGCCTGGCACCTTCCATTGGCCGGCGGAAGTCGAACCTGTTCAAGCCCGGCCACGGGTGAAACCTACGGCGAGGTGGCTGTTGGCGACGCGGATGACATGGAAGCCGCAATCCGGTCTGCCTATGCCGCCTTTCCTGAATGGCGCGACACGCCGCCGCTGACGCGCGCAAAGGCGTTACGCCAGATTGCCCAGGTGATGCGCGACAACCGCGAGGATCTAGCACTTCTGGACGCCGCAGAGAGCGGTAATCCGGTGGCAGCGATGATACGGGATGTCGATATTGCGGCCGACCTGCTCGACTTCTTTGCGGGGCTTGTGACCGAAATGAAGGGCGACAGCATCCCGATGGGACCCAATGCGATCAACTTCACGGTGCGTGAGCCTCACGGCGTGGTGGGGCGGATCGTCGCCTTCAATCATCCGCTGATGTTCTGCGGTGCCAAGATGGCCGCTCCGTTGGCCGCTGGCAACACGCTCGTGCTCAAGCCCGCCGAACAGGCACCTCTTTCGGTTCTCCGGTTCATTGAGTTGATCGAGGGGATACTACCACCAGGCGTCTTCAATGTAGTGAATGGCGGGGCCGAAGCGGGAGCACTACTGGCTTCGCATCCCAAGGTGGCAATGGTTGGTTTGATTGGGTCAGTCCCAACCGGACGTGCGGTCATGACCGGTGCGGCGGCGACGATCAAGCCGGTACTGCTGGAGTTAGGGGGCAAGAATGCCTTGATTGCCTGCCCGGATGCGGATCTCGACAAGACCGCGGCCGGGATAATTGCGGGAATGAACTTTGCCTGGTGCGGGCAGTCCTGCGGATCAACCAGCCGCGCTTTCGTACATGCCGACATCTACGATGCTGTACTGGAGCGAGTCGTGGCACGTGCGGGTGAATTCATCCCGGGCGACCCAACGGATCCGGAGACAACCATGGGCGCGGTGATAAGTCGTCGCCAGTACGACCGGATCCTAAAATTTATCGAGATAGCAAAGGCCGAGGGCGCCCGGCTAATCCATGGGGGTGAGCCCGCGCAGGTCTGGGGCCATCCCGATGGAAATTTCATCCAACCGACGATCTTTGCCGATGTCACCCCAGACATGACCATTGCACGCGAGGAGATATTCGGACCGGTTCTTTCCGTTCTCAAATGGTCTGAGGAGGCGACGTTGATGGAGCACGTGAATGCCGTCGACTACGGCCTGACCTGCTCAATCTGGACCCAGGACCTTGCGCGGGCACACAGGCTGGCCAGGCTCGTCGACGCCGGATTCGTGTGGGTGAACAAATCCAGTTCGCATTTCCTCGGCGCACCTTTCGGAGGAGTCAAGCAATCCGGCATCGGACGGGAGGAAAGCCTTGGGGAGTTACTCAGCTTCACACGCGAAAAAAACCTGCATCTGGCCTTCGATTAGATGATCTTGCATCCCTCGGGCAAGCGGCTCGTGCGCAAAGCCGTAACGCTAGGTATCGGTCTCGTTGGTGGCCTCGTAGCCTTGATCGTGGGCGCGCCGCTCCCCTGGCTTATCGGTGCCCAGCTGGCCTTGTGCCTTGTGGCCCTATCTGGAATTCAAATACTGGGGGGGGCGCCGGAATGGCCGCAGAAGAGCCGAAGCTTGTTCTTCCCGGTGCTCGGCGTGATGATAGGAGCTGCCTTCAGCGCAGATATATTGCGAGAGATCCCAGGTTGGTGGCCGGCGCTGATTGCAGTGACGCTGTTTCTGCTGGTGGCGCAGGCGGTAGTATACCTCCTGTTCCGGCATGTGGGCGGCTACGATCGCGCAACGGCATTCTTTTCCTCGTTCCCTGGGGGCTTTGTGGAGGCCGCGGTGTTGGGACGTGAGGCCGGTGCCATCGAGCGGCTGGTCACATTGCAGCACTTCTTGCGCGTCTCTCTGATCGTATTGCTGATGCCGCTGATTTTCTGGGCGCTCAGCGGTCATCGCGTCGGCAGCGCAGCAGGACTCCCAACATCCGACGTGAACCTCACGCTTGGAAGTGCGACCCTGCTGGTGGCGGCCGGCCTAATCGGATCATTCATCGGGCCATGGCTCCGTTTTCCCGCGCCCGAGGTGTCGGGGCCTTTGTCGGTGAGTGCCGTATTCCATTCGGCAGGCCTGATCGAGGGTTCTATCCCTCCGATTATGCTCAGCCTGACGCAATTGGTCATTGGCACATCCCTCGGCGTGGGTTTCGTTGGGATTGCTGGACGAGAATTCATGCGAGGCGTGGGATTGGCCTTGGCGGCATTCGCGTTAGTATTAGGGCTTGCCGCTTGCTCGGCATGGTTGATTGCTCCGGCATTGGAGACGCCCAAGGAAGCGATCATCTTGGCATTCGTCCCAGGCGGTCTGGCGGAGATGAGCCTGATTGCTCTGACCCTGAACCTGAGCGTGCCGTTCGTCATCTTGATCCACTTTTATCGCATCCTCTTCACTTTGGGTGTCATTCCACAGCTGGCTCGAAGGGTGATCGACAGAAGCGGCGCCTGACGGTCGGCCAACCTGGCGGAGCGAAGTTTCAATATGGATAAAACAGCCATGCATCTCAGGCCCGAGCGTCTCAGGAGACACGACCCGCTGCAAGTTCGGACGCTTAACATGAAAGGATCATGTACGTGATCGCCGTAAGACGGCAGACAGACAAGGCATCGGTGTCGCCAGTCAGCCAGCTTCCAGTCGACGCGAAGGAGGACCTTAGCTCTCATTGCCGGTCGTGATGGTCTTGCGCAGGAGGCGCATGAACTGTGCCGCCTCCGACTCGTCCAACCCACCCAGCATCACAGTCTGCGCCCTTTGCACGCTTGGCTCGACCAGGTCGAGCATCTCGCGGCCCTTCGGCGCGATCGTGAGGACGCGAGCGCGCCTGTCAATTGCGTTCACGTCGCGGACGATCAGGCCCTTTGAGAGCAGTCGCTCGACGACCCCGCCGATCGTCGCGCGGTCATAGGCGATCAAGCCGGCCAATGTTGCCTGATCGAGTCCCGGCCGCTCGTTGATGGTTCTCAACGCTGCATACTGGACCGGCGTCAGATCGCTGCCAACGGCGCCCAGTTCGCTCTGGAAAACGGCGACTGCGATCTGCTGAAGGCGCCGGATCATATGGCCGGGCAATTCTATAAGATCGGGCATGAAGGGTCCTTTCAGGCAGTACATTTGACTTCCAAAATATGATAAGTGTACTTACTATATGGCGTTCGGCGGAGGAAGCTGTTGCTCGTGAAGCGGCGAGAGCCCTCAACCGTCGAAATTTCTGGATGGAGGGGTTTAACATGCAGTTTCATCTTAACGGCTTCCGCACCGGGGACCCTAGCATTCAGGTCGCCGCAGATCGGCAAGTATTGCCGGCGAACGGGTCGGGTATCGAAGACGTCGATGTGCTGATTATCGGCTGCGGCCCGGCCGGGCTCACGCTTGCGGCTCAGCTGGCGGTCTTCTCCGACATCCGCACCATGATCGTCGACCAGAAGGAGGGGCCGTTGCGCCTGGGACAGGCGGACGGGATCGCCTGCCGCACGATGGAGATGTTCCAGGCGTTCGGTTTTGCAGAGAAGGTGGAAAAGGAGGCGTACTGGGTGAATGAGACGACCTTTTGGAAGCCCGATCCGAAACGCCCCGAGCACATAGCTCGCAGCGGTCGGATACAGGACACCGAGGACGGTCTCTCGGAATTTCCCCATGTTATCCTCAACCAGGCTCGCGTTCATGATTTCTATTTGGAAACCATGCGCAATTCGCCTACTCGCCTCGAGCCGACGTATCGGCGCCAGTTGCTCGATCTGAAGATCGACGAGAGTGCCATGGACTATTCGGTCATTGCACGACTCTCACGTCTCGGCGACACGCAGTCGGACGCGGTGGAAACGATCAGGGCCCGCTACGTGGTGGGCTGCGATGGCGCGCGCAGCGCGGTGAGACATTCCATCGGCAGGTCCCTCAAAGGCGATTCCGCCAATCAGGCCTGGGGTGTGATGGACGTTCTGGCAGTGTCAGATTTTCCTGATATCCGCTTCAAGGCGGCAATTCACTCTGCCAATGAAGGCAGCGTACTGATCATCCCACGTGAGGGCGGTTATCTCGTTCGCCTCTATATCGAGCTAGACAAGCTCAACGAAAACGAGCGTGTGGCGAGCCGCAATATCACTGCGGAACATCTGATTGCCGCCGCACAACGGATCCTTCGTCCCTATACGCTTGACGTGAAGGAGATTGCCTGGTGGTCGGTCTATGAGATCGGCCAGCGCCTGTGCGATCGTTTTGATGACGTGATCGAAGGTTCAGACAAGCCGCCGAGGGTCTTCATCGCAGGAGACGCGTGCCACACCCATAGCCCCAAGGCCGGTCAGGGCATGAACGTTTCCATGCAGGACAGCTTCAATCTCGGCTGGAAACTTGCCAGCGTTATCCGAGGTCTGGCCGATGAGCGGATACTCGCCACCTACTCACAGGAACGGCAGGCGGTCGCAAAGGAACTTATCGACTTCGACCGTGAATTTGCCAAGATGTTCAGCGCTCGCCCGAAAACCCGAGAGGACGACGAAGAGGGCATCGAACCCGCCGAATTCCAGCGCTATTTCGTCAAGCAAGGTCGGTTTACCGCAGGTACCGCGACCTGCTATCGGCAGTCGCTACTCACGGGCAGCACCGAACACCAGAGCCTAGCGGCCGGGTTCTGTGTCGGAACACGGTTTCATTCTGCTCCGGTCATACGTTATGCCGATGCGAAAACTGTGGAACTCGGCCACACCGTTGAAGCGGACGGGCGTTTCCGGCTGTTTGCGTTCGAAGGCACCGGTGAGCCCGGAGCCATTCGGCGATTGTGTGATTATCTCGCCGATGATCCGGGTTCACCCATCCTGCGTTTCACGCCGAAGGGAGCCGACATCGATTCGGTAATCGACCTGCGCGCCATATTCCAGAGCGGTCACCGTGATCTGGAGCGCAATAAGCTTCATCCGCTGCTCCTGCCGCGAAAGGGACGATATGGGCTGATAGATCATGAGAAGGTCTTCTGTCCCGACCTCAAGGCAGGTCCAGACATCTTCGATTTGCGGGCCATCGACCGACACCGAGGGTGCCTCATCGTGGTGCGCCCCGACCAGTACGTCGCCCAGGTCATTCCCCTCGACGCGTATGACACGCTTGCCGCATATTTCGACGAATTTCTGGTTCAAAGGCCGCACCGGCAGGCGATAGTATAGCATCACGAATATATAGCGGTCCGGAATTATATATTGGACGGGAGGCCGCGCGTGGGTGAATGCTCCTCCGGCCATCAGGGAGAGAGACAATGGAGCGCGTCACCCAATCGGAGCGGATGCTCATCGGCGGTGAACTGGTCGAGAGCTCAAGCGGCGAGTGGTCGACCTCGTTAAACCCGGCGAACGAGATACCGATAGGTCGAGTGCCTGCCGCGACGGCCGAAGATGTAGAGCGTGCCGTCGTGGCTGCCGAGAAGGCATGGCCGCAATGGGCGGCCTGCACGCCTATGGAGCGGGCGGGCATCATGAACAGCTTTGCAGATGCCTTCGCCGCGCGTGCCGACGAAATCCTCAAGGTCGAGGTTACGGACACCGGCAACACAATCCGGCCGATGCGCATGATCGACGTGCCGACGGCGGTGGAATCGCTGCGGTACTACGCTGGACTGGCTCCCGATCTACGCGGTGAGACAATTCCCGCAACGCGTGACCACATCCACATGACGCTGCACGAACCTTATGGTGTCGTTGCACGTATCGCGCCCTTCAATCATCCGGTCATGTTCGCGGTGGCGCGCACGGCGGCGGCTCTCGCAGCCGGCAATGCCGTCATTGTCAAGCCGCCGGAAACGTCGCCGCTTTCGGCGATGATCCTGGCGGAAATCGCCCGCGATGCTCTTCCCCCCGGGGTGTTCAACATCGTGACGGGCGAGGGGCAGACCGTCGGCGATGCGATCGTTCGCCACCCGCGCGTGAAGCGGATCGCCTTCATCGGTTCTCCGACGACAGGCCGCGCCATCCAACGTGCAGCCGCCGAGGTCACTGTCAAGAACATCACGCTCGAGCTCGGCGGCAAAAATCCGATGATCGTGTTTCCGGACTGCGATCCGGACCAGGTAGCGCAAGCGGCGGTCGCGGGGATGAACTTCTCGTGGCAGGGTCAGAGCTGTGGTTCTCTCAGCCGCCTGCTGCTGCATGAGGACGTGCATGATAGGGTCCTGGAGGCGATTGCTGATCGTGTTGCCTCACTTCGAATGGGTGATCCGTTGAGCGAGGACACCGATATCGGCCCGGTAAATTCCGAAGCTCACATGCGGCGCATCCTTCAGCATTGTGCGGCAGCTGACCAGGATGGGGCGCGCCGCATTGTCGGCGGTGGGCGGCCGGTGGGACCCGAGTTCGAGAAGGGCTATTGGGTCCAGCCGACGATCTATGCCGATGTGACGCCCAAGCTCAGGCTCTGGCAGAACGAAGTCTTCGGGCCAGTGCTCGCGGTCGCGCGCTGGAGGGAGTTCGATCAGGCCGTGGAGATGGCCAATTCGACCGAATACGGGCTGACGGCGGCGATCTGGACCAACGACATCAAGAACGCCCTTAAAATGGCGCGGCAGGTGCGCTCCGGGCATCTGTGGATCAACGGGTCAAGTATGCATTTTCTCGGCGTACCCTTTGGTGGGATGAAGACCAGCGGCGTCGGTCGGGAGGAGGGCCGGGAGGAGCTCTACAGCTACACTGAGACCAAAACCATCAACATCATGCTGTGACGGGATCGCCCATGACCGAAGAGACACTAAACCAGGCGCCAGAGTGGGGATCCGACGTAATCGCGCAGACGTTGCGCGATCTCGATCTCCGCTATGTCGCGATTAATCCCGGCGCCAGCTATCGCGGCATCCATGACAGCCTGGTCAACTTCACAGGCAATGACCCGGAAATCCTGCTTTGTGTTCACGAGGAGGCGGCCGTTGCCATTGCCCATGGCTGGGCGAAGATCACCGGGCGCCCCATGGCGGTGGCGCTCCATTCGAATGTCGGGCTGATGCACGGCTCCATGGGGATTTTCAACGCTTTCTGCGACCGCGTGCCAATGGTCATTGTCGGCGCCACGGGTCCATTGGATGCCGCAAGGCGACGCCCCTGGATCGAGTGGATACATACCGCACAGGACCAAGGCGCGCTGATCCGCGACTTCGTCAAATGGGATGATCAGCCGGGCAGCGTTGCGGCGGCGCGCGATGCGCTCATTCAGGGTACCGCGGTTGCAGCTACGGCGCCGCGGGGACCGGTGTACATAAATATCGATGCCGCGCTTCAAGAGGAGAGGGTAACGCGGCCACTAGTCGATCCGGATATTGCGCGGCGCGGATCGCCTGTGGCGGCGACGCCTGTCCCAGATCTGCTGGAGCGGGCTGCCTCAATCCTTAAGACAGGCACCCACATCGTGTTCATGATGGGGCGAATGTCACGTGAACTGGCGGATTGGGATCGGCGGATCGCGCTCGCCGAATATCTCGGCGCCCGCGTCGTTACCGACTTCAAGACCGGTTCGACCTTCCCGACAAACCACAGGCTGACGGTTGGTCGCGCCGGCTATTTTCCGGATCCGGACGCGAAGACGGCTCTGACGGAGGCGGATGTCATCGTCAATTTCGACTGGCTCGATTTCGGCGGCACGTTGCGCTCAGTCTTTCCGGACCGTCCCGTTACGGCGAAAATCATTTCCGCTTCGCTCGATAGTTTTGCCCATCGCGGCTGGTCGAAGGATGGTGGTGCGCATTATCCGGCTGACGTGTCTTTCCTAAACGAGCCTGACCAAGTGGTGCATGCGCTCGCCAACTTGCTCGATGCGAGGGAAGCCCAGAAACCTGGCCTTCCTCCGCTCAGCACTCCTCCAAAAGGGAAGACGCTAACTCCGCAAGACATCGCAATTCTTCTTCGGTCAAAGCTTGACGACGTAAAACCTTGCCTGATCCGCGGCCCCTTGAGTTGGACGGGGGACGACTGGCCTGTGGACCATCCACTTGGCGCACTCGGCTATGATGGCGGTGGCGGCATCGGTTCGGGATGCGGCATGGCCGTAGGCGCGGCGCTTGCGCTGCGCGATACGGGCAGCGACCGGCTGCCGCTTGCGGTCTTGGGGGACGGCGACTTCCTGATGAACGCCTCTGCGCTCTGGACCGGTATCAACAAGCGGGTCCCGCTTCTGGTGGTCGTCCTCAACAACCGATCCTTCTACAATGACGAGGTGCATCAAGAAACGGTCGCGAAGCACCGCAACCGTCCGATAGAAAACAAACATGTTGGCATTGTCATGAGCGGGCCGGACATCGACGTCAGTTCGGTCGCACGTGGGTTCGGGGCCTGGAGCCCCGGCCTGCTTCAGGGCGCGGATGCGCTGCTTGCCGCGATCGATGAAGCATTGTCGGTCCTGAAGCATGGTGGCACCGCAGTTCTGGAAGTGGAGACTGCCAAGGGTTATGCGCCTTCCATGGCCAATGCATTGCGCTCCGGTTCCTGACCGTTGAGACCGCGCGAGAGCGCGTCCATCAGGGATAGCTGGAAATGCGAGAGCTGCTTGCCCCGCCGCCGTACGAGGTAGACCGGAACCTGGAGCTCCATTCCCGGTGTGGAGAGGATGCGAAGCTTGCCGGATGCGAGCTCGTCGCGCACCGACGAACGGAACAGGAATGCGGCGCCTGCGCCAGCCCTCACCGCTTGCTTGATGGATTCTGCGTGGCCGAACTCCATCGCTATGCGGTTGCGTTGCACACCATAGGCCGCAAGACAATGCTCCTCGATCTCCCGTCGAGGCGTTCCCGATTGTGCCGTGATGAACGGCACGTCCGCCAGTGCTGTCTGGTCCAGGCTGTCGCCAACGATTCCGGAACTGTCGGACGCAACGAGGATCAGCCGCTCGTCCATGATCTTCTCGATCTCAAGCCCCGTGGTCTCATGGCGCGGATCAAGAATGGTGAAGGCGAAGTCACAATCGCCGATATGGACCGCATCGGTGACAGAGCCCGGCGTTGCGATGCGCACTGAGATTTCTCCCTTCGGATAGATCGTGTGAAAGTGCGCGATCAGGCCGGGCAGCACGTACGAGCCAATGGTCATCGAAGCTCCCACTGTCGCCTTGCCGAAGAAACCTCGCTGAAAATCTGCCATTTCCCGCTCCATCTCGCGGGTTCGGCTGACCATCTCGCGCGCCCAGTTGTACACCCTTACACCTTCCTCCGTCAGCGTGACCTTGCGTCCTGTTCGTGCGACCAGTGAAGCACCGAATTTCTCCGAGAGCGCCTTTATGTGAGCCGAAACCACCGGCTGCGCTATTCCGAGCCGCTCGGCAGCGCGCGAGAAGCTGCCGAGTTCGACGACGAGGCAGAACACCTCGAGCTTATGGATGGAAATCTGCGAGATCAGCGAGCGCATGAATAGCCTAGATACTATACAGAAGGACGATTTATATATTAGCCGCTACAGTGGCCGCAAGCTAAGCTTCACCCTATTAAAGGAGGACTGGTATGCTGGACACGGCTTCACGGCAGGAAGAGAACGACAAACTCATTCGCGATGCGACGCTGACGGAACTCGTCATGGCAAATCGGATCCTTGCACGCGAGGACGTAATCGACGATTTCGGTCATATCAGTGTACGAAACCCGCTCAATCCGGACACCTACTTCCTGTCGCGATCACGCAGCCCCGCCGTGGTTACGCGCGGCGATATCATGGAGTTCACGCTTGACGGGGAACTGATTGGCAACGATCCGCGGCGGCCCTACGCCGAACGCCACATCCATGGGGCGATCTACAAGGATCGTCCCGACGTCAATTCGGTCACGCACCACCACGCCCGCTCGGTGCTTCCGTTCACCATGGTAGATATATCTCTCCGACCGATGTTCCACATGGCCTCCGTCATCGGCAAGGACATTAATGTCTGGGACAGTCAGGACGAATTCGGCGATACGAACATGCTGGTCGACAGCATGGAGATGGGCCACTCACTTTCTCGCGCGCTCGGCGAAAACCGGGTGGCTCTCTTGCGCGGTCACGGGTGCATCTGCGCAGCAACCGACGTCCGCTCTGTGATCATGATATCGATCGCGCTCAAGGACAATGCCGCGCTTATTCAGCAGACCCGCCAACTCGGCGAAATCACGTATTTGACCGATGGTGAAATCGATATGGCGAGCCGAATGCTGCTCAGCGAAATGCCGCTGGCGCGAGCCTGGGACTATTGGGTGGCCCGGGCCGGCTTTCAGGGGCTCTAGAAATCCAATGCCGGGCGGAGGGAGCCGACCGGATCTGACCAAACAAGGAGGAGAAAACATGTACAAGCCATTCGCGGGCAGTTTTGCCCTTGCCGCCGCCCTTGCTTTTGCGGCAACGGCCAGCGCCCAGTCGCTGGGGATCGGAGCCGGAACCCAAGGCTCACAGAATTATGCTGTAAATGCCGGCTTTGCTGAGTTCCTGTCCAGCGAGCTCGGCTTCGACGTTCGCGTCCAGGCATATGGCGGCACGGGTCAATCCATGCCGCTCATCGATGCTGGCCGCCTCGATCTCCAACTCGTCCCAAGTCCCGACATGGCTGCCGCCGTTCGAGGCGAAGAACCCTTCGAGGGGCGGCCCTTGCAGAACCTGCGAGCTGCCGCCTCGCTGAGTTCGTCTGCGTATGGCTTCATGGTCCGCGCTGATTCCGGCCATACCAAGGTGTCGGATGTTAAGGGCCTGACAATTACCTATGGTTACACCGCCCAGCCCACGCTGCGTTACCAAGTTGACGGCATTCTTGCGGCAGCAGGCCTGTCGATTGATGACATGAAGGTGAATAACGTGCCTTCGGTGCCAAACGGCGTCGATGACTTCATTTCAGGTAATGCCGATGTTGCTTTCTTTGCGCTTCAGGGAGGCAAGACCCGGGAGGCTGACGCCTCGGTCGGAATCCGCTGGTTAGCAGTTGAAAATACGCCCGAAGCCGAGGCGGCGATGCAGAAATTCGTCTCTACCTCCTACATCAAGGTCGTTCCGGCTGGCTCCGCCCCGGGGGTTGAGCAAGATACGCCGATGATGGCTTACGATTACGTCCTGACGGTCGGCTCCCACGTGCCGGACGAGACAGTGCGCGAGATACTCAAGCTCGTTCACGACAATCCGGACAAGGTGCGGAAAATCCTCAAGACCTTTGCCGAGTTCTCACCTGAGGATATGGCGCCGCAGATGAACGGCATCGATTATCATCCGGCTGCTTCCGCCTACTACGACGAAATCGGCCTGAAGAACTGAGGCGTTGGACATGACGCCCGCAGAAGATCGCGCGCCGGGTCAGGCGCACACGCCGATCGCTTGGATGGAGGGTCTGGTTGGGACGCTGACCGTCCTGCTCTCGATTGCCTATGCGGGCGACATCCCTCGCTATGTAGGTCTGTCAATCTACGATGCGCAGCTCCTTGCAGCGGGCTTGACGCTGGCACTGACCGCCAGCTTCCTCGCTATCGCCCGGGGGGCGAAAGGGCAAGTGCTATGCATCCTCGCATTGGTTGCCGCCGTCGTGACGTTCGGCGGCGGCGCCTACCTGTCATTCGATTATATCTCGATCACGATGGAGGCACCTTATCTCCCCTTTTGGCTGGTGCTTCTGTCCGGCACGTTGCTGGGGGCGCTCCTGCTCAACATCGTACCTACGGTCGGCTATGGCATCCTCGTGGTCGTGCTGGTCTTCCTCGGCTATGGCCTCTTCGGGCATCTGATGCCAGGCGCTTTTCAAAGCCGCGAAGCACTTCCGTCAGAGCTGCTGATCTACCTCGCCACCGATGCCAACGGTATGCTCGGGACCGCGCTGAAGGTCGCCGTCGTCATCGTCGTTCCCTACTTGCTTTTTGGTAGGCTCCTGTCTGCCTGCGGGGCGGCGAGCTTCTTCAATGACGGTGCGCTTGCCCTGATGGGCGGCTATCGCGGAGGTCCTGCCAAGGTCGCCGTCACGGCATCTTCGCTGTTCGGCTCGATCTCCGGCAATGCCGTCGGAAACGTCGTCGGCACTGGCGTCGTGACCATCCCGATGATGAAGCGAGCGGGCTTCCAGCCAGCCTACGCAGGGGCAGTGGAGGCGACGGCATCGACAGGCGGTCAACTTGTGCCGCCGGTCATGGGAGCGGCCGCCTTCATCATGGCCGACATGATCCAGGTCGACTACGTCAACATCATGCTGGCAGCGCTACCGGCGGCGATCCTCTACTATGTTGCGATCTTCATCAACGTTGACCTGAGGGCGGGTAAGCGAAACCTGCTCGCTGTTCCGCGTGAGGAAATCCCAAGCGGCTGGGGCGCGCTGAAAGCCGGATGGCACTTCACCATTCCATTCGCCGTGCTCTTCTACGCGCTTTTCGCACTCAATATGCGTCCGGAGCGTGCCGCCGTGATCGCCACACTGGTCCTGCTCTTCGTCAGCTTCGTTGTCGGCTACAAGGGCAACCGAATGAAGGTGCGTGACCTGCTGCCGCTGATCGCCGGTACGGGGCGCTCCGCTCTCGACCTCATCATTGTTTGTGCGGCGGCAGGAATAATCATCGGTGTCCTCAACATCTCCGGCCTGGCCTTCAACCTGACCATGAACATCGTCGCGGCGAGCGGCAACAATGTCGTGGTCCTGGCGGTCATCACGGCGCTGATCAGTGTCGTTCTCGGGATGGGTATGCCGACGGTGGGAGTCTACATCCTCCTGGCAACGCTGGTTGCTCCCGCGCTGGTAGAAGTGGGTGTGCCAGTCATTGCTGCGCATCTGTTCGTCTTCTACTTTGGGCTCCTCTCGATGATCACGCCGCCGGTGGCGCTCGCCTCTTTTGCTGCCGCCAACATCGCGGGCGCTTCGGCATGGAAGACGAGCATGGAAGCGATGAAAATCGCATGGCCAGCATATATCGTGCCGTTCCTGTTCATCTTCACGCCCGCACTCACCTTTGACGGCACATGGATCAAGGTGCTCTGGACACTCGCCACTGCCATCCTCGGGATCTATATGGTAACTGCTGCAATCGTCGGCTTCTTCCGGCGCAGTCTGGGTTTTGGCGAGCGCGCTCTTATCGGCATAGCGGGTGCTCTGGCGCTGCTACCGGCTGGACTGGTTTCGGGGTTCATCTGGACTGACTTGGTCGGGCTAGCCGCCTTCTGCGGCCTCTATGCAACGATCAAGCCACGTCCTCGTGGTGCCGCGGGACGGCACGTCGAACAGCATGCTGAATACTCCGCCGCGACGGGCCGCCCAGACTAAGGAAGCGGGTCGAAGTTTGGGCCCCATCAAGACCGTCAACGGACAAGCCTCAATGCGATCCGGCCCCGCAACCAGGCAAACTCAACAGCTTGCCACTCGGGGTACCTGCTCAAAGGCACCTCCGCATGGGCGTCGAAGAAATTTCTTCCTTGGCCTCAGTGTTGATCTCGCCTGATACGATCATCGTGATCAGGCATATTCCGTGCGCTGGTATGGAATTGGGAGTCCATCAGGTCGATTACCGGAGGAAATGATGTTGGCGACGTCGCCATGGATCTGCAGCTAGCCGGGCGGGGACCAAGCGTCTTGAACCTCGCGGTGAAATCCTCCGCTAAGCTTGACATTTAATGCCATCCACTCCCGACCAATCGTGATGAACATCGGAGGGAGAAAACTTCTCCGGACTGTCGTTTCAGAATGTAGTAACGAAGTGTCGTACAGGAACTAGCGTGGGCGCGACATAGAAGCTTCTTCAAGGGCTTGAGAGCGGAACAATCCTTAGCTGGGAATCCAGGCGCCCCAGCCAAGCCTCCCTTTTCAAGCCAACAATCCAGGTTTTCCGGCACTTCTTGCTTAGCTGGGAATCGAGATTCGCGGATTGTCGTACATGATGGCGATTGCAGCCAGAGCTGTCGCTCTAGGCCGGTCCCGGAGAGCAAGGCGTTTCCCGGCTATCCGCTGGAACAGGGAAGAACCGGATGCGGAAATCATGTCCGCATCCGGCAAAGAATGCCAGCCGCCCCAGAGGAAAGACACATGACCAGGAAATCAAAGAAGCAGCGCGATGCAGAGCAGGCTGTCCGTCAGCGGCTTGTTCGAGAGGCAGCGCGGGAGAAGCGTCGCCCGACGAGAGAGGACATTGATTGGATGTTTTTCTGGAAGGTGATTCCGACGGGCACTGCAACGGCGAGAGTGGCCGTACGCTGATCAGCAAGCTAGTCGACAGGATCGTTGACGGGTTGGGGAGCCAAGGCTTCGATGCTCAGGAAGGCTATGACGTCTATGATCAACTCGTGCGGAAATAATCTAACGGTGTCTTTCCGTTTGGTATTAAGCGGCATCTCAACTGAGAGCCAGAATAGTCGGTACAGTGTGAGCCGGCTAGGCATATATACAGCAGGGAGATCTATGGAACCGTTCTGCAAGAGTGGACAGATCGCCTATCCAGACGTGGCTCGGATACTTTGCGGTTAACTCTGCCCTCCAATCCCGCCAACCTCCGCACCACGACCAGTTTTGCGATCGGCGCTAGAGGGAATGGCACGGAGTTCCACCCCAGAGGCGTCGCCAACTGCTTATACCACATGCGCTCGATGCTCGTTGAGGTGCGCTTGCCAATGATGGCTTAGCGCCTTCATATCGGTCATAGAGGCTGTCGTCGTGCCTGCCTAAAAGCAGACATGGGCCGGCGCCGCGTTACGTCTCCTGTGCGCCACAAGCGGACATAAGTGTGTCCCAGAGGTCTAAAGCTTGCGACGGTGCAGGCGCTCTTATTCATCCTTGACCTTCCCACGTTGGAAGCATCAGCGTCGAGACAGACGATCTGCCAAGCGGCGACACCACCGACCAGAACCGCACCCGAACATTGATAAAGATCAAGGTGCACAATCTTAGGCGTGGCATGGTGAGATGACGGAGGATCGACAATGCGCAGGTTAACCCAGAGAGCGTTGGCATGGAGGCTGCTCGCGGCACTCCTTGTTGTTGCCCTCGTGGTCAGTGCACCGGTTACGCATGCGGCTCCCCAGACCTGCCTGGACGGACACCACCAGATAGTGGACGGTGATGCAGGCGACGCGACTTCCAAGCCCGAGCATTCTCCCAACCAGAACTGCTGCAGCGTCATCTGCGTCTTCTGCCTCGCAGTCGTTGCACAACCAGCAGGATCGGCGCACTCGGTCCTGCTTCTGACCAGAGTCCTGGATATCGCTGACGATGTCGCTGGCCACGACCCGTCTCCCGGCCTTGAGCCTCCTCGATCTTTCGGTTGATGAACCGCTCGCCGCTGGCGGGCCATTCCCACCATTGGGCCGATTACGGCCAAGAAGATCGAGAGAACGTCATGTTTCGTCGTCAATTCCTGAAGACGCTCGCCGTCGGCGCGGCAGCTATTTCACCCCTTGCACAGAAGTCCTGGGCGCTCACTAGCACAGGACTTCTGTCACCCATCGAACTCGCAGTCACCAAGCGCTCCATTGAAGTGAATGGCCGATCCGCCAGCGTCTTCGGCCTCGTTCAAGGCAATGGACGGAGCGGCCTCGTCTTGGATGCGGAAGACGGCTTCAATGTCCTGCTGTCCAATACCTCAGATGAAGCGACGCTCATTCACTGGCACGGACTTACCCCTCCATGGGAGATGGACGGTGTCCCCGACAATCCGGCAGCGCTCCTCGCGGCAGGAGAGAAACGGCACTACCGGTTCGATCTCGCAGGCGGCGGCACCCACTGGATGCACGCCCATACACTGCAGGAACAAAGCCTGCTGGCAGCGCCCCTTATCGTTCGGACGGCGGAGGACCGGGCTCGTGACGAGCAGGACGTCGTGATCCTTCTCCACGACTTCTCGTTCAGGTCGCCCGAGGAATTGCTGGCGGAACTGCAGCAAGGTTCCGCAATGGGCGGCGGTCATGGGGGGCAGATGCCGATGGATCACGGGAGCATGATGTCCAACATGGCGCAAATGCACGGCGGCGGCATGCCCATGGGCGGCATGGCGATGGGCGGCATGGGCATGGGCGGCATGGGCATGATGGACCTGAACGACATCGAGTATGATGCGTACCTCGCCAATGACCGCACGCTGGACGATCCGGAGATCGTGCAGGTCGAGAAAGGTGGCCGCGTTCGGCTACGCATCATCAATGGTGCAACGGCGACCGCCTTCACCATCGACACGGGAAGCGTCGTGGGAAGCCTGGCCGCCGTCGACGGCATGGCCATCGAGCCCGTCACCGGCACCCGCTTCCCGATCAGCATGGGCCAGCGGCTGGATATCGTGCTGCAACTCCCACCAGGCCCTGAGTCGCTTCCGATCCTTGCCTTGCGCGAAGGCTCCGAGGAGCAGACAGGCGTCATCCTCGCAACGGCTGACGCGTCCATTTCGAAGGTCGCCACAAGAGCTCCTTCCGCCGGGCCGGTCCTCGACCTTGCACTGGAGGCGATGCTCGAGGCGACGTCACCTCTGGACGAGCGGCCCGCAACGAAGACCTATCCTCTGATCCTCTCCGGCAGCATGACCGGTTACTCATGGGGGATCAGCGGCGATGCGATGGCCGTCAATCCCGACGAAAGGGTTCGCATCGTCATGCGCAACATGTCGATGATGGCGCATCCGATGCACCTTCACGGACACCACTTCCAGGTGGTCGGCATCAACGGACAACGCATTCGCGGAGCCGTGAGAGATACGGTTCACGTTCCTCCCATGGCAGAGGTTGCCATCGAGTTCGATGCGAACAACCCCGGCCGCTGGCCGTTCCACTGCCACCACCTCTACCACATGGCGGCAGGGATGATGTCCTTCGTGTCCTATAATCGCGCGATCTGATCGGAGAGCGGAGATGAAGCACGAACATCACGGCCATCATGCTCACGATGATCATCATCAAGAGCATGACCAAGAGCACCGCCATCAGGTGGCAGAGAAGCAATTACCTCCCCCGGCCATGCTGGGGGAAGGCACCGTCTACACCTGCCCGATGCATCCGCAGGTGAGGCAGATCGGCCCCGGTAACTGCCCGATCTGCGGCATGGCACTGGAGCCGGAAGTGGCGACCCTGGAAACGGGTCCAAGTCCGGAACTGGTGGACATGAGCCGACGGTTCTGGGTTGGCCTCGTCCTCAGCATCCCGGTCCTTGCTCTGGAGATGGGCGGCCATCTCACGAACCTCCACATGATGCTGGGACCACAGACGTCGAACTGGCTGCAGATGGTACTCGCGACACCGGTTGTGCTCTGGGCGGGCTGGCCCTTCTTCGAACGGGGTTGGAAGTCCCTGGTGACCCGTCATTTGAACATGTTCACCCTGATTGCGATGGGGACGGGTGCTGCCTGGATTTACAGCGTCGTCGCGACGGTTGCGCCAGGCGTCTTTCCAGACACGTTCCGCGCGGAAGAGGGTTCGGTCGCCGTCTACTTCGAGGCGGCCGCCGTCATCACCGTCCTGGTCCTGCTCGGGCAGGTTCTGGAACTGAGGGCACGCGAACAGACAGGCGGGGCGATCCGCGCGCTTCTCGATCTGGCACCAAAGACGGCACGTCGCGTGCATGCCGATGGGACGGACGAGGATGTCGGTCTTGACGCGGTGGCCGTTGGTGACCGTCTCCGGGTTCGGCCAGGAGAAAAGGTGCCTGTAGATGGTGTGCTTCTGGAGGGCCGCAGCTCGGTGGATGAATCCATGATCACCGGCGAGTCGATGCCCGTCACCAAGGAGGTCGGGTCGACGCTCATCGGTGGCACCATGAACCAGACCGGCGGCTTCATCATGGAGGCGGGCAAGGTCGGACGCGACACGATGCTCTCCCAGATCGTTCGCATGGTCGCGGACGCCCAACGCTCTCGCGCACCCATCCAGCGCCTGGCAGATGAAGTCTCGGGATGGTTCGTTCCGGTCGTCATCGTGGTTGCGCTCGTCGCGTTCGCCGCCTGGATGGTCTATGGGCCTGAGCCTCGCTTCGCTCATGGCCTCGTCGCGGCCGTCACCGTTCTTATCATTGCCTGCCCCTGTGCCCTGGGGCTCGCGACACCTATGTCGATCATGGTCGGTGTCGGTCGGGGAGCTGGTCTCGGCGTGTTGATCAAGAACGCCGAGGCCCTGGAGCGCTTCGAGAAGGTCGATACGCTCGTCGTCGACAAGACGGGAACCCTGACAGAGGGACGGCCCAAGGTCACTGCCATCGCGCCAGCGGAAGGCATGTCCGAAGACGAATTGCTGCGGCTGGCCGCCACGGTCGAACGCTCAAGCGAACATCCGCTAGCGCTCGCGATTGTCAACGCGGCAGGTGAGCGTGGCGTCTCATTGGGAGATGCCGTCGATTTCGACAGCCCTGTGGGCAAGGGCGTGACGGGGACGGTCGATGGAAAGCGGCTGATCCTCGGCAGTCACCGCATCATGGGGGAAGAGGGTGTCGACGTCAGCGCCATGACCGCGAAGGCGGAAGAGCTGCGCAACGAAGGCGCCACCGTCATATTCACCGCCATCGATGGCAGGCTGGCAGGTCTGTTTGCTGTCGCCGATCCCATCAAGCCGACGACACCGGATGCGGTGAAGGCGCTCGTCGAAGACGGTGTTCGGGTCGTGATGCTGACGGGCGACAACAAGACGACCGCGCATGCCGTCGCGCGCCGCCTCGGGATTAGCGAGGTGGAGGCGGAAGTCCTGCCCGAGGACAAGAGCAAGATCGTCTCGCGCCTGCGCAGTGAAGGCAGGATCGTCGCCATGGCGGGGGATGGTGTGAACGATGCTCCCGCGCTTGCCGCAGCCGATGTCGGTGTCGCCATGGGCACCGGAACCGACGTCGCAATCGAAAGCGCAGGCGTCACTCTCCTGAAGGGTGACCTGCAGGGGATTGTCCGGGCACGGCAGATGAGCCGGGCAACGATGAGCAATATCCGGCAGAACCTATTCTTCGCCTTCATCTACAATGCGGCAGGCGTGCCGGTCGCGGCGGGCGTCCTCTATCCCGTCTTCGGTCTGTTGCTCTCACCGATCATCGCGGCGGCGGCGATGGCACTGTCTTCGGTCAGTGTGATCGCCAACTCTCTCAGGTTGAGGAGCATGAAGATATGACGGCCAACCGCACGCTCCTGCTGATGGGCGCTTCCCTGGCCCTGATCCTGGTGTTCTACATCCTTCGTGAGCACTGGGGGCACGTGCTTGGGTATTTGCCATACCTGATCCTGTTGGCCTGCCCGCTCATGCACCTGTTCCATAGGCACAGCGGCGGTCACGACCACAAGGATCACCGGTCGTGACCTGTAAGCAGTCGGTCTCACCCGATAGGCTGGTCGGCATCGTCGAGGCGATGCACGGCTTCCGACCGATCAAGAAGTACCTGTCGTCACCGAACGGATTGTCGTCATGCTGGACATCCTAAAGAACCGAACCTACCGGCACCTGTTCATGGCGCAGGTCATCGCGCTCATTGGGACCGGGCTCGCGACCGTCGCGCTCGGCCTGCTTGCCTACGACATCGCTGGCGCGGAAGCAGGCGCAGTTCTGGGGACGGCACTTGCCATAAAGATGATCGCCTATGTGGGTGTCGCTCCCGTAGCGGGCGCATTCGCGGAAGTTCTCCCTCGCCGCCCCATGCTGGTAACCCTAGACCTCATACGGGCGGGCGTGGCGCTTTGCCTGCCGTTCGTTACGGAGGTCTGGCAGGTCTATGTCCTGATCTTCGTTCTGCAGTCTTCCTCGGCAGCGTTCACGCCGACCTTCCAGGCGACGATCCCGGATGTGCTCCCCGAGGAGAAGGATTATACGCGAGCCCTTTCCCTTTCACGTCTCGCCTACGATCTCGAAAGCCTCGTCAGCCCTGCTCTGGCGGCACTCCTTCTGACGGCCGTCTCGTTCCATTCCCTGTTCGGCGGAACGGTGATCGGCTTTCTTGCCTCCGCCACACTGGTAGTTTCGGTCGTCCTACCTAAGGCGACCAAGTCCGAGCGCCGCAGCATCTACAACCGAACTACGCGCGGTATCCGTCTCTACCTCGCCACTCCAAGACTGCGGGGACTGCTGGCGATCAGCTTGGCCGTCTCGGCAGCGGGTTCAATGGTCATCGTCAACACTGTCGTTTTCGTCCAGGCGCAGTTCGGTCTGAGGCAGGAAGACACGGCACTGGCGCTTGCGGCCTTCGGTGGCGGTTCCATGCTGGCGGCCTTCGCCCTTCCAAAGCTGCTGGATCAGTTGCCTGACCGTCCGGTGATGGTGGGAGGCTCGGGGATTCTGGTTGCCGGGCTCGTGGCGACGGCCTTTGTCGAGACCTATTCTTCGCTGCTTCTGATCTGGTTCGTACTGGGCATCGGTTACTCCGCCGCTCAGACGCCATCGGGACGCCTGCTGCGGCGCTCCTCCCATCCGGAAGATCGTCCAGCCCTGTTCTCAGCACAGTTTGCCCTGTCGCATGCCTGCTGGCTCATCACCTATCCGCTTGCCGGATGGCTGGGAGCCTCAATCGGCCTCGGTGAAACGGCGCTTGTCCTGTCGGTTATCGCTGTGACTGGACTTGTCGCCGCACTCTACCTATGGCCTTCCTCAGCTGACCTGGAGATCGAGCACAGTCATGAGGACTTGCCTGACCAGGACCCGCATCTGCAGGAAGGGACGCGTCGTGGCCGCGATCGCCACAGCCACGCCATCGTGATTGACCGTCTGCATCCCGAATGGCCGCGCTGATAAACGCCCAGTCGATACCTCTTATCCCAGCACTCGTTAGCGTGCCCGTCTGGTGGAGCAACAATCCGCTAGCAGACCATGGGCGAACCGGCGCCTTGAGGCGATCACGAAGATGCGAGCGAGGCTTCTATTTGCGGCATCGCAAGGATGCTGCGACGGGCGCAGTGTCCAACAACAGTCAACGCAGACATAACATAGCAGGACCAGAACTATGACCAGCAGAACACTCTTCCGCGCCGGCCTCGCCGTCGCGCTCCTGTCGGCGACGGCAATGCCGGTGCTGGCCGACGCCACCCACAACCATCCGGCGGCGAACGGGACTGCTGCTGCTCCCCTCGATATCGTACGGGCGGCGACAGACCTTGCTCCGTCAGTAGGTGCGAGGGGACCGGAAATGATCAAGGTGAAGCTCGACACGGTCGAAGTTACTGGCAGCCTGGCGGACGGCGCGACCTACCACTACTGGACCTTCAACAAGAAGGTTCCGGGCCCCTTCGTCCGAGCAAGAGTCGGCGACACCGTCGAAGTTGAACTAACCAACCTTGCCGATAGCAGTGAACGCCACAGCGTGGACTTCCATGCGGTCACGGGACCGGGAGGCGGAGCGGAGGCGACGGACGCCGCACCCGGCGAGACCAAGGGCTTCACCTTCAAAGCAATGCGGCCGGGCCTTTACGTCTACCACTGCGCCATACCGCTTGCGGCACACCATATTGCCAACGGCATGTACGGGTTGATCCTGGTGGAACCGGAAGGTGGTCTTCCTCCGGTGGACCGCGAGTTCTACGTGATGCAAGGTGAGGTTTACACGAAACAGGCCTATGGCACGAAGGGCAAGCTGACTGAGAGCATCGACAGGTTGACGGACGAGACGCCGGAATACTATGTGTTCAACGGCGCAGCCAATGCACTGACCGGCGACAATGCGCTGACCGCGAAGGTCGGCGAGACTGTCCGCATCTACTTCGGTGTCGGCGGCCCCAACAAGACGTCGAGCTTCCACGTGATCGGCGAAATCTTCGACAGGGCCTATCAACTAGCATCTCTAACAACCGAGCCACTGACGGACGTCCAGACCATCAACGTTCCTCCGGGCGGCGCTGCGGTGGTCGATATGACCATGGACGTTCCCGGTGAGTATGTGCTGGTGGATCACGCTCTGTCACGGGCAGCGCGTGGCCTAGTGGGCAAGCTCGTCGTCGACGGAAACGAGCAGACGGAAATCTTCAAAGCAGCAACGACACGCACTGCCCAGGCGGAACACGGTAGACACGAGACACACTGATCGGCGGCGCAGGAGGCGGGATGCTAACAACATTTCCTGCCTCCTGCGCTTGAACGCTTCGAAGAAGGTGGTCGGAGATAGTCACGTGCCGCGCTAGCCGCCGCACTGGTAGTAACCTGAATATCCCACGCGCAGGCTCTCACCAATCGCGAATACCATGTCGGCTTCCACCTTCTCTTCCGCTTGGACATCATCGGCGGCGAGAGTGACGCTGATGGGCCCAGAGGTCAGGACGAGGTTGCCGTCCCCGCCAGCTGGCTGTAGTTCCACTAGGTGAGCGTTCACCTTTAGGACAGCAGTTGTCGCGGTACCGCCCGGTGTTCCCTTGAGGGCAAGTATCGGCTTGCCAGCACTCGTGTATCTGAACGTGCACTGTGCAGGCGAACCAAGGACTTTGGCGATCTCCGCGTCCACCATGGTCGCCGGATCGAGTGTGGGTATATCAGCGCCAGCTATGGCTTCCTCACCGGATAGCACGCGGGCAGCCTCTTCAGAACGCGGAGGACTAATGATGTCGTCAGCAGCTTCCCGTTCGCCACATCCCGAAAGGAGACTGGCCGAGGTAAGGAGCAGCAGTGAAAGGAGGGAGTTCTTCATCAGTCACGCTCCTCCAGGTCCTCGATCAGATACTTCATCTCTGCGATCTCCCGCTCCTGGGCCTCGATGATCTCGTCGGCCAGCTTTCGAACGCGGGGATCGGAAATCTGCGCACGCTCACTCGTCATGATGGCAATCGAATGATGCGGGATCATCGCGCTCATGTACTCGGCGTCGTCGACCGTCACCTGGCTGCGGACGAGCCACAGCGACAAGGCGAAGACCGCGACGGACCCGCCGAAGATGGCCATGTTGAGCATCTGCTTCTTGTACATACCGAGCATGAAGGCGAGCATGATGACCGCCATAGTCGATCCCATGACCAGGGCCATCCAGGCTCGGGTCTCGCTCCAGAAGACGTGCTCCAGCGCATAGGTGTTCAGATACATCAGGCCGTACATCACGACCGTCGATGTCGCGATCATGGCGGCAAAGCGCCAGTAGGACATTCCCATCGCGGCTCCTCCTACAGTTACTGTTGGACCGGAGGCGCGTTCGCGCTGGACCCGGCTTCCGTTGTCAATCGCTCGTACTCCTGCGACGTCATCGCTGGCAGCCGCTTTACGAAGGCGACGATGTTCCAGATGTCTTCGTCGCTATGGTTGGGACCGAAGGCTGGCATGCCAGTCATCTTCGCTCCGTGCTTGACCAGCCAGAACACCTCCGACGGCTCCCACTCGGCGGCGGCCTCCGTCAGATGGGGTGGCAGCGGCCGCATGCCTTCAGCCCAGGATGCACGCTCCCCGCCAGGGGCCGAATGGCAGTGCTGGCACATCTCCTTGTAGGGAGAGGCACCGGCAGCGGCCATTTCCGGCGTCAGCTGTTCAGGACCGGAAACACTCGCGCCGCCGCCTTCTACAGATTGATGAAAGTTGGTATCGAGCACCCACCTCGTAAACGAGCTATGTTCCTCGGTGGCTGCGATGTTGTAGCCACCGAGATAAACGTAGGCGACGGTGCCGAGGAACAGCGCCACGAGCGCCGCTCCTATTCCAACGAGGAATGCCAACATTCCTGTCTTCTTGTTCTCTTGCATGTCTTCCATCCTTTGGTCCGCGTTGAGCCAAGACCAGTCTGGAGAAAAGATTGCTGAACCGGTGCGCCGAAGATGAAGACAGCCAATGCTGTGACGGAGCCTTGGACCTCCACATCTTCAGCAAGTCCAGCGAGAGTGTACGGACGAGGGCGCTCCTTCCGCACGCGTGGTCGAAAGGTGCTACTGCGCCATACGCTCGCAACTATCAGCACACTTGCGGCAGGCGTCGACGCAAGCCTGCATGTCGCCGATACGCTCGCAGTCATCGGCGCACTGGCGGCATATCTCCGCACATTCGCGGCAAGTGTGCTTGTGGTGCTCGGTGCCGATCAGCATGAAATGGGCCGAGGTGCGGCAAATCTCGGCGCAGGCCATCATCAGCCTGAAGTGCTTCGGTTCCGTGTGCTCGCCACCTAGTTCCAGGCAGTGTCCCATCGCCATGGAGAGGCATTCGCTGTAGCAGCCGAGACAATCGTCGATGCACTGCTTCATATCGGAAGAGATATGGTGCATGACGCTACTCCTTCACTTCTTCGTCGACCCACTCAGTCAGTCGCTCGACTTCTTTAGTCTGATCATCGATGACCTTCTGCGCGGTCGCCTTCGCCTCTTCGTTGTCGCCGTGCTCCAGCTCGACCTTCGCCATGTCGATTGCACCGAGATGATGTGCGATGAGGCCGCAGATGAAGGAGACGTCGGGATCGTCCTTCATCATCCCCTGCATCATCTTCTGGTTCATCGACATCATCGCCTCCAGCGAGGCCTGCTGATAGTCAGTGAGGTCGGCCATCGGCCCCTGACCACTATTGGAGCCTTGTCCGCCCACTGGCATCGGTTGACTGCCCATTGGCATGTCGCCCTTGCACTTGTCGGGGAATGTCGGGTCGGCTGCGGCAGGATTAACGGATGCGAGTATGGCAGCGGAGAGAGCGAGCGCGGCGGCTGCGAGTTTGACGTACGTCTTCATGTTGAACTCCTGTTATTTTGAGGAACGTGACTCAAGCAGCAGGAGTTCTGGGAGGGGGATCAATCGCGGCTACGAGTAGAAGCGGCCGCTCCGGTCTGACGTGCACATGGAGTTGACCGAATGATACTGCAGGCGGGGCAGAGACTAGCGGCTCAGGAAGGATCGGACAGCAGTGCATCTGCGCGCAACACGTTCTGGCAAGTTGAACATCCAGACCATCGCGTTGGCTGTCCAATACCTCGTGACTCGCCTGCACCTCCGGGCAATGGTGGCTCGGTGCAGCGAAAGCAGGAGTCGTAGCGAAGAGGCCGACCATAAGCAGCGTCGCTGCCATCACCGATACTACTGCCTTCAAAAAGTCCGATAGGGACATCCTTGGGTCTCCGCGCTCGATGGCTGGAAACACCGGAGCAAAGGAGAAAGTTCCAGCCGCGATGGGGTTCGCCGTCGTCCCTCCTGCAAACCTTCCCACAGGATAGATGTTCTAGCGCCACACAAAGGACGAGATGTCCGTGCTGTAGAGGCTGGTCGATTGACAACCGTCAAGCTGACGGCGATTCTTTGGACATGAGTGGGATGTTGAGAATCACATCGCGGGTAATGATGCTGATCTTCAGGCTGGCGGTCGTGCTGTCGCTGGCTGGCTACAGCATGTCGGCCGCCAATGCCGCTATGCATCCCGCCATGCCTGACTCCGCTTCCTTCGCTGAAGGTGACCATTCGGCTCATGGCGTCCATGCTCACCCGAAGATGACCGATGACGGACATCATTCTGAGCATGCTGCTGAAGGCGATGGCGACACTGCGGATAACAGCTGCTGCCAGGATTACTGTGGCGTGTTCGCAATTGATGCTCCCATGCCGAAACTCGCCCACCCGGTGGCCGTATCCATCAAGGGCTTCATGAACGACCTCAGGACGTTCGGCGAGTTTCCGGCTCTTCACCGACCACCCAACATCTGAGAACCGTCACCCGCCTGACGGGGCTTGCTGTACCTGAGCACTTCGAGTGCCTGGTGCTGTCGTGACTGTATTCTCGGAAATTCACCATGAAGCTGACATTCCTGGTGGTGGGCGTCCCGCTCGTTGTGAGCGGGTGCACCTCCACGCTACCTGAAGTCGTGGCCTCGACTGGCCATCCAGACACCGTGACCGACGTCCGGCCGGTCCGTTACCAGAATCCGATTGGCGCATACACGCATCGCACTCCTGTCGATCCCAAACCCTGGCGCGGTCTCAACGACGCCCAGGCTCCGAAAGGGGGAGCATGATGCTCGGCAGGAAGATCAAACTTCTCTCTGTACTGGCATTGCCGCTCATCGCGGCAGGCTGCGTCTCAACGGACTATGCCGCCAAGGATGCCGGATTTTTGAATGTCTCGCTCAAGGCGGGTGAGGCGACAGGCAAGCAGACGGTGTGGGTGCAGAACCAGCAGCACGCCCAGGTGGTTCGCGACCGCGTCAAGACGCTGATGGCCAGGAAGACGGTGGACGCCGAGACTGCTGTGCAAGTGGCACTGCTCAACAACAAGGGCCTTCAGGCGGCCTATGCCGACCTCGGGGAGAGTGCAGCAGATGCCTGGCAGACGCAGCTTTCGGTTCTGCCGAAGTTCTCGGTTGGCGTCTCCGGTATCGGCACACCCGGGCTTGAAGCCTACCGGGTGCTGGAAGGCGCCATCGCGGCAAACATCCTGTCATTGGTGACCTATGACAGGAACATGAAGATCGCCGAGACACGCTTCCGGCAGGCGCAGCTCAATGCAGCGCTCGCAACCATCTCACTTGCCGCCGATACCCGCCGGGCCTGGATCAACGCGGTCGCGGCATGGGAGAATGTCGTCTACCTCAACCGTGCGCGCGCTGCGGCGGAGGCGGCGTCCGATCTGACCCAGAAACTGGGTGAGGCGGGGTCGATGCCTAAGGGAGAGCAAGCCCGGGAACATGTATTCTATGCCGAGCTGACGGGCGAAACCGCGAAGGCAAGATTGGCTGCGCGGCTGGCGAAGGAAGAGCTGATCCGGCTGATGGGACTGTCTGGGTCCGACATCGAGTTCCAGATACCGAACCAGCTCCCGTCATTGCCTCGGGTCCTGATCAAACGGGACGAAATCGAGGCCGAAGCGCTCCACAAGCGCATCGATCTCCAAATCGCCCGACTGGAACTTCAGGCGACGGCGCAGTCCTACAAGCTGGAGGACGCAACCCGGATCGTCACGGACATCGAGCTGGTGGGCATGGTGGAGAAGGAGCGCGAACGGGAAGATCATGGCATTGTCTCCGAAGTGTCGCGGACCGCTTCTCTGGAGTTCACGATCCCGATCTTCGATTCCGGCCAGGCGCGGCTTCGAAAGGGCGAGCTGGCCTATATGCGGGCGGCCAACCAACTGGCGGAAAAGGCGGTCAACGCCCGCTCGGAGGCGAGGTCCGCCTACCAGGCGTACCGCTCCAACCACGACATTGCGCGCCACTACAGGAACAGCGTTCTGCCCTTGCGCAAGGCGGTCGAGGAGCAGTCGCTTCTCACCTATAACGGCATGCTCACAAGCACCTTCGAACTGATCTCGGACAGCCGGGACAGCGTCAATTCAGCCCTCCTCGCAGTCAACGCAAAGAGAGACTTCTGGCTCGCCGAAGCGAACCTTGCGCCCGCCGTCTACGGCGGCAGCGCCGGTGCGCCTTCCGGTGAAACAGAGGTCGCCTCTGCGGAAGCGGCCGAGAGCGGCGGGCACTAAAGGAAACGATCATGTTCAGCAGAAGACAATTACTGGGAGCAGGTGCGGCAGGTGCCGCATTGGTTTCCTCGCAGGCGTGGGGCCGGACTTCCAACATGGGTTTGCCGGAGGCGGCACTGATGGATACGGCCGCAACACAGACGCCGCTCAGGCCCACCACCGGCCCCGACTACAATCCGGTGGTCACCCTGAACGGATGGACCCTGCCGTTCCGGATGAACAATGGCGTCAAGGAGTTCCACCTGGTGGCCGAACCGGTCGAACGTGAGATGGCGGAAGGCATGACGGCCTATCTCTGGGGGTACAACGGCCAGTCCCCTGGGCCGACGATTGAGGCCGTCGAGGGTGACCGGGTCCGCATCTTCGTCACGAACAAGCTTCCGGAGCACACGACGATCCACTGGCATGGCATGATTCTGCCCTCGGGCATGGACGGTGTCGGCGGTCTCTCGCAGCCTCATATCCCGGTCGGCAAGACCTTCGTCTACGAGTTCGACCTCGTGAAGTCGGGTACCTTCATGTACCACCCGCATTCGGACGAAATGGTCCAGATGGCGATGGGCATGATGGGCTTCTTCGTGGTCCATCCCAAGGACCCAACCTTCATGCCGGTCGACCGCGACTTCGTCTTCCTCCTGAATGCGTTCGACATCGAGCCGGGCTCCTATGTCCCGCGCATCATGGAAATGACCGACTTCAATCTCTGGGCCTGGAACAGCCGCGTCTTTCCCGGCATCGACCCGCTTGTGGTTTCGAAGAATGACAAGGTCCGTGTCCGCGTCGGCAATCTGACGATGACCAACCATCCGATCCACATGCACGGCTACGACTTCGAGGTCACCTGCACGGATGGAGGCTGGGTGCGTCCGGAAGCACGCTGGCCGGAGGTCAGCATCGACATCCCGGTCGGCGCGATGCGCGCCTATGAGTTCGACGCCAAGTATGTCGGCGACTGGGCGATCCACTGCCACAAGTCGCACCACACCATGAATGCCATGGGCCATGACATCCCGACCTTTATTGGCGTCGACAAGAAGGAGGTGGCGAAGAAAATCCGCCGCTTGCAGCCGGAATACATGCCCATGGGGACTGCCGGGATGGCGGACATGGGCGAGATGTCCATGGAGATACCCGAAAATACTGTGCCCATGATGACCGGGTGGGGCCCGCATGGCCCCATCGAGATGGGCGGCATGTTCTCGGTCGTGAAGGTTCGCGAGGGCATCTCCGCTGGCGATTACAGCGATCCGGGCTGGTACGAGAACCCGCCCGGCACCCAGGCATGGGAATGGACCGGAAGCCTCCCAGATGCGCCCAAGGCCACCGACGCGACGACCACAATCACCCCGAACCATTCGGAACACCACTGATCGAAACTCACCAAAGGAAGGATAAAGCCTATGAAGACTGCAGTTATCACCCTGCTCATGGCCGGTCTGGCCACACCCGTCATCGCCGCCGGAAACCACGCCGGAGGTCACGGCGAGATGGCGGTGGGTGAACCCGGACAGAAGTCGAAGGTCACCCAGACGATTCGTGTCAGCATGAAGGAAACCGATGACGGCCGCATGGTCTTCACACCGGATAGCTTCAAGGTCCGCAAGGGCCAGACGATCCGCTTTGCCGTGAAGAACGATGGTGAAGTGGACCACGAATTCGTTCTCGACCAGGAGAACAAGGTCATGGAGCACAAGGCTCTCATGGAGAAGTTCCCCGAGATGGAGCACGACGACCCTAACGCGATCCGGCTGGCGCCGGGCGAATCTGGAGAGATCGTCTGGAAGTTCACGAATGACGGCGTCTTCAAGGTCGCCTGCCTCGTGCCCGGCCACTACGACGCCGGAATGCACGGCAACGTCACCGTCGCCAAGAAGTAGGAAACGAAAGGAACACTGCCATGAAAGCAATTCTCAACATCGCGCTTGCCGCTGTCCTGACCTTGGGTGCGTTCACCGGAGCCTTCGCCCAGGAGTTCACCAAGGGCACGGTCAAGAAGGTCGACACCAAGGCCAAGAAGGTTACCCTCATCCACGAAGAGCTGAAGAGCCTCGACATGCCAGCAATGACCATGGTCTTCTATGTGAAGGATGAGGCGATGCTGGACAAGATGAAGCAGGGTTCGAGCGTCGAGTTCGTTGCTGACCGTCTGAACGGTAAGCTGACTGTCACGCAGCTGAAGTAAAGACCTTGGCCGCCCCGGCAACCCGTGGCGGCCAGAACCCTAGAGGAGAAGCAGATGAAACGTAGAACATTCATCAGCCTGGTCGCATCGGCAGTAGCCGCTCCGGGCATGGTCCTAGCAGCAGCACCGAAAATGACGGTTCACAAGGACGCGAACTGCGGATGTTGCGCCGCATGGGCATCGGCCTTCGGCAAGGCCGGATATGACGTCAGTACCGTCAACGAAGCCGACATGGATGCCGTGAAGGTCGGTCTCAAAGTCCCCCCTGATCTGTGGGGCTGCCATACGGCGGAAGTCGACGGCTACTACCTTGAAGGACATGTCCCCCTGGACGCTGCAGAGAAACTTCTACGCGAACGTCCGCCGCTTGCCGGGCTTGCCGTCGCGGGCATGCCATCCGGCTCACTTGGCATGGGGGATGACCCACGGGCTAGCTATGACGTGATGGCCGTGCCTCGCGACGGTTCAGCACCTTACGTCTATCTTGCGGTGAGACCGAGCTAGAGCATTCGCCGCTGCAAGGGGAACCGCCGCAAAGACGACTGCGAGGAAGGCTGCAGGCACAGAGCCTACAGTCCGAATGATGCCAGGATAGGGCAAGGCCCCTTCTTGCCTGAGGCACATTCGCCGATCAGCCGTTCCAGAGCCTCGCGCGCCCTGTTCAATTCGCTGATCCGCTCATTGAGTGCGGCGAGACGTGCCCTGGCGGCCTCGCGAGCGCGCTCCCTGTCATCGCTCGCATCGAGATCGAGCAGTTCCCTGATCTCCTCCAGCGTGAATCCAGCCGACTGGGCCTGCTTGATGAACAGGAGCCGCCGGACGTCCTCGCTTCCATAGCGCCTGCCACCTTCCAGGCGCTTCGGCGTCCGCAGAAGACCCTTGCGCTGGTAGAACCTGATGGTTTCCACCCCGACTTTTCCTGTGGCCGCGAATTTTCCGATTGTCATATCCATAGGGGCTTGACTCCGTACCATGGTACGGAACCTATGGTCTCACCAACGGTTTCACAAGACGAAGGAAACGTGAAAATGTTGGAGAGAACAGACCCCGCATTGCTGGAGAAGAAGGCCGTCCTCTACCGGATGGTCATGCCCGGGCATACCTGCCCCTATGGCCTGAAGGCAAAGGACCTGCTCCGCCGGGAAGGCTACAAGGTCGAGGACCACCACCTGACCACCCGTGAAGAGACCGATGCGTTCAAGGCGAAGCATGGTGTCTCGACCACTCCGCAGGTATTTGTCAGCGGCTACCGTGTCGGCGGCCACGATGACCTGCGCAGGTTCCTCGGGAAGTCAGTGGCCGACCCCAAAGCGACCACCTATCGGCCGGTCATCGTTCTGTTTACGCTGACGGCTCTGATGGCTCTCGCTGCAAGCTATGCCGTCCTGGGCAACCCGTTCACACTGCGCGCAGCGGAGTGGTTCATCGCCTTTTCCATGGTCGTTCTGGCGATGCTGAAGCTCCAGAACGTCGAGAGTTTCGCGACCATGTTCCTGAACTACGACCTCCTGGCTAAACGTTGGGTTCCCTACAGCTACATCTATCCTTACGCGGAGGGGCTGGCAGGCGTTCTGATGGTGGCCGGAGTGGCGAACTGGCTCTCTGTCCCGGTGGCGCTATTCATCGGCACCATTGGAGCAGTCTCGGTCTTCAAGGCGGTCTACATCGACAGACGGGAGCTGAAGTGCGCCTGCGTTGGTGGATCGAGCAATGTACCGCTCGGCTTAATCTCTCTGACCGAGAACCTGATGATGATCGCCATGGCGATCTGGATGGCACTCGCTTCGACGGGGCTCGCCCCTGGTCATGCAATGTAGCGACAGTGCAAGAGACGTCTGCCAAGGTGCCTGATGCTGACAAAGCCTCAGGCACCCTGACTTACGAGGGTACTGTAGTGCCCAAAGCTTGGCGGCATAGGCCATGTCCCGCTTTAGGCCGAGTAGCGACGAAATGTGCGATGATCCGCTGCCCTGATGGAGGCGACGCGGCGGGAGGAGTGGCGGAGAACTCCTCATGGATATTGCACCACTACGTCCCGCCGCCCCTGGAACAAGGGTATCTTAGTCGGTCAGAAGCGCCCACTTCAGCCAAAGAACGTGTCGTGGATCCGTGTTCGACTGGAAATGTGCGGAGCGATTAAAGAGCTAGCGCTCTTCAATCTCGCCGTCACAGAGCAATCTTCGCGCCTGCGACCTAGTAAGACTGAAGGTCGAAGACCTGTGGTCTGGTGGGGATCGAGCCACCATCATCCAGAAGGAGACGAAGCGGCCCGTACAGTTCGAAGTGACCAAGCAGACGAAAGCTGCACTTGCAGCATGGCTCCCCATTCGGAGGCCGACTACCGTCATGGCAGGATCGCTTTATCTGGGAATATGCCGTCTCTTTGATTCGAGTGAGTTGAGGAAAGAGCTCTTCGTTGTGACGCATCCGCAGTCCATTCACCACACAGCGAAGAAGGTGGGTGGCTGGTACGACACCGGACTTACTAGCAAGGGCAGAGAAGACGCCGAGGCTATCGCTGAGCACATGGAGGGGTAGATGTCGTCGATCCAAGCGTTGATGATCGATGTGGATTGCGTCCTGGTTTGCGGCCGCCCTTCCGACGGAAGACCGTGGGCATCGACCGTTGAGGACGATCTCGGGCTGCCAGTTGCGGACCTTCAGCGAGAGTTCTTCTCTCCTTACTGGGACGAGATCGTTCTTTGCCGGGCGGCGCTGGTCGATCATCTGAAGCCGGTCCTTGCAAAGATTGCTCCCCATCTTTCCTGCGGGACACAAGCGCGAAGCTTCAAAGAGGGGGGCAATGGATGCTTAGAGGACGTTACCGCCGTGGCGGTACCACGACGCGCGCCGGGCGTAGAAGGCAATCGCTGCCCAGACCGCGGTGCGCAAAAGCAGCGCGCCGACGGTCCTCATTTCGTAGAGCCCGCCCGTAGCGACGTGTATCGCAAACCCCACCAGGATCAGGAACGTCGCGACGAACAGGGCGAGTGACAGACCGACCGCCCAGTCCTGGCGCAGGAAAAGGCCCAGGCCTGAGGCGACATAGGCGACGCCGGCCAGGAAGTTGAACCACAGAACGAAGGGTACGACATTTCCGAGGACGTCCGTCGCCGTCGCTGGTCCGAAGATGGCAGTCCCACCTGAAACGACCGTCAGCACGCCAAATACAAGCCCGACCCCGGCCAAGACTTTCAGGTGCATCGGCGATTTCGGCAATTCATCCATGCCATGCACTCCCTTCTATGCCTTCCAGAAGCCCGTCTCGGAGATGATACAGCCGGTCGAAGCGATCATAGATCTTCTCGTCGTGCGTGACGGCGATGATGCAGGCATCGTGCTCGGCCGCCAGCTTGCGAAGCAGATCCATGACGATCCCGGCTCGCTTGGAATCAAGTGCCGCGGTCGGTTCGTCGGCGAGGATGATGCGCGGGCTGTTGGCGAGCGCTCTGGCGATGGCGACGCGTTGGGCTTCACCGCCGGAGAGCAGCGCCGGCATGGCGTCCTTGCGATGGCCGACTTCGAGATGGTCCAGCAGTTCGACGGCGCGCCGCTGCGCTTCGGCGGCCGGTTTGCCCGCCAGGTGCAGCACAAGGGCGACATTGTCGCGTGCGTTGAGGAAGGGCAGGAGATTGTGGAACTGGAAGATAAAGCCGATCTTGTCGAGCCGCAGGCGCCGGAGATCACCCCTCAGCCAACGATTGTCATAGACGGTCTCTCCGTCGAGCCGCACGCGGCCTTCGCTTGGATCGATGATGCAACCGATGACGTTGAGCAGGGTCGTCTTGCCTGATCCGGAAGGGCCGAGCAGCGCCACGACCTCACCCGGAGAAACCTTGAGATCGACATCGCGCAAGGCATCCACCCGGGTCGGGCCCTCGCCATAATGTTTCGAAAGCGAGGCGACTTCCACGACCGGTTTCTTATCGGTGTCGGTCATGGTCATCCTCCGATCGCCGTTGCCGGATCGACCTTGAGGGCCGCACGTACGCCGAGACCGCTCGCAAGCACGCACACCACGAAGATGATGCCCGCCAGCGCAAGTGCGTTGATGGGTTCGAGCATGACCCGGCGGGGGAAGAAGTCCTTGATCAGCAGGATCAGGACCAAGCCGAGGCTCCATCCGACGGTGCCGAGTGCTACGGCCTGCTGCACGATCAGCGCGACGATTGTGCGGTCGGGCGCCCCGATCAGCTTCAGGGTGGCAATCTGCTTCAGCTTTTCCATGGTCATCGTATAGATGATGAGGGCGATGACCACGGCGGAGACCGTCAGCAGGATCCCGAGGAACAGCCCGATCTGGCGACGGGCTCGATCGACCACGGACCGTACCAGCAACTCCTCCTGCTCCACCTGCGTCATGGCAGACAGGTGCTTCCATTGGCGCACCGTCTGCGCAATCGATGCGACATCCGCATCGGGTTTAATCCGGGCGACCACGGCTGCGATCGTGTTGCTGCTGGAAGGCACGTCTCCGCGTGCCGACTGAATCCTGGCGGCGGGCGGGGCAAGTTGCGACTGGAGCGCCTGCGCATCCGGCAACGTGACATAGGCGACGGGATCGCCACCTGAATTTACGGCATCTTCTATCAGTCCAACCACGGTGTAGCGGTCACGACCGAGGGTGATCCGGTCGCCGATGGTAAGGCCCGCCTTGCGGTCGACGACCAGCTCGAAATGGCTCCGCTGGATCTGCCGGCCCTCGGCGATCTCGGGCGGACCGCCGAGATGGCCATGCTCGTAACCGATCAGGTAGAGTCTCAAGGTACGCCCGGCGACCGGTGCCTCGATCGTCTGGTAGGTGATGCCACCTGCATCGTCCACGCCGTGCAGACGTGCCACGGCCTCACGGGTGTCCGCGGGTATCTTCGACGCCTCCGCGAATGGGCCGAGCCGGCCCGCTTCCACCACCCACAGGTCAGCCTGCGGAGCCCGCACGATGTTCAGCGCATCCGCAACAAGGCCGTTGTAGATGCCCATCATGGCGAGGACGACCGCCATCAGCAAACCGAGCCCGAAGCAGGTCAGAACGAAGCGGAAAAGGTTGTGGCGGACGTCGCGATAGGCAAGGTTCATGGCGAAGTCTCATCGATCGCACGTGCCTTGCGCCCCTCGGACAATCCTTTGGTCGGAGCCGTGACGATTATGGCCTCCTCGGGCAATCCGCCCGACACTTCGACACGCCCGTCTTCGGTACGATGGCCGAACGTCAGTTCGACCTCGACCAGCCGACCATCCTCGATGATGAAGACCTTGCCCCTGTGGCCGTCGAACCCCCGGATTGCCGCCTCCGGAACCAGAAGTGCCTGCTCAAGCTTCGCCACCGTCACCAGGACCTCGGCCTGTTCCCCGAGATAGGCGCGGGGAGGGCAGACCTCGCACGCAATCCAGACGCGACGTTCCTCGTTGGTGCGGTCACTCTCTATGCCGATCCGGGCCACCTTGCCGCGGTAGACATCGTGCGGCATCGACCGCAGACGCACCTCGGCATCCTGGCCGACCGCCAGCGAACCGCCACGCTCCTCATCGATATAGGCGAGCACCCACACGCTTGTCGGATCCATGAGCGTGTAGATGACGTCGCCGGCACGAACAACCGTTCCCGCCTCCACATGTCGATCCACGACGATCCCGTCGAACGGTGCCGTGAGCGTGTGCTGCTTCAGGATGGCCTGCTCGTAGGCAAAGGCGGCAGCGGCATCCTCTGCCTGAGACCTGACAACGGAGACGTCGGTCCGTGCGACGGTGACATCGGCGTAAGCAACGTCGACATCCCGTTTCGCTTCCTCGGCTGCCTGGCGAGAGCTTACATTGCGTCCCGCAAGTTCCTGCTGCCGTTCGTTTGCTGCGCGCCGCTGTTGAAGAACGGCTTCCGCCCTTCCCACATTCGCCTCGGCCTTGGCGAGATTGGCTGTTGCGGCATCCACGGCCGCCTGGGCGCGCGCCACACGGGCTTCCTGGGCGTCCTGATCGAGACTTGCGAGCAGGTCTCCTCGGGCGACTGTGTCGCCTTCATCGGCGCGAAGTTGCGTCAACGCTGCGCCCACCTGGAAACCGATCCTGGAAACGATCCGGGCTTCCACCGTGCCAAGGCCATACACCCGGATGGCGACGTCCTTCTCACTGGACGCGACGGGGAGGGGCAGGGGCCTTGCAACAACAAAGGCGTAGGTGCCGCCTGCGATGATCACGAGCGCTGCGATTGCCAGATAGGACAGTGATTTCGTCGTCATATTAAGCCCTCCTCTGAGGAGATGCCGCAAACAGCCGGAGTTGCACCTGGACGAGGCGCGCGCCCTCCTGCCTGACATCGAATTCGCGGGCGCCAAGCGACCAGCGGATCGCCAGCCCCTGAACAAGCGACAGAAGCAGCGCGGCTGCGTCGGACGGGTCCAGATCACGGCGGAAGACCCCTGCATCACGCCCTTTGGCGACTTCATCGTGCAGGAGGTTGCGGAATGCAGCCATGGCTCCGGCGAATGTCTTGCGCAGATCACCGTTCTCAACTTGCAGTTCGCGCGAGAAGAGGATGGCGGGCAGCGCAGGGTTTTCCGCGATTGTACTCAGTTGCGTGTCAATCACCGCGGCAATGCGAGCCTCTGAGGAGATCTGATCGCCAAGCGCGGCTTGCCATGATGAGTGCATTCGCTGACGAGTTCTTATCGCCAAAGCCGCCCATAGGGCCTGCTTGGTCGGGAAGTGTCGGAAGATGGCCGGCTGCGTCAGCCCGATTGCGTCAGCTACCGCGCCAGTGGTGAGGCGATCCGGCCCCAACTCGTCTGCGAGCCGAAGTGCTACCGTGAGGATCTGTTCTTTGCGCTCTTCCGCTGTCTTCCTCACGACCACCCCCTCCCTTGGGTTAGTAAGTAATAACTAACTGACTTTCTTCGGTGTGTCAATGATGTATCACGGGGCGAGGGACCTACTGGACACCGCCAGCCGCTGCCCTCGAAATCGGAAGCTGCAGGCTCGCCTGGAAACCAGATTTCCCTCCAGCCCGGGGAGACTTGAGAATCAGTCTGCTGCCGATGCGCTCGGCGATCGCTGCAACGATGGCGAGACCCAGCCCGCGTCCTTCCGTGCTCCGGCCCCCGCGCTCGAAGCGGGTCGCAAGCGGCGACAGGGTCTTTTCGGGGGTGATGGCTGCCTCGCTGGCAACCGTCAGGATCCCGTCGTTCAGCAGCGACACGTCGATCGGCTGATCGTCCGATCCATGACGCAAGGCGGCATGCGGTGAATGGACCTACCATGGGCGCCCGGTGGTCGGCGCTGTTCTTCGCGCCGCCGGAATTTGATCCTACGCCCGTGCGGTCCGCGCTTCAGACGGCGGTGGAGGCCGTGGATCGCAGCATGTCCACCTGGAAGTCGGACAGTGACCTCATGTGTCTGAACCGGGCACCGGTTGGCGAATGGGTTTCGGTTGCCGCTGACCTCCGACAGGTTATTGAGCTCGGGTTGAAGATCGGCCATGAATCGGGCGGCTTGTTCGATATCGGCCTGGGCGACGCGGTTGGGGCCTGGGGGTTTGGTCCCGCCGCAGCCGACACGCATGCTATCAAGGCAGCGATGAGAGCAAGGCGTCGAGCCACCGACGAGATCCTGGAGCTCCATGAGGGGCGCATCCGCAAACTTGCGCCGGTGAGGCTGGACCTCAATGGCATCGCCAAGGGCTATGGGGCTGATCGCCTCGCGAAAACGCACCAGGCGTTGGGCATCTGCCAGGCGCTCGTCGGGATCGACGGCGAGATGAGGGCGATCGGCACGCGTCCGGACGGCGAGGGCTGGACAATCGCTGTTGAGCAACCGGATCCGGATCGTCGCGCGCCCCACTCGATCCTGGCGCTTCAGGACGCCGCCGTCGCCACGTCGGGCGATTACCGGCACTGGGTCGAGGTGCAGGGTCGACGGGTGTCGCACACGATGAACCCGCAAACCGGCGCGTCGCTTCTCTCCTCGCCCGCTTCTGTGACCGTCGTCGCCCGGACCTGCGCGGAGGCCGATGCCTGGGCCACCGCATTGATGGTGGCGGGTCCTGAGGCCGGACCCGGGCTCGCGATGCGGAACAGGCTGCAGGCACTCTTCATCATGCGCCAGCCGGGAGGTAGTTGCCGGAGCCTTGGCATCGGGCAGCTGTTTTCGGAAGGCGTCTCAGCCGCGCATTTCTGTTGAAGGGCAAGGCAGGGCTTCGGCGGGTTCTTCTCCTGGAGGTTCAGGCCCTTGTGGCGATCATCGTCTCGTACAGCGTTTCGGAGCGATCGCCAATGAATGTTAGCGTAGCGGTGACTGGTGAGAGACGAACAAGCAGGAATCCGAGCTTGGCCGCGGAAAAGAGCGTCCCGTCGATCGGCTGGACCTCCCGCGTATTGGCAGCGGCACCCGAGGTCACGTAGGAGATGCCAGCCCTTTTGATGTGTTGCAGGTCATGGCCGTTGATGTAGAGCTGAACACCGTACCGCTCGAACAGCGGGGGAAGGAGGTCGACCAGTGCTTTGGTGCTTCCATGTGAACCGCCGGAATAGACGGGATGGTGGCCGATGACGATCTTCCACCGTGCGGTGCTTCGTTGAAGTTCCTGTTCCAGCCAGCGAAGTTGCTCCGTCACGGACGGATCGCTCCACACGACCGTCCGCCACCAGCGAGCATCGGCGATGGGCGTCGTGTCGATGAAGAAGAAGTCGGCGGCCACGCCCGAGAGCTCGCGGTGCAATGTGTAGTAGGGCTTCGGCATGTTCCAGCGCGGGCTGCGACTGGTGTAGTCGATCTGCGCCTGTGAATTGCCCTTGTGATCGTGGTTCCCGAGCACGGCATACCACGGAACGTCCAGCGCTTCTCTCGAATAGGTCTTTTCGAAGACGGTCGTCCAGACGGGGTCCTCGGCGCTGGATACGCCTCTAGGATAGAAGTTGTCCCCGACCGCCAGGACGAATTGCACGTTTGCTTCCCGACCTGTCTCAGCCATCGCCTGTGCTACCCGCACCGCGGCATCATGATGGCCAGGATTGCCCCAGTCGCCGATGGCAACGAATGCGAGCTCGTCGCCCAAAGCTGGGGCGAGCACTGCGCCGGCGCCCGCCTTGCTCACCAAGAAGCCTGCAGCAGTGGCACACAGGAAGTCTCTTCGGCGCATCAGCATCTGTGATCCCTGTCTGTGTCCCATACGCGGCTAGAGCCCTAAGCTGACAGCAGCCTGAATACTGCCTTTTCGCCTCCTTTGCGGTGCATGCGCCAGCAAACGGAGCGGTGGAGATATCCTAGCCGCCGCCAAGGATGGACAACTCGCGCTGCATGCTGCGGTTGGCGCGTGATTGTGAGGTCTGGGCGAGGGGGATCGTCAACACTAGTGTGAGCAGTGCCATCACAAACAGAATTCCTAACCGCGAGCGCTTCGAGTTCACGCACCAACCTCTTTCCATGTTGGCGGCATGCGTCAAGAACCTGACACAGAGCTGAAGACACCGCACGTTCAGCGTGTTGTCAGCTTCTCCGGACAAGAGCCTATCAGCGTACAACAGGTGCCTGAGTGTGATCTGGAATTCGATGAGCAAGCGAACGGCGAATGTTCATGTAAGAACTCAGTGGCGTCCGCAGGTTAGTAGCATCGCCGTGAGCATATTCGTCGCGCTCTATCTGCTTCTCCTGATGAATCGGAGCTTCTGGTCGAAAGGCTGGCTTTATCTCGATGGGCGGATGGCAACGATAGCGTTCTTCGGCATTGGACTTGCCGCACTTTATGTTGCACTTTGCGTCTCCCTTTCCGTGAAATATGCCATGAAGCCCGCCTTCATCCTGCTCATTCTCGCCAGTGCAGCGATGGCCTGGTTCATGGATCGCTATGGCGTGATCGTGGACGTCGAGATGATCCGCAACGCGGCCGAGACCAACAGTGCCGAGGCCAGCCACCTGATCACGCCGGCGTTCCTGCTGCACCTGCTGATCTACGGCGTATTGCCGAGCATGCTTCTTGTCTGGATCAGGGTCCGGCATCAGGACTTCCGGAAAAAGCTGCGGACCAATTTGGTCGTCATTTTTCCAGCGCTTGCGGTTGCGCTCATCGCCGGCCTTTCCCACGCGGGGGCCTATGCCGCTGCGACGCGTGCCCATCGTGACTGGCTGCCTACCCTGAACCCGTTCGCTCCGCTTGTTACGACGGTGCAGTTCGCGCTACGCAGTTCAGCCGAGGTCAACGTCGTAGCAGCGCCTATAGGTGAGGATGCGGGCGTCAGCGATTCTGCGTCTCAGCGGAAGCCGCGATTGTTGGTTGTCGTCGTGGGTGAGACGGCTCGTGCCGAAAATTTCTCTCTTGGAGGATATGTCCGACAGACGAATCCGGAACTGTCAGGCAAGGCTATATACTATTTCCGTGACACCACGAGTTGTGGGACTGCGACTGCGGTCTCTCTGCCCTGCATGTTTTCAGTCTATGGTCGCTCCGACTATTCGCATGAGAAGGGGAGGGCGACGGAAAACCTGCTGGACGTTCTGTCCCATGCCGGCGTCTCGATCGAATGGTGGGACAATAACACCGGATCCAAGGAAATCGCGGCACGGGTCCCGGAGCGCTCCCTCGTCGCGCGCGAGGATGCGCAGTTCTGTGCGGATGGTGAATGTCAGGATGGGATACTCCTCGACGAGCTCGACGCCCGCATAGGCGCGGTCCAGCGGGATACCGTCCTCGTCTTGCACCAGATTGGTAGCCACGGCCCATCATATTACCTGCGCTATCCGCAAGAGTTCCGGCGCTTCGTCCCCGATTGCCGGAGCGCC
This sequence comes from Pseudorhizobium banfieldiae, assembly GCF_000967425.1. NCBI lineage: Bacteria > Pseudomonadati > Pseudomonadota > Alphaproteobacteria > Hyphomicrobiales > Rhizobiaceae > Pseudorhizobium > Pseudorhizobium banfieldiae. The sequence continues at coordinate 672,885 of NZ_FO082820.1, forward strand.
GAGTTTTCCGAGTGCAGCCAAGAGGAGATTGTCAACGCGTACGACAATACGATCCTCTACACGGACCATGTTCTGGCCCAGGCTATCGCTAGGCTCGAGGAGGAGCAGGAGCGGCTCGATGTGTCGCTCCTTTATATGTCCGACCACGGCGAGTCACTCGGCGAGTACGGGCTCTACCTGCATGGCGCGCCCTACCTCATCGCACCGAGCGAGCAGACCCACGTGCCGTTTCTGCTGTGGCTCGGGACCGAGGCACAGGCAGATTATTCGGGAACCTGCCTAAAAGCCGAAACAGGTCCGCCGCAGTCGCATGACAACCTGTTCCATACGGTCCTGGGACTGATGCGCGTGGAGACGGCGGTACGCGATCCCCAGCTTGATCTTGCCACCCGTTGCAGGTCCCGCTTGTCCGGCTGAACCGATAGCGGAAAGCGCCGCAGCGTAGGCCGCGGCGCTCGGTGTCGAAGCAGGAGTTCAGGCTATGTCATCGTTTTCCGGCGGACGCTTGCGGCCGGTCACCATGGCGAGCGCTAGGTTCTCGCCATGCCTGACGCTCTCCACGGCTACCCCAAAAACATGCAGCGCGATGGATACGAGGAGGGTGTTGACGACGATCTCGTGAGCCTCGCTCACCCACTCCACACCCCAATAAGCATCCGTCGTCTGCAGCCATCCGGTGAGACCGGCAAGCGATACGAGGAAAATCAGCAGCAGGATCATCAGCCCACCGAGAGGATTATGGCCCATATGGCGCGGCTCGCGGTTTCTCAGCATTGCTGCCGCATATGCGATCGTCTTTCGTGGGCCGCGGACGAACTGGCTGAACCGGGCATATCTGCTGCCGATCAGGCCCATCACGAGGCGCGACGCCACAAGCGCGCCGGCGGCATAGCCGGCGAACTCGTGCACATCCTTGACCTCATCGGCTGCCAGCCAGGCCAGCGCAATGCTTGCCACTAGGCTCCAGTGGAAGATTCGCACGTACGGATCCCACACCTCCACTTTTGCCGACATCACCTAGTCCTCGATCTTCACATCGACCGCAGCGAAGCTCTTGGGATCGAAATAGGCTTCCACCTTCTGACCCTTGACGTTGATGGCATACGCCTCGTAGCAGCCATCCTCCGTCTTGATGGAGCGAACCTTCCATCCCTCCTTTTCGAGCTTCGCCTGAAGGGCCTCGCGTGGTTGCCATTCTGCGGCGGGAACATTGCATTTCTCCGCGGCATACGAGGTTGCGGTGATGCCGAGAACGGCGATGGCAGTGGCAATGAACGTCTTCATGTATAGTCTCCATCCAAGGGTTTCAGACCATTGATCCATGCCCGCGCATTCTGACGCACCGCTGAACGGCAGCGAGGCGGCGGGCTTGCCCGCCGTTCAGGCGAGTGCAAGGTTTGATGGAGATCTCACGTCGCAGATAAGCCGAGCACTGCGGGAGCATTGATTGAGAGTACTATTGATCGAAGACGATGCCGTCCTGGGCGAGGCGGTGCGGGACTACCTCGCAGCCACAGGCCATGCGATCGACTGGATGCGCACCCTCGAACAGGGCCAGGGTGCGATCGACGCGGTGGACTACGACCTCCTATTGCTCGACCTACGTTTACCGGACGGCACGGGTTTGGATCTCCTCTCGGACCTTCGAAAGGACTCCAACCTCACGCCGGTCATCATCCTGACCGCGCATGACCAGATTTCCGACCGTATCGAAGGCCTGAATCGCGGTGCGGATGACTACCTCGTCAAGCCCTTCAACCTGGATGAACTCGCGGCTCGTATGCAGGCCGTCGCGCGGCGCTATGCAGGTTCGGCCGTTGCGGTGATCGAAGTGGGAGCTCTTTCCGTGCATCTCGCTGACCGGAATGTGACGCTAAACGGAAAACTTGTGGATCTATCCAGTCGCGAATGGGCGGTACTGGCACGCCTAGCTGCCCGCCCTGGCGCGATTGTGTCGAAGGCGCAGATCGAAGAGGCGCTCTATGCCTTCGGCTCGGAGATAGAAAGCAACACGGTCGAGGTCTATGTAAGCCGGCTTCGGAAGAAGCTGGGCAAGGACGCCGTCGAGACGGTTCGCGGCATTGGCTACAGGTTGGGACGATGATCGGACGCCACAGCCTGACCAAGGCACTTATGCTCTGGATTTCAGGAATCATCACCTTGGTCTGGGTCCTGGCCGTTGGGCTGGGTGCCTTGGTCATGCAGGAGGAATTCGGCGAGATCTTCGACAGTTCTCTCCAGGAGACGGCCGAGCGGCTTGTGCCCCTGGTCATCGACGAACTGTTCCAGCGGGACGATCTTGCCGAGCCGCGGCGCATCATGGCTTCGCGTGCGGGCTCCGATGAAGAGTACCTGACGTACCAGGTACGAGATCAGAGAGGGAGGGTGCTTCTCCATTCACATGCGGCGTCTGCCAACCCCTTCGATACCCCACTGATAGCCGGCTTCTCGGATGGACCCACGGGACGTACCTATACAGCCGCGGCCGTCAGCAACACCATCTTCGTGCAGGTGAGAGACTCGGCAGAGCACCGGCGGGAGGCACTGCTCGAGGGAGTCCTTGCACTTCTGCTGCCCATTTTGCTTGTAGTGCCAGTTACGATTGCTGCCGTATGGGTGGTGCTGCGTCGCATCTTGGCTCCCGTGGATACGCTTCGGTCTGCGATCGGCAGAAAGGACGGTGGAAACCTGACAGCCATCGACGAGCTTGACCTGCCGGAGGAACTGAGGCCGATCTTGAACTCTGTCAATTTACTCCTGTCGCGCCTGCGTGCGGTCCTGGCGGCAGAGAGGGAGTTCACATCCAACAGCGCACACGAATTGCGAACACCTCTCGCCGGCGCGCTGGCCCAGACGCAGCTTCTCCTCCTGGAACTGAAGGATGGACCTGCCGCCGGGCGCGCGCGCCAGATCGAGAAATCGCTGCAGGGGCTGACGAGGCTGGCGGAGAAACTGCTTCAGCTTGCTCGTGCGGAGGCAGGTATAGGCATTAATGAAGGGACATTTGATGTCGCGGATGTCATCGACATGGTCATTGCCGATTTCCGGGGCACTGCGGCGGGCGCAAGACTTCGTCTGGAAAAGGAGAACGAAGGAACCCTGGTTCAGCTGGGTTCTGCGGACGCTTTCGCGATCGCACTGCGCAATCTCATTGAGAATGCGCTTCTGTACGGGCGCCCCGACCAACCTGTCCTCGTGCGGGTTTCCCGCGACGGCACCGTCCGCATTCAGAACGGGTTCCCTGCGCTTGCGGCAACGGAGCTTGTCACTCTGCGACAGCGATTTGCTCGCGGCGATACCAGTGCTGCCGGCTCTGGGCTGGGCTTATCGATCGCCGAACGGCTCCTGGCGCAGATGCAGGCGGAACTGGTCCTTAGCTCCCCCATTCCCGGTCGCGACGATGGCTTTCAGGCAGAGATCATCTTTGCAAAGCCGGGTGTCGGCCATGGGGCCGACACCTGCCCTGGAGCGGCGGCAACCACGTAGGGCAAGAGGCTGGGGCGAGAAACAAGGCTTTCCTTCTCCGCGCGAGCTCCACATGGCAGCATTTCCCGTCGACCACATAAGGTGGGCAGGGGGAATCATATTCCCCCTTGGGGACATGCGATCTGAGGATCGCAGCGCAGCAGAAGCGATGAAAGAGTCAATCGGCGCGGAATGTTGACCCCTTAGTGGATTGAACCCGTTGGGCTGGACCAGTGAGGCGCTTCAAACTAAGCCGCCTGCTGGGCGAGTTGGGTTTCAATTTCTGCTGGCGATCGATAGCCAAGGACTGAGTGCAGCCGTTTGGCCTTGTAGACCTCTTCGATGAATCTAGGCAATCGCTCGGCGACGTCAGCGAAGGTTTCGTCGCCGGCGGGATAGATGTCCTCCACTTTCAGGGTCTTCATGAAGCTCTCTGCCTGCGCATTATGATAAGGGTTGCCGACGGCGCTCATGGACCCCTGCAGACCTGCCGCATCGAGCGCTCTTCGATAGGTCTCGCTTGCGGCTTGGCTCCGCGTCATTCGGATTGACCTGTGTCGGTGTTAGCCCACAATGCTCCCACAGATCCACCCGATCCGGCGCATAGATCCTGCGATCCAACGCCGTCACCAGGAGCCGGATTGGAGCGAGACGCCAAGCTGGCTTTCGACCTCGAACTCACCGGCAGCACCTGTCCGGCCCACCTACAGGAGGACCGGACGTCATGGATTATCCGACCTTCTCAAGGAGCTCCATGTCCGAACGCAGGCGATGGAAGAGGCCGGAAGGATCATACGTCCGCTGCAGATGTTGCAACCGCTCGAATGCCTCTCGCGAAAACGAGCCGGCAAGGCGTTCGTCTAGATCCAGGTCTGCCTCTCCGATGTAGTGTCCGAGCGAAATTGGCGCGATCTTTTCACTGGTTGTTCGCATCCAGGCAAGATTGGCAGAGTCCTGCCTGGCATCCCCCCATACGGCATAGGTGCATCCGAATGCGGGGCCGACCATGGAAAAGGCTGCCTGCGGCATTCTCGCGCCGTCTGGAGGCGGCAGTACAACGCCGATCGCAAAGGACTCGGCAGAGGGCGCAGCCACAACAGCCTTTGCCATGATCTCCATCTGTCTAGCCGGATCAGCAGTCCAGTTGGTATCGGCGGCATAGCGGCGGCCCTCGGGGAAGAACTGTCCTATCATCAGATAAAGCACCTCGAGCGGCGTCTCCAGCGATTGCTGGATATCGAGAGCGTCTTGCGGAGCGCCAGCCGCAACTTGTGCAAGCGTAGCCTGCGCCTCATCCTCCGTTGCCGCGAAGACCGTCGCGATGGCCGAGATGGTCTTCGTCGCCTGTCCGGCAAGTGGCGGTGGCGCCGATGAAAACACCGCTGTGAATTCCACGTTGCGCGGTACCACCTGCATCGTCCGGCTCATCCACTGCTCAACCCTATTGACCTGGCTGATGGGATAGGTCCAGACGCTGGTCCGGATGGCACGCGGCAAGTCGTGCAGGCGCAGCCGGTATTGCGTGACGACGCCGAAGAACTCTGGTCCCGCGCCGCGCGCAGCCCAGAAGACGTCGGGATTGTCGGTTTCGCTCGCCACGACGCGAGAGCCGTCGGCCAATACCACCTCAACGCTCTGCACGTTGTGGCAGGCAATGCCCCAGGCGCCCGCATTCCAGCCGATCCCGCCGCCGAGCAGATAACCCGACAGCGGAACGCTGGCGCAGTGACCGGTGGGGAAGGCGAGGCCGTGCTCGGACAGAGCCGTTGCGAGCATCCCGTTGGTCACCGCTGGCTGAGCCTGCGCGATCCGCGCCTGGGGATCCACCTGAAGACCGTTCATCCCCCCTAGATCGATTACCAGGCAATCCTGCAATGCGATCGCCGAAAAGTGGTGACCACCGCCGCGGACAACGACCCGCCTCCCGCTTTCGGCGGCGAACGACACTGCCGCCTGCACATCTGCAGTAGTCATCGCCCTGACGACGATCTCCGGAAACCGGTCCGGCTTGCGACCGTTCCACAGCAGACCCGATCGAACCGATTGGTAGTCGGCACTTTCCCGCGTCCACACGGTTCCCTGAACCGCCTTTCTCAGTTTCTCAATGTTCATCTTGTTGTCCTTTCTTCACCGGAACGCGGTTCAACTGCCATGCTTGTTGTGGTGGTGCTCACAGGTGATCTCGGGGTTGAAGGGCATGAGGGGGCCTGCCGGGTTCTCCACGATCCAGACGTGCTGATCGAAGTGCGCCTGGAACCCATGCGCCTCGTCGGCGGGTGTCTGCGGATCATCCGCCATGCGATCCCAGGAGCGACCGGCAAAGACAGGTGCGTCGCTGTTGCCCGCAGCCTTCCACGAAGCCTCGAAGATGAGGTTCTCGACCCCGACCAGCTTCAACGAGCCATCGGCCTGAGGCTCGTAGAGCAGGATCGACGGCTTGAGGAAGTCCGTATGGAGGCCGTTACCATCGACGCGAGGTTCAGCTGCAGTGATGCCGAGCCGCTGGGGGTGGATATAGTGAATTCCCATGGCTCCCAGTTCGGCGGGAAGGCCCTCGGCTGCCGCCGTCACGCAATGGTCCATCGGATCACGGATGTAACCCTCTGCGAGTGCGACATCGACGTCCGCGAAGCGGATCGTTGCGGCTTTGACTGCCGCGATCTGGTCTAAGACATTCGCTCCCGCAGCGCTGGCAGCAAGCGGCACGGCGGTCGCCATGGCAGTGGTGGCGAGGATCAGATGGGCGAGCGATACCGCGCGCCGGGAAAGGGCGTGTGTCATGTCTATGGTTCCTGTCCTTTGGATGTCGATCGTCGTCGCTGCGGCGTTGCTGATGCCGGCGTCGATGCACTATGGATAATCCAGCCAGGCCAGCTTGGCTCGCTAAATGGTCCTGCACCAAATCGTAAAAGAATGCTAAAAAGCTCCCCTTACGGGAACTCTTCGACGTTCACTTCGAGAAACCAGTTGACGGAGCCGCAGCTAGGCGAACCATGCCACGGGCATCACATCCCCATACACCCGACGATGATCTGGCCGCGCATCGCGCCTATTCGGCGACGCTAAACACGCCGCGGGTTCTCACGCCGGAACTGGAGGCATTCTGCCAAAGTGGCGTAAGCGTCATCGTCGGCGTCTGCAGGCGAGGGGAGACACCCATCGCAGGGCTTGGCTGCGGCTGCCGGCTCCGACCCGATGGCAGGATGCGGCTTCTGCTTGCCCGCGCTGGCAACGAGGCGTTGCTGGCCGCCGTGGATGCAGGCGCCCGCATTTCCGTCACCTTCAGCCAGCCCGTCACTCACCGCTCCATCCAGGTGAAGGGATCCGAAGCCGTCGTGACCGCAGCGGATGACGAGGACCGGGAGGAAGCAGTGCGCCAAAGCCAGGGGGTGCTCCGGGAGCTGGTGGAGGTGGATTATCCTGCGGCCTTCGCCGAAGCCTACTGTCGCGTCAACCCGCAGATCATCGTCGGCGTCGACTTTACGCTTGATGCTGCATTCGTCCAGACGCCCGGTCCGGGCGCGGGCGCGGAGATGACGCCGTGAGGCCGCTACGGCTTGCCGCGATCCGATACAAACGCCCAATATCGTCTGACGCTGGAGTACCTGGAGACGCAGACGAGCGGCCCGCTGTTCGAGGCGATGCGGGCCAAGCTTGCCGGCATCGCCTCGCATTCCGGCATGCAAGGGGTCTTCCGCCTGCTCGGTTCCGACATCTTCCGTGTCAGAGAGATCGAGGCCATGCCCTCGGCCACGATCGCGCAGCCGATCGATGTCAATCTTCTATCGGCCACACGCCGCATCTGCGAGCGGATAGCGGCGTGCGGTGAGTTGGGCGAGTTGTTCGATGCGGCGCTGGCCGGACTGCAGCAGCATTTCGGCATCGACTATTCCATGGTCATGATGCTCGACCGGACGATGGGCAGGCTCTACACAGTCGCCTCGCGTGGCTACCCCGTTTCGGGCATCGGATCCGAGGTGGGTATCGGCCTGGGCGTGATCGGCGTTGCGGCGGAGCAGGGAAAGCCTATCCGCATCGGCCGCATGGCTTCCGAGTATTCCTATGGCACGGCGGTTCGCGATACGGCGCTGGCCGCCGGCCTTGAATGGATCTGCGACACTGCCATCCCCTATCCGGGGCTGAAAGCACCACAGAGCCAGATTGCAATGCCGATCCTGCGTGACGGCAAGACGATTGGTGTGCTCTTTGCCGAAAGCCCGGAGCCGAACCAGTTCCGCTACGATGAGGAAGACGCTCTGTCCCTGGTCGCCGGGCAGCTTTCGGTGTTGATTTCCCTGCAGCAGCACGAAGAAACGGCGGAAAAGGCCACCTTGGTGGCCGCGCCAGGTGAGATGGCCGGTTCCGAGATAAGAATCCGTCATTACCGCGCAGACGACACGATATTCGTTGACCACGACTATCTTATCAAAGGCGTTGCCGGTGCCATCTTGTGGAAGATCCTGCGCGAATACGCGGGCAGCGGTCGGATCGAATTTTCGAACCGGGAACTGCGCCTCGACCCCACCTTGCGCCTGCCGGAATATTCCGAGAATCTTGAGGCGCGGCTTGTCTTGTTACAGCGCCGCCTTTGCGAGCGCGATGTCGGCATCTCCATCGACCGGTGCGGCCGAGGCCGCTTTAGACTGATCGTCGGCGGCCGCCTGACCCTGGAGGAGATGGGTGCCGGGTGAGATCGCAGCGAGATGCCCCTCAAGGCTCCAGCAGGTTTTCTGACGCCTCGAGAACCGCACTTGCGAGTGTCCACGAACCTCGTCGGTCTCGTTCATCAGCTCGCGCTCGCCAGCGGTGGCATCTGACGTTTCGTTCAATGCGGTCTTCTCGTCTAGCCGGATCGAGGTTTGAGGGGACTGTGGCACGTCTGTCATATGGACGCAGGGTACTCCTTTAGGGAACACCACTTCGCGGACTGGATGGGTAGCTCGATCCCGGCATCCAGCAAAGCATTCTTGGTCAGCCGCAGCAGCGCCGAGTTCGCCTTGGCCGGAGAATAAGTGCGGCTATTGAACCAATAGCTGAGGCGCAAGTTGACGGTCGTGAAGCGGATAGAGCCTTCCGGCGAAACCAAGATGTCGGCGCTCGGGATTGAGGAACAGCGCCTGAAGGTGGTTCTGGACATCGTCTCGCCACCTGCGCTCTGGAGCACCTCGGTCATGGCTTCCGTCTGGATGTCGACATCATCATGTTCGAGGAGAGCGTTCCCCAACTGCCCCTTGGTGACTTCTTCCGGACTGGTGACGGCGTGGCCGTCTTCGCCGTCGAAGACGGCCACGCCGTGCTCCGAAAGGTGTCTTTAGGCGCGGGACGCCATCGGACGATCGATGAGAGAGCTGTTTGGCCATTGTTCGCTGGAAGCCTTGAGGTGAGAAAGGTCGGGAATAATGAGGTCGGCCCCGGTAAAATCCTCACCGGTGCTGTAGATACTCGGCGTGATCACCGTACGCATTCCCGTCGCGCGTGCCGCGAGGAGCCCGTTGCGGGAGTCTTCGATGCAGAGGCATTCAGCTCCGCTAAGGTCCAGGTCCTGTAGAACAAGGCGATAGACTTCCGGATCCGGTTTCTTCGTCCGCACATCCTCTCCGGTTCGAATGCTTCGAAACAATGACTCGGAACCCGGACCGAGCGTCGCCGCCAGGAGTGCCACAACATTGGGCCGGCTCGTCGTCGTGCCGATCGCAAGCACCAGTCCGGACCGCCGGGCATGGTCGATCAAGGCCGCAACACCGGGCCGCAACGCGACCGAGCCCTTTTTGATCCGCTCGGTATAGATGCGCGTCTTGCGGGCGTGGATGGCCTCAGCATCGACCGTTTCGCCCATGGCATGCGCATGGGCAAGGATGCGCTCGCGTCCGCCGGTGGTGGCGAGGAGCTCGGCGTAGAGCGGACGGTCCCATTCCCAGTCGAGACCCTCGTCCCGGAACGCATGGTTGAAGGACTGGCGATGGATCTCCTCCGTCTCGGCAAGGGTTCCATCGACGTCGAAAACGACCGCCCGTACCATCGCTAAGCGGCCTCCAGGAGCCGTGAGAGCAGAGCCGGGAACTCCCTGAGGTCGTGCATTACACGATCCGCATCAAGGAGGTCGACGTCCATATCGCCGTAGCCCCCACGCACGAGGATGCAGGCCATGCCCGCCGCGCGCGCCGCCGCAAGGTCGGCTTGGCTGTCGCCGACAAGGAGCGCATCCGAGGGGCCGCAGCCTGTTTCGCGGCAGGCGGCGAGGAGCATGTCCGGCGCCGGCTTCTTGGCAAATCCGCTGTCGCCACCGATGACCATGTCGAGACCGGCCAGAAGATCGAGTTCAGCAAGGATCGTGCGGGAGAAGCCTTCCGGCTTGTTGGTCACGACGCCTGTGCCGAGGCCGGTCCGCCGTGCCACCGCAACCGCGTCCCGGGCGCCGTCACGGGGGCTGGAAAAACGGGTCAGGTGCCCTCCGTAGATCTCCATCATCTCGGCATGGCGTGCTGCCAGTTCGGTCCCCTGGAGCGTCAGGCCATGCGCTGCGAAGGCCCGGACCACAAGCGTCTCGATTCCGTGCCCGATCATGGAGCGTACCGTATCGAGAGAGTGCGCCGGCAGCCGGTGGACGGAGAGAAGTTCGTTCACCGCCGCCGCGATGTCAGGCGCTGTGTCGACGAGCGTGCCGTCCAGGTCGAACAGCACGAGACGCGGCCGTGTTAGTCGCCCGGCACTCATGCTGCCCGCTCCCGGAAAGCTCCGTCGGCGGCTTGCCGGATTGCCTCGATGTTGTCGCGATAGGCTTGTTCTGTTCCGCCCCTGAACACGGCGGACCCGGCAACCAGCACGTCGGCGCCGGCCGCGACGACAAGCGGCGCCGTCTCCGCCGTCACGCCGCCGTCGATCTCGATGTGGATCGGGCGGTCGCCGATCATCTTGCGGACGCGGTTCACCTTCTGGACGACGGCCGGAATGAAGGCCTGGCCGCCGAAGCCGGGATTGACCGTCATCAGGAGAATGAGATCCAGGCGGTCCAGCACATATTCGATCACCGTTTCGGGTGTCGAGGGATTGAGCGACACGCCGGCCTTCTTGCCCAGCGCCCGGATCGCCTGGAGCGAACGGTCGAGATGCCGCGTCGCCTCCGCATGCACGGTGATGATGTCGCAGCCGGCCTGCGCGAAGGCCTCGAGATACGGATCGCAGGGCTCGATCATCAGGTGGCAGTCGAAGACCTTTTCGGTGCGGTCCCTGACGGCCTTGATCACCTGCGGTCCGAAGGTGATGTTGGGCACGAAATGGCCGTCCATCACGTCGAGGTGGATCCAGTCTGCGCCTGCCCGCACGACACGTTCGATTTCCTCGCCGAGCCGTGAGAAGTCTGCGGAGAGCACGGAGGGGGCGATGAGGGTGCTGGTCATGCCCGGCCCTCCTCTGCTGGTCCCTGTGGCGTTGCCGAGAAGACGCGGCTGGCGCGGATGTCTTCGGACCGAATGGTGGACAACACCTCTGCCGTCACCGGTCCTTCCGCGCTCTCGAAGATGCGGTTCGCCTGCCTGAGGCGAGCACGGTCGAGCGCATTCCGGATGGAGCGGGCATTGGCGAAATGCGGCTGCGTCCGCCGGGCGCCGATGTATTCGCCCATCGCCACCTTCGCAGCATCATCCAGGACGTAGTTCTGCTTCGCCAGCATAGTTTCGGCGATCGAAAGGAGCTCGCTGTCCTCGTAATCCGGGAAGTCGATATGGTGGGCAATGCGCGACCGGAAGCCGGGATTGGACTGGTAGAACCGGTCCATCCGGTCAGCGTAGCCGGCGAGGATGACGACGAGGTCGTCCCGCTGGTTCTCCATGACCTGCAGCAGGATCTCGATCGCCTCCTGACCGTAGTCGCGCTCGTTGTCGGGTCGATAGAGGTAGTAGGCCTCGTCGATGAACAGCACGCCGCCCATCGCCTTCTTGAGCACCTCCTTCGTCTTCGGAGCCGTGTGGCCGATATACTGTCCGACGAGGTCGTCGCGGGTGACCGAGACCAGGTGGCCCTTGCGCACATAGCCGAGCCGATGCAGGAGGCTCGCCATGCGAAGAGCGACTGTCGTCTTGCCGGTTCCCGGATTGCCGGTGAAGCTCATGTGGAGCGTCGGCGTCTCGGTCGTCAGGCCAAGCTGCTTGCGGGCCCGCTCGACGAGAAGAAGTGCCGCCGTCTCGCGGATGCGCTGCTTCACCGGCTTGAGGCCGGTCAGTTCGCGGTCCAGTTCATCGAGGATCTCGGCGACGCCTGAATCCCTGAAGTCGGCCGCGAGGTCGATGCCGCCCGGAGGCGGTTCTGCAATGGCTTCGGCTGCCTGCATGGCTGGCTCCTCTTTCTCTGCTGTCGTCACTGGGCGACGTTCATCGCGTAGCGCTGCATGCGCCCCGCGGCCTCCGTCCTTGTCAGGACGAGACGCGGCTCAACCTTCGGCCGGTTGACGATGAACGACATGCGCACCGTCTCGAAGCCGCGGGTGGAGTCGAAGGCGTTGATGCGGATGTAGGCCTCCGGCCATGCGTCGCGGCAGGCCCGGATTTCCATCATGACGCCGGCCGCATCCTTCAGGTCGAACATCGGGTTGCCCCACATCTCCCAGTAGATGTTCCGGGGATGCGGGTCGTCGGTGTACTCCACGCCGATCGCCCAGTCGTTGTTGAGGCAGTATTCGACCTGTGCCGAGATCTGCTCGTCGGTAAGATCCGGGAGGAAGGAAAAGGTGCCTTGGGTAATGCGCATGGTGGTTCTCCTCAGATCGCTGGAACCGCCGTCGGGACGAAGTCCGAGGTGTCGGTCGATTGGTAGTTGAAGGTGATGCCGCCCCAGACGTCGAGGGCGGCCTCGAGCGGCTTGCACCATTTGGCAGCGGCGCGGAGGATTTCCGGCCCTTCGTTGGCGATGTCGCGCCCCTCGTTGCGGGCAAGCACCATCGCTTCGAGCGCGACACGGTTTGCCGTCGCCCCGGCCTGGATGCCCATCGGATGGCCGATCGTGCCGCCGCCGAACTGCAGCACGACGTCGTCTCCGAACAGGCCGAGCAACTGGTGCATTTGGCCTGCATGGATGCCGCCGGAGGCGACCGGCATGACCTTGAGCGTATCGGCCCAGTCCTGCTCGAAGTAGATGCCGCGCTCCAGGTCGACCTCGTTCTTCAATTCCCGGCAGACGTTGTAGTAGCCCTGCACGGTCAGCGGGTCGCCCTCGAGCTTGCCGACGGCGGTGCCGGCGTGAATGTGGTCGACGCCTGCAAGCCGCATCCACTTGGCGATGACACGGAACGAGATGCCGTGGTTCTTCTGGCGCGTGTAGGTACCGTGTCCGGCCCTGTGCAGGTGCAGGATCATGTCGTTCTGCCGGCACCATTCCGAGATCGACTGGATCGCCGTGTAGCCGATGATCAGGTCGATCATCACGATCACCGAGCCCAGTTCCTTGGCGAACTCTGCACGCCGGTACATCTCCTCCATCGTGCCGGCCGTGATGTTGAGGTAGTGCCCCTTCACCTCGCCGGTCTCGGCAGACGCCCGGTTCACCGCCTCCATGCAGTAGAGGAAACGGTCGCGCCAGTTCATGAACGGCTGCGAGTTGATGTTCTCGTCGTCCTTCATGAAGTCGAGGCCGCCCTTCAGCCCCTCGTAGACAACCCGGCCGTAGTTCTTGCCGGACAGGCCGAGCTTCGGCTTTGTCGTTGCGCCGAGGAGAGGCTTGCCGAACTTGTCGAGCCGTTCGCGCTCGACGACGATGCCCGTCGGCGGGCCCTTGTATGTCTTCACGTAGGCGACCGGGAAGCGCATGTCCTCTAGCCTTGCTGCCTTCAGCGGCTTGAACGAGAAGACGTTGCCGATGATCGAAGCCGTCAGGTTGGCGATGGAGCCGGGCTCGAACAGGATCAGGTCGTAGGCGACGTAGCAGAAGTACTCGCCCGGCCTGCCCGGCACGGGATCGACCCTGTAGGCCTTGGCGCGGTACTGGTCGGCCGCCGTGAGCCGGTCCGTCCAGACGACCGTCCAGGTTGCCGTCGAGCTCTCGCCCGCAACCGCGGCCGCCGCCTCGATGGGATCGACGCCGTCCTGCGGGGTGACCCGGAACAGTGCGATGATGTCGGTGTGCTTCGGCTCGTAGTCGCCGTCCCAGTAGCCCATCTGGGCATATTTGAGGACGCCGGCCTTGTACCGTTCCTTGCCCTTGATCTCGGTCTTCACATCCATGTTCATGACATCGTCCTTTCGATCACGGTGGGGTCAGGCGGCCTTGGCGGTCGCAATTTGCGGGTCGAGCTGTCCGCTCGCATAGCGTCTGGCCATCTCATCCATCGGAATGACCTTGATTCTCGAGGCAGTCCCTGCGGTGCCGAAGGCTTCGAAGCGTTCGCGGCAGAGGTTGCGCATCGCGTCCATCGCCGGCTTGAGGAACTTGCGGGGATCGAACTCCCCGGGCTTCTCAACGGCGATCCGGCGGAACTGGCCCGCCATCGCCATGCGGCAGTCGGTGTCGATGTTGACCTTGCGCACGCCGTGCTGGATCCCGCGGACGATTTCGTCGAGCGGCACCCCAAAGGTCTGCGGCATCTCGCCACCGAATCTGTTGATGACGTCCTGCAGCTCCTGCGGAACGGAGGACGAGCCATGCATGACGAGATGCGTGTTCGGCAGCTTGGCGTGGATTTCCTCGATCACCCGCATTGCAAGTATGTCGCCGGTCGGCTTACGGGTGAACTTGTAGGCGCCGTGCGACGTGCCGCAGGCGATCGCCAGCGCATCAACCCCGGTGCGGGCCACGAAGTCGACCGCCTGGTCAGGGTCTGTCAGCAACTGGTCGTGGCTGAGCTTGCCCTCCGCGCCATGCCCGTCCTCGGCCTCGGATTCTCCGGTCTCCAGGGAGCCAAGCACGCCAAGTTCGCCTTCCACCGAGGCTCCGACCCAGTGGGCCATGCGCGAGACCCTCTCGGTGATGTCCAGGTTGTACTCATAGCTCGCCGGTGTCTTGGCGTCCGCCATGAGCGAACCGTCCATCATCACCGAGGTGAAGCCATGCCGGATCGCGGTCATGCAGGTCGCCTCGTCGTTGCCGTGGTCCTGATGCATGCACACGGGGATTTCCGGATACATCTCGACGAGCGCATCGATCATCTTCGAGAGCATGATGTCGCCGGCATAGGTGCGCGCGCCGCGGGAGGCCTGGATGATCACCGGTGCGTCGCAAGCGCTCGCCGCCTCCAGGATCGCGAGACCCTGTTCCATGTTGTTGATGTTGAAGGCGGGCACGCCGTAACCGCGTTCGGCAGCGTGATCGAGCAGTTGGCGTAGCGTTATGCGGGCCATTTCAAGCCTCCTCCAGTTGTTGGTGGGTTTCGCCACGCGGACGGCTGCCGATAAGCGCGAGGGCTGCCGACACGACGTTCTCGGCCGTGATACCGAAATGCGTGTACAGTTCGCCCGCCGGCGCTGAAGCCCCGAAGCCGCTCATGCCGATGAAGCGCCCGCTCTCGCCGATCCAGCGATCCCAGCCGAGCCGCCCGGCAGCTTCGATCGCGATACGCGGCGCGGTCCCCAGCGTGTCGCGGCGGTAGCCCTCGTCCTGGCTTTCGAACTTCTCCCAGCAGGGCATCGATACGACCGCAGCATGCACGCCCCCTTCGGCGAGCCGGTTCGACGCGGCGACCGCGATCTCGACTTCCGAGCCCGTGGCGATCAGGGTGACATCACGGCGACCGTCAGCTCCGCGAAGCACGTAGGCTCCCTTGGCCGAACGGTTTGAGCTGTCCGAACCCGTCCGCAACATCGGCAACGCCTGGCGCGAGAGCGCCAGCACGCTCGGCGTCCTTTCGTCGCTCAGGGCGATCTCCCAGCACTCCGCCGTCTCGACGATATCGGCCGGACGGAACACGTTGAGGTTCGGAGTTGCGCGCAGCATCGCCAGGTGCTCGACCGGCTGGTGCGTCGGACCATCCTCGCCGAGGCCGATGGAATCGTGGGTCAGGACATAGATCACACGCTGCTGCATGAGGGCTGAAAGCCGCAGGGCACCGCGGGCGTAGTCGGAGAACACGAGGAAAGTACCGCCATACGGAACAAAGGGTCCATGCAGCGAAAGGCCGTTCATCGCCGCGGCCATGCCGTGTTCGCGGATGCCGTAGTGGATATAGCGGCCAGTGAAGCTGCCGCGCGCGATCGGTTGAGTTTGCGAGGTCATCGTCAGGTTCGACCCGGTCAGGTCGGCCGAGCCCCCGATCGTCAGCTCCGTTGCCCCGTTGATGACCTCTAGCACCATCTGCGAGGCCTGGCGGGTCGCAACCTTCGTTGCCTTCCGCTGGTGTTCTTCCCTGAACGTTGCCAGAGCCTTCGCGAGATCCTCGCCGGCACTGCGGGTGATCGCCTGTTCGTACTGTTCCCTGCAGGACGCAGCAGCGAGCCGGCCTTCCCATTCGGCGCGCTTGGCGCGGCCGCGTGCGGCAATTCCCTCCCAGGCCGACTTGATGTCGCCCGGGACGAAGAACGGCGGGTGGTGCCATCCGAGCTTTTCGCGGGTTGCCGCGATCTCCTTGTCGCCGAGGGCCGCTCCATGGGTCTTGTGCGAGCCTTCCATCGTGGCCGCACCCTTGCCGATCCGTGTGCGGCAGGCGATCAGCGAAGGCATGTCGCTCAGTCGGGCTTTGGCGATTGCGGCGGCGACGGCTTCGCAGTCGTGTCCGTCGACGGCCTCGGCATCCCAGCCGGCGGCGCGGAAGCGCTCCAACTGGTTCATCGAGGTGGAGAGCGAGGTGGCGCCATCGATGGAGATCTCATTGTCGTCCCACAGCACGATCAGCTTGCCGAGCTTCAGATGGCCCGCGAGGTCGATCGCCTCGTGGCTGATGCCCTCCTGCAGGCATCCGTCGCCGGCCACCACATAGGTGTAGTGGTCACAAAGGCTCCGCCCGAAGCGGGCCGCCACCATCTCTTCCGCGAGCGCCATGCCGACCGCCGTGGAGATGCCCTGCCCCAGCGGGCCGGTGGTCGTTTCGATGCCGAGGGCATGGCCATATTCCGGATGGCCGGCAGTCCTCGAGCCGAGCTGGCGGAACGCCTGAAGTTCCTCGATCGGCATGTCGGCGAAGCCGAGAAGGTGATGGACTGCGTAAAGGAGCATGGATCCGTGCCCGGCCGACAGAACGAACCGGTCACGATCCGGCCAGTCGGGCCGCGACGGATCGATGTTGAGGAAGCGGTGGAAGAGGACGGTTACGGCATCCGCCATGCCCATCGGCATACCGGGATGGCCGGAATTGGCCTTCTGGACAGCGTCCATCGCCAGGAAGCGTATGGCGTTCGCCATGGCGGCTTCTGAGGCCGCTTCAATCGTTTCAGGTCTTGCAGAGATGTTCATCGTTTCCTCCTCACGACATGCGTCGCTTGCGCTCGACGAGCTTGTGGATGAGCGGGGTGAAGATGAGCTGCATCGCCAGGTCGAGCTTGTCGCCCGGCACGACGATGGAGTTGGCGCGCGACATGTAGCTGTCGTGCAGCATGGACAGCAGGTATGGAAAATCGATGCCGCGCGGATTGGCGAAGCGGATGACCAGGATCGATTCCGCGGGCGTTGGAATCCAGCGCGCGATGAAGGGGTTCGACGTGTCGACGATCGGCACGCGCTGGAAGTTGATGTCCGTCTGCGAGAACTGCGGGCAGATGTAGTGCACGTAGTCCGGCATCCGGCGCAGGATCGTGTCGGTCACCGCCTCGGTGGAATAACCGCGGGCCGCCTTGTCGCGATGGATCTTCTGGATCCACTCCAGGTTGATGACCGGCACCACGCCGATCTTCAGATCGCAGTGCTGGGCGACGTTCACCTTATCGGTGACCACGCAGCCGTGCAGGCCCTCGTAGAAGAGCAGGTCGCTCTCGGCGAACTCTTCCCACTCCGTGAATGTGCCGGGCGGGGTCCCGTAGCAGCGGGCCTCCTCGTCGTCATGCACGTAGTGGCGGGTCCTGCCGCGGCCGCAGCGCCCGTACTCCTCGAATATGCTTTCGAGGATCTCCAGTTCATTGGCCTCTGCCGAGAAATGGGTGAAGTCGCGGCCGCACTCCTTCTCCTCGGCAATCTTCGCCTTCATGGCCGCACGGTCGTAGCGGTGAAATGCGTCGCCTTCGATGAAGCAGGCCGTCACCTTTTCGCGGGCGAATATCTTCTTGAACGTCTGCTCGACCGTGGTGGTGCCGGCGCCCGACGAACCGGTGATCGAGATGATGGGATGCAGTGCCGACATGATGCTCAAGCCCTGAACAGGCCGCGCACGCCGAACAATGGCGAGCGTTCGGCAATTATGCTGGGATCGCGGAGATAGCGGCCGATGCGGTTGACTTCCCGAGCGGAACCGAAGACGAGCGGCGTGCGCTGGTGGATGTTGACCGGTGCGAGGTCGAGGATACGGCTGATGCCGTCGCTCGCTCCGCCGCCGGCCTGCTCGATCAGCATGGCGATCGGGTTGGCCTCGTAGACGAGGCGAAGGCGCCCGCTCGAATAGCCCTTGCGGGCGTCCCCGGGGTAGAGAAACACCCCGCCGCGCATCAGGATTCGGTAGGTGTCGGCAACGAGCGAGGCAATCCAGCGCATGTTGAAATCCTTCTCGCGGGGACCCGACGAGCCTTTGAGGCAGTCGTCGACGTAGAGCTGGAGGCCTTCGTCCCAGTGACGGTAGTTGGATGTGTTGATGGCGAATTCCTGCGTGCGCTCAGGAATGGCCGGCTGCAGGCTTTCCACGAAGGCGCCGAGGTGCGACGAATGCACGAAGATACGGGTGCCGGCACCGAGCGTCAGCGCCAGCGCCAATTGCGGCCCATAGATGAAGAAGCCGGCGGCCAGCTGCTTGCGGCCTTCCTGCAGGAAGCTGGCAGCCGGCTCGTCCTCGTCCACCGCCGGCAGGATCGAGAAGATGGTGCCGATCGAAACGTTCGTGTCGATGTTCGACGAGCCGTCCAGCGGATCGACGGCCAGTGCGAGCCCTCCTTTACCGTTGAGGTCGACGGCGCCGTCGAGTTCCTCAGAACAGTAATGGCGGATGCCTGCCCTGCGGGCAGCGGCGAGGAGGGCCTCGTCGGCGCTGACGTCCAGGTAACGCTGGAAATCGCCGTCGGCATTCCGCTCGCCGGACGTTCCGCCAAGCGTCATTGGGGAAACCTGGGTGATGATCGTCCTTAGATCGCAGGCAGCCGTGGCGAGCGCGCTGACCGTTTCCTCCACCGCTTTAGTCGTGTCGCCGGCAAGAACCAGAGCGTTCAGATAGGCTTCGAGCGTGGCTATTGTCACCGGTTCACCTCCCAATGCCTCGGTCTGAGAACACAGCCCACCACGCGCTTGACCTTTAGGGAAGTTTATTGTTTTAACCGTGCAGATAAATTTTTCTAAGTGATCTTGATGAGGAACCTGACACTAAGACAGTTGCGGTCCATCGTTCGGATCGCGGAAGAGGGGAAAATCGCGAGTGCCGCCAAATATTTGGGTGTCACTGCTCCTGCAGTGACACTGCAGCTTCAGGCCTTGGAGGAGGAGCTTGGCACGTCGCTCTTCGACCGCACGACTGCCGGCATGCGTCCGACTGCCGCAGGACTTGCTGCGATTGATGCCGCCCATGCGATCGAGGAACAACTCCTCCTGCTCGCCGAGCGCATCGATGCAATTAGGGGCGTCCGGCGCGGCCATCTGCGGCTGGGGGTGGTCTCGACCGCAAAGTATTTCGCACCCAGAATTATTGCAGAGTTTGGCCGGGAGTTTCCCGGGCTGGACATCGACCTGAAGGTCGGAAACCGGGCCGAAATAATTGGTGCATTATCGGACCATGCCGTAGACATCGCGCTGATGGGCCGCCCGCCGAAGAACATTCCGGTCCGTGCCCAGGTGTTCGGCGACCATCCCCTAGTCATCATCAGCGCGCCCGACCATCCTCTTGCCGGTGCACGTGACATTTCCCGGGAACGGATAGCAAAGGAGAGGTTTCTGGTTCGAGAGCCTGGATCGGGAACTCGTATTTCGCTGGAGGTGTTCTTCGCCCCGGTCCCCTCCAAGCTGGAGAATATCGGCAGCGAGATGGGGTCGAACGAAACGATCAAGCAGGCGGTGATGGCCGGGCTAGGCGTCGCCTTCATTTCTGCCCACACGATCGAAGCGGAAGTCCAGGCGGGTAGGCTTCGGGTGCTCGACGTGGAAGGTACGCCAATCCGGCGCCAGTGGTTTGCTGTCTCGCGCTCCGACCGCAGCCCCACATCAGCCGGTGAAGCCTTTCTGACGTTCCTATCCCAGAAGGGTGCGCAATACCTTCCCCTCGCATTACCGCTCTACCGGCGGGTTGAACTCCCGACCTGACTTGCTCTGCGCTTCGGGGTAGAAGGCTGACTTCCGTCCTGCCGCTCGAGAAGGTATTGAGATGTTCTGGTTATGAGGGTGGTATGGTTCAGGCGCGCGATACTCACGCGTCAGGCGGCGCATATCATACGCGTACCCGGCTTTATTCCTAATAGGGTTTTCCTTGGGCGCCATACGATGCAGCTATAGCCGCCACCTGCCTGCACCGCCCAGTGTGGGTAACGTTATCCTGACGAGACATTAGCCTGCCAGTCGGTCGCGGCGACGCCTAAAGACGCGATCAACCACTGCGCCTGAAAGGTATCGCTAGTAGACCGCGCCTCTGGTTCGGGAGAGCGTCAGGTGAATAGGATTCATCGAAGGATGAGATGTAAGAATTTCTCTCGTTCAGCCTTCCATGCCACGTTTGCTGAGGTCTGTAGCGAGGAGGCTGCATGACCGGGTCCGTCATCGTCAGGTGAGGGTCCAGGCACGTCGTGAGTGCAATAGAACGATGGGAGGGAAACTTGAGAAAAGACAATCTACGTAGGACGGTCGTTGCCGCCGCATTGGCAGGAGTGGTCGCAGGCTCAGTCGGGACAGGCGCCGCTGCTGCGCAGGATTTGGCGGGCAAGACCGTCGAATTTGTCATCCCGTTTGCTGAATCGGGCGGCTCAGCAGCATGGGCAAACTTCTTCGCGCCGCTTCTCAGCAAGCATCTCGCCGGCAATCCGACGGTAGTCGTGCGCTATCGCCCGGGAGCCGGATCGACGGAGGGTGCGAACTGGTTCCAGGAGCAGAAGACGGCCGACGGAACGCTGATCTTCGGGACCTCCGGCAGTACGCAATTCCCCTACCTGCTGGATGATCCCCGGGTCCGCTACGAGTACAAGGACTGGAAGGTCGTCCTTTCATCCGGTACCGGCGGCGTCGTCTATCTGCCGCCGGATCTGGGCGAGCGGTTCGACGGCGACTTCGACGACCTGAAGGATGAGAATTATCTCTACGGCTCCCAGGGAGCGACAACGCTTGACCTGGTGCCGCTGCTCGCCTTCAAGCTTCTCGGACTGCAGGTTGATCCTGTCTTCGGGATCGAAGGCCGTGGCGACGGACGCCTGATGTTTGAGCGTGGCGAGGCCAATATCGATTACCAGACCACCTCCGCCTACCTCAAGAGCGTGGTTCCGCTGGTCGAGCAGAAGCTCGCGGTCCCAGCCTTCTCCTACGGTGCGCTCGATGCTGATGGCAACATTGTCCGCGATCCCACATTCCCCGACCTGCCGAGCTTCAAGGAAGTCTGTGAGGCAACCGAAGGGTGTGAGACTTCCGGCGTCGGCTGGGATGCCTGGAAGGCCTTCTTTGTTTCCGGCTTCGCGGCGCAAAAGCTCATCTACCTGCCGGGTGGCGCAAGCCAGGAAGTGGTGGACATGTACACCAAGGCATTCGAGGACATGATCGCGCAACCGGAGTTTGCCAAGAACTCGGAAGAGACACTCGGTGTCTATCCGCAAGGCGTCGGCAAGGCTGCGATGGCAGCCCATGAACAGGCCATCACCGTCACCCCTGAAGCCAAGCAGTACGTCCTCGACTGGCTGAAGGAAGACTACGGCATCACCATGCAATGATCCGGCAGGGTGCCCGGCGCGGCCATTGGCCATGCCGGGCGCTTCGTCACGTCGTTCGCATCTGAAAGGCCTTCTTCATGGACATTCTCTCTACGGCCCTGCCGGCCCTCGGTGAGGCCTTCGTCCTTCTGCTGCAGCCGCAGCAGCTGATGTTTCTCACGCTTGGGGTCCTGCTCGGTCTCGCGGTGGGCATATTGCCAGGCCTGGGGGGGATCGCAGGGTTGTCCCTCGTTCTACCCTTCATATACGGCATGGACACGGTGTCCGGACTGGCGCTGATGGTTGGCCTGATCGCAGTCATCCCCACGTCCGACACGTTTTCCTCCGTCCTGCTCGGCATCCCCGGATCGAGTTCAGCCCAGGCGACTGTGCTCGATGGCTTCCCCTTGGCGAGGAAGGGGCTTGCTGCCCGCGCCCTCTCGGCCGCTTTCATGTGCTCGCTCTATGGCGGCCTGATCAGTGCGATCATCCTGACCTTTTTCATCTTCATTGCACGACCGCTCATCCTGGCATTCGGCCTTCCGGAAATGCTGATGCTGACCGTGCTCGGCCTGTCCATGGTCGCAATCCTGGCGGGGAGGGTGCCGCTGAAAGGAATCGTTGCGGCGGGTATTGGGCTCCTCGCTGGAACGATTGGGGCGGCGGGTGCCGGCGGCAGCCTGCGCATGACGACCTATGACTTTCCTTACCTGGTGGACGGTCTGCAACTCATCATCGTGGGTCTGGGCATGTATGCCGTACCTGAGATCGTCTCGCTGCTGAGGGAAGACCAGAGCGTGGCGCAGGGCAATAAGCTTGGTGCCGGCTGGTTCGACGGGGTCCGTGACTGGTGGCGCAACAAGTGGCTGTCGACCAAGGGGGCGATGATCGGTGTCATCGTCGGGATCATCCCCGGTCTGGGCGGATCGGTGGTCGACTGGATCGCTTATGGTTACACGGTGCAGTCTTCGAAGGATCGCGAAAACTTCGGGAAGGGCGACATCCGCGGCGTGATCGGGCCGGAATCCTCCGCCAATGCCACCATGGGCGGAGCACTGGTGCCGACGCTGATCTTCGGTATTCCGGGCTCGGGCACCATGGCGGTGTTCCTCGGAGGCCTTGCGCTGCTCAACCTGTCGCCGGGCCTGCACATGGTGCGCCAGAACCTCGACGTGACCTATACGATCGTCTGGTCGCTCGCCCTGGCGAACGTCATCGGGGCTGGGATTTGTATCCTCTTGTCCGCGCAGATCGCCAAATTTTCGAAGATCCGCTTCGCGATCCTGGCGCCATTCCTGTTCATGCTGATCTCGTTTGCAGCATTCCAGTCGCGGCAGTCGATCGGAGACCTCATCGCCCTGATCGCCATCGGCTTCCTCGGTATCCTCTTGCGCCGGTTTGACTATTCGAGGCCAGCCTTCCTGATCGGGTTCGTTCTCTCGAACCAGGCAGAGGCATTCGCCAACATGGCGAACCAGATCGCGGGAGCACGCTTCAACCGTGGCTTCTGGGCCGGCATGGAGTATATCGCATCGCCGCTGGCGCTGACGATCCTTGCGCTGACCATCGTGTCGATCGTCGTCGGGCTGCGCAGTGCGAAGTTCATCAACGAGCATGACGCAGAAGCGAGCGGGGGAAAACGGACCTCCGTGATCTTCCTTCTTTGCATCACCACCTATGTTGCGGTCTCGGTCATGGACGCGGCGATGATATCGCGGCTCGGGGATAAGATCTTCCCACTCACGGTTGGGCTCGTCACGCTTGCGGCCTGTGCGGGCCTGCTGGTCCGGATGCGCCGCGCGCCGGAAACAGATCCCGTCTTCGTCGATCTCGAACGCGGTGGGCCCGACGAGAAGCTTCCGGTCGGACTATGGTCGACGCTGGCCTGGTTCGCCATGCTTCTCGCAGCCTCTCTGTTGTTCGGCTTCGTGATCGGACTCACGCTCTTCCTGCTGGCGTTCTTCCGCACCCGGGCAAGGCTCGGACTGCCGATGACGCTGATCTACACCGCGGGCGGAGTTGCTGCGATCATCCTCTTTGCCGGGGTTCTCGGACGCGATTTCCCGCCCGGCCTCCTGCAGGCTTACACCGACCTGCCCTGGCCGCTGAGGTAAATCCGCACCTACGCCCCGGCTGGCGCTGGGGCGGTTCATCCGCCCTCACAGGCGAACGATCTTCTGACGATAAAATTGGAGTTGCTGCGTGGTTGAGCGCAAGATGTATGGTTTGCTGGCCGAAGCATTCAGGCAGGAGGGGGTCGATACCTGTTTTGCCCTTCTGGGCGATGCCAACATGAACTGGGCAACTGCCCTTTCAGGGCTCGGCACCGACATGGTCTATGTCCGCCACGAACATTGCGCGGTTGCGGCTGCCATGGCCTATGCACGGAAAACCGGAGACGTGGGTGTGGCAACGGTAACCTGCGGTCCGGGGCTGACGCAGGTTCTCACGGCGCTGCCAGCGGCCGTCCGGGCGCAACTGCCGCTTGTCATTTTTGCCGGAGAAGCGCCTCTGAAGGCGGCCTGGTACAATCAGGCGATTGACCAGGCGCCGTTCATCCGTGCGACCGGCGCAACCTATCATTCCCTCCATCATCCGCCTCGCATGGCTGAAGCGGTACGTGATGCGTTTCTTGAGGCGAGGACCACAAGCCGGCCCGTCGTGATTGGCGTGCCATTCGATCTCCAGGGCCTCAATATTGAGCAATCACCGACTTTACCCCGTCCCTCGACCGAGCTCGTCCCTAAAGTTGGTCCGATCCCGCCGAATAAGGACGATCTCGCCGATGCGGCGGCACGTATCAATGGGGCAAAACGCGTCATCGTGATGGCGGGCATGGGCGCGGTTGCCGCAGGGGCAGGACCTGCTTGCCGTCTACTGGCAGAACGGTGTGACGCAATGCTCGCTACTACGCTTCCGGCACGAGGCCTGTTCCATGATGATCCCTATTCCATCGGGGTGGTCGGCGGTTTTTCCAGCGCGGCCGCGCGGGAGTTGTTGGGTGAGGCGGATCTCGTCATCGGTGTCGGAACGATCCTGGCCCATCACAATGCGGAGGGCGGAAGGCTCTTCGGGCAAGCGCATGTCCTGCAGATCGACGTGGAGCCTCTGACGGTCAGCCAGGGACGCATTGCTGCCCACAGCCATGTCCGCGCGGATGCCCGGCTTGCCGTGGAAGCGCTAGCGGAACTCGTCAACCCCCGTCAGCTCGTGTGGAGGAGCGAGGAGACAACTACCCTTATCCGGGAAGCGCCGATCGATCCTGAGCCCTATGCCACGGAGCCCGGGCTTCTCGACCCGCGCGACGTCGTGGCGGCGCTTGAGGCAGCACTGCCGCGTGATTGGGAGATGGTGAATTCCTCCGGCCATTGTTCATTCTACTTCGCACACATGCCGTCGCGACCTCAGGAACGGTTCCTGACTATCCGGGAATTCGGCGCAATCGGCAACGGGATCGCTTTCGCCATGGGGGTGGCGGCCGCGCGCCCGGACGAAACGATCGTCTTGTTCGACGGTGATGGGAGCCTGCTGATGCATATCCAGGAGATCGAGACCATACGTCGTCACGGGATGAACATCCTCATCTGCGTGATGAATGACGGCGCCTATGGTTCGGAGATCCACAAACTGCGATCGGAAGGCCTGCCGGACGATGGAGCAGTCTTTGGCCGGCCTGACTTTGCAGCAATCGCCAGGGGGTTCGGCATCGGTGGCGAGACTATTGGCGATCTTTCCGATCTGCCCCGGCTCGTGGCCCAGTTCAGCCGGCGCGGTGGCGCGGCCATCTGGGATTTTCCCGTTTCCGACAAGGTGCTGTCACCGGTTATCCGGCGAGCGCATCCTCAACGAGCGTCCACGTGAGTGAGCCGAATGACGCGGGCTGGTCGTATGCGAGCGACCCAGGCGGCAGACCCCAAGATCTGCGGTCCGGCGCCGTCAAATGTTGGCGAGGCGATGGCGGATCATCTCCAGCAACGCTTCCGCGGGTGGCGAAAGTGGAACGCCGCGCCTCGTGATCGCGCCGATCCGGCGCGTCAGGTCCACATCGGAAAAGGGCAGGCCAACAATATTCGCCGGCGACTGATGCATCGTGAGGCGGGGCAGCACCGTCAATGCGACGCCGGAGGCCACCAGCGCCATGGCCGTGGCGGCATTCTGTACCTCGAAGCGCCAGTCGATCTGCTTGCCGACATCGCCCAGCGAGTTTTCCACCAGCTGGCGATTTGTCGACTGGGTGCGAATCCGAACCATAGGCTCTCCCAGGAGATCGGACCTTGTTACGTGGTCTTGCCGGGCAAGCCGGTGCCCCTTGTTGACCAGCAGCACGTAAGGTTCGGTGCACAGAGGTTCTGCTTCGATATCCCACGGTGTTGCGCTGATGATGGTAATCCCGAACTCGGCCTCGCCCTCCTTCACCAGATCCATGACGTGACCGGTAGGTTGGTCGAGAAGCACGATCTGAAACCCTCGGTGAAGGTCTGCGAAGGCTCTCATCACGTCGGGCAGGTAATAGCCGGCTATGGTCGGCAAGCAGGCGAAGACCAGGCGCCGGCGTGCCTCGCGGCCACTCTCCCTCACTCCCTGGTAAAGGCCGGAAAGCGTCTCCAGATGGCGCCGCACGTCCGGCAGCAGCGCCTGGCCTGCCTTCGTCAGAGAGACGTCGTGAGAGGTCCTGATCAGGAGGCGTGTATTGAGATCCTCCTCGATCTTCCGGATGCGGTGACTGAGCGCCGTCTGGGTGACATTCAGCTTGGCCGCAGCCTTGGAGAAGCTTCCGAGTTCGGCCACCGCGATGAAGGCTTCCAGCCCCAGATAATCTACTCGCATTCCGCTACCCCGGTGCCGACGAAGAGCCACGTTCCCATAAGACATCGGATGCGGCAATTGCCGCCGACTTTGCAAAGGCGCAGATGAACCACCTGTTGAACTTTCTCATGCCGCCCACCGTGGAGCCGACGGCGGCCCTCGTCATGTTGGCAGCGAGCACGGCTGCATCCTTCATAACCATTGCGTTCGGAATCGGTGGCGGCGTTCTGCTGCTGGCCGTCATGGCGATCCTGGTCCCGCCGGCGGCGCTCATTCCGGTGCATGGCATCATCCAGTTCGGCTCCAATATCGGTCGCGTCGTCTTCATGTTCCGATATATCAGCTGGGCAAGCACATGGTCGTTCATGGCGGGGACCGTGGTCGGCGTGATCGCCGGCGGAGCGGCGGCGCCCAATCTGTCGCCGGCGGTCGTACAGATGGGCGTCGGGCTGTTCGTGCTCTGGTCGGTCTTCATGAAGCCGCCTCGCTGGCTCAGCCGCATTCCGCTGGTCACGGGTGTCGTCTCGAGCTTCCTGACCATGTTCTTCGGTGCCACAGGACCGTTCGTTGCGACGTTCACCAAGTCGCTGGCGCTTGACCGCCATCGCCACGTCGCAACGCACGGCGCCATGATGTCGGTGCAGCATCTCCTCAAGACGCTCATGCTGAGCTTTCTTGGCTTCGCATTCGCACCTTGGATTGGCTTCATTGGTGCGATGATCATCTGCGGTGCCATCGGAACCTTCCTCGGCAGGCTCATTCTCGACCGGATCTCGGACAGGCGGTTCCGGCTTGCACTCGACATCACGCTCGTCGTCCTATCGCTCCGCCTGATCTGGTCGGGGAGCTCCATGCTCTGAGCGGGCAGGCCGGCATCAGCCGGCCGTCTCCATCTCGCGCTTTTCCTTGGCGTAGCGAACGAGCGCCAGGAATCGGTAGATGCCGTGCATGAACTTGCCATACGGCATGGTGATGAAAAGGCTGAAGACGACGCCGAGATGCACCGCAAGCAGCATTCCCATGGCGGGTGTCGCCCGGAAGACCAGGAGCAGCAGGCCGGTCGCGCTCGTCAGGAACAGCATTGCGAGAAACGCGACGTCCATCCCCATCCGCGAATGATCAAGCAGAAGGGGATCACGCTGCCATTTCGCCTTGAGAAGTCCGATCGGCCCGATGATGAGGCCGATCCCGCCGACTGTCCCGAGGATGACCGGCAGGTCATACCAGAAGTAGGGAGCCTCCCGGCCAACGATGTAGTGGTAGACCGTCGCTACGGACGTAGCGGCAAAGCAGAGCATGAAGCCGTAGAAGGTCAGGTGATGGTAAAGCCGGCGCCGATCGGTGGGCTTGTCATCCTCGTTCACGCAACCGACGCCGCCCCCGTCGAGATAGCGCAGGGTACAAGCGTCCTTCATTGCCTGCCAGACTGAAGAGCCTTCCCGCAATGTCGCGGCGGGCTCGCCGATATCGCGCCAGAACAGCCGGATTCCCATTGCGATGGCGAAGAGCGCGTAAAGCGATGCCCCCAGGAAGATCAGGACCATCGTGTTGTGCGGCATCAGCCGGTAGAAGGCGCCCGGCCCGGTATGGACGCCGAACAGCACTTCGGGGTCAGTCCAGCCAACAAAGCCGATGATGAAGAGTGCTACCGAGACGGCTGCGATGATGCTGATCGCCAGCCCGTTGCGCTCGAACAGGCCAGCGAGCGGCCGAGGCCAAGCATAGGCCTGATAGCTGTCGCCACGGAGTTTTGCCAGCGTCTTCGGCACGTTGACATCGAATTCATGCGGAGGAGCGAACTGACAGTCGTGCAGGCAGGCACCGCAACTGTGGCAGAGGTTTGCCAGGTAGTTGAGGTCTCCGTCGGAAAAGGAACGGCGCATTTCCATGGCCGGAAAGACGGCGCAGAGACCTTCGCAGTACCGGCAGGAATTGCAGACCGTCATCAGCCGGTCGGCCTCGGCAAGGAGGGGGCTGGCATGAAGGGTCTCGGGTGCAGCGTGAATGTTCATGCGATCTCCATTGTGGCGGGCGCAGGTAGGTTGGCGCGCACCTCTGCGGCTGCTTCTCGGCCGGCTATGCGGCCAAACACGCTGCCGATCGTCATGCCGATACCGGCTGCATAGCCCTGGCCCAGCACATTGCCGGCCATAATCTCGCCCGCGGCAAACATGTTGGCGGCCGGCCTCCCGTCCGCCATCATCATCCGGGATTGCTCGTTCACCCGTACACCGAGATAGGTGAAAGTGATGCCGGGCCGCACGGGATACGCGTAAAAGGGTGCCTCCTCGATCCGTCGGGCCCAGTGTGTCTTGGGCGGAAAGAGGCCTTCCGTCCGGCAGTCATCGAGGCTCGTGTGGTCGAAGGTTCCGGGCTGCACTGCAGCGTTGAAGTCCGACACGGTCTTTTCAAGCGCGGACGCATCCACGCCCAGCTTGCCCGCGAGATCGGGGATGGTCATCGCCTTCACCGGCGGGAAGAGCGAGGGCATGAAGAGCTCAAGCGAGCGGGCGTCGAAGATGATGTAGGCGATCTGGTCGGGCTGCGCGGCGACAAGTCGTCCCCAGATCGCATAGCGTTTTGGCCAGACGTCCTCTCCCTCATCGTAGAAACGCTGCGCATCTCTGTTGACGACGATGCCGAACACCACGCAGTCGAGGCGGGTGATGATGCCGCCGTCATATTTCGGAGCACGGGCATCAATCGCGACGGCATGACACTGGGTCGGATCGCCGATCTGTTGCGCGCCGCTCTCGATCAGCATCTTGAGGACCGTGCCGCGATTATAAGGCGTGCCGCGAATGAGGAAGTT
This sequence comes from Pseudorhizobium banfieldiae, assembly GCF_000967425.1. Taxonomy (NCBI): domain Bacteria; kingdom Pseudomonadati; phylum Pseudomonadota; class Alphaproteobacteria; order Hyphomicrobiales; family Rhizobiaceae; genus Pseudorhizobium; species Pseudorhizobium banfieldiae. Next base: position 701,892 of record NZ_FO082820.1, read on the forward strand.
CTCGGCAATCTCGCCCCATCCTTCCTTCAGCCAGTCGATGTTCGCCTCGAAGCCGCCGGAGGCGGCCACGAATGCCTTGGCGGCGATCGACTGCCGCTGGCCGCGATGGAGAACGGTTGCGGAGCGGAAGCGTCCGTCGACGATGTCGAGATCGACAACCTCCGTGTCATACCGTACCTCGACACCCAGTTGCTCGGCCGTACGGTACAGGGCGTTCAACATTGCGCGGCCGCCGCCCAGGAAGAAGGAGTTGGTGCGTCCGAGGCTCAAGGTCCCCCCAAGGGACGGCTGGAAACGCACGCCCTGCTCGACGATCCAGTTCAGCATGTCCTTCGACTCGGCGATCATCATCCGAGCAAGTTTCTCGTCCGTCTTGCCGCCGGTCACCCGCAACAGGTCCTCGAAGAACTCTTCCTCGTAGTAGGGCCCCGAAAGTGTCTCTGTTGCGCTGTCGTGGGCGCAGCGCATGTTGCGCGTATGGCGGGTATTGCCGCCGCGGTAGAAGCGCGGTGCCGCCTCCACGACCAGCACGGATGCGCCGCCGCGCCGGGCGCTTATCGCCGCGCAAAGTGCTGCATTGCCGCCGCCGGCGATGAGGACGTCATAATCTCTAATCGTCATATCAAGCCACCATCTGTTCTAGCCGTCATTACTGCACACATTTGTATACAGTCAAGTGGCATGACGTGGTAGGAATGATGCGTTTCAACATGGTTTCTCGCCAGTGCCTCGCGGTGTAGAGATGGTACCGCACTTGCGCCTGGGCGGTTTCGTGCCAGCCTCCGCCCACGAGTTTCTTCCTCGGCGGAATTGAAGGGGTAAGGAGATGACTTCGACAAGGGCACAGGCGCCTCTTCGCCATCTTCTCGCTCTCGTCGGCTGGTCGGACGATCTGCTCCAGCGGCTGGTGATCGAGGAGAGGCCAAAGGTTCTTGCCACGCCCTGGCCGATCGGACCGGTGGCCGCAGCCGTGCTTGGTGCTGTGGGCATCGCTGCCTCCCGGATCCACGAGATACGTACCGGTGAGAAGCGGCAGGTGACTGTCGACACGCGAGCGGCGGAACTGGCGATGGCAAGTTCCAGCTATCTGCTCCTGAACGGGAAACCGGCAAAGCAGATGGAGCCTTTCACCGGCTTCTACCAGACTGCCGGTGGCCAGTGGGTCTATCTGCACGGCAACTTCCAGCACCTGCGCGAAGGCCTGATCAAAATGATTGGCGCGGGCGAGGATCCCTCAGACGTCCGGAGGGCCTTGCTGTTGTGGGAGGCGGAGGAAGTCGAGGCCGAAGCGATCCGCCGCGGCCTGTGCGCTGCCCGAGTGCGCAGCCGCGCGGAGTGCCTGGAGGACCCGCATTGCACTGCCATCAGTCGGCTTCCACCGATCCGGTTTGAAAAGCTCGCGTCCGTCCAAAAGCGGGAACTTGCCTCGGGTGGCAATGGACCGCTTGCGGGGCTGCGCATGCTCGACCTGTCGCGGGTAATTGCCGGGCCGATGGCAGGGCGGGCAATGGCGGAACATGGAGCAACCGTCATGCTCGTATCCAGCCCGAACCTGCCGTCGATCGTCCCGCTCGTCATCGATACAGGCTTTGGCAAGCGCTCGACCTTCATCGATCTCGATACGGTCCACGGGCGGGATCTGCTTCGCTCACTGGTACTGGACGCCGATGTATTCCTGGACGCCTATCGTCCTGGCGCGCTCGAGCTACGCGGCTTCGGCCCGCATGAACTCGCGAGGATGAAGCCGGGCCTCATCTCGGTTTCGATATCTGCCTTCGGTGGACCGGGCCCGTGGCAGGGAAGGCGGGGTTATGACACCCTGGTGCAGGCGACCACGGGCATGGCCTATCGGGAGAACCGCCAGCCGCGTCTTCTGCCGTGTCAGCCGCTCGACTATCTCACCGGCTATCTCTCTGCCTTTGCGGCTATGGTTGCGCTGATACGCGGCCACGAGGAGGGCGGGAGCTGGCATGCCAGTCTGTCCCTGGCAGCAACGGCGCAGTGGATGTGGTCGATGAGGGATGAAATCGGCGATGAAGAGCCCTATCCACCTGCCAACCCCGGTCCCGACCAAGTCTCGGACCTCCTGTGGCGACACGATACGGCGTTTGGTGAAGTCACTGCCCTTGCACCTGCGCTCCGTTTTGACGGCGAAGCGACGCGCTGGAGGCGGCCCCCCGTTCCATTGGGAAGCGACCCACCGGCCTGGCCCCGGGAGTGAAGCCTCTGAGGCTCAGGACCCGAATGTCACCGGTCAAGAACCCGGATTGGAAATGGCGAGCCGGACCTCGAGAGCGGCCTTGATGTGATGAACCGCAGCCTGTTCGGCGGCTTCCGCATCGCGGTTGCGGATTGCATCGAGAATGGCGACATGCTCCTTGGCTGCCGTCGCCGTCCTGCCTTCCTTGATGAACGTCGTGTCCGGCAACAGCGCAATCGTCTCCTGAAGGTCTTCGACCGCCTGGCGCAGATACCGGTTGCGGGCCGCATCATAAATCCTGGCATGGAACTGACGGTTCAGTTGCGCAGCAAGCTTTGGATCATCGGTCGCGGCGGCAAACTTCTCGTTGATCTGCGTGAGGTTGGCGATCTCGGCTTCGGTCGCATGCCAAGCTGCGAAGCGTGCCACGATCCCTTCCAGTTCTTCGCGCATGGCATAGAGCTCGAAGATCTGTTGCATGGAAAGAACCGCAACCGCCACGCCTCGGCTGGGGGCTGCCTCGAGCAGGCCCTTTTCCTGAAGTCGTCCGAGGGCTTCGCGGACAGGCGTCCGGCTGACGCCGAGTCTCATGGCGACTTCCTCCTCCCGGAGGGGGGCGCCCGGATGGTAAATTCCGTCGCGAATTGCCGCCAGGATCGCCTGGTACGTACTCTGTCCGCGCGTCCTTGAGGACAGTTCCTTGGGTTCGCTCATCGTTGCCTCTTTCTCCGATACCCTATTCGGCTACAGAATGATCGGACGGTTGTCCACGATGATCGCCGGCGGGGGGGTATCCCGCAGACGTCTACTTGCGTGCAGCACAGTCGGCTCTATTCTGACCAGCGAACACTAAATGGAAGTCGATGCCGTCATTGCCGAATTGCGAGGGTGGCGTCGCCAATCGACGCTACCGAAGACAGGGGGAACCCGGTACAGGATGAACATCCCAAGACCACTTTCCGGCAGTAGCCATTATGATCCTCTCCTTTCTTACCGCTCCCTTCAAAACCCTCGAGCGCTATGTATCCTTCGTGCAGCGGTTCAACAGCTATCAGTCGCGCGTGATGGACGAAGCGACCCTGCTGCGCATCCGGCGCGATCTGGGGCTGGAGGACGAATACCACCCGGCCGCGGAGGAGGTTCGGCATGCTGCCGTTCGATCCGGTAACGGCACGTCTCATCGTCGCCATAGCGCAGCACGGCTCCATCGGGCGGGCAGCGGAGCGTGAAAACATCGCCTCATCGGCCGTCAGCCGACGGCTGAGCGATATCGAGGCCCGCCTCGGTGTCGCACTCTTCGATCGATCGCTTCAGGGGGCTCGACTGACACCGGCGGGCGAAGTCTACGTGGCCGGTTGTCGCGATGTCCTGCGCAGGATCGAAGACCTCAACACCCAGATGTCGGATTTTGGAACGGCAGAACATGGGTGGCTTCGCCTCGCCTGCACCAGCTCGTCGCTGTCCGGGCGGCTTCCGGAACTGCTGGCACGCTATGCGGCGGCCCATCCCGGCGTCCGCCTCGACATCCAGGAAATGTCTGCACCAAACGCCCTTGCGGCAATCGACGATGGCCAGGCCGACATCGCGTTCGTTGCTGACAACAACGAGCTCACCCGTTTCGAAACCGGCGCTTTCGAGGACGATGACGTGCTCGTTCTCTGTTCGCCTGATCATCCGCTGGCGGCTCGACTGGGATCAGGTCGCCTAATTTCCTTCGACGAGGTTGCCGAGCACGAAGTCGTAGGCGTCCACCATTCGGGCGCGATGGACCGGCTGCTCAGCGCGGCTGCCGCCGCCACCGGACGCATCCTTGGGGAGCGCGTCAAGGTTGAGACTTTTCCGTCGCTGGTGAGAATGGTCGAGGCGGGATTCGGCATCGGTTTCATGCGCTCGACAAGCCTGCATCTCCTGGCCGGAACCGACGTCATCAGCGCCCGGCTCTCAGATGACTGGGCGCGCCGGAAACTCGTCCATGTGAGACGACCGGCAAGCCCGCTTTCCCAGCCGATCAAAGCGTTCCTGACGCTTGCGGCCGGGACGTACAGGAACACCGGCTAGCTCCACCTAGGTTGCTCGCGTCCTAGACATTATTTCTCATGGAACTGCTGACGTCGCCATGGGCGCCAGAGGGGCGCTGGACGAACATGCTGGACCGAAACTATCGACGGGCGTTTTCAAGCGCGGATGGCCACACGGTCGCTCTCCAGCGCTTGTACCAATGCTTGGGTAAAGGCGCGCGTGCCCAGTTGCCCTCCGAGATCCGTGGTACGCGTGGCGGGATCCGCAATCAGATGATCGACCGTTTCCTCGATGCTCGTGGCGGCATCGATGTAGCGCAGTTCGCCGCTCCTCTTGCCATGCCACTGCAGAAGCATTGCAGCGGACAGGATCATCGAGACCGGGTTGGCCCTGTCCTGTCCTGCGATATCCGGGGCAGAGCCATGCTGCGCCTGAGCGGCCGCATGATGTTCTCCGGCATTGAGCGAGCCAGCTAGACCCAGGCTGCCCGAGAGCTCCGACGCGAGATCGGAGAGGGTGTCGCCGTAGAAGTTCGTCGTGCAGATGACGTCGTAGCGACCGGCATCACGAACCAGAAGGGCTGCCATTGCATCGACCAGCACTTCCTCAAGCTCGACGTCCGGATATGCTGCCGCGACCTTTCGCACCTCCCGCAGGAACAACCCGTCCGTCAAGACGAATGCATTTGCCTTGTGGACGGCGGTGACCTTCTTGCGGCGCGTCCGTGCCAGGTCGAAGGAGGCGCGCGCGATCCGCTCGATCGCCTTGGCCGTCACCTTGCGCATCGAAATAGCCACGTCTTCGGTCGGCATGTATTCGCCACTCCCGGCATACATGTTGCGATCCGGGTACATGCCTTCCGTATTCTCGCGCATGATGACGAGGTCCATCTGGGTGCCCCGGTGGAAGACGCCTTGGCGCGTGCGGGCGGGACGAATGTTGGCGAAGAGATCAAGCCTGGTGCGGAATGCCGCGGAGACATTGATGCCGCCCTTCTCGCGCGGCGGATAATCCAGGTGCGAGATTGGCCCAAGCAGCGTTCCATCCACGCTTTTAGCCAGATCCATGATGCCGTCAGGAAGCGTGGTTCCGAACTTGCCAAGAGCGGCGAAGCCGATGTCACGGGTGAGATAGTCGAGGCCGAGCGCGAATTGCCGGTCGACGGCATCGAGCACCGCAAGCGTCGCATTGACGATTTCCGGGCCAATCCCGTCGCCCGGAAGAACAAGCAGCTTCATGCAGCGGTTCTCGTCTCGAGTATCCAGGAGGGGACGAAAACATGTCCCTCCATCAGCTTTCGAGCTGTTCGTATGACGCCGCCGCTGATGATGTCTATGCCGTTTCCATTGACCCGCGTCGTCATCGCCACGTCGATGAGGCCCGAGGGGTGCTCGATCCAGACGGTACAATCATCTCCGTCCGGCCGTTTTGCGATACCTTCAGCGACCGTGCCCGGGGCCATCACGCAGGAGGAAACGCAGAGCGCGCCAGTCACCGCAAAGGCCGCATGCGTCTTGTGCGGTACGAAGTAGCGTGCGGCAACACTGCCTCCGTTTCGCGGGGCGGCGAGCATGGCCATCTTGGGCACGACGCGTCCGGTGACGTCACCGAGCCCCATCCGGCGACCCGCATCGAGGCGCATCGCCTCCATACGTGCGAAGAAGGCGCGATCGGCATCGAGTTCGGCCGAGGATTCGTAGCCGGTCTTGCCGAGATCCATCGCGCGGAAGATCATCATCGGCACGGCGACGTCGATCAACGTCACACGCACGCCTTCGATCTCCTCCACGGGCAGCCCTGTCGGGAATAGGGCTCCGGTTTTTGAGCCGACGATATCCATGAAGTTGAGCCTTATCTCGGCAGCCGTCCCGGGGACCCCGTCGATCGCTGTCGCCCCCTCATAGTTGACCGCACCGTCCGACGTATCGACGATCGCCTCGATGCGGCTCTGGGTATTGACGTCGTAGATGACGACACTGGTCTTGTCGCCCTGGATGGGCACCATCCCAGTTTCGATCGCGAACGGACCTACGCCGGCGAGCATGTTGCCACATGACGGGGATGTGTCCACGATCGCCTGATCCACCGAGACCTGGGCAAAGAGATAGTCGACGTCGACACCCTCGCGACTCGATGGCCCCACCAGTGCAACCTTGCTGGTCAAAGTATCGGAACCGCCCAGACCGTCGATCTGTCGGGCATCGGGTGATCCCATGGCGGCGAGCAGAACCTGCGCCCGAACTTCGGCGTTCTGCGGGATATCGTCCATCCGAAAATAGGGTCCCTTGGAGGTGCCGCCGCGCATCAGCGTGCAGGGGATCGAGACCTGTCTGGGCATCGCTGCTCCTTTACATGCGATTGAGTGCATTTGTATACAATATGCGAGGGCGGAAATCTAGTCGTGAGAGCGGGGGCGCCCAAGTTTACCCGCGGCGCGATCATCTAGTGGTGTTGTGGCATGTTCATTTGGGGGCGTTAATCCCAACGCATCGGCGCTGGCTGTCAGGTGCCGATCGTCGAGGCGGTAAAAAGGGACGTCGGTGTGGCCAGCTTTGCCTGGCATGATACCGACACTGAGCAGGCGAATGCCATCATAAAGGAAGGTAAGGCAGATTCCGCTACTTGGGGGCGACGCATTTTCGTCAATCTTCGCTGGCCTTGGCGTGCAGCTGCTCCGACATTTCCTGACGTTGCATTACAGGGCCGTCGGTTTTCATATCTATTAAATCAAGCACGCGAAACTCAGAGACCAAAGCAGAGAATTCGCCCGACGACTGAATGTTACGGCCGTCCCGGTTGGCGAATGCAGGTTATCTCTGTGCGTCCCATTGCCACAAAGCTCACCGTGCTGTTTTCCGCGACTGACACGGGTAACAGCACGGATCAGGCCGTTTCTGGCAGGGCTGTTCAGCTCTCTGCCGACGCCGGACAAGGCTACGCGGCAGCCTCAAGGAAGGTCGCGCGGAGGTTATCGTTGATCTTCTCCAGGAAGGCGGTCGTCGAGAGCCACGGCTGGTCCGGGCCGATGAGCAGTGCCAGGTCCTTGGTCATGAAGCCGGATTCGACCGTCTCGATGCAGACGCGCTCGAGCGTTGCGGCGAAGCGTGCGAGTTCGGCATTGTCGTCCAGCTTGGCGCGGTGGGCGAGGCCCCGGGTCCATGCGAAGATGGAGGCGATCGAGTTGGTCGAGGTCTCCTGGCCCTTCTGGTGCTGGCGGTAGTGACGGGTGACGGTACCGTGCGCGGCTTCCGCCTCCACCGTCTGGCCATCCGGGGTCATCAGGACGGAGGTCATCAGGCCGAGCGACCCGAAGCCCTGCGCGACGATGTCGGACTGCACGTCGCCGTCGTAGTTCTTGCAGGCCCAGACATAGCCGCCGGACCACTTCAGGGCGGCCGCGACCATGTCGTCGATCAGGCGGTGCTCGTACCAGATCTTCTTGGCTTCGTACTGCGCCTTGAACTCGGCGTCGTAGATCTCCTGGAAGATGTCCTTGAAGCGGCCGTCATAGGCTTTCAGGATGGTGTTCTTCGTCGACAGGTAGCAGGGGACGCCGCGCATCAGGGCGTAGTTCAGCGAAGCGCGGGCAAAGTCACGGATCGAATCGTCGAGGTTGTACATCGCCATGGCGACGCCGGAAGACGGGGCGTCGAAGACGTCATGCTCGATCGTCTGGCCGTCCTCGCCGACGAACTTGATCGTCAGCTTGCCCTTGCCGGGGAACTTGAAGTCGGTGGCGCGGTACTGGTCGCCGAAGGCGTGGCGGCCGACGATGATCGGCTGCGTCCAGCCGGGCACAAGGCGCGGCACGTTCTTCATGATGATCGGCTCGCGGAAGATGACGCCGCCGAGGATATTGCGGATCGTGCCGTTCGGGCTCTTCCACATCTTCTTCAGCCCAAACTCCTCGACGCGGCCTTCGTCGGCCGTGATGGTCGCGCACTTGATGCCAACGCCATGCTTCTTGATCGCATGGGCAGCGTCAATCGTGATCTGGTCGTCCGTCTCATCTCGCTTCTGGATGCTCAGATCATAGTACTTAAGATCGATGTCCAGATAGGGGTAGATCAGCTTGTCCTTGATGAACTGCCAGATGATGCGGGTCATCTCGTCGCCGTCGAGTTCGACGACCGGATTGGCGACCTTGATCTTATGCATGTAGTCCTCCCAATGGTGACGGCCCTCCGCCGCCACGTGTTCAGCGCATGTCGCGCATGTGGCTTTCGACGCTGCGAAGATGACGCCGCATGGCGTCGGCTGCAGCTGCGCCGTCGCGATCCGCGATCGCTTCGACAATCTGTTCGTGTTCGGCAAAGCTGTGATGGTCCGCGGGCGGGCGAACGGGGGTCTGACGCAACCTGCCCCAGGTGACGGCCCGACGCACGGCGTTCAGCGTGTCGAGGAGCCCCAGCAGCAGTGAGTTCTGAGAGGCCTCGCCAATCGTACGGTGCAGGCGGTTGTCCCACTGCTCGTATTGCCGCCATGTCGGCGCCTGCTGTGCCTTGATCATGCAGTTGCGAATCTCGGCAATCTGAGCGCCCGTTGCATTGAGGGCAGCACAGCGCGTTACCTCAGGTTCGAATGCGATTCGTGCTCCCATGACCTCAAGCGGATTTGTGCGCTGGACCATGGCGTTGATGTCGGCAACCGTATCGATAGGGCGGTCACCAACGAAGGTACCCTTGCCGACATGTCGCCAGACCGTGCCTTCCGCCTGCAAGGTCGCGAGCGCCTTGCGCAGTACGGCGCGGCCGACATCCAGCGATTGAGCCAGCTCCCGCTCAGGCGGGAGGCGCCCATCGTCCGGTAGCTCTGCGGTGGCAAGGAAGCCCTTGAGCTTCGCCAGCACATCCATTTCCAAGTTTTGATCCATTTTCGAAACCAATATCCGAATTGGTTGATGGATAGCCGGCATGTGCTGCGGTGTCAATACGCAGAAGAGTTCTTGCTCAGACAGGTGTTGAAGTCATCTAAAATGCTGGGAAATAACGGTTTTTATATGAGAATTGTTGGGTTTCGCCTGTTTCTCACTCCACCCTGTAAAGGCTTCGGCGAAGAAATTGGTTGACATAAGTCCGCGTTAATAGATGATTGGTTTGCAATTGGGTTCTGGGGAGGGCCCAATAAAGGGAGGAACGAAATGAATATGTTTGCCAAGAAGATCCGGGCGTCGGTGTCTGCCGCCGCCCTCTGCTTTGCTGTTGCCGTGCCAGGCTTCGCCTGGGCAGATCCCATGCGCGTCGCCTTCGGCGACATCGCGACGGTGGAATCGCTTCATCTCCTTGCGGCCTTCGAGCGCGCCAAGGAAAAGGGCGTCGATGTCCAGATCACTTATCTGAAGAGCGAGGATATCGCAGCACAGGCAGTCGTCAGCGGCCAGGCCGATATTGGCGTGGGAGCGCCATATGCCCTGCTTCAGAAGGTGAAGGCGCCGATCCGCATTTTCATGCAGTTGAGCAAGCTACAGTTCTATCCGGTGGTCAACACCGAGTTCTACAAGGAATGGAAGGATCTCGACGGCCAGGAGGTCGCGGTCCATTCACGCGGATCCGGCACCGAGGCGATCATGCAGTTGATGGCCGAGAAAAACGGCATCAAGTATTCCAGCATCGCTTACGTTCCAGGCGCTGAAGTGCGCACGGGTGCACTGCTGCAGGGTAATGTGAAGGCGACGATCGTGGATTCGTCCGGAAAGCGCGTTCTGGAGGACAAGGCGCCCGGCAAGTTCGCGTTCCTGCCGCTCGGCGAGGTCGCCGCAACGGATGAGGCGCTCTTTGCAAACACGGACTATCTTACCGCCAATACCAAGGACGTGGAGATCCTGATCGAGGCGATCCTGACGACATGGCGGGAAGTCGCCGCGGATCCGAAGTCGGTCGCGGCGCTGAAGGAAAAGTACAATCTGCTTCCCGACGCTACACCGGAAATGGTGGCCGATATCGAGCCATATTTCACGGAGGCCGCGCCGAACATGCCGCTCAATGGAGGTGGGGAAGATGCTGCGCGCGATGATTTCGATTTCTACACGATCTCCGGGGCGCTTGAAGGAGAGGCGAAGGACCTGAAGGTTGAAGACTTCTGGGATCTTACCGCTCTCAACAATGTGCTCTCGAGGGTCGGTACAAAGTAAGATGCAGATGTCAATTTCGCCAGCAAAAATCGACAACGGGATCGGAGCCTCGCAAGAGGCTCCACCCACTACCGCCGAGATGATCCGGACATTCGCTGACGAGCGGCGTTCGTTCTGGATTGTCGTATCGCTCGCTGTACTCTTCGCTTCCTGGGAAGTCGCGGGACGGATCCCGATCAGCTTCGCATTTCCGACCTTTCTGGAAACCCTTTCTGCCTTCGGCGAGATGGTTGCGGACGGCAGCATGCACCGGGCCTACTTCCTGACACTCCAGCCGCTGGTCCTCGGTGTCGTGATTTCGGCGGCCGTCGGGATTGGTCTCGGCGTCGCAATGGGCCTTTCCGACAAGGCGGAGTGGCTGCTGGCGCCTGTGTTCATCGTGCTCCAGGCGGCCCCGATGGCCGCGCTCGTTCCGCTTGTCACCTTCGTCTACGGGATCGGCCTGACGGCGAAGACGCTGGCGGTCATCATGCTGGCGCTACCGGTCATCGTGCTGAACTCCTACAAGGCCGTGCGGCACGTCAATCCCTCGCTGGTGGACATGTGCCGCTCCTTCCAGGGCTCGCGCATGCAGCAGATCTTCAAGATCATCATTCCCGACGCATCTCCGGTTCTGTTTGCTGGCCTTCGCCTCGGCATTGCCGCAGGCTTCATCGGGGTGATGCTGGCAGAGCTGCTGATCACGCCAACGGGTATCGGCGACCTCATCACCTATCACCGTTCGGTGGCCAACTATGCCCACATGTATGCGGCAGTTGCTTCGATCATTGCTGTCTCGACATTGACGCTTGCGGGCCTGCAATACGTGGAAATCCACCTGCTGCGTCCTGAGAAGAGGAGAAAGTGACATGGCCAATCCTGCTTTGGCACGTAGCGGCAGCGTGACCTCCGCCACCAGTAATGATGCGGTCGTTCAGGTCCGCGAGATCTGCAAGAACTACGGAGACGTCGAAGCGCTCCGTGGCATCAATCTCGAATTCGAGCGTGGCAAGCTCACGACGTTGCTGGGCCCTTCAGGTTGCGGAAAGACAACACTGCTCAAGATCATCGCCGGCCTCGTTCCCGCCACCTCCGGTGAAATCCGCGTGAATGGACGTGCCGTGACAGGCCCCGGCCCGGAACGGGCCTTCGTCTTCCAGGATTTCGCGTTGATGCCGTGGGCGACCGTACTTCGCAATGTCGGCTTCGGCCTCGAACTGAAGGGGGTGCCGGCAGCGGAGCGAGACCGGACGGCAAGACGTTACATAGAACAGGTGGGGCTTTCCGGTTTCGAGCAGAAGTATCCGCACGAGCTCTCCGGCGGCATGCGACAGCGGGTAGGGATTGCGCGAGCCTTTGCGGTGAACGCAGACGTGCTTCTCCTGGACGAGCCCTTCTCGGCAGTCGATGAGCAGAACCGCCGCAAGTTCCAGGAGGATCTGCTGCGTCTGGTCGAGCTCGAGAAGAAGACGTTCATCTTCGTGACCCACTCCATCGAAGAGGCAGTCTATGTCTCTGACCGGATCGTTCTCCTGTCTCCTCGACCGGGTCGCGTTTCCCAGGTCATCGATCCGATGATTGATCGCAGTGCTTCCCCGGATGATATTCGCCGCGATGCCAGCTACCTCGACGTGGTCGAGGAGATCTGGCAGGGGTTGCGGCAATATGCGGAGTGATGCGCCATGACCCTATTCGGCACACGCGTTCCCATGATGGCGTCTCTGCTGTTCTGGTTGCTTGTCTGGGAGATCGTCGGGCAACTCGACGTCATGTTCCTCATCCCACCGTTCACCTCCATCGTCAGCGCGGGCTTCGAACTCGTGCAGACCGGCTCCTGGCAAAGCGCATCGATGATTACGCTGCGCTCTTTCCTGTACGGCATGACCCTTGCCATCGTCGTTGGCGTGCCGCTTGGGGTGCTCATGGGACGCTTCAAGGTTGTCGACAACATCTTCGGCCTGTGGGTGAACATGTTCGTCAGTGCTCCGCTGTCGGCGCTGGTGCCCATCCTGATGATCCTGTTCGGAATGGGAGAGACGACGGTCGTCGTTACCGTCTTCCTGTTCGCCGTCTGGATCATCGTTCTGGATGCCCGAGCCGGCGTCATGCAGGTCCCGACATCGCTCGTCGAGATGGGGCGCAGCTACGGCGCATCCCGATGGACGATCTTCACCAAGATCATCCTTCTCTCGGCGCTGCCGGAAATACTGGCCGGCATCCGGATTGGCCTCATCCGCGGGGTCAAGGGGGTGGTCATCGGCCAGATCCTGGTCTCCATCATCGGCTATGGAGAGCTTTTCGAGCTCTATTCGAGAAGCTTTGACATGGAACGGTTCTGGGCTCTCACCATGCTTCTCTTCGCGGCGGCCATGCTGCTGTCCGCCGGGGTCGAATACTTCGAAAAACGTATCGAATACTACGCAGGAGCGCGATAATGAACGAAATGCCTCAACTGAAGAACTACGTCATCAAGCCGGCGCCGGTACCGACGCTGGCGGTCGCGGGGAGCGATGCGCTCTTCCCCATCCACCGCATCTACTGCGTTGGGCGCAACTTCGCCGACCACGCCATCGAAATGGGACATGACCCCAACAAGGAGCCGCCCTTCTTCTTCCAGAAGAACCCGGACACCATCGTGCCGCTCGGCCAGGACTTTCCCTACCCGACGGAAACCAGCGACGTCCACCACGAGATCGAACTGGTCGTGGCACTGCAGAAGGGCGGCATAAACATTCCCGTCGAGGACGCCCTCGACCATGTCTATGGCTATGCGGTAGGCCTCGACATGACGCGCCGCGATCTGCAGGGAGAGGCCAAGAAGCTTGGACGCCCGTGGGAAACCGGCAAGGCGTTCGAGGCATCGGCACCCTGCGGCCCCCTGCATCCTGTCAGCGAGGTCGGGCATCCGACGGAAGGGGAGGTCTGGCTGAAGGTGAATGGCGAGATGCGCCAGAAGGGCGACCTCAACCAGATGATCTGGAAGGTGCCTGAGATGATTGCCTACCTGTCGCGCCTGTTCGAACTGAAGGCAGGCGACCTGATCTTTGCGGGAACTCCAGCCGGCGTTGGCGCGGTCGTCAAGGGCGACGAAATGGTCGGCTACGTGGCCGGCGTGGGCGAGATCCGCTTCCGGGTCAGCTGACCGCGCGGGCGCACATCCGATGGACAGGGTGCGCTTCGCACACCCTGTCCATCAAAGAGCCCATTCGGGCACCTCCATCACCCCTTTTTCCGGACTCGCCATGCCCGCATCGATCATGCTGCTGACTTCGTTTGCCCTCGTCCTCGGTTTGGTGGGATGCGTGTCCGGTTTTCTGGCCGGCCTCCTGGGGGTCGGCGGTGGGATTGTCGTCGTGCCGGTCCTCTACCATGTGCTTGCGGCATTCGATGTCGACGTGGCCCTGCGCGCGCACATAGCGGTTGGGACATCGCTGGCAACAATCATTCCCACATCGGTTCAGTCCATCCGCGCCCACAAGGCGAAAGGGGCGGTCGACACGGAGCTTCTGAAACTATGGGGTCCATTCGTTGGCCTTGGCGTCCTTTGTGGCGTTGTCGTTGCGGGTTATGCCTCTGGGTCGCTGCTGACTGCCGTCTTCGGGGTCGTTGCAGCATTGGTGGCGCTCTACATGCTGTTCACCCGTGAAGGCTGGCACCCGGTCAAGGGGCTACCGGGGCGTGCGGGACAAGCGGGTATGGCGACAGCCATAGGAACCATCTCGACGCTCATGGGTATCGGCGGCGGCACCTTGACGGTTCCCACCCTGAGCATCTTCAGCTACCCCGTCAGACGGGCCGTCGGCACGGCATCGGTGATTGGACTGATCATCGCGGTCCCCGGGACGGTGGGCTACATCATCAATGGTTGGGGTAGGGCCGGCCTGCCCGCATTCTCGCTGGGTTATGTGAATCTGGGAGGGATGATCGCCATCGTCGTCACCAGCATGTGGTTCGCTCCACTGGGTGCTCGCACCGCACATTCGATCGAGCCGCGCACTTTGCGCATCCTCTTCGGTGTCTTCCTCACGATCACGTCCAGCAAGATGCTGTTCGATAGCTACCGCATGTTCTTCTAGCGGTTCGGACTTGGAATCGGACATGCGGATTCATGCCCGCAGATTTCTTTCGGTTGGCGGGGCCGGCAGTGACTACAACCGTGACTCGGCCGAGCCGAGCGTGGAGCGGAACCGAATTTTCGAGCGCTCGACGTGGCGGAAAAACGCCTCCTGCGCGCGTTCGCGATTGCCGGAGGCGAGCGCATCGACCATTTCGCGGTGCTCGCGGTTAGAGACCGATAGACCGCCTGCCTGGACAAGGCCGCGCGCACGGGCGAGGTGCAGCTTGTTGACGAAACCCTTGTATTCCTTAACCAGTGTGTTGTTGCCGGTGGAGGTGACGAGATAGTCGTGGAATGCCAAGTTGACGGGATAGTAATCGTCGAAGTTCTTGCTGGCCGCGATCTCGTCCATCTGGTCGAGGAAAGCATTGAGCTTGGCCAGCATCTGATCGTTGACGAGATCGGCGAGCAGGCGTCCGGCAAGGCCGAAGATCGCCGCGCGGACGTCGTAGATCTCCAGTGCCTCCGTTGGCGAAACCGAGCGTACGAAGACGCCGCGGTTGCGGATGCTCTCGACGAGGCCCTTGGCCTGGAGGCTCCGTGTCGCCTCCCGCAGCGGCCCACGGCTGGTGCCGAAGCGGGTCGAGAGCTGGATCTCGTTCAGCCGTTCGCCGGGCTTCAATTCCCCCGTCAGGATAAGATGCTCTAACTCGCGCTCGATCACGCCCGTCAGCGACGAGGTTCTCAGCACCGTTAGATCGTTCATTTCCACTTTCGGTTCCCGATGATACATGTCGCGTTCCATTGCACCCGGCTACCATTGTAGGCAATAAACAACGCAGAGATAAGCCGCAACAGCTATCAACAGCCTCCTATTGTCGCGCTAGCACCCGGGACGGTGAGGCAATGCTCCTTTCATTTCTCAGTCGCCCAGCGGGATCGTCGCCGCGTGCACGATTGCGATCGACGCACCAGATGGAGCGGGTTAGTCGAGCATCAGAGTTGATGCTGCCAAGCCCGGACCAGGGATGGGGAGAGCTTTGATTACGCCGGCCCGCCCGGTCCCTGCCTATTGCCTGGATCCTATGCCGGAACGCGCGCCGCCTCCATGCCGCGTAGTATGCCGTTCACCATGTCGGCCTGCGTGCCCGTGCCGCGAATGTCGGGCGTGCGGGTCGCCGGGTCGGCAAGTGCTGCGTCGATGCCCGC
This sequence comes from Pseudorhizobium banfieldiae, assembly GCF_000967425.1. Taxonomy (NCBI): domain Bacteria; kingdom Pseudomonadati; phylum Pseudomonadota; class Alphaproteobacteria; order Hyphomicrobiales; family Rhizobiaceae; genus Pseudorhizobium; species Pseudorhizobium banfieldiae. The sequence goes on from NZ_FO082820.1 coordinate 717,486, forward strand.
CTTCATCAGGCGAGACATTTCCAGCGCCGCATCGATCTTGTGGTGATGCCCCATCCAGTCGAACAGCATGCGGGTAGATTCGATCATCGCGAAGGGATTGGCGATGCCCTTGCCGGCGATGTCGGGCGCGGAACCATGCGTCGCTTGCGCCATTGCAATCGAACCCCGCCCGATGCAGAGGCCGGGCGCCATGCCGAGGCCGCCGACGAGACCGGCCGCCTCATCCGTCAGGATGTCGCCGAACATGTTGGTGGTGACGATGGTGTCGAAGCTCTGTGGGTCGCGCACCAGCCGCATCGCCATCGTGTCGACGATTACCTCGTTCACCTCGACATCGGGAAAGTCCTTGGCGACCTCATAGCAACTGTCGACGAACATGCCGCAGCCGAGCTTGTAGACGGTGTTCTTGTGCACCAGCGTCAACTTCTTTCGCCGCGAGCGAGCAATCTCGAAGGCGGCGCGCGCCACCTTGGAGGACCCTTCGACGGTGATCACACGCACCGAGATCGTCACGTCATGCGTCGGCCGGAACTCTCCAGAGCCCATGACTACGTTTCGGTCGGGCTGGAAGCCCTCGTTGTTCTCGCGCACGATCACCATGTCGACGTTGTCGTGCAGGCAGCCAATGCCGGGGAACGAGCGCGTCGGACGGACATTGGCGAACAGGTCGAACCGCTTGCGCAGGATCGGATGCGGGTTGTTCGCCTCCGGCACTTTCGGATATTCGCGATGTCCGATGGGGCCGAGGATGAAGCCGTCGAGGGCTCCCAGCGTCTCAAGCGTCCCTTCCGGCATGGTGTGGCCATGGGTATCCAGCGCCCGCCGGCCGATCGGCACATCGACCCATTCGATGGCCATGCCGGAGGCGGCCGCCGCGGCCTTGGCGATGCGAACGGAAGCCGGGACAACTTCGTGGCCGATGTCGTCGCCTTCGAGGATACCGATCCGCAGGGAGGTCTTCTTCGTCATCTGGTTCATTCCGCTGCTGCCGTCTTGGAGGTGGATCCGGGAACACTGACGCGCGCGACCTCCGCGGCGTCCTTCAGCTCTTCAAGCTTCCAAGCGACATCGAGGAGCGCCTGCGTTACGCCGTCTCCGACGACGAGCGCCGACTGGACCTTGAACTTGTGGTCGATCTGCGCGTCGGTCAGCGGCACCTCCTTAGATCCGAGCGCCCGTTCGACCCGCTTCGAGACGGTGGAGCCGTCCTCAAGGGTGACGAGGATATCGACCGAGGCTTCGTGGCAACCCCTGTCGGCCGTCGCTTTCGTCCGGTCGCGAAGGGCAATGATCTCCGGGTCGTTGACCATTTCGTCCGTAAAGGCCGTCGGAGCGCCATCGCCTCTCAGCAGCGCAACGGCCGCGGCGTGATAGACCGAAAACTTGCTTTCCAGCCCTGTCTTCGGGGTGGTCTTGCCGGTCAATTCGAGCACCAGCGGATGGACCGTCAGCGCGACCGAACGGATCTGCCGGATCTTCGCCTCCCCGAGCTCCTCGCGCAGTTGGATGCAGCCGTCAATCGTCGGGTGGATGACAATGCCACAGGCAAATGGCTTGTAGCTGTTCAGCGCCGCTTCCCAGCGACTTCCGAGATCATCCAGGATCTCGGTGTAGTCCTGCTTGTTGGACATGACGTTGGCGAAGCCGCGTGGCGCCTCGATCGCCCGTTCCGAACTGTCATAATTCGCTTCGGCAAGCAGGGCGGCGAACATGCCGTTCTGCGCGGCGCGGCCGGGGTGAAAGCTCTTGGTCATGGTGCCGAACATTTCGCGCAGACCGGAGGATTGCGTGGCGGCAAGGCCGAATGCCCACCGCATCTGCTGCGCGTTGAGGCCGATAACCTTGCCGACGGCGGCGGCGGCACCGAAGACGCCCGTCGTGCCCGTAATGTGCCAGCCGCGGTCGTAATGGTGCGGATAGACGGCATTGCCGATGCGGCACTCCACCTCGATGCCGACGATCAGCGCCGTCAGCAGGTCGTAGCCGGAAATCTGGCGCATTTCAGCCAGCGTCAGCAGGGCGGAGGCGACGGGACCGGCCGGATGGATGATCGTCTTGAGGTGGGTGTCGTCATAGTCGAGCACGTGCGACGTGATGCCGTTGACGAGTGCCGCATGTAGCGCATCAAGCTTTTCAGTGCGGCCGAGAACGGTGGAGGTCGGCTTGCCTGAAAAGGGCATGACCGCGGCGAGCGCCCGGTCGACCGTCTCGTGGCTTGCGCCACCGACGGCGCAGCCGACCCAGTTGACGAAGGTCCTGAGACCTTCGCGGCGAACGTCGGGCGCGATGTCGCTGCCCTTGATGGTGACCACCCATTCGGCAAGGATTTCCGTCACGTTGGGAGTGCCGGGGGCGGTTGGCTGGTGCTGACTCATTTTAATCTCCTTGTAACTCACAGAAGACCGCGGGCTATGCCGCCGTCCACGTTGACCGTCTGTCCGGTGACGTAACTCGCGCGGGGGCTGGCGAGCCACACCACCATCGTCGCCACCTCTTCGGCGCTCGCGAAGCGGTTGAGCGGGATATCTTTCGAAAAGTCGCCGAGGATGTCGTCGCGGGTTCGGCCCTGCTCGCTAGCCATCTTGTCGGCGCGTCTGGTCCAGAGCGGCGTCAGCGTGCGACCGGGCGCAACGCAGTTGACGCGGATCCCGCGATCGGCGAGTTCGGCGGCGAGCGTCTTGGTCAATCCGAGCAACCCCGCCTTGTGCACGTTGGACACGATCTGGTGCTGGTAAGGCATCTTTGATGCCGCGGCGCCGAGGGTTACGATCGCCGGGCAGTCCCCCTTTTCCAAGGCTGGCAGCAGGGCGCGAATGGCGCGCACCGTCGATAGGATGTTGAACGTATAGTTGTTGAGCCAGTCCTCGTCGGTCAGGTCCTCGAAGGAGGAGCGGATGCTGCCGCCGACGGCGGTCACCAGCAGGTCCAGACCATCCCAGCGTTCCAGTGCCGCCGCAGCCAGCGTGTGGCCGGCGTTGGGCTGCGTCACATCGCATACAAGCGTGGCCGGGCGCTCGGCACCCGTTGCTGCGATGCCGTCTGCCGCTTCCGCAAGATTGTCTGCGCTGCGCGAGGCGATCAGGACGTCGGCGCCCTCGGCGCCCATAAGGGCGGCCGTCGCTTTTCCGATGCCGTAGCTGCCGCCGACGATGAGTGCGCGGCGCCCCTCATACCCGAGATCCAATGGAGCCTCCCCTCAGTCGAAGATAGAATTTGAAGACGATCAGCACCGTCGACGAGACGACGGCGATCCGCAGGACGTGAAAGGCCGTCACCACCTCCGCTTCCAGGTGCATCACCTGGGCCGTGACCACCATCTCCGTGACCGCAGCTGGCGCTAACGACAGGAAGCTCGTCGGGTAAGGAAGGCCGGTTGCCAGCGTCAAGACCACGGCACCGAGTGCGGCACAACCAATCATGAAGAGCGAGATGACAAGAGCCGAGAAGGTTACACGTGGCAGGGCGGCCAGAAGGTCGCGCTTGAACTGGCAGCCGAGCCAGGTACCGAGCATGATCTGCGCAATACCGATCAGTGGCGACGGGATCTTGACGGAATAGAGCCCGAGAACGCCGATGATGATGCCCATGAAGATCGGTCCGACGAGCCATGGATTGGGCAGTGGCGTCGGCTTCAGCAGCCGCGCCATCAGGTATCCGAGCGCCAGAGACACGAGGACGAGGAGCCAGTCTGATTCAACGACAGTCGCGTCAGGCGCGTTGCCCGGCTGGCCGAAGAGCACAACCAGAAAAGGTACGATCGCCACCACTCCGGAAACGCGCATGGCGTGTACCACCGCCACCGATCCTGGCGCGCCACCATAGTCTTTCGCTACGGTTGCCATGTCGGCGACGCCGCCGGCGGCGGTCGCGAAGAAGGCAGTAACGTCGTCTACCTTCGCCAGCGGCTTGAATATAAATGCCGCCACCAGGGTAAAGACGATGACGTAGAGCGTGCCGAGCGCCATGGCCGGCAACAATCCGGTCATGGCGGCAAGCACTGCCGGCGTGAAACGCATGCCGACGGCGACCCCGATTGCAACCTGGCCAAGCTCGCGGCCCATCGGGAAGAGAACCGACCGGAAGCCGAAGATCGACAGCGCCGCCATGACGAAGAACGGCCCGAGCATGAAAGGCAGCGGCATGTTGACCGCTTTCGCCGCAAAGCCGGACACCGCCGCGATGGCATATGTGAGAGCGAGCGTCAGCCACCAGTGCGGCTGGCGAAAGCGCCGTGCAGCATCCGATGGTTTACCCAATTTCGCGGGCGGTGCTGATCGTGGCTTGTCATCCATCGCGGTACTCTCGACGCGTGGTCTCAGTTGCTGACCAGCGCCATCAGCTTGCTGATGTCCGGGAGTTGCTCAAACTGAGCCACCATACCGACGACGTCGCGGGCCTTGCCCATGTCCCACCGCGCGAATTCTGCGCATTCCATGAACTTCCCCGCAACCTCGTCATAGCTCATCGGATTGGCCGGGCTGCCCTTGCCGAAATCCGCCATGCCCGAAATCGTCCGGCCGTCCTTCAGCCGGATGTCGATATAGGTGGTCATCAGGTGATATCCGGCAGCCTCGGCGCGATCGTCGACAACGAAGTCCACCTTCGAGATCATTGCCTTGACGTCGTCGCGCAGTACCACCTCGTCGGTGAACTCGTTCAGGCCGGCGCGGCCCTCCAGCAGCAGGATCGCCATGCAGAACTCCATGGAGAACTTTGCCTGCAGCTCGTTTTGCGGCCGGTGATGGATAAGCGCGTTCGGCATGTTGTGGTTCGTTCCCACGCGCACATGCTCGACGTCCGCAGCCTTGATGTTGTTGTCGCGGATGAGGCGCAGCATCTCCGTCATGCCAGGATGGGTGAGCGAACCCGACGGATGCGGCTTGATCGAAACGCCGGGGCTGTCGAAGGTCCAGGGGTTGCCGAGCTTGCCGCTGATGGCGTTCTCGTCATAGCCGCCGCCTGCAGCCGAGAAGAAGCCTCGCGGAGCTTCCAGGATCGTCGGCGCCGCCGTCCAACCATACGAGGCAAACTGTGCAGCGACCACGCCGCTTTCCGAGGAACGGCCGGCATGGAAGGGCTTGGTCATGGTGCCGAAGTTTTCGCGCAGGCCGGCAGACTGGCTGCCGGCAATGGAAAGCGCGCGCAGCAACTGCTCGACGTTGAGGCCCATCAGACGCCCGGCCGCAGCGGCCGACGCATACGTGCCGCAGGTTGCAGTCGCGTGGAAGCCGGTCTGGTAGTGCCGCGGATTGATCGCCTCGGCGATCTTGCATTCTACCTCGACGCCGATGTGATAGGCCAGCATGACGTCGGCGCCGCTCGCGCCGAGTGTCTCTCCCATGGCCAGCGCTGAGGGCAGGGCGGGTGCCGTCGGGTGAGTCAGGAGGCCGTAGACGCGGTCCTTTGCAACGGCGAGCTGCGTGTCGTCATAATCGTCGGCATGGATGCCGACACCGTTAGCGAAGGCGGCGAAACGCGGCGCGACCTTGCGATTGGTGCCGATTACGCTTGCCGTGCCATTGGCAGCACCGATGTCGTCCAGGTGACGACGAACATATTCACCTGAGGTCGCGACCGATCCGGACAGGGCGAGGCCAAGACCATCAAGGATCGATTTCTTGCCGTTTTCCACGACGACCGCCGGCAGATCGGTGCTTTTTGCAGCATGAACGAAGCTGGCGACCTCAAGGGTCAATCCGTTCGCGTCGGATGCGGTGACGGTTCTTGTCGCGATGGTCATTTCAATTTCTCCCAGTTTTCACTTCAAGGATGAAGGGTCTCACCCATGAGAAGCGCATGGACGCAGCGGTCTTGGCGCTCCCTCGCCAGTGCCGCCAACAAACGCCAACGTCTGTTGATTGTCAACAACTTTGGGTGAGATTGCGGGTTTCTACCAAGAGTTCTAGTTCTGAGCAGCAGGATTGAGAGAGTCGTCCAGCGAGATCGCGTGGTGCCAAGCTGGGAAGCCAGGGGTGAAAGGCGGCGGTGGGATTAATTGTTGACAGTCCACGAATTCATTTCTAGCCTTGCCACGTGCCTTGGGAGAGGCAGCCGTCCCTAAGAAATGGGGTGGCAAAGGGAGAGTGAGCCGAAAAAGGCCATGGAGGAAACAACATGACATCCACATTTTCGCGTCGAACCATTCTTAAGGCGAGTGCGGGAGGCGCCGCCTTTGCTGCGCTTGCATCGCCTTCGATCCTGCGCGCCCAAGGCGCCTATCCGGATCGTCCGATCAACGTTGTCGTTCCCTTTGACACCGGGGGCTATAACGACCGGCTTGCACGGGCATTTGCTCCGTTCCTTCAGCAGCAGCTTGGCCAGCCTTTGACCATCATCAATCGTGGCGGTGCGGGTGCACTGCTCGGCCATACATTCTTCCAGCAGCAGCCGGACGACGGCTACACCATCCTGTGCACCTCTGCGGCGCCCTATCTGCCGCTCAACATCTTGACGCAGGATGCTTCCTTCAAGTTGGAAGACTTCTACATGGTCAACCTGCCATCCCAGGACTACACGCTGATGGCGACCAGCGCGGGTTCCGACATAAAGTCGGTGGAAGACGTTATCTCGCGGCTCAAGGCTGACCCAGGGAGCCTTTCGGTGGGCCTCCAGCCGGCATCAGCCGACCTTGTCAATTTCAACATCTTGTGCTCGGCGAATGAGATTGATGCCAATGCCGTCCGTGTCGTCACCTATGATGGTGGTGGGCCTGCGCGCAACGCTGTCGCCGGTGGTGTCGTTGATGTCGGTTTCGTCGGTGGGGAAGGCTTCCTGCCGCTGGCCGAGCAGATACGCCCGTTGTTGACCTTCGACACCCGCAAGCGCGACAATTGGGACGGCGCGATCGTGACCGACGTTCTCGGCGCCGATGCCGACTTCGTGGTCGGCTCCCAGCGAGGTTGGGGCCTGCACGGTTCGATGCAGACGTCCAATCCCGAGATCTTCAAGACGCTCGTGAGCGCCATCGAGACGGCCTCGAAGGATCCGGCGGCAATCGAGGCGTTGAAAAACCAGCAGCTTGCCACCGAATGGTACGGCCCAGAGGAATCGAACAAGATGCTCGCCCGCACCGCCAAGGTGATGGAACAGTATCTCGATCTTCTGAAGGGCAACTAACCGCCGGGCGACGTTTGCGGGAGTGTCCGTGAATGCGGGCACTCCTGCAACGACGGAGATTTTATCCATGAGCACCAAATCAGGGCGGAAGGTAGTGTGGGGTCACCTCATCCTCCTGACGGTCATAGTTGGGGTCGTCGTTGCCTATCTTCTGGATGCGCGCGGCGTGTCCTTGCGCACAAACAACCTCCTGCTCGTACAGCCGGCCGCAATCCTCGCAATTGTGCTTGCGGCCTTCGTAATTCCGGGCATCTTCCCGCGCGCCGATACGTCGGAGGAGGCTGAAGCGAACGGAGAAACATGGGTTGACCTGGTCCGGGTCTTCATCCTGATCGCGGCGCTGGCAGGGCTCGCCTTTTCGCTGGAAGTCGTCGGCTTCGACATCGCCACCTTTGCCTTCATGGTCGTGGCGCTGGCGGTCTGCGGCGAAAAACGATGGTGGGTCAATCTCCTGTTCAGTGCGCTCTTCACCGTGTTCCTGATCTACGGATACGGAACCATTACGCCTTTCCCTTTCCCTCTGACAATCCTTTGAGCGAGGCGCCGTGATCGAACTGACGTCTGTTTCGGGAGCCTTCACGCTACTGTCGTCCGACATGAACGCCTGGCTCTATCTGCTGCCCGGTCTGGCGATCGGCCTGATCTTCGGGGCAATGCCGGGCATATCGATCACGATGGCCATGGCATTTGCCCTGCCGGCGACTCTCTACATGGACTTCCTGCCGGCCATCGTCTTCCTGACCGCAATATACACCGGCGCCGGTTTCGGCGGATCGGTTCCGGCGGTCCTGATGGGAATCCCCGGTACATCCTCGGCCGTGGCGACCACCTTCGACGGCTACCCGATGGCGCGCAAGGGGCAACATAGCGAGGCGCTGGGCGTTGCACTTGCCTCTTCCGTTATCGGCTGCCTTGCAAGCTACGTGATACTCTTCGTGCTGATCGTCCCGATTTCCGGAGTGGTTCTGAAGCTCGGACCGCTTGAAATGTTCGCAGTGGCTGTCTGGGGCATGCTGCTGCTCGGTTCGTTGGCAGGAACGCACATGAGCCGCGGCCTTCTGGCCGGCACCTTCGGCGTGTTGCTCGGGACCGTCGGCATGAACACGGCCGGTTTCGTCCGGGGAACGATGGGGGTCCCGTGGCTTCTCGACGGCGTGCCCCAAATCCCCGCCATGATGGGCTTGCTGGCAGCCAGCCAACTGATCGGGCTCATCAATACGACCTACTTGATCGAGGACGAAGCCTCCCGGAAGATCAGTTTTGCAAAGATCCTCGGGGGCATCCGGCAAACCTTCCGCTACCCGACCATTATCTTCCGTGGATCGTTGATCGGCGTCATCGTGGGGGCGATTCCGGGCGTCGGGTCGTCGATCTCCAACCTCTTGTCCTATTCGGAAACGAGACGAAACGCCTCCGACGGCGAGACATTCGGGCAGGGCAACCCGAAGGGCGTGATCGCGGCCGAGGCCGCGAACTCGTCCTCCGAGGGTGGCGCGATGGCGACAATGCTCGCGCTTGGAATCCCGGGCGGGGGTGCGACGGCAATCCTCCTTGCGGCGTTCGCCATGCACAACATCGTCGGTGGACCGAGCTTTATCGCCAACAACAAGGACATCGTCTACGCCGTCATCTTCTCCAACTTCGCGCAGGCGATCCTGCTCTTCGTCGTCGGACTGGGCTTCGTCTATGTGGCCGGCTATGTCGTCAGGGTCCCGCTGCGCTTCCTGATCCCCAGCGTTCTCGTCGTCTCGACCTTTGGTGCCTATGCCATCGAAGGGAGTTCGGCAGGGCCGATCACGCTCTGGGTCTTCTCAGTGCTTGGTTGGGCGATGGTACGCTATGGCTATCCCGTGGCTGCGACAGTCGTTGGCTTGCTGCTTGGCAGCCTGCTGGAAGGCAATCTGCTGCGGACGAACCAGATCAGCGGCGGCGACTTCATCGGTTATGGCCTCGAGCGGCCCTGGGCCCTGCTGATATTTGCGCTGATGCTGGGATCCATCCTGCTGCAAGCGATCTCCAAGCGCCGCCGCGCAAAAGATGCGGCCTTGTCCGCGGCGCAGTCGGGCTAATCCTATCGAGGAAGGCGCGAACGAAGAAAACGGCCGGCGCAGCTACCGGGGGAGAGGTCGCTGCGCCGGCCGGTTTGTTTAAGATCAGGGATGTTCCAGGAGGTATTCCGCACGCTCGACGTCATCCAACTGAGCGATCAGACCGGTTTCCCAGGCGAGGTAGCGCCGTGAGGATTCGAGGTTGCCGTCATGGCGGTCGTGGACAAAAAACAGGTGGTCGATGGCTTCCGCGTCGGACGGCGTGTCCGGTGTCGAAACCGTTCGCGCGCCGGCATCGACCAGGGATTGGTGGCCGCCCTCAGCCAAACTCAGTTCCTGGATTCCCGCTTCACGGAGTTCCTTGGCCGCCAATTCGGCAAGAAGCCGATCATCGGTGATCAGCAGTGCTGCCCGGCCGCCGATGCTGTCAGCCACGGATCCGGCCTTGGGCCGCACGAGCCAGACCGCCCCATCGACGTGGCTGTTACGATAGGCAAGGGAGCCGCGCAGATCGATGAAGACCGCTCTGTCCTCGCTGCAAAGCCGCAGCGCGTCTTCGGGCATGATCGACGGCAGGGTGACCGAATGGTCCCGTCTTGCTGCATCGTTTCTTGATGCTCGCTGGCGCATCCCGTCGTCGATGATCGCGACGTAAGGCCGATAGCCCAGTTGCCGCAGCCAAAAGGCGGCAAGCCCTGCACGCAGGCCGAGGTCGTCGAGGAGAACGAGCCGTGCGTGCCGCACGGCAACCCACTGGTCCGTCGCCTGCACGAGTTGACCGGATGGCGCGTGCGCTGCGCCGGGGATCGGATCGGCGGCGGCTTCGGCCGCCGATCGCACATCGAGCAGATAGGTGGTGGTTTCGTGGTCTGACAGGAGGCCGTCGATCTCGGCAGTGTCGATCGTGTCGATGCGGAAGCGGCTGATTAGCGATTGCGCCGCGGCGCGGGTGCGCTCGGCCTCTGCAGGCGAAAGCGCCGGAAAGGCCGCAGCCGTATTACCGCGCTCCAGCGCTTCTCCGGCCAGTGCCCAGCCTTGTGTGCCGTTTTCGAGGGCCAGAACGGGCCCCTGGTGCCCCGCCAGCCTCGCGCCGATTGCACCGATGATGCCCCGCGTACGCCCGGCGCAGGTGATGACGATGGTTTCGTCGGGCTCCACCACCGCCGGGAGGCGATGTGCCAGTTCACCGTTCGGCAGGCACACCGCACCCGGAACACGCATCTTGCGATATTCGTCGGCCGGGCGGGCATCGAAGAAGCGGAAGTCTCGCCCGTCCGCCTTCCAGGCGGCCAGCTGTTCCGGAGCCAGCATGGACGGATGCCAGATCTCTTCGGCCAACTCCCCGAGTGTCTTGGACGGAACATTGACGCCCTTATAGACGGGAAAGCCTGCCGCCACCCAGGCCGGCATTCCGCCGGTAATGACGCTGATCTCGGTATAGCCGAGCTCGGCTAGCCGTAGAGCGGCCTGTTCCGCCACACCGTCGCCGGCATCGAGGAGCAGCACCGGCACTGTCAGCTGCGGCATGAGGCGGGGTGCGAGGATTTCCAGCCGGGAAAAGGGGCACGGAGTGGCGAACAGCGGATGCGCCTCGCCAAATTGGCCGGCCTCCCTGACGTCCAGCAGCGCGATTTCGCTCCCCCCGTGCAGGCGTCGCCGCGCTTCGCCGACCGGTATGATGTGCGCCGTCATGGGGCTTCATTCCAATGGGGCTCGCGGCCCGTGAAGAAGTCCCAGAACAGCGGGTAGACGATGTCCGGGCGATGTTCGGCCGGATAGTGGCCAGTGGGGATGCCGAAGCCGCGGAGGTCGTCGGCCCATTCGCTCCAGGCCTTGACCGGCTTGAAGTGACGGCCGCAATGGCTGTTGGTGCCCCAGATGACCATGACCGGGCACAGGATCCGGCGCTTGCCGTAGTCGGCCGTGTCCATGGCGAGGTCCAGCGTCACGGTTGCGCGGTAGTCCTCGCACACAGCGTGAATCTGCTCCGGGGTCGTGCAGCGGACATATTCGGCCATGGCGTCCGGCGTGAAGATCTCCAGACCGACACCTTTCTTGTTCAGCTTGTAGTGGATGTAATAGTCGAGGTCTGCGCAGATCAGCCGCTCGGGGAAAGGTGCCTTCTGCGCCATGAAGAACCAGTGGTAGCTTTCCAGCCCCCAGCCGAGCGTGACGTTGGTAAGCACGTGATGCGTCGGCACGATGTCCAGGGCGGCCAGCCGCTCGACGCGGTCCGGCCGATCCAGCGCCATTCTAAACCCGACGCGCGCGCCACGGTCATGACCGGCGATCTGGAAGCGTTCGAAGCCGAAATGGTCCATCACATCGAAATTGTCTTCACCCATGGCGCGGAAGGTGTAGGCCGCATGGTCCTCGCCGCCGGCTGGCTTGGAACTGTCGCCGTAGCCGCGTAGGTCAGGTGCAATCACTGTAAATGTCTTCGCGAGTGCGGGGGCAACCTTGTGCCAGCTTACATGGGTGAGCGGGTTGCCGTGGATCAACAGGAGCGGCGGGCCGTTGCCAGCGATGGCGACCCTGATCTCGGCGCCGGAGGTCTTTACCATCTCATGCCTGAAGCTGTCCATCAGGCTGGAGCTCTGTGAAAGCGTCGGCATTTCAGCGGCAGTATTCATGAAACTCTCCTCCATCTGTTTATTGTCTACAATAATGAAATCGGCTAGACAATGCCTGCATTGCTCCACGGCGCGGGGAGGCGCTTCTCATGATTATCCAGGACATCAGGGCGAGCCTTCACGGTTTCTCGATCGAAATTCCGTTGCTGGAGGGGCGTGTTCAAGGCTATGGGCGCGAGGAGCAGACGCATTTCGTCTTCTGTCAGGTCGAGACGGACGAGGGTATCGTCGGCTACGGGCTGACCGGTCACTTCCTGTCGCGCGCCGTCATTGTCGCTCTGGAACAGCACGTGCTCCCTTGCGTCAAGGGCATGGACGTGCGCGATCTGGAGAAGATCCATCAACGTGTCTGGAAGAAGTTGAACCCGCGCGCCATGAGCGGCACCATCTCGATGGCGCTCTCCTGTCTTGATATCGCGCTCTGGGACATCATCGGCAAGGCGGAAGGCCGGTCGATCTCCGCCATGCTCGGTGGCGCGCGCGACAAGGTGCCCTGCTATGTCACCTTCGGCTTTCCACAATATGACCTGGATCTACTCGGCGAAGCCGCCAAACTTCATGTTTCAAAAGGGTTTCGCGCCCTCAAATCGGTCGTTGCAGTCGACAAGGGCGGCTGGCGCGAGGATGTGCGGCGGGTAAAGGCGATCCGCGACGCGGTCGGTTCCGACATCGATCTGATGATCGACGCCAACTATCTCTTCAACCCGGTCGAGGCGAGATATCTCTGCCGGGAAATCGAGGACTGCGGCATCACCTGGTTTGAGGAGCCGCTGACGCAGAATGATGCACGGGCGCTGGCTGACCTGCGCCGCTCGACCAAGATACCGTTGGCAGCGGGCCAGATGGAAGGGCATCGCTGGCGCATGCGTGAATTCGTCGAGCACCAGTCGCTCGACATCCTACAGCCGAATGTCACCTATTGCGGCGGCTATACCGAGGCCCGCAAGATCGCGCATCTTGCCCAGATCTACAACATGCCGATCGCCAACGGCGGCGGATGGCCGCTGTTCAACATGCATCTTCTGGCCGGCATGATGAACGGCTGGATCGTCGAATGGCACCTCGGCATGGTCGCCGTCGGCGAAACGCTCTTTACCGATGCGCCGAAGCCGAAGGACGGGTTTATTGAGATCCCGAACCGTCCAGGCCTCGGATTAACGCTCGACCCGGATGCGTTCCGCGAGACGCGCGTGGCGCTCGATTAACGAAGGGTAGTCCGTCCATTCTTTCGCGGAAAAATTGTTGACACTTTACAATGAGGGGGGATAACTTGGCTGCGACTGGACTACCGGAAGTGCAGCACGAAATGAAATGCCGAACGGGAGGTTCGGCCACAAACCGGGAGGATTTCACCAATGAACAAACTACATCTCGTTTTCGCAGTAGCCGCTGCCGTTTGGGCAGGGGGCCTGACCTCGGCTCAGGCTCAGGAATATCCCGTAGACACTGTGACGCTCATCACCCACTCCAGCCCCGGCGGCGGCAGTGACGTCTTTCTACGCGAACTGTCCCGTTACCTGGGGCCCTATCTCGGCGCAAACGTCATCGTGGAAAATGTCAGTGGTGGCTCCGGCGCAAAGGCGATGGCGCAGCTTGCGCAGGCTCCGGCGGACGGCTCGATGTTCTACGCAACGACGCCGACCTTCATCTACACCTCGCTGCTCTCCGATCCGGAATACAAGTACACCGACCTTGAGCCGCTCGTGAATTTCTTCATCGATCCCGAAGTGATCTATACGTCGGCGAAGAGCGAGTTCAAGACGCTCGAGGACGTCATCCAGTACGCGCGCGACGGCCGTGGCCAGTGGGGTGCCGCCAATCCGGCGTCGCTGGAGCGCCAGGCGCTGGAGCAGTTGAAGGCGGCGGCGGACGTCAATGCGGCCGTGGTCACGCATGAAGGCGGCGGTGACATGATGATCAACGTGCTGAACGGCACGCTGCAGATCGGCGTCGGGGAAGTTCAGGAAATCCAGTCGCAGATCGAAGCCGGCGAACTCCGGCTGCTTGCCACCTTCAGCGACAAGCGCCTCGATGCCTTCCCGGACGTACCGACTGTCAAGGAATCCGGCTATGACGTGGTGGTCCGCAAGTTCCGCGGCCTTGCCGGACCAAAGGGCCTGCCGGAGGATGTGGTAGCCGCCTGGGAAGCCGCCACTCAGAAGGTGCTGGCGGACCCGAAGTACAAGGAAGCCTACGAAGGCGCCAATCTGCGCGCCGAATTCATCCCCCATGCCGACTATGTCAAGTTCATCGAGACCTTTGGTGCAGAGACGGAAGGCTTCCTGAAAGAGACCGGCGTCATTGAATAAGGCCATCGGGATTTCGGATGCGGCGTGGCTCCCTGGAGCGTGCCGCATCGGACACTCCTCCAGTCCTAATCGCGTTTTCCAACGCCCCGTCTTCCATGTGAGGCTGTCATGCTAACCCGGGACTTCGTCGGCGGTGTTGCTTCAATCGCACTCGGTGCCGTTTATCTCTTTTTTGCCTATCAACTGCGCAGCAGCGCGCTGGACGACAGCATGGGGCCTGGAGGCCTCCCGCGTCTCTACGGCTGGCTCCTCGTTGGGCTGGGTGTGGTGCTGACGATCCAGGCGCTGCTTGCGCCGCGCCTGGCGACAGCCGACGATGCTCCGGAAGAAAAAGGCGAATGGGACGGGCAGGGGCGTAAGGTTGCGTTCGCAGCCGGCCTGCTCGGGATCGGCGTCGGCTACATCTTCGTGATCGAGACGCTGGGATACCTGCTGTCCATCGCCGTATTGCTTCTGGTGACCGCGCTTTATCTCGGTGCCGGCAACAAGGGGCGTGTCCTTGCCGTTGCGGTGCTCGGCGCCGTCTTCCTCTGGGTGATGTTCGTCGTCGTGCTGGGCGTGCGCATGCCGTCCGGTCTTCTTGCCAGCCTCGGCCTCTGACGGTCCAGGAGTTCTGATCCATGGAAACACTCACCCATACCGTCTCCTTCCTGCTCGAATGGAACGTAATCCTTGCGGCCCTGATCGGCGTCACCTGGGGGATCATGGGCGGCTCTTTGCCCGGCATCTCGCCATCGATCACGATGGCGCTGCTTCTGCCCTTCACCTATACGCTGGACCCGACGAGCGCCATCGTGCTGCTCGCCTCCACCTATATCGGCGCCGAATACGGTGGTTCCGTCCCGGCAATTCTGATCCGTACCCCTGGCACCAATGCGGCGGCGGCGACCGTCATCGACGGCTACGAGATGAACCGGCAGGGCAAGGCGGGGCTGGCGCTTGGCATTTCGCTTTATTCCGGCGTGATCGGCAGCCTCTTCGGGCTCGCCATGTTGATGACACTTTCCGGCCCGCTGGCGCAGGTGGCGCTCGCCTTCACGCCCATGGCCTATTTCGCGCTCGGCATTCTCGGCCTCTCGGTCATCGCAACCCTATCCGGCGAAAATCTCGTCAAGGGTCTGATCGCCGCAATCCTCGGGCTCATCATCGCCACCATCGGCAGTGATCCCGTCACCGGCGGCACCCGCTTCACCTTTGGATCGGCTGAACTGCTCGGCGGCATCGAACCCGTGATGATCATGGTCGGCCTCTTTGCGATGAGCGAACTTCTGGTGCAGGCTTCCCGGCGCGGCAAGGACGACCGCGTCACGTCTCGCCCGCGCATTCAGTTTCCGGACTGGCCGCTCGCCAAGCGGCTCATCCCGGCGCAGTTGATCGGCAACGGCATCGGCACCTTCGAAGGGGTCATGCCGGGCGCCGGCGGCACGATCGCCTCCTTCATGTCCTACAATGAGGCGCGTCGCTGGTCGCGCCATCCGGAGGAGTTTGGCAAGGGTTCGCCGGAAGGCATTGCCGCACCCGAGACCGCCAACAACACGGTCGCCGAAACTGCGCTGGTGCCACTGCTTTCCTTTGGCATTCCGGGCTCGAACTCCACGGCCATCCTGCTTGGCGGGTTCCTGATCCACGGCATCGTGCCCGGGCCGATGCTGTTCCAGAAATCCGGTGAGGTGGTCTACGGTCTCTACGCCGGCCTCTTTACGGCAGCGATCGGCCAGCTTGTCATCGGGATGGCGATGCTTCCCGTCTGCATCTGGCTCGTGAACCGGCCGCGGCCCTATCTCAATGCCTTCATTTTCGCCCTGATCCTCTCCGGCATCTACTCGATCCATAACGAGGCTTTCGATCTCGGCATCATGATTGCAGCCGGGGTCCTCGGCTTCTTCATGCGCATGCTGCGCTTTCCCTTCTTGCCGACCGTGCTTGGCCTGGTGTTGGGCTATCTGGTGGAAAGCAACTTCCGCCGTTCGTTGGTACTGTCCGGGGATGACTTGATGATCTTCGTCGACGACCGGATCTCGCTCGCCCTGCTGGTTCTCGCCTTCCTCTTCATCGGCGGCTCGATCGCCAAGCGCGGCTACGAGTTGCTGCGCCACCGCCCCTCCTCGACCTTCTCCGAAAATGCCGAAAGCTGATTCATGAGCAACGACAACACCAGCCTTTCCGTGTCACAGCGTCTGGCCGCCTGGGGCGCGACGCTCCGGGCGGACGACCTGCCGCCGGTGACCCTTTGCAAGAGCCGCGACATCCTGGTCGACATCATCGGCCTCTGCGTCGCCGCGAGGGAGACAGACTATGTTGCGGCCGCAAAAGCAGCCGCCGAACCGGGCGACCACATCATCGTCGGCCACACGGAACGGGTCTCGGCTTCCAGTGCGGCGCTGGTCAATGGTACGGCGGCGCATGGCGAGGATTTCGACGACACGTTCGAGGGCGGTCCGGTCCATTCGGGCGTCGTCATCGTTCCGGCGCTGCTTGCCGCCGCTCAGAAGTATCATCTCACCAACGACCGGGTTATGCTCGGCATCGCCGCTGGGACCGAGGTACTGTGCCGACTGGCCCTCACGTTGCCCAAGGCGGTACACAAGGCAGGTTTCCATCCCACCGCGGTGCTCGGCACTTTTGCCGCTACCTTCGGCATCGCGGTAGCGCGTGGCGCCTCGGAAAGGGTCATCGTCGACGCCCTCGGGATCTCTGGCTCCATGGCGTCCGGCATCATCGAATATCTCGGCGACGGAAGCTGGACAAAACGCATGCATCCCGGCTGGTCGGCTCAGTCCGCCCTTCGTGCAGTCGCCATGGCGGAGGCCGGTTTCTTCGGCCCGCGCCTCGTTTTCGAAGGCACGCACGGCGCCTTCAAGACCTTCGCCCCATCAATCGAGCCGAAAACCGACAGACTGTTCGACGGCCTCGGAAAGACCTTCGTGATGGATGGCATCACCTTCAAGCCCTATCCATGCGGGACAATGGTTCAGCCCTATATCGACGTTGCCATGAAGCTGCGTGCGAGAGGCGTTCCGCTCGACGGCATCCGGCGCATCGTGTGCAAGACAGCCGAGGGGATCGTGCACCGCCTCTGGGAACCCATCGAGCTGAAGCGTCGTCCGCCGACCGCCTATGCCGCAAAGTTCTCGACACCCTTTGGCGTGGCGCTCGGCCTCGTCCGGGGCCATGCAGATCTCGGCGATTTCACCGAGGAGGCCATTCGCGACCCGCAGCTCCTGCGCCTCTGCGAGCTCGTGGATTTCGTGATCGATCCTGACAATCCCTATCCCGCTGCCTTCACCGGTCATGTCCGTATCGAATACAAAGACGGGCGCGTCGAAGAGGCGGAGCAGGGTCATATGCGCGGTGGGGTTGAGGAGCCACTGACGCGGAGCGAGATCGACGCAAAATTCCGGGCGAACGTCAGGTTCGGCGGTCACGGCGATCCGGATACGCTGCTGGCGGCTTGCGACGGGATAGCCTCAATGAAGGGGGGACACGAGATGATTGCGGAGCTTGCGAAATGACGATGAGCGATCTTCAGGGCCGCGTCGCCCTTGTCACCGGCGCCTCGCGCAATATCGGCCGGGCCATCGCCGTTGCGCTTGCGAGACGTGGAGCGGATATCATCGTGCACGTGGCGAACGACACGACTGCCGGCGGCGAAACGGTTGCTGCCGTCCAGGCGCTTGGACGACGTGCGGTTCTGGTGTGCGGCGACCTGTCTGAGCCGGAGGTAGCGGCAAGGGTTGTGCGGGAGGCTGCCGACGCCTTCGGCAGGCTCGATGTCGTCGTCAACAATGCCGCGGTCCGGCCGGAAGGCGCCTTCGCGGATATCACCTATGCTGACTGGCGAAAGGTGATGGGGGTGGCGCTCGATGCCGTCTTCCTCATTTCGCAGGCAGCTCTTCCGTACCTGGAAAAAAGCGACCAGGCTGCGATCGTCAATCTCGGCGGACTGACCGGCCATACCGGTGCGGCGCACCGGGCGCATGTCATCACCGCCAAGGCCGGCGTGGTGGGGCTGACGAAGGCTATGGCGCACGAGCTCTCGCCGAAGGGCATCACCGTCAATTGCGTCGCGCCGGGCCTCATCGAGACGGTGCGCATCAGCAATGACGGAGCGGTGCCGAGGCACCACGGCAGTCGCAAGAACCTCGTCGGGCGGCATGGAAAGCCGGAGGAGGTCGCCGAGGCGGTCGCCTACCTTGCTGGTGCGGCCGGGCGCTACGTCACCGGCGAGACGCTACATGTCAATGGCGGCGCGTATCTGTCATGACGCTTGGGACCAACCTCACGTTTGCCGGCGGCATCGCCACCTCGGCCGTGGTGGGTTGGCTCCTGTCCCTGACCGGCCTTCCGCTCGCCTGGATTCTCGGTGCTATGGTCGGCAGTGCCGTCTATGCCAACACCGTCGGGCTCGGCGGTAAGACTAAGTACGCCCGCCGTCTTGGCCAGCTCCTGATCGGCGGTGCGACGGCGGCAATCCTGACGCCCGGCATTCTCGGTGAACTTTGGTCTTTCCTGCCGGCGATGATCGCCGCCGCCTTCGTCGCCAATGCGCTGGGCGTTCTGCTTGCCTTTCCGCTTCAGAAGATCGCCGGCGTCGACCGCAAGACCGCGCTCCTTTCGACCCTGCCCGCCGGGATGTCGGAAATGGCCTCGCTGGCCCGTGAAACTGGCGCGCAGGCGGATGTGGTCATGGTCGTGCACACGCTGCGCGTGGTGATGATCGTCGTGATGGTTCCCTTTCTCTTCGGCATCGACCGCAGTGCCGTCGCCGCTGAAGTCGATCCACAGGCCAGTCTTGCGGCTCTCGCCACATGCGTCGCGGGCGGGCTGTTACTCTCGATCGTCACGGCCAGGCTCGGCGTGCTGAATCCCTGGGTCATCATGCCGATGGCGGTCGGTATCGCGCTGGTGTCAATGAACGTCTCCATTGCCGCAATGCCGTGGTGGCTGATCGTCGGTGCGCAGGTGCTGATCGGCTTTTCGCTCGGTGCGCGGCTGAAGAAGGAAGATTTTGCGCGGGTACCGAGGGCGGCAATCGCAGCGATAATCTGCAGCGGTGGGCTCATCCTCATCATGGTATTCGGCTTCGTGCCGATCCTGCGCCTCTTCATCGATGTTGCGCCCGTGTCGCTGGCGCTCGGTGTCGCCCCCGGTGGCCTTGGCGAGATGATCGCCTCGGCCAAGGCGCTGGGTGCCGCTGCCGCCATTGTCGCCGGCTTCCAGTTCACCCGTTCCTTCCTCACCAACATCATCGCGCCGCCGCTGCTCGTCCGCTTCGCGGTTGGTCCCGAAGGCACCGACGAGGCGGCGAACACTTGAGCGGCGGCGCGAGAAAAGCAGCAATGAACGAGGAGGAGGCAGCCATGGTTGATGCCGATACGATCCGCGAAATTCGCCAGTCGGTGGCGTCACTCTGCGCCGGCTTTCCCGGCGAATACTGGCGCGAGTTGGACCGCGAAAAGGCTTATCCTACCGCCTTCGTGAAGGCGATGACGGATGGCGGCTTCTTGGGTGTGTTGGTGCCGGAGGAGTATGGCGGCAGCGGGCAGGGCCTCACGGTCGCCGCCAATATCCTGGAAGAGGTTCACGCGCAGGGCTGCAATGCAGCCGCGCTGCACGCGCAGATGTACACGATGGGAACGTTGCTGCGCCACGGCAGCGAAGCGCAGAAGACGCTGTGGCTGCCGAAGATCGCGACCGGCGAGACGCGGCTTCAGGCCTTCGGTGTGACGGAGCCGACCGCCGGAACCGACACGACGTCGATCCGCACCTTCGCCGAAAAGCGAGGCGATCGCTACGTCATCAACGGCCAGAAGGTCTGGACCTCGCGAGCAGAGCACTCCGACCTGATGATCCTGCTCGCCCGCACAACGACCAAGGAGAAGGTGGCGCGCAAGCGCGACGGGCTCTCAGTCTTCCTTGTCGACATGAAGGCGGCCCTCGGCCAGGGACTCTCCATCAAGCCGATCCGCGCCATGCTGAACCACGCAACCACGGAGGTATTCTTCGACAATCTCGAAATCCCGGCCGACAGCCTGATTGGCGAGGAGGGCAAGGGTTTCAGCTATATCCTAGACGGCATGAATGCAGAGCGCATCCTGATCGCTGCCGAATGCATCGGCGATGCCACCTGGTTCACCAGGACCGCCACGCGCTATGCCAACGAGCGCGTCGTCTTCGGCCGACCGATTGGCCAGAACCAGGGCGTCCAGTTCCCGATCGCGCGCGCTTATGCGGCGGCAGAGGCGGCGAAGCTGATGGTCTACCGGGCGGCGGAGCGCTTCGATCGGGGCGAGTCGTGCGGCCCCGAAGCGAACATGGCCAAGCTTTTGGCTTCCGAAGCTTCCTGGCAGGCGGCCGATACATGCCTGCAGACCCATGGCGGGTTCGGTTTTGCGGAGGAATACGACGTCGAGCGCAAGTTTCGCGAGACGCGGCTCTACCAGGTGGCGCCAATCTCGACGAACCTCATCCTCGCTTATCTGTCCGAGCATGTGCTTGGCATGCCCCGGTCCTATTGAGGAGCCTGAAGGATGGCCGGACCGCTCGATGGATTGCTCGTCGTCTCGCTGGAACAGGCGGTTGCAGCTCCTTTCTGCACCTCGCGGTTGGCGGATGCCGGTGCGCGGGTAATCAAGGTCGAGCGCCCGGAAGGCGATTTCGCGCGGAACTATGACCGGCTGGCGAAGGGACATTCCTCCTATTTCGTCTGGCTCAACCGCGGCAAGCAGTCGATTGCGCTCGATTTGAAGCAGGCGGAGGACCTCGCGGTGCTGAAGGCGATGCTCGCCAAGGCGGACGTCTTCGTCGAAAACCTCGCTCCCGGCGCAGTAGGCCGCCTCGGGCTCAGCGTGGACGTGCTGGAGGGGCTCAACCCGACGCTGGTCCAGTGCCACATCTCCGGTTATGGTGACCACGGGCCGCATCGCGACCGCAAGGCCTACGATCTCCTGATCCAGGCGGAAAGCGGGCTGGCATCAGTGACCGGTACTCCGGAGGAGGCCGCGCGTGTCGGTATATCGGTCTGCGATATCGGCACCGGCATGTATGCCCATGCGGCAATCCTCGAGGCGCTGATCGAACGGCGCTCGTCCGGCCGAGGCGCCGTGATTGAGGTTGCCATGTTTGATGCCATGGCCGACTGGATGGCGGTGCCGCTGCTCCAGGCCGAGGGTGCAGGCAGGAACCCGCCGCGCATGGGGCTGCGCCACCCGTCGATCGCACCTTACGGCGTCTTCACCTGCGCTGACGGGCGAGGCGTCCTGATCTCGATCCAGAACGAGCGGGAATGGCATTCCTTCTGCGGTGCCGTCATGGCCAACGGCTCGCTCGCGACTGATCCGCGCTTCAGTGACGCCTTCCGCCGGATCGAGAACCGGGCCGTGATGGACGGCCTGATCGAGACAGTGTTCGCCGCCGAATCACACGAGACGATGATCGACCGCCTCGACGCGGCAGGCATCGCCTATGCCATGGTCAATACCCCGCTCAACCTGGCCGAGCACCCCCATCTGAGACGGATCGACGTCGCCACGGAGGGCGGCACGGTTTCCGTGCCTGCCCCGCCGGCACGCAGGCGGGACAAGGCTCCTGCATTGGGACCGGTTCCGTCCATCGATACCGACGGTGCGGCGATCCGACGGGAGTTCGGTTGAACCAATGAGACATGCGCAGATACGTGCCCTGGGAGGAAGATCGTGAACCAGCATCCGATGACGTCCGCCGCGAGCGATGATCCGCACGGCCATCTTTCCGGTCTGACGAAAGCCGCCGCCAGCTTCGTCGCCGACCTCGACTACGACGATCTCGACAACGAGACGCTCCGGCTCGCCCGGCGCTGCGTGCTCGACGGTCTCGCCGTGGCACTCGCCGGGTCGGAGCAGCCGGGCATGAAACCGCTCGGTGCCTATGTCGACAGCCTTGGCGGCACACCCCAGGCCAGGCTGATCGGCAGGGCGGCAAGCCGGGTGCCCGCCCATCTCGCCGCACTCTGGGGCGGGACTGCCGGGCATGCGATGGATTGGGACGACACACAACTCGCCGAAGGCCCGGGCCGTCCCTACGGATTGCTGATGCATCCGACGATGCCGCCACTGATCGCGGCGCTCACCATGTCGGACCTTGTCGCCGCGGAGACAGGACAGCCGGTTGACGGCAGGCGCTTCCTGACGGCCTTCCTGGCTGGGTTCGAGGTGGGCTGCAAGGTCGCCGAGGCGATCAATCCGGATCACTACATGCGCGGATTCCACACATCCGGGACCATCGGCACCTTTGCGGCGGCCGCTGCGGCGGCAAAGATGCTGGGCCTTGATGCCGCGGGCGTGGCGCAGGCGCTCGGCCTTGCCGCCTCCATGGCATCCGGCATCCGCGCCGGGTTCGGGACGATGACCAAGCCGATGCATGTCGGCCGCGCAGCCGAAAACGGCGTGACGGCGGCGCTGCTTGCTCGCCACGGCCTGTCTGCCAATCCGGAGGCGCTCGATGGTCGTTGGGGCTATCTGGCAATTGCCGGACCGGGGGGCGAGCCGGCGCTGGTGCGCGATCGCTTCGGCAGGCCGCACACGATCGTAAGCCCCGGCATCTCGATCAAACCCTATCCGTCGGGCGTGCTTACTCATCCAAGCATGGATGCGATGCTCTTCCTGATGCGTGAGAATGGGCTTACGGCCGACGACATCGCGTCTGTCACGCTAAAGGCTGGCAGCAACGTGCTCGGCCCCATCCGCTTTCGCATCGCGACAACGGAACTCGAGGGAAAATTCTCCTTCGCCTTCCTGCTGACTGCCATCATCCTGGCAGGTCGCGCTGGCAAGGGTGAATTCACCGACGAATTCGTTTCCTCCAAGGCGTCGCAGGACATGCAGCGGCGGATTGAAACCGTCTTCGACCAGTCAATCGAGGATATGGGGTGGGATCGCATTCGATCGAAGATCGAGGTTACGACGAAAGACGGCCGGCAGTTCGAGCGCTGGGCGAATGAAAACTATCGCGGCAGCCCGCACAATCCACTTTCCGATGCGGAGCTGGAAGGCAAGTTCCGGGATTGCGCTGATGGTCTGATCGATGCGGATCGGATGCAGCAGGTGTTTGATTTTGTCTGGTCGCTGGACGAGGCCGCGAATGTCGGGCGGATTTTCGACCTGCTGAACTGGCAAAGCCAGCCCTAGCTTGGCGCACAGGCTGAACGAAGCAAGGAGGAGCGATGTCTTCGGACAACACCCCGGACGGCAGGGAAGCCATCGGCCGGACAGAGTGTCGGCGCGCGGTCATCTCGCCCGCTCGCGCTGCGGCGTTGGCAGCGGCGCTTGACCTTGACAGTGCGCCAGGAGGCGGCGCATCCCTCCCGCCTGCCTGGCACTGGATGTTCTTCAATCCTGTGGCACGGCGCAGCGAACTGGGACCGGACGGGCATCCGAGACGCGGTGAATTCGTGCCGGAGCTGGGCCTGCCGCGCCGCATGTGGGCCGGCGGCCGGCTTGTCTATCATGCGCCGTTGCCGGTCGGGGCGGAGGCGATCCGCGAGAGCGAAATCATCGATGTCTCCACCAAGAAGGGACGCTCGGGCCGTCTCGGCTTCGTGACGATCCGCCACCGGATTTCACACGCGAGCACGCTCTGCATCGAGGAGGAGCAGGATCTCGTCTTCCGCGAAGCGGCTGTGCCGGGTGCTCCGGGCGCCTCTCCCGTCTCGGCACCGGACGACGCGCGGTGGTCGGAGGTTTTCGTGCCGGACCCCGTGCTGCTTTTCCATTACTCTGCGCTGACCGACAACGGCCATCGCATTCATTACGACCTGTCCTATACCCGGCTGGTTGAGGGCTATCGCGATCTTGTCGTGCATGGTCCCCTGGTAGCAACGCTGCTGCACGGGCTAGCCGCTCGTTGCAGGGGCGGTGTCCCGATCCGTCGTTTTGCTTTCCGGGCGATGGCGCCGCTCTTCGTTGATCGCCCGTTCCGACTGGAGGCCGTCACCTCCGAAGATCATAGCGGCTTGTCACTCTGGGCGCGCGGCCCGGAAGGGGAACTCGCCATGCAGGCAACGGCGAGTTTCGATGACTGACGCTCAAGAGCCACGAACTGCAGATCGGAGGCAGCCGGCGAGCTATCTCTTCGTTCCGGGTAACCGTCCCGACCGTTTCGCCAAGGCCACCGCCTCCGGTGCCCACACGATCATCATCGATCTGGAGGATGCCGTTGGACCGAACGACAAGGACACGGCGCGGGCCGCCGCCATGGCCTGGTTCGCGCAGGGCGGGACGGGCGTTCTTCGCATCAACGGCGCCGATACGCCCTGGCTCGCCTCCGATCTCGAGGCGCTCGCCGGTTTCCCGGAAGCGCTGATCATGGTCCCGAAAGCGAATGCCGCTGTATTGAGCCGCGTGTCTCGCCATTTGCCCCGCCGTCGCTTGATCCCCCTTCTCGAAAGCGTCGAGGGTTACGTGGGCGTCCACGAAATCGCGGCCTGGGCGGGCGTCTACCGGATTGCCTTCGGCAATCTTGACTTTGGGCTCGATGCACGCGTTCCGGACACCGGTGCGAGCCTGGATCCGGTGCGACTGCAGATCGCAATCGCATCGCGGCACGCAGGCTTGCCCTCGCCGATTGATGGGGTCACCGTGGACCTCGACGACGCGGCGGTGCTGGCTGCCGACATTGCACGCGCCCGCGCTCTCGGCTTCACTGCAAAGCTCTGTCTGCACCCGCGGCAGGTGGCGGCTGTGAATGAGGGCTTTGCGCCGACGAAGGCCGAACTCGACCGGGCGCGTCGAATCGTTGCTGCCGCCGGCTTGGCGAAGGGAAGCGTCGTGCAACTCGATGGCAGGATGATCGACCGGCCAGTCGTTGAACGTGCACAGGCGCTTCTTGATCAGGCGGGCACAGACCTGTCGTTTGAGGCGCTTGAGTAACCGACCGGAGGTATCCTCCTGGGTCAGGTCGCCAGGTCTCGCATCACCCTGATAAGGTCGGACTTCCCTTCAAACCCTATCCCCGGCAATTCCGGCATGGTGATGTATCCGTCGGCGACCTGGACACCATCCGGAAATCCGCCATAGGGCTGGAAAAGGTCGGGATAGCTCTCATTGCCTCCCAGTCCCAAACCGGCAGCAATGTTAAGAGACATCTGGTGGCCGCCATGGGGGATGCAGCGGGAGGGGGACCAGCCGAACTGGTGGAGGACGTCCAGCGTCTTCAGGTATTCCACCAACCCATAGGACAGGGCGCAATCGAACTGCAGATAGTCGCGGTCCGGCCGCATTCCCCCATATCTCAGGAGGTTGCGCGCATCCTGGTGCGAAAACAGGTTCTCGCCGGTCGCCATGGGGGCGTCGTAGAACTCGGACATTGCCGCCTGCAGCGCGTAGTCCAGCGGGTCGCCGATTTCTTCGTACCAGAAGAGCGGGTATTGGCGCAGCATCTTCGCATAGGCGATCGCCGTCTCCAGGTCGAAACGGCCATTCGCATCCACGGCGAGTTTTGCATCTGCGCCGATCTCATCCAGCACAGCCTCGATGCGACGCTGATCCTCGTCGATAGACGCGCCGCCGATCTTCATCTTGACGACCGTGTAGCCACGATCGAGGTAGCCGCGCATTTCGCGACGCAGGGCGCTATCGTCTTTGCCGGGGTAATAATAGCCACCCGCCGCATAGACGAACACCTTCGGGTTTGCCTCAAGGCCCTTCATCTCGGCGAGCAATCGGAACAGCGGCTTGCCCGCGATCTTCGCAACCGCATCCCAGACGGCCATGTCTATGGTTCCGACTGCGACCGAGCGCTCTCCATGGCCGCCCGGCTTCTCATTGGCCATCATGGCGGACCAGATCCTATGGGGGTCGAGATTGTCTCCGGCTTCGTTCAGGAGACTCTCCGGAGCGGCTTCGAGAATGCGATTCCTGAACCGCTCCCGTATCAAGCCGCCTTGCCCATATCGGCCGTTGGAGTTGAAGCCATAGCCGATCACCCTGCGTCCGTCGCGAACGACATCGGTAACAACCGCCACCAGACTCGCCGTCATCTTGCTGAAATCGATATAGGCGTTGCGAATGGGAGAGGCGATTGGCTTGGTGACCTCACAGATGTCGATAATGCGCATGGGATGCTGTTCCTTCACGTCGGTCGTGCCGGTTCTTTCGGGCGGAGCTCGATGGTACGTGCGGCACCGACGGAAGGCCAATGCCGATCCTCAACAGTTCGATGCCCATACGGCATTACGAGTGGTTCACGAGGAGCCTTTGATCATATGTCGTACCGGCGGGTCGCATGCTATACGTGATGCCGATCATGCACTGGCGGAGGGGAAATGGACACGGCGTGGTTATTGGACCTTCAGGTCTTGGCGAAGACGCTCAACTTCTCCCGCGCGGCCGAGATCAGGAATGTTACCCAACCAGCCTTCGGTAGGCGGATAAAATCGCTGGAGGCATGGTGCGGCTCGACCTTGATTGACCGCGGCAGTCACAGATTGGCGCTGACCGAGGCTGGAAAGGTCATGGTTGAAGCCGCTGACGATGTCCTCCGTCGACTAGAAAGGTCGAAGCACGAGCTGCAGCAAGTCCGCAGCGCAACGGCAACGTTGACCGTCGCCTCCACCCATGCGCTCTCTTATACGTTCTTTCCAGGATGGGTGCAGCGGCTTGGATCGATAGCGTCAACAATGCCGATCAGGCTCCTCTCCGACAACATGAACGAGTGCGAGCGGCTCATGCTCGAGGGCGGGGCCCAGTTCCTGTTGTGCCACCACCATCCCGGTACGGCGACGCGCCTGTCCGAAAGCGACTTCCCGATGATGACCCTCTCGCATGAGCGGCTCGTCCCGGTCAGCCGTCGCGATCCTGATGGACAAGCGATCTACAGCTTGCCGGGCTCGTCCTCGCGGTCAGTTCCGTGGTTGATGTTTGAAGGGACCTCCGGTATGGGCCGGATTCTGGTGTCGGCACTCTCTCAGCGAAGTGAGGATCTGCATCTGCATAACGTCTTCAGCTCTCACCTCGCCATGGTACTGAAAGCTCTCGCGCTTGAAGGCAAAGGTGTTGCATGGATTCCGGAGAGCCTCGCTGCCGACGAGCTTTCCCCTGGTGGTCGCCTCGCCATTGCCGGCTCCCTGGATTGGGCGGTCCCTGTCCAGGTGGCTCTTTTCCGAACTCTGCGGCCGCTGCCCGATATGGCGGAGCGGTTCTGGCAGTTGGCCCGCGATAAGTCGCTGGGGCAGGTCAGTTCAGTTGCAGGTCCGGTGTCCGCTCCTTGATGCGCTCGCGCAGCAGCTCGACGAACAACCTCACCTTGGCTGACAGGTTGAGCCGCTCCGGATAGACCGCCATGACGTCGGCTCTCATGTAGTAGCGCGGAAGAACTACAACCAGTCGACCGGCGCGGACGTGGGATGCCACGTCCCATTCAGACCTGAGCATTATGCCATGGCCGTTCAAGACCCAAGAGACAGCAATTTCACCGTCGTTGGTGGACAACCCGCCGGCAACCCGGACACTGTCTTCGGTGCCGAACCGCCAGACGTCGTACGCAGCATGTTCCTGCCTCAGGACAATGCATGAGTGCTGCGTGAGGTCCGAGAGCCGCTTCGGCGTTCCGTGTCCACGCAGATATTCGGGAGAAGCCACCAGAACCCGGCGGTTGCGCAAGAGGAGCCCCATCACTTGGCGCGTAGCCGTCGGCTCCCCGAAGCGGATTTGAAGATCGAAACCTTCTTCCATGATGTTGAGTGGTGCGTCGGTAAGAACGAGCTGAGCTTCCACTCCAGGATGTCTGTTGACGAATGCAGATACAGCCGGCGCCACATGCTCGCGCCCGAACTGGAAGGTCGCGTTGATCCGCAACAGACCTTGGGGTTCTCCGCGAGCAGAGACGATTGCCTCCTCGGCCGCTGCAATGCGGTTGATGATGTCCATTGAGGCTGCGAGGTAGGCTTCCCCTTCGCTTGTAAGGCTGACTCGTCGTGTGGTCCGATTGACCAGACGAACGCCGAGACGATCTTCCATTCTTGCAAGCCGCCGACTGACGGCCGAAGCGGTAAGCCCAAGCTCAAGCGC
This sequence comes from Pseudorhizobium banfieldiae, assembly GCF_000967425.1. Lineage (NCBI taxonomy): Bacteria > Pseudomonadati > Pseudomonadota > Alphaproteobacteria > Hyphomicrobiales > Rhizobiaceae > Pseudorhizobium > Pseudorhizobium banfieldiae. The sequence continues at coordinate 745,634 of NZ_FO082820.1, forward strand.
CGCCTCCGACAGACTGCTCCGCTGCGCAACGACGGTGAAGAAGCGCATGTCAGTTTCACCGTTCATTCTCGGCTCGCTCACTTGTTCCCAAAAATCAATAATGAAATGAATTTGCGGAAATTCCCAGCGTTTCCTGCGGCCTCTATGCTGACGATGTCTTTGTTCGCACAGCAAGGGTGCTGAGTGGCCGTGGGAGAGGTTGCTTAGGCTGGAGGAACTTGTGCATCCGGCGTTCGGTCGAACGTCGCGCTGTTTCTTCAACAGGTGCGTGTCGGGCCCGGCTCGGGCAGAAGTTCATCAGGGAGGAACCAAGATGAAGATCAAGACCATTTTCGCGGCCACAGTTGGCCTGTCGCTCCTGGCGGTAATGCCGGCCGTCGCCCAGTCTGCGTCAGATTTCCCCAATAAGCCGATGACCTACATCATTCCCTTCGACGCTGGCGGCGAATCCGACATCTCGGCGCGCTTCCAGCAGGCTGAATGGAAGGAGCATGCAGGTCAGGATGTCGTCATCCAATACCAGGCCGGTGCCGGTGGCGCCCAGGCCTGGTCGAAACTCAATGACATTGCCGGCGACGGCTACACCATCATGGGCATCAACCTGCCGCACACCATCCTGCAGCCGCTGGAAGGCGATGTCGGCTACAAGACGGATGATCTGACGCCGGTTCACTATTTCCACTACACGCCGAACGCGATCTTTGTCCCGGCAGACAGCCAGTTCAAGACGCTCCAGGAGTTGATCGACTACGCGAAGTCGAACCCCGGCATGGTGACCTTCGCTGGTTCAGGTTCGAAGTCGGCTAACAATCTGGGACAACTCCAGTTTGACGAGACTGCCGGCGTCAAGACGACCTATGTTCCCTTCTCGGGAACTGGACCGTCTGTAACCGCCGTTCTCGGCAACCAGACGCTCGCAGGGTTCAACTACGTGACGTCGGCCATGAACCAGGGTGACGCGCTGCGCATGCTGGCTGTCGCTTCCGAGGAGCGTATGCCGGCCTTCCCGGACGTGCCTACCTTCAAGGAACTGGGCTTTGATATCGTCGGAGGTGCTTACCGCGGTGTCGCCGTGCCCGCATCGACCCCGGAAGACATTCGCAAGAAGATTTCTGACATCGTCGCCGCAATCAATGCGGATCCGGACTTCGTGAAGAAGATGGAGGATGGCGGATTTGTCCTGACCGACATCACCTATGACAAGATGCCTGATTTCGTTTCGAAGATGAAGACGGAATACTCTGAGGGTGCCAAGGCACTGGGCATCGGTCAATAAGGGGAGCAGGTGAATGGAACTGCTCGGCTACTTTCTGCACGCTCTCACACCGCTCAACTTGTTACTGGCGCTGGTAGGAGTCGTGCTCGGGACAATCATCGGCGCCTTGCCGGGTTTGTCGGCCACCATGGCAGTGGCGGTTCTCGTTCCATTCACCTTCACCATGGACCCCGCCTCGGGCATGATCGCGCTCGGCGCGATCTATACCGGTGCGATCTACGGTGGGGCGTTTGCCGCAATCCTCGTGAATACGCCAGGAACGCCTTCGTCCATCGCCACCACGTTCGACGGCTACCCTATGGCGCGGCGTGGTGATGGCGGCCTCGCCGTGACATTGGCAACGCTTGCATCGGTCGTCGGAGGCTTGGTTGGGGCACTGGCTCTCCTGTTCCTTGCACCGCCGCTCGCACGGGTTGCGCTGGCCTTTGGGCCGCCGGAATATTTCTGGCTCGCAATCTTTGGTCTTACGTTGATTGCAGCGCTTTCGGTAGGGAATACCCTGAAAGGTTTGATCGGTGCATGCCTCGGACTTCTGCTATCGATGGTGGGTGTCGCCGTCGTCGGCGGCGACGTTCGGTTGACAGCCGGCGTGCCCGCCTTTCTTGGCGGCATCGACGTGGTTTCCGCATTGATCGGTCTCTATTGCGTCCCAGTTATCCTTGATCTTGTTGCAACGAACAGAGGCCATCTGGACTTCGCCTCCGACGACAAGGGCTACCGCCTGCTCGAGGCGATGCGGATTGCCTGGGCGTCGAAGTTCAACGTCATCCGTTCATCCGTCATCGGTACCGTCATCGGCATTCTGCCTGGGGCCGGTGGTTCGATCGCCGGTCTCGTCAGTTACACCGAGGCACGGAGGGCTTCTCCAAACACCGCGAACTTCGGCAAGGGCGAGCCGGATGGTGTCATCGCCACCGAGGCAGCGAACAACGCCACCGTGGGTGGCGGCTTCATACCGACACTTGTTCTGGGGATACCAGGCACGCCGCCCGATGCAATCATTCTCGGAGCCTTGTTGGTGCAGGGTATCAAGATCGGCCCTCAGCTTTTCAATTCCGAGGCCGACATCGTCTATACCTTCATCTATGGGTTGCTGATCGCGACACTGCTGATGTTGCCGGCTGGCCTGCTGATCGGCAGATACGCCTATCGCTCGATCATCACCTTCCCGAAGTCATTGCTCGTCCCGACCATCGCCTTCCTCACGGTGGTGGGATCCTTTGCGATCCACTCGAATGTCCAGGATGCTCAGATGATGTTTGTCCTCGGCGTCATCGCCTGGATTCTGGATCGTTATGGATTCCAACCGTCTCCGATCGTTCTCGGGCTAGTCCTCGGACAGATCGCGGAGCAGGGTTTCGTCCAGACATGGCTGATCGGTAATGCCACTGGAAACCTGCTTGGCATGTATTTCGGTCGTCCCATCAGCATCGCCATCATCGCCGCCGCAGTCATCGCACTTTGCTATCCCTTCTATGCAGAATGGCGCGCCAAGCGCAGACGTTCGGTGCCCCTTACGGAGATTGCCGCGGAGGCCGAGGCACATCCTATCGATCTCCCTGCAGACTCCGTACCGGCGGCGCGAGTCCGTGATATCGGCGGAATGACCCTTGCCGTGATCTTTATTGTCGTCGGCGGCCTGGCTCTATTCGACACGAGCCGGATGAGCATGATGGGCTCCGTTTTCCCGAGAGCAATTTCGATCCTGCTGATCGGCCTGTCCCTGACCTTGCTTGCCCTTTCCTTCCTTGGCCGAGGTGTCCGGCCACCCAAGCCGGAGACTGACGCAGCCTCCCGCAGGCGCATCATACTGGCGGTCATCTTCGGACTGTGGGTCTTCGCGATCCCGTTGCTGGGGTTTGCGACCAGTTCGCTGATCGCATTCGTCGCGATGATGTTCCTTGCAGAATACGAACGCCAGACGGCGGTCGTCTGGCTTCGCCGGACTGCTACCGCAGTCGCGACGGTGATGATCTTCTGGCTGCTGATGTCCGAGGTGCTGCTGCTGCGAGTGCCTTCAGGCTTCCTGTTCTGATCGGTGACCGCCTTTTGAGATTCACCCCGCCCTTCAGGTTGCAAAGAGACAAGAGAGACAGATGACCAGTAATCACATGAAGATCGCCGTCATTCCCGGCGATGGGATAGGCAAAGAGGTCGTGCCCGAGGGGCTGCGCGTACTGGAGGCAGCGGCCAGCCGATACGGCTTGAACTTCGCCTTCGGCGAATTCGATTTCGCCTCCTGCGATTACTACGCAAAGCACGGAAAGATGATGCCCGACGACTGGAAGGCTCAGGTGGGCGGACATGACGCGATCTTTTTTGGTGCGGTCGGGTGGCCGGCATCAGTGCCGGATCACATCTCTCTTTGGGGGTCGCTCATCCAGTTCCGTCGTGAGTTCGACCAGTATGTCAGCCTTCGCCCGGCGCGGCTGATGGCTGGGGTCCAGTCGCCCCTCTCGGGCCGCAACACGGGTGACATCGACATGATGATCGTCCGAGAGAATACGGAAGGCGAATATTCTTCCGTGGGCGGGATCATGTTCCCCGGGACGGATCGCGAGGTTGTCCTGCAGGAGACGGTCATGACGCGGACAGGCGTCGATCGGATATTGCGATATGCTTTCGAGCTTGCTCGCAAGCGTGGCGGAAAACTGACCTCCGCCACTAAGTCGAACGGTATCTCGATCTCCATGCCGTATTGGGATGAGCGCGTGGCCGAGATGTCGAAGAACTACCCTGATATCAGCGTCGACAAGTATCACATCGATATCCTCACAGCGCTTTTTGTCTTGCACCCGGATCGCTTCGACGTCGTCGTTGCCTCGAACCTGTTCGGCGACATCCTTTCCGACCTGGGCCCCGCCTGCACCGGCACGATCGGCATCGCTCCCTCGGCCAACATCAACCCGGAGCGCCGCTTTCCTTCGCTATTCGAACCGGTGCACGGATCTGCGCCCGATATCGCGGGCAAAGGGGTCGCCAATCCCGTCGGCCAGATTTGGGCAGGGGCGATGATGCTGGACCATCTGGGGCATCCGGAGGCCGCAGCCGGGATTGTCGAGGCGATCGAAAGGGTTCTGGCCGAGCCGCGCCTGCGCACCCGCGATCTCGGCGGACAGGCCGACACGATCGCGTGCGGCAAGGCGATTGCGGACGCTCTAGGATAAAAGGACAGGCTCCGCGGCGCAGAAAGAATGAATGCGGCCCTCGCAATGGAGAAGCATATGAGACGACACAACATCGCAGCGATACCCGCTGACGGCATCGGCCCGGAGGTTATCGCTGCCGGCCTTCAAGCGCTGGAGGAGCTTTCCCGCCGCGACGGTGGTTTTGAGCTATCCGTCACGACGTTCGACTGGAGCTCCGAGCGCTACAAGAGGACCGGGTCTCTGATGCCCGACGACGGCCTGGAGCAGCTTCGGCAATTCGACGCGATCTTCTTCGGTGCAGTTGGTGCGCCGGACGTTCCCGACCATCTCACCCTGTGGGGATTGCGCCTGCCCATCTGCCAGGGGTTTGACCAGTACGCGAATGTCCGTCCCACGAAGATCCTGCCGGGTGTCAGTTCTCCGCTCGCGGGCGTCGGGCCAGGTGATCTCGATTGGGTAATTGTGCGCGAAAACTCGGAAGGGGAATATTCCGGTCACGGCGGCAGAGCCCACAAGGGTCTGCCCGAAGAAGTCGGCACCGAAGTGGCCATTTTCACCCGCGTAGGTGTGACGCGCATCATGCGATATGCCTTCAGCCTCGCCCAGGCCCGTCCACGCAAGCTGCTGACAGTGGTGACGAAGTCCAACGCCCAGCGTCACGGCATGGTCATGTGGGATGAGATCGCGGCAGAGGTTGCCATAGAATTCCCGGACGTCGCCTGGGACAAGATGCTCGTCGATGCCATGACCGTCAGGATGGTCAAGAATCCGAAGAGCCTCGACACCATAGTCGCTACCAACTTGCATGCCGACATCCTGTCCGATCTCGCAGGGGCACTGGCTGGCAGCCTGGGAGTTGCCCCGACGGGCAACATCGACCCGCAGCGCCGCTATCCATCAATGTTCGAGCCGATCCACGGCTCGGCTTTCGACATAACGGGAAAGGGCATCGCAAATCCCGTGGCCACATTCTGGACTGCGGCGCAGCTGTTGGAGCACCTGGGCGAGAAGCCGGCGGCTGACCGTCTCATGCGCGCTGTCGAGAAGGTGTGTGGCGATGGCATCCTGACGCCGGACGTAGGGGGAAGTGCATCGACGCAACAGGTGACGGACGCAGTCTGCGAGGCGATCCGCGGCTCCAACATCTGAGGTGTCGTGGAGGAAGCGGATGCCAGGGACCTGCGGCAGCGTACGGTGGATGAGAGATGGCAGCGACCTCCCGAGATCGCTCTGCTTTTGCCGTTGTAATGCGCCGATGTTTCCGGTTGAGCTAGCTCGCCCATTGCAGGAATAAAAGCTGGAGTGTGATCTCGTTGCTCGCCATCCTTGCCGATGATTTGACGGGTGCATTGGATGCCTCTGCGCCCTTTGCCGCCAGGGGAATGCACGTAGAAGTTGCTCTGACGGTCGAGGCGATCGGCGAAGCCCTTCAAGCCAATCCGGCGGTGCTTGCGGTCAATCTGGGATCGCGCGAACTGGACGTCGCTGTTGCTCGCGACAGGACGACCGCGGCTCTTGGCGCTTTTCCGCCTGCGACGCGGTTATTCAAGAAGATCGACTCGCGGCTGAAGGGGCATATTGCAGCAGAACTCGATGTCATGCTCTTCAAGTCCGCATTGGTCGCGCCGGCGATACCGAGCTTCGGCCGCATTGTTCAAAACGGAGAGGTGCAGGGGTTCGGGATCACAAGCCCGATCTCCATTCGCGAATGCCTTGGCCGGCATATGGAAAGGGCGACAGTGCCCGATACGCTTGCGCAGGACGACCTCTGTGAATGGGTTGTAACGTCAGACGCTGCGGGCTTCGATCTCCTCGTCGGCGCCCGTGGGCTGGCGGAGGCGTTGGCCGATACGATGACAGATCGGGCGTCCGCTCGGCTTGCGGAGCTGCCACAGGGCACGGCGCTCTTCGTGGTAGGCTCCCATGACCCGATCACCATTGTGCAGGTCGAAGAACTTCGAGGAGCATTCGACGTCGATTACCTGGCTGCGCCCAACGGCAAGGTTCTAGAGACTAGACCGATCAATGCCATGATTACCGTAGTGCAGGCTGTTCAAGGTGAGTTTCCCGCAGACCCGCTGCAGGTTTCGCGTGCGCTAGCCAAGGCGGTGGTGCCGATGGTGAGCAAGACCGTGTCGACGCTGCTTCTTACCGGTGGAGCAACCGCTGAGGCTGTCATGGAAGAAATGGGAATAAACCGGTTCCGCCTGGCCGGTGAATGTCTCCCCGGATTGGGCTTGGCGCATGCTGGCGGCCTTTGCATCATCACGAAATCGGGGGGATTTGGGGCCCCCGACACCCTTGTAAGGATCGCCGCCCAGCTTCGTGACCGGTAAGGGGCCGAGGGTCGGTGACGGCCCGAGAGAAGGGTCAGCCTTGCTCGGAGCGACCGGCCACCAGCTTGCGCGCATAGGCAATTGCGGAGTTCATGTTGCCATGGTTGGCGATGCCCTTGCCGGCAATGTCGAAGGCGGTACCGTGGTCGACGGAGGTTCGATCGATCTGCAGGCCTACAGAGACATTCACTGCGGTATCGAAGGCGACGAGCTTGATCGGGATATGTCCCTGGTCGTGATACTGGGCGACGACCAGGTCGAAGGCACCGGAATAGGCGCGGTGGAACACGGTGTCGGCCGATATCGGCCCATGAGCGTCAATCCCTTCGGCGCGCGCAGCGGCGACAGCCGGGGCGATCTGGTCATCGTCCTCCGTGCCGAAGAGACCGTTCTCTCCGCAATGCGGGTTGATGCCGGCGACGGCGATCCTGGGTGAGGCGTAGCCAACGCGCCTGAGATGCGCATCGCCCGCTCGAATGGTCGCGAGCACCCGCTCCGTCGTCGCGCGGCGGATCGCCTCCTGCAGCGAGACATGGGTGGAGACGTGAATGACCTTCAACCGCTCGGAGGCGAGCAGCATATAGGCGGCTTTCGACCCGGTGAGGCTGCGCAGCATGCCAGTATGGCCGTCATAGTGGTGGCCGGCGCTGTTCAGCGCCTCCTTGTTGATCGGGGCGGTGACGATGCAGCCGATCGCGCAAGCTTGCGCGTCGCGAACCGCCCTTTCGATGAAGCGGAAGGACGCGTCACCGGCGACGGAGCTTAACTGCCCCCAGGGGAGGGGTGCGCCGTCGAGCGGAAGATCCACGACATTCGGTGAAAGATCGAGGTCGAGGCCGAGCACCGCGCGAGCCGCCTCCAGTGTCGTGAGATTGCCGTAGATGCGGGTCCTCTGCCGTTCTGCCGGCGACATGTCGGCAAGCGCGCGCACGGAGATTTCCGGACCGATGCCGCAGGGGTCGCCCATGGTGATGCCGATGATGTCGCTCATAAGTATCCTCGTTCTTGACGCCTCCTGGCCGAGAGCAGGACGGTGTTGCAACGGCCGTGGGTGATGGAGCCAGGCTGCTTGCTTCACAGGGTCGCTGCCGCAGCCCGGATAGGACATACTCTTGCTCAACCGTCAATCGGATCCTTGCAAAGTCCGGCACGGACTCCAAATTCGCTATTGGCCGCGGATCCTACACGCGCCTTGGCCTCCGTCGCGCAGCAGTCGAGGCATTCCAGTGCTCATGAAGAGCGATAGTGGTGTCTCTCGGCCAAACCGTTCCGAGATTGGAACCTCCTGCTCCTAGACCCGTTTGGCGTTACCAGCATCTAACTGGAAGCCAGCTTTGGCTTTGTGCAGGCGTGATCATTTGAGTCGGATTCTTGATGAAGACGATGTCTGACGCACATCGTCACCTCGCGAGCTATGACAAGGCGATCGAGGGAAGGCGTGAGCATGTTAAAGCCTCGACCGCATTCGGGCCGAGACGACGCACGCTCGGCTTGGCCAAGCGCCTGTTCGATATCGTGTTTGCGCTGGGAGCCCTGATTTTCGTAGCACCGCTCTTCGGCGTTATCATGCTTGCGATCCTCCTTCTGGACGGGCGTCCGATCTTCTATCGCCAAGTTCGTATCGGTCGGCACGGCAGGTCATTCAACTGCCTGAAGTTCCGCACAATGGTTCGGGATGCCGATCTTCGGTTGGCGGAACTCCTGGATTCTTGCCCGAAGTCTCAAAAGCAATGGCTCGACGCTCAAAAGCTTTCCAACGACCCCCGCGTGAACAGGCTGGGCCGCTTTCTGCGCAAAAGCAGCTTGGATGAGCTGCCGCAACTCATCAACATTCTGCGCGGCGAGATGAGTATTGTCGGGCCTCGGCCGATCGTGCACGAGGAGGCGGTGCGATATGGCAGGAACCTGCGCCTTTACCTGACAACCCGGCCGGGACTTACGGGCCTTTGGCAGGTCAGTGGACGCAATTCACTGAGTTATCAGGAGCGGGTGCAACTGGATGTCCGCTATATCCGCACCATGTCTGCATGGCTGGATGCGCGGATCATCCTGAAGACGATCGCGATTGTCGTCACGGGCAAAGGCGACCATTGATCCAGGGTATACCCGGGGTCGAGGCGGGCACCACCGAGTCCGCCGGGCCTTTGTGCGACTAGCGGAAAGCATATTGCCTGCAGACGGCTGGCTACTCCGCTGCGAGAAGCTGTTTCTCGCCATGGGGGCCGGCCGGATTTCTGCCGACGCAGCAATAGGTGAAGCCCGCTTCGAGCACTGCATCCTCGGACATGAGGTTGCGAAGGTCAATCATCAGTGGCTCCGCCATCACCGCCTTCAACTGTCCGAGATCAAGATCCCTGAACTCCGGCCATTCGGTGAGGACCACGACGGCATCGGAGTCCGTTGCCGCGTCCAGTGCATCCTCGCAAAAGGTCACATTGGTCAAGAGCTTGGCCGCATTCTCCATGGCCTCCGGATCGTGGGCACGAACCCTCGCGCCGAAATCCTGCAGCGCCTGGATGATCGGAATGGCGGGCGAGTCGCGCATGTCGTCCGTGTGCGCCTTGAAGGCGAGGCCGAGGACGGCGATGGTCTTGCCGCGCACCGATCCGCCGCAGGCGTCGAGCACCCGTAGCGCCATAGCTCGCTTGCGGTTGTCGTTAACCTGGATGACCGTCTCGATCGTGTGCAACTGCACACGGTGGTCGCGGGCGGTCTTCGAAATCGCCAGGGTGTCCTTGGGGAAGCACGAGCCGCCATAGCCGGGACCGGCATTGAGGAACTTCGAACCGATGCGGCTATCCAGTCCCAATCCGTGGGCAACGTGACGCACGTCCCCGCCGACCGCCTCGCAGAGGTCCGAGATCTCGTTGATGAAGGTGATCTTCATCGCCAGGAAGGCGTTGGCCGCATATTTGATCAACTCGGCGGAGCGGCGCGATGTATGGAGGATGGCTGCTTCCGAGAGGCGCTCGACCTCGTAGATGCCGGACACCACTTTGCGCGCCCATTCGCTTTCGCTGCCGATGACGATCCGGTCGGGGCGCATGAAATCGTCGATCGCCACGCCCTCGCGAAGAAATTCCGGATTCGAGACGACCGAGAACCTGAACGGTCTGCGCGCGCTCAGGAGGATCCTCTCGACCTCGTCGCCGGTGCCGACCGGCACGGTGGACTTGTTCACGACCACCAGGTCTCCGCTTGCCTTCTCCGCGATGGCATGGGCAACGGCATGGACATACTTCATGTCCGCATGACCATCGGTGGCGCGCGGCGGTGTGCCTACCGCGATGAACGCGGCATGAGCACCGGTGAGCGCAGACCCCAGCTCATCGGTGAAGGAGAGACGGCCGCTCGCATGGTTTCTGGCAACCAGGTCATCGAGGCCCGGCTCGTAGATCGGCATGACACCCTGCCGCAGCTTCTCGAGTTTCTTTTGGTCGCTGTCGACGCAAACCACGCTGTGGCCGATGTCGGCGAAGCACGTGCCTGCCACCAAGCCGACATAGCCTGATCCGACTACTACGATCTTCATGCACTTGCCTCCACGCGGGCCTTTGTATCGAGACGGGATGGGTTGGAACGTTGATTGCGGAAATAGGCGATCGTCCTGAGAACGCCCTCTCTCAATTGGACCGAAGGCTCCCAATTGAGGAGTTCCTTTGCCCGCGAAATGTCAGGGCAGCGCTGGGTCGGGTCGTCCTGGGGCAGGGGAAGCGAGATCAGCCGCGACTTCGACTGCGTGAGCTCGAGAACGACCTCTGCAAGCTGCTTCACCGTGAACTCGTTCGGATTGCCGATATTGACGGGAAATGTTACGTGGTCTGGCGCATCCATCAGGCGGATGATGCCCTCCACAAGGTCATCCCGATAGCAGAAGGATCGGGTCTGGCTGCCGTCGCCATAGACGGTCAGATCGTCACCTGCCAAAGCCTGGACGATGAAGTTGGACACCACCCTGCCGTCACCTGCGTTCATGCCGGGACCATAGGTGTTGAATATACGAACCACGCGGATATTGGTTCCGTACTGGCGATGATAGTCGTAGAAGAGCGTTTCGGCGGCGCGTTTGCCCTCATCATAGCATGCTCGGATTCCCGTCGAGTTCACATTTCCCCAATAGGTTTCCGTCTGCGGATGAACCAGCGGATCGCCGTAGATCTCGGAGGTGGATGCCTGCATGACCTTGGCGCCGTGCTTTCGCGCCAGGTCCAGCATGTTGATCGCCCCATGGAAGCTGATCTTCATCGTGCGGATCGGGTCGGCCTGGTAATGGGGCGGAGAAGCGGGGCAGGCAAAGTTGTAGATCTCGTCCACCGCGATATCGATCGGGTCGCACACATCCCACTCGATGAACTCGAACCGGGGATTGCCGGAAAGGTGGGCGATATTGGCCATCGACCCGGTGTAGAGATTGTCGAGGCAGATGACCTTGTGACCGCTGTTGAGCATCCGCTCGCAGATATGCGCGCCAAGAAAGCCGGCGCCACCGGTGACCAGTATTCTCTTCATGATACGTCCCTGGGTCTGAAGTGACGATACCGGAACTAGGAGCCTGTCCCGCCCCGGATCTCGGAAAGTAGGGTCCGGTAGATGATTTTGAAGTCCAGCCAGAGGCTGAATTTCTGGACGTAATGAAGATCGGCCGCTATCCGCGCTTTTGCCTTCGATCGCCGGATGGTCGGTCCCCGCAGGCCTCTCGCCTGCGCAAGCCCCGTGATCCCGGGCTTCATCACGTGACGGTCGTGATAATTCGGAACGAGATCCTCGTAGGCGACGCCTGCCGCCAGCATGCCGAGTGGGTGGCAGCGGGGACCGACAAGCGACATGTCGCCCTTCAATACGTTGAACAGTTGCGGCAGCTCGTCGATATTGGTCTTGCGAATGAAACGCCCGATGCGGGTGATCCTCGGATCGCCCTCGACAGTCTGCCTGACGCCGGTGGCGTCGCATTGATCGAGGCGCATGGAGCGGAACTTGAAGACGCGGATGATCCTGCAGCCTTGCCCCCATCGCGCCTGACGGAAAAACACCGGGCCTGGGCTTTCAAGTTTAATCAGGAGAGCAACGGCCAGCAGGAGTGGCAGAAGGACCACCAGCGCGACGAGAGACAGAGTGATGTCGATGGCACGCTTCACGCCAAGCTCCAGCGAATGCTGCTGGATCACCGGCGCCGGCTTTGCCTGGGGGGCAGTATTCGAGTTCGCAGCAGCGTAGTGCTCGAAACTAACGGGCACGGACACGCCCAGGAAGGTATTGGCTTTCATGACCCAGCACTCATGGAAAATTAACTGAATGTTAATCTAACTTAGTCCTCGCTGCATTGCAAACAGAACTCAGACACGTTTCTTTAAGCTGGTTAATTCAAGTAATTCTCCTGCTGCTGCTCGGTGGTTGGCGCTTTCGGCACAAGCCATTTCCGTTCAATACTTCCTTCGACATTCCGGTGGCGGCGGAGGACCTGAGCGTCCTTGTTTGGCTTCGGATAATGATCCTTCCCCTAGAGGTAGCGCGGCAGACAATAGAGATATTGACGATGCTTCCTGCTTTCGAAGATTTTTTTCGCGCAGAAGGAAAAGGTGCGGGATTTATTGCTCCGAGAGATCCAGCAGCATTTTGCATGCTAAAAATAACTAATTGAATTCTTTGGGAATTACTGGTTAGTTATCAAGCATGCGCTTGTATTGCACCTGCTCCATGCCGGATGGAGCGATAGGTGCCAGGATTGTTGCCTGTTGGCCCGTTTGCAGAACACAGGTTTCGCGATCTGGAAGAGTAGGGATTGCTACTGGAGCGTTCCTGCTAGTCGATGCTCGCCGTCGTCACTGGGTCCAACTGGGGAACGATGCCGGCGTAAAGTGCGACGGACGCATACAGGATGATCGCCCACATCGACAATGAGAGGGTGAAAGCAAACAGGAGGTTTCTCAAGCGCCGTGACATCGTCCGTCCTTTCGGTGTGCACATGATCCGGCAATGAAGTTGTTTCCTGGTAAATCTCGATGGTTAATTATCTCCATGATTGAGAAAAACTAAACGGTTGTCCCGTTTTCAGACGGGCCTGGTGCCCCTGAACTATGCGCTCTGTGCCATCATTCTTCAGCCCTTACTTGCTCCGGGTCGATAAGCAGGAAGCACCCGACGCAGTCGAGATTTGCGCCGGTAGTCGAAGGATGTATTCTGCATGTCGACAAGAAGGATATCGGATGAGTGAAACTGCTGATCCTCCGCTGCCCGGCCGCAAGAGGGGCTCCGGCGCAAGAATGGTCTATGACCTGTTGCGCGACGAGATCCTCGACCTGAAGCTCGCCCCCGGCAGTCCGATCGACGAGGTTCAGTTGGCGGAACGCTTTCAGATGTCGCGGACGCCGATCCGCGAGGCTCTGGTGCGGCTGGCAGGCGAGGGCCTGATCGAGACGCTGCCCAATCGTTCGACCATGGTGTCGAACATCGACTTCCTCAATCTCGGGCCCTTCTTCGATGCGCTCGTTCTCATGTACCGGGTGACGACGCGCCTTGCCGCACAGAACCATCGACCCGGAGATATTGCTGCCATCCGTCTTCATCACGAGGAATATGCGGCGGCGGTCGCCGCGCGCGACGCCTTGGCGATGATCGCCACCAACGCCGCCTTCCATGCGGCGATCGCCGAGGCGGGCCGCAACCCCTATTTCACCGGCCTGTTCCAGCGTCTGCTCGACGAGGGGCGGCGGATCCTGCGCCTCTACTACCGATCCTATGATGAGCAGTTCCCGCAGAGCTTCGTCGACGATCACGAGGCCATCATCGCCGCGATCGAAGCCCGGGATGTCGATGCGGCCGACTGTCTCGGCAGGGCGCATGCCGAGCAGATCGTCGCGCAGGTGCAGAAGCTGTTCAGCCGCAGCGGCGGGCTGGACATCGGGCTTTGACCTGTTGTATTCTGTTTGTCGACAAAAAGAATGCAAGGCCGGCGTCTTGGCGGAGAGGGCGCCTCACAATTCATCCCGTTGCTGCCGGGTTGGGCCGGCGAGAAGGAGACTGACGTGAAGTCGAAGATTTTTTCCGGAGTCATTCCGGCGCTGATGACCCCGTGTCAGGCGGACCGGTCGCCGGATTTCGATGCGCTTGTCCGCAAGGGCAAGGAGCTCGTCGAAAAGGGAATGTCAGCCGTCGTCTATTGCGGATCGATGGGGGACTGGCCGCTCCTGACCGATGAGCAGCGCATGGAAGGCGTCGAGCGGTTGGTAAAGGCTGGCGTTCCGGTCATCGTCGGCACAGGCGCCGTCAACACGGCATCGGCGGTTGCCCACGCCGCTCACGCCCAGAAGGTGGGTGCGCAGGGCCTGATGGTCATCCCGCGCGTCCTTTCCCGGGGCTCTGTCGTCGCCGCCCAGCGTAACCACTTCAAGGCGATCCTTGCTGCCGCTCCGGATCTGCCCGCGGTCATCTACAACAGCCCTTACTACGGCTTCGCCACCCGCGCCGATCTCTTCTTCTCGCTGCGCGCAGAGCATCCGAACCTCGTTGGATTCAAGGAGTTCGGCGGAGCGGACGACATGCGCTATGCCGCCGAAAACATCACCAGCCGCGACGATGACGTTTCGCTGATGATCGGCGTCGATACCTGCGTCTTCCACGGCTTCGTCAACTGTGGCGCAACCGGCGCCATCACCGGGATCGGTTGCGTCCTGCCGAAGGAGGTACTGCACCTGTGCAACCTCGCCCAGGCCGCGGCGAAGGGCGATCCCGATGCCCGCCAGCGCGCGCTGGAACTGGAATCGGCCCTGGCGGTGCTTTCCTCCTTTGACGAGGGGCCCGATCTTGTCCTCTTCTTCAAGCATATGATGGTGCTCAAGGGTGACAAGGAATACACGCTGCACTTCAATGAGACGGACGAACTGTCCCAAAGCCAGCGTGGTTATGTCGAAGCTCAGATGAAGCTTTTTGATACTTGGTATGCAGAGTGGAGCAAGCTTCCGGGCGCCGTCCAGACATACAAGGTCTGAGCTTCATCAGCGTGGTGGCAAACGGCTCCTTTTGCAGGGAGCCGTTCCATGCAGCGGAATGGTAGCTGGGCGCGATTTTCGGCCGCCTTCAGGCGACGGCGTCAAGCCCCTTTTCCAGAAGCCGGTCAAGCTGTTCCATGTCGGCAGCCGTCAGCGCAATCCCTTCCGCTTCGGATTTCGCACGGGCCGCAAAGCGGCGCTGCGACGGTAGGCGGGCGCCCTGGCCGACAATGCTCTCGAACAGGTTCTCGGCACGCGCAAAGGGGTTGCCGGGACGCCCGGCGGCAAAGGCCTCAGGCGAGAGGGCGATGATCAGTTCCCCATGCATGGGCGCAAGCGTCGTGGTCCCGAGATAGTCCAGGACTTCAGGGCTCGTCAGGTCGCCGATCATGATGCCGGCCAGAAGCTCGATCATCGTGCCGATCGCCGAGCCCTTGTGACCACCGAAGGGCAGCATGGCGCCGGCCAGTGCCGCTTCCGGATCGTTTGTCGGCTGTCCATCGGCATCGATCGCCCAGCCCTCTGGCAGCTGCTTGCCGGCGCGTCGATGCAGTTCGAGCTCGCCCCGTGCGGCCACAGAGGTGGCAAAGTCGAAGACATAGGGTGCATGATCCGGACGCGGCCAGCCGAAAGCGAAGGGGTTCGTCCCGAGCAAGGGCTTGCTGCCACCGGTGGGCGCAACGGTCGCATAGCTGGGGCACATGACCAGCGCGGCAAGGCTTTGGCCAGTCACCGCTTCCACTTCCGGCCACAGGGCGGAAAAGTGGCTGCAATCGTTGATGACCAGCGCCGCGAGACCGAGGGCACGCGCGCGTTCGGCAAGTGCGGGAAGACCCAGTTCGAAGGCGGGGTTGGCAAATCCCCCCTTGGCGTCGACCCTGACTATGGCCGAACCTTCGTTCAGGTCGAGTTCCGGCACGGCATCCGGCTTGACTTTACCTGCCTTCACGGTCCTCAGCGCCCCTTCGATACGATAGATGCCGTGCGACTTGCAGGCGTCGCGCTCGCCAGCGACGATAACCCGAGCTAGCGCTCCGGCCTGTTGCGCATTGAGGCCGGCCTTCCGGAAGATGGCATCGACCCGCTGGTGGAGATCCGCAATCGTGATGGTGGATGTCTGGGTCATTGTCTGCCTCTTCCGAGCTGGGCCGCCCGGCCAGGCGGCGTTGAACGAGTGCATACACATAGTATACAAGAACGGGCGCGTGCAATTCTGGTTCGCACGAGTCACATATCACGCCTTCCGACGGAGTTGAAAAACGATGGCCTCCTATACCTTCTCCTGCATCGACGGGCATACCTGCGGAAACCCGGTCCGCCTCGTTTCCGGCGGTGGTCCGCGGCTGGAGGGGGCGAACATGCTTGAGAAGCGGGCGCATTTCCTGCGCGAGTTCGACTGGATCCGGACCGGGCTGATGTACGAGCCGCGCGGCCATGACATGATGTCCGGGTCGATCCTGTACCCGCCCACCCGCGCTGACTGCGACGTGGCCGTCCTGTTTATCGAAACCTCCGGCTGCCTGCCGATGTGCGGCCACGGCACGATCGGTACCATCACAATGGGCATTGAGAACGGGCTGATCACGCCGCGCGAGCCTGGAAAGCTATCGATCGATGCGCCGGCGGGGAAGGTGGACATCACCTATCGCCAGGAAGGCCGCTTCGTGGAGGAGGTTCGCCTCACCAATGTCCCCGGCTTCCTCCATTCGGAGGGGCTGACGGCACAGGTCGAGGGGCTGGGCGAGGTCGTCGTCGACGTCGCCTATGGTGGCAATTTCTACGCCATCGTCGAACCGCAGAAGCATTTCAGGGACATGGCCGATCACACGGCCGGCGAACTGGTGGGTTGGAGCCCGAAGCTGCGCGCCGCCCTCAATGCCAAATACGAGTTCGTGCATCCAGAACATCCGGAGATTCGCGGACTGAGCCACATCCAGTGGACCGGCAAGCCGACGAACCCGGAGGCTCACGCACGCAACGCCGTCTTCTATGGCGAAAAGGCGATTGACCGCTCTCCTTGTGGAACGGGGACTTCGGCGCGGATGGCACAACTGGCGGCAAAGGGCAAGCTTAAGGTCGGCGACGAATTCGTCCACGAGTCGATCATCGGCTCGCTCTTCCGCGGTTGCGTCGAGGCGGCGACGACCGTCGCAGGTCGCGATGCGATCATCCCGTCGATTGCCGGTTGGGCCCGCATGACCGGCATCAACACGATCTTCATCGATGATCGCGACCCGTTTGCGCATGGGTTCGTCGTCAGGTGACGGCCGAGCCGCGATCCGTCGCCATCCTTGCCGGCGAGGCGGAGGGGCCGGTGCTCTCCACCACCGAGCCGCTGAGCTTCTGGGGCGGTGTGTCGCCGGAGGATGGGCGGGTGATCGACGTCCATCATCCCCTGCATGGGGTCTGCCTCACCGGCACCATCTTGCTGATGCCGTCGAGCCGCGGCTCCTGCTCCGGGTCGGGCGTGCTGCTCGACCTCATTCTGTCCGGACGCGCGCCCGCAGCTCTGGTCTTCAGCGGCGCCGAAGATGTCCTGACACTCGGCGCGCTCGTCGCGGCGATGATGTTCGACAAGCCGATCCCGGTCATTCGCCTGTCGGAGGATGACTTCCGGTTTCTTTCTGGCTGTGACCGTGCCGTGATTACTCGCAGTATCTTGGAGGCTGGAGGACGAACCGTCGCCTTGGCTCCTGCGCCCACGGCCGCGCTTGATCTGTCGCCGGAAGATCACGCCATGCTCGGCGGCGAGGCGGAGCCTGCTCTCCGCCAGGCCATGGAGATCATCTGCTCTATGGCCGCCCAGCAGGGAGCGCGGCAACTCGTCAACGTGAGCCAGGCCCATATTGACGGCTGCATCTACGCCAGCCGTGCAAATCTCCTGTTCGCCCAGAAGATGGCGGCCTCAGGCGCGCGCGTTCGCGTTCCCACGACCATGAACGCGATCTCGGTCGACTACGCGAACTGGAGATCGCAGCAGGTTCCGGAAACGTTCGGGAAGCCGGCGCAGGACCTGGCGGATGCCTATGTGCGGATGGGCTGTCGCCCGACCTATACCTGCGCTCCCTACCTGCTATCGAGCGCGCCGAAGGCGGGGGAATGCGTCGCCTGGGCGGAATCCAACGCAGTCGTGTTCGCAAACTCCGTCCTCGGAGCGCGCACGGAAAAACATCCGGATTTCCTCGATCTCTGCATTGCGCTGACGGGCCGCGCGCCACTGGCGGGCGTCTATCTCGATGAGAACCGCAAGGCTGGTATGGTCATCGATGTCGAGCTTCCACCCGGTTCTGACGATGCCTTCTGGCCGCTGGTGGGCTATCTGGCAGGGCAAATGTCGCCAGATAGCATTCCCCTCTTGCGTGGGCTGGCGGAAGGCAAGCCGTCGATGGACGACCTGAAGGCTCTCTGTGCCGCCTTCGGCACGGCATCCGCGTCACCTATGCTCCACATCGACGGCGTGACCCCGGAAGCCGCATCATCCGCCGCCGCGGGCCTGCCGCAGCGAAAGATCACACGAGAGGATATGGCCGCTGCCTGGCGGGAATTGTCGGCCGGGCCCGAGCAGGTCGATCTCGTGGCGGTGGGAAGCCCGCATGCCTCGCTGGGCGAGTGCCGCGCCCTTGTTGCTGCCCTTGGCGGACGCAGATGCAGCCCGGACATAACGGTGATCGTCACGGCTGGGCACGACGTCATCCGGATCGCCGAGGAAGAGGGGACGCTGCCGCTCCTGAGGGAGGCGGGCGTGACCGTCCTGCCGGACCTGTGCTGGTGTTCGATGAGCGAGCCGGTCTTCCCGCCCGCGGCGAAAACCGTGCTTACCAATTCCGGCAAATATGCCCATTACGGGCCCGGCCTGAGCAGCCGAACTGTCCGCTTCGGAAGCATCCGCGACTGTGCGGAAGCCACCGCCACAGGCAGAGCGCCTTGCCGGCTTCCCGAGTGGCTGTCTCCCTAGTTCCGGAAGACGGTGCAGGCCTCGCCTGCAGCGCGAATGGTCGCGCAGAGCCTGTCCGCCTCCGCACGTGTCTCGCGGCCTATCCTCGCGGCATAACGGCCGCGATGGCCGAAATTGCCGCGCGTCTGGTGCACCATGACAGGCAACTCCTCGTCGAGAGGGGAGGGCAGCCGTGCCACCCTGTCGGCAAACAGTTTTCGCGCGACCTCGGGATTGACGTGTGCGGCGATCTGCACGCCCCAGGGCGCCCACGGCCCTTCCCCCATCACGGCTCCGGGTGAAAGTCGCCTGCTCTCCGCCAGCGCAACGCAGCTCTCGAGGAATGGCTTGTCGGCGTCGAGCGGCGCAGCGGCAGTCTCCGGAGGCTCGCTCGTCCACTGCTCGATCGAATGGCCGGTGATGGAGCGCACATAGGCGCGCGTCTCGTATGGCAGCAACCCTCTGTCCAGATATCGTTGCAGCCCGGCCTCACCGGCATTGTAGGCGGCCGCCGCATGGCCATAGCTGCCGAACCGGTCGCGGAGCTCCTTCAGGTAGGCGGAAGAGGCGCCTAGTGCCGAAAGGATGTCGAAGCTGTTGGCAAGCCCCCTCAGCCGCGCGGTGCCCGGCATGAACTGCGCGATGCCTTCCGCTCCCTTGTGGCTGACGGCACCAGGCCGGAACAGGCTTTCCTTCCAGATCAGCCGCGCGAAGAAATCAGCGGGAATGTCGTGCCGGCGCGAGAAATACTCGAGGCCGGAGCAGAGGTCGCTGTTGAACGTCTCGCCACGGACGCAGAGCGTGTCTCCGGACGCCTCATCGACCCAGGAAGACAGGCACTCGTTCTCCAGCTGCTCTCCGGCCTGCTCTGCGGCAGCGCCTTCACCGGCGAAGGTCAGGAAGAGCAGGAGCAAGATTGCCAGTCTGGTCATGGTGGATGTGCAATGCCGTCTGTTGGACGTCCCATTCTGTCACGAACTGCGTTCTCGAGCCATCGCCCGACGAATGCGCCGAAAAGCGGTCCGCCGGATCCGACTTCCCGGCAGCGCAGTTTCTATTCCTGCGTCAGCAGTTCCTCGCAATAGCTCGGACCCCGGGCGCCCTGGCGGTCGGCGGTGATGCGGATGGAGCGAATATTGTAGTCGGCGTCGACGGTCAGCTGGGCGGCGCAGCTGACATTGGCGGTGCGGCCGTTCTGCAGCTTGATCCGCTGGTAGCCGCCGCGCCAGTTATAAAGCGTCGTCGAACCGGTGGGCGTATCGCTGATCGGAGGGCTGTACTTCGCGAAGAACTTTCCGGCCGACTGGCCGACCCAGCGAGCCTCGATCGGATTGGCCGGCGCTCCTGTCGTCGTGCAGGCGGAGAGTGCGATGGCGATGACGGCGGTGGATGCGATGATGCGGCGGTTCATGTCCTGTAGACCTTTTTCTCTGCGCGTCCGATGAGGCTGCGGCCGCCCTAGCAGATTTCTTGTTTCCGTCGCACCACCGGGCCGCGCCTCCGTCAAAATTTCCCGCCATCGCTACCTTTTTGCCACGCCGACGGCGCTGCTGGAACGGAGGCCGGAGAGGGCGCAAATTTTCGACCCGACCGCTTGTCGAAGCCGAGTGGCTGGTTTATAGAGGCGCCGCTGGTCACGGAGTGTAGCGCAGTCTGGTAGCGCACCACGTTCGGGACGTGGGGGTCGCAAGTTCGAATCTTGCCACTCCGACCAGCTGAAAAGCCTCCCCCGAATGGCTTCATTCCCTCCCGTTCAAGTCGAGACGCAAAGCATTTGATCCTGGCCTGT
The DNA here is from genome assembly GCF_000967425.1 of Pseudorhizobium banfieldiae. Lineage (NCBI taxonomy): Bacteria > Pseudomonadati > Pseudomonadota > Alphaproteobacteria > Hyphomicrobiales > Rhizobiaceae > Pseudorhizobium > Pseudorhizobium banfieldiae. The sequence continues at coordinate 766,103 of NZ_FO082820.1, forward strand.
GCTCAGGCAATCGCCATGCATGGCAGCCGGGCTTGGTCTTGCAAGGCCGTGGCCGATGGAGTTGTCTGTATCCGTGCCGCCTGATGGCACCGGACGAGGATGACCTGCGATGAACGACAATATGAAGTTCAACATCTGGTACGGCATCGCCGCCCTCTTTGGCGTACTGCTCGTCCAGTATTTCTTCGCCTATTCGCAGCAGGTCACGGAAATTCCCTACAGCCAGTTCGAGACCTATCTCACCGAGAAGCGGATCGCGGAGGTGTCGATTTCGGACAATTACGTCCATGGGAAGTTCAAGCAGGCCCTGCCCAGCGGCGAGACCATGTTCGTGACCACCCGGGTTGATCCGGCACTTGTGGAGCGCCTGCAGGAAAGCGGCGCCGTCTATATGGGCCGCATCGAGAGCAATCTCCTGGGCAATGTCCTCTCCTGGGTGCTGCCGATCACGCTCTTCTTTGGCATCTGGTATTTCATGATGAAGCGCATCGGTGCCGGTGGCGGCGCGGGTGGGCTGATGCAGATCGGCAAGAGCCGTGCCAAGGTCTATGTCGAGACCGATGTGAAGGTGACCTTCGACGACGTTGCCGGGGTGGATGAGGCGGAGGATGAGCTCAAGGAGATCGTGGACTTTCTGCGCGACCCGGAGGAATACGGCCGGCTCGGCGGGCGCATGCCGAAGGGGGTGCTGCTCGTCGGTCCGCCCGGGACTGGCAAGACGTTGATCGCCCGTGCGGTGGCCGGCGAGGCGAGGGTGCCTTTCTTCTCCATCTCCGGCTCCGAGTTCGTGGAGATGTTCGTGGGCGTCGGCGCGGCGCGCGTCCGTGACCTCTTCGAGCAGGCCCGCGCCAAGGCGCCCGCGATCATCTTCATCGATGAGCTTGACGCGCTTGGGCGCGCCCGCGGCGCCGGGCCGATGTTCGGTGGACATGACGAGAAGGAGCAGACGCTCAACCAGCTTCTGGTCGAGCTCGACGGGTTCGACCCGTCGCTCGGCGTCGTCCTGCTGGCGGCGACCAACCGACCCGAAATCCTTGACCCGGCGCTGCTCCGCGCCGGCCGCTTCGATCGCCAGGTTCTGGTCGACCGGCCCGACAAGGGCGGCCGCATCCAGATCCTCACGCTGCACATGTCGAAGGCGAAGCTCGCCGCGGACGTCGATCCGGAGCAGGTGGCGGCGCTGACGCCGGGCTTCACCGGCGCCGACCTTGCCAACCTCGTCAACGAGGCCGCGCTCCTTGCGACCCGCCGCAAGGCAGACGCGGTGAGCATGGAGGACTTCAACAATGCCATCGAACGCATCGTCGCGGGCCTCGAGAAGCGCAATAGGCTGCTCAACCCCCAGGAACGCCGGATCGTCGCCTACCATGAAATGGGACATGCGCTGGTGGCACTGTCACTGCCGGGTGTCGATCCCGTGCACAAGGTGTCGATCATCCCGCGCGGCGTCGGGGCGCTCGGCTACACAATCCAGCGCCCGACCGAGGACCGCTTCCTGATGACGCGCGAGGAACTGGACGACAAGATGGCCGTGCTGCTGGGGGGACGTGCGGCGGAATTCATCGTGTTCCAGCACCTTTCGACCGGTGCCGCGGACGACCTTGCGAAGGTCACCGACATCGCCCGTGCCATGGTTACCCGCTACGGCATGTCGGAGAAGATCGGGCATATCGCGCTGGAAAGCGACCAGCGGTCCTATCTCACGCCCGATCCGCTGATGGGTGGCCCGCGCCAGCACGACTATGGCGAACACACGGCGGACGCTATCGACGAGGAGGTAAGGAAGATTATCGACAAAGCCTTCGACCGCGCGGTGAGGATCCTCACCGAGCGGCGAGGCGCGCTCGAGGATACCGCCAGGCGACTCCTCGAGGTGGAGACGCTCGGCGAGGACGATCTGCGGCCGCTGCAGCTTCAACCGCCGGCCGATGATGCGCGAAAAACGCGCGGCGGGATCGCGCTCAACTGAGGCAGGCTCCTCAGGATCTTTTGTTGCTGGCGATGCTGAAGAAATGGATGGCAGGCCTCAGTGGGTGCTTTCCAGCAACTCGCGCTTGCGCAGGTCCTCGATTGCCGCCACAGCCTCTTCCGCCGACCAGCCGGCGCGCACGGCTGCATCGATGATCCTTGCCTCGCACTCGAGCGCGAGCCGGTTGTAGACGGGCTCGATTGCTTCCTGGATGGTCAGAATATGATCCTCGGGCTTGACGTGGATATGCGCCGACATTGCCATGTTGCTCTCCATTGCGAGGGGGACAGCTTCCGAATCCTTCTCGGCCGGTTTTGTTCCGTGCCCTTTCACAATTCTGTCACCGAAAGAGGGACGCGGCATCACGGGCCGCGTCCCATTCCGCTCAGTTCCGGCTGCCATAGATCGCCTCGAAGGTCCCGCCATTGGCAAAGTGCTCGGGTTGCGCCTTCGCCCAGCCACCGAAGATCGGATCGTCGATGGTCACCAGCTTGACCTTCGGAAGCCGTTGCAGGAGGGCCGGATCGACCACCTCCGGCCTGACGGGTCTGTAGAAGTGCTCGGCGATCAGATTTTGCGCTTCGTCGGAATACAGGTATTGCAGGTAGGCCTCGGCCACCTTGCGGCTACCCTTCCGGTTCACATTCGCATCGACGACCGCCACGGGCGGTTCTGCCAGAATCGAGATCGGTGGCACGATGATGTCGAAAGCATCCTCCCCGATTTCCTTCAGCGCCAGGAAGGCCTCGTTTTCCCAGGCGAGCAACACGTCGCCGATCCCTCTCTCCGTGAAGGTTGTGGTTGCGCCACGCGCGCCGGTATCCATCACACTGACATGGCGGAAGAGATCCTGCATGTAGGCCTTGATCCTCTCCTCGTCTCCTCCATACGTCTCGTTCGCCCACGCCCAGGCAGCGAGGTAGTTCCAGCGGGCGCCGCCGGAGGTCTTGGGGTTAGGCGTGACGATTTCCACGCCATCCTTCACGAGGTCTCCCCAGTCCCGCAGCCCCTTGGGATTGCCTTTCCTCACCAGGAAGACGATCGTTGACGTGTAGGGTGCCGAGTTGTGCTCGAACCTGCCGCGCCAGTCGCGGGATATCTTGCCGCTGTGCTGGGCGATCGCATCGATGTCGCTGCCCAGCGCGAGGGTGACGACATCCGCTTCCAGTCCCTCGATCACGCCTCGCGCCTGCCGGCCTGACCCCCCGTGCGATTGTTCGATGCGGACCGTTTCCCCGGTCTGCTTCTGCCAGTGCGCAATGAAGAGCGCGTTGTACTCTTCGTAGAACTCGCGGGTGGGGTCGTAGGAGACGTTGAGCAGAGTGGTCTGCGCCAGGGTGGGTGTGAAGACGCCGACAGTAAGAGACAGTCCAAGCGCCAATGCGCCCATTCCATGCACGAACTTGAACATTACGGCTTCCCTCCGTTGATACTCCAGTAAGTCTACTGGTTAAGTAGTCTTTGACAACGGAGCGCGGAAAGAACACAAAACTCTTCCTTTTCCAGGTAAACTCGGGAAAGGGCGGTACTGCGTGAAGGTCAGTTTCAAGCAAAACCGACCTACTGGAGGAAAGCTCGGAAGAAGTGTATTCCACGCTCAAGAGCCGCTCAGGCCCTCAGAAGGTGTTCGGAGCTTGTGCTGCTTATTGCATCGGCGATCGTTGTGCTGAACAGCACGTCGCGGGTCGCATCGGCCACGCGAGCGAAGACGTGGCGGATCTCGCAGCCCTGCTCACCGTCGCAGTCCTCGCACTTGCGATAGGCTGTCACCGAAAGACAGGGCAGGGGCGCAATCGGGCCGTCGATCAGGCGCAGCACCTCGCCATAGGTGATGGCGTTGGCCGGCTTCAGCAGCAGGTAGCCGCCCTGCTTGCCGCGGCGGCTGGCAACCAGGCCGGCCCGCTTCAGGTCGAGCAGGATCTGCTCCAGGAATTTCTTCGGGATGCACTGCTGCGCCGCGATCTCGGAGATCATCATCGACGAGCCGCTTTCGGCCTGCGCCAAAGCCGTCAGCGCGCGCAGCGCGTATCTCGCCTTCTGAGAGATCATCGTGCAACCGTTGGTGCCTGCGGCCGGGCTTCCGGATGGTCCTGACCTGTTTCGGGCATAATGGAAACGGCAGTGGAATTCAAACACACCGGGCGTTGTCGCTGCCGACCGCCGCAGCTTTTCTGCCGGACAGCAGCTTTGGAGAGAGATTTGCTCTCCATCCCCGCCTCATGAAACCGCTGTTTCTGTCCTTGCCACGGGCGAGCTTCCATAATTCGCCAAAGAGTTTGGAAGAACCCCATGACGATCCACGACGCCTCCGGCCCCCGCCTGGCCGAACTCGCCGCCTCTCTCGATGTGCAGTTTGAAAAACTGGATCTTGCCGGCCGGCTCGCGCTTGCGTCAACGCTCGGCCGCGCCGTCTTCACCACCAGTCTCGGTATCGAGGACCAGGTCATCACCGCTGCCATCGGCCTCGACCGCCTCGACATCGAGGTGGCGACGCTGGAGACGGGTCGGCTTTTTCCCGAAACGCTTGCCCTGATCGACGAAACGGAAGACCGCTTCGGTGTCGAAATCCGACGCTTCATGCCCGAGAAGGCGGATGTTGATGCCTATGCCGCGCAATATGGTCTCAACGGGTTCTACGAAAGCGTGGAAGCGCGACACGCCTGCTGTCACGTGCGCAAGCTGAAGCCGCTCGCCCGCGCGCTGGATGGGGCGGTGGTCTGGGTGACGGGCCTTCGCCGCAGCCAGTCTGGCAATCGCGCCTCCACCCCTTTCGCCGAATACGACGCGGAGCGGGGCCTCCTAAAGGTCAACCCGCTCGCCGACTGGTCGCTCGAACAGATCAACGCCTATGTCGAGCAACAGGCCGTGCCGACAAATCCGCTCCACAAGCGTGGGTACCCTTCGATCGGCTGCGAGCCCTGCACACGGGCGATAAAGCCCGGCGAGCCGGAGCGCGCCGGCCGGTGGTGGTGGGAGAACGACGAGAAGCGCGAATGCGGCCTCCATGTTCCCGAAGCCGCTGCCGCCTCTGCGAACTCGACTTCCCTTTGACCGGCAGCCGGCCAGGCGCCCTGGAGTAACTGATGTCCGATACCCTTCACGCAGCAGATCCCAAGCCTGCTACGTCCAACAAGCAACCGCTCGATCCGCACCTGAAGGCGCTGGAGAACGAGGCGATCCATATCTTTCGCGAAGTTGCCGCCGAGTTCGAGCGACCGGTGATGCTGTATTCGATTGGCAAGGACTCCTCAGTCCTCCTGCATCTGGCGCGCAAGGCCTTCCACCCCGGACGCATCCCGTTCCCGCTGCTCCACATCGATACCGGCTGGAAATTCCCGGAGATGATCGCCTTTCGCGATGAGATGGCGCGCCGCTTCGACCTCGACCTGATCGTCTACACCAACCCACGCGGCGTCTCGGAAGGCATCTCGCCCTTCACCCACGGCTCGGCCTATCACACCGATGTCATGAAGACGGAAGCGCTGCGCCAGGCACTCGATGCCGGCAAATATGATGCCGCATTCGGCGGCGCGCGGCGCGATGAGGAGGCCTCGCGCGCCAAGGAACGCATCTATTCCTTCCGCACGCCGGAGCACAAATGGGATCCGCGCAACCAGCGGCCGGAACTCTGGAACGTCTACAACGGCATGGTCCGCAAGGGTGAGAGCGTGCGCGCCTTCCCGCTGTCCAACTGGACCGAGGTCGACATCTGGCGCTACATCCAGGCGGAGAATATTCCGCTGCCGCCGCTCTATTACGCCAAGAGGCGCAAATACGTCGAACGAGACGGCATGCTGATGTGGGCGGAGGATCCCCGCTTCGAAGCCTTGCCAGACGAGCAGATCCAGGAAGGCATGCTGCGTTTCCGCACCCTCGGCTGCTGGCCGCTGACCGGCGGTATCCGTTCCACGGCGACCACGCTCGAGGAGGTCATTGCCGAACTCGAGATTGCCACCGTCTCCGAACGTCAGGGACGCGCCATCGACCGCGACCAGTCCGGCTCGATGGAAAAGAAGAAACGCGAAGGATATTTCTGAGATGACCGCATCCGCCACCGCCACCTCGGTCGCTGTCCATCCCGCATCGGAGCCACTGCCGCTGTCGCGCGACATGCGTCCCTTGCGTCTCATCACCTGCGGCTCGGTGGATGACGGCAAGTCGACGCTGATCGGCCGGCTGCTGTGGGATACCAAGGCCGTCAAGGAAGACCAGGCAGCGACGCTGCAGCGGGATTCGGGCCAGCAGAACGATCTCGGCTTGCCGGACTTCGCGCTTTTGCTCGACGGCCTGCAGGCGGAGCGCGAGCAGGGCATCACCATCGACGTCGCCTATCGCTATTTCGCCACCGACCGTCGCTCCTTCATCGTCGCCGACACGCCCGGTCACGAGCAGTACACGCGCAACATGGCAACCGGTGCCTCGACCGCCGATCTGGCGGTCCTCCTGGTCGATGCGCGCGCCGGCCTCCTGGAGCAGACCCGCCGCCATGCGACGATCGCATCGCTGATGGGCATCCGGCAGTTCGTGCTGGCAGTTAACAAGTTCGACCTCGTGGGATACGACCGCGCCATCTTCGACAGGATCTCGCACGAGTTCAAGGAATTGGCGCTTTCGCTCGGCGTGCGACAGATCACGGCGATCCCGATGTCCGCGCTGAAGGGCGAGAATGTCGTCTACCCGGCTCCTGCCGCCATGCCCTGGTATGACGGACCGACACTGGTAGAGACGCTGGAACTGGCAACGGTCCGCTCCGCCCAGGCCGGCGGCTTTCGGCTGCCGGTGCAGCGCGTTTCGCGTCCCGGCGAAAGCTTCCGCGGCTACCAGGGCACCGTCGCCGGCGGTTCCGTGAAGCCGGGAGATTCCGTCGTCATCCTGCCATCGGGCATGGTCGCCAATGTCAAGCAGATCGTCACTTTTGATCTCGTGCGCAATGCCGCCGTGGCCGGCGATGCCATCACGCTCGTGCTTGACCGGCAGGTGGACGTTTCCCGCGGCGACATGATCGTTTCGCTGGACGCCCAGCCGATGACCGGCCTCGAATTCGAGGCGCAGATCGTCGCCCTGCAGCCGGACGGCATCGAGCCTGGCAAGCGCTACTGGCTGAAGAGCGGTTCGCGCCGCCAGCGCGTCTCGGTCAGGCCGACGTCTCAGCTCGATCTCGCCACCGGCTCCTGGCGCGCCCACGTCGAGCCTCTGCAGATGAACGCCATAGGCAAGGTGCGGCTCTCGTTCGACGAGCAGGCAATCTTTGATGCCTATGAGCAGAACCGCTCGACCGGCGCCTTCATCCTGATCGATCCTGATACGCACAATACTATCGCCGGCGGGATGATCACCTCCAAGCGCAGTGGCGGGATCGGCATCCGCTACGAAGGCGAACGCGTCGTGCTGTCTCTGCCAGCCGACCTTGCGGACCAGATCATGGCGAGCGAAGTCTTCGCAAGCCGGCGCGACGAGACGGACGTGCGTCGTATGAGCGCTTCACAGGCAGCGGACATTTTCGCCAACGCCGCGCAGGACATCTGAGGCCTTCACGCGCTTCGCTTGTCAGGCGGGCGCGTGGTTCCTCGCGGCATCACCTCGAAACCCAGGTCGATCGGGTCGGTCGGGGCAGGTTCGCCACTCAGGACGCGGATCACCAGGTCGGTCGCACGATAACCCATGTCGAAGCGAGGCACCCGTACGGTTGTCAGCGGTGGGTGGCTGAAGGCGGCAAATCCGAGGTCGTTATATCCGCAGATGCCGAATTCCGGGATTGGAAGACCTAGCCGCTGCGCCTCGAAAAGGACGCCCATCGCCAGGTCGTCGTTCTGGCAGAAGACGCAATCGAGTTCCGGCGCCTGCCGCCTCAAGCGCTGCAGGAGCTGGCAGCCGAGCTGGACACTGGTCGGCGCCTCCTCTGATGCGATGAGCGCCGGGTCCGCGATGCCCGCATCCTGCATGGCTAGGCAATAGCCTTCATGGCGCCGCTCCGACCGCACGTCGATCGTTCCTCCGATGAGGCCGATCCGGCGATAGCCGCAGGCAAGCAGGTGTCGAACTGCTGATGCGGCGGCTTCGCAATGGTTGATGCCTACGGCCATTCCACTCGGCGTAAGGTGCAGATCGACGATCTGCACCACAGGGCAGGATGCCGCCTTCAGGAGTTCCAGCGTTCCTTCCCGCTGTTGAAGCCCGGAGAGAAGGATTCCGGCCGGATTCTGCGAGAGGAAGAGGCGGATCTGGCGGACTTCCTCCTCCGGGTCATAGCGTGAATTCGCATAATGGATCCGCAGGTTGGATGTACGGACCCGCTCTTCGATGCCGCGCATGATGCCAAGGTGGGCGTGGCTGGTCAGGGCGGGCGCGAGGACGCCGATGACGCCATTGTGGCGGCTGGCCAGCGCCCTGGCCGCGAAGTCCGGCACATAGCCCATCTCGTCGACCTGCGCGATGATCCGTTCGCGAAGCGTCTCCGATACCTTCTCGGGCTCCCGCAACGCCCTTGAGACCGTGATCGGACTGACGCCGAGCACATCGGCAACATCTTGTAGCGTCACTCTCTCCGACCGGGCACGGCGTTGGGACATTGTCTCCTCCCGCTGGTCAGAATGAGACACGGGCACGTTTCAGGCTGAGATAAGCAATTAAGCTTCTTCCACTGGTCGGCAAGTCCAGGCCGCCGGTCCGTACGCTGAATAACGTGGGCGCGCTTCGGCATGACGGGCGCTGCCATCTTCTACCCCACGCCTGCAAGCGTTCACTTCCGAGTGAGACCTATGGCGTTCAGAGCTATGTGCGACATCTCTATCCGAAGCGAACCGAGGAGGATTGACGATGAGACGCACTCTCTTGAGGGCAGCGATAGCGACGGCCGTGCTCACCCCGTTCGCCAGCACGATGGTCATGGCGCATCACGGATGGTCCTGGGCAGAGGCTGAGCAGATCGAGCTCAGCGGCACGATCACGGCGATTTCCTTCGCGCCTCCGCATCCGTCGATGGAAGTCCAGGCGGACGGCGGGGTCTGGAAGGTGGAGCTCAGCAACCCCGGCAAGACCCAGCGGTCCGGTTTCGTCGAAGGCGTGGCGGATGTGGGCGACGCCGTCACCCTGATCGGCAACCGGTCGAGAGACCGGGAGGAACTGCGGATGAAGGCGGTCCGGGTCATGGTCGGCAACAAGACCTACGACATCTACCCGGAGCGGATCGAGACCAACTGAGGCTCGGCGCGTGGATTGGCTCCAGCCGCTGTCGCAGACCTTTCCCGCGCGGGCTCTGATCCTCTCGCCAACCTCCTATCTGCTGGTGAATGCGGCGCATATCATGGCGATCGGCGTCCTCTTTGGTGCAATCCTGTCGCTCGACCTTCGCATCCTCGGCCTGGCAAGGATGCTGCCGCTCGCGCCGACGGCGGTCTATCTCTCGCGGGTGGCGGCGACAGGTCTTGGCCTGGCCATGCTCACAGGCCTCGGGCTCTTTTCCGTGCGGCCTGGCGAATACGCAGCCAATCCCGCCTTCCTCGCCAAGCTCGCATTGATCGCGCTTGGGCTGATCAACATCCTTGCAGTGCATCTCACGCCGGCATGGCGCGCCACTACCCGAGGGGCGGATCCCACAAAGGTGCTGCGCGTGGGGGCAGCGATCTCGATTCTGATCTGGGGTGGGGCGATCATCGCCGGACGGTGGATTGGTTTCATCTAAGCAATCAGCGGTCGCTGAACTCCGCCCGCGGATTGACCCACGGCTGCTGGTTGGAGCGCGGCAGCGGCTGTCTCCCGAGGATATGGTCGGCAGCTTTCTCGCCTGTCATGATCGAGGGGCCGTTGAGGTTGCCGTAGGTGATGTGCGGGAAGATCGAGCTGTCCGCCACGCGCAGGCCGTCGATGCCTATCACCCGGCATTCCGGATCGACCACCGCCAGCGGATCATCCCGGTCGCCCATCCGGCAGGTACCGCAGGGGTGATAGGCGCTTTCCAGGTGTTCCCTCAGAAAGGCGTCGATCTCATCGTCCGTCTGGACCGCCTCGCCTGGCTGGATTTCCGGGCCGCGATAGGGGTTGAAGGCCTGCTGGCCGAAGATCTCGCGGGTCAGCCGCACGCAGTGTCGGAACTTCTGCCAGTCCTCGGGGTGGCTCATATAGTTGAAGCGGATGACCGGATCGGCGGTCGGGTCAGGCGACCGCAAGGTCACGCTGCCGCGCGATTTAGACAGGTTGTAGCCCACATGCACCTGGAAGCCGTGGCTACGGGCGGCGGCCCTGCCGTCATAGGAAATCGCCACCGGCAGGAAGTGGTACTGGATGTCCGGCTGCTTCAGCCCTGCGGCGGAGCGGACGAAGGCGCAGGCTTCGAACTGGTTGGAAGCGCCGAGGCCGCCCTTTGACAGAAGCCATTGGGCGCCGGCGACGCCCTGCCAGAACCACGGAAGCCACGAATAAAGCGAGACCGGCTTCTTCGAGACCTGCTGGAAGTAAAATTCCATGTGGTCCTGCAGGTTTTCCCCGACACCGGGCCTATCGGCCACGACCTCTACCCCCATGTCCCGCAGGTGCTGCGCAGGTCCGATTCCCGACAGCATCAGGAGCTTTGGGGAGTTGAAGGAGGAGGCGGCAATGATCACCTCGCGGTTGGCGCGGATCACTTCGGTAGCGCCGCGCCGCTCGATCTCCACCCCGACCGCCTTGCCGTTCTCGATGACGATCCGCTGGGCGTATCCGTGCACCAGGTGCACGTTCTGTCGCCTGAGCGCCGGCCGGAGGTAGGCGTTGGCCGCTGACCAGCGCCGTCCCATGTGGATGGTCTGCTCCATCAGCCCGAAGCCTTCCTGCTTCGAACCGTTATAGTCGTCGGTGAGTTCGAACCCCGCCTGCTTGCCCGCCTCGATGAAGGCGTGGAAGAGCGGGTTGACGAAGGGGCCGCGGCGCACATGCAGCGGACCGTCCTTGCCGCGCCAGCCTTCCTCGCCGCCGTGGCTATGCTCCATGCGCTTGAAGTAGGGTAGCACGTCGGCATAGTCCCAGCCGCGGGCGCCGAGCTCTTCCCAGCGGTTGAAATCCTCGGAGTGGCCGCGCACATAGACGAGCCCGTTGATGGAGGAGGACCCGCCGAGCACCTTGCCGCGCGGCGCGGTAATGCGGCGGTTGTTGAGGTTGGGTTCCGGCTCAGAGAGATAGCCCCAGTTGTAGCGCTTCATGCTCATCGGCCAGGCAAGTGCCGCCGGCATCTGGATGAAGGGCCCGATGTCGGACCCGCCCGCCTCGATGACGATCACCGAATGCTTGCCGTCCTCCGAGAGCCGGTAGGCCATGGCTGAGCCTGCCGAGCCGGAACCGACGATAACGAAGTCTGCGCTGGTCATCCCGATCTCCTCAGTAGGGCGCCTCGACCGGGCCCATGGCGACGTAGACCGTCTTCAACTCCGTGTAGTGCTCCAGCGCCGCGGCGGAGTTCTCTCGCCCGAAGCCGGACTGCTTCGAGCCGCCGAACGGGACTTCCACCGGGCAGAGGTTGTAGGTGTTGATCCAGAGCGTCCCCGCCTGCAACTGGTCCACCACGCGGTGCGCGCGGCTGAGATCGGCGGTGAAGACGCCGCCGGAAAGGCCGAACTCGGTGGCATTGGCGCGCTTGATCACCTCGGCCTCGTCGTCGAAGTCCAGCACGCACATGACGGGCCCGAAGATTTCCTCGCGCGCAATCGTCATCCCGTCGGTGACATCGGCAAAGACGGTCGGCTGGACGTAGAAGCCTTCGCCGGAAACGTCGTTGGGAATGCCGCCGCCGGTGACGAGGGTCGCTCCCTCGGCATTACCCTTCTCGACGTAGTCCAGAACCTTCTCGCGCTGCTCGCGAGAAACGAGCGGCCCCATCTGCGTCCGCTCGTCCATGGGGTCGCCGATGACGATCTTCTCTGTCCGCTCCTTCAGGTGTGACAGGAACTGGTCTTTGATCCGCTTCTGCACGAAGACGCGCGTGCCGTTGGAGCAGACCTGGCCGGTGGAATAGAAATTGCCGAGCATGGCGCCGCCGATGGCACTGTCGATGTCGGCATCATCGAAGACGATCAGCGGCGACTTCCCGCCGAGTTCCATCGTCACGTGCTTCATCTGCCCGGCCGCTGCGGCGGCGACCTTGCGGCCGGTCGGCACCGAACCAGTGAGCGAGATCTTGGCCACGTCCGGGTGACTGACGAGGAGCGGCCCCGTCTTACGGTCGCCCTGCACGACGTTGAATACCCCCTTGGGCAGGCCGGCCTCGATCAGAATCTCCGCGATCTTCAGCGCCCCGAGCGGTGTCGTCTCCGATGGCTTGAATACCATCACATTGCCGGCCGCGAGCGCTGGCGCCGCCTTCCAGCAGCAGATCTGCTGCGGGTAGTTCCATGCGCCGATGCCGACACAGACACCGAGCGGCACCCGCTTCGTATAGGCCCAGTCGCCGCCGAGCGGAATGTGCGACCCATTCAGCGCCGTCGCGGCAATACCGCCGAAGAATTCCAGGCTGTCGGCCCCTGACGTCGGATCGGCTACGATCGTCTCCTGGATCGGCTTGCCGGTATCCAGCGTCTCCAGTTCGGACAGTTCCCGGTTGCGCTCGCGCATGATGTCCGCCGCGCGCCTCAGCACGCGACCGCGCGCGGTTGGGCTCATTGCGGCCCACTCCACCTGCGCCCGCCTGGCGGAGGCGACAGCCTTCTCCACGATTGCCGGCGTCGCGGCATGCAAACGGGCGATCACTTCACCCGTCGCGGGATAGACGCTCTCGATGACGGTCCCGGCTGTGTCTTCCACGTATTCGCCGTCAATGAAATGGCTGGCTACCGGCTGTGCGCGCATCTTCTTCTCCTAGGGGGCGGCGTCGATCGTCAGGAAAGCTTCGCGGGCAGGAAGGGGCGAAGCTGCAGGTCGAGATAGTCTTCGGTGAGCGCGATCGACGCCGTGCTGCCGATCGGGGCGGAACGCAGGCTCTGCCGGATATAGAGCCCGTCGATCATCGCCGCGACGCCCTCGGCGATCCGGGCTGCATCATCAGGCGGGCAGAGGCGTTCGAGGCTGTGAAGGAGGTTCGAGCGCAGGCGCCTCGAATAAATGACCAGCAGCCGCCGCACCTCCTCGGACCGCTGCGCCTCCACATAGAAGGCAAGCCAGGCGGCCACCGTTTCCGGGGCGAACTGGTCGGCCTGGAAGGAGACGCGGATGATGGCCGACAGCCGCTCGCGGGGCGTGTCGAGATGCTCCATCGCGGTCACGGTATCAGCCCTCAGGCGCGTCAGCAGGCTGCGGATCGTCGCCACCAGCAATTGCTGCTTGCTGCCGAAATAGTGGTGCGCAAGGGCGGGGGAAACGCCGGCTTCCCTTGCGATGTCCGACATCGTCACGTCGAGCGATCCGTGCTGCCCAATGGCTCGCAGCGTCGCGTCTACCAGCGCCTTGCGGCGCAGCGGCTCCATTCCGATACGGGGCATGTGAGGCATCTCCGGTTTCGAGCCAGTTTAGGTTTGATTGACTGATCAATCAACCCTGGGCGCTGGAGAGCCCGACAGAGGAAAGTCTGCCGCATCCGATGTCACGGGAATGTCGTCGAACTTTCATGAAAGCTTCATCGGCCGGAAAGGCTTTCTTTACAGGTTGAAAGACAGTTTCCGATCATGTTTCAGTTTTTGCGTTCGTGGAGTAAAAGATGACTTCGGCGTCCCTCGTCGAGCCTGCAGTGTTCAGGCGTTACGCGGGAGACCAGCTTCTCACGCTGTCGAAGCTGGTTCTGGAAAGCGCCTTCCAACCGATCGTCGAGGTCGCGACGGGAACGGTCTTCGGCTACGAGACGCTGATGCGCGGCCATGACCGTATCGGCTTCTCCTCTCCTGTCGAACTGCTCGATCAGGCCGCCGAGGCGGGCCAACTCCTGGCCCTCGAGCAGATGATGGCCGCACGCTCGCTAGCCAAGTTCTCCACCCTGCCGGACTTCTCCTCCGCCACGCTGTTCCTTAATCTCGACGTCCGTCTGATCAAGGATGGCGAAGAGGTCATTGACAGGTTGCTCCAGCACCTGAATAAGTCGAACATCCCGCCGTCCTCCGTCTGCTTCGAGCTGTCCGAACGGTTTGACAATACCAGCGTGCCGGAATTTGCGGCACTCGTCGACAAGCTCCGCAAGGCGGGCTTCAAGCTGGCCATTGACGATTTCGGCGTCGGCCATGCTGAGATCAAGCTCCTGTGCGACTATCAGGTCGACTATCTCAAGATCGACCGGCACTTCATCGACGGCATCGATACCAGTTCGCGCAAGCGCCATCTGGTGAAGAACATTGTCCAAATCGCGCATGTCCTCGGGATTCGCGTCATCGGCGAGGGCATCGAGACCGAAGGGGAACTGCTGGCCTGCCGCGAGTACGGCGTCGACCTCGTGCAGGGCTATTTCGTCGCCCGTCCTACGACTTTCCCGAATGAATTGCAGGCCGGCTTCTCGCATCTGGCGGACATCGGCCGTGTCCGCCGCTCCAGCCAGTCTCTCGACGAAATATTGATCCGCAAGCAGATCGAGACCCTGCCGGCTGTCTTCGAGCACGAGAGCATCGACAGCGTCTTCGAACTCTTCCGCCGCAATCCCCGCCAAGCCTTCTTTCCCGTCCTCAATGCCAATAGCGAGCCGCGTGGGGTCATCAACGAATACCACCTGAAGGAATACATCTATCAGCCCTTCGGCCGCGATCTCCTGAAGAACAAGGTCTACGAGCGGACGATCTCGCATTTCGTCGACATGGCGCCAATCATCGGGCTGGATGCCGATGCGGAGGAACTGATGAGCCTATTTGCCAGCATGGAGAACAGCGCCTGCGTCATCCTAACGGAAAACATGCGCTATGCCGGCGTCGTTTCCGCCGCCTCGCTGATCAAGGTCATGAGCGAGAAGCAGCTGAAGATCGCCCAGGACCAGAACCCGCTGACCGGATTGCCCGGCAACCGGGCGATCGGTGACTTTATACTGGAATCCGGACGCGACGAGGAGGACTCCCGGTTCTTCTGCTATTGCGATTTCGATCACTTCAAGCCGTTCAACGACCTCTACGGCTTTCATGTCGGCGATCATGCGATCTCTCTCTTCGCCGCACTGCTGCGCCGCTACTTCTTCTCAGATGAGCTTTTTCTGGGTCATATTGGCGGGGACGACTTCTTCATTGGCGTTCGCAACTGGACTCGTGCGGAATTGACGGAAATCCTTGAACGATTGCTGGGTGATTTTCATGATGATGTCGTTGGTCTCTATTCCCGCGAGGAACAGGAGGCGGGCCGTATCCGGGGCCGCGACCGTCAGGGGCACGAGCGTGATTTTCCCCTGCTGCGTTGTTCGATCGGCGTCCTTGAGCTTCCCTCCGGCCTGCTGCTCGACGACGCCGGCAGCATCGCCGGCAGCATCGCGCTCGTCAAGGCGCAGGCGAAGAAGGCAGCCTCGGGCCTCGTCTTTGCCACCTTCGGCGAGACAAATTGACACCGCGACGGCTACTTGCCTTTCCAGCGTCCCTGGCGCGTCCTAAGTCTCCATCTCCTGCCATGATGAGGAGGCCCCTATGTCCCTGTCCAAGGAAATGCGTTACGTCGAACTGACGGGCTTCGGCGGCCCGGATGTGATGAGGCTGGCAAACGGCCCGGTGCCGCAGCCTGGAGCCGGCGAAGTGGTGGTCGAGGTCGAGGCGGCAGGCGTCAACCGTCCCGATGTCGCCCAGCGCAGCGGCAATTATCCGCCGCCCAAGGATGCCAGCCCGATCCTGGGCCTGGAAGTCGCGGGCCGGGTGGTGGCGCTCGGCGAGGGGGTGACCGATGTCACCATCGGCGATCGGGTCTGCGGCCTCGCCAACGGCGGCGGCTATGCCGAGTATTGCGCCCTGCCGGCGGGCCAGGTCCTCGCGTTTCCGAAGAGCTATGATGCGGTGAAGGCCGCAGCCCTGCCTGAAACCTTCTTCACGGTCTGGGCCAATCTCTTCCAGATGGCCGGTCTCACCGAGGGCGAGAGCGTCCTGATCCATGGCGGTTCCAGCGGCATCGGCACCACTGCGATTCAGCTAGCCAGCGCCTTCGGCGCTGAAGTCTATGCCACGGCGGGTTCGGTGGAGAAATGCCGGGCCTGCGAAGATTTGGGCGCAAAGCGTGCCATCAACTATCGCGAAGAGGATTTCGTCGAGGTCATCAAGGCAGAAACCGGGGGCAGGGGCGTCGACACAATCCTTGACATGATCGGGGCCGATTACTTCAACCGCAACCTCAGTGCGCTCGCCAGGGATGGATGCCTGTCGATCATCGCCTTCCTCGGCGGCGCCGTCGCCGAAAAGGCCAATCTGTCGCCGATCATGGTGAAGCGCCTGACGGTGACCGGCTCCACCATGCGCCCGCGCACCGCTGAGGAAAAACGCGCGATCCGCGACGAGTTGAGGGATCAGGTCTGGCCACTGCTGGAAGCGGGCAAGGTCGCACCGGTGATCCACACGGTCCTGCCGTTCGATCAGGTTGCGGAGGCCCACCGGCTGATGGAGACGAGCAGTCACATCGGAAAGATCATCCTCGATCTTCGATAGGGTGAATCAGCAGGCTGGTGAATGCTAGACGAAGCCAGGGAGACTTCAACTCAATTACATCCGAACATTGTCACATAACGTGCCTTGCATACATGCGACGCAGCACCTACCTTTTGATCATCGTCAACGTAATGAAAGGAAGGTGATCCAATGTCGAGTGAGATTTCGGTCTGCGTTTCGGACTTTGGAAAGGTGATGGTCATGACGGGGCAGCCCTCGGCCTGAACGCATCTTCCTTCGGGCGCCTCGCGTGTCCGGGTTCGTTGAACGGACCAAATTCACGAGAAGGGTCGCCGTGCGCGGCCCTTTTTCGTTTCCGCCGTTTCGACGAGAAAGCTGCCGTTCTACCTATGCATCTCACGCATGCGTGAGCTGACATTTGGGTGCTACTCATGCGCGTTCCGCGAACCTATCTACGGGACATCGAAGCAGGACGGAGCGCCAAGCACGGCGCCGGGCTTCGAAGCCCAGTGAAAGGGGGAATTATCATGAACATAGCACGCAGCTTCAACAACTGGCGCCAGTACCGCCGTACCGTAGCTGAACTGAGCCGGATGACCCCGCGCGACCTCAGCGACCTCGGTATTTCGCAGTGCGATATCCATCGCGTCGCCCGCCAGGCTGCCGGCCTCTAATCGCGGCGAGGCTTGCCGGATGTGAACGCCCGCCCAAAGCGGGCGTTTTGCATTTATGGAGGGTCAGAGACCGATCCGTCCGAGCGCCGGAACCTTGATCCCTGGATTGGCAATGTCCAGCCCGGCGACCAGTCCCAGGAAATGCAGTTCGAAGCCGCTGCGGGCCCCGGCCGAGAGGCCGAGAAGGCCGCCGAGCGTCAGATGGACGTCCCGCCAGTCCGCATCCAGATGCACGAAATCGCCATCCGGCAGGTAGTCCCGCCCGACCGCATGCGGCGGCAGGACGGCTGCCAGTTCGGGCACGCTGCGCAGCACGAAGGCGACGAACGTGTTGGAGTTCGGCCCCGGAAAGATCTTGTAGCCGCCGGGCTCCGCATAGGGGTAGGCGGCGATCGCGCCCTCCACCTTCGGGATCAGCAATTCCGCTTCGACACCCGTCACCGCTTTCACGACCTGTGGCATGTTTGAATACCAGTACGCGTCCGCCGGCCGGTGATTGCGCCGGATCGGCGATCCCCAGCCGACTTTGTCGTAGCGCGTATAGCTGTCGGCACCCTTCTCCTTGGTGACGATCCATGCATGGCTGGAGACCGCGCCCTTCAGCCCGCCGGTCGTCGCCGAGAAGACGTAGATCGCTGCCTCGTCGCTCGCCCCTGCTTCCGGCAGGATCCCGGCAGACGACCAGCGTGCTTCGCTCCAGCGGCCCGGGCGATCCTGGATTGCCCACCAACCTGCCGAAGCAAAGGTCGGCAGCAGGTAGACGATGAAGATGATGAGAAGCAGCCGCTTCAGGTATTTCATGCAAGACCTCGTGCAAGTCGTATCGCGGTCGGCTATGACCGATTGAAACCAGCAATTTCAGGGCAGACCAATGCAAAACCCCGTTACCGTCGAAGTCACTCGAGGCAAGCTCGTCGAAAGCCGCCATCGCGGCATGGGCATTGTGGTAGACGGTGACGGCAAGACGGTGTTCGCCTTCGGGGATGTCGAAAGCGGCGTCTTCCTCCGTTCGGCCTGCAAGGCCATGCAAGCTCTGCCCCTTGTCGAGAGTGGTGCCGCGGACGCCTATGGCTTCGCCGATCGGCAACTGGCGCTGGCCTGTGCTTCCCATTCCGGCGAGGATGAACACGTGGCGCTCGCGGCCTCGATGCTGGAGCGTGCCGGCCGCGATGCCTCCGCGCTGGAATGCGGCGCCCACTGGTCCTCCGACCAGACGACCCTGATCCACCAGGCGCGCACCCGCGACCGGCCGACGGCACTCCACAACAACTGCTCCGGCAAGCATTCGGGCTTCGTCTGCACCTGCGCCCATGTCGGCTACGAGGTTGAAGGCTACGTCGGCTACGACCATCCGCTGCAGGCCGACATCCGCGCCACGATGGAAAGTCTGACGGGTGCCGCCCTCGGCCATGACAATTGCGGCATCGATGGCTGCTCGATCCCGAGCTACGCCATTCCGCTTCGTGGCCTCGCGCACGGCTTCGCCAAGATGGTGACGGGGCAGGGGCTGGAGCCCATCCGGGCAAAGGCCTCGCGGCGGCTGATGGAGGCTTGCATGGCGGAGCCCTTCTATGTTGCCGGCACCAAGCGTGCCTGCACGAAGCTGATGCAGGTCGCTCCGGGCAAGATCTTTGCCAAGACGGGTGCCGAGGGCGTATTCGTCGCAGCACTTCCCGAGCAGGGCCTGGCGATGGCGGTGAAATGCGAAGACGGTACGACGCGCGCCGCCGAGGCGATGATCTTCGCCCTGATCGCCCGCCACTTCGACAAGGCCAGCGAGACGCACCAGACGCTCATGGCCATGGCCAATAAGTCGATGAGGAACTGGAACGGCATCCATGTCGGCGACATCCGTGTCACCGATGCCCTGTTCGCCTGACCCGTCGGTGCCAACTGCCGTCACGATCAGGACTTGATAGAGGCGCCGCCGACGCCAGATCACCGACATCACCGATGGAGGAAATCGTCATGTACACGCTGTTCTACTCGCCCAATGCCTGCTCGCTCGCCAGCCACATCGCGCTGGCGGAGTCCGGCCTTCCCTACGAGGTGCGTCGAGTGAATTTCGCCGAGAACGAGCAGCGTTCGCCGGAATACCTGAAGCATAATCCGAACGGCCGCGTGCCGGCGCTGGTAACGGAGAAAGGCACGCTGATCGAAAGTCCGGCGATCCTCGCCTTCATCGCCCAGTCGGCACCTGACGCAAAGCTCGCGCCGCTCGACGATCCCTTCGAATTCGCCCAGATGCAGGGCTTCAACAGTTTCATCGCCTCATCGCTGCACGTGGCCTATGCCCATAACAAGCGCGGCTATCGCTGGGCGGATGGGCAGGAGGCGCTCGATGCCATGAAGCGGAAGGTCGCGCCGAACATGCGCATGTACTTCGGCATGGTTGAAAACGACTTCCTGACAGGCCCCTGGGTTTTGGGCGAGGCCTATTCGGTCGCCGACCCTTACCTCTTCACCATGGCCGACTGGCTCGAAGGCCTCGGAATCGGGAGGGAAGAGTTTCCCAAGGTTGCCGACCACTATCGCCGAATGATGGAGCGCCCCGCCGTCCAGAAGGCGCTTTCCATCGAGCGCCCGGCCTGAACTCAGGCGCAGCGTGTGAGTTTCAATGCATCGCCGATGCCGTGGGACCGAGTTTCGGGGTGCCTCAGAAAGGGCAGGTCGGCCAGTTGACGCTCCGACATACGGACAAGGTCAGGATGACGGAGCACGTCGAGCCCCTCGGCAGAAGCTTCCTCGGCGGACCTGAGCCAGTCGAGGGCGCTGGAGATAATCTGTAGATCGCGCATAGCGTGCCTCCCGGCAATACATGCTTTCCCGCTTATGATGCAGATTGGAGCAGGCCCATTCAATTGAGTTCTTCAGCACTCTGCTGTAGAAAATCTATATGAAGAACCTGAACATGCTGCATCTGAACGGCCTGAGGGCCGTTGAGGCCGTCGCCCGTCTCGGATCGCTGCAGGCGGCTGCTGAGGAGATGGGCGTCACCATCGGTGCAGTCAGCCAGCAGGTCATCAAGGCAGAAGCGCAATTGGGACGTTCGGTGTTCCTGCGTCAGCCGAAGGGCATGGTTCCGTTCGATGCCGCACGGCCGATGCTCGCCCGGCTGACGGAAGGGTTTCACGCACTTTCTCAGGGCGTGGCACTCGCGCGGCCGGCTGACGACAATCTTCTGACGGTGTCCGTTGCACCGGTCTTCGCGGCGCGCTTCCTCGTCCACCGGCTGGACAGCTTCTCCCGCTTGCACCCGTTGATACGCCTGCGCATCGAGGCGACGACGGCGCTTGCCGATCTGGACGGCGGAGATGTCGACCTCGCCATCCGGGTCGGGCGTGGCGTATGGCCGGGCGTCGATGCTGAACTGCTGATGGAGCAGCGGGTTTTCCCCGTCTGCGCGCCGGCCCTGGCCGCAGACCTGAGGGCGCCGGCCGACGTTCTCCGGCTCCCGGCGATCATCGATGGCCCCTCGGCCTTTTCCTGGGACGTCTGGCTGCAGCAGGCGGGTCTCGCAGGCCGCAGGATGACGACGCGGCACGTCTTCAACGACGCCTCGCTCTGCCTCGACGCGACCATGGCGGGGCAGGGGGTAATGCTCGCCTGGCAGACGCTGGCAAGCTTTGCCCTTGAGCAGGGGCGTCTGGTGAAGCCGTTTGCCCTGGAGGCAGCGACAGGCATGGGCCACTACCTCGTGACCCGTGCAAGTGTCCGTCAGCCCGCGAAGGTGCGTGCCTTTGCCGACTGGCTGCGGGCAGAGATGCAGGCGCTCGACCGGGAGGTCGTCACGCCGGCTCCTGCAGTCGCTTCTCCCACATCGCTTTGAAGGCGGGCCTCGCCTGGCAGGTTTCGAGCCAGCCCTTCAGTGCTGGCCGCGCCTCGAACAGGGGTGCATGGCCCTGCGCGTAGCGCACGACCTCCGCCACGAGGATGTCGGCGGCGGTGAAGCGCCCGCCGACCATGAAGGGGCTGGCCTTGAGATGAGCCTCCAAGACGTCGAAGGGGCGTTCGAGCATGGCGGCGGAGGCGGCGATCTTCGCGCGGCCTTCCTCGGTCTCCATCGCGCCCTTGCCGATGGCCATCTGGATGTCGAGCGCGTCCTCCTCGATGCTGGTGGCGCCGAACAGCGCCCATTGCACCATTCGGGCATCCTCCTGCAGGTCCTTCGGTCCGAGCGCGCCGCCATGCTTCTTCGCAAGGTAGAGCGTGATTGCGAGTGATTCGTGCAGCACGAAGCCGTCATCGTCCATCGACGGGATCGAACCCATCGGGTTGATGGCCAGGAACTCGGGGGAGCGGGTGTTCATCGGTGCCCCGGCCGCGGAAGCATCGGCCAGCCGATAGGCCTGGATCACCGGCACGTGCCGGAAGGCAAGACCAAGTTCCTCGATGAGCCAGAGCGGCCGGGTGGCACGGGAGCGATAGACTCCGTAGATCGTCAGCATTTACGTCCTCCTGGGAAAAGCTGCGCCACGCTACGGGGGCAGGTGGCTGAACGGAAGACCGGTCGGCGTTATGGCGCCATGAATTGTTTCGATCGGTCAGGCCCGGCGATTGCCCTCGATCGTCAGGTGCGCAAAGCGCTCCTCGCCACCAAGCAGTTCGCCCGTGGCACGGTCATGCCAGCGGAAGCCGAGGATGGCGCCGTCTTCCACGCCATCGAAGATATTGTCGCTGACGAGGGCGCTGCCCGCATCTTCCACGACCGACACGGCGCAGCCGATTCGCGCCTGACGGACGATGTTGTCGGTTATGGAGACGTTGCGCAGGTAGGGACCCCAGCCGACCAGCATGGCGAAACGCGGAACGTTCTCGAGGACATTGCCGGAAACCACCGTGTCGGCCTCGACGCCGATGCCGATCCCGAAGCCGACGCTGTCGTGTTCGTAGGGACCAACCAGCGAGATGTTGCGGATGATGTTGCTGGAAACGATCGCCAGCCGTCCACCCTCGTTGAAATTGGCGATGTTGATGCCGTTCGCCGCTCCATCCACCAGATTGCCGGTGACCAGCGCTCCCTCGAAGCCGAACTCGGAATAGATCGCCGTCTCGCCTGATCGCAGGCAGTGATTGTCGGAGATCTGGACGTTGGAAGCGGCGTTCGCCCGAATGGCCGTGAAAGCACTGTCGGAGATGTGATTGCTCGATACGATTACGCCGTCGGCGCGGTAGAGGTTGATGGCATTGCCGAACTGACCGGTGCCGCCATAGCTTGCGCCGGTCCGGGTGATGCGGTTGCCGGAAACGATCGTGCCGTCCTCTCCCTTCTCCCTGCGGTGAACGAGAATGCCCCCATTGCCGCAGCCGGACAGGAGGTTTTCCCGGATCGCGAGGCCGATGCTGTCGATCGCATAGAGCCCGTATTCGTCGATTCCGGAGATACGGTTACCCTTCAGGGCGCCGCCGCAGCGCTCCAGCTGCAGGGCCGTCTTGCTGCTGCCCTCCACCGCGCATTTTTCCATCGTCAGGTCAGCCACGTCGCGCAGGTGCAGTAGGGCAGGCACATGGTCAGGCAGAGGTCGTCCGGCCCCGTCGAACTTGATGCCGTCCAGTTCTATGCGCCGCGCACCCGGTTCGCTGCGGATGAATGGACCACCGCCGCCAAGTGCGAGGGTCGTGGCGCCGGCAATGCCCATCAGGCGGGTCCGGTCCGGCAGCGCCAGATCGTTCACCTCGTAGCGGCCCGGCGGCAGGAACACCCACTGGTCAGCCTGGCTCGCCTGCGCGATCAGCTCCCGCAACTTCCGGGTCTGCTCTTCGCCGCCACCCGACCTCAATCCCGCGGCTCCCGCATCGATCGCGCCGCGCAGATCGGTCAGCGACATGGCAGGGGCTGCTCGTCCGCTCCCCGCGCTCAGCAGAACGGTACAACTCGCCGAAGACAGTCCAAGCAAAAGCGTTCGTCTGGAAATCATCCGCATCTCCGGAGAGTAAGAATCTGCTTATTTGCGCCTACGGTTGAATTCGATTGGCGAGATGAACAATTGTTACGATAATATTAAAGAAGATTAAGGATTTGTCCTGCAGTCTATCGCTGACGTTGGGGCGTTCATATTAGCAAGCGGTTTGGGAGAGACATCGGATGCACAGTCCAATGTCAAGAAGCGCGCATTCGCAGGATACCTCGGTCACTCTCGAGAGCCTCCGCCAGCGGCTGCTGACGGTCGTTACGGATGCGGAACTGGCGGATACGTTCGCGATTCTCGACCGGCTGGACGCCTGCTCCCTCGTCGACCAGTTTCCTGAGCTCATCTACGTCAAGGATCGCCGCAGCCGCTTCGTGCTGGCGAACGACGCCACCGCCCGCGCCAACAACATCGCCCATCCCGTGGAATTGCTCGGCAAGACGGATTTCGATCTCTTCGAGCGGGAGGTCGCGGAGGAGCTCTTTCTCGCCGAGCAGAGAATGATGTCGCTTGGCGAGGCAATGACCAATGTCGAGCATCGCCTTGCGTTCGGCGGCCAGTCCTGCTGGCTCCAGTCGACAAAGACCCCGCTGCGGGACGCTGCGGGCCGTATCGTCGGGCTGATCGGTATCTCCCGCGACATCACTGAGCGCAAGCGGCAGGAGGATCTGCGGCGCGGCCATGCGCGCCTCCTCGAAATGATCGCGCGCGGCCAGCCGCTCGACAAGGTCCTGCTTTCTCTCGTCGATCTGGTTGAAGAGGAACTGGACGACGTGGTTGCCTCGGTGCTGCTCCTCGATGAAGGAACCGACCGGCTGCGGCATGGGGCGTCCTCGAGCCTTCCGGAAGCCTATGTCCGTAAGATCGACGGTCTCCAGATCGGCCCGCATGCCGGCTCCTGCGGCACGGCCGCCTGGCGGCGCGAGCCGGTCATCGTCAGCAATGCCCTCGAAGACCCGCTCTGGGAAGAGTATCGCGAACTGCCGCAGCAGTTCGGTTTCCGGTCCTGCTGGTCCACGCCGATCATTGGCCCGGATAGAAGGGTTCTCGGCACCTTCGCTCTCTATTCCGGTTCTGTGCGCGAGCCGACGGAGCTTGAGCTCGAACTGACCGCCATGGCGACCGACATTGCCGGGATCGCCATCGAACGGATGCGTGCGGAGGAGCGCATTCGCTACATGGCGCATCATGACGCCCTGACAGGTCTTCCGAACCGGGCGCTCTTCTGGATCCAGTTCAACCATATTCTTGCCGAGGCGCGCCGCGAAAAACGCAAGGTCGCGGTGGCCTACATCGATCTCGACAATTTCAAGCAGATCAACGACCGGCTGGGTCACGCAGCCGGGGACGAGGTGCTGAAGACGATCGCCGAACGCCTGCCACGCTGCATCCGCGCCAACGACCTGATAGTCCGGCTCGGTGGGGACGAGTTTGCCATCGTCTTCTCCCTCCTCGGCCAGGGGGAAGAGGGCGTGGTTCGGCGGATGGACGAGCTGCGGGCCGTCATCTCGGCACCCGTCATGTTCGAGTCCGAAGAAGTCCAAGTCACCTGCAGCATGGGGGCTGCATTCTATCCGGAGGATGGAGACACCCCCGAGGCGCTGTTGGCACGGGCGGACCGCGCCATGTACGGCGCCAAGATCGACGGCCGTGATCGCCTGCAGGTCTGGACCTGTGCTCCTGCCGGCGACTGACGGCGACATCGAGACGATCTTTGCAGTCGCCTGTCGCGCACTATCTTTGAGGGAATGAAACCAGAGGCGCTGCTTCATCCGACCCCGGCCGGGCTGTTCTGCCCCATCGGCCGCTTCCATGTCGATCCGGTGCGGCCCGTCGAGCGGGCGCTGATCACCCATGGCCATTCCGACCATGCCCGCGCCGGTCATGGCAAGGTGCTGGCCACCCGCCAGACGCTCGACATCATGCGCATCCGCTATGGCGAAGACTTCTGCGGATCAGAACAGGCGGTGGAGTTCGGCGAGCGCGTCGAGGTGGACGGCGTTACCGTCTGCTTCCACCCCGCTGGCCATGTCCTGGGCTCCGCGCAGATCCTCATCCAGAAGGATGGCCTGAGGATCAACGTCTCCGGCGACTACAAACGCGGCACCGACCCGACCTGCGCCTCCTTCGAGCCCGTCGCCTGCGACGTCTTCATCACCGAGGCCACCTTTGGTCTGCCGGTCTTCCACCATCCCGACCCGAAGGGAGAAATCGGCAAGCTGCTCACCTCGCTGAAGCAGTTTCCCGAGCGCAGCCACATGATCGGCGCCTATGCGCTCGGCAAGGCGCAGCGTGTCATCCGTCTGATCCGGGACTGCGGCTACCACGAGCCGATCTATATCCACGGGGCGCTGGGGAGGCTCTGCGACTACTATCGCGAACAGGGCATCGAATTGGGCGACATCCGGCCCGCGACGCTGGAGAAGAAGGATCCCGATGCCTTCAAGGGCGCTGTCGTCGTCGGTCCGCCGTCGGCATTCCAGGATCGCTGGGCGCGGCGCTTCAACGAGCCGCTGATCGCCTTCGCCTCCGGCTGGATGATGGTGCGCCAGCGCGCCAAGCAGGGCGGGGTGGAACTGCCCCTGGTGATCTCCGACCACTGCGACTGGCCCGAGCTCCTGGAGACCATCAGGGAGGTCGGACCTTCCGAGGTGTGGGTGACGCACGGCCGGGAGGAGGCGCTGGTGCGCTGGTGCGAGTTGCAGGGCATCCCGGCCCGCCCGCTGCACCTCGTCGGCTATGAGGACGAGGGAGACTGATGAAGGCCTTCTCCAACCTCCTCGACCGCTTGGTCCTGACCCCATCGCGCAACGGCAAGCTGAAGCTGCTGGCCGACTACTTTCGCGACACGCCCGATCCGGACCGCGGCTATGGCCTCGCGGCACTGGCCGGTACGCTTGACCTGAGGAACATCAAGCCGGCGCTCCTGCGCGAACTGGTGCTGGAAAAGCTCGATCCGGTCCTCTTCCAGTATTCCTACGATTACGTCGGCGACCTCGCCGAAACCATCGCGCTCGTTTGGGATGGCGGCGAGAAGGACGACACGACCGACGAGGAGCAGCCGCGGCTCGGCGAAGTCGTCATGATGATGAATTCGCTCGGCCGGACCGAAGTGCGCGCCGCCGTCCGCGACCTGCTCGACCATCTCGATCCCTCCAGCCGCTTCGCCTTCCTGAAGCTCGCCACCGGGGCGCTTCGCATCGGCGTCTCCGCCCGGCTCGCCAAGCAGGCGCTGTCGGACATGAGCGGCCCAGGGGAGAGCCAGAAGGACGTCACCGAAATCGAAACCTTGTGGCACGGCCTGGATCCGCCCTACGAGCCGCTTTTCGCATGGCTCGAGGGCCGGGCGGATAAGCCGGTGCTGGCCACGCCGGCGATCTTTCACTCGGTCATGCTGGCCAACCCGGTGGAGGAGGGCGATCTCGAGAAGCTCGACCCGGAAGCCTATGCTGCCGAATGGAAGTGGGACGGCATCCGCATCCAGATGTCGAGCTATGGCGGCACGAAGAAGCTCTACTCCCGCTCCGGCGACGACATCACTGGTGCCTTCCCGGACATCGTCGACTCGATCAACTTCGAAGGCGTCGTGGACGGCGAACTGCTTGTTGGCGGTACCATGCGCTCCAACAGCCCGACCCGCACCTTCTCCGATCTCCAGCAGCGGCTGAACCGCAAGACGGTGACGAGCCGGATGTTGGACGACTACCCCGCCTTCGTGCGGGCCTACGACCTGCTGTTTCAGGGCGATGAGGACATCCGTGCCCGCACCTTCTTCGAGCGCCGCGAGCGGCTGGGAGAGGTCATCGAAAAGGCCCCACACGACCGCTTCGACTTGTCCGATCTCGTCGACTTCTCCGACTGGCAGGAACTCGACCGCCTTCGGGTAGATCCACCCGATCCGGTGATCGAGGGTGTCATGATCAAGCGCAAGGACAGCGCCTACCAGGCCGGTCGGCTGAAGGGGCCGTGGTTCAAGTGGAAGCGCGATCCCTACAATATCGATGCGGTGATGCTCTATGCCCAGCGCGGCCACGGCAAGCGGTCGAGCTACTATTCCGACTTCACCTTCGGCGTCTGGGCCGAGAGCCCGGATGGCGAGCAGCTTGTGCCCGTGGGCAAGGCCTATTTCGGCTTCACCGATGCTGAGCTCGAAGTGCTAGACAAGTTCGTGCGTGACAACACGGTGGAGCGCTTCGGTCCTGTCCGAGCGGTGCGGGCAGAGCCGGATTTCGGCTTCGTGCTGGAGGTCGCCTTCGAGGGCATCAACCGCTCCACCCGCCACAAGTCCGGCGTCGCGATGCGGTTTCCTCGCATTTCGCGCCTGCGCATGGACAAGCTGCCCCGCGATGCCGACCGGCTGTCGACTCTGACCGCGATGATCGATGCGAGTATGCCGCAGTCGTAACCTCAAAAGAAGAGGGCGAGCAGCTTGCGCCACCCGCCCTTGTTTCGTTCAACCATGAGATCAGGTCGCCTCAGAACTCTTCCCAGCTGTCGTTGCTGACGGCGACGGCAGCGGAGCCCTTGGCCGAGAAGGCATTGGCGATCTTGCCCATCATGCTGCGGGCGGGCGAGGCGACCGGGGCGGACTTGGCTCCGGCCTTGGCCACCGGTGCCGGTGCCCGATGCGATGCCGGCTGGTAGGAGGCCGCGCCGCCAAGCTGGAACTGGCCGATCAGGCCGCGTAGGCGGCTTGCCTCGTTGGCGAGGGTGGCACCGGCCGCATTGGCCTCTTCCACCATGGCGGCGTTCTGCTGGGTCACCTGGTCCATCTGGTTGACGGCGGTGTTGACCTCCGACAAGCCGACCGATTGTTCGCGGGCCGACGTGGCGATCGCGTCCATGTGCTGGTTGATGGTGACGATATAGCTTTCGATCGTCTTCAGGGCTTCGCCGGTGTCGCTGACCAGCTTCACGCCGTTGCCGACCTCGGCAGAGGAGTTGCGGATCAGGTCCTTGATCTCCTTGGCAGCGGTTGCCGAACGCTGTGCCAGTTCACGGACTTCCTGGGCGACGACGGCAAAGCCCTTGCCGGCTTCGCCGGCACGCGCCGCTTCCACGCCGGCGTTGAGCGCCAGGAGGTTGGTCTGGAAGGCGATGTCGTCGATGACGCCGATGATGTTGGAGATCTGGCTCGATGACTGCTCGATCTTGCCCATGGCATCGACGGCATTGGCGACGACGGCGCCGGAATGGCGGGCGCTCTCGTTCGCCTGGATCGCCACCGTACGGGCCTCTTCGGCGCGCTTGGAGGAGTTGGCGACATTGGTGGTGATCTGGTCGAGGGCTGCTGCCGTCTCTTCCAGCGAGGCGGCCTGCTGTTCGGTGCGCTTCGACAGGTCCTCGGCGCTCTGGCTGATCTCGCGCGATCCGCTGTCGATCGAGCTGGTGGATTCCGCCACTGCCGTCATGGTTTCGCGAAGTTGCATGACCGAGCGGTTAAAGTCCTCGCGCAGGCCTTCGAATTCCTCGGCGAAGGATTGCGTCAGCTGGACGCCGAGATTGCCGGCGGAAAGCTGCTTCAAGCCATCGGCCAAGCCCGTGGTTGCCTGTGCCATGGCTTCGGCGCGAATGCGCTCCTGCTCGGCCGTGCGGCGGCGCTGTTCTTCCGACTGCGAGCGCTGGGCATTCGCCTCCTGCTCGAGCCGGCGGTTCTCCAGTGCATTCGTGCGGAACACCTCGACGGCTGCCGCCATCTCGCCGATCTCGTCGGTGCGGCCGGCATATGGAATTGCCGTGTCGGCATCGCCCCTGGCGAGAGTGTTCATCGAGCCGGTGATCGTCTGGATCGGACGCGCAATGCCGGTGATGGCGAACCAGATGGCAGCGGCGATGACGGCTGCGAGCACGCCGATGGCCACGAAGGCAACGGTCAACGTGGTCGAATAGGCGGATTGGGCGTTGGCATAGGCTTCAGTGGTATCACTGTTGCTGATCGCCACGAGCCGCTCCGCGCTTTCGGTTGCCGCATTGGCGCTCTTGACCATCTCATCGCGAAGGATCCGGTTTGCTTCGTCGATGTGCCCAGCCAGAGAGGAAGCAAAGACGGTGGCACCGACCGCGTTGTACTCGTCGACCGCTTGCCCGAGCTTCACAACGATCTCGCTCTCCTCCCTCGACGGGTTGAGGGTGTTGAACTTGGTGATGTCTTCCTTGAGCTTGGCGGTCGCCGTTTCGACTGCCTTGGCGGCGGCAGCCTTGCCCTCCGCATCGGACCGGAGAATGTGGCTACGATACGCTGTCCGTATGCTGCCAAGCTGAACCTCCATGTCCTTCACCGTGATAGCGGTGGGCATGTTGTCCGTGGCGATTTCTTCGAGGTGTGCATTGATCGCACCGATCCGGTTGAGGGCAAAGGTCGCGAAGAGCCCGAAGGAAATGCCGATCAGAATCAGGATTCCTGCAAGGGCGGTCTTAACTTTGGGTCGTGTCATGGGAGGTCCGTTCAGGGCGAGAGGGCTCAAGGACGCTGCGATCGCAGTTTGCCTCGATCGATGCAGCTTTAACGAGCCATGCGTTACGAAATTCAAACAAGGGCACCCATAGATGTGATGGATGAAAATTAGTTAAAACTGATATATAGATAATTTCCTATGTGCCGCTCCAGCTGCCGGTCCCGCCCCATCTTGGCCGGGTTGACGAAAGCACGTCCGCCGCCAGCTTCGCACCAGCCGCGGAGGACATGGTTGCTCCGGTCCCATCAGCCGGAATCGAGTCGTCATGCCGCTCCTGCCCCAGTCTCTGCGCCCTATGCTGTCCGCCGTCGGCATGTTTGCTGCGGCCACAAGCCTGAGCGGCTGCATCCTGGTCACCGATACGAGCCGCATGAACCCGGACGTCTTCGTCCAGGAAACCGCGCCCGTCTTCCACGTTCCGCCCTATGCGGATCCACCGACGAACCAGCCGCCACCGATGCCGGGCGGCATTCCGCAGAAGCGCCAGCTCTATCCAACCTATTTTCACCAGACCTACCGGCCGACCTACGGAATGCCGGTCTCCAACCCGGTGCATCGAACCATGTACGGTGCGTTCAACGATGAGGGCAGGACGCTGCCGGCCATCCCCTATTCACGAATCGATCCGCGTTTCCTGCGCCAGGAAGTCTCCTACCAGACCGCCGAGGCGCCCGGCACGATCGTCGTCGATACGAAGCAGCACTATCTCTATCTCGTGCAGCCTGGCGGCAAGGCGATCCGCTATGGCGTCGGGCTCGGCAAGGAGGGCTTCGCCTGGTCGGGCCGCGGCACCATCCAGTGGAAGGCCAAATGGCCGCGCTGGACGCCGCCGGCCGATATGGTCGCCCGCCAGCCGGAATTGCGCCAGTTTGCCGCTGCCGAAGGCGGTGCCAATCCGGGCCTCAACAATCCGCTGGGCGCCCGCGCCCTCTATATCTTCAAGGATGGCAAGGACACGCTCTACCGCGTCCACGGCACGCCCGACTGGCAGTCGGTCGGCAGGGCCACGTCCTCCGGCTGCGTGCGCATGCTGAACCAGGACGTTATCGACCTTTACGATCGCGTACCCGCCTCGGCGCCGATCGTCGTGATCTGATCATCCCGTTCTGGACCGGCTGGTTGGCCTCCCGTAGGGAAGCGTAAACGTTCGCGTGATAGCACAGGCCCATCATGGAACCTTTGCATTCAGGTTGCCGTTGATCGGGCCTAGTCAGAAGAACAAGTCGGGCGGTTTTCCGAACATGAGCATGAACATTTCCTATTCCCGCCGGGGCGTCCTGTCGCTTCTTGCGGCGGGCGCGGCCTCGACACTTGCCGGATGCGCCTCGAGCGGCTCCGGGTCGTCCGGTGCACGCATCATTTCCGCAACGCCTGCCGCCTTCTCGCCGCCGCCGGTCTCACCTGCGGGTCGTTCGCCCGAACTGGATGCCATGTATGGCACCGTCGTCGACGGCGGTTATGTCATTCCGGCCGTTCCCTACTGGAACATCAATCCGCGCTACTATCGCCAGCGTGTCCTCGATCCGACCGGCGAACGCCCGGGCACGGTGGTCGTCGACACGGCGTCGCGCTTCCTCTACCTCGTCGAACGTGACGGCAGCGCCATGCGCTACGGGGTCGGCATCGGCCGCGAAGGCTTTGCCTGGGAAGGCGAGGGCGTCATCCAGTGGCGCCAGAAGTGGCCGAAATGGACCCCGCCGGCGGAAATGATCGCGCGCCAGCCACAGCTTGCAAAATACTCTGCAGAGAATGGCGGCCAGCCGCCGGGCCTGGACAATCCGCTCGGCGCCCGCGCGCTCTACATCTTCAAGAATGGTCAGGATACGCTCTACCGCCTGCACGGTTCGCCGGAATGGAACTCGATCGGGCGTGCGGTCTCCTCGGGCTGTGTCCGGCTGATCAACCAGGACGTCATCGATCTATACGAGCGCGTGCCGCAGAAGGCCCGCATCGTCGTCTGGCAGTAACAGCGAAAGCGCGACTAGGCAGGCTGCTCCTGCAGGTTGCCTGTCAGGGCGCGTAGCCTGTCCCGCAATCCCTCCATCTCCTCCAGGGTGCATTGTGTCGCCACCGCAATGGCGCGGGTGACGTCGATTGCCTGTGAAGCCAGGTCCTGTCCTTTCCGGGTTAAGGAAATACGCACGAGCCGTTCATCCTGGCTGTCGCGCTTGCGGCTCACGAGGCCGCCCTGTTCCAGCCGTTTGAGGAGCGGTGATAGCGTTCCCGAATCCAGCCCCAGCCGATCGCCGATCGCCCGCACCGACTGGTCGTCCTCCTCCCACAGCACCAGCATGACCAGATATTGCGGATAGGTGAGGCCGAGCGGCTCCAGCAGCGGCTTATAGGTGCGCGTCAGTGCATGGGCCGCCCCGTAGATCGCAAAGCACAGCTGCGTCTCCAGCCTGGCCGGCGCCTCGCCTCTGCTCTCTTTCTTTTTCGTCATCGCGTGCCTGATTTTCCGTATCTCTGGCCTATCTCACGATTATCCCCCCAGTCCTAGCGATTATCAACGTGCAAAATTATATTGCGTACAATTTAATTGCCTGTTACGGATATTGTCTCGAAACCTGAAGGAGTGAAGACGATGGCAATTCTCTACACGACCAAAGCCTCTGCCACCGGCGGCCGGTCCGGGCGCGCCGTATCCGAAAATGGCGTCCTCGATGTCACCCTGACCGTCCCCAAGGAGCTGGGCGGCGACGGCGCCACCGGCACCAACCCCGAGCAGCTTTTCGCCGCCGGCTATTCCGCCTGCTTCCTCGGCGCATTGAAGAATGTCGCTGGCAAGGAGAAGGTGAAGATCCCGGACGACGCCAAGGTCACCGTCTCCGTCGGTATCGGTCCCCGCGATGACGGCACCGGCTTCGGCATCGAGGTCTCCATCAGTGTGGACATTCCCGGCATAGACAAGGCGCAGGCCGAGGATCTGGTCGCCAAGGCGAACATCGTCTGCCCCTATAGCCACGCCATGCGTACCTCCACCGAGGTGCCCGTTTCGGTGGCCTGACCCACGGAGGAGGGGGCGGACGACTAGTGGGCCGCTCCCTTGACCATCCAGCCCCGTGCGAGTATCTTTCTCCTGAAAGGATTTCGACATGGATTTTCTGGAGAAACAGGTTGGTCGGGTTGACATCTCGGAGGCGCAGGTGGTCACCAAGGCCACTGTAGTCGCAGCCGAGCGGCTTGGGCTGAACGCTCGCAGCCTCGCCTCCGTTCTGGGCGTGTCTGAAGCCTCCGTCTCTCGCATGAAGCGGCTCGATCATCTCCTGGAGAAGGGAACCAAGCCGTTCGAGCTGGCGCTCTTGCTGATCCGCCTGTTCCGTTCGCTCGATGCCATTACGGGCGGTGACGAAGGGGTAGCCCGCAAGTGGCTGCGCAACACGAACACCGCACTTGGTGGGATACCGGCGGACAGGATCTCCACCATTACCGGCCTCACCGATGTTCTTGCCTATCTGGACGCCCGCCGCGCTCTCGTCTGAGGCGCGACCGGTCGCCGGGGAATTCTGGCGGCTGGTCGAGGCCCAGCACCGCGTCTCGACGATGAAGCTCGTGGAGACGGTAGACGAGCAGGCCCTGCTGGAAAACCTGCTGGAAGAGACGAAGCCGGCGTTTCCGCCCGAATGCAAGGGCCTCGATTATCTGCTCGCGACGCCCTTCCGTTATGGTGCGTGCTATCCGCACGGATCGCGTTTCCGCCGTGCCGGCCGGACGCTCGGCGTCTTCTATGCAGCAGCGCGGGTCGAGACGGCGATCGCCGAAATGGCCTTTTACCGGATGCTGTTCTTTGCCGAATCGCCGGAGACGCCGCTTCCTGCCAATGCCGCCGAATATACCGCCTTCGCGGCATCTGTCGCGACGGAAGCTGGCATCGACCTGACCATGCCGCCGCTCGACAGGGACAACCATGCGTGGGAGCACCGCACCGATTACGCAGCCTGCCAGGCGCTGTCCGATGCGGCACGCGAGGCGGGCCTTGATGCCATCCTTTACCGATCCGTTCGCGACCCGGCAGGCGGGGTCAATCTCGCACTTCTGTCCGCCGGGGCATTTGCGGCGCGGGAGCCGGTGGAGCGGCAGACATGGCGCATGCGGCTGTCGATGACCGGTTTCCAGGCCATTCGCGACTTCCCCCTCCTGCGCATCGGTTTCTCCATGGCAGACTTCGCCGCCGATCCGCGGATTGCCGCACGCCTTACCTGATCGCCGCGAGCGTCTGGCGCAGCGGCGCCATCGAGGACCCCAGCTCTCCGTCGAGCTCGCCATGCACCCGCTCCCAGATCGGCAGCGCCTGCGACAGCAGCGCGGTACCCTCCGACGTCAGCCGCATCAGCCGGCTGCGCCGGTCGTCGGGATGGGGAAGGGTCTCCACCAGCCCGCGTCGCTCCAGTACCTTAACGGCCGCCGTCAGTGTCGTCCTGTCCATGGCCAGGACTTCGGCCACCGGCCCCATGGGTGCAGGCTGCGGCCGGTTCAGCGCCATCATCAGCGAGAACTGCCCGTTGTTGAGGCCGAGCGGCTTCAGGGCATTGTCGAAGCGGCGGGCAAGCGCTCGGGCCGCGCGCTGTACGTGCAGGCACAGGCATGTGTCGCGGACGTGGATGGTCGTGGAGAAGGGAATCGGCATGGCGTTTGACATGGATCATATATGTTGATATCAACGTAAATGTCAAGCCAGAGGAGGATGAGCATGAACGCGATCACGTCGCCGGAGAATGCAATCGTGTCCCGGGAGGAGTGGCTGGAAGCTCGCCGCAGGCTCCTTCAGCTGGAGAAGGAGGAAACGCGCCTGCGCGACAAGGTGCGGGCCGAGCGCCGGGCGCTTCCCTGGGTCAGGATGGACAAGAACTATGTCTTCAACGCCCCCGACGGGGAGAAGCGGCTTGCCGACCTCTTCGATGGCCGCAGCCAGCTGATCGTCTATCATTTCATGCTGGGTCCGGACTGGGATGCCGGCTGCACGGGCTGCTCCTTCCACTCCGATCATGTGGACGGCGCGCTTGTCCATCTCAACAACCACGACGTGACCTATGTCGCCGTCTCCCGTGCGCCGATCGAAAAGATCGAGGCCTACAGGAAGCGCATGGGCTGGAAGTTCCCCTGGGTCTCGTCCTATGGCTCCGACTTCAACTTCGACTTCCACGTCTCGTTTACGCCGGAGGAACTGGCGAGCGGCAGCGTCCGCTACAACTTCACCGAAATCCCGCGCGAACAGGCCCATGACGAACTCCCGGGCCTATCCGCCTTCTACAAGAACGAGAAGGGCGAGATCTTCCACACCTATTCGACCTATGCCCGCGGCGGCGAAGAGCTGATCGGCACGCTGATGATCCTAGACCGGGCGCCGTTCGGCCGAAACGAGGAAACCACGATGAACTTCGTCAAGCGTCATGACGAATACGAGCAGGCGCCTGAAGCTTCATCCTGCTGCCACTAAGCGGGCGCAATATCGGTACCACGGACAGGAGGAATGGCCATGGAAATGGAGATGGCGAAGCCGCAGGCAGAGCACGGCTTCCTGCGGAGGCTCGTCGGCACCTGGGAGGTCAGGGACATGCCCGATGCCGGCACATGGGTCGAGGTGGTCCGGTCGCTGCATGGCATCTGGTTCGTCGCGGAAGGCAATGGCCAGATGCCGGGCGGTGGCGATGCCACCACAGTGCTGACGCTTGGCTACGATCCCGCCAAGGGCAGGTATGTCGGCAGCTGGATCGGGTCCATGATGACCCACATGTGGGTGTACGACGGCGAGGTGTCTGCCGACGGCAATACCCTCAGCCTTTACACCACCGGACCTGACTTCGAAAATCCCGGCAGGACCGGGGAATATCGCGAGCAGATCATCATCAATGACGATGATCATCGCATCTTCAACTCCAGTGCGAAGCAAGCGGACGGAAGATGGAAGCAGTTCATGGAAGTCAATTACCGGCGCGTGTCCTAGGCGCCCAAATCGCCCGTCGCAAGCCGGGCAGGAGGAGATTGAAATGCTGCAGACTGCATCGGAAACCAGAAGCGAAACCCACGGCAAGTTCATCTGGTGCGAGCTGATGACGTCGGATACGGAGGCGGCCGGCCGCTTCTATTCGTCCGTCCTCGGCTGGTCGCTCAACGCCATGCCGATGGGGGAGGGCGACGCCTACTACCTCTTTCAGATCGGCGAGGGCGACAAATGCCCCGGTATCGGTGGCATGATGAAAATTCCCACCGAGATGGCCGGTAGCATGCCGCCGAACTGGAGCGGCTACGTTGCCGTCGATGACGTCGACCGGACGGCACGGGAGTTCGCGGAGAACGGCGGCACCGTGCATCGGCAGCCGGAGGATATCCCGCAGGTGGGCCGCTTCGCCGTGGTCGCCGATCCGCATGGCGCCGTCCTCAACATCATGACGCCGCTGCCGATGGATGACATGCCGCCGCCCCCGCCGGAGGGTGCGCCGGGCACCGTCGGCTGGCACGAACTCTATGCCGCCGACCTGGAAGAGGCCTTCGAGTTCTATAGCCGCATCTTCGGTTGGACGAAGGACAGCGACTTCGACATGGGAGAGATGGGGGCCTACCGGCTCTTCGCCGAACACGGCAAGCAGACCGGCGGGATGATGAAGCGTCCGGAGGAGATCCCCATGCCGTGTTGGGTCTACTACTTCAACGTCGAAAGCGTCGAAGCCGCCATCGGGCGGGTCCGTGCCGGCGGCGGCCAGGTGCTGAACGGGCCGATGGAGGTTCCCGGCGGCAGCTGGATCGCCCAGTGCACCGACCCGCAGGGTGCCTTCTTCTGCCTCGCATCCATGCAGAAATGACTAGAAAGCCGGGGCGAGTTCGCCCCGGCTTTCTCCATCGCTGTTAAAGCTGGGTTCATGGAACTGCTGCTACAGGCGTCGGTTGGACGCTCGTGATAGGATGCAGCTCCCGGACGAAAGGCGATGGATGCGCAGGATCAGGCTGATGGTGATTGGACCGCCACCATATCTTTCTCCGGCCGTCCGCCAGGCGTGGAGCCGCGCCGAGATCGATCTTGAGGGCCCCTATAATTCCAGGGATTTTGCGACCAAGCTCGTCGAGGCATCGTTCGATGGCGCTATCATCGATGTGGAGTACGATGCACCCACTCTCCTGCAGGTGGTTGAGGTGCTGGATGCCTTTGCGGTACCGGCCATCTTCGCCGGCAGCGGCCGTGCGGCCCCAGGAGGAGGCTACTCCCTTTCCGCCAATTCGGAGGCCATGAATGCGATCGTCCGGAGCCTGCTCGGCTCCGAGGCGAGTACAATGCAGTAACATTTGTAATTGCGCCGCATTTCTCGGCTTTTATGGTTGCCTGACAGGCTTTCGGCGCCGGCCATCGGCGGCCGCCCCTCTCGCCTTGCGGAGAATGCCCATGCCGGACCGGTACTTCTATCCCGGGATCCTTGCCTCCGACGACCTCAAGCTGCTTCACGAGACGGTGCGCAACGTGCTGCAGGTCGAAAATGGCGAAGGCGCCGCGCGGGATCCCGAAGCGGTGGCCAGGATCGTGCTGCGGCTCTACAGGACTGGGCTCACCGAACACGACAAGCTCCTGCAACTCGCTGGGCTGATGGTGGACCGCCAGGCGCTGGTGGGCGGCCCCGTCTTCTGATCACCTTTTCACATCATCACTGTCGGGGAACCAAAGCGCTGTGCGGGGATTGACCCTGGTAACGAGGAGTCAGTCGATGCAGGAAGCAGCAGGTGAAAGCCACCCGCAGACAGAAATCGTTGAATTGATCCCCATGTTGAGGAGTTTCGCGAGGCGCTTCTACAGCAACTCCCATGATGTCGACGATCTGGTGCAGGAAACGGTGCTGCGGGCGCTCGCCAATCTGGACAAGTTCCAGCCGGGCACCAGCCTGAAATCCTGGGCCTTCACGATCATGCGCAATACGTTTTGCACGCGCTACGGCCGCGGCAAGCGGGAATTCGTCGGTACGGAGGACTGCGCCTCGTTGCAGCGGTCGATCAATGCCCCGCAGGAATGGGCCGTGAGGATCCAGGAATTCGATCGTGCGCTCGCCGGACTTCCGGAGCACTATCGTGACGCTTTCGAGATCGTGTTGATGCGTGGAGAAAGCTATGAATCCGCATCGGCGCTCTGCAACTGCCCCGTCGGCACGATCAAGAGCCGCGTCAACCGCGCCCGCCTCGCCATCCTCAAGACCCTTGGGGAGGATGGCATCCGCGGGACGGTCGATATCCAGTAGCGACGTTCTCCGCCAAACTTGATGGAATTATTCCGGCTGCTATGGTCGCGCGTATGACAGCCTCTTCCTCGGCCAGCCGGCCCATCTATCTGCAGAACCTGCGGCAATTTCTCGTCAGGGTGGAGCGCGGGCAGGACAGGACCGCTCTGCGCCTCCAGGCGGCCTTCGCCGTCGTCGATATCGCGATCCTCGCCTTCTTCCTCTTCGGCCCGTACCTCCGCGCCGGGCCGACCTACCTCATCATCGACTACATCATCGCAGTCTGGATCAGCTTGGAGCTGATCGCGAGGGCGCTTGTTGCACCGACCTGGCGCATCTTCTTCCGCCGGTTCATGACCTGGATCGACATCATCATCCTCGCGACGCTGCTTTTTCCCGACGTATTGTTCAACTTCGCCTTCCTCAGAGCCATGCGTCTCTGGGCGATCGGGAGTAGCCCGCTGCTGCAGCATGGTCTCCGGCGCGCCGGATACGCACACCTGCTCGATGTCGTTCGGGCGCTGATCAACCTCCTGGTTTTCCTGTTCATCGTGACCGGCTTCGTCTACACGAGCTTCTTCTACAATCGGCCGGGCGAGCAGGGTTTCGTCGACGCTCTCTACTTCACGGTCGCCTCCATTACGACCACCGGCTACGGCGATATCACCCTTCCAGGAACCGCCGGAAAGCTCACCTCGGTGGTGACCATGATCGTCGGGATCTCCCTCTTCGTGCGACTGGCTCAGGCGGTGGTGCGTCCGAACAAGGTCCATTACCCCTGTCCCCAATGCGGGCTGCAGCGACACGAGCAGGACGCCGTTCACTGCAAGGCCTGTGGGGAAATGCTGAAGATTCCCGACGACGGCGACTGACAGGCGCCTTGGCCATTCAGACTCTGTTTGCTCCCGCTTGGGCAACCGCCTAGAAGCGGTTCAATCAAAGGAGAATGGTCATGGCCGATGCGGATGACGAATATGTTTATGACGAAGCGACCGGCGAGTGGCGCCCCGCGTCCGAAATGGCCGCGGCGGCCGCGCAGGCTGCAGACGTGCGCGACGCCTCCGGCAATGTGCTGAAGGATGGAGATTCCGTCACCCTCATCAAGGACCTGAAGGTCAAGGGCGCGGGGCAGACCCTGAAGCAGGGAACCGTTATCCGCTCGATCCGTCTCACCGATAATCCGGAAGAGATCGACTGCCGCCACGACGCCATCAAGGGCCTCGTGCTGCGCACGGAATTCGTCCGCAAGCGGTGATTGCCCGCCCGGCCGTGCGGCTCGGCGTGGCTAGCGTTTCAGGCTGCCGAGGATGCCACGCACGATTGCGCGGCCGAGCGAACTTGCGACGGAACGGGCCGCGCTCTTCATCGCCGCCTCGACGACCGTTTCGCGTTGACGGGTGGAAGTGCGTTTGCCCGCGGGTTTCCCCGCCGGCTCGTCGCCGAAACCGGGCAGGCTCCAGCGGCCGGCCGCACTTTCCGTCTCACGCTCCTCCTCTTCCCGCTGCGCAGCCTCTGCTTTTGCAGCCTTTTCCGCGCGCTCCATCAGGATCTCGTAAGCCGACTCCCGATCGATATCGCGGTCGTACTGGCCGGCGATCGGGCTCCGGTTGATGATGTCCCGCCGCTCGGCGTCGGTCAGCGGCCCGATCCGCGACGAGGGCGGCCGGATCAGCGTGCGCTCGACCATGGACGGAGCGCCCTTACCCTCCAGCGTCGAGACGAGCGCCTCGCCGGTGCCCAGTGCGGTGATCGCCTCCTGCGTGTCGAAGGCCGGATTGGTGCGGAAGGTATCGGCCGCTGTCTTCACGGCCTTCTGCTCGCGCGGCGTATAGGCGCGCAGCGCATGCTGTACCCGGTTGCCGAGCTGCGCCAGCACCGCCTCCGGCACGTCGAGCGGGTTCTGCGTCACGAAATAGACCCCGACGCCCTTGGAGCGGATCAGCCGTACCACCTGCTCGACCCGCTCGATCAGAACCTTGGGGGCTTCGTCAAAGAGCAGGTGCGCCTCGTCGAAGAAGAAGACGAGCCTCGGCTTGTCCGGATCGCCGATTTCCGGCAGTTCCTCGAAAAGTTCAGAGAGCAGCCACAGCAGGAAGGTCGCGTAGAGCCGCGGATTGTTCATCAGCTTGTCGGCGGCGAGCACGCTGATCATGCCGCGCCCGTCCTGCGTCGTGCGCATCAGGTCGCGAATGTCGAGTGCAGGCTCTCCGAAGAAGTATTCCGCGCCCTGTTGCTCGAGCACCAGGAGAGCCCGCTGCAGCGAGCCCACCGAGGCCTTGGAGACGAAGCCGTAGCGGGTGGAGATCTCCCCGGCGTGCTCACCCATGTAGTTGAGGAGCGCCTGCAGGTCCTTGAGATCGAGCAGTGCCATCCCGCCTTCGTCGGCGATCTTGAAGGCGATGTTCAGCACGCCCTCCTGCGCCTCGGTGGCGTTCATCAGGCGAGCCAGAAGGAGCGGCCCCATTTCCGCGACCGTGCTGCGCACGCGATGCCCCTTCTCCCCATAGAGGTCGAGAAAGATCACCGGCGAGGCGGCGAATTCGTAGTCGGAGAACTGGATCTGCTCGGCGCGCTTCAGGAGGAAGTCCTTCTCCTCGCCGGCTGCGGCAATGCCGGAAAGGTCTCCCTTGATGTCGGAGCAGAATACCGGGACGCCGGCATTGGAGAAACTCTCGGCGAGGATCTGCAGCGTCACCGTTTTGCCCGTTCCCGTCGCCCCGGTGATCAGGCCGTGCCGGTTGCCGAACTTCAGCTCCAGATATTCAGGGTTGTTGAAGGAGTCATCGGGATTCCGGCTGCCGCCGAGAAACAGTTTTCCCTCTTCGATCATGCAACTGGCGCTCCCTCGCAGCGTTACGGCTCAAAGGGTTATAGAGGCAGCCGAAGTGCCCGGCAACGGTCGCGCCGGCTGGCTTCGGCCAGCCTTGATGTATAGGGAGCGACTAGATGCAGGAGGACGTGATGGAGGCGGAGAGGCGTGAGCCGGGACGAGGCCGCGAGGCCGAAACGCCCCAACAGATACCGGCCAAGGGCATGAAGGATGTCTTCTGGCGCCTCTATGCAGCCATCAACGAGGATCGCGTCATGCTGGTGGCGGCGGGTGTGACCTACTACCTCCTGCTGGCGCTGTTCCCGGCCATGGCGGCACTGGTCTCGCTCTACGGCTTCTTTGCCAGCCCCAGCCAGATAGCCGAACGGATCCAGTTCCTGGGCGCCGTCATGCCGGCGGATGCGCTGAACATCTTCCTGGAACAGTTGCGTTCGCTCGCGTCTCAGGACAGCTCCTCCCTGAGCCTGGGCTTGATCGCGGGTCTCGGCATTGCCCTGTGGAGCACCAACAATGGGATGAAGGCGCTATTTCAGGCGATGAATGTTGCCTATGAGGAGGAGGAGAAGCGCAGCTTCCTGAAGCTCACCGGGATCTCGCTTCTGTTTACGCTCGGGACACTCATCCTGGTTGTTGTGCTGATTGTCGCGGTGGGTGTCGTGCCGGCGGTTCTTTCCTTCCTGTCCCTCGGCAGTTGGGCCGAGACGCTGATCAACACGCTCCGCTGGCCGGTCCTGCTTCTCATTATCATGGCCGGAATCACCTTGCTCTACCGCTACGGGCCAAGTCGCGAAGATGCTCGGCTTCGCTGGCTCAGCTGGGGCGTCATCTTTGCGACCGTGTCCTGGCTTCTCGCTGCCGTCGCCGTGTCCTTCTATCTGTCCAACTTTGCCGACTACAACGCCACCTACGGCACTCTGGGCGCCCTGATCGGCTTCATGGTATGGACATGGGTATCAGTGATTATCCTGATCATCGGTGCGGAACTGAATGCCGAGCTCGAGCATCAGACGGCGCAGGATTCCACGACCGGGCCTGAACAGCCGATGGGCAAGAGAGGCGCCTATATGGCTGACCACGTTGGCAAAGCCTCTTCCTGATCGAGATCGGCTGATCGGCGCCGGGATCTGCGCAATTGGCTCTGGACGCCGAGCGAGGTTCCGTATTACCTTGACGTCAACGTCAAACACTCGAGGAGAAAGACTGATGAACGAACTCGTCACGCGCGTGGCCGACAATGTCGGCATCACTCCGGACACGGCCGAGAAGGCCGTCGGCATGATGCTCGGCTTTCTGCAGCGCGAAGCCGACGACGGCGCGGTCGCTCGGATGATCGAAGCCATTCCCGGTGCCCCGGAACTGGTCGCCAAGTTCAACGGCGAGGGGCAGGGCGGCGGTGGCCTGCTCGGCGGCCTGATGGCGAGCTTCGGCGGCGGAGTGATGGCGCTCGGCCAGCAGCTCATGGGCCTCGGCCTCGGCATGGGCGAGATCACCTCGCTTGCCAAGGAAACCATCAAGGTCGCCCGTGAACACGCGGGCGACGAGACGGTCGATACCGTGGTTGCCTCCGTCCCGGGCCTCAGCCAGTTCGTCTGATCCGATACTGCTTTCAAACGTAGAAAAGCCGCCGGCACCCCCGGCGGCTTTTCTCTTGGCTCAATCCCATTCCGGCGCCAGATGGCCCGGGTTGACGATACGGCCGTCGGGGCGGGCGAGCTTGTGGATCTCTGCCATCTCGCCGTCGCCGAGGGCGAAGTCGAAGATGTCGAAATTCTCCCTGAGCCGGCTCTCCGTCGCGGTCTTCGACAGGGCAATCACGTCCTTCTGCTGTACGGCCCAGCGCAGAGCCACCTGGGCCGCCGTCTTGCCGTGCCGGGCGCCGATGTCGCGCAGCGCCGGGTCATGCGGCACCTTGCTGTCGGCCATTAGGTAATAGGCAGTGATCGACATCCCCGTCTTTCGAGCCTCGCCAATCACCTTGGTCTGGTCGAGATAGGGGTGGTACTCGATCTGGTTGGTGACGATGGGCGCGTCCGAGAGCCGGATCGCCTCGGCCATCAGCGCAGTCGAGAAGTTCGAAATACCGATATTCCTGACTTTGCCGGCCCGGCGCAGCTCGTTCAGTGCGCCGATCCGGTCGGTGAGCGGCATCTCGCTTTGCGGCCAGTGGAGGAGGAGAAGGTTCACATAGTCCGTCTTCAGCTTCGCGAGGCTTTCGTCCACGGAGGTAATGAAGGCGTCGTGCCCCACGCGGTCGACCCAGACCTTCGTTGTCAGGAAGATGTCGGCGCGCGGAATGCCGGAAGAATGGAGCACATCGCCGACGGCCGCCTCGTTCTTGTAGATCTGCGCGGTGTCGACATGGCGGAAACCGATCCTCAAGGCTTCCGGCAGGATCCGGTGCACGTCCTCCTCCGGCATGCGGAAGGTCCCGAAGCCGAGGGCGGGGATGTTGGCGCCGTTTGCGCTCACTGAATGCATGGAAGTACTCCTTTGGTGCGCCCGTCGGACCCGGGCGGAAATGCGGCTCCTTC
Source organism: Pseudorhizobium banfieldiae (assembly GCF_000967425.1). NCBI lineage: Bacteria > Pseudomonadati > Pseudomonadota > Alphaproteobacteria > Hyphomicrobiales > Rhizobiaceae > Pseudorhizobium > Pseudorhizobium banfieldiae. The sequence goes on from NZ_FO082820.1 coordinate 809,170, forward strand.
TACATGGGCCGCAGGCGGATCGCTTCAACTGCAGCCGTCCCTTCGAGGGGAGGGACATTTGGAGATTTTCCGACAGCAGGAAGGGGTATATAAACCGATTCAAATCATTGCCGGCAGGGCGACCCGCCTGCCCATTTCGAATATTGATAGGGACGGCGCCTGCAGTTTGCAGGGGATGCCAGTGGCATCGGATCCGTCGGAGAAAAGCCCATGACGGAAACGCCATTTCAACTGGTTGGAAGCCTGCGCGCGCAAGCCCATTCTTCCAATGCTCCTCCAGCTGCCGATGCGACCGCCGAGACCGACGCCCTGCGGGAGCGATGCGAGGCGCTCGAACGGGAGAATGCGGAACTGCGCCGGCAGGCCGCGCGGGGAGACGCCATGCTTCAGGCCGCCTCGTCCTTCCTTGAAGCCTATGGCCGCAAGTACAAGAATCTGGCCGGCGGCGGCATTCGCCCGACCGCAATCCTTCTCAACGAAGTGAAGGTGATGTGGGCGGTCCACAACGACTTTCGCACCTTGACCGAAAGCGAGTTCTGAACCGGTGACACTCCGGCCTTAGAGAACCAGCCTGTAGAGCATGTAGATGGTTCCGCCCGCAAGGATTGCGGCCAGGAAGGCCAGCAGGCCGTCGCGCACCATGAGGGCGAGGCCGAACAGGCCGATCGCGCCCATCGGCAAGGTGCTGCCGAAGGGAATGAGTTCCAGCGGCGGGACTGCGGCGGCAAGCAGCAGGCATGCCGCTGCAATGACCTGAATGGCAGGAGGCCGGGTAATCCAGCGCAGGCGCGGCTTCAGCACCTTGTCGATCCACCGCGCAGGCGGCCGCAGGAAGTTCAGCCCGTCCTTCAGCTTGTCTCCCGGCATCTTGCGGTTCTCCACAAAGTCCGGCAGCCAGAGGTGCTTCATCCCAAAGGCGATCTGCAGCGAGAACAGGCTGACAATAGCGGCTAGCGCCGTCGGCACACCGGGGATCCCGCCGACGGGGCTGAGTTCGATCAGCGAGGGGATGACCAGGAACGGGCCGAAGCTGCGTTCGCCGATCTCCTCGCGGATCTGGTGGACGGACACCTTGTCATGCCGTTTTCCCAGGTGGCTGAGGCTCTGCACCAGATGTGAGAGACCTTCGCCGGCCTGACCGCCTCCGCTGGTCGGACCCGCATCGACTTGGTCGGTTGTCGAGCGCGTAGTCATCTCGCCTCCGAATGCTCGGCATGCAGGAGGGCGGTGCGCGGAAATTTTCGGCGCAGGAGCTTCGGCGTCCGATAGCGCAGACCCGCCGGCCGTTCCGGATCGGCAAGGTCGGATTCGGCCATCAGCTCCTCGTCGGGCGTCAGCTCCCGCATCGGGATTGGCCGAAGACCGCGCCCGCTCTCCCGGTTCAGTATTTCGATGGCCCGGATCAATGAGCCGTCTGCACGTTGCAGGCCTGCCTCCACCTCTTCGATCGGGCGCCCGAGATGTTCGGCCAGTAGCGCGTTCCGCTCCTCCAGAATCGCAGCGTGAAGATCCGGCTGGTCTTCGCCGGCCTCGAGGATCAGGTCGCATTCCGTATCGTACCCCATGGACCGGTTGTTGAGGTTGGCAGAGCCGATCTTCAGAATCCGGTTGTCGGCGATCATCAGCTTCGCATGCACATAGATCGGTGTGCCGGCGGCGTTGACTGGATGGTAGATGCGGAACCTGTCGTGGATATCCGCCTCGTGGACCAGTTTCATCAACCGCACTCTCGCTGAATCCATCGCCTTCGCTTCCAGCCAGCCGTCCGCTCCTTTGGGGTTGATGAGAACCACTTCCGGACCGTCCGGCTCCCTCAGCCGCTTTGCGATCGCCTCTGCGATGCGGCGGGACGCGAAGTACTGGCTTTCGATGTAGAGGGTTTTGCGGGCCGCGGCGATGATGGCGAGCTTGGCAGTCTCGATCTCGACCACCTGTTTGCGCTCCCCATATTCCGGTGCCGTGCGGGCGATCCCGACGTCGACCTCCCGGTACTCCACGGGCAGATCGTCCGGCCAGGGGTCCCAAGATTGATCGGGGTTCTCCGGCTTCGGCAGTTCCTCGCCCGTGGCGAGCTGCCAGCGCTGCCGTGCAAGATCCGCCAGCGCTGCAGCGGCGGGGCCGGAACAGCAGCTCGTCGCGTCGTGCCAGGGATCTTCGGCAAACCCGAAGGGGGAGCGTCGCGCCGGGTCCTTCTCCTTGTGGTCCCTGGTATCCCACCGCCCGATCGTCATGTCGATACCGCCGCAGAAGGCCACCTTGTCGTCGACGACGAGAAGCTTCATGTGGTGCGCCGACAAGGCCGGATGCGCGCCATCCAGTTTCAGATGGATGCGGCTGTTGAACAGCCAGCGCAGGATGTAGAAGGGGGTCTCGCCACGGGTCAGGGAGGCGATCAGGCCCACATCCCATTTGAGGATGCGGATGTCGATCTCCTCGTTCCGGCGCGCCAGTGAATTGAGGAAGCGGCCGAGCTTGTCCGGCCTTTGTGCCTCCGGATTGCCCGGCTCCAGCCGGATGCGCGTATCGAAGTCCCAGCCGATCAGGTAGATCGACCGCTTCGCCTTCAACATCGCCTGCTTGGCATACCGGAAGAAATCGGCCGCATCGACGATAACCGAGAAACGGTCGGCCCGCGCCACGCGCCAGCAGCTTTCGCCCTCCGCCAAAATCGACGCCATCTCTTGCCTTGCCCCACTGTCAGTTTCTGCCTGGAGGCGCCGATCAGGCGGCACCGGTTCTGGAACGATTCAGGCCGGACGCGGTTCCGTCAGCGACGAAGAAGGGACGATCCATGCAATTCGCGTTGCCGGTGATTTTTCTGCTGCTGATCATGGCGGTATTGAGCACGATGCTCGCAAGTGCGCCGGAATCCGGGCCTACCCGTGACATGCTGACGACCTCGGCGATTTCGCGAACGCAGGATGCCGGGCCGTCCCCTCCCTGACGGGGGCAGCGACACGACCGGGGACAACGTCTGGTGCTGCCTTGAGCAGGTCGCATTCCTGGCGTTTCTGTAAAGCCCCGTCTCCGAGAGATGGGTCTGTGGATATGTCTTGCGTTCCATCCCGGAGTTTCCCATGCGTCTGCCCTTCCTGTTCTTCATGCTCTTTCTGCTCGGCTGCATCCTGAGCATCGTGCTGCTTGACCGGTTCGGATCCGTGCGCATGCAGGACAGCCTGATCGAAGCCGTTCGGCCGGATCGCAATCCCCTGCTTCCACCGCCGAGCCGCTCCTGACGGCCGTCGCCCCTTCGCATGATATTTTGTGATCGACCCATTCCGGATCCTGCTGGATTCTGGAAAAGGTCGAATGAAATCAATGCTGCGTCTTGAAAGCAGGCGGACCGGAGAGGCCCGCCCGCGGCAAGATTTATCTTGACCTCGCCGGTTGTCGGGGCCTTCACTCCCGCCAAACGCAAGGAGACGACGATGCCCGTGAACACCGCACCCCGCACCGCAACCTGGACCTATGTCGAAGGCCAGTGGCTGGAAGGCAATCCGCCGCTCATCGGCCCGACCTCCCATGCGATGTGGCTGGGTTCCACGGTGTTTGACGGCGCGCGCTGGTTTGACGGCCTGTCGCCCGACCTCGACCTGCACTGCCAGCGCGTCAACCGCTCCGCCACCAACATGGGCCTGAAGCCCACCATGGAAGCGGGCGAGATCGAGCGGCTGGCGCTGGAAGGCGTGAAGAAGTTCGACGGCAAGACGGCGATCTACATCAAGCCCATGTACTGGGCCGAGCACGGCACGTCCTTCAGCGTCGTGGCGCCCGACCCGGAATCGACCCGCTTCGCGCTCTGCCTCTTCGAGGCGCCGATGCATGCGGCGAAGCCCTCCTCGCTCACCGTCTCGCCCTATCGCCGCCCCAACCCGGAAGTGGCGATGACGGCTGCCAAGACCGGCAGCCTCTATCCCAACAGCGGCCGCATGATCATCGAGGCCCGCTCGCGCGGCTTCGACAATGCGCTGGCCCGCGACATGAACGGCAATGTCGCCGAAACGGCCTCCTCCAACATCTTCATGGTCAAGGACGGCGTGGTGATGACGCCGGTCGCCAACGGCACCTTCCTCTCCGGCATCACCCGCGCCCGCGTCATCGGCCTCCTGCGCGAGGCGGGCTACGACGTCCGCGAAGTGACCCTGACGGTCGAGGATTTCCGCAATGCCGACGAGATCTTCACCTCCGGCAACTATTCCAAGATCGTGCCGGTGACGAAGCTCGACGACCGCGACCTCCAGGAAGGCCCCGTCGCCCGCAAGGCGCTCGACCTCTACATGGACTGGGCCCGCACCACGGCTGCCTGAGCCTCATCCCGTCTTGCGTCTCGTCCCCACGGCATTAAGAATGCGCCCGAACAGGGCAGGGGACGAGAGTGCAGGCCAAGGTTGAAGCGTTCATCACCCGCTGGCAGGGGCAGGAAGGCGGGCAGGAGAGGGCGAATTATGCGCTCTTCCTGACGGAACTGACCGACCTGCTCGGCCTCCCCCATCCCGATCCCGCCTCCGCCACCACCGAAGGCAACGATTACGTTTTCGAGCGCGTCGTAAAGGAGGTCGCCCGCGACGGCTCCACATCATACAAGCGCATCGATCTCTACAAGAAGGACTGCTTCGTTCTCGAAGCCAAGCAGAGCCGCCTTGCGGGCGAGAAGCAGATTGCCGATGCGCCGCAGCTGCCGGGCATGGAATCCTCGCCCCGCGGGCGCCGCGCCAGCGCCAACCGCTCCTGGGACGTGCTGATGATGAACGCGCGCGCTCAGGCCGAAAACTATGTCCGCCTGCTGCCCGCCTCCCACGAGCCGCCGCCCTTCGTGCTCGTCTGCGATGTCGGCCACGCGATCGAGGTCTATGCCAATTTCCGCCGCGACGGGAAGGCCTATGACCAGTTCCCGGACCGCCGCTCCTTCCGCATCTATCTGGAGGACCTGCGCGACGAGAAGGTCCGCCACCGGCTGAAGGCGATCTGGACCGATCCGGTCTCGCTCGATCCCTCCCGCCATGCCGCAAAGGTGACGCGCGAGATCGCCGCGCGCATCGCCAAGGTCAGCCAGGCGCTGGAGAAATCCGGCTACCCGACGGAAGAGGTGGCCATGTTCCTCATGCGCATGCTCTTCACCATGTTTGCCGAGGATGTGGAGCTCCTGCCGAAGGACTGCTTCAAGGAACTCCTGAAGGATTGTGCGGAAAAGCCCGAAATCTTCCCCGGCATGATGGAAGACCTGTGGCGCGCCATGGATGAGGGTGGCTTCACCGCGACGATCCGCGAGAAGGTGAAGAGGTTCAACGGCGAGTTCTTCAAGAACCGCCGGGCGCTGAAGCTTGCCAGGGAAGAGATCGGCGAGCTTCTGGCCGCCGCCAACCATGACTGGAAGGATGTCGAGCCGGCGATCTTCGGCACCTTCCTGGAACAGGCGCTCGATCCTGCCGACCGCCGCAAGCTCGGCGCCCATTACACGCCGCGCGCCTATGTCGAGCGGCTGGTCATCGCCACCGTCATCGATCCGCTGCGTGCCGAGTGGGATGCCGCCCGCTCCACCGCCGACCGGCAGAAATCGGAAGGCAAGGCGGAAGCGGCGATCCGCACCGTGCGCGCCTTCCACGAAAAACTCTGCGAAACCCGCGTGCTCGACCCGGCCTGCGGCACCGGCAACTTCCTCTATGTCTCGCTGGAACTGATGAAGCGGCTGGAAGGCGAGGTGCTGGAAGCGCTCGTCAATCTCGGCGGGCAGGAAGGACTGGCGCTCGAAAGCCACACGGTGGACCCCCACCAGTTCTTAGGCATCGAAGTTAATCCGCGCGCCGCGGCCATCGCCGAACTCGTGCTCTGGATCGGCCACCTGCAATGGCATTTCCGCAACCGGGGCGTCGCCCCCTCCGAGCCGATCCTGAAGGCGTTCAAAAACATCCAGAACATGGATGCGGTCTTGAAATGGGATGGCTATCCCGTGCCGAAGGTCGTGGACGGGGTGGAAACTTATCCCAACCCGCGCCGCCCGGACTGGCCGAAGGCGGATTACATCGTCGGCAACCCTCCCTTTGTCTCTAACCGTAAAATGCGTTCGCTTCTTGGAGACGGCTATGTCGATGCGTTGAAACTCGCGTATCCAGAGTTCAACTAAGCTGCGGACTTCGTAGTCTTCTTCTGGATACTCGCATTGAGCAAGAGGGCTAATCCTACCCAAGTAGGATTCGTATCAACTGCTCGATTGCGAATGCAGCAGAACAGGAAGGTTTTCTCTGGAGCGCTTGGGAAAAAATGGCAAATCAAGTTCGCCATCCCTGACCATGATTGGCCTCAGGAGATCGTGCCCCCCGGCGTGGTGTAGCTTTGGCGGTCGCCGTGCTTCCGGACAGAGCCGGGAATGGATCAGCTTGCGGCTGGCAGGCTGATGAGCGGATCATCGCTCATCGTGGCGATTGTCTCAAGTGTCATGTAGCGGGACCGCTGGACGGCCCATTCGTCGTTCTGTTCGAGCAGCAGCGCACCGACTAGGCGCATGATGGCGTCGTCGTTTGGGAAGATGCCGACGACCTCTGTGCGTCGCTTGATCTCACCGTTCAATCGCTCAATCGGGTTTGTCGAGTGGAGTTTGGCCCAATGCTGCTTGGGAAAGGTCATGTAGGCGAGCACGTCTTGCTCGGCACTGTCCATGAGACTGGCGAGTTTGGGCACCTTCGGCCTGATCTGGTCGGCGACGTTGCGCCATTGGGTACTTGCAGCCTCTGACGTGTCTTGGGCAAAGGCCGTGGCGATGAAGGCGGAGACAACACGGCGTCCGCTCTTTCCGGCATGGGCGAGCGCATTGCGCATGAAGTGAACCCTGCAGCGCTGCCAGGTGGCCGAGAGAACCTTGGAGACGGCGGCTTTTATGCCTTCATGTGCGTCAGAGACGACGAGCTTGACGCCACGCAGACCCCGCCTTGTCAGCTTACGCAGGAACTCTGTCCAGATCGCCTCGGCCTCGGATGTGCCGATCTCCATACCGAGCACCTCGCGTCGACCGTCGGTGTTGACGCCGACGGCGATGATGACGGCGACGGAGACGATGCGCCCGCCGCGCCGGACCTTGAGGTAGGTCGCATCGATCCAAAGGTAGGGCCATTCCCCTTCGATGGGCCTGTCGAGGAAGGCCTTCACCTTCTCGTCGATCTCCTCGCAGAGCCGGGATACCTGGCTCTTGGAGATGCCCGACATGCCCATGGCCTTAACGAGGTCATCGACGGATCGGGTCGAGACGCCTTGGATATAGGCCTCTTGGATCACCGCCGTCAGGGCCTTCTCTGCCATGCGGCGTGGTTCGAGAAAGCTTGGAAAATAGCTGCCTGTGCGAAGCTTCGGAATGCGCAGCTCGACGGTGCCCGCCCGTGTCTCCCAGTCCCGGTCGCGATAGCCGTTGCGCTGGGCAAGTCGGAAGCCATTCTTCTCGCCATAACCCGCGCCCGTCTTTGTGCCGACCTCCAGCGCCATCAGCTTCTCGGCAGCGAAGCCGATCATCTCGCGCAGCAAATCGGCGTCGGCGCTCTTCTCAACGAGTGAGCGCAGGTTCATCATGTCGTCGGTCATCGGTGGTGTCCCTCAGGTTGGCTCTAAGCAACCCGACCCTACCGGAAAACACTGGTGACCACCGCTACGCCGCCCGCTCCCTACAGCACCTTGGAGGGTGCACTCGCGAGCGGCTTCGCTATCACCCAGCTACACCACTCGGCGGGACACGATCCCTCAGGAGGCAGACGCTGCGGTTCGAGTCTGCTTTGTCGCAGTAGGGAAGGACCGCGGCCTAGCGCAACTGGTTCTGGCGCCAGATCATGAGAAAGTCTCTGGAAAGGCGAAGCAGGATGCCCCCTATGTGGAGACGTGGGTGCCGGAAATCCTGCATGATCTTACTGCGGGTCATGACTTGCACAGTATGACTAATCTCGCTGCAAACTCAGGCCTTTGCCACGCGGGCGTGAAACCCTATTCCCTCGGCCTCTTAATCGATCGGAAAGCTCGCGACTTCTTATTTGAAGACTCTCAAGAAGCGGACATTTTCGCCCCTCCTATTTTTAATGGTCATGATGTTGGTCAACGGTGGCGAGGTTTGTTCGTTCTGGACCTGAATACACTTTCGGAAAGCGAACTGCGCGAAGACTTTCCGAGGGCCTACCAACACGTTCTTGAGCACGTAAAGCCAGCGAGGGTGAGAGAGCGCAACCCAAGACTGGCGAAAGAATACTGGAAGTTCGAGGCTAACCGCTCAGAGCTGAGAGCAGGATTGGTCGATCTAGATCAATATATATGTACTCTTGAGAATTCCCCCCAACGTGTATTCGTCAAGCTTCGAAGTGATATTCTGCCGGACCAGAAGCTTAGAGTCATCATATGCGAAGAAAGCTTTTTGTTCGGCGTCCTTATGTCCCGGTTTCATGAGATGTTCTCAATTAGAACCGGTGGCAGGGCAGGCGCAGCCAATACCCCAGTCTACAACACCCAGTGTTTCACCAAATTTCCTTTTCCCGTTCTTTCGAAGAATGACGAAGGTGACGCGCAAAAAGCCGCCATCGGCGCCATTGCCGAAGAGCTCGACGCCCATCGCAAGCGCGTGCTGGCCGAGCATCCGCACCTGACGCTGACCGGCCTCTACAACGTGCTGGAGCGGCTGAAAGCGGGCACAAATCCCGACGATCTCGACGCCAGGGAGCGCCGCATCTTCGATGACGGCCTCGTGCTGATCCTGAAGGAACTGCACGAAAGGCTGGATGCCGCCGTGGCGGACGCCTATGGCTGGCCGGTGGATTTGGCCGAGGAGGAGATACTTTCCCGCCTCGTCGCGCTCAACAAGGAGCGGGCAAAGGAGGAACGGCGGGGCCTCGTGCGCTGGCTGCGCCCCGATTACCAGATCCCGCGCTTCGGCTCGGCCAGGGAAAAGGAAGAGCAGCTGGAAGCCGATCTCGGCGAAGCGATCCTCGCCGCCGTTGCGGGTCCGAAGCCAAGCTTCCCGTCGGACGAACGCGACCAGACGCCGGCCGTCCTGCACCAGTTGATGGAAGCCGAGGGCGCCGTCGATGCGCTCGCCATCGCCTCGTCGTTCAAGCAGGGCCGCAAGTGCCTGCCGGCCGTCAATGCGGTGCTCGCCTCGCTCTTTCGCATGGGCCTCGTCTCCACGACCGACGGCAAGCGCTTCGCCTTCCGCCGCGCGGCCTAGAGCAGCCGGGCGGCGGCCGTGACGATGATGATCAGCGAGACGGCGATCATCAGCGGCTTTACCGGCAGGCGCTTGAGGACGAGGGCGCCGAAGGGGGCGGCCAGCACGCCGCCGATGATGAGGCCGATGGCGGCGGAAAGCTCCGACCAGCCGAGCGCCAGGATGAAGGTGGCGGAGATCACCGTCGTCACTGCAAACTCGGTGAGGTTGGTGGAGCCGATCACCTTCTTCAGGTCATGGCCGCGGCCGAGCAGCGTGCTCGTCACGATCGGTCCCCATCCTCCGCCGCCCATGGCATCCATCAGGCCGCCCAGTCCGCCGACATAGGGGACGATCCAGTCTCGCACATCGCGCGGCCATTTTGGCCGGAAGGCGCGGAACAGGATGAAGCAGCCGATGCCGATCAGGTAGAGCGAGATGAAGGGCGCGATCACCGAGCCGTCGATATTGGAGAGCACATAGGCGCCGATCGCGCCGCCCAGCATGCCGGCCGGCGCCAGCCGCGCCACGAGCCGCCAGTCGACATTGCGATGGTAGGCATGCGAGAGGCCGGAGGCCGCCGTGGTAAAGCATTCCGTCACGTGCACCATGGCGCTGGCGACGGCCGGCGGCACCCCGAGCGAGAGAAGGATCGTCGTTGTCAGAACGCCGAAGGCAAGGCCCAGCGCACCGTCAATGATCTGCGCGACGAAGCCGACGGCGATGAAGAGAAGGAGATCGGTGCTCAGAATGTCGGGCATGCCATCTCCTTGAAAAGGGCGCGTGCCGCAACATGCCGCAATGCAGCGCCGTTTCGCAAGCGCCCACCGGCATCATTCACGCAAGCGCCATCTCGGCGGGATCCGCCGCTGGCGGCCATGGTGCGGACCCCGAACCGGCCGCAGTCCGCCGAGTTTTCTTCCTTCGCGCCGGTTGCAGCATGTCTTGCCTGTGGCGGCCCGATTTTTGGCAAGCGGCCCGTTGCCTCCCGTTCGCTTGGAACCTATGTTCCGGCTCGACGCTGTTCACGGTATTTTGCCGAAAAGGAGTAAGATCATGGCCTTTGTACTTCCCGAACTCCCCTACGCCTACGACGCGCTGGCGCCCTACATGTCGGCGGAGACGCTGGAATACCACCACGACAAGCACCACAAGGCCTATGTGGACACCGGCAACAAGCTGGCCTCCGAGGCAGGCATGGGCGATCTCTCCGTCGAAGAGGTCATCAAGAAGTCCTACGGCACGCACCAGACGCTCTTCAACAATGCCGGCCAGCACTACAACCACATCCACTTCTGGAACTGGATGAAGAAGGATGGCGGCGGCACGAAGCTTCCGGGCAAGCTGCAGCAGGCGATCGACAGCGATCTCGGCGGCTACGACAAGTTCAAGTCGGATTTCGTTGCGGCGGGCACCACCCAGTTCGGCTCGGGCTGGGCATGGCTTTCGGTGAAGAACGGCAAGCTGGAAATCTCCAAGACCCCGAACGGCGAGAACCCGCTGGTTCACGGTGCTGATCCGATCCTCGGCGTCGATGTCTGGGAGCACTCCTACTATATCGACTACCGCAACGCCCGTCCGAAGTACCTCGAAGCCTTCGTCGACAACCTGATCAACTGGGACTACGTGCTCGAGCGCTACGAAGTTGCCACGAAGTAGTTTCGCCCGGTCAGAACGAAAAAGGGCTCCGGTGACCGCCGGAGCCCTTTTTCGTGGTCAGTAGCCCTGCGAAAACTGCGCCATCGGGTTCTGGCGGAAGAAGGCGAGGTCCCGCTCGGCCTCGCTCAGCTCATAGCCCAGGTCGTCGGCCTCGCGGCGCGCACGGCGCCGGTCGCGCTCCAGGTCGTCGATCCTGTCGCGGATGGCGCGGCGATCCTTGTCGGCTGCCTTCTTCATATCGTCATGCAGCTTGTCGGCCTCATATTCCTTGGAGCTTGCGCTGGAGTTCAGCGAATTGATCCGCGAGCGCAGGTCGTGCACGCGCTTGCCGAGGCTGTAGCCGCGCATGAAGTCGGTCGCCAGTTCCGGCGGGCAGACATTGTGGTAGGTCCGCCCGGCCTCTCCCGTCGAGGCGCCATTCAGCGGCGTGCAGTAACGCTTGATGCCGGCCTGGTAGCCTTCGTACCAGCGCGTCTGGTCGGGCACGGCGCCGCTCTTGGAGCAGGAGCGCACGTGATCGGCAAAGCGGGTCTGCGGATCGTAGCCGGCCGCGCCGTCGGTATCGCCGACAACCGCCCAGTCCGCCACGCGGCACTCTTCCTTCGACATGGTATTGCAGGAGGCAAGCGACACCAGTACAGCCGCCATGCCCATTATCGGCAGGTAACGCATTCCAAAAAATCCCCCGTTCAGGTTCCCCGATCCGCAATAAGCACGAATTTCGCGAATGGACTAGAGACTGGCGGATTGTCCCCTTGTCGACCGGGGCACTGCCCGTCACACGGCTGTTAAGATGGCCTGCTCTAGGGTCGGATCGATCCTGCCGTCCCCGAGTCCCGCATGCCGCTTGACACACCCCTGATCCGTTTCGGCATCATTGCCGATCCGCAATACGCGCCTCTCCCGCCCAATCTCGCCCTCGACCGCCACTACGACAGAAGCCTTCAAAAGCTGGACAAGGCCGTCGCTGCCTTCAACGGCGAGGATCTCGCCTTCGTGGTCACGCTCGGAGACCTGATTGATCGCGGCTACGACAGTTTCGTCCGGGTGCTGGAGCGATACTCGCCGCTGCGCCACGACTGCATCCTGCTTCCGGGCAATCACGATTTCCTGGTCGAGCCGGAGTACCTCCCGGAGGTTCACCTGCGCCTCGGCATGCCGGCGCCCTACCATCAATTTCGCCGCGCCGGCCTGCGCTTCGTCGTCATCGACGGCAGCGAGGAAAGTCTGTTCGGCGCCCCCGCCGGGCATCCCTTCCGCGCGCGTGCCGAGGAACGCCTGAAGGCGCTGGAGGCGGCCGGGGCGGTGAATGCGCAAACCTGGAATGGCGGCATGAGCGATCGCCAGTTCGACTGGCTCGCCGAGACGCTGTCGGACGCCGCGGCTGCCGGCGAGAAGGTGGTCGTGACGGGCCACTACCCGCTCTATCCGGAAAACAACCACAATCTGTGGGACTGGCAGCGCGTCGTGGACCTGTTCGAGCGATCCGGCAACGTGCTTGCCTATCTGAGCGGCCACAACCACGACGGCAATCTCGGCCGCCACGGCTCGACCTGGTACGTGAACTTCAAAGGCATGGTGGACACGGAAACGGACAATGCCTTCGCCATTGCCGAGATCTTCGCCGACCGGCTGCGGATCATCGGCTTCGGTCGCGAGGAGAGCCGCACCTTGGCTTTCTAGGCCGCGCTCGGTCCGGCCTGCCAGCCATCCATCCAGAGCCTGCGCAAGCCGTCGCCTTCGCCGCGGAAGAACTGTAGCCCGGCTTCGCAATGCTCCACGCGGTCGGCGCGGAAGTTGCGGATCGCCTGCCGTAGCTCGCACCAGGCGACGATGTTGGCCGTCTGCGAATAGTAGATGAGTGCGATGGGCCGGATCGTCCGCTCGGTCAGCCGGCCGAATTCGTCCCGGTAGTCGAGCTGCAGCGTCTGCTCGTCGCGGATAGCCCGGCGTACCATGGTGAGGTCGACCGCCTCCGGCGCAGGCGCGACGCTACCCCAGGCATGCAGGACATTGGCGCTGAAGGTCGCCGCAAGCGGTGGCGGCACGGCGGCGGCGATCTTGCGGTTGACCTGCTTGGCAGCCTGCCTCAGCCCCGTGTCTCCGGTACGCTCCAGGAGCGCCAGCGACAGCACGATCGCCTCCGTCTCCTCCACCGTCAGCATCAGCGGAGGCAGCGTGAAGCCCGGCCTCAGGATGTAGCCGATGCCGCGCCCACCTTCGACCGGCACCCGCATCGCCTGCAGTTCCGCGATGTCGCGATAGATGGATCGCGGCGTCACCTCCAACTGTGCAGCGATCTGTGCCGCCGTCACCGGCCGGCGGGCGAGCCTCAGGATCTGGATGATCTCGAACAGTCGCGAGGCCTTGCGCATCTCTTCCTCCCACAAGGCAACTGACAGAACGCTGTCAGTTGCCTTGCCGTATACCGCCCCAGATCCAATGGAAAAACAAGCCGCTCGACCCTTCAGGGCAATGCGGCCGAGATGAGCAACTGACATGACCTATGGCGAGAACCTCTGGCTTTTCTTCACCCTGCTGTTCGGCATCATCATCGTTCCGGGCATGGACATGATCTTCGTGCTAGCCCATTCGCTCTCTCGTGGCCGCCCCGCCGGCATGGCCGCGACCGGGGGGATCATGGCGGGCGGCGCCGTGCACTCGCTCTACGGAGCGCTTGGCGTTGGTTTGCTGGCGAGCTTCATTCCAGTCCTGTTCACGCCGCTCCTGATAGCCGGTTCACTCTACATGGCCTGGATCGGCTACACGCTGATGCGCAGCTCGATCGTGATCGACGGCGTCGGTCAGGCACAGGTAGGAAGCCACGCCCAGGCCTTCCGCCGCGGCGCCATCACCTGCCTGATGAACCCGAAGGCCTATCTCTTCATGCTGGCGATCTACCCGCAGTTCCTGCGGCCGGAATTCGGTCCGCTCCTGCCGCAGGCGCTGGTCATGGGGCTGATGACGGCCGCAACCCAGTTAGCCGTCTATGGCGGCTTGGCGCTGGCGGCGGGCAGGGCGCGGCAGGCAATCGTCGGGAACGCCACGGCCACGATCTGGATCGGCCGCGGCGCCGGCATCCTTCTCGTCGCCGTATCGCTGGTCACCCTCGCCGAGGGGCTCCGTTGACCGCATTCCTCTCGGGCAGGGGCGTCACGGCGGCAGCCCATCCGAGCAGCAGAACGGCCGGGGCGATCGGCAGGCCGGCCAGCGAGAAGGGAAGGGCAAGGACGGGCAAGAGGCAGACCGCGGCCAGCATGAGCATGCGCCACCTTCGGCCTTGTCCCTGCGGAAGCATCCGTTCCCGCGCATTCTCGGCTGCAGCCAGGACGCAGAGCGCGCCAAGATCGTAGAGCAGCGAATAGGGTGCGATGCAGAAGGTCGCGAACAGCAGGGAGAGGCTGCGCGCCTCTGGTGTCTTCAGCCGCCAGGCAAGGTAGAGAAACGCCCCGAAGGTAGGGCCGGCTACGGGAAGATGAAGCATCATCGCAGTCGCGGCATCGAGGTCGAGGCTGCGGGCCGCACCGTAGAGCGAAGGCATGAGATGCAGGAAGAAGCCGCCGAAATCGGTCATGACGATCGTCTGGTAGGGCAGGTTATGGGCGACATACCCGGTCCAGGCATCCACACCGAACAGGAGAGCCGACACGGCGATTGCGAGCGTCGCCGACACGGTCGCTGCGGCGATCGTCTGCCAGCGGCGTTCCAGGAGCAGCAGGATCGGCAGGAGCAGGCCGAGCTGCGGCTTGATCGTCAGGAGCCCGATCGCGACGCCTGCAAGGATCGGCCGTCGAAACCGCAGCGACAGGCCGTAGAGCATCAGCGCGGCGGTCAGGAAACCATTCTGCGACAGGTGCAGGTTGCAGACGATGAACGGCAGCAGCAGGAGCCAGTAGCCGCGCGCTTCGGGCGCCCGGGCAAGGCTCGCGGCGTGCAGGAACAGCGCCAGCGTCGCAAGCTGAAAGACGATCCCGCTCGCCACATAGGGAAGAAGGCCGAAGGGCAGGACCAGCAGCAGGTAATGGGGGGGATAGCTCCAGTTGTGCCAGGGATAATCTTGGCCAAAGACCTCCTGCATCCGGGCAAAATAGATGTCCTGGCCGCTGAAGAGGTCGAGGACGCGCCCCTCCAGCGCAAGCTTGGATGCGATCCAGTAATTGGCGAAATCGCGGTTGGTCCAGAAGAGCGAGGATAGGTCTTGGCCGCTGCCGTAGAGCCAGAACAGGAGTCCGATCGCGCAGATCGCTAGGCAGGCGAAGAGGCGCAGCTCCACATCGGCGCGCTGTCCGGCCCAAGCCTTTCCGGTCATGCCATCGATCCCCGTTCGCCCCGCAGGATGCCATGCACCGGTGAACAAAACGCTGCAGGGGAGGCGATTGGCTCGCTTGGCAACCCTTCCCATTTTTCCCGGTGAAATCACCGGGTTGTTACTTTGTTCCAGCAGCCGAAGCGGCCATGTTGCGGCGCATCATCAACGCCGCGCCGCGGCGTAACAAGGAGATCACTGTATGCGCCTCAAGTCCCTCGCTCTCGCCGTCGCGATCGGCTGTCTCGGTATGTCCGTTGCCGTTGCCCAGGAGCCGCAGGTCGTGCGGCAGGAGCAGATGAAGGCGATCGGCCAGTCGATGGGCGCGCTCGGTGCGATCGCCAAGGGCGAGAAGCCCTATGACGCAGCCGTTGTGCAGACCGCGCTTGAGGGCATCAGCACGAATGCCAGGGCGTTCCCGGACCAGTTCCCGGCCGGCACGGAGACGGGTGCCGAAACCGAGGCCGCTCCGGCCATATGGGAAAACATGGCCGACTTCGCCGCCAAGGCGGAAAAGCTTGGCGCTGCAGCCGACACGCTTCTCGCCTCTGTTCCCGCCGATCAGGCCGGCGTCGGTGCGGCCATGAAGACGCTCGGCGCCACCTGCGGCGACTGCCACGAAACCTATCGCGTCAAGCGGTGACACAGGCCGGGCTGAGGCGGCGGGCCTGCCGCCTCCCTTTCTGTGCGTTTCTCGCGCCCGCTCCCCAAGCGGTAACCCATCACCGCCTTGTTACTTTTCCCCTTTCGCCGCAAGGAGCATCGTGCCCGTCGTCAACAGCCGGCGGTGCCGGCACTTCGGGAGGAGTATGCGAATGCTGTCGAGGTCCTGTCTTATTGCCGCTGCCGTCTGTCTCGGTCTTTCTCCGGCCCTTGCCCAGGAGGAGCCGCAGGTCGTGCGGCAGAAACTGATGAAGGAGATCGGCCAGTCGGTCGGTGCCATGGGTGCGATCGCCAAGGGCGAGAAACCCTACGACGCGGCGGTGGTCGAGCAGTCGCTGACGGTGATCAGCACGAACATTCAGGCCTTCCCGGACCATTTCCCGGCAGGAACGGAGAGCGGCCATGAGACGGAGGCGCTGCCGGCGATCTGGGAAAAGCCCGAGGAATTCCGGGCCAGTGCCGAGAAGCTTCACGCCGAAGCGCAGGCGCAGCTCGCCTCCCTGCCGGCGGACCAGGCGGCGGTTGGTGCGGCCATGCGGAATCTCGGAGCCATCTGCTCGGACTGTCACGAGACATTCCGGGCAAAGAAGCAGTAGTAAGTGAACCGGTGCCGGCGGTGGGATCGTGCCGCCGGCATTGGCGAATATGATTGGAGAGAATGGGAATGGCCTTGCGGTGGAAACGGGTGCTGGGTGCCGGAGCGGCGTTGGTTGCAGTCGGCGTAGCGGTCGCCTGGTTCCTGACGAAGCCGGATCCGTTCCCGGCGGAAGCCTGGGCCAATCTCGATGAGCCGGATATCGCCCGCGGCGAGATGCTGTTCTGGGCAGGCGGTTGCACCGGCTGTCATGCAGCCAAGGGCGCGACGGGCGACGACGTCAAGGTCATGTCCGGAGGCCTGGCGCTCACCAGTCCCTTCGGCACCTTCCATGTTCCGAACATTTCGCCCGATCCGCAGGCCGGCATCGGCGACTGGACGTTGGTAGAGTTCGGCAATGCCATGCTGCGCGGCGTCGGTCGGGAAGGGGAGCACCTCTATCCGTCCTTTCCCTATACCTCCTATGCGCGCATGAGCCTGCAGGACGTCAACGATCTCTTCGGTTTCATGAAGACGCTGCCGGCCAGCAGCAATGTCGCGCCGCCGCACGACCTTTCCTTCCCCTTCAACATGCGCCTTGCGCTCGGCGGCTGGAAGTTCCTCTTCTTCGATGACGGCCCGCGTATCGAGCTTGCCTCCGCAGACGAAAAGCTGCAGCGGGGTCAGTTCCTCGTCGAGGGACTTGGCCATTGCGGCGAATGCCATACGCCTCGCAATGCCCTGGGTGGTCTCCAGACGGCCCAATGGCTGGGCGGCGGTCCCAATCCCGAAGGTGAGGGTCGTATCCCGAACATCACGCCCGGCTCGCAATCGGTCGGCTCCTGGAGCGAGGCCGATCTCGTCAGCTACTTCCAGACAGGCTTCACGCCTGACTACGATTCTGTCGGCGGCTCAATGGTGGAGGTGCAGAAGAACCTGTCCCACCTGCCGCAGGAGGATCTGGAGGCGATCGCCGTTTACCTGAAGGCCGTTCCGGCCCGGCAGTAGTCTGGTTCGGCGGGAAAGCCTAGGCGGCCATCAACCGTGGACGCCGAAAGATCATCCACGCCCCCAGCGCCATCACCGCCATCATTGTGCCGCCCGCGAGGACGATGACGATGAGGCTCGGCCGGTGCTCGACGAAGTCGTGCCAGTCGGGCCCAACCGGCGAGGCCGTGTTGAAATCGGTCGCGCTGAAGATGCAGAGCACCAGGGATGCCCCTTCTTCGACCATTTCCTTGTCCACCGCGTCGAACAAAGACCTGGAGCGATCCTGCCAGAAGGGCAGGTCGCGCATGCGCACCAGCATGGCGCGGTCGGCGGCCAGATAGGCGTGGCTGCACTCGTTCATCGGGCTTGCCTCGTCCTGGATGCTGAACGGCATCAGGCCCCAGAGGCAACGGGCAAACTGCGTGCGGCTGAACGCGAGCAGTGTGCGGATCTCTGTATCCTTCACCGCAACCCAGGAGGCGAGCGCGTGGATCTCGTCCCTGTGCCTCGCCACCACCTCCATCTGGCCGTGGCTGAGCGACGGGATCGATATGCCCGATGTGTCGCGTGGCGCACGCAGACTGTGGGCCGCGGTCTCCGATACCGGAACGGACAGCAGCATCATGGACAACAGCAGGCGACGCAGCACGAGCATTCGCGGAAACTCCCTCGGTGGAGGGAGTAGCACACGGCAAGGTTCAACCACCAGCGATTCTCTTCTGCCTGCTGATGGCTCTTCGCCCTAGTGGGAGAGCAGGACCGGCATGCGCAGGTCCCGGAAGACTCCCTTGGTAGCGCCGCCGAGGATGAAGTCACGAATACGCGAATGCCCGAAGCCGCCCATGACAAGAAGGTCTGCGCCGGCCTCGGCTGCAGAAGCCTGAAGGGCTTCCGCGATCGGTCGGCCATCCAGCGGGACGCTTTTCGCCTGGGCGTCGAGGCCGCGCAACTGCAGCGACGAGGCAAGGGCCGGTGCGATGTCCCCGCGCTCCAGCTGTTTCTCATCCTGGATCGTGAGCACGGTGAGGCGCGCGTCATCGGTCAGCAGCGGCATGGCATCCGCGAGCGCCCGGGCGGCAACGCGCGTCCCATCCCACGCAATAGCGACATGGTTGATCTTCTCGGGGATCGCCGACGGAGGCACGAGGATCGCCGGGCGGCCGGACCCGAAGACGACCGCCTGGGCAAGGTCCTGGATCGTCAGCTTGTCCTTCGCCCAGGGAAGCAGGGAAAGGTCATAGTATCGCGCCTGGATGGCGGCGGCGTCGAGGGTGAGGCCTGCTGCCAGCTTTCGGGTGGTGCATTCCGCCTTCACGGCTGTGCCAGCTTGCTGCCTGACAAGATCTTCCAGGCGGCGGCATTGAACGACGCTGTTTTCCTCGGTGGTGCGGATCATTTCAGGCAGGTCGAGGAGAACGCCTCCCAGGGCCGAGGATGCGCGCGGGATTTCCACTGAGAAGGTCTTCGCGTGAAGCTCGAGCCCCAGCGCGACTGCAACCGCCACAGCTGCCGAGACTGAATCGTCGGGGGCAATGTCCGGATAGGTGATCAGGGGCATGTAGGCGAGGCGGGCGCGGGTCATCTCTCTTCCTTTCATCCAAGTCCGGAACAGGTGACCACAAGCTTGCCTGGTCTCCCTTGATCCAGATCAACCATTTTCGGTGATCCGTCGCTATCTTGCGCCATAGGACAGAAAACGGTGCCATGCGATGCCACAGGATCGATATCAGACGGTGCAGGAAGTGGCTGATCGCCTGAGGGTCAGCGAGGCGACGGTTCGCCATTGGATCAGGGACGGCGATCTTCGGGCAATCGATATCGGCAAGGGGTGGCGGGTATCGGATGCGGATCTCGAGGATTTTCTCCGGCGTCACGAAACGCGGCCTCGGGAGACAAGCTCGCAGGATCAACTGCGGTGTCCGGGGCCGGAGCTTTCGACGATGCCCGACCGAAGCAGCATTGATGCTTCGCCCCCAACGAGACGGAATACATAGAGGAGAAGGACGAATGCCGATCGAACAAAGCACTCTTTCGAACGCCCATGCGCGCACCGCGGAAGAATGCCTTGCCGCTCTGGATGCCGGGCCAGGTGGTCTTGCCGCGGCCGAGGCAGAGCGTCGGCTGGCTGTCTTCGGTCCCAACCGGCTTCCGGCGGCGGAAGGACGTAGCGCCTTGCGCCGCTTTCTCGGCCAGTTCCACAATGTGCTGATCTACGTCCTCCTCGGTGCAGCCGTCGTCACGGCTGCCCTCCAGCACTGGATCGATACCGGTGTGATCCTTGCGGTCGTGCTTGCCAATGCCGTGATCGGCTTCATCCAGGAAGGCAAGGCGGAGCAGGCGATGACGGCCATCCGCAACATGCTGGCGCCGCATGCCGCGGTCCTGCGGGACGGTCGCCGTGTGACGGTGGACGGCGCGGATCTCGTGCCGGGCGACGTCGCGCTGCTGGAGGCGGGCGACAAGGTTCCCGCCGACATGCGCCTGCTCGAGGCACGTGGCCTTGCCGCCCAGGAAGCGGTGCTGACGGGTGAATCGGTTCCGGTCGACAAGGCGGTGGGGCCGGTCGCGGACGATGCGGCGCTCGGCGACCGCCGGTCCATGCTGTGGTCCGGCACGCTCGTCACCAAGGGTACCGCGCGGGGCGTGATTGTCTCCACGGGGCGGGCGACGGAAATCGGCCGGATCGGCGGGCTTCTCTCCGACGTGCAGGAGATCACCACGCCGCTCGTGCAGCAGATGGATCATTTCGCGCGGTGGCTCACATTCCTGATCCTCGTCGTTGCTGGCCTGCTCCTCGTCTACGGCTACTACGTGGGCCACCACGCATTCTCGGAAATGTTCATGGTCGTAGTCGGTATTGCCGTCGCCGCAATACCGGAAGGGCTCCCTGCCGTCATGACGATCACGCTCGCCATAGGCGTGCAGGCAATGGCCCGGCGCAACGCGATCGTGCGCCGTCTGCCGGCGATCGAGGCGATCGGTTCGGTTTCCGTGATCTGCACCGACAAGACCGGTACGCTCACGCGAAACGAGATGGTGGTGGCAGCCGTCGAGACACCCGACGGCGCATTCGAGGTCTCCGGCGAAGGCTATGCCCCTGAGGGCGAGGTGACGCCAACGGGCGACCTCCAACGCCTTGCGGCCGCCGCTGCCCATTGCAACGATGCGGCGCTCACCTTCCGGGACGACCAGTGGACGGTCGAAGGCGATCCCATGGAGGGAGCTCTTCTGGCCTTTGCGGGCAAGGTCCGCCATCCGCGCGAGGCGCGGCGGATCGATGCGATCCCCTTCGACAGCCGCCACCGCTACATGGCGGTTCTCAGCGAAAACGCCGACGGGCGCGTCACCCATGTCAAGGGCGCGCCCGAGCGAGTGCTTCGAATGTGTGCGGGGCTGGACTACGATCATTGGCACGAGCGTGCCGAGGCGATGGCGCTGCGCGGGCTGCGCGTCCTGGCGCTTGCCGAGCGACGGGAGGAAGCCGACGAGGTCGACGAGGCGAGCCTTTCCGGCAGCCTCACCTTCCTCGGCCTCGTCGGCCTGATCGATCCGCCTCGGCAGGAGTCCATAGCCGCCGTCGCCGAATGCCGTGCAGCCGGTATCCGCGTCAAGATGATCACCGGCGACCATGCCGGGACCGCCATGGCGATTGCCCGCCAGATCGGGCTAGAGAACTCCGGCCGCGTTCTGACCGGCGCCGATATTGACAGGCTCGACGACGCCCAGCTTGCCCTTGAGGTGCTGTCGGTCGACATCTTTGCCCGGACCAGTCCGGAGCACAAGCTTCGGCTGGTGACGGCGCTGCAGGCCCACGGGCTCTCGGTCGCGATGACGGGCGACGGTGTCAACGACGCGCCGGCTCTCAAGCGTGCCGATGCGGGGATTGCCATGGGCCTGAAAGGCTCGGAAGCAGCCAAGGAAGCCGCCGACCTGGTGTTGGCGGACGACAATTTCGCGACTATCGCCGCGGCCGTGCGCGAGGGCCGCACCGTCTATGACAACCTCAAAAAGGTCATCACCTGGACGCTGCCGACCAATGCCGGCGAGGCGGCGACGGTGATCCTCGCGCTGCTCGCAGGTCTCGCCTTGCCGGTCACCGCGGTCCAGATACTCTGGGTGAACCTGATAACGGCGGTCACGCTTGGTCTTGCTCTCGCTTTCGAGCCCACGGAAGCCGGCACCATGGAGCGCCCGCCGCGGCCGCGCGACATGCCGATCATGTCCGGCTTTCTGGTCTGGCAGGTGACACTGGTTGCCATTCTCTTCCTGGCGGCCGTTTTCGGTGTCTTCACCTATGCGCTCGATCGTGGCTATCCGCTTCCGCTCGCCCAGACCATGGCGATGAACATGCTCGTGGTGCTGGAAATCTTCCACCTCTTCTTCATCCGCAACATGCACGGCACCTCCCTGACATGGTCTGCGGTGCGCGGCACGCCTGTCGTGTGGCTGGTGGTCGTCATCGTTGTCCTGGCACAGTTCGCGGTCACTTACCTGCCGCCCCTGCAGGCGATCCTCGGCACGCAGTCCGTTCCGCTGGCGGACGGCTTCCTCATCGTCGCGATTGGAGCCGTTTCCTTCACCATCACCGAGATCGAAAAGCAGATCCGTCTGGGTCTGATGAAGCGAAACTCGGGCAAGGTGTCGGCCTCTGATGACTTGTGATGCGGTTGGGACTTCCGGGCCGGAGGTGTAGCGTCGGAATCTGGTGCCCCCGTTCCTGTTGAAAGCCGCGAAGGAGGCTGGATGGCCCATCATCACCACCACCACGGCAGCGAGGCCGGCGACCGCCGGATGATCTGGGCGATCGGCGTCAACCTCGCTCTTACTCTCGCGCAGATCGCCGGTGGCATCCTCTCCGGCAGCCTGTCGCTGATCGCCGACGCCCTCCACAATTTCAGCGATGCAGCCTCGCTGGTCATCGCCGCCTTTGCGCGGCGTATCGCCCGCCGTCCCTCCGACGCGACGATGACCTTCGGCTACGTCCGGGCGGAGGTGGTGGCGGCGCTCATCAACTACACGACGCTGATCGTCATCGGCCTCTACCTCGTCTACGAGGCGGTAATGCGCTTCATCACGCCCGAGCCGATCGAGGGCTGGATCGTCGTCGGCGTAGCGGTCGTGGCGCTGCTGATCGACCTCGTCACGGCGCTTCTGACCTACACCATGTCGAAGGAGAGCATGAACATCCGCGCCGCCTTCGTCCACAATGTGGCCGATGCGCTTGGATCGGTCGGCGTCATCATCGCCGGTACGCTCATTCTCCTCTATGACTGGCAGATCGTCGATCCGATCGTCACCCTCGCGATCGCCGGCTACATTCTCTGGCAGGCGTTTGCCGAAATCGGCGGGGCGATCCGCATGCTGATGCTGGGCACGCCTCCTGACGTCGACGTGGCGCAACTGATCGAGAGGCTCTGCGGCATAGAGGGCGTGACCGACATCCACCACGTCCACGTCTTCGCCATCGACGAACGGTTGACGGCGATGGAGGCTCACGTGGTGGTGGCAGAGGGCCACGGCGAGACGGCGGACGCTGTCAGGAACCGTCTGAAGCAGATCGCCAACGCGGAATTCGGCATTGCCCATTCCACGCTTGAACTGACCATTGGCAGGTCATGCTGCGAGGCAGGCGAGGCGAAGGTCATCGGCCACCGCACCGGGCGATCAGCGGGGACGGATGGCTCGAACGGCCATCAACACTGACCGTCGTCGTCGCGGCTAGCTGCGATGCTCCCGCGAGAAGGCGGCAATCTCCGCTTCCGCCTCCGCTCCCCAAAGGTCGAGCGCCTTGAGGATCTCGATCGTGAACGTCACCGGCGCACTGCCCGGCGCGGTAACGACGCCCGCATGCGAGACCGCCTGCGGCTGGTCGCGGTAGAGCGCCTCGCCGCGATAGGCCGCCTGCCGCTTGTGCGACGCGAGTGAGTTTCCGGTATGGGCGACACTGTTCAGGATGCCCGTGGCCGCAAGCACGCTCGCGGCCGCGCAGATGCCCGCCACGACCTTCCCGGCAGCGTGGAATGCCTGCACATGCGCGGTGAAATCGGGAGCTTCCTCCGTTTCCCAGGCGAGGCCGCCGGGGATCACCAGCGCGTCGAAGACCGCCGGGTCGAGCACATCGTAGGCAAGATCCGACGTGATCCTCATGCCGCCCATCGAAACGACGGCGTCGCCGTCCGGGGAGGCGGTCACGACATCCGCCTGGAGATAGCTGCGTGCCACCGCCATCAGCAGCGCGCATTCCCAATCTGCGAAATGCGGCGTCAGTGCAATGGCGATGCGGGTCATCTCGGTTTCCTCAGGATCAGGCGATTGCCTGCATGTAGCGCATGCCGGTCACCGGGCGCGGGCGGAAGTCCAACTGCTCGTAGAAGCGGTGGGCGGCGAAATTACCGGTGGCGGCGCTGACGGAAAGATAATCGCAGCCGGCAGTGCGGGCAATCTCGCGGGCCCGCGAAACGAGATGGTGGCCGATGCCGTTGCCGCGCTGGCCGTCGCGGACGAAAAGGTGGTGAAGGTCCATGCCGCGGGTGCCGGTATCGGCCCTGTAGAGTGGCACGAGGATGGCGTATCCCATCAGACCCTCGCCGCTGTCGGCCACCAGCGCCTGGATCCACGGCATCGGGCCGAACAGGTCCCGCTCCAGCTTGTCTGGCGTCATTCCGGCAGCATCGCCATGATGGGCAGCGAGAAGCGCGATCATCTCGTTGACCTCGGGAAGATCATGGCGCTTGGCGGCGCGAATGGTGACGACCGCCGGGCGGGGAAGGGTGATTTCGGTATCTTCGGTCATTTCAGCTTCCTCTGGGTATTTGTGCCGTCAGGAGGAGCCGTCTTGAAACAACAAAGCCGCCTGACGGCGGCTTGTTGACATTGTGATCTGTCGAGCCGCCCGTTACCGGTAGGCCCAAAAATACGTGCAGGAGATGGGTGCGCGTGCGTTGATCATGGCGAAGTAGATGCGCCGGTTTTCAGAGGTTGTCAAGCCGCATCATCCGACCAGCCTTCGGGGGCCCTACGCCGCCTTCAGGGTAAAATCGATGCGAACCTCGTCATAGGGAAAACTGACTTTCCCGGCTGCAGTCCTGTCTAGGATGCCGGCGGAGACAAGTGCGGTGACGTCGCCATGAACGGCTTTGATGTCACGACCGACCCTCCGCGCGACCTCGCGAACGGCCATGGCACCTTGACCTGCCATGGCCTGTAGGATTTCCAGCCGCTTGACCGTCAGGACCTTCCAGAGAAGATCAATGGACACAAAGTCGATGCGTGTCCCCTGCGCGTGTCCGCCGAAGGCCGCAGCCACCTGCCGTTTGGTCTCCTGGATAGAGGAAAGGCCAAGCGTCACGACTGAGTGTGATCCTTCATCCATAGTTCGACGTCCTTCCAGAAATCGTCCTGCAGTCGCTCCAAATCCACATAAGCGTAATCGACCTCATCGTGGCCCAGGTGATTATGATCTCCCTTGCCGGCTTCGTTGTCGTATCGCAGTACACAGGTCTCGTTCGAGACCAGCGCCAGGCTGTACTTGATGTTGTGCGGGCTGCCACGAACCGGCTTCGGCACCTGCCATATCCTGATATCCACGAAGCATGTCTCCGTAAGGGTCAGACGTTTCCGCAGCAGAAGCTTCGCCTTCATCGTTGGAGTTTGCTACAACGTCGCTCTCCCGTCAATGTTCCGCCTCGCACATGCCGTGGTCGGAAAGCGCCCGGATCACGTAGCAGTCCTCGACCGAATGGCCGCTGCAGTGGGAGACGATTCGCTCCAGCTCCTGTTCCAGCTTGCTGAGCTTGGCAATCTTCTCCCGCACCGCAGCCAGGTGTTCCTCGGCAATGCGGTCAGCGCCAGCGCAGGGCGCGTCCGGGTGGCGGCTGAGCGCAATCAGGTCGCGGATCGCTGGAATGTCGAAGCCGAGGTCGCGGGCATGGCGGATGAAGGCGAGGCGCTCGAGGTCGCTCTTCTCGTACCGCCGCTGGTTTCCCTCGGACCGGTGGGCGGCGCTGATCAACCCCATCTGCTCGTAATAGCGGATGGTCGGCACCTTCACCCCGGTGCGCCGCGAAAGATCACCGATCGAATACATTTTCCGTGATTCCTCTTGAACCTATAGTGGCTAGAGGGATTAGTTATGGCGTCACCAAAGGACATGCAAGGAAGGGTGACGATCATGAGTGCGTGCTGCGGCCACGAGAACACGACCTTCGAGGGGCTTTCGCCCGACTACAAGCGACGGCTCTGGGCCGTCATCGCCATCAATGCGACGATGTTCGCGGTCGAGATGACGGCCGGCCAGATGGCGCGCTCGCAGGCGCTGCAGGCAGATGCGCTGGATTTCTTTGCCGATGCCGTGACCTACGGGATCTCGCTCGCCGTCATCGGCGCCTCGATCCGCGTCCGCACCACCGCCGCTGCGGCCAAGGGGATCAGCCTCTTCCTGATGGGGCTCTGGGTCTTCGGCTCGACGATCTGGCGGGTCTTCTACAATGGCGTCCCGGAGGCCCCGATCATGGGCGTGATCGGCCTCCTTGCGCTTGCCGCCAACCTCCTGAGCGTCCTCCTGCTGGTGAACTACAAGGATGGCGACGCCAATGTCCGCTCCGTCTGGCTCTGCTCCCGCAACGATGCGATCGGCAATGTCATCGTCATGATCGCCGCCCTCGGCGTCTGGGGAACGGCCACGGCATGGCCCGACCTCGCGGTCGCCGCCATCATGGCGGGCCTGTTTGTGTCCTCCTCGGTCCAGATCCTGCAGCAGTCCTGGCGGGAATGGGAGTCAGGCGGCGCGGTGTCGCTCGATCCCCATGCGGGTCACAGCCATGGTGCGGAAAGCGGGATGAACAGGGAGGCAGGTGCATGTGGCGCCGCGTCCGCTTGCTGCGGTGACAGCCATTCGCCTGCCGAGCGTGAGGTGCATCGATGAAGAAGTGATGCGGCCCTCCGGGCCGCAGGAAGATCAAAACTCGCCGAACTCGCGGTAACGCTCCGCCACCCATTCCTCGCCACGCGGCGAAACGGTGGAGGGACGCGATGTCTCGGGCTCGGCCCGGACGGTCTTGCTTCCATCGCCGACGATCCAGAGCGCGTTTGCGAGGGAGGTGGAAAGGAGCGTGCTGCTCTCGACCGTCGAAGCACTCAATCTCGTCGGCGCTTCGTTCTCCCGAAGTGCCGATTCCTCGGGCCGGCGCTCGACGTCGGATGACCGGCTCTGATAGTTATAGCTGCTGAGGCCACTCTCGATCTTCATGGAAGACCCCTAGGTTCAATCGTTAATAAATGGTTAACGCTGGAACCTTGCGCGAACCTTGCGGCGAAGGCGGGTAGGGCGAATCAGACTCTTGACAGATTCGTGAATAGCAGCATGCGCTGATTTGCGTCCGTGGGTTGTGCAATCCACTCTCGTCAGTCGGCGTGGCGCTCAGACGCCGGCCTCCGCCACGAGACGCTCCCGATCGGGTTCGAATTCCAGCTTCTCCAGCGATCGTCTCTGCGCGATCATCGCGAGCCGTCGCGCGGCAGGCCGCATCTCCGGATGCGCGGCCGTGGCAACCGCCGCCAGCGCCTTCTGCAGGCGGATGGACACTTCGACCAGGCCCGCCCCGTCGCGCGATATCGGCATGAAGGCTGCGTCGATGAGATCGTCTTCCCGCAACTGTGGAAGGTGGATGTGCGGGTAGGAGATATCTCTGTCCTCCTGGTCCCGCTCCTCCTTGCCATCCGGAACCAGCACCCGCACCAGGGTGGCGAGAACGTCGATCGCCGTTCCGGGATCGTTGATGCCGGGGGAGAGTGCGCGCGAGCCGATCTCGGACAGGGCGATCAGGCCGAAGCGTGGGTCCTGGTCGTAGGATCGGCGCGGGCCGAGCGTGAAGGCCGCCCGGATTCCTGCCGTCAGCGCCGCATCATAGGTGGCACTTGCATCGTGCAGGACGACGGAGGCGATGGGGGTGGAGGGATCGCAATGTCCGCCGGGCCGCCGTCGCACATAGATGTCCAGGTCACCCTTCTCGGCAATGGCCGAAAGGGCCTTCACATCGAGATGCTGCAGGTAGCCGACGCTGTCATGCTGAATCTCGATTGCCCCGTCAGGCACGTCCTGAAGCAAGGGCACGCAGCCGAGATAGGGCGTGCGACGGTGGGCCCGGTAAGCCCGCGCGACGGCTTTCTCCACCCGGGTGATCGTCTCGCCGACCCGCCCGAGGCCCGCAAGATGGTCGATCCATTGCAGGAGGGTGACGACGATCAGCACCACCACGACCAGCGTCGCGATGAACAGGATGAAGCGCCCGCCCGCTCCGTAGAGCTCGGTGTTGAGCGCGATCAGGCCGACGAGAGAGAAGAGAAAGCTGCCGAGAAAGGTGGAAAGCGCCCGCTGCGCAGTCGTATCCTCAAGAAGCAGGGAGGTCGCGCGCGGCGTGGTGCTGGATGAGGCGGCCGTGGTGGCCGATACGAGGGTGGTCATGGAGAAGGTCGTCACCGCCAGCATGCTGGAGGCGATGATCGACAGGATGGAATCGACCGCATCGACACCGACCTTTCGCGGCAGGTCGGAGGGCATGTAGGGATCGGCGAGGATCGCCGCCACGGCCACCGCAACACCCACGACGCAATAGAGCGCCGCGCGGACCCAGAGCCGCCGCAGGTAGCGCACGAGGATCCACCATCGCCTCGAAATCATGTCCGTCCCCACCGCTCCGTTTCAACGTCAATTCGGCAAGCGGTACGGAAGTTCCACCCGCCTCGTGGAGCGCAGCCGGGCGATGGGCAGCGGTGCCTACGTCTTCCCGGCCACTTTGATGGCGAAGGCATATTCGAAGGCGATCTCCTCCAGCCGTTGGAATCGGCCGGACTTGCCGCCATGGCCGGCCGCCATGTTGGTCTTCAGCAGGTAGGGGCCGGCGTCCGGCGCCTTCTCGCGCAGCTTGGCGATCCATTTTGTCGGCTCCCAGTAGGTGACGCGCGGGTCGGTCAGGCCGGAAAGTGCCAGGATTGGCGGGTAGGGCCTGGCGCCGACATTGTCATAGGGGCTGTAGGCGGCGATCCATCGGTATTCCTCTTCCGACTCAAGCGGATTGCCCCATTCCGGCCATTCCGGCGGCGTGAGCGGCAGCGTGTCGTCGAGCATGGTATTGAGCACGTCGACGAAGGGAACGGCGGCGATAACGCCCGCGAACTTCTCCGGCGCCATGTTTGCGATCGACCCCATCAGCATCCCGCCCGCCGATCCGCCCTCGGCGATGATGTTCGCGTAGGAGGTGAACTTCTGCTCCACAAGATGATCAGCCGCGGCGATGAAGTCCTTGAAGGTGTTCTCCTTCTTCTTCATCTTCCCGTCTTCGTACCAGGCAAATCCCTTGTCCTTGCCGCCGCGGATATGGGCGATGGCATAGACGAAGCCGCGGTCGGCGAGCGAGAGTGCATTGGTGGAGAAACTGGCGGGGATCGTTATCCCGTAGGCGCCGTAGCCGTAGAGCAGGCAGGGCGCCGAACCGTCGAGCGGCGTATCCTTGCGGTACAGCAGCGAGACCGGCACCAGTTCTCCGTCATGCGCCGGCGCCATCACCCGGCGGGTCACGTAGTCGTCCGGATTATGCCCGGACGGCACTTCCTGCGTCTTCAAAAGCACCCGCTCGCGTGTCGACATATTGTAGTCGAAGAGCTGGGAGGGCGTCGTCATCGAGGAATAGGAGAAGCGGATGACGTCAGTGTCGTATTCCGCCGCACCCTGCAGCCCAAGCGAATAAGCCTCTTCGGCGAAGGAGATGGCATGCTCCTCGCCACTCTGCCGGTCGCGAATGACGATCTGCGGCAGCCCGTCCTTGCGCTGCAGCCAGACGAGGTGCCGGGCAAATGCCATGTGGCTGATGATCAGCCGCCCCGGCTCGTGCGCCACGACCTCGCGCCAGTTCGCCTTGCCTGGCGCCTCAACCGGCGCTTCCATGATCTTGAAATCCTTGGCACCGCCGTCATTGGTGAGGATGTAGAAGACGTCACCGCCCTCCGTCATCGAATATTCGATGCCCTCGACCCGCTCGGCCACCAGCACCGGCTCCGCCATCAGGTCCTTGGTCGAGAGGAGGCGGTATTCCGAGGTCTCGTGGTCGTGCACGTCGATATAGATGAAGTCGTCCAGCAGCGAGCCGCCGACGCCCATGAAGAAGCCCGGGTCCTTTTCCTCGTAGACCAGCCGGTCTTGGGACTGCGGCTGGCCTACAATGTGGTGGAAGACCTTCGACGGGCGGTGGTTCTCGTCCTGCAGCGTGTAGAAGAAGCTCTTGCCGTCCGGCGCCCAGACGCCGCCGCCACCGGTGTTCTCGATCACGTCCGGAAGGTCTTCTCCGCTCTCCAGGTCGCGGATCCTCAACGTGAAATATTCCGACCCCTTGTCGTCATAGCCCCAGATGCCGAAGCGGTGGTCGGTCGTGTGGTCGAGGCCCGCCAGCCGGAAATAGTCCTTGCCGCTGGCCTCCTTGTCGCCGTCGAGAAGCAGCTTGCGGCTCGCCTCGTCCTTGTGGTCGGCGTCGCGGGGGATGCGGAAGTAGCGCGGCTGCTCGCCGCCGGTCACATAGGCGGTGCCATAGGCGAAGGCACCGTCCTTCATCGGCACGGAGGAATCATCCTCCTTGATCCGGCCCTTCATCTCGGCAAACAGCGTCTTCTGCAGCGCCGCCGTGTCTGCCATGGCGGCTTCCATATAGGCGTTCTCCGCCTCCAGGTGGCGCCGCAGTTCCGGGTCGAGCAGGCTCGGGTCCTTGAACATCGCCTGCCAGTTCTCGGCCCGCATCCAGGCATAGTCGTCGGTGCGGGCGATCCCGTGGCGCGTATCGGAAACGGGCTTCCTGTCGGCAAGGGGCGGGGAGGGCAGGTTCTGGAAGACGGGCTTTCGGGAGACGGCCAAGGAAGCACTCCGGTTTTTGGAAACGGAATGCCACAGATAGGCGGCGGGTCGCCGGGAGGCAAGCGGCGGCGTGAGCTTGCCGGGTCGCCCCGAACTCACCCCGGCAGGTGCGGTACCGTGCGGCGTTCCGGAAACAGTTCGTTGGCGATCGTCATGACGATCAGCGACAGCGGCAGGGCGAGCATGGCGCCGACTGCGCCCCACATCCAGGTCCAGAAGATGATGGCGATGAACACCAGGAAGGGGTTGATCTCCCACTGGCGGCCCATGATGGCGGGAAAGATCAGGTTCTCCATGATCAGGTGCACGATGAAGAAGACGAAGGCGGGCATCAGCCCGACAATCAGCGTGTCATGCGTCAGCACCCCGCCGAGCGCCACTGAGAAGGTCATCAGCGTGATGCCGAGATAGGGGATGAAGCTGGAGATGAAGGCGAAGATCCCCCACATGGCCGGCGCCGCGAGACCGCCCAGATAGGCGATCACCGTCATCGAAATGCCGAGGCCGAGATAGAGCATGCTGGCGGTGGCAAAATAATAGCCGAGCACCTCCTCCATCGAGTTCAGGACGCGGATGGCGATCAGCCGCTGCCGGCGCTGCGGGAAGGCCATGATGACCGTGCGCCTCAGCCTGACGCGGCCATAGAGGAAGAGCAGCAGCGCCGCGAAGAAGATCATCGCCTGGATGACGGCGGGCGCCAGGCTGGCGCTCAGGATCGCCAGTACGCTGCTACTGTTTTCCAGCAGCTTCTCCATCGACATCGGACCCGTCTCGAAAGTCGCCGCGCTGATGTTCAGCCATTCCATCCGCTCGAGATAGGGAAGCATCCGGTCTATCGTCTGTTCGACGAGGTCCGGGCCGCTGTTGATGAAGAAGGCGACCGGCTCCGCCAGCGCATAGACGATCAGGAACATGACGGCGGCCACGGCAGATGAAAGCGTGATCGCGATGCCGAAGCGCGGTATGCCTAGCTCCCCCAGTCGTTCCGCGGCCATGCCGAGGATGATGCCCACCACGATTGCCAGCGTGATCGGGATCAGGACGAGCTTCATGTAGGAGATGAGGGCCAGGCCGGCGAGACAGAAGAGGCCGATCAGCGCCCAGCTGGCGGCCACCTCGAGGGCGGCGCGGCCGAGCGGGGAGAATTCGGTAGGATCGGCCTCGTCCTCGAGCTTGGCGCTTTCGGCCTTTGCGACCACAAGGTCTGCTGCTGTCCTGATCGGCCTGCGGCCACTGCCGCTGTCTGAAGTCGCCATGTGTCGAGTCCCCGGTGCGCGCCGTCAACGCGCGGCGCGAATACCGGTTCCGGACGCTACGCCGAAAGGGTGATGCCGATGTTCCACGGATCCCTGATCGCCCAGCCTTTGTCCGTTTGCTGCATCGGGATTTGCTTCTCCCGGAGGCTGGCAAGCGTTGATTCAAAGGTTGCGACATCATTGTAGTGCAGCCGGTAGCCGGCGAGCCCTCTCATGTTTTCCCCCCTCGGTTCCGCCTTGCGGCTGTTCCAGATGTTGGCGGCGACATGATGATGATATCCGCCCGTGGCCATGAAGCTCCCGCCCGGATAATGCGCCATCACCTTGAGGCCGAGAATGTCACGGTAGAAGCCCTCTGCCTGCGCGACGTCCCCCACCTGCAGGTGAATGTGGCCGACCGCCGTGCCATCCGCCATTCCTGCGAATGGCTTGCCGGGCGTCTCCGCAAGCAGCGCCCGAAGGTCCAGCCGCTCGGTCGCCATCTCGACCGTCCCGTCTTCGTGGTAGGTCCACTCGTCCGGGCGGCGGTCACGATAGATCTCTATGCCGTTGCCTTCCGGGTCGGAAAGATAAAGTGCCTCGCTCACCAGGTGGTCGGACGCCCCTTCGAGCCGCACGTTCTGTTCGCCGGCATGGGAGAGCCAGTGTGCCAGGTCGGCGCGTGTCGGCAGAAGGAACGCGATGTGGAACAGGCCCGCCGCCGATCGCGGCGCGGGGACCGCGTCGCGGCGTTCGGTCAGTGTCAGCAGCGGTCGTCCGCCGACGCCGAGCACATCCTTGCCGGCATGCTGCTCGATCGGCGCGAGGCCGATCACTCGCTGATAGAAGGAAGAGACGGTGGACAGATCGCCGACCGTCAGTTCGACGTGGTCGACGAAGGCGGGCGTGGACAGAGCAAAGGACGAACCTTCGGTCATGGCAATTCTCCTGCGCGTGAAGCCTGGTTCGCCCTAATATGGCGGCTCGAGATCGTTCAATAAAGATCGCTGATGCTAGACAAGACGTTCAGTGAAAGTTGACAATGCTTCTGTCGAACTTGATCCCGATCAATGCAGGGTCGATGAAAAGTCGAAGATTGGAAAGCACTGGATGAACGCGGGACCGAAGGAGCCCATCATGTACAGCAAGATCATCGTCGCGGTCGACGTCGCAGCCATCGAGAAAGCCGAACGGATCGTCCCGCGAGCGGTGCAACTGCGTCGCGAGGGTGGCAAGATCCTGCTCGTCGGTGTGGTGGAAGACCTGCCGGGCTATGTGCTCGCCGAAGTGCCGGCCAGCATCTCGCTGGATGCCCGGCGTGATGCGGAGGCGAAGCTGGATGAACTTCGCAAGCGGCACGGGCTCGATGCCGAGATGGAAGTGCGCCAGGGTGCGCCGGCGAGGGAGCTTCTGGCCGCGGCAGCGGAACACAAGGCCGACCTCATCATCCTGGCCTCGCACCGTCCGGACCTCTCCAACTATTTCCTCGGCGCCACGGCCGACCGCGTGGTTCGTCACGCCCAGTGCTCGGTGCTCGTGGACCGCTGAGCCCGCATCAAGTGAGAATGAAAGAAGGATACTGATTGATGGACATCGCCAGGTACAAGGCCATTCTGACGGAGCGCAAGCGGGAACTCGATACCCGCCTGCACAAGATCGAAGAGGACTTCGAGCAGCCGCGCAATCCTGATGATGACGACCGCGCTGTCGAACGCAACAATGACGAGGTCCTGGGAGAACTCGGCGAAGCTGGCCAGAAGGAGCTTGCCGCGATCGATGCCGCACTCGGCCGGATTGCCGCCGGTACCTTCGGAACTTGCGTGAAGTGTGGTGAGCCGATTTCCGAGGAGCGCCTCGACGTCGTTCCGCATACGCCGTTCTGCAAGACCTGCGCGGCCACTCTTTGACAGCTTGAAATTCTTTTTGAATCAACAGCCTCTTGCCTCGCGGCGCCTGTGCGATCATTTTTGTCGGACTGGTGCCGCGAGGATTGCATGAGCGAGTTGTTCAACTTTGGACGGAAATACGATTTCAACGAGATTGTCGCCGATGGTATCGTCCATGGGATCGGCATCGTGCTGGCGCTGATCGGCGTCACGGCGCTGATCTTCTATGCGACCCTCTGGGCCAGCCTCGGCGAGATCGCAGCCGCCTGGGTTTACGGGCTGGGCCTGCTTCTCTGTCTGTCGATCTCGTTTACCTACAATATCTGGCCGCATTCCCGCACCAAGTGGATCCTGCGCCGCCTCGACCATTCGGCCATCTTCATCTTGATCGCGGCGACCTATACCCCCTTCCTTGTGCGCGGCACCCATGACCCGCTGATCCTCTTCATGCTCGTCGCGATCTGGCTCACCGCGATCGGCGGAATCATCCTGAAATGCCTGTTTCCCGGCAGATATGATCGACTGGCGATCCTCCTTTACCTCGCCATGGGGTGGAGCGGCGTCATCGTCGCGGTGCCGATCTCGCAATACCTCCCGACCATCACCGTCTGGCTGATCGTCGCCGGCGGCATCATCTATTCGCTGGGCGTCATCTTCCACGTCTGGGAGCGGCTGCGTTTCCAGAACGCCATCTGGCACGCTTTTGTGGTCGCTGCCTCCGCCGTGCATTACGGCGCGGTGATCACCAGCTTTAGTCTGTCGGGTACCGGATTCTAGCCACGTCGCCGGCACAGGCACCGGTTGCCTGAAGGCTTGCCGCCATGTGCTTGAAGATGGGGCGGAGCAGTTTCACGTCCCAGCGGTGATAGTCGTACTCGAAGAAAGCCGCGGCACCGTCGCAGATCTCGATTCCGTGGACGTAACGGATGATCCCGTCCCCGGACATGTCGAAGGTGGCCGTGCGCGGCTCGATGTTCTTGTAATTCACCCGCCAGCCGTCGGCGACCGCGGCGTCGAGCCGGCCTCTCGCTTCTTCCTCGAATGCCCGTCCCATCAGGATCGTGCCATGGACCCGCAACTGACCGTGCTCGACGGAATAGGTCACTCCGTCCCCGCTGTCGGAGAGAACGGGCTGTTCGGCACCGGGAGGGACGTGGAGACGATAGCCGTACCGCTCGTTCTCATAGGTCCGCCACTGCGCCTCGGCGGTGCTGGCAAGGATGAGCACCATGCCTGCTGCCAGTAAGGATCTGTGCATGTTTCTCCCCAATGGACACTCCGCCAATGCCGGTATAGGGACTGGCATCGATCACCTTACCGGGGCTACAGCATCCATGCCGCTCATCCGCGACGCCAGCGAAGCCGATCTTCCCGCCATCATGGATATCTACAACGACGCGGTGGCCAACACCACGGCGATCTGGAACGACACGCAGGTGGATCTTGCCAATCGCCGCGACTGGTTCCAAGCGCGCCAGGCGCGCAATTTTCCGGTGCTGGTGGCCGATGTCGGCGGCACCGTCGCGGGCTACGCCTCCTATGGCGACTGGCGGGCCTTCGACGGATTTCGCCATTCCGTCGAGCATTCGGTCTATGTCCACAAGGACCATCGTGGAGCAGGCCTCGGCCGCGACCTGATGCAGGCGCTGGTCCGGGTCGCCGGCGAGCGGGACATCCATGTGATGATCGGCTGCGTGGAGGCCGGCAATGCAGCGTCGATCCGGCTCCACGAAAGCCTGGGCTTCCGCAATGTCGGGACCTTTTCCGAAGTCGGCACGAAATTCGGCCGCTGGCTCGATCTCACCTGCCTCGAACTGCGCGTACCGCCGCAGCATCGTTGAGCAGGGTCTAGCCCGGTTCTCCGCCGACATACTGGAAATAGGCCCAGGTGGCGACGAGTGCGGCCACGACGCCAAGCAGGGTGAGGAGTTTCCGCAGGCCCGGGTTGGGCTTCTTCGGCGCCGGCGGCTTCGGCGGCTTCTTGAACTGGACGACGTTCGACATCTTGCTCCCTGCAGCTATCGCTCCCCTCTTACGCGGCAGACGTTAAGGCTTGTCTGATGCAATTCCCAGCGGGAATTGCAGAAACGGCCGCCTGCCCCCCTCGGTGAGATGGCTGGCTTGGAGAGGCGGTGCACCTGTCCTATCTTCCCGCCCTCGTCCATTCCCGCCTGCAAGGGTCATCATGCCAGTCATCGCATCCTTCGTGTACCGCAATGGCAGGCGCGGTGAGCCGCTAACCGTCGATGGAACGCCTCCGCTGCTGGAGGGGCACGACTTCGCCTGGATCGGGCTTCATGAGCCGGTCCCGAGCGAGATCGAGGGACTGGCTGCAACCTACGGCCTCCACCAACTCGCCGTCGAGGACGCCCTGAAGGCTCACCAGGTACCGAAGGTGGAAGTGTATGGCGACCAATTGTTCGTGATCGCCAAGACCGCCCATCTGGAAGGCGACAAGATCCGCTACGGCGAGACCGCCATCTTTGTCGGCCGGCAGCACATCATCACGGTGCGACACGGCTCCGCCCGCGCCCACACCGATCTGCGGTCGCAGCTCGAGGCATCGCCCCAGCTTCTCTCGCAGGGCCCGGACTACGTCCTCCATGCCATCCTCGACTTCATCGTCGACGGCTATCTGCCGGTGGTGCAGGAAATCGAGGACAAGGTGCTGAAGATGGAAAAGCACATGCTTGCCTCCTTCCTGGAGCGCGAGCAGATCCGCCGTCTGTTCAGGTTGCGGCGGCAACTGATCCTCTTCGGGCGCATCCTGGGGCCCATGTCGGATGTTACCGGCAAGCTCGTCCATCTCGATCTGCCCTGCATCGACGAAAACGTCAGGCCGTTCTTTCGCGATGTGCATGATCATGTCAGTCGGGTGGAGGGGATGGTCGGCGGCTTGCGCGAAGTCATCACCTCCGTCTTCGAAGCCTCCAACCTGCTGGAGCAGCAGCGGCAGGGCGCGATCACCCGCCAGCTCGCCGCCTGGGCCGCGATCCTCGCCGTACCCACCGCGATCGCCGGCATCTACGGCATGAACTTCGAGAACATGCCGGAACTGTCGACGCGGTACGGCTACTATGTCGTGATCGCCGTCATCGCCGCCCTCTGCGGCATCCTGTACTACCGCTTCAAGCGGACCGGCTGGCTCTGACGGGGAGGGAGAGGGCGAGGAGGCAGGAACAAGCAGCTGCGTTGTACATCGCAGCGGAACCGCAGGGCGCTCTTCCTGTACTCAAGCTGCAAGCGCTGGGATGCAGTGATAGCGCCTGCTCTGACGATCCGGCAGCGTCAGTCGAATAGCTTCGCGATCACAGCCTGTTCGGCTTCCTCCCACTTGCGGACCACCTCACCGACTTCCTCGATCTCCTCGTCGCTGAGATGGTGGGCGCCTTTCGCGTCGATCCGGCACAGGCTGAACGGCTTGCCAACGCTGGCGGATGTGAGGTCGAGCGCGTGCAGGACGCGCAGCACTGCTGCGCAGCCGAAACGAACGGACCTCTTGCCAAGGCGAAAGTGGGAGAGCAGCGAACCCGCCTGCTGGGCCATGGCTGCACCGCTGCCGATGGCGTGAAAGCCGATATCGGCGTAGTGCCCGATCATGCCGGAGGGCGTGATTTCGATGATCCACGGCTCGCCGTCTCGCCACCCGGCGGCCATGACATAGGCCGATGGCGTGCCCCCGCCTTCCTCTCCCGGCACGTCGGGGATGAAGGTATCGTAGTGATGGCGAAGGATCGGTAGAACCTGTGCCTGCAACGCACGACCGATATCGGGTGCTTCCAAGATCGCCGCGCTCTTCTCGTTGAAACAGCGCTTTACATCCGTCAGCACCGATCGCGCGCCACTGCCGCCCCAGGCCGCCGTATCGCCCAAGGGGTGAAGCTTCTCCGCGGGATATGTCATGCCGCGCCCCTTGTCGGTGATCTGCGAGTCCGAGCCGATCACCACTCCATCTTCGCAAACGGTGGCAAGCACGACAGTCATGTAGCAGTCCTTTCAAGCTATAGGTGTCTTGGACATTCCTGTCGGAGCCGTATCGGTGGTGGCTCGGACATTCATGCCGTGACGGCAAGACAATAGGGCCGGTCGCATTGTCAGCCCCACCTATACGCCTTCGGCCCCCGCGGCGTTCCATTTGACAACCCGTTTGCGCCGCGATGTCGCCGACAGGCCCTTAATCGGCGGTCGCAAGCAGACACTGTGGGAGGATGGCGTTGCACTTTCGTACGCCACGGGCTGGGGCGCTGACGACGCCACACTATGCGGACGAGAGCCCGGCAGCAGCGGGTGAGGGGAGCCAGCCCAAATTTCCGAAGCGCCTTGCCGGTTCCGGCCGGCCAACGTGATAGCCCTGGATCTGGTCGATTCCGTATCGATGCATCAGTGTCCCCTGCTCCGCGGTTTCCACGCCTTCGACGAGGATCCTGAGGCCGCGATGGCGCAGGAGGCTGATGATGTCGCGCATCATCCTTCGTCCGCGCTCCGTCTCGCAGTCGTGAAGGAAGGAGCGGTCGATCTTGACGGTGTCGAACTCGATCATCCGCAGCCACGACAGCCCGGCAAACCCAGTGCCGAAATCGTCGAGCCAAATCTGGACGCCCAGTCTCTTCAGTTCGCTGATGCAGCGAACCACGTCCGTGTCAACGTCCAGTTCGACGCCTTCGGTGATCTCGAACGCCAGGCGCGTCCCGACCAGGCCGTATTCCGCCAAGGTCGCTGCCACGTAGGTTGAAAACCCGGGCATCTTCAGTTCGCTTGGGGAGACATTGACGCTGGCGACCTTGACCTTGTTGGTGGCGAGCATCTCCTTGCAGACCGTGCGGATGGCCCAGCGACCGAGTTCGATGATCGCGCCTGTCCTTTCCGCGACCGGGATAAAGGTCCCTGGCATGATGGACGTGCCGTCGGGCATCTTCATGCGCATCAGGGCCTCTGCGCCGTCCAGGGCGCCCGTCTGGACGTTGCGGATCGGCTGGTAGACGAGGGAGACGAGGCGCTGCTCGAGCGCGATCCGCAGGATGGCTGCGATATTCTCGCTCTCGTCGCCGTGCTGCGGATCTTCGGGATCGAAGACCTTCAGGCAGTTGCGGCCATTGGCCTTGGCGGCATAGAGGGCCCGGTCAGCCTCGTGGATGATCTTCTCCAGCTGTTTGGTCTGGGCGCGGGTATTGGACACGCCGACGCTGACGGTGACCACGGAGGTGCCGTCGCGCCGGCAGGTGTGAGGCCATGCCATCGCATGGACCGCGGCGCACAGATCCTCTGCAAGCCGGATCGACTGATCGGCGTTGTCTATTCGCAGGATAAGGATGAACTCCTCACCCCCGTAGCGGCCGATCACGGCGCCATGGGAGGCGGCAATTTCTGCGAGTCTCTTGGACACCGCGATCAGGCAGCGATCGCCCTCCTGATGTCCGTAGAAATCATTGTAGCGCTTGAAGAAGTCCACATCGACGAGCAGCACCGAAAAACATTGGTCCCGGCCTTGCCAGTCTTGCCAATGGAGACGCAATTGCTGGTCGATAGCGCGGCGGTTTTCCAGGCCCGTCAGCGAATCCGTGTGCGAAAGCTCAAGCAGTGCCTTGCCGCGTTCATCGGCTGCCTCCTGCTGCAGGCGCGCTTCATAGGCATTCAGGAAGACCTTGTAGCGTTCCCGGTTCAGCTGGAGGTTCACGTAACTGGTGAAGATGAAGCACGAAATGCAGAATGCGCCCAGGATCAGCTTGTGGAGGAGCAGCATCGGTTCGAAGAGGTAGAGCGCACCGATGAAGATCAAAAGGTTCGTCGCTGACGACGCGAGGGCGAGCGGAAAGCGGAAGCTGAAGAACAGGTTGACGCTCATCATGAAGATGGCGCCGAATGCCATGTAATACGAAAATGCGTCGAGGGCGCCGGTCATGTTGGCTGTCACAAGCCATACGACGTAACCCGCAAGCACCGACAGTGCAGCCCAGAGGTCGAGCGCGTCGGCCGAGACCTTGAGGCGCAGGAGAAGCTCCAGAACGCAAAGCGCAGTGATCCCGACGATCAGCCGGCCTGCGATCGTGTTCGATGCGACGTCGGGAATGAAGAGATAGTCGGTTCCCGAATAGGCGATGTACGAAAAGACTGCGACCCACAGACCATGCCGTGTCGTCCTCTTCCGTACGTCCTCGCTTTCCTGTCGGTACAGGCTGCGCATCTGCTCGGTCGACAGCGTCGGCCGGACAGTGGGCACACTCGTATCGGTTAACACGTGCATCATGCCCTGTTTACCCAATATGGTTCGGCTGCGCCTGATGCACACCCTTGGCTCGCAATGAGGAGGTTAGTTGCCTCAGACATTCATGAAGGCAACCATGATCGGTCTCCTAGACGCGGCCTGGGCGCGATTATGCGCAAAAGGGCTTAACGGTTTCCAAACTTCTTCAGGAGTGGCGGTTGAAGATGATGCTTCCGACCTTGACGTCACTGGAAATACTGCAGATTTTAAGAATCGGATTCATTATCGGTTAATCATGAGGTGTGCGTGGCCGAGCCTTTGTTTTCTCTCGATGGCGAAAGCCTGATCACCCCCCAATCCGTCAGCAGACAAATTCTGGTGGAACACAAGGATGGCGACGCGGATCGGCTGCTCGCCGCCGAGGCCGACTTTGCGCTGATCATCAGCATCGCTATGCAGAGGTTCGAGGCCGGCAGGAACGTGCCGGACGCGGTCAAGTGGTTGATCACGCAGATGCATGAACTGCGGCACAAGTCTGGCCCGGTTGTCTGGCAGAAGCTGATCCCGATCATTCAGGCCCATCCGTCTGCAAGGATCATGCAGCAGTGCCCTTTCACCCGCTGGTCCTATGACAAGCCACGCGGATATTCCGGCGATGCCAGCCTGATCGACTTCATCTATGGCCATCCTGACGTTGCCGACGAGGTGGCGAAATCCACGCCTCAGGGATTGAGCATCTTCGAATACACCATCAACGCGCCGGGCCCAGTCGCCGTTCGGGAGAGGCGGGACATCCTGACGCGCTACGTGGACGAGACTGCTGCGCGGACAGGGCCGGGAACCGAAATCCTGACGGTCGCCGCGGGCCATCTGCGGGAAGCGGAGAGGTCGCAGGCGTTAGGTGAGGGCGCCATCAAGCGATGGGTCGCACTCGACCAGGACCCGCTGAGCATAGCCACGATCGCGGGCCAGTTCCCGGACACCTGCATCGAACCCGTCGACGGGTCCGTGCGTGGCCTGCTTGGCAAGAAGTACCGGCTGGGCTCGTTCGACCTGATCTATGCAGCTGGCTTGTACGATTACCTGTCCGACAAGGTCGCCATCCGCCTGACCGAGGTCTGCATGGATATGCTCAAACCAGGTGGCCTCTTCCTTTTCGCCAACTTCTCCGATGAGATGGCCGACGACGGATACATGGAATCCTACATGAACTGGGAACTCCTGCAGCGGTCGGAGCAGGACATGTGGAGGGTCGCCAGCGCAAGCACGGATACAGCATCCGTCGACATCGATGTCTGGTTCGGCACCAATCGCAACATCATCTACAGCACCATCCGGAAAAAGGCGTGAAGACAGGCAAGCCTTGATGGGCGTTTCCTGTCTGAGCACTTCTGCGCATCATCCGGCCGGGCGAGCTGCGGGATACTGAGGAGGCGGGGGCTTCCCCGCCTGCCGCTATTTGATCGGCTCGAACACCATCGAATGGCCATTGATGCAGTAGCGCAGGCCGGTCGGCGGCGGGCCGTCGGGGAAGACGTGGCCCAGGTGCCCGCCACAATTGGCGCAGCGCACCTCGGTGCGGACCATCCCGTAGGACATGTCCCTGTGTTCCGTCACCGCCCCTGGCTTCACCGGCTCGAAATAGCTCGGCCAGCCGCAGCCGGCATCGAACTTGGTGTCCGAGACGAACAGCGGCTCGTCGCAGGCCGCGCAGCGGTAGAGACCCTTTTCCGTGCTGTCCCAATAGGGTCCGGTGAAGGCGCGCTCGGTGCCGTGTTCGCGCAGGATGCGATACTGTTCCGGCGTCAGCTGTTCGCGCCATTCGGCATCGGTCTTCTGGATGCGGGGAGTGCTGGTGTCTGTCATGGGAGAACCTTTCTTCGACTAAAGATAGGTTGCGCGCCGCCTTCCGAAAAGCCTCAACTATTTGTGGGTTGACCGTTAATGGCTTGAGGCAGCGGATTCTTTGTCCTAAGTGGTGTGGGCTTACGTCCGCTGGGGGCGATCCGCAAAAGAAACGGGAGACGAAATGGCCGAGAAAAC
Source organism: Pseudorhizobium banfieldiae (assembly GCF_000967425.1). Classification (NCBI taxonomy): domain Bacteria; kingdom Pseudomonadati; phylum Pseudomonadota; class Alphaproteobacteria; order Hyphomicrobiales; family Rhizobiaceae; genus Pseudorhizobium; species Pseudorhizobium banfieldiae. The sequence continues at coordinate 850,792 of NZ_FO082820.1, forward strand.
GGCATTGACGTTCTTTTGTCTTATGCTGCCATTTCTGGCCGCCATCCTTGCGCCGTCCGCGATCGGCCGGCTTGGCCATGCAGCCTCCTGGGTCCTGGCGCTGGCGCCGTTCTTCGCCTTCCTCCACTTCCTGACCTTCCTTCCTGAGATCGCCGACGGCGGCGTGGTGACCGGCGGCTATGCCTGGGTGCCGAGCCTCAACCTCTCCTTCTCGTGGTTCCTCGACGGTCTTTCGCTGACCTTTGCGCTGCTGATCACCGGCATCGGCACGCTGATCGTGCTCTATTCGGGCGGCTACATGAAGGGCCATCCGCAGCAGGGGCGCTTCATCTGCTTCATCCTGCTCTTCATGGGAGCGATGCTCGGGCTCGTCGTCTCCGACAGTTTTCTGATGCTCTTCGTCTACTGGGAGCTCACCTCGATCACGTCCTTCCTGCTGATCGGCTTCGATCACGAGCGGGAGGCTGCGCGCCGCTCGGCGCTGCAGGCGCTGGTGGTGACGGGTCTCGGCGGGCTGTCGCTGCTGGCAGGCCTCATCTTCCTGTGGAACATGACGGGCGTCACGCAGCTCTCGCTGCTCGTCAATGTCGACGACACGCTGCGCAACAGTCCCTTCTATCTCGCGGCGCTTTTGCTGCTTCTCGGCGGCGCCTTCACCAAGTCGGCGCAGTTCCCGTTCCATTTTTGGCTTCCAAATGCCATGGAGGCACCGACTCCGGTTTCCGCCTACCTGCATTCCGCCACCATGGTGAAGGCAGGCGTCTATCTTTTGATGCGGCTGAACCCGGTCATGGGCGGCACGGCGGCCTGGGAAATCCTGCTGCCCTTCTTCGGCGGTGTCACCCTGATTGCCGGTACGCTGCTTGCGATCCGCCAGACAGACCTGAAGCTGATGCTGGCCTATACGACCATGGCCTCGCTCGGCCTGCTCGTCATGCTGACCGGCTTCGGCACGCCGCATGCGGTGGAAGCGGCCGTACTCTATCTCGTTGCCCACTCACTCTTCAAGGGCGCGCTCTTCATGGTCGCCGGCCTCGTCGACCATGAATCCGGCACGCGCGACGTGACGAAGCTTGGCGGCCTGCGTGGGGACATGCCGATCACCTTCGCCGCGGCACTTCTCGCGGCGCTCTCCATGGGTGGCCTGCCGCTCTTCCTCGGCTTTCTCGCCAAGGAGGAGATCTACTATGCACTTGCCCATGGCGACCTGCGCTCGATCCTCTTCACGCTGGTGGCGATCGTCGGCAATGGCCTGATGTTCGTGATCGGCTTCGCCGTGGCGCTGAAGCCCTTCCTCGGGCCGCATGTGGAAACGCCCAAGCATGCCCATGAAGGGCCGCTGCTGATGTGGCTCGGCCCGGCGCTTCTCGCGACGTTCGGCCTGTTTGGCGGCATCCTCTCAAGCGCCACCCACCGCTTCATATCGACGCCGATGGCAAGTGCCGTCGCCGGTGAGCCGACCCTCGTCGAGATCACTACGATCCCGCACATCGGCATGCCGCTGCTGCTCTCGATTGTCACCGTTGCCTTCGGTGTCCTCGTCTATCTCAAGCTCGACCAGGCCCGCGACTTCATGGTTCGGGTGCTGGCGGCGATCGGCAGCGGTCCCGATCGCGGCTTCGACCACTTCGTCGCCGGTCTCGTGCGCATTTCGGTCGCGGTGACCCGCGTCGTGCAGCCGGGCCGCCTGGAGATCTACATCACCGTTACCTTCATCCTGCTGGCATTAACGCTGCTCGTCCCGCCGTTCGTCTACGGTGAACTGCCGGACATGCCGCAATGGCCGTCCGATGTCCTCTTCCACGAATGGGCGTTCTTCGTGCTGGCGGTGATCGGACTCGTCGCGGTGCTGCGGGCCAGCGACCGCCTGACCGCGATCGTCTCCCTCGGCATTCAGGGCTTCGCCGTTGCGGTGATCTTCCTGCTGTTCGGTGCGGCCGACCTTTCCTTCACGCAGTTCATGGTGGAAACGCTGTCGGTCGTCATCCTTGCACTGGTCATGACCCGGCTTCGGCTGTCGCCCCGCGACCACCGTCCGCTCGGGCAACTCCTGTTCGACACGGTGATCGCCGTCTCCTGCGGCCTCGGCTTCGCCCTCCTGCTGATGAAATCCACCCAACTGCCGTTCAACACGGCGCTGACGGAGTTCTTCAACGCCTATTCCAAGATCATTGCGCACGGCGCCAATGTCGTGAACGTCATCATTGTCGACTTCCGCGGCACCGATACGCTTGGCGAGATTGCCGTGGTGATGATCACCGGCCTTGCCGTGCTCGCCCTCATCCGCGTGCGCCTGCGCAACCCGCTTCCCGAAACGGCTGATACTCAAGTCGAGTCTCCGGTGAAGGAGCCCGCCCGATGAACACGCTCATCCTGCGCACCGTCGCCCCGCCGATCACGGCCCTGATGCTGGTCTTTTCCGTGTTCGTGCTCCTGCGCGGCCATAATGAACCGGGCGGCGGCTTCATCGGCGGGCTGATCGCCGTTTCGGCGCTTGCGATCTACGGCATCGCCTATGGTGTGTCGGCTGTCCGACGGGCCATCCGTTTCCATCCCCTGGCCATTGCCGGCTTCGGCCTGCTTATCGCCACGCTGTCCGGCTTCCTGTCGCTTCTCGTCGGCGCACCCTTCATGACCGGCTTGTGGATCTATCCGAGCTTCTTCGGCGTGGAACTGGCGCTCGCCACCGTGATCTCCTTCGACATCGGTGTCTACTTCGTGGTTCTCGGCGCGATTTCCTCGATCGCGCTCGCGCTTGAGGAAAGGGAGACGGATTGATGGAAGCGATCTTCTCGATTCTGATCGGCGTCTTCTTCGGCGCCGCCGTCTACCTGATGCTCTCCAAGCACAGCGTTCGAATCCTGCTGGGCATCGCCATCCTCGGCAATGGGGTCAACCTCTTGCTCTTTACCGCCGGTCGCCTGACGCGCGAAGTGCCGCCGATCATCCCGGGCGGCATGGACGTCCTGCCGGCCGGTGCCGCCAACCCGTTGCCGCAGGCCCTGATCCTCACGGCCATCGTCATCTCATTCTCCTTCTTCGCCTTCCTGCTCGTGCTGACCTATCGCGGCTATCAGGAACTCGGCACCGACAATACCGACGAGATGCGGCTTGCCGAGCCGCAGAACGAACCCGTTCCGCCGCTCGGTTACTGACAGGACACACTGACGGATGGCCGCAACCACTTCCGCCCCTATCGATCTGTCCGCCGCCATGGTGATGGCGCCGACGCCTGTTGCCGATTGGCTGGTGATCGCCCCCATAGGCCTGATGATCGCGCTTGGCGCCATCCTCGTCATGGTCCGCCACAGGGTGCATCTGCATGGCTGGATCGCCATTCCCGGCCTGGTGGCGCTCGTCGTGCTCGACAGCCTTCTGCTCTGGCGCGTCGCCCATGCCGGGCCCTTCACCATGACCGCCGGCCGCTGGCTGCCGCCCTTCGGCATCTCCTTCACGGCCGATCTCTTGGGCGCACTCCTGGCGCTTGCGTCCGCGCTCGTGGCGCTCGCCGCCGGCATCTATGCCCTGCGCGACATCAACACGACCGGCCGCCGCTACGGCTTCTTCCCGTTCCTGATGCTGCTGATGGCCGGCGTGACCGGCGCATTCCTGACGGGCGACATCTTCAACCTCTATGTCTGGTTCGAGGTGCTGCTGATCTCCTCCTTCGGCCTGCTGATCCTGGGATCGGAGCGTGAGCAGATCGATGGCGCGCTGAAGTATGCCATTCTCAATCTCATCGGCACGACGCTTTTCCTGATTTCGGTCGGCTATCTCTACGCCATCTTCGGCACCCTCAACATGGCCGACATTGCCCGCCAGGCGAGCGCGCATGCGGACACTGCCCCGCTCATGACACTGAGCGCGCTGTTCATCCTTGCCTTCGCCATGAAGGCTGCCGCCTTCCCGGTGAACTTCTGGCTTCCTGCGTCCTACCACACGCCGCGCATCGTCGTCGCGGCGCTGTTTGGCGGCCTCCTTACCAAGGTAGGCGTCTACGCGCTGATGCGGGTCATGGTCATGCTCTTTCCGCTGCAGCGGGAGGAGTTGAGCTTCGTCATCGCCGTCTCGGCTGCGCTCACCATGGTCATCGGCGCGCTCGGCGCGCTGGCGCAGAACGACCTTAGGCGCATGGCCGGCTTTGCAGTGATTGCCGGCATCGGCAACGTGATGGCCGGCATCGCCATCGGCGGCACGGCCGGCACAGGCGGCGCTATCCTCTATGCCCTGCACTCGATCGTCGCGATGACAGCGCTCTATCTCCTGGTCGGCGAAGCGGCCCGCATCGGCGGTTCCTGGTCCCTCCAGACGCTTGGCGGCATCTACCGCCAGGCGCCGTGGGTGGCTGCGGGCGCCTTTGTCATCTTCTTTGCGACCGCCGGCCTGCCGCCTTTTTCGGGACTCTGGCCGAAGATCGTGCTCTTGAAGGCGGCGCTCGACATCGGCGCCTGGTGGCTCTCGGCCGCGATCCTCGTCTCCGCGTTCCTGATCACGCTGGCGCTCGGCCGCGTCTTCCTGCTCGCTTTCTGGCGGCCGAGACCGGGCGGTGATGCAGCCGAGCCCGCGGCCGCCGTCGCCGCACCGCTCGCTGCGGGGGCGTGGGAGCGCTCCGGGCCGCTTGCGGGGCTCGTCCTCCTTCTCGTCTTCTTCGGCCTGTTTCCGGAAGTGCCGGTACGGCTGTCCCAGGCGGCCGCCTCGAGCCTTGCCGATCCGGCCGCCTATATCCAGTCGGTCTTTCCGGCAGGAGGTGTCGAATGACGACCTATATCTTCAACGTCCTCTTCGCGGTCATCTGGGTGGCGATCACCGGTAGCGCCACCCTTGTCAACCTGGTGTTCGGCTTCTTTATCGCGACGATCGCGCTATGGATCGTGCGTGGCGAGATGGGCGGGCCGCAATACTGGCTGCGCGTTCGCCGCATCCTGTCTCTGCTTCGCCTTTTCCTGAAGGAACTCGCGATGTCCGCCATCCGGGTCGCGATCATGGCCTTTAGCCCGAGACTTGATCTGAAGCCGGGCATATTCGCCTTCCCGTTGACGGTCGACCGGGATTTCGAGATCACGCTGCTCGCAAACCTCATCACGCTGACGCCCGGCACGCTTTCGGTCGACGTCTCCGCCGACAGCAAGGTCCTCTACGTGCACGCGCTCGATTGCTCCGATCCCGAGGCGGCGAGGCGTGACATTGCCGATGGATTCGAACGCAAGATCCTGGAGGCCTTCCGCTGATGACGGCCGACACCATCACCCAATTCGCCGTCTATGTCGGCCTCCTCGTCCTCGGTGCTTCCTTCCTGTTGACCGTCTGGCGCGTCATCAAGGGCCCGACCCTGCCCGACAGGGTCATCGCGCTCGACATGCTGGTCGGCATCGTCATGGGCTTCATCGCGCTGATCGCCATCCGCACCGGTTTCACGCTCTACATTGACATCGCCATCTCGCTCGGCCTGGTCGGCTTCCTGGCGACCGTAGCCTTCGCCCGCTTCATCCTGTCGCGAAAGCGCCGGGGAGGGGAGGACGGTTCTCCTCCCGAGCCGGTCAAGCCGGAGCTGAAGCCTGTGACGCAGGACGCGTCAAAGCCTGCCGCGGTGAAGAGCCGCGCCAAGGACCGGCCTTCCCCCGGGGCAGTTCCAGACCCTGTTCCAGAGCGGACTGCAGCTAGGATCATGCCCGTGGTTGCCGATGCAAGCCCGGCAGAAGCGCCGGCCAAGCCTGCCACCCGCAAGGCGGATGCGACCAAGGCCAGCGCCGCAAAGGTGAAGATCGCCAAGGCCAAGGCAGCGGGCAAGGCGGCGGTCGCCGCGGAGGCGGCTGCGGGCCGGGCCAAGGCCACGAAGCCCCGTGCGGCAACCAAGCCCACCAAACCCGCCAAGCCGGCAAAGAAGGGCACGCCGTGATGGACATCCTGTTTGCGCTCGTCACCGCCGCACTGATACTGGTCGGCGCCGTCTTCGTCCTTGCGGCTGCCCTCGGTCTCAACCGGTTCCCGGATCTCTATTCCCGCATGCATGCTGCGTCGAAGGCCGGTACGGTCGGATCGGCGCTGATGCTGATCGCCGTCGGCATCCATGCCGCCGATCTCGCCATTCTGGCGCGCTCGTTCGCCGGCTTCTTCTTCTTCGTGCTCACTGCCCCGGTCTCGGCACATCTGCTTGCCAAGGCTGCGCACGAGACTGGCTATCCCCTGTCGGATATCTCGGTACGGGATGACATGAAGAAAGATCAAGTTAAGCTTTAATACTACCTATTTTTCTGGGTGATTTATTGCGACACCGATGTGACAAAAGCTCACATGGCATCGCTACTTGTGGTAAATTTGGAAAATATTGCCTCCGCTTGAACTTCATCCTTGGAGTTTCCATTTACTTGGTGCTACGGGAGTAACGGCCAAGTGTGATGCTTGCATGAAGATGCATGTCCCGATTCGGAGACGAGGCATTCCTTTATTGCAAAGGTTCTCCTCCGGATTTCATCTTCCTGCAATGCGTTGAGGCTCTATTGCGGTGCGGGCCGCAAGCGAGCGGGCATCTTGCGATGCCTCACCTCTGGCGATGTCCATAATGTACTGTGGCGCGGTTTTGCTTTGGACGCGTCACGACAACGATAAGAAAAGACAGGAGACGTCCAAATGACAGATGTGGCACCGATCAAGGGAGATAGTCTCCTGGTCGAACTGACGGCAGATATCGTCGCGGCCTATGTTAGCAATCATGTGGTTCCGGTGGGCGAATTGAGCCACCTCATTTCCGACGTCCATGCGGCGCTCAACAATACCTCGACTCCGACTCCCGTCGCTGCGGTCCCGGAGAAGCCGAAGCCGCCCGTGCCGATCAAGAAGTCGATCGAGGAGGATTACCTCATCTGTCTGGAAGACGGGCAGAAGTTCAAGTCTCTGAAGCGGCACCTGATGACCCACTACAACATGACGCCCGATGAATATCGCGAGAAGTGGGGTCTCCCGGCCGATTATCCGATGGTGGCGCCCGCCTATGCGGAAGCCCGTTCCCGTCTCGCCAAGCAGATGGGGCTCGGACAGCGCCGCAAGCGCGGCAAGTAAGCGCGACTGCCATACTGGGACCTGAAGGGTCGGAAGCATTGCTTCCGACCCTTTCCTTTTTGGGGGCAGGCGGGGATAGAGGAAGGAAAAAATTCACATCATGTTTGGCGGAAGCGGTGAAATGTGATGGGAAATCAGCTGCAGGTGCGCTAAAGCCTCATTTTCCTTATCCCCCTTTGCACCCAAGGATGTACGAATAAATTCCTATTCGAGGAGTTGTCATGTCATCCGAAAGAACTTTTCAGTCCGGTGCTTCCGGTCCGCCCCTGCCTCCCACAGAGGTGCGCTGGCCTCCGCACCGCATCCACTCGCTCCCGCTCAGGACCACGTGTCGCATCGTCCGGCAGGTGGTGGGAGAGATGGTCCTCCTGTTCGGCGACCGCGTGCTGCTCCGGCGCGACCGCCGCCGGCTGGCCTGCCACGTCCGGCAGATCGCCATGTATGTCTGCCATGTCGCGCTAAGGATATCGCAGACGGATATCGGCGATGCTTTCGGCCGCGACCGCACCACGGTGCGCCACGCCTGCCATGTGGTCGAGGATCGCCGCGATGACCCGGTCTTCGACGATTTCATCTCCGCCATCGAGCGCATCGTCGTTGCGGTCTTCGGCACGCTGGAGGTTGCCGCCCATGACGGATGAGTGGACCAAGAGCGAGATGCGCGACCTGCAGCGCCTGCTTCGCCGCCTCCTGCGCGGCCCCTGCGAGTTCAGCGCCGGGGAAGGTGATATGCTTCGCCTTGTCGACCTTCCAGGTGCCTTTCCCGCCGCCCTTATAGCGCGGGCCGAGCGTCGTGGCCTGCTGGTCAAAGGCGCCGGGAGACTGGCCGCAACCGGCGCGACGGCCGCCTTCCTGCGGCGCGCCCTCCTGCCCGAGGATGCCTTTGCAGGGCAGCACCGGATCGAGGTCGAGGTGTCCGTGGACTATGAAGGCCAACGACAGTCCGCGCGACGAAACCTCGCGGAATCCCCTCTGTCGCTGCTGGCGCGCCTCAAGGACCGGACCGGACAGGACTTCTTTCCCGAAGAGGCGCGGCAGGCGGGCGAGCGGCTTCTGTCGGACTTCCACCGGGCGCAGTTGCGCCCGCGCGTCACTGCCACATGGGAGCCATGGCTTTCCAGCCGTGGCAAGGGACAGGCAGGCGGACAGGCGGAACTGGCCGATAGCGCCATCGCTGCCCGCCAGCGTTTCTCCCGCGCCGTCGAAGCGATGGGACCGGAGCTTTCCGGCGTCGCCGTCGATGTCTGCTGCTTCGAGAAGGGTCTTGAGACAGTCGAGCGGGAGCGGCAGTGGCCGGCGCGTTCGGCCAAGCTGATGCTGCGGACGGCGCTGCTGGCCCTCGCTCGTCACTATGCGCCGCCGGCGCCGCAGCGCCGCACCAGCCACCATTGGGGAACCGAGGGCTATCGCCCGCCGCTCTCCCAACCATGAGCCTCAGGCCGCCGCCTTCAGTCGCGCCTCATCGCGGATGCGTTTGACCATGGAACGCAGGCCGTTGGCGCGCTGCGACGACAGATGCTCCACGAGACCGATGCGGTCGAAGATCTCGATCGCGTCGGTCCGGGCAATCTCGGAGGCGTGCTTGCCGGAATAGACGGCGAGGACGATCGCCACCAGCCCGCGCACGATATGGGCATCGGAATCACCTTCGAAGGTGAGGACAGGATCGGCGCTGCCATCTTCCGGATGGCTGACGAGCCAGACCTGGCTGGCGCAGCCTTGGACCTTGTTCTGGGCGGTACGCTTCTCCTCCGGCAGTTCCGGCAGGGCCTTGCCCAGTTCGATCACGTACCGGTAGCGATCCTCCCATTCGTCGAGGAAGGCAAAGTCGTCGATGATCTGCTCGAGCGTCGCCATGGAATGCTCCATCCATCCTTGTCTTAGCACGCATATAGGAAGGTTCGGCGCCGGGGTGAACAGAAAAAAAGCCGTGAGGCGAAAACCTCACGGCTCAGCAAAGGCTGAAGTCGGGCAGGCAGTCCGGCGCCGGAACCGGGACAATGGTCTCCGGCGCAAGAGGTGAATATCCGAAGGCGGTAGCCGGGTCAGTTCTGCGCCGGTCGCTTCATGGGGAGCGGGACTGTGGTGGCCGGCGCCACAGCGGTCTCGGCCGGGAGAGGGCGGGTGGAGGCGGTCGTCAAGGGCCTTTCCGGCATGGGCTGCGGGTTTGCAACCTCAGCCACCGCCGGCGTATCGTCGGCAAACTGCTTGTCCAGCAATTCGAAGGCAACGCGGGCGCCTTCCTTGGCGCGCTGCCCGAGAACGGCGATCGATTCGGCGCCCTTTTCGCAGACCTGCGGCTTCTCGATGCAGATGGCGCTCAGATACTGATAGGCCTGCGCGGCGGCACTGACGGCATCCTGCATCTCGATCTGCTGGCTGCCGCTCACCTCGGCAACCGGCCGGCCGCTGAAGTAGGAGAGCCCCACCAGCACCATCGCAAATGTCAAACCGGTCTTGATCAGAAACCACATTTCTCTGTCCACCACCCGTGAATGCCCAAATGCCCTGAATGCCTTTGGGACCGCCGGGTCGTTCCCGGTCTTGACGCCAACCTAGCCGCGAGAAGCAAATCCGCCTTTGACGCCGGTCGGCAAATTTTCGCGGTATTTATCTAAAATGCGATCTTTTCTCCCGTTGGGGTGGCAGTCGGCAGCATTCGTCGCAAATCCTGCCGTCGACCGTTAAGCATAATTGCGGCGCTTCGGCGGAGTTCCCTGTGCTTTCTCCGCCCGTGCTTGCCGCAATTCTTAACGCGATAGGGAAAATGCAAGCAAATCCGACGCTTACGCCCCGTTAACCACGAGCGGAAAAGGCTCGCCCAAGGCGTGTCAAAACGGGAAACCGGGGGCTTTCGGGGTGGTTGGCGGCACCTGCTTTTATACTTTCCTTAAGCCGGCGGGCGGTAATGTCGGGCGGTATTAAACGGCGTCAGGGTATTGCGTGCGCACAGTTGCTGAAATGGCTGGAAAGGCGGTCGCGGAGATCGATCGGACCGCCGCCCGCTGGCTGGAAAGCCTCGGGCAGCCACAGGAAAACCGCGCCCGCGACGTCGCCCTCTTGCGCATGATGCTCCTTTGCGCCGTCGCGGCGGCCCTTGCTGCCCCGATCGCGCTTGGGCTCGTCCTGCCGGCGTCGCTCGCTCTTCCGGTCGGCGCCACGCTGGTCGTCGCCGTCTTCCTCGCGCTCGTCGCTGCAACCTTCGCCTTCGCCCGGACACCGGCCGTGGCCGATAGCCTCGTGAGCGCCGACACACTCGTCTTCGATGCCTGCCCGGGCCTGTCGCTGATGCTCGACGCCCGCGGCATGGTGACGAAATGCGGTGGCCGCGACCGAGCGGGTTTTCCGCCAGTCCTGCAGGAATCCTGCGGCCAGCGCCTTGCCGAACTCGTCCACGTTTCCGATCGCATCGCTCTCATCCATGCCCTCGACACGCTTCGCCAGGGCGCCGATGCGGCTTCCGCCTCGGTTCGGGTCCAGGGCCTCTACAGCGCTTCGGAAGGGCGACAGTTCCTGCACCTCGGCCTTGAGTTGACGGCCTTGCGTCAGGCGGATGGCGAGCTTTCCGCAATCTTTGCGCAGCTGCGCGACATCTCGGCCGACGAAGCCCTGCGCCGCGAGGCCGCCGAGCGTGTCTCGGAGGCACATTCCGCCCATGAGGCGAAGTCGCGCTTCCTCGCCGCCGTCAGCCATGAGCTCCGCACGCCGCTCAATGCCATCCTCGGCTTCTCGGATGTGCTGGCCGGCGAATATTTCGGCCGGCTGGAGAACGACCGCCAGAAGGAATATGTCGGCCTGATCCGCCAGTCCGGCGCCCATCTCCTGTCGCTCGTCAACACCATGCTCGACATGAGCAAGATCGAGGCAGGCCATTACGAACTCCTGGCCGAGCCGTTCGGTGTCGCCGATGTGGTGGAGTCCTGCCGGGCCATGCTCGACCTGCAGGCGAGGGGCAAGGGCGTCACCCTGACCGCGCGCACCGCCAAGGGGCTCGGCGATGTCGTCGCCGACCGCCGGGCCGTGAAGCAGATCCTCATCAACCTTGCCGGCAACGCCATCAAGTTTACGGGCGACGGCGGGATCGTCACCATCGATGCGGCGCAGTCGGGCAGCGACTTCGTCCTGACCGTCAGCGATACAGGCATCGGCATTCCCGCCGAAAAGCTGGAGCTCCTCGGCCGGCCCTTCATGCAGGTCCAGGACGGCTTTACGCGCGAATACGAGGGAACGGGGCTTGGGCTCGCGCTGGTGAAGGGACTTGTTGCATTGCACGGCGGACGGCTACATATCAGGAGCACGGCCGGCGAGGGGACCGTGGTCACCGTCACGCTTCCCGCAGACGGTCGTGGGATCGGCGCGCCCGGCGAGGCGGGAGAGGCTTCGTCCGTGGAGTTTCCCCCACGCCTGCGCAATGCCGCCCGACCGGCCATGAAGGACGTACAGGACATAGAGAATGACGACGCCGCGAAAGCGAAAATCGCCTGACAGGAAGAAGAAAGCCCAGGAACCAGGTATCCTGTCCCGGCTTTTCCAGGCAACGGGGCGGATGGCGGCGCGTCATCCGCGCGTGGTCCTTGGCGTCTCCGGCTTTGCCGTAGTCTTCGGCTTCGTGGCAGCAAACGCCCTCTGGTACCAGCCGTCCAACCACCCGTCGCCCTTCCTTGCGACCCGAGATCCGCAAGATCCGAACGGCATTGCCGGCTATCGCCCCGCGCGCCCGGTCCCGCCACAGGACATAACCACCTTCCGCATCGCCCGCGACGAAGCGACCGGCGCGACCCACGCAATGCCGGAACCGGTTTCTCCGGGGGCGGCCCCTGCGGCGACTGCCGGCCCGCCGCGTGAACTCGTGGCCGAGGTGCAGCGCCAGCTTACCCGCCGCGGCCTCTATCAGGGGGGCGATGACGGGCTTGTCGGTCCGCAGACGACGGCGGCCATCCTGTTCTTCGAGGAGGCCGAAGGCCTGCCGCAGACCGGCGAGGCCACGCCTGCCCTGCTTGCGGCACTCAGCGCAGCACCCCAGCCCGCGGCAGAGATCATGACGGCCTCGGCCGAGCCTTCGTCACCGGAGGTGGTTGCCGTCCCCAAGATGCGGCCGCGTGAGGATGTGAGCCCGACCATCGAGGATCCCGTCGCAGCCGCGATCCGTGCGGCAGAACAGGGCCGCGGCAGTGCCTCTCCCGCATCGCCCCGACCGTCATCCGCCGGCGAAATGGCCGCGGCCATTCCGGCATCCGGGGACCTTGTGGTCCAGATACAGCGCGGCCTCTCGAACATCGCCTATACCGACATCACCGTCGATGGCGTTGCCGGTGCCCAGACCAAGGCGGCGATCCGCCGTTTCGAGAAGCATTACCGGCTTCCGGAGACCGGCGAGCCCAACGAACTGGTGCTCAAGAAGCTGAAATCGATCGGCGCGCTCTGAAATCCGTGGCGCGGCCAGGCTCGTCCCGCTCTCGGCTATCAACCGGAGAGAACCATGCGTATCCGTTCCGATATCTTCGTCTCCGCGCTGATGCGCCGCGTCTTTTCGGCGGGCGGTTTTGCGGCGATCGAGCACAAGGGGGCGGAGGCAGCGGGCGCCGTTTTTATCCGGCAGCGGTTCCGGGACGGCACGGAAACACTTTACGCGCCGGCGCCACAGAACGTCTTCGAGGATGCCGGCGATGCCACCGAGCGGCGCTTCGAGAAGCGGCTGGAGCGGCAGGAGCCCGCCCGCATCGCCGAGCATCTGAGCGGCGAGAGGCGCTTCGACAGCGATCTCTGGGTGGTGGAACTGGAAGCGGACGACATCGACGGTCTCTTCGCCGTCGTCGACGCAGGCTGAACGGTCAGGCCTGGCGGCGCAGCACCGTCCTTGACCGCAGCGGCCGGCTGCCCCACTGGTTTGCCGGTGCATCCTGTTGCGTCGGGGTGGCAAACTCGCTCTCCCGGGCCGTGTAGCCGTCTGCGCGCCGCCATGCCTCAACGCGGCGGCCGCACTCGTCCGCATCGAGTGCGTTCCACAGGAATTCCCCGCGCGGGGTGGCGTTCACCGGATTGGCGAGATGCGGGTAGAAGCGCTCCAGCACATGCAGCGCGTCGGTCCGCTCCATACCCAGTGCCTTCAGCGTCGTGGCCAGCTGCTGGCCGGAAATGTCGAGAAGGATGCGCTCGGCGAGCCAGCGGCTGGTGGACAGGCTGTCGGCCAGGACGCTGGCGAACATGCCGCCGTCGCGGCTGCGGGCAAACCGCACCAGCAGCGCCTCCTGGACCGGGCTCAGCGTCCTCAGGCCGAGCCGATCGTCGTCGCTGCGATGCGCATGGTTGGCGAGCGCCTTGATGCGCTGGCGCAATTCCTCTTCGCGCCAGCGGCGCTCCGCCTCATGGGCGGCCGCGGCCGAAGGCGAGGGCGCATCCTCGACCTCGCCGGTTGCGCCGGGCGGTGCCGCCGGCCGATCCTGTCGCAGGCTCACCAGGGCATCGATCACCTTGGGAGATAGGTTCTCGCGGCGCACGATGGCCCGCACATGGGCGGCACCCTGCGTGCGGGCGACCGCAATCAGCGTATCGTCGTCGAGGCAGGGCGACGAGGCAAGGAAAGGCGCCGCGATCGCGATCGGCTGGCTGGCAATGAAGAAGACGACCGTAGGCGGCAGGGTAGGAGACCTGGAAAGGGCTGCGACAGCCTGGCGCCTTGCCTCCTCGCTGGAAGCGGAGAACAGCGGCACGAACAGTTCCGCGAACTGTCTCAGCTCGTTTCGCGATGGATGCGGCAAGGCCTCGAAACTGGTTACCGTGGCCATCAGAACCACATCCTTCCTGCGCATGGCAGAGGGCCTTTCAAGATCTCGAAACTGGTCCGTCACGGCCACACTCACGTTACGCAATACACTGTCGCGGCAGAAACTCCGGTGACGTCCCGGCGCCGGGCACTCGCCCTCGCTCCAGGCATACCGGACCGTCATGGTAAACCGAACGGTAACTGGCCACGGTTAATGGCGGGTGAATCTGTCCTGGACCGGTACGTCTCTCCTCAGAATTTCAGGTGTGAGCATTTTGCCACGCTGCCGGCCTTTCACGCTCCCAGGTCGGCGGTAGCGCCGTGAGGCTTTATTAGCATTAACGAATGGTTTACCCAGAATCGGCTGAATGGACCTGTTCGCAGCTGAAAGAGCACCTTCGGGGATCCCGGGAGCCGCTGCGGGTCGTGGTTGGTGTCGGTGGTGCGTTGCGCATCGGCGAGAAAGGCGCAGATGCCCGCTTGCAGGGATGCGTCGGCCTCTTGTGAGGCAGGGTGAAGCTGGACCGTCTTTCATCCGTCTCGAATTGTCAGGAGACGAGCATGGCAGAAATAGTGATACTGAAAAGTTGGCGCGACCGGCAGCCGAGGCGCGCGGAGATCCGCATCGGCAAGGCGGAAGAAATGGTCTCCGGCCAGCTGCTTCTGTTTACCGGCATTCGCTACGAGAGGCTGGAACAGGCTCCTCCCTCGCTTGGCGCTCTGATGGTTCTGGAGCAGGGCCAGAACTGACCCTCGGCCTTGGAAGATTTCAGAACTGCTGGCGCGGTCGCCAGTCGAACGGTGCGCAGACGGCTTGCGACAGGAATTCCGTCGCCGCCGCGTTGAAACTCCGCTGCGGCACCATGGTCCGCAACACCATGTAGCCGTCGGCCTGCTGGGTCTCCACCAGGATCGCCTCACTGATCGGCTCCGGCAGCGCCTTGCGCAACAGAGTCAGCTGGACCGGGGTTGCCAGGACGACATCGAGGACGCCATTAGAGGCGGTACGGTCGTTGATGCTGAAGACCTCGTTGGAGCCGGCGTCGTAGATGCCGAGCGACCAGAACGGCACGTCCCCCCGCGCATAGATCCGGATCGGCCCCTGAGAGATGTCGTAGGCACAGACCGAAAGTTCCACGAGCGGATCGTCCTGCACCAGCCCGGCGCGGTCGCGGATGTCGGGCAGCCGGTGGAAGCTGTGTCGCTCCCCTTCTGCAAGCACGCGCGTATAGGCATCCTTCTCGCTGAAATAGGGAAGCGACAGGATGATGATGAAGTGCAGCAGCGCGGCCCCGAGCAGCCCCGTGACGATCGCGAGAGCCAGCTTAAGCATCGCGGCATCCGGTCTGCTGGATGGACGGCATGGAGAGGTCGATCAACCCGGAACTGCCGGCTGCGGGCGTGTCCAGCAGCGTCAGCCGCAGTCGCAATCGACGGTCGCCGGGAACGGCAAGCCAGTTGCCGGGCTTCGCATCGGCCGAAACCTCGATTTCGAAGGAGCCGTCCGCATGGCGCAGGATGGCACGGGAGTTGAGCGCGACCGGAAGTCCTGCATCCTTGGCCTTTCTCATCGTCTCCGTCCGCACGCTGTGCAGGGTCCACAGCCGTGTCGGCGGGGTATGGCCGGAAATGCGATAGGAGCAATCGCCCCGCAACGCAGCACCGCTGTCGTCCACGTTGGCGGTAAACTGCAGGCCCTCTGCCGTGGCATAGAGCAGCGCGCCGGCGCTCGCCCGGTGCGATTTCGCGTAGGGGTCAGCCGCAGCCGTCTGGGCGTTCGGAAAGGCTTCCCAGGCTCCGAGGCGGATGGCGCCGAAACCGGCGGTCGCCTCAAGGGCCCGGAGCGTCGACCAGATGCCGCCGCCGAAGGCAATGGCAAGCGCGATGGCGACAAGGAATGGCACACGAAACACGGAAAGGCTGCCCTCGATGATTGCGGTCGAGGGTTACCACTGATTCCCCCGGAAAGGAACGCCCCGGCTACCGCACCGGCGCTGCGACAGGCGTGGCCTCGACCGCACCGGTAACGGTGGAATCGGCGACCTTGGCTGTTGCGGGCAGAAGCGGGGCTGCCGCCTTCAACTGGTCGGCGATCCTGCGCAGGACGCGGGTGGATTCCGCCGACATGGAGCGCGGCCTCACCAGCGGCGGAAGCGCCTCCTCGCCCTCCGGCTTCTGGGCGACGACCGCATCCTTTTTCTTCTCGCTCTCGGGGAAGGGGGTCTCGATGCCCGGGATCGGCTTCAGCTCGATGCCCTGGTGGGCATAGTCCATCAGCTTCTTGAAGGTCATCGCCGGCAGCGAACCGCCGGTCATGTTGTTCATCGGCGTGTAGTCGTCATTCCCGAACCAGACAGCCGCCGTGTAATTGCCGGTAAAGCCGACGAACCAGGCGTCGCGATAGCTTTGCGAGGTGCCGGTCTTGCCGGCCGTCAGGACCCCGTCGAGCGCTGCCCGTCGTGCGGTGCCGTTATAGGGAATGTTGGTGAGGATCCGGTTCATGGACGACGTCGCCTGCTCCGAGAGCACGCGGCGCGGCGGTGGCTCGTCGCGCTGGAAGTCGTAAAGCACCTCACCGCCATAGCCCACCACCTGCGCGATGCCGTGGCGGCGCGACTGCAGCCCGCCTGCCGGCATCACCGCATAGGCCGTCGCCTGGTCGAGCACGGTCACTTCGGAGGTGCCGAGCGGGATAGTCTTGTCGGTCCTGAGCGGCGTCTCGATTCCCATGTCCTTGGCAAGTTGGGCGATCCGCTCGGTTCCGAGTTCATCCTTTGCCAGTCGCACCGGCACGGTATTGTAGGATTGCGACATCGCCGTCATCAGCGTGACCCGGCCCTTGTAGGAGCGGCCATAGTTCTGGGGCGACCAGCCTCGCCATGTCACGGGTGCGTCGGAGACCACAGATTCCGGCGTAAAACCCTTCTCCATGGCGGCCGCATAGGTATAGAGCTTGAAGGAGGAGCCCGGCTGCCGCAGCGCCCGCGTCGCGCGGTTGAACTGGCTCTCGCCATAGTCGCGCCCGCCGACCATGGCGCGCACGGCGCCGCCGTCCTCGACCAGCACCAGCGCGCCCTGCTTGGAGCGATAGCTCTCCCCATATTCCCGCAGACTGGATTCGACCGCGGCTTCCGCCGCCTGCTGCAGGCCCATGTCCAGCGTGGTGCGGACGATCACCGAGCGCTCCTTGAGCTTGCCCGTCTTTGCCAGACGCTGGACCTCGTCGAAGGCCCAGTCGAGGAAATAGTCCGGTGCCTTCACCTCGGCGCGGTCGATGACGGTGGCGGGGCTGCGCCGGGCGCCGATCACCTGTCCCTCGCTCATCATGCCGCCCTGTACGAGGTTGGTCAGCACCTCGTTGGCGCGGGCGCGGGCAGCCGGCAGGTTGACGTGGGGCGCATATTTCGCCGGCGCCTTGAATAGGCCGGCCAGCATGGCGCTTTCGGCAAGGTTCACCTCGGTGATGTTCTTGCCGAAGTAGAACTGCGATGCCGCCGCCGCACCAAAGGTGCCGCCGCCCATGTAGGCGCGGTCGAGGTAATAGGCGAGGATCTCCTTCTTGGAGAGGTTGGCCTCGAGCCACAGCGCCAGGAAGGCTTCCTTGATCTTGCGCTCGAAGGAGCGCTCATTGGTCAAAAACAGGTTCTTGGCGAGCTGCTGCGTCAGCGTCGAGCCGCCCTGGACGACGCCACCCGCCTTGGCGTTCTCGTTCATCGCCCGGGCAAGCCCGAAGAAATCGATGCCGAAATGGTCGAAGAAACGGCGGTCCTCGGTCGCCAGAACCGCCTTGATCAGGTGGTCCGGCAGCTCGTCGATCGGCACGGAGTCCTCGTGGATGATGCCGCGATGGCCGATCGTGTTGCCGTAGCGGTCGAGGAAGGTCACGGCGAAATCGCCACGATTGCGCCAATCTTCCTTGGTTTCCTCAAACGCGGGCATGGCAAGCGCGAGCAGCACGACCGCGCCGGCCGTGCCGAGCGTCATGGCTTCGCCGGCGAGTTCGAAGACGGCCTTCTTCCACCCACGGACGCGGAACCGGCGGAAGAAGATGGTGATCTCTTCCCAGATTTCGCCGAGCCGGAAGCCGAGGTTCCAGACGGTGGAGTCGATCCAGGAATCGATGCGCAGCAGCAGGTGGCGCTTCTTGGGCTGCTGCTTCTGGCTGTTTGTCGGATCGTCCTGCACCGTGTATCCCCCGATCGTCATGCCGGTTGCTTGACGTCGCCATCATGAGCGGCCAGAGCAGCGGGCATGCATAATCAGCATTAGCTGATGAAATGTTGAAATGCGATGACAGAATCGCAACAGGCAAAAGCGGCAACCCCCTTATCGGTTCCCGGCACGGATATGTGAATGACCGAACTGCCCTTCTGGAAGACGAAATCGCTGGAGGAGATGGACCAGCGCGAATGGGAGAGCATCTGCGACGGCTGCGGTCTTTGCTGTCTCAACAAGCTGGAGGACTGGGAAACCGGCGACGTCGTCTTCACCTCCGTCCGCTGCCGGCTGATGGATGGCACGAGCTGCCGCTGCACCGACTATGAGAACCGCCAGGCGACGGTGCCGGAGTGCATCCAGCTGACGCCGTCGGCGGTCGACGAGATCGTCTGGCTGCCGCCTACCTGCGGATACCGACTGCTGCGCGAAGGCCACGACCTCTACTGGTGGCATCCGCTGGTTTCCGGCGATCCCGAAACCGTCCACCAGGCCGGCATCTCCGCCCGCGGCCACGAGACCGTCAGCGAAACGGACGTCCCGGTGGAGGATTTCGAGGAGTACGTGGTGGACTGGCCGTGGAAGGTGGGGGAGGCGGCCAATGGGCCGCCGGCAGGAGATGCCGGACCCGAGAGATCCGACACTGATCTCCCCGATCCGGCCCGCACCGTCACCGGCTAGAAGATATTCGCCACCGGCTGCCCGAGCGCGACGGCCCCGGCGTAGCGCTCCTGCGGCCCCGCCTGCAGTGGATGATAGCGCGCGCCCTGGATGTCGCGGAAGCGCCGCTCCAGTCCGTTTGCCCGGTAGAATGACGCACCTCCCACTACCTCCATTGCAAGTTCCACGGCCTTGATGGCGTGCCGCGCCGTAAGTGAGCGAGCAATCATCACCTCGTTGACGCTCTCCGCTGACGGGCTGTTGCGCATGGCGACGTCCAGCATCCACCGGTGGGCAAGCTGTGCCGCCCGCAGCTCCGTCTCCATGCGACCGGCAAGCCGTGTCGTGTCGTCGGATACCGGTCGCTTGCGGGCAGCCTCCAGGGCCAGGTCCCGCGCGCTTTCCGCCACCCCCAGGTACACCGCGTAGATCAGCGGGAAGGCGAGCGTCGCGATGACCTGGAAGACGGGATGCCACTCGCCGCTCTTGCGCGAAAAGGCGACGTTCTGGTCGGGAATGAACAGGTTGTCGATGACGACGTCGTTGGAACCGGTGCCGCGCATGCCGAGCGTGTGCCACGTATCCTCGATGTGCACTTCAGGCGCCTTCATCGACGCACCGAAATGAATGACGGAGCGGGTTCCGTCACCGGCGTCGAAGATGGCGCCGGTCATCAGGATGCTGCCTGCCTCCGCCCCGGAAGTGAAGGCCTTGCGCGCGGTCACGCGGTAGCCCCCGTCGACCTTCTCCGCCTTTCCCGAACCGCCGATCCAGTCCGACCCGCCGCTTGAAAGCAGGATCAGCCGCTCGGCCGCGATCCGCCGCAGCAGTGGCTCCACCGCCGTCACGCCCTGGTGGCGCCAGCGCCAGGCGGGAATGGCGACCTGATGAGTGTGCATGGCGAAGGCAAGAGCGGTCGAACCACAGGCATGGGCGATCGTCCGCAGCATTTCGGCAAGCTCCGGAAGCTCTGCGCCGCCACCGCCAAGCTCTGCCGGCACGCCGGCTTCGACAAGCCCGGCCTCCTGCAGCAGTTCGTAGTTTTCGCGGACGAAGCCGTCGGTCTCGTCCGCGGCGGCCGCCCGTTCGGCAATAACGCCGACCAGTGCGCTCGCTCGCTCGACTGCACTCGATGTCGGCTCTGCCGTTTCGGGGCGAGCCAGGGTGTCTGCCAGTCCTTGCATGTCGCAATCCTCCTTCACGAATGACAAGGCCTGCAGTCTGCGCCGATGCCGCCGATCCCTCCAGTTCAGGAACTGTACCGGTGGCCGTGGCGGAAGGTGGTGGTCGATTGTGGGATCGCGGGCGCTGGACTATGATGGGACCAGGCTGGGCTTTGCGAGTGTTTCCGCGATAGGTGCACCATGGAAGAGCGCGGTGGTTACGGGCAGTTCTGCCCGGTTTCGATGGCATCCGAAGTCCTTTGCTCGCGTTGGACGACGCTTGTGGTGCGCGAGCTTCTCTGCGGCTCCACCCGCTTCAACGAATTGCGCCGCGGCGTCCCGAGGATGTCACCGGCCCTGTTGTCCAAGCGGTTGAAGGAACTGGAAAAGGCGGGCGTCATCGTTGTGGAGCGTTCTGCCGGCGGCGGTGTGGAATACCGGCTGTCGCAGTCCGGGGAGGACCTGCGGCCGATCATCATGGACCTCGGCGTCTGGGCCCAGCGATGGATGGAATCGCGGCTATCGCTGAAGAACCTCGATCCCTCGCTGCTCATGTGGGACATGCAGCGCAATCTGGCGCTGGATCATCTCCCGTCGCGCCGCTGCACGGTACAGTTTCTGTACCCCGAGCTTTCGGGCGGGCAGAAACGATGGTGGGTGGTGATCGAAAACGGCAAGGTCGATCTGTGCAACTTCGACCCGGGTCACGAGCTCGATCTTCTCGTCCGAAGCTCGCTCCACACCATGACG
Source organism: Pseudorhizobium banfieldiae (assembly GCF_000967425.1). NCBI lineage: Bacteria > Pseudomonadati > Pseudomonadota > Alphaproteobacteria > Hyphomicrobiales > Rhizobiaceae > Pseudorhizobium > Pseudorhizobium banfieldiae. The sequence continues at coordinate 871,399 of NZ_FO082820.1, forward strand.
GCGGTCTGGATGGGCCTGACGACCGTGCGCGAAGAACTCAAGGCCGGCCGGCTGGAGGTGGACGGCGATCCGGCCTTGATCCGCAACCTGCCGGAATGGCTGGGGCTCAGCAAGTTCGCTCCGGTGCAGCGGATGGTGAGCTAGCCCGATCCATCCTGATCAGGATCAAGGTCACCACGCCGCTGACGAGCAGCATCCAGTCCTGTGGGATATTAAGCAGAAAGGCGGCGCTTCCGCCGATGAGCGACCAGAGCAGGGGGACGACGAGAAGCACAACCGGTACCCGCCGCGTTGCAAGCAGCAAGACGCCGAACGTGAAGATCGTTACGGGGCATGGCGTCACCCCGAATGCGGGCAGTTCAGCCAGGCCGTGCCCGAAGAAAATGCCGATCAGCGGATAGAGAACGGCCGCATAGGTCAAGAGGAAGTAGCCGACGTAGGTCCTGAGCCGGGGAGCATCGCCGAATTCCACGTCCCGCCGGGCAGCGGCCCGCAGGAACAGCAGCCCCTGGAGAAGGAAGCCGGCGCCGAACACGTAGGCAGCCCCATTGATGCTGCTGAAGAACGCCAGATGATAGAACAGACCGGTCCAGAGCCACATGGCGCCCAGCCCGAGGCTCACGAGCACGCCCGCCGACTTCGTCTGCCTCACGACCGCGTAGATGATGGCGACGCCCAGAGCCAGAGCAAGGAGCTGTGCTGGCCATATCGACTGATTGTACGCGGCAAAGACCGCCAGGAACTGGTCGCGGGAAAAGGGCAGCATGTCGAGGCCTCCATGCACCCAGTATCACCGCCGCCATTCGTCCCGCATTGATCAAGCGCAACAATAACCGTTGGCGGCTTCAACGAAGCGCAGAAGCGGACAGATCCAGGGGCTTTCGCCCAGCTCACCTTCCGCCTCCGCTCTACGCCATCGCTATTCGAGCAAAAGCATGAGTGGTTGCCTATTCAGCAATTTGCTGTGCAGCCTGAAGACAGTTTTGTCGCCGAGCGGAATGAAAGAAGCAATAAAAAGGAGATCATTGGTGGCGTGCTCCCGCCACCGACGTTGACAGCACCTCTGAACATCGGCGAATTATTCTAACCTAACTGTTTGCTCGGACAACGTCATTTCCATGTTTGGTAAAGATCGAGGTTCCTTTTTCAACTGGGCAACTACGGTTTTTGTCGTTGTTTTTTTCTGCTTGGTGATTGTGGCAATCTATAAAACGGGGATCGCAACAGCGTTGCGAGACCAGCAGAAACAGGCAAATACTGTTCATTATGCAGAGCAGGTCAATGAGCTGATCGAATCAAGGTGCTCCTCCCGTAACGTTCCAGAATTGACTCAGTGTATTCGCGAAATACTGATTTCAACCAATGAGCATCAACGCGCGGAGCAAGACCTCGTAGCTCAGAAAGAGATGGCAGTCTGGTCGTTGTGGTCGATCTCCATCTCGGGGGCTGCGTTTGTAGTTACAGCCCTGGGCGTCTGGTTCGTCGCATTAACTCTGGATGAGGCGCGTAAGACGACGCGTGCCGCGATACTAGCCGCCGAGGAAGCCGCCAACACAAACGACATAACGAAGAGGGCGTTTCTGAGTGATCAGCGACCGTGGGTAGACGTTGATGTTCAGATCACCAGCGATCTGGTTTTTACGCAAGACGGAATAGTCAGTGAGATAAAAATCATAACCAGCAACCTAGGCAAGACGCCGGCCTCCAGCGTATTTGTAGTGACAACGATCGATTTGGCTGAGCCAGGAGAGTTTAAAGACCTGAAAACGAAAATGATGAAGTTCTGGATCGATCAGCACAATCTCCGTCTCCTAGACCGCGTAAATTGGGGGACCCAAATCGGAGATGCTATCTTCCCGGGCAGTCCCAGAACTCGGACTCAACCGATAACGGTGAAGTCCGACCTTCTTCGTCTACCGAACTCGGAAGGCAAGAAAATTATGCCCGGACTGCTGGTGGCCTGCACATATGGTCCTAAGGAGGACGGCGGGTTCTACGTGACGGCCAAGATGTTCCATATCAATGGCCCGGGAGACGTCCGGAAAGTGCATCCCCTGACAGTGCCTGCGAGTGGAACAATCAGTAAAGATGAGATTACCGTATCCAACGTATTCAGCGCAGCCTATGTCACATAGTCGCTACCATTCCTTCCGACACGCTTCGTGAATTCTCTGCACATCGTGCTTGACCTTCCCATGATGGGAAGGTCCACCTATATGCGGAACAGAGGATTCCGCCATGAACCAGACCGTCAAACTGACCCATATCGAACCGATCAGCATCCCCGTCGAAGGCATGACCTGCGCCTCCTGCGTGCGCCGCGTGGAAACCGCCGCCGCCAAGGTGCCAGGCGTGGCGACAAGCTCCGTCAACTTCGCGACCAAGAAGCTGACCGTCGAACCGACCGAGGACTTCTCACCCGAGGCGCTGACCGCAGCGATCGAGAAGGTCGGCTACGAGGTTCCCGCCGGCGCCATGCAGCGGGCGCTTCGGGACGCTGGCTATGCGGCCCCCTCGGCCAATCCCCATGCCGGCCACGGCGCGCACGACCATGCGCATCACGAAAACGCCGCCGACGAGCATGCCGGCCATGACCACATGCACATGCATGGCGACGCAACGCTGAAGCGCGACCTCGCCATTGCCGCGATCCTCACCCTGCCGCTCTTCGTCCTGGAAATGGGCGGTCACGTCTATGATCCCATGCACCACTGGCTGATGGGCGTCATCTCGACGCAGAACCTCTATTACCTCTACTTTGCGCTGGCCACGGTCGTCATCTTCGGCCCCGGCTTCCGCTTCCTGAAAAGCGGCCTTCCGGCGCTCTTCCACGGCGCGCCGGAAATGAACTCGCTGGTCGCGGTCGGCGTGCTGGCCGCCTACGGCTATTCGTTGGTCGCGACCTTCCTGCCCGGCCTGCTGCCGGAAAATGCCCGCTACGTCTATTACGAGGCCGCGACCGTTATCGTAACGCTGATCCTCTTCGGCCGTATGCTGGAGGCGCGCGCCAGCGGCCGCGCCAGCCAGGCGATCTCCAAGCTCGCCGGCCTGCAGGCCAAGACCGCCCGCGTCGAGCGCGACGGCAAGGCGGTCGATATCCCGACCGAGGAGGTCGTGGTGGGTGACGTGGTCGTCATACGGCCCGGCGAGCGCGTCCCGGTCGACGGCACCGTCGTCGACGGTGCCTCGCATGTGGATGAATCGATGATATCCGGAGAACCCGTACCGGTCGAGAAGGGCGAGGGCGCCACCGTCATCGGCGGCACCATCAACAAGACCGGCTCCTTCCGCTTTAAGGCGGAAAAGGTCGGCCGCGATACCATGCTGGCGCAGATCATCCGCATGGTGGAGCAGGCGCAAGGGGCAAAGCTTCCCATCCAGACCATGGTCGACAAGGTGACCGCCTGGTTCGTGCCGGCCGTGATTGCACTCGCCGTCGCAACCTTCTTCGCCTGGCTCGCCTTCGGCCCCTCGCTCAGCCATGCAGTGGTCGCCGCCGTTGCCGTCCTCATCATCGCCTGCCCCTGCGCCATGGGTCTCGCCGTACCGACCTCGATCATGGTGGGATCCGGCCGCGCCGCCGAGCTCGGCGTCCTCTTCCGCAAGGGCGATGCGCTGCAGGAACTTCGCTCGGTCGACATGGTCGTCTTTGACAAGACCGGCACGATCACCAAGGGCCAGCCGGAACTGACCGATCTCGTCACGGCCGAAGGCTTTGGAGAGGATGAGGTCCTGGCGCTCGTCGTGGCCGTCGAGGCCCGCTCCGAGCACCCGATCGCCGAGGCCATTGTCAAGGCGGCAGAGGAGAAGGGGCTGGCCGTCAAGCCCGCCACCGGCTTCCAGGCGACGGCCGGCTACGGCATCGAGGCCCACGTTGCCGGTCGTCGGATCGCGGTCGGTGCCGACCGCTTCATGGAAAAGCTCGGCCTGTCCGTCGCATCCTTCGCAGAGGCTGCCGCCCGGCTGGGGGATGAGGGCAAGACGCCGCTCTATGCCGCCATAGACGGCAAGGTCGCGGCTGCGATCGCCGTTACCGATCCTATCAAGCCCGGCAGCGCCGCGGCGATCGCTGCGATGAAGGAGATGGGGCTGACCGTTGCCATGGTCACCGGCGACAACCGCCGCACCGCCGAAGCCGTCGCCCGCCAGGCAGGCATCGACCGCGTCGTGGCGGAAGTCCTGCCCGACGGGAAGGTCGCCGCCATCCATGAGCTTCGCGCCGGAGGCCGCAAGCTTGCCTTCGTCGGTGACGGCATCAACGATGCGCCCGCACTGGCCGAGGCCGATATCGGCATTGCCGTCGGTACCGGCACGGACGTGGCGATCGAAAGTGCGGACGTGGTGCTCTCGGGCGGCGCGCTCTCCGGCGTCGCCGATGCCATTGCCGTCAGCCGGGCGACCATCCGCAACATCAAGGAGAACCTGTTCTGGGCCTTCGGCTACAATGTCGCGCTGATCCCGGTCGCCGCCGGCGTTCTCTATCCGGCCTTCGGCATCCAGCTGTCGCCGATGATCGCCGCCGGCGCCATGGCCTTCTCCAGCGTCTTCGTCGTCCTCAATGCGCTGAGGCTGCGCGCGGTCAAGGTCAGTTAAGGAGAGATTGCGATGAACATCGGCCAGGCATCCGACGCCTCCGGCGTCTCCGCCAAGATGATCCGCTATTATGAGCAGATCGGCCTCATCCGGCCCATGGGCCGCACCGGAAACAATTACCGCGTCTATGGAGACGAGGAGGTGCACATCCTCCGCTTCATCAAGCGTGCCCGCAATCTGGGCTTCTCGCTGGAGGAAACGGAGACGCTCCTGAAGCTCTGGCAGGACAAGGGCCGCACCAGCGCCTCCGTCAAGGAGGTGGCAGAGGTTCACATCGTCGATCTGGAGCGGCGCATTGCGGAGATGCAGGGCATGGTCAAGACGCTGAAGCATCTCTCCCATTGCTGCAGCGGAGACGACCGCCCCAACTGCCCGATCCTCGACGATCTGGCGGGTGTCGCTCCGGCTCCCGTCCGCGCGAAGAAACGTGCTTGACCCTCCCACTGTGGGAAGGTTCAGAAGGCAACAACAACAAAAGGAGACTGCTCGATGACCACCACTTTCAACGTCCCGGACATGACCTGCGGCCACTGCGAGAAGAGCGTCCGCTCCGCCCTTGGCGAGGCACTGCCGGGCGCTGCCGTGACCGTCGACCTCGACGCCAAGCGGGTCACCGTCGAAGGCGATGCCGCCCGCGCCGAAGAAGCGATCCGGGATGCCGGCTATACGCCGGAAAAGGCTGCCTGACGCCAGGAATAAGATGCCGCCCTGCGAAAGCAATCCAGCAGGGCGGCGGCCGAGGTCCGTCTCGCCTCAGACCGGTGCGGCAGTCTTCAGGTGGGGACGAAGGGCTTCCACGACCTCCTCCGGCTCGAACGGCTTGCTGAGGCAGGGGCTGCCCTGGAACCGCTCGGGAAGGAAGTGGCACTCATATCCGGTCAGGAAGACGAACGGGATTCCCTCTTCTGCAAGACGCTCGGCGAGCGGGAAGACGTCTTCGCCGCCGAGTTTCACATCCAGCGTGGCAGCATCCACGCGAATGCGCTCGTTGTTCAGCAAGTCGAGTGCCATGCGCAGATCCGACACCGGCCCGACGATGTCCGCTCCGGCATCCTCGAAGGCATCCGTGATCATCGAGGCCACCAGATACTCGTCCTCCACGACCAGGACCGCTTTTCCTGCGAAGGTGGTGTCGATCTTGTCTCGTCTCGTCTCCATTTTCTTGCCTCCGGTCTCTCCGGTTGCAGCCCGCTATGACAACCTGCTTTTGCGAGGATACGCAGAGGGAAGGGAGATCGTTCCCGTACGTTAGCGAACGGAGATAACCATGGGACCTTTGAAACCGGCTCAAATAGTTCCGCGAACCGGAGGAGGTTTGCCTCCTTTCCGGCGTCAGTGGATTTTTTGATCCGTCAACCCATTGGAGCAACAACCTTCTTTGATGCGCAGGAGGCCCTGCGGCCAAAGCGGCCTTTCCTTTGCGTGGTTAGCCTCTATATTCGGCCTATCGTCTGCAGACTGAGAAGGGCGCAGACGGCTGAGGGACCAAACGCGCTCTTGCCCCAATCCGGAGGCGCGTGATGGAAACTCCGCTCCAAGCCACCATTTCCAACAAGCTGCTTTCGCTGCTGCCGCCCGATGACTTCGAGCAGATCAGCGGCAAGCTCGAGCATGTCCTGCTGCCGCGAGGAACTTCGATCGGCATGTCAGGCCAGCCGATCGACTACCTCTATTTCCTGACTTCTGGCATCGGTTCGATCGTTGTGGAAACGCCGGAGGGACACCGGGCCGAAGCGGGCATGTTCGGGTTTGACGGTTATGTTCCCACCTCGGCCGTGGCCGATGTGGAACTCAACGCGCATGATGTGAGCATTCAACTAGATGCCGAAGCCTACCGGATGAGCTATGCCGATTTCCGGCATGCCATGGAGACCAACCGGAGCTTTTCGCGCGTCGTCGTCCGCGCCATGGAAGCCTTCTCGATCCAATTATCCTATACGCTCGCCTCGAATGCCATTCATGACGTCACCGAGCGGCTCGCACGATGGCTGCTGATGTGCCACGACCGCGTGCCCGGCGACGAGATCGCCCTGACCCACGAATATCTGGCGGTAATGCTTGCTGTCCGCCGCCCGAGCGTCACGACCTCCCTCCATCTTCTGGAAGGCAGCGGCTTCATCAAATCGGAGAGAGGCAAGGTCATCGTCAGGAACAGACCCGGTCTCCAGGAGTTCGCACGGGATGCCTATGGGCGGCCGGAAGAGGAATACCGGCGTCTGATGAAGGACTTGTTCTGAGCAGGATGGTGCAGCCGGCAGGTCCTCATCATCCATCAGGCGGTCCCTGAGGGAGACGGCCCGTGTCGATCAAACGGTACTATTTTAATATTCGGGATGATGGCAGCACCGTGCTGGATGAAGAGGGGGAGGAACACCGGAGCCTTGAGGAGGCACGCCAGAGTGCTGTCGATGCCATCAAGGAACTCGCCGCCGCCCGGATCAGGACGAACGAGATGATCGGCAACACCGTCCTCGACGTCTGCGACGAAACCGGCGCGGTGCTCATGAGCATTTCGTTGCGGCAGGTGATTGAAGAGCAGTTGAAGCGCTGAGGGTCAGAACTCGCCGATCAGACGGCGGTACTCCTCTTCCGGCTTGCCATAGGCGGTCGTCGCAAATTCCTGCAGGCCCCGGCGGTCGCGGATGGTGATGCGTCCGCGCTCGGCCTGGATGAGCTTCCGGCCCTCCAGCACATGCAGGGCGGTCGTGACGCTCGGCCGCCGGACGCCGAGCATCAGCGAGATGAAATCATGGGTCAGCGCAATCTCGTCGCCATCCACCCGGTCATGGCACATCAGCAACCAGCGCGCGAGACGCTCGTCGACCTGGCGGGTGACGTTGCAGAGCGCGGTATAGGATATCTGCGACGAGAACGCCTGGATGAAGCGCGCCAGCAGGTTGGAGAAGGTGGGGTGTTCCGGCAGCAGCGCCTTCGCCGCGTCGAGGGGCATCCGGAATCCGCGACCTTCCACCTGGATGAGCACCTGATGCACGCTGATCGTGCCGCCCACGCCGGCAGAGGTCGGTGCGAAGCCTTCGCGGCCGAACATGCCGGCCTCCGCGCGCTGCGCCTCGGCCGCGACGGTGACCACCGAACCGATGCCGCTGCACAGGAAGTAGACATGCTCGATCTGCCCGTCGGCGCCGACGATCTCGAAGCCTCGCGGAAGCTCCACCGCCTCCAGGTGGTGCGATACCGCTCCGAACTCGCGTTCGGGCAACAGGGCTAGCAGTCGGTTTTGCGCGGCCGGGTGGTATGCGATGGACATTTTTCTCATTGATGTCGGGCGGAAGGTCCGGCCGCCATGCCCATGAGTCCCCCGGCGGTTCAGAATCGTATAGCACCGCGATTTTGCTGCGGATTTTGGGTACGGTGGCGGACAATCATGGCGCGTGCACGGCTGCTCTCCGGCGGCTTCCGGGGCTGGTGCGATCCTGACGATGCAGTTCTTGGTCCCCTAGCGTACAAAGCCACATCGCCCGATCATTTCCTGATAGCCTGTCATAAGCGTCGAACGATCTTCTCGACGGGCTCCTGCAGACATGGAAGGAGGTGCGGCATGTTGACGAGACAGGACGGGCTTCAGGTTGGTGTATTCACGCCTGATGATCTCGAACTGATGCGCAATGCCTTTCACCTTGCCTTGAGCTCGGAGAAAGGCCTGGATGGAAGCGACAAGGGCGAGGACCTAGGGCGCTCCATCATCCGGCTCTACAGGATGGGCCTTCACGAGCCCCAGAAGCTTGGCGCGGTGGCCGCGCTCATGACCTCCACGAGGCTGGTTCGCAATACCGGGCGCCTGCATATCTCGTGACCGGTTCGGGCCCCACGAGACAGCAGCCTCGCCGGCTGCCGTCCGCTAGATCCGGCTGAGGGGGCAGCGATGACCGACGACCAACGGATCCTGGGCGCACGCATTTCGGGAAGGGTGCAGGGGGTAGGCTTCCGTGCCTGGACACAGGGCCAGGCACGGAAGCTGGGTCTTGCCGGATGGGTGCGCAACGAACGGGACGGAACCGTTGCCGCCGTGTTCGCCGGACCGCCCGCCGCGGTTGCCGCCATGGTGGAACACCTGTGGCAGGGTCCGCCCGGCGCCTCCGTCTCGGCCGTGGAGACCTGGGACGAGAACCTCGCCGATCTGCCGCCGGAGTTCCGCGTCACGCGGTGACGCTCCGCACTAGTTCAAAGCCGCACCCATCTCTGACCCCATCCCCAACCCTTCGGAGAAGGTGGAGGGGAAGGTATTTTTACCCTCTTGTGCTGTGTCTATTTCTGGTTGAGTTAGTGAACTCGATTGCATTCAGTTTGATTCAGTAATGACGAGTGAAACCCCTTTTGCCGCCGTAAGCCGAATGATGCTCGACCGGTGGCTGAAGACGGACGGGCAGCATCCTGCAACCCCCGACACGGTCTACCAGCCGGCGCTCGATCACCTGTCGATCAAGATGCGCCTGACGGTGTTCCACATCACCGGGCCGGACCCGCTGCAATGGGAAATGCGGGCGGTGCGGCATTCGGGCTTCACATCCCGGCTCCTCAACATCAACCAGCTCTTCGCGGATTGCCGCATCGGCGACTTCAAGGATCGCCGTTATATGGAGGAGGCAGTCATCCCGAGGCTGCTGGAGGTCTCCAGGACCCAGCAACCGCGCATCGAAATGGTCAAGACGCGCCTGCTCGGCGTCAGTCTGGGTTATGACAGGATCCTTCTCCCGCAGAAGAACGCCGAGGCTCCCGAGTGGATCATATCGAGCTCCTATGCCCGCTTCCTCCTCAGCCGGCCGCAGGAGCAGGCGAACCTGGACGTGGCTGACGAAGCCATTACCCAGCTTCTGGTCGAGGGTGCGACCGCGAAGGAGATCGCGGCGACGCTCGGCGTTTCACACCGGACCGTGGAGCATCGCCTGAGCCGGCTGAAGGAGCGCATGGGCGCACGCAACACGGTGCATCTCGTCGCCATGCTCATGGCGGGCCATATCGACCGCTCCTGAACGGGCTCAGCGGAAGAGCTGGAGCATGTGTTCCGCATTGGCATTGGCGATGGAAAGCGCCTGGATCGCCAGTTGCTCCTGCGTCTGCAACGCCTTCAGCCGGGTCGACGCCTCGTCCATGTCGGCATCGACGAGACGGCCCACCCCCTGGTCAAGTTTGGCCATGGACTGCTGGACGAAATCCGTCTGCATCCCGATACGCATCTGCAGCGCCCCAAGCACCGACGCGCCCGCGATGACTTTGCTGGTCGCAGTGTCCACGTAGGTGATGTACTCGCCCAGCAGGTCCGGCCGCTTGACGATATCGACATCGAGAAGCTTCATTGTCGCGAGCGGTTCGATGCTGACGACGACGTCAGACAGAACGACACGGGTCGAGGATCCGGAAAGACGATCGGTGAGAGGATTGGAGCGGATGCTCAGGCTCCAGGGTGAGGTGGCTTCCACCACCACGTCCCAGTCCTGCTCCAGGACCGACTGGAGAAGGACAGCCATTTCCTCGGCCGTCTCCACCTTGCCCGTGTCCTTCCCGAGGACGGTATTTACATAGGTGCGGTCGAAGGAGTGATGGGTGGCCGGCTGGCCGTTGATCGAGAAGTTGAAGTCGATCTGTACACCGTCTGCGTTGTTTCCATCCTTGTGGAGGGTGAATGGTTCGAACGAGAGGCCCAGAGCTGCACGCTGTCCATAGCCGGAGAGGCCGTCAGAGACGCCGGTATCAGCAAACGAACTCGTCACGTTGGAAACGCCGACATAGGAGCCGGTGAGCCCGAGCGTGCGATCCTCCAGCGTCCCAATGCCCATCGTTACAGGGTCATGGATCCAGTTGTTGGGGCCGACACGCATGCTCCAGTTGGAGTATACGTGTGCACCCGAGCCAGCGAGGAGGACATTCAGGATCTCGGCATACTTTTCGTTGGTGTCGATCACACCGTTCCAGCCCGGCTTAAGCGTGTCCAGCACGGCGCGGGTGATCGTGACCGTGGTTGTATGGCCCGCCTCGAGAGGAGCAGCAAACCCTGTGGCAGGGTCGTCGGCATCAACGGTAACGTCGAATTCTATGATGTCTGACGGATCATCGAAGACAAGCGGGCCCGGGAAATCAAACGTCTTGAGCGGACGTCCTCCTGTTCCCTGTATCTGCGGTGCCCATTGCTCGATCCATTTGGCGTCGTTGTCCCAATAGCCGATCCGACGGATGCCGCCGATGTTGCCGACGTCACGGGCATCTCCCTGAAGAAGGCCGCCGCCTGTGCTGTTGAAGAGCGAGACCTGCGACAGGTGGATCTTCATGCGTTCGACGGCCACGCCGTCGGTCTTGCTTCGGGTGAAGCCTGCGACCACGGAGACCTGGTTGGTCTGGTCGTCATAGATGTCGGGAACATCCGTGTTCAGCCAGTTCTGCCCGCTGAAGCTCGATGACCGGGCGATCTCCTGGATCTGCCGCTTGAACTGCTCAAGTTCTTCCTGGATCTTCGCCTTGTCGACGCCGTCCTCGGTGGCGGCCACCAGGCGCGCCTTGAACTGGTGCATGATGTCCACGACGGCACTCATGCCCGTATAGGCCGTGTCGACCTTGGCCGCGCCCAGCCCGAGCGCATCGACGACGGCCGCCGTTGCCTTGTTGTCCGACTTCATCGTCGTCGAGATCGACCAGTAGGCGGCATTGTCGGTCGCCGTCTGGATCCGCAGTCCGGTGCTGACCTGCGCCTGGCTCTGCTGCATGCTCGCGCCAATGGTGCGCAGTGTCTGGAGGGCCGCAATTGCCGTGTGGTTGGTGAGGATGCTTGTCATCTGAACCTGCCGCGCTGTTGCCTGCAGGTATGCTTTACAAATGGTTAACGGAAGTTACCCGGGACCTCCGTAGAAATACCGCCGCGGTGGAATTCTCGGTCCCCCGGAAGCCGTGCAGCCCCGACAGGAAAAGCGGTTCAAAGCCAATGTGGAGCCGGCCGGAGAAAGTCACCTGCCCCTAGGCTCCAAACGAAAAAAAAGGGCCCCTGACGGAGCCCTTTTTGCATGCTTCGGGGAGGATCAGAACTTCACACCGATACCGACCTGTACGACGTGCTGGTCAAAGTCGACGTCGGCACCGCCGATGTCGCCGCTGCCGTAGTCGTTGTAGCGGTATTCCAGACGGCCGAACATGTTGTCGGTGAAGGCGTGATCGACACCGGCACCCAGCGTCCAGCCATGCAGCGTGTCGTCGTCTTCGACGGCGCCGCTGGTTTCCACGTTGGTGGCCGTCCAACCGCCGGCTGCGAAGATGAGCGTGCGGTCCATGGCGTAGCCGACGCGGCCGCGAACCGAACCGGAGAAGCCGGTTTCGAAGTCGCTCGTTGCCGTGATGGCATCGTCGTTCCAGTCATAGTTCAGATCGCCTTCGATACCGGCGACAAAGCCGTTCGACATCTGCCAGTTATAGCCGGCAAAGGCGCCGAAGCGGCCGCCGTCGAAATTTCCGTCAGCGCCAAGAGCTTCACCATCGCCCCAGCCGTAGCCGCCGTGGACACCGAGATACGGGCCGCTCCAGCTGAATGCGGCCGGCATTTCAACGGCAGCCGGTGCTTCCGGAACATATTCCACGGCGTCAGCGGCAAGAGCCGAGGTGGATGCCAGCATTGCAACGCTTGCTGCCAGGATGAGAGTTCTCTTCATGATGCGTCTCCTTACTCGAATGCGGATGTCCAAGATGTAACCTATCTCACTCATAAAGCTGTAGCTGAATTACAACAGCTTTTTGTAAATGAGAAATGACAGTTTGTTGCCCCGGCCGTCCGTAGTTGATGATGGCGAAAGAACGAGCCGGAAGCCGCCGCGTTCCCCCGGTTTCGGCTCGTCGCATCAAACAAATTCCGCTGTTGCGAAATTGCATCAGGCAGGTTGAGCCGCCGGGCCACCGCCGCACTGGTTCCGCCCGCGGGAAACCAAGCAGCGCCCTTGTTTGTTGAACGGGCAGGAGTCCCCATATCCATGCCCGAGAGGCGAAGGAGTTTTCTCTTGTTCCAGTTCGATAATTCCTATGCGCGCCTGCCCGAGCGCTTCTACGCATCAGTCTATCCCGAACCGGTGGAGGGCCCGGTCCTCCTGAAGTTCAACGAGGGCCTGGCGCAGGAGCTCGGCATCGAGGCGGACGTGACCGACCCACAGCGGCTGGCCGCGATCTTTGCCGGCAATGTCGTGCCGCAGGGTGCCACCCCGCTCGCCATGGCCTATGCCGGCCACCAGTTCGGCTCCTTCGTCCCGCAGCTCGGCGACGGACGGGCGATCCTGATCGGCGAGGTCGTCGACCGGAACGGAACCCGCCGCGACATCCAGTTGAAGGGTGCCGGCCCGACGCCGTTCTCCCGCCGCGGCGATGGCCGTGCGGCGCTCGGCCCGGTGCTGCGGGAATATATCCTTTCGGAGGCGATGCATGCGCTCGGCATCCGCGCAACACGCGCGCTGGCCGCCGTCGCGACAGGCGAACAGGTCTATCGCGAGACGCCGCAGCCGGGCGCCGTCTTCGTGCGGGTGGCATCGAGCCATGTCCGCATCGGCACCTTCCAGTATTTCGCCGCCCGGCAGGATGTCGACGGATTGAAGACGCTGGCCGACTACGTGATTGAGCGTCACTATCCCGAGCTTCGCGCGGTGGAGAAACCCTATCTGGAGCTGCTGCGAGCCGTCGCCTTCGCCCAGGCGGATCTCGTCGCCCGCTGGCTCGGGATCGGCTTCATCCATGGTGTGATGAACACCGACAACATGACGCTGTCAGGCGAGACGATCGACTTCGGCCCCTGCGCCTTCCTCGACGAATACGACCAGATGAAGGTCTTCTCCTCCATCGACCAGGGCGGCCGCTACGCCTATCGCAACCAGCCCGGCATCGCCCAGTGGAACATCGCCCGGCTCGCCGAATGCATGCTGCCCCTGATCGACGAGGACCAGGACAAGGCGGTGCTGACCGCCAATCACGTGCTGAGCGAATTCGGCCAGCGCTTCCAGGCGGCATGGCTTTCGGTCTTCCGCAACAAGACCTGCTTGTCATCGGAGGAGGAGGGAGACGGCGACCTCGTCCAGGCGCTGCTTGCCGCCATGCAGGAGGGCGAGGCGGACTTCACGCTGACCTTCCGTCGGCTCTGCGACGTCGCAGCCGGCGCGGGTGAGGAGGCCTTCCTTTCGTCCTTCAAGGAAAGGGACAAGGCAACCACCTGGCTCGAAACCTGGCGCCAGCGGCTCGAGCGGGAGAGGGGTTCGCAAGAGGAACGCTCTGCCGCCATGCGCGCCGTCAACCCGGCCATCATTCCCCGCAACCACAAGGTTGAGGAGGCGCTGGCTGCCGCCAACTACAGCGACCTCAGCTTCTTCAACCGGCTGCTGCAGGCGGTGGAACGGCCCTACGAGGATCGTCCTGAATTCGAGGCCTATACGGTCCCCCCGAAGCCGGAGGAACGGGTGCTGCAGACCTTCTGCGGCACGTGATCACGGCGTCGCGGTCGCGGTTTGAAAGCTGCCCTCGACCGGCCGCCCCACGGCCAGCGCCTTCACGAGGGCCGGCGAAAGCCGATCGCGATAGGCTGCATCCGGCTCGGCGCCCAGTGCGTCGAGCGTCTTGCTGAAGAAGCAGCGCACGGCTGCTGCGGAGGTGATGTCGAAGATCTCGGCATCGGAGAAGCCTTGCGCTTTCAGCTTTCCGACATCCTCTTTGGTGATGGAGGTGGCGTCACGCACGACCTTGGCTGCGAAACGCATCATTTCCCGCTCTGCCTCGTCGAGCGGCGCGTGGGCGCCGTCGGTCGCGGTGTCGGCCAGCTGGGTATCGCTGAAGCCTTCGCGCAGCAGCACGGAGCCGTGGGCCAGCATGCAGTAGGAGGACTTCAGTTCCCTGGCCGCCGCCAGCGTCACCAGTTCGTAGCGGCGCAGGCTCATGTGCCCGCGGATGCTGGCGAGCAGCGCCCCCCATTTTTCCATCACCTCCGGCCGGTGGCCGAAGATGCGGTACATGTTGGGCAGGTAGCCGTAGCTCTCTTCCGCCGAGACATACATGGCGGCGGTAGCGTCGCCGGCTTCGGGGCCGGGGGTGGAGATGAAGGCCATCGGAACTGCTCCCCAAAGCGGGAAGCATACTCCCAAACCATGGTCATGGGAATGCGGCCGGGCTCTCGTCCCGGCCGCGATCTTGTACCCGCTTACGCCTTGCCCGGCTTCGCCCAGCCGAGCGCATGGTAAAGCGCGATTGCGCCGATGGTCGCCGTGCCGATGCCGTCGAGCGTGAAGCCGGCGACCTCGAGCTTGAAGTTGCCGGCGCCGAGCACCAGAGCCACGCCAACGGTGATGAGGTTGCGCGGCTCGGCGAAATCCACCCTGTTCTCGACCCAGATGCGCCCCGCCGTTGCGGCGATCAGGCCGAAGACCACGATCGACAATCCGCCGAGCACCGGGCCGGGGATCGTCTGGATCAGCGCCCCGAACTTCGGCGAGAAGCCGAGCAGGATGGCAATCGCGGCCGCGACGAGGAAGACGAGCGTGGAGAAGATGCGCGTCACCGCCATCACGCCCATGTTCTCGGCATAGGTCGTCATGCCCGTGCCGCCGAAGGAGCCAGAAATCATCGTGGCGACGCCGTCGCCGATGAAGGCGCGGCCGAGATAGGGATCGAGGTTGCGGTCGGTCATCGCGCCGATCGCCTTGATGTGTCCGAGGTTTTCCGCCACCAGGATGACGACGACGGGCGCAATCAGCGTGATCGCCGGAACCGAGAAGACCGGTGTCGTGAAGCTCGGCAGGCCAAACCAGGCGGCCGCCGCGACGCCGGAAAAGTCCACCGGCGTACCCATGCCGAAGCCGTTGGCGAGAACGAGATAGAGGATGTAGGCCAAGGCTCCGCCGATGAGGATCGGCAGGCGGCGGGTCATGCCGGGGGCATAGACCGCGATCAGCCCGACCGCAGCGACCGTCAGGATCGCCACCCAGCGCGACAACTGGCTGCCGTCCGGGCTGTCAGGACCGGTTCCCGAGGCGCTGGCGATCGCGATCGGCGCGAGCACGAGGCCGATGGCGGCGACGATGGCACCTGTCAGCACCGGCGGCATCAGCCGCTCGATCCAGCGGTGGCCGGCCGCCATGACGATCACGCCGATCAGCGCGTAGAGCGCGCCTGCGACGATGATGCCGCCGAGCGCCAGGGCGATGTTCGGATTGGGCGCTCCGGCAGTCGCTGCGGTCGCGACCAGGACCGGACCGATGAAGGCGAAGGAGGAGCCGAGATAGCTCGGTACCCGCCCGCCGACGGCAATGAAGAAGATCAACGTCGAGATGCCGGAAAACAGTATCGAGACGTTCGGGTCGAAGCCCATCAGGATCGGCGCGAGCACCGTCGAGCCGAACATGGCGACGACATGCTGCAGGCCGAGCACCATGGTCTGCCCGGCAGGAAGCCGCTCGTCAGGCAGGATGCGCCCCTCCGACTTCAGCCGCCACCGCGGAAAATAACCGCCACTTTCGCCCATTGGTATGCCCCATTCCATAAGAAGCCGCCGGCGCATCGAGCTCCGACGGCAAAGTGCTTCACTGTCTTGATCCGGCGGTCGTATCGACCGCCCGTCGCGCCGTCGTTAGCGCCAACGGAGGTAGCTGTCATCGGCAACAGAGACCTTACCCACAGCCGAGGGCGGTCGGTGACGTCTAAGCTCTATGCTGGCGCGGCGGCAGCCGACGTGGCCGAGGTCGTGATCAGGCCTCGCGGAGAGGCGCGATCGCCGCCTCCACCTTGGCGTTGATCTCGGAGCCGAGCGGCAGGAGAGGCCGAGGGGGCAGGGCCGAGGACAGGCCCATGAGGTTCGCAGCGGTATACATGACCCGCAGGCTGCCATACGCCTTGAACAGGTCCCAGAGTGGCGAGAACATCGTGTCCAGGCGGGCCGCCCGGCTCTCGTCTCCGGCCATCGCGGCGCTGGTCAGAGCGGCCATGGCCCGAGGGAAGAGCCCGCCCGCGACGCTGTAGAAGGCGTCGGCCCCCGCAAGCAGGGCCTCTGCCGCTCCCCAGTCGCCGCTGTAGCCGATCGCGAAATCCGGGGACACGATGCGGCGCAGCCGGGCGATTTCGCCGGAGAAATCGCCGTTACCGGGCAGCGGCATCTTCACGGCCTGGATGGTGGGCAGTGCGGCGAGCCGGCCGACGAGGTCCTGGCTGAAGCTGAAATGGGTGGTCGAGGGATTGTTGTAGATACAAAGCGGCAGGTCCGTCGCCCCGGCAACGGCCTGATAATGCTGGAACGCCTCCTCCTGCGTGAGCGGGGTATAGGAAACGGGTGCAAGCAGAAGCGCATCGGCACCTGCCGCCGCCGCATCGCAGGCATGTGCGACCGCCTCGTCGGTGCGTAGCGCCCCCACGCCGACGATCACCGGCAGCCGGCCTCCGACGGCTTCGATCGCGGCCTCCGTCGCGCGACGCCGCTCAGCTCGCGAGAGATACATGTAGGTGCCGGTGCTGCCGAGCAGCCCGATCGAACGTGCCCCGCTGCCGACAATGCGCTGGACGAGCCGCTGCAGGGCATCGGTATCCACATGGCCGTCCACGTCAGCGGGCGTGAGCGGAAAGGCGGAGAGGCCGGTGAAGAGCGGCAGGGGCGGGGTCATCGGCAACTCGTGGAAGTCAGAATGGATCCGGGAGCGCCAGTATCGGGCTTTCTGCCTGCATCGCAAGCGTGACGAGGGAGGCATTTTTCCGGGTGCCGGTGTCGGGGCGACGGGAGTAGCCTCGTCCTTGGGCTACCGATCGCCGATGGGCGTGCGATCCAGCTTCGAGAGGAGAGCGACATGGCCAAGAACACGATCTGCATCTGGTACGACAAGGACGCCGAGGAGGCGGCCAACTTCTATGCAGCGACCTTTCCCGACAGCAGCGTGGATGCCGTGATACCGGCGCCCTCCGACTATCCTTCGGGCAAGGCCGGAGACGTCATCGTCGTGGAGTTCACGGTCGCGGGTATTCCCTGCATCGGGCTGAACGGCGGCCCGACCTTCAAGCACAGCGAAGCCTTCTCCTTCCAGATCATGACGGAAGACCAGGAGGAGACCGACCGCTACTGGAACGCCATCGTCGGCAATGGCGGGCAGGAGAGCGAATGCGGCTGGTGCAAGGACAAGTGGGGCATCTCCTGGCAGATTACGCCGCGCGTGCTGACCGAGGCGCTCGCCGCCGGCGGCGCCGAGGCCAAGCGCGCCTTCGACGCCATGATGACCATGCAGAAGATCGACGTTGCGAAGATCGAAGCGGCGCGCAGGGGGGAGGCGGCATGACGGAGGGACCCAAGGGCCCCGCCTCCTACTTCCCGTCGATCGAGAAGACGCATGGCCGGCCGATCGCCGAGTGGCAGGAGGTGGTGCGCAAGCACTATCCGGCGGGGCACATGCAACTCGTCACCATCCTGAAGAACGAGCACGGCATGGGACACGGCCATGCAAACGCCATCGTCGCCCAGACGCTGGCGGAGGACAGGCCGAAGGCTTGACTGTCAGGACCGCGGTGCGACGGTCGACGGCCGCCCGGCGAAGGAGTGCCATGCCCTCATTTGGGTTGGACTTGGAGCTTCCTCTCTGTCACAAGCCACGCGGGACGCGACTGCCGTTATCTATAGAACGGGGTCGGGCGACCGATTGACGTCACGTTGCTGCCGCGAGATCACGCTGGCCGTCCCGCTTCATGTCTTTGATCGAACAGCTGTTAGCCTTGCGGGAACCACGCAGGCCTGCGGAACCTCTTGCAGCAGCCATTGTTGAAGCTCCAACCGACAGGAGAACACAATGATGCGCCTCTTGATAACCGCCCTGAGCCTTGGCCTCACCCTTGGAGTGAGCGGCTGCACGACCGCCGGCGAGCTGGAACCGGTTCCCGGCAGCATCACCTATGGCGGCCAGCCGGCAACGCGGCTGACGAAGGCTCCGGTCGGCAGCACGGTCACCCACCGCTTTCGCGACCAGTTCAACCAGGAATGGGGGGAGCGGTATGTTATCCGGCCCGACCGGTCGCTGCGGCTCGTCAGCCGCTACCGGATCGAATACCCCGACGACTGAGCTTCTGCCGTCCGCAACCTCTCGCGCCGCGCGAACTTGCCTGGCGGAGCCGTAGCGGACCCGCTCAAGAAGCGAGGAACTCCCGGCACGCTCGAGGCGTTGTGGGATCGAAACAAAGGAGAAAGAAGATGCTCAAAGGTATCGTGCTGTGGGCCATGGGTGTGCCCATCTTCGTCATCATCCTGCTCTACTTGTTCATCTTCTAGGTTGAACCGCCGGGGCGACCGTAGCACGGTCTGCGGTTGCCGCACCGGCCCAAGCAGGATGCCGACAGGAGGCTCAGTGCACGGACTCCTCGCCCGCGTCCTCGTCACCGATAAATGAGTGGATGCCATCCTTCTCGGCGGTGGCGAGAAACTCTTCCCAGGCGTCCTTGTCCGTCTCGAACGTCCCCTCCCAGGTGGTGACGTCTTCCTCCTGCGAAATGACCTCCAGCGTCCATCCGCCCGCACTTCCGACCGGCCGGTGGATATCGACGAGCACGGTTACGCCATCGTCCTCGAACTCTCCTGAAAAATCAGAATATTCCAGCTTTGGCTCTTTCGCCATCGGACGCTCCTTCGTTGATCCCCGCCGCGGCGCGGATGCCGCGCTTCATGGCTCTACCATAGGATCATTATGTGCTTGCGCAATGACGGCTATCTCCGATCACGCGCCGCCCTGCTTACGCTCGCCGCCGGGATTGTCCGCCTCGAGCGTCTCGACGTCCGGCGTATAGCGGAGGGGGTTGATGGCAAGGCGGCTGATCATCTTTCGGGAAGCCCTTCCATGATCTTATCGATGGTGATCGGGAAATGCCGGTGGCGGGTGCCGGTGGCGTGGAAGATGGCGTTGGCGACGGCGGCGCCGACGCCGATGATGCCGATCTCGCCGAGGCCCTTGACGCCGATCGGGCTCGCCATCCTGTCCTCCTCCTCGATGAAGATCACGTCGATGTCGTGGACATCGGCATGGGCCGGGACGTGATACTCGGCGATATTGTGGTTCATGATCCGGCCGGTCCGGTGGTCGATCATGCCTTCTTCGTGGAGCGCCATGCCGAGTCCCATGACGACGCCGCCGAGGATCTGGCTGCGGGCGGTCTTCGGATTGATGATGCGGCCGGCGTCGATGGCGCTGACCACCCGCGTCACCCGCGGCACGCCGAGTTCGGCATCGATCCTTACTTCCACGAAAACCGCGGAATGGGTGTAGCTCGTGAACTTCTTGGCCTGCTCCTGATCCGGCGCCACCTTGCCGTGGCCTTCCACGGAGGACATGCCGTGGTGGCCTAGGATATCGGCAATCGAGAGCCCGACCTGGTCGTTGCGATCGAGCACGAGGCGGTTGTCGCGGATTGCCAGTTCCTCGACGGGAGCATTGCCGAAGGGATGATTGTCCATCTTCTGGGCCAGCGACAGGAGCGTCTTCCTGATCTCCAGGCAGCCGGCCTGCACGGCGGAGCCAGAAGAGGCGGCAGTCCAGGAACCGCCTTCGACGGAAGTTTTCGGCAGGCTGGAATCGCCGATCAGCACGCTGACGCGCTCGGCTGGCTGGCCGAGTTCCTGCGCCGCGACCTGGGCGAGGATCGTATAGGTGCCGGTACCGATGTCGGAGGCCGCCGCCATGACGGTGATCTTGCCGTCGGGGAAGAGGCGGACCTTGGCTTCCGCCTGCGTCAGCGTCGCTTCCCACACACCGGTCGCGACGCCCCAGCCGATCAGGTCGTTGCCGTCGCGCATGGAGCCAGGCTCATGACTGCGCTTGTCCCAGCCGAAGCGCTCGGCACCGACGCGGTAGCAGGTGTCGAGCTCCTTGGAGGTAATCTGCAGGTCGTCGTTCTGGTCATAGCTGACGAAGTTCTTCCCCCTGAATTTTAGGGTTTCCATGCCGACCACATAGGCGAGTTCGTCCATCGCCGATTCCAGCGCCAGGAAGGCGGTGGCGGCACCGGGCGCCCGCATGTCGCCGGGCGTGGAAAGGCTCGTCTTTACAAGCTCGTAGGAGAGCTTGACGTTGTCGCACTTGTAGGTGAGGCCGGACCAGTTGACGACGTTTTCCTGGTAATCCTCGTGCAGCGAGGTGGTCTGGATCGCGTGGTGGCGGACGGACATCAGCTGGCCGTCGGCACTTGCCGCCAACTGTATGCGCTGGATCGTCGCCGGCCGCCAGGTGAGGTAGAACATCTCGCTGCGGCTCATCTCCACCTTCACCGAGCGTTCGAGGTCGAGGCTTGCCATCACCGCGAAGAACAGCTGGTGCTTGGGGCGAAGGCCGGAGCCGAAGGCGCCGCCAACATAGGCGTTGACGACGCGCACTTCCTCCGGTTTCAGGCCGAAGACATTGCAGACATAGTCGTGGCTGTTCTGCGAGCCCTGCGTCTTGTCGTAGACGGTGAGCGTGCCGTCCTCGTTGCGGATGGCGGTGGAGGCGAAGAGCTCCATCGGATTGTGGTGCTCGCCCTGCTGGACATATTCCGTGTCGATCTTGAAGGGTGCGGCCTCATACGCACCCTCTGCATCACCTCGCGGATCAGTGGGGACCATGCTGTCCTTACGTGCCTCCGGCGGCACGTAGCTTTTCGCCCGCTCCACCGCGATATCGGTATGCGGCTCGTCTGCATGATACTCGATGCGGATCAGCTCGGCGGCGTCGCGGGCGGCCTCGAAGCTCTCGGCCACCACGAGCGCGATCGGCTGTCCACCGAAGAGGATGCGGTCGTTTTCGAGCGGCCGGAACGGATGGCCGGGAAGCGCGACCTCGTCCTTCCACTTCTTGTCGCTCCGGGCGGCCGAGGGGCGGTTCTTGTGGGTGTAGACCTTGACCACGCCCGGATAGGCTTCCGCTTCCGTGGTGTCGATCGAGGCGATGCGGCCGCTTGCGATCGTCGCCTGAGCGGCGTAGCCGAAGAGCATGCCGGGATCGTGGTACTCGGCGGCATAGTGGGCGGTGCCGGTGACTTTGAGCGGGCCGTCGATGCGCGGCAGTGGAAATCCGAAGACTGGTTTTTCGTTCAACATCTGGATCTCCTTCAGCGGATCTGCTTGTCGGACTGGACCTGCGGCGTGCCGGCGGCGGCCTGCTTCAGCGCCCGCACAATGGCCTTGCGGGCCATGGGGATCTTGAAGTCGTTGTCGCCCTGGCCTTCAGCACCGGCGAGCAACCGGTCGGCGAGCGCCGCGAAGGTCTCTTCCGTTGCCGGCTGGCCGGCGAATTCGGCTTCCGCCAGGCTGTCGCGCCAGGGCTTGTGGGCGACGCCGCCGAGCGCGACGCGCATGTCGACGATCATGCCGTCCTTGACGTCCAATGCTGCAGCGACCGAGACGAGCGCGAAGGCATAGGAGAGCCGGTCGCGCAGCTTCAGGTAGCTGTGATGGCCGGCGAAGTGATTGCCCTCCAGCCGGACGGCAATGATGATCTCGCCGTGGTGCATGGTGTTGTCGCGCTCCGGGTGGTCGCCCGGCACACGGTGGAAATCAGCGAAGGGAATGTCACGCCGGCCTTCCGGTCCCTCGACCTCGACCACAGCCGCGAGGGCGGCGAGCGCCACGCACATGTCCGACGGGTGGGTGGCGATGCAGTGTTCGCTGGCGCCGAGGATGGCGTGGATGCGGTTGACGCCGCCGATCGCGCCGCAGCCGGAGCCGGGCTCGCGCTTGTTGCAGGGCGTGGAGGGGTCGTAGAAGTAGTAGCAGCGGGTCCGCTGCAGGAGGTTGCCGCCGGTGGTGGCGGCGTTGCGGAGCTGCGGCGAAGCACCGGCAAGGATGGCGCTGGCGAGCAGCGGATAGCGCTCGGTGACCGCCGGGTGATAGGCAAGCGCGGCATTGGAGACGAGCGCGCCGATGCGCAAAGACCCATCCGGCAGCTCCTCGATCTCCTTCAGCGGCAAGCGGTTGATGTCGACGATCGCCGCGGGGCGCTCGACATCATATTTCATCAGGTCGATGAGATTGGTGCCGCCGGCAAGCACGCGGGCCGTCGGGTCGGCGGCAAGGGCCGCCATCGCATCGCCGAGCGTTTCGGCGCGGGTATAGGAAAAGGGCCTCATTCCGCAGCCTCCCGCATGCCGACTTTCACTTCCTGGTCCATGACGTCCTGGATCGCATCGGCGATGTTGGTATAGGCGCCGCAGCGACAGAGATTGCCGCTCATCATCTCGCGGATTTCCTCCCGGCTTCTGGCGTGACCCTCCCTGAGAAGGGCCACGGCGGAACAGATCTGACCGGGCGTGCAATAGCCGCACTGGTAGGCGTCGTGCTCGACGAATGCCTTCTGCACGGGGTGCATGTCGTCCGGCGTGCCGAGGCCTTCGATGGTGGTGATGTTCGTGCCGTCGAGGGTGACGGCGAGCTTCAGGCAGGAATTGATGCGCTCGCCATCGATCAGCACCGTGCAGGCGCCGCACTGGCCATGGTCGCAGCCCTTCTTCGTGCCGTTGAGCTGCATGGGCCCGCGCAGCAGGTCGAGCAGCGTCACCCAGGGGTGGATTTCGAGATCGTGGCGGCGGCCGTTGATGGTCAGCGCAACCCGCGTCTTCGGCTGCGCATGTGCCGTGGCGATATCCATGGAAAGCCCTTTCCGGAAAGTGTTGCGGACTAACGGAAGGCAGGGGCGATTGTTCCGGCACTGGGGGTGCTTGAAACCGGCGCCTACCGCATTTGCCGAACTTTTCGGGGAACCTAGACTTTAGTATAGTGTTGTTTGCGGCATCACCCATTGCGAACAAGGTGACCGATCATGCTTCGATTGAGCCAACTCGGATTTTGTGCGCTGGCCTTCATCGCGCTTCAGCTTGCCATCGGCACCGGACTTCGCGTCGGTGGCTGGACGGGGTTCTGGATGGCGGCCGTATCCATATTCCTGCTGGTCTTGCTGGTCATCGAGGAGATGGCCGGGGTAGACCTCAAGAAATCGATGATATCGCAGCCGCAGGAAGAGCGGCGAAGGCGCGAGCGCAACCGCGACCGCTGGTGAGGCCGAACCCGTTTCTTGTTTCCCCTCAATGCCTTGCACGGCCGAAGACCGACCAGTCGGTCTTCTTCGACAGAAGCTCCAGCCCGAGCGTGCCGAGCCAGCTGTTGCCCATCGGATCGAGCGCCGGCGACCAGACGGCAATAGATGCCCGATGCGGCGCAATCGCCAGGATACCGCCGCCGACGCCTGACTTGGCGGGAAGGCCGACGCGATAGGCAAAATCTCCCGAGCCGTCATACTGGCCGCAGAGCATCATCACCGCCAGGATGCGCCGTGCCCGGCGGGCGGCCGCGACCGTCACCTCGTCGCCATCGTCCGGATCATCCAGCATCAGGAAGCAGCCGGCCTTCGCAAGCCAGCGGCAATCGAGCTTGATGGCGCATTGGTGGATATAGGCGTCCAGCACCTTTTCCACCGGGTGGTTCAGGTTGCCGTAGTGGCGGGCCATGTACATCAGCGAACGGTTGAGATCGCCGCCGGTTCGGTCGCTCTCCAGCACAGTCTTGTCGAGGTCGACTGTCCGGTCCTCCAGCAGGTTTTCGAGGAGTTTCACCACGTGGCGGTTCGGCCCGGCATTGCCACCGATGCCGACGAGGATGTCGCAGATTACGAGCGCACCGGCATTGATGAAAGGATTGCGCGGAATGCCGCGGTCGCGCTCCAGGTCGATGATCGAGTTGAAGGGATCGCCAGATGGTTCGCGGCCCATGCGCTTCCAGAGCTTTTCGCCGACCGCCTCCAGCGCCACTTCCAGCGCAAACACCTTGGAAATCGACTGGATGGGAAAGCCGACGCCCGCGTTGCCGGCCGAAACGAGCTCGCCCATGCGTGTATAGACGGCGATGCCGAATTTCTCGAAATCGGCCTTTTTCGGCGCCGGCTTGTCGCACTCCTCCGCCTCCTGCACCGCCTTCTCGTAGATGCCGGGGGCAGCCTTGCGGACATCCTCCACAACCTCCTCGAGGATCGCCTTCAGAGCCCTGGTGTCCTGCAAGGGGTTGTTCATGCCGTGCCCGCCTTTCGTTTCCGGGCGGGCATTTAGGGCGGGGCTGGGGGAGGGGGTAGTGGGGTGAGGATGGATGGTGCTCCTTATAAAATCACCGTGATAGGAATTTAATCCTTGACGGCGTCACGGTCGTCTGGTAGGGTTCAGGCATAGTCGAAGATCTGTAGCCGGCCGGCAGCCGAGTTGCAGGCCTTCCAGTCAAAGCTGGCCCGGCCCCCTGCGCCGGGCCTTTTTTCGTTCAGACGCCGGATGCCTCTGTCGCCGGAGCTTTTTTCGGGCTCGCCGGGCGCCGGCGCGTGGCTGGAGATTTGCCGTGGATCATGCCGATCAACCCGAAGCCTTCGATCCGCTGGCGGTGGACCTTGCGCTGTTTGGCTGCTGGGAGGCCGCACCCGCCTATCGCGACGCGCTGCCGGAAGGCGATGTGCTGGCCGGGGATGTGCGGGCACTGGTGCTTGAAACGAAGTCCGCGGAGGGGGTGCTGGTTTCCGCGGCCGAAGAGCTGCGGCGGCTTCTGAACGAGATGACCGTGGAGATGCGCGGCCAGTTCGACGCCTTCCGCAAGATGCGGATCGCGGCCGAGGGCCTGCTTGCCGGTGGCGACGAGACGGCGGGAAAGCTTGCCCGCGCCGACATCAAGGCCGCGACCGACGCCATGTCGCTGATCGTCCGGACCTTGGAAAAGGTCGACAGCCTGCAGCGCCAGCTTGCCCGTGACCGCGAGGACGAGGCTGAGCGCGCGGCGGAGGCAAGCGGATATGGGGAGGCGAAGGAACGGCTCCTGAAACTGATCGAGGTGAAGGCGCGTGAACAAGCGGCCCTACTATACCGGGACTGGCAGCGTGACCGTCCTCCGGATGACCTCGACGCCCTTGTTGCCAGAGCCGAACGTCATTCAGGCGAGCCGGACGAGGCGCCGCCAGGATGACAGGCTGGCGAAACTTGCAGAGCGGCGGCGGCAAAAACTGGCGGAACGCCATGAACGCCGAATGGCGGAGGTCGATCGCGTGCATGAGAGGGACTGCGCCAGCACGACACGCGTTCTCGACCGAGCAGGAAGCCACCTGACGCCAGTCAATGAAACAGTCTCCCGCGCCGCCGACGCGGCGCTGCTGGATCCCTGTAACAGGCACAGGGATGACGGAGACCTGGAAGTTCACATCGGTCGGTTCGAGCGTGACTGGGGTGTCACGGGCCGCGACGAACAGAAGCCGCCCGATGGCGACTGGCGGACATGGCTGGTCATGGGCGGGCGCGGCTCGGGCAAGACGAGAGCCGGGGCGGAATGGGTGCAGGCGCTGGTCGCGGCAGAGGGTGAGCGATCGGAGCTTCGGATTGCGCTGGTGGCGGAAACGCTGGGCGAGGCGCGCGAGGTAATGGTGGACGGGGTTTCCGGCATCTGCCGGATCGCTCGCGGGAGCAAACGACCGGAGTTCGAGATCTCGCGGCGGCGGATTGTCTGGCCGAACGGCGCGGTGGCGCAGATCTTCTCATCGGAGGATCCGGAGAGCCTGCGGGGGCCGCAGTTTCATTACGCCTGGTGCGACGAGCTGGCGAAGTGGAAGCATGCGGAGGAGACCTTCGACATGCTGCAGTTCGGCCTGAGGCTCGGCCGCGACCCGCGGCAACTGGTGACGACGACGCCGCGGCCGGTGCCGCTCCTGAAACGGCTGATGGCGGACGCCGGCACGCGGCTGGTGCGGATCGCGACCAGGGACAATGCCGAGAACCTGGCGCCCGGCTTCCTCGTCGAGCTGCAGAAGCGCTACGGCGGCACAAGGCTCGGGCGGCAGGAGATCGACGGCGAACTGATCGAGGATCGCAAGGACGCGCTGTGGAAGCGCGCCGAGATCGAGGCCTGCACGGTGAGGGTGGCGGAGGCGCTGCGGCGGATCGTCGTGGCGGTCGATCCGCCTTCCGGTTCCGGCGAGCATTCCTGCTGCGGCATTGTCGTGGCGGGTCTCGACGCGGGCGGCCGGGCGGTGGTGCTGGCGGATTGTTCCGTGGAGGGCATGACGCCGGCCGGCTGGGCGAAGGCCGTGGCCAATACCTACCGGCGGTTTGCCGCCGACCGGATCGTTGCCGAGGTGAACCAGGGCGGCGAGATGGTGGCGGCGATGCTGAGAAGCGTCGACGTGTCGCTACCGCTGACGCTGGTTCGGGCAACGCGCGGCAAATACCTGCGCGCCGAGCCGGTCGCGGCCCTCTACGAGCAGCGGCGGGTGGTGCATGCGGGGCGGTTCGTGGAACTGGAAGACCAGATGTGTGATTTCGGGCCGGAGGGCTTGTCCTCGGGCCGCTCGCCCGACCGGCTGGACGCGCTGGTCTGGGCGCTCACGGCTCTCCTGATCGAGGGGCAGGGAGAGCCGCGGGTGCGGGGAATCTAGATTATTCGGCTGCCTGCAGGCGCGGCTGCGGAGCCGCGTTCTCGCGCATCTGGCGCCATTCGGATTCAAGACGATCGAGAACGTGCTGGGGAATCGGCTGCTGCTTGGGCTGCGGGGCCGGGGCTTGCGGGTTCATCATCATGATCTCTCCATCTCAAAGGCCGACCAAAACGTCCTGTGGCACCGTTGGTTCCACAAGATGAAGGAATTGTAAATCAGCGTCTAACCACTTCAAACGATTTAGTTTTTCTAAACCGATTGAAAGATCGCCGAATTTCTCCAGCGGAGTTAACAGCCATGGTTTCCAGGGCCATCGACCGCCCGTCCTTCTTCGCGCGGGCGCGGCAGAAGCCGTTCCGCGGTCGCCTGACGCAGAGGCAGGTCGAGGGGCTCTCCGCCATCCTCGACGGTTGGTGCGCCCGCACCGGCGACGATGGCGCAGAGGCCGGCCGGCGGGAACTCGCCTATGTGCTGGCGACCGCCTTCCACGAGACGGCGGCGACCATGCAGCCGGTGCGCGAGACGCTGGCGCGGACGGATGCGGAGGCGATCCGTCGGCTGGATGCCGCCTTCGCCGCCGGGCGGCTGGGCTCGGTCAGGACGCCCTACTGGCGGCGCGACGGCGAGGGCAAATGCTGGCTCGGCCGCGGCCTGGTGCAGCTCACCCATCGGAAGAACTACGAGGTGATGTCGGAGGTGACGGGGGTGGACCTCGTCGCCGATCCGGGCCGGCCGATGGAGATGGACGTGTCTGTGGCGATCCTGATCGAGGGCATGCGCCGCGGCAGCTTCACTGGGCACCGGCTGGAGGACTATCTCGGGCCAGACCGCGAGGACTGGCTGGGCGCGCGCAAGATCATCAACGGCCGCGACCGGGCGGACCTGGTGGCGGGGCATGCCCGGGAGTTCGCGCGGGCACTGGGCTGTTGATGGTATCTAGCGCATATGCTATGAACTGCATCAATGGCGCCGGCAAGATTGATCCTCGACCGCAAGCTGCTTCTCGATGACGGCCGGATCATCCAGATCCGGATCTGGCGACTTCCCGAGGCGGATGCCGAGCGGCCTCACGGTCTGAAGTACTCGCTTTTCTTCGGCCGGGCCGGGGAACGGATCATCGGCTACGACAACGAGAAGGGCAAAGGCGACCACCGGCACCACCGCAGCCGGGAGGAACCCTACCGGTTCTCGAGCCTTGAGCAGTTGATCCGCGACTTCGAGAACGATGTCGAACGGGAGATGATGGGATGAATGAAGTTCGGCTGCATGTGACGGGCATCGGAAACTTTTTCGACGAAGCGGCGAAGGCGGCTCGCGAGATCGACCGTGGCGATCTCGGAGAACAGCCGGCGGAAGTTGCGTTCCAGACCATGGACCTGCTGCTGAAGGTGCTGACGCCGAACCGGTGGCGGCTTCTGCGTGCGCTGAAGGTCGGGGGACCGACATCCATCCGGCAGTTGTCGCAGAAGCTTGGTCGCGATTATCGTGGGGTACACGCCGATGTCTCGGCGCTGCTTGAGTTCGGCCTGATCGTCCGCGATCGCGCAGGTCGGATCTCCGTCTGCTGGGACCGGATTATCGCCGAAATGGACTTGAACCAGACAGCCTGAGGGTCGGCAGGCAACCACCCGGCCAGGAACCTGTTCGCCATTGCCTTGTTGGACGCGCGACGTTCATCGGGGACCAGTGCATGTGGACATGGCTCAGCGAGAATTACGGGGTGGTTTCGGCAGTGGCGAGCGTTGCGACGCTCGGGGTCTGGGTAGCCTATCTGCAGCTCTTCTACATGAGCTACCGGCACCAGCTGCGGCCGAAGATACTGATCACGCGCGGTGGCGGCCACAAGCTTTCCGCCCGCTGCATGCTGACCAACATGAGCCCGGAGATCGTCTTCATCCAGGGCCTGCTCGTCAGGCTCGCCTTCGACGACAGGGAGCTTTTCTGCTCGCTGAGCGACATCGAGAAGGTGGCGAACCAGGGCCGCGACCCGCGCAGTGAGCTGTTTCAGGGACCGCTGTCGAGCGGCGAATATCTCGACCTGGGTTCGTTTGAGGACCTGGCGACAGCGGCGATGGAGAATTGCGTTCCACCGACGGGGATCGACGACCTGCGCGAGCTGGGCGTAACTGCCGTCGGGATCTATCCCTGGCACGAGCAGATGGTGGCGGCGGAGCGGAGCTTCACGGTGCGCCACGAGCATGGCCGGCGCGCACTGGTTTCCGACAAGCCGACGGCGCGGCAGATCCGCTCGCAGCGCGAATTGCGGCGGATCGAGCGGATCATGTGGGAAAAGGCACAGGATTGAGGGAGCCGCAGGCAGGCCAGGCGTGAGCGGGGCCGCGATTGCAAGCCTCCGCTGGCGGATAGGGACAAGGGACAAAGCAAGATGAGCTTTCAATTCAGGCTGCCGTGGCGAGGCCCCGGCAGGAGAGAACCTGTGGCCGGCGCACCGGTTGTCGAAGCCAAGGCGGCGACTGCCTTTGCACTGGTCGCTGGCGAGGGGATCGCCCACTGGTCCGGCCGCTCCTATGGCGGGCTGGCACGGGCGGGCTTCATGAGGAACCCGGTGGCGCATCGGGCCGTGCGGCTGGTGGCCGAGGCGGCGGCCTCGGTGCCGTGGCTTGCCTACGAGGGCGAGGCAGAGGTGAGCGCGCATCCGGCCCTGGCGCTGCTCTCGCAGCCAAACGGGCGCCAGGCCGGGCCGGACTTCTTCGAGGTTCTCTACGGCCACCTGATGCTCTCCGGCAATGCCTATGTGGAACCGCTGGTGCTGGGGGACGCTCTGCGGGAACTGCATCTGTTGCGGCCGGACCGGGTGAGCGTGGTGGAGGGCCGCGACGGCTGGATCACCGCCTATGACTACCGGGCGGGCAATGTGAGCCGTCGACTGCCGGTGGAGAGCGAGGGGCGGCTTTCGCTCCTGCACCTGAAACTCTTCCATCCGCTCGACGACCACCTTGGCTTTCCGCCGCTGGCAGCGGCCGGTGCGGCGCTCGACCTCCACAATGCGGCGGGCGAATGGAACAAGGCGCTGCTCGACAATTCCGCCCGACCCTCCGGAGCGCTGGTCTACCAGCCGAAGGAGGGCGGCAATCTCTCCGCCGACCAGTACGAGCGGCTGAAGGCCGAGCTGGAAAGCGGCTATGCCGGCGCCGTCAATGCAGGGCGGCCGCTGCTGCTCGAAGGCGGGCTGGACTGGAAATCGATGGGATTGTCGCCAAAGGACATGGACTTCATTGAGGCGAAGAACGCCGCCGCCCGCGACATTGCGCTGTCGCTCGGCGTGCCGCCGATGCTGATGGGCATTCCGGGTGACAATACCTATGCGAACTACCAGGAAGCGAACCGTGCCTTCTACCGGCTGACGGTGGTGCCGCTCCTGACGCGGACGGCGGCGAGCTTTTCCGCCTGGTTGTCGGAAGCCTATGGCGAGGCGCTGCGGCTGGAGCCCGACCTCGACTGCATCGCCGGGCTTTCGGCCGAACGCGATGCGCTCTGGGCAAGGGTGGGGGCGGCGGAGTTCTTGACGGAGGAGGAGAAACGGCAGGCGGTGGGGTATTGAGGGCGGGTTGCCGGAACCGGGGGCGTCGCCTCGGGCTCTTCATGCCCGGCAGTCGAAGACCACAATTTTTACTTGCGTCAGCGTAGCGGGTTCTGCTTTGCTCGTATGGATGAGGCCGCCTCACTTTGAGCTTTAACTTGCCTGAAACTTTTGCTTCCGATGATCGTTGGATGCGTGCGACTATTTTTCAGTTGCATGCGGCCGCGTGTCGTGGAATAGGCATGAGAAAGTCTTCATGTCGAAGCTAGACAGGCTGATCCAAGAGTTCAGGCAATGCAGAGGGCCGTTCCCCTATAAGGAGCTTGTTCGTCTGCTAGTCGGGCTCGGCTATACCGAGAGAGCCACCGGTGGAGGATCCAGAAGACGTTTCATGAACAGTGTTACTGGTCATATCATTCGTCTTCATGAGCCTCACCCGGGTACTGAGGTCAAGTTCTACGTCGTAAAAGACGTGCGCAACTCGCTGATCGAGCAGGGGTTAATATGAGAACAATTAGCTACAAGGGCTACCAAGCATCAGTTGAATACGAAGACGGTTCGCTGTTCGTAAAGGTTCTCCATATTGATGACGTGCTCATCGGGGAGTGCGACGCGGCATCAGAAGCACCGAGGGTACTTAAGGACCTTGTAGAAGGGTATCTCCAGGATTGTGCCGAACTTGGGAGGCAGCCGACAAAACCCTTTAAAGGCTCGTTCAATGTCCGAATGACACCCGAGATGCATCGAATGATCGCCATGGATGCAGCTAGTCGCGGGATGTCACTCAACGCGTGGATATCTGAAGCCGCAACGGAAAAACTGGAATGCGAGCGCTGGGGTACGCGAATCGACGGCGTTGTATTCCAGAGCCAAGAAAAGCTTCAGCGATGGGTAAGCTCCCAGGTTGTGCGACTCTCGAATTACCACTGGCAGGCGTCGCTTCATTTATCGAGCGGGAAGAGGAGTGCGCTGGACGAGAAGACAGAGCACGATCGACCTGCACTCAGCATGATGCGAGCCTTCAAAGCGCAACGGACACATTATCATGGCTGAGGACACGCAGCCCTCTCAAAGATCTCAAGTTATTGCGCTCTCGGTCATTGATGTCGACATCCTTTTCTCCGTCGGGGCAATGGCCGACGAAAGCGAGTTCTCCTTCGATGTTGAGATCACTCGCCCGGAGCCAGTTGAAGAGGGGATCTTCGCGTTCCAAGCCAACCTTCAAGTTATAAAGAGAAAGGAAGGCGAGACGTCTGAAGCTGCTGGCTTCAAAGCCAAATATTGGTGTGGCTTCCAACTGGAGGCGGAAGACGACGCTACGGAGATCGCTTCGCAGTTTGCATCGACGACAATTTGGGCAGCATTCTCAAATCTTTTCGCAGTAGTGAAAAATCAGATGGGCGTCTACTTCCCACAACTGCCGCCTGCTCCAGGTAAGATCAAGGCAATTGATCAACCGACAGACTATTCTGGCAAGCTTGATGACGGCGGATTGCTGGACGATTGATGCGCGTTTTAGGGCGTGCGACGGCCGAGGCATCGAACTGATCACACGCTTACGGTCAAAAGAGCGAGGCGGTGAGAGCACGGTAAATCCTGAAAAATCGGAACGCATCCTCGTTCATCGCCTTCTGAATGAACGGGCTTATCCATCACGTGAAGAACCGGAATCGCTGCACGAACATCCCGGGCCAACCGATTCAAATGAATAGGCAATCGGATGCCGGAGCGGCGGGGCGGTGATCGCCGGCCGCTGGTCCATGCGTTCATCCTAATCAAGGAAGATTAACAATGGCTGACCTTGGCAACGAGGCTGGCGTCCTGGCGGCGAAGGCGGCCGGGGCGGCGGCGGGTGCGGGTGTGTCGCTCATCTACCTGTTGCCGAAGAGCCGGCGCGAGGCGGCGAGCCGCTTCTTTACCGGGCTCTGCTGCGGGCTGATTTTCGGCAAGCCGACCGGCCTGTGGCTCTCCGACAGGATGGGGATCGCGGACGAGCTGACCGGGCTGGAAATTTCACTTACCGGCTCGGCGGCGGCAAGCCTTCTCGCTTGGTGGGTGCTCGGCGCGCTCGTGCGTGTAGCGGAGCGATGGGGCAAGCGGGCGGGCTGATCCTCCGCCGGCTCTCGAACAGACAATCACGATTGCAGGAGACTTTCATGCACGCTGACCGCGGGCCCCGCACCCCCATGGGTGCACCCAAGCGCCCGATACTGCGCCCGAGTGCGCGGAAGTTCGCCAACCTGGAGCTGGCGGGTGTTTCCGGCGACGGGACGTTTTCCGGCTATGCCTCGGTGTTCGGCGAGGTCGATCTCGGCAAGGACAGGATCGAGCGCGGCGCCTTTGCCAATTCGCTGGTGGAACGCGGCGCGCGCGGCGTGCGCATGCTCTACCAGCATGATCCGGCAGAACCGATCGGCGCCTGGACGGTGATCCGCGAGGATGCGCGCGGGCTGTATGTCGAGGGGCGGCTTTCGCCGGGCGTCGGTCGCGCGGCGGAGGTGTTCTCGCTGATGAAGTCCGGGGCGCTCGACGGGCTGTCGATCGGCTTCCGGACGGTGAAGGCGCGCTCCGACCCGAAGAGCGGGGTGCGGCGCATCCTGGAGGCGGACCTCTGGGAAATCTCGGTGGTGACCTTCCCGATGCTGCCCTCGGCGCGCGTCTCCGACGTCAAGCATGCACGGTTCTTCCGCGACCGGGAAGCCGAACTCGTCCGCCAGATGCGGCGTGCGGCGAAGATGATGTTGAAACCCAGCTTCAAAGGAAAAGCGACATGACGGACATGACAAAGACGGCGCCTGAGGTGAAGGCCCCCGAAATCAAGGGAGTGCCGGAAACGGTGACGGCGGCCTTCGACGAGTTCATGGAGGCCTTCGAGGCCTTCAAGGACGTCAACGACCGGCGGCTGGGCGAGATCGAGCAGAAGCTGTCGGCCGACGTCGTGACGCGCGACAAGATGGATCGCATCAACCGGGCGATGGACGAACAGAAGAAGGTGCTCGACCAGATGCTGCTGAAGAAGGCGCGGCCGGCGCTCGGTTCTTCCCAGGGCCGTGAGCTTTCGCCGGAGGCCGAGGAGCACAAGGCCGCCTTCGACGCCTATGTACGCCGCGGCGACGAGGCGGGGCTGCGCGAGCTGGAGGCAAAGGCATTTTCCGCGACGGCCGGGGCTGATGGCGGCTACCTGGTGCCGCCGGAGACGGACAACGAGATCGGGAGGCGGGTTTCGATCGTGTCGCCCATGCGGGCGCTTTCGACCGTGCGAACCGTCTCCACGTCCGTCCTGAAGAAGCCGTTCGCCACCGCCGGACTTTCGACCGGCTGGGTGGCCGAGACCGCGGCGCGGCCGCAGACCAACACGCCGCAGCTGGCGGAGCTTTCCTTCCCGACGATGGAGCTTTATGCCATGCCGGCGGCGACGCAGGCGCTGCTGGACGATGCGGCCGTCGACATCGAGGCCTGGATTGCCGGCGAGGTGGACATCGTCTTCGCCGAGCAGGAGGGGGACGCCTTCATCCGCGGCGACGGGGTGAACAAGCCGAAGGGCTTCCTCACCTATACGGCGGTGGCGGAGAGCGTCTGGACCTGGGGCAATCTCGGCTACATCGCGACAGGCGCGGCAGGCGCCTGGAAGACGACGGGCCCATCCGACACGCTGGTGGACGTCATCTATGCGCTGAAGGCCGGGCACCGCCAGAACGGCACCTTCATGATGAACCGCAAGACGCAAGCTGACGTGCGCAAGTTCAAGGATGCCGACGGCAACTACCTCTGGCGGCCGCCGGCATCGGCCGGACAGCCGGCCTCGCTGATGGGCTTCCCGATCGCCGAGGCCGAGGAAATGCCGGATGTCGGCGCCAATGCGCTGGCGGTGGCTTTTGGCGACTTCCGCTCCGGCTATCTCGTGGTGGACCGGGCCGGCGTGCGCATCCTTCGCGACCCGTATTCCGCCAAGCCCTACGTGCTCTTCTACACGACCAAGCGCGTCGGCGGCGGGGTACAGAACTTCGAGGCAATCAAGCTGGTGAAGTTTGCGGCCAGCTGAGGGGGCTCAGGCAGCCCCCTCACCAAGTTCGCCTCTCCAATCGGCTCTGCCTCTTGGGGCGAACTATCCTCTCCCACCAAGGGAGAGGAACCATTGCCGCGCCCTCGGCGCCTAACCTCTCCCCTTGTGGGAGAGGTTACAAAATCGAAGGCTTAGCCGTAGGCTAAACTTCAGATTTTGTTGGTGAGGGGGCCATGGCGACGGAACTTCCCCAATCATTTTCGGACACCCCAATGACCTATGCCCAGACCACTCCGCCGATCGCGGAGCCGCTGACGCTTGCCGAAGTGAGGGCGCATCTGCGTCTTGATGATGCGCAGGAGGATGCGCTGCTCTCCTCGCTCATTGCCACGGCGCGCGAGCACCTGGAGCGCGAGACCG
This sequence comes from Pseudorhizobium banfieldiae, assembly GCF_000967425.1. Taxonomy (NCBI): domain Bacteria; kingdom Pseudomonadati; phylum Pseudomonadota; class Alphaproteobacteria; order Hyphomicrobiales; family Rhizobiaceae; genus Pseudorhizobium; species Pseudorhizobium banfieldiae. The sequence goes on from NZ_FO082820.1 coordinate 906,350, forward strand.
GGCTCTGCCTGATGGCGCAGGCCTGGCGGCTCTATCTCGACGACTGGCCGGCGGACGGCATCATCCGCATCGCGAAATCGCCGGTGCAAGCGATTCAGAGTATTACTGTTTTCGATGCGGACGGCGCGCCGCTTCAAGTTCCGCTTGAAGATCATCTTCTCGACGGGGCGGGGCGGCCGGCGCGGCTCTGGCTGCGCCATCCGCCTATCCCCGGACAGGCGATGAACGGTATCGAGATCGAGTTTTTCGCCGGCTTCGGCGAGGCGGGAACCGACGTGCCAGACACGCTGAAGCGGGCGATGCTGATCCATGTCGGCCACATGTTCGCCTTCCGCGGGGTGATCTCGCCCGACCAGCAGCCGGCCGGCATTCCCGCCGGCTACGAGCGGCTGATCGCGCCGTTCCGGATGCGGAGGCTCTGATGACCCAAATCTTCGATCCGGGACGAATGACCACGCGACTGGTGCTCGAGGCGCCGGTGGAGATGCCCGACGGGCAGGGTGGTGCGGCGGTGACCTGGGAAGCCGTGCGTTCGCTCTGGGCGCGGGTGGAGCCCGTGCGGGTTTCGGAGCGGCAGGAGGCGGGGGCGGAAAGCGCCACCAACAGCCACCGCATCTGGATCTGGTTCCGGGAGGACGTCGTGGCGGGACAGAGGTTCCGGAAGGGTGCGCGGCTGTTCGCCGTCAAGCTGGTGCGCGATCCGGACGAGACGCAGCGCTTTCTCGTCTGCCATTGCGAAGAGGCGGCAGCATGAGTGCGGCAAATGCATTGCTGGTGGCGATCCATGCGCTGGTTGCCGCCGATGCCGAGCTTGTGGCGGTGATCGGAACGGATGGCATCCGGGACCGGCTGCTGCCGCGCCCGGTGCTGCCTGCACTCGTCATGGGCGAGATGGAGACGCGCGACTATTCCACCGCCACCGAGGCCGGCGAGGAGCATCGGCTGGTGCTGGAGGTCTGGTCTGAGGCGGCCGGACGGCGAGAGGCCGAGGAGATTGCCGAACGGGTGCGGGTGCTGCTGCAGGATGCGGCGCTCCCCCTGGCCGGCCAAGTGCTGGTGAGCCTGGCTCATGAGCGGACACGCACGCGCCGGCAGGCGAATGCGAAGCTGTTTGTGGCCGAGCTGCGGTTCAGGGCAGTGACGGAGCCGCTGGAGCCGGTTTCTCCATAGCCGTCGCGGGCTTACTCACACAGGAAAGGAACGGGATAATGGTGGCGCAGAAGGGCAAGGACCTGCTCTTGAAGATCAGCGATGGCGGCAGCTATGTGACGGTGGCCGGCTTGAGGTCGCGGCGGCTGGCGTTCAATGCCGAGACAGTGGATGTGACGGATGCCGAAAGCGCCGGGTGCTGGCGCGAACTTCTGGGTGGCGCCGGCGTGCAGCGGGCCTCGCTGACGGGGGCGGGCCTGTTCAAGGACCAGGCGAGCGATACGCTGGTGCGTCAGGCCTTCTTTGCCGGCTCGATCCTCTCCTGGCAGGTGCTGATCCCGGATTTCGGCACGGTGACCGGGCCGTTTCAGATCACGGCGCTGGAATATTCCGGCGAGCACAATGGCGAGCTGCGCTTCGAACTGGCGCTGGAATCGGCCGGCCAGTTAAGTTTTGGGGCGCTCTGATGGGTGCGGGGGCAAGGGCGAACCGCAGGCGCGGCGAGGTGGAGGCGGTGATCGACGGCGAGCGGCGCGTGCTCTGCCTGACGCTCGGAAGCCTGGCGGAACTGGAAACGGCCTTCGGCGCGGGCGATCTCGGCGGACTTGCCGAACGCTTCTCCTCGGGCCGGATGAAGGCGGTCGACATGGTCCGCATCCTGGGCGCCGGGCTCAGGGGCGCCGGCAACCTTTATTCCGATGACGAGGTGGCGGCGATGAGCGTGGAAGGCGGCATTGCCGGCTGCGCAAGGATCGTCGGCGAACTGCTGGTCGCGACTTTCGGGTCATCGCAGGAGGCGGCCTCGCCGGACCCTTTAGCGCCGCAGCCGGCGGGCGGGATGCCGAACCGTTTCCCTGGGAAGCGGTGATGCATGCCGGGTTCTGCCTGCTGCGGCTTTCTCCCGACATATTCTGGCGCCTGACGCCGGTTGAGTTTTTTGCGATGACCGGTGGGCTGCGGCCGAGGCGGCCGGAGATGGCACGGGACGGGCTGGAGGGGTTGATGAGGCAGTTTCCGGATGGAGCGGCGTGTGGGCGAGGAGGGTGAGGTCGTTTCGCCGCTCGGGCTGATCCGCTGTTTCGGGGTTAAGGCGACCGTGTTCTTTCGGCCCATTGCGGACGGGCCCGTCCCAAAGCTGCGAGCAATGACCATTACTTTGCTCGTTGTCGCTACAACTGACGTACTCTTGTCTTAGCTCGGCTCAGAAGAGCGCCAGCAGGCAGCTGTCGACGGCAGAGACACTGCCTCGGCCCGATCCTGGCCATAGTTCTTCAAGTATCAATCCGCCGCCCAAGTGCACCCGAGAAGGAGGCTGGCGCGCTAGAACGTCTTTCGGTATCCAACCGCTATGCCCGCGGCCGAAGCATTCGGCACATGGCCAGCATCGACGCGATACTGTAGCCCCACTCGCAGATGCCCCTCACCAACTGGGACATTATAGTCCATACCGAAATCCAGCTCGCGGCCGGTCGGTTCGACCTCCGCCGCCATCTGGCGCTGCTGGATCTCTCCGGCAGCATTACGGCCGGTCGGGATATTCAGCTTCATCGAGCCGCTTTCGATGCGCAAGGGTTGAGCAACGGAGAAAGAAAGTGAATCCTGCTCCTTTACCAGGTTGCCGATGCGCATTCCGACCTGAAACGCCGAAAAATCGACGTCGCTGATCGATCCGATCAAACCTGCGGTTCCGCCAGAAGCTCTCGCCGTCCCGTATTCGAACCGGCCAAACAGCCCCAGGTGCGGCGCCAGTTGATGATCGAGACCGGCGTGGAATGTGGCAACCTTACTCCCGGTGCCCCAAGCGAACGCCGTGCTTGGCTCCATCCCGAGAAGGCTTTCCTGATCATCCAGATAGCTGGCTCCGAAACTGACGCGGGTCGCTTCGCCGATTGCGACGTTGATACCGCCGCCTGCAACAGATCCCAGCTCCTCCTCGTGCGTGCCTTCCCCTGCAAAACCAACCGCCGTGACTGCGAAAGGCCCAAGTTCGCGACTGGAGATGGCTGCAACATTTTCACCCACAAGCGAGAGAACAGAGCTCTGACTGTGCCACGCGGGTGCGGGACTGGTCTCGAAGATGCCTGTTGCATCGGCCGAAACTGAAAGGCCCGCCGTTGCGCCGTAAGCGTCGTTCGGTAGGAGCAGGCCCGGCTTGGGCAGCGCATGCGAAGGGGGAACGGCAACCCACTGCATCAGGTCGGGAAGCATTGGGGGGCTCGGCGCTTGGACGAGTTGTGAACCTTCGACGTTGTAGCTGCGGTTCAAGGCATCGAAGACCGCGACCTGAGTCCCAGCCAGGGCTCTTTCGATCCCATTGCCAAAGCTTTGCGAAGGAGCAACCGTCATCTCGTTGAGGCTCGTCCGATCGCTGGTCAGAACGTGATCTCCAGAGAGATACGATACGTTGCCGATCGGGCTGAGTGCCGCTGCGACGTCCAGAACCCCATGCCCCCATTCCTGGGAGAAGGCATGGGAAACGCCGTTGCCGAAGTCGCTGGTGCCACTGACCGGAACGCCTAGCTTGCTGAACCAGCTATTGTCTGCGCTCGCAAGAAGTCTCTTCGTCCACTCCTCCGGCGTCAGGTCCGGGAAGGCCTCCGCCAGCAGCGCAACCGTCCCGGCGATCTGCGGTGCGACGTAGGATGTGCCTGTGCCAGCAGAATAGGAGGTATCGGAAGTCGCGCTCGCTGCACTCGTTGTTCCATCTCCCGCCATGCAGAAGCTTGCAGCCAATCCACAGGGAGCCGACAGGCGGACAGCCTTCGTGATCTCTCCTGCCGCGTTCACTTCGAAATAGCCATTGGCGGCCGCGACCCAGGCCTCCTGCAAGCGCTGGTCAAAATGCGGGAGGGCCGCCATCACGTCGCCGGACGCCAAGGCCTCGTTGTTCGAGAGCGCCCATACGATGACGCCTTCACGCTGGAAACCATCCAGCGCATCAAGATAGGTTTGCCACTTCGCCGCACCATAATTGCCGATCAGCGCATTCAGGCCTTGTGCCACGGTCCGGCCGGGATTGGCCTGAAGGTGAGATGCGAAATCGGAGGCAGCCAGCTCGAACCCCCACGAATTGTTCTGCGCAACAGCACCGCGCGAGGCAGCGTCAAGCGTGCCACCAATGACATTGTCCAGATTGAGATTGGTGCCGCCTGCCGGATTGATGGCGGTCAGATGCAAGCCGGCAGAAGGGGCCACTCCGTGCATTCCCCTGTCATCCTGAGCGCCTGCAATCAGCGAAGCCACATGCGTGCCGTGATCGCTGCTCGGCAGCGTGCCGTACCGATAGATCGTCTTGCCCCCAAACTCCTGATGCGTCGTGCGAAAGCCGCTGTCGACGACGGCAACAAGCTGGCCTGCGCCGCTGATGCCCGAGGACAAGGCCGTGTGCAGGTTGTGCAGTTCAAACGCGCTGGACTGGCTCGTCGCGGGCGCACCGGAGGATGCGCAACCGACATAAGTGCAGTTGGCGTCAGCCGCGCGAAACTCGGCGGACGTCCGAATTTGCTCCGCCCGCGCCGGATTGATGGTCACGCCGCCTGATGTCCAATCACCTTGGGAGAGCGAGGGTGAAGGCGGGGTGGGTGCCGGAGCGGGTGCGGGCGCGCTGGGCGAAACCGGTGCTGGAGCTGCGACCGCCGGTGGCGATGAACTCCCGGAACCTCCATCGCCGGATCCGCCCGATCCGCCGGAGCAGCCGCTCACCAGGAGGCCTGCAGAGAAAAGGGCGATCGGCCCCATCAACGCGGTATTCGACATGCTCAAGTAAGACCATCGACGAGAGTAGGATGATGATGCTCTCTGATGACCGCCTGACGGACCTTGAGCTGCACAAATGCGCTATCTTTCAGAAATCAGGCTTATTTATGAGCTTAGGCTAAAAAAGGGCGCACACATAGATGGTGGGAAAAGCACCTGGATGACTGTCCAAACTCGGCGCCATTTCAACCTCCACTCTTGAAGCAGTTGATGTCCCCCTTCTGGCGCAATGCTGACGGTCATCGCCCGGTGGCGGCACAAAGCGGACTTGTTGACCGAGAAGGTAGGGCAGCCTGCCGCCCGCATCTCGGTCATTGAGGTCGGTAACGAAGTACTATTCCGCTTCGGACCAGTGAGGATACGTCACATAGGCGGTAAGCGCGCCTTCTGCGTGGGAGCGGATGACGACCGCGTTGCCCTTTGGCATGTAGATGATCTCGCCGGAACCCGCGGTCAGGGTCTCGCCATTGGCTTCGACCGAAACCCTTCCCTCCAGGACCACCATGACGTCGTCGACGACGATATTGGTCTCCATGACCTGGTCGGGGCCATACTTTCCATACCCGACCGTGACCGGTCCCCCCTGCCGCTGATCCGCCAGGTTCGCGGCAAAGATGTCGGCGTCCTGCCCGGGCGAGCGTTCGAATATGGCATCAGCCGGTTCAAATCTGAGGACTTTCATATCTTTCCTTTCTGAGTTCCGGTGCAGTCGGATGGGGTAAATCGTTCGAGACCGGTGCCGCCTGCGATAACGGCGGCGAACGTGGCGGTGGCGTCGGCGGACGAGCTCCTGCCAATGACGACATCCGCCGCCAGACATTCCCCAGCAGCAACGAAGGCTCGGCAACGCCTTTCGAGTTCGGAAGGAGCGAGAGCGACATGCGGACGGAGGACGGCGATGAACATCCGAACGCTGTTCTCAAGCAGATCGGCGAAGACCGAGGCTTTTTCCGGCGTTCCGCCGAGGGCCGCGCCGACCGCTTGAAACTCGCCGGTGACGTCGCTCGCGCAATCGATATAGGCCCGTGCCAGTTCCTGGACCGTTTCCCGAGTGCCAATCTTGCTGCCCGCCATGCGTTCGCGAAAGGCATCGATTTTCTCGATGTCGATCCAGCGATAGAGTTCAAGCAGGAGATCGATCCGCCTGCGGAAATGATCATAGGCGACAGGCTTCGAGACACCTGCTCGCTCGGCGAGGCGCGCAAGGGTGAGCTCGTCTGTTCCCTCTTCGCCGACCATGCCTCGTGCGAGCTGGAGGAGTTGTCGATGCCGGTCCTCGTAGGAAAGACGCTCGGCTCGGGTCGATGTGTCGGGTCTCTTCGCAGCCATACTGAAGAAACCTACTAAACGTAACTTCGTTCCCATCAGTGTTGCGATCAGCGTTTCCTGTCCGGGTAGTTGGAGACTGGATTGTCCAACTCGCGGACGCCCAGGACGGCTTCCCCATCATCCAGCGGGTAGCGACCTTCTTCCGGTTCGCGCCACCGGTGTTCGAAACGACGAAAAACGTCCCTGCAGCCGGATCACGCCTGCGTCCACGAAAGGTAATCCCATGGAAGACGATGACATTTCGCTTGCCGGTACCCTCGGCGAGGCGGAGGAACTTTCGCGTGTGATGGCGGATCTGGAGGCGCGGTCGCAGCGGTTCGGGGCGGCGCTGACGGGGGCTTTGCGCTCTGCGACGGTCGGCGGCAAGGGGCTGGAGGATGTGCTGCGGGGGCTCGGCAACCGGCTGACGGATATTGCGCTCTCGGCGGCGCTGAAGCCGCTCGAAGGGGCGCTCGGCAATGCGATCGGCGGCTTCATGGGATCGGTTGTGCCGTTCGCGGATGGCGGCGTGGTGCGCAGCCCCAGCTTCTTTCCGATGGGGGGCGATCTCGGCCTGATGGGCGAGGCGGGGCCGGAGGCGATCCTGCCGCTGAGGCGCGGACCGGATGGCGTCCTGGGCGTCGCGGCGGGCGGTGGCGGGGCGGCGACGCAGATCGTCTTCAACGTGACCGCGACGGATGCCGCGAGCTTCCGCAAGAGCGAGGGGCAGCTCGCCGCCATGCTGGCAAGAAGCGTCGGGCGCGGGCAGCGCGGGCTGTAGCGGGGCAGGGCGAGAGCGATCTTTCGAGCCCACGAAAATGAGGATCTGCGATGACGGGATTTCACGAGGTGCAGTTTCCGCTGCGGCTGGCGCTCGGTACGAGCGGCGGCCCGGTGCGGCGGACCGATATCGTCAACCTGTCCAACGGGCGGGAGAACCGCAATGCCCGCTGGCGGGATTCGCGTCGCAGCTATGATGCGGGGTCGGGCATCAAGTCTGTTGCCGATCTCTATGCGGTGCTCGAATTCTTCGAGGCGCGCCGCGGACGGCTGCACGGCTTTCGCTTCCGCGACCCGCTGGACTGGAAATCCTGCGCGCCGGGTGCGGTGGTCTCCGCCGGCGACCAGCAGATCGGCACCGGCGACGGGACAACGGCGAGTTTTCCGCTGGTGAAGACCTACGGCGACGGGGGCACAGGCTGGGTGCGGCGGATCGCCAAGCCGGTGGCGGGGACGGTGCAGGTCTCGGTCGATGGCGTCGCGGTGGCGCCGGCGAACTATTCGGTGGATGCCGTGGCGGGCATGGTTACCTTCGTGCCAGGACAGATACCGGCGACGGGTTCGGTGGTGCGGGCGGGGTTCGAGTTCGACGTGCCGGTCCGCTTCGACACCGACCGGATCGAGGTCGATCTCAGTCATTTCGATGCCGGGCGCATTCCGACCATTCCGCTGACGGAGATCCTGCCATGAGGAGCATACCCGAGGAACTTGCCGCGCATCTTGCGGGCGACGCCACTACCACCTGCCATTGCTGGCGGGTGACGCGGCGCGATGGCGCAGTGCTCGGCTTCACCGACCACGACCACGACCTTGCCTTCGACGGCACGCTCTTCCTGGCCGCCAGCGGCTTTGCGGGCAGCGAGGTGGAGACCGCGACCGGGCTGGCGGCGAGCGTCGACGAAGTGGCGGGCGGCTTTTCGAGCGAGGTGATCCGCGAGGAGGCCCTGGCTGCCGGGCTCTATGACGGAGCGCGCGTGGAGCGCTTCCTCGTCAACTGGGACGCGCCCGAGGCGCACATGCTGCTCGACATGCGCGAGGTGGGAGAGGTGACCCGGGCGGGCGAGGCCTTTTCCGCCGAGCTTCGCAGCATGGCCCATCGCCTCGCACAGCCGCAGGGGCGCGTCTACAACCGCCGCTGCGACGCCGAGTTCGGCGACGGGCGGTGCCGGGTCGATCTGTCTGCCTGGCAGGGGAGCGGCAGCGTTCTGGCGGTCACGGACGCGAGCACGATCAGCGTCGGCGGACTGGACGGGTTCGCGGAAGGATTTTTCCGCCTCGGCGTCCTGTCGCTCGCCGACGGGCGGCGGATCGACGTCGAGGGCGATCGCCGGCTGCCGGACGGCGCGCGGGAGCTTTCCTTCTGGCTGCCGCTGGAAGGGGCGCCCGGGGACGTATTGACGCCGGGGCAGGCGTTCACCATCACCGCCGGCTGCGACAAGACCTTCGCCACCTGCCGCGACCGCTTTGCCAACCAGGTCAACTTCCGCGGCTTTCCGCACGTTCCGGGCAGCGACTTCGCCTATTCCTATGCGGCCGGCGAAGGACGTCACGATGGCGGGGCCATCTTTTCATGACCGGCCAGGGCGCGCGGATCGTCGCCTTAGCGGAGAGCTGGATAGGCACGCCCTATCGCCACCAGGGCGCCACGAAAGGGGTCGGCTGCGATTGCATCGGCCTCGTTCGCGGCATCTGGCGGGAACTCTATGGCAACGAACCGGAGGCCGTGCCGGCCTACGCGCCGGACTGGGCCGAGCGCAGCGGCGAGGAGCGGCTGCTGGAGGCGGGGCTGCGGCTGTTCGGCCCGGCGCTGCCGATGGACGCCGCCGCACCGGGCGACCTGCTGCTCTTCCGCTGGCGGCCGGACTGCGCGGCAAAGCATGCGGGCATCCAGGCAGGGCCACGGCATTTCATCCATGCCTATGAGCAGGCGGCGGTGATCTGCTCGGCGCTGGTGCCGTCATGGCGCCGGCGGATCGTGGCGGTGCACCGGTTTCCAGTTGCGCCCGTGGATTGAAAAAACGAGCGGCTTGGCGTATATTCCGGAGTGGTGAGCGAGGCGGTAACCTCGCCCACCTTGGACTTACTTTGGGAAGTATACCCGGACGGCTATCGACCAGCCCGTCCGGGTTTTCCTCAAGGTAAGCGCAATGCCAATCGGGGTGAGCTTCATAGCACTACCTCCAGGTTCGAGAGCAAGGCCCTTGCCGAGGCCGGTGGGGCCCGTCCTCACCGGCGCGCCGGCTGGCGCGGCGCTCGCTGCTTCTGCTCCCGAACATCATCACCCTATCACAATCTAGCCGCGCATCCAGCGGGTGCCGCAAGGGGCTTCCATGGCCACTATTCTCTTCCAGGCGGCGGGCGCGGCGCTCGGCGGTGTCTTCGGTCCTGTGGGCGCGATGCTTGGGCGCGCGGCGGGCGGGCTGGCCGGCAGCCATGTGGATCGCGCGCTGATCAATGGTGGCCGGACGATCTCTGGAGCGCGGCTGGCGACTGCACGCATTCCGGGTGCCGACGAGGGCGCGCCGATCAGCCGCGTCTACGGGTCGGCCCGGATCGGCGGCACACTGATCTGGGCGACGCGTTTCGAGGAAGAGGTGCGGCGGGAACGCTCCGGCGGCAAGGCGAGCGGTCCGCGGGTGGAGAGCTTCCGCTACTTCGCCAACCTCGCCATCGGGCTGTGCGAGGGCGAGATTGCCGGGATCAGGCGGGTGTGGGCGGACGGTCGCGAGATCGACCTGACGGGCGTGGAGATGCGCGTCTATCGGGGCGGGGAGGACCAATTGCCCGATCCGCTGATCGAGGCAAAACAGGGCATGGGCAACGCGCCTGCCTATCGCGGCCTCGCCTATGTCGTCTTCGATCGCCTGCCGCTCGATCCGTTCGGCAACCGTATTCCGCTGCTGCAGTTCGAGGTGCTGCGTCCGGTCGGCGCGCTGGAGCGGCAGATTCGTGCGGTCACGATCATTCCCGGCGCGACCGAGCACGGCTATGCGAACGTGCAGGTGACGGAGAAGACGGGCGAGGGCAGCGCCCGGATCATGAACCGCCATACCTTGACAGCGGCGACTGACTGGCAGGCCTCGATCGACGAGCTGACGGCGCTCTGCCCGAACCTCGAGCGGGTGGCGCTGGTCGTCAGTTGGTTCGGGACGGACTTGAGGGCCGGCCACTGCCGGATCCTGCCGGGTGTGGAGGTGCCGCACCGGGACGACGAAAGCTCGCCTTGGTCGGTCGCCGGTTTCACGCGCGCCGATGCCCATACCGTCAGCCGGCACGGGGGCGGTCCGGCCTATGGCGGCACGCCGAGCGACGATAGCCTGCTCCAGGCCATTGCGGACCTCAAGGCGCGGGGACTGGAGGTCTATCTCTACCCGTTCCTGATGATGGACGTTCCGCAAGGCAACGGCCTTCCCGATCCGCATGGAGGCGCGGAGCAGGCGAGCTACCCCTGGCGCGGCCGCATCACCTGCCATCCCGCACCCGGCCTGCCCGGCACGACCGACCGAACGGCGGCGGCGCGAAGCCAGGTGGCGGCCTTCGCCGAAGACGCGGACGGTTACCGGCGCATGGTGCTGCACTATGCCGGACTGGCGGCCGAAGCCGGCGGCATTGATGGCTTCCTCATAGGCTCGGAACTGCGCGGGCTGACTCAGTTGCGCGACGAGGCCGGGCGGTTCCCCTTCGTCGAGCAGTTGGTGCAACTGGCGGAGGATGTCCGGACGATGCTTGGCTCGCAGGCGAAGCTGACCTACGGCGCCGACTGGAGCGAGTATTTCGGCTATCACCCGCAGGACGGCTCCGGCGACGTCTTCTTCCACCTTGACCCGCTCTGGGCGTCGCCGGCGATCGATGCCGTGGGCATCGACAACTACATGCCGCTTGCCGACTGGCGCGACGAGGATCTCGCACGCGCCAATCCCGAGGGGTTCCGTCTCGCCGAGGACGACGAGGCAATGGGGGCGCAAATCGCGGCGGGGGAAGGCTTCGACTGGTACTATGCGAGCGATGCGGATCGAGCCGCACGCCTTCGGACGCCGATCACCGACGGGGCGGCGGGCAAGCCCTGGGTGTTCCGGCCCAAAGATCTGGCCGGCTGGTGGTCGAATTCTCATCATGATCGCCTCGGCGGCGAGGAGGTGGCGCAGCCGACCGGCTGGCAACCGGCGATGAAGCCGATCTGGTTCACCGAACTCGGCTGCCCGGCGGTGGACAAGGGGGCCAACCAGCCGAATGTCTTCGTCGATCCGAAATCGGCCGAAAGTACCGCCCCGCATTTTTCGAGTCTCGCCCGGTCCGATGCCATGCAGCGGCGCTTCCTGGAGGCACATCACCGGCATTGGCAGGGGCAAGACACCGGACCGGTCGACCCGGACCGTGTCTTCGTCTGGACCTGGGACGCGCGCCCCTATCCTGCCTTTCCCGCCGATCTTTCGGTTTGGAGCGACGGCGGCAACTGGCGAAGTGGCCACTGGTTGAATGGCAGGCTGGGCGCGGTGACATTGGCCGATACGATCGCTTCCGTCCTGGCGGATCATGGTTTTCACGATTTCGACGTATCGGCGGTGAGCGGTGACCCCATCGGCTATGTGCAGGCGGAGGTGACCTCGGCACGTGCCCTGCTCGCGCCGCTGCTCGATGTCTTCAGGATCGACGCGATCGAGGAAGCGGGGCGGCTCAGGTTGCGGTCGCGAGGCGCTGCGAGCCTTCCGCCAGCCGTCATCGATGTGCTCGCCGATGTCGAGGATCAGCCGCTGTGGAGCGAGACCCGCGGCCATGACAGCGACTTCGCCGCCGAAATGGTGATCGGTTCCTACAATCCCGCTTTGAACTACGAGCAGGCGAGCGCCCGGTCCCGGCGGACGCGGACGGCGAGCAACCGGGTGCTCGGCTATGACCTGCCGTCCGTCCTGGCCGAGGAGGCAGCGCTTTCCGCAGCGGAGGCTGCCGTCCGCGATCAGTGGGTGTCGCGACGGACGCTGAGCTTCGCGCTGTCCCCGGCGGACGTCGGCCTCCAGCCAGGCGATCCGATCACGTTGCCGCAGGCTGGCGGGACGTTTCTCGTTTCGCGCGTGGAGGAAGGGCCGGTGCGCCGGATCGAGGCGCGCCAGCACGCAACCTCCGCGCCTGCCGCACCCGTCCAGGAGACGCCGGGGCCGGGAGGTGGGGACACCGGTTCGGACGCGTTTGCACCGATCCTCCATCTTCTCGACCTGGCGCGTTTCTCCTCCGGTCCCGGGGAGAGCTTCGCCCGGGCGGCAGGCCATGCGCGTCCCTGGCAACGGATCATGCTGTCCTCGTCGCCGACGACGGACGGATATGGGCTGCGTGCAGTGCTCGACCGGCCGGCGCGGATCGGACGGCTCACGGCGCCGCTTGCGTCCGGCACCATATCGGGGCGCTTCGACCATGCGTCGAGGATTGAGCTCGACCTCTTCTTCGGCGGCCTGTCGTCTGCCTCCTTGGAAGCGGTTCTGGCGGGCGAGAACCGGCTGGCGGTGAAGGCAGCGAGCGGGACATGGGAGATCGTCAGTTTCCTTGAGGCGCAGGAAGTGGCGCCTGGACGCTGGCGGCTCGCAAGGCTGCTGCGCGGACTGGCAGGAACGGAGGACGCAATGTCCGAGGGCGCGCCGGCGGGTTCGCCGGTGGTGCTGCTGGACGAGGCGGTCGCGTCGCTCGGGCTTGCCGCAGAGGAACGTGGCCGCATGCTGAACTGGATTGCCGAAGGCAGCGGGGCCGGCGGTGGCCGTGTGGGGCCATTGCCCTTCCAGGGCGGGATCAGGGCGGAGACACCGCTCTCGCCCGTGCACCTGGGCGCCCGCCGACTGGCCAATGGCGACCTGCTGCTGTCTTGGATCCGTCGGGGCAGGGTGGAGGCGGACGACTGGGGTGCCGCCGATGTTCCGCTCGACGAGCCGGAGGAGCGCTACCGCGTCGACATTCTGGACGGTTCCACCGTGCGGCGTTCGGCGGACCTCGCGGCCCCGCAACTCCTCTACAGCCTCGACGAGCAGATCACCGATTTCGGCCAGCCGCTGCCGGCGGTGACCATACGGGTTCGCCAACTGGGCCGGGCGGTGCCGCTCGGGATTGCGGCGACCGCCACCATTCAAACCTAGAAGGAGACAGAGCATGGACGGAATGAAGACCTGGTACCAGTCGAAAACGGTATGGGGCGCGCTGATCGCGGTAGCGGCCTCCATTGCACAGGTGGCGGGGGTGGATCTGGCGCCCGACGTGCAGGACGACATGGCCGACCTTGCGATTGCGCTTGGCGGTGCGCTGGGCGGCGCCTTGTCGATCTATGGACGCATCTCCGCCAGCACCGCCATTGGGCGGCGATGAGCGCCATCGGCTCCGGGAAGGTAATCGAAACCTTTCCGGGCTCCCCCCTGTTTTTTACCCTTCCATAACCACAGGTCCACGACGCCTCCATAAGTGCGGACCCTTTCTCCAGATCCGGGGTTTGATGCCCGGACGAGAAAAGGGGGCTCGATGACGGAGCGGATGACAGCCTGGCTGGCCGAGGCTCGCGAGGCGCATAATTACCGGCGCATGTACGCACTGGCACTCAAGATCCTGCGCGAAGCAGGCGCCGGACCTCTGGCACAGGCGGCGTCCTGCGTCGTCGTCTCCCTCTGCGACATCATCTATGATCCGGTGGCGGACGCATGGCGCCTGAAGCAGGCGCGGCGGTTCTTCCAGTGCCTTCTCGATCAGCTTGCAGCGGAAGTGGAAGCCCTTCGGCAGGCGTCGTGACGCTGCGTGCGGCAGGCCCGGATTCATCCCTTTCTTCGCATTCATTTGCCATTCAGGCGTGCTTGGTTACATAATCCATCACATGCATTGGATCTGTTCGATCCGCCCTGACGATGGATAGCAACACGATGGCGCGACTGCCGATACCTGCGATGCTCATCGCCGGCCTTGCCGGTCTGACTGCCTTCGAAGCCCCGGCAGCGGGGGACTACTTCATCCTGGCCGCCGCCGACTGCGGCGCGGCAGCAAGCCGCGTCGTCAGCGAGACGGGCGGCCAGCTTCTGTCGGCACAGCCATCCTCCGACGGCCAGACCTGCGTCGTCACCGTTCTCGTCCAGGGCAATGGCAATGAGAGGCCGCGCAAGGTAACAGTGCGGGTGCCGATGTAATGACAGGGGCGGCGATCCGCGATCGTCGCATAGGGTGGGGCAGTCCATGCGCATTCTCGTAGTTGAAGACGACGTCAATCTGAGCCGGCAGCTGACCGATGCGCTGAAGGAGGCGGGTTATGTCGTCGACCAGGCGTTCGACGGCGAGGAGGGACATTTCCTCGGCGACACGGAACCCTATGATGCCGCCATCCTCGACATTGGCCTGCCCGTCATGGACGGAATAAGCGTAGTGGAGAAGTGGCGCACGGACGGCCGGCGGATGCCGGTCCTGATGCTCACGGCGCGCGATCGCTGGAGCGACAAGGTGGCCGGCATCGATGCGGGCGCCGACGACTACGTTGCCAAGCCCTTCCATGTGGAGGAAGTGCTGGCCCGCGTGCGCGCCCTCATCCGCCGCGCCGCCGGACATGCGTCCTCCGAACTCATCTGCGGGCCGGTCCGTCTCGACACCAAGGCGTCGAAGGCGAGCGTCGACGGCATGCCGCTGAAACTCACCTCCCACGAATTCCGGCTGCTCTCCTATCTGATGCATCACATGGGCCAGGTGGTGTCGCGCACGGAACTAGTCGAGCACATGTATGATCAGGATTTCGACCGCGACTCCAACACCATCGAGGTGTTCATCGGGCGGCTGAGGAAGAAGCTCGGCGTGGACCTGATCGAGACGGTGCGCGGCCTCGGCTACAGGATGCAAGCCCCGACCGACGTCAGCTGACGCCATGACCGGGCCGAGTTCCCTTACCGCCCGCGTTCTCCTTCTCGCCACCCTCTGGTCCGGACTGGCCCTGGTGGTGATCGCCCTCGTGATTTCCGCCCTCTACCGTCAGTCTGCCGAACGGGCTTTCACCGACCTCTTGCGGGCGCAACTCTACAACGTCATCAATTCGGTTTCGATCGGCGAGGGCAACAACCTCGCCGGTAACCCGCAACTGGGCGACCTGCGCTATTCCCAGCCGGAAACCGGCTGGTACTGGATCATCGAACCGCTCGGGACCTTCGCCGCCGCGCCGCTTTCCTCGCCGTCCCTGGGCGTTTCGAAGATTGCCGTCCCGAGCATCCTGAACGTTCCCTTCAACAACCGCTATGAGCGCTTCTATCCTGTGGTCGACGCCTTCGGAAACAATGTGCTGGTGGCCGAGACAGAGGTCGTGCTCGACAGCCAGGGGCGGGCGGCACGCTTCCGCGTTGCCGGGAACCTCGACGCCATGGAAGAGGACATCGCCACCTTCAACCGTAGCCTCTACATTGCCCTCGTGGTGTTCGGTCTCGGCAGCCTTGTCGTCAATGGCGGCGCCATCCTCTTCGGCCTGCAGCCGCTCGACAGGGCACGCCGCGCACTGGAAAGGATTCGCCGTGGCGACGCGGAGCGTCTTGAAGGGGAGTTTCCGCGCGAGGTCCTGCCGCTCGTCAACGAGATCAATGCGCTGATCGAGAGCAACCGCCGCATCGTCGACCGTGCCCGCATGCAGGTCGGCAATCTCGCCCATTCGCTGAAGACCCCGCTTGCCGTCCTGCTGAACGAGGCCCGCTCGCTCGAGGCCACGCAGGGCGAACTGATGAGGTCGCAGGCGGAAGCCATGCAGGCGCAGGTGCAATCCTATCTCAACCGGGCGCGTATTGCAGCACAGCGTGAATCCGTGCTGGTTCGCACGGAGGTCGAGCCCGTGCTGGAGAGGCTCGTCCGCGTGATGCGCCGCCTCAACCCGGAGAGGGAATTCAACCTTTCGGTCTCTCCTGGCGCTGTTCTCGCGATGGAGCAGCAGGATGTCGAGGAGACAGTCGGCAACCTGCTGGAGAATGCCGCCCGCTTCTGCCGGACCGGCGTCTGGCTCAGGGTCGCTGCGGCAGCCGGACCTCCGGCCGGCGAACCGGCGGACACGATCCGCCGGACTTGGCTGGAAGTGGTGGTCGAGGACGATGGACCGGGACTGGAGCCCGGCCAGCTCGGCGAGGCGACGAAGCGTGGCCGCCGCTTCGACGAGAGCCGGCCCGGTGCGGGCCTCGGGCTCTCGATCGTGAGCGAGATCGCCGGCGAATACCAGGGCAGCTTCGAGCTTCAGCGCAGCGAAAAGGGTGGCCTGCGCGCAACACTTCTGTTGCCGTCGGTGACGAAGGATGTTGCCTGACGCGGACAAAGGCTCCATATCCCCTTGGCGGGTCCCGGCGAGCATCGCCGCCCTGGCTCGATGCGGGAAATACTCCAACCGGTGCTGAACACATGCGTCTCAGAAGTTTGCAGATTGGTGCGACGTTCCTTGGTCTGGCAGTCATTGCCGGATGTTCGACTACATCCGGAAGCGGCGGCAGCCTGCTTCCGTCCAGGTCCTCGGGTTCGACGACCTATATCGCTGCATTGCAGGGCGGCATCGTCAGCCGCAGCGGCGTCGAGATCAGCAATAGCGACAGGGCAAGGGCACTGGAAGCCGAATATCGCGCACTGGAAGCGGCGGCGGTCGGCCAGCCTGTCACCTGGAGCGGCAGGGATGTCAGCGGACAGGTTGTCGCGGCTGCTCCCTACCAGGTTGGTTCGCAGAACTGCCGGCAGTACAAGCACACGCTGACTGCCAGCGGACGGCAGGCGATCGCACGCGGTGCGGCCTGCCGAAACAAGGACGGCAGCTGGACCCCGCTCATCTAAGAATTTGACATAAGTCATGGCCGGAATCGCGCTACGGGTGCATCAGGGGCACAAGCAACTTGCGGCCAAACGCCTCAAATCTGTGTCATGACCGGCTTTGCCGTTGGAAAGGCAGCCCGGTTCCAGTATTTGGACCATTATGTTCTTGTGGATCATCCTCGCTGTCCTGACCGCCGCCGTCGCGGCCGTCCTGCTCGTCACGCTGGCGCGCGGCGCCAAATCCGAAATTCCCGATCGCGCCGGAGAGATCGCCGTCTATAGAGATCAGATGGCCGAACTCGAGCGCGATCGCGAGCAGGGCCTGATCTCCGCGGAAGAGGCCGAGTATGCGAAGGCCGAGATCGGCCGCCGGCTGTTGTCGGCTGCCGGAGAGGCGGAGAGCCAGAGCGAAGCTCCCGCCGGCCGTACCGGCCTGACCGCAACAGGCGCAGCGGTGACCCTTCTCGTCCCCGCCGTGGGACTGTCCCTCTATCTGTTGCTCGGCAATCCGCAGCTCCCGGACCAGCCGCTTGCCGCCCGACTTGAGAATCCCGGCCAGAACATGGCCTTGCTGGTCGCCAAGGCCGAACGGCACCTGGCCGAGAACCCGAAGGACGGTGCGGGCTGGGACCTGCTGGCGCCGATCTACTTCAAGGCCAGGCGGCTGGGCGATGCGGAACTCGCATTCCGCAATGCCATGCGGCTGCTTGGGACCAGCCCGGAGCGGCTTGACGGGCTGGGGGAGACCCTCGTTGCCGCCAATGACGGCATCGTCACCGAGGATGCGCGCCTCGCCTTCGAGGAGAGCCTGCGCCTTCAGCCGGACAATCCCCGCGCCCGCTTCTATGTCGGTCTCGGCCTGGAGCAGGCCGGCCGCCGCGACGAGGCACGCGCGGCCTTCGAGGCGATTGCCAAAGCTTCTCCGCCCGACGCGCCTTGGATGGACCTGATCCGGCAGCATATCGCGGCGACCGGCGGTACGCCCCCGCAGGCGGCGGAAGCGACGAACGGGCCATCCGCGGACGACATGGCTGCGGCGGGCCAGATGTCCGAAGGCGATCGCCAGAACATGATCCGCGGCATGGTGGAGAGCCTCGCGGCCCGCCTGCAGGACGATCCGAACAACCTGGAAGGCTGGCTCCGGCTGGTGCGGTCCTATTCCGTGCTCGGCGACAAAGAAAAGGCCGAGGAAGCGCTTAAGAGCGGCTTGAAGACATTCCCGGCGGAAGGCAGCGAGGGGCAGCAACTGATTGCGCTTGCCCGCGAGGTTGGCCTGGCCGTCGAAGGAGCGACGCAATGACACGCAAACAGAAACGTCTCACCATCATCGCCGGCGGCATGAGCTTCATCCTCGCCGCCGTCCTCCTGGTCATGTTCGCCTTCAGCCAGTCGGTCGCCTATTTCTATATGCCGGCAGATCTCGCCACCACGGAGGTTTCTCCGGGCACGCGCATCCGCCTTGGCGGCCTGGTGGCCGAGGGATCGGTCAAGCGTGGTGCGGGTTCTACGGTAAGCTTCTCGGTAACCGACGGCTCGAACACGGTGCCGGTCAGCTATACGGGCATCCTGCCCGACCTGTTCCGCGAGGGACAGGGCGTGGTGACCGAAGGCGCGTTCGACGCTGCGACCCACTCCTTCGTTGCGGATTCTGTGCTGGCCAAGCATGATGAGAACTACATGCCGAAGGAAGTGGCCGACCGCCTGAAGGAGCAGGGGGTCTGGCAGCACGGCGGGGAGGCGGCGACGCAATGATCATCGAAGTCGGACATTATGCGCTCGTCCTTGCGCTCGCCACCGCGCTGATCGTGTCGATCCTGCCGTTGATCGGCGCGCGCCGCAACGATGCGGCGATGATGGCGCTGGCGCCGGTCGGTTCGATCCTGATGTTCCTGCTGGTGCTGTTCTCCTTCTCGGCTCTGACCTGGGCCTATGCGGCCTCCGACTTTTCGGTGAAGAACGTTTGGGAGAATTCCCACTCGATGATGCCGTTGGTCTACAAGTTCTCCGGCGTCTGGGGCAACCACGAAGGCTCGATGCTGCTCTGGCTGCTGATCCTGGTCTTTTTCAGCGCCCTCGTCGCCTTCTTCGGGCGCAACCTCCCCGACACGCTGCATGCCAATGTGCTGGCGGTGCAGGGCTGGATCGCTACCGCCTTCACGCTGTTCATCCTGCTGACATCCAATCCTTTCGCCCGCCTCAGTCCGGCGCCTGCCGAAGGCCAGGACCTTAACCCGATCCTCCAGGACCCGGGACTGGCGGTGCATCCGCCGCTCCTCTATCTCGGCTATGTAGGCTTTTCCGTCTGCTTCTCCTTCGCGGTCGCGGCCTTGATCGAGGGCCGTATCGATGCGGCCTGGGCGCGCTGGGTGCGTCCGTGGACGCTGGCTGCTTGGACCTTCCTGACTGCCGGCATCGCGATGGGCTCCTACTGGGCCTATTACGAACTCGGCTGGGGCGGCTGGTGGTTCTGGGACCCGGTCGAAAACGCCTCCTTCATGCCCTGGCTCGCCGGCACCGCGCTTCTGCACTCGGCGCTGGTGATGGAGAAACGCGAGGCGCTGAAAATCTGGACCGTGCTGCTGGCGATCATGACCTTCTCGCTGTCGCTGCTCGGCACCTTCCTTGTCCGCTCGGGTGTGCTGACCTCGGTTCACGCCTTTGCCACGGACCCCACGCGCGGCATCTTCATCCTGGCAATCCTCATGCTGTTCATTGGCGGTGCCTTTGCGCTCTTCGCCTGGCGGGCACCGATGCTGAAGTCCGGTGGCCTTTTCGCGCCGATCTCTCGCGAAGGTTCGCTCGTCCTCAACAACCTGATCCTGACGGTCGCAACGGCGACGGTCCTGATCGGAACGCTTTATCCGCTGGTGCTGGAAACGCTGACCGGCGAGAAGATTTCGGTCGGGGCGCCATTCTTCAACATGACCTTCGGGCTGCTGATGATCCCGCTGCTGATCGCCGTTCCGTTCGGGCCGATGCTCGCCTGGAAGCGGGGCGACCTGCTCGCCGCACTGCAGCGCCTCTACGTCGCCGCCGGACTGGCGCTGGTGGCAGGCCTGACCCTCTACTACATCGAGAACGGCGGCCCGGTGATGGCTGTCTTCGGCCTCGCCATCGCCTTCTGGGGGATGTTCGGTGCACTGGCCGACCTCTGGTATCGCGCCAACTTCGGCAAGCTGCCGTTCAACGTCGCCTGGCGTCGGCTGGTCGGCCTGCCGCGGTCGGCCTTCGGGACGGCGCTGGCGCATTTCGGCCTCGGCGTGACCGTCCTCGGCATCGTCATGGTGACGACATATGAGACGGAAACGGTTGTCGAGATGAAGCAGGGCATGGCGGCGGAAGCCGGCGGCTACTCGCTCGTCTTCGACGGCATGCGCGAGGCGGTTGGTCCGAACTATACCGAGGAACAGGGACACTTCACCATCAGCCAAGGAGGCGTGGTGGTGGCAGATACGTGGTCGTCGAAGCGGCTCTATACCGCAAGGCGCATGCCGACGACGGAAGCCGGCATCGTCACCTTCGGATTCAGTCAGCTCTACGTCTCGCTGGGCGACCCGATCGCCGGTGGCGGCATGGTGGTGCGCATCTGGTGGAAGCCCTTCATCCTCTGCATCTGGGGTGGATCGCTGATCATGATGATTGGCGGCTTCGTCTCGCTCTCCGACCGGCGGCTGCGGGTGGGTGCCCCGACGCGCCGCGCCCGTGCCGTCCGCCCGGCGATGGAGGCGGCGGAATGATCCGCAAGTTTCTCCTCGTCCTCCTCATCCTGCTCGCCCCCCTTCCGGCGCTCGCGGTCAATCCCGACGAGATCCTCGCCGATCCTGTGCTCGAGGAGCGGGCGAGAAACCTCTCGGCGAACCTGCGCTGCATGGTCTGCCAGAACCAATCGATCGACGACTCCAATGCGGAACTGGCCCGGGACCTGAGGGTCCTGGTGCGTGAACGGCTGCAGCAGGGTGACACGGACGAAGAGGTGATAGACTACGTCGTCTCCCGCTATGGCGAGTTCGTGCTGCTGAAGCCGCGTTTTTCCCTCCGCACCATGCTTCTGTGGACCGCTCCTGCATTGCTGCTCGGCATCGGCGGGATCGTGCTTGTGCTGATGGCCCGCGGGCGCCTCAGGGCACGCGCGCCGGCTCCTCTTTCGGCCGAGGAGCAGGCCCGGATCGACGAGCTTCTCGACAGGCGCTAGCCAGCCCCAACATTACGAAGTTTTCATCCGCCTGACACCTGCAGTTAAGGTGAGCCTTCCTATATCTCTTCGCATCCACCGCCTTCCGGGCGCTTCCCGGAAACAGACACAGTGAAGAGAAGAAGGTACTCACAATGCTCAACAGCAAATTCGGACGCCCCTCGCTGAAGACCGTGCTGAAGACCTCGACGGTCGCCGGGCTGACCGCGGTGATGCTGTCGACCGGCGTCCCCGGACAGGTCATCGAGTCGTTCGCCGATCCCGTCAAGGTTCAGGCGCCACAGGCTCCCAGCTTCGCCGACGTCGTCTCCGCCGTCTCGCCGGCCGTCGTGTCGGTGCGTGTCCAGTCGGAAACCCAGGCGGCCAGCGACAACAGCAATTTCTCCTTCAACTTTGGCGGCCAGGGCTTTGAGGACCTGCCGGACGATCACCCGTTGAAGCGGTTCTTCCGCGATTTCGGTGGCCCGCAGTTCCGCGACGGTCCAGACAGCGACCGCAGCGAGCGCAACGGTCCGCGTCGCCTGCGCCCGACCTCCCAAGGCTCCGGCTTCTTCATCTCCGAGGACGGCTACCTCGTCACCAACAACCACGTCATCGCCGACGGTGCCGCCTATACGGTGGTACTGGATGACGGCACCGAACTCGACGCCAAGCTGATCGGCTCCGACAGCCGCACCGACCTTGCGGTGCTGAAGGTCGATGCCAATCGCGAATTCACCTATGTCAACTTCGCGGACGACACGAAGGTGCGCGTCGGCGACTGGGTCGTGGCGGTCGGTAACCCGTTCGGCCTCGGCGGTTCTGTGACGGCGGGCATCATCTCGGCCCGCGGCCGTGACATCGGCTCTGGTCCATATGACGATTACATCCAGATCGATGCGGCCGTGAACCGCGGCAATTCCGGCGGTCCCGCCTTCAATCTCGAGGGTGAGGTCATCGGCATCAATACGGCGATCTTCTCACCTTCGGGCGGCAATGTCGGCATCGCCTTCGCCATTCCCGCTTCGGTTGCCCGCGACGTGGTGACGGAACTGATGAAGGACGGCAAGGTCGAGCGTGGCTGGCTCGGCGTGCAGATCCAGCCGGTCAACAAGGACATTGCCGAATCGCTTGGCCTCTCTGAGGCGCAGGGCGCCCTCGTCGTTGCTCCGCAGGAAGGTTCGCCGGGTCAGAAGGCCGGCATCAAGGAAGGCGACGTGATCACCGCCCTCAATGGCGATCCGATCAAGGATGCTCGCGATCTCGCGCGCAAGGTCGCCGCCATGAATCCGAACGCGAAGGTCGATATCGCTATCTGGCGTGACGGCAAGTCCCAGAACCTCGAAGTGACACTGGGCAACCTGGCCAGCGAGCAATCCGCAAGCGCCGATACGGAGACACCGGAAGCTCCCGCGCCTTCGACGGAGCAGGCGTTGGCAAGCCTTGGCATCACGGTAGCGCCTGCCGAGGACGGCGCAGGTCTCTCTGTCGTCGAAGTCGATCCGGAGTCTGAAGCGGCAGGTCGCGGCCTGCGTGCCGGCGAGAAGATCGTCTCGGTCAACAACCAGTCCGTGAAGACTGCCGCCGACATCGAGAAGGTCATCGAGCAGGCCCGCAACGATGGGCGCAGCCGCGCGCTGTTCCAGGTTGAGTCCGATCGTGGCAGCCGCTTCATCGCGCTCCCGATCAACGAAGGCTGATCCTCCCAATCGGCATCAGGAAGGGGCGCCGCCGGTCACGTCGGCGCCCCCTTTTCATTTCCTCCGCCGGTCTGCAGTCAAGGAGCGAAGATGGACGCCCCCGCCCGCCACGCCGATCCCCGTGAATCCGATGGTGCAAACGGCGCCGCCGACGCTATGGTGCCGCACATGAAGATTCTGGTGATTGAAGACGACCTCGAAGCGGCCGCCTACATGACGAAAGCCTTCCGCGAGGCCGGCATCGTCGTCGACCATGCAAGCGACGGCGAGAGCGGCCTCTTCATGGGCAGCGAGAACAGCTATGACGTCATGGTCATCGACAGGATGCTGCCGCGCCGCGACGGCTTGTCGGTGATCAGCGAATTGCGCAAGCGTGGCGTCGAGACGCCGGTGCTGATCCTCTCCGCCCTCGGTCAGGTGGATGACCGGGTGACCGGCCTGAGAGCCGGTGGCGACGACTACCTGCCCAAGCCCTATGCCTTCTCCGAACTCCTGGCACGCGTGGAAGTGCTCGGTCGCCGCAAGGGCAAGCCCGAGCAGGACATGGTCTATCGCGTCGGCGACCTGGAGCTCGACCGGTTGTCCCATGAGGTGAAGCGTGCGGGCAGGGATATCCTCCTGCAGCCGCGCGAATTCCGGCTTCTCGAATACCTGATGAAGAATGCCGGGCAGGTGGTGACCCGCACCATGCTGCTGGAACATGTCTGGGACTATCACTTCGACCCGCAGACCAATGTGATCGACGTGCATGTGTCGCGGCTCCGCTCGAAGATCGAGAAGGACTTCGACAGGCCGCTCCTGAAGACGATTCGCGGCGCCGGCTACATGATCAAGGACGAGGCGTGAGTCCGTGCTGACCCGGCTTCGTCTCATGTTCCGTTCGACGGCCGTGCGGCTGTCTGCGCTCTACATCCTGCTTTTCGCGATCTGTGCCGCATTCCTCGTCGTCTACGTGACGGCGATGTCGGAGCGGATTCTGGCGCAGCAGACGAGGGAGAACCTCGTCCAAGAGGTGGCCGACATACAGCGTTCCTTCGAGCGCGGCGGACTGAACGGCATGCTGCGGCTCATGGAGCGGCGGGCGCGTCAGCCCGGTGCCAATCTCTACGTCGTCGCCGGGCCGAACGGCGAAATCCTCGCCGGCAACGTCGCCTCGCTGCAGCCGGGGGTGCTCGACGAGCAGGGCTGGACCCGCTTTCCCTTCGCCTACAAGCCCTTCTCCGAAGCGGGCGCGGAGCGCGAGCACATGGCAATCGCCAATGTCGTGGTGATGGAGAACGGCCTGCGGGTGATGGTCGGCCGGGATCTCGGCGAACCGGGCCGGTTCCGCGGCATTGTCCGCCGCGCGCTGATGCTGGCGCTGACGATCATGGGGATCGGTGCGCTGTTCATCTGGTTCGGGATCGGCCGCAATGCGCTGAAGCGGATCGACCGGATGTCGGCGGCAAGCCAGAAGATCATGGCCGGCGATCTTTCGCAGCGCCTGCCGGTTGGCCGCTCGGGCGACGAGTTCGATCGGCTGTCAGAATCGCTCAACGCGATGCTGGGGCGCATCGAGAAGCTGAACGAGGGCTTGCGGCAGGTCTCCGACAACATCGCCCATGACCTCAAGACGCCGCTGACGAGGCTGCGCAACAAGGCGGCGGATGCCCTGGGAGACGAGGAACCGGAAAGCCGCCGCGTGGCACTGGAGGGGATTATTGCGGAGTCCGACCAACTGATCCGAACCTTCAACGCGCTGCTGATGATCTCCCGCGTCGAGGCGGGATCGATCGCCGCCGAGATGAGCGAGGTCGACCTGTCCGCCATCTCCGCAGACAGCTGCGAACTCTACGAGCCCGTCGCCGAAGAAGCGGGCCTGAAGCTGGAAACCGCGATCGAACCGGGCGTGAGGGTCAAGGGAAATCGGGAACTGATCGGCCAAGCGATCTTCAACCTGCTCGACAATGCCATCAAGTATGGTGGCGAGGGGAAGGGGGCAGGCGAGATCCGGCTGGTGCTGAGGCTCGAGGATGGCTCGCCGCGGCTTTCGGTCTGCGACAGCGGCCCAGGCGTGCCGGAGGACAAGCGCCATGAGGTGACGAAGCGCTTCGTACGCCTCGATGCCAGCCGATCGAAGCCCGGCACCGGGCTCGGGCTTTCGCTGGTGGAGGCGGTGATGGACCTGCATGGCGGATCGCTCAGGCTTTCTGCAACCCATCCCGAGCGGGAGAATGCGCCGGGGTTGACGGCCACCATGGTATTCCCGCCGTTCAGGCCCTAAGAAGAGGGTCGTCGAGGGAGGACGCCGTGGGAGAGACTGCAACCTATCTGAAGGACGTCGCCGCAGAGGTCATCCGGCCGCAGAGCCAGACCGAGGCGAAGACCGTCACGTCGCAATTGAAGGACCTTGCGAAGCAGGAGGCGGCGCTGGCGGAGGTCATCGCCAGTGATGGCGCGCTGAGGTCGTTCCTGGTCGCCGCACTCTCCCTCTCGCCCTATCTGCGCGAGGCCGCAACGGTCTCTCCACATCTGCTTGCGACTGCGGTGACGGAGCCGCTGGAGCCGACGCTGGAGCGGCTGGTGACCGAGACCCGCGACTGCTGGAAGCCGAGGGAGGGCAGGACCCCGTCTGAAGCGGAGGTGATGACGGCACTCCGTACGCTGAAGCGGAGCGTCTCCTTCCTGGTGGCACTGGCGGATCTCGCCAGGCTCTTCACCGCCCGCGACACGACCCGCTGGCTGACGCTCCTCGCGGATGCAGCGGTGGCGGCCGCGATCGACCACCTGCTGCTCGGCGGCCACGAAAGCGGCAAGTTGACGTTGAAGGATCCGGAGAAGCCGAGCATCGGCTCAGGGCTGATCGTGCTGGGCATGGGCAAGCTCGGCGGCTACGAGCTCAACTATTCCTCCGATATCGACCTCGTCATCTTCTTCGACCCGGAAAGTGGTATCCTGCCGGACCCGCTGGACGGTTCGGAGATTTACGGCCGGATGATGCGCCGGCTGGTGCGCATCCTGCAGGAGCGCACGGCCGACGGTTACGTCTTCCGCACCGATCTTCGCCTGCGCCCCGACCCGGGCTCGACGCCCCTTGCCGTGCCGGTGGAGGCAGGGCTGCTCTACTATGAGAGCCGCGGCCAGAACTGGGAACGCGCCGCCTTCATCAAGGCGCGCGCCATGGCGGGCGACCTGGAGGCCGGCGAATGGTTCCTGCGCCAGCTGGTGCCCTTCGTCTTCCGCAAATATCTCGATTACGCGGCGATTGCCGACATCCATTCCATCAAGCGCCAGATCCACGTGCACAAGGGTCATGGCGCGATCGCCGTCAAGGGGCATGACGTCAAGCTCGGCCGCGGCGGTATTCGCGAGATCGAATTCTTCGCCCAGACCCAGCAGCTGATCGCCGGCGGTCGCATGCCGCCGCTCAGGACCCGGCAGACCGAGGTTGCGCTGGAGATGCTGGCGGAGGCGAACTGGATCACCCCGGCAATTGCCGCCGAACTGACCGAAGCCTACTGGTTCCTGCGCGACGTCGAGCACCGCATCCAGATGGTGCGCGACGAGCAGACCCACCGCCTCCCGGATAGCGAGGCGGAGCTGAAGCGCATCGCCTTCATGCTGGGATTTTCCGATACGGCCGCCTTCTCGGCAAGGCTGGAGACGGTGCTGCGAACGGTCGAGAAGCGCTATGCGCGGCTGTTCGAGCAGGAGACCAAGCTCTCTGGCGTCGAAGGAAACCTCGTCTTCACCGGCCAGCAGGACGATCCGGAGACGCTGAAGACGCTCGCCTCGCTCGGCTTCGAGCGGCCCGCGGACATTTCCCGCGTCATTCGCACCTGGCATTACGGCCGCTATCGCGCCACCCAGTCGGTGGAGGCGCGCGAGCGGCTGACGGAGCTGACGCCGGATCTCCTGAAGGCGTTCGGGGAAAGCAGCCGCGCCGACGAGGCGCTGCTTCGCTTCGACAGTTTCCTCTCCGGCCTGCCCGCCGGCATCCAGCTCTTTTCCCTGATCGGCAACAATCCGGCGCTGCTCTCGCTGATCGTCACCGTCATGTCCTCGGCGCCGCGGCTGGCCGACATCATCTCGTCGCGCCCGCATGTCTTCGACGGCATGCTCGATCCCGGCCTGATGGCGGAACTGCCGACGCGCGAATATCTTTCCGAACGTCTGCGCACCTTTCTGACGGCCGCCCGCCACTACGAGGAACAGCTGGACCGGCTGCGGATCTTCGCGGCCGAGCAACGGTTCCTGATCGGCATCCGCCTGCTCACCGGGGCGATCGACGGCATTCAGGCGGGGCGGACCTTCACGGATCTCGCCGACCTGCTGATCGAGCAGGCGCTGCTTGCTGTGGAGCGCGAAATCGAGGCGGCGCATGGTCGTTATCCGGGCGGCCGGGTGGCGCTGATGGGCATGGGCAAGCTCGGCAGCTTCGAGCTGACGGCAGCCTCCGACGTCGACCTGATCCTGCTCTACGACTACGACGACGAGGCCGGGGAATCCGACGGCGCAAAGCCACTCGACAGCACGCGTTACTTCACCCGTCTGACACAGCGCCTGATCGCGGCGCTCTCGGCACCCATGGCCGAGGGCGTGCTCTTCGAGGTGGACATGCGGCTGAGGCCGTCCGGCAACAAGGGACCGGTCGCAACTCGTATCCGGACCTTCCGCAAGTATCAGCAGGAGGAAGCCTGGACCTGGGAGCACATGGCGCTCACCCGGGCTCGGATGGTTTGCGGCGATCGCGGGCTGGTGGACGAGGCTTGCGCTGTCGTCGCCGAAACGCTCTCGCGGCAGCGTGAGGAACAGAAGATCGCGACAGATGTGCGCGAAATGCGCGACCTGATCGAGCAGGAAAAGCCGCCGCGCGACATCTGGGACCTGAAGCTGGTTCCCGGCGGGCTCATCGATATCGAGTTCATCGCCCAGTATCTGCGGCTGGTTGCGCCGGCTCGAGGGCTCACGATCGACACCAACGAGATGAGCACGATGCAGGCGCTGG
Organism: Pseudorhizobium banfieldiae; assembly: GCF_000967425.1. Lineage (NCBI taxonomy): Bacteria > Pseudomonadati > Pseudomonadota > Alphaproteobacteria > Hyphomicrobiales > Rhizobiaceae > Pseudorhizobium > Pseudorhizobium banfieldiae. The sequence goes on from NZ_FO082820.1 coordinate 933,966, forward strand.
AGGCACTTGGCAACGAGATGCTGCCGCCCGACGACCTGGCGACGGTACGAGAGGCGCTCCGCCTCTTCACCGAACTCTCGCAGATAATCCGGCTTTGCATCGACGGGCCGTTCTCTCCTAAGGAGGCCCCTGCCGGACTGGTGGAGCGGGTTTCGAGGGCAGGAGACTGCCCCGATATCCGGACGCTGGAGGGAGAGGTGAAGCGGCTGTCCAAGGCGGTTCGCGGGATCTTCCGCAAGCTCGTCAGCTGATCGCCGGGCGGGGGACTGCGAAGGTCGCGCATTCCGGAACGCTGAGCGACACCACCGTGCCCTTGCCGACGCAGGATCGGATCCGCATGCTGCCGCCGTGCAGGGCGACCAGGGAGCGGGAGATCGCGAGCCCGAGCCCCGAACCGCCCTTGCTCTTGGCATACTGGCTCTGCACCTGCTCGAAGGGCTGGCCGATCTTTGCAAGTGCCGTCTTCGGGATGCCGATGCCGGTATCGGCGATCGTCAGCAGGAAGCCGGATTCGGAACGGCGGGCCCTCACGATGATCCTGCCGCCCTCGTCGGTGAATTTCACGGCGTTGGAGAGCAGGTTCAGCATCACCTGCTTCATGGCACGGCGATCGCCGACCATTTCCAGATCGTCCGAGAGGCACTGCTCGATCGTGATCTTCTTCTCCTGGGCGGAGATTGCGGTGAGGCGAAGGCTCTCTTCAATGAGCGGCACGAGGTCGATTGCCTCGCACTGGATCTTCATATGCCCGGCCTCGATCTTCGACATGTCGAGGATATCGCTGATCAGGTTGAGCAAGTGCTTGCCGCTGTCATGGATGTCGCGGGCATATTCGCTGTACTTCGGCGAGCCGACCGGCCCGAACATCTCGTTGACGAGGATTTCCGAGAATCCAAGGATGGCGTTGAGCGGCGTGCGCAGTTCGTGCGACATGTTGGCGAGGAATTCCGACTTGGCCTTGTTGGCCGCCTGGGCGCGCTCCTTCTCCGCCTGATAATTGGCATTGGCGATCGACAGCTCTTCCTTCTGCTTCTCCAGCTTCTTCTGCGAGGCGGAAAGATCGCCGACGGTCGCCATCAGGCGGCGCTCGGAATCGCGCAACCGGTCCTGCTGGCGCTTCATGAGGGTGATGTCGGTACCGACCGAGACCATGCCGCCGTCGCGGGTGCGGCGCTCGTTGATCTGCAGCCAGCGATCGTCGGCAAGCTGAACTTCCGTCGTGCGCGACAGCCCGTTCTGGTCCGCATCGGCAATTCGCCGCTCGATCACCGGTCGCGCTGCGGCGGCCTTGACGACGGAGCGTTCGGTGCCGGGAACCAGCACCTTGTCCGGAAGCCCGTAGGCCTGTTGGAAGTGGGCATTGCACATCACCAGCCGGTCGTTCTTGTCCCAAAGCACGAAGGCCTCCGAGGTGCATTCGATGGCATCGGCCAAGCGCTGGTCGGCCTCCGCATAACGCTGTGCCAGCCGGTGCTGTTCGGTCACGTCCATGGCAATGCCGATCACATGGGTGCGGCCGGCGGCGGTCCGCACCACCTGCGCGCGGGCGCGCATCCAGACATAGTGGCCGGCGGCATGGCGCATGCGGAAGATCTGGTCGACCTGCTTGGCATTGCCGCGGCTGATGGCGCGTGCGAGCGCATAGAGATTGCCGTCGGTCGGATGCATCATCCGCGCCGCATCCGCGAAGGACATGACATTGCCGGCGGGCGGATAGCCGAGCATTTCGTACATGGAGCCGGACCAGAACAGACGGCGGTTGGCGACGTCGAAATCCCACAGACCACAGCGCCCGCGCGACAGCGCGGTCTCGATGCGCAGATTGGCCTCGAGGAAGGTCTCGTCCGCCTCCCGTGCCCGCTTCACCTGCATGTAATAGGCATAGAGGATGACCAGCAGGATTACGGAGATGCAGGTGAACAGCGTCACGTTGAGCGACACTTCGTGCCGCCAGAAATACTGTATCGGAGCAAGCGAACGGGCCACGACGATGAGCGCGCCATTGTCGCCAAGCGGCTGGATCGCCGCATAGTGTGCGTCCTCGCCAATGGTCGTCTCGATCAGGCCTGATCCGACGAACCGACGCTGGGCCGCAGTTTCTGGAAGAAGCGACGTCAGCTGGCGCCCGACATAGGTACCGGCGCTGATGCCGCCGAAGATCTTGCCGGAAGGATCGACCAGGAGAAGGAAGGCATCGGGATGAAGACGGTCGGCGGTCAGGAATTTCGCCAGCTGCGCCTCGGCAGCCGCGCGGTCGCCGGCGCTCAGCGCGGCGTCATGTCCGGCAAAGGCCGCGACGGCGGTAGCGGCAACCAGTGCCGTTGCGTCCCGCGCGCCTTCCTGAAGCCGCTCGTATTCGGAGACCAGGCCCAGGCTGCGCGAGGTTGCGACCACCGCCAGGAAGGCGAGGATGAGGAGCGGGATAGAGCGCTTCAGGACCAGTTCGACGCGCGGCATCTGACGCGATATCGGCGTCACCGTCAGGTTGGGCCGGCCCGAGAAGAGCCGGGATGCCCCATCACGCCCCGGAATCTTGAGACGCAACCATCCATCGCCGGCGGTGTCCCGCCGCACGTCCGCCATCGTTTTCATAAGTCCCCTCATGGAAATCCGGCGCGCCGCTCGCCCGAATCTGACCTAATGAATCACGAGTGATTCGCCGTGTCCAGAGGTTGTTTAAGACATTTTTAAATCTTGGATTCGGCCGGATTCTCCGGCGGAATCAGAGGTTGTAGCGGGAAGAGGTTCAACCCTTCAGCATGCGGTCGACGATGTCGCGGACATCGCTGGAGAGCTGGGCGCTGCGGTCGATTGTCAAGAGGGCCGCCCGGGCGTGATCCGCCCGCACTGGCTCCAGGGAGCGCCATGAACGCATGGATGTGAGGAGGCGAGCCGCGAGCTGGGGGTTCTTCGGATCAATCGCGAGGATCCGCTCCGCCAGGAACCGGTAGCCCTCGCCATCGGCCCGGTTGAAGCCCGTAGGATTGGAGAAGGCGAAGCTGCCGACGAGCGCGCGCATGCGGTTCGGATTGCTGGCGACGAAGTGACGGTTTTCCATCAGCGCCTTTACCCGATCGAGCGTGCCGGCGCCCGGTATGGTCGCCTGCACCGAAAGCCACTTGTCGATGACGAGCGGGTTGTCGTCAAAGCGCGTCACGAACGCGCCAAGCGCGGCGTCGGCCTCGTCGGTGTCCGGGAAGCGGTGGGCCAGCACGGACAATGCCTGGACGAGATCCGTCATGTTATCGGCCGATGCAAAGGCCTCTGCGGCCCGGACCGGCGACTGTTCGGCATAGGTCAGGTAGCCGAGTGCGCTGTTGCGAAGTGCGCGCCTGCCGGCGCTCGCAGCATCGGGGCTGAAACCGGCACCGTTCTTCATTGTGTCGAAGAGGTGCTGGAACACCTTGCTTCCGGTCTTGGCGACTGCGGTCAGGACGGCCGTGCGAGCTGAGTGGATGGCGTCCGGGTCATTGTTGCTACCAAGTTCACGGGCAATATCCGCCTCGCTCGGCAGCGCCAGGACCTGGGCCCGGAAGGCAGGCTCCAGCGCGTCGTTTCCGGCAATCTCGATCAGCGCGGATATAACGGCCGGCGGGCAGGTGACCGTGCCGCCGTCGCGAATATCACGGGCGCCCTGCATGAGCACGGGGAGGATCAGGTCGTTCAGCGCCTGCCAGCGGGCGAAGAGATCGCTGTCGTGGCGCGCGATATGCACCAGATCATCGGTACTGCGGTCGAGATGCAGGTTGATCGGCGCCGAGAAGCCGCGGTTGAGCGACAGGACCGGCCGCGACGAAACCCCTGAAAAGGTGAAGGTCTGCTTGCGCTCGGTCAGGTGCAGGACGTCGCCCGTCACCTCTCCGCCTGCCACGGCAATGGGCGTCGCCGTGGATCCGTTGTCGAGGATCAGCGCGAAGGAGAGCGGAATGTGCATCGGCTCCTTGGCGGATTGACCCGGTGTTGCCGGAATCATCTGCTCGAGCGACAGCGTGAAGGTGGCGGCGGCGGGGTCATAGGCGCCCGAGGCGGAGACCATCGGCGTGCCCGCCTGATGGTACCAGAGCGAGAACTGCGAAAGGTCGCGGCCGTTCGCGTCCTCGAAGCACTTGACGAAGTCTTCCACGGTGGCCGCGTCGCCGTCGTGGCGCTCGAAATAGAGGTCCATGCCCTTCTTGAAGCCCTCCGCCCCGAGGAGCGTGGCAATCATGCGGGTGACTTCAGAGCCCTTCTCGTAGACGGTGGTGGTGTAGAAGTTGTTGATTTCGCGGTATTTCGTCGGCCGCACCGGATGGGCGAGCGGTCCGGCATCCTCCGGGAACTGCTCCGACTTCAGGTGCCGCACCTCAGCTATGCGCTTGACCGCGCGCGAGCGCATGTTGGCGGAGAACTCATGGTCCCGGTAGACCGTCAGGCCCTCCTTCAGGCACAGCTGGAACCAGTCGCGGCAGGTGATGCGGTTGCCGGTCCAGTTGTGGAAGTATTCGTGGGCGATGATCGCCTCGATATTGGCATAGTCCTGGTCGGTGGCCGTCTCCGGATCGGCAAGAACATACTTGTCGTTGAAGACGTTGAGCCCCTTGTTCTCCATCGCTCCCATGTTGAAGTCGGAGACGGCGACGATCATGAAGATGTCGAGGTCGTATTCTCGGCCGAAGCGCTCCTCATCCCACTTCATCGAGCGCTTCAGCGCATCCATGGCATAGGCGGCGCGCGGCTCCTTGCCGTGCTCCACATAGATCTTCAGCACCACGTCGCGGCCGGACATGGTGGTGAACGTGTCTTCGACAACACCGAGATCACCGGCGACCAGCGCAAAGAGGTAGGAAGGCTTCGGATGCGGATCGAACCAGGCGGCGAAGTGCCGGCCCTCGTCATAGTTGCCGCCGCCGAGGAAATTGCCGTTCGAGAGCAACAGCGGGTTCGCGGCCTTATCGGCAATGATGGTGATTGTATAGGGCGCCAGCACATCCGGGCGGTCGGGGAAATAGGTGATGCGGCGGAAGCCTTCAGCCTCGCACTGCGTGCAATAGACGCCGTTGGTCCGATAAAGCCCCATTAACTGGGTATTGGCTTCGGGATTGATGAAGGTGGTGACGGTGATCTCGAAGGGCACGGCTTCCGGCAGGTTCCGGATCGTCAGGCTCTGCGGCGTGGCATCGTACTGACCTGCCGGAACCTCGTTCTGGTCCAGAAGCAGGCCCGAAAGCTTCAGCTCGTCGCCATCGAGCACCAGCGGCGCGCCCGGATCGGCGCCATCGCGGCGATGGAAGATCAGCCTGGCATCGACCTTGGTGTTGGTTGGGTCGAGTTCGAAGGTGAGGTCGACGCGTTCCAGGACGAAATCGGTCGGGCGGTAGTTGGCAAGTTCAACCGTCTTGGTATCGGATGTACCCATAAGTACAGGGTTCCTATGCGTGCTTGAAAAACGAGAGGCCTGCGCAGCAGGCCTGCGAACGCGACCGAACCTGAATCGGCCCATAACCAGCCTCACCGCTCAAGGATTCCGCCGCGCGGTTCGGAAGGTCTGCAGAATAGGGCAAGCGCGGGTCCTTCGGTGAGCGAGACGGCGCCACGATATCAATGGGTTGCTAACACGATCCTAACGGCTGCAGCTTCTTTGAAGTGCAAGCGTGCCGAGACGAAGTCTATCCGGAAATGGTCGTGAGGATTTTCTCTACCACCGGAAGGTTCCGGCAGCACTTGAGGTGGGGGAACCAACTACGCTCGGCAGCTGGAATGAACCCGCCGCCAGACGCACGGTCTGGGGCGGGTGAGATCTATTCGTATCAATCGCAGGCTTCCTGCGCCGCGGTGGCAGCGGCAGTTTTCTCGCCTTCCTGCTGGGCGGCGACATCTTGCCCGGACGTGGCGAGAGAGCTGCTTTCTCCCATCGGCATGTCCCTGCCGTCCTTTGCCGCCGTTTCCGGAAGAGCTTCTTTGCTGGTAGTCGTCGTACCGGTCGAAGATTCCGTCTTCACCTGACCGGCATCGCCCTCCAGGGGTGCATGGGTTCCGTCCTTTGCGATGCCCGCTTGCTGCTCCGTGCTGACCGAGCCGGTCGTTTCCGGGCAGTCGGCGAAGCTGGAGCTGTGGGTGGCAGCTATCAAAGCGATAGTTGCCGGCATCAAGACAATCATTTTCATGGCTCATCCTCCTTTGCCGATTGACGAACATCGGTGGAGAAGCCTTTGTTCCTTGCTTACGGCCGATCACAGCGACTTGGGCAGTGTTCGTGCCACCTTCCGATCGGTCGCAGACAGATGCGTCGCAGGGGCTGAGGCTTTACTGGGGGCGCCGGCGTAAGCACCCATCAGCAACATTGATGGGAATTCGGCATTATTCGCTTTGATCTTAGCCGTACTCCGATAGTTTCGGTTGCACCCGCCACCATGTCCCCGTCGAGTTTGCAATGCCCGAGAATGCCAGATGACCGTTGATGCGGGCAATTCCCTGCGCGGGATCATGTTCAAGATCATTTCCGTCGCGATCTTCGTGCTGATGCAGACCTGCATCAAGGCTGCCGGAAGTGGCGTCCCGGCCGGGCAGATCACCTTCTACCGTTCCGCCTTCGCGCTGATTCCGATCATCGCCTACCTTGCCTGGCGACGCGACCTGCGCACGGCCGTCCATACGGATCAGCCCTTCGGCCATTTCAAGCGCGGCCTGTTCGGCGTCATGTCCATGGTCTTCGGCTTCTACGGTCTTGTCCACCTGCCGCTGCCGGAGGCGATCGCGATCGGCTATGCCTCACCGCTGATGGCGGTGGTCTTCGCAGCGCTGCTTCTGGGCGAGCAGGTGCGGCTTTACCGCTGGAGCGCCGTGGTTGCCGGCATGGTGGGCGTGCTGATCGTATCCTGGCCTAAGTTGACGCTGTTCAGCGAGGGAGGTTTCGGGTCCACCCAGGCTTTGGGTGCGGCGGCGGTGCTGGCGGGCGCGGTTCTGAGCGGACTTGCCATGGTGCAGGTGCGCCATTTGGTGAAGACGGAGCGGACGCCGACCATCGTCTTCTATTTCTCGCTGTCAGGCGCGCTGCTGTCGCTGCTGAGCCTGCCCTTCGGATGGACGGCGCTGACGGGGGACCAGGCAATACTGCTGATCGCGGCCGGCATCTGCGGAGGGATCGCCCAGATATTCCTGACTGAGAGCTATCGGCATGCGGACGTATCGGCGGTGGCGCCGTTCGAATACACGTCCTTCATCCTGGGGATTGCCATCGCCTTCGTCATCTTCGACGACGTGCCGACTGCGCCGATGATGATCGGTACGGCAATCACGGTGGCAGCCGGGATCTTCATCGTCTATCGAGAGCGGCGGCTCGGGCTGGAGCGCAAGGCGGCGCGCAAGGCCTCAGCGCCGCCCGGCTGATCGCGGGTTAAAGCGGAATGCAGGCCGTCGCCGCATTGGCGGGGCGGGCGTCGCCACGACGGACGGCACCGGCATGGCGGTATTCGCGGGCGGCACTGACGGCGGTGCTGATGCCTTCGAACGTTTCGCGCAGGGCGCGGATCGGGTGAAGCTGGCTCATGATCCTGGTTCCTTCCTCGGCTCGGTTCAGCGCTCGCGGAAATCCGTGAAGATTGCGGACGGTCGGGTGATCTTGTCCATCCGGCCGATGGCGCGCGCCGTCAGTTGCTCATTGGTGGCGGAGCCGAAGCGATGGTAGCCTTGCGTGGAGCGTTGCGGCATGCCGGCAGCGCGAAGGCTTTCAAAGCCGGAATGGATGGGGCGGGCACGAGTCATCATTGCCTTGGTTCCTAATTCTGTGGTTCCTCCCAAGACAGTCCCAATATTGCGGCGCAGCATCGATTCGACAATGCGACATAAGAGAGCGCTGCCATGCGCAGATTGCATGGCAGATTTCATAATCCGTTAACATTGATAATCCCGCGGCATCAGCCGCGCGTGATCGCCTGCGAAAACATGAGGAGGTCGCGCCATGCAAGCGCTTTCGTCGCGGGGGCGCCTAGCAGGTCCTGCGGATGCAGCGTTGCAAATGCGCGGACGGAGCGGCCGCCTACCGTCACCTCCCGCCATTCCCCCCGCAGGTTGTGGATCGTACCCGTTTCTCCGAAGAAGAAGCGGGCAGGAAAATTCCCGAGCAGCAGTACGTGATCAGGTTCGGCCAAGGCAATTTGGCGTTCGATGAAGGGCTTGCAGATCGCAGTTTCAGCAGGCGAGGGCATCCGGTTGCCGGGCGGGCGCCACGGAATGATGTTGGTGAGCAGCACCGCCTCCCGCGACAGTCCGATGGCTGCCAGCATCCGGTCGAGCAACTGCCCCGTACGGCCGGAAAAGGGCAGGCCATCGCGATCATCGTCGGCATTCGGCATGGGGCCGATGACCATGATACGCGCGGCGGGGTCGCCACTGGCGAAGACGGTGGAACGGGCGCCGTTCTTGAGGTTGCAGCTGTCGAAGCGCTCGATCGCCGCCTTCAGTTCCGCAAGCGAGGAAGCACCTTCCGCCGCCCGCTGCGCGGCGGCTACCGCATCGACGTTCGGCATGGCGACGGGTGGCGGATTGAGCGGTTGGGCCGCTGCGGCAGCGCGTGCTGGCTGTTGCCGGTCGGCCCGTTGTTGGGGAGCGGGCTGCGAAGCCCTGCTCTGCTCGCGGGCCACCTTCTGCGCCGCAAACTCCGCAACGCGGTCGATCGGCGCATCCTCCAGCAGCCATTCCACGCCGCTATCCGCATAGAAATGCAGAAGTGCGGAGAGTTCCTGGGGCTGGAGGTCTTTCGCCTGGATCATCAGGCCACTCTAGCGAAGCGGAAGGGGCGGGGGAAGCATCAAGCGGCCCATCGCGCCATCTCGCCACTCTCTCCGATCAGCGCCAGGCCGTGGGCGATCGACAGAAGCTCGCCGCCGCTTTCGATCCGGCCCGCATCGAAACGCCGGTTGAAGATTTCGCGCACGGCCGGCACGAAGGAGGTGCCGCCGGTGAGGAAGACCTTGTCGATGGCCGCAGGCGCCGTGTTTGTCTCGACCAGGACCTGGTCGAGGGCAGCCTCGATGCGGGAAAGGTCGTCGGCGATCCAGTTCTCGAAGTCGCGGCGCCGGACGGTCTTGCTGCCGGCCTTGCCGAGCGGCGCAAAGCTGAACTCCGCCTCTTCCATCCCCGAAAGCGCCATCTTCGTCGCCGACACCGCCTGGTAGAGCGGGTAGCCCTCGTCATGCTCGACGAGATCGATGAAGAGTTCGAGCTTTTCCGGTTCCAGTGCCGAGCGCACCAGCGATTGCAGGTCTGCGAACTCCTTCGATCCCTTGAAGATCGACAGCTGGTTCCAGCGCGAGAAGCTCGTGTAGTAGTTGCTCGGCACGTCGAGCACCTTGTCGAAGCTCCTGAACTGGCTTCCCTTGCCGATCTCCGGCGCGACGAGGTGTTCGATCATGCGCGCGTCGAACTGGTCGCCGGCAATACCGACGCCGGAATGGCCAATCGGGGTGGCGGAAAGCCTGCCTGCATGGCGCTCGAAGCGGATCAGCGAATAGTCGGTCGTACCGCCGCCGAAATCCGCCACCAGGACATTGGCGTCCTTCTGCAGGTTCTGGGCGAAGTAATGGGCCGCAGCGACGGGCTCGTAGACGTAGGCGATCTCCGGAAAGCCTAGCCGCGTCAGCGCCGCGTTATAGCGCTCGAGTGCCAGATCCGCGTCGGCGCTGGCGCCGGCGAACTGCACCGGACGGCCGACGACGATGCGCGAGACCTCTGCCGGCCAGGCCTCGCCCGCATAGGCGGAAAGCCGCCGCAGGAAGATCTCCATCAGATCCTCGAACTGGTGGCGGCGCGCGAAGATCAGCGTGCCCTGGAAGAGCGGGCTTGCCGCAAAGGTCTTGATCGATTGCAGGAAGCGGCAGTCGCCGGGGTTGTCGATGAAGGCGCGGATCGCCGCCTGTCCCGCCTCGACCTTCAGCGCCTGCGCGCCGAGCTGCCTGTCCTTCATGAAGGAGAGCGCCGTGCGCATCGTGTCGGTGGTGCCGGCACTGCTCGCAAACGGCATGGACTGCGTGGCCCCATCGCCTTCCGCCAGTGCAATGACGGTGTTGGTCGTGCCGAAATCCAGCCCCAGCGCCCGTGCCATGGCGGTGCTCCTCGTCCAGTCGTGATCGTTGAACCCGGAGCATCAGCCCGGAACGCCAAAGGACGCCTGCCGCGCCCCGGTGAAATCGAGCGCGCCTGATCGCACAGGCGCGGCGGCATGGCAAGGGAGGAGCGCCTAGCCCGCCGCCCTTGTCGCCGCCGCCATCTCCGCCATCCAGTCGGCAAAAGCGTTCATCGCCGGCGTCGGGGTGCGGGATTTGAGCCGCGTCAGCCAGTAGCTGCCTTTCGAGACATAGACGGGGAAGGGCTGTTCCAGCGCACCGGAGGCAAGGTGGCGGGAGAACATCAGCGGCGGGGCGAGGGCGACGCCGGTGCCTTGCAGGGCCGTTTCCACCATCAGCACGGAGGAATCGAACACCGGCCCGGTGATCGCCGGGGCGGGGGCGCCGGCGGCCTCGAACCAGCCGGGCCATTCGTCGGCGCGGTAGGAGCGGAGCAGCGTCTCGCGCCTAATGTCTTCCGGGGTCTTAAGTCGGGCGGCTATCGCCGGCACGCACAGCGCCGAGAGCGGCGCCGCAAACAGCGCTTGCGCCTCTGTATCGTGCCAGGCGCCGTTGCCGAAACGGATCGCGTAATCGAGGCCTTCGGCGGCGATATCGACGCGGTTGTTGTTGGTGGAGAGGCGCACGTCGATGAAGGGATGGCGGGCGCGGAAGCCGGCAAGGCGCGGCAGGAGCCAGCCGACGGCGAAGGTACCGACGGCGCCGAGCGTCAGCACCTCGCGCATGTGCCCGCCCTCGAACCGCTCCAGCATGTCGGCCATGCGGTCGAAGCTCTCCTTCAGCGTTGGCAGGAGCGCCAAGCCGTCTTCGGTGATCATCAGTCCGCGCGGCAAGCGGCGGAAGAGCGTGACGCCCAGCCGCTGTTCCAGGAGCTTCACCTGATGGCTGACGGCCGCTTGCGTGACGCAGAGCTCGATCGCCGCACGGGTGAAGGAGAGGTGGCGGGCGGCGGCCTCGAAGGCGCGCAACGCGTTCAGCGGAAGATGCGGCCGGACCATGCAATGCCCCAGTTTTTCTTATGGCTCCCGCCAGTTATCATCGTTTGCGGCGCTCCCGCAACGGGCCCTAGAAATGGCCCGTTCACATCGCGGGAGACATATCATGATCCTGGAAAGACGCGGCCTCCCGGCTGCTGCCATGGGCATTTTTGCCGCATCTACTGCCACAGGGCCGGCATCCGCCGCCGATCCCATCCGCTGCACGGTGGTGCTGGACGCCGAAAGCGGCGAGGCGCTTCACCGGCAGGGGACCTGCGATGAGCGGATCTATCCAATGTCGACCTTCAAGCTGCCCTTGGCCATGATGGGCTATGACGCCGGCATTCTGACCGACGAGACGACGCCGCGCTGGGACTACCAGGCGAAGTTCGGCGGTCCGGCGCGGGTGAAGAAGGCCTTCGACCCGACCGGCTGGGAGCGGGAATCGATCGTCTGGTATTCCCAGGAGATCACCCGCCGTCTCGGCGAAGACCGGTTCGGCGACTACGTGAAGACCTTCGCCTATGGCAACGCGGACGTTTCCGGCGGGCCTGGGAAGCTGGACGGATTGACGGAGTCCTGGCTGATGTCGTCGCTGAAGATCTCGCCGGACGAGCAGGTGGATTTCCTCCGCCGCTTCCTGAAACGGGAACTGCCGATCTCGGATCATGCGGTGGCGATGACGCAGGCGATCACCCCGCGCTTCGAGGCGGCGGACGGCTGGGTGATCCACGGCAAGACCGGCAGCGGCCGGATGCGCGACGCGAACGGCAAGCCCAGGAGCGACCGTCCCATCGGCTGGTTCGTCGGCTGGGCGGAGAGGGAAGGGCGAGAGCTCGTGTTCGCGCGGCTTCTGGTCGATGCAAAGCCGCACGACGAACCGATCAGCTTCGTGGTACGGGATTCGCTGATCGAGGACCTGCCGGGACTGGTGGCAGATAGATAACCAGCGACGCCGGGCGATCTGCTAGGCGACGGCCGTCGCGACCATGTCCGGGTGCAGCCTGATCACCCGGATATAGGCAATGGCGAAATCCGGAGGAGTGACGCGAGCCTGTTCCCAATCACGCAATGTGCCGACCGGGACTCGAAATCGGGTGGCGAAAGCCGACTGGGAGAGGCCAAGCTCGGTCCGCGTCTGGCGGATGAGGCGTGCTCGCTGACCCCGTTCCAATGCTTCGGCTGTAACGTCGAAGTCCTCGGGGTCGGCCGGATCAGCCGGAAGAATGATAGGCTCGTTCTTCACCTGTGTTGCTCCTTCTCACGGAGATGAAGCGAGGAAACTCGGCCCGCCAGACGAAGATGCCGGTGAACAGCTTCTCCTCCACCAGCCCGATGACCTTGAAGCGCTCCTCGCCATCGATCTCCCGGATCTACGGCAGAACGAGATGGTTCATGTCCTCAAGGATCCGGTCGCCGAAGCTGAGCGACAAGCCGTGCATCTCGTAGCTGCACAAGTGGGACCTCTACCGCCGCGCCCACCATACCAGCACCATTCCCGCCAGCGCCAGGATCGCGCCGTAGAGGATCCAGGGCGACTGGTCGATCATGAAGCTCGAGGCCGGATAGGGAAAGATGCCGCTGCCCTGGGCCATCCAGAGGAGGCCCATGAAGATGGCGAGGGCGCCGATCACGATGCCGAGACGCTTCATGGGCGGCGTCCTCCCGCAGGACGGATCAGGATTCGCCGAGGAACTGGTCGTCGCCGAAGCCGGGGCCGCGCGGTTCGTCGCGCAAGAGCTTCCACGAGCCGATCAGCACGATCAGCCCGAAGGCGACGACCAGAGAGCCGTTGATCGTCCAGACGCTGAGTTCGCTCATGAATCCTGTCGCCGGCAGTCGGATGATGCCCGTACCATGGCCGACCCAGGCGAGGCCGACGACGATGATCGCAAGCCCTGCCGCGACCATCCAGTTCCTGATCTTCTCCAAGCTTCCCTCCCATGGAGCAATTTGTCGCACCCACATTAGCAGAGACGAGGCCGGATTCCAGAGATTTTGCAAGGTCTTGATATTCATCAAGTCCGCGCAGGAAACCCTGCGCGGAACTGGGAAAGCCCTAGATCGACTTTGAGGCGCCGCCATCCACGCGCAGCATCGTTCCGGTGACGTAGCTCGCCGGCACCGAGCAGAGGAAGGCTGCGGCGGCGGCGAATTCCTCCACCTTGCCCAGACGTCCGGCGGGGATCGACTTGACGGAGGCGGCGCGGATTTCCTCGACGGACTTGCCCTGGCGCTTCGCATTGGCGCCGTCGAGTTCGTCGATGCGGTCGGTGTGGATGCGGCCGGGCAGGATCATGTTGGCGGTGACGCCATAGGAAGCGACCTCGGCCGACAGCGTCTTGTTCCAGCCGACGAGGGCTCCGCGCAGCGTGTTGGAGAGCGCCAGGTTCGGGATCGGTTCGAAGACGCCGGAGGAGGCGACCGTGAGGACGCGGCCGAAGCCCTGCGTCTTCATCAGCGGCAGAAGCGCATTGGTCAGCGTGATGACCCGGACGACCATGGACTGGAAGAAGTTGTAGAGCTTTTCCGCATCCATCTCCTCGGCCATGCCTGGCGTCGGGCCGCCGGTGTTGTTGACGAGGATGTCGATGCCGCCGAGCTTCTCGTGGACGGCTTTCAGCATCGCATCGACGAAGTGCGCATCGGCAAGGTCCGCCTCCACCCAGTCGGCCTTGCCCTTGCCGGCGGCGTTGATGGCCTCCGCATTGGCCTTCAGCTTGTCTGCGCTGCGGCCGCAGAGGAGCACATGCGCGCCTTCGTCTGCAAGTGCCCGGGCGATGCCGAGGCCGAGGCCGCGTGAGGAGGCGAGAACGAGCGCGCGCTTGCCGGCCAGTCCGAGATCCATGGTGATGTCCTTCCAATGCTGTGAATGCGCAGCGAACTTAGCGATGCGAGCGGGCGTCGAAAAGGCCCGGCGCGGCGAAAATGATCCAGGTCAAAGCGCAAATGTTCCCGAGGCTCGATAGATTCAGGCGAAGGTTCAAAGCTGGAACTCGCCGGTATGGTGCGCGCCGTCTTCCGGCGAGGGAGTGACGGACAGGGAGATCGGGGTGACGATGGACAACGAATGGCAAATCACGGCGAGCCGGCGCGCCTTTCTTGGCGCAGTTGCGGCCGGGATTGCGGCGACGGCGGTCACGGGATCGGGGTACGCGCAGACGCAGCGAACCACGGCACGCATCGTCATCATCGGCGCCGGTGCGGCCGGGACCGCACTTGCCAACCGGCTGGTGCGTCGTCTGGAGGGCGCCCAGATCACCCTCATCGACGGCCGCAAGGAACACCTCTATCAGCCGGGGCTGTCCCTGGTGGCCGCTGGATTGAAGCCCGCCTCCTACACGGTTTCGGAGACCACTGACTGGCTCCCGCGGGGCGTGACGCTGGTCGCCGAGGCCGCCGCTGCCATCGATCCCGTGGCCAAAACCGTGGCTACAGCGGGCGGCCAGACGCTCCCCTACGACTTCCTCGTCGTGGCGCCCGGCCTCGTGCTGGATCACGCGGCGATCGCGGGTTTCTCGCTCGATCTCGTCGGCACGAATGGCATTGGTGCGCTCTATGCCGGGCCGGAATATGCGGCGAAGACCTGGGCTGCCGCCTCCAGGTTCACCGAAGAGGGCGGTGTTGCCATCTCCACGCGCCCGACGACCGAGATGAAGTGCGCCGGCGCCCCGCTGAAGCACACCTTCCTGATCGAGGACATTGCCAGCCGCACGGTCGGTCAGGGCAAGTACGAGATGCACTATGCCGCGCCGCAAACGACGCTGTTCGGCGTGCCGATCGTTTCGGAAAAGGTGCGCATGCTGTTCGGCCAGCGCGGCATCGCCACGCATTACGGCCACACCCTGAAGGCGATCGACCCCGGCCGCAAGGTCGCGACCTTCGCCACCACCGATGCAAGCGGTGCGACGGGAACCGCCGAGATGGCCTATGACTACCTGCACGTCATCCCGCCGCAGCGGGCGCCGGACGTCATCCGCCAGTCCGGCCTCTCCTGGTCCGACAAGTGGACCGACCAGGGCTGGGTAGAGGTCGACCAGAAGACCCTGCGCCACCGCCGCTTCCCGGAGGTCTTCGCCATCGGCGACGTGGCCGGCGTTCCGAAGGGCAAGACGGCGGCAAGCGTCAAGTGGCAGGTCCCGGTCGTCGAGGATCACCTTGCGGCGGCGATCGAGGGCAGGGAGGGAACGCTCGCCTATGACGGCTATACGTCCTGCCCGCTGATCACCCGCGTCGGCCGGGCCATGCTCGTGGAGTTCGACTACAACAACAACCTGGTCCCCTCCTTCCCGGGCATCATAGCCCCGCTGGAGGAGCTGTGGATCAGCTGGCTGATGAAGGAGGTGGCGTTGAAGGCCACCTACAATGCCATGCTGCGTGGCAAGGCTTGAGGGGAGGCGACAATGCAGGACATGACGCTTGAAACCATGCTGGCGGTCTTTCAGGAGATGTTCGGCCCGGTGCTTTTCTGGATCCTGGTGCTGGCAGCCGTCGTCATTACCCTTCTTTACCTCTACGTGCTGGTGCGGGACCGGGCGCTTTCGATGCGCAAGTTCCTGATGGCGCAGCTCTCCATGCCGATTGGTGCGATCGCCGCCGTGTTGTTTGTCCAGGCTGTGACGGACTCCCACTTCCGCGACATCGGCGGGCCGATCGACGTTATCGTGCTTCTTGGCGTGGCTCTCTTGGGGGCGATCGGGCTCGCGATCCTCGTCTACACGGCACAATCGCTGATCCGCCGGCACCCCTGAGGTGTAGCGCCACTCCTTTGGCGGTCTTTGACATTTGCCGCGTCTGCCACTAGGAAACGCGGCATGTCTGGCTGCGAGAGTTGCAGCTACGCGCCACGGCGCCCGAACATTCCGAAAGACCAAGAAGATGACTGATCACGAAGGCGCCGTTCCGGCGATCGCCAAGGCATTGGCGAAGCGCGGCTATGCGACGCTCACCCCCGTCCAGCAGGCCATGCTCGACCCGGCGCTGCAGACCTCCGATGCGCTGGTTTCGGCCCAGACGGGCTCGGGCAAGACGGTCGCCTTCGGCATCGCCATGGCGCCGACGCTGCTGGACGACGGTGAGCGCTTCGAACGCGCTGGCGCACCGCTGGCGCTCGTCATCGCGCCGACCCGTGAACTCGCCATGCAGGTGAACCGCGAACTGGCTTGGCTCTACGAAATGACCGGGGCGGTGATCGCCTCCTGCGTCGGCGGCATGGACATCCGCAGCGAGCGGCGGGCGCTGGAGCGCGGTGCGCATATCGTCGTCGGCACGCCCGGCCGCATCTGCGATCACATCCGCCGCAATGCGCTCGACATGTCGGAGCTTCGGGTCGCGGTGCTCGACGAGGCCGACGAGATGCTCGACCTCGGGTTTCGCGAGGACCTGGAATTCATCCTCGACGCAGCACCGGAGGGCCGGCGGACGCTGATGTTCTCCGCGACGGTGCCGTCGGGGATTGCCAAGCTTGCCAAGCGCTACCAGCGCGATGCGGTGCGCATTTCGACCACGGCCGAGGAGAAGCAGCATGCCGACATCGAGTATCGGGCACTGCTCGTCGCTCCGTCCGACCGCGAGAACGCCATCATCAACGCGCTGCGCTTCTACGATGCGAAGAATGCCATCGTCTTCTGCTCGACCCGCGCGGCGGTGAACCACCTGACGGCACGCTTCAACAACCGCAACTTCGACGTCGTGGCGCTCTCCGGCGAGCTGACGCAGAACGAACGCACGCACGCGCTGCAGGCGATGCGCGACGGCCGCGCCCGTGTCTGCATCGCCACCGACGTCGCCGCCCGCGGCATCGACCTGCCGGGCCTCGACCTCGTCATCCATGCCGACCTGCCGACCAATTCCGAAACGCTGCTGCACCGCTCCGGCCGCACGGGCCGTGCCGGCAATAAGGGCGTCAGCGCGCTGATCGTGCCGGTCAACCAGCGTCGCAAGGCAGAGCGCCTGCTGGCAGGCGCCGATGTGACGCCAACCTGGGCGCATCCTCCGTCTGCCGACGAGGTGATTGCGCGCGACCAGGAGCGCCTTCTGGCCGATCCGGTGTTCGACGAGGCGCCGCGTGAGGAAGAGCAGGAACTGATTGCCCGTCTGGTGGAAACCTATGGCGCGGAAAAGCTCGCTGCCGCTTTCGTCAACCTGCACCGGGCAAAGAATGCCGCGCCGGAAGACCTCTTGCCGGTCTCGCTTGATCCAGGCGCCCGCAAAGGTCGTGAAGGAAAGGCCGGTGATCCCGCATCTCGTCCGCTGACGCCGCGCGGCGACTTCGGTCCCGCCGTCTGGTTCTCGCTGTCGGTCGGCCGAAAGCAGCGCGCCGAGCCCCGCTGGTTGATCCCCACCATCTGCCGCAACGGTGATCTCTCCAAGAACGAGATCGGCGCGATCAAGATGCAGGCGGACGAGACCTATGTAGAGATCGCCGCCGACCATGCCGAACGCTTCATGGCGAAGCTCGGCAAGGACCGGATGATGGACCGCGGCATCCGCGTCACCCGCCTGGAGCGGGCGCCGGACTTCAGCAAGTTTACCCGAGGCGACGACGAGGCCCCGCGCCGTGATGGCCCGCGGATGGACAAGCCCTGGAAGGGCAAAAAGTCGGGTGATGGCGATGCCGCCGAGCGGCCCCGGCGGGAGAAGCCGTTCCGCGAGAGACCTTCTGGCGAGGCGCCTGCCCGGGACTGGAAGCCGAAGGGTAGGTCCGCTGACGCGCCGCGTGACATGCGCAGCGTCGATGACGAAGTCTGGGGTGATCCGAAGCCGAAGGCGAGCTTCGGCAAGGGCAAGCCTGCCCGTGGCGGCGATACAACTGGGCAGCCGCAGAAGAAGGGTTCCGGCAAGTCGTTCGGCGACAAGCCGTTCAAGGGCAAGGCTGCCGGCAAGGATACCGCGGGCAAGCCGTTCGGTTCCAAGGGCAAGGCGGGTGGCGGTCCCAAGAAGTTCGGCAAGGGGAACGACCGCGCCCGGTGACCGGTGAACAGTGCCCTCAGAAGGGCACCTTGCCCGGATTGAACAAGCCCTTCGGGTCGAGCGCCTGCTTGAGCGTATGGGCCAGAGCCTGCTTCTCCTTCGAGGTGAAGGTCTCGTAGCCGTAGCGCTTTTCAAGGCCCACCCCGTGCTCGGCTGAAAAACTACCGCCGGCTTCCCGGATGCCGGTGTAGACCGCATTTTCAACGGCACGCAGTTCCTCGTCCGGCAGCGGGCCGCGCTTGATCAGAGTCAGGTGCAGGTTGCCGTCGGCGATGTGGCCATAGACATAGGCCGCATAGGTGGGATCGATCGCCTTCAGCCGGCTCTCCAACTGGGCGACATTAGGCGTCGAGACGGGTTGGCGGAACGGAGACGTCGAAGGAGGCGGCTTCGGGGATCTCGGCATAGTAGAAGCCGGAATCCTCGCGGATGTCCCAGAAGCGCCGCGCCTGGTCGAGCGACTTGGCGACGATGCCGCCTTTGAGGTCAAGCGGCTCCCAAAGCTCCGCAAGCTGATCCTCCAGGGTGGCCGCGGCGGCATCGACGCTTTCTCCCGATATCTCGACCAGCAGTGCCGAGGCGTCCTCTTCGAGCCATGACAGATCGAGACCCTTGAGACGTGCATGATCGCGAATATAGCGCGGCCACATCATCTCGGCTGCCTCAAGGGTGACGCCCGGCAGGGTCCGGAGATGGCGGATGACCGACAATGCAGTGCGGGCATCGGCAGCGCCCAGCATCGCGGTCGCCCGGTACGGGCGCTGCGGCTCCAGCTTCAGGACCACCTTCGTGACGAGACCGAAGGCGCCCTCACCACCGATGAAGAGTTGTTTCAGGTCCGGGCCGGCCGAGACCTTCACGACACGCGTCAGGTCCGAGAAGATATCCCCAGACGGCAGGACCGCCTCCAGCCCCAGCACCTGATGGCGCATCACGCCATTGCGGAAGGCGAGGATGCCGCCGGCATTGGTCGACACCATGCCGCCGATCGTCGCCGAGCCGCGCGAGCCGAGGTCGATGCCGGGCGTGAGCCCATGTTCGGCCGCAGCCTGTTGCAGGGCTTCCAGCGTAACCCCGGCTTCCACCGTCGCCGTCATTTCCTCCGGCTCGATCGCCAGGATGCGGTTGAGACGCGCGGTGGACAGGATGACCTCTCCGGCGACGCTGACATTGCCGCCCACCAGCCCGGTGAGGCCCCCCTGCGGGACGATCGCGACATCGTTCTTCGCGCACCAGCCGACGAGTGCGGCTGCCGCGTCCACCGTCGCCGGCTGAACCATCACCCCGGCGCCGAAATTTCCAGAATGCTCGCCCGGATGCCGGCCCTGGAGATCCTGGGGGGAAAGGACCGTCAGTTCCGGATGAAGTTTGCTCAGGTGGCGGTGGAGTTCGAGGGGTGTCAGGGTTGTGGACTGTGCTAGGGTCATTCCGTCGACTTCGTTGGAGGCCATGAGGGGCGTCTTAGCAGCGCGGCTCCGTTCGGCAAGATCGGATCGTCGCCTCTGTGCCTGCAACTTGATTTTCGGGTGCTCCTTGTTATTCTTACGTTCACGTAAAGGTAAGCGGCACCCCTTCGCAAATCCGGTGGCGTATCGCTTTGGAGGTCGACAATCCCTGTGGCTTTTGCCAATGGAGTTGTCAGACAACGAGGTGCCGGAGTGGAGCCGGCAAAGCGGAGTAGGTGATGAGCGAGCAAATGGAACTTCCCGAGCGCGAGAGCATGGAATTCGACGTGGTGATCGTCGGTGCCGGTCCGGCGGGGCTGTCGGCGGCGATCCGCCTGAAGCAGGTCAATCCCGACCTCACCGTGGTCGTGCTCGAGAAGGGGGCGGAAGTTGGCGCCCATATCCTGTCCGGCGCCGTGGTCGATCCGATCGGCATCGACAGGCTTCTGCCCGGCTGGCGCGAGGAGGAGGGGCATCCCTTCACCACGCCTGTCACCGACGACCAGTTCCTCTTCCTGGGGCCGGCGGGCTCGATCCGGTTGCCGAACGCCTTCATGCCGCCGCTGATGAACAATCATGGCAACTACATCGTCTCGCTCGGTCTTGTCTGTCGCTGGCTTGCTGAGAAGGCGGAAGCGCTTGGCGTCGAGATTTATCCGGGGTTCGCCGCAACGGAAGTGCTTTACGACGAGAACGGCGCTGTGCGTGGCGTGGCGACCGGTGACATGGGTATCGAGCGCAACGGCGAACCCGGCCCTGCCTTCACCCGCGGCATGGAACTGCACGGCAAGTACGTGCTGATCGGCGAGGGTGTACGCGGATCGCTCGCCAAGCAGCTGATCGCGAAGTTCGATCTCCAGAAGGACCGCGAGCCGCAGAAATACGGCATCGGGTTGAAGGAACTCTGGGAGGTGAAGCCGGAGAACCACAAGCCCGGTCTGGTCCAGCATTCCTTCGGCTGGCCGCTTGGGCTCAAGACCGGTGGTGGCTCCTTCCTCTACCACCTGCACGACAATCTCGTAGCGGTCGGATTCGTCGTCCACCTGAACTACAAGAACCCCTATCTCTATCCCTTCGAGGAGTTCCAGCGCTTCAAGACGCACGAGGCGATCCGCGGCACCTTTGAAGGCGCCAAGCGCATCTCCTACGGCGCCCGTGCGATCACCGAGGGGGGCTACCAGTCGGTGCCGAAGCTCTCCTTCCCGGGCGGTGCGCTGATCGGCTGCTCCGCCGGCATGGTCAACGTGCCCCGCATCAAGGGCAGCCATAACGCCGTCCTCTCCGGCATGCTGGCGGCGGAGAAGATCGCAACTGCGATCGCCGCCGGCCGCGCCAATGACGAGGTGGTCGAGATCGAGAACGAATGGCGCGACGGCGACATCGGCAAGGATCTGAAGCGGGTGCGCAACGTCAAGCCGCTGTGGTCGAAGTTCGGCACAGCCATTGGTGTCGGGCTTGGCGGCATCGACATGTGGACCAATCAGATCTTCGGCTTTTCCTTCTTCGGGACCCTGAAGCACGGCAAGACCGATGCCGAGAGCCTGGAACCGGCTGCCAAGCACAAGCCGGTCACCTATCCTAAGCCGGATGGGGTCCTGACCTTCGATCGCCTGTCCTCGGTCTTCCTGTCCAACACGAACCATGAGGAGGACCAGCCGGTCCACCTGCAGGTGAAGGACATGGACCTGCAGAAGCGCTCCGAGCTCGGCGTCTATGCCGGTCCGTCGACCCGCTACTGTCCGGCCGGCGTCTATGAGTGGGTCGAGAAGGATGGCGAGGAGGTCTATGTGATCAACGCCCAGAACTGCGTCCACTGCAAGACCTGCGACATCAAGGATCCCAACCAGAACATCAACTGGGTGCCGCCGCAGGGCGGTGAAGGACCGGTCTATCCGAGCATGTGACAGGACTTCCCTTTACTCTCGTCACCTACGCCGCGTTTTCCAGGTCTCAGGCTTCCTGCTTGCGAGACGCAGGATCGCCAACGACGAAAAACCCAGGACCGCAATTGACCTGACTCAATGTTTCTGGCCTGCAGCGGCATAAGGATAGACTTGTGATGGCCCGACAAGGACCATCGAAGTGGTGAAAATTCCTATCGCAGGAGGCAGGAAAATGAAGAAGGCAGGAATCGCTTTGGTACTTGGCGTCTCGTTGCTTGCGAGCGCGGCATCGGCACAGCCTTATGGCGGCGGTGGCCCCGGTTGGGGCGGCGGCCCTGCCTGGGGAATGAACCAGGGCTGGGGCATGGGGTCAGGCTGGGGCATGGGGATGGGGTGGGGCGGTGGCCAGATGATGCCCGGCCGCGGCCGCTTCGCCATGATCGACGCCGACCACAACGGCACGATCAGCGCCGAAGAGGCTGCCTCCGCAGCCGAAGGCGTGTTCGCGGCCATGGATGCCGACGACAATGCCGAGGTGACCAAGGACGAGTACATGAGCGTCCGCATGGGGCCGCAATACGGGTGGAACCAGCAGCGCCAGGCTGAGCGTCAGGCGGCCAAGGAAGAGCGCTTCGGCCAGATGGACAGTGATGGCAACGGCACCGTCACACAGGCGGAGTTCATCGCCCATGCCAAGGCCCATTACGACAGCGCCGATGCCGACAAGGACGGCAATGTCACGCCATGGGAATGGCGTAGCGAGCAGTGGAACTGAACTCGCCGGACGTTTCTCTCAACAAGCAGCTTGCGCGTGGGTGCGCGCAGGCGGTGGGCGGTATCACTTCGCCGTGACACTAACGCTTCATTAACCATAAACTCCGTAGTTTCGTGCCATCAAACCGACACATTGAGGACACGATTCATGTCGATCTCCCGCCGCGGGTTTCTGTTCGGACTGCCGCTTTTCGTCACCGGATGCGCCTCCAGCGGCGTGGATCACCAGGCCAATTATGCGGCTCTGCCAGATGAGGCTTTTCCGCTGAAGCGCGTCCCGCTGGACAAGATCAAGCCCGAGCTTCGCCGCCAGGTCGTCGCCTATGAAACCAGCCACAAGCCGGGAACTATCGTGGTCGATACGCCCGCCCGCCGCCTCTATCATGTGATGGAGAACGGGCAGGCGATGCGCTACGGCGTCGGCGTCGGTCGAGCAGGCCTCGCCCTCGCCGGCAGTGCCTATGTCGGTCGCAAGGCGGAATGGCCAACCTGGACCCCGACCCCGAACATGATCCGCCGGGAACCGGAAAAGAACTTGAAATACGCTGGGGGCGTGCCGGGCGGGCCGAACAACCCGCTCGGCGCACGGGCTATCTATCTCTACCGCAACGGCAACGACACGCACTTCCGGATCCACGGCACGAACCAGCCGCAGACGATCGGCTACGCCATGTCGAGCGGATGCGTTCGGATGATGAACCACGACGTCATCGATCTCTACGAACGGGTGAAGGTCGGCGACCGGGTCGTCGTGCTGCAGGCCTGATCTTAAATGCGGCGACGTGGCTTCACGCGCGTCGCCGCGACAGCAATCCGGTCGACAGGAGGACGCCGAGGCCGGTGACGAATGTCGCTCCGATCGTCAGTGCGTCCACTGCTTCGCCTAGCAAGACGGCTCCGCCGATCGCTGCGGCGACGGGCGTGACGGCGGTATAGGCCGCCGCTTTCGTCGCACCGAGCATCCGCACGCCGATCCCGTAGAGGACAGTCGCGAGCAGACCTGAGAGCAGGCCCTGCGGCACGAGCTGCAGCGCAATCTCCGAGGCGGGAGCGACCAAGAGATTCGAGCCCATCAATGGGATCAGCGGCAGGTTGATCACGGTCGACCAGAAACAGATCAGAGCGCCGGCCTCGAAGGCGCCGAGTCCAGATCGGCGGAAGGCGTGCGTGTAGACAGCCCACAGCACCGCGCCGAACGGCAGGACGAGATAGCTTCGCCAGGTGAGTGCCGCGCCGGATGCCGTCCCGATGAGAAGCATCAGCCCGCCCGCAAGGATCGCCAGCATGCCGATTTTGCGCAGGCGATCTGGCCGTTCCCCCAGCACCAGCATTCCGATCAGCGCGGTGGCGAGCGGCATGGTGCCCGGCAACAGGACGCCGGCGGCGGAGGCCGGAGTGGCGTGCAGTCCGAATGCGGCAACCTGGAAGAAGGGCGCGCCTGCGCCGACGATCATCAGGACCAGCGGTAGGGTGCCGGCACTGCGGGGCCAGAGCCCGGTGCGGCGGAGAAATGGCGAAAGTACGAGCGCCGGGATGCCGAAGCGCAGCAGGCTGAGGTCGAGCGGCGTCAGCATGCCGCCCCTGCTGTAGCGCATCGAAATCAGCCAGGTTGCCCAGATGCCGACGACGGACAGGGCTGCTCCCGCACCGAGCATCGTCGATGTGGATGCAGGCGGGCGTTCGATCACTGCCATCACGGTCTTCCTCTGCAACGACGACGGCGGATCATAGCTCCGTTAGAGGAGGCCCGTCCTTGCTAAATCGCGCCGGGAATGGCAAGAACTTGGCATGATGCGCCAAGAAGATGGGGTAAAACGGACGAACATGCCAAAAATTGACAAGTTCGATCTTGGCATTCTCGAGGCCCTGCAGCAGGACGCCCGGGCAACCAATGTAGAAGTCGCCGAACGCGTAAACCTCTCTCCTTCGCCCTGCCTGCGGCGGACGCGCATGCTGGAGGAAGGCGGCATCATCCGTGGTTACCGCGCCGACATCGACAGGCAGGCGATCGGGTTGGAACTGACGGTCTTCGTTTCCTTCAAGGTGATCCGCCATACGCGCGAAAATGCGCAGGCGCTGGAGCAGGCGCTGATCGACATTCCGGAAGTGATTGCCTGCCACATGATCTCCGGGCAGTCGGATTTCCTGGCTGAGGTCGTGGTCGAGAATCTTGCAGCCTATGAGCGCCTGCTGACGGAGAAACTGCTGGTCCTGCCGCAGGTCACCGACATCCAGTCGAATTTCTCCATCCGGGCCGTCAAGACCGGCGGCGCGCTGAAGCTGCCGCCGGTCCGTGAACGGGGCTAGAAGCCGGATAGGACGATCTTGCCCTTCGTCCGGCCGCTTTCGATCATCGAATGGGCGCGCTTGAGGTTCGCCGCATTGATCACACCATAGGTCTCGTTCAGCGTGGTGCGGATATCGCCGGCATCCACCATGTCTGCCACATGGTTCAGCAGCTTGTGCTGCTCGATCATGTCCGCCGTCTGCCAGACCGGACGGGCGAACATCATCTCCCAGTGGATGGAGAGCGACTTGCGCTTGAATGGACGCAGGTCCATCGGCTCCTTCGGATCGTCGATCAGCGAGAACCGCCCTTGCGGCGCGATCAGTTCCAGGACGTCGGCCACATGCTTTTCCGTCTGCGTGGTGGAGAAGACGAAAGCGGGCGAACCTATGCCCAATGCCTCCACCTGGGGCGCCAGAGCATCGCTGTGGTCGATCACA
The DNA here is from genome assembly GCF_000967425.1 of Pseudorhizobium banfieldiae. NCBI lineage: Bacteria > Pseudomonadati > Pseudomonadota > Alphaproteobacteria > Hyphomicrobiales > Rhizobiaceae > Pseudorhizobium > Pseudorhizobium banfieldiae. The sequence continues at coordinate 958,844 of NZ_FO082820.1, forward strand.
TGATGAGCCCCAAGCTCGCTGATCCAGACCTTTGTCTCCGGGCGTGATCCGGTCGCGATGATGGTGAGATCGGTCAGGCGACGGGCGAGCTGGATGGCGATGGATCCCACGCCGCCAGCGCCGCCGATGATGAGGATTGCATTGGCCGCACCAGGAACCGGGTCCTGCACCTTCATGCGGTGGAACATCGCTTCATAGGCCGTGATGGCGGTAAGCGGCAGGGCGGCAGCCTCCTCGAAGCTGAGGCTTGCAGGTTTCCTGCCGACGATCCGCTCGTCGACGAGGTGATACTCCGCATTGGTGCCCTGCCGATTGACGGCACCTGCATAGAAGACCTCGTCACCGGGCTTGAAGAGGGTGACCTCGCTTCCGACTGCCTTGACCACCCCCGCCGCGTCATACCCCAGCACCCGGTATTGCCCGTCTTCCACCGCTGCCGAGGCCCGGACCTTCGTATCCACCGGGTTGACGGAAACCGCCCTGATCTCGACCAGGAGATCGCGGCCGGTGGCTGTGGGCATAGGCAGCTCGATGTCGATGAGCGCGGTATCCGCGTCGATGGGTTGGGGCTTGTTGAAGGCGACGGCGCGCATGCGGCTCTCCCTGTTCGTTGATTGCGTGCTCCATAGTTGCAGCCTATGCTCCCGAACCGCAAGAATGCACATTTCCGCCACATAGTACCGAAAAGGATACTGTCGATGTCCCGTCCCCGCGCCAAGCTGACCGGCAACTTCCCCGGATGTCCGGTGGAATCGACCCTGAGCTTCCTCGACGGCAAGTGGAAGGGCGTGATCCTCTATCACCTCCTCACCGACGGCACGCTGCGGTTCAACGAGCTGCGCCGCCGCATTCCCTCGGTCACGCAGCGCATGCTGACTAAGCAGTTGCGGGAACTGGAGGAGGCGGAGCTCATCACCCGCACCATCTTTCCGGTGGTGCCGCCGCGGGTCGATTACGCCCTGACTCCGCTGGGGCAGAGTCTCGAGCCTGTGGTGGCGGCACTGCACGCCTGGGGCAAACGGCACGTCCTCTGCCGAAACGGTGAGAAGACGGTCGTGAAGCCGGAGCCGGCGACCCAGCCGGCAGCTGCCTGAGCGGATATTCTTGCCAACTCCGTAACGCCTCAGTCACCGGAAATCTGCCGGCATCTGCTGGCGAAGGAGCAGCAGAGCAACCATTTTTGCCATGGCTCGTTGTTCGGCGGGCTGACCTGCAGGCAGAGCGAAAGCGCCAGATGAACCTTGTTGCCGTCTTCAACCGCGATGGCGGAACCTTCAAGACCACCGAGATGGACGCCTATTGCGCCCGGGCGGCCGAGACGTTCAAGAACGCCGGTCATCAGATCCAGTGCCATGTCGTCTCCGGCAAGGATGTCGTTTCGACGATGCAGCGCGTGGCGGCGATCCCAGAGGTGGAGGGACTGATTGCCGGAGGCGGCGACGGCACCATTTCCGCGGCAGCCGACATTGCCTGGCGCAATGGCCTGACACTCGGCATCGTTCCGGCCGGGACGATGAACCTCTTCGCGCGATCCCTCAAGCTGCCGCTCGATATCTGGGACGTCCTCGACGTCCTGGCGCAGGGGAAGATCGAGAATGTCGATATCGCCAGCGCCAACGGCAGGAGCTTCATCCATCAGTTTTCCGCCGGTCTTCACGCACGCATGGTCCGTTACCGGAATTCCATGACGTTTGGGTCACGTCTCGGGAAGATCCGCGCCAGCACGCGGGCCGTGCTGGGGGTGATGTTCAATCCCCCGGAATTCGAGGTGGAGTTTAATGCCGAAGGGAAGTTAGGGCACCGCAAGGTCTCCGCCATTTCCGTGTCGAACAACGAGTTCGGCCAGGACCCGCTGCTCGTAGCGCCGGATGTGACGGGCGGCCATCTCGGCTTCTACATTGCCGACCCGCTGACGCCAGCGGGCGTGGCCCAACTCGCCTACGACATCCTGCGGGGCCGCCTGAAGGAGAACGAATCTGTCACGGCCATGACCACCACCGAGGTCGAGCTGCACTTCCCGCGCGAACGAAAGGACGTCCGCTGCGTCATCGACGGGGAACTGCTGCCCATGGACCGTGACGTCAAGCTGCGCATCCACGCCGGTGAGCTCAAGGTTCTCGTGCCTCGCGAACCCGGCGAACTTGAGCAGGAAGAGGCGGGAAGCGGCATCTGACCCTTCAGATGCGCGGCAGATAGGTGCGGTAGTCGAAATCGGAGACCGTGCGCAGGTAGGTGAGCGCCTCCTTCCGCTTCGTATCCGCATAGAGCTTCTGGTAGCGTTCGCCGAAGACGTCGCGAATGAAGGCGGATGCGGCGAAGTCTTCGACAGCGGTGAGGAAGTCATGCGTCAGGCGGCGATTGCCCGGCGCCGGCTGGCCGGGTTCGGTTGGCAGGCCCGCGTCGAGCGTCTGTTCGATTCCAAGCAGCATTCCTCCCAATATGGCAGTCAGCAGCAGATAGGGATTGGCATCGGCGCCGGCGACCCGGTGCTCGATACGCGCTGCCGGCCCGTCCTTGTCAGGTATGCGCACGGCCGTTCCGCGGTGGCCATAGCCCCAGTCGATGTCGACGGGCGCGAAGGATCCCGGCTGGAAACGTCGATAGGAATTGGCAAAAGGCGCGAAGATCAGCTGCGCGTCGCGCATCGTGTCCAGCATTCCGGCACAGACGGATTTGAGGAGCGCCGGCTCGCCGCCCTTGGCATCAAGGATGTTGTTTCCGTCGCGGTCGATGATGCTCGCATGGACATGCAGGCCCGAGCCGGCATGCTCGGCATAGGGCTTTGCCATGCAGGTGGATTTCAGGCCGTGGCGCTTCGCCGCCTGTTCGGCAATCCGCTTGAGATAGACGCAGTCGTCGGCGGCGGCGAGGGCATCCGGCCGGTGCAGGAGGTTGATCTCGAACTGGCCCGGGCCAAACTCGGCCGTGGTGGCGTCCGCAGGCAGGCCCTGCGCCTTCGCCCATGAGCGGACGGTCTGCAGGTAACTGTCCAGCGCATTGACCGCGCTCATGTCGTAGAGCTGAAAGCCGTTCGGCTCCCCGCGGAATGCAAGGCTTTCCGGCGGACGCGGCCTGCCGGTCTCGCGCCAGTCGCCCTCCACCACATAGAATTCCAGCTCGGTGGCCACCACTGGCGTGAGCTCGCGTTCCTCATATCGTTGAAGCAGGGCGGCAAGGATGGCGCGCGGGTCCATGAAGCTCGGGCTGCCGTCCAACTCGTGCATCGTTGACAGCACTTGCTGTGACCCCTGCGGTGCCCACGGCATGGGCGCGAGGCTGCGACGGTCCGGAAGGCAGATACCGTCGGGGTCGCCGATCGACAGGGACAGTCCGGTGATGTCGTCATTGTCGTCACCCCAGATGTCGAGCGACTGCGTCGAGGAGGGGAGCCGGACAGTGCCATCCCAAACCTTCCTTTCCGCCTCCAGCGGGATCTGCTTGCCGCGCAGGTCACCATTCATGCCGACGAGCAGGATTTCGATGCGGGGAGGGGCATTCTCGGCGGTCATGGGAAGTCTTCAGAAGGGAGTTGCGAAGCTTCGTTCGTAGCCGATAAGACTTGGGCAGACAATCTTGCCTCCGGAAGACCCCAATGACCTCTGCCACAGTCCTCTCCAATCTCGGCGCCATCGATGCCGCCCACCACCTGCATCCCTTCTCGGACATGAAGAAGCTCAATGCGGCAGGCACGCGGGTTATCGAGCGGGCCGAGGGCGTGCATATCTTCGACAGCACCGGCAAGAAATACCTCGATGCCTTTGCCGGCCTCTGGTGCGTCAATGTCGGCTATGGGCGGCGAGAGATCGCCGAGGCGGTTCATCGCCAGATGAGCGAGCTGCCCTATTACAACAGCTTCTTCGGCACGACGACACCGCCGACGATCCTGCTTGCGCAGAAGATCGCCTCACATGCCGGCGGCAAGCTGAACCGCGTCTTCTTCACCAATTCCGGCTCCGAAGCCTCCGACACCTGGTTTCGCATGGCGCGGGTCTACTGGAAGGCGCTTGGCAAGCTGGAGAAGACGCAGGTCATCGCCCGCCGCAACGCCTATCACGGCTCGACGGTCGCCGGTGCCTCGCTCGGTGGCATGAAGTGGATGCACGAGCAGGGCAACCTGCCGATCGAAGGGATTCACCACATCGGTCAGCCCTACTGGTATGCGGAGGGCGGCGATCTTTCGCCGGCTGAGTTCGGCCTGAAGGTGGCCCGCGAACTGGAGCAGAAGATCGACGAACTTGGGGAAGATCGTGTCGCCGCCTTCGTCGCCGAGCCGATCCAGGGCGCCGGCGGTGTGATCATACCTCCGGAGACCTACTGGCCCGAGGTCGCCCGCATCTGCCGCGAACGCGACATCCTGCTCGTCTCCGACGAGGTGATCTGCGGCTTCGGACGGCTCGGCTCCTGGTTCGGATACCAGCACTACGGGGTGGAGCCCGATCTTGCGCCGATCGCCAAGGGGCTCTCCTCCGGTTACCTGCCCATCGGCGGCGTGATGGTGAGCGACCGGGTGGCGGACGTGATGGTGGAGGAGCTCGGCGATTTCTACCACGGCTTCACCTATTCCGGGCATCCGGTCTGTGCCGCGGCGGCACTGGAAAACCTGCGCATCATCGAGGAAGAGGGGCTGGTCGAACGTATCCGCGACGACATCGGGCCCTATTTCGCCGCCGCCTGGAAAAGCCTGGAGAGCCATGAGGTGGTGGGTGAGGCCGAGAGCGTCGGGCTGATGGGTGGCCTGCAACTGGCGGCCGACAAATGGGCCCGCCGGCGCTATGCCAAGCCCGACGACATCGGCACGCTGGTGCGCAACCACTGCGTCGAAAACGGCCTGATCATGCGGGCTACCGGCGACCGCATGCTCGCCTCGCCGGCCTTCACCATCAGCCGTTCGGAGGTGGACGAGGTGGTCGACAAGCTGCGCAAGGCGCTCGACCACCTGCGGGACACGGTCAGGGAATAGTCTCGACGTCTGTCGAATTTACTGGAACGCGGTCTCGTAGAAGCTTCTGAGCTTGCGCGAATGGAGGCGTTCCACCGGCATCGCGGCGAGCTTCTGCACGGCGCGGATGCCGATCTGCAGGTGCTGGCTGACCTGGGTGCGGTAGAAGGCGGTCGCCATGCCCGGCAGTTTCAACTCACCGTGCAGCGGCTTGTCGGAAACGCAGAGCAGGGTGCCGTACGGCACGCGGAAGCGGAAGCCGTTGGCCGCGATCGTCGCCGATTCCATGTCGAGCGCGATCGCCCGCGACTGCGACAGCCTTTTCACCGGGCCGCGCTGGTCGCGCAGTTCCCAGTTGCGGTTGTCGATTGTCGCGACCGTTCCGGTGCGCATGATGCGCTTGAGTTCGAAGCCCTCATAGCCCGTCACCTCCTCGACCGCATCCTCGAGCGCCTGCTGAACCTCTGCCAGCGCGGGGATCGGGACCCATACCGGCAGGTCGTCGTCCAGCACATGGTCCTCGCGGACATACGCATGGGCGAGCACGTAATCACCCAGCCGCTGGCTGTTTCGCAGGCCGGCGCAGTGGCCGACCATCAGCCAGGCATGCGGACGCAGGACGGCGATATGGTCGGTAATGGTCTTGGCGTTTGACGGGCCGACGCCGATGTTGACCAGCGTGATCCCGGCATGCCCCTTCTTCTTCAGGTGATAGGCGGGCATCTGGGGCAGGCGCCCGACGAGGGCGGTTTCCTCGCGGGGCTCTCCCGGATAGGTGACGAGATTGCCCGGCTCGACGAACGCATCATAGCCTTCGCCGCCCTTGGCCATCATCTCGCGTGCCCAGGCGGCGAATTCGTCGATATAGAACTGGTAGTTTGTGAACAGCACGAAGTTCTGGAAATGCTCGGCGCTGGTCGCCGTATAATGGCTGAGGCGGGCCAGTGAATAGTCGATGCGCTGCGCCGTGAAGGGCGCGAGCGGGGCGGGCTCGCCCGTTACCTGGTCGTATTCGCCATTGGCGATCAGGTCGTCGGTGTTGTTGAGATCTGGCGTGTCGAACAGATCGCGCAGCGAGACATCGGCAAGCCCGGCGGTCGCCGACGCCTCCACATGGGCACCCTCGCCGAAGGCAAAGTGCAACGGAATCGGCGTGGCGGATTCCGACACCGTAATCGGGACATTGTGGTTCCTCATCAGCAGCCCGAGTTGTTCCTTCAGGTAGTGACGGAAGAGCTTCGGCCGTGTGATCGTGGTGGTGTAGATCCCCGGCGACGTGACGTGTCCATAGGAAAGGCGCGAGTCTGCATGACCGAACGACGTCGTCTCTATGCTGACCTGGGGATAGCAGGCGCGGTACCGCCCGGTCACCGGACTGCCATTGGCCAAGGCTCCAAAGGCATCGATCAGGAAGCGGGTGTTGCGTTCATAAAGCTCTGTGAGCGCGTCCACGGCTTCAGCCGGATCGTCGAAGACAACTGTCTCGTAGGGGCTGGGGCTGATGAAGGGGAGAGGGGAAAGAGAAAAGATTCGCTTGCTCATGGGCCATTATAGGATGAAGTCGTTGACAAGCAAAAGACGTCATCCCGTCGACAGGCGTCAAGACATCGACTGGCGCTGCAAGCTGACGAACAGCACGAAGCCCGCGCCTTGCTTGGGTGCCAGACCATCGGCCTTCGCGTGAATGGTCACGGCAGCCAGCGGGCCGACGAGAAGGAGGGCCGCAAGCGTCATGCGCAGCAGCATCGGCGCCAGGTGCGCGGAACGCGAGTTTTTGGGATGATCGCTTGTCCTCATAGGAGGGCTCCGCAGAAGGGAGACAACCCGGTGCACCGGCCAGCGAAGCCGAGATCCGAGCGCCTTGCCCAGCTTCCGGCATTCCCGACCATCGCACCGAAGAGGATCGCGAAGTTCACGCAGATCAGCGTGACGTTGATGAAGTGGCGAACAAGTGCAGACATTCTCTTCCCCAAACCCTATTGGGAGCAGAGAGTATCAATGCCCGCTGAACTCCGCCTGAGGCGGTGGTTCATCTGGCGTTCAGCGAAGTAATGCTCGCAATTCCGTCCACGGTACTCCTACCCAAGACGCAAAAAAGCCGGCGTTGGGCCGGCTTTTTCGATTTCCGCTCGAAGAATGCGACCCGAGCGGGAACGGTGGCTTGAATGAACCGATCAGTTCGTCGGACGGAGCGCACCTTCGTAGTAGTCGCCGCGGTCCTGGGTACCGTCGATGTCGGTATTGGCCATGTTGCGATCCCGGATCATCCAGTTGCTGTCACCGTTGATGCTGCCGGTCGACATTGTATCAACCTGGGTATCATCGATGCTCGGCGGGGATTCTGCATATGGCTCGTACTGCGTCGACTGGGCAAATGCCGAGCCCGCAAAAGCAGAAGAAGCGATGAGAGCGGCAACAAAACCGGTGGTAAGGGAGGTTTTCATGTCCTGTCCTTTCTTTGGGTTATCCTTTGCCAGCGCGCCGTGTGGCGGCTTGCAGGACAGAAACCCACTCGGCAGGACATCGTTCCGCAAAAGATGATTATCGGCGTTCACAAAGAATGCGAGCAACATCAAGCGGATGTTATCTTCTGCGTGATCTGGATTTGAGGCGTCGGTGGGGCGAACCCGGTGTATTGCCGGCGCTCGCTTGAACCGCAGTCTTCGTTGATTCGCGTCGCCACCTGTTCTATCATGACCAAGCGATGGCGAGCCGCAGGCTTCTTCATCGTGTCAGGTGGAGGGCGATTGCGACCCGCCGTCCAGCCGGTGTCTTGAATGAACTGCAAAGACCAGCCGCGAGAGCGGCTGGTCTTTCGGTATTCGTAAGAAGTTCAGCCTCGTACGGCTCGTCGCAGGCGGTGGATCAATGCGTTGAGCCGTGCGGGGTAAGCGATTACTGCGGGCGGTTTGCGCCTTCGTAGTAGTCGCCACGGTCGGGAGCCTGGCGTACATCCTGAGACGCGAATTCAGCGCGATCGCTGATGCTGCCGGTCTGAACACGGTCGATCCGGCTGTTCGCGGCGTCCTTGGCTGCGCCCTCGTAATAATCGCCAGCTGCGAGTGCTGCGCCACCGAAGGTCGCGGTGGCGATAAGAGCTGCGGCGAGGGTGGTGATTGACTTGGTCATGGTGAATTTCCCTTCTTTGATAGGGCTGCCGTGCGGAAAGTTTGCGACCTGAGGCACGGCTAGCCGGTGTGTCGAATGAACTGCGTTAGTTGGGGCGGTTTGCGCCTTCGTAGTAGTCGCCGCGGTCAGGCGTCTGGCGGACGTCCTGTTCAGGGTAACCTGCGCGGTCGCCGATGCTGCCCGTCTGGACACGGTCGATGCGGAATGCTTCCGTCGTCTTGGAGGCACCTTCATAGTAGTCGCCGTCGGCGAGAGCTGCGCCACCGAAGGTAGCGGAAGCGATGAGGGCTGCGGCGAGGGTCGAGGTAAGAGACTTGGTCATTGGAGTTTTCCTTCTTTGGTCAGGCTGGCGTGCCGAGAGTTTGCGACCTGGGGCACGACAAGCCGGGTTCTTGAATGAACTGCGGTTTAGTTGGGGCGGTTTGCGCCTTCATAGTAGTCACCGTGGTCGGGCGACTGGGAGGCAACCTCTACGGTCGAACGGTCGTTCGCGAGCAGGGGCTCATTGTTGATGCTGCTGGTCTGGAAGGTATCCACCGCGGCAGGAGCTTCGGAGGATGCACCTGGGTAGTAATCGCCCGAAGCGAGGGCTGCGCCACCGAACGCGGCAGAGCCGGCGAGGGCGGCAGCAAAGACGGAAAGATTGAACTTGGTCATTTCGTATTCCTTTCGGCATGAGCGAAGCAGTGCTGCTTGCTGACTGCCATATCGGATCGAAACGATCGGTTCGGAAGGTCAGAAAATGGAATCCGCTGTCAACGCGTCGTTGACAATCCAAGCCGAACTGCCGGGAAGTGCAGCGCAGGGTTGATGAAAAGGAACGCTGGTGGCTGCGTTCAGCGCCCCGCGCCGAATGCGCTTTTGCCGTGCTGTCGCCTGTAAATTAGGAGCGCTGGAATATCAGCGGATCTGCATGTGACCGCAGGTAGCAGGATTGTCACGATCGAGGAAAAGCAAGAGCAACTCTTGGCCGCGCCTCGTTGAAAAAACGCGATTCATGCACCTTCACAAGTTTTTTACGGCATCAAAAAGCTGCCGCAACTCCATTTTGGGGAGCCGCGCCAGCTTCGGCATCGTATTCGTTGGCGATAAAATCTAGCCGCGACGGGGAGCGTGATGTCGCTCCCGCCCGATCAGAGACGGGTCCAGGTCTGTGTCTTGCAGAGCACCGCCATGACGCAGCCCTTCATCTTCAGAGAATTTCCGCTAACCGTGCCGGAGCCGCTATAGGTCTTGTCTGCAGCGGGGTCGGTGATTTCCCCCTTGTAGGTGCCGCCGGTTCCGGACAGCTTGCCGATCTGCTTGCCGGCGTGCTTGCCCGTCTTCAGCGTAACGCAGAAGGCATTGCCGCATTTGCCGATGGTCGCGGTTTCGCCGCTCGCCGTCTTCCAGTTGCCCTCCAGCGGCTCGGCTGCATGAGCAAAGCCTGCCGACAACAAGAAGGCGGCAGCAAGTAGTACATGACGCATGATCAATTTCTCCATCCCTGTGTCGGCCGGACCGACAGTCACATCCTCCAGCCCGCCCGGAAGGCGAGCAGGCATCAGATTAGCTTACGCGCACGTAAAGGTAAACGATGCGATGCGCCAGCGAGCGGCTTTTTCTGCGCAAGCCTTTCCGCCTGCCGCTCCATCGGAGCTTTGCGGATGGTTAGCAGAGGGTTGAAACTGAAATCTCAACTTTGCGTAAAATTTTGCCTCAAGGCCAAGCGCCGCAGGCATCCCGATGTTTAACGAAAAGCCAATTTTACCAAGCATTTGTATTTTGTTTTCTAGCAATTAATCATGCCTTTTAGCCGACTGTTTGAAGATCTGCCGCATAGTCCTCCTCAGCAAACGAGCGGAAAAATCCGCCGGCCTGACGGAGACAAGCCGCCCGAAGACGGTACCTCCGGAAGGATCCCGAAGGGGCAAGAAACAGGGCAAGTTCAACGGCAACAGCTTCAAACAGGGACAAAGACAATGGCACGCTTCGAGATTCAGAACTCCGGATATGCGACGATGGGTGGCGAGACCCGCGCCGATACCTTCTGCGAAATGGGATTGATGTATGCGACTGGCCGCGGCTGCGCGGTCGATCTCGTCGCCGCTCACAAGTGGCTGAACATCGCCGCCATCAAGGGCTCGGACCGTGCGGCCGAACTGCGGGCTGATCTGGCCCAGACCATGAACAAGACCGAACTCGCAGCAGCACTGCGTGCCGCTCGCGAATGGATGACGATGCACTGATGAGTGGCCGCCGTCGCGGCGGCGCCACCTCAGAGGGTCTTCAAGACCTTGGGTAGCGCCTCTTCGAGCAGCGCCATGTCGGCTTCGGGCCCGGTACTGATCCGGATGCACCGGTTGAGCGGTGCGACCCCCGGCATGCGGATGAAGACGCCGTGCTCCATCAGGCCGTCGACGATGGCCTTGGAATAGGCGCCGTCTCGACCACAGTCGATGGCGACGAAATTGGTGGCCGATGCAAGCGGCACAAGCCCATTCTCGCGGGCAATGCCGCCGATGCGCTCCCGGGACAGCCTGATGTTTTCCAGGACCTCGCCGAGATAGGCCTGGTCCTCCAGGGCAGCCAGCGCCGCGGCAGTGCTGATCCGCGCCATGCCGAAATGATTGCGGATCTTGTCGAAGGCTGCGGCCGTCCCCGGCGTCGAGATTACGTAGCCAATGCGCGCGCCTGCGAGCCCGTAAGCCTTGGAGAAGGTGCGGGTGCGAATGACGTTCGGCTGGTCGATCAACGCATAAATATCCGGCGTCGAACCCTCAGGGGCCGTCTCGCAATAGGCTTCGTCGAGGATCAGCAGTGTCGTTTCCGGTAGCGCCCGCGCAAGTGCGACAATGCTGTCGGCGTCCCACCAGCTTCCCATCGGGTTGTCGGGATTGGCGAAGTAGACGAGGGGCGGGTTTTCCCTTCGCACTGCAGCCAGGAGTCCATCGAGGTCTTCCCGGTCGTTCACGTAGGGCACGGTGACGAGCCGGCCACCGAAGCCGTTCACATGGAAATTGAAGGTCGGATAGGCACCGAAGGAGGTGACGACCGGCATGCCAGGGTCGATGACCAGCCGTACGATCTGGCCGAGCAGCGAATCGATTCCCTCGCCGATCGCAATGTTTTGCGGCTGGCAGCCGAGATGTGCGGCAAGCGCCTGCTTCAGCGCATGGTTTTCCGGATCATTGTACTTCCATGTTTCCGGCGCCGCTTCGGTGATGGCCCGAAGCACGGATGGGGCGGGACCGAAGCCGTTTTCGTTTGCGCCAATGCGTGCCTTGACCTCCAGGCCCCGGTTGCGCTCGATCGCCTCCGGCCCGACGAAAGGTACGGTTGCGGGGAGCGACTGGATGAGCGGTGTGAAGCGGGAGAATGCGGACATGGAAGCGGACCTGCTGCTGGAATCGGCTCACCATAGGGCCGAATCCCACGCACGCAAGTACGGGAGGGCGTCAACCGGTTCGGCCTGCCATGCGGTCCGCCAGCCGCCGGAACATCGCCGCCAGGCGGTCCATCGCAAGCCGCATCTCCGGCCGGTGCCGGTCGTCATCATTGGCGACAATCCAGAGCGTATAGGTAAGATCCTCCAGGATCGGCCCGTCCCGTTCCAGTTCAGGATCGGCATCCCCGACGAAGCATGGCAGTACGCCCCGGCCATTGCCGGCCCGGATCAGCCGCAAGAGCAGGTCCGGCGAATTCGCCCAGGTCATGATGTCCGCCTCATGATGCTCGAAGACCCACCGGTCCGCAGGCGAATGGGCGCTATGCGTCCCGAGCGATACCCAGGGGAGGGGAGTGCGGGGCGAGCCTTTGGCGCAGTAGGCGGCATGCGCTGCTGGCACCGATTTGCGCAGCGCGAGATTGCCGGTCTGCGGAGGCTCGCGCATGAGGCCGATATCCGTCTCCCGATAGGTGAAGTCGATGCCGGCATGGCGCATCTGGCAGCAGAGGCGGAAGGGATCAGATGCCGCGCGAAGGGACTGCGTCTCGTCGGCGATGAGGCCCGAGAGCCAGGCATCGGCGCCGATCGAGACGATCGGCAGGGTGAAGGCCTGTCCCCGCCAATCCGCGATCTTCTCCGCCGATGTCTGCATGGCCTGCACATGGGCTAGCAGCACCTCGCCATCCGGCGCCAGCCGGTAGCCCCGCTGGCTGCGCACGAACAGCGTCCGCCCGGTCGCCCGCTCCAGTGCCAGCATCCGGCGCCCGATCGTCGGTGCGCTGATGCCGGTACGTTCGGACGCGCCGCTGAGGCCGCCGGCCAGCGCGACATGCAGGAAGAGCTTCAGGTCGTCCCAGTCCGGTTCAGTCATCGGGCATATTGTAGCGCGCTCGTCGAAAACCGCATCATTCACCGGTGAAAAACGGCTTTCGTTTGCGCGTCTACAAGCGATGCCCGGCAGGAGCTAGCTGAGGTCCATGTTTCCGCTGGAGATGAAGACCATGCTTCTGAACTGGACCGTGACCTGGGTAACCCTTTGTGACCATGCGAGGAGCAGGCGGGCGTCGCGCCTCGACGATCCCCTCGATGCGGACGCGTGGCAGCCGTTCGGCTGGGCGATTCCGCTGATCGCGCTTCTGCTGCGCCAAAACAGCTCGGCAGATCGACCGGACCCTATGGAGAACGCTGGCCGGAAGGTACTCAGTTGGTCTCGAAGCCGAGCCGGATGACGTGATGCAGGAATTCCGGGTCGATCAGCATGTTGAAGCCAACCGTCACCTTCTCCTCTTCCCGACGGATGACCGTGCAGCCGATCTCGTCATGGATGCCGAGGATTTCGAGGAAGAAATTGCTCGGCACCGGCACATGCGGGCTGACCTCCAGATCGGCTCCATAGAGTGAGATGGTGCGGATCAGGCAGCGCAGGTGCGTCTTGGTGCTGAGATGGTGGCCGACAAAGATGATCTTGCCCGGACGATCGATCGTGAACTTCTCGAAGACCTGGTCGCGGGGAATGTTCTGTCTGGGGTCGCGGTCCATGTTCAAGGGCATGACACCCTCCTTCTGTCTCCTCACGGCACGATCTTAGCCTTTTTCAACTAACACATCCTGAACGATCCTCCGGCAATTGCAGATATGCGAGTGAAAAGGATGCGATCGCTCTCCGAAGCCTTGGCCGACGATCGGGACATTCGGTTGACGTGCGGACGGCTCGCGGCTACCCCTGCCGGCAGAAGGATCGGTGCGGCAGAGGAAGGGCAGATCTTTGACGGGCAGGCTGGTGATCATCGGGGCGGGGCAGGCGGGTTTCGCGCTGGCGGCAAAGCTGCGCAGCCTGAAGGACGAGCGTCCGATCACCCTCATCGGAGCCGAGGATGTGCTGCCCTACCAGCGGCCGCCACTTTCAAAGAAATACCTGCTCGGCGAGATGGAGTTCGATCGCCTGACCTTCCGGCCCGAGAACTGGTATGCGGAAAACGCCGTCGATCTCCGGCTTTCCACCTATGTCGAGCAGATCGATTGCAGTGGCCGGCGGGTCCGGATGCAGGACGGCTCCTGGCTCGACTATGAGACGCTGGTGCTTGCGACCGGCGCTGCGCCCCGGACCTTGCCAGCGGCGATCGGCGGCGACCTGGAAGGCGTCCACCTGATGCGCGACAAGCGCGACGCCGACGAACTGGCTCATGAAATGCGTCCGGGACGGCGCCTGCTGGTGATCGGCGGCGGCTATATCGGGCTAGAGGCGGCCGCAGTGGCACGCGCCCGCGGCGTTGAAGTGGTGCTGATCGAAATGGCCGACCGGATTCTCTGCCGCGTTGCCGCGCCTGAGACTGCCGATGTCATTCGTACGATCCACCTGCAGCACGGCGTGACGATCCGCGAGCGCACCGGCCTAACGCGGCTGATCGGCCGCGGCGGCCGGATCTGCGGCGCCGAGCTTTCCGACGGCAGCGTCATCGACGTCGATTTCGCCATCATCGGCATTGGCGTCGCGCCCAATGACGGGCTTGCGCAGCAATGCGGCCTGGAGGTCGGCAACGGCATCATCGTTGACGCCTTCGGGCGCACCTCCGACCCGGCCATCTATGCGGCGGGCGACTGCACGCAACTGCCGTGGAAAGGGGAGCGCATCCGCCTCGAATCGGTCCAGAATGCCGTTGACCAGGCAGAGGCCATCGCCGCGGTGCTCGCCGGCGGAGCCGAACCCTATCGGCCGAAGCCGTGGTTCTGGTCCGACCAGTATGACGTGAAGCTGCAGATCGCCGGCTTCAATCTCGGCTATGACGAAACGCTGGTCCGACCCGGCATGCGCGAGGGCAGCGTCTCCATCTGGTATTTCCGAGAGGGGAGCTTCGTCGCGGTCGATGCCATCAACGACGCGAAAGCCTATGTCACCGGAAAGAAGCTCCTCGACATGGGCATCGAGCCGGACCGCGCCATTCTCGCCGACGCGGCCGCAGACCTGAAGCAACTTCTCTCCTAGGACAATTCAAATGCCAGCACCGAAGAACCAGTTCAAGGCAGCCCTTCGACAGGGCGGCAGGCCGCAGATCGGCCTTTGGCTCAATACTGGCGAGCCGCTCCTGGCCGAACTTGCGGGCACGGCCGGCTACGACTGGCTGGTGATCGACGGCGAACATGGGCCGAACGACCTGCGCAGCATCATGGCGCAACTGCAGGCCTTGTCCGCCTCTCCCGCCGAGGCAGTTGTCCGGCCGCCCATGGGAGAAACATGGATGATCAAGCAGCTTCTCGATATCGGCGCCCGGACCCTGTTGGTGCCGATGGTCGATTCGGCCGATCAGGCCCGCGAACTGGTGCGGGCCGTCCGCTATCCGCCGCATGGCATTCGCGGCGTGGGCGCGGCGGTCGCCCGGGCTTCGGCGTTCAATACCATTCCCGACTATGCCGATACCGCCGCCGACGAGATCTGCCTGCTGGTGCAGGCCGAGACCCGTGCCGCGATTGCCGATCTCGAGAACATTGCTGCCGTGGACGGCATCGACGGCATCTTCATCGGCCCTGCCGACCTTTCCGCCGACATGGGCTATATCGGCCGCATCGAGGCGCCGGAGGTCCAGGAGGTGATCGAGAAGGCGATCGGCACGATCACCGCCGCCGGCAAGGCGGCCGGCATCCTTACCTTCAACGAGGCGCTGAACCTGCGCTACATCGACCTTGGTGCCCGCTTCGTCGCTGTCGGATCGGACGTGGCGGAATTTGCCGGCGCATTACGCAGCCTCGCCGCGCGCTACGGCCGCGGCACCCCGGGGGCAGGCGGCTCCTCCGGCTATTGAGCCCAGCCTCCGGCCGCACACACGCCCCTTCCGCCGGCAATTCGTCGGCGGGTTCGAAAAGACCTTGCAATCGCCCGGCATCCGAAATAATCAGGCCGCACCGGAGAGGTGGCCGAGTGGTCGAAGGCGCTCCCCTGCTAAGGGAGTATACGTCAAAAGCGTATCGTGGGTTCGAATCCCATCCTCTCCGCCATCTGCGTACATATCTGCGAACCCCTGGGCCCGAGAGTTTGTCACCTTCTGTGGTATCCAATATTGCTCGTCGGAGGTCTTCGTCGCGTCCGTAGATGGTTATGAAGCGCTCCCCCACAACGACGCATTCGACGATCGTGCCGATGTAGATTTTTGCAACCGCCTCATTTTCTCCAAAGATCACGTTTTCCATTTCGTGTTTGAAATAGGAAATTCGTTGAGGTGTTATTTCCCCGAATTCTGAATCGATCGAAAGAGCTTCTGTCAGTAAAGTCCGCTTGCGCTCAAGTTCCGAGGACACGCGCATCAATTCCGCCTGAAACACTGGCTGGGTGTTGATAGAGGGCGTAGTTTGTACTGCTTGCAGCAGCCCCTGAAATGCCAACTCTGCGGTCTTAATTTGCCCACGAAGCTCCTGGATTTTACCATCCGCGTCTTGACGGCGCAGTGTCCATCTATGCTGGAGACTCTGTAACAGATGAGACAATCTCTGTTCTTGAAGAACAGTATCTCGGATCACATCCCGTACAACTTGATTCAGGTCATCTTCGCGAATCCTGGGGCCGCTGCACTTCCTTTGTCCCCTCGCGTCACTACTGCACCTGTAGTATCGATAAACTCGTCCACTTTTGCCGGTGCCAGTGCCCAGCGTCATCGATGCTCCACATTTGCACTTCGCTATGCCTGCCAGCAATAGCGGACTGCTCATCAGTTTCGGTGCGCCCATCTTAGGATCACGAAGCTCCAGGGTCTCTTGAACTGCATCGAACTCTTCTCGAGTGATTATCGCAGGCGCATTCAGTGGAAGCGGCTCCTCAAGCTCTTGGTACTCGCGCTCTTGGGCACTCACGCCCCAGTAGTAGACGCCGTAGTAGACAGAGTTGGTCAGCATTCGGTGGACAGCTTGTACACTCCATCGCGATCCGTACCTGGTCCTGTAACCCCGTACATTGAGCCATTCCGCAATTGATTTCACTCCCATCGGAGCAGATTCACCGTCTCCGAAGCGCACGAGCGAAAAGACCTTCTCGACTAGCGTCACCTCGGCCTCCTCCAATGCGAGAACCCTACGTTTCGAGTTGGCACTCGCGGGGACCAGTTTGTACCCATAGGGTGGGGTGCTACCTGGCCAATGGCCCTCCATCACCATTCTCCGTCGAGCTCGCACAGAGTCGACGGCTGAGCGTTTGGAATGATAGTCATCAAACAGAGTTGTGACCTTCTTTGCTACCCATCCCCCGACGTCTCTGGCGAAAGTCTGCGATACCGCTAAGACCTGGATGCCGGCTCGATGAAGGATTTGTTCGCAGAGTTCGAAGTCGATTGTAGAGCGAGCGAAGCGGGACGTATTATGAACAAGTATCTTGTCGAATGGTTTCACTTCGGCTTGTGCATCAAGCATCATCGTTCTGAATGCTGGGCGCGCGGTGGATTTGGCAGATCGCCCAGGTTCAATGTATGTTTGTACTATTTGCAGACCTTTCGCTCTACAGTACTTCTCAAGTTGCGCTTGCTGATCTGGGATAGACAAATTGCTTTCGACGCTTCGTTCGCCCGACACGCGAAGATACAGCGCCACCCTTTCAACTAAGGGTTCGGGTGGGCCGAGGTTTACACGGGGACGTTTCTGTCTTGCACGGCGTTCAGCTACTGTTTCGGACCTCCGACGACGAAACGGAGCGTCCACATCTAGCCCTTGGGGCAGTTCTTTCCGCATGAGATGTCTCCGTTCGCTTCTGAGCCTCTACAACTGTACGGGTAGTTCAGAGTTGATTATGCGGCGCTCTTGCTCCCGCTCTAGTAACGTGCGCTGGGCACATCCATGGGGATCAGCTTCATTTGTGGCATCGGCTTCTAAGGGAGGCCGGAGTTACGGCTGCGACTTCCCAGAATAACTTCTAGCGCGTCGATCTCCGCGCGCAGGATTACCGGAGCGTGGGCCAGACGACTCACAATGATCCGCTTGCTGTGATGTGCCCCTCTCGCGGAACCCGAAATAACTACGTTACGTTCAGATGCAGTTCCTCGGTTTGCATTTCCCGGAACGGGGATGCTGTCAGCGTCGCTCAGCGGAACCGGATCGTCTCTCATGCCACCACTCCCGTGAAGCTGCCCCAAAACTCAGGCGCTCTCGTTGAATAGTACCGAGCCAATAACCTCCTTATGAAAGCACATTGTAAGGAAGAGTCAATAAGCGACTGAAATAACAAATGAAGTCTTGAATTCGAAATCAGACTATCTGTTAATTATTATGGTGCGGTGAGTTCTTGGAAAACTCAGTTATAGGTCGTGGCGGGGGATTTTACTGCTTTGTTTGGAGCGTTTCACTTCGTGGATCGAAAAACGATGCATTCAAACCGCATCGACTATCTTAGCTTAGGTGTTCGGCCATCGACACCCGCAGCTTTCGTACCGATTGCGGGAAGGTCGCGTGTCCACCCTCGGCCAGCGAAGCAGTAGGGATATCAAGTTCAACCATTGTATTCGATGCGGTCTAATCGCATCCATTTCGATCAACACAGAAGGGATGGCTTTCCCTTTTGGCGAAGCTTGCGTTTGAGCGAGACTACGGAATCTGAAGAGTTGACCCCCAGCGCCCTCGACCCGGGCGAGGACGGAACGTCATGCCGGTAATGCGTCCTTCAACGTCGTAGGAGAAGGTTACGCCGCGCTGCTCGAAGACGCGCAGGATTTTTTCGAGCGTCTGGGGTGTGATGTCACCATCTTTTTCCAGCTTATACACCGTCCGTGACGAAACACCGGCAAGTTCCGCAAGCCTAACTTGATGCACCCCGATATATGCTCGCGCCGCCCGGGCAACATCGGGTTCAAGGACCATCATTTTGGTTACCTTCGTAGGAGATTCCTGGCTCACTCCCCCGCGTTGCCTCTCCCACCACCCTCCAGCGAACTCCGACGCCGTAGAAAACGCCGCGCGACACGTCTCCCCAACCAAGAAACTCAATACCCCGCTCTTCATAGAAGGTCCGCAATCGGCGGCGAGCAGTCTCGTCGTTCGTAGTACCGGTCTCTAGAGCACGTAACTTGTGTTCTGAAATGGAGGTGACGCGGCATACCTCCGACTGTTTCACGTCCAGGAGGGCTCGTGCGGCTGAGAACGCAAGGCCGGTGCTGTGCGAGTGGACAGGCGTTTGATCAGTTCCGACTGGCGGCAGCTGATTGGGCATCCTCCAGCGTGCCCCCAATCCCCTAACCACTCCTGTCGTCACATCGATTGTGCCCAGGAACTCGATACCTTGATCCTCGTAAAACGAGCGAAGCCTCAAGAGCGTTGACGGGCGTGACATGGCAGCCGTCTCTGTGGCCTCGGCGGAAACCAGAGACTTCCTCGCGACACCTGTACGCTGTTCGACATCTCGCTGGCTGAGGCCAAGGAGATGCCGAGCAACCCGCAAAGCATCGGCAGTGAGGTGCGCTGTCATACCGGCCTAAAGCCGGTTTCCACCGAGAATGTCAATTTTCTCGTGTTTGGCGTCTTTAGTTACGCCGGAGACTCATGCTAATGGAGGTTTTGGTATCTTTTTGTTCTTGAGGTGAGGCTTGACGATGCGCGACTCATGGAGTTTGGAATGGCTAGAGCAAGGCCGGGAGGCCTTGATCGCTCAGCTTAGGCGACTGGCGGATGATCTAGAGACAGTCGGTAGAACCGACTGGCAGCCGCCGGATGCCGTGGACATCAATGACTGGTTCGTCGGGCGGCGGGCCGTTTCTTGTCTCGTGGGTCGGCCGCTAGGCCACCCATTCATCGACAACGGCCACCCGATGGTATCCAGCGAGCTCTTCTTCATGGATGTGAAGCGCGGATACGCCCGGTCCTTCTCCAGATGGTATCGGCTTGGAACCGAGATGGTGGATGCGGATGACCAAACACGAGGGAGGCCGCAATGAGAGCCTGGATACTCTCCGATCTGCACCTGGAGATGGACAGATCGCTGGACTGGCTCGAAATCCCAGACGCTGCTGTCTGCATTTGTGCCGGCGACGTTCTGGACGGCGGTGTCGTACCGACTGTCGAATTTCTCGGTGAGGTCATCGCGCCCCATATGCCGGTCGTGTTTGTGGCCGGTAACCACGAGTTCTACAGGGCGTCTGTCCGGGAAGGCATGGCCGCGGGCTATGAGGCGGCCAGGCGATACGATGGTGTCTATCTTCTCGAACGAGACGTCGTCCTTTTCGACCGTTTCCGTTTTGTGGGAGCTACGCTGTGGACCGACTTCATGCTGTTCGGCCATGCCGGTATTGCAATGGCCGAAGCTAAAGAGCGACTGAACGACTACCGACAGATCAAGCT
This sequence comes from Pseudorhizobium banfieldiae, assembly GCF_000967425.1. Classification (NCBI taxonomy): domain Bacteria; kingdom Pseudomonadati; phylum Pseudomonadota; class Alphaproteobacteria; order Hyphomicrobiales; family Rhizobiaceae; genus Pseudorhizobium; species Pseudorhizobium banfieldiae. The sequence goes on from NZ_FO082820.1 coordinate 978,640, forward strand.
CCAGAAGACACCGTTCAAGCGGTTCACTCCGCGCGAGAGCCAATACCTCCACAATCTGGCTAAGGTCGGAATCGAGCAGGTACTGTCGACGCCATCCCCTTTGCCGACGATCGTCGTAACACATCACGCGCCAAGCCTGATGTCTATACCGCGCCCTTTCCTGCATGACCCGCTGACGCCATCCTTCGCGTCGAATCTTGAAGCAAAGATTCTGGAGTATCAGCCGCTGCTGTGGGTGCACGGACACCTCCACACCCCAAGCGACTACTTGATCGGCCAGACCCGGGTAATCTGCAATCCGCGCGGATATCCCGATGAGGTCTCGCAAGTGTTCAATCCGGCGCTGGTTGTCGATCTTGCAGAGCTTGCCAATGGCTAAATCGAGTACGAGACAGCCTGGTTGGCCGACAGATCAACAGCAGGACGGAAAGGGCCGTCAGGTGACCCTTCCGACCATTCTTGCGTATCTCGGTGTTGCAGCCGCGCTCCGCCCGCTGAGGAGGCTGAAGAAGAACGTTTTGGCAATCGTTCGCATCGAGACACCTAATGCCGTGGACAGTTACATCGAAGCCATCAGATTGTTCTATCGACCCGCGGCCAGCGACGTCGCCGATCATGAAGAAGTCTGGGTGAAGCCCGTGACACCGTCGGGAAAAGGGCTACGCGCTGAGGATGAGCTGTTCTACGCCGCTCAAGAAAGAAAAGTCGCGATCCTCGTCTGCGAAAACCAAACCAAGTTTGAGGACGATACCCTTCTGTTCTGTGACCTGGAGATTCCAGTACCACGGCCAACAGCACGTCAGGTCGCGATCGTATTCAGCCACTTCGGTCAACACTTGACCGAAGCTGATATCAAGCTCGTGCTGTCTGCGACGTGGAGAAATTTGCGTTTCGCCTTTCCGCCGGGCCGGTCGCTGGTTGATGGGTTGAGACGTTTGCGGGCGGTCCAGCAACTAAAGGCACCCGCGGAGCCAGCACCTAGATCACAAGGACCTACTCTTCGTGAACTAAATGGCTTTGGCGAGGCAACTGAATGGGGCCTTGAGCTTGCCCTAGACCTTGCTGACTACAAATCCGGAAAAATCGGATGGCAGGACGTAGATACGGGCGTTCTTCTGTCCGGACCACCAGGTACCGGCAAAACGATGTTCGCTGACGCATTGGCGCGGACGTGCAACGTCCCAATGGTCTTCGCTTCGTCTGCTCAATGGCAGGCCGCCGGACACCTGAACGACTTTCTGAAGGCGATGAATTTCTCATTCGATGAGGCGGCGTCCAAGGCACCGTGCATCTTGTTCATCGACGAGATTGACGCGTTCGGTGACCGTGCGGTGGATGATCACAACGCGGACTACAAACGGCAAGCGATCAACGGCTTTCTCGAGCTCCTGGATGGCTTCAATCGTCGGACCGGCGTAGTCGTCGTCGGCGCAACCAATCTTCCTTCAAAACTTGATCCGGCGATCAAGCGAGCCGGAAGGCTGGACAAACACATTCCGATCCCTCTGCCAAATGCAGAAGCCCGCTCGCATATTTTCCGGTTCCATTCAGGTCTTGATATTCCGACCGCGCATCGGGAGCAATTTCTCCGCTCGACCCAGGGGATGGCTGGAGCCGATATCCAACAACTGGTCCGGGATGCAAGGCGGCGCGCGAGACGGGCATCGCGTCCGCTAGAGGTGGATGATGTCGTCAGCCTCTTGCCAAGTCTGCACCCCATCCCGTCGGAACATCTTCGCGCAAATGCGATTCATGAAGCTGGCCACGCGATCGTCGGCCTTGAGCTACTTGCCGGGGAATTGGAGTTGGTCCGCATACTGGACAGCGTCACGCTACGAAGGCCGGAAATCGTGGGCGGTGCGGTGTTCGCCCAGGCCGCCGTAGGAAGAAAAAATCGAAGATTCTACCTTGACCAGATTGCCCTGTACTTGGCTGGGATTGCCGCGGAGATACTGGTACTAGGAGACCACTCTGACGGCGGAACGGGCGGAAACGAAGCCGACTTGGCCCGCGCGACCGAAGTTGCGACGTTGATGGAGACAAGTTTCGGCTTAGGCAGAACACTAATGGTCGAGGTGGTCGAAGATGCGGATTTGCCAAAGTTGCGGTTACGCGACGCGGACCTTCGTCGGGCTGTGCACCGAACGCTTGAACAGCAGAGGGAACGCGCGATCTCGATCCTGAACAATAACCGCGCCGCGCTGGATGAGATTGTTGAGGAACTGCTAGTCGTCCGTAAATTATCCGGAGCGGAAGTGGGCTCGATCATCTGCAAACACAAACGGCCGTCTAATGAGGGGTCGCCAGGTGCGTCCGGGAAGTTCTTAGAGCAGTAAGCATCTGGGCCTAACTTCTCGCCGGCATTAGAATGGAACTGAGATGACAAGAGGCGATGATCACACAGATTCCACTTTAGATGCAGGCGAGTCACTGGGCTCGGGTTTGGATGAAGCTGGATGGCAGCCCCATGACCGGCGAATACTTTTGAAGCCACGACTGCGCTATCCTGGTCTTCGCCGGTATGCCCTGACACTAGCGGGAGATCGAAAGGAATGAGAGGCTCAACCTTGAACCCCGTAAGAAATGGGGCGTTAGCATCGTCAATTCACCCAGGACGACGGGCGTCTCTTGCTTCGCGCGTGGAGCAGACATGTCTACACATGTCGATGAAGACACTGTTGAAGACGTAAAGAAACACCAGGGGGTTCCCACCAAGTGAACAATTGGGTGCGTTAGCGAGCTCAGGGCGGAATATTTGGCCACCTTCAGAAAGGTCCGCGGCTTGCGGCTTTGCCTTTAGTCTCGGGCGAGATCAGGTCCGCAACGTCTTCAAGGAGCGGCTTCAATTTCTCATGGTCGGCTTTCGCCATGCCATTTTCGATTGCTGATGACCAATGATCGTATTGCCACAGTGAGGCGGCGCGCCCTCGAATCTCCATGGCTGCGCGATCACGAAGCTCTTTTTCGGGCAAACCTCCAGCCGTCATCCCCGCGCTGATTTCTGCCTTTAGCCGAGTCTCCGAAACGGCGTCGTCAGCGAGAAGCGCGAGCGTCACGAGCCCGTAGACGCCCCGTTCCAGAGTCGCCCAGCCGGTTTGGTATCGGCCTGCTTTGAATGTCCACGACAACAGCATTTTCCCGATGTCGTCCGCAAGTTCTGGGCAGCCGCGCCTGCGCGCATCCACCGCCGCTTCGAACAGCGTTTCGGTCATCCCGAAATTCTCGACGAATTTCACGGTCTCTTCGTCATCGGGCACCCAGGTGAAGACCGCGATCAGCCAAGCCGCGTGTTTGCGCAGTTCCTGCTGTCTGTGCTCGTCACAAGCAGCGGCGTTCGACACAGCGATCAACATCGTGGTAACCGCCTTGATCCAGTGGATCATGTCGAACGTGAATTGCGAACGCTTTTCGATGGCATGAAGGAGCAGGTCCTTCTCGGTCTGATACATCCCATCCGCCCATTCCCGGAAGTTGTCGATAACGTGCCGGGCATTCACGTCGTCCGCCGGTGCTTCCGCGACCGCGTTGACAAGTTCGGAGAGCCGCACCGTGAGCCCTTGAGCACTCGTGGCTGAGTAGTATGGGGCGAGATAGGCGCTGTGGACGCTCATCAACGGCGCGTCCGGCAAGGTCATGAATAGCTTGGCGATCAGCTTCATGCTATTGCGGATATCCCGCGCCGCGAACTGGACTTCCCGCGAATTTGTCCGCAACAGGTTGAAGCTTAGGCGCGCGAGCTGCGCAACCCCGGTAGAAGTGACGGGCCGGTAATCCTCGCGCACCACCCCGGCACACGAAATGATGCCGATCTTCTGCACCAGCGTTGTGATGCCTTGCGGGCCGTCTGCTGCAAGCAGCATGTCGGCACATCGCCCCATCAGCCGCACGCCTTCCATGAGTACATCTGGCGCGTTGTGCGGCACAATCCGCTCTACCTCGCCTGTGAGGTACCCCGCCGCCAGATGCGCGTGCGTCTTCGACGCGTGAGGGGTCGCATAATCGATTGTCAAGTAAACCCGCACGAGATCGGCCATCGCCTGTAGTGCTTGTTCGATCTGCTGTTCATCGCTGCGCGAGACCCCTATACGCGCCGTCTGCCGTAGATGCTCAAGCGTATCATTGATGAAACCATCCGAGGCGAGGGGGTTATCAAACATTAGCTGATTGGCGAAGAAGGTCCTTTCCTTAGCTTTGACATAGGCGGCATTGACCCTGATGATCGCGTTCATCGCCACAGCGCTGACCTCATAGTCGCCTTGCTCGGCATAGCGGCGTGCGAACGACACGGCATAGCGCACGCTCTGCTGCGCCCCATCCGTCCAGCCCCTATTGAGCTGAAAGAACGCGGTGCGCTTCAGGTCATGCTGGGGGGCGTAGGGATCGGCCTGTAGCTCTTTGCTGCCATCCGACAACAGCGGTGCCGCGCGTTTCGCTCGTCTCGCCCACGCTCGCAACTCGCGCTCCGTCTGACGAACGACCATGTCGAGTTGCCGCACCGGGTTCACCAGAATCAGCGCACGACGGTAGCCATAGAGGAACAGTCCGAGGATGATTCCTGTGCCCCAGAAAGCCGCAAACACGAAGATGCCGATTCGCTTCGGCTCTTGGATAAGCGACAGTCCGGCTATGGCCACCGCGAGAAGAAATGTCGCCGCAAACGCGCTTAGAAGTCTCCGATCAGCACTTAGCCTGCGGAACAGACCGTGCGGCATCCTTTCAATGTTGACCTGCATTGCGAACAGCACGAGCGACGAAACGATGGCCGCCGCTCCGATCAGCGCTCCGCCAATGGTAAGGAACAGCGACCGCAACAATGCTAGTCGCGCTTCGGTCACGAAACTCCGTTCGAGTATCCCTTGAAGAGTCGGAATCCATGACGCGCTGATGATGATCAATACCAGTAGCGAGATGATCGTCGCGTACGGGCCGTGCCGTCGTTGCCAGACCAGATACCTGTAACGGAAGCTATACAGCCGCTGCCAAAGCATTGCCCTCAGACGCGCCAATTTGAACAACGCGTGCCGAGCCTTCCTCTTGCAACGTCGCGATAGCAAGCGGAAACGGGCTCGGAGCCTCTTCCAGATCATCTTGGCACTTTTCGCCAGTCGCTCAAATTCCATTGCCGTCGCCATCACGAATGCCGATGCCGTCCTGACCCGTTTCGTCACGACGATATCGGTTGGATGTGAGGGTGCTGGAGTTCTCTTTTCAACACTGCACACAGACGTTCGAGATCGTGATGGTTTCTAGTTTCGGGACCTGCGTACGCGATATCCTCATTGTGTCCTTCGATCGAGGCGTCCAAACCTCGATCAGAGCCTTCGCTACACATTGTGCACGATCAAACAGACATCTGCCAATTAGGGTTCTTCGTCGAAAGCGGTGTTTTCCTCGCACGTTGACCAAGCTCGATTGGGCTTTCCGAAAAATGCCGATACGACATTGACGGCAAGAATGCGCCACTAGCGGACATGCAATTATGCCCGCCGAACGCCGCAGCGGCATCGATCACGGTGCACTCTGGCGAGGGGCGAAATCACCATCAGCCGGAGACCCTGGCGTTGACTTCTGTACTTTGCGCCCTACTTCGAACCCATCGTCGGAAACCGATCATGTAGGCGCTGACGGCTGAGGGTTACTACGTGCTCCCGCCTGCTCAATGGGAGGCGTGTCATGTCAGCCATCTCTTCCTCGTCCATCAGGAACGTTCTGCTTTCGAAACTGCCGCCCGAAGAGCTGGCAAAATTCTCTACCGACCTTGAGAGATTAGAGTTGCCGAAAGGCTTCCTGATCGCGGCGTTCAACGACCCAATAGACCATGTCTATTTTCCTGATTCAGGTATCGGCTCGGTAGTCGCGGTCTCGCCTGAGGGAAACAAGGCTGAAGCGGGTATGTTTGGACGAGAGGGCTTTTCTCCCGTGCAAGCCGCAGTTGGGGCTGAGATAAGCCCTCATGAGATCGTCATGCAACACTCCGGCAGCGGCCACCGCATCACCTCTCGGCGCTTCCTTGAGGCAATGGAGTGCAGCCCCCTGTTCGCGCATCTCGTCGCCTCTTACAGCCAGGCCTTGGCTATCCAAGTGACCTATACTGCCTTGTCCAACGTCAGCCATCCGGTGGATGAAAGATTGGCTCGCTGGCTTTTGATGTGTCACGACAGGGTCGATGGCGACGAGTTGAACCTCACGCACGAATACATTTCGCTTATGCTCGCCGTTCGTCGGCCAAGCGTGACCACAGCGCTGCATGTTCTTGAAGGGAACCGCTTCATCCGGTCCGAAAGAGGGCGCATCCTCATTCGAGACAGAGCCGCTCTGGAAGAGTTTGCAAGAGATGCCTATGGCAAGCCCGAACAAGAATATGATCGGCTGATCGGCAAAAAGGACGGCTCCAGACCTTCAAACGTCGTGCCCCTGACGGGATAGGGAGAGTGGAACGGACAATGGGCGGTAGTGGCAGCGGAACCCAACCTGACCAGCAAGATTGGACACGATGCCCCGGTACTTTTTTCACATGCGAGACAATGATGGTCTGTTGGAAGACCCCGATGGCTCCGAGGTTGCGGACCTCGACGCGGCGGTGAATGAGGCGAAGCTGGGAGCCCGTAGTCTCATGGCCGAGGACATTAGGCTGGGACGAGCGCTGCGGCCAATTTCCATCGAGATATCCGAGACAGACGGTCTGGTGCTGCAGACCGTCACCTTCCGTAACGTTCTCGACGAGCTGACTGCCGATCTATACGAGCATCAGGTTGGACGAAGGCGCTGAGCCGGGATCGAGCCGCTGGGCGACCCGCCAGGCTTCTCCTGAGGTGAGACGTGTCCCAGCCTCGTCGCTCGGAAGATCAGAACCCCGAGATGGTGAAGCCCGAGGTCCCAGGCCAGGCAGCGACGAGCTAGTGCTGCGCTGCCAGTGTCGGCGTTCTGGATACCTTGCGAGCAGCGCTCAACGCTGCGACTTGAGCTAGTCTCTCGGGATCACGTAATCCCATGGAATAGAGGCGATAGACAATCTTGGCCATCGCGATGCGATCAATACCGGTCTCAGTTGCAATCGGGGTCTTGTAAGCTTGAACAACTGCCGAGGCCATCACCTCGACGTCCTTCGGGTACCAAACTGTGGGAAGAGATGTGGTTGACATCTGCCCCTCCATGCTTGGGGCGAAAGTTACCGACTCTCGGCCATCAGCGCCCTGGTCAATTGCTGACGGTGGCTCACCATACTCCCATTCAGGCAGGAGTCGAGCATACATGCAAACCCAAGGCTATCATTTGCGAGGGGGGACCAGTGGGAGCCTCGGGAATCGGTTTGATGACCTACTAAGGCTCCAGCTTCAACAACAGCGGCAGCTCTTCGTTATTCACGGTTGGTCATGCGCTCGCGTTGATCGTCGCTTCGAAAACTGAGGCGTTCGCGTCCGGAGGCGACGTCCTCCAGTGCGGAGATATAGCCGGCCTCGAAGGCTTCGCGGGTTCGGGCCACATCGCGATTGCCGCGAGCGACATGGCCAATCCCTTCCCACCATTTGTTCCAAGCGTCCACAGCACCCATGGATGCCTCCCCTCAACTAGCCTCACCTATTCTCTTATTCTCTTCCGCGAAGTTCTCCCTTGCATTGGTCCAGGAAGAGCTGGTGCATCACTGAAAACAAATACTTCCATTGCTCGGACGAGTGCCACTCAGCAGTTTGGCCAACCATCCGAAGAGTTTGGTCCACCAGCCCGGCAGCGTCCTCGTCGCGAGGAACGAAGCGCCTGGCAAGGCGCATCAAGTCGCTGCGGATGGTTTCTCCTGCTGCCTCTGTACTCGATCCCAGGTCTCCTCCCGTTTGCATGTCAGCACCTCCGTAGGCACTTCAGCAACGACTCTCAGGGTTGAGATGTTGCTGTACGCTATCAGACTAAAGTCTGGTCACATAAGTCGGGCGATTTGGCGGCTCCCTCTTCTGGTGGACTTCTGAGGAACTGAGGGACTTTGATCCGACCCCGTAACGCACCATTCGCTCTGCCTGGAACATCCGCATCTGACCACCGTTCTCCTGTTCTACAGGAACCTGTCTCAGAGGCAGCTGATCATCGCCCCACGCGGAACAAGCGAGTTCATCGACCGCTTCGCCTCGGCTGGTGACAACATATGGAAGTGCCAATGGAGACCGAGACGAAAGTCCGCGAGGATGGCTTACAGCTAAATGAGCACCGGGGCTTTCAGGATTGGTTCTGGAAGCTGGAACGCGTGGCGTGGGTGATGTTCGGCATCGTGACCGTGGCTGCCGCAATGGGTTTTGCTGGAGCGGGAGGATGGTTCTCGTCGGCGACGGCCGCGATTGGCGGAGCGGAGGTAGAGTATCCCTTGATCGCGCGGTGGGAGCGACCAACGGAGATGGTAGTTACCTTCCCTCCCTCCTATAAGGGCCCGGTCGTAATGAGCCTCGGTTCAGGCTTCCTTTCCAGCTTCTCTATCGAAGACGTGCAGCCGAGGCCTTCCGAGGTTGTGGCCGATGATCATCGAGAGGAGTTTCATTTCAAAGCGACTTCCAGTGGTGAGAGGAAGGTCGTTTTCACGATCAAGCCGAAGCACGTTGGGAAGGCGGAGTACGCTGCTGATATCGCGGGCTCGGAGCAAACGCTGTGGACCTGGATTTGGCCGTGAGGAAGCAATGGAAACCGTAATTCGTGGCACCGCTGTTTTTTTGTTCCTTTTGTTGGTGACCCGCCTTTCCGGCCGAAGGACAATGGCGCAGGTTACACCTTTTGACTTTGTCCTTCTTCTGGTCGTTGCCGAAACTACGCAGCAGGCTTTTCTCGGAGACGACTTTTCGCTGACGAACTCGTTCCTGCTCATCATCCTGCTGTTTTCACTCGACATCCTGCTATCCTACTTGAAGGACTGGTTTCCCCGGCTCGCGCTCTTTCTGGACGGGGCTCCAACTGTGCTGGTCTCCAAGGGGAAGCCGGATAGAAGGGCGATGCACAAGGCGCGGGTGAACCTGGATGACATTCTCGTCGCCGCCCGGCAGCAGCACGGATTGGAGCAGCTTACGCAGGTCAAGTTCGCCATCCTGGAAGCTGATGGCAACATAAGCATCATCCCAACGGAGTCGTAGAACTTCTTGAAGCTCCCACACCGGTCGGGCTTGCACTTCAGCCTTCTGCCGCCTGTTTAGCCGCGTGCAGTGCCACCGCAACTTCCGCATGCGGCTCCAATCCGGTGCGCTGGCGGACAAGACGATGTCCACCCTGAACTTAACCGTTTCCCTGAAGTGCGGATGGAGTTCCGTTGGCGGGCCCGCCCTACGCGGGCCCTCTATTCGTGATCTTCCTGTGTATGGGAGTTCAATGAGTTCAGGCGACCTGCTTGTCAGACTCAATCTGCAGCGGTGGGGCCGCCGTCCCATTGCCTATCTCGATCCTCCGGGGCTTCATCGCCTCCGGGACTTCCTGCTTCAGCACAATCCGCAGGAGACCGTCGGAGAGCGACGCCGTCTCTACGTGAACATGGTCGGCCAGTTCGAAGCGACGCTCGAATGACTGTCCGGCGATACCCCGATGCAGGTATTCGCCTTCATTCTTCTCCGCTTTCGCCCCTTTGATGATCAGGACGTTGCGCTCCTGCGTTACGTCGAGATCGCTCTGGCTGAAGCCTGCGACTGCCATGGTGATCGCATACTCGTCATCGCCAACTTTGACGATGTCGTAGGGTGGCCAGAGATCAACCGCCTGCAGGCGCTGCGCGTTGTTGAGAAGGTTGAAGACACGGTCGAAGCCAATGCTGGACCGATAGAGGGGTGCGAAATCCAGTTCCGTTCTCATTACCATATCCTCCGTAAAGCAACATGGATTGGAGACGCCACCGAAAACCTGCGTCTCCGGCCTATCGGCCCCTACTAAGGCTGCCGATGCAATGAATCTGGTTGGCGAAAGATGCCTGTTCAAGAACCTCGATGAAGTTTTTCGCCGCCGCGTAATCCCGTTCAGGTATGGGCCATCGGGTACCCGCCCACCTGCCTGGATGTGCAGTAAGCGCCTACGTCGCGCCCGTCGACATTTACGGTTTTTTGATCAGCTTTAGTGACCTGAGTGATGCTGTTCCGACTTGAACGGAAGGACGCGGCAAACCAGATGACTTATCGGCGTTGGCCACAGCGCCTTCCTTGTTGATCACAACAGAATCAGTGAGGTGGAAATGATCTCGAAGCTCTTTGATCGTCCGGTGTATCTGAAGGAACAAAAGAACCTCGTCCGTGAGATTACGGCCGTGGAGGAGGCGATTGATTACCTGGAGGATTGGCCAGAACGGGACCGGGACCTGATCCATGAGGCGGCCTTGAGGACCTGCTACATGGCCCATGACGGTTTGAAACCTCTTCGGGCAGCACGCGATGCGATACGCTCTTTTGCCAAGAAGAAGGGTATACTTGCCAAGGAACCTGCTGTGAAGCCTTGGATGATCAGACCTGTTGGCGGTAGCGGCAGGGCAGCGCTCTAGGCGCGTTGAGGCGGGAGGTTGCAGATGCTGCCTCTCGCCTCCATAGACAAGAATTGTTCGTCCCTCACAAAAGAAGATCGCTGCGTAGATTATGGTGCTCAGGTCTCCTGACAGGCTCGTTTGCGGTGAACCAGTTGGATCGGTTTTCGTAGCCACTTAGAAAGGGGGGAGCGCTGTTGTTTGTCATCTCACGACCGCTTTGGGCCGACAGCAGACTTCAGCCGTTTGTTCGTCCCGAATAATTCCACGGCAAAAGCTCATCGATGCAACTCTGTCTGTGACCGTTGACGATGGCGGTGAGCGTCGCAGTCAAATAGGCCAGCGGATCAACGGCGTTGAGCTTACAGGTCTCAACGAGCGAGGCGATGGTTGCCCAGTTCTCCGCTCCCGCGTCGTGGCCTGCGAAGAGCGCGTTCTTTCGATTGAGAGCTATCGGCCGGATGGTCCGTTCGACGCTGTTGTTGTCGATCTCGATGCGGCCGTCGGTCAGGAATAGCTGCAGGCCATCCCAGTATTTGGCAATGTAGGCCAGTGCCTCGCCGAGCGGCGACTTCGTTGCCACGCGGGCGCGGTGATGGACGAGCCAGCTATGCAGGTTTGCGACCAGTGGCGCTGATCGCTCTTGCCGTCCAGCGAGACGGGCCTCGGGATCAAGGCCGCGCAGCCGTCCTCGGCAATCGGTGCTGCTCCGTTGCGAGTGATCTCAACCAGCTTGCGACGGGCGTGTGCCCAGCAATAGGCAAGCCGAATGTCCGGTCCGACACGCTCTGGCGCGATCAGCCTGTTGTATCCGGCATAGCCGTCGACCTGCAGGATGCCCGAGAAGCCGTGCAATATCCGTTCGGCATGAATGCCTCCTCGACCGGGCGCATAGGTGAAAGCAACGCCTGGCGGAGCACCGTCGCCCCATGGACGATCATCCCGCGCCAGCGCCCAGAAGTATCCAGTCTTGGTCTTGCGTGAGCCGGGATCAAGCACCGGGGCACGGGTCTCGTCCATGAACAGCTTGGTCGAGCGCTTCAGGTCGGCAGTCAGTGCATCGAAGACCGGACGCAGCTCATAGGCTGCCCGACCAACCCAGTCAGCCAGCGTGGATCGGTCGAGGTCAATGCCCTGGCGGCTCATGATCTGGGCCTGCCGATAGAGCGGTAGATGATCGGCATATTTGGAAACCAGCACATGGGCGACGGTGGCTTCCGTCGGCAGCCCTGCCTGGATCAGCCGTGCTGGAGCCGGGGCTTGAACGACCCCGTCGGTGCAGGCCCGGCAGGCATACTTAGGGCGGCGGGTGACGATCAGGCGGAACTGTGCCGGGATCACGTCCAGCCGCTCGGAGACATCCTCGCCGATGCAATGCAGGCAACCACCGCAGCCGCACGTCAGGCTTTCCGGTTCGATCACCTCCTCGATACGCGGGAGATGCTTCGGAAGGGAGCCACGATTGATCGCGCGCGGCTTGCTGATCCTGTTTCCAGGAGGAACGTCCGTCTCATCCTCGGCATAGATCACGGCCATAGCCGTCTCCAGGTCTTCCAGCGCCAGGTCGAATTGGTCAGGATCGGTCTTCTCGGATTTGCGTCCGAAGGCTGCCTGCTTGAACGCTGCGACGAGCTTCTCAAGCCGTTCGATCCGCTCATCCTTGCGGGCGATATGCTCGTCCTTACTTGCTATCGCGACATCCTTGGCCGCCTCGCGGGCCCGCGCCGCGATCAGCATCGCCTTCAAGGCGGCAACATCATCGGGAAGTTCGGCGGCATCAGACATGGCCGGAAGCTATCAAATCCGGAGCCGATTTGCCTCTGCAATTTGCCCTGCTGAGTCATCGTGCCGCAGCTATTCGATGGCCTCCGGCGTTCTCGTCTGGACGGCATGAACCCGCCGCCAATCAAGGCCTGCGAATAGCGCTTCGAACTGGGCATGGGTCAGCGTCATCAGCCCATCTTTGATGCCGGGCCAGGTGAAGCTGTGCTCTTCCAGCCTTTTGTAGGCCATGACGATCCCGGAGCCATCCCAGTAGATCAGCTTCAACCGATCCGCCTTGCGTGACCGAAACACGAAGACGGTTCCGGTGAACGGGTCCTTGTGCAGCTCGTTCTTAACCAGCGCCGCCAATCCATCATGACCCTTGCGGAAGTCCACGGGCTTGGTCGCCACCATGATCCTGACGCGGTTCGACGGAAAGATCATGTCCCGGCCGCCAGGGCGCGGGCGATGGCGGCGATCCGAGACGCGGACGCTCCTTCCTCAAGACGGATCGTAATAGAGCCAACGACGATCTCGGGGCGACCAATCGTTTTAGGCGTCGGCTCCGAAACAGGTGGATCGACGATCACCGCCGCGAACTCTACCGCATCCTCCGGTGCAGGCAGGAGCAACTTGCCCTGCCGCGCCATCGTCCGCCAGGTGGAAAGGCTGTTGGCTCGCAATCCATAGCGCAGCGCAACTTCATTGACTGTCGTGCCAGGCCTCAAGCTTTCCGACACGATCCGCGCCTTGACCTCATCAGGCCAATGTCGGTGAACCTCACGTCGGGTCTTGCCGGTTGCGAGAAACTCCACTGTAGTCTCCATGGAGAAACTCCCGTTCTTCATCCATGGAATGTCGATCTCAGATCAGGCGATAGCAGACAACGTGGGGGCAGAACACCGGTTACTCTTCGTCTGTTCAAGGTGTCCACAAAATGGTGGAGACCGGAATAACTCGACCTGTGAAGCAGTTGGGCATATTAAACATCCGGTCAGGAATATCCGAACCCATACGTGGCGATCCCTGGTTGCTGTCGCCAAGGATTCACGCCTGAGTGAATCGTCAAAGCTTGAAGCAGAAGCGATTTCTGGTCTCGCTGTTCAGCGCGCAAAGTGTATAGCGATCGTCATTGTACGGAATGGAAGGCTTCCCGTTTATTGTGAAGAGCTCGCCGTCGCGCGCCAGGATCGTTTTGTTGCCTGTTGGCCATAGGAACTCATAACGGTCAGATCGCCTGTTATTAATGATGACATTGACGGTCAAAGTAGCTTCACAAGGCTCGATTTCCGTTTCGCCAGTCTGACCGAAGATTGCGCACGTGGCGGGCACTTTTGCGCCTATCACTGACTGGGGGGATGAGGTATCCGGACTGTGGGCCACTCCCCCGAGTTCTTCAAAGGTGAGGCCAGGCCGATAGGAAGCCAGTTGGTTAATCCCCCAACTACGTTCTTCGAAATCCGCCACGGTGCACGCACCTTGACCCAGAAGGACGTTGTACATCCCGTTGTAGCCACAACCCTGCAACCTCTCCCCAGTGACGGCGATCACGCACCCTGCTTCGGAATAGCCGGCATCACTGCTCGTCACGGAATAGTATCTGGTGCCATCTGAGGTCTTCAGCAACTTGACGACAGACTCGTCCTGCGTAACGGGTTTCGTGAACTTCCGCACATCGACTGGTTCGTTCATCAGGCCCACTTGCCAATGGAAGGAGTTCTCGCAGGCATAGTACGCCCGCTCCTCCGGCGAGGTGGACTGTTCTGGGAGTCCGATAAGCTCAATCTCGAAGCGACCAGCCTTCTCGACAGTGTCGATATAGAAGAGATCGTTGCCGATGTGGCGGAGCATTTCTTGAATGAGATCAGGACGCATCATCGTCGAATTTGACCAAGGGACCAAATTGTTGGCGAGCAACATGATCTTGCTCATGTCCTCCAAAGCAACGTCATGAGCGACCGCCAGCGCTTTTGTACTGATTAGGCTTTCTTCCTCCAGTGCTAAGAATGGGCGATGAAACCCGAGCTTCCCCGCGATGTGGAGCTTACGATTGACGAAGGTGACCTCCGATCCTTGTGCAATTCCCATCATGAACATGATGGCGCACATCGAGTAGCATTCCGCGCCTTCGTCAATGACTGTACCGACGCCGTTCTTGTAGAAGAATTCTGCCAGCTTAACGCCCTCGGAGACGTTTCCCCCCGGGCTGTTCAAGCAGATGGTGTCACGCGCAGAACTCTCGCCATCCACGCCAAGAAACTCCGTAGCGGCAATTTCAACCAGTCTGGAGAAGTCGCCTGGCACGATCTCTCCCTCAAGGGACAGAACGCATATTTCTTTATTAGATTTCCGTACTTCAGCACCGACCGCTGCACCTACCTGAAGAAATGCAATCCCGATAACGGCCATCAGGACCAGTTGCCTTGACCACGAATTATGCACTCTCACCATCTGCGTCCCCACTATACCCAGCCCATCCAACGCGCTGCGTGCCCTACTATGGAGGCGAGTGCAAAGAACAACGCTAGAGCGGCAATCACATAGACTAGCCAGTCAGGCATCCCAGCTCCTGCGCCTCTTCAAGGCTGTGCACATCACTAGTTCAGGCTCCTGATCAGGATCATCTGCTCCGTGGTCGACAGGACATCGCCTGTCTGCTCCTTCACACCCGCACTGCTGGCAGTTAGTCCATGGTCTTTGAGGGTGAAATTTCCCAGACCTAGAAGTGCCATCGCAGTTGTCGCAAGCTTCCATTACATCGCCTACAGCAGTGACGGTTGCATAGCGGGGGTCTCGCGTGCAGCTGCTCGCTGCGGAAGCAGGACTAGTTCACTCTCAGGCACAGGACGTTGGAGCCTCTTTGCCTCTTCCCATGGCGTCGTCAGCCATCTCTCCACGTCGTCCTGACTGCTGAGGATCACGGGCATCGCCTTAGGGTGGATAGGAGCGACGACTGCATTGGGCTCCGTGGTAAGGAAGGCGAAGAGATCGCATCGGATGAGCCCTTCCTTCACCTTCCTGACGCATTCCCAGTCCCGCACCCAAAGACCTGCGAAGAACATCAGCGGCTCGCTCTCGTCACGGGCGAACCATGCGTTTGGCGTCCGGCCGCCTTCAACCTTGCTCGCGGGATCAGGTTCGGCGAAACGCGTGAACGGGACGACGCAGCGGTTCTCGATGCCAGTCCAGCGCATCCAATGCTTGCTGGTCGTGTTCCGGATGTTGGTCGTGCCCCCATCCGGCTCCATCTTCAGCAGTTCCTGGAAGTCAACGTCCTTCCCCTTGGCCCGCAGCTTGTCGGCCCGCCTCGTCGCTGCTTGGTAAAGTGCCTGCTGCGAACTTGGCATTCCCCAGCGCACCCATGTCATCTCGCGGATGCCGTCGATGTTGCGCACGACGGGTGCCATCTGGTCGGGATAGATGTCGAGTGATGGCTGGAGGTTACCCAGACGGTCGAGGGCCTTAGTAATCGCCCGGATGGCTTCCTGATTGGTGGTGACGTTGTAGAGGTTGCACATCTACAGCTCATCCTCATATCTGCTGGCGCTCAGACTGTGAGAACCGACATAATCCTCTGGCCGAACAGAAACGATCCTGCGTTCTCCGACCAAGAACTTCCGCATCAGTGCCCTGACGATGTCCCGGGTAGCTTCCGCCCTGGCCGCGTCCCATTCCGTCTTGCTGCCCCAACGGTGGGCATCCTCGTCGTCAATATCGAACAGAGCGGTGAAAACGGTCAAGTAGACGTCGTGGCTGGTAGCAGGCTCGCCGTTGCCGTGATCCCAGTGGAACGAGAATGGGTGCAGTCCCTCATAAACGATGCGCCTGGCGATGGCGTGAGTGGCCTGAAGTTCGCGTCGCCTTGATCTCCCGGTGCCCGCGAAGGCGTTGATCGTCATCCGGTCGATGCATGCGATGCGATGCCTGATGGCCTCCTTGAGTTTCCCGGCAGCGTCACCCGTCATGCTTCGCCCCTCTCCGGCGAAGGGCTCCAACCGCGCGTGAAACCCCGGCTCATGGCGGCTTCGGTCAACGCCAATTGAAGTCGCAGGTGTCGGCAATCATCGAGGAGGGTGGCGATGGCCGCGCGAGCATCACCACCGTGCCAGGCAACAGCAGCCTCGACTTCATCGATGGGGTCTTCTTCTACTGGCGGCTCTACAGGCAATGCGGACACGGGTTCTCCTTCGCGCCGAGGCGCGTCTGCTGAGGTCTGGTTGTGATGGGAGCACGGCCGCCATGCGGCTCCTGTGTTCTCATTATGTTCTTCGGCGACGTGGAGTCAATGCGATTTCTTATTAAGCATTTCCTGCTGCAATGACTGAATGACCAAGCGCCCTCGCAAACCTGCTGCGCCGCTGCTCCACGAGCAGGACCTGCCGCTGAAAAGTGGGCGCGTGAGAAAGCGTGATCCGAAGCAGCCTGAGCTTCCTTTTGATCCCATGCCCGAGCGCGTAGAGCCTTGCCTGGCGAAGCTGGTCAGCAAGCCTCCTCATGGGGATGAGTGGTCATATGAGCTGAAGTGGGACGGCTATCGTCTCACGGTCCATATCGAACCCGGCCGGGTGCGTATCCTCACACGCGGCGGCCACGACTGGACGCATCGTTTCCCGAGCATCGAGGAAGAAGCGAGGCGGTTCTCACCCTCGACGATGATACTCGACGGTGAAGCCGTGGTGTTTAACGAACGCGGCATTCCCGACTTCGGCATGCTGCAGAACTCGCTTGGTGGCAGGGGAGGAAAACTCCCCTCGCGTAACTCCGTCCTTCTTGCCTTTGACCTTCTCTATCTCGACGGTCATGACCTAACCCGTATGGAGTACAGTGACCGACGGAACCTCCTTGAGGACGTGCTGGGGGAAAAGACCGGGGCCATTCGGCTATCTGAGGAATTTGATGAAGACCCGGATGAACTGCTGCGACATGCATGTGCTCACGAACTTGAAGGTATCATAGCCAAGCATCGCGATCGCCCCTATCGCTCCGGACGTACGGGCGACTGGCTGAAGATCAAGTGCGTGCAGAGAGACACCTTCGCCATCATCGGCTATGAACCGTCCAAGGCGGTGCCAGGTGCAATCGGCAGCCTGCTTCTGGCCGCCCTCAAGGGTCCTGACTATGTCTACGTCGGCAGCGTCGGGACGGGCTTCAGCCAGGATCAGGCGAGGTCGCTGAAGAAGCAACTCGACAAGCTGAAAACGAGCGTTCCACCTGTGCGTCTATCTGGTAAAAATCTGGTATTGACCGCGCCATCGCTCTTGGCGGAAGTGGAATACCGCGCATGGACACATACCAGGACCTTGCGGCATCCCTCGTTCAAAGGCCTTCGGGAGGTGGCCGACTGGGTGGAGGTATATAGCCTCTGAGAGCACGAGTGGGCAGGTTTATACTGCGCGCCTCGCCTAGACTTGTACGTCAAGGATGAATGTCTCGGGGGTGATAGCGAAGGATCGGCAAAACCTGTGCCTGTAATGCGCTACCTGACATTACACTGCACTGACGCAGCTTTGTGCCTTATCCTAAGCCCGACCTGTCACGCGAGCGCAATCGAGGTTGCGACAGGTCCTTTCCGATTGAAGCGAACCGAGAAATTCACATTTGTGCCGATCACAATGTCCTCGAACTCTCCGTCAATCAAGTTAGATTTGTGGGCCAACATCTCACGAGGATATCCCCCCGCTCGGATGAAAAACATGTGGCCAGATACATTTTGGACATATCCGGAAAGCCGGGGGATGCGCTTGGTGAAAATTGTCTCGTGTGTGGCTGCGGTTGACCGGAAAGCAGAAGGTGCTTTCAAGTCAATCTCTCCAAAGAGATCAGCAGCTTTTGACATCTCTCCCGTCGAAAACAAAAATTGCGCCAACTCGAAACGAGCTTCGTAGTTCGCATCTCCGGGAGAGTAGGCACGGCGAAGATGGCCCTCGATGGTGCTGTCATCGCCGGAATGACAAGTAAGGTGGTGTCTCGCGATCTCAGAGTGGATCGCCTTATCGTCAGGGTTTGTCGCCAAAGCGTCATTCAACACCTGAAGTGCCTCTTCGCGTCCGCGCTCCCGATAGATGCGAGAGACACGTATCGCCGCACCAGAGCCGCGGGGGTTCAATCGGAGCGCCTTTTCCAGCGCCCGGAGAGCGCGTTCCTCCTGGTCTAGTTCGTCTCGAAACCTAGCCTCGACCTGGATAATATCGGGATCATCCGGAAACTGTTGTAAGGCTAGACGGATACGGCTCTCCGTCTCTCTCGTTTTTTCTGCGAAGAACACAGCCTGATGCTCGGCGGGATCGTCGCCAAGCTCCCGCTTCAGTTCGGCGATCTCGTCCACTAGAAGTTTGCACCTACTCGATACTGCGAAACGATTGTTGCTCGACAACGCATCAAGGCGTTCGCGCGCACGTCGACGCAATTGATCCTTCAAAAGTGGTGAGTCCACTTTGGTGGCACGAATACGATCAATCTCAGCCTGGGTATGAATGACAGCGGTGTTCTTGTCATCGATTAAGCGTGCTTCGTTTGCCCGACGTTCGGCCTCCTCCACCGAGCCACGAGGATGATGTAGTTCGAAAAGCGCCCACTGCTGATAAAGGAAGGCCTGATTAGGCGCGACTGCGACGGCTGCCTCAAAGATTCTGCGGCCGTGAGCAGGTTCGCCAAACGCGTCGGCCAAGCTTCGGCCTTTCGTCATCTGTTCGAGCGCGTGAGAATCCGACGAATATCCGAAGTCCAGGCCGGTGATGAGCCGTGCGAATTGGTCCGCCTTCTGTTCATCTGAAGCGCAAGCCTGTCGAAACACAAGTTGGGCAACCCTTGAATGGCGAGTCCGATAGCTGTAATCCTTACTGTACCGATCCGTTTGTGCTTGGATGATGTTCTGTAGAGGGGCGAAGAATTTCTCTTGATAGTCTTCGAATGTAATCCCCGAGATGCGCGATATTGTACCAGCACGCGCACTAACTGAGAATTGATGCATTGTCGCGATGTCCAAGTACAGTTGCCGTGCTTGCTCTGGACTAATCCGTTGGTGTTCTTGCCTCAAAACTTCCTCGAAGGGCTTACCTAGAGTCAGCTGGTGGAGCGCGACGAGAAGTTGGCGTTCTGCTACGGTTTCGAAAAGGCGAACCTGTGCGTCTCGCGGTTCCTTTTCCAACAAACCAAGGCATTGGTGCTTTTGAAGGAGATCGATCAACCCATCGATCTCTCTGCGCGAAAGATACCTCACCTTGAGTTCAGGTCCGGGAAAGCGGGTTTCCAGCTCACCGCAGTAGGTGTTCCAATCGGCGTCGCGTTCAGCACCGACAACGACAAGTGGCAGCTTAGAAGTGCTCGGATGCTTCAAGAGCGCCATAATGCCATCAATGTGAAGCGCGACATCGTCAATAAAGAGATAGATCGTTTGGCCGGAAAGCTCGTAGAGCTCGAGAAAGACCTCAGGCCTTAATGCTCCTGAGGGATTGAACCATAGAACTAAGGCGTTTGATGACGTCGCAGCCTCAAATGCGGATCGCTTCAACGCGACGGTCTTCCCTGACCCTGCCGGACCTTTCACGCTCACGAAGACTGGGCCCGTTGGGGCTTCATTTTCAAGTATTGTCTTGTAGAGGATATCTTCCTCAACCTGTCGTCGGACATCAAGACGGTTCACGATTGCGCCCCATCCGGTGTCGTAGCCGGAGTAGAACTGCTCGGCGCTCTGTGCCTCATAGGGCATTCCCGCGTGGACGAATGTCAAGTCCGTCCGCAGGGAGCGATTCGTGGCATCTGATTCCAGCGTCCGCGACTTGAAAAAGCGACGTATGGGAAAGTCCGCGACGTCTGCCGCTTGACTCAATCGTCTGAAGAGTGGGGGCACCGCTTGGTCGAGTGCATTCATAAACTCACCAAAGTACGACTTGATGAGCTCCACGTTCTTGGTGCCCCAAAATGCCACGTCTTCGGCTTCCACGTTCGGCGTCACCATGTACCATCGTGGACGCTTGCCGGGCCCAAGACTGTATATAAGGTCTCGAATGTGGGCATCATCGAGCCTATATCCCACGAAGATAAAGGTATGCTCAAAGGCAAGGTCTTGTAGCCGGAGAAATAGTCTTTTGCGGTTCGTTGAATAGGACGAGTAGACTTCCCGTGACAGAACCGGAGGTATCCCCGTGTCATGGATGTGGTTTAGGCAACCGTGAAGCTTGAGGTAAGGTACCGGGTTCGCTTCCTCCCGCAGACGCTCATCAATAGGCTCGTCGTCTTTGATGAAAGGCACGATTTGCTGGATACGGTTGGACACATCTCGATAGGCCTGCTCTACGATGGTGTCATAGTTGGTCGTGGCGATTGCTCGCCATGGGAACGTCGGGATGAGCTTGTGCGCCTTTTGAGGTGCAAAGCCAGTGAATGCCTGGCGCACCTTTTCATATACCTGAGCGGACGAACCACCCGCCGCAATAGCCATCTCAGCTACGGCCATGACGTCCCGGTTCGGCATTTTCTTACTGAAGAAATGCTCCGCCAGGATGTCGCGCAACTGGTTTGCGTCGGGTGGTGTCCTATCCTCGGCGTTCCTAGCTTCTTTCGACGCCCCAGCTCCAAGGAACAAGACGCATCGTTGCCCTTTAACCGCTTCCGCCAGCTGGCTTGTTACCATTGGCAGACTTCGCTTTGAACCGCCCCGGCTTTGCCGGAGACCGTTTGGTTTAAGTTATGCGGCCATAGCTGGTGCGTCCAGCATGGCGTAGTATCGTTCTTCTGCCTCTGCTGGCGGAATATTCCCGATGGGTTGCAGAAGACGGCGGTGGTTGAACCAGTCGACCCATTCGAGCGTGGCGAACTCCACGGCTTCGAAGTTGCGCCATGGTCCTCGCCGATGAATGACCTCGGCCTTGTAAAGACCGTTGATCGTTTCGGCGAGAGCATTGTCGTAACTGTCGCCAACGCTTCCGACAGACGGCTCGATGCCTGCCTCCGCCAGCCGTTCGGAATAGCGAATGGACACATATTGCGAGCCGCGGTCGGAATGATGAACCAGCCCGCCACGTTTGACGGGCCGCCGATCATGAAGCGCCTGGTCGAGGGCATCGAGCACAAAGCCCGCATGGGCTGTTCGGCTTGCCCGCCAGCCGACGATGCGGCGGGCGAAGGCATCGATGACAAAGGCCACGTAAACGAAGCCCTGCCAGGTCGCGACATAGGTGAAATCGGATAACCACAGCATGTTCGGCGCTGGAGCGAAGAACTGTCGGTTCACCCGGTCTAACGGGCATGGAGCGGACTTGTCCGTCACGGTGGTTTTGACTGGCTTGCCGCGAATGACGCCTTGAAGCCCCATCACTCTCATAAGCCGAGCGACGGTGCAGCGGGCGATGTCGTAACCTTCTCGCTGCAACTGCCGCCAGACTTTCCGCACGCCATAGACCTGGAAATTCTCATTAAACACCCGGCGTATCTCGATCTTCATGGCCATGTCGCTCCGGGCACGGGCCGACAAGCGATCCACGTCCGTGCGCTTGGCGAGGACCTCATAATAGGTGGACGGGGCAATCGGCAGCAGTCTGCAGATAGGCTCGACCCCGAGCACCGAGCGGTGTTCGTCGATGAAGCAAATCATCGCTTCAGTGGGCGGTCGAGCTCCGCCCGGGCAAAATACGCCGAGGCTTTCCGTAGAATCTCATTCGCCTGACGAAGTTCGCGGTTCTCCCGCTCCAGAGCCTTCATCTTCTGCGCTACGTCACTCGGCAAACCTGCACGCTTGCCGCTGTTGACCTCGGCCTTCTTCACCCATTCATGGAGGGTATGCGCCGAGCAGCCGATCTTGGCCGATATCGATGATACCGCCGCCCAGCGCGATGAGTATTCGGCTTCATGTTCCGTCACCATCCGAACGGCGCGGGCGCGGACTTCAGGAGAAAATTTGTTCGTCGTTTTGCTTGTCATAGACCCTACTTCTCACGAGTTGGGGTCTCCGGCAAAGCCGGCGCGGTTCACTTCGCGTCCATGGCTCCCCCTAGCCAACGAGAAAAAACTTCCCGTGTACATTTAGTCGAAAGAAGCCGTTGTTTCTATATTCCACTTGAGGTTGTTCTGCATCATGCGAAAATATGAGCCGCGGATGGCTGTTGATGGATGACAGTGCCATCGGAAACCGAGATGGGAAGGATGCTCAAACGTTACGAGGATGCAATGCGAAGCGCTGCCCGTTTAGTCGCAGACGTCGACGCGGAGGTCAGAAGAAAACTGGTGTCGATCAAAGGCAGAGAGGAACGATATACTGAGAAATTCGTGACGCTCCTGGAGGACCGGTTGGATGGTTTCTCGGATGGTGGAATAAAATGGAATGTAGCCACCCATGTCTCAGACAAACAATCAGGACAGGAGACCCGCACGGGCGCGGATATGTTTATCAGCTTGACGATGACGTTTGACGGCGTTTGGGTGCAAAAAGGTGTCCAGGTTCAGGCGAAGATAAACAAGAACAAGAGGTATGGCATAGCGTTTGACAAACCGGTGCGCCTTTACAAGCAGGTTGCGACCATGCTGAACAATTCCGAAGAATCCTACGTCTTCGCGTATGGGGAGCACGGTACGAAGGTCATCCGTGCGCGTTCGATCCAAGACGTAGCGCCGCACCTCATCACGGACTTAACGACGGAACATACTGCGGACTTCTTCTTCGATTTCTTCATCTGCAAGGTGGGGGATCATAGCTTGCATGCCAATGATCTAGCGAGTCTGCAGCGACTTGTACGACAGCTTGAGTACCGGAGCGCGGTGGCGATTTCGGCTCGACCGGCCGCCTTCGACAGATGAGCACTCCGATTGTACTCACAGCCACCTGTGACGCTCTCCGAAACTAAGACCGCTACTGGCGTTGCTAAAGTGGCCGGCGCGCTGCTGAAGAACTAACCGCTGATGTAGCGGCAGCGCAGGGCGAACTGGTGGGCCACTAGGAAGGTGCGAAATCATGTTTTATTTTCCGCGATCGGTCTGCAAAGAGCGATAAACAGTGCTCTTTCCGATCCCTAGTTTACGAGCAATGTCTTTGGTCCGGACGCCCTGCTGATACATGGCTGCGATCTTGTCTTGAAGTCGCAGCGCAATGCTGGGCTTCGCTATTGAACTTCGTAAAACTCTGATTTTCCATTGATTTTCAGAGTTCATTTTATTATTCCGCCTCTCCCGCCACGTGATTTTGTGTCCGACCCGGAGACATAGGTAACGGTTTGTCCCTAAGACATGGGTGACAACCTCGTGCCGAACGGGTTGTCGATGGTTTGCAATGTTCTCTGCTCCAGGTCGATATATCCGAGATCATAGTGCATGAAGCTGACGAGCCAAATGCCGTCGTCGACTTCCTTGAGCCCGAGCCTCTGTCCGGCCAGCACCGTCGAGATATTGATCTTCTTGCGATGGATGCAAAGCCGCCCGCAGTTGGTGACGATGGCGTCGCGATCGTGGAAGGGATAGTCGATGTCCGGCAGGCCCTGATAGAGTCTGGGCGATGTGGTGTAGAGCTCTGCCGGTACCTTCATAGACAGCGCCTCATGCGGCCGTTCTTCATTGAATTCGCTGACGAAACCGTCGAAACGCATCTGCTGCTGCAGGATATTGCGGCCCGGCGGCCTCGTCGCTTCCTTCTTGAGCGTCAGGTGCATGCGCTCGTGGCGGCCGTTCTCCTGCGGGTGGCCGGGACGGATGCGCTCGAGGGCGATGCCGAGCCTGAGCCACCAGACCGAGAGCTTTGACAGATTGTAGAGCCCGTTGGGACTGGCGAAGGGCAGGCCGTTGTCGGAGCGGATCGCGGCCGGTAGGCCCCGCTCGGCAAAAACCCGCCGAAAGGCCTCGAAGACACCCTGTTCGCGCGTCGATTCGAAGGCCTCGCAACACAGAAGATAGCGCGAGAGCTGGTCGGTGATCGTCAAGGGGTAACAGTATTGGCCGTTGCCCAGCTTGAACTCGCCCTTGAAGTCGGCGCACCAGAGATCGTTGGGACCAGGTGCTGCCGATAGCTGCGTGCCGACGGCCTTGTTCGCCCGGTTCCTCTTGCGGGCCTGGCTCACAAGGCCATGACGATCGAGTACGGCGTGTACGGTGCTCTTTGCCGGAATGCGCACATCGCCGGCCAGCCGTTTGACGAGCAGTTCCCTGATCTTCCTGGCACCCCAGTAAGGCTTCTCCTTCTTGAGGCGAACAATCATCGCCTCAACCGTATCCGGCAACTGGTTGGCATAGCGCACCGGCCGTCGGGATCGATCGGTCAGCGCTTCTAGGCCATCATCCTTGTAGCGGTTGAAGATCTTGTAGCCGGTCTTGCGCGAGATGCCGAACGCTCGGCACACCTCGCTCATGCCTCCGCCCTCAAGCAGCCGGGCGACAAATCGTAGACGTTCCTCCATGACCGAAGTCTCTCTCCACGGCATCGACACCTCCCGACAAAGTCGAAAAGTGTTACCCATGTCTCCGGTACGAAATGTCACCTATCTCCCAGGTCGGACATTGTGATAACAGATTGATGGTGTCGGCTGTCCTGGCGGGACCGCGGGGCTTGTACCCACAGAGGAACCCCGTCACATGATTATCTGACCAGAGGCTCAAGCGGATCGTGCACGTGGTTGAAGCCACCGGACCACGACATCATGTATTTCCTGCTGGGTGAAACAGAGACGATCGCGCGGGTGAGGCGAGAGGCGCGGCTGGCGGAAGGTTCGCCCTTCTGCTTCCACGTCGATCTGCACAAGGCAAAGCTATTCGACCCGACAACGGGCAAGCAGTTCTAGGTTCACCCTCCGCCAGCCGTTTCCTGAGCGACGCATCCGCAGTTCGCTTTCCGATCTCGCCATTGACAGCAAGCTCGGAGGCTGCGATCTCGTCAGAGATTAAGTTGGGTCCGGCCGGTCACAGGCCAGACATTCGGACTCGTGCCGCGGTCGTTCAGCAGACGAAAAATGCCAGTTCCTGCAATGGACGAGTCCGCGATGCCAGCGCTTTACCGCACATGCTCAGTCACGCAAAAGGAAACGAGCACTATCCGCGTCTGTCACGACCGCAGTTGCGAGCCGTGCGTTGAGCACAGCAAGAAGGATTGCATGCTTATGGTGGCCACCCGACGCGATGGTGCGGAAAGGAATGGCGCGATAGGAATCGAGATCGGGCGAAATCACCTGGCGGTTCAGGGGGTGATCGACCGGGCAACCTTGGGCATCGAGGTAGCGTCCCAGCAGATCGCCTACGGCGCCGGTGGCTACGAGTTCGCCAATGCCAGTCTGTACCGGCAGACCATAGCGAACCTGGAGAGATCTCCCAGTCACGTCACCGACGCTTAAGAAGGAAACATCAACGGCCGTCGCCTCGCGCAGGAATTCCTGGAAAACCGGCTGGGCCATGATCTGGGTGTGTGCCTTCTCGCTGCCGGCATAGATCGGGGCGGCGAAATAGTGACACTTGGCGCTCAGCACCTTTGCGAAACTGTGGACGATCTCGAAGGTATTGATCTCTGAGCCGCGGGTCAGGCCGCCCATCAGCGAGCGAATGCGCATCTCGGGCTCGTTTGCTCCTGTCATATGATGCACCGTCTCGCATAACGTGGCACCCCAGCCCACGCCGATCGAACGTGGCCTGCGGCTCTGGATCAGCCGATCGAGGAAGCCGCCAGCGGCCCGGCCGATGATGGCATGCATGTAATCCGGATTTGACGGCGTCGGTGCTACGACCGCATGTTCCAACCCGAAACGTCGGCAAAGCTGCGCCTCCAAATCGACATTCTCGGCTAGCGAGGAGTTGAAACTGATGCGCACGACTCCTCTCTCCATCGCCTCGCCCAGAAGCTCATTCACCCGCCGCCGTGTCAGGTTCATGCGCTCGCCGATCTGCGCCTGGGTAAGCCCCTCGACGTGGTAGAGCCATGCCGCCCGCACCATCAGTTCCTGATTTTCCACGCTTTGCTCCGATCAAATGTCACACCTGTGTAACATATGTAACCTACGAACGCTGCATCAACGACCGAGGCTAATGGCACATGTCCACAAGCAGATCGGAAGAGCAATTCGATGACAGTGCGTCTGCCTTGTCGGAAGCATCACGTCTGGTGTGAACAAACAGTGGAACGGAATGACTGTAGAGCTTCTCATATTCGATTGCGACGGCGTTCTGATCGACAGTGAGCCGGTCGCAAGTGCCGCCTTGTGGCAGGCGCTCAACGATGCCGGCGTCTCAATTTCTCGGCCGGAGGTGCATCGTCGCTTCACCGGCTATTCCGAGATCGACGCGCACCGAATCTGTATCGAGGAACTGGGCCTGGCAGAACCCGCATCCGTCTTTGCCGGTCTTCGAAACGCTCTATATCCGGAGTTCGCGCGCTCGCTTTCTCCGATGACAGGCATGCCTGCTCTCGTCCGATCCTTGTCGGTTCCAAAATGCGTCGCTTCGAACAGCGGTATTGAGCGCCTGCAAAACAGCCTCGGCCTCCTCGATCTGTGGCACGACTTCGCACCGCATATCTTCAGTGCCGAAATGGTCGAGGCGCCGAAGCCCGCTCCGGATCTCTTCCTGCATTGTGCCCGTGAGTTTGGCATCGATCCGAGCCGCTGCCTCGTCATCGACGACAGCGCCCACGGCATTATCGGTGCCGTGGCGGCCGGCATGCGCGCAATCGGCTTCGTCGATCCCGCTGATCCGCGTCCGGACCGGCCAGGTGTATTGGCTGAGGCCGGGGCGGTCACAGTCGCGACAGGTGCCTTCGAACTCCAGAAAGCCCTCGAAGGGTTTCTCCCTTCCGCTGTGTCTTCGCAGCTCGGTCCGACGCTTGCGGTGCCGGCCTGACCATTGCGCGTCGCGGCCTCCGCGGCACGTCATCGAAAATTCACGAGCCCATTAACAAACCGACATTCGAGAAGCGCAGGAGAACTCGCATCTCGAATATCCCAACCCAGGAGGTTATCGATGCTTTCCATTAACCGACGCGGCGCGCTCGGCCTTATCGGGGCCGCCACCGGCAGCCTTATCCTTCCGCGCATGACCTTCGCTCAGGGCAAGCGCCCCTCGGTGACCATAGCGGTGCAGAAGATCACCAACAACAATACGCTCTGCGTCTGGAACGAGCAGTCCAATGTTGGGGAGCGGGTCTTCTTCCCGAACCTTTGGGAGGGTTTGATCAACCGTGACTGGATGGGGAACCAAGGCCCCGTCGCCGGCCTTGCGACCAAATGGAAGCGCATCGATGACAAGACGCTCGAGTTGAAGCTGCGCCAGGGCGTCAAGTTCCACAATGGCGACGAGTTGACGGCCGAAGATGTCGTCTTCTCCTTCTCCAAGGAGCGCGTGTTTGGTGAGACTGAGCCGAAGGGCGGCAAGACGATTTTCGCCGATGACCACAAGCCGACGACCGCCAAGGAACTGCCCGCTTCCGTCCCCGGCATTGGTCGCCGTCTGTGGCCGGCGCTCGCCGGCGTCGAGGCTGTCGACAAATACACAGTCCGCTTCCACAACACGACGCCCGACGTCACGCTCGAAGGTCGTCTCTACGCCTATGGTAGCCAGATCGCCAACCGTCGCGCCTGGGACGAGGCTGCATCCTACACCGAGTGGGCGCGCAAGCCGATCACCACGGGCCCCTACATGGTCGCCGAATACAAGCCGGACGTCTCGCTGACGCTCGTCGCCTTCGATGAATACTGGGGCGGCCGCCCACCGCTCGAAGAAATCCGCTTTGTCGAGGTCCCGGAAGTCGCCTCGCGCGTCAACGGCCTGCTGTCGGGCGAATATGACTTCGCCTGCGACCTGCCGCCGGACCAGATCGCGTCCGTCCAGTCCGCATCGGGTTTCGAGGTTCAAGGCTCGACGATCCTCAACCATCGCATTTCCGTGTTCAATACGCAGAACCCCGTGCTTGCCGATCCGCTGGTGCGCCGCGCTATGACCCACGCGATTGATCGTCAGGCGATCGTCGAGGCGCTGTGGGGCGGTCAGACCGTCATTCCCGCCGGCCTGCAGTTCGACATCTTCAAGACGACGGATATGTTCATCGATGGCTGGCAGGTGCCGGAATACAATCCGCAACTCGCCCAAGACCTTTTGAAGCAGGCCAACTACAAGGGCGATGCGATCCCCTTCCGCCTGCTCAATAATTACTACACCAACCAGACCGCTAACGGCCAAATCATGGTCGAAATGTGGAAGCAGGTAGGCCTCAACGTCGAGATCCAGATGAAGGAGAACTGGGCGCAGATCCACGATCCGGAAGGCGTAAAGGGCGTGCGCGATTGGTCGGCCTCGGCAAATATCAATGATCCGGTGACGCCGATGGTCACCCAGTTCGGTCCGAACGGCGAGATGCAGCAGAAGAAGGACTGGACCAACGCCGAGATGAACGAGTTGTCGGTTGTGCTGGAGACTTCCACTGACCGGGCGCTGCGCAAGAAGGCCTATGCCCGCATGCTGGAAATCTGCGAGCGCGAAGACCCGGCCTACCAGGTCCTGCACCAGAATGCCGTCTTCACCGGTATGAAGTCCTCGCTCAAGTGGAAGGCAGCACCCGCCTTCGCCATGGACTTCCGCTCCAACAACTGGACGATGTGATCGCTCCAGCTCGATCCGGCGGCGCAGGCGCCGCCGGATTTGCCCTTCCAGCAACCGCAGCGGCGGGCCAAGGGCCATGCCGCATCAGGCCTTGAAGAAGGTGACCGCAATGAGCCCCAATCTCGTGGAACTTCGCAATCTGAAGGTCGCCTTCGACGGCGTTCAGGTCCTGCACGGCATCCATCTCGACGTGAAACCCGGCGAGGCGCTGGGCCTGGTCGGGGAATCCGGCTGCGGCAAGTCGGTGACCTGGCTTGCGGCGCTCGGCCTGCTGCCGGGCAAGGCGCGTGTCACCGGTTCGGTCCGCGTCGAGGGGCGCGAGGTCTGCGGGGCGCCGCGCCAGGCGCTCGAGAACGTCCGCGGCGGGCGCATCGCGATGATCTTCCAGGACCCGTCGAGCTCGCTCAATCCGGTCATCCGCATCGGCCGGCAGATCACCGAGGCACTCACGCTTCATCGCGGCCTCCGAGGAGAAACTGCGAGGGCAGAGGCACTCCGGGTCATGGACATGGTCGGCATTCCAGATGCCCGCCGCCGCTTCGATCTTTATCCCCACGAGTTTTCCGGGGGCCAGTGCCAGCGGCTGATGATTGCCATGGCGCTCGCCGGCGAGCCCGACCTGCTGATTGCCGACGAGCCTACGACCGCGCTCGACGCCACCATCCAGGCGCAGATCCTCGACCTGCTCATCCAGCTCCGCGCCGAGACCGGGATGGCCACCGTCTTCATAAGCCACGACCTCGGCGCCGTTTCGCAGGTCTGCGAGCGGGTTTGCGTCATGTATGCCGGCCGCATCGTTGAGCAAGGCACGATCGCGCAGCTCTTCTCGGAGCCCCGGCACCCGTATACCCGCGGCCTCTTCGATGCGATTCCGCGCCTCGATGGTCCGCGCGACCGGTTGATCCCGATCCCGGGCACGGTGCCCAATCCGAAGCATCTGACCGCCGGCTGCGCCTTTGCGCCCCGCTGTGCCCATGCGGCGGCCACCTGCGATTTTCAACGGCCGGCTCTCGACCTGCTTGATGACGGGCGGCACCTGGCATGCTTCAATCCTGTGCCTTTCGCCAAGACTGTGCCTGTCCGCCAGAAAATGTTGGAGGGTGTCTAGGTGGCCGCTCCGCTCATTGAGGCCGAGGGACTGACACGCGTCTACGAGATGCGGCGGGGGCTCTTCGGTAAAGTCACCCCGGTGCGAGCCGTGGACGGCGTGTCGCTCAAGGTGCTGCCGGGCGAAAGCCTCGGCATCGTGGGCGAATCTGGGTCGGGCAAGTCGACGCTCGGCCGTATGCTGCTGGGTATCGATCCTGCGCAGGCCGGAACGGTGACCTTCGAGGGCGAGCCCATGCCAGCATTCGGCACCGTTGAATGGCGTGCGCTGCGGGCTAAGATGCAGCTTGTCTACCAAGACCCGCTGGCGGCGCTCGATCGGAGGCTCACGATCGCGGCCCAGATCCGCGAGCCGCTGGATATCCATAATGTTCTCGCCAGTGAAGAGCGGACGGCGCGCGTTGAGGCGCTGATGACCGCCGTTGGTCTTCGTTCAGACCAGGCGGACCGATATCCGCATGAACTGTCTGGCGGACAACGACAGAGAGCCGTGATCGCCCGGGCGCTTGCTGCCCGTCCCAAGCTGATCGTCTGCGACGAGCCGGTCTCTGCACTCGATGTCTCGATCCAGGCGCAGGTGGTCAACATGCTGCGTGACCTGCAGGAGGACAACGGCATCGCCATGGTCTTCATCAGCCACGACCTGAAGGTCGTGCGCAATATCGCCGACCGCGTCGCGGTCATGTATCTCGGACGGATTGTGGAGGAGGCGTCTTCCGATGTGATCTTCGCTTCGCCGCGTCATCCCTATACTCAGGCGCTCGTCTCCAGCGTGCCGGTTCCGGGGCAGCCGTTGAAAGGCCGGATGATCCTTCAAGGCGAGCCACCAAACCCCGCCAGCCGGCCCTCCGGCTGCGCCTTCCATCCTCGCTGTCCGCTGGCGACCGCGCTTTGCCGCAACGTAGTGCCAGAGCTTCGGACCCTTGGCGACGGGCGCACCGCTGCCTGTCACCTCGTTGAAGGCGCTAATGCGCCGATTGCCGCCTGAGGAGACGTCCGTGATTCGCTTCGTCCTCATCCGCCTGCTGCGTGCTTTCGTCACCATCCTCGCCGTGGTGACCTTCGCCTTCATCGTGCTGCGCATGTCGGGCGATCCGGCGCAGGTCATGCTTGGACCCGACGTGCCGCAGGAGGCAGTCGACGCCTTTCGCCGCGCCTGGGGTCTCGATCGGCCACTGTGGGTTCAGTACTTCGCCTACATCCACTCGATCTTCACCGGCGATTTCGGCGTGTCCATGCGGGACAAGGCCTCCGCCTTGCGGCTGGTACTGGAACGTATTCCGGCGACACTCCAGCTGACGATCCCGGCCCTGCTGCTGAAGCTCTTTATCGGCATTCCCGCCGGGGTCTATGCCGCACTTCACCGTCAGAGCGCGATCGACAGAGGCGTTATCCTTCTCGCTATCCTCGGCTTCACCATCCCGTCCTTTGTGATGGGCCTTCTGCTGGTGCTGATCTTCTCGGTAAGCCTCGGTCTGCTTCCCTCCGGTGGACAGGACACCTGGCTCCATGGCCTGCTTCCGACGATCACCATGAGCATCGGCGGCATCGGCATCCTAGCCCGGTTCTCGCGCAGCGCGATGATCGAGGTGATGGGTCAGCCCTATATCCGCACGGCGTCGGCGAAAGGCGTTAAGTGGTCGGACGTCGTGTGGAACCACGCCCTCCCCAATGCTGCAGTTCCGATCATCACCATTGTCGGCTTCATGGTCGGCTCACTGATTGCGGGGGCCGTCGTGGTGGAATCGATCTTTTCCTGGCCAGGCATCGGCCGACTGCTGGTGGTGTCCGTCAGCAACCGCGACCTCGCCGTCGTCCAGTGCATCCTCCTGATGATCGCCGCCACCATGGTGATATCGAACCTGATCGTCGACCTCTTCTATGGCTGGCTGGATCCTCGCCTCCGTCACCAGACCGCTCACTAGGAAGACACGGTATGACCACTGCAGAGATTGGCCGCCCCCATGCTCCCGCGACCCGCCGGCCAGGCTTCGTCGCAGCGCTCCGTCGCCACGTGCCTTTGTCGATCGGACTAGGCGTCCTGTGGCTGGCAGCCATGCTGCTTGTCGCAATCTTCGCCGACTACCTTCGCCCCTATGGCATCACCGCCATGGACCTCACCAACCGGCTGTCAGCACCCGGCAATCCGAAGCATTGGCTCGGCACCGATGAGCTTGGGCGCGATGTGCTTGCCCGTCTGATCCAGTCCATCCGGGTTTCGCTGGTCATCGCCTTCAGCGCGACGATCATCTCGGCCGTCTTCGGAACGGCGCTCGGCTTCGCCGCAGCGAAGTTTCGCGGCGTCGTCGAGCATGTCGTGCTCGTCCTGGCAGATTTCCAGGCGGCGCTGCCTTTCCTCATCATGTCGCTCGCCGTGCTCGCCTTCTTCGGCTCTTCCATGGTGCTGATCGTCTGCCTGATGGGCTTCTACGGCTGGGAGCGCTACGCGCGCATCGCGCGGGGACTGGCCATCTCGGCAAGCGCGCAAGGTTATGCCTCCGCCGTTGTGCAACTGGGGGCCTCACCCTTCAGGGTCTATTTCCGCCATATCCTCCCGAATGTCGCCTCCACGCTGATCGTGTCGATGACGCTGACATTTCCCGAGATTATTTTGATGGAAAGCGGCCTGTCGTTCCTCGGCCTCGGCGTGCAGCCGCCGGAGACCAGCCTCGGCAACATGGTCGGCTTCGGCCGAGAATATCTGACGCGCGCGCCCTGGATCATGCTCGCCCCCGCCTTCGTCATCATGCTGACGACGCTGTCGATCTCGCTGGTCGGCGACTGGCTGCGGGACAAGCTCGACCCGACCGTTCGCTGACCCACCAGGAAGTTCCACACATCAGGACCCGATCTCATGACCTTCATTACCGGCCATCGCGGCGCCCGCAATCTCTGGCCCGAAAACTCCCTCCAGGGCTTCCGCAACGTGCTGGCGCTGGGCGTCGACGCCGTCGAATTCGATGTTCATCTGACCGACGCCGGCGAACTCGTGGTCATCCACGATGCGACGCTGGAGCGCACCGCCGAAGGCGAAGGCCCCGTGCGCGCGCTTTCGTCCGGTGCCCGTCGTGCCACCCGGCTCAAGGGTAGTGACGAGATCATTCCCACGCTCGGCGACGTTCTTGATGTTCTTGGTTCGGCCGAAGGCCTGCCGCTGCATGTCGAGATCAAGAGCGACCAGAACGGCGCGCCGTACGTCGGCATCGTGGAGAAAGTTGTTGCCGAACTCGCGGTCCGCGGGCTCGATCAGCGCAGCTATCTCACCTCGTTCGACGTTTCCGTGCTGGAAGACTGCCGCCGCATCGCGCCCGGCATCAAGCGCCTCGTCTCGGTCAACGCCGCCTGGGCCGAAAGGCAGGGCGGCTTGGGGTCGTTCATCGACGGCGTCGACGGATTGGTCGACATCGTCGCCATCCATCACGAGCTGATGGATACCGAATGGGAGTTGGTTTCCGGTTGCCTGCCGCTCGAGCGTCTTTGCGTCTGGACGCTCAACGACGAGACGCTGATAACGAAGTGGCTTCGCCGCGGCATCGGGCATCTCACTTCCGACAGTCCCGACCTTGCACTCAATCTGCGTCGGGCCCTCTCTTCCGCCGCCTGAACCCCTTCGTTTTCACGCAACACCTGGAGATCAATCATGGGCAATATCATCGCGACCGGCTTCAATGCCGGCTCCACCAACGGAGAACTGGAAAGCCTCGAAGCGGACCTTCGCGCCCTTGCCGAAATCGACGTAGACACGGTCGAGCTGGGACTGACCACACTCGACCTGATTGCTGGCGGCCGCATCATCAGGGATCGCGCCAACCGTCTCGTCGCCCTCACGAAGAAATTCGACTTCCGCTATACGGTGCACGGCCTTGTCTCGTCGAATTTCATGGATCCGGTGACATGCCGTTACCAGATCGACGCTGCCAAGGCGCTCATCGAACTTTGCGATCGCGTCGATGCGCGTGTCCTCGTCCAGCACGGCGGTTGCCTGCGCGCCGACCAAATCTTCGACCGCGCTGCCGCCGATATCCGTGAGCGCGAAGCCCTGCTGGAACTGGCCGAGTTCGCAAAGCCCTACGGCGTGCGCATCGCGCTGGAAAATATCTTCACCACCGAGCCTGGCCAGTATCGCCAGACGCCGGCGGAGGTAGCCGAGACGGTAAAGGCCGTTGATCATCCCAATGTCGTGGCCCTCATTGATTTCAGCCACGCCTATATCGAGTCGACCTATCGCGGCCTCAACTTCCTCGAACAGATCGCTGCCATGGCCCCTGTCGCGGGCCACCTGCACCTGCATGACAGCTTCGGACGCCCGCAGGGCTTCTATAAGGGCTTCCACCCTCAGGAGAACACCGCCGTGGGCATCGGCGACCTGCACATGCCGCTCGGCTGGGGCGACATCGACTGGGAGAGCATCTTTGGCGAACTCCAGTTCCTGCCAGGCACGGTTGCGATGATGGAGATTGGTGCCCGTTACCGCGCGGAACAGCCTGAAAGCCTTGAGCGAGCCCGCGGGTTGATGGCGATGAACAATCGGGAAAAGGCGATGGCGGCAGAATAGGAGGCAGTGGCTCGTCCAATGCAGGACAGA
The DNA here is from genome assembly GCF_000967425.1 of Pseudorhizobium banfieldiae. NCBI lineage: Bacteria > Pseudomonadati > Pseudomonadota > Alphaproteobacteria > Hyphomicrobiales > Rhizobiaceae > Pseudorhizobium > Pseudorhizobium banfieldiae. Next base: position 1,013,115 of record NZ_FO082820.1, read on the forward strand.
GACGGCCAGCACGACTGCACTGACTGTCTAACTGGTGGCGGCAGCAAACCATACAGGAAGTAGTCTGGCTCCGGCATGTCGCGCTGGCCTCTGTGTACCCTTCTTCACCCGACGGCACTCCAGACCAACTTGACGGCGAGGCCGGCAAGCAGGACCATTATCGCGCGGTCGAAGGCAGCCGGTGAAAGCCGTCGTGCGAGCGCAGCACCTGCCGGCATGAAAAGCAGGATGGGCATGACAGCCACAAGGCTCGCAGCGAGCAGTCCTGGCGAAAGCAGCCCGACAAGAGCAAGTGTGGGAACCTGAACCAGGGTCATCGTCACGAAGAATAGCGAGATGGTGAAGACATAGGTTTCGCGCTTGAGCCGCATCGCGTTGAGATAGGATATCGATACCGGCGCCGAAATACCGGAGGACCCCTGAAGCAGCCCTGCAAGGAAGGCAGCCGGAGCGGCATAGCGTTCTGCTGCGCCCATGGCGAGGCGCCAGTCGGGACGGGCGAGCCGCAAGATCAGATAGGCGATCACTGCACCGGCAACTGTCAGTGAAAGTGCCTCGTGCGGCAGCCATGCCAGCACGAAAGTGCCGGCGAGAGCCCCGGATGCGCCGACGCCGGCGAAGATCCACGCGAAGTTGCTGGGTAGTCGGTCCCGCCGAAACCGCCAGCACTGCCACACATTCGGCAAGAGGTTCGGCATCATCATGATCACAACGGCAAGTTTGACATTGAAGATGGCGGCCAGCGCCGGCACTGCCAGGATCGGTGCGCCAGCGCCCGTGGCACCTTTAAGAATCCCGCCCAATGCGAGGCAGACGAATATCAGCGCCAATTGGCTCAGGTCGATCGGCATTTCGGTCGTACTCTCGTCCTTTCCTCTGGTGCTCTCAATGGGTGTCTGACAACGCCACTCGCACATCCAGCATCGCTTGCCGCCGCTCATTTTTAATGACTGCTACGGCGCGTTCCAGTGCAGCCGGAAGATCCCTGCCGTCTTCCACCTTCTCCACATAGGCGCGGCTCGCGGCGGCGATCATGGAATAATCGGGCGCCGGCTCGAGCGAGGTAAGCGGCATCGCATTCGATCTTGCTGCGACACCGTCGGGATAACTGTTGATCACCGAACGGCGCACAGCGTTCCACATGCCGTTATTCTTGACGATCGTGAGGATCGGCAGCGAGAGCGCCTCCGCGATCTGGTGGCAGGCCGGAGGATTGGCAAACATGTAGGATCCATCGCCGACGCAGGCGATCACCAGTCTGTCGCGGTCAGCCAATTGGGCCCCGAGCGCGGCTGGCAGGGCCCAGCCCAGGCCACCGGAATGGGGATTGCTGAATATCCTGTTCGGCCCTTTTATCCGCATCGCGGAAGGAACGACACCGAGTTCGCCGAAGACCACGGCATTCTTGTCCATTACCTCTCCGATGCAGTGGCTCAGCCACTCTGAACTCATCGGCGAGCCACGGCCTGCCAGGGCGGCTTCCTGCGCCGCCGCCAGGCGCATTTGCGAGCGGCTGCGGATGTCGCTGCCCCGAACCTCTGCGGATGCGTCGGCCGTCGCCATTGCCAACCGGATGGCCTTGACGCCAGCGCCTGGATTCGTGGTGATTGCAAGATCGGCCTGATACCCTCGAACCGGCATTCGCACGAAGTTTGGGTCGGCACCGATGTGGATGATTTTCGTCGCTTCCTCGGGGCGATGCAGCGTTTCCATCCATGGCACGGCGCTGTCCACCACCAGTACAACATCCGCTTCGGCAAGCGCCCTCTTGACGTCATAGCCCAAGAACATCGGATGGTCCGACGCCATGATATTGCGGATCGAGAAAGGTTCCGCCACGGCTATGGAATGCGCCTCGGCAAGCGCGGCAATCTCGGCGGCAACGCGACCTTGAGGGTCGCCCCGCTGGCATAGGATCAGCGGGTTCTTCGCCCCACTCAGCCAGTCAGCCGCTTGCCGGATGAGGTCCGGATCCGGATAGGGATCGGAAGACGTGCAGACATCGGCGGCCGGTCTTGCTGCCTCCTCCTTGATTGTCTCCATCAGGGGTTCGCGCGGCAGGCTGATATAGACGGGTCCGCGAGGCTCGCTCATGGCAATGCTAGCAGCCCGCAATGCCAGCATGTCGCCCTGTTCGGGGTAACGCAGCTCATAGCTGAATTTCGTGACATCGCTGACGAGCGAGGCCTGGTCATACATCTCCTGACCGTACTGGATCGGCGTCATGCGCGCGCCCGGACGGCCGCTCTCCGTGATGGGTGTACGGCCTGACATCATCACGACGGGGATATTGTCGCTCGCGGCGTTGATGATCCCCATAGCGGAGTTTGCCAGCCCCACATTGACATGCACCATGACGGCTTGCTGTTCTCCGGTCACCAGATAGTAGCCGTGGGCCATCGCAACCCCGGCCGTCTCATGCGGCACCGTCACCGCTTGCGGCACGATGTCGGGGTCGAGCCAAGCGAGAGCTTCGATGATAGGTGGAAAGTCGGTACCGGCGTTCGCGAAGACGTAGTCGATGCCGGCGCGCTTCAAGCCAAGCAGAAGGTTTTCGGCGCCAGTGTGACCCGCACGGGATGTATACGACCGCTTGCGGCTTTTCATCTTCACCTTCCTCCAATCTCATCTATTGGGTCCACGGCGACCCAGACGTGGACGGCCCAGAAGGAAAAATGCGCTTGTAAACCTGACAAATGCAAGTGCATAGTGAGGTCACAATCTCTCTTAATGGGATTTTGGAGCGCTTGGGAGTGGGGCGCTATCTCAAACAGCCGGAGGAGAAGCCATGAAATACGTCATGAGAATGTTCACGCTGGCCGCTGGTCTTGCATTCGGTACCGCTGCAATGGCGCAGACGGTCGGTATCGCGACGTCCAATCCTGGTTCCATCTTCCACAATATAGGAACGGCAGTCGCGAATGCGGCCAACAAGGCGGGTCTCAACGCAACCATACAGCCGGCAACAAGCCCTAATCAGTATATTCCATACGTGGCCTCGGGCGGGATCGAATTCGGCGCCGCCAATCTCCAGGAAGTCAACTATGCGCTGGAGGGCAAGGCCTGGTTTGAAGGATCCGCCAATCCTGATCTGCGCATTGTTGGGCTCGTTATGCCGTTGGTGGAAGCGATCTTCGTTCGCGCCGACTCCGACATCCGCTCCATCGCGGATCTGCGCGGCAAGCCTATGGTCGATGGTTACACGGCTCAGAATACGATTCTGCCGCAGCTTGACGCAATCTATTCGACCGCCGGGATGACAAGAGCCGACATGCAGCCGGTCCAGGTTCCAAGCGTTGTCGCAGGAGCTGATGCGTTCATTGCCGGCGATTCCGTCGGCTTCATCTTTGCCCATGGAGCAGGGAAGGTGAGGGAGGCAGATGCGGCGGTCGGAGGTCTGCGTGCGCTTCCGGTTGAGCCGACGGAGGAAAACCTCAAGAAAGCCCGCGAGCATTGGCCGGTTGCGTTCTTCGCGGAGTTGTCGCCAGGGCCAAACGTGCCCGGCGTCGAAGAGAAAGCGACCTATTTCGCCTATCCGCAGGTGATCTTCACGCATGCAGGCGTAGACGACGAAACCGTCTACAAGCTGACGAAGGCGCTATACGAAGGCAAGGAGCAGATGGCTCAGACCTTCCCGCCGTTCAACGCTTTCAAGCCGGAGGACATGGCAGGCGATATCGGCGTATCGCAGTTCCATCCAGGTGCGATCCGCTTCTATCAGGAAATGGGTATCCTGAAGCAGTAAGCACCGAAGGCGAACCCTTGCCGCACGGCGTGAGGGAAGGCTTTGCACATGTGGACAGGGCTCGCAATCGCCAGTTCGGATGCCAATACTCATCGGAAGATAACTGTAGCGGCTGATGCTGCTTCACGCGTCCGGCTCCCGGAGATTAAAAGCCTTGCGGGCCAGGTCCGCAAGGCTTTGGGAAGAGTGACTATGCCGCCACCCGGTCTGCTGCGGCATCCAGGCTCCCGCGATACAGGACTGCGCTTCGTCCAACCAATGCATCCGCGTTTCGGGCCAACGAACCCACCCTGCAAGCTTCTCAGTGAGTGTCTAGAAATGGCGAATGCTAGAAAATCTGATCTCGGGTGGGGACTGTCGAGAAAGGTATGGCAGCCCATGGCTGCGGTCCTGGGAGCCCTCCTCACGCTACTGGCGGTAGCCTGGGCTTTGGCGCTCCCCCGAATGGTGGGTGTTGCCTTTTATCCGCAGCAGTTCATGGCCGCAGTGCTTGCTCTGGCTTTGCCGCTTGCTTTCCTTCTCTTGCCCGCCCGCCGGGACAGCGAGCGTTCGGTGGTGCCGTGGTATGATCTGGTCATGGCTCTGCTCTCCCTGACCGCGCTGGGCTACATAAGTCTCAACTATCCTTCGGTGGTGAACCTGATCTTCGCGGGTCCTGTTCAGGCTTGGCTGCCGGGGATCATTGTCATACTTCTGCTTCTGGAAGCGGTGCGACGCGCCACCGGTTGGGCACTTGTCGTTATCGTCGTCATCTTCCTTCTCTACGGTCTGTTTGGAAATGTCATGCCGGGCAGACTTCAGGGACGTGCGCAGGATTGGGAGCGCCTGGCAGGCTATATGGCGCTCGATTCCAATGGAATACTGGGGCTGCCGCTCAGCATCGCAGCAACTGTCGTGGTTGCCTTCATTCTGTTCGGCAATCTTCTGGCAGCGACAGGCGGGTCGCGCTTCTTCACGGACGCCGCCTTGCTTGCGATGGGCCGCTATCGGGGCGGATCGATGAAGATATCGGTTGTGGCTTCCGCTCTTTTCGGATCCATTTCAGGGTCCGCTGTCGCCAATGTCGTCGCCACCGGGATCGTCACCATCCCGATGATCAAGCGGGATGGCTATCCTGCCCACAAGGCCGCAGCGATCGAGGCGGTGGCATCGACGGGCGGTCAGATGATGCCGCCTGTCATGGGCGCCGCTGCCTTCCTGATGGCTGAATTTCTGCAGATGTCTTATGCGCAGGTTGTGGTCGCGGCATTGGTACCGTCCTTGTTGTACTACGCGGCCTTGTTCATTCAGGCCGATCTCGACGCAGCGCGTCTGGGCATTTCCCGTGTCGCCGACTCCGACATTCCAGACCGGAAAGCCGTGCGCGGTGGCTTGCACTTCGTGCTCGGCTTCGCAGTTCTCATCTACGGCCTCTTCGCCCTGAACTGGCAGCCGGAGCGGGCCGCTTTGGTAGCCTGTCTCATCGTGATCGGCACATCCTTTCTCTTTGGCTATCGCTCTGAGCGTCCCAGGCTGCGCCAGATCCTCCGAACGGTGCCGGCAACGGGTGAGGGCGTGATCGATATCATCCTGATTTCTGCGGCAGCTGGCATCGTGATCGGTATCCTGAACGTGACCGGGCTTTCCTTCAATCTCACCTATGCCCTCGTCCAACTCGGTGGCGGCAGCAAGCTCGTTCTTTTGCTTCTGTCGGCGGTTATCTGCATTGTGCTGGGAATGGGCCTGCCCACGCTTGGCGTCTACGTTTTGCTGGCGGCTCTGGTTGCGCCAGCCCTGATCGAGGTGGGGATCAATCCCATTGCAGCTCATCTTTTCATCCTTTATCTCGGGATGATGTCGATGATCACGCCCCCGATCGCCATTGCGTCCTTCGCTGCCGCAGGCATTGCCAAGGCTTCGGCCATGGCAACAGGTTTCGCGTCCATGAAATTCGGTTGGGCCGCATTCCTCATCCCGTTCCTGTTCGTTTACTCACCGACACTGCTCATGGTTGGCGAACCGGATGATATTGCACTTGCCATTACAACGGCGACGCTTGGGGTGTGGTTGGTCTCAGCGGGCCTCGCGGGTTATTTTACCATGCGGCTTTCGCCAGTGATGCGATCGCTTTTCGTGGTGTCCGGGATCATGGCGTTGATCCCCGCCAATGCCTTCCCGTTTGCTGTCGTTACGGACATTGCGGGTGTGGCCACAGGAGTGGCGCTTATGATCTTCAATTGGCGGCAGGCGCGTGCTGTGCCGGTAGAGCAGTGACCGAGCCCAAAAACACCCTGGAACGTGTCCTCGCTGTCCTTGAGGTGTTCACCGAGGAAAGACTGGAATGGACGGGCGAGGAGCTCATGGAGGAGTTGGGATATAGCCGCCCAACACTCTATCGCTATTTGAAGACGCTGAAGGATGCGGGCTTTCTGATATCTCGGCCAAACGCAGGGTTCACTCTCGGGCCGAAGGTGGTCGAAATGGACTACCTGATGCGCAAGTCGGACCCGCTCATTTTGGCTGGCCACGACTATCTGACGCAGTTGGCGCAGCGCTTCTCATGCACCGCGTTGCTGGTTCGCTGGTATGGCAACCGCCTCCTTTGTGTTGATTCCGTTTCGTCCACGACAAATCCAATCAGCAGCTATCCACGGGGCCGCCCCATGCCACTCGGACGCGGCGCAATCTCCCGATCGATCCTGGCATTCCTCCCCAAGCGCCGGTTGCTGCCGCTTATCACAAACAGCTTGGATGACTTCAAGGCGGTGGGCTTGGGCGAGAGCATAGACGACGTCCTGCAAACGCTGAAAAGTGTCCGCAAGGCCGGGTATGCGACGGCCTATGGCGAGGTGACGCCCGGCGTGGTGGGCATTGCTGCCCCCGTGTTCGACGCTGGCCGGACGCCGGTTGGCAGCATCTGCATCACGATCAAGGGCAGTCTGGTCAGCGGGACGCTCATAGACGAGATCAGCGGTTATGTTCGGCAAGCCGCGGTCGAGATAACCGGTAGCATTACCCGCGACCGCGACATTCATAATCTCACTCTATGAGATTCGCGTTGACTTCGTAGCTCCGAGCAGGCCATTGTACCGATACGTGGCGGCAGAAGAGGAGGAGCTTCCGTGAGAAAGATCGATGCCTTCAACCACATCTGGCCGAAGCCGTTCTTCGACGCCTTGATTGAGCACATCGGCACGATGACCGACATCACCATGCGGTCGGGCGCGGTACCGATGATGACGGATCTCGACCGCCGTTTCGAGGTCATGGACATGTTCGGGGAGGAGTATCAGCAGGTGCTTTCGCTGGCATCGCCGCCGCTGGAGAAGCTTGCGGGGCCCGAAAAGGCGCTGGAACTGTCCCGCATCGGGTCAGATGCCATGGCCGAACTGGTTGAGACCTATCCGGATCGGTTCCCCGGCTTCATCGGGACCGCTCCGATGAACAATCCCGAGGCAGTCATCGAGGAAAGTCGTCGTGCAATAGAGGATCTGGGCGCTGTCGGGATGCAGATCTTCACCAACATTGCCGGCGACCCTGTGGACCTGCCGCAGTACCAGCCGTTCTTCGACTATATGGCGAAGTCCGGGAAGCCCGTTTTCCTCCATCCGGCACGCGGTGAGAACTTCCCCGACTATCTGAACGAGAAACGCTCGGAATACGAGATCTGGTGGACCTTTGGCTGGCCCTATGAGACGTCCGCGGCAATGGCAAGGATGGTGTTCTCAGGCTTCTTCGACAAGTTCCCCGGCCTGAAGGTGGTGACGCATCATGCGGGGGGCATGGTGCCGTTCTTCGAAGGACGCGTGGGTCCCGGTTGGGACCAGATGGGCAAACGCACCACGGATCGGGATCTCGCCCAGGTGCGCAAGGCGCTGAAGCGGCCGCATCTCGACTACTTCAAGGAGTTCTACGCCGACACGGCGTCGTTCGGCTCTCGCAAGGCGATCGAGCATGCCATGGAGTTCTTTGGTGAAGACCGCGTGCTGTTTGCCTCCGATGCGCCCTTCGATCCTGAAGGAGGACCCATGTACATCCGCGAGACGATCAGGATCCTTGAGAGCCTCGACGTGTCGGAAGAGGTGCGCGCCAAGCTCTTTCATGGCAATGCCATCCAGCTTCTTGGACTTGAGACGTGATTGCCGGCCATGACCCAGAGACCAACTGAAGCCTTGAACTATATCGGCGGCGAGTGGATTGCCGGGACCATTCGTGCTGAAAGTCTCAACCCCGCAGATGGATCAGTGCTAGGGATCTGGTATCCGGGAAGCGAAGCTCTTGCCGCTCAGGCTGTGGCGCAGGCACGCATGGCATTCGACAAGACGCCTTGGTCAGCCTCACCGCGGCAACGTGCGGCAGCGCTGTTTGAACTCGCAGACCGTCTTGAGGCAGTGAGGGAGGAACTGGCCGATCTCATCGTTGCAGAGAACGGCAAGCTGAAGCGGGAGGCGCTTGGCGAGGTCGGCGGCGCGATCTCCGAGACCCGCTATTATGCTGGCTTGGCGCGGACTGTCCTTGGACGGACGCTTGAGACGGCTCCGGGCAATTTCTCCATGATGAATCGCGAAGCCGCAGGCGTGGCGGCCATCATCGTGCCGTGGAATGCGCCGGTTACGCTACTCGTCCGCTCCCTGGGGCCTGCGCTGGCGGCGGGGTGCACCGTCATCATCAAGCCGGCACCCCAGACCCCTTTGATCAACGCCATGGTGATGGGCTGCATCGATGGGTGCCCGTCCCTGCCGAAGGGTGTGGTCAACTCCGTCAACGAAAATGGCAGTGAAGTCGGCGAGGCATTGGTTGCATCGGAGGAGGTCGACGTCATCTCGTTTACCGGCTCCAGCGCGACGGGCAAGCGCATAATGGCCGGCGCGGCTCCGACGCTGAAGCGGCTCTCGCTTGAACTGGGTGGCAAGGCACCTGCTCTTTTGTTCGAGGACGCTGACATCGATAAGGCGGTGCGTGAACTGACGGCCGCGTCATTGATGATGGCCGGACAGATTTGTGTCGCAGCCACGCGATTTCTCGTCGCCGAACCGATTGCCGAGGCGTTCAAGTCGCGAGCCAAGGCAGCCTTCACGGCCGTAAGAACCGGACCGGGAGAAGACCCTGCCAGCCAGATGGGCTCCCTGATCGACAAGCAGAACCAGGAGCGGCTTGCCCGGATCATCGAACAGGCTGGAGACGAAGGGGAATTGCTCGTGCGCGGTGGGACTCTGCAGGGGCCGCTTGCAAGCGGGGCTTTCATCACTCCCACGCTGTTCTGCATAGATGACGTGCGATCCTCATTGGTTCAGGAGGAATTGTTCGGGCCCATCGTGTCAGTGGAGACGTTTGTGGATGAGCAGGAGGCGGTCTCCAAGGCAAATGCGACCCGCTATGGGCTGGCTGCGAGCGTGTTCACGCAGAATATCGGGCGCGCCACGCGCGTCTCGCGCGCAATTCGTGCCGGTACGATTTGGTTGAACTGCCATGGCCGGCTGTTTGCCGAGGGCGAGACCGGCGGTTATCGCCACTCGGGGCTCGGGCGGCTTCACGGGGTCGAAGGGCTAAATGACTTTCTGGAGACCAAGCACGTATATCTGGAGGCCGGGACTGTCTGACCGCGACACGTGGATCATATGATGCATACCATAGGGACCCAGGTGGTGATCATTGGTGGCGGCCCGGTCGGCACCGGGCTCGCGATCGAATTGGGACAGCGCGGCATCGATGTCGTGCTCATCGAGAAGTACAGTGCACCGCAGCTTGTTCCGAAGGGGCAGAACCTGACACAGCGCACGATGGAGCATTTCCATGCATGGGGCGCTGAACACGAGCTGCGCGCCGCGCGTACCGTACCCAGGGACTATGGGATCGGGGGGCTGACAGCCTATGGAACGCTGCTGGGTGAGTACCACTATGACTGGCTTCAGCGAGAGCTCGTGCGCCCCTACTATTTCACCGACAACGAGCGGCTTCCGCAGTATGCGACCGAACAGGTCCTACGCAACCGGGCCGGTCAGCTGGAAACCGTCCGGATACTTTACGGATGGACTGTCGAGGGCGTGGAGCAGGATGCCCAAGGTGTGCGTGTAGAGGCAGCGCACGGCACGAACGGTGAACGCATCACGGTGCAAGGCGACTATGCTGTTGGCTGCGACGGCAGCAAGTCCGTCACACGAGAAGCCGCGGGTATAAGCCAGACCCGCTCTGATCACGACCGCCTCATGGTGCTTCTCGTTTTCCGGTCAGAGCAACTCCATCGACTGCTCGAGCGCTATCCGGGCAAGAGCTTCTACAATGTCCTCCATCCAGATCTTGAAGGATATTGGCAGTTCTTCGGTCGAGTAGACCTGGGAAGCACCTGGTTTTTCCATGCGCCCGTTCCCATCGGGACTACCCGCGACAACTTCGATTTCCGCTCCTATTTGCACCGCGCGGTCGGCGCATCCTTTGATGTTGAATTCGACTATATAGGCTTCTGGGATCTGCGTGTTGCTATGGCCGATACTTACCGAAGCGGCCGTATCTTCGTGGCAGGTGATGCCGCCCATAGCCATCCGCCCTATGGAGGCTATGGTATCAATACAGGCCTGGAAGATGCTCGGAACCTCGGTTGGAAGCTCTCCGCCACATTGAAGCATTGGGGCGGTGGAGGGCTCCTTGAAAGCTATGACTGCGAGAGACGCCCCGTCTTCGCGTCCACGGCTCGCGACTTCATTGAGAAATCCATCGAAAGCGACCGGGCGTTTCTGGCTACTTACGATCCCGACCGTGACCGGGCCGCCTTCGAAGCCGAATGGGCTGCACGTAGCTCTGGCGCCAAGGGAGAGGTGAATGCATTTGAGCCGAACTACGCAGGGTCCCCGATCATCTGCGGTGAACCCGGCGGGCGGACTAGCGCGCTAGGCAATCATCTATTCGAAGCGCGCCCGGGCCATCACCTGGCGCCGCAACCGCTTTCGGATGGTCGAAATGTCTTTGAGGCGCTGGGGAGGGACTTCACGCTGCTCGCCGTTGAGCCGGATCCCGAGGCAGTTGCGGCGTTCCAGTCAGCAGCAGCGACGGTCGGGATGCCACTGAAAATCCTTCGGGACAACGCATTGGATGGTAGAGAGAGATACAAAGCCCGCTACGTGCTCGTCCGGCCCGACCATTTTGTGGCGTGGCGCGCGAACGACGCGCCTGCGGATGTTCTTTCCCTGTTGAGGCATGCGTCCGGATTACCGGAGAGATGCGACGCCAATCAGCAAGGCGGGTAGGGGAGAGTTCCAGGATTGGAAGCAGGCGCGACATCTGAGGCGTCGAGATCGTCAACTCCACCACATTAGACCGGCGGCGCTGAGATGAATTTCCGACCCCTGCCGTGTTGCGTGGGGTCAATGCAGGGCGTTCGGCGCCGGCCATCACTTCCACATCGAGCGCATCCGGGCACCGCACTTGTCTTGCGCTTCGCTCTCCCGCGGCAGTACTCACCTGCGGCCAGGTTGCCGTCTCGAAGAACTGCAGGAGTGTCGCGGGGATGAATCGGGTCCGGGACGCATACACGTGGCGGTCGCCCTGGCTGTTCTGGCCGCCGGTGAAGAGACGCTGTGGGGTGATCAGCGTGAGGCTGTCGCGTGCCCTTGTCATGCCCACATAGAGAAGGCGCCGCTCCTCCTCGATCTCTGCGGTGGTTCCGGTGGCGAGATCGGAAGGTATACAGCCATCGACGCAGTTCAGCATGAAGACGGAGCGCCATTCCTGCCCCTTGCCGGAATGGATGGTCGAAAGGATCAGGTAGTCCTCGTCCAGGAGCGGCACGCCCGCCTGATCGCTGGTGGCATCCGGAGGATCGAGCGTCAGTTCGGTGAGGAAGCGTTCGCGGTTGACCACTCCTCGCCAAGAAAGCGCTGCAGCCACCTTTGACATAGCGCAATTCCTCGGCTGCGCATTGGGGTAGTTTACCGCTGTGATTGAACTGGACTGCCCCGGTGAACTGCTACCGGGGTGTGAAAGGCAGCGGCAATGGCCGATGTTAAACCCGTGGCCCTCAAGGCTCGCGATCTGACCAAGGTGTACAAGATGGGTGCGGTCGAGGTGACCGCACTCAACCATGTGGACCTAGATCTCTACCAGGGCGAGCTCGTTGTCCTTCTCGGGCCGTCCGGGAGCGGCAAATCGACCCTGCTCAATATCCTGGGAGGTTTGGACCAGCCGACGACCGGTGATGTCCGGTTTCGGGAACACGATCTGACGAAGGCGAGCGATCGGGCGCTGACGTCCTATCGCCGCGACCACGTCGGCTTCGTCTTCCAGTTCTACAACCTGATCCCCAGTCTGACGGCACGGGAAAACGTCGCGCTCGTCACCGAGATCGCACGTCATCCCATGAAGCCCGAGGAAGCGCTGGCACTGGTCGGACTTAGTGAGCGTCAGGATCACTTTCCCGCGCAGCTTTCCGGCGGCGAGCAGCAGCGGGTCGCCATTGCCCGCGCGATCGCCAAGAGGCCGGACCTGCTCTTGTGCGACGAGCCGACTGGTGCCCTGGACAGCAAGACCGGCATCCTGGTGCTCGACGCCATCTTGAGGATCAACAAGGAACTTGGCACCACGACTGCCCTCATCACGCACAATGCCGGCATTGCCGATGTCGCCGACCGCGTCGTTTATTTTGCTGATGGCCGGATCGTCGAAACCCGCGTCAACGAGACGCGACGCACCACTGCCGAACTTACGTGGTGACCATGCGGAGCCTCGACCACAAACTCCTCCGAGACCTGTGGCGTCTGAAGATGCAGGTCCTGGCTATTGCATTGGTGGTGGCCTCCGGCGCTGCCCTGCTCGTCATGGCGCTCACCACGATTCAGGCGCTGCAAGAGACGACGGACGCCTATTACCAAAGGTCGCGTTTTGCCGAGATCTTCGCCCAGGCCAAGCGCGCGCCGGAACGGCTGCTGCGGGAAGTTTCCGGCATTCCGGGAGTTGCCGTCGCCGAAAGCCGGATCGTCCGCGGCGCCATTCTTGACATGCCTGACTTCAACGAGCCGGCGATCGGCCAGGTCATCTCGCTGCCAACCCGCGGCCCGCAGTTGCACAATGTTCTCGTCATCCGCTCCGGAGGCCTGCCGGAACAGGGAGAGCCGGACGCTGTCGTTGTGAACGAGCCTTTTGCGGAGGCGCATGACCTCGCCGCCGGCGACACGTTCGAGGCGGTGCTGGGTTCGCAGAAGCGCACGCTGCGGGTGGTCGGTACCGCGCTCAGCCCGGAGTTCGTTTATGCGATCGCGCCAGGTGGCATGATGCCGGACGATCGGCGCTTCGGCGTTCTGTGGATGGATCGCGACAGTCTTGCTGCGGCCTTCGACATGGACCAGGCCTTCAACAGCGTGACGCTCACACTGCTGCGCGGTGCGGACCCGAACGGCGTGATCGCGCGCCTCGACGTCCTCCTCGAGCCCTATGGCGGCCACGGGGCCTATGGACGCGAGGACCAGATCTCCAATTGGTTCCTGCAGAGCGAGATCCGCCAGCAGATCAACATGTCGCGCATCATGCCTACGATCTTCCTCGCAGTGGCGGCATTTCTGACCAACATGGTGATGGCGCGGCTGATCCAGACGGAAAGGCGGGAGATCGGCCTGCTCAAGGCCTTCGGCTACGACAACTGGGCGATCGGCTGGCATTACGCGAAGATGGTGCTGACCATTTCCTCCATCGGCGTCCTCGTCGGCTGGGCACTCGGCGCCTGGCTCGGGCACTGGAATACGCGCCTCTACGCCAACTTCTATCGCTTTCCTTTCCTGCTCTACCGGCCAAGCCCGCAGGGTTTCCTGATTGCCGGCGCCGTCAGCTTGGCTGCCGCGCTGGCTGGCTCGCTTGGCATGGTCGCGCGTGCCGTGCGTCTGCCACCGGCCGCGGCCATGGTGCCGCCCAATCCGCCGAGTTACGGCCGGACATGGGCGCAGCTCGGCATGCTGGACGAGCCCACGCGGATCATTCTCAGGCGTATCATGCGCTGGCCGTTGCGCGCGTCTCTTACGACACTCGGTCTTGCCATGTCGGTCGCCGTCCTGATCTTGGCGCTGCAGTGGATGGACGCCATCAACGTCCTGGCCCGGACGGTCTTCGAGAGATCGCAGCATCAGGACGCCACCATCATATTCAGCGAGATCGAGCCGCGCCGTGCGGAAATCGACTTCGGGCATCTTCCCGCGGTACTCGCCACGGAGCCGTTTCGCAACGTCGCGGCAGAAATCTCGAGCAGCCACCGGACCGAGCGGCAGGGGCTCATCGGGCTCCCTGCCGACGCCGGCCTCAGCCCGATATACGACAATGCCGGCGTGGTCGTGCCTCCTAGGCGCGAGGGGCTCGTGATGTCGACGATGCTTGCCGAACTTCTTCATGTCGGCGTGGGCGATACGGTCCAGGTGCGTGTTCTGGAGGGAACCCGACCGAGCTTCGATCTCCCTGTGGTCGAAACTTTTGAGACCTATATCGGCACGCCGGTCTACATGGAGATCAATGCACTCAACCGGCTGATGAACGACGGTCAAGTCGTCTCCGGTTTGCACGTGAAGTTGGACTCGTCCGTACGCGAGACGCTCTTGATGAAGCTCAAGGAACTACCGGGCATAACCGCTATCCTCTTCCGGCAGGCCGCACTGGACAAATTCTTCGAGACCATGGGCGAAACCATCCTCATCTTCATCGGATTCTTCGTCGCCTTTTCGGTGATCCTCTCCTTTGGCGTGAGTTACAATGCTATTCGGATCGCGCTCTCGGAACGCGCGCGCGAACTGGCGACACTTGCCGTTCTCGGGTTCAGTAGGTGGGAGATTTCCTACATCCTGCTCGGCGAGATCGGCGTGCTTGCAATTGCCGCAATCCCGCTTGGCTGCGGCATCGGCTTCCTTCTGTCCTGGTACATGTCAGCCGCCTTCCAGACAGAGCTATACCGGGTACCGCTGGTGATCGAGCCTCAAACCTATGGCGAGGCCTCGCTGATTGCCGTCGCCACCGTGGTCGCCTGTGCAGCGTTCGTGCGGCGGCGCCTTGACCGCCTGGACCTGATTGGCGTCCTGAAAACGAGGGAGTAGTACAGTGCGCGTAATCGGCAGACGGATCATTATCTGGGGAGGCCTGCTTGCAGTACTGGCCGGCGGCGTGGCCTATTCCCTTCGTCCGCAGCCCGTGCAGGTGGATATTGCGCATGTAACCACGGCGCCGCTCCGGGTTGCGATCCGCGAGGAAGGCGAAACCAGGGTACGCCATGTCTATACTCTTCACGCGCCGCTGCGGGGACACCTCCAGCGGCTGACTGTGGAGCCAGGCGACACGGTGGCGGCGAACGAGACGGAGCTGGCGAGGATCGAGCCGGCCCCTCCCGAGTTTCTCGATGTTCGAACGGAGGCCGCCCAACGCGCCGCCGTCGACGCAGCTGTCGCAGCCCGCGAGCTTGCGGTTGCCGAAGTTGAGGGGGCGCAGGTCAATCTCGAATATGCGACGACGGAACTTGCACGCGCCCGGATACAGAGCGAGCATCAGGCGATTTCGCAACGGACGCTCGACGAGGCAGAGCGCGCCTTTCGGGTGGCAGAGACAAGTCTTGCTACCGCGAAGGCCTCTTTGGAGGTCCGTGAATTCGAGCTCGCGCGGGCGCGTTCGCAACTTCTCACCCGTCAGGAGATCGACAGCCGTAGCGATGCCTGCGAATGCGTCAGCGTGATGGCGCCGGTGAACGGCCTTGTGCTGCAAGTGCTGAGGCGAAGCGAAGGGGTCGTTGAGGCGGGAGCACCACTGCTCGACATAGGTGATCCAAAGGACATCGAGGTGGTTGTGGATCTTCTTTCGGAGGATGCCGTCACGGTCGAGGCGGGTCAGCGGGCGGTCGTGCGAAACTGGGGCGGAGACGAACTCGAGGCGCGGGTGAAGCGGATAGAGCCTTTCGGTGAAACCAAGGTGTCGGCGCTCGGAATCGAGGAACAGCGTGTGAAGGTGGTTCTGGACATCGTCTCGCCACCTGCGCTGTGGAGCAGCCTCGGCCATGGCTTCCGTGTGGATGTCGACGTCATCATGTTCGAGGAGAGCGTTCCCCAGCTACCGCTCGGCGCCTTCTTCCGCACCGGCGACGACTGGTCGGTCTTTGTCGTCGAAGAGGGTCGTGCCATCCTCCGCAAGGTGATCATCGGCCAGCGCAATGCGCTAGCAGTCCAGGTTCTCGAGGGCCTCGATGAAGGAGAGGAGGTCGTGCTCTATCCCAGCAGCCAGATCGAGAATGATACTGCGGTCGAGGCCAGGCAGACGGCGAGCCGCTGAACCGACGGGTCGGCGCGGACTTCAGGAGAGATTGTCTGTCGTCTTGAACGCACACGCCTCTCAGTTTGAGGGTGGTGTAGATCAGGCGCGCGATACTCACGCATCAAGCGGCGCATATCACACGCGCAGGCCTTGCTGACGTTAGAAGGAATTCTAACCTCTGGGAGTAACCCGCTGGACCGATTGAAAATTTCCGGATGCATCCTGTTGGCCACCCTGGCTGGCATGGCGATTGCAGGAATTGGAGAGACTGCCGGCACGCAAAGAAGGCCGCAGCGCTAACCGCAAGAAGGAGAATCCAATGGGGAACTTCAGACGCATCTTTCTGGCTTCGGCAGCCCTCGCAATGCTGCCCTTGACGCCGCTGCAGGCATCCGAGATCCGGGTGGGCTTCACCACTGACGCCCTTACGCTCGATCCCGCCAACCATCGCAACCGCGAGACGGAAACCATCATCCGCAATCTCTACGACGGGATACTCACGCGCGATGGAGACATGGAGATCGTGCCGGAGATTGCTGAATCCTGGACGCAGACATCACCTACCAGTTTCGAATTCGTCATCCGCCAGGGGATCAAGTTCCACGACGGAACTGATCTGACGGCGGAGGACGTCAAGTTCACGCTGGACCGCCTGACGGTCGAAGGCGCGATGGGGGACGGCCAGACCAGTCCGCGCAAGAGCTTGCTTGGGCCGGTGGACTCGGTTGCCGTTGATGGCAACAAGGTCATTGTCACGCTGAGCGAGCCTTGGCCTATCCTTCCGGCTATGTTGCCGGTGCAGGAGGTGGTGTCGAAGTCCTTCGTGGAGAAGGTCGGCTCTGCGGGACTGGCAACCGAGGTCAACGGTGCCGGCCCTTTCAAGCTGGTCGAGTGGCGCAAGGGCGATTCCGTGATCATGGAGCGCTTTGACGACTACTACGGCGGTTCGCCTGATATCGCGCCCGCGGGCAAGGCGTGCGTCGATCGTGTCATCTTCAAGATCATTCCGGAGACCGCCTCGCGCGTGGCCGCCCTCCTGTCCGGCGACGTCGACATCATCAACGAGCTTCCGCCCTTTTCCATCTCGCAGGTCGAGTCAAATCCGAACACGGGAGTCATGACCGTCAACGGGACGCGCAGCTTCTTCATCGCGCTTAACAACAAGGGCGAGATCTTCGACGACATCAAGGTCCGCCAGGCTGTGGCCCATGCACTCGACAAGTCGCTGATCGTCGACCGCATCCTCGGAGGGAATGCCGTCTCGATCGAAGGCATCCTCAGCCCCGCTGCATTCGGCGCTTCGGAGCTTCCCGCGGCCGGCTATGATCCGGACAAGGCCAAGGCGCTGCTCGCCGAAGCCGGCTATCCGGATGGCATCGATGTCGTGATCGACACGGAAGGTGCCCACAAGGATACGGTGGAAGCAATCGCCTCCGTTCTCGCCAAGAGCGGGATACGCGCCAAGGTCGAGGTGAGCGAAGGTGCCTTGCTGAAGGCAAAATGGGACCCGAAGAGCGAGGCTCCGCAAGGGCACATGTACTTCACCTCCTGGGGTAACGGTTCGCTCGACCCTTACGACATCTTCGTCCCGACGCATCGTAGCGGCGACCGCGGCAACACCGCCTATTACGCGAACCCGAAGCTCGACGAACTGCTGGACAAGGCTTCTGTCGAACTCGACGCCGACAAGCGGGCGGCTCTCTACAAGGAGGCGGAGACGATCATCAACGCCGACCAGCCCTATGTCTATCTTTGGGTGCCCAAGGATATCTACGGGGTTTCGAAGCGGGTGAAAGGCTGGAAGCCGAGTGCCGACAGCCGCATCAATCTCCACGACGCCTGCGTCGAATAGCGGAACGCGGTCGATGCGGTTGGGTACGCTCGTCGAACGTCTGCTGCAACTGATCCCGGTCCTGCTTGGTGTGAGCCTCATCGTCTTCCTGATGCTGGCGCTCACACCGGGCGACCCCGTTGAGATCATGATCGGCGACCAGAACATGACGGCGGAGCAGGAAGCCCTGCTTCGCAGTGATCTGGGGCTGGACCGTCCACTACCGGAGCGGTTCCTGAGCTTTGTCGGTAACGCCTTGCAGGGCGAGTTCGGGACCAGCTTCTTTCACAGGCGCCCGGTGCTCGACGTAATCGTGGAGCGGCTGCCCGCGACCATCGAACTCAGTCTTGTGGCGATGGTCATCGCCCTTGCCACCGCCATTCCCCTCGGTGTGGCGGCGGCCATCCACAAGAACACCATCATCGACCGCATAGCGACGGTCGGCTCCCTCTTCGGGGTCTCCTTGCCGGGTTTCTGGTTCGGCATCCTGCTTCTCATGCTCTTCGCGGTGCATCTTCGCCTCCTGCCGGTCTCCGGTCGGATCGGCTTCGACAGCGAGGTCCCGATGGTGACGGGTTTCCTGCTGATCGACACGCTCGTGCATGGGCGCTTCTACGCCTTCTGGGATGCCCTGAGGCATATCGTTCTGCCGGCGATCACGCTCGGCCTGCCGATGACTGCGATCCTGACGCGCGTTACCCGAACAGCCATGCTGGAGGTCATGCGACAGGATTATGTGGCGTTCGCCGAAGCCAAAGGCATCAGCCGGCACAGGATCCTCTACCGCCACGCGCTGAAGAACGCGCTCATCCCGACCGTTTCGGTCGCGGCCATCGAAACGGGCTCGCTGCTCGGGGGCAATATGATCGTTGAAACCGTCTTCGGCTGGCCTGGGCTTGGCCGGTTGGTTGTGGAGAGCATCTTTGTGCGCAACTATCCGCTCGTCCAGGCGGCGGTCCTGCTTTACGCCGTGACCTATGTTCTGATGAACTTCGTCGCCGACATTCTCTACACCGTCCTCAATCCGCGGGTGAAGCTATGAGTGCGGTCTCCGATCCGGTCCCCGCCGCCGCAGTCTCTCCGTTCCGGCGAAATCTCTCTTCTTTCAAGGAGAACCGTCTGGCGCTCGGGAGCGCGCTGGTGCTGCTTGTGTTCGTCATCATGGCCGTATTCGCGCCATGGATCGCGCCGCAGGATCCTTACGAAACGGACCTCTTCCGGCGGCTCCAGCCGCCCGCCTGGATGGAAGGGGGCGAGTGGGGCTACCTGCTTGGCTGCGACGCGCTGGGGCGCGACATCCTTTCGCGCATCATCTACGGCGCCCGGATTTCGATCTTCATCGGCACCGTCGTCGTGATCGCGGCAACGATGATCGGGATCATGGCCGGTCTGGCTGCCGGGTATCTGCGCGGATGGGTCGACGTCGTCATTTCACGGCTGGTCGATATTCTGCTCGGCTTTCCCTACCTCATCTTCGCGATCGGCCTGATGGCGATGATGGGGCCCGGCCTGTTCAACATCGTGCTGGCGCTGGTCTACAAGGAATGGGTCATTCCCTGCCGCGTCGTCCGCGGCGAAACGCTGGCGGTCCGGGAACTGGAATATGTGGAAGCCGCTCGCGCGCTTGGTGCCTCCCGTTTCCACATCATGATCCGTGAGATCATGCCGAACGTGCTTTCCGCCGTCCTTGTGGTGGCAACCATCCGCATGGCGGACGTGATCATCCTGGAAGCCAGCCTCAGCTTCCTTGGTCTTGGTGTCCAGCCGCCAACGGCATCCTGGGGCTCGATGGTCGCCGACGGCCGTGCCTTCATCCTGGAGGCCTGGTGGGTATCGACCTTCCCCGGCCTGGCAATCCTTCTCCTGGTGCTTGTGATCAACGTCGCGAGCCAGGGCCTGCGCGATGCCTTCGATCCGAGGTTCCACGAATGACAGCCCATCCGTCTCCACTTCTCGAAGTCGAAGGTCTTCGGACTGTCTTCGATACGCGCGCCGGCCGGGCTTTCGCCGTCGATGGGGTCGACATTGCCGTCCGACCGGGCGAGTGCCTCGGCGTGGTTGGTGAAAGCGGGTCCGGCAAGAGCGTGACCTTCTCGTCGGTCATGGGAATCGTCCGGTCGCCTGGACATATCGAAGCGGGTTCCATCCGGTTTAACGGCGTCGACCTGCGGGCACTCTCTCCGCAGGAGATGCGCAAGGTCCGTGGCCGCCATATCGCCATGACGATGCAGGATGCATTGACGGCTCTCAACCCGGCTCTCACGGTCGGTGAGCAGATACTCGAAGTCCTCTACGCGCACGATGAGACGCTTCCGCCGGAACGGAACGCTCGGCGCAAGGCGGCAATCGCAAAGGCCGTGGAAATGCTCGAACTGGTCGGCATAGCTTCGGCGGCCGACCGGCTGAGGAACTATCCGCACGAGTTCTCCGGCGGCATGCGCCAACGCATCATGATCGCCATCGCGCTTGCCTGCCGGCCAAAGCTGCTGATCGCCGACGAACCGACGACGGCGCTCGACGTGACGATCCAGGCGCAGGTCCTCGAGCTGATCGCCGACATGCGCGTCAAGCTCGGCATGAGCGTCGTCCTCATCACGCACGATCTCGGCGTGGTCTCGGAATATTGTGATCGGGTCATGGTCATGTATGCCGGGCAGGTGGTCGAGCAGGGTCCGACGGAGGCAGTCATAGGCGATCCCAGGCATCCGTATACCAAGGGGCTCCTCGGCTCGATCCCGCGACTGTCCATGCGTGGCCATCCAATCACCCCGATCGAAGGCCAGGTTCCGGACCTGATTGGACTGCCACCGCAATGTCGCTTCTACTCCCGATGCAGCGAGCGGCTCGATGCCTGCCTGGACGTCATCGAGATGCGCGAGGTCGGCGCCGCTCGCCGGGCTCGCTGTATCCGCCTGCCGGAGGTCGAGGCATGAACGAGACAGATACGCAGCCACTCTTGAGGGTGGACAATCTGACGAAGCACTACGGCGGACAGCGTGGGCCTCTTGCCTTGCTGACAGGCAAACCGGCCATCAACATCCGTGCCCTGAACGGCGTCTCCTTCGATGTTCGACGAGGAGAAACGCTCGGCCTGATCGGCGAGAGCGGTTGCGGTAAGTCGACGCTCGGGCGGACCCTGCTGCGGCTTCACGAGCCGACGTCAGGGAAGGTGATCTTCGATGATGAGGACATCACCAGTCTGAAGCCCGACGCCCTGAAGGCGATGAGGCGACATATGCAGATCATCTTCCAGGACCCCTATGCCTCCCTCAACCCGCGCCGGACCGTGGGAGACATCATCGGCCTGCCGCTCAAGCTTCATGGGCTGGCCTCCGGTCGGGGCGACCTGCGCGACCGGGTGGCGGCCATCATGGAGAAGGTAGGCTTGAAGACTGGTCATCTCGACCGCTACCCACACCAGTTCTCGGGCGGTCAGCGACAGCGGATCGGCATCGCCCGTGCCCTGATCAGCCACCCCAAGTTCATCGTCTGCGACGAGCCTGTCTCGGCGCTGGACGTCTCGATCCAGGCGCAGATCATCAAGCTCTTGACGGACCTCAAGGAGGAGATGGGCCTCACCTACCTCTTCGTGTCCCACGACATATCGGTCATCGGCTATCTGAGCGACCGTGTCGCCGTGATGTATCTCGGCGAGATCGTCGAGATGGGACCGGTTGAACGCGTTCTGTCGAAGCCCCGCCATCCCTACACCCAGAGCCTGATGTCGGCCGTTCCGGATGTCGATCATCCTGGGAAACGAAACCGGGTGCGGCTGACGGGGGACCTGCCTTCGCCGCAATCCCCGCCGCGGGGCTGCAAGTTCCACACCCGTTGTCCGCTGGCGGTGGACCGGTGCCGACGGGAGGTGCCGATCCGGCAGGATCTCGGCGGTGGACACAGTGCCGCATGTCATCTCCTTCAAGACAACGTCTCCATACTGGGGTAACACAGGTGAAGAACTTCGATCCCGTTCAAGGCCGTCCCGTTTTGCTTTCCGGTTCGCCCTACGAACGTGGTGTTTCGCAAGCCGCCAAAGCCGGGATTGCCACAGAGCAAGTAGGTGCCGCCATCTACGCGCGGGTCGAGCAGGCCCGCATGTCCGGGCTGATAAATGCGGAGAACCTGCGTTACATCGAGGCGCAACGCGCCTTCCTGACCGAACATGATCCACATTCCATGGCGGAACTGCGGGGAATCGCGGACGGCTTCGGCCTTTCGGAGAGTGATCTCTTCCTACACCAGCACATCACGATCCTTCGGGATCTTGTGCCGGCCGCAGATCCCGCACCCGACGTCGATGGATGCAGCACCTTTGCGGTCGGCGCGGGAGCCGACGGGCCGCTTGTCGTCAAGAACAGGGATTTCTCTGGGACCCATCTCGGGATACAGCGGGTCTTTCTTCACGAGGGTCCAGACATCGCGAGCGGGCGAATGATCTGCGTCGGCAGTGCCGGCAGTCCGGGCGCCTATTCCAGCGGGATGAATGATGCCGGGCTTGCGCTCGTCGACAACCATGTCGGCTCCCGCCGCCATGGGATCGGCTGGCTGCGCTACTTCCTCATGACACGCATCCTTGCAACTTGCGCGACCGTCGAGGAGGCTATCTCGTTCATCGCCGACCGGACGCATGCAGGCGGCGGCAATATTGTCTTGGGAGATCGTGCCGGGAATACGGCGGCAATCGAACTGGGGACGGACCGGGTCGGGGTCGAGAAGGGAACCCTCTCCTGGCGGACCAATCATTTCACGACACCAACCATGCGCGAATTCAACCTGATGGAAGAAGGGGACCGGATCGACGCCAACTCGATCGCCCGGCTCGAATTCCTGTCGCGCGAAATTCCTGCCCGGGACTGGGATGTCGCCGCTGCCGCCGCCTTGATGGCAACGCATGCGGAGGATGGTCTCGATTGCGGGCCGCTTTGCCAGCATTCCGGGGACGGCGGCTCCCAGACGATCTCTTCCGCAATCTTCTGCTGCACGGAAGGCCGCCTCTATTTCCACGAGGGCAACCCCTGCCTGAGGCAATGGCAGTCATTTGAAATCGCGGTATAGTCGCCATGTCTCAGACAGGGCGGACCATGGCAGATTATCAGCGCGATCTCATCGGTGAACATCCGAGCATCGATGCCTTGCGGCTGCTTATCGCCCGCGTCGCCAGGAGCCCTGCCAGAACCGTCCTGATCTATGGTGAAACCGGCACCGGCAAGGGGCTCGTCGCAAGAATGCTGCACCAGCAATCGGCACGCGCCACGGGAGAGTTCGTAGATATCAATTGTGCGGCCATTCCCGACAGCCTGCTGGAATCGGAACTGTTCGGTCATGAGCGCGGGGCCTTCACCGGTGCCCAGGTCAAGAAGACAGGTCTCGTTGAGGCCGCTCACAAGGGGACTGTTTTCCTGGACGAGATTCGCGAGATGGATCTTGTCCTGCAGGCGAAGCTCCTGAGCTTTCTGGACACCCAGAGCTTCAGGCGGGTGGGTGCCGTGACAACCACCTCAGTGGATGTCCGGTTGGTCGCGGCGACGAACAAGATTCTGCTCGGCGAGGTGACATCGGGCCGCTTTCGCGAGGACCTCTATTACCGGCTCCAGGTCGTTGCCATCAATCTTCCTGCCCTGCGTGAGCGGGCAAGCGACGTGCTCATCCTCTCGCGGCATTTCATCGACAAATTCAACCGGTTGTACAATCGCCAGATCGTCGGGTTGAGCCCGGACGTGCAGGAGATCTTCCTGAAGTATCCATGGCCGGGCAATGTCCGGGAATTGGAGAACCTGATCGAACGCATCTTCATCCTCGAAGACGAGGATGTCATCCACACCCACCACCTTCCAGACCGGATCCTGCGTAGCGTCAAGGCAAGGGGGCAGGGGCAGGGCCCTTCATCAGGTCCGCGCGAGGATGCGGAGGTGGATCTCACATTGGGCTTCCATGAGGCGACGGCCCACTTCCAGAAGCGGCTTATCGAGCAGGCTCTGAAGGCTGCCGATGACAACCTCCAGCGCGCGGCGACCTCGCTGAAGATCAGCCGTCACGCGATGCGCCATCAGATGATCAAGCTCGGATTGCTGTCGGAGTGAGGCAGGCGCGCAGCACGCGAGCGGCTGCGTGCACTTCGCGCAATGGCAGCAGGAGCTCCAGAGCCTTCCAAAAAATTCATGTAAGATCAAGTCGTTAGGGCGGCCATTTCATCTGGCACGAGGCATGCATTCTCCAGTGCGAATGATCAGCCAGTGCACGGAGAATAGCATATGCGGTCCATGACGATAATCTGCCCCAACGGGCACCTCGGCTTCGCGCCCCTGAAACCGGCCAGTTTTCATCTGGGGGTAGAGCGCCAGCCGGACTTCATTGCGGCCGACAGCGGGAGTGACGATATCGGCCCGGGGCCGCTTGGCCATGACACCTGCGCCAGTCCGAAGGCATGGCAGGAGCACGATCTTGAGGAAATGCTGCTCGCTTCGCGCCGGCTGGGAGTACCGATGATCATCGGGTCCGCCGGGGATACCGGCACGAACAGCCGGGTCGACATGTATGTCGAAATGATCCGCGAGATCGCCGCCCGCCACAGGCTGCCGGCCTTCAAGATCGGTTGGTTCTATTCGGAAGTGGACAAGGAGTTCGTCCGCTCCAAGATCCGGGGCGGCTCACCCATCCAGGGTCTGGATGCGCGCCTCAACCTGACCGAGGAAGAGCTGGACGCCACCGACCGCATCGTTGCGATGGCAGGTGTCCATCCCTTCCGCGCTCTTCTGGATCAGGGATGCGATGTGATCATTGGCGGCCGTTCCTCCGACAGTGCCGTTTTTGCGTCTGCGGCACTGGCGCGGGGCTTTCCGGAAGCACAGTCCTACTATCTCGGGAAGGTGCTGGAGTGTGCATCCTTCTGCGCCGAGCCCTATGGTGCCAAGGAGACGGTCCTTGGCGAGATAACCGACGATTGGGTGGAGGTGACCGCCATGGCGCCGGAGCAGCGCTGTACGGTGGCCTCGGTCGCCGGGCACGCCATGTATGAACGATCGAACCCCTTCTTCGAATATGTGGCGGGTGGCATGCTCGACATGACCAATTGCGCCTACGAGCAGGTTTCGGAAAAGACGACGCGTGTCACCGGCATGGAATTCGTGCCTGCGACCGACTTCCGCGTGAAGCTCGAAGGATCCGGCAAGATCGGTGAACGATATGTAGGCATGGCGGGTATCCGCGATCCCTACACGATCGCCCATGTGGACGAGGTGATCGAGTGGGCCCGTACGCAGGTGCGCGAGCGGTTTGGGCCGGATGGCTGGGAACTGCACTACAATGTCTTCGGACGCAACGGCATCATGGGGGAAATGGAGCCGCTCAAGGACAAGCCGGCGCATGAATTGATGATCGTGGTGCAGGGCGTGGCGCCGACCAAGGAAATGGCCGAGGAAGTTGCCATCACCGGGACGCGCCAGCTCTTCTACGCTCGGCTGCCGGACGTCAAGGGCACCGCCGGTGGCGTTTCCTTTGTTCTCGACGAGGTCATGCCTGCAAGCCCCGCCTACCGCTGGACGCTCAACCACACCATGGCGGTCAGCGATCCGCTCGAACTCTTTCCGACCCATACCGACATTATCGACAGCGCAAAGCTGGAGGCCGCTCAATGACCACGAAGAAGCTCTCGGATCTCGCCAAAACCATCCGCAGCAAGAATGCCGGGACCGACAAGATCACCTTCGACATCATCTTCCGCGAGCGGGAGACCTACGAGATGGTGAAGCAGTCGAAGGCGCTGACCCCGCAGACCGTGCGCCAGATCCTCGGCATTGATCAAAGTCGCCTGACCGACTTCGTCGAATATGATCCCGCCTATGCCATCAAGTTCACGATCCTGCGTCTGTCGCCGAGTGGCAGCGCGGGCGACGGTGACATCTTTGGCGCTCAGCAGTACGCGCCGTTCCTGGACCTGGACATCCCTATGCCGCAGTGACTGCGGGACTGCGCTGCAGCAGATCGGTGTAGCTGGTATGCCTGTGGTGACGTCGCTGACGCACTCCCGATCAAAGGGAGGCATTACGGATCAAGTCCACGTACCTCGCATGGCGCGCCCACTGTCGTGACCAGTGGGCTGGCCGCTCCGCGACGCCTTGCGGGTGCTGTCGCCCTTCCGCCTCGGAAAATCGCGCGGCGGTCTACCCAGACCGCGATCTCGCTACCATTTTCTCGGCGGGTACTCCACTTGGCTTAGTGGTAGGTGTGCCTCTGAAGGTCAGGCTCCGGGGCGACACAATAGTTGATGCCGATCTGCAGGAGGAGTTCGGCAGAGGCCAGATCGTCACTCGCGTCCAGGGTCGCCAGGCCACGAATTGCGGCTGCCAGGTTGAAGTTGTTCGCGGCGATTTTCTGCCGGCCGGCATCGAGAGCTTCCTCTGCCTTGTATTCGAGCGCATCTGCGACTGTCTCGATCAGGTCGAGGCGCTCACGTGCCGTCATCTCGTGAAGGGTCTTGGCGGCTTCCATGCTACGTCTCCTTCTTATTGTTCTTTGGGGAGAGTTCGGCCTGCCGAACGCGCAATTTCGCCCAGCCGGGGCCTGGGAAATATGATGGTCTGAAATGGATGACACCCGGCAGATAGGGGTGGTCGTGGACCATTGCAAGCACTAGGAGCCGCACGCGCCGGTCCTGCCGATTACAGGTAGCGCAATCCGCCCATATCGCCTTTGGGGACCACTTCATCTGAGTGACCGATTCCCCCGTCCGAACTGATCGTCCCGCACATACGGAGGGACTTGGACTATCGGGGCCTGCGAGGTGGTCCGCATGGACGGAAGCAGCGCAGCTGCCTAACGCTCCGAAACGGCAACGTATCAAGTACACTGTGTCCCCGCTCTAAGTGCGCCCGGGAGCCTCACGTCTTCAGCCAAACTGCACCATTCCACGCATAATGCCTTTGCTTTTTCATCCAAGTCTTCTGTATGGAAGAAATGGACGAACCTGCCAAAAGAAGAACTGGAGAGTGAGATGGGAACCCGCGGGATTGTATTTGGTGGGAGCGGGTTCATCGGCTTCCATCTACTGAAGCATCTTGCCGCAAGCCGAGCGCACGACAAGATCATCTCGGTAGACATTTGTGCACCGCAAGCTCGCATCGACGGCGTGGAGTACGTTCAGCATGATCTGCGCCAGCCCGTCCCGGTGTTGCTGGGCGAGGAAGGCTCAACTCTCTACAACCTGGTGGCGATAAGAGACTTCCCGGGTCATCCTGAGAGGGAGTATTACGATGTGAACGTCGTCAGCACGCAGCGCATCATCGATTTTGCCGAGGCCACGGGTGCGAGGACCATCATTTTCACGAGCACGATGTCGATCTATGGACCGGGCGAGGAGCCAAAGACGGAGGAAAGCCCTCTTGCTCCTGTGAATCCTTATGGAAATTCAAAGCGAGTTGCCGAGCTTTTGCACGAGGGCTGGCTTCACCGAAATCAAGATAGAAAGCTCGTCATCTGCCGGCCCGCGGTAATATTCGGGCTTTACGACAGGGGAAATTACACACGACTGGCCGGAGCGCTGAGAAAAGGCCGGTTCGTCTATATCGGCCGGAAAGACACGATCAAAAGCGCGGGCTATGTCGGCGATCTCGTCCGTTCGTTCACCTTTGCTGGAAACCACCCGCAGAACTACGTTGTATATAACTTCGCCTATCCGAATGCAGACAGTATCGGGGACATCGTGGAAAAGTTCTGCAGCGTAGGGAGCTTCAAGCGACCCGGGATGACCTTGCCCATATGGCTGGCAAATTTGGCTGCGATACCCTTCGAGGTTCTGAACAAGATCGGCTTCCGTAATCCAGTCGATCGCGATCGACTGGCCAAGCTATATGAGAGTACTCATATAGTCCCCGAATGGCTCATGAGCAACGGGTTCGAATTCCAGACGGACCTGGAATCCGCCCTGGGAGAGTGGCGACAGGATTCCCAAGGCAAGTTCGTCTAGGTCAAGGACAGTTTCACTTGGCCACATCCTAGTTGCGGCGAGAGCTGCGGGATGTGTCAGGACGCGGGCGGCGTGATCGGAAGCGGTCTAGTGCTTTTCTAGATCCCGTCCAGGAGCTTGAGAACGGCATTGGCACTGCGTGAATGCAGGGGGCCGTACGAGCATTGTCCGGGCGTCTTGCTTGTCGAGCACAGGGTGCCGACAGCCCGTATTGTCTGGCGCGTCAGCAGGCCGTTGATAGGACCATTGTACATCCCGCGATCCCTCAGTTCCTGCTGCAGGAAATAGACGTAAGCATTGGCGTTGACGTGGCGCAGGGAGGCAATGATCGGCGATGCAATGACGGGTGGCGCCGCGCGTATTTCGTCCAAAACGGCAGAGATCCTGCCTGACGACTGGGCGGAAGCAACCGATAGGAGGAGCTTCTCCCGCATCAGATCAAGAGGCGAGAAGGCACCTTCCGACGATGAGAGCGCAGCACTCGCCTTGCTAAGGTTTTTCGGCACGTCGCGTCCCCGCCCATCCCTGTAGAAGGATATCAGCGTCTTGGCTGCACTCGAGTTTCCGCCGCTGGCCGCCTCGGCAAGCAGTTCCAGAGCACGATTCACGTCTTTCGGCACTCCGGTGCCATAAAGATAAAGGTTGGCCAAGGTAACGGGTGCGCTCTGGTCTCCGAGAGATTGGGCCTGGCGCAGCAACGTCAGTCCTTCGTCCCGTGACGAACGAGCGCCAAATCGGCCACGCAAATGACTCTCTCCAAGGATGCGTCGAGCAGAGACATGGCCCGCGTCGATAGCTCTTTGGAACAAGCCAATGGATCTCTCAGGATCGCGATCCGTCAAGCCACCATCCCGGTACGCCTCCGCAAGCCTGACCAGAGCGTACACGTCGCCTTTGTCGGCTGCTTTCTGGTAAGCTTCGAGCGCGGCATCGCGGTCGGCCTCAACGACAATCCCTTGAGAGCGATAGCCGCCAATCATGACCCAGCCAGCCGCGATGTCAGCCTCTTTGATCAATGACAGACCGCGCTCGACATCTGGCTGTACCCCCAAGCCGCCGATATAGGCCCTGCCCAGATGAATCTTCCCCCAGGCATTGCCGAGTTGCGCCGCCCTTTCGAATGCAGCAAAGGCTTTGCGCGGGTCTGCCGGCACAACGCCGCCATCCCGGTAGAGTTCGCCGATCCGGACATAGGCGCTGTCACTGCCGGCCGCTGCGGCTCTCTCATAATAATCGAGCGCCTTTGCACCATCGACCGGGATGGCGCCACCACTGGAATATAGCTCCCCCAGCGTCTGCAATGCGCCAGCATTGCCGGTGGCGGCCACCTCCTCGATCAGTGCGACGCCACGTTCCACGTCCGAAGTTACGCCCAGGCCACTGATATAGGCCCTGCCCAGGTTGATCTTCCCCCAGGCATTTTCGAGCTGCGCCGCCTGCTCGAACGCGGCAAAAGCCTTGGCCGGATCTGCCAGGACGACCCCGCCATCGCGGTAGAGCTCACCAATGCGGACATAGGCGCTGTCACTGCCGGCCGCCGCCGCTTTTTCGTAGTAATCGAGGGCCTTGCCGCCATCGACGGCAACAGGTCCACCGCGGGAATAGAGTTCTCCTAGCGCCTGCAAGGCGCTGCCGTTTCCAGTTGCAGCCACCTCTTCGATCAGGGCCACACCCCGACCGACATCCGCCTCCACACCCAGGCCGCTGACATAGGCCCTTCCGAGATTGATCTTCCCCCAGGTATTGCCGAGTTGCGCCGCCTGCTCAAAGGCTGCGAAAGCCTTGCTCGGATCCGGCGACACAGCCCCGCCATCGCGGTAGAGCTCGCCGATCCGGACGTAGGCGCTGTCACTGCCGGCCGCCGCCGCTTTCTGATAATAGTCGAGGGCCTTGTCACCAACGACGGGAACAGGTCCGCCGCGGGAATAGAGTTCCCCGAGTGCCTGAAGCGCACTGCCATTCCCCGTCTCGGCCACCTCCTGGATCAGTGCCAGCCCACGGTCGACATCGGCATCAACCCCCAGGCCGCTGATATAGCTCCTCCCTAGGTGTATCTTTCCCCATATGCTGTCGAGTTGCGCGGCCTGCTCAAATGCAGCGAAAGACTTGGCCGGGTCTGCCGGCACGAGTTTGCCATCCCCGTAGAGCTCGCCGAGCAGAACCAATGCCGACGTGTCTCCGCTCCCTGCGACCTTCTCCAGATCTCTCAGCATGTCGGGCGGCAACGAACCGAGTTGAGGGTTCTCCCTCAGCTTCCTGACCTCGCCCACCACGTCTTTGGTGGTGGCTTCAACTGCAGAGGCAGGAGTGTCGGTGGCAAAAGATGGCGCAGCTCCCAGGAAACCCACTCCCAAGGACAGTAATGAAGCGCGAAGCAGCAGTACACTTCGTCCGTCTACCATGAAAGGCCTCCTGAGATCTTCTGATGATTGAGCTATACCTGATCAACCTGAAGTCAGGGTGTCAACCCCGTCATGGCCGCTCACCATTGTGTGAAGCGCTGATTGCCGGGGTGACTTCACGTGGACAAATGCGGGAGGGGGGCCTCGCCGAGGCGGCGTCGCTCCCGCGGGATCCGAGAGTCATTGACCCGCCATATTCAAGCCATTAGCATCGAATTCCACTATCTGTGCCTCGACTGTCTTTTTGCCAATCGCCCAGCTTACGGAACCAGCGGCTTGCGATCATTGTACTTCCTGTCCGTCGTTGCGGTGACAGTCTTCTATCTCGTCTACCATATGCTGGCGTTCAGCAATTGGGAGTACTTCTCCTCTCCTTACGTGGAATCGCTCCTCTTCTCCGCCCTCGTCTGCATAGTGGCGGCGCTTTATCCCTCATACGTTCCAGGACCGCTCTCGCCGCCTCGCAATCTCGCGATACTGTTGCTGGTCTTTTTCCCGATATTCTCCCTGGCGTACATCTCCACCCCCGACCTGGGGAAGTGGTACCTTCGTTACTATTCAAGCACCGACTTCGAGAAGAACCTCGCGGTTGCGACGTTCTACACGGTCATATCTTTGCCGCTCTTCGTGATCGGGTACGGTATCGGGGAGCAAAGCGCCGCGACAAGATCCCGAGCACACGAGACAGAGGTCTTTCGCACCACCGGCCTCGGCTTTTTTCTCGTACTCCTGGTCATCGCCATTGGGTTCGTAGGGATGGTAATATACGCAGGAAGCATCGGGGGAATAGGCGTCGTGATCTCCGAGATGCAAAGCATCTCCAACCGCATAGCTTGGCGCGAGATCTCCAGCAGATGGTACTATGCCGGCATGGTTCTCATGACCGCACCTGCCGTACTTGCGCTGGCGGCGATCTACCAGAAGAAGAGCCTGACACATATCGTCGCCACGGCTGCCTTGATGATTTTCGCGTCTGCCATACTGATCATCACCCAGGCTTCCAGGGAGAAGGCGATCTTCCCGCTGATCCTGTTCGCTGTGGCCTTGTTCGTTTTCCGTAGGAAGGACGGTCGGTCGTCCTATGGGATGTACATCGCGGCAATTATCGTCATGTTCATACTCGTGTCTGCGTTTGTCGCGCAGTCATTCCTCAGATCAGGCTCAGACGGAACCTTCGACATCACCGACATTCTCAGCGACTTCAACCGGCTCGACGTGACAGCCGTCATGTTCGTCGATTACTTTACGGCTGGCAATGACCTCTTGTTCGGCCTGCCTTTGCTCGCTTATCCCAATCAGTTCATGGTAAAGCTCTTTGAGTTCGAGCCGATATACAACACATCCGCCCTTCTGCACCGTTTCATCTTCTTGGGCGACCTGAATGCGGGCAATCCTGGCTCGCCCCTCGCCGGAGAACTGTACATGAATTTCGGCCTTGCCGGCTTTCTGCTTTTCCCGATCTTCGGCTTTGTCCTGGCGCGAATGTACGTGAACCTACACAAGTCGAACTATGCTTTCTGGAACACGATATTCTTTGTAGTGACGCTCTATTTCTTCGTCTTCAAGATGTGCATTTACACTGGGCTTTCCGAAAGCATCTTGATGATGGCTCTTGTCTATCTGCCACTTATCTTGTGGAAATACATGTTGCGGGTTCGCGCCTGAGGCAGGCTCGGCTTGCCGATATGGACTTGCAGGAGCGGGCGCCGCAACGCTCGTTTGTGATACTGCGCTGGAAAACAGCAGCCCGATCTTCAGACAGGGAGGGGCCCGCGAGTTAACCCATTTTCGTTTTGAACGAAAGTTTTTCGCACTGCACCCTTGCTTTTTCAGGTAACTTCGGACGAGTAATAAAAGGTGCGTCAGTCAAGAGTACATCAAGAGCGAATAATGAGGACATCTTCATCGAAGAAGGTCAAGACGTTTACTCCCGAAGAGCTGACTAATGCATTGCTAGTGCTTTGGGAGCAGGTTCAGGAAAGTGGCTTCTATCCTGAAGCGGTCGTCGGCATTGCGAGTGGCGGTACGAAATGCACGTCATTGCTGGCCTCGAAAGTGGATATCAAGATCTACGAATGCGTGCTGAGACGCCCCAGTACGGCAACAAAACAGAAGATTCCGGTGACACGGTTTCTTCGGTACGTTCCCTACTTCATCACTGACATCTTGCGGGTGATAGAAGATCGGCGTCTCGAGCGGAGCACGAACAATGGCGTCAAGCTGGCCGCTTCGGACAGAAGTGTCCTCGATACGCACTGTGAACGGATCGCCTCGGACATGAGAAGCCAGGGCATGAGCCGCGTCCTCATCGTGGATGATGCAGTCGATAGTGGCCACACCCTCCACGCGGTGAAATCCCGGCTTGCCGCAGCCATGGGCGATGGCTGCGAAGTCAGAACGGCCGTGGTCACGACGACCAGGGAAAGCTGCGTTGAGCGGCCGGATTACTCGTTCTTTCAGCGCACCTTATGCCGGTTTCCCTGGTCGTTCGATTATCGCGGATAGATGATGGAAGCGAAGCAGGATCATCAAGCGGTCACGGGCGTGGTGTTCTGTGATCTGGACGGAACCCTCGTGCTGGGGAATTCCTTCCATTCCTTTCTCCTTGCCAGTTGGCGGACAGCGGGCGCATTGCAGCGGGCGCAGCTGGCGCACCAGCTTGCCCTCC
This sequence comes from Pseudorhizobium banfieldiae, assembly GCF_000967425.1. NCBI lineage: Bacteria > Pseudomonadati > Pseudomonadota > Alphaproteobacteria > Hyphomicrobiales > Rhizobiaceae > Pseudorhizobium > Pseudorhizobium banfieldiae. The sequence goes on from NZ_FO082820.1 coordinate 1,045,959, forward strand.
GTGCCTTCGGGTCGAGAGGAGGCGGTCATGCCGGCATGAAGCGCAGGGTCCTGAGATGGTTTTCAGGGTTGCAAGAGCGCGAGAAGGCGGAGATCGTAGAGCGCACGCTCAGCGAAATGCGCTCGATGGTTTCCCAGCCGGTGTCGAACATGCTGAAGGACCTGCGTGCAGAGGGGCATGTTGTCGTGCTCGCAACTGCTGCCCCGACTATCTATGCCATTCCATTCGCATCGAGCTTCGGCTTCGATGAGTGCTTGGGCACGCTTGGAACGGAGACCAATGCGGTATGGTTCGAACTGGTCGGCGAACGAAAAGCGCAGGCATGCAGGCAGTGGCTCTCCCGAACATTCGGCCCATGCCCCCCCGCGGTCACGGTCATAACGGATCACCCGGATGACCTGCCTCTGATAGAGATCGCCGAGACGATCGTGATCCAGGCTCGGCAAGAGATTTTCGAGAAGATCTCCGGTGCCGCCACAGGAACACAGGCGTTTCAGCTGATTGAACCTGGCCGAGTCGACGAACGGGGTGGATACTGGCTGTGGTTCGACGACCGTGCGGTCGGTCCGATTGACTGGTATGAAGTAAAAACTGTTCTTTCCAAGCACCGCTACTGCCTCGGTCACGTCGGAAACGGGCTCTGGCAGCGGATCGTCCCCGGGATGGATCTCGCGGCTTTCGGGAAGTCGGTTGACATCCCACCTCCGCCTCCGGTCCGACAACGCGTCACCATCAATGCCAAGCGGCGTGTTTTGCGCGATTGGCTGGGTATTTTCCACTAGGGTCCACCATGGCAGAAACGATCATTGTCGCTGACTACACGCACGCGCCGTCGGAAGGGATCAATGTCATCTCGAAGACGATCATCGATGATCTTCGCAATGGCGGATATGATTTGGACGTCATGCCGCCATCCGAGATGCTGAAAAGCATCCCGCGACTGCTCCTCAAGCAGCCGCGTCGGATCATTTTTACGCATGGACCCGGGGTCCGTACCGTTTTTACAAGCTGGATACTGCGGCTGTTTTCGGGAGCAAAGATAATCTGGCTTGCAACGCGCCCTGACGTCGCCACGCCCCCCGAGTGGCTGAAGGGGCGGAAGACTGCGCATATCGTGATTGGCAACAGACCTAGGCCAGAGCTTTCGGCCGTGGCGCCGGACGCATCGTTCGTGCGTCAGTTCATCGGTATAGCTCCCGAGCGGCTGCAGGTCTCGGATAACGCCACCCCGATGTGGCCTGAGCTGCGCCAGCGGCAGGTGCCGATCGCGGTGCATGTCGGGCATCTCCGGCGCAGCCGCGGTCTGGATCTGCTCATTGAGGCGAAGAAGATGATCGGCGACCGCGGCGAAATCGTCGTGCAGGGCAGCCCCAACTTTCCACCAGATCCGGGCATAACCGAGGAGCTTAGATCGGGCGGGGTTCACGTTATGAATGGCCACGTCTCCGAGATTTCAAGGATCTACAGGTCCGCGGATCTCTATCTTTTCCCCGTCAAGCCCGAAGACAGGGGGGCTATCGATCTGCCATTGAGCGTCTTGGAGGCAACTGCCTGCGGCTGCCCTGTCATCTCGACCGATTTTGGCGCGATCCCCGAAGCATTCGATGGCGTGGCTGGCGTCACTATCGTGAACAGTGCCGATTTCGCCAAGACAGTGAGCGATGCGATCCTTCGTATGCCGCTGGTGAGGCCTATCGGCTTGCCCGAACATCTGGATGTTCACCGAATTACCGACATTCTCCGCGACCTGATGAGGTGACATGTGCAGCAGATGATCTGTGTGATCGGGACGGACGGGAGCGGCAAGACCACTCTCAGCAATTCCGTCGCAGAGAAACTTGAGCAAAACGGGATAGAGGCGTCGCGGGTGTGGCTCGGGTCCGAAAGCGTCCTGATGGCGCCCGCCCGGTATGTTCTCCGCCGTCTGTGGGGAAAGCAGAGGAAGTCACCCGCCTCCGCGCCACCGGCAGAAAAGCGCCGTTCTTCGGAAGAGGTCAAGCTCAAGAATAATCTGGTTGAAAGGTACCCTTGGGCTATCGGGCTATATGTGGCCATGACATGGTTCGACTACAGGCTTCAGGTCGCCTGGAAGTTGTTCACGCATCGCGGAACGCAGACGATCATTGCCGATAGATATCTCTTCGACGTGGCCGTGAACCTGGGCCTTACGCTCGGCTGGAGCCCCGAGCAGGTCGTCGAATTCGTCATGAGCAGGCTCTCGGCAATGCCGCTCCCGCAGGTTCGGATCTTCCTACGCGTTTCGCCGGAGGTATCGCTTACCCGAAAGGACGACATTCCTGACGCCGAATACCTTCATATGAGGTTTGCCTATTACGAGGCGATCGCCAAGGCATTCGGTTTCACCGAACTCGATGGCACAAAGCCGATCAGCGACAATACGGACCGGCTTCTGCGGATCGCCGAAGAACAGTCCAGGAAGAGCTACGTCATCTACGTCCATGCGAACAACACGGACGTGGGCGGAGCGGACAAGGTTCTCGCCCTGATGGCGAACCATATGCAGCATTATTCCGCAGATCTCGGCGGGACGCCCGGTTTCAGGGCGTCGGTCGCGCTGCGTCTCCCGACGCCGATTCTCTCGAGCTACAAGCAGAATGGGATACCGGTCATCCTGTACAGGTTTCTGCGCCCGCAGGTGAGTCGAGGCGTGATCGGCATAGTCGGATCAGTGCTTGCGGCACCACGATCGCTGTGGTTTTTCTTGAGGCTGTTCGGTAGAGCGTCCGGACCTTGTCCACGTCAATGACCTGTATGACTGCATCCCCGCGCTTGCCGCGAGACTTCGCGGAATCCCCGTTGTCTACCACATCCGGATGATCAAGAGCGGCAAATTCCTTCAGACGTTCTTTTCCAGGAGCATCGACCGGTTGGCCGATGCGTCCATTTCAGTGTCCGCTGCAGTGCGCGATCACTACTTCCACCCGCCTGAAGGTCTGCGTTCCAAGCCCGAGGTCGTGCATGATCTTGGCAACGAGGAACTGGTTCGGGATCAAAGGGATCCGACGGAACCGACTCCACGTCCGCCATCGCTGCCCCAAGGCAGGCGCCTGGTCTTGATGGTCGGCCGGATCGAACCCTGGAAGGGGCAGCACGTCTTCGTCGAAGCTGTGAGGCTCCTCCCTGCGGCACTGCGCGAAAGTGCATCTTTCGCGATTGTCGGCGGCGGAGTGGACGGCAAGGAGGATTATCATCTCGACATCAAGCGGGCAGCATCCGCTGCGGGAATACTGATGCTGGGCACCCGCGATGATGTTCCCGCCCTGCTGCGAGCGGCGGACATCAGCGTGCATTGTTCCGTCGAACCCGATCCTTTTCCCGGCGTTGTGATCGAAAGCCTGTTGGCGGGCGCCGCCACGGTCGCGACTAGCATGGGCGGCGTGCTCGAGATGATCACGGACCCCAGCATCGGCACTCTCGTTCCGCCAAACGATCCGAAGGCACTCGCGGACGCTCTGTCGGATCTTCTTTCCGATGTCACCCCTCCGAGGAAGAAATACGGTGAGATCGGCCGCAATCGGGCACTGTCTCTCGTAGACCCGGATGTGGTGGATACCAAGATTGCTGCCATCTACAGAAACCTGATCGAAAGACCTGCAGCTTGAGGCAAGCTGCAGGTAGAGGGACTTCCCCATGACATCGAAATCCGAAATCTCTACTCTGATATTCCAGACGATCGGGTCGCCGATCGGCAGTGGCAACGCGGTCCCCGATCCCGAGAAGCTCGAGGACATCACGCAGTTCGCATTCAAGAGCCGCGTTGGCCTGCTTTTTCTCGAGCAATGCTTGAAGAAAGGCGTGCCGCTCGGACCAAAGGCCCAAGAGCTCTATGATTCGCTTACCGAAAGACGGCTGGCCACCGATAAGGTGGTGGTCAAGCTGGCGAAGAAACTGGATGAGGTTGCAAAGGGAGAATGGGTCCTCTTCAAGTCCATCAAGCCGTTCGCCTCGACCCCCAATGACACGGATTGGTTCCCCCTGGACAGCAGCCGTCACGGCGAACTGTGCGATCATCTGCAAGCGGACGGGTCCTTCAAGCTGCTGGAAACCGCGCCGCGGCAGACAACCCTGGTGGAACAGGAGGGGGTAGGGCTCACGGATACGACGAAAAAGGGCGGCGTGTACTACATCGATTGCTATGTGGCGCCATCGACAGACTATTTCGTCTATCTCGACCCAGCCCGGATGCGTGGGCATGTCACCCATACGACCATCAATGGGTACACCATTCCAATACTGAAGCCTCACGCGGAACTGACCGCGATCATGTTCCACAATCTCTTTCCGGAAAAGGTATTCACGATCGAGAGCTACTATCTCATCAAATGCTACCTCGACGCGATGGAGAGAGATGGTCTGATCGACGAATTCGTCGACGTTTGCCGAGAGCAGAAGGTCGAATATGCTTGCGCCTGCAACCTGGCCGTCGTCCGCCAGATCGATGCCAAGCAGTTCAATCTGGTCGATAGTCGCATCGACTACCTCCTCGCAGGGCTTGGCCACAAGGAGATGACGATCCCCGATTTCGATCCTTTGGGAGCGTTTCCCTACGCCTTCACCAATGGTGCATTTTGGCGGACCTTCCTCTCGAAACAACGAGATCCTACCTCGTTCCGCTCCTCCCTCGTCCAGTTTGCCCACATGCTAAACCCGGTCTTCTTCGTGGATGTCGTGCAGATACTGTGGCGTCGCTGTGTCAGGGGAGGGGTCTACGAGCAGAATTGAGGCTCAGGCTACGTCTCCGTTCGTGAGGACAACGGCTTGGCCGGTCGGCAGAACGCTCATGCCTGTCACCATAGAGAATGCAACTCCTTGCTGTGCGGCAGGAGTCCACGACGCACAATTGAGGACCTGATGTGAATATCCTGCGAGCCTCGCTGACCGTCACGCTCCTCGCCTTGCTGTCGCGGGCTCTGGGCTTGGGACGTGACCTGGCTGTCACCTGGTCATTCGGGGCCAGTGTGGATACGGATGCCTTCTACATCGCCTCTAGCTTCAGCAATGCGGCCTATGTCGTGGTTGCCGCTGCTCTTGCGAGCGCGACCATACCTCTGATTGTCAACGAGAAGAGCGCTGGCGTGAGCGCGGATCACCGCTCCATCAGCAGTATCCTGAACATCACGATCATCGCCCTCTGCATCGTGGTGGGGGCCGCTTTGCTGAATTCGGCAGAGATTTCCCGGTTACTGGCGGGCGATGCAAGCGCAGATCTGCTGGCGAGAAGCGAGTACTTCATGCTGCTGATCTTCCCGACCATCATCCTGTTGGGCTCTGCCGGCGTGCTGACGGGAATACTCAATGCAAACAGCATCTTCACGCCATCAGCCGCCGCACCATCCGTCCTAAACGCCATCGTCGTCCTCTTCATCCTCGCGTTCTCCCAAAGGCTGGGCGTCATGGCGGCCATTCTCGGCACGCTTGCCGGGTCGGTGGTATTCTTCCTTCTGCAAATCCCTGCTTTCTACAAAGTGGGATACCGTCATCATTGGACCATTTCCTTCCATGACGAGACGATATGGCGTTTTGCCCAGGCGGCGTTCCCCGCAGTGGCTGTCGCCCTTCTTCTATATGCCTATGCCTTCGTCGACATGGCCGTCGGCGCGCGCTTGGGAGTGGGTACCGTGACGGCAGTCACGATCGCGGCCAAACTCATCCAACTGCCCCAGGGAGTAATCGCGATGGGGCTAACGACCGCGACGTTTCCCTTGATCAGCAGGCTTATCGGCGACGGCAAGATCGAGAATGCGACACTGCTTACGGCGCGGCTTTCCGCGAGCATCTTGGTTGCCGCAGTTCCCGCCACGGTGATCGCGGTAGTCCTCGGGGACCAGATCGTTTCACTGGTCTTTGGTCGCGGAACATTCTCGGACGAAGCTGTGAGCGAGACCTCGAGGATCTTCAGGGTCATGGTCGCGGCCCTGCCGGCCCTTGCTCTGCATGTGATCCTCCTGCGCATCTCCTACGCGATGAGGATGTGGATGATCCCGCTCGGGGCGTGCGCGATATCTTTCGCAACCAAACTGGTGATGGCCATCTATCTCGTCGACGCACACGGTGTCGACGCATTGTCCTATTCCACGATCATCGCCTCTTATCTCAACATCATGATCATGATCGTGGTGCTGAACAGGCGGCTGGACCGTCCGTTCGGTTCGGCATTCGTGGTGCGGTGCCTCCGAATTCTCGCTGTCAGTGGTTTAACGGGTGCAGGCATTGTCTTGTGCCGGATGCTCCTATCGAGCCTGGAGCCTGAATGGTCAGTCTGGATCGAGTTTATCGGCCTGTCGATCGCCGGTGGGGTCTTCTACCTCGCGCTGGGTGCGCTCATCCTCCGGGAGGAGTTTTTCTTCATCAAGAACCTCCGGAGGCACAAGCTCAACGCGTGATTCAATGTTCCGATAGCCGAAGCGTCTGCTCTGGAACAAGGAAACGCCCGACGCGGTTTGCTCTGCAAGCACATCGGGAATCGTGTCGCCGCCGTCCTTGCGATAGTCACCGCCAAACCCCGCCAAAGAGGGTCGCCGGCCGTGGTTTCGACCAGCGGCCCGACGCCGTGACGGCAACGAAGTTCCGGCCCCCCGTTGCCTCTACGGATGCCCCACGACCACACCGACGGCGGCGCGGATGACGAGGATCCAGACGCAGGTCGAGAAGACGGACCCGATCAGCAGTATCTTCAATCGCTCGGTCACGAACTGTCCTCCAAAGGCTCTGGCGCCGTGATGTGAGTCCGACTCGCTCATTGCGAGCCGCCCAACGTCCGTCGGCGCCATGGCTGCTGGGATAACCATTCCTTTTGTTTCTCTGAGCCGTGCTTACCACCGCCACGTGACGGTTGCGTGAAGCCCAGTCGTCTCGTGGCGAGCGCGATGCAACTCCGTTAAGCGAGGTAGCACGGCTTTCGCCTGATATTGGAAGATTTGAGCAGGATAGGGGGCCCGATCCCCAGGAGCGGGCAGAGGCCGCCAGCCGCGGTAGCAACGGTCCTAGTTGCGCCCCGAGGATGACTGGCGGGCCAGACCTCCCAGCCCATTTGCAACCACTGCGACGAAGAGGAGGGCGACGCCCTGGATTTCGAGACTGAAATCGACGGTGGAATGGAGGGCGCCGACGATCAGTGTTCCGATGGCCGCGACCACTGCAGCGTCGTCTCTCCCTTCCAATCGCACCAGCCTCAGGAGCCCAACGAAGCATAACGTCAGAATGGCCAGCGGAATCGTGCCGAAGACGACACCATAGCTGACCCACAGCGCAAGATAGGAGTTGTGGGTTTTCTCCCATACCGCATCGAAGCTGACGGGCGCCATGTGATAGAGGGGATAGGCATACTCAAAGCTGCTGCCTCCGAAGCCGAGCAACGGTCGATCGGCAATCATTGTCAGCACCTGACGGTAGAGATCAGCCCGGACATTTGCCGCGCTTTCGACGGAGCCCAGGCGCTCGACAAGGATGTTGCCGTAAAGAAAGAGCAGAGCGGAGAAGATAAGAAGACCCAGCAGGATACTTGTGGCTATAGCCGCCATGTTCACGCGTCTGTTCAGGCGGAGGACGCTGATCGCGAATGCCGAGACGGCGCCGCATATGGCCGAAAAAAAACCCATGCGGGACGCGGTGAGCACCAGTGCAGCCGCGATGAGAAGCAGGCCGACGAGGATGAAGATGAATTGGCCTCTTCTCCCTTCGAACAGGTCGAGCCAGCGGGTAGCCCCGCCAATGATAGTGCCAATCACCGCGGAACCTATCGTAGCGCCGATCGCGAGGAAGGTGGCATAGGAGTTCCGGTTGACGAAACCTCCGGTCACAAAGCCCTGGTACGCCCATTTCTCGGTGAACAGGATCGTATCCTCGAACTCGAAATACAGCAGCAGCCCGTAAACGGCGTGGGCGACGACGATGCCAAACAGCACCTTTAGAAACAGTGAGGAACGCGGGCGGTTCGCTCCTACCTGCAGGCAAAGATAGAAGAGGAGCCCGTAGCTCAGCCACCGGAGGAGGGCGAGCGCCGTGTCGCCTGGCGTAATCGAGATGGATCGACCTGGGTCGACATCCCCCGGCAGGGTCAGCCATGACCGTGGCAGCAGATCCGCGATCGGCAGGAGTTGCAGCACGATGAACGCAGCGTGAAGCCAGAAAAGGCCGCTGATCGTACGGTAGCGACCTGTAGTGGCCCGCAAGGATACATCCGCAAACCCGAGCCGAGCGAAGTACACGGCGGCCCAGGCAAAGAGCAGAGCGGCTGAAAGGGCCCATATGGCAGGCCGATTGCCACCGAGGGCCAACGGCGCCACAAATACGGTGGTGGCAACTACGCCCGCGGTCCAGTTGTTGAGACGGTACCTTGTCTGGGAGCTGCTTCTCGCCTGCATCCTGCGTTCGCCTCTAAAGCCGAAGGGCCGTTTGATCGAGCCAAAGCATTAAGGGGATGTTGCAACATCTGCAACTGGTCGGCCTCAGAGTCATTCGGCCAAGCGACTGCACGTGACAGTTACCTACGATTGGGGCGCTGCGTGATCTTATTGGATCTCGAGCCTATCCCGGCTGCTAAAGGCTTCGGCAGGTGACGAAGATCGATTAGGTTTGAAGTGGAGTGATGGTGTCCACTCGGGTGCGCCCTTCGATCAGCCCCCTCTTGAGATCACGTCGCCCCTTTTCCACTTCCATGACCGTATAGGCCTTCTCGTCGCGGAACAGGCTCGCATGCCGGGTCGTGACATCTTCGCCGGGTAAAGCCTCGACCTCCATGTAATCCAGCTCGCTGCCGGCCGCTACGATTCGGGCGTCTCCGGCCGTTCGGGCGGCAACGGTGATCTCTTGGGGTTCCGGCCCATTGTCCCAACGTGCGTCATTGGCCGGCGCGACAGGGACGAGCCGATAGATGTTGAGAAGTTCGCCCTCGTTTGTCGCTGTGGCCGCCGCCTCGGCGTCGGCAATCTGCGCCTGGCTCTCCACAGAGCGGCCGAAGTTCGTGGAGCTTGTACCGGTGTTGAACGGTTCGTTGCCGATGCCGTCATTCCTTGCGTTGGACATGGTCCGACCTTTCCGTCTTGTATTGTTCTCCAAAAACGCCCCGCTCGGCACCCTTGTTCCGGCAGAATCGGACGCACTGCATCTCCGCGCAGAGAATCGCTGACGGATCGCGAATCGAGTCACGCTGAGCGGTGTCTGTCGACGACGCGCCATGACGAGCATGCGCGTCATGTACCTGAGCGCCACCGTCCCTTTATGGCGCGAATCGGGCTGGAATCTGCAGAACCTGCCCTGAGCGCATCGCATCACAGCAACTTAAGTGCCTGTGACATCTGCCATTTCTTAAGAGAGTGTAAACCTTTCAGCGCTCCGCCCGCCACATTTGTGTCCTTTCAGCAACAGGACTGCCGTAAGCGGGTGCAGGAATGTGGAATGGCTGAAGTTCCGGATTGCATGGCGGACCGCCTCTTGTATTTTCACTCTCGGAAGCGAGGCGGTGGATCGTCCGTCTTCTGGCAATCGACGGGGATGGGGCAGGGAACGCTGTCCTTCAGCAAAAGAACCCAGACCCATACGAAACTTTGACTGGAGGTCAAAAATGAACATCAAGAGCCTTCTTCTCGGCTCCGCTGCTGCCCTCGCAGCAGTCTCCGGCGCACAGGCTGCCGATGCTATCATCGCTGCCGAGCCCGAGCCCATGGAATACGTTCGCGTTTGCGACGCATTCGGCACCGGCTACTTCTACATCCCGGGCACCGAAACCTGCCTCAAGATCGGCGGCTACGTCCGTTTCCAGGTTGATTTCGACAGCCGCGATGGCGCCTACGCCGACGATAACTGGGATGCATGGACCCGCGGTCGTGTAGACTTCACTGCCAAGAGCGACACCGAACTCGGTGAGCTGACCGGCTTCATTGCCATCCAGGCTGAGGCTTCGGACTATCCGGCTGCTACCGGTTCCACGGGTGACTTCTACTTCGACGAAGTCTACCTGCAGCTCGGCGGCTTCAAGGCTGGTACCTACCTCAACTGGTGGGATAAGGGCATCAACGGCGAAACCGACTCGCTGGGCGCAACGACCCGCATGACCTCGATCGCCTACATCTACACGGGCGACGCGTTCACGGCTGGCCTTCAGCTCGACGAGCTGACCAACGTTGAACTCGGCGGCGGCGGCGGTCAGGACTTCGGTCTTGAAGCTATCGTAACCGCTTCGCTCGGCGCGGCTTCGGTCGACCTGCTTGGTTCCTACGACTTTGCAAACGAAGACGGCGCAGTCCGCGCTCTCGTTTCCGCTGGCATCGGTCCGGGCACCCTGCAGCTCGCAGGTGTCTGGGCATCGGGCTACAACGTCTACTACAACGCTTCTGAGTGGACGATCGCTGCTTCGTACTCCTTCAAGGCAACCGACAAGTTCACGATCACCCCCGGTGTTCAGTACTTCTCGAACGTCGATCTTGATGGCGACGACTTCGACGGTGACGATGCATGGCGCGCTGGTCTGACTGTCGACTACGCGATCACTTCTGGCCTGGCCATGAAGGTATCGGCGCAGTGGAACGACGGCAACCGTCGCGGTGCTGGCGACGAAGACTACTGGGATGGCTTCGTCCGTCTTCAGCGCTCGTTCTAATATCAAGGAGCTCCCCCGACATTCGGGGGAGCTCTCTTCAATAAGAGGGTGGCCCAAAGAAGGTCATTCGGTTGGGAGATGCTCTGGGAGTGAAGTCGCCGTCGTGCGGCTTTTTTGGTTTCCGTGGATGGTCCACGGGGGTCCGATTCTTTCCTGACTGGAGTCAACATGACGATCAAGAGCCTTCTCCTCGGCTCCGCTGCTGCCCTCGCAGCAGTCTCCGGCGCACAGGCCGCCGACGCTATCATCGCTGCCGAACCCGAACCCATGGAATATGTTCGCGTTTGCGACGCATTCGGCACCGGCTACTTCTACATCCCAGGGACCGAAACCTGCCTCAAGATCGGCGGCTATGTCCGCTTCGAGGTGAGCTGGAACAGTGAAGACACCTACGGCGACGACAACTGGGATGCCTACACCCGCGGTCGCATTGAAGTCACTGCCAAGAGCGACACGGAGCTCGGCGAGCTGACCAGCTACATCGCTATGCAGGCGGAGACCTCGGAGTACCCGGCCGCTACCGGCGCAACCGACGACGCCTTCTACTTCGATGAAGTCTATCTGCAGCTCGGCGGCTTCAAGGCTGGTACCTACCTCAACTGGTGGGATGCCAATGACCTACCGGGCGAGTTGGACGCTCTCGGCTCCAACCGCGTGACGGCGATTGCCTATATCTATGAGGGTGACGCCTGGACCGCTGGTATTCAGCTCGATGAACTGACGGGCGAAGAGTACCTCGGCACCTTCACCGGCGACGATCCCGATCTGGGTGGCGGTCAGAGCGTCGGTCTGGAAGCCGTCGTCCAGGGAACGTTCGGTCCGGTTTCGGCGGAGTTGCTCGGTTCCTATGACTTCGCCAACGACGATGGTGCAGTCCGTGTGATCACATCGGCGAACCTCGGCCCCGGCACCTTCTACCTGGCCGGCGTCTACTCCTCCGGTTATAACTTCTACTATGGCGGCGCCGAGTTGACCCTCGCCACGGCCTATGCGTTCAATGCGACCGAAAAGCTCCAGATCATCCCGGAGTTCCAGTACTTCTGGAATACGGCTATTGATGCTGAAGGCGACTTCAGTGGCCCCGATTACTGGACGGCTGGTGCAACGGTGAATTATGCCATCACCGATGGCCTGGCGTCGAAGGTTTCTGTTGCCTATGACGACTCGTCGGAAGCATGGGGCGGCATCGTCCGCCTGCAGCGTAACTTCTGATCGCGGCACTGACCGTCGCAAAAGAGAAAGCCCGGCAGTTGCCGGGCTTTTTTGCGTATCAAAGGGCAGCGATCATGTGCGGCTTCGAAGATCAGTTCTCCGCCAGGCTGACATCGGTGATCTGCACGGTCGCATCCGGATGCTGCCGTCCATCGCGCAGGTCCGCGACAATGTCCGCCGTCTGTCCCAGCCGCGCCTTGTAGACCTGATAGTTCTCCATGATCCGCTGGACGTAGTTGCGGGTCTCCGGGAAGGGGATGCGCTCGATCCAGTCGATCACCTCATCGATCGGCTTCCCGCGCGGGTCCCCGTAGCGCGCGATCCATTCGCCGACGCGCCGCGGTCCGGCATTATAGGCGATGAAGGTAAGGATATAGGATCCGCGGAAGGAGTCGATCTGTTCGCCGAGATAGTGGGCGCCCAGGGTGGCATTGAAGCCGGGGTCGCTTGTTAGCTTTTCGGGTGCATAGGCCAGTCCGTGTCGCTTGGCCACGGCCTTCGCAGTGCTCGGTAGCAACTGCAGCAGACCCCGTGCATTGGCGGGCGACACGGCTGTCGGATTGAAGGCACTTTCCTGCCTTGCAATCGAATAGGCAAGCGCCTTGCCGGAACCGGAAATATTGGCGCCGGGGGGAATGGCGCCGGTCGGAAAGGCAAGCGCCGCGACATCCCGCCCCTCGTAGTAGGCGGATTTGCCGATCTGGAGCGCCAGGTTGTGGTCTTTCCTGCGTTCGGCCCGTTCGGCGAGCATGGCAAGCTCACCCGGGCTTTCGATCTGTTTGGCGAGCGCTTGCAGCAGTGCAGCCGTACGCTTTTCATGGCCGGCAGCCTCCAGCCGGTCGAGGGCCGCTACCGGCGGCCGCTGCGTGAAATTCCTGCGGTCATCCTCGGTGGGTGAGGGCGGTTGAACGGAAAGGGCTGACATGTTCAGGCGTGCGGCGGCGAGTTGGCCGTAAAAGCTCCCGGTATGGGCTGCCGCGCTGCGGAAATGCGCTTCGGCCTCCGCGGATTGCGCTGCCTCGGCGGCGCGACCCAGCCAGTAGAAGGCGCGCGAGGCCGAGATCGGCCTGCTGGAGGCCTCGAGGATGCGCCGGAAATGACCGGCGGCCTTCTGCGGATCGTTCAGGTTGCGAAGCGCATACCATCCCGCATGGAATTCGGCATCGGCAATGTCCGTCGGCTGCGTGGCAGCATGGGCGGAAACGATGGCATAGGCGGCCTTGTAGTCTCCGAGATCCGCGAGCCCGCGTGCGACGATGCGCTGCTCGTCCCACCACTCGGACGTATTGATCAGCAGAGACGAATCCCGCGGCGCCTTTGCAAGAAGCGCAGCCGCCTCGCGATACTTGTCCTTGCGCCGGAGCGCCTCGATCTGAAGGAACAGGAAGGCCGGATCGTCTTTCCAAGAAGGGTCCACGGCCTTCAGCAGTGCCTCGGCGTTTCGCGCCCCGTTGATCCGGGCAGCCCAGGCCTTGTAGAGCGATTGCGCCTCGCCGAGCTGCGCGAAACGCTTCGCCTGGCCGACGCGGCCCCGATACATGAGATAATCCATCCGCGCCTTGTGGTCGCGAACCGTCAGGGTGGAGGCGAATTCCTTGAGGATGCGGTTCTCGAGGGGCGTGTACAGGGCCTCGGAGGTCCAGAGACGACGGAGCGTGGCAGCTGCCTCATCCTTCCCCAGATCCTTCTGCGCCTTTGCCAGCAGGTAGAGCCCTTCGGCGGTCTTCGGTTCGGCATCGCTGAATGCTGCCAATACCTTGTCAGCGCCTGGGTTCTCGCGAAAAAGAGCGCGCTCGTAGCGCAGGCGGAGATCGTCCAGTCCCGGCCAATCCTTCAGTTCCTGACGTGCTGCTTCGATTTGCAGCGACGAGACGGAGGCAAGGCCGGACATGGCGAGCGCCCAGGTGAGCGCCTGTCGTTCCACCGAACCCTCCGGCAGGCTGTCACGCACGACGAACGCACGCTTCGCATCATCGTCGGATAAAGCATCGAGGCCGGCTTTCAGGACTGGCGCCGGGGCAAGCCTGCTGCCTCGTGACGGTGTCATGACATCCAGCGCCATCGGAAAGGCTGCGGTAGCGCTGGCCGGTTTGGCATAGGGAAGGGGTGCCGGACCCTTGGGAAGGGGATCGGCCATGGCGCCGGGTCCCGAAAGACCGAGACCGATGACGGTCAGCAACAGGGCAGGCTTCTTCATGCGGCGACTCGCGACAAGAAAGCGATTCCTCTTATTACATTAGCTGCTTCGTAGATTAACGAAAGCTTACCAGCATCATTGAAACTGCGCCGGTTTGGCGCCGCGGTTCACCATCAGAAATCGCGTCAGCATCCGCTTGTCGTCGCATTCCCACCGCTCTATTGTGCGCCACCTTAGTCACGGAATGCGGCCGAAGCGTGAACTGCCGGCCGGTGGGAGCTTATGCATGTTCAAGGGATCGATGCCCGCACTCGTCACGCCTTTCACGGCAGAGGGTGCGGTGGATGAAGCCGCCTTTGCCGATCATGTCGAATGGCAGATCGCCGAGGGCAGCAGCGGCCTGGTGCCGGTCGGCACGACCGGCGAATCTCCGACCCTTTCCCATGCTGAGCACAAGCGGGTCGTCGAACTTTGCATCGAGGTTGCGGCCGGCCGCGTACCCGTCATTGCAGGCGCGGGATCGAACAACACCCGCGAAGCGATCGAGCTTGCAACCCATGCGGAACAGGCAGGGGCGGATGCGCTTCTGGTGGTGACACCCTATTACAACAAGCCCACCCAGAAGGGCCTCTTCGCCCATTTTTCGGCCGTCGCCGAGGCTGTGAAGCTGCCGATCATCATCTACAACATCCCCGGACGCTCGGTGATCGACATGACGCCGGAGACGATGGGGGCACTGGCTAGGGCCCACAAGAACATCGCCGGTGTGAAGGACGCGACCGGCAAGCTGGAGCGTGTTTCCGAACAGCGGATCACCTGTGGCAAGGACTTCATCCAGCTGTCTGGCGAGGATGCGACGGCGCTCGGCTTCAACGCCCATGGCGGCGTCGGATGCATTTCGGTGACGGCAAACGTCGCGCCGCGCCTCTGTGCCGACTTCCAGGCGGCGACCCTTGCGGGTGACTATGCCAAGGCGCTGGATTACCAGGACAGGCTGATGCCGTTGCACAAGGCGATCTTCCTCGAGCCCGGTGTTTGCGGCGCCAAGTACGGATTGTGGCGGACGCGAGGCCTGAGCCGGGCCGTGCGTTCGCCTCTCATGTCTTCGCTGGAAGCATCGACTGAGGCTGCTATCGATGCAGCCCTTCGGCACGCGGGCCTGCTCAACTAGTCCGTACTGCTTCACTTTCCCCGCCGCCCGCATTACATGACGCATGGTCCGCGGGAACGCCCTCCCGCGGCGACATTCCGGTATCGAAGGGCGTGGTGGAGACAGATGGCCCCCAAAGGCAGCCAGCGGACGGTGAGCAAGATTGTCGCGGAGAACCGCAAGGCCCGCTTCAACTATGAGATCATCGACACCTACGAAGCCGGCCTCGTCCTCACCGGGACCGAGGTCAAGTCGCTACGCGAGGGCAAGGCGAACATTGCCGAATCCTACGCGTCCGACGAGGGCGACGAGATCTGGCTGATCAACTCCCATCTGCCGGAATATCTGCAGGCAAACCGCTTCAACCACGAGCCCCGGCGTCGTCGCAAGCTGCTCCTCAGCAAACGGGAGATCAACCGGCTGCGTTCAGGCATCAACCGCGAAGGGATGACCCTCGTGCCGCTGAAGATCTACTTCAACGATCGCGGAAGGGCCAAACTGGAACTGGCGCTTGCCAAGGGCAAGAAGCTCCACGACAAGCGCGAGACAGTCAAGGAACGCGACTGGAACCGTCAGAAGAGCCGGCTTCTGAAGGACAATTGAGATTGCAGGCCGGTCGCGCGGCTGGGGTCGGTGACACAGTGCGCTTGCGGTCTGCAGCAACCCTGCCGTTCCGTCCAGAGGCAACCTAGCGCTTTTCCAGGTTTGCCGTAAGGAACGGTCTTAGAGGTTCGCTTCATTGGAACGGCCTGGATCGCTGGCGATCCAGGCCGTAGTGCCGTCAGGAAATGGCAGCGGCCCCAACCGATTTCCGGTCAAGAGTTGCTGGGGCCAAGGTGATCCTTACGCCGCCTTGTTCCGGGCCGAGCTCGCCAATGCCGTGGGCTCGATCCTGAAATGACCCACAGCGGCATTGAGCGCGTCAGTCTCACTGAAGACCGTGTGCACCGCCGCGCTGGCTTCCTCGACCATCGCGGCATTTTGCTGGGTCACCTGGTCCATCTGATTGACCGCCGAGTTGATCTGCTGCAGGCCGACCGACTGCTCCTGCGAGGAAGAAACCATCGCCTTGATGTTGTCATTGATCTTCATGACATGCTGCCCGATCTTCTGCAGCGCCTCGCCGGTGCGGGAGACGAGGGTGACGCCGGAGCGGACGTGCCCGCCGGAGCGATCCAGCAAAGACTTGATCTCGGTCGCTGCACTCGCGGAGCGTTGAGCAAGCTCGCGCACCTCTTGTGCCACGACGGCGAAGCCCTTGCCCGCCTCACCGGCCCGGGCGGCCTCAACACCAGCGTTTAGCGCAAGCAGGTTGGTTTGGAAGGCGATCTCGTCGATGACGCTGATGATCTGGGTGACCTGGTTCGAGGAGGTTTCGATCTCGCCCATCGCCCTGGCCGCCTCGTCGAGGATCTGTCCTGATTGTTCAGCAACCGTGGAAGCTTCTCCGACCATGCGGCTGATGTCTTCTGCCCTCTCGTGACCTGCCCTGACGGTGGCTGTGATCTGGTCGAGTGCTGCCGCAGTCTCTTCAAGCGCCGCGGCCTGCTGCTCAGTTCGCTTGGAAAGGTCTTCCGTAGAATGGCGCAGCTCCGCGGTCCCTTGTGCGATCGTCTGTGAACTTCCCGCAATGGAGCTGAGCGCGGAGGCAAGGCTCTCTACAGACGTGTTAAAGTCCTCCCGCAGGATCGCAAGCGACCCCGGCATGTCCTGGCTGATGCGAACCGAAAGATCACCGTCCGCCAGATGCTTGAGTGCCTTGCCCAGCGCGTCGACCGCGGCCTGCAGATGGCGCGCCTGTTCAGCTTTCTCGGCGTCGGTGCGGGCGCGCTCCTGCTCTGAACTTTCCCGCGTTTCCTCTGCCTGCTGTTCGAGTTCGATGTTGCGCAGCGCCGACGTACGGAAGACCTCGACAGCCTGCGCCATCGAACCGACCTCGTCGGCGCGGCCGAGGTAGGGAACCTCCCGTTGAAGGTCACCCCTCGAGAGTAGTGCCATGTAGTCGGTCATGCGCGCCAGCGGCCGGTAGACGAGCGGCCGGCTGATGAACGCAATCACCGCGGCAATCGCGAGCATAAGAAGAAACACGGCTGCCGCGGCCCACTGTCCGGTAGCAGCGATGGCGTTATAGTTTGTGCGGTCAACCGCCACGACGGCAAGACCTATCGTTTCGCCTGAGAAATCCTCAACAGGGAAGACAAGGCTTGCGAAGGCTCCGCCTGTTTCCGGCATGGTCTCGAAAACGGTCCGCTGGCCAGCCAGGTCTTGGAGATCCAGGACCTTGGCCGGATCGAGATCCGCCTGGAAGGTCGTGCCGATTGCCTGAAGCTCGGTGCCGCTTCCAGCAAAGATCGCAGCAGGATGGCCGGTCCGCCTTGTGAACTTCTCTACGAAACCCTTGTGCAGGCTGAGTCCGAACTCCACGGATCCGAGGTGAGAACCGTCCTTGACGATGGGAGCGAGACCTCGCACGCCGATCCCGGCCTTGCCGCCTTCGAGGCCACCGAGCTTCTGCACGGACGTGTTGACCTGAACGACGGTCTTCCGGAAGCTGGCAAGATCATCGCCAAAGGCTTCGGGGTCGTGAACTCGGAAGAAGGAGATGGCGGGAGGCGTATGGTACTGAAACTGGCGAACGTCGTAACCTTCCTTCAGAGCTTTGAACGCACCAGAGAACTCCTTTTCAAGGATATCTCTGTTCCCGCTGGCCATGGCGTCCTTGCTTACCTGCTGCTCGGCAACCAAGACGGCGAGCATGGTCGCAGACTGTTGGGAGGCGGCGAGTTCAGAGCGGAACTCATTCTCCACGGCGGCAAGCTTGTCCTCCATCGCCTGCGAAACAAAGTTGGTACATAGGGTGTAAACGGTGCCGGCAACCGCGACCGCCGATATCAAGGCTCCACCAAAGAGAAGCCCGTTGAACTTGGTGCTGATAAGCAGTCTCAAAATATGTCTCCTTCTGCCTCGACCCCCGATGGCAGCATTTGTGAAGATAAAGACCCATGAGCTCGCTCTCGATGAGTGATGATCGCGGTCGAGCGCATTATCCCGGGCACGCCAACTGCGACCGACCGGAGACAAATCATAGGTTGCAGGAATAATGGTAAAGATATTCAAAAAGCCCTATGTGTTGGGGTGCCCCTAAGGATTGGGAGGGAACCGGCGCCGGGCATTTCTCTGCTCCGCGGCGGCCTGCCACCTCATATGCCTCGTGGAAGCGGGAGGGAGTGTCGATCGCCAGACTTTCGAGCGTCAAGCCCCTGCATAAAGCCGTGGCTGCTGCGCAGTCGGAACAAAAGCCTGCTCCTGCCGTTGTCGGCGACATCCTCACGTGAGCCGGTTCATGAAGCGCAAAACGATACTGACCTACGGTACCCTCGTCCTGGGTCTCGGCCTCGCAGGTTATCTCCTCTGGAACATCTTCAGCGAATACACCTGGTCGGATATCGTCCAGTCCGTGTCGGAGATCCCGACGGCCAATCTTCTTGCCGCACTCGGCTACTGTGCCGCATCCTATGTCTGCCTTACCGGCTTCGACTGGGCCGGCGTGCGATACGTCAAGAACGATCTTGCCTATCCAAAGATCGCGCTTGCCTCCTTCGTCAGCCTCTCCATTGGCCAGAGCGTCGGACTTGCTGGCTTGAGCAGCGGCGGCCTTCGGTATCGCTACTATGCCCACTGGGGAATGAACACCGAGGATGTTGCGAAGATCGTGCTGCTTTCCGGCGTCACCGTCGGCATCGGCCTTGCCATGCTTACGGGCATCGTCATGATCATCAATCCGGCGGATGGCGCGGAAGTCCTGCGGGTTAACGAGGCGACCGTTCTTGCGATCGGCGTCGCATGTCTTGCGACAGTCGCCGGCTATCTCGCTCTTGCGAAGTTCGTGAGGGCACCAGTCCGCATCCGCAAGTGGACGTTCCAGATGCCGCCGCTGCGTCTGGCTCTTGCCCAGGTGGTGATCGGAACGGTTAATTTCGCGCTGGTTGCCGCAGCGCTGCGAGAGGTGATGGCTGCCGCGTCCGACGTCAGCTATCTGAAGGCGGCGACTGCCTACGTGCTGGCGAATGTCGCAATCATCGTGACCCACGCTCCGGGGGGCCTCGGCGTGCTTGAGGCGACAGTCCGCCATGTCATGGGGGATCAGGCGTCGATCGGATCGCTTGTGGCCTTCAGGGTGATCTACTTCTTCATACCGCTGGCGATCGGCATCCCCGTCGCGCTGGTCACCGAAGCGATCTTTCGTGCCCGCAAGGCATCGGCGGCCTCCCTGCCGAAGGCCGGCAAGGCAGCCTGACCGCCGCCGAATTTCCTAGTCTGCTTGCGGCTCGGCGGGCTCCACGGCCCTCTGGGGGCGCTCCGAAGGATCGCGGCCGATCTCGGATCTCAGCGACGCGAGATCGATGAAATGGTCGGACTGGCGGCGCAGGTCGTCTGCGATCATCGGCGGTTGCGTCGCCATCGTCGACACGACGGAGACCTTGCGACCCCTGCGCTGCAGGGCCTCCACCAGCGTCGTGAAGTCGCCGTCACCGGAGAAGATCACGAGATGGTCGACCGTCTCCGATTGCTCCATGGCATCGATGGCAAGCTCTATGTCCATGTTGCCCTTGATCTTCCGGCGGCCCATGGAGTCGGTGAATTCCTTTGCCGGCTTGGTGATGACCTTGTAGCCGTTGTAGTCGAGCCAATCGATCAGCGGCCGGATGGAGGAGTATTCCTGGTCCTCGATGAGGGCGGTGTAATAATAGGCCCGCAGGAGATATCCGCGCTTCTGGAAGGCTTTCAGCAGCTTGCGATAGTCGATGTCGAAGCCGAGGCTCTTGGAAGCAGCGTAGAGATTTGCACCATCAATGAAGAGTGCAATCTTCTCTCTGGGGTCAAACATTTTTCCTCCATCCCGTTTTATTATTGCCTGCTTATGCAGGTTACATCGCTCCGCCTCGCTCGACCGTGCGATGGATCAACATCCCGGTAAATTACCAATCGTTGATGTATGCGCATTTATGTCACGATTCGCATTTCTCCAAGAACTTTAAGGGGTAAAACCCTGCACTGCGGCTCGATGGAGGCGACGTGACGGCTTGCTGATCAGGAAAAACTTGAATTCGACCGTCAATCCCTGTATCGGGCGTCTGAATTCCCGAGATAACGACCGCAAAGGACAGGCAATGGCCCGTGTCACCGTAGAAGATTGCATCGATAAAGTCGACAACCGCTTTGAGCTCGTGCTTCTGGCCAGCCATCGTGCACGTCAGATCTCCCAGGGTGCGTCGATCACGGTGGACCGCGACAACGACAAGAACCCTGTCGTTGCGTTGCGCGAGATCGCCGACGAGACCCTGTCGCCGGATGATCTCAAGGAAGATCTCATCCACTCCCTGCAGAAGCATGTCGAGGTGGACGAGCCCGAGCCCGATCCGTCATCGCTGCTCGCCACCAATGCAGGCGCAGTGACGGCAGCTGATCGCGGCGAGGAAGAGGAAGACCTGCCCGAAGCCGTAACCTTCGACCAGATGTCGGAGGAGGAACTTCTTGCCGGCATCGAGGGGCTTGTTCCGCCGGAAAAGAGCGACGATTACTAATCGTTCATCTTCTGGCCTCAAAGAAGACTATCTGCATTAAGATGGCCGCGCCGGCTTCAACCCCCGGCGCGCCTTTTTCGTTTTTCTAGTCTAGGATCGTTTCCGGCATGATGCGGCAATATGAGCTTGTTGAGCGGGTTCAGAAGTACAAGCCCGATGCCAACGAAGCTCTGCTCAACAAGGCCTATGTCTACGCCATGCAGAAGCATGGTCAGCAGAGGCGGGCCAGCGGCGACCCCTATATCTCCCACCCGCTGGAAGTCGCGGCGATCCTGACGGACATGCATCTCGATGAGTCGACCATCGCGGTCGCGCTCCTGCACGACACGATCGAGGACACGACGGCAACCCGCGCCGAGATCGACGAGCTTTTTGGCGAGGATATCGGCCGGCTGGTCGAGGGGCTGACCAAGCTCAAGCGGCTCGATCTCGTCACGAAGAAGGCCAAGCAGGCGGAGAACCTTCGCAAGCTGCTGCTTGCCATCTCAGACGACGTGCGCGTCCTGCTCGTCAAACTGGCCGACCGGCTCCACAACATGCGTACGCTGGAGCACATGAACCCGGAGAAGCGGGCGAGGATCTCCGAAGAGACCATGGACATCTATGCGCCGCTTGCCGGGCGCATGGGCATGCAGGATGTCCGCGACGAGCTGGAGGACCTCTCCTTCCGCTATCTCAACCCCGAAGCCTACGAGACGGTCACGAACCGCCTCGCGGAGCTTTCGACGCGCAACGAAGGACTGATCAGCAAGATCGAGGATGAGCTTCGGGATCTCTTGGTCGCGAACGGTCTGACGGATGCCGTCGTGAAGGGACGCCAGAAGAAGCCGTACTCGGTCTTCCGAAAGATGCAGTCGAAGTCGCTGTCGTTCGAGCAGCTCTCCGACGTCTACGGCTTTCGCATCCTCGTCAGTGACATCCCCGCCTGCTATCGGGCGCTCGGTATCGTCCATACCCGCTGGCGCGTCGTTCCGGGCCGCTTCAAGGACTATATTTCGACCCCGAAGCAGAACGACTACCGTTCGATCCACACCACCATCGTCGGTCCCTCACGACAGCGCATCGAGCTGCAGATCCGCACCAGGCGCATGCACGAGATCGCCGAATACGGTATTGCGGCGCACGCTCTCTACAAGGACGGTGGCGCCAATGAACTCCTCTCCAAGGAATCCAACGCCTATTCCTGGCTGAGACACACGATCGAGGCGCTGTCGGAGGGCGACAATCCGGAGGAATTCCTCGAGCACACGAAGCTCGAGCTGTTCCAGGACCAGGTCTTCTGCTTCACGCCGAAGGGCAAGCTGATCGCCCTGCCGCGCGGCGCGACCCCGATCGATTTCGCCTATGCCGTGCATACGAACATCGGCGATACCACGGTTGGGGCCAAGATCAACGGACGGATCATGCCGCTCGTCACCCGGTTGAACAATGGCGACGAGGTGGAGATCATCCGCTCCGGCGTACAGGTGCCGCCGGCGGCTTGGGAGGAGATCGTCGTCACCGGAAAGGCCCGCGCAGCCATCCGCCGTGCGACCCGCATGGCCATCCGCAAGCAGTATGCCGGCCTTGGCTATCGGATCCTCGAACGCACCTTCGAACGCGCCGGCAAAATCTTCTCGCGCGAGAGCCTGAAACCCGCGCTTCATCGCCTTGGCCAGAAGGACGTGGAGGACGCCATTGCGGCAGTCGGCCGCGGCGAGCTTTCGTCGCTCGACGTGATGCGCGCGGTTTATCCGGATTACAAGGACGAACGCGTCACCGTGAAGCCTTCGACCGACGAAGGCTGGTTCAATGTCCGCAGCGTCTCCGGAATGATGTTCCGTGTTCCCGGCCGCTCGGCGGAGGAAGCCGGAGCCGAAGGTCAAGACCGCTCGCCGGTTCCCATCCGCGGGCTCTCCAGCAGCATGCACGTTAAGTTTGCGCCGAGCGGAGCGGTGCCGGGCGACCGCATCGTCGGCATTATGGAAGAGGGAAGCGGGATAACAATCTATCCCATCCAGGCGCCGGCACTGCAGCACTTCGACGATCAGCCGGAGCGCTGGATCGATGTGCGCTGGGACCTCGATGACAGCAACAAGTCGCGCTTTGCAGCCCGGATCTTCATGAACGCGCTGAATGAGCCCGGCACTCTAGCCACGGTCGCACAAACCATCGCCGGGCTCGACATCAATATCCGCAACCTCGACATGGGACGGGTTGCCGCCGACTTCTCCGAGATCGTTCTTGATGTCGAGGTCTGGGATCTTCGCCAGCTCAACCAGTTGCTGACGCAGCTGAAGGACCTGGATTGCATCTCGACCGTCAAGCGTCTCTACGACTGATCGCCTGCAGTTCTTCCGGCATGCCGGGCGAGCAGGGCAGGCGCGCCATGTCTGCATTGGTGGAAACAGGCTCTGGCTCCTATATTATTGCGGTGCAGCATAAGTGGAAAGAGAGAAGCAGATGTTTGGTTCAGTCCGGAAGATGGCTCGCGCACTGCGCGGCCCGACAATCGAAGAGCGGGAACTTGCCTACCTGAATGACTCGATCGATCGCGTGGAACTGGAATATCGCCAGCGCCAGGTCGAGCGTGGCCTTTTCCGCAAGAGCTTCTAGGGACGCCTCTAGGTCATCGTTGCGGTCGTTTTGCCCCGGAGGCAATCCGAATGTGAGGACGCGCTTGACGCGGCCTTCCTCAATGCTCAATTCATGAGCGTGAAGCATCCGAAGACGCCGGGACCCTCCCGGAAGGAGGGGCCGTGATCATAGGTATGGGCAGTGACCTGATCGACATCCGTCGCATCGAGAAGTCGCTGGAACGCTTCGGCGAGCGCTTCACCCAGCGCTGCTTTACCGAAATCGAACGAACTAAATCCGACCGGCGACGCAATCGCGCGGCGTCCTATGCAAAGCGGTTTGCCGCAAAGGAAGCCTGTTCGAAGGCTCTCGGCACCGGTCTGGCGCAGGGCGTATTCTGGAAGGACATGGGCGTCGTGAACCTGCCGGGCGGAAAGCCGATCATGGCCCTGACGGGAGGTGCTGCCGCCATCCTCGCAGGCCTGACACCGCCCGGCCACGACGCCTTTGTTCACGTCACCATCACGGATGAATATCCCTATGCGCAGGCCTTTGTCGTCATCGAAGCCCGGCCGGCGACCGATTGAACCATTGCCGCCGCTTGACGAAGGGGCTAGAGAATGCCGCACACCCGCACCAAGTGACTGAAGAGAAAGACCGCCAGTGTCCGACAGAGCCGACAAGAAGCAACAAAGCGCCCTCTGGGAAAACATCAAAGTCATCATCCAGGCGCTTTTGCTGGCGATGGTCATCCGGACCGTCTTCTTTCAGCCCTTCACCATTCCGTCGGGGTCGATGATGCCGACACTGCTCGTCGGTGACTACATCTTCGTCAATAAGTTCGCCTACGGCTATTCCAAGTATTCGCTGCCGTTTTCGCCGGACCTCTTCGACGGCCGCATCTTCGGTAGCGAGCCTGACCGTGGCGACGTGATCGTCTTCCGCCTGCCGACGGACACGGATGTGGACTACATCAAGCGCGTCGTCGGCCTGCCGGGCGACCGTATCCAGGTGACGAACGGGGTTCTCCACATCAATGGAGAGGCGGTTCCGCGCCAGCCGAACGGTGGCTTCACCTCCGACTACCGGCTCGATCCTGGTTCCGACGTCCCAATATTCCGCGAGACCCTGGATAATGGTGTAAGTTACGACACGCTGGACCAGGTGCCGAACTCGCGCGGTGACGACACCCGGGAGTTCATTGTCCCTGAAGGCCACTACTTCTTCATGGGCGACAATCGCGACAACTCGCTGGACAGCCGCTTCGACGTCGGTTTCGTGCCGGCCGAGAACCTGATCGGCCGAGCCAGCGTCATCTTCTTCTCCGTCGGCAATGACACCTCTTTCCGAGAGTTCTGGAAGTGGCCGGCCAACATGCGCTGGGATCGCCTCTTCAAGGGTGTCGAGTGAATGAAGGCGAAGGCGCTGTCGGCTGAGGACAGGTCGAAGCTCGAGGAACTGATCGGCCATCACTTCGCCGACAAGCAGCGGCTGGACCGGGCGCTGACGCATGCAAGCACCGGTTCGGCCAAGGTATCGAACTACGAGCGGCTCGAATTCCTGGGCGACCGGGTGCTCGGCCTGTGTGTTGCAGAGCTGCTGTTCCAGTCCTTCCCGGCGGCGGCCGAAGGAGAGCTGTCCGTCAGGCTCAACCAGCTCGTCAGTGCCGAAAGCTGCGCGCAGGTGGCCGATGAACTCGAGCTCCACCGCTACATCCGCACCGGCGCCGACGTGAAGAAGCTGACCGGCAAGCGGATGCTGAATGTTCGGGCCGACGTGGTGGAAAGCCTGATCGCCGCGCTTTATCTCGATGGCGGGCTGGAGGCTGCGCGGCAGTTCATCCTGCGCAACTGGACGGAGCGGGCGACACGTGCAGACGGTGCCAGGCGGGACGCCAAGACCGAATTGCAGGAATGGGCCCATGCGAATTTCGCCACCACGCCCTCCTACCGAGTCGAGGACCGCAGCGGACCGGATCACGATCCCCGCTTCACCGTCACTGTGGAAGTGAAGGGCGTGGCACCGGAGACCGGCGTCGACCGGTCCAAGCGTGCTGCCGAACAGGTGGCCGCCACGAAAATGCTTGAACGCGAAGGCGTATGGCAGAAGAATTCTGCCGAAGGTTGATTGGAACCATGACAGACAACGAGAACACCCCCACTGCCGAAACCGAGGCAGTCCAGACGCGATCCGGATTCGTGGCGCTGATCGGGCCAACGAATGCGGGCAAGTCGACGCTGCTCAATCGCCTCGTCGGCGCGAAAGTATCGATCGTCAGCCACAAGGTCCAGACGACGCGCGCCATTGTCCGCGGCATCGCGATCCACGGCAACGCCCAGATCGTCTTCATGGATACGCCGGGCATCTTCAAGCCGCGCCGGCGGCTAGACCGTGCCATGGTCACATCCGCATGGGGCGGCGCGAAGGATGCCGATGTCATCATGCTCCTCATTGACAGCGAGCGTGGGCTGCGGGGCGATGCGGAGGCGATCCTGGAAGGCCTGAAGGAGGTCAAGCAGCCGAAGATCCTGGTGCTGAACAAGATCGACCGGGTGAAGCCGGAGGACCTCCTGAAGCTCGCGGCATCGGCCAATGAGGCTGTCGAGTTCGAGCAGACCTTCATGATCTCTGCGACCACGGGTTCGGGTTGCAAGGACCTGATGGACTTTCTCGAGATGCGTCTTCCCGAAGGGCCGTGGTACTATCCCGAGGACCAGATCTCCGACCTGCCGATGCGCCAGCTCGCAGCCGAGATCACCCGGGAAAAGCTCTTCCTGCGCCTTCACCAGGAACTTCCCTATGCCTCCCACGTGGAGACGGAGAAGTGGGAAGAGCGCAAGGACGGTTCTGTCCGCATCGAGCAGGTGATCTATGTGGAACGCGAGAGCCAGAAGAAGATCGCTCTCGGCAAGGGGGGCGAGGCCATCAAGGCAATCTCGACGGCCGCGCGCAAGGAACTCTCGGAAATCCTCGAGCAGCCCGTCCACCTCTTCCTGTTCGTCAAGGTGCGCGAGAACTGGGGTGACGACCCGGCTCGATTCCGCGAAATGGGGCTGGAATTCCCGAAGGGTTGACGTCGGCTATTTCTGCCGGTCCATCAGGGCCTTCACCTCCAGGTACCGGCGGCGGTTCTCGGGCTCCTGCTCGTTTTCCGAATAGCATGTTTCGGTGATGCAGAAGCGGGTGAGGGTGAGGGGAGGCGTCGCATTCATGAACTCGCACTCGATCTCGTTCGTGAAGTCGCTCGGTTTCGGGTCGTCGCGGGTTGTATAGGTCAGCCGTGCGCCGGGCGGCTCCAGTTCAGGGAACGACTGCACTACGCCGGTCTTGATCGCCGGAACGAGGAGGAAGTTCTGGGCCACTGCAACGCAGGCCTCCTCCAGTTCTGGAGATTGGGCAATGGCGGGAGAGGCGGCGAGAACAAGGACGAGCGGAAGATATCGCATGGAAGCTCCTGAGGTAGAACGTCGCGGGGGCAATTCCGTGGACGGGCAATTTGTTCCCGGAGATCCTCGATAATGTGGCGCTGAAAAGTGATTCAGCGGCGAGGACTTATCGGCTAGACTTGATGCCATACGGAAAGTGGTTGAGACATCGATGCAATGGCAGGATGAGGCGATCATCATCGGGGTGAAGCGTCACGGCGAAACCAGCGTCGTCGCCGAAGTCATGACGCGTTCACGCGGGCGCCATCTGGGCCTCGTCCGTTCCGGCCGATCGCGGAGCATGCAGCCCGTCCTCCAGCCCGGCAACAGGGTGGAGGCTGTCTGGCGGGCGCGTCTTGACGAGCATCTCGGCGAGTTCAAGCTGGAGCCGCTTCGCCTCAGGGCCGCCCGGCTGATGGAAAAGGCGACGTCCGTCTATGCTGTCCAGGCGATGGGCGCTCTCCTGCGCCTGCTTCCGGAGCGCGACCCGCATCCACATCTCTACGAGGCGCTCGACGTGATCCTGGAAACGATGGACGACCCGACAGATGCCGGTGAATTGTTCATCCGCTTCGAGCTCGCGATCCTGAACGACCTCGGATATGGCCTTGACCTCACGGAGTGCGCGGCGACCGGCTCGCAGCAGGATCTGCAATATGTCTCGCCCAGGTCCGGGCGCGCCGTCTGTGCCGAGGCTGGCGCTCCCTATGCGGATCGCCTTCTTGCCCTGCCGGCCTTCCTCCGCGATGGAGCAACGGCTGCGGCCGACGCCGCAGGCATGGCGGCGGCCTTTCGGCTCACCGGCTTCTTCCTCCATCGACACATCTACGAACCGCGCGGCATCTCGGAAAACGCCGCGCGCGATGGCTTCGTCCAGGCCGCGCTCAAGGCCTTGGCGCTTGAGGAGGAGCGAAGGGCCGGTTGATCAGGCGGGCTGCGGGGCCACCAGCGGACGCTCGACGGGCTTCTCCCGGATCGGCCAGTGGACGATGGCGGCGAAGATGCCGAGAGCGACGCCCAGCCACCAGACCGGATCATAGGATCCGAAGCGGTCATAGAGGAAGCCGCCCATCCACACGCCGAGGAACGACCCGACCTGGTGGGAAAGGAACACGACTCCGCCCAGCATGCCGAGATGGCGCGTGCCGAACATGATCGCGACGAGTGCGTTCGTCGGCGGGACTGTGGACAGCCACAGCAGGCCCATGACGATCGCAAACACGATCACCGAAAGCGGCGACTGCGGCAGGAGAAGGAAGGCCGTCACCGCGATCGACCGGGCGATGTAGATATAGGCGAGGAAATAGGGCTTCGAGTACCGCTGGCCGATCACCCCGGCGGCCAGTGACCCGATGATGTTGAAGAAACCGATCAGCGCCATGGCGATCACGGCGTAGCTGGCGTCGATGCCGATGTCGCCGAGATAGGCGGGGAAATGGGCCGTGATGAACGCGACCTGGAAGCCGCAGACGAAGAAGCCGCTGACGAGCAGGAGGTAGCTCCTGTGTGCGAAGGCTTCCCGCAGCGCCTCGCCGACGGTCTGCTTGAACTCCGCCTGCGACTGGGTGCCGGAGGAGGCATTGCCGCGCAACGGATAGGCGAGCAGCGGCACGATGAGCATCAGGACTGCCATGATCACGAGGCTGTCTGACCAGCCATAGGCCGAGATGAGGCCCTGGCTCAACGGCGCAAACAGGAACATGCCGGCGGAACCTGCCGCCGTTCCGATCCCGAAGGCGAACGATCGCTGCTCAGGCGTGACGTTGCGGGCGAATGCGGACAGGATGACGCCGAAGGAGCCGGCTGCAACCGCAAGCCCCACCAGAACACCACCGCCGACATGAAGTGCCGTCACCGACGCCCCGGTGGACATCAGGATCAAGCCTGCGGCGTAGAGGAGGCCGGACAGGGCAAGCATGCGGCCCGTCCCGTACTTGTCGGCGAGCGCCCCGAAGATCGGCTGGCCGAGACCCCAGCTCAGGTTCTGGATCGCCATGGCAAGCCCGAAGGTGGAGCGGTCCCAGCCGGTGTCGGCCAGCATCGGAAGCTGGAAGAAGCCCATCGCCGAGCGTGGCCCAAAGGTCAGGACGGCGATCAGCGAGCCGGCGATGATGATCAGCCAGGGCATCGGGTTACGGGTAGCGGCAGCCTGGGTCATCGATGATGCCTCCTCAGTCACTCAAGCCTGGCACCATATCGCCGCTGTCGGCATTCCGAAAATCAGTTTTTCACCAGCCAATGATCATCGGAATTGATAGAAGGGCTACAACTCGCCCGACGGATCCATTGGCAGGAGCTTCCGTCCCGAGCGTGCCTCGCGGTAGATGGTGAACAATCCGGCAGCCACGACGATCAGCGAGCCGACGATCATGTTGAAGCCGAGCGTCTCGCCGTAGATGAACACGCCGATCAGCGTGACGAGCACCAGTTGCAGGTAGGACATCGACTGCACGATGACGGCATCGATATGATCGAAGGCGCGGATGAGCAGGTAGTGTCCGGAAATGCCGAGAACACAGAGCAGCAGCATCCACCAGCCGTCATTGCCCTCGAAGCTCGTCCAGTAGAAGGGACCGACGAGGGAAATCGCGACGGCGCCGGCAACGCCGGTATAGAAGAAGCTGGTATTGGCGCTGTCTGTACGGCTCGCCAGCCGGGTGGTGATGGAATAGAGGCTGTAGAGGAAGGCGCAGGCGACCGGCAGCAGCAGGCCGAGGTCGAAGCCGCCTGCTTCCGGCTTCAGGATCAACAGGACCCCAACGAAGCCGACAGCGATCGCCGTCCAACGTCGCCATCCGACGCGCTCGCCAAGGAGAGGCATCGAGAGCAGCGCGACGATCAGCGGCGCGGACTGCAGGATCGCCTGGCTCTGCGCCAGACCAACCACCGCAAACGAAGTGATCGCGACGACGATCTGCAGGGCGAGGAGAACGCCCCGGAAGGCCTGGAGCCATGGCCGCGGTGTCGCCGCCGTGCCGCTGACGCCCGCCTGCGATCGGCTGGCAAGGGCGACTGCGAAGGCGGCGAAGGCCCAGTAGCGCATCATGGCGATGAAGACCGCCGGGTAATTGTCGGCAAGATGCTTGGAAACACCGTCCTGGATGGAGAAGATCGTTACCGCCATCAGCGCGAAGACGAGGCCGGTCGCCCGAGATGTCATGTGGAATGCAGTCCCTGAAGAGCTGTCCAGGGACACACCCCGCAGCAGCCATGAGCGGAGCCGGCAGGTTGTCTGACAACTCCCGCGTCGAAAATAGCGATCATCAACTCACTGGCAAGGGCAGAATCAGCGTCTTTTGATCGGCCAGGGCATTTCCCGTCGCGACCTCACGCGCATCTCGTCGCCAAGATGAATACGGCCGGTCTGGCGTGGGACAGCGTTCCAGCCGAAAATCGGCCCGGGCACCCGGCGGTCCGCTGACATCCGGATTCGTCCCATCGCCGGCATTGGGCTGGCAACGTCGCGCGAACCGGTCTTTTGGTCCTGTGTCGTCATGATACAGCGGGCACAGGGCTTCACCAGGCCGAAGGTGATGTCGCCGATCTCGACGGATTCCCAGCTGTCCTCCACCCAGGCTTCATCGGTCTCGACGACGATGTTCGGCCTGAAGCGCTCCATCCCGATCTCGCCTTCGCCGTGCGCGCGCATGTCGGCATTGATGGCCGCGAGGGATGCCGTCGTCGTGATCAACACCTGGTATCCGTCCGCAAAGGTGACCGGCGTATCCTCGCCGGCCCATTCGCTGCTGGCGGTCCGGTGGGATAGATCATCGAAGAAAACGAGCCGGACGTCCCGGCCGAGCCATTCGGAAAGTGTCCCGTTCACCTCGTCGCCGGCGACGGCGGCGGAAAGCGCCGACTTCCAGACCACCACATCCATACGCTGCCCCGCATCGGGACGGTCCAACGTAAGGCTTCCCAAACTCTCCATGCTGATTTCCACCGACGAGGGCTGCGGCGTGACGCCGATCCGCGCTAGAGCCGGCAGGTCACGCTGGGTGATGAACATGCCTTCCGGATCCGTCACCATCATCTGCCGGTCGCCCGGTATCCCTGCAGGGCCGATCTCCGCCTCCGTCAGCGCGATCCCGCGGCCGCTCTTCAGGGGGTAGACGTGAAGTTCGCTGACCTTCATGGAAAACCTTCAGATTTCGTCGAGAAAGAGATGGAGCACATGCTTCAGCCGCTCGTGCCGCTCCTGCGCCAGATGACGCCCGGTCGCGGTCTGGAAGCCCTCGGCGAGCCGAAACAGCTTCGTCTCGAAGTGGTCGATGGCGAAGCTCTTGTCGTCCAGCGGCCGCGCTTCGGCAAGCGGGTCCGCGGGATCGTAGAGGCCGGAACCCATGCGGCCGGCGATATAGAAGCAGCGTGCCGCGCCGATCATGCCGATCGCATCCAGACGGTCGGCATCCTGCAGGATCTTTGCCTCGATCGTCTCCGGCTGGACCTTGGCGGAGAAGCTGTGGGCGGTGATGGCGTGAGCCACGGCGGCAATGTCAGCTGCCTCCCATCCCAGTTCTCTGAGTACTGTTGATGCCTTCGTGGCGGCCATGCGGGAGGCCTCGGCGCGCAGTGGCGAATTCTTCTCGACGGCAACGCAATCATGCAGCAGCACCGCTGCCGCCAGTACCCGCTCGTCGCCGCCCTCGTGCGCATGAATACGCATGGCATTGCGGAAGACCCGCAGAATGTGAGCGGTATCGTGGGAGCCATCGTCCCCTTCCGTCGCCTGCGGCAGAAGGGCTTCCGCCAGGGTCTCATGGGGCGAGAAGGCCGTCGCGAGATCTCCGGTCACGCCTTTGCCTCGGGAACGGGAGGCAGTTCAGGCGACGACGAGGGACGGCGGGCGAGGATCCTCTGGTAGAACAGCCCGATACCCATCAGCACGATGCCCAGTCCGATGAAGGACAGGGCACGCAAAATGCCTTCCAGGTTGGACATGTCGACCAGGAAGACCTTCAACACCGTGATGATGACCAGGCCTGCCGAGGCCAACCGAAGGCTCCTGGCATCGAGACGCGAGCCGAGCACCAGCAGCGCAACGCCGATCAGGAGCCAGACGACGGAGTAGTTATAGGTTTCGTTCGGCAGGAAGCCTTTCCAGTCGGCGATGTTCTCGCCATGCCAGAAGCGGCGGACCGAGAGGGTCGCCCACAGGAAGCCGAGCAGCGCACCCGCAAGCGCCAGCATCATGACATAAAGCCGGGGACGCTTGTCGCGGGCGTAGTAGGCAAGGCCGGCATAAGAGAGGGCGGGCAGGAGATATCCGATCAGCAGCAGGTTCACGAATGGCCATGCTCCCGTGCTTTCTCCGCTGAGATAAGGGTTGAGCACGAAGACATGCAATGAGAGGACGTTTGCGGTGGCGAGAACACCGGCAATCATGGAGCCATAGCGGAAGACCGGGCTCGGAGCCCGCGTGTCCAGCGTCATCAGCGTCGCCGAAAACCCGATCGTCAGCAGCGTGTAGATCGACTGCTCGCCCAGCGTTGCCACGCTGTCGTCAAGGACGCCGCCGTTCATCGCATGGCGCACGAGGACGACGAGGGCCATCATCCCCATCAAAGCGGCGACCGCCTGGAGGAAGTTTCGGGCCCGGTGGTCCTGCCAGTTGCGCAGCTGATAGGCCGCGAGCACGGCGAGCAGTGCAGGAATTCCGTAGCCCGGCAGCAGGGCGTTCCAGAAGGGCGTTGTGCTGAGCTGGTTGGGGCCGACCAGCGTCGGCTCCCAGGCGATGCGGGCGAAGACGACGACAATTGCCGCGCCCATCGCCCAGGGGAATGCCGGCCATGGCCGCCAGCGTGTGGCAAGGACATAGGCAAAGCCAATGACCGCGATCAGGATTGTCGTCGTGATGCCTGTGGTCAGCGCGTGAAGCGCGAAGGCAAGGCCGGCAAACGAGCCGAGAGCAACGAGATTGGCCGCCCGGTCCGCTTCGCCCGCCTCGCTCCGGAGGATGCGCCACTGGGCGATCCCAATCAGAATGGCACCCAGTGCCAGCCCGTAGAGCCCATGGATCCAGTCTGCGGCGAGCGTGCCGAAGTTCAGGAAGCTGATCGTCGCAAGGGCGACCGGCACGGCTGACATGGACAGCGCCCAGAGGGCTCCGAGCTTCGGCTCCAGGGTGCCCGTTCTACGAAGGAAGGCGAAGCCGAGGAAGGTGAAGACGCCGCCGAGCCCCAGGCTGATTGCGATCTCGAGCCCGAAGGATAGCGGTGGCGCGGTTCCTCCTTCGGTGACCGGCAGAGGAGCCTGATCGAGAAGGATGAGCGCCATCAAACCGATGCAGGCGACCGCACCGACGGCCGAAAGGAGGGCAGGCCAGACAGCGTAGGATCGTCCAGCGCCCAAGGCCGCGAGCGCGGCGACGAGTGATGCGGCGGCAAAGGCCGGCAGGATGGAATATCCCTCGTCCACGGCAAGCATCGCCAATGCGGCAAGCAGAACCACGAGCGACAGCGAAAGAGTAATGCCGAGGGGAGGGCGTCGCAGGAACCGCCACCAGGTCTCGGTGGAGGAGGATGGCTCTTCTGCGCGGTGCCCCGGCCAGACGAAGCCGGTACCAGCGATGACGACGAGCAGGGCCAGCGTCGGTGGAGTGATGTCGGGGGTGAAGGCCTCGAAGAGATAGGCCAGCACCCATCCGCCCAGACCTAGATTGGCCAATACCGGCACCAGGGTCCAGCGGCGCAGCCGCGCGGCTGCCGCGGACGCAAGCCAGGTCACGGCAAGGAAGGTGAAGAGGACCCAGGGGCTAGGCGCGGTGGAGGAAACCAGAGCGGGCGTCACCAGCGATCCCGCAAGTCCGAGGCCGGCGAGCGCCTGTCCGTGCAGCAGCGACAGGGCAACGGTGCCAAGGGAGATCACGCCGAGCAGCACGAAGGCCGGGGTCGCGCCGATGAAGCCATAATAGCCATGCGCGGCGTAGGTAGCGCCGAGCAGCGTTATCGCACCGGCGGCAGTCAGGGCGCCAGGGATCATGGCATTGCCGTAGCGGTCAGCGATCGGCTCGATCATCCGGCGTCGAATGGCCTCACCAGTGCCGATCAGGAGGAGGCCGAATACCCCTGCCAGCACAAGACGCGTCTCGGGCCCGATCAGGCCACTTTCGATTGAATACCGGATGAGGAAGATACCGCCGAGCGCCAACGCCACACCGCCAACCCACACGGCCCAGCGCGCACCGAGATTGCTCTCCAGCGTGTCGCTGGTCTCTTCCTTGTCGTGGAGAGGCTTCAGGTCATGGACAGCGTCCTCTCGCGCTGCAATCGCAACGGCAGCGTCTGCTGCGGCTTCTGCCGTGTCCTCCGCTGGCGGCGCCAAGGTTTCGGCCTCCGTCTCGGCGATCGCAGCGTCCGGCGGGGCCGTGGAGGTAAGGGTGTCGATCCGCTGCCTAATGGCGAGGAGTTCGTCTTCGACCCTGGCCAGCCTGTGCGAGGTCTTTCTTTGCCAAGCGATTGCCAGCACGATGGCGATGAGCAGCAGAAGTTCCATGAAGGTCGCCCGGTCCCGAGAATGCTCCGCTTATACATGCCACCAGCGAAAACCGAAACCGGGGAGCGTCGTTGGCAGCGTGGCGTTGCCATGCTCCCTTTCTGGGCAAGCTGCCTTCGCCACGGCCTCTGCTGGGCTAGTTATTGTGCATCGCAAAATTTGGTGAATTTCTAGGCAGATATCGCTTGCGCACCGTCCCTCTTGCTGGTTTGAATGGGGCATCAAAAACCAGCAGGGGAACGATAAAAACAATGTTCACGCGTCGATACTTCATCAAGCTCACAGCCGCCGCAGCCGTTGCCGTCGGCATCGGATTGCCCTCAGGCGCTCTGGCAGAGACGGCCATCAAGTTCACGCTCGACTGGAAGTTCGAGGGGCCGGCTGCAGGCTTCCTGCTTGCAGCCGATAAGGGATATTTCAAGGAGGAAGGACTCGACGTCACCATCGACACTGGCAACGGCTCGGTCGAAGCAATCCCGCGCGTCGCCACCGGCACCTACCAGATGGGTTTCGGCGACATCAATTCGCTGATCAAGTTCCTCGACGAGGACCCGCCCCAGAAGGTCAAGGCCGTCATGATGGTCTATGAGCGTCCAACGTTTGCGGTCGTTGGCCGCAAGTCGCTCGGCGTCACAGAAGATCCTAAGTCGCTTGAAGGAAAGACGCTGGGCGCCCCGCCGCCGGATGGCGCCTTTGCCCAGTGGAAGGCTTTCAAGGAAGCTGCCGGCATCGATGACAGCAAGATCACCATCGAGTCGATCGGCTTCCCGGTCCGCGAGCCAATGCTCGCCAAGGGCGACGTAGATGCGGTCTTCGGCTTTGCCTTCTCGGTGATCCTCAACCTCAAGGCGCAGGGGATCGGCGACGACGACATCGCCACCATCCTGATGGCCGAAAATGGCCTAAACCTCTATGGCAACGCCGTACTGGTGAACACCGACTTCGCCGCGGAAAACCCCGAGGCGGTGAAGGGCTTCCTGAGGGCGCTGGCCAAAGGATTTGCCGATGCCGTCGCCAACCCCGAGGAAGGGGTAGCCGCAGTCCTCAAGCGCAACGAGACGCTCAATACCGATATCGAGGTCGAGCGCCTCAACATGGCGAACGCCATGAACATCAAGACACCTTATGTCGTCGAAAACGGCTTCGGCGATGTCGACATGGAACGTCTCGGAGCCTCGATCGAGACCCTCAAGGTCTCGATGGGTCTGAAGGGCGATGTAAAGGCGGACCAGGTCTTCGACCCAAGCTTCCTGCCTGCCAAGGAAGAGCGGATGCTGCCGTAAGAGAGGCGCTCCGGATCGATCACCGTGACCTTCCCCCGCTCTCGCGGGGGAAGTGTCTAACTACGGCGGGCAAGAGGCGCCCAAGCGCCCTGACGAAAAAGAAGATGACAATGTCCCATCTCGTATCCATCGACGACGTCGACATGCGCTATGGCGGGGCGGACGGCACTCTCGCCGTGTCCGGCCTCACCATGCGCGTCGCCAAGGGTGAGTTCGCCGCCGTCGTCGGTCCCTCCGGCTGCGGCAAGTCGACCCTGATGAAGCTCGTCACAGGCCTGCATATTCCGCAGAAGGGCACGGTGATCGTCGCAGGTCAGCAGGTGACCAAGCCGGTCTCGATCGTCGGAATGGCCTTCCAGAACCCGACCATGCTCCCCTGGCGCACCACGCTCGAGAACATTCTGCTGCCGCTGGAGATCGTCGAGAAGCACCGCCATCGCCTGCGGGCGAACAAGAAGGAATATGTCGCCAAGGCGGAGCATCTCCTGGAACTCGTCGGCCTCAAGGGCTTCGGCTCCAAGTTTCCTTGGCAGTTGTCCGGCGGCATGCAGCAACGCGCCAACCTCTGTCGTGCGCTGATCCACGAGCCTGAACTCCTGATGCTCGACGAGCCCTTCGGAGCGCTCGACGCCTTCACCCGCGAGGAGCTCTGGTGCGTGATCCGCGACCTTCACGCGGCCCAGGGTGTCACCATCGTGCTCGTCACCCATGACCTGCGCGAAGCGGCCTTCCTCGCCGACAAGATCTTCGTGATGAGCGCGCGCCCAGGCCGCATCCTTCGGGAGCACCAGGTCCCCTTTGAGCGCCCCCGCGACCTCGAGGTCATGTACGAGGCATGCTTCACCGATCTCGTGCATGAGCTGCACGGCGAGATCGCCAATGCGAGGGTCGCAGTATGACGATCGTGACTGAAACCATCCCTCCGTCGACCGGCCCAAAGGTGAGGCCCATGCGCATCAACTGGGTGCGTGCCGCCCCCTGGCTCTACACGCTCGGCCTCTTCCTGGGCTGGGAACTGCTGGTGATCCTCCTCGATACGCCGGTGACGGTGCTGCCCGCGCCAAGCCGCGTTTTTCAGGCCGTCGTGCAGTACTGGTCGGCAATCTGGAAGAACTCGCTGCAGACGCTGTTCACCACCACGCTCGGCTTTGGCCTCGCCGTCGTCGGCGGGCTGGCGCTCGGCCTTTTCATCGGCTGGTCGAAGACGATCTACGCCGGTCTCTACCCGCTGATGATCGGCTTTAATGCCATCCCGAAGGTCGCGGTCGTCCCGATTCTCGTCATCTGGTTCGGAATCGGCACGATCCCGGCGATCATCACCGCCTTCCTGATCTCCTTCTTCCCCATCGTCGTCAACGTCGCAACCGGGCTGGCCACCATCGAACCAGAGACGGAAGACGTGCTGCGTGCGCTCGGCGCTCGCAAGATGGACATCATGCTGAAGGTCGGCATACCTCGATCCATGCCCTACTTCTTCGGTTCGCTGAAGATCGCCATTACGCTCGCCTTCGTCGGATCGGTGCTGAGCGAGACGGTTGCCGCCAATTATGGCCTCGGCAACATGATGAGCTCTGCGCAGAGCCAGTTCAACGTGCCCCTCGTATTCGCGGGGCTCCTAGCGCTCGCGGTCGAAGGCATCGCCATGTACGCGCTGATGGCCTGGATCGAGAAGCGGATGACCGGTTGGGCGCACCGCTCCACCATGTCGCACTGAGACGTGAGGAGGCCCGGAATGTCTCCTCCGGGCCCTGTCCTATCAGTTGCGCGTCTGAGGGGCCTGTTCCGATAGCTGCAGCAGCGGCGGCTGCTCTTCGTCGGCCGGGGCACGGTAGGTGACCTGCGGATAAGGAATGGTGATTCCTTGCTGGTCGAAGGCTTCCTTGACCGCTTTCGTGATGTCGCGGCTGGTCGCCCACCAGACGGAGCTATTGGCCCAGTAGCGCATGGCCAGCACGACGGCACTGTCGCCGAGGTCCATGACAAAGGCGGTCGGCGCAGGATTGTCGAGGACGCGCTCGTCGCCTTTTGCAACCTGCAGCATGATGCCGATCGCTTTGTCGATGTCGTCCTCGTAGGCGATCCCCACCTTGAAATCATGCATGCGGGTGGAAAGGCGGCTGTAGTTCGTTACCGGCACGTTCCAGAGCAGCGAGTTGGGCGCGAGGCGGTAGAGCCCGTCATAGGTCTTCAGCTCGGTGGCAAACAGCCCGATGTCCTGCACGATACCGTTGATGCTTCCCGTATCGATATATTCCCCGACCCGGAAAGGCCGCAGCACAAGTAGCATGATACCCGCGGCAATGTTCTGCAGTGTGCCTTGCAGGGCCAATCCGATCGCCAGACCGATCGCGCCGAGTGCGGCCAGAATGGATGCCGTCTGGACGCCGAACTGGCCGAGCACCATCACGAAGACGATAACCAGAATCGCATAGCGAATGACGTTGGAGAAGAACTGCGCAAGAGTGGCGTCGATGCCGTGAATGCTGGATAACCCGCGATAGGCCCAGCGGCTGAGAACGCCCGAAGCGATCCATCCGATCGCGAGCAGAATGATCGCGCCGAGGATTGAAAAGGAATACTGCACCGCCAGCGCCGAGAGTTGCGCCAGCGCAGCCCGGGTCGCTACGACGAAGTCGGATGCTTGGTCCATGGGTTGAATGCTCCTTTCACGGCCCCGGCCCTAATTGGTGCGGGTGCCGGGGAGGTCAAGGAAGCGTGTGGCTAGGGAGGCAGTCTAGCTTCGCAACGGCAGGAGGAAGGATGCTCGCCCGTCGGTCTCGGCGCCGCGGCCGATCCTCTTGATCGCCGCGATCAGCCGGCCATTACGTCCGAGGAGCCGGTCACCGAATTCGATCAGACGCGGGTTTGGCGTCGCGTGCGGCGCGACCTGCCGGAGCCGAGCTGCCAGTTCGACGTCGTCCTCGTCCGGATCAACGGCGAGCGAGGCGATCACCGCGGCGGCGGGTGAGCGGGAAACGCCCATCCAGCAGTGGATCACCATGGGCGATGCCCGGTCCCAC
Organism: Pseudorhizobium banfieldiae; assembly: GCF_000967425.1. NCBI lineage: Bacteria > Pseudomonadati > Pseudomonadota > Alphaproteobacteria > Hyphomicrobiales > Rhizobiaceae > Pseudorhizobium > Pseudorhizobium banfieldiae. The sequence continues at coordinate 1,084,439 of NZ_FO082820.1, forward strand.
TGCCGTGCGAAGTCGATCAACTGCGCAACATGCTCCTCGGCCGGCGCCACCAGGTCGCCCGTGCCGGCGAAGGCGATGTCGTTCATCCGGAGAACGAGGTGACGTTCCGCAGAAATGAGACCGGGGCGGTGGAAATCGTGCTTCTCCGCCATCAGGCTGACCAGATGCGTTGACCTGTGGCGTGTTGCGAGCTCGGCTATGCTGGCGAGCGGGCAGACGACGATCCCGCTCAAGCGCGGACCTCCGATGCGCGCTCGGCATCCAGTTCTGCAAAGCGCTTGAGGAAGCGTGACTGTGCTTCCAGGGCCGGCATGGGCTCCAGCATCAGCATGTCCCGCGTAATGCCGCGTGGCTGGCCAAAGAATTTCCGTGCTTCCTCGACCGAGAAACCTGCAAGTTCCGTCGCTTCGAAGAAGGCCGCGACGGTATCGGCCTTCTTGATCTGCGTCTTCAACTCCTGGCCGGGATGCGCCGGTAGGCCGAACCGAAGGTGGATTGCTGCCTCGAGCCGGTGCTCGACGCTCTTGTAGCCGCCCCCGACCACCGATTTGAACGGCGAGATCATGTCGCCGATCACATACTCCGGTGCGTCGTGCAGCAAAGCCATCATCAGGCTCTGGCAGTCAGTTTCCGTGCATCGCCGGAACACCTCCTCCACGACCAGGCAGTGCTGAGCGACGGAAAAGGCGTGGTCTCCGCGGGTCTGGCCGTTCCATCGGGCGACGCGGGCAAGCCCGTGGGCGATATCGGAAATCTCCACATCGAGCGGCGAGGGGTCGAGCAGGTCGAGGCGTCGGCCGGACAGCATGCGCTGCCACGCGCGGGGCGATCTGGTGCCGCTCACGAGCCGGCCTCTTGCTCATCGGAGGGGAAGGCCAGGCCGCTCCATGCGGGAAGCTGCACGGTCACGGGCTTTCCCCCCGCAAGCACGGGCGTGCCGGCGGCGATCGCCGCGCCGACGCGATCTGTTCGAAGGATGGCAAGGCCAGCGCGCCCGCATACCGTGCCGAGCGTGCCGGCAGGCTTTCCTCCGGCGATGATCTCGACTCCTGTCGGCGGAAGCGGCTCGTCCGCCGCAATCTGGACGAGGCGGCGTCGCGCCGTGCCGCGATGCTGCATGCGGGACACGACCTCCTGGCCGACATAGCAGCCCTTGCGGAAAGAAAGCCCGCCATTGAGGTCCATCAGGATATCGTGCGGAAACGCATCCTGGAGTGCATAGTCCACGCCCGAAGCGGCGACACCGGCCTCCACCCTCAGTGCCTCGTAGTCCCCGTCGGCGAAACCCGTGTCGACCAGCCCGGGCATACGCGTGAGCGCGATGCCGGCGCCATCGAAGCGCGAATCGACAACGCCGCTCGCCACTTCATCCTCTCCCCAGAGGACGGTCGCGCCTTGCTGCTCTAGGACTGCGATCTCGACGGCGGCCCGCAGCTTGTACATGGTCAGCCGACGCACGAGCGGGTCCTGTTGCTCGGCATCCGCCTCGATCACGAAACCGTCGTCATCCCGCCAGATGATGAAGTCGAACAGGATCTTGCCCTGTGGCGTCAGCAGCGCGCCGGGTCTCGCGACCCCGTCCGGCATCGAGACGATGTCGGTCGTGATGAGGTTCTGCAGGAAGTGCTCTGCCTCCTGGCCGGAAATGCGGAGGAAGCGTCGCTCGGAAAGATGGGCCGCTGGCATGTCGGGAATCTCGGATTGTCAGACCCAAGAGTTAGGCATTCAGCCCCGATGGGGCAAGACCGCAGGACGGCTCTATCAGTCGCCGCCGGTGAGGGACTTCCATTCTCCGTCGGGCGTGATCGCCAGGCGGTAGAAGTTGTAGTTGCCGCCTTCCTCCATTCCCATCAGGTCGCCGGCAGTCACAATCCGCAGCAATTCCACCCGCTCCGGCGGCGTTAGGGATGCCAGCGGCTTTCCGGCAAAGTATGGCCACACATAGGCTTCCTCCTCCGTGCCGGCGTCCATCCGGACCGCTCCGCTCGACAGGATGTCGAGGAGAATTGCGAGGATCTCCAAGCCTTCCGGATCGCCGGAATAACTCCGCAACGCGTCGATGGGGTCGCTGTTATCGCCGTTGATGATCGTCTGCCGAGGACCCGTCGTCAGCGGCCGCAGCCGCTCGATGTCTCCGGAAGCCGCAGCCTCGACCAGCAGTTCGCGCATTCGGCGAACCGGTTGCGGCAGGAGTGTAGGATCAAGGATGATCTCGGCGGCGACGGGGTCGCCTGCCTCCGGCGGCACGACTTCCTGTGCGTCGTCGTTGCGCGGTACAGACCGGTTGATGAGGGGCTCGGGAAGAGGCAGGCCCGGAGCCACATCCTCGCTCCCTTCAACCGCTTGGTCCCGGCTATCCTGCCCGCGATTGGAACCGAATTCGGAAAGTGCGGCCGTGGAGACGGGGAAAAGAGCAACAAACAGAAGCGCGCCGAGCGCAATTCTGCCGGCGGCAAAGCCTTTCTCGAAGCTTCCCGGTGCCTGCTGCATCGGAACGCCCTGCGCGTTATTGAAGACTGCGTTCCGGTGAGAATTCGCCCGCCAGCATCCGCTCGCGAAGGGTCTCCAGCATGGCTTCGGCGCCCATTTCGCCGTGGATGCGAATCGTTTCGCGCATGGCGAGCGCAAAAGCGGCATCGGCAATGATCTCCGGTTCGATGCCGTCCGCCATTCCGTCCGCCCAGGCCTCGTTCTGGTATTCCAGCGCAACCTGCATCTTCTCATGGACAATCATGTCGTCGATTTCGTTGCGGCCTGTCTGCATCATGTCTTCCTCGGTGACCCGTGGGTTACTTCGTCGTTAAGGACTCTAGCAGCCTTTTACCAAAACGACACGGTCTGCTGGCGAAGGAGGTAAATAATACCCTAATTTCCGAATCTGGCGGCAATTTCTCCGGCGAGTGTTGCTCCTTCGTTACGGTGGCGTTCTTCTGCCGTCCGTGCCGCGTCCGTGCATGTGGTATGAACGGCGGCGAAGGAACGGTAGCCGCGATTGAAGGCGGCCGTAAGGCGTTCGCGTCGTTTCGGCTCGCTTGCGGTATCTGCGTTCAGCAGATCCTGCATCGCTGTCCGCCAGTCATTCGAAGTCTCTCCGCAAAGTGTCCGAAGGTAGTGCAGGGAACCGAGGATCTCGGCGAGCCGCGAAAGCTGCTGGTCGTAAGGTGCTGGCTTGTCTTCCTGAGCGGGCGCGATCGCGGGCCCGGTCGTGGCTGCGGGAGGCGCGGCCTCCTGCGCCGCCAGCGGCGGAACGGCGAACGCAATCAGGCTCAGGAGTGTCGCGCCGGCTAGCAGTCTTGAACGCATGGTTTCTCTCGCTGTGGCTCGGCTCAGCCCGGTCCTGCGGTTAGCTTCTCGACGCAATCGAGCACGCTTGCCGGGACCGGGAGCGCCCGAATCTCCTCCAGCGTATACCAGCCCTGGTCGACGGCATCATCCCCGGCAATGGCTTCCGATGATGCGTCAGCACTCACTCGGAAGACCGACAGCAGGAAATGCGTCTCGATCATGCCATTCGCTTTCTCGGTTTTGAGGTCGTAGGTGGCGAAGAGCACGGGGTCGCGTGCTTCGATGCCGGTCTCCTCGAAAAATTCTCGAAGCGCAGTCTGCTCCGGGCTTTCGCCCTGTTCGGCGCGACCACCTGGAAAGGCAAACATGTCGGCCGCGGGCGGATTGCGCCGGCGGATCAGCAGGAAGCGGCCATGTCGTTCCAGGATGGCGGAGGAGGCAAGGGCGGGCTGCGCCGGAGATGCTGTCATGCGAAGTTTTTCCCTGATCTTCCGTAGGGTAGAACGAATCGCGGGAAACGGAAACGGAGCCAACCAGACATCAATGGAGGCATATCTTCTGTTGTGCCTTGCCGGTGCAACCCTCATCCCGTTCGGACCCAGCGCCTGAGCCTTCCTTGACCGTTTCCTAAGGTGGTGCGATGACAACTGCATGTGTGGACGCTATGCGCTGACCGCGACGCCGGACGATATTCTGCACTTCCTGAGCGTCATCGACATTGAAGACTTCCCGGCACGCTTCAACATTGCGCCGACGCAGCCGATTCTCATTGTTGCCGCGGAGGACCATCACCAGCTGGGTAGGAACCTGCCGACGCGACGTGCGCTCCTGGCGCGCTGGGGTTTCATTCCTGGCTGGGTCAAGGATGTCCGCAGCTTTCCCCTGCTGATCAACGCCCGCGCAGAAACCGCCCAGGAAAAGGCATCCTTCCGCGGCGCCATGCGCCACCGGCGCATCCTCGTTCCTGCCTCGGGATTTTATGAATGGCGTCGGCCGGCCAAGGAAACGGGTCTGCCGGCACAGCCCTATTGGATACGCCCGCGCAAGGGTGGACTTGTGGCGTTCGGTGGGCTGATGGAGACCTATGCATCGGCGGACGGTTCCGAGCTGGACACGGCGGCCATCCTGACGACGAAGGCCAACCTAGCTATCGCGGGCATTCATGATCGCATGCCGGTCGTCATTCAGCCGGACGATTTCTCGCGCTGGCTCGACTGCAAGACGCAGGAGCCGAGGGAAGTGGCCGACCTGATGCAGCCTGCGCCGGACGACTTCTTCGAAGCCCTTCCGGTCTCCGATCTTGTCAACAAGGTCGCCAACATGGGTCCGGAACTCCAGAAGCCGATCATCCTGGCGGAACCCCAGGACCCGCCTCCCAAGGCTACCGCCCAGATGTCGCTCTTCTGATTCAATCCTGAAACCTGGACGTCTTCCATGCTCTCCGCAGCACTCTCGGGCTTCGCGCTCGGCGCCTCGCTCATCATCGCCATAGGCGCGCAGAATGCCTTCATCCTCCGGCAGGGCCTGATCCACAGCCACGTCTTCATCCTGTGCCTGATCTGCGCGCTGTCTGACGCCTTGCTCATCGCCGCGGGCGTTGCCGGGGTGGGGACGATCGTGGCGCAATCGCCAACGCTGATCAGGTTCGTCACGGTTGGCGGTGCGGTATTCCTTGCCACTTATGCCTTCATGGCATTCCGCCGGGTCTGGCGGCCTACGGCCATGGCGGCGGGTACGCCGGAAGGACTGCCGCTGAAGACAGCGGTGGCGACCTGCCTGGCCTTCACCTTCCTCAACCCGCACGTTTATCTCGATACTGTGGTTCTGCTGGGAAGCCTGTCTGCCGCTTTCGAAGGATCCGAACGTGCTGCCTATGGCGCGGGAGCCGTCGTCTCTTCCTTCGTCTGGTTCTTCGCCCTGGGCTACGGCGCCCGCCTTCTTGCGCCGCTGTTTGCCAGACCCGCCGCTTGGCGGATCCTGGATGTCCTGATCGGACTCGTGATGAGTTTGTTGTCGATCGGGCTGATGGTCAGCCTGGTCAAATAGGCCTGATCAGCCGGCAGGCTTCAGGACCTTCTTCGGCTTCAGCATCAGCGCTGCGGCGACGACCGCCTTCAGGGCCAGCGGCCGAAAAGGAGGCGTCTGCTCAGGTTTAGGGGCGGTAACGGGCTCTTTGCTCATGATGGTCTCCTCGCCATGCGATCTGGTCTTGCGGCAGAGGATCTTGTCTTCAAACTCGGCGGAATAGTGGCGTAACCGCAGGCGACCTTTCGCCTGCTCGCTTTGGTCGCACCTTCAAGCGAAACTGATGCAAACCTGCCGCAGTGCCTCAGACCGATGCGTTGTCGTCCTCGATCGTCAACGTTCCGTACCGTCGCTGCCAAAGCCGCGCGCTGAACGGCAGGAAGGCGAGGTAGGCGAGGACGCTGACGACGAGCACCTGCCATGTGTAGCTCATCAGCAGCGCCACATAGAGGACGACCACCAGAAGGATGGGAAACATCAGGTCTCGGCGCACCTTCGTCTGGGACTTGCCCGACCAGACCGGCAGGCGGCTGACAAGCAGGTAGCCGATCAGGATCGTGTAGGCGACGCTGGCGTAGACGAATACCGGGGAGGGATCCACACCGAGGAAACCCAGGTAGACCGGCAGCAGCACCAGTACCGCACCCAGCGGGGCGGGCACTCCGACGAAGAATTCCGACTGCCAGGCCGCCTTTTCCTGACGCTCTTCCATGACGTTGAACCGTGCGAGCCGAAGCCCCGCGGCAATCGCGTAGAGGAGGGCTGCGATCCATCCGAAGGAGCGGGCATGGTCGAGGAGGAAGGCATAGGAGACCAACGCCGGTGCGACGCCGAAGTTGATGATGTCGGCGAGTGAGTCCATCTGCACGCCGAAGCGGGAGGTGGCCTTTAGAAGCCGCGCGATCCGTCCGTCTATGCCGTCGAGGAAGGCGGCGAGCAGCACCATCGCCACCGCAAGTTCGTAGCGCCCCTCGAAGCCAAGCCGGATGCCCGTCAGCCCAGCGCAGATGGCAAGAACCGTGATGAGGTTCGGCACCATCAGCCGCACGGGTATTTCCCGCAGCCGGGGGCCCCGTCCGCTCGTGTCGGACCGCGGTGTCTCTGGCGGGGAAACGGGGCTCTCCATACGCTCTCCTCTTGCTTTAGCTGCGGCGGCTGATGGTCGGACCCTTGATCGAGCCGAATTCGGCAATGACGGTCTCGCCACCATAGGTCATCTGGCCGACGGAAACGCGCGGCTGCGCCGTCGCCGGCAGCAGGACGTCGAGACGGGAGCCGAAGCGGATGAGCCCGAAGCGTTCGCCGGCGTTGAGCGGCTCGGTTGGCTTCACCCAGCAGACGATGCGGCGTGCGACGAGGCCGGCGATCTGCACGACGCCGATCCTGCCGTGATGCGTCTCGATCACCATGCCGTTGCGCTCGTTGTCTTCGCTCGCCTTGTCCAGTTCGGCATTGATGAACTGGCCGGCCCGATACTGGATCTCCGTCACCTGTCCGCGCATCGGAGAGCGGTTGATGTGGCAGTCGAACACGTTCATGAACACGGAAATGCGCAGCATCGGCTCGCTGCCGAGATTGAGTTCAGCCGGCGGCACCACCATCTGGACGGACGAGACGCGGCCATCCGCGGGGCTCAGAACGAGATCGTCATCCTGCGGCACGACGCGTTCGGGATCGCGGAAGAAATACGCGCACCAGAGCGTCAGCACGAGGCCGATCCAGAACAGCGGCTCGGCAATCCAACCGAGGATCAGCGATGCGATGAAGAAAGCCGCAACGAAAACGTAGCCTTCCTTGTGGATCGGCACGAGCGTATTGCGAATGGTGTCGAACAGATTGATCAACCCGGGTCTCCTCAAGATGTCAGCTTCCGCTGACTACAGGCAAACAGTTTGGGGGGCAATGCGGTTCCGCTGCATCCATCAGGGGTACGGATTTGCGCATCGCTACGCCCGCATAGTCCTCATTGTGGATCAACCCATCCAAGCCAAGTCGTGAGCGCCAGCAGCGGCGAGCCGTAGAAGATCAGCACGAGCGCATAGGCCAGCGCGACGGCGCCGGCAATCATCATCCGCTTGGTCGAATATCTCATCCTATCCGGCCCTTCATTCTGCCGCGGGTGCGCCGCGAGCGATGACGCCCATGTCGTCACTCTCCCGTACCTTCCTAAGGTGTTCCTCGGCCTGCGTTGCCTCACGCTGGCGGTTCCACATGGAGGCATAGAGACCGTCCTGGGCGAGCAGGTCTGCATGGGTGCCGCGTTCGGCTATGCCGCCGTCGCGTAGCACGATGATCTCATCGGCATTGATGACCGTGGACAGCCTGTGGGCGATCACCAGCGTCGTCCGGTTCTTCGACACGACGTCCAGCGCCGCCTGGATCTCATGCTCCGTCGTGGTATCCAGCGCGGAAGTCGCCTCGTCGAGGATGAGGATCGGCGGAGCCTTGAGGATCGTCCGGGCAATTGCCACGCGCTGCTTCTCGCCGCCCGAAAGCTTCAGCCCCCGTTCGCCGACCATCGTGTCGTACCCATGCGGCAGGCTCTCGATGAACGTCCCGATTTGCGCCACCTCGGCAGCGGCGGTGACCTCATCCTCGGTTGCCCCCGGGCGGCCGTAGCGGATGTTGTAAGCGATGGTGTCGTTGAAGAGGACGGTATCCTGCGGCACCATCCCGATCACAGCCCGAAGCGACTTTTGGGTCACTCCGCGGATGTCCTGACCATCGATGGTGATGGCGCCCTCCTGGACGTCGTAGAAGCGGTAGAGCAGACGCGAGATCGTCGACTTGCCGGCACCCGAGGGCCCGACGATCGCGACCGTCTTTCCGGCCGGCACCTCGAAGGAAATGCCCTTGAGGATCGGCCGTTCCGGATCATAGGAAAAGTGGACGTCGCGGAAGGCGAGGGCACCCTGGCGGATCTGCAACGGCTGGGCGTCCGGCTTGTCGACCACTTCCGCCTCGACCTCCAGGAGGTCGAACATCTGCTCGATATCTGTCAGCCCCTGGCGGATTTCGCGGTAGACGAAGCCGATGAAGTTGAGCGGCACGGAAAGCTGCAGCAGCAGCGCATTGACGAAGACGAAATCGCCGATGGTCTGCTCGCCCCGCTGGACGGCCATGGCAGACATCACCATCATCACCGTCATGCCGAGGCCGAAGATGACGCCCTGGCCGAAGTTGAGCCAGCCAAGCGAGGTCCAGACCTGTGTTGCCGATTTCTCGTAGCGCGCCATGGAGGCATCGAAGCGCCGTGCTTCCATCTCCTCGTTGCCGAAATACTTCACGGTCTCGAAGTTGAGGAGCGAATCGATTGCCTTGGTGTTGGCGTCCGTGTCGCTGTCGTTCATCGACCGGCGGATGGCGATGCGCCAATCGCTCGCCCGCACCGTGAACCAGACATAGGCCCACACTGTCACGGCGGTGATGGCGACGTAGGAGAAGCCGTAGCTCAGCCAGAAGATCACCGCGGTCAGCAGGAACTCGATGAAGGTGGGCACTGAATTGAGAATGGTGAAGCGGACGATGGTCTCGATGCCCTTCGTGCCGCGCTCGATGATGCGCGACAGGCCGCCGGTCTTGCGTTCCAGGTGGAAGCGCAGCGACAGCTTGTGCATGTGCACGAAGGTCTTGTAGGCGAGCTGCCGCACGGCATGTTGCCCGACGCTGGCGAACAGCGCATCGCGCAACTGGTTGAGGCCGACCTGGAATATGCGGGTGAGGTTGTAGGCGATCACCAGCACGACGGCGCCGAGAAGGAAGGCCGGCAGTATACCGGCCATGTCCAGTCTGCCATTCAGTGCATCGGTGGCCCACTTGAAGAAGTAGGGGACGCCGAGCAGGACGAGCTTGGCGAGAAACAGGAAGACGGTGGCCCAGATCACGCGGCGTTTCAGGTCGCCGCGCCCGTGTGGCCACATATAGGGCCACAGGTTCACCAGCGTCCCGAGCGGATTGCTGGAATCCGCCGAAACGGTCTTCTTTGCTACTGCCATCTAAGTCTCCGGAGGGCGGCTTCCGCCTGTTGCGGACTTAAGGTGTGGGCACAGGCGATGCAAGAGGACGCGACCGGGAGCGGGTCGGTGCAAGGCCGGAAAGGAAATGTCCCGACCTTGAAAATATCGGAGTCGAGGGTTAGCGCTGCTGCTTCTGCAGGCGCTTGCGGTGCAGTTCTTCCGCATCCGGGAGCGCCTCGTCCGGCACGCCGAAGATCTGGCCGGGCTCGATCAGGTCCGGATTGTTGATCTGGTCCTGGTTGGCAAGGTAGATCGTGGTGTAGCGGACGCCCTGGCCGTAGACGCGCCGTGAAATCTGCCACAGCGTGTCGCCGCGGCGGATGATGACGGAATTGCGCGCCTGCGTCAGCGGTGCCTGCTCAATGGTCTTAGGGCCTGTCGCCGCCGCCTGTTCGGAGGCTCCGTTACCGGTGTCACCACTCTCGGCTATCACCGGTCCTACGGCCGCTTCGATTGTTGAAGCAAGTTCGGGAAGCGCGGTTCCGACAGCCTCGGGCTGAGCCGGAAGGCCATCGATCGCCGCGAGCGCTTCGCCAGCCTGTCTTGCCGCCCGGTCTACTATGTCGCGCGCATCCGCGCTTGCCCCGGCCGGCAGCCGATACTCGGATAGCGACTTGAGCGCGATAACTGTGCCCGACCGTGCCGCGGCGAGTTCCTCCGCAGAGGGTTGCCTCCCATTTCCATAGAGTCCCTTCAGCAGGGCGAATGCCCGTGCTGCCTCGTCGCGAAGTTTGTCGAAAGCGCCGCCATCGATCGCCGAGACCGAGCTTGGGCCATTCTGCCCGGCTACGGCCGCGACCTGGGCACCAGCCGGCCGGTTGAACGGAACCTCGACGCGAAGCGCGGTCTTGCCTGCGCCGTCCATCAGTTCGACTGCAATCGTGTGGTTGCCGACCGGCAGATCGATGACACCCTCGATGACGAAATTGCCGTCATTCGTGGCCTTGGCCCGCCCGACTGTCTGGTCGTTGGCAAAACCGAGAAGGGAAGCGCCGGAGGGGGCGCGACCGGCGATGAACAGGCGGCTGCCTTCGATCTCGACGGCGCTGATCTGGATATCGGCCACTGGATTCTGAGCATGGGTCCGTTCGGGCGCGGCGGCCGGAAGGGGCGGTGAGATCGGTGGTGCCGTGGCGACGAGATCGGAGGCGGCACCGGGCAGTTCGGGAAATTCAGGCGACGCGTTGCCGGTGTCGAGGGACGCTACATCCGCATCCGTGTTGCCCGCTGCCGGAACGTTTATCAGGCGGCTGGCCTTGCCCGGCTTGGTGACCATAGCGAGCAGCTTGCCATCCTTGGTTTCCGGTACCGAGACGGTCGCTGTTTCATCGGAGAGTACCGTCTCGCCATTCTTGCCGGTCGCGCGCAGGACCAGTTGATGGTCGCCGGCCGGCAAGGGCTGGTCGAGCACGATCGCGAAATCTCCGCTTGGGCCTGCCTTGATGGCGGCAATGATCTTGTCGCCGGCTGCGACCTCGACCGTCGCATCGGGTTCGGCACGCCCGGCAATGACGGTGGACCCGTTCGGCTCGACACGCAGGACATCGAATGCGGGTGCGGCGGAAGTTGCGGGTGCCTGAGATGCCGCCTCGGGGACGGGAGTAGAGGCAGGCGGCTGTGGGGCGTCGGGAGGGCTGGCAATCGGCGGCGCCGAGGCGACGTCGGTCGAGGCGCCCGTCGCCGGTGCAGCGGCTCCGGTCTCCGTCTCCTGTTTCTGGGTCACCGCCTCCTTGACCGTCTCGCCGGCTTCGTTGATCTTGTCGGTGAGTTGCTGGCCTTGGTCGGAGATCCTGGGCAGCACGAAGAAGACCATCAGCAGCGTCGCGACTGCGAGTACGGAAAGAGCCAGCCAGCCGGCGCGGTTTCTCATGTTCATTCGTCTCCGGGCGGATGTGCCACCAGTTCGGATTACCCGTTTCCTACTGGCTTAACAAGCTTTTCGCTCTTCGCGGGCTTGCCGTTCCGGCCGTTTCCCGCCACTTTTGCAGATGACCGCATTCGCGGCTCGCTCTCATGTTCGTTTCTGGAGTCGAATGTGTCCATTCAGTCAATCTGCGTCTATTGCGGTTCCCAGCCTGGCCGCGACCCTGCCTACATCGCGGCCGGCCATGCGCTCGGAAAATCGATCGCCGCCCACGGCCTGCGCCTCGTATATGGCGGCGGTACCAAGGGTATCATGGGCGCAGTCGCCGCAGGCGTGCTAGCCAATGGCGGGCAGGTGACAGGTATTATACCAGAGTTTCTCGTGGATATGGAGGCCACCCGTCATTCTCTTAGCCAGCTCGACGAACTGATCGTCACGGAGGACATGCATGCTCGCAAGCACGCCATGTTCGAACGTTCGGATGCGTTCGTTACCCTTCCGGGCGGCATCGGCACGCTCGAGGAGATCGTCGAGATCATGACCTGGGCGCAGCTCGGCCGGCACGAGAAGCCGATGGTCTTCGCCAATATCGGCGGCTTCTGGAATCCGATGCTCGATCTCGTCGACCACATGCGGGAGCAGGGGTTCATCCACCGCGCACACCTCGTCCAGCCCCTGGTCATCAACGATGTCGAGGACATCGTACCCGCGATTCTGGACCGGGCCAGCGACATCACCCCGACACCCGGCGAGGAAGCGGTTATTTCAAGGCTCTAGCGAAGTGTTGGCCCCCAGGTTCGGTCCTCAGTTGCCGCGGGCCTGCATCAGCATCGACCAGCTGTAGATGGCAAGAGCCGACCAGATCAGAACGAAGGCGCCGAGCTTCACCATGCTGAGCGGCTCGTGGAACACGAATACAGCAATCAGGAAGATCATGGTCGGCGCGATATACTGCATGATGCCGATGGTCGAGAGCCGGAGCAGCTTTGCGCCATTGGCGTAGATCATCAGCGGTCCAGCGGTGATAACGCCGGTCGCCGCAAGCAGGAGGGTGTCCGACGTGCTGGAGTGGATGAGATGGCCGCTGCCGGACATTTCTGCATAGACGATGTAGGCGAGGGCGAACGGCGTGAGGATCAGCACCTCGAGGAAGAAGCCCTGGTTCGGCCCCACGGGAAGCGTCTTGCGGAAGAAGGCATAGAACCCCCAACTGACCGTCAGGACCAGCGAAGCCCAGGGAAGCCCCCCGGCGTCGTAGGTCAGGATCGCAACAGCGACGACTACCAAGGCGATCGCGATGAGCTGTACGGGCTGCAGGCGCTCCTTGAGGAGTACGGCCGCCAGGAAGATGCTGAACAGCGGGTTGATGAAATAGCCGAGCGCGGTGTCCAGCGCACGATCGACCGAGATCGCCCAGACATAAACGCCCCAGTTGACGGTGATCAGCGCCGCGGTCATCCCAGCCATCATCAGCGTCCGCGGAGAACGGAAAGCAGCCTTCAGCTCCGATGTCCGGCGCAGGATCAGCAGCACGATCCCCGCGACCGGAACTGACCAGACCACCCGGTGCGCCAGGACTTCGAAAGGCGACATGTGTGCGACGGCCTTCATGTAGATCGGCAGGAAACCCCACAGCAAATAGGCCGTCAGCGCGAAGGCGAAGCCGCGGGCGGAATCCTCATTCTTGGCCGGGGCGGGCGCGTCTGTGGTGGCCATGGATGTTTCCGATCGTCTTTTCCGCGTATGGTTGCCATCTACTCCTCACGCCAAGAAGGAACCAATTCATTTGCGTGAAGAGTTGATCGCGGTGATGAATTCCATGCAGTCGCCATGCCAGCGAAACCGGAGGCCTCATGAAATTTGAAGAGCAGCCTCCTCATCGCCAGCTGTTTGCGCGGCAGGTGCTCGCCAAGGCCGGGGTGGCCAACGACCCTCGCCTGCTCGATGCTCTGGTATCCGTCGAACGGGAGCCGTTCTTCGGACCTCCGCCGTGGTTCTACAGTGATTTCTCGACCTACCGCGAACTGGCCTCACACGACCCGGTCGTCCTCTACCAGGACATGCTCGTGGCGCTGGATCCGGCGCGCCACGTCAACAACGGGGTCCCCTCCCTCCATGCCGGTGCGCTGAACCAGCTAGGGATCGTGCCGGGGGAACGGGTCGCCCATCTTGGCGCCGGGACCGGTTACTACACTGCGATACTCGCTGAACTGGTCGGGCCGTCAGGTCATGTCACCGCCGTTGAGTACGACGGGGAGTTGGCCGGCAAGGCAGCAGCGGCCCTCCAGAACCGAAGCAATGTCACGGTCATTCACGGTGATGCCTTAGTATTTCCGCAAGCGGCTGTCGACGTCGTCTATGTCAACTTCGCGCTGGACCATCCGGCTGCGGCCTGGGTCGATCAACTTGCGCCTGGCGGTCGCCTCCTGTTCCCGCTGGGGATCCCGGCCCGGAGCGCCAACGGGGAGCAGTTGCCGTTTACGAGCATCGCCGGGTTTCTCCTGATCGACCGGCGCCCGGCAGGCTACGGTGCCCGCTTCCTGCAGCCGGTGTCCTTCGTGTTTGCCGAAGGGCAAGAGCCGCCGCCGGCCAGCCGTCGGGAGGGCCTGGAGGCGGCCTTCCGGCGCCGCATCGCCGACCAGGTGCGACAGTTGCGCTGGCGCCGTCCGCCGGAGGACGACGAGTGGTATTCGGAAGAGGGTTGGGGCCTCTCGAAGCGCGAGCTGTAGCTATTCCGCTGCGATCCGCCCCGCCATGTGGCGGTTCTTCATCAGCTTGTAGACGATCGAATCGGTCAGCGCCTGGAATGAGGCGTCAATGATGTTTTCCGACACCCCGACCGTCCACCAGCGCGTTCCGTCGCCATCGGTCGATTCGATCAGCACGCGCGTGATGGCGGCAGTGCCGCCGTTGAGGATGCGCACCTTGAAGTCGGCCAGTACGAGGTCGGCGATTTCCGCCTGGTATTTGCCGAGATCCTTGCGCAATGCCAGGTCGAGCGCGTTCACCGGGCCGTCACCCTCAGCGACGGACATGACCTGCTCGCCATCGACATCGAGCTTCACGACCGCTTCCGACACTGTCTTGATGCGGCCATTGGCGTCGAAGCGTCGCTCCACCATCACCCTGAAGCTGTCGACGGTGAAGAATTCCGGAATGGTACCCAGCGTCCGGTGGGCGAGAAGCTCGAAGCTGGCGTCGGCACCCTCATAGGCATAGCCGGTTGCCTCTCGCTCCTTGACGATGGAAATCAGCAGGTCGAGCTTCGGGTCGTCCTTGCCAACGTCGATGCCGCGTCGCTTCAGGGCATTGATGAAGTTCGACTTGCCGCCCTGGTCGGAGACCATCACCTTGCGGAAGTTGCCGACGGTTTCAGGCGCCACGTGTTCGTAGGTTCTTGGGTCCTTAAGCAGTGCGGAGGCATGGATGCCGGCCTTGGTCGCAAAGGCGGAGGCGCCGACATAGGGCGCCTGATGGTTCGGCGACCGGTTCAGCAACTCGTCGAAGGCATGGCTGAGATTGGTGAGCCCCTCAAGCCGCACCGCGTCGATCCCGGTCTCGAAGCGGCTGGAATAGCTCTCCTTCAGCGACAGGGTGGCGATCAGAGTCACCAGATTGGCGTTGCCGCAGCGTTCGCCGATGCCGTTCAGCGTCCCCTGGATTTGCCGACAGCCCGCCTCGACGGCGGCGAGCGAGTTGGCGACCGCCTGGCCGGTATCGTCATGGGCGTGGATGCCGAGCGCTGACCCCGGAATGCCTGCGGCGATGACCGCGCCGACGATCTCCCGGATCTCTGCCGGCTGGGTGCCGCCATTGGTGTCGCAAAGCACGACCCAGCGCGCCCCCGCCTCGTAAGCCGTCCTTGCGCAGGAAAGCGCATAATCGGGATTTGCCTTGTAGCCGTCGAAGAAATGCTCGCAGTCGACCAGGGCTTCCCTACCGACGGCACGAGCCGCCTCGACGCTCTCCCGGATCGACCGAAGGTTCTCCTCGTTGGAGCAGCCGAGGGCGACGCGGACATGGTAGTCCCAGCTTTTTGCGACGAAGCAGATGGCGTCGCTGCGAGCCTGCAGCAGCGTTGCAAGTCCAGGGTCATTGGAGGCGGAAACGCCGGCCCGCTTCGTCATGCCGAATGCGACAAAGCTGGCCTTCTGTGTCCGCTTCTCCGAGAAGAAGGCGGTATCCGTCGGATTGGCCCCGGGATACCCGCCTTCGACATAATCGAGACCGAAATTGTCGAGCATGGCCGAAATCGCAATCTTGTCCTCGACAGAAAAATCGACCCCCGGTGTCTGCTGCCCGTCCCGGAGCGTCGTGTCGAAGAGATAGATGCGTTCCCGCGTCATGTGCCGTCCTCCGCCGCCTGTTGCGGCCATTGAACCCTATGCCGTCTTTCCGGCGAACCGGTCCGTCGCCCTGATCAGCTGGTCGGTGATGCCCGGTTCGAGATAGGCATGGCCCGCACCTTCTACGATGTGGAAATCAGCCTGGGGCCAGGCGTTGTGCAACTGCCAAGCATATTTCAGCGGGCAGGGCATGTCGTAGCGCCCGTGAATGATGACGCCCGGGATAGCCTTGAGCTTGTGCGCGTCGCGCACGAGCTGACCTTCCTCCAGCCAGCCCGCATGCACGAAATAGTGGTTTTCGATGCGGGCGAAGGCGATCGCGTAGTCGGGGTCGTGAAACTGCGCGGAATAGTCTGGATTCGGCAGGAGGGTGATCGTCTCGCCTTCCCAGGTGCTCCAGGCAAGCGCGCATTCGCGCTTCTTCGCCTCGTCATCCCCCGTCAGATACTTGCGGTAGGCGGCCATCAGGTCGCCGCGCTCGGC
This sequence comes from Pseudorhizobium banfieldiae, assembly GCF_000967425.1. Taxonomy (NCBI): domain Bacteria; kingdom Pseudomonadati; phylum Pseudomonadota; class Alphaproteobacteria; order Hyphomicrobiales; family Rhizobiaceae; genus Pseudorhizobium; species Pseudorhizobium banfieldiae. The sequence continues at coordinate 1,100,458 of NZ_FO082820.1, forward strand.
TTCTGGGATCGGCGCGATGAAGCGCTCCCACTTGTCGGGAAACATCTCCGAAACGCCGAACTGGTAGTACCAGAGGAGTTCGGCGCGGGTGAGCGTGTAGATGCCGCGAAGTACGATTTCCGTTACCCGTTCCGGGTGGGTCTCGGCATAGGCAAGAGAAAGGGTGGAACCCCACGAGCCGCCGAAGACCTGCCAGCGCTCCACGCCCATCATCTCGCGCAGCTTCTCCATGTCGGCGACGAGGTGCCAGGTCGTATTGGCCTCCAGCGAAGCATAGGGCGTCGATTTTCCGCAGCCGCGCTGGTCGAACAGCAGGACGTCGTAGAGTGCCGGATCGAAGAGACGCCGGTTGCCCGGCCCGAAGCCGCCACCGGGGCCGCCATGCACAAATACGGCAGGCTTGGCGCCTCGCGTGCCGACGCGCTCCCAGTAGATCGAATGGCCATCGCCGACATCGAGATGGCCTGTCTCGTAGGGCTCGATTTCCGGGTAAAGGGTGCGAAGGATTTCAGTGGAGGAGGACATCATCAACTCTCACTTCAAGGATGTTCGCGAGGATCTGGTAGCGCGGGTCGTCGATGAGATCACCGCCACGAGGAGCATCAGCGGAATGCCGAGCTCGAGCAATTCCTCCAGGATCACCATTTGCAGGCTTGTACTCGACTCCAGTGTAATCCCGAAGGGCGCAAGCTTACGCCCGATGCCATCAACCGATTTGGAAAGGATGGCGAAGGCTAGGGCGCCGACGATGCTCCAAGCCCAGAGCGTCCTCATCCGCAACCCGGTGACAAACTCCTTTGCACCCATTTTGACGAGACGGATCGCAACGGTGGCAACGAAGGCGAGGGCGATCAGACCAAGAATCCGATCCAAGACCGGCGCCATGTCCGTCAGGTAGAGGTCGCTCCGAAGCACACCTATGCTCGTGAGCTTCTTGTCGAGATCGAATTCCCGCCCCATCATCAGGAGCATGACGGCCGGCACCTGCCATGAGGTCTTCCAGTTATCACCGGAGCGCGTCCACAGCCATGCAATAGCTGCATAGGCATAAAGCAACGCCGAGGCGATCTCGATGCCGCCTGTCTCGCGGACAAGGCCAGGCCCGAACCCCGTGGTCCAGATATCCACTGCAATCAGGAAGCTGGCACCTGCCAGAGCCCAGATGATCAGGTGCCAGGGGTGGCCGGCGCTTGAGGCGTGGTCGCGTCTGTCATCGGTCATGGATTGACCACCAACATCCCGGCCGGAACGGTTGCCCGAGTCGGACCGGTGCTACCGACTGCAACGGAAAGTGGTTCATTCATAAGAAAAATCCCTATCTGCAAATCTGGATGCGTGTGAAGTTCGTCATGCGAGAAAGGCGTAAGCAATGATGGCAGCAGTGATCAGCGTCACCAGCAGGCCTTTTCCGATCAGGCTGTAGAGAAGCCATTTCGGCATCTTGTTCGGGTTGTCGGTCATGGCCTGTCGCCTTCGGGCCAGGCCTCGGTATCGTGGTCGGGATGCTGGTAGGAGATGATGTCGGCGAGGAAGGGCGCTGCCTCCACATCGTCCATGGTCTGCCGGACGGGCAGTTCGTGGAGGTGGTCTACGAAGGGGAGCTTGCGCTCAACACCGAACTGGATGATCGGGGGCACCGCCGCCGGATCGTCGAAAGCGCCGGTTGCGATGGCGATCCCGTCTGCAGCCTCGTAGGTGAGGGGCGTGCCGCAATTCTCGCAAAACCCGCGCAGGACGTGGTTAGACGAGCGGAAGTGCTTGACGCTACCGCGGGTCCACTGCAGCTCCGCATCCCGGGTGGAAACCAAGGGCGCATAGAATGCGCCGAAGGCCTTCTGGCACATGCGGCAATGGCAAATGGAACTATCCTTCAGGTCGCCGCTCACGCGGAAACGGACCGCGCCGCACTGGCAGCCGCCGGTATGGATCTGCGTCATCTCTTCACCTCCCAGGTCGTCACCCGCTCGCCGGTGGCCGGGTCCTTCCCGTCCTTGAGCTGGATGCCCTTGGACGAGAGATCATCGCGGATCTTGTCCGCCTCCGCAAAGTTCTTCGCCTTCAGCATTTCGAGTCGCATCTCGACGAGGGCATCGACGGCGGAGGCCAAGGGATTTTGACTGTCAGCTTTGACTTCGAGGGCAATTCTGCCGCGCTTACGATCGATTGCGACCCTTACCCCCCATGACTCAACCTCCTTGATTAGCTGCTCTTCGCGCTCCTTGTTTCCATTCGCCATTGCGACGCGCAGACGCTCCAAGCGATCGGATTCGTCATGGCCGAGTAGTTGATCGCGAACACGGAGATCGAAAACGTGCACTTTGTCGTAGAGTGACCATTTCCTCAGTGGAACAATCCCAAGGAATTCGAGTCCAAGGAGCAGTTTTTCAGCGGCCCCCTCATCCGATGATGCTTTCTCGCGGAGCGAGAACAGGGTCGAGAGAGCTTTGGGTGTGTTTAGGTCGTCGGCTAGCGCAGCGAGAAAGTTAGAATCCTGCAGGACTGGTCTTCCGCGAAGCCTCTTCGCTGCGATACGGCCGGCCACGATCTCTGCATCACAACTTGCCAAGAAGCCGAAGACTTCGTCGCGTGCCTGGTGAAGTTTTTCTACCGTCCAGTCGATCGGCTGACGGTAGTGGGTTTTAAGCATTGCCAGGCGAAGCACACCGCCATGCCAAGGCCGACCGCCGAACTTGTCCGTGTGCAGGAGATCGTGGATTGTGACGAAGTTGCCCTCTGACTTCGACATCTTGCGGCCTTCGACCTGCACGAAGCCATTGTGCATCCAGACATTCGCCATCGCATGCGTGCCATGGGCGCAGCGCGACTGGGCGATCTCGTTCTCGTGGTGCGGAAAGATCAGGTCCAGCCCGCCGCCATGGATGTCGAAGACCTCGCCGAGATAGCGGCCGCTCATGGCGGAGCACTCGATATGCCAACCGGGCCGACCGCGGCCCCAGGGGCTCTCCCAGCCCGGCTCATTGTGCGAAGAGAGCTTCCAGAGCACGAAGTCGCCCGGGTTCTTCTTGTGCGCATCGACGGTGATACGGGCACCGGCCTGCTGCTCGTCGAGAGGGCGTTTCGAAAGCTGGCCGTAATCGCTCATCGACTTCGTGTCGAACAGAACCTCGCCGGCCGCCACATAGGCATGACCCTTTGCGACCAGCCGCTCGATGATCTCTATCATCTGTGGAATGTTGTCGGTTGCCCGCGGCTCGACATTCGGCTCCAGGCAGCCCAGCGCCTTTACGTCCTCGTGAAATTGCGTCTCGGTCTTTTCCGTCACGAGCCGGATCGCCTCGTTCAGCGGCAGGCCGGGATGGTCGCGCAGCGCCCGTGCGTTGATCTTGTCGTCCACGTCTGTGATGTTGCGGGCATAGGTGACATGATCGGCACCATAGACATGACGCAGCAAGCGGTAGAGCACGTCGAAGACGATCACCGGCCGCGCATTGCCGATATGGGCATAGTCGTAGACCGTCGGACCGCAGACATACATACGCACGTTGTTCGGATCGATCGGCCGGAACTCAGCCTTCTCGCGAGTCAGCGTATTGTAGAGCTTGAGCTCAACGCTCATCGAATTCTCCTGACAGCAAGCCACCGGCGGGACCGGGTCGTTTGTCTTCAGGCTTTTCGAGAGACGAAAACGGCCGGGCCAGCGCAGTGCACTAGCGAATAATGATCCCGCAAATGGAAATCGCCGTTTTCATGCGGCTGTTATGGCGCGGGGCCGGGCCGTGGTCAAGCGGGACGGGAACAACTATTGCGCTTGACCGGTCTCGGCCGCAATGATCACTCCGGCATGCGGTAGTCGACGAACTTGTTTTCGCGCACGACGAAAAGACGTCCCGTATCCTTCATCTCGGGAGAGGCGAGCGGCAGGATGGCCGCGGCAACCTCGGCCGGATGCGGCAGCGTGTTCGGGTCCTCGCCGGGCATGGCCTGGGCGCGCATGGCGGTCCGCGTCGCGCCGGGGTCGATCAAATTGACGCGCAGCGCCGTGCGCTGCTGTTCGGCAGCCCAGGTGCGGGCCAGTGCCTCGACAGCCGCCTTGGACGCGGAATAGGCGCCCCAGAAGGGACGGCACTTGTGGGCCGCGCCGGAGGAGAGGATCAGCGCCCGTCCGGCGTCCGATTTCAGGAGCAGCGGCTCGACGGAGCGGATCAGCCGCCAGGTGGCGGTGACATTGGTCAGCATCACCTTCTCGAACACTTTCGCTTCGATGTGCCCGATCGGCGAGATCACGCCCAGGATGCCGGCATTGGCGACGAGGATGTCGAGCTTGCCCCAGCGTTCGAAGATCGACCCGCCGAGCTGGTCGATGGCCTGCATGTCGGTCAGGTCGAACGGTACGAGCGTGGCGGATCCGCCTTCGGCCTTGATCGCATCGTCCAACTCTTCCAGTCCGCCGACGCTGCGGGCGCAGGCAATGACATGCGCACCCGCCTTTGCCAGTTCTAGTGCGGTGAAATAGCCGATGCCGCGCGAAGCGCCGGTCACCAGAGCGATCCTGTCCTTCAGGTTGATCGTCATGTGCTGTCCCGTTTCCTGCAGCGGCAAAGAAAAAGGCCGCGTTGCCGCAGCCTTCTAGTGCCTTTGGGCCCTGATGGAAACAGGCGAGTTGCCGCGGTTCAGCCGTTGCTGGCGAGCATGGAGACCTTGTTGCCCATGGCTTCGCCGTTCTTGTCGAGGAGCCGGGTGGGGTAGTCCCCGGTAAAGTAGTGGTCGGTGAACTGCGGACGGGCCGGATTGCGCGGCTCGCCGCCGACTGCGCGGTAAAGGCCGTCGATCGACAGGAACTGCAGCGAATCTGCGCGGATGTATTCGCACATCGCCTGCAGGCTATCGTACTGGTTGGCGAGCAGCTTGTCGGCATCCGGCGTGTCGATGCCGTAGAAGTCGGGATAGTAGATCATCGGGCTGGCAACCCGGATATGCACTTCCTTCGCACCGGCATCTCGGATCATCTGGACGATCTTCAGCGAGGTGGTTCCCCGCACGATCGAATCGTCCACCAGCACGACACGCTTGCCCTCGATCATCGCCCGGTTGGCGGAGTGCTTTAGTTTCACTCCGAAGGCGCGAATCTGCTGCGTCGGTTCGATGAAGGTGCGGCCGACATAGTGGTTGCGGATGATGCCGTATTCGAACGGGATGCCGCTCTCCTGGGCAAAACCCAGCGCCGCCGGCGTGCCGCCATCGGGCACGGGGACGACGACATCGGCCTCCACCGGTGCTTCCTTGGCGAGGTTCATCCCCATGTTCTTGCGCGCCACATAGACGCTGCGTCCGCCGACCACTGAGTCCGGCCGTGCGAAGTAGACATATTCGAACAGGCAGAGTCGTTCCGGCTGCTGGTTGCCCGCCTTGCGCGCGTCGATCTCGATCGAGCCGTCCGGCTGGACTTCGCAGATGATGACCTCGCCGTTTTCCACGTCCCGGATGTACTTCGCGCCGATGATGTCGAGCGCACAGGTCTCGGAGCAGAAGATCGGTTTGCCGTCCAGCTCGCCCATGACGAGCGGCCGGATACCGGTCGGGTCGCGGGCGGCGATCAGCTTGGTCCGGGTCATCGCGACCATCGAATAGCCGCCCTCCATCTGCCGGATCGCGTCGATGAAGCGGTCGGCCGTCGAGGTGTATCGCGAGCGGGCGATCAGGTGCAGGACCACCTCCGTGTCGGAGGTCGACTGGCAGATGGCGCCGCCGGCAATCAACTGGCGACGTAGCGTCAGGCCGTTGGTGAAGTTGCCGTTATGGGCAATCGCAATGCCGCCCACCTCGAGTTCGGCGAACAGCGGCTGGACATTGCGCAGCGCCACTTCGCCGGTGGTCGAATAGCGGACATGGCCGATGGCGATGGTGCCGGGCAGTTTCGCGAGGGTCACCGGGTCGGTGTAGTGGTCGCCGACGAGGCCCATGCGGCGTTCCGAGTGAAAGCGCTGGCCGTCGAAGGAGACGATGCCGGCTGCTTCCTGGCCGCGGTGCTGCAGGGCGTGCAGGCCAAGTGCCGTCAGTGTCGCTGCTTCGGGATGGCCGAGAATGCCGAAGACGCCGCATTCCTCGTGAAGCGTGTCACCGTCGAGATCACCACGAAGGTCATCTGCGGTCGTCTGCGAAACCGGCTCGTTCATCTGCTGGCCCTTGCCTCTCGGAAAAACGGAAGAGCCGGCCGGGGAGGAGGCCCCCCGATGCCAGCTCGGTCCAGTGTATTCATCAATACTAGCACAAGTGGTGATGCCTGGCCGCGCATCAAGCGCGAGAAAACGTCAATTATTTGTCGCAGGGGCGTCTTCGGCCGGAGCGGTCTCCGCCGGCGGTTGGCCCTGGGCAGGTGCGCCATCGGTCGGTACCTCCTCCTGACCGGTGATGCGGGCACGGATCTGCGGCTCGATATCTTCCGGCAGAACGGCCTGCAGCCGCCCAACCAGCGTGTCGAGGAAGGGCTTCGACTTCGACTGGCTCACCCATTCCGGCTGTGAGCGGACATCGACCAGCCAGTTCCAGAAGGCGACGGCGACGACCAGCAGCAGGATGCCGCGCGCGGCACCGAACAGGAAGCCCAGGGTACGATCCAGCGCGCCGATGCGGCTGTCGATGATGAAGTCGGCAATCCGGGACGTGATGAAGGAGATGATGATCAGCGCGACGAGGAAGATGATGCCGGCAGACCCGGCGATGGCGATACGATCATCCGTCGTGTAGTTCTGCGCGTAGGGCACGAGCAATGGATAGAGGTAGTAGGCGGCCGCCACGGAGCCGACCCAGCTTGCGATCGACAGCACCTCGCGGGAAAAGCCGCGAACCATGGCAAGCACGGCAGAAAACAGCGTGACGCCGATGACGATGCCGTCAAAGATCGTGATGGGCATATAAGATGTACTCCAAGACTTGGCCGTGGCCACGGCCCCCCGCGTTCCGGCTGTCTCTTACAACAGTGGTGCGGGTAACGGAAGATCAATCATCTTCTTGCGTTTTCGCAAGCCGGGCTGCGGAGCCGGCAATGCGGCTTACGAGGTCGGGCAGGTCCTCGATTTCCGTCCAGCGGCTGGCAGAGGACTTCGGAAGTTCGGCAGAGCTTGCCGGCAATAGGGCACCTGCGAAGCCGAGTTTCTCCGCCTCCTTCAGGCGCTGCGCGGTCTGGGAGACCGGCCGGACGGCTCCTGAGAGGCTGATCTCGCCGAAATAGACGCAGTCGGAGGGGAGGGCGGTCCCGGCGAGCGACGAAACCAGTGCTGATGCCACTGCAATGTCTGCTGCCGGCTCGGTGATCCGGTACCCGCCAGCGACATTGAGGTAGACGTCATGCTGGCCGAGCCGCACGCCGCAATGTGCCTCGAGCACGGCGAGAATCATCGCCAGCCGCGACGAATCCCAGCCCACGACCGCGCGTCGTGGCGTTCCGAGCGATGTGGGCGCCACCAGCGCCTGAACCTCGACCAGCACCGGACGCGTTCCCTCCATCCCGGCGAAGACGGCAGCACCCGGAGACTTTGCGTTCCGCTCCCCGAGGAAGAGTTCGGACGGGTTGGTGACCTCGCGAAGCCCGATGTCCGACATTTCGAATACGCCGATCTCGTCCGTAGGGCCGAAGCGGTTCTTGACGGTGCGCAGGATGCGGTAGTGGTGGCCACGGTCACCCTCGAAGTAGAGGACGGCATCGACCATATGCTCGACAACGCGGGGGCCAGCGATCTGGCCTTCCTTGGTGACATGGCCGACGAGCACCATGGCAGCACCCGTCTGCTTGGCGAAGCGGATCATCGCCTGCACGCCGGTGCGAACCTGCGTGACGGTGCCGGGAGCGGAATCGGCTGTGTCGCTCCACAGCGTCTGGATAGAATCGATGATGACGAGGTCGGGACGTTTGCCCTCGGCGAGCGTCGCGAGGATGTCCTCCACGTTGGTCTCCGCCGCGAGCAGTACCTCCGTGTCGGCTGCACCGAGCCGCTGTGCCCGCAGCCGCACCTGTGCAACGGCTTCTTCACCCGAGACATAGATGACGCGATGGCCTCGTCGCGACAGGGCAGCCGCGGCCTGCATCAGCAGCGTCGACTTGCCGATTCCGGGATCGCCGCCGACCAGCACCGCCGAGCCACGGACGAAGCCGCTACCGGTGACGCGGTCGAGTTCGGATATGCCGGAATGGATGCGAGGAGCTTCCTCCGTCTCGCCGGAAAGCGTGGTGAGCGCAACAGGTCGGCCCTTCTTGGGTGCCCGCGATGGGCCGCCGCCGATCCCCCCCATCGGGTCTTCCTCGACGATGGTGTTCCATTCGCCGCAGCCGTCGCATTTCCCGGCCCAGCGCGAGTGGACGGTGCCGCAGTTCTGGCACACGAATTGGGTCTTGGGCTTGGCCATGGATCTGTCGCCGCTCAGCTTACGAAAGGAACAAAAAAGGAACAAAGGCTGTAGCGTAGCAGGCTGGCCTTGGCAAGACCGCCGTCATTCCGCTTCGAGGTAACGGCGCTCGTGGCGCAGGCCGAGGCTCGTCAGCATTTCGTAGCCAATTGTTCCCGCGGCGCGGGCGACCTCATCGACCGGCATGTTCGGGCCGAACAATTCGATATAGTCGCCACTGCGCACAGCGCCGTCTGGGACATCGGTCACGTCGAAGATCGTCAGGTCCATGGTGATGCGTCCGATGACCGGCACGCGATAACCACCAATGAAGCCGAAGCCGCCTCCTGTCCCGCCGGTGCGAAGGGGGATGCCGGATCCGGACAACGAGCGGAGATAGCCGTCCGCATAGCCCACGGACGCGATCGCGAGCCGGCTGGCGCGTTCCAACTGATGGGTGGCGCCGTAGCTGACGGTACTTCCGACTGCTGCCTCTCGGATCTGTACGATCCTCGCTTCCGCTGTCGCCACCGGCCGCAACGGCTTCATGCCGTTCACGGCCTCGCCGCCGTAGAGCGCGATGCCGGGCCGGGTCAAGTCGAAATGGTATTCGGGGCCGAGGAAGATCCCGGCCGACGCCGAAAGGCTTGATTCGATACCTTCGAATGCGGCGCTAACCTGCCGGAAAGATTCAAGCTGTGCCTTGCTGCTGGCGGCCGATGGCGTATCGCCGCTGTGAAGGTGCGACAGGACCAGCACGGGCGAGAAGCTGGCTGGACGCGACACATCTTCCGCCAGCGCCAGCGCGTCCTGCATCGGCAGGCCGAGACGATTGAAACCGGTGTCCACCTGCAGCGCGCACGGATAGTCGCCAAACTCGACAAGCACACTCATCCAGAAGGCGAGCTGCTCTTCCGACGCAATCACCGGGACCAGGTCGTTCTCGAAGAACATCCGCTCCTGCCCGGGCCATATGCCCGAGAGCACGAAGATGCGGGCCTCGGGTGCGTATGCGCGCAGCGTTACGCCTTCCTGCACGACCGCGACGAAGAAATCGCGAGCGCCCGCCTCGTAAAGCGTCTCCCCGCAGTCCTCCAGCCCCAGGCCATAGGCATCTGCCTTGACCACGGCGGCAGTGCGCGCACTACCCGACCGCCGCGCCATGTCCCGCCAGTTTTCGGCAAGGGCGCCAAGATCAACCGTCAGCCGCACCGGGGCGATATCGAACGGGTCGGCGTCACTCGGAAACTCGTTTTGGTCAATCATGGCATTCCTGCAATTCACATATCGGCTGCGCATCTTACGCGAGGGCGAACCTATCACTTTTGTTCAATACCGGAACGCTTCCCCAGGCTATTATGGCGCTATGCACAGCGTTTCGCAGGAACATGCCCTGAATGCCATGCCGATCGCCGAAGCCGAATCCACGCGGTTCTGGCGTGAAGAGCGCTTTGGCGGGATGGAATGCCTGAGCGCAACCTTCCTGACCCATGAATATGCGCCGCACGCTCATGACACCTACAGCATCGGCGCGATCGAGCATGGCGCACAGATCTCGACCATCAAGGGATCACGGGAAAGCACCGGGCCGGGCAGCCTCTACCTTATCAACCCCGGTGAAGTGCACGACGGGGCGCCCGCCGGCAGCGGCTATCGCTACCGGATGATCTATCCCGACGCTACCCTGATGCGCAGTGTTCTGGAGGATGTCACCGGTCGTGCCGTCAACGGCACCCCTGCATTCCGCACGCACTTGCCGGTGGACCCGGAGATGGCGCGGACCTTCCAGATCGCCCACCGCCGCCTTGAGGCGAATGTGGGGCTGCTGGAGGCGGACGAAACCATGTTCTCGGTGTTGGTCGGCCTTTTTCGCCGCCACGGTGAGACGATTGTCCTGCCGCCCGAGACCCGCGAGCAGAGCGCGGTTCGGCATGCGCGCGACTACCTCGCCGAGAACTACGAATGCGATATCGGGCTCGAGGAACTGGCGCGGATTGCGGGGCTGAGCCGGGCGCATCTTATCCGGGCCTTTCGCAAGGAATTCCACATCACGCCGCATGCCTTCCTGACCGATGTACGCATCCGCCAGGCGCGGCGCCTGCTGCGTGCCGGTGCACCGCCTGCGACAATCGCAATGGAGTGCGGCTTCGCCGACCAAGCGCACTTCACGCGCCACTTCAAGGCGCGCACCGGCGTGACACCCGGCCAGTATCGGGCCGCCTGATCACTTTCCTTCAAGACCAGTCTCGACATGATCCTTAGGATGTCCGGACATGAAATGTCGCGAGGTCTGAAATGGAAACCGTCACGGGCAGGCGGGCAGAGTTCTTTGCCGGGGCGCGCGCCATCCTTCCCCTCCTGGTCGCCGTTGTCCCGGTCGGTGCCGTGTTCGGCGCGGCGGCGGTAACCAAGGGATTGACCGTCGCCGAGGCGGTCCTGATGAGCGCCATGGTCTTCGCCGGTGGGTCGCAGTTCGTCGCCATGGACATCTGGACCCATCCAGCGAGCTGGACCGGAATCAGTTCTGCAGCCCTCCTGGTCAATCTCCGTCACGTGCTGATGGGGGCGTCCCTCGCAGGCAAGATGCGGCGGTTCACCCGTCTCCAGACCGCAGCGGCAATGCCCTTTCTTGCGGACGAGCTCTGGGCGATCTCGGAGATGCGGGCCACAACGTCGGAAGGCCTGACGCCGGCGTGGTACGCGGGGATCGTCGCGCCCTTTTACGCGGCCTGGATCGTCTCGACGCTCGCAGGCGCCGTTCTTGGCAGCGTTGTGGGGGATCCCGCCGTCGTGGGTCTGGATTTCGCGTTTCCTGCCGTCTTTCTCGTTCTCATTCTTGGATTCTGGAAGGGCCCCAGCACCGCTGCCGTCATCATAGCAAGCGCCATAGCGGCACTTCTCACAAGACAAGCGACCGAAGGTGTCTGGTACATCCTGGCCGGCGCCACAGCCGGACTTCTCTGCGCGGCATTTGCCGGTGCCAAGGAGAGGGTCCCTGAATGACCATCGCGGCCCCCACCTTCGCGGTCATCGTCGCAATGGCTGTTGCGACACTCCTGACGAGGTACGGCGGCCTCGTTCTTGTCCGGTTCGTAACGCCGCAGGGCAGGGCGAAGCGGATGCTGGAGGCGATCCCGCCAGCTGTGCTGACCGCGGTGGTCGTCCCGACCGCTCTCGCGACCGGCATTGCCGAAACAGCCGGTTGCGCCGTGACCATTCTGGCGGCACTTCGCCTGTCGCTGCTGCCGAGCGTCCTGATCGGGATGGCCGGCGTGGCGGTCTTGCGTGCGGCGGGGCTCTGATCCCGCCGCAAGCAAGACGTCAGTGCTCTTCGTACTGGGTGAAGCTCGGGTCGGCGAGATCCGCGAAGCGCGTATATTCCGACTGGAAGGCGAGCTTGACGGTGCCGGTGGGACCATGGCGCTGCTTGGCGATGATCACGTCAGCCGTGCCCTTCACCTTGTCCATATGCGCTTCCCATTCCGGATATTTGGGATCGTGCGGATCCCGCGGCTCCATGTTCTTGACGTAGTATTCCTCGCGGAACACGAAGAGCACCACGTCGGCGTCCTGCTCGATCGAGCCCGATTCGCGAAGGTCCGAGAGCTGCGGGCGCTTGTCCTCGCGGCTTTCCACCTGACGAGACAGCTGCGAGAGCGCGATGATCGGCACGTTCAATTCCTTGCCGAGTGCCTTGAGGCCCGTGGTGATCTGGGTGATCTCCTGCACGCGGTTGTCGCCGCCCTTGCCGGAGCCGGTCATGAGCTGGATATAGTCGACCACCAGGCAGTCGAGGCCGCGCTGCCGCTTCAGGCGACGCGCACGAGCGGAAAGCTGGGCGATCGAGATACCACCCGTCTGGTCGATGAAGAGGGGGACCTTTTGCATCATCTGGCTGCAGGCAACGAGCTTCTCGAAGTCAGCTTCGGTGATGTCGCCGCGGCGGATCTTGGAGGAGGAGACTTCCGTCTGCTCCGAGATGATACGGGTCGCCAGCTGTTCGGCGGACATTTCGAGCGAATAGAAGCCGACGACGCCGCCATTCCTCGCCTTGAAGCTGCCGTCGGCCTGCACCTCCGGCTCGTAGGCGGCGGCGATGTTGTAGGCGATATTGGTGGCTAGCGAGGTCTTGCCCATGCCCGGACGTCCGGCAAGCACGATCAAGTCGGACCGCTGCAGGCCGCCCATCTTCCCGTCCAGCGACATGATGCCGGTCGAGATACCCGAAAGATGCCCGTCGCGTTCGAAGGCGGCGCCTGCCATGTCGATCGCCTGGGCGACGGCGTCGTTGAAGGACTGGAAACCGCCGTCGTAGCGGCCCGTTTCGGCCAATTCGAACAGCCGCCGCTCCGTATCCTCGATCTGTGTCTGCGGCGGCATGTCGAGCGGCGCGTCATAGGCGATGTTGACCATGTCCTCGCCGATGGTGATCAGCGCGCGGCGAAGCGCCAGATCGTAGATCGCGCGGCCATAATCCTCGGCGTTGATGATCGATACGGCCTCGGCCGCCAGACGGGCGAGGTACTGAGCCACCGTCAGGTCGCCGACCCGCTCGTCGGCCGGCAGGAAGGTCTTGATGGTGACGGGGTTCGCCGTCTTGCCCATGCGGATGATGTCGCCGGCAACCTCGAAGATCTTCCGGTGCAGCGGCTCATAGAGATGCACCGGCTTCAGGAAGTCGGACACCCGGTAATAGGCATCGTTGTTGACGAGGATGGCGCCAAGCAGCGCCTGCTCCGCCTCGATATTGTTGGGAGCTTCCCGGTAGTGGGGCTCGGCGTCCTTGTTGCTGAGCGCCGTCAGCTTGCGTGCTGCGTCCTGCATGGCATCCATTCAATGTCTTCGGGTTCGGCGCGATCATACAGAAGATTGCGGCGGAGCAAGGGGCGGCCGGCGAACTAATCAACGCCATAGCCGATCTCCACAGCCTGCGTCCGCCTGTGGAAAAATAACGCGCCGAACCTAACAAGATGATTTGACCGTGGCAGATCGGTCGACGTCTACCACGCGCTACAGATGATACGTCGCTGGTTGATCTGCTACAAGGCGACTGCTCCGGTTCGATAACCGGAGATTTGCCGGAGCAGCACCGGCATGATCAGCGCCACCCCAATGAGCGAAGACGTCAGTTCCGGCGCGACGAGGAGGATGGCGGCAACGATCAGCAGCACGTTCTCCCAGGCCTTTGTTCGGACCAGCATGAAGCCGGAGAGGGCGGCGCCGAGGCAGGTTATGCCGAGCGTGCAGCCGATGAAGGCCACCAGGAAATTGCCCCAGGTGAAGTCCGCGGTCACCAGCAGCAGCGAGGGCGAAAAGACGAACACGAACGGCACAAGGACCTTGCCGAGACCGAGGCGGAAGGCCGTGTTGCCCGTTCTGAAGGGATCGGCACCGGCCATGCCGGCCGCCGCATAGGCCGCCAGTGCGACCGGCGGGGTAATGTCGGCCAGCACTCCGTAATAGAAGACGAAGAAATGCGCGACGATAGGCTCGACGCCCAGCATCCCGAGGGTCGGGGCCGCGATGGTCGCCATGATGATGTAATTCGCCGTCGTCGGAATTCCGCAGCCCATCAGGATGCAGACGATCCCCGTCATGATCAGGGTGAACAGCAACGTCAGCGCCTGCGGCCCGAACAGGTCGACGGGCAGGATCGTGCCGACGAATGCGGCCATCTGCGCGGCCGTCGTCGTGACGATGTAGGAAATCTTGAAGCCGACGCCGGTCAGGGTGACGACACCGACGATGATGCCGACCGTTGCCGCAGCCGCGCCCACGGCGAGCGCATATTTTGCCCCGTCGCGCAGGCCTTCGTAGACTTCCTTCAGCGACATCCGCCGGCGCGGATTGATGAGCCCGACGAGCACGCAGAGCGTGATTCCCCAGAAGGCGGCGAGATAGGGTGTATAGCCCGACAGCAGGACCCCGATCAGCACGACCAGCGGGATGACGGTCGGCCAGTCACGCTTGAAGGCTTCGGTGAGGTCCGGCATCTCTTCCCTGGTCATCCCGCGAAGGCCGGTACGCTTGGCCTCGAAGTGAACTTGGATCAGCACGCCGAAGAAATGCATGAAGGCGGGTATGATGGCCGCCAGGATGATCGTCGTATAGGGCAGGTTGAGGAATTCGATCATCAGGAAGGCGGCAGCGCCCATGATCGGTGGCGTGATCTGTCCGCCGGTCGAGGAGGCTGCCTCGACCGCTGCCGCGAACTGCCGCTTGTAGCCAAGCCGGATCATTGCAGGAATGGTGAGGGAGCCGACGGTCACGGTGTTGGCGACGGACGAGCCGGAAATCATGCCGAACAGCGCCGAACCGAAGATCGACACCTTCGCCGGTCCACCGGCAAAGCGTCCCGCGACCCAGGCCGCGCAGTCCAGGAACAGCTGCCCGAGACCGATCCGGGTCGCGAATACGCCGAACAGCACGAAGTGGAAGACGTAGGTTGCGACGACGCCGAGCGCGATTCCGTAAATGCCCTGGCTCGTCAGGTAGAGATGGTTGACGAGCTGCGAGAAGCTTGCTCCCGGGTGAACGAGGATACCCGGCATGGATGGCCCGTACAGCGAGTAGGCCATGAACAGGACCGCGATGATCGGCAGCGGCCAGCCGACGGACCGGCGGGTCGCCTCCAGAAGAACCAGGATAAGGATTCCACCGAGAACCACGTCCGTGGTCGTCGGGTTGCCGACCCGGAAGGCGAGATCGTCCAGCGGGATGAACGGCACATGCAGCACGGCCACGACGGCGCCGACGGCAAGCGCCCAGTCGAAGATCGGTATGCCGAGGGGACGAACGAGGGTCGATCTCGCAGGTTCGTGGTAGCCCTTCTTCGCGAAGGGGAAGACGAGGAAGATCAGGCCGAGGACGAAGGAGAGGTGTATCCCTCGGTGGAAGACCTCCGACAGCAGGCCGAAGCCGGCGGTATAGTAATGGAAGATGGAAAGGGCGACGAGCAGCGCGCCGACGAGCCGTGCGGCGAGGGGAGCAAGCGGCCGGAAGCGGATCTCCGAATCGAACTGTTCTTCCAGCTCGCGCGCTTTCGCTTCGTCCAGCTCCATCGGAGCGATCTTGTCGCCGTCGGCCATCGGTCTTCCCCCGGTTCTTGTCTTTCAACGGAAAGCGGCGGTCAGCTCTGGGCAGACCGCCGCTGTTTCTGTCAAGCGCGATGCGCTTACTTCAGGACGCCCGCTTCCTTGTAGAAGCGCTCTGCACCCGGATGCAGCGGGATGCCGAGGCTGGTCGTGGCATTTTCCAGGGTGATCATCTTGCCCTTGGCATGACCGGCATCGAGTTCCTTGCGGGAGTTCTCGTTCCACAGCGTCTTGGTGATGTTGTAAACGAGATCGTCCGACTGCTTGGCGCTGGTTACCCACTGCGCGGCAACCGAGATCGTCTGCGTTTCGCCGACGCCGCTGTAGGTTTCGGCCGGTACTGTGTCCTTCGAGAAGAAGCTGTACTCTTCCAGCAGCTTGTCGACTTCGGGGCCGCTGATCGGCACCAGCGAGATGCCTGCCGAGGTGGCGAGTTCGGAAACCGCGCCGGTCGGATAGCCGCCGACGAAGAAGTAGGCGTCGAGGCCGCCGTCGCGCAGCAGGTCGCCGGCGGGGCCAGGCTTCAGGTGCTCGGCCTGGATGTCGTCTTCGGTGAGACCGTAGGCGCCGAGAACAATGCGGGCGTCGACGATCGTGCCGGAGCCGGGTTCGTCGATCGACACGCGCTTGCCCTTCAGGTCAGCGATCGAGTTGATGCCGGCATCCTTGCGGGCGACCACATGGATCGTCTCCGGATAGAGCGTCGCGATTAGACGAAGATCCTCGACCTTGCCCTTGCCTTCGTAGAGGCCCGTTCCCGTGTGGGCCCAGTAGGCGACGTCGGACTGGGTAAAGCCGGACTCCATCGAGCCGCCCTGGATGGCGTTGATGTTGGCGACGGAGCCGTTCGAAGCGACCGCCGTTGCGACCAGCCCTTCGACGCCCTTGCCCTCGGCGCCGGAGATCGCGTTGGCGATCAGGCCGCCGATCGGATAGTAGGTTCCCGCAGTGCCGCCGGTGCCGATGCGGAAGAAGGCGGGCGATTGCGCGAGCGCGACACTGGCGCCGATGGCGACTAGGCCGGCGATGGCGAGAAAACTCTTCTTCAGTCTCATTGGGGTTCCCTTTCTCCTGTTTCCGCCACCATGGATAAGGTCACGCCCGGATGTCAACTGCCAGGGCCTGACTGCCGTTCTTGTCCAGCTTTATAGGTGCGAAGAGGGTAAACACGAGCCCGTTCGAAAAAGAAACGAAAGGGAATCGAAAGTCCCGGGCGATTATCCCATTGTCAAAGCGCGCGTTTTTGAGTTAGCTGATTTAGGTTTGAACGATTGCGGCGTGGCAAGAGGTGAAAACGGGCCGTGCCGGGAGAAGCTAGTCAGTCATCGAAAGGGAGGAAGACAATGAAAACCACGAAGATCGCTGCCTCGGCAGCTACTGCGAGCCTTGCGCTGCTTTGGGCATCCAGCGCGCTGGCCGTGACGGAACTGCAATGGTGGCATGCCATGACGGGCGCCAACAACGAAGTGGTTGATACGCTCGCGAAGGAATTCAACGAGAAGCAGAGCGACTACAAGATCGTTCCCGTGTTCAAGGGCACCTATCCGGAAACGCTGAACGCCGGCATCGCCGCTTTCCGGGCCAAGAACGCGCCGGCAATCATCCAGGTCTTCGACGTCGGTACGGGCGTCATGATGGGCGCTGAAGGCGCCGTTGTTCCGGTTGCTGAGGTCCTCGAAAAGGGTGGCTATACCTTCGATAAGTCGAAGTACCTGCCGGGCATCGTCGCTTACTATTCGAAGCCTGATGGCACGATGCTGTCCTTCCCCTACAACTCGTCCTCGCCGATCCTCTACTACAACAAGGACATCTTCGAGAAAGCCGGCCTCGACGTCGATAACCCGCCGAAGACCTGGCCTGAAGTCTGGGAGGCCGCCCGAAAGATCAAGACCAGCGGCGCTGCAGAATGCGGCTATACCTCGACATGGCTCACCTGGATCCAGACAGAGAACTTCGCTGCCTGGAACAATGTACCTTATGCTACGGAAGAGAACGGTCTCGCAGCGACAGACGTCGAGTTGAAGATCAATGAGCCGGTCTTCGTCGAGCATTTCCAGTCGATTGCCGACCTCGCCAAGGAAGGCGTCTTCCGCTATGGCGGACGCACATCAGAAGCAAAGCAGCTCTTCCTGTCAGGTGAATGCGCGATCCTGACGGAATCCTCGGGCGGTCTCGGCGACATCGTCAAGAGCGGCATGAACTACGGCATCGGCCAGCTTCCCTATTACGAGGGCGAAGGCCGTCCGCAGAACACGATCCCGGGCGGTGCGAGCCTCTGGGTCTTCGGCGGCAAGACGGATGAAGAGTACAAGGGCATTGCCGAATTCTTCAACTTCCTGTCGCAGCCGGATATCCAGGCCCGCCTACACCAGGTTTCGGGTTATCTCCCCGTGACGATGGAAGCCTATAACGCCACGAAGGACTCGGGCTTCTACGAAAAGAACCCGGGCCGCGAGACGCCGATCCAGCAGATGATGGGCAAGGAGCCGACGGAAAACTCCAAGGGCGTTCGTCTCGTCAACCTGCCGCAAGTGCGTGACATCCTCAACGAGGAGTTCGAAGCAATGCTTGCGGGCCAGCAGGATGCGCAGGCAGCACTCGACAAGGCAGTTGAGCGCGGCAACGCCGCCATCCAGCAGGCACTCGGCAACTAAGCCCGCCATTACATGCCGTCCGGACAGGCTGTCCGGACGGCACTTCTGTTTTCTGAAGGGCCGCGCTTTTGCAGAACGTCGTCTTCCCCAACAAGATACTGCCGTATTTCCTGGTCGCTCCGCAGATCATCCTGACGGTCGTGTTCTTCTTCTGGCCCGCTAGCCAGGCACTCTACCAGTCCGCCATGCGCGAGGATCCCTTCGGCTTGCGGAGCACCTTCGTCGGCCTTGCCAACTTCACGGCGATCTTCAACGACCCCAACTACCTGCACTCGCTGCAGGTCACGGTGGTGTTCAGCCTCCTGACAGCCCTGTTGGCGATGGGGACCGCGCTTCTGCTGGCAACGGCTGCCGATCTGGTCGTGCGGGGCCGCGGCTTCTACCGCACCTTCATGATCGTTCCCTATGCGGTCGCTCCGGCGGTCGCCGGCATGCTGTGGCTTTTCATGTTCAACCCGGCCATGGGCACCTTCGCCTATCTCCTCCGCCGCAATGGCGTGATGTGGGATCCGCTGCTCGACGGCAACCAGGCAATGCTGCTCGTCGTCGTCGCGGCGGCGTGGAAGCAGATCAGCTACAATTTCCTGTTCTTCGTCGCGGGTCTGCAGGCGATCCCGAAGTCGTTGCTCGAGGCGGCGGCAATCGATGGCGCGCGCGGCACCCGGCGCTTCTGGACCATCATCTTTCCGCTGCTTGCCCCGACCACGTTCTTCCTGCTGGTTGTCAACACGGTCTATGCCTTCTTCGATACCTTCGGCATCATCCATGCAGTGACGGGCGGCGGCCCCGCCAAGGCCACCGAGACGCTCGTCTACAAGGTCTATAATGATGGCTTCGTGAACCTGAATCTCGGCTCGTCGGCTGCACAATCAGTCGTTCTGATGGTGATCGTGATCGCGCTCACGGCCTTCCAGTTCCGCTTCGTCGAGAAGAAAGTACATTATGGTTGAGGCCCGCGCATGATCGAGAACCGCCCCGTCGCGAGGCTGATGGCCCATCTGATGCTCGTCATCGGCATCATCATCGTCGCGTTTCCGATCTATTACACCTTCGTCGCCTCGACGATGACGTCCGTAGAGATCATCCGCCCGCCGATGTCGCTGCTGCCAGGCGACCATCTGGTGGAGAATTATACGGGCGCCATGTCCGGAGGGCTGGAGCAGGTCGTCGGCGTCAGCCTTGAGCGGCTGCTGTTCAACACCTTCGTGGTGGCGATGGCGATCGCGATCGGCAAGATCATCATCTCCTTCCTGTCAGCGTTTGCGATCGTCTTCTTCCGCTTTCCGTTCCGGATGGGCTTCTTCTGGATGATCTTCATCACCCTGATGCTGCCGGTGGAGGTTCGCATCCTGCCGACCTACAAGGTGATCGTCGATCTCGGGTTGCTGGATACTTATGCAGGCCTGACGCTGCCGCTGATGGCATCCGCGACGGCCACTTTCCTGTTCCGGCAGTTCTTCCTGACGATCCCGGGGGAAATGGTCGAGGCGGCGCGCATCGACAACGCAGGGCCCTTCCGCTTCATGAAGGATATCCTGCTGCCGCTGTCGAAGACCAATATCGCAGCGCTCTTCGTGATCCTCTTCATCTACGGCTGGACGCAGTATCTCTGGCCGCTCCTCGTCACCAACGACGCGAAGATGAACACGATCATCATCGGGCTGCGGCGCATGGTCGATTTCACCGACGCTTCCACCCCGTGGAACTACGTCATGGTAACCGCGGTGCTCGCCATCATCCCGCCTGTGCTGGTGGTGGTTCTGATGCAGCGCTGGTTCGTCAAGGGTCTTGTGGAGACTGAAAAGTAATGGCCGGAATTGAACTGAAGGATGTCCGCAAGGTCTATGGCGGCAATATCGAGGCGATCAAGGGCGTGTCGCTGAAGATCGAGGACGGCGAGATGATCGTCCTGGTCGGCCCGTCCGGATGTGGTAAGTCAACGCTCTTGCGCATGATCGCCGGCCTGGAGAGCATCTCCGGCGGCGAGATCGTTATCGGTGACAGGGTCGTCAACCAGTTGGAACCGTCGCAGCGCGACATCGCAATGGTCTTCCAGAACTACGCGCTCTACCCGCACATGACGGTGCGGCAAAACCTCGCCTACGGCCTAAAGAACCGCAACACGCCGAAGGAGGAGATCGACCGCCGCATCACCGAGGCCGCGAAGGCGCTGGAGATCGAGCAATTCCTCGAGCGCAAGCCGCGCCAGCTGTCGGGTGGCCAGCGGCAGCGCGTGGCCATGGGGCGGGCGATCGTCCGTAAGCCTGCGGCCTTCCTGTTCGACGAGCCGCTGTCGAACCTCGACGCCAAGCTGCGCGTCCAGATGCGTGTCGAGATCCGTCGCCTCCAACGCTCTCTCGCGACGACCAGCGTCTACGTGACCCACGACCAGATGGAGGCGATGACGCTTGCCGATCGGCTCGTTGTCTTGAACGGCGGAAAGATCGAGCAGGTCGGCACGCCAATCGAGCTCTATGAGCGCCCGGCCTCCACCTTCGTCGCGACCTTCATCGGCTCGCCGTCGATGAACCTCCTGAAGCGCAAGGCGGTTGAAGGGAGTGGCTGGTCGCTCTCCAGCGGTTCGGGCGTGGCGGTGAACGTGGATACCGTGGGTATCCGCCCCGAAGACATCGTCATCGCCGACGAGAATGCGCCCTCGGATTTCGTGGGCGAGGTGAAGGTGGATGCGGTCGAGCTGGTGGGCGCCGAGAGCTACGTGCATGCCTCGCTCGCCGACGGCAGCCCCATCGTGTTCCGCGTCGCCGGTCGTTCCCAGATCGGCATCGGTGAGACGATCCGCATCGCCGCGGCACAGGCCGACATCCACCTGTTCGACGAAGCCGGAAAGCGCCTCGCCTAGGCAACTCCCGGCCCTTCGGAACTGGAATGACAAAGCCCCCGGCGGTGTCTCCGCCGAGGGCTTTTTCTTTACGTCGCTCTGAAGATTATTCTTCGTCGCCTTCGCGATCGGCGTCCGGATCGAAGAAGTCTTCCGGACGAAGTGCGTCTTCGTCGACACCGTAGATGGCATCAGCAGAGGTGAGGGTCTCGCCCTTCGCCTGGCGCTCGGCTTCTTCGACAGTACGGGCGACGTTGATCTCGATCTCAATCTCGACTTCCGCGTGCAGCAGGAGCGTCACCTTGTGCAGGCCGATTGTCTTGATCGGCAGGCTGAGGTCGACCTGGTTGCGGCCGATGTTGAAGCCTTCGGCAGCCAGCGCCTCGATGATGTCGCGAGCAGCGACGGAGCCGTAGAGCTGACCGGTTTCGCCGGCGGAACGGACCATGACGAAGGTCTTGCCTTCAAGCGCGTCGGCAACCTTCTGGGCTTCCGAACGGCGCTCGAGGTTGCGGGCTTCGAGGGTTGCACGTTCTGCTTCGAAGCGCTTCTTGTTGGCGTCGTTGGCGCGCAGCGCCTTGCCCTGCGGCAGGAGGTAGTTGCGGGCGTAGCCGTCGCGGACCTTTACAGTCTCGCCCATCTGGCCGAGCCGGGCAATCCGTTCAAGGAGAATGACATCCATGGGTTTGTCCTTTCGAGTTTCAGTTAGCTTGGATTTTCGGGTTGATCGTCGCGTGCCGGCGTGAGCGCAACCGCCCGCCGGGTATCGGCCAGGCCGAGCACGAGGATGAGGAATGCCGGCAGGACCAGCAGCGAGGAGATGTAGGCGAGCACCAGCACCGGCAGGCGCCAGTCCTTGCCCTTGCTCCGGAAATGCAGGGATGCGAAGCCGGCCATTAGGAAGCCGCCAGCGAATGCGCCGAAGACGGTGGCGCCGATCATGGCCGGCACGCCGCCTAGGAACGTCAGGAGGATGCCTCCAAGGAGCACGAAAAGCGCATTGCGGTTCATCCTGAGCGCCGACGGCATGTCCTCGCGTGGACGAAGGGCGCGGGCGGAGCGAGAAACGACGCGAATGGCAATGTAGAAGGCCGCAAACAGCATCAGCACCCAGAGGCCCGCCTGGACCATGGGAAGCATCAGCACGAACATCTGCTTGGTTTGCGCAAGACTTTCCGGGTCCGGGGCGAAGGATGGATCTTGCGCCTGGAAAGCCGTGGTCATCATGTCGACCAGCTCATTGGTCAGATCCGGGCCGTAGCCGATGACGACGCCGAGCGCGATCATCCCCAATGTGACCAGCCCGCACAGATGCAGCAGGATGTCCGACAGCGGATACCAGGCGAGCAGCCGGTCGGGGCCACCGATTTCCGAAGCAGGGCGGGCAAGATTTGCCAGGTGCGACAGCCAGCCTGCGGGAACGAGGGTGAAGACGGCCATGGTTGCCGCAAAGGGAGGGGAGACCATAAGAGCCCCGAGGGCACCGGCCGTGATGATTGCCGTGATGGCGGCGCGATTACCCCAGCCGAGGCCGGCAATCAGGATCGGCAGGGCCGATGCGGCATAGATGACGACGGCAAAGGACAGCTGTGCCATCGCACCGAGCGCAAGCAGGGTAGCAACGACGCCGGCGAGGATGCCGACTGGCAGTACTGTCTGGTTCGAAGTCTTCACGGTCTCGCTGTCCTGCCACATCAAGCAGTTAGGGGACTGGCCTGAATCGATCTCTCAGGTCCTTCATCCCCAACATGGGATTTCGATTATTCCGATCCGCACCCATCGCGGAAGGGAGGAGATCCGCCGAAGCGACGGCGGAGCTCGAAGTCAATTAGGCTACGACGTAGGGCAGCAGGCCGAGGAAGCGGGCGCGCTTGATGGCCTTGGCCAGTTCGCGCTGCTTCTTCTGGGAGACGGCCGTGATGCGGGACGGTACGATCTTGCCGCGCTCGGAAATGTAGCGCTGCAGGAGACGGACGTCCTTGTAGTCGATCCGCGGTGCGTTGGCGCCCGAGAAGGGGCAGGTCTTGCGACGGCGGTGGAACGGGCGGCGTGCGGGAGCAGAGGATGCTTCAGCCATTGTGTTTTCTCCTTAAGCTCGATTACGCGCGGTCTTCGCGCGGACGACGCTCGAAGCCGCCTTCACGCGGGCCACGATCTTCGCGAGGACCACGGTCCGGACGGGGGCCACGATCGCGGTCACCGAAGCCGGGACGGTCGCCACGCGGACGGTCGTCGCGGTCGCGCTTCTGCATCATCGCGGACGGACCTTCTTCGTGCTTCTCGACGGCAATCGTCATGTAGCGAAGAATGTCTTCGTTGATGCGCATCTGGCGTTCCATCTCGTGCACGGCTGCAGCCGGCGCGTCGATGTCCATCAGGGCGTAGTGAGCCTTGCGGTTCTTGTTGATGCGGTAGGTAAGGGACTTGAGGCCCCAGTTCTCGATGCGCCCGACTTTGCCGCCGTTAGCTTCGATGACGCCCTTGTACTGTTCGACGAGGGCATCAACCTGCTGAGCGGAAACATCCTGCCGGGCAAGGAATACGTGTTCGTAAAGAGCCATGTAAGCTTTGCCTTTTCTTGCGGTTGTGTTCACCCGGACCTCGGCGGCTAAGCCTCAACGACTGCTCCTGAGAGGCGTTACGCCAAGCAAGAAAAGTTGTTTGATCGAGACGGTCGAGAGCGGAGACACGGGAGGCCTGAACCCTGTGGTTCATGCAGCCCGGTTACTCGGGCCTGCCCTCCGTTCAGCCACCAGCCAGAGAGACCGGGTGTTTCGAACAGGCGCGCTTATACGGCAATCTGGCGGGAAAGCAAGGTCGTCAGACGTCTTTTCCGTGATGCGAGCCAATCGGCTTCATCAGCCGCTGGCGGAGGATGGTTCGTCCCATTCCTCCAAAAGCCCGGGACGCGCAGCGTGTTGAAGTTTGCCAAGCAGGTCGCCGTCTTCCACGAGTTCGCTTGCCATCTCGGCCAGCGCCAGCACGATTTCTTCTGGTTTCCAGCCCGCATTGACACACCTGGCGATGTGGGCCCGCAACGGCGCTCGTACGCTGAAGTCGAATTCCAGCGCGCGATCGCCCGCCGGGATGGTGGCGGGCGGCTGATTTTCGTTAATTTCCTGTGTCATGGCACAAGGAAGCCGCATCACCGTCGGGTTGGCAACTGAAACCCGGAAACAGGGTTGCGGGGTAAGGTTAACATCCCCGTTTTCAGCTTGCGTCGCCTATCATTCGCCGGCTCCGGATGGTTAATACCTGGTCTGGAGTAGAAGCAGCGCCAAAGCGGTCCGTCCGGCACCCGAGCAGGTGACCGGACGGAGGCTCTTGTCACATCGGCATCGGATACTGCCGGTGCGCCTTTGCGATGTCCTTCAGTACGTCGTCGCTCAACTTGATATCCTTTGCCCCGATCGCAGTCTGGAGCTGTTCCATGCTCGTAGCCCCGATGATCACAGAAGCCATGAAGGGACGAGTGAGGCAGAAGGCGAGAGACATCTGCGTCAGATCCAGGCAATGCTTTCCGGCGATTTCCTTGTACGCCTTGACCGCAGGCTCCTGGTGTGGCTGCAGGCGGCCGCCGAGATCGCTGTTGATCGTCGCGCGGGATCCCTCGGGGCGGGCCCCGTCGAGATACTTGGCGGTTAGCAGGCCGGCAGCCAGTGGCGAATAGGCAAGCAGCCCGACGTCCTCGTGATGCGCCACCTCCGCGAGATCGAGGTCGAACTGGCGATAGAGGAGGTTGTATTCGTTCTGAATGGAGGCGACGCGCGGCAGGCTCTTGTCCTCGGCAAGCCGCAGATACTTGAGCGTGCCCCAGGCGCTTTCGTTCGAGAGGCCGACGGCTCGCACCTTGCCCTCGTTCACCAGGTCCCCGAGGGTGGAGAGCACAGCGTCGATCTCCTCCGCAGCCTTGGCGCGATCCTGCTTCGACGCATCGAAGCTCCAGCACTGGCGGAAGTGATAGCTGCCACGGTTCGGCCAGTGGATCTGGTAGAGATCGACGTGGTCCGTCTGCAGGCGGCGCAGGCTTGCCTCGAGCGCCTCGCGGACGCTCTGGCCGTCCAGATCGCGGCCGTCCCGGATGTGCGGGCGGCCGCTTCCGGCGACCTTCGTGGCGAGCACGACATCATTCCGCCGGCCGCTCTTCTTGAGCCAGCTACCGATGTATTCCTCGGTCCGCCCGTAGGTCTCCGCGCTCACCGGCGTGGTCGGGTAGAGTTCTGCCGTGTCGAAGAAATTAATGCCGGCATCGATGGCATGGTCCATCTGTGCGTGTGCTTCGGTCTCGCTGTTTTGCGAGCCCCAGGTCATCGTGCCGAGGCAAATTTCCGACACGGAGATGTCCGTGCGTCCCAATCTGTTGAATTTCATGAAGTCAGTCCTGTCTTGGAAGGTGGCGGGAGTTTAAGCAGGATTTGCGCTTTCGCAAGGCGGCATGGCGGCCGGCGGTGCACCGCCCCGACACTCTCCCTTTGTGCTCTTTACCTTGACTCATGCCACGGGAACGTGAATGGGAAGGCAAAAATGACAAGGGAAGGAAATCATCCCATGAGCATAGCGTTCACGTTCCCGGGTCAGGGAAGCCAGACGGTCGGCATGGGCAAGGACCTTGCCGAAGCCTTTCCAGAAGCCCGCGCAGTCTTCCAGGAAGTCGACGATGCGCTCGACCAGAAGCTCTCCGAGATCATGTGGAATGGCCCGGAGGAGAAGCTGACGCTGACGGCGAACGCCCAGCCGGCGCTGATGGCCGTATCCATTGCAGCAATCCGCGTCATGGAAGCACGTGGATTGAAGCTGGCCGACACGGTTTCCTATGTCGCCGGTCATTCGCTCGGAGAATACTCCGCTCTCTGTGCGGCCGGCACATTCTCGCTCGTCGACACGGCGCGACTCCTGCGCATCCGCGGCAATGCCATGCAATCGGCTGTCCCGGTCGGGGAAGGTGCCATGGCCGCGATCATCGGACTTGAGCATGGGGACGTGGAGACAGTCTGCCGTGACGCCTCTGGCGCTGGTGTCTGCCAGATCGCAAACGACAATGGCGGTGGCCAGCTTGTCATCTCCGGTTCGAAGGCTGCGGTCGAGAAAGCTGCCGCTTTGGCAACGGAGAAGGGCGCCAAGCGCGCGATCATGCTGCCGGTATCGGCTCCGTTCCATTCCGCCCTCATGTCACCGGCAGCAGATGCCATGCGGCATGCGCTGGCCCAGGTGGACAAGCGTGCTCCGGTCGTGCCCTTGATCGCCAATGTCCGTGCCGCACCGGTCACCGATGCGAGCGAGATCGTTGACCTGCTGGTCAGCCAGGTGACCGGCCAGGTCCGCTGGCGCGAGACGGTTGAGTGGTTTGCCGCCAACGGCGTCACCGATCTCTACGAGGTAGGCTCGGGCAAGGTGCTGACCGGGCTTGCTCGCCGCATCGACAAGACCGTATCCGGCACCGCGATAAATACGCCCGCCGATATCGAGACTGCACTTGCCGCCATTCTCGGCTGACCAACTCCAAAGGGGATAGGACCATGTTTGACCTGACCGGCCGAAAGGCACTGGTGACCGGCGCGACCGGCGGACTGGGCGAAGAGATCGCCCGTCTTCTCCACAAGCAGGGCGCGACCGTCGGCCTGCACGGCACGCGCGTCGAAAAGCTCGAGGCGCTGGCGTCGGAACTGGGCGACCGCGTGAAGGTCTTCCCGGCGAACCTCTCCGATCGGAACGAGGTCAAGGCGCTGGGCGAGAAGGCCGAAGCAGAGCTCGAAGGCGTGGACATCCTCGTCAACAATGCTGGGATCACCAAGGATGGCCTCTTTGTTCGCATGAGCGACGAGGACTGGGACAATGTTCTGGAGGTCAACCTGACCTCCATGTTCCGCCTGACGCGCGAACTCACGCATCCGATGATGCGTCGCCGCTTCGGCCGCATCATCAATATTACCTCGGTCGTTGCCGTGACCGGCAATCCGGGGCAGGCGAACTACTGCGCGTCGAAGGCCGGCATGATCGGCTTTTCGAAGTCGCTGGCGCAGGAGATTGCCACCCGCAATGTCACGGTCAACTGCGTGGCGCCCGGCTTTATCGAAAGTGCGATGACTGGCAAGCTGAACGACAAGCAGAAGGACGCCATCCTCGGTGCCATTCCCATGAAACGCATGGGGGCAGGGGCTGACATTGCGGCTGCAGTGCTCTATCTCGCCTCCAATGAAGCTGGCTATGTCACCGGCCAGACGCTGCACGTCAACGGTGGCATGGCGATGATCTGAGAACGCTGTTCCCGCTGAAGACACTCGCCTGTGGGTGCCTTCAGCGGGAACAAATTCTGGCTTTGCGGAACATGGAAAGCATGTTAAGCGGGCCATGACTGTGGACAGTCGCCCCGAAACGCAGGGGATCATTGCGCTTTCGCTGCCGTGATCGGAACCTGCAGAGGGTTGAACGGGTTTGCCCGCGTAGCCTGCTTTTCGGAGGCCGGCGCAGGTTTTCAACAGGGTGCGGATGCCATCGCGGCATTCGAGAAGATAAAGGTCGAGGAAACCGACATGAGCGATATCGCAGAACGCGTTAAGAAAATTGTTATTGATCACCTCGGCGTTGATGCCGACAAGGTTGTCGAAGGCGCAAGCTTCATCGACGATCTCGGCGCGGACTCGCTCGACACTGTCGAACTTGTCATGGCCTTCGAAGAAGAATTCGGCGTCGAAATCCCTGACGACGCGGCCGACTCCATCCTGACGGTTGGCGACGCCATCAAGTTCATCGAGAAGGCGCAGGCCTAATCATCTCGACACTGTTGCGGAACTGATCTCTCGGTTCCTTTGGCGGCCCGCTCGTTCGGGCCGTTTCATTAACTAGAACAAGACGACTAGGGTGGGACGCTGGCGATGAGACGTGTCGTTATCACCGGTACCGGCATGGTATCTCCTCTCGGATGCGGAACAGATGTCAGCTGGCAGAGGCTGCTGGCCGGCCAGAACGCGGCGAGAAAGGTGACGGAGTTCGAGGTCGAGGACCTTCCGGCCAAGATCGCCTGCCGCATCCCCACCGGCGACGGCTCCGATGGCAGCTTCAATCCGGATGACTGGATGGAGCAGAAGGACCAGCGCAAGGTGGATCCTTTCATTGTTTACGGCATGGCTGCGGCCGACATGGCGCTCAACGATGCCGACTGGCATCCGCAGACGGATGAGGACCAGATCGCCACTGGCGTGCTGATCGGATCCGGCATCGGGGGTCTCGAAGGCATCGTGGAGGCGGGCTATACGCTGAAGGAAAAGGGGCCGCGCCGCATTTCGCCCTTCTTCATTCCCGGTCGCCTCATCAACCTGGTCTCCGGCCAGGTCTCCATCCGCCATAAGCTTCGCGGCCCCAACCATTCCGTGGTGACGGCCTGCTCTACCGGCGCCCATGCGATCGGCGACGCAGCGCGCCTGATCGCACTCGGAGATGCCGATGTGATGGTCGCCGGCGGCGCAGAATCGCCGATCTCACGCATTGCCCTTGCCGGGTTTGCCGCCTGCAAGGCACTCTCCACGCAGCACAATGAAGAGCCGCAGAAGGCTTCGCGCCCCTACGACCGTGACCGTGACGGCTTCGTCATGGGCGAGGGCGCCGGCATCGTGGTTCTGGAAGAGCTGGAACACGCGAAGGCCCGCGGTGCGAAGATCTATGCCGAGGTTGTCGGCTACGGCCTCTCGGGCGATGCCTTCCACATCACCGCTCCGTCCGAGGACGGCGACGGCGCGTTCCGCTGCATGACCATGGCGCTGAAGCGCGCCGGCCTTTCCCCTGCCGATGTCGACTACATCAACGCCCATGGCACCTCGACGATGGCTGACACCATCGAACTTGGTGCGGTGGAGCGCCTTGTGGGCAATGCCGCCTCGAAGATCTCCATGTCGTCGACCAAGTCCGCGATCGGCCACCTGCTCGGAGCCGCCGGAGCGGTCGAGGCGATCTTCTCTGCGCTCGCAATCCGCGACAACATCGCGCCGCCGACGCTGAACCTGGATAATCCGGACGTCGAGACGGCCATTGACCTCGTTCCGCACAAGGCGCGGTCGCGCGACATCAACGTTGCCCTGTCGAACTCCTTCGGGTTCGGTGGCACGAACGCATCTCTCGTTCTCCGCCGCTACGACGCCTGACGCTGCCCGGGCTGGGGCATCATGCATGCCCGGCCACCTGTCAACGAACCTGTTTTTGCCGTATTGCTTGGCCAATAAGCGGTAACGACCGTGCATTCTAGGGGGGCACAGTGAACAACGACAGTCATATGGCCGATACGCCGCACAACCACGGCGGCGGTCACGGGCCGATCATTCCGAAGTCTCCCAACGAGGCTCTGAAGCCGGAGCGCGTGCCGGAGCCACCGCGGCGGTCGCGCAAGGCGCGCAGCCAGCTGGTGATCTTCCTGAACTTCGTCATGACCATGGTGATGATCGTCTGCGTCGTCGCTGTCGCCGGCTTCTACTACATGATCTCCAGCTTCCAGAAGCCCGGCCCGCTTGAAGCCAATACCCATTTCATGGTCCGCGCGGGTAACGGTCTCGCGGAGATCGCCAACAACCTCGAGCGCAACGGCATCATCTCCGATGCCCGCATCTTCCGCTATGTCAGTGCCACCTATCTGCGCGATGGCGGCACGCTGAAAGCCGGCGAGTACGACATCAAGGCCGGAGCATCGATGAAGGAGATCATGGAACTCCTGGAGTCCGGCAAGTCCATCCTCTA
This sequence comes from Pseudorhizobium banfieldiae, assembly GCF_000967425.1. NCBI lineage: Bacteria > Pseudomonadati > Pseudomonadota > Alphaproteobacteria > Hyphomicrobiales > Rhizobiaceae > Pseudorhizobium > Pseudorhizobium banfieldiae. Next base: position 1,130,106 of record NZ_FO082820.1, read on the forward strand.
TTCCGTCGTGCTGCCCGAAGGCCTGACGGTCCGCCAGATGATGCTTCGGCTCGCGGAAGATCCTGTCCTGGAAGGGGAGCTGCCGGCAGAACTGCCTCCTGAAGGAAGCCTTCGCCCCGATACCTATAAATTCTCCCGCGGCACCAAGCGTGCCGAGATCGTCCAGCAGATGCGCGTGGCTCAGGAAAGGCTGATCAACCAGATCTGGGAGAAGCGGGATCCTGACCTTCCGATCGAGACGAAGGAGGAGTTCGTCACGCTGGCCTCGATCGTGGAGAAGGAGACGGGCGTCGATGATGAACGCGCGCGCGTCGCCTCCGTCTTCCTCAACCGCCTGCAGAAGGGCATGCGATTGCAGTCGGATCCGACCATCATCTACGGGCTGTTCGGCGGTGACGGCAAGCCGTCCGACCGGCCAATCTACAAGTCGGACCTGCAGAAGGAAACGCCTTACAATACCTATGTCATCAAGGGCCTGCCGCCGACCCCGATCGCCAATCCCGGCCGTGCCGCGCTGGAGGCCGTAGCGAACCCGTGGCGGACGAAGGATCTCTATTTCGTCGCCGACGGCACAGGCGGCCATGCCTTTGCCGAGACGCTCGAAGAGCACAACGCCAATGTCCGCCGTTGGCGCAAGCTGGAGGCAGAGCGCGCCGACAGTGCCGAAGCCCAGTTGGGCGACGGACAGCCGGGCGGCGACGAGGCAGAAAAGCCGAGCAACTGACGCACAGCCCTCTGGAGACCCCGATGACCTTGCAGTCCATGACCGGTTTTGCTCGTGACGAAAGCAGTTTTGGGCGTTACCGCATCGTCTGGGAACTGCGCTCCGTCAATGGAAAAGGGTTGGATCTCAGATTGCGCTTTCCTCCCGGTCTCGAAAGGCTTGAGCCCGACGTCCGGCGACTGGTCGGGGAACAGGTGACCAGAGGCAACATCCAGGCTTCGCTGACGTTTGTCGCCTCGGAGACGAAGCTGGAAGCGGTGCTCAATCGCGAGGCGCTGGATGCTGTGCTGTCGCTTCGCGCGGAGCTCGGCGATGTTATCGATCCCGCACCGTTGCGGCTCGACACGCTTCTCGGCATCCGCGGTATTGTCGACATTCGCGAGGCGGATGAAAGCCCTGAAGAGGCAGATGCCCGGGACACTGAAATCCTGGATTGCCTGGTGCGCGCACTCGCTCATCTGAGGCAGATGCGCGAGCAGGAGGGTGCCGCGCTTGCCGATGTGATGGCGCGCCAGATCGATAGGATCGAGGAACTCGCCCTGGCCGTGGAAAAGGATCCATCCCGGTCTGCCGAGGAGATCGGCCGTCGCCTTCAGCAACAGGTGGCAGCACTCCTCCAGGATAACAGCCAGTCGCTCGACCCGGTTCGTCTTCATTCGGAGGTCGCGCTTCTGGCGACCAAGGCTGATCTCCGCGAAGAGATCGACCGGTTGAAGGCTCACGTTACCGCCACGCGTGATCTCCTGGGGAAGGGTGGTCCGGTGGGACGCCGGCTTGATTTTCTGGCGCAGGAATTCAACCGCGAATCGAATACCATCTGTTCCAAATCGAACTCGAGCGCAGTCACCGCCGCGGGTGTCGAACTGAAAGTCGTCATCGACCAGTTCCGTGAACAGGTCCAGAATCTGGAGTGATACATGAGACCTGCAGCATCCAGCCCGTCCAAGATTGCGCGCCGCGGCCTGATGCTGGTGCTGTCATCGCCATCCGGGGCGGGTAAGTCGACGATCGCCCGCAACCTGCTGGATGACGACCACTCACTGGAGATCTCGGTCAGCGTGACGACGCGCCAGAAGCGGCCGAGCGAGATCGCTGGAAAGCACTACCATTTCATCACGGTGCCGCAGTTCGAGCGGATGCGGGACGCGGGCGACCTCCTGGAATGGGCGGAGGTTCATGGCAACTACTACGGCACCCCCCGCGAGCCGGTCGAGCAGGCCATGGCCGAAGGCCGCGACATGCTCTTCGACATCGACTGGCAGGGTGCCCTGCAACTGCAGGAGAAGATGAAGGCGGATGTCGTCTCCATCTTCGTCCTTCCGCCTTCGATGACCGAGCTCCAGTCACGTCTGCACCGGCGCGCTGAGGACACCGAGGAAGTCATCCGTACGCGCCTTCTGAACTCGCGGGCAGAGATCGAGCACTGGCGGGAGTATGACTACGTGATCGTCAACGATGATCTCGATGAAGCCTTCGGCTATGTCAGTTGTATCGTGAAGGCAGAACGGATCCGCCGCGACCGTCGGCACGGTCTCTTCGACTTCGTTCAGGGACTGCTCACGGAAGAGCCTGCACTCTAGCCGGAAGCAAGTGCTCCAAAAGGGGAAGCTGGCTTACTGACCGATCTGCTCTAGAGCGCGTTGGCGAGGGTAACGAATTCCTCGACAGACAGAGTTTCGGCTCGCCGGACCGGGTCGATGCCCGCCTTCGATAAAAGCGCCTCGCCACCCAGCGCCTTCAGGCTCTGGCGCAGCATCTTGCGCCTCTGTCCGAAGGCTGCCTGCGTCACCGTTTCCAGCTTCTTGACGTCACAGGGCAGGGGCGCCTGCCGCGGCGTCAGATGCACGACACTTGACGTAACCTTGGGCGGCGGCGTAAACGCCTGCGGCGGCACGTCGAACACCATCCGTGCCTCCGTCCGCCAGCCGGCAAGAACGCCGAGGCGCCCATAATGGTCATCATTTTCCCGCGCGACGATCCGCAGCCCGACTTCCTTCTGGAACATCAGCGTCAGCGAATCCCAAAACGGCGGCCAGGAGCGGGGGAGAAGCCAGTTGAGCAACAACTGCGTGCCGACATTGTAGGGCAGGTTCGCGATGATCTTGATCGGACCGTCTGCGGCAAGCGCATCGAAGTCGACCTTCAGCGCATCTCCCTCAATCACCTCTAAACGTCCCGGATAATGCTCGGCAATCTCCGCAAGGGCTGGCAGGCAGCGGGAATCCCGTTCGATCGCAATCAGTTTTCTTGCGCCGAGAGACAGGATTGCACGGGTCAGTCCGCCGGGGCCTGGTCCGACCTCGATGACGGTGGCATCCTCCAGCGGACCGGCGCTACGCGCTATCTTTTGTGTCAGGTTGAGGTCGAGCAGGAAATTCTGGCCGAGCGCCTTCTTCGCATCCAGCCCGTGCCGCTGGATGACCTCTCGCAGCGGCGGCAGCCCATCCAATGTCGCCATTATGCTGTGACCTTTGCGGATTTCTCCGCGAGCTCGGCCGCAAGCCTGAGCGCTTCTACCAGACTGCTTTCGCGGGCCACGCCCTGTCCGGCAATCCCGAAGGCGGTGCCGTGATCGGGGGAGGTGCGAATGAAGGGCAGGCCGAGCGTCACGTTTACCGAAGTGTCAAAGCCGAGAGCCTTGGCCGGGATAAGCGCCTGGTCGTGATACATGCAGACAGCCACGTCGTAGCGGCTGCGGGCCTCGTCGTGGAACATCGTGTCTGCAGGCAGCGGGCCGAAGGCATTGATTCCTTCCCGGCGGAGGCGCGTGATCGCCGGATGGATGATTTCTGCATCTTCCCTGCCGATCGTACCGTCTTCGCCCGCGTGGGGGTTGAGCCCCGCGATCGCGAGGCGCGGCTGGCTGATCCCGAAGCGGCTCCTGAGGTCCCGATCCGCAATCTGGCAGGTCTCGACAATCAGGTCCTCCGTCAGGACCGCCGGCACATCCTTAAGCGGGATATGGATAGTGACCGGGATTGCCCTGAGCTTAGGGCCGGCAAGCATCATCACCGGCGTCACCTTCTCTCCCGTCGCGCGGTAGGCAAGTTCGGCGAGGAACTCAGTGTGCCCCGGAAATCCGAAGCCCGAGGCATAGAGGACTGACTTGGCGATCGGGTTGGTGACGACTGCGGCCACTGTACCTTCGAGGGCAAATGCAACGGCCTTCTCTATCGCAGCGATGGTCCCTCCTGCCGTCGCACTATGGGGTTCCCCCGGTGCGACGAGCGCACCCGCAGCGACGGGATAGATTGGCAGGCTTGTTTCGAACGATGCCAGCGCACCGGCGGCGTCGGTTTGGGAGATTGGAACATCCAGCTCAAGGAGCCGGGCGCGTGCAGAGAGGACCTCGGGGTCTCCGATGTAGAGGAAGGGTGCCAGCCCATATTCCCGCCGATTGAACCACGCAGCGAGTGCGAGATCCGGACCTATGCCGGCTGGATCGCCCTGGGTAAGAGCAAGCGGGCGATCAAGTGGCATGCTGGTCCTCAAAAGTCAGCGGAGGTCGATCTGCGCCTTGTTGCGCAGTTCTTCGAGGTACTTTTCCTCGTTCGGGTTCGTGCCGCTCTTCTGCTTGCCCAGATCCTCCGCACGGAACACCACTTCCGCAGCGAAATCGTCTGACACCTGCCGCTGGTTGCAGATCGCAAGGAATTCCACCCCGCGCTCGGTAACCCGCGTTCCAGTCGTTCCACCCGAGGCCTTTTCTATAAGCGGCTTCCATTCCTCCGGCAGTTCCGGAGCAAGCACGCGTCCGAGGCTGCGGACGGAAACATCGAGCATCGTCGCAGCAAACCGCTTCGACTGTTCGCACCCGGGGAACTTGCCGCGGGAGGCTTCTGCCTCAGCCTTCCGCTTGCCGAGGATGGCATTGCGCTTGGAGTCCGGCACCACGAAGATGATTTGCTGGAGGAAGTACTCGGTGGTCACCGGCTTCTCCTTGTTTTCCATCATTCGCGTGACGAGTTCCTGCGACGACATCCGGCCCCGGCTGCCGTAGCGGGCATTGACGAGACGCGGCCAGCTCATCTGTACGGCGATGTATTCCTTGAAGTGCTCGGCGCCCACACCTGCCTGTCCGAGGATTTTCGTCAGTTGCTCGGGAGACAGCTTGTTGCTTGCGGCGAAGCGGGCAAATGCCTTGTCGACGTCGTCGGTGCTGACGGACATCTTCACCCGTGCGATCTCTTCCCGCTTGAGGGCCTCTTCGACGAGTTGGTCACGCGCGGTCTTGGCGTCGCTCTTCTGTCGCTGAAGCCGGAGGAAGGCGGCACGACGGCTGACGTCGCTGCTGGTGATCGGCAGGCCATTGACGACGGCGACCACTTCGGTGGCCGCAACGGCCTGGTGATGAGCTGGTTCGATCACCACGGCGGCGGCAAGAGCCGCCACGGCGAGGAGAAGCCTGCGTGTTGCATTCATTGCCAACATGATCACGTCCTTCTGCGCGACCGCTCCACCCGGCCTGTCGCGCTCCCCTGTCTACCTATCTGGCACCGGTTGCACAAATCTTGCGGCGAAACAATGACGCCCGTACGCTATTCAAGGCTGCCCGAGCCAAGCTCAATGTCGCCGAGGGTCCGGAATGTAATGCGTGCGCTGATAGTCCAGTCGGTCGCATTGGTGCTGCTGGGGCCTTCGTCCGCGTAGGCAAGTGTGAAGATCGTGCACTCGTCCGCATAGGAGAGCCCGATGCCGCGCCGGATGACTTCCTGTTCGTTCAGATCCCAGATCGCTGAACCGTTTACAGACCAGTTCTCGTTGATGCGGAAGCTGCTCGACGATTGCAGGAGATCCGTATCTTCGCTCGACCCGTATTCCGGCTGGGCTTCGATCTGCGTATAGATCAACGAACTGCTCAGCCTTGCGGAGGTGTAGGAAACGGATGTATCGGTGCGCTCGAGGTCAAACGATTGCTGGTCGAACCTGGCCCCCGCTTCAATGGAGACACCGAAGGGGAGGCTGATCCCGGCCATTCCCACATAGTCTGACCGGTCGGTCTCCAGCCCCGAGTTTGCCCCGGCATTGACGAGATCGTCGGTATCGAAGGAGTTCAGGCCGGCAAGGTGATAACTTTGACCGAAGATCCCGTGAAGCCCGACCCCATTGTCGAACGAGCCCGTATAACGAATGCCGACATTGGCGCGCGTCCCGCCTTCGATACGGTCGTAGCCCGAGAACTTGTCGCGTTCGAAAAGTGTCGTCGCATCGAAGACAAAGCTCTGCGCGTCCTCATTCGGCAGTCCACCGGCCAGCGGCTCGTCTGGTCGAACGAAGACCTGGGCGATCGGCTCGATGATATGGCTGCTGCTGTCGCTGCTGATCAGGAAGGGATAGCGTGCCTCCAGGCCAGCGGTAACCATATAGCGGCCATAGGCACCGGAGTCCTCCAGAGCATTGTAGCTATAGGTATCGCTGCCCCACGTTAGGTTCGGAGTACCGGAACTGTGTCGCAGGGCGTCACCCCTCGCGGCGAGGATCGGTGTCAGCAGAAGGCCCCCCGACGTGGTAAAGGTGCGCTTCCATTCCGCTTCGGTCGAGAAGCGGGTGTAGTTCCCGTCGAGTCCCGGGTAGCGGGCGGTCGTCCCCGCATAATAGAAGTCGTCTTCCCGGCGGGAGAGGTTCGTGAAGTTGGTCGTGATCGAGAACTCACCACCGGCCAGCGGCTCCGGCGAGATGTACTGGTAGTCCAACGACGGATATACGATCGCCTGACGGCGCTCGAGGAGATTGTCCTCTGCCGTATCCTGAACGTTGAAGTAGAAGGCGCGCACGTCGAAGTAGTTGCGCTTGCCGAAGCCGGTCAGGTAGGCCTCGTTGCGGAAGACGTCGTCACTGACGCCATCAAGCGAATAAGTCTTCGAGAAGTTGTTGTCGCTCTGGACCATGACGTCCCAGCCGAAGGCCCAGCGCGGATTGATCTCGAAGCGGCCTTCCGACGCAGCCATCAGCCGCGTCTCGGCATTGTAGTCACTTGTTCCCGTATCGAATGCGCCCGGATCGCGCTGATCGATGCCGGCAAATCTGAACTTGTGCTCACCGGTCTCGAATCGGTTGCGGACCTCACCCTGCAGCAGCACACCCTGTCCGGTGTAGTAGGTCGGGCTCAGTGTCGCGTCCATGTGCGGTGCGAACACATGATAGTATGGGATCGTTAGTCCGAAACCGAGCTTGTCATCCAAGCTCATGGTGGGGAAGAGGAAGCCTGACTTCCGTTCCACGGTGTGGTCGGGCACCTCGATGAACGGCAGGAAGCCGATCGGCATCCCGAACAGTTCGAAGCGAGCGTTCTCCAGTCGGACGGTATGGGTCTGGCCGTTCTGGATGACCCGCTCCGCCTTGACCTGCCAGAGGGGTGCGCGACCAGGTTTCTTCGCGCAGGGAAGGCAGGCGGTATAGACGCCGTTGTTGAGAACCATCAAGTCTCCGGGGAGACGCTCGGCGCTTTCCGCAGCAATGCGTGTATTGTCGGTTGTTTCTACACGAAGAGCGTTCAGGAAGCCCTCACCGAAGTCATCGGTGATGTCGAGTTCATCCGCGTAGATCCGGTTGCCGTCCGGCTCGATCAGCTCGATGTTGCCCCGTGCGATCACACGGCCGGATTGCTGGTCGTACTCGACCCGTTGCGCCACCATGCGATAGCGGTTGTAGTAGATCTGAACGCCGCCGGAGGCGGTGACCTTCTCGACGTCGCGATTATAGACGAGTTCATTGGCACGCAGCAGCATCTTGGCGTCGTCGTCTGCAACGGCCGACAGCCCCATACTGCTTTCCTGCGCACGCACGGGAAGGGGATGCACGCCATTCACGCACACAGCGACACTCGCCAGCAGGACCGCAAGGCGCCGTCTGATATTTCCGCGGTCGTTTACCGCCACTAGCCATCCTCCTGGTGGAGCAGAATCGTCGCGCCGAGAGCAGTCGCAACGATTACTGGCACCCAAACCGCCACGAAAGGCGGGACGGCGCCGCTGCTCCCGAATGCTTTTACGAGAACCGTCACGACATAAAGCACGAAGCCGGAAACGATTCCACCCAGAATCACCGAGCGTGATTGTGCGAAGCGACTGAATTTCAAAGATACTGTGGCCGCGATGAGCGTCATCGCCACGAGCAGTACGGGCAGAGAAAGTAGCGAGTGGAACTGCGTCTCGAGCGCCTTCGTGGAAATGCCAAACGAGCGACCGACGTCGATCTTTCGCAAAAGATCATAAAATGCAACGGTTTCAGGCTGGGAAAGGCTTTCCTTCAGATAGTCCTGTCTCAGATTGGTACTGAGTCGCGTGCTTTCGACATGGCTCGGAATTTCGCCGGGACGAATCTCCTGGACGTCGGTAAGCATCCAGTAACCATCTTCCAACTTCGCTGTGGCTGCGTCCTGGCGAAGCGTGACCCGGCCGTCCTCGTCGAAGTGGAAGATAACGGCATCAAGCAGTTCCGCACCGTCCTCTCGATAGCTCTTTGCGCCGATGATCGTGTCCTTGCCGCCTGAGATCTGCCGGATCCAGGGGAGGAACTCCGATTTCCGTGCCCGGCCGCTTGCCTCCCGCCAGGAAGCCTCCATCGAAAGGGACTCGCGCTGACCCCAGGCAGCCACCGGATTGACCACCAGCATTGCGAACAGCCCGATCAGGAGAGCTCCAGCCGCGAAAGGCGTGATGAACTGCCATACCGAAATCCCGGCGGCGCGGGTGACGACGAGTTCATAGCGGCGGTTGAGGGCGATGAGCGAAGTCATACCAACAAACAGCGTCAGCGTCGGTATGGTCTGCTGGAAGATCAGCGGTGTGCGCATTGCCGTGAACAGCAAGGCGGCCGGTACCGAATACCCCTCCAGGCCGGATAGCCGGCGACTGGTTTCACTGAAATCGGCCAGAAAGATGATCCCGCAGACGCCGAGGAAAAACCACCCTGCCGTGGAAACGTACCTTCGGAAGAAGTATCGCGAGAGAGTATTGGCGATCATTGGCTGCCTCCTATCGAGGCGCTCGGCGATAGCTTTTGCCGTAGCCAGCGCAGCGTACGGTTCGCGAAATCGTAGACCGCCCGAGGCATCCGTATCGTCCGGTGGGTGGCAAGCAGGTAGCTGCAACTCATGATAGTGGCAACCGGCAGCAGGTACAGCAGGTAGGTGTTTGCCTCATCTTGCTTGACGAGGTTCTTGAACGAAAATCCCATCCAGCGGAGCCCGAACGCCAGCAGTAGGGCAATAACCATCGGATGGAGACGAGCCTGTCGGTGAGAGCGCGAATCGCCGGCCACCACCAAGGAGACAAGAGCGAGCATGAAAGGGAAAAGCCATTCCGTCAGGCGGCCATGCAACTCGGCGCGATAGCTGCCAGGGGAGCGTTGCACATGGGAATCTTCGGTGTCAGGGTTGAGAAGGAAACCCAGACTCCGGTCGGCAGCAGTGTAGGAGGGCGCCTCAGCTCCGGACATGGCTGAGAGATCGAAGGCGTAGGAGACAAACTTGATGATCGAGACGCGCCCTTCCGGGGTCTTTCGATGGACCTCGCCATCCCGCATGGTGAGCGAGGTGCCGCTCTCGTCGATGGATCCCTCACGGGCATAGTAGATAAGGTCGAAGTTCGGATCCCGCTGGTCGACCACGAATAATCCCGTCAGGATGCGGCCGGAATGGCGTTCCGAAATCTGCACGTAAAGGCCATCCTCAATGCTTCGGAAGGTTTTTTCCTCGATGACGGATGAGAGGAGGTCAGCATAGGCGGCTGCCACCATCTGCCGCGCGGCGACACGAGAGGGGGGCTCGACGAAATTGGCGACGACGAAACTGAAGATGCTGAGAAACGCCGCGAGCAGGAGAACCGGCCGATAAATGATGCTGCGCGAAGAACCCGCTGCGTCGATAACCGGCAGTTCCGAGTCATTGTTCATCGCGGTCAGCGTCTGCGTGATGCCGATCGCGAGCGCGAAGGGGAGGACAACGGGCACGATGGTCGGCAGGATATACGTCGCAAGCACGACGAACGAGCCCATCGACTGACCAGTGTCGGTGACCAGGTTGATTCGTCCGAGCACCTGTATGGTCCAGATGATGGTCAGCACCGGTAGGAGCGTGACCAGGAACATCTGCAAAATACGACGCAATATGTAGATTTCGAGAAGCTTCATCACGTTCCGTTGCAGCGATTCGGGCCTCTGGAGCCATCGAACGGCCGGCCTATCTAAGCGATCGCTTCAATCTTTGCGACGGCTTCGGCTCTGAAATTGGCTGGTGAATGTGATTTTTTGACGGACTGTGTCATTTGGAAAAGCGTGGTGGCCTTGGCATAGATCACGATCGGCATCAGGAATTTGTCGCCATCCTCCCCGGCTGCTTCACCGGTTAGAAATGATCCAGCAAGCTTGCCAGTAGAACCTGACTTCCCGATCCGCGCATCAATGATGCTGATTCTGCGGAAAATTTCGCATTCGGGTTGCTATGCCGGATGAAACGACGATGATCTGCGCAAATGGGATTACGAGCATCGGGATGAGAATGTCTGGAAAGTATGAAATCCGTTTCGCAACGTCGGCTCCTCTGGAGAAGACGCTGGCCGTGATGCTGCAGGTCGCAGATCAGGGCGCTCCCGCCGGTCTTGCGGAGGCGGACCCGCAAGGGGTATCGGCACGGGCCGTCGAGATATCTGGATTCAAGGCCAAGTCGATGGGAACGCTCGAGTTGATCGCGCCGGGCGGATCTGCCGCGGACCGCCTGCTGCTTCTGGGGCTCGGCAAACCGGAGGCGCTTACCGCGCATGACTGGCTGCGCGCGGGCGGTGCCGCTGCGGCGCAGTTCAAGTCGTCGAGCAAAGTGGTGGTCTTCCTTGATGCCCCCGGACTGCAGGTCTCGGCCCGCCAAGCTGCGGATTTTGCACTGGGTGTGATGCTGCGCGGCTACACGTTCGACGCCTACAAGACGAAGAAGAAGGACGACGACGAGAAACTGCCGAAGAAGGTCGCTGTCACCATCGTGACTGGCAGCCACGCCGAGGCGGCGAAACTGCTTGATGACGCCAACGCCGTCGCTGGCGGGGTCCTGCTCGCTCGGGACCTCGTCAACCTGCCGCCGAACGTACTGGGCCCGGTCGAATTCGCCGAGAAGGCCAGGCAACTGGAAGACCTTGGTGTTGAGGTCGAGATTCTGACCGAGAAGGACATGGACGAGCTGAAGATGAATGCCATCCTCGGCGTGGCACAGGGTTCCGCCCGCCCGCCGAGGATCGCCGTCATGCAGTGGAAGGGCGGGAAGGCCAAGGATGCGCCCATTGCCTTCGTCGGGAAGGGGGTCGTGTTCGACTCGGGCGGCATCTCCATCAAGCCGGGCGCCGGAATGGAGGAGATGAAGGGCGACATGGGCGGCGCAGCCGCAGTCACCGGTCTCATGCATGCGCTGGCAGCGCGCAAGGCCAAGGTGAATGCCATTGGCATTATCGGACTGGTCGAGAACATGCCGGACGGCAATGCACAGCGTCCTGGGGATATCGTGACGTCGATGTCGGGCCAGACCATCGAGATCATCAACACCGATGCGGAAGGTCGGCTCGTGCTGGCCGATGCGCTCTGGTATTGCAACGACCGCTTCAAGCCGCGGTTCATGATCAATCTCGCGACCCTGACGGGCGCAATCCTTGTGGCGCTGGGCAATCAGCATGCCGGGCTCTTCTCCAATGACGACGAACTCGCCGCCCGGCTCAGCGCAGCCGGCGAGGCGACGGGCGAGAAGCTCTGGCGCATGCCGCTCGGCAAGGAATACGACAAGATGATCGATTCCAAGTTTGCAGACATGAAGAATTCGGCCGGCCGTCATGCGGGGGCGATCACGGCGGCTCAGTTCCTGAAGCGTTACGTGGGTGACACGCCCTGGGCGCATCTGGACGTGGCCGGTACGGCGATGAACTCGCCGTCCAGCGAGATCAGCCAGTCATGGGCCTCCGGCTATGGCGTGCGCCTTCTCGACAGGCTCGTGCGCGACCATTACGAAACCTGACCCATGACCGAAGTCCTGTTCTACCACCTGACGGAATCGAAGCTCGAGGATGCGCTGCCGGCGCTCCTCGAGAAGAGTGTCGTGCGCGGCTGGCGGGTGGTGGTGCAGACGCGTGAGGAGCAGCGCCGCGACAGCCTCGATGAACATCTGTGGACCTACAGGGAAGAGAGCTTCCTGCCCCATGGCACGGATGACGGCGAGCACGCCGCTCGGCAGCCGGTTCTGATCACGACCGGTCCCGGCAACATCAACGACGCCACCGTGCGATTTGTCGTCGACTCCGCAGAGCCGCCGCCGCTTGATGCCTATGAACGCCTCGTCTTCATGTTCGACGGTTATGATTCAGAGCAGGTGGAGAATGCCCGCAGCCAATGGAAGCGGCTGAAGGGGGAGGGTCATTTGCTCACCTACTGGCAGCAGTCTCCCGAAGGTCGCTGGGTGAAGAAGGCTTGAGCGTTAGCCAGCCATCGCCTCCTCGTATTCGGCCGACAGCTCCAGCCACTGCTCCTCCGCATTTGCGAGTTTTGCGGCCGCTTCCCCGCGCTGCCTGGCCTTCTCGGCCGCCTTTGCCGGCGCCTTCTCGTAGAGCATCGGATCTGCAAGTTCCGCATCAAGCTGTTGAATCAGCCTTTCAAGCTTCGCGGTTACGGACTCGATTTCGTTGATTTTTTTCTTCAGCGGTGCAAGCGAGGCGCGCTTCTCGGCGCTCGCCTTTCGCTGCTCCGCCTTGTTCGCCGGCTCCTCTGCGCCGACTTGCGGCTTCTCGTCCTTCTTCCGGCCGGCCGCGACGATCAGGTCGCGATATTCCTCCATGTCGCCGTCGAACGGCTTCACGGTGCCTTCGTTCACCAGCCACAGCCGATCCACCGTCGCCTCGATGAGGTAACGGTCGTGGGAGATCAGGATGACCGCGCCCTCATAGTCGTTAAGCGCTTCGATGAGCGCCCGGCGGCTGTCGATGTCCAGGTGGTTGGTGGGCTCGTCGAGGATGAGCAGGTTTGGCGCGTGGAAGGCGGAAAGCCCCATCAGCAGGCGTGCCTTCTCGCCGCCCGAAAGGTCCTTTGCCGCCGTCGCCATCTTTTCCGTCGCGAGGCCCATCTGCGCAACGCGGGCGCGCACCTGCGCTTCCCCGGCCTGCGGCATCAGCCGGCGCACGTGGTCGACCGGCGTCTCGCTGGGGATCAGGTCGTCGAGCTGGTGCTGGGCGAAGAAACCGACCTTCAGGTTAGGCGCGAGCTTCATTTCTCCCGCCTGTAGTGACAGTCGTCCGGCGATCAGCTTCGCGAAGGTGGACTTGCCGTTGCCGTTCGCGCCAAGAAGTGCGATGCGGTCGTCATTGTCGATCCTCAGATTGATGCCCTTCAGGATCGGCTTGTCCGCCTCGTAGCCGACTGCGCCGCCGCTGATAGAGATGATCGGCGAGGCCGGCTGCTTCTCCGGTTCCGGAAACGTGATCGGCTGGACGTGGTCCTCGATCACGGCAGCAACCGTCCCCATCCGCTCGAGGGCTTTGACGCGGCTTTGCGCCTGCTTCGCCTTCGAGGCCTTCGCCTTGAAGCGGTCGATAAAGCTCTGCAAGTGCTTTCGTGCCGCCTCGTTCTTGGCGCGCGCCTTCATCTGCAACTCGTCGGCCTCGGCCTTCTGCCGTTCGAACTGGTCGTAGCCGCCGCGATAGAAGGTCAGCTTCTTCTGGTCGAGATGGACGATCGCGTTGACCGCGTTGTTGAGCAGGTCGCGATCGTGGCTAATGATGATGACGGTATAGGGATAGCGCCGGACATAGTCCTCGAGCCACATCGTGCCTTCGAGATCGAGGTAGTTGGTCGGCTCGTCGAGGAGCAGCAGGTCCGGCTGCGAGAACAGCACGGCCGCCAGTGCCACGCGCATGCGCCACCCTCCGGAAAACGAGGAGGCCGGCCGTGCCTGCGCCTCGTGGTCGAAGCCGAGGCCGGCCAGAATGCTCGCGGCCCGTGCCTCCGCCGAATGTGCTTCGATGTCCACCAGCCTCGTCTGGATCTCGGCGATGCGGTGCGGGTCGGTCGCGGTCTCCGCCTCCCGCATCAGCGACGCCCGCTCCTTGTCGGCAGCCAGCACGATCTCGATCAGCGGCTGCTCCGTTCCTGGAGCTTCTTGTGCCACCTGCCCGATGCGGGCATTCCTGGGGATCGAGACGGAGCCGCTTTCGGCGGCAAGGTCGCCGGTGATGATCCGGAACAGGGTCGACTTTCCGGCACCATTGCGGCCCACGAGCCCCACCTTCGCACCGGCTGGAAGGCTGACGCTCGCATGGTCGAGAAGCAGGCGGCCCGCGATCCGGGCTGAGACATCGGTAATGGTGATCATGGCCGGCGTTTTGGCTGAAGTCAGTGAACCTGGCAAGACGGGATCAGACTGGCCGGGATAAGGAGCTGCCGACTCGTCGTCATCTGGCGACCTGACAAAACGCAAGACCGCGATTAATGGCTTTTTTATTAATACCGGCTAGCATGATCTTGGAATGACGGAGGACGCTCCACGCACGGACGAGCCGTGCCCCCTTTGGACAGGTGCCTGATGCTGACGGGTCGAAGCTTCATAGTCTTGAATTTCTGCGTCTTCTTGCTGCTGATCTTCTCGGTTTGGGCCCTGCCCAACGGCCGGTTTGTCCTGGTCCTGACGGATCCCGATGCGGCACCCGATTACCCTCTCTCGGTCATCGCGAACGCTGGTGGCGCCTTCGTCGCCCAGGGTCGCTTCCCGTGGATGACCGTTGCCCACTCCGAGGCCCCGGACTTTGCAGCCCGGCTTGCAAGCGCAGGCGCGGCTCTGGTCCTCAACCATCAATTGGCACTCGGTTGCCTGGAAGGAAACAAAGGATGAGTTCACTTGCATTGCTACGCTACAAGGCTGCGGGCGGCATTGTCGGTCTGTTGTGGATCAACCTGCTGCTCGTGGCGGTTCGGGAATTCTTCAGTAGCGACGGCTTCTCGCTCGCTCCGGTGCTCGCCACCCTCGTGATCGTCGCGCTTGCGACCGCGGGCTGGTGGAAGGATCGCATCGGCTCCGCGACCCGCATCGTCACCTCCATGGCGCATGCCGCCACGGTCGCCATGCTGGTCTATTCCTTCTCCGGATCGCCGCTGCAGATCGACATCCACATGTACTTCTTCGCCTCCCTGGCGATCTGCGCCGTGTGGATCGACTGGAAGGCGCTGCTCGCCTATTCGGCTCTGGTGGCGGTGCACCACCTCGCTCTCTTCTTCGTCATGCCGCTGGCGGTCTTCCCTGGCGAATCCGATTTCTCGCGCGTCATTCTCCACGCCGTGGTCCTGATCGTGCAGACCGGCGTGCTCGTTGCCCTCACGCATGCTGTGGTCAATGCGTTCGAGGCTTCCGACGCAGCAGTTGAAGCCGCCACCAAGGCCGAACGCAATGCGGTCGAGATGTCGGAGCGGGCCCGGGAGGCGGATCGCGAGGCTGCCGAGCAGCGGGCGATGAACGCCGAGGAACGGGCGCGTGAGGCGGAGGCGACCCAGCTGGTTGTCGAGCGTCTCGGCACGGCACTGTCCGAGCTGTCGACCGGCAATCTGGCTCATCGCATCGACCAGCCGTTCCAGGGGGCGCTGGATGCATTGCGGGACTCCTACAACTCCTCCGTCGACAATCTCGAGTCGGTCCTCACCCAGGCCGGCCTTGTCGCAAACACCATTCGTGGTGGTACGGCCGAAATTGGCCGCGCCACCCACGATCTCTCGGTACGGACCGAGCGCCAGGCAGCCTCCGTGGAGGAAACGGCGAGCGCGCTCAGCATTCTCACTCAGACCGTCAACGAGACCGCCAGTGTGGCCGAGCATGTCGATCGCATGGTGGACAAGGCGCGCGATGGTGCGGAGCGCTCTGGAGCGATCGTGACCAATGCGGTGGAAGCCATGAGCCGCATCGAGAATTCGTCTCGCGAGATTGGCCAGATCATCGGCGTCATCGATGAAATCGCTTTCCAGACCAACCTGCTTGCTCTGAACGCCGGCGTGGAGGCCGCCCGCGCTGGTGAGGCCGGCAAGGGCTTCGCGGTTGTCGCCCAGGAGGTCCGTGAACTTGCCCAGCGGTCGGCCAATGCCGCCAAGGAGATCAAGGCGCTCATCAATGCCTCTGGTGCGGAGGTCAACAACGGTGTGACGCTGGTGAACCAGGCCGGCGAGGCGCTGACGGTGATTGCCAACGAAGTGCGCCAGATCAGCGGCGAGATCCAGAGGATCGTCTCCGGTGCACGCCAGCAGGCGACGGGCATCTCCGAGATCGACGGCACGATTGCCGAGATCGATCGA
Source organism: Pseudorhizobium banfieldiae (assembly GCF_000967425.1). Taxonomy (NCBI): domain Bacteria; kingdom Pseudomonadati; phylum Pseudomonadota; class Alphaproteobacteria; order Hyphomicrobiales; family Rhizobiaceae; genus Pseudorhizobium; species Pseudorhizobium banfieldiae. Next base: position 1,146,124 of record NZ_FO082820.1, read on the forward strand.
GGTACGCAACAGAACGCGGCCATGGTGGAAGAAAGCTCCGCGGCGGTTCAGGCCCTCCTCAACGAGGCGGTGGCGCTCGAGAACCTCATGGTGCGCTTCAAGCTATCGAAGGATGGCTCTGGGCATTCGATGGGCCGACGTGCGGCTTGAGACGGCGTGGCTCGCTCACCCGAGCCAGACGTCGAGGAACAGCATGAGCACCAGCCCGACGGCAAGGCCAAAAGTCGCCTGCTTCTGATGGCCGCTGCGGTGGGTTTCGGGGATGATTTCGTGGCTGATCACATAGAGCATGGCGCCCGCAGCGAATGCGAGTGCCCAGGGCAGCAGCGGTTGTGACACGGTGACCAGTGCTGCACCGATGAGCCCACCGACCGGCTCGACGAGGCCGGTGAGCGTGGCAATGACGAACGAACGCCACTTGCTATAGCCTTGCGCGAGGAGCGAAACAGCGACCGCAAGTCCCTCCGGCGCATTCTGAAGGCCGATTCCGACGGCGAGCGGCAGCCCGCCTTCGATGCCGTTGGCCCCGAAGCCGACGCCGACGGCCAGCCCCTCCGGGACGTTGTGGATCGTGATGGCGATGACGAAGAGCCAGATCCGGCGCACCGAGGCGCTGCTCGGCCCCTCGCGTCCGCTGTCGAAGTGCTCGTGCGGCAGAAACTCGTTCATCAGCGAAACCGTGCCCATGCCGACAAGGATGGCGATACAGGCAATCGCCGCGGGTATCGCTCCCGCACCGAAGCGCTGCTCCGCCGCTTCGAGTGCCGGAATGATCAGCGAGAAGAAGGACGCCGAAAGCATCACTCCCGCGGCGAAGCCAAGCGACAGATCGCGGAAGGCGCCGCCCGGTCGCCGCCCGAAAAGCACAGGCAGCGCGCCGACGGCGGTGCATAGGCCGGCCAGCAGGCTCCCGAGGACGCCGAGCAACAGTGGAGACATCTCTTCAATCATCGCGCGTGACCATGGCCTTGTGGCAGCAAGGAGCGAACCGATGTGGAGCGTCAGCCGCCGGAACAGAGGCGTCAGATATGGGAGGCAAGAGCCACGTCAACGCGGACTGTCTCCGTCATCGTGGCATCGCCGGGTTGGTCTGGCACGGCAGACCCCGGTGCGCACTACATCCACCGGGAGCCATCGCTGCGGAGGAAATAGACGAGGTCCAGCACCAGCGACGGTCCGCCGAGCGATGTCAGGATGGCATGGACTTGGCCGCGGTGATGGGTCTGGTGGTTGAACACGTGGGAGAGAACAGGCCCGAGCGGCTGCGTTATGGTGGTCGGATTGGAGATGGTCGTGTAGGTGAAGTCTCCGGCAATCCGCTCGTCGTTCAGGCCATCGACGAAGCCGATGATCCGCTGGTCCTCGGCGGCTCGAGCGTCTCGAAGAGCGGAAAAATCATCGAAAAGAACGACATCCAGTGCCTTCGGTGCCTCTCCTTGCACGGTCATCCGGCTCATCCAGATACGGTCCGCCACCAGCAGGTGGTTGAGCGTGCGATGGATCGAACCGAAGAACGCACCCGCGTCGGCGCGGTAGTCCTCGTCGCTCAGGTCTTCGCATGCGGCGTAGACGCGGCGATTGGCCCAGCGATTATAGTCGGCAAACATCTGGAAATGGCGGCGCATTGCATCCTCCTGGTTCGCCGCATCTTAGCCCGATCGGAATGTCGGCGGGATGATTGCATCTATGAATTTTGCTGATTGGATATGCGGGCGCCGCTCGGTCACAATCGGTATGATTTCAAGCGATCGGAGACTCCATGACCCGTGTCCTTTATTCCCTCTGCGGCCGTGACGAGAACCGCCCTTTCTCCCCGCACTGCTGGAAGGTCTCCATGGCCCTGGCTCACAAGGGCCTGGATTTCGTCGAGCGGCCCTATCCGTTCACTGCCATACCCGAAATAGAGGAGGGGTTCTCAAAGACCGTCCCCATCCTTCGCGACGGGGATCGGCTGGTGCGCGACAGTTTCGAGATCGCCGTCTATCTGGATGAGACCTATCCGGATCGTCCGACGCTGTTTGGCGGGGAGGGTGGCAGGGTCCTGTCGCGCTTTGTCGAGAGCTTTTCGCAGATGGTCCTCCACATGCCTGTAACGAAGATGGCGATCATGCACATCCACGACATGCTGGATACGCCGGACCAAGAGTACTTTCGGGCCAGCCGGCTCGATCGTCTGGGCAAGGAAATCGAAGCCGTCGCCGCAGAGGGCGACGCGGAGCGGGAGACCTTTGCTGCGAGGCTCGAGCCCGTCCGCCGCACGCTGCATTTCCAGCCGTTCCTGGGCGGCGACAGCCCGCTGTTTGCCGATTACATCCTCTTCGGTGCCTTGCAGTGGATGCGGGTGACAGCCGGCCCGCCTCCCTTGGCGGCGGACGATTCCGTCATGCAGTGGTTCGAGCGCTGCCTTGACCTTCATGATGGTCTCGGACGGCGTGTGACGGCCGCGTGAAATTCCCGGGAGGCCCTTGTTTCCAGAGCAGAGGGCGGGTAAACACCGCCCACTTTCTCGGGAAACAAAGGAATTGACGATGGCGATTGAACGCACGTTTTCGATGATCAAGCCGGACGCCACCAAGCGCAACCTGACGGGCGCCATCACCAAGGTGTTCGAAGACAACGGCCTGCGCGTCGTTGCCTCCAAGCGCGTCTGGATGAGCAAGCGCGAAGCGGAGGGCTTTTACGCCGTTCACAAGGATCGCCCCTTCTTCGGCGAACTCGTCGAAGGCATGACCTCTGGTCCGACCGTGGTCCAGGTTCTGGAAGGCGAGAACGCAATCCTGAAGAACCGCGAGATCATGGGCGCGACCAACCCGGAACAGGCTGCCGAAGGCACCATCCGGAAGCAGTTCGCACTTTCGATCGGGGAAAACTCGGTTCACGGTTCCGACGCTCCGGAAACCGCTGCCCAGGAAATCAAGTACTGGTTTGCAGACACCGAAATCGTCGGCTGATCTGCCGTCAGATGATCTGGAAAAGCCGGCCGTCGCGCCGGCTTTTTTCATTTGGGGCAGGACTCGGGAGAGAAATCGGTCGAACCGTCGGGCCTGAACACCTCCGGGTTCCGGTCGTAGGCAGGGCCTAGCGAAAGCGGCTTCGCGGGCAGTACGTCCTGGTCGACATTCGATGCGATAGTTGTCTTGATCATCTGCAGCTCGTCGCCCCCCTGGTCGAGCAAGCGGATCGTGACGCTATAGGGCTTTCCCTTCTTCACGCAGTGCACCGGAGTGCTTTCCAGGACGATCTTCTCCATTGTCGGAAACAGCTTCTGCTCCACCGTCAAAGGCGACCCGCCGCGAGGATCCTCGAAACTTGCCTCGGCCACACCGCCTTCCGGCAGGGGAGCCAGTTTGCGCAGCGTGACGAGGTAGGTCGCCCGTGCCACCCGATAGTTGAACACGAAGATCTTGCCCGAAAGCTCCACGACGTCCTGATCCGCCTTATCCCGCTGGCAGGCGGCAAGGGTAATCAAGGCCATCATCGCAACCACCCAACGCTTCCTCAAGGCATCGCCTCCTTCTTGCGCCGGTAGTGGCGGTTCGCCTTCACGCGGTTGCCGCAAACGGCCATGTCGCACCAGGTGCGGCTCCTATTGCGGCTCCGGTCGACGAACAGCCAGCCGCAATTGCCGCAGATCTTCAGGCGGTCGGTCTCCGCCAACAGGCGTAGCGCCGAGCGAGCCGTTGCCGCCTCGAGCGTCGCCTCGCTTGCGGACTGCTTCAGCATTCGTGCGCAAGCCTGCAGCAGGTTGGCGAGCAGCACGCGATCGTCATGGCCTTCGACGCGGCGGCGGAAATAACCGTCGATCGCCTCACGCAGGGCGAGGAAATCCTTCCGGTTCGGCTCCGCGACCGGCTTGATTTCTCCGAACAGAGCCCGCTCTGCCGAGAATTCCGCTGCAGCAGCGGAGAAGGCCTGCATTTGCTCGGTGACCTCAAAGCGGTCTGTACGGCGGGCCGGATCGGAGCGCAGGATGACGCTGTTGGCAACATCGAGAGCAAGGGCGCCACCCGAAAATCGATGGGGAGTCCAAGTGAAGATCATGTCTCTATTATAACCACCAAAAGTCGTTTGACCAGCTACATGAATGGTGGAATCCTGCGGCATGAGCTACCTTCTGCAGCAGATCGCGAATGCCGTGCCGCTTGCGACACTCTATGCCACCCTTGCCTTCGGCTATGCGATCGCCTTTGCAGTGACGCGGCGCGCCGACATCACCTATGGAGCGATCTTCGCCTTCTCCGGGCACCTTTATGTGTTGGTCGCCCACTTCGGGTGGAATGAACTTCGGCTCGTCCTGCCGGCCGCGCTGGCGCTGGGCGCTCTGGCCGCTCTCAGCGGCGGTGTGGCGACCGGCTTGGTCAGTGGCCGGTTCATCATCCGACCTCTGGCGAGCGTCTCTCCGAACGCTGTCATTGTCGGCTCGCTGGGGCTCGTGCTCGTCCTGATGGAGGGGGCGCGGCTTGCCGCGCAAACCCGCGAGCTCTGGCTACCACCGCTGATGAAGGAGCCGATCGTGCTATGGTCGGGCGAGGGCTTTCCGGTCACGCTGACGACCCTCCAGTGTCTCAGCACGGCGATCCTCCTGCTGCTGCTTGGAATGGGCGCGGTCCTACTTGTCAGGAGCACCTGGGGAAGGCGATGGCGGGCGGTCTCGGAGGATTCACGGGCTGCCGAAATGTGCGGGGTCGATGCCCGAACGGTCTTCGTCATTTCCTATGCCGCCGCGGCACTCATGGCTTCGATCTGTGGTATCCTTGCCACCTCCTACTACGGCACGATGGATTTCGGCGCAGGCCTTGTCTTCGGGCTCAAGGTGGTATTGATCGCGGCTGCGGGCGGCCACGCCAATCCGATCCGGGCCGCGGGCGGCGCCGCCGTGATCGGCTTCGCGGAGACCTTGTGGGCAGGCTACGGTCCCATCGTGTGGCGAGATCTGGTGATCGTCGGCGGCCTCGTGGCCGTGCTGGTCATGAGCCGCCGGGAGCGGATCGTGCCGTGACTACCGCCACTTCTCCCGCGCTCGATCATCGGCATCCTTGGCGGAGACCCAGTCACCTGCCGTGCCGTCGGCCTTGTGCTCCTTCTTCCAGAAGGGTGCGGAGGTCTTGAGGTAGTCCATCATGAGGCTTGCGCCGTCGAACGCGGCCTGCCGGTGCGGGGCTGCGGCGATCACCAGCACGATGTTTTCACCCGGCGCGATCTTTCCATATCGGTGGATGGCGGTCAGGCCCTGGAGCGAGAACCGCTCGATCGCGAGGTCTGCGATCCGCTGCATCTCGGCCTCGGCCATTCCCGGGTAATGCTCCAGTTCCAGCGCCGAAAGTGCGCCCTGCTCGTCACGGCAGAGGCCCGTGAACGTAACGACGGCGCCGATGCCGGTTCGCCCTCTGGTTAGCGCATCGATCTCCGACTGAAGGTCGAAATCCTGCATCTGGACCCGGATGAGGGGTGCTTCGGTCATGCTCAGCCGCCCGTCATCGGCGGAAATATGCCGATTTCGCGGGGGGTGCCGATCTTCTCGTGGTGCTCGACATGCTCCTGGTCAAGCGCCACCCGGATGACCTCAGGATACTGCAGTGCCGCCTCGTACTCCTCACCGAGCGTCTTCAGGTGGACCAGAAGATCGCGCACGGTCTTTACGTCGTCGGGCAGTTCGATCTCTTCCTCCGGCTTGCCGATCCGCTCACGCACCCAGGCGAAATAGATGAGCTTGGTCATGGTCAGTCCACCATGTGCTTGAGGCCAGCCTTGAAGTAGTCGTAGCCGGTGTACATCGTCAGCACGGCGGCCACCCACAGCAGGCCGATCCCCATTTCGGTCGTATAGGGCAGGACCTTGTCACCGGCGGGACCTGCCAACAGGAAGGCGATCGCCACCATCTGGATCGTGGTCTTCCATTTCGCGATGCGGGTGACCGGTACCGCCACCTTCAGCGCCGCCAGGTATTCGCGCAGGCCGGAGACCAGGATCTCGCGGCACAGGATGACGATTGCCGCCCAGATCGACCAGCCGGCAATGGTTCCATCGGCAGCCATGAGAAGCAGCACCGAGGCGACGAGCAGCTTGTCGGCGATCGGATCCAGCATGCGGCCGATATTGGACGTCTGGTTCCAGATCCTCGCCAGATAGCCGTCGAGATAGTCCGTGATCGAGGCGACCGCGAAGAGGATAAGAGCGGTCCATCGCGCAAAATCCGAGCTCGCGAGACGCCCTTCGACAAAGAAGCAAAGGACGATGATCGGCACGGCGACGATGCGCGCATAGGTCAGGAGATTGGGAATGTTGTATGCGCGCGATGCCATTTCATAACCTGCTGCTTGACTTCTTCTAGTTGGCCCTTCCTGCTGCGGGCGTCAACATGCGGGACGGTCTTCGAAGGCTCATTTCGCGACATCAGCCCGGCTGCTTCTCATGGAAGTGGTGATAGACCATCCGCGCGACCGTTTCCGAAATGCCTTCCACCGCCATCAGGTCGTTGAGGCCGGCACGGGAAACAGCCTTTGCCGTGCCGAAGTGCTGGAGCAGCTTGCGCTTGCGGCCTGGACCGATCCCCGCGATCTCGTCGAGCGGGTTCTTGACCATCTCCTTCTTGCGGCGCGCCCGGTGGGAGCCGATGGCGAAGCGGTGTGCTTCGTCGCGCATGCGTTGCACGAAGTAGAGCACCGGATCGCGCGGCGGCAGCGAGAAATCACTGCGCCCGTCGGCGAAGAAGCGTTCGCGCCCGGCGTCGCGATCGACGCCCTTGGCAACACCGATTGCGGTTACCACGTCGCGGATGCCGAGCTCGTCGAGGATCGCCCGCACCGCCGTCATCTGCCCTTGGCCGCCGTCGATCAGGATCACGTCCGGCCATGCGGGGAAGGGGGCGTCCGCGTCTTCCGCACCGATCTGCGTCCGATCCGGAATGCCTTCCTCCTTGATGAGTCGCGAGAACCGGCGCGTCATGACCTCGCGCATCATGCCGAAATCGTCGCCGGGGGTGATCTCCGTCGATTTGATGTTGAACTTGCGATACTGGTTCTTCACGAAGCCTTCGGGCCCCGCCACCACCATGCCGCCTACGGCATTGGTGCCCATGATGTGCGAGTTGTCGTAGATTTCGATGCGCCGCGGGACGTAGGAAATGCCAAAGGTCTCCGCGAAACCCTTCAATAGCCGCGCCTGCGAAGAGGTTTCTGCCAGCTTGCGCCCATGTGCCTCTCGGGCGTTGCCGAGTACATGCTCGACCAGATCCCGCTTCTCACCGCGCTGCGGCACCGAAATGGTCACTCGCTGGCCGGCCTTTTCGCAGAAGGCCAGGGCGAGCAGTTCCTGCTCCTCGACCGTCTCGGAGAGCAGGATATGCCTTGGCACCGGCTTGTCGTCATAAAACTGCGCCAGGAACGCATTCAGCACTTCGGCGCCCGACATCTGCGGGTCGGCCTTCGGGAAATAGGCCCGGTTGCCCCAGTTCTGGCCGGTGCGGAAGAAGAACACCTGGATGCAGGTAAGCCCGCCTTCGTGATGTATGGCGAAGACATCCGCCTCGTCGACTCCGGAAGGATTGATCCCCTGGTGGCTCTGCACGTGAGAGAGGGCGGCGAGCCGGTCGCGGTAGATTGCTGCACGTTCGAAGTCGAGATCCTCCGACGCCTCCTGCATCTGCCGTGCGATTGCGGCCTTCACATTCTGGCTCTTGCCGGAAAGGAAGTCCTTCGCCTCTCGGACCAGTTCCGCATAGCCCTCGTCGCTGATCTCGTGGGTGCAGGGACCGGAGCAGCGCTTGATCTGATAGAGCAGGCAAGGTCGTGTCCGGGTCTCGAATACGCTGTCAGTACAGGTTCGCAGAAGAAAGGCGCGCTGCAGGGAGTTGATCGTCCGGCCCACCGCGCTCGCAGAGGCGAAGGGGCCGAAATAGTCACCCTTGCGTGCTCGCGCGCCGCGGTGCTTGAAGATCGCCGGTGCCCGGTGGTCGCCGGTGATCATGATATAGGGAAACGACTTGTCGTCGCGCAGAAGCACGTTGAAGCGTGGGCGCAACCGCTTGATGAGGTTCGCCTCCAGCAGAAGCGCCTCGGTCTCGGTGCGCGTCGTGACGAACTCCATGTGGGTCGTCTCGCGCACCATGCGCGACAGCCGATTTGAATGGACGCGACCCTGCGCGTAATTGCCGACGCGCTTCTTGAGGCTGCGCGCCTTGCCGACATACATGACGTCGCCGGCCTCGTTGAACATGCGGTAGACGCCGGGCGCATTCGGCAGGTGCTTGACGAATTCGGCGATCAGATCGGCGCCCTTCAGGCCGCTCTCGTTCTTCCAGCCCTCGCTCCAGTCGACACCGAGTGCCCGCTCGACCTGCGGCTCGGCAGCGGCGACGTCGTCCTCGTCATCTTCGGTTTCATCATAAAGGACGCCGCCATCCGGCAGCTTGGCTGAACTCATCCCATCCTCTTCGTCCGCTGGCCTGCATTGCCGTGGCGCGACGGCATGCAGCCCGGACCTCGAATCGCGACCTGGTGAATGCCTAGAGGTAGTGCCTCAGGGCCGACAATAAAAGACGACCATCCGAAGCGATGATTCTCGCCGGAAGAATTGCTTGCGATTATGTGAACAAAAGCCAGCATGGAGCGAAGAGGAGGGCGCTCTTTGGCGTCTCGGGTCGGGTTGTAAAATCATGGTTAAAAAACAGTATGTTGCCGCAATGTAACATCACTGTTTCGCCGTTCCGGCGCCACAATCAATTCATAGTTCGGCTCTTTCTTGTCCGCATTTCCCAAACATCTTCGTCTCCAGCGGGCCGGGAGCAAGTCCTGCGGCATTCTCGTCGCGACACATTCCGGCGCAGCAAAAAGGAGAGTTTTTATGCGTATTCTGATCGCAACCCTGATGGCTTCGGCCGCAACCCTCGCAGGCCTCTCGGCCGCCAATGCGGCTGATGCCGTCGAGCAGATCCCGGAAGCCCCGGTCGCCTATGAGCAGCCGGCTCCCGTAAAGGACTGGAGCGGCGCGTATATCGGTGGCTACGGCGCCTATGACTGGGGTCGCTTCGACGGTGATCGCGAAGGTGCGTTCGGTGGCGGCGTGTTCGGCGGCTACAACATGCAGAGCGGCCAGATCGTTTACGGCGTCGAGGCTGATGCCGGTTACAACGGCGAGGAAGCGGATGCCGCTCCGGGCGTTGAAGGCAAGGCCGGCTGGAACGGTTCGGTCCGTGCCCGCGTCGGTTATGACCTCAACCCGTTCCTTCTCTACGGTACGGCCGGTGTGGCACTGCAGGACAACAAGCTCACCGACACGACGACCGGCGAATCCGATAACAAGACCGCCGTCGGCTACACCGTCGGTGCAGGCGTCGAGGCGCTGGTGACGGACAACATCACCACCCGCGTCGAGTATCGCTACACTGACTTCGGCAGCGATACCTATGATCTGGGCGGCGGCACCTCCGTTTCCAGCGGTTACGACGACCACAGCGTCAAGGTCGGTATCGGCGTCAAGTTCTGATCGCTCATACTGCGAGAAAGGAATGCCGGCGGCCGTGGCTGCCGGCATTTTCGTGTCAGGCGCTGGTCTTCAGCACATCGAAGTCCGGAAATCGCTGCTGGAAGGCCGCGGGCCAAGCGGCGAGTTCAGGCCGCCCCTCCCGCCAGTTCTTCTCGGCAAACCGCAGGTCGAGATAGCTCAGCAGTGCGGCGAGCGCGAAATGGCCACCGTTGAGCTTCCTGCCTGTCTTGGGCAGGTGCGCATCGAGGAAATCGAGCCCACGGCTGACCTTGCCCCACTGCTTGTCGATCCAGGGCTGGTGGACGAGTTCCTCTGGCCTGCTGCGACGCTCGTTCATGATGGCGAGCAGGCTGTCCATCATTCCGTCGCAGAGTGACTCCAGCACGTCGGCATTGGCCCGCTTCGGGTCCTTTCGGGGATAGAGCTTCCCGCCCGACAGGCGGTCGAGATAGTGCATGATCGCGACACTGTCGTAGATCGGCGGCTCATCCTTGCGCAGCAGGGTAGGGATCTTGCCCAGCGGATTGCTGTCCAGCAGTTCCGGTGGCGCCGCCGCGGTCTCCACCTTCACGGCATCAAGTTCGATCCCGACATGCCGGGCGGCCATCCGCACTTTTGCAGCATAAGGGGAGGCTGGAGAATAAAGAAGCTTCATGGCGCGGTCCTTGCTGTCTTGAACGTTTATTCGGCGGGGGGCAGTTCGACCCGATCGAGGCGGCAGCCGCCACGGTCAACCTCTGCACAATCACGGAAACGAAATTCCTTTGTCAGGCAGATGCGGATCTCCTTCAGACGCTGCCCTTCGCAACTGATGGCGATCCCGCTCGTCGACATGCCGGGATTGGCCGCCACGAAACTCCGCTCGATTTCCGCTGCCGGCAGTGTCAGGCGTGCTTCACCGTCGGAAACCTTCGGGGGGATTCGAATGCGCTCGAATGCCTGGCGGGTTGCACTGAAATACCCGCGTTGCGTCAGCCCGCTGCAACTGCCGTGCTTGCGCCACTGGTGACCGATCAGCCCCATCGACGGCATGATGTCGAAGACGATGTTTCCGACAGAGCGCGGCACGCGCTGCGGCTCCTGGCTTCGGCAGTATTGGGGATAGCCGCGTTCATGCTGCGGCCATAGTCCGTGGACGACGAAACGGAATTCCTCATCACCGCTGCATTGCGGGGAACGGCTCGGGCCTTTCTGGGTTGCGCAATAGGTCGGCGACCAGGAAAGCGACAGGACATAGAAGTCGAAGCTCTGGGATCTGGCCAAACCCGCGGAAGAAAAGAGCAGAAGGATAGCAATTGGTAGCAGTCGGATGTGAAAAGGTTGATCCATCACATCATTCCCTTCAATGTGCCCGAGTCAGTGTCTGCCCTGCATTCGCTGGGACCATTCGAGGGAGAGAGAAGAGCGGCAAAGCTGGATGACCTTGAAAAAATACTTGTGGCCTGTCGTCGGCGGCGCGACGATAGCCGTTTGTGGCTGGCTTCTCTACAAGGAATTGCGTGGGCTCTCTCTGGACGACGTCTGGGATAGCTTGACGGCAATTTCCCCCACCCACTGGGTACTCGCGGGGCTCTCGACGCTCGTCGCCTATGCGGCGCTCGCGGGTTATGACCGGATTGCGCTCATGCATCTCGGCCGGTCGGTGAACCTGTGGTTTATTACCGTTACCTCCTTCACGACCTACGCGCTCTCCCACAATATTGGTGCATCGGTCATCTCGGGCGGCGTGGTTCGTTACCGTGCCTATTCGTCCAAGGGGTTGAGCGGGCGTGAGATAGGCGGGCTTATTGCCATTTGTTCCTTCACCTTCGCACTTGGCACGCTGCTTCTGGCAGGCGTGGTCCTCATCCTGAAGCCGCACATCACCGATCGCTTCGGCGAGGGCTTCCCTCTTAGCGTCTCCTCCGCCACCGGCTACGGAATTCTGGTGCTGATAGGAATCTATGTCGCGGTCAGTTTTCTGCGCCCCCGTCCGATCACAATAGGATCGACGCAGTTGACCTATCCATCGCCGAAAGTGGTCCTCTCCCAGATGGTCATTGGGCCGGTAGAGTTGATCGGCGCGGCAGGCATTATCTATTTTGCCCTTCCAGAGGCCGGCAATCCCGGCTTCATCGTCGTTCTCGGCATTTTCCTGGCGTCCTTTTCGGCAGCCTTGATCTCGCATGCGCCGGGCGGGCTCGGCGTACTGGAACTCGTGTTCGTCATGGGACTTCCGGACATGGACCCGGCCGATGTGATCGCGGCTCTTCTCGTCTTTCGGCTGTTCTACCTGCTGATCCCCTTTGCCATGGCGCTCGGAGTGATTTTCGTCTTCGAGAGGACGCAGTTCCGCGCCGGGCGGAGCGCCGAACCCTAGCGTTCTTCGGGCTGCGTCTCTCCGCGGAGCCAGAAGGCGCGCTGCGATGCAAATCGATCCTGGGCCAGCACCTGTTTGAGCACCGGCAGCAGCGCGTGCAACTCGTCCTTCAGCGTGAAGGGCGGGTTGACGATGATGAGGCCCGAACCTGTTAGCCCAGTGGTCTCCCGGTCGCTGCGTACCGAGAGCTCCGCGCACAGCATCTTCGGGATGTCGAGATCCTGCAGTGCCTGGTGAAAATCCTTGATAGGCGCGCCCTTCTTCAGAGGGTACCACAGGCAATAGGTGCCGCCGGGGAAGCGGCGATAGGCGCCTGCCAGCCCCTTCACCAGCCGCTCGTATTCGTCCGGCTCCTCGAAGGGTGGGTCGACGAGGATGATCCCGCGCTTCTCCTTGGGTGGCAGATGGGCGCCCAACGCCAGCCAGCCGTCCAGTTCCGTCACGCGGACCTGGTAATCGCCCTCGAACAGCCGCGCCAAGCGATTGTGATCGTCCGGATGGAGTTCCATCGCCGACAGCCGGTCCTGCGGCCGGAACAGCATGCGGGCGAGCTTCGGCGATCCCGGATAGAGCCTTACGCCGCCGTCAGGATTGAGGCTTCGCACCGCCGACAGGTAGGGTGAGAGAAGCTCCGCGACTTGCGGCTGAAGCTCGGCTTCCATCAGGCGGCCGATCCCCTCTCGCCATTCGCCCGTCTTCTGGGCCTCCTCGGAGGAGAGGTCGTAGAGGCCGATACCCGCATGCGTGTCGAGCACGCGAAAGGCCTTGTCCTTCTTCTGCATGTAGAGGACGAGGCGCGCCAGCACTGCATGCTTCAGCACGTCGGCGAAGTTGCCCGCGTGGTAGATGTGCCGATAGTTCATGACCGCTTCTGCCCCGGATGAATAAATTTGATAGGCCGCAGATCGCGCTTTTTGCGGCTTCAGCCTTCGCATATAGAAAAGCGATGAACCTTGCGATCCCGATCGCGGCAAGAGCCGCCTCCAATGTCACGCGCGTCGGCCACACCGTCTGTCCGCACGACTGCCCTTCGGCCTGCGCGCTGGACGTCGATCTCACGGCTGAGGGCAGGATCGGCCGCGTCCGTGGTTCGGCCGAAAACACCTATACCGCCGGCGTGATCTGCGCCAAGGTCGCCCGCTATAGCGAGCGCATCTACCACCCGAAGCGCCTGCTGACGCCGAAGCGCCGGCTGGGAGCCAAGGGCGAAGGGGCCTGGCAGGAGATTTCCTGGGAGGCGGCGCTCGATGAGATCGCCAATGCCTTCGTCAAGGCGGAGGCGCAGCACGGCTCGGAGGCTGTCTGGCCCTATTTTTACGCCGGCACCATGGGTCAGGTGCAGCGCGATTCCATCGAGCGCCTGCGCCACGCCAAGAAATATTCCGGTTTCTTCGGCTCTATCTGCACCAACATGGCGTGGACCGGCTACGTCATGGGTACCGGTGCGCTGCGGGGGCCCGATCCGCGCAAGATGGCTAAGTCCGACTGCGTCGTCATCTGGGGGACGAATGCTGTCTCCACCCAGGTCAACGTGATGACCCATGCGGTGCGGGCGCGTAAGGAGCGCGGCGCTCCGATCGTCGTCATCGACATCTACGACAACCCGACGATGAAGCAGGCCGACATGGGCCTGATCCTGAAGCCGGGTACCGACGCGGCGCTTGCCTGCGCCGTCATGCATGTCGCCTTCCGCGACGGATATGCCGATCGAGAGTACATGGCGAAGTTTGCCGATGACCCGGCCGGGCTTGAGGCTCATCTCAGGATGAAGACGCCGGAATGGGCGTCCGCCATTACCGGCCTGACGGTGGAGGAAATCGAAGCCTTCGCCCGCCTCGTCGGCACCACGAAGAAGACCTTCTTCCGCCTCGGTTACGGCTTCGGGCGCCAGCGCAACGGCACGGTCTCCATGCACGCCGCGCTGTCGGTCGCGACGGTCCTCGGTTCCTGGCAGTACGAGGGCGGCGGCGCCTTCCACAACAACGGCGACATCTTCCGCCTGAACAAATCGGAGCTGATGGGCACGGCCTATGCCGATCCCGACATCCGAATGCTCGACCAGTCGCAGATCGGCCGCGTGCTGACGGGGGATGCCGACGCGCTGCGCCACCGCGGACCGGTGACGGCGCTGCTGATCCAGAACACCAACCCCGTCAACGTCGCGCCGGAGCAGCGCCTCGTGAAGCAGGGGTTTGCACATGATGAACTGTTCGTCGCCGTCCACGAGCAGTTCCTGACCGAGACGGCCGAGATGGCCGACGTCGTGCTGCCGGCAACGATGTTCCTGGAGCATGACGACCTCTATCGCGCCGGCGGCCAGAACCACATCCTGCTTGGCCCGAAGCTTGTGGAGCCGCCGGATACGGTGCGGCCCAACCTTTTCGTTATCGAGGAACTGGCCAAGCGCCTTGGCGTCTCGCATTTCCCGGGCTTCGGTCTATCGGAACGCGAGCACATCGACCGCATGCTCGCCGCCAGCGGTTGGCCCGGCTACGACAGCCTGACCCTGCAGCGCTGGATCGATGCGCAGCCGGATTTCGAGACGGCGCATTACCTCAGGGGCTTCGGCTATCCGGACGGGAAATTCCGCTTCAGCCCCGATTGGGAGAACGGCCCGTCGCCCAATCGTCCGCCGAAGAGCCTCGGACCCATGGGCCCGGTGGCGGCCCTGCCGAGGTTTCCCGACTACGTCCCGGTGATCGAGGAGGCCGATGCCGAGCATCCCTTCCGGCTGGCAACGTCGCCCGCCAGAAACTTTCTCAATTCGACCTTTGCCGAAACGCCGACCTCCGCCCAGAAGGAAGGCCGGCCGGAAGTGATGATAGAACCATCCGACGCGCTTCGCCTTGGGATCCTCGATGGCGACATCGTCCGCCTCGGCAACACGCGCGGCGAGATCCGCCTGCATGCGCGCGTTGTGCCCGGCGCCAAACCGGGTGTGCTGATCGCCGAGGGTCTCTGGCCCAACAAAGCGCATCTCGACGGAGAGGGGATCAACGTTCTCACCGGCGCCGACGCCGTCGCTCCCTATGGGGGTGCGGCCTTTCATGACAATCGCGTCTGGCTGCGCAAGGATATCGCATGAGCAAACTGGAGAATGCAATGGTCGAGATCGTCGAGGACAAGACGCTCTCGGACGACTGGTACCACCTGCGCAAGGTGACCTTCGACTACACGAACTCCCGTGGCGAAGTTCACCGTCTCTCGCGCGAATGCTATGACCGCGGACACGGCGCGACGATCCTTCTCTATGATCCGCAGCGGCAGGTCGTCGTTCTCGTCAAGCAGTTCCGGATGCCAGCTTACGTGGCCGGCCATTCCGGTTGGGTGATCGAGACTCCGGCCGGCCTTCTGGATGGCGACCACCCGGAGGAAGCGATCCGTCGTGAAGCAGTCGAGGAAACCGGTTACGAAGTACGCGACGTCCGCTTCCTCTTCGAGTGCTTCATGTCGCCCGGCGCTGTCACCGAGCGCATCCACTTCTTCTACGCACCCATCGACCTCAGCCACCAGGTGCATGACGGTGGTGGCCTGGACGAGGAGCACGAGGATATCGAGGTTCTCGAAATCCCGCTCGACAATGCCTTGGCCATGATCGGCACCGGCGAGATCTGCGACGGCAAGACGATCATGCTCCTACAGTGGGCGGCACTGAACCGGGAAAGACTGTAGGCGTCCCCGAACCCTCAGAGCCCGCCGGAGATCAGCGTCTGTTCCGCAAGCGCCGTGGCAGCGCCCGGCGTCGTCACAGCGCGCCTATCCTCCATCCGCACCTTGCCCTCCGCCACCAACTTCAGCGCCAGCGGATAGAGTTGATGCTCTACCGTCAGGATGCGCGTGGCGAGCGTCTCGGCCGTATCCTGGGCCAGCACCGGAACGGCCGCCTGTGCAATAATCGGTCCCTCGTCCATTCCCTCGGTCACGTAATGCACGGTGCAGCCGGCGATCTTCATGCCTGCGTCAATGGCGCGCTGGTGGGTGTGTAGGCCGGGAAAGAGCGGTAGCAGGGAAGGGTGGATGTTGAGGATATTCCCTTCGTGCCGGCGGGTGAAGTCGGCGGAGAGGAGCCGCATGTAGCCGGCAAGGCAGATGATGTCAGGACCGATCTCGGCGAGCGCTGCGAGGATTGCCTCTTCATGCTCAGCCTTGCTCGCGAACGCCTTCCTCTCGAAGACCTTCGTCGGGATCCCGAGCGCCTCGGCCTTTGCCAAGCCGTCGGCGGAAGTTTTGTCGGAGATGACGCAGGTGATCTCTGCCGGCCACTCCGGCGCCTCGCAGGCCTTCGCCAGCGTCAGCATGTTTGAGCCGCCGCCAGAGATGAAGACGACGACGCGTTTCCGGCTGTGGCTCTCGGCCGGGGTCATAGGGCAAGCGTGCCCTGGTAGATGACACCGGGTCCACCTTCCGCACGAGACACCATCCGGCCGAGCGGCACCACGACCTCGCCCTCTGCGGACAGGACGTCGGTAACGGCCTGGGCATTCTCGGCAGCCACCACGACGATCATGCCGATGCCGCAGTTGAAGGTTCGCAGCATTTCTTTCGCCTCGACGCCGCCCGTTTTTGCGAGCCAGGAGAAGACGGGCGTTACAGGGATTGAGTCGAGATCGACTTCCGCTGCAAGGTTGGCCGGCAGCACGCGCGGAATGTTTTCAGGGAAGCCGCCGCCGGTAATGTGCGCCAGTGCTTTGATCGCGCCCGTCTCGCGGATTGCCCTGAGCAGCGGCTTGACATAGATGCGCGTCGGCGTCAGCAGCGCCTCGCCGAGCTTCTTGCCGTCCGCGAACGGTGCGGCGTCTTCCCAGCCGAGCTTTGACACCGAGACGATCTTGCGCACCAGCGAAAAGCCGTTCGAATGGACACCGGATGAGGTCAGCCCAAGGATGAGGTCGCCGTCTGCGATATCGCCGACCGGCAACAACTGGCCACGCTCGGCCGCACCGACGGCAAATCCGGCCAGGTCGTAGTCGCCGCCGGCATACATGCCGGGCATTTCCGCCGTCTCGCCGCCGATCAGCGCGCACCCTGCCTGCCGGCAACCTTCGGCGATGCCGTGGACGATCGCCGCACCCTGGTCCGGATCGAGTTTGCCGGTGGCAAAATAGTCGAGGAAGAAAAGCGGCTCGGCACCCTGCACGACAAGATCGTTGACGCACATGGCGACGAGGTCGATTCCAACAGTGTCGTGGTGGTCGGCATCGATGGCGATCTTGAGCTTGGTTCCGACACCGTCATTGGCGGCGACCAGAACGGGGTCGATGAAGCCGGCGGCACGCAGATCGAACAGGCCACCGAAGCCGCCGATCTCGCCGTCTGCGCCGGGCCGGCGGGTCGAACGGACGGCCGGCTTGATCTTCTCGACCATCAGGTTTCCGGCATCGATATCGACCCCGGCATCGCTATAGGTGAGGCCGTTCCTGCCTGTCTCGCTCATCGCCTGTCTCCGCTCGCTAAGCTTCGAGGGCCATTGCACGGGTTGCGGGCTTATGCAAGCACTTCGCCAGCCTTGGCAGGGGATAGCGGGTAAGGGAGGTCGATGGACTTGACCGTCGACGCGGCGCCAGCCTATCGGTGTCCAGACTGCGGCCAACCACCGGGGAAGACGGCGATGCCCTACCACATCAGCGGAGCGAGCCTGCGCCGTCACATCCTCTTCTGGTTGGCGGCGCTGATCGTGTTCATTGTCTTCCTGTGGGCGTTTCGCTCGATCCTGCTGCCCTTCGTGGCCGGCATGGCGCTTGCCTATTTCCTCGACCCCGTCGCCGACTGGCTGGAGCGGCGCGGCTTGAGCCGGATGATGGCAAGCGTCGTGATCCTTATCTGCTTCGTCCTTGTCTTCGTTCTGTCGCTGATGATCATCATTCCCGTGATCGTCAGCCAGTTGAACGAATTCGCCGCGGCACTTCCAGCCTATGTCACCCGCCTGCAGGAGCTGATCGCCACCCCCGACGCCTTCCTTCCAGACTGGCTGAGCACGCAGATCGAGACGGCCAAGCAGAACTTCTCCAACGTGATGTCGGAAGGGGCGGGCTTCATTACCGGCCTGCTTCGCCAGATATGGGCTTCGGGCAAAACGTTGCTCGACGTCGTCTCGCTGCTGGTCGTCACGCCGGTCGTGGCCTTCTATATCCTGCTCGACTGGGACAAGATGATTGCCAGGGTCGACAGCTGGGTTCCAAGAGATCAGGTTGTTACGGTCCGTCGGCTCGCGCTCGACATGGACAATGCCATCGCCGGCTTCGTTCGCGGGCAGGGCTCCATCTGCCTCATCCTTGGGGCCTTCTATGCCATCGGCTTGTCCCTGATCGGGCTCAATTTCGGACTGCTCATCGGCTTCGCGGCAGGGCTGATCAGTTTCATCCCTTATATCGGTTCGTTCGTAGGGCTGCTTCTCTCCGTGGGGGTAGCACTGGTTCAGTTCTGGCCCGATTACACCTGGATCATAGCGACGGCAGCCGTTTTCTTCGCGGGTCAGTTCATCGAGGGCAACATCCTGCAGCCGAAGCTGATGGGCTCGCGGATCGGCGTCCACCCCGTGTGGCTCATGTTCGCCCTGTTTGCGTTCGGCCTCATCTTCGGCTTTGTCGGCCTCCTGATTGCCGTACCCGCCGCCGCTGTGGTCGGCGTGCTTGTCCGCTTTGCGCTGTCGCGGTATCTTGAGAGCGACCTCTACTATGGCCGCAGGGCCGCGCTTCCTTGGCAGGAGCCGCCGCAGGTACTGGAGCATTCCCGGGACAGCAATGATTGATCAGACCGAGAAAGACCGGCGCCGCCATGAGCAGCTGCCGCTTTCCTTCCCCTATGATGCCGCCACCGGGCGGGACGACCTGCTGGTCTCCGAACGTCTGAGCGCGGCCGTCTCAATCATCGATGCCTGGCCCAACTGGCCGTCACCCGTCGTCATTCTGGCGGGACCCGTCGGTTCCGGCAAGTCGCACCTCGCGGCCATCTGGAGGGAAAAGAGTGGTGCGACACCCATTCATCCACAGGCGGGTTCTGGATCGTCGGCCGCGGCCGCCCACGGCCCTGTGCTGTTCGAGGATGCCGAACGGCAGGGCTTCGATGACGCGGAATTGTTCCATGTCATCAACAGCGTGCGCGAGAACGGCCACAGCCTGCTCATTACCTCGCGCCTCTGGCCCATGTCCTGGCCCGTGACGCTTCCCGACCTGCGTTCGCGCCTCAAGGCGGCAACGGTGGTGGAAATCGGCGAGCCGGACGAGGAGCTGCTTGCGCAGGTGATCGTCAAGCTCTTCGCCGACCGGCAGCTTTACATTGATGACAAGCTTGTCGGCTATATCGTTACCCGGATGGAACGCTCGCTGGCTGCTGCACAGACGATCGTCGATCGGCTCGATCGCCTGGCACTTGGTCGCGGGACGCGGATCACGCGGCAACTCGCGGCAGAAGTGCTGAACGAGGTCGGAAATACTGTCGAGGATGATTGACTGTCATAGTTCCGTCGCCAAACTGTAATATCGGCCGGAGAATAACTTGGGGGCGATGGAATGGACGTGACGACGGAACCGCATGGGCAGGAAGGGATGGCACCTGTCACCGAGGATCTGCTCCAGAGTCCCGATCGCTTCATCAACCGCGAGTTTTCCTGGCTGCAGTTCAATCGTCGCGTTCTCGAAGAGACGCTGAACACCGCCCATCCTTTGCTGGAGCGGGTGCGTTTCCTGTCCATCTCGGCAGCCAACCTCGACGAATTCTTCATGGTCCGCGTGGCCGGCCTCGAGGGCCAGGTGCGCCAGGGTATCGTCATCCGCAGCCCCGACGGCAAGACGCCGGCCGAACAGCTGGACGCCATCCTGCAGGAGATCGACAACCTGCAGATGGAACAGCAGGCCTCTCTCGCCGTCCTGCAGCAGTACCTCGCTCGCGAGGACATCCTGATCGTTCGACCGGCCGCGCTCTCCGGTGACGACCGCACCTGGCTGGCCAATGCCTTCGATGACGAACTCTTCCCGGTGCTGACGCCGCTGTCCATCGACCCTGCCCATCCGTTCCCGTTCATTCCGAACCTCGGTTTCTCGATCGCGCTGCAGCTTGAAAGCCTGCACGGCCGCGAGCCTATGACCGGGCTGCTCCGCCTTCCACCGACGCTTGACCGCTTCATCCGCCTGCCCGACGAGGGAGCGGCCATCCGCTACATCACCCTCGAAGACGTCGTCGGGATGTTTACGAACCGCCTCTTCCCCGGCTACGTGGTGAAGGGCGCGGGTACGTTCCGCATCATCCGCGACAGCGATATCGAGGTGGAGGAAGAGGCCGAGGACCTCGTCCGCTTCTTCGAGACGGCCCTGAAGCGCCGCCGCCGCGGCAAGGTTATCCGGATCGAGACGGATTCCGAAATGCCGCCTGAACTGCGCCAGTTCGTGGTGCAGGAGCTTGGCGTTCCGGACAATCGTATTGCGGTTCTTCCGGGGCTGTTGGCCCTCAATACGCTTTCGGAAATCACCAAGGCTCCGCGCGACGACCTGCGCTTCGAGCCGTTCAATCCGCGCTTTCCGGAACGCGTGCGCGAGCATGCCGGTGACTGCCTTGCCGCCATCCGCGAGAAGGACATGGTCGTCCACCATCCCTACGAGAGCTTCGATGTGGTCGTGCAGTTTCTGCTGCAGGCGGCGCGCGATCCGGATGTGCTGGCCATCAAGCAGACGCTCTACCGCACATCCAACGACAGCCCGATCGTCCGGGCGCTGATCGATGCCGCGGAGGCCGGCAAGTCCGTGACCGCACTTGTGGAACTCAAGGCCCGGTTCGACGAGGAAGCGAATATCCGCTGGGCACGCGATCTGGAGCGCGCGGGCGTTCAGGTTGTCTTCGGCTTCATCGAGCTGAAGACGCACGCCAAGATGTCCATGGTCGTTCGCCGCGAGGACGGCAAGCTCCGGACATATTGCCACCTGGGCACCGGCAACTACCATCCCGTCACGGCGAAGATCTACACCGATCTATCCTTCTTCACCTGCAATCCGAAGATTGCCCACGACATGGCGAATGTCTTCAACTTCATCACCGGCTATGGCGAGCCGGAAGACAGCATGAAGTTGGCGGTCTCGCCCTATACGCTGCGCCCGCGCATCCTTCGCCACATCGAGGAGGAGATCGTCCACGCACAGAACGGCGCGCCGGCGGCGATCTGGATGAAGATGAATTCGCTGGTCGATCCGGAGATCATTGACGCACTCTATCGGGCGAGCGCCGCCGGCGTGGATGTCGACCTCGTCGTCCGCGGCATCTGCTGCCTGCGCCCGCAGGTGCCGGGTCTTTCCGACAATATCCGGGTGAAGTCGATCGTCGGCCGCTTCCTGGAGCACAGCCGCATCTTCTGCTTCGGCAACGGCTACGGTCTGCCGTCCGACAAGGCGCTCGTCTACATCGGCTCCGCTGATATGATGCCGCGCAATCTCGACCGCCGGGTGGAGACGCTCGTACCGCTCCTGAACCCGACCGTCCACGAGCAGGTGCTCTCGCAGATCATGCTCGGCAACCTGATTGACAACCAGCAGAGCTACGAGATATTGCCCGACGGCACGTCCAGGCGCATCGAAGTGCGTCCGGGCGAGGAACCTTTTAACGCGCAACAGTATTTCATGACCAATCCGAGCCTTTCCGGTCGTGGTGAAGCTCTCAATTCAAGTGCTCCGAAACTGATTGCCGGCCTGATGTCCGGGCGCAGGAACTAAGCCGAGAAAAAGGCCGTATGGTAAGATCTGAAGCGCAGGGCCGGCTGCCGGGCATCGCTCCCGTCTCCGTCGTCGACATCGGCTCCAACTCCGTACGCATCGTGATCTACGAGGGTTTGTCGCGCTCGCCGGCGATGCTGTTCAACGAGAAGGTCCTGTGCGGGCTCGGCAAGGGCCTTGCCTCCACCGGCCGCATGGATCCGACAGCAGTCGAGAGAGCACTGGCGGCGCTGCGGCGGTTCCGGGCACTTTCCGAGCAGGCCCGCGCCACGCACATCTATCCCCTTGCGACAGCCGCGGCACGGGAGGCGTCGAACGGTGACAAATTCATCCGCGATGCCGAGGAAATCCTCGGCTGCAGGATCCAGGTGCTGACGGGCGAGGAAGAGGCCCTCTATTCCGCCTACGGCGTCATCAGCGGCTTCCATGATCCGGATGGCATTGCCGGCGACCTCGGCGGCGGCTCGCTCGAGCTCATCGATATCCGCGGTGAGCAGGTTGGCCGTGGAATCACCCTTCCTCTCGGCGGCCTGCGGCTCTCCGAAACCTCCGGCCAGTCGATCGACAAAGCAAGATCGATCGCCGCCGAGAATGTCGCGCGGGCGTCCTTCCTGAAGAAGGGGGAGGGACGGACCTTCTATGCCGTAGGCGGCACCTGGCGAAACATTGCCAAGCTGCACATGGAAATGACCGGGTATCCGTTGCACATGATGCAGGGCTACGAGGTCAGCTACGAGGAGATGGCCTCCTTCCTTGATACGGTGGTGTCCGGCGACAGCAAGCATCCGTCCTGGCAGGCCGTCTCGAAAAACCGCCGCGCCCTGCTGCCTTTCGGCGCCGTTGCCATGCAGGAGGTCCTGCGGGTGATGAAGCCTGGCCGCATCCTCTTCTCCGCCCAGGGCGTGCGCGAAGGCTATCTCTATTCGCTGCTCTCGGAGGAGGAGAAGGCCTCCGACCCTCTGCTGGTCGCCGCCGACCAACTGGCAATCCTGCGCGCCCGCTCACCCGAACATGCGCGTGAACTCGCGGCCTGGACGGGGCGGATGGTCTCGCTCTTCGGCATCGAAGAGACCGAGCAGGAGAGCCGCTACCGACAGGCTGCCTGCCTGCTCGCCGATATCAGCTGGCGCGCCCATCCGGATTATCGCGGGCCGCAGGCGCTGAACCTCATTGCCCATTCGTCATTGGTCGGCATCACCCATCCGGGTCGGGCCTATCTTGCGCTTGCCAACTATCACCGCTTCGAGGGGCTGCAGGATGATGGCGCCTCCGAGCCTCTGGCGGCCATTGCCGGCCCACGCCTGCAGGATCTCGCCAAGCTCCTCGGGGGCATGCTGCGGGTCGTCTACCTCTTCTCCGCCTCCATGCCCGGCATCGTCAACAGCCTGTCCTTCCGACCTTCGTCGTCGCCCGACCTCGACCTCGAGTTCGTGGTCCCGCCCGAGCACGCGAACTTCGCCGGCGAGCGTCTCGACGGCCGCCTGCAGCAGCTCGCAAAGCTCACGGGCAAGCGGCTGGCCTTCCGGTTCGAATAGGCCCGACGCGACGGGTAGACCCGCTCGCTAAACCGCGATGTTCTCGGAAAGCTTTCTTCGGACAACGCAAAAAGGTCGTCGGCGTCGCGCTGCGGGCAGTGAAGAAGATCGCCGACAAGATCACCAGGGGCGCGAAGCTCCACGCCTGAAGGCATGGACGGTTACGCCTCAAGGGCAAGCGTCGCAAAGCTTGCCAACCAGTGCTCGCCCATGTAGTCGCCGGCGACATGGGGAAGGGCGGCGGCGAGATGTGCCTCGGCAGCCGCAACCATCATCGATCGGCGCGGATCGTCCTCTGGGATCGCCTTGCCCAGCGCTCGCCAGCACCAGGCGCGGCTGAGGTTGAGGCCGTCAAGATGGGCGATCTTGCCGTCCGACCGGTCGGAGACGCGGGCTGGACTGAACAGCGTCTCCGGTTGTCCGGCCTCGATCTGAGGCAGGAAGCGGTCGAACCAGCCAAGGAAGTCGTCTTGCGGCATCAGCCGGCGCATGCATTCGGCTTCGACCAGCGCCGAGGAGAGGAAATCGTCGCCGGACGGCTCGCCCCAGGCCGGGCAGTTCTCGTCAGTGCCGTACCAGCGCAATGCCGTCTCGCACAGCAGGCTGAACAGCGCTCCATTCCCCGTTGCCTCCGCATAATCGGCAGCCAGTCGCAGGGCGAATGCGGTGTTGAAATGCGTCCCGACCCTAACTGGATAGGTGGCAATCGGCAAAAAATCCTCGAACCGCGCGACCAAGGCATCCGCCAGCGGCTGGAGCGTATCGAACCAGGCGTGATGCGTGTGCAGGGAGAGTTCCGCTGAAAGCTTCAGCAGCCAGCCCCAGCCATAGGGCCTTTCGAAGCCGCGGGCCTCCGGCGCGGCCAGATAGGCGCATTCCCCCTCCACATTGTCCGGCGTCAGTTGCGCGTCGAACAGCGCCCGGATGGCTGGCGCCGCCTCGATCTGCGGAAAGCGCTGCAGGAGATGCGCCAGCATCCAATAGCCGTGCACGCAGGAATGCCAGTCGAAGCTGCCGTAGAAGATCGGATGCAGCTCTCGCGGCGTGCGCGCATCCTCCGGCCCCGCCAGCACATGCCCCGGCTTGTTCGGATATTCCCGCCGCACGTGACCGAGTGCGATAGCCGCAAAACGCTGTGCAATCTCGGCGGTCAGGGCAGGGGACATCGCCTAGAGCTCCACCGCCTCGACCTTCTTGTCCACGAAGCGCAGTGCAACGCCGCCGGAGATCAGCTTCAAGGCGGTGTCGCCGAACAGTTCGCGCCGCCAGCCATGCAGCGCAGCCACGTCGGCGCCTTCGCCCTCTGCGGCGATCTTCTCGAGATCGTCGGAATTGGCGATCACCTTGGCGGCGACACCCTCCTTGTCGGAAATCAGCTTCAGCAGCACCTTGAGAAGTTCGACGGCAGCACCGGTGCCTTCGGGAGAGCGCGTCGGCTTCGGGGCATGCGGCATCTCTGCCTTCGGCAATGTAAGTGCGGAATTGACCGCTTCGATGACCGCGGTTCCCGAGGCGGATCGTTCCCAGCCCTTCGGGATCGTCCTCAGCCGCGAGAGCGCGTCCGTATCCTTCGGCTGCTGCTGGGCGATTTCGTAGATCGCATCGTCCTTCAGAACCCGCGACCGCGGAACGTTTCGGCTGCGCGCTTCCCGCTCGCGCCATGCCGCCACGAACTTGACGATCGCAAGCTCGGTTGGCTTGCGGAGCCGCGCCTTCAGCCGCAGCCAGGCATCGTCGGGGTGGATGTCGTAGGTATTGGCCGATTCCAGAATCGCCATTTCCTCCGTCAGCCAGCCGGCGCGGCCCTCCCGTTCCAACTGAGCCTTCAGCGCCGCATAGACGTCGCGCAGATGCGTCACGTCCGCCAATGCATATTCCAGCTGCTTGTCAGAAAGCGGCCGCCGGCTCCAGTCGGTGAAGCGCGAGGTCTTGTCGATATGAGCGCCGGTGGTGCGCTGCACGAGCTGGTCATAGGAGACACTGTCACCGAAGCCGCAGACCATGGCCGCGACCTGCGTGTCGAAGATCGGATGCGGCACAAGATTGCCGAGGTGATGGATGATCTCGATATCCTGGCGCGCCGCATGAAAGACCTTAATCACCTTCCTATCGGCCATCAGCTCGAAGAAAGGCTTGAGGTCGAGACCCTTCGCCAGCGGATCGACGAGAACCTCCATCGTCGGGCTAGCCATCTGGATCAGGCAGAGCTGCGGCCAGAAGGTGGTCTCGCGCAGGAACTCGGTATCGATGGTGATGAAGTCCGATTGGGCGAGCTTGGCGCAGGCGTCTTCGAGGGCAGCAGTCGTTTCGATCATCAGGTCCGGTCACAACAATGGAGAGATAAAGGGCTCAGCCTTCCTTCTCCTTCCGACCCGATATGTCAATATAACCCCGCAAATCAGCGGCGGTCTTCCTTGTCTGGTGGCGCGGCGAGCTTGTTGAAGTAGGCCGAAGTTCTGAGCAGCGCGCGAAAACGCCTTGGCCGCTCCTCCGGCGGCACCGGCGGACGCGTCCCCATTCGCCTCAGCGTGAAGACCGCAAACCCCGCGAAGATAACCGAGGTATAGATGAAGAAGACGTCCGGGCCGTAATATTCGAGCAGCAGCGAGGCGAGCAGCGGCCCGACCGTTGCGCCGACCGACCAGTAGAAGAGCAGTCCGGCCGAGACGAGTGCGTGTTCGCCATCCTTGGCGTAGTCGTTGCCGTGGGCGGAGCAGAGCGAGTAGAGCGGCATCGAAAAGGCGCCGAACAGGAAGACGCCGATGATGTTTGCGGTCTCGCTCGTGCCCGCGCCGAAGGAGAGATAGGCACCCGTGATGATCGAGCCGATGGTCGTCCACAGGATGACGGTGCGTCGGTCCAGCCGGTCGGAATAGACGCCGAGCGGATATTGCAGCACGACGCCGCCGATGATGCCGGCGCTCATGAAGGTGGCGATCGAGGTGATGCTCATACCAATTGCCTCGCCGTAGATCGGCCCGATGTTACGGAAGGCGGCCATCGCCAGGCCTACGCAAACGACGCCGACAACTGCGAGCGGCGAAATGCGCCAGACCGCCTTGAGGTCGAAGCGGATCGCCTCGGGCGGCGTCGGGCTCGAGCGGTCGGCAAGCGAGATCGGCACCAGCGAGAGCGTCATGGCGATCGCGATGATGCTGAAGATCACCGTCCCCTCTATGCCCGCCAACGGGATCATGTACTGCGCCGCCGTCACCGAGCCGAGGTCGACGAGCCGGTAGATGGAGAGCGTTCGGGCGCGATTGGCGTTCGTCACCTTGGCGTTGATCCAGCTTTCGACCGTCGCGAACAGGCTCGCCACCGCAATTCCGATGATGAAGCGCATCAGGAACCAGAAGGTCGGATCGATGATCAGCGACATCGCCAGCGAGCAGGATGCACCGATCGCGGCCATGGCCGAGAAGGTGCGGATATGGCCGATCTCACGCAGCAGCCTCGTGACGTAGATGCAGCCGATGGCAAAGCCGACGCTGTAGCCGGCGCCGATCATGCCGATGAGGGAAGGCGAGAAGCCTTCGTAGGAGCCGCGCAGGGCGATGTATGTGCCCTGGAGCCCGTTGCCGCCGATGAGGATCCCGGCGGTGACGAGCAGGGGAATCAGCGGACGGATCTGGCTCATGGAGGACTTTCGGGAGACGTGCTGCGCGACTCGCTCCCCGTGCGGTGGAGCAAGCGAGCATAGGCCGGCAATGCTGCCGCTGTCTCTGGAAATCAGCGCGCCATATTACAGGGAGAGCCGCTTCGGGAAGCGTTTGCTACTGGCCGCTGAGGTAGCGACGGGTGACCCATCCCTCCCAGCCCGCGACCCTTATCTTCTGCCAACCATTCCTCGCATAGGGCAGGAATGCGATGTCGCATTGGTTGGGGGACAGGCGTACCAGCACCTTCGACTGCGGCGAGGGCCAAGCCCTGAGATTCAAGCGGTCGCCCGGGGCGACGCCGGTCACGCAGTAGAGCGAGGGGGACACCGTCGAGATATAGCGTTTGTCAAGCCAGCCGGTGTCGTGCCTCGCTTCCACGGGGCACCAGTTGCCCTGGCATTCGCCAATAACGATGACGCCGCACTCGTCGTGCCGGAGCCGGTTGACGATTGGTGCGGACGAAGCCGCCGCACGCCGAACGTTCAGGACGTCGTCGGTCCGCACCTCCACGACGCAGTGCTCTTCGCCACGGATCACCTGCGCAGAGGACAGGGAAGGCATCATCAGGCCGGCAAACCCGGCGACTACCGCGAGAGCCAAACCCAAGGAGGGTTTGAAGCGTTCAGAAAGTCGCCGCGACAACATGGTAGCTGGGACCACGATTGGTGTCGGCGTGCTTGGCGAGCAATGGAGCGCCGACGAGAAAGGCCGCAAGAGCAAGGATGAATGCTGGACCCTGAAGTGGCATCGGCTGATCCTCAACGGTTAACAGCGTCTAAAGTAGATGAGTCAAATTAACCGCAGCTGAACAAGCGTGGTTAACCCAGCAATCCGGGATCAGCGGGGCAATCAAACTGCCGACGAGTACAGCGCGCCTTGGGCAGCGATGGCGCGCAGGCTGGGTGCGGTAGCTACCGCCGGAAGAACCACGATTCGCCAGGCCCGGTAACATTCCTGTGCGGGAACCGAATTGGACGGCATCGGTTCTCCACCCGAAGCTAGATGAAAGGATATGTCTGATGTTTATCGGAAAATCGCTTGCGGCCGGGGCAGTCAGTGCCCTGATGTTCGTTACCTCCGTCTTCCCCGCCGGCGCGGTCGTCATGCCGACGGTGAAGGCTCCGCAGATCTCCGACGTGGAGCAGGTCCGGAATCATCGGGATCGCGATCGTCGCTACTATCGGGATCGGGACGATCGGCGCGGCTATTACCGCGGACATCGCGGATTCAGGGAATATCGTCGCGGCTACCGTCGCCACAATGATGGCTGGTGGTACCCGCTCGCTGCCTTCGGAGCCGGCGCGATAATCGGCGGCGCGATCAGCCAGGGTCGGCCTGCGCAGGCGCTGCCCAGCAGGCATGTCCAGTGGTGCGCCAACCGCTACCGCACCTATCGCGCTTCCGACAATACCTACGTGCCTCGGGTCGGCGTACGTGCCCAGTGCAGGTCGCCCTATCTATAGTGTCACCGGATAAGGACGCATAACGCCTCCGCAGTAAGACCCGCCACCGCGACCCGGTGGCGGGTCTTACTGTTTGCGCCGGCGTCTGGCCTCGGCGAAGACCTCTTGCGCCTTGACAAACCGGGCTGACCATGCGCTTTTCGCGCCGATTTTCTTGCCAGCTGTCCGGCAGTGCTTCGCACGCCGCTTGATGCAGCATTGCACCAGTCCGGGATACCTAAAGATGCACCGTTACCGCAGTCACACCTGTGCCGCCCTCAGGAAGTCCGATGTCGGCTCCACCGTCCGCATCTCCGGTTGGGTCCATCGTGTCCGCGACCATGGCGGTGTCCTCTTCATCGACCTGCGTGACCATTACGGCATGACTCAGGTAGTCGCGGATCCCGATTCGCCGGCGTTCAAGATTGCCGAGACCGTTCGTGGCGAATGGGTGATCCGTGTGGATGGCATGGTGAAGGCCCGCACCGACGATACCATCAACAAGAACATGCCGACCGGCGAGATCGAGCTCTATGCCCAGGAGATTGAAGTCCTCTCTGCCGCCAAGGAACTGCCGCTGCCGGTCTTCGGCGAGCCGGACTATCCGGAAGACGTGCGTCTCAAGTACCGCTTCCTGGATCTCCGCCGCGAAACGCTGCACAGGAACATCGTCAAGCGCACCCAGGTGATCGCTGCCATGCGCCGCGAGATGGCGAATGTCGGCTTCACCGAATACTCGACGCCGATCCTGACCGCGTCCTCGCCGGAAGGTGCCCGCGACTTCCTCGTCCCGAGCCGGATCCACGAGGGCAAGTTCTTCGCGCTGCCGCAGGCGCCGCAGCAGTACAAGCAGCTGCTGATGGTCGCCGGCTTCGACCGCTACTTCCAGATCGCCCCCTGCTTCCGCGACGAGGACCCGCGCGCCGACCGCCTGCCGGGCGAGTTCTATCAGCTCGACCTGGAAATGAGCTTCGTCACGCAGGAAGATGTCTGGACGACGATGGAGCCGGTCATCCGCGGCATCTTCGAGGAGTTCGCCGAAGGAAAGCCCGTCACCAAGGAATTCCCGCGCATCCCCTATGACGAGGCGATCCGCAAATACGGTTCGGACAAGCCGGACCTGCGCAATCCGATCATCATGCAGGCGGTTACCGAACACTTCGCCGGCTCCGGCTTCAAAGTCTTCGCCAACATGATCGCGTCCAATTCCAAGGTCGAGGTCTGGGCCATCCCAGCCAGGACCGGTGGAAGCCGCGCATTCTGCGATCGCATGAACGCTTGGGCCCAGAGCCAGGGCCAGCCCGGCCTAGGCTATATCTTCTGGCGTCAGGAAGGTGCAGTTCTCGAGGGCGCTGGCCCGCTCGCCAAGAACATCGGCGAGGAACGCACCGAGGCGATCCGGACCCAGCTCGGCCTCGACGAGGGCGATGCCTGCTTCTTCGTCGCCGGCGAGCCGGAGAAGTTCTACAAGTTCGCGGGCGAGGCGCGCAACCGCGCGGCCGACGAGCTGAACCTTATCGACAAGGATCGCTTTGAGCTTTGCTGGATCGTCGATTTCCCGTTCTACGAATGGAACGAGGACGAGAAGAAGGTGGACTTCGCCCACAACCCGTTCTCCATGCCGCAGGGCGGCATGGATGCGCTGGAAAACCAGGATCCGCTGACCATCAAGGCCTACCAGTACGACATGGTCTGCAACGGCTTCGAGATCGCCTCCGGCTCGATCCGTAACCAGTCGCCGGAACTCATGGTCAAGGCCTTCGAGAAGGTGGGCCTGAGCCAGGCCGACGTCGAGGAGCGCTTCGGCGGCCTCTACCGCGCCTTCCAGTACGGTGCACCGCCGCATGGCGGCATGGCGGCCGGGGTCGACCGCATTGTCATGCTGCTGACGGGTGCCAAGAACCTGCGCGAGATTACGCTCTTCCCGATGAACCAGCAGGCGCAGGATCTCCTGATGAACGCGCCGTCGCCGGCCACTTCGACGCAGCTGCGGGAGCTGGCGCTGCGCGTCGTTCCCTCCAAGAAGGACTGAGCCGCTCCTACAGCTAGCGTCTCCCTGAACGGCGGCCTCTGGTCGCCGTTTTCTGTTTCACCCGTTTACCCTTGGTGATGAACGGGGAGGCGGAAAGACGGAACCAACCCGACCCTCCCGTGTTCTCTGGCCAGCAGAAGCACAGGAGAAAGAACATGCGCATTCAGCTCATTGCCGCGACCGCGGCCCTCGTCATGGTTTCGGGCGCTGCCGTGGCGCAGAGCACCATCGTCGTCCAGGAGCAGGCTCCGGTCGTCACCGGCTCCACCGTCGTCGTCCCGGGCGAAGTCCGCACCTATGTAATGGAACAGCGCGTCCCGTCGGTCGCCTACGAGGGCGAGATCGTCGTTGGTGCTCCGCTGCCGGAAGCCGTCGAAGTCCGCACCGTCGATGGCTACAACGATTATGCCTACACCGTGGTCAACGAGCGCCGGGTGCTGGTGAACCCGCAGACCCGCACCGTCATCCAGGTTCTGGATTGATAGCTTCGGAAGCCCGGATCACCGATCCGGGCTTTCCTTCGTCGCCTGACGATCATCAAGTTGCACCGCAGCAACCAAGTCGCTATAGACCCTCCATCACAAGGACTCGGGTGAAATTCCCGGGTGGCTCTTCCGGCCGCCGATCCGCCGGACAACGCAAAGCATCATCTCTTCTTCCCGCCGAAAACACCCGCTTCCGGCCGATGCTCATTTTGCGAAAATTTTCAGATGAACGGTCTTGCACACTACAAACGCGAATGGTTTTCCAACATCCGCGGCGACATCCTCTCCGGCATCGTCGTTGCTCTTGCCCTCATCCCTGAAGCCATCGGCTTCTCGGTCATTGCCGGCGTCGATCCCAAGGTAGGCCTGTTTGCTTCCTTCGCCATTGCCTGCGTCTCCGCCTTTACGGGCGGGCGCCCCGGCATGATCTCCGCCGCCACCGCGGCAACGGCGGTCTTGATGGTGACGCTCGTCCGCGACCACGGGCTGCAATATCTCTTCGCCGCAACCCTGCTGATGGGTCTCCTGCAGATCCTCGCCGGTGCCGCCCGGCTCGGCCGCGTCATGCGCTTCGTCTCCAAGTCGGTGATGACCGGCTTCGTCAACGCGCTCGCGATCCTGATCTTCATGGCGCAACTGCCGGAACTGATCGGCGTGCCGGTTGAGACCTATGTGATGATCGCAGCCGGCCTCGCCATCATCTATCTCTTCCCCCTGGTGACGCGCGCTATCCCGTCTCCGCTCGTGGCCATCGCCGCGCTGACCGCCGTCGCCTACTACTGGGGCATGGACATACGCACGGTGGGTGATCTTGGAGAATTGCCGGACAGCCTGCCGATCTTCGCGCTGCCACAGGTGCCGCTCACCTGGGAAACCCTGGAGATCATCCTACCATATTCGCTTGCTCTCGCGGCTGTCGGATTGTTGGAGTCACTCCTGACGGCAAAGATCGTCGACGACATGACGGACACCAACAGTAACAAGAGCCAGGAATGCGTAGGGCAGGGGGTGAGCAACATCGCCTCCGGTCTGATCGGCGGCATGGGCGGCTGTGCGATGATCGGCCAGTCCGTCATCAATGTCAGCTCCGGCGGGCGCGGGCGCCTGTCGACCTTCGTTGCCGGCGCCTTCCTTCTCTTCCTGATCCTCGTCCTCGATGAGATCGTCCGCATCATCCCCATGGCCGCCCTGGTGGCGGTGATGATCATGGTCTCCATCGGCACCTTCTCGTGGCGCTCCGTCATCGACCTGCGCCGTAACCCACTGCCGTCGTCGATCGTCATGCTGGCAACGGTCATCACCGTCGTGGCAACCCATGATCTGGCGAAGGGCGTGCTGGTCGGCGTGCTACTCTCCGGCGTATTCTTTGCCGGCAAGGTCTCACGGCTCTTTCATGTCCGCTCGAAAGCGAGTGCCGACGGCACGCAACGCACCTATCACGTCGACGGCGAGATCTTCTTCGCCTCCACCGAGAGCTTCATCAAGGCGTTCGACTTTTCCGAACCCCTCAAGCGGGTGACGATCGATGTGACCGAGGCGCATCTGTGGGACATCACCGCCGTCGGTGCCGTGGATGACGTGGTGCTGAAGTTCCGCCGCCACGGGGTCGAGGTGGAACTGCGCGGCCTCAATGAGGCGAGCGCCAACATGGTGGACCGGTTCGGGCTGCACGACAAGGATCACGCGCCGCAGACGGTGGCCGGACACTGAGGGAGCGGCGGGGGAGGGAAGGGCGTCCACTGCCGGCACAACATGTCGCGCGGGTCGCGGTGACTACTGAGTCTCTCGCCGGGTCCTATATGCCGGAGCCATCCAGTTCCGCCTCGTCCTTGCCTTCCCAGGCTGGAGGCAGGGTGAGTGCCTCTACATTGGCTGCGGGCATCGGCATCCAGCACTTCAGCTCCGGCTCGGCGTATTCGATGATTCTGCCCGGCGCGGAATCGGAGGAGCGCCAGGCCTCGCCGCCATGCTGGTCTCCCCTGGCCCAGTAGACAAGATCGACGGCGCCGGGGCCCTGTTCGGACGGGCGTATGGTCACAAGAATGCGACTGCCGTCCTTCGGTGCGGAGCGCATCTGCCGCCAGCGGCCAGGTTCATCCATTCTTGTTTCCTCCCAGAGAGATGGCCCAAGTGTCGCCGCGAGATCCCGTTCGGTCAACTCCAGTGCCCCAACGCGATCCAGAACAGTTGCCGCCTGTCGCTCACGTCACGAAAGGCATGATGTCGACGCCGTCACCCGGGAATACGGTCAGATGCGGATGGTCGCGGAATAGCTGCGCGGCCGCTTCGGCGGTTTCCGCCTCGACGACGAGATAACCGCAGAGTGGATTCTGGGCCGCCGCCACGCCGTCCTTCGTCACGCGTGTCGTCTTGCCAACCATTCCGCCACGATCGAGGATGAGCGCGGCATTGCGTTCTTCCCAGGCTTTCCATTGCGCGACGCCCACGGCATCGATCGCATCCTGCTCGGCCTTCGGCATGTTGCGAAACGACGCGAGGTCCTCGGGCTTCATCGTGTAGACGGCAAGAAACCGGGGCATCGGCGTAACCTCCATCCGCTCAGTTGGCCTCCCACGCCGCCGTATCCCTGATGGCGGCCTGTTCTGCCACTACTGTCTCCGGTTTGCCTCCACCGTCACGCCCAGCACGTCCGGAAGCGTGTTCGGCGCTCCCATGGCAGCGCCCATGATCATCGGGAAGGGGACCGGGTTTTCGGGCTCGGCCGAGATCGTCAGGTTGCCGGGATTGTCGAGATAGGTGTTGACGGCTTCCGTCACCATGTTCTGCAGCTTCGGCACATTGTACTGGGCGAGCATCATCGGCGTCATCGCCTTCAGCATCTGGGCCATGTTCTCACCCGAGACGCCCTGTTCCTTGCCGGCATAGTCGAGCGCCCGGCTGGTGATGCCGGCATCCTGGAAGCTGATCTCGGCACTGTTGAAGGTCAGTCGCTGCATCAGGCCGAGCATCGCAAGGCTCGCGGCATCCTGGGCCTCCTTGCCGGCGTTCGCTTCCATGGCCTGTGACGCCTGCTGCGCAGCACGCACGAAGTCCATGGTATAGCCGGAGAAGCTGAGGGCCATCGAGAGCTTGCCGACATTGGCGAAATCGAAGACATATTCTTCGAGATCGACCACACCTTCTTCTGCCTGCCAGCTTCCCGACAGACTCATGGTCCCCGAAAGCTTCGTCATCCCGAGCGACTGGAGAGCTTCACGGGACTTGGCATCCTCGACCGTCGACAGATCGGCTTCAATGCCGTCGACCTCTATCGCAAATCCGACCGCGGACTGGTCTTCGGCAACATCGGTGGCGGAGCTGGACGAGGTGACCGAGAACACGGTCTTTCCGTCGACAGTGACCTTCATCGGTCCGGTGGAGGCTTCCTCATAGAGGAGGACGGAGTCCAGGCTATCGCCCGTGGCCGTGGCGGGCACGGTCACGCCGCTCATCGATATGTCTGAGATCGTGACGGTGGTCTTGTCTTCCGTCGCGGTCACATCGGGAAAGGCAACGGTCTCGATAAAGTAGCCGCCATTGTCTTCCTCGACGCCCTCGAGGGTGATGTCACCAAGCGTGATGGCGGGGTCGGCCTCGACCGGCTTATAGGTGGCGCCGCGCAGGGTCACCGTGGACCCGCGCACGTCGATCGTCTGGGCAGCGAGCGGAGCGCCGGGCATGCCCATGGCCGCATTCAGCTTCGCCACCAGGTCTGCTCCGTCAAGCGAGAATGCAGGCCCTGCCATCATCATCAAAGCGCCGCCGGCTGCCAGAGCCCGCATGGTGCCTGCATAAGACATCGTCAATCCTCCCGTAGGCATGTGCCCGTAGCGTTCCGTTTTGCCTGTTATACGAGGCAGCGAAGAAACGTCCATGGTTTTTGTTCCCCGCCGACAGTGGTGGAAGGGCCGTGTCCGTGCCGTCATCCACAGGCGCATGTCCTGTATTTCTTGCCGGGAATCGGGCTTTCCGCTAGTCAAGGCCCATGGGACAAAATCTTACACCGCCGTCAGACGGCGAGGGCGGCGACCATATCCTTCCGGTCGACCTGAAGGCGGCACTCGAAGAGCGCTATCTCGCCTATGCCCTGTCAACGATCATGCATCGCGCGCTTCCGGACGTCCGTGACGGCCTGAAGCCGGTGCATCGCCGCATCATCCATGCAATGAGCGAAATGGGCATCCGTCCCAATTCGGCCTTCAAGAAATGCGCCCGCATCGTCGGCGACGTCATCGGTAAGTTCCATCCGCATGGCGACCAGTCCGTCTATGACGCACTGGTGCGCCTGGCGCAGGATTTCTCTCAGCGCTACCCCGTCGTCGACGGGCAGGGCAACTTCGGCAATATCGACGGCGACAGTGCGGCCGCCTACCGGTACACCGAGGCGCGCATGACCGAGGTGGCGGCTCTCCTCCTCGAGGGGATCGATCAGGATGCCGTCGATTTTCGCCCGACCTATAACGAGGAGGACGAGGAACCTGTCGTCCTGCCGGCGGCCTTCCCGAACCTGCTTGCCAACGGCGCTTCCGGCATCGCGGTCGGCATGGCGACGTCCATCCCGCCCCACAACGCCCATGAACTCTGTGACGCTGCACTCCACCTGATCAAGCATCCTGATGCGACCGTCGAGAAGCTCGTCGACTTCATTCCCGGCCCGGACATGCCGACCGGCGGCATCATCATCGACAGCCGCGAGTCCATCATAGAATCCTACAAGACCGGTCGCGGCGGCTTTCGCGTACGGGCGAAGTGGGAGACGGAGGACCTCGGTCGCGGCGGCTACCAGATCGTCGTCACCGAAATTCCTTATCAGGTGCAGAAGTCGCGGCTGATCGAGAAGATCGCCGAGCTCCTCATCGCCCGCAAGCTGCCACTGCTTGAAGATGTTCGGGACGAATCCGCCGAAGATGTCCGCATCGTGCTCGTGCCGAAGAGCCGCACGGTGGACGCCACGCTGCTGATGGAATCGCTCTTCCGACTGACGGATCTGGAAAACCGCTTCCCGCTCAACATGAACGTCCTGTCCATGGGCAAGGTGCCCAAGGTCATGGCGTTGAACGAAATCCTGCTGGAATGGCTGGACCACCGCAAGACCGTCCTCATCCGGCGCTCGAAATTCCGGCTGGCAGCCATCGATCGCCGTCTCGAGATCCTCGGCGGTCTGCTGGTCGCCTATCTCAACCTCGACGAGGTGATCCGCATTATCCGCGAGGAAGACGAGCCGAAGCCGGTGATGATCGCCAAATGGGATCTCACGGACATACAGGCCGAAGCGATCCTCAACATGCGCCTGCGCAACCTACGCAAGCTGGAGGAGTTCGAGATCCGCAAGGAGTTCGACGAACTCACCCAGGAGAAGGCCGACATCGAGGCGCTGCTCGCCTCCGATGACAAGCTGTGGCGGGTGGTGGAAGTCGAGATCCAGGACGTCAAGAAGAAGTTCGCCAAGGCCACCGAGCTCGGCCGCCGCCGCACCCAGTTCGCCGAGGCTCCGGAAGCGGACGTTGACGCCATCCAGCAGGCGATGATCGAGAAGGAGCCGGTGACGGTCGTCCTCTCGCAGAAGGGCTGGATCCGCGCGCTGAAGGGCCATATCGGCGACACCTCGTCGCTAACATTCAAGGAAGGCGACGCCCTGAAGCTTGCCTTTCCTGCGCAGACGACGGACAAGCTGCTGCTCGTTACCACCGGCGGCAAGGCCTATACGCTCGGAGCCGAAAAGCTGCCGGGCGGCCGCGGCCATGGCGAGCCGGTCCGCATCATGGTGGACATGGAGAACGACCAGGACATCCTGGCTGCCTTCGTCCACGACCCGTCGCGCAAGCTGATCCTTGCCTCGACTGCCGGCAACGGCTTCGTGGTGGCAGAAAGCGAAATGGTCGCCAATACCCGCAAGGGCAAGCAGATCATGAACGTTGGTATGCCGGACGAGGCAAAGCTCGTCGTGCCGGTGACCGGCGATCACGTCGCGGTTGTCGGCGAGAACCGCAAAATGCTCGTGTTCCCGCTCGTCCAGCTGCCGGAGATGACCCGCGGCAAGGGCGTGCGCCTGCAGCGCTACAAGGACGGCGGCATTTCGGACGTGAAGTGCTTTGCCATCGACCAGGGCCTTACCTGGGAGGATTCCGCCGGCCGCGTCTTCACGAAGACGAAGGACGAACTGGTGGAATGGCTGGGCGACCGCGCCTCTGCCGGCCGGCTGGTGCCAAAGGGCTTCCCGCGCAGCGGCAAGTTCGCGGGGTGATCCTCACCTAGACTGAGGTCGAGGCCGGGACGGGCGCAAGCTGCGGATGCTGTCTTCGCCGCATCTGCCACGCCGAATGCGCTACCAGCGCCAGCACCAGGATGGCACCTCCGATAAGCGCCTGCGCTGCCGGTACTTCTGAGAATACGATCCACACCCAGACCGGTGCGAGGATCGTCTCCAGCAGGTAGAACATTCCGACCTCCGGGCCGCTGAGATAACGCGGGCCGGTCGCGAGGCACCAGAAGGCGAGGGGTATCATCACGGCGCCGTCGAAGATCACCCAGACTGGCGCGGCCACGGCGACGCCCTGCTGCGCCACGAAAGTCAGTCCGATCAACGCCGGCAGGATGGTTGCCACAAGCGGTACGAAGCCCATGTCGCGTCCGCTCTTGCGGCCGATCGTGATGGCCCCGGCAAGCAGGGCCGACGTCGAAAGCGCAAGCCCGTCACCGAACAACCCGCCAGCCTCCAGCCCACCCGCGACGATCAGAGCCACACCCGCAACCATGACGCTCATGGTCACGATCGTGGAGAATGACGGCACCTCCTTCAGGGCCAGCCAGCCGAACAGGGCGGCGAACATAGGCGTGAACGCGACGATGAAGACGACATTCGCCGTGGCGGTGTTGAAGACGGCGCCAAGGAAGGTCATCGTCGAAATCCCGTAGCACAGGCCGGCAACCAGGCCCGCCTTGCCGGGCATGAGCACCGGGCGCTTCTTCGAGAAGAAGCGCAGCAGGAGCCAGATCGTCATGCCGGCTGCAAACGTCATCACGCTGCGCAGTGCGATGACCGACCACACCTCGCCCTCTCCGAGCTTGACGAGCGGGACGTCAAAGGAGAGCGCGAGCCCGCCGAGGGTGGTCAGGGCAAGGCCCTTCTGGTGATCATTCATGGATGGATCTTCAGATGTCGGTGGCGGGGTCGAAGCGTTCCCAGCCGCGCGGCGTCAGGTGTTCCTGCGGCTGGAAGCGCGTCTTGTAGCCCATCTTGCTCGATCCCTTCACCCAGTAGCCGAGATAGACATGCGGCAGGCCGAGCGCCTGCGTGCGGCTGATGTGATCGAGGATCATGAAGGTGCCGAGCGAGCGCCTGGCAAGACGTGTGTTGAAGAAGGAATAGACCATGGACAGGCCGTCGCTCATCGTGTCGGTGAGCGCGACTGCCAGCAGTTCGCCCTTCCGCTCGCCGATACCCGTTCCCGGCTCACGCTTGCGGTACTCGATGATGCGCGTGTTGACATGGGTGTCCTCGACCATGATTGCGTAGTCGAGTGCCGACATGTCCGACATGCCGCCCCTCTGGTGGCGGTCGTCGAGGTATCGCCGAAAGAGCGAGAACTGCTCGGTCGAAGGTTGTGCAGGCAGGAGCGTCGAGACCACGTCGGCATTCGCGGCAAGCACGCGCCGCATCGTTCGCCCCGCCTGGAACTCGTCAGCGAGGATGCGAACCGAAATGCAGGCCCGGCAGGTCTCGCAGGCGGGGCGATAGGCGATATTCTGCGATCGGCGGAAGCCGCCCTGGGTCAGGAGGTCGTTCATCTCCGCCGCCCGCGGCCCGACCAGGTGGGTGAACACCTTGCGCTCCATCTGCCCCGGAAGGTAGGGACAGGTCGCCGGGGCTGTCAGGTAGAACTGCGGGGAGGGCGTGGTCTGAGTATTCATCGCGGCGCGATTGGTTCCGTCCTGGCTTCCAGATGATGCCGTAACAGCCATACCATGGCGCAGATTGGGAAAACGTCAACAGCGCCTGAAGTGGTTGCTCCCGGCGCCGGATGATAAGGTGTTGATGGACCCGGTCAGTCGGTGCGGACGATGACGGTGCCCAGCAGCATGTCATGCACGAGCCGCGACCGCTCGGTGAAAAGGCCAGCAAGCAAGATGAGCGGCGTCAGCACCGAATTGATGATCCAGAACAGCACCGTGTGGACCATGGCGGTCAGGAAATCCATCCGACGGCCGTCGAGCCGCATCATGGCTACACCCATGGCCCGCATGCCGGGCGTTGCCTGGTTGGGCCCGCCGAGCGTCATGCCAAAATAGAGAAGCGCGACGATGACAAAGAGCGCCGGATAGAGAAAGAAGCCAAGGCCGAGCGTGATGATGCCGAGGAAGAAGACGATCACCGCGGCCGGAATGCACAGCAGCAGCACGATCGCGTAGTCGATCACGAAGGCGAAGGCCCGCCGTGACAGCACGCCGCTATAGGCGCGCCAGTCGTCGGGCGCGGTGTAGGTCGGGGTGGGGTCGAGGCTCATCGGCTTTGTCTCCGGTTAGGTGATAAAGCATATGGGAGGTCTCCGCCGCCGGTGCAAGCGCAGCTCCTCCGTCACCCCTTTGCAAGCTTCCGCGCCACCTCCAGCGAGAAATAGCTCAGGATGCCGTCGCAGCCGGCGCGCTTGAAGCAGAGCAGGGTCTCCATCATGATCCGGTTGCCGTCGATCCAGCCGTTCATCGCCGCCGCCTTGATCTGCGTGTATTCCCCCGAGACCTGGTAGGCGAAGGTAGGCAGTCCAAACGCTTCCTTGATGCGCCAGCAGATGTCGAGATAGGCGAGACCCGGCTTCACCATCAGCATATCGGCGCCTTCCTCGACGTCGAGTGCAGCATCGCGCAACGCCTCGGTGCCGTTTGCCGGGCTGATGTAGTAGCTGTTCTTGTCGCCCTTCAGCAGGCCGCCGGTATTGATGGCCTCGCGATAGGGACCGTAGAAGCCCGAGGCGAACTTCGTGGCATAGGACATGATGCCGACGTCCTGGTGGCCGGCGGCATCGAGCCCCCGGCGGATGGCGCCGATCCGGCCGTCCATCATGTCCGACGGCGCGATGATGTCGGCGCCCGCATCGGCCTGCATCACCGCCGCACGCACGATCTGGTCGACCGTCTCGTCGTTGACGATGACACCGTCGCGCAGGATGCCGTCATGGCCGTGGCTCGTGAACGGGTCGAGCGCCACGTCGGTGATGATGCCGATGTTCGGAACCGCCTTCTTGATCGCCGCCGTTGCCCGATTGACGAGGTTGTCCGCCGCAAGGCTCTGCGAGCCGGTTTCGTCGCGCAATTCCATCTCGATGTCTGGGAAGGTCGCGATTGCGGGGATGCCGAGGTCGGCCGCCTCCTTCACCGCCTCCACCGCCTTGTCGACGCTCATCCGGTTGACGCCCGGCATGGCGGCGATGGGATCAATGATGCCGGTCCCCGGCACGAGGAAGATCGGCCAGATCAGATCATCGACGGTCAGCCGGTTCTCCTGCACCATGCGTCGCGTCCAGTCCGCCTTGCGGTTTCGCCGCATGCGACGGTGGCCGGTGATCTCGTCCACCAGATGCGTCTTGTCGGTCATGGAGATGCCTCGCTGTCTTTTCGTGATGTCATGCCACTTACCATCCCGGAGGATGATTGCGAATGGCCAGATCGACGCGCCCCGCTTGCGTCTGGCTTCTTGCGGCTGGCGGCCGCAACGCGCGCCGGGTAATGTGGCGCCATGGAACCTGATTCACCCACAGTGCCGAAGCGGACGCTGACGCAGATCCTGTTCATCCTGTTTCTCCGTATCGTCGCCATGACCTGCTTCTGGTTCGGCCTGCAGTATTGGGCGATGCTGGTGGGATACACGCTCGACGGTCGCGGACGATTCGACCTGCTGTCCCTCCCGTGGCAGGTGGCCGCGCCAAGCCTCGCAGTGCTGTTTCCGGTCGCCTCCCTGGGCCTCTGGCTTGCCGTCTCCTGGGGGCCGGTCCTCTACGCGCTCGCGGCGATCATCCAGTTTCTGATGTACAATCTGTGGGCGGATATCTTCGGCGCGAACGTCTTCGTCCTGCTTTTCCACGCGGTGGTAGCGCTTCTCTACCTGCTTTTCCGCATCGCTTTCTGGCTGGAAGACCGGCGCAGGGCGGAGCAGGTAACCCCCCGTTAACCCTCGTTCGAAAGCTTTCAAGCTTCCGATTTTAATGAATTTCGTACCTAACCTTTTGATTTTTATGGAGCGATTTGCGTCGCGACGGATGCTGCCTTGTCTCGGCCGCAATCGACGAGTGCCGGGTAAGCGCTTGTTAAGTATGTGTTTTAAGTCGAATTTTATGGGCATTCGATAGTCTCACTCACAAGGCGGGAAGACAACAAACACCGCCAAGCAAAACAGTGAGGCAGACAACATGAACACGAAGCTGAAGCCGCAGGCAGCCGTCGCTGCCGAAACCCGCGAAGATGCAATCCGCTCGCTCTACCTGGAATCCCTTCACCTGGTCGAGCGTCTCCACCGCCGCCTTCTCGACGTCATCAAGGACGAGTTCGACCGCCAGGGCCGTGACGACATCAACGCAGTCCAGGCGCTGCTGCTTTTCAACATCGGCAATTCGGAACTCTCGGCCGGTGAGCTTCGCTCGCGGGGCTACTACCTCGGCTCGAACGTCTCCTACAACGTCAAGAAGCTGGTCGACCTCGGCTTCATCAACCACCAGCGCTCCCGCATCGACCGCCGGTCGGTCCGCATCAGCCTAACCGAGGACGGCCAGGAGATCGCCGAGACCGTCGCCAAGCTCTACGAGCGCCATATCGGCTCGATCGAGAAGGTCGGCGGCATCGGTGAGGGCGAGTTCGCCCAGATGAACAAGCTCCTGCAGCGCCTCGACCGCTTCTGGAACGATACCATCGCCTACCGCCTCTGATCCGCGACACTCCTCCAGTCGCCATCAAAACCGGACGCGTCCCTGCGCGGCCGGTTTTTGCGTTGCCGGAAAACCACAGCGCTCTGCCCCCATCGTCCGTCACGACCTTGTCATCCCTGTCATCGTCCGGTGGCTTCGCCGAGACACGAATTGGCCATATTGCCGTGTGATCCGCGCTATCGGGTCGCTGGGACTGGAATCACCCTTTGGTGTCGTCGCCGGCTGCGCAATTTGCGCCTTTGTTAACCATGTACCGCTAGGTCTGAACGGCAGCCGCGGGATGAGATGGGTAGGATGATGTCGAAGAAGATCGGATCGGAACAGGTTTCTCGCCGGATGCTCCTGCGCTCGGCTGCAACGTTCGGCGCAGCGGCGCTCGCCGCGCCGGCGCTCGCCCAGACGGCGATCGATAACCTGATCGCGGCGCCACGCCGCGGTACCTGGGACGACCAGTTCGACGCCAAGGGCAGCTCGCGCACGGTGGCTGCCGTCGCCACGCACAATCCGGTTCTCGGTTCCCATGCGCCGGTGAACATCCAGCAGGCGATCATGAACTACCAGATGATCGTTTCCAACGGTGGCTGGCCGGAGATCAATCCGGCGCAGACTCTGCGTCTCGGCGTGGTCGATCCATCCGTGCAGCAGGTTCGTCAGCGCTTGATGATCTCGGGCGACTTGCCGCAATCCGCCGGCATGTCGGCAGCATTCGATTCCTATGT
The DNA here is from genome assembly GCF_000967425.1 of Pseudorhizobium banfieldiae. Taxonomy (NCBI): domain Bacteria; kingdom Pseudomonadati; phylum Pseudomonadota; class Alphaproteobacteria; order Hyphomicrobiales; family Rhizobiaceae; genus Pseudorhizobium; species Pseudorhizobium banfieldiae. Next base: position 1,188,446 of record NZ_FO082820.1, read on the forward strand.
CGACGGTGCGGTGAAGCGCTTCCAGGCCCGCCATGGCCTTCCGGCCGACGGGGTCATGGGCGAGTTCACCGTCAAGGCAATGAATGTCCCCGCCGCGACACGCCTGCACCAGCTCGAAACCAACCTCGTGCGCTTGCAGTCCATGTCCTCTGCGGACCTCGGTCGTCGCTATGTCATGGTCAACATCCCCGCCGCCTACATCGAAGCGGTGGAGAATGGTCGCGTCGCGCTCCGCAATACCGCTGTCGTCGGCAAGATCGACCGCCCGACCCATGCCATCAACTCGAAGATCTACGAAGTCATCCTCAATCCGTACTGGACGGCACCGCGCTCGATCGTCGAGAAGGACATCGTGCCGCTGATGCGCAAGGATCCGACCTACCTGACGCGCAACAACATCCGCCTCTTCGACGGCAACGGCAACGAGGTGGCGCCGGAGACTGTGGATTGGCATGCGGAGAAGGCGCCAAACCTGATGTTCCGTCAGGATCCCGGCAAGATCAACGCCATGGCCTCGACCAAGATCAATTTCCACAATCCGAACAACGAATACATGCACGACACGCCGCAGCAGGGCCTGTTCAACAAACTGATGCGGTTCGAATCCTCAGGCTGCATTCGTGCGCAGAACGTCCGTGACCTGACGACATGGCTGCTCAGGGAAACCCCGGGCTGGGACCGGCAGAACATGGAGCGGGTTATCGCCAGCCGTGTCAGCACCCCGATCAAGCTGAGCGAGGAAGTGCCGATCTACATCGTCTATATCAGCGCCTGGTCTGCCGCCGACGGCATTGTCCAGTTCCGCGACGACATCTATCAGATGGACGGTGCGACCGAGCTTGCGCTGCAGACGACGACCGGCGTCGAGCAATCCGCTGGGCCGATCAGCGAAGAAGACTTCCTGCCGCAGTAAGCTGCGCATCCCGAGACATTCGAAGCCGCGGCGGGATGCCGCGGCTTTTCGCGTCTTGGGGTACAGGGGCGTAACACTTCAAATCACGTGCGCCGTATTGCCGAATTCCGGGCCACCCGTTAAGACGCGGGGGCACAAGCATCCCGACCCCTTGAGGAGCCCTGCCAATGTCGAATACCGACGCCTTCTTCTCCCGCCCGCTTGCCGAATCCGATCCGGAGATCTTTGGCGCGATCGAGAAGGAGCTTGGTCGCCAGCGCCACGAGATCGAGCTGATCGCCTCCGAGAACATCGTCTCCCGTGCCGTGCTCGAAGCCCAGGGCTCGATCATGACCAACAAGTATGCCGAGGGCTATCCGGGCAAACGCTATTATGGCGGCTGCCAGTTCGTGGACATCGCCGAGGAACTGGCGATCGAGCGCGCCAAGAAGCTCTTCGGCGTCAACTTCGCCAACGTCCAGCCGAATTCCGGTTCGCAGATGAACCAGGCGGTGTTCCTGGCGCTCCTGCAGCCCGGCGACACATTCATGGGGCTCGACCTCAACTCGGGCGGTCACCTGACGCATGGCTCGCCGGTGAACATGTCCGGCAAATGGTTCAACGTCGTCTCCTACGGCGTGCGCGAGGACGACCACCAACTCGACATGGATGAAGTCGCCCGCAAGGCCGAGGAGCACAAGCCGAAGCTGATCATCGCCGGCGGCACCGCCTATTCGCGCGTCTGGGACTGGAAGCGTTTCCGCGAGATCGCCGATTCTGTCGGCGCATACCTCATGGTCGACATGGCCCATATTGCCGGCCTGGTCGCGGGCGGCGTGCATCCGTCGCCGTTCCCGCATTGCCATGTCGCCACCACGACGACCCATAAGTCTCTGCGCGGCCCGCGTGGCGGCATGATCCTGACGAACGACGAGGATCTGGCGAAGAAGTTCAACTCCGCCGTCTTCCCCGGACTCCAGGGCGGCCCGCTGATGCACGTGATCGCCGCCAAGGCGGTTGCTTTCGGCGAAGCACTGAAGCCGGAGTTCAAGGATTACGCCGCGCAGATCGTCAGGAACGCCAAGGTCCTCTCCGAGACCCTCGTCAAGGGCGGCCTCGACATCGTTTCCGGCGGTACCGACAACCACCTGATGCTGGTCGACCTGCGCAAGAAGAACGCCACCGGCAAGCGCGCGGAGGCGGCACTTGGGCGCGGCTACATCACCTGCAACAAGAACGGCATTCCATTCGATCCGGAAAAGCCCTTCATCACCTCCGGCATCCGTCTGGGCACCCCGGCGGGGACGACGCGCGGCTTCAAGGAGGGCGAGTTCACCGAGATCGGCAACCTGATCGTCGAGGTCCTCGACGGACTGAAGGCGGCCAATTCCGACGAGGGAAATGCCGCGGTCGAGGCGGCGGTACGCGAGAAGGTCGTGGCGCTGACCGACCGCTTCCCGATGTACCCTTATATGTGAAGCTGAAGGAGCGGGAATGCGCTGCCCCTATTGCGGTTCTGAGGACACTCAGGTCAAGGACTCGCGCCCGGCGGAGGACAACACCTCCATCCGCCGGCGGCGCATCTGCCCCGATTGCGGTGGACGCTTCACTACCTTCGAGCGGGTGCAACTGCGCGAACTGATGGTCTTGAAGAAGACCGGCCGCAAGGTGCCCTTCGACCGCGACAAGCTGGTGCGCTCCTTCCAGATCGCGCTGCGCAAGCGGCCGGTCGACGGCGATCGGATCGAGCGGGCCGTCTCCGGTATCGTCCGTCGGCTGGAAAGCTCGGGGGAGACGGAGATCTCATCCGAACAGATCGGCCTGCAGGTGCTGGAGGCATTGAAGAGCCTCGATGACGTCGCCTTCGTCCGCTACGCCTCGGTCTACCGGGATTTCTCCCATGCGGAGGACTTCGAGAAGGTGATCGAGGAGATCAACGCCAAGATCGCCCGCGATCCCGGGCTCGAGCCCTGATCCCGTGAGCGTGACGCCACAGGACCGGCGATTCATGGCGGCTGCCATGCGGCTGTCGCGCTGGCACACCGGGCTGACCGCCACCAATCCCTCTGTTGCCGCACTTGTCGTGAAGGATGGCGCCATCGTCGGCCGCGCCGTGACCGCACCTGGCGGCCGGCCCCATGCGGAAACGCAGGCGCTCTCCGAAGCCAGCGAGAAGGCGAGGGGGGCGACCCTCTACGTCACGCTCGAGCCCTGCTCGCACCACGGCAAGACCCCGCCCTGTGCCGATGCCATCACCGCCGCCGGCGTCGCCCGCGTCGTCGTCTCGCTGACCGATCCCGATCCGCGCGTTTCCGGCCGCGGCCTTGCCATCCTTCGCGATGCCAGCATTGTGGTGGAAAGCGGCGTCCTCGAGGAGGAGGGGCGCAGAACCCTCGCCGCCTACCTCATGCGCCAGACGAGGGGCCGGCCGCGAGTGACTCTGAAGCTTGCGGTTTCCGCGGACGGCATGATTGGCAGGAGAGGCGAGGGCCAAGTCGCCATCACCGGTCCCGCCGCCCGCGCCCAGGTGCATGTGCTGCGCGCAGAGATGGACGCCATCCTCGTCGGCATCGGCACGGCGCTCGCCGACGATCCTCAACTTACCTGCCGAACGCCAGGTCTCGAAGCCCGCTCGCCGCTCCGCATTGTACTGGATCGCCGGATGGAACTGCCGCCGATCTCGAAGCTCGTGCGATCGGCCAGCAACGTGCCGGTACTCGTGGCGTCCATTGCTGGTCCCTCGGCATCATCTGAGCTGAACGCGCGCCGCGCCGCGCTCGCCGATGCCGGCGTCGGGCTCCTCGAAACCGAGACGCTCTCCACGTTCCTCTCGGGGCTCGCTGTCCGCGGCATTTCCTCGCTGCTGGTCGAGGGTGGCGCCGGCGTCGTCCGGGGCTTTCTCGCAGCCGGCCTCGTGGACCGCATCCTCCTCTTCGAAGGCGCAGCCACGGTGGGCGAGGGTGGCCTTGCATCGCCGCTCACGCGTGCCGATATGCCGGACGGCTTCCGCCTCCAGCGCGAATATGCGTTCGGGCCCGATCGGCTCTTCGACTACGAAAGGTTTTCCTGATGTTCACGGGTATCGTCACCGATGTCGGCACGGTTTCCAGCGTCATGCCGATGGATGAGGGCGTGCGGCTGAGGATTGCCACCGCCTATGACCCGAGGACCATCGAGATCGGCGCCTCCATCGCCCATTCCGGCGTCTGCCTCACCGTGACGGCGCTGCCGGGCGAGGGGGAGAATGCCCGCTGGTTCGAAGTCGAGGCGTGGGAGGAGGCGCTCAGGCTCACCACCATCGCTGGCTGGAGCGAGGGCACGCGCGTCAACCTGGAGCGGGCGCTGAAGATCGGCGATGAACTCGGTGGCCACATCGTCTCCGGCCATGTCGACGGCAAGGCCGAGATCCTCTCGGTCGAGCCGGAAGGCGAGGCCGTCCGCATCCGCCTGCGCGCGCCGGAAGCGTTCGCCCGCTTCGTTGCCCCGAAGGGTTCGGTCGCGCTGGACGGCACCTCGCTCACCGTCAACGCCGTCGACGGCGCCGATTTCGATGTGCTCCTCATCCGCCACACGCTCGCCGTCACCACCTGGGGCGACCGCAAGCCCCGCGACTTCGTCAACTTCGAAGTCGACACCATGGCGCGCTACGCCGCACGGCTGGCGGAATTTCCGGTAAAAGCGTTGGAAGCCTGACGCGGCCCGGCCTCATCCTCAGTCCTTCGCGCTGGCGAGGAACACCGCCCGCTGCGCCTCGAAAGCCCGCCGGTAGGCGGGACGGGCCTGACCGCGCGTCACATAGGCCGCAAGGTTCGGAAACTCCTCCAGAAGCCCCGCGCCCTCCAGCCGCCGCAACACGGTCACCATCAACAGGTCCGCCGCGCTGAAGGCGCCGTCCAGCCACTCCGCATCGCCGAGCCGGGCGGAAAGCTGGCCAAGGCGCCGGCGGATGCGATCTTCCACCATGCCGAGGCGCTCCTGGTACCAGCTCCGGTCGCCCTCCTGGTACCCCGCCATCTCGCGCTCGACGATCACCGGCTCCATGGTGCTGAGCGCCGCAAACATCCAGCTGATCGCCCGTGCACGGGCCTCCGAATCCTTCGGCAAGAGCCCCGGATGCTGCTCGGCGATATGCAGCACGATCGCTCCGGTTTCGAACAGGGCAAGCCCGTGCTCTTCATAGGTCGGGATTTGCCCGAATGGCTGGAGCGCCAGATGCGCCGGCTCCTTCATCGCCTGAAACGACAGCAGGCGAACTTCGTATGGTAACCCTACCTCTTCGAGCGCCCAGCGTACCCGCATGTCGCGGGCATGGCCCCGGCCGCGATCAGGTGAGCTTGCGAATGCCGTGATGGTGATGCTCATCCCTGCCTCCTGTGGTTTCCCGGAAGACGGCCGGCGAGGACGCATTCCGACATCCGGCGCCATCGGCGAAAGGCAGTCCGGCCGGGGCACGTCGTCGCAACAGTCTCCCCCGCTCTTCGCAAACCCGCTGCGATCCCTTATCTAGGGCGCAACAGACAGGACCCGTTATCATGCATCCCGATCTCAATGCCAGAGCGGCCCATTCCGCCGCCATCCGCGAGCGTGCCGCCGCCGAGATGAAGGCGATCGGCGTCGACGAGGCGTTCATCTCGAAGCTCGTCAATACCTTCTACGGCCGCGTGCTGGCCCACCCCGAACTTGGCCCGGTCTTTGATGCGCGGCTTGCAGGCCGCTGGCCGCAGCACATGGAGAAGATGAAGGCCTTCTGGTCTTCCGTCGCCTTCCGCAGCGGCGCCTATGGCGGCAAGCCGGTCCAGGCCCATCTTGGCGTCGCCAACATGACGCCGGACCTCTTTCCGCAATGGCTGTCGTTGTTTGCTGACACCCTCGATGACATCGCCCCGAGCGAGGAAGCCAAGGCCTGGTTCATGGCGACCGCCGAGCGCATCGCCAGGAGCCTGACGCTGTCGCTTTTCTACAATCCCGCACTCGACGATCCGGCCCTGCGCCGAAGCTGATCGATCCTCGGCGGCCGCCCGCGCAAGGCGGCCTTTGCTTGACTTCCATGCCCGAAGGGCCCATGTTCGAGCCATGTTGACCGAGCGCCTCGATAACCGTTTCAAGCGGGTGTGCCTCATCGCAGGCACCTGACCCCCGGCTCGGTCGCGTCGCGCCCCGGCCGTGGGGCGCATAGGCGGCTTTTCCGCGAAATCCGGCGAAGCCTGCCCTTGGGGGCGACAGTCAATTTTCCACATCAACAGTCACCGCAGCGCAATCTCGCCTGCGTACAAGTCAGCGAGGATCCAGCAATGGCTCCCAACAAGAACACACGCCGCAAGCCGGCCATCAATGTCACCCAGTCGGATCACGAGCGGCTGTCGCGTCTCGCCGAGGCGCATGCCGATCGCAATCCCGACGTCTCCGAAGAGCTTCTGGCCGAACTGGACCGCGCACGCGTCGTGCAGGACGGGAAGATCGGCGCAGATGTCGTGCGCATGGGCTCGACCTTGCGCTTCACCAGCGATCTTGGCGAGGACCGCACCGTCACGCTCGTCTTTCCGGGCGAAGCGGATATCGCAGCCGGCAAGATTTCCATCCTCACCCCTATCGGTGCGGCCCTGATCGGGCTATCGGCGGGCCAGTCGATCGACTGGACGGCGCGAGACGGCCGCGTCCACCGCCTCACCGTAGAGACTGTGCAGGCGCCGGCGGAAAGCCAGGCCGCCTCTGCCGCCCCAGCGGAGCTGCGGCCGGCGTCATGATCCGCGTTCTGCCGCCTTGCCGCCTCTCGCTCTACGGAGGCTGCCTCATCGCAGGATAGTTGCCCCTGCACCGCGTTTCGCGCGGGCAGGGGATCTCCCGTTCATGATCAAATGTGCGCGCTCCCCCCGGAGCAAAGGAGAACTGCGATATGTCCAAGGACAACATCATCCTCACCACGAAGGATTTCACCATACTGGAAGCCATCTCCGACAACCCGCGGGTCAGGACGGACCTGCTCGTCCCGCATATCCGCCGCAAGCTCGGTGCTGCGATCGTTGTTTTCCGCCAGGACCTGCCGGAAGGGGTGGCGAGCGTCAACAGCCGCGTCACCTTCCGAGTCGATGGCGGTGCGACCGATACTCGGGTTCTCTCGACCGGACAGGTCGAGGCGCCGGTCGGCATGTTCCTGCCGATCACCACGCCGAGAGGCCTGGCGCTGCTAGGTCTTTCCGAGGGCCAGGAGGCGGTTGTGGACAATACCGACGGACGCGCGGAACGGATCGTACTCGAGAAGGTGGAATACCAGCCCGAAGCGGCACGGCGAGAGCGCATGGCTGCAAAGAGCGAGCCCGCCTCCACGCAGCACAAGCCGTTGCTTCGCGTGGTGTCCGGCGGCATGAAGGACGTGCGCCGCCCCGTCCCAGTGATGTCGGACGGTTTTGACGACCCGGGCCCGTCGGCCGCTTGAGCCGCGCCAGCCTGGCATGACGCGGGCCAGGAAGGCCCGCGTTTCCATCAGAGTAAGAAGGAACAGCATGTCTACGAACCTCACCCCGGCGCAAGGCACGCGCTCCACCGACTTCGCGCAGGGGCTCGCCTGGATGGGGCTCAGCATGGCCTCCTTCATCGGCATGTCGGTTGGCTCCCGCGAACTGGCGGCAACCCTTTCCATCCAGCAGGTGCTCTTCTTCCGCGCCCTCGTCGGCCTCTTCGTCATCCTCGCGCTCGGGCGGGCGCTGCTGCCGGAATTGCGCGGGCTGAAGATGGTCCGGCTGCATGTCCTGCGCAATGTGGTGCACTTCTTCGCCCAGTATCTCTGGACGATCGGCATCGTGCTGCTGCCGCTCGCCTCGGTCTTCGCGCTCGAATTCACCATGCCGATCTGGGTCGCCTTCTTCGCCTTCCTGTTCCTGAAGGAAAGGCTGACGACGCCGCGCATCCTCGCCACCATCGGCGGCTTCATCGGCGTCCTCGTCATCGTCCGCCCCGGCCTCGGCATGGTGGATCCCGCAGCCGGGCTGGTGCTGATCGCCGCCGCCGGTTATGGCCTGTCGCTTATCCTCGTGAAGCAACTGACGCGCGAGGTCTCGCCCGGCGCCATCGTCGTCTGGATGATCCTGATCCAGCTGCCGCTCGGCTTCCTCGTCTCGCTCACCGATTGGCGTCCCGTCAGCTTCACCGACATCCCGTGGATGCTGGTTGCCGGCATCGGTGCGCTCGCCGCCCACTACTGCCAGGCCCAGGCCCTGAAGCGCCTCGACGCCTCCGTCGTCATGCCGATCGATTTCCTGCGTGTGCCCATGGCCGCCGTCGTCGGCTACTACGCCTATGCCGAAGCCATCGACCTCTGGGTCTTCCTCGGCGGCGGCATCATATTATTCTCGAACTACCGCGCCGTCATGGCCGAGCGCCGGGCTGCGATGGCCGGATAAAGGGCTGCTTTCAGGCAGCATTCCTGGAGGGCCGGCTTTCCCTGTGGTCTCAGAGTGAGGGGCGAGGAACGTCCTTTACCGCCCGCCCGTCGTCATCCTCGGCTTGACCCGAGGACATGGACGTCCGTTTCGACTAATTTCGCGACTTCAGGCGTGTATGCGTTGAAAGACCACTCTTCCTGGAGGGCAGCATGAGCGGACACAGGGTCTATGGCGTCAGCGTCGCGAGCGTCTATCCGCTTTACGTGGCCAAGGCGGAGAAGAAGGGGCGGACTGGAGCCGAGGTCGACGAGATCATCTGCTGGCTGACCGGCCATGACCGCGACAGCCTGAAAGCGGAACTGGAGGCAAGTACCTCTTTCGAGAATTTCTTCGCCAGGGCGCCGCGATGAACCCGTCGCGCAGCTTGATCAAGGGCGTCGTCTGCGGCGTCCGCGTCGAGGATATCGAAGAGCCGACCATGCGCGAGATACGCTATCTCGACAAGCTGGTCGATGAGCTCGCCAAGGGCAAGGCGATGGAGAAGATCCTGCGGGGATAGCGCTCAAAGCTTCGCGGATGCCGGCGCGAAGAAGTGCCGGTCTTCATCCTGGCCCAGGCGCTGCGGCATCCGGGGAGCAGCCATGCGGGAAAAGTGCTTGCCTTCCTGCCACCGCCGTGGTTTGACCCGCGCCATTCCGATTTGCACGCCCTTTCCGCCAAGGTTGCCTGATGTCCGACACGTCCAAGCCCCATCTCCTGATCGTCGAGGCCCGTTTCTATGACGATATGTCCGACGCGCTGCTCGACGGGGCGACCTCGGCGCTGAAGGATGCCGGCGCCACCTGGGATGTGGTCACCGTTCCCGGTGCGCTCGAAATCCCGCCGGCGATCGCCATGGCGCTCGACGCGGCTGAGAACGACGGCACCCATTACGACGGCTTCGTCGCGCTCGGCATGGTTATTCGCGGCGAGACATACCATTTCGATATCGTGGCCAACGAATCCTCCCGCGCCCTGATGGATCTTGCCGTCTCGGAATCGCTGGCGATCGGCAACGGCATAATGACGGTCGAGAACGAGGAGCAGGCCTGGGCGCGGGTGCGTCGCTCCGACAAGGACAAGGGCGGCTTTGCCGCACGTGCGGCGCTAGCGATGATCGCGCTGCGCGAAAAGCTGAATGGTTGATCCGATGACGAACGACGAAAAACCGGCGGTGAAGCCCGCGAACCAGCGGGGTGCCGCGCGCCTCGCCGCCGTGCAGGCGCTCTACCAGATGGACGTCGGCGGCGCCGGCGTGCTGGAGGTGGTCGCCGAATACGAGGCCCATCGCCTCGGCCAGGAACTCGACGGCGACACCTACCTGAAGGCGGACGCCTCCTGGTTCCGCTCGATCGTCTCCGGCGTCGTGCGCGATCAGGTGAAGATCGACCCGGTTGTGCGCTCGGCCCTGCAGAACGACTGGCCGCTGTCGCGGCTGGATTCCACGCTCCGCGCCATCCTGCGCGCCGGTACTTTTGAGATCCTCGAGCGCAAGGATGTGCCGATCCCGGTGATCGTCACCGAATACGTCGAGATCGCCCAGGCCTTCTTCGAGGGCGAGGAGCCGAAGATCGTCAACGCGGTACTTGACCGGATCGCCAAGCAGGTTCGCGGCCAGGCGGCAAAATAGCACAACAGGAAAGACGGCGGAGATGGACGGCAGCGTGGAGGGACTTCAGGGACAGCTCAAGGCCGCCAAACGCAACGTCTTCCTGCTGTCGACAGTTCAGGCGCTGCTCGGCGCCGCGCCGCCGCTCACCTTCGCCCTCGGCGGTCTTGCCACCTATCAGATGCTGGGCGAGGACAAGTCGCTGGCCACAGCTCCATTGACCGGCTTCAATGTCGGTGTGGCCTTGGGCGCCGTCGCCGTCGCGATTGCGTCGCGGTTCCTTGGGCGACAGGCGGGCTTCATGCTGGGGGCGCTGATGGGCGCCGTCGGGGCAGGGGTCGCGGCCGTCGCTCTCTTCCGCAGCGATTTCTGGCTCTTCGCCATCGGCCTGATGATGATCGGCATCTCAGGCGGCTTCACCCAGAAGATCCGTTTCGCCGCCGCCGATGTCTCACCGAGCTTCTACAAGCCGAAGGCGATCTCCTGGATCCTCGCCGCCGGCATCGTCTCCGCCATTCTCGGGCCGCAGCTGGCGATCTGGTTCAAGGACCTCTTCGAGCCCGTCGGCTTTGCCGGCGCCTTCGTGGCGCTCATCCCGCTCAGCCTCGTCGCCATTCTGATCCTTGCGGCGCTGAGGTTGCCGGAGGCGGGGGTGAGGACCGCGGAGGATGCGCCGGTGCGCCCGCTCCGGGAGATCGTGCTGACGCAACGCTTCATCACCGGCATGGTCTGCGGCATCGGCTCCTATGCGCTGATGACCTTCATGATGACCGGCGCGCCGCTTGCCATGGTGATCGGCTGCGGCTTCTCCACCGAGCTCGCGACGCTCGGCATCCAGTGGCACGTGCTCGCCATGTTCGCGCCGAGCTTCTTCACCGGCATGCTGATCACCCGCTTCGGAACCGAGAAGGTGGTCGCAGCCGGCCTCGTCATCCTCATGGCCTGCGCCGTCGTTGCCCATATGGGCATCGAGCTCTGGAACTTCTGGGGCGCCCTGGTGCTGCTCGGCATCGGCTGGAATTTCGGCTTCATCGGCTCCACTGCCATCGTCGCCTCCAGCTACCGTCCGCATGAGGCAGACAAGGTCCAGGGCTTCCACGACATCATCCTCTTCGGCACCGTGGCGCTCTCCTCCTTCTCGTCGGGCAAGGTCTTCACCGCCTGGGGCTGGGAGGCGATGAACCTCGTCATCTGGCCCGTCACCATCCTCTGCCTCGTGCTCATCTTCCTCCTGATGCGCCGGACTGCCGCGACAAAAGCGGCGTAAGCCTCTTGCTTTTCTAGGGCTTGACGCAACCTCATCTCCGCCGCAATCTCCCTCCCGCATGGCAACCCTTGGTTTCCTTGGGAGGGGAGGTGGTTGCCGGTTCATGCTGCGAGGGGACTCGTCGGCAAAAGGGAGAGGAAGAAGCGAATGACCGTAATTTTCGGTGTGATCCTGTGCGGCCTGCTGTCCGTCGCGTATGCCGTCTGGGCAACGCAGAGCGTGCTGGCCGCTGATCAGGGCAATGCCCGCATGCAGGAAATAGCAGGCTATATCCGGGAAGGGGCGCAGGCCTATCTCACTCGGCAATACATGACCATCGCCATCGTCGGCGCGGTCGTCACCGTGCTTACATGGCTGCTCCTCTCCGGAACGGCCGCCATCGGCTTCGTCATCGGCGCAGTGCTCTCCGGGGCGGCCGGCTTCATCGGCATGCACGTCTCCGTCCGCGCCAATGTCCGCACCGCCCAGGCTGCTTCGCAGAGCCTGTCGGCAGGCCTCGACATCGCCTTCAAATCCGGGGCCATCACCGGAATGCTGGTGGCCGGTCTCGCGCTTCTCGGCGTATCCATCTACTACTGGATACTGGTCTCGGCGCTCGGCCATGAAAGCGGCTCGCGCGAAGTCATCGACGCGCTGGTGGCGCTCGGCTTTGGTGCCTCGCTCATCTCGATCTTCGCCCGTCTCGGCGGCGGCATCTTCACCAAGGGTGCAGATGTCGGCGGCGACTTGGTTGGCAAGGTGGAAGCCGGCATTCCCGAGGACGATCCGCGCAACCCGGCAACGATCGCCGACAACGTCGGCGACAATGTCGGCGACTGCGCCGGCATGGCCGCCGACCTCTTCGAGACCTATGCCGTCTCCGTCGTCGCCACCATGGTGCTCGCCGCGATCTTCTTCGCCGGTGCGCCGGTGCTCGGAAGCGCGATGGTCTATCCGCTCGCCATCTGCGCCGCCTGCATCGTCACGTCGATCATCGGCACATTCTTCGTCAAGCTCGGCACGAACGGGTCGATCATGGGCGCCCTCTACAAGGGCTTGATCGTCACCGGTCTGCTGTCGATCATCGGACTGGGAGCAGCGACTTCGTTCACGATCGGCTGGGGCTCGATCGGCACGGTCGCCGGCATGGATATCACCGGCACCAATCTCTTCCTCTGCGGCATCCTTGGCTTGGTCGTCACGGCCCTGATCGTGGTCATCACCGAATACTACACCGGTACCAACAAGCGGCCGGTCAATTCCATCGCCCAGGCCTCGGTCACCGGCCACGGCACCAACGTCATCCAGGGCCTCGCCGTCTCCCTGGAATCGACGGCACTGCCGGCAATCGTTATCGTCGCCGGCATCATCTCGACCTACCAGCTCGGTGGCCTGTTCGGTACCGGCATCGCGGTCACCGCCATGCTCGGCCTCGCCGGCATGATTGTCGCACTCGACGCCTTCGGCCCCGTCACGGACAATGCCGGTGGTATCGCGGAAATGTCCGGCCTGCCGTCCGACGTGCGCAAGTCGACGGATGCGCTTGATGCAGTCGGCAACACCACCAAGGCCGTCACCAAGGGTTACGCAATCGGCTCGGCCGGCCTCGGTGCGCTGGTGCTCTTTGCCGCCTATTCGAACGACCTTGCCTACTTCGCGGCCAATGGCGATCGCTACCCGTATTTCGCAGATATGGGCGACATTTCGTTCAGCCTGTCCAACCCCTATGTGGTGGCTGGGCTGATCTTCGGGGGTCTCATCCCCTACCTGTTCGGCGGTATCGCCATGACCGCGGTTGGCCGGGCTGCCGGCTCCATCGTCGAGGAAGTGCGCAAGCAGTTCCGCGATAATGCAGGCATCATGCAGGGAACGGTGAAGCCGGATTACGGCCGGGCGGTGGATATCCTCACGAAGGCGGCGATCCGGGAGATGATCATCCCGTCGCTGCTGCCGGTTCTGGCGCCGATCGTCGTCTATTTTGGCGTGCTGCTGATCTCCGGCTCGAAGGCCTCGGCGTTCGCCGCACTCGGTGCCTCGCTGCTGGGCGTCATCGTCAACGGCCTCTTCGTGGCGATCTCCATGACCTCCGGCGGCGGCGCCTGGGACAATGCGAAGAAGAGCTTCGAGGACGGCTATGTCGACAAGGACGGTACGCGCCATATGAAGGGCTCGGAAGCGCACAAGGCCTCCGTTACGGGTGACACCGTCGGCGACCCCTACAAGGACACCGCGGGTCCTGCCGTGAACCCGGCGATCAAGATCACCAACATCGTGGCGCTGCTGCTTCTGGCGGTCCTCGCCGGCTGATGGGCCGACCTTGAACGACGAAAGGGCCCGCGGATCGCTCCGCGGGCCCTTTCGTTTCTTTGATTCTATGGCGCGGTGGTCACCGGCCGAGGTTCTGGAAGAGGCTTCGCGCCGCGTTCGCGTTCCCGGCCCCGCCGGCGCCGGAAAGCAGCTGCTGCAGGAATGTCAGGTCGCGGCCGCCTGTCGGCGTCGTGCGTGAGATCGTGTCGAACACCTTGCCGTCCTGCAGCGTGTAGTTCGCCTTGTTGGCGACGACGCCGTCCTTGTCGAAGTAGATGGCGAGCACGGTCTGCTCCACGAGGCGCGGCTTCATGAATGCCACCGGCCGCTCCCGCTTCTGCGAGATGTAGTAGAAGACTTCGCTGTCGAAGGTGGCGGTGGTGGAAGGCGTGCCCATTGTCAGCAGAACCTGCTCGCGGCTCGATCCGACCGGAATGAGTGCCAGCGACTCCTGGTCGATGACATAGCCATTGTACATCGTCTGGCCGATATCCATGGACGTGCAGCCGGTGACTGCGGTCGATGCGATGATGGCCGCCATTGCGGTTCTGCTCAACAACTTCATTTCAGACCTTAACACCCGCCTTGAGAGACTTCCCCGAACTTCGCCTTGCGGCCTTCGCCGTCGTCTGCTGGCCATATCATTGTGGCTATTCCGGGGACATGGCTCGAGACCAGGTTCCGGCCTGATGCGGAAGTGACCGCTGCGGACGACATGCGTAACGGCGTTGCAATTCGTGCATGCTTCGGTAAACCAGCTTTCGTTTCCATGCAACAGATGGAGACCAAACACGAGAGTTCTCATGATCTTCGGCCTGTTCCGCAAGAAAAAACAAAACCAGCCGATCGTCGATCGCCAGTACGCCTCCTTGACATCGACTGCACGCGATCCCTTCTTCTACACGGACCTCGGCGTGCCGGACACGGTCATGGGCCGATTCGAGATGCTGTCGATCGCGATGATCCTGTTTTTCCGCCGCACTGCCAGTTCTGCGGTGAGCGGGCAGGAACTGGCACAGGAGATCATCGACGCCTTCTTTCAGGACCTCGATCATTCGATCCGGGAACTGGGCATTGGCGACCCGGGCGTTCCGAAGAGGATGAAGAAGCTCGCCGGCATGTTCTACGGGCGGCTGGAAAGCTACGCTGCAGCCCTGGACGCCACCGATCGAGATGCACTGGCCGCGGCACTGGCGAGAAACATCCATCCGCAGTCTGCCGAGCATCCGCCGATGGATGGTCTGGCGGGCTGGATGATCGCTGCAGAGAAGGCGCTTGTCGCCGTTTCGGAAGAAGAGATCGCCCGCGGTGGGGCAGTGCTGTCGCCGCCGGGCAAGTGAGGACGTCATGACGCAAGAACACGGTCGAGGCGAAAGGCCTCCCTTCTCCTATCCCGTACGGGTCGGCCACATATCCGCCAATGCGGTGTCCGTTCACGTCGAGGCGGCGCCTCGCGAACTTGCGGGACTGGCAAAGCTCTGGAACGTGCGGGATGTGAAGTCGCTGAAGGCGGATTTGCAGATCGCGCGCTGGAAGAAGGATGGCGTCCGCATCAAGGGGCGCGTCGAGGCGGCGATCGAGCAAGCCTGCGTCGTTACGCTTGAGCCGGTGGTTTCGCAGATCGACGAGGCCTTCGAGCAGGTTTTCGTGCCGGAAGGGTCGAAGCTTGCCCGCCTCGTGCTCAGCGACACGACCGAGATGGTGCTTGACCCCGAGGGGCCCGACCTGCCCGAGACCTTCACCGGCGACACGATCGATGCCGGTGAAGTTGTTGCCGAAGTGGTAGCATTGGCCATCGATCCCTATCCCCGCAAGGCCAGTGTCGAGTTCAGCGCGCATATCGAAAGCGACGCGTCGACGGATGAACGCAAGCCATCCCCCTTCGCCGTCCTCAAGGACTGGAAAAAGCAGGACTAGGATGGAAATCGCCTCGATTGGGTTGTAAGCACCGCCAGAACAATTATTTTGGCCTCGATTTTCGCCGGATGGCGAGCAAAGGGATCAGCGAAGAGTGATCAGAATATCTCTTGATGTTATGGGAGGCGATTTCGGCCCCGAAGTCGTCATCGCCGGTGCAGCCAAGGCATTGGAGCGGCATCCCGACGTCACGTTCGTCCTCTTCGGGCTCAAGGAGGATTGCGAGCCCCATCTCCAGAAATACCCCAAGCTGCGCGAACGCTCGGTCTTCCACGAGTGCGAACTCGCGGTCGGCATGGACGAGAAGCCGAGCCAGGCCCTGCGCCGCGGCCGCTATGTCTCGACCATGTGGCGGGCCATTGAGGCGGTAAAGCGTGACGAGGCGGACGTTGCCGTCTCCGCCGGCAATACCGGTGCGCTGATGGCGATGGCAAAGTTCTGTCTCCGGACCATGGCGCATGTCGAGCGCCCGGCGATCGCCGGCATCTGGCCGACCCTGAAGGGTGAGAGCATCGTCCTCGATATCGGCGCGACGATCGGCGCGGATGCCCAGCAGTTGATGGATTTCGCGCTGATGGGCGGCGCGATGGCGCGCGCGCTTTTTGAAACGGATCGACCGACTGTCGGCCTCCTCAATGTCGGCGTCGAGGAAGTCAAGGGTCTCGAGGAAGTCAAGGAAGCGGGCCGGCTGATCCGCGAGGCGAACCTTCCCACCATCGCCTATCACGGTTTCGTCGAGGGAGACGATATCGGTAAGGGAACGGTGGATGTCGTCGTGACAGAGGGCTTTACCGGCAACATCGCCCTGAAGACAGCCGAAGGAACGGCCCGTCAGATATCGCAGCTGCTTCGCGACGCGATGTCCCGGACGTTCCTCGCCAAGATGGGATACCTGTTGGCGAAGGGCGCATTCGACCTGCTGCGTGAGAAGATGGATCCTCGCAAGGTCAATGGCGGCGTGTTCCTGGGCCTCAACGGCATCGTCATCAAGAGCCATGGCAGCACCGACCCCGAAGGGTTCGCGGCGGCCATCGACGTCGGCTACGACATGGCCCGCAACCGGCTGACCGAGAAGATCGCCGAGGATTTGAGAATTTATCACGCCCGCCACCAGCCGCCGGCTGGTCCCGAGGCTGCCTGACGACAGGATGACAACAGCATGATCCGTTCAGTGGTTCGCGGCTATGGTGCCGCACTGCCCAAGCGCGCGGTGGCAAATCGTGAACTGGAAGGTGTCGTCGAGACATCCGATGAATGGATCGTCCAGCGGACGGGTATTCGCCAGCGCTACATCGCAGGAGAAGGGGAGACGACGGCGTCGCTGGGCGAGGCGGCTGCGCGTGCTGCTCTCGACAAGGCCGCCCTGGCACCAGCCGATATCGACCTGATCATCGTCGCCACGTCGACGCCCGACAACACGTTCCCGGCGACGGCCGTGAATATCCAGAACCGCCTGGGCATGACGCACGGCTTCGCCTTCGACATGCAGGCCGTCTGTTCAGGCTTCGTCTACGCCATGGCGACGGCAGACATGTACATCCGGGGCGGCATGGCGAAGCGCGTGCTCGTGATCGGTGCCGAAACCTTCTCCCGAATTCTTGACTGGAAGGACCGCACCACCTGCGTTCTCTTCGGTGACGGCGCCGGCGCGCTGGTTCTCGAGGCGGCGGAAGGCGAGGGCACAATAGCCGACCGGGGGGTGCTGACGTCCCACCTGCGATCCGACGGCACCCACAAGGAGAAGCTCTACGTGGATGGCGGCCCTTCGACGACGGGCACGGTCGGGCATCTTCGCATGGAGGGCCGCGAGGTCTTCAAGCATGCGGTCGGCATGATCACCGACGTCATCGAGGCGGCCTTCGAGGCGACGGGGACCACTGCCGAAGACCTGGACTGGCTTGTGCCGCATCAGGCAAACCGGCGCATCATCGACGGCTCCGCGAAGAAGCTCGGAATTCCCTCCGAGAAGGTCGTGGTGACTGTCGATCTGCATGGCAACACGTCGGCCGCGTCCATACCGCTGGCGCTCTCCGTCGCGCTCGATGACGGCCGCATCAAGCAGGGCGATCTGGTCATGCTGGAAGCCATGGGCGGCGGCTTCACCTGGGGCGCCGTTCTCGTTCGCTGGTAGCCTCCAACGGCCCTGTCTCCTTTCAGGACATTTGCCGAAGCTGCTGATTTTACAGTAGTGCTTGACCCTGCGGCCTAAGCAAAATACTCTCGCACGGCTTTCAGACGACAGTGGACTGGGCGGGGATCATGGCCGGAAAAACAGTGACACGGGCGGATCTGGCGGAATCGGTTTTCCGCAAGGTGGGTCTTTCGCGAACCGAGTCCGCCGAACTGGTGGAAACCATCATCGACGAGATCTGCAATGCCATCGTCCGCGGCGAGACGGTGAAGCTCTCCTCCTTCGCTACCTTCCAGATCCGGTCGAAGAACGAGCGGATCGGCCGCAATCCGAAGACGGGCGAGGAAGTTCCGATCTCTCCGCGCCGGGTGATGACCTTCAAGGCCTCCAATGTCCTCAAGCAGCGTATCCTGCGCGCCCATAACATGCGAAAGCTGAAGCAGAAGCCGCCAGTGCCGGCCGCCTGAGCAATTCAGCTGTTCAAATCCTCCACGCCTGCTTGAATTCCGCCCTATAGAGGGCTGAAATGTCGACGATTCGTGACTTGGTCATTCGATGACACGTCGCGGGTTCTGCGCGGGCATCATGCTCGCTTGTGGGAGATTGACGTGGACAAAAGCCCGGACGCTTTCCGCACCATCAGCGAGGTTGCCGAGGATCTCGACCTGCCACAGCATGTGCTGAGGTTCTGGGAGACGCGCTTCCCGCAGATCAAGCCGATGAAGAGAGGAGGCGGGCGTCGCTATTACCGGCCGGAAGATGTCGACCTGCTGAAGGGTATCCGCCATCTGCTCTATGATCACGGCTATACCATCAAGGGCGTCCAGAAGCTCCTGAGGACCAATGGCAACAAGTTCGTTTCCGCCATCGCCTCCGGTGATCTTGCGGCAATGGATGCGATCGTGGCCGCCAGCAACGACAAGCATGTCGAGCCCAAAGTCAGCAATTCGGAGGAGGATCAGCTTGTCGGCCGACCAAAGGCCAAGCCGAGCGGCCGCTTCTTCGGCTTCGGAGCGGCCGGTGAGGGCGACATGCCCGAGGTTGCGATCGGCAAGGCTAGCATCGCCAAGGAAGACCGGGCGCTGTTGCAGGAGGCGCTTTTCGACCTGCTGGAGTGCAAGCGCCTGCTCGACCAGGTGCGCTGAAGGTCCCAGTCCTCCGGCGCGTCTTCGCTTCCGAAGCACGAAAATATGTTCGTTCACCTCTGGTTCAGGCACTTTGCCGGACCATTTCCTCTGGAAGGGACAAGAAAAGAGGTGAGGAAACATGAAAAAGCTCGCAGTCATTTTCGTTTCGCTGGTCACGGCCGTGTCCGGCATCACGCCTGCGCAGGCATTTCCCTCGGCCCCCACCGTCAAGGTTGAGGTAGCCAAGGACGTTCAGCAGGTCAGGCATCGCGGTCACCGGTACAGACACTGGCGGGGAGATCGGTACTATGGTCCTCGCTACTACGGCCACAGGCACTACCGTCACCGTCGCGGCAATGCCGGCGCAATCATAGGTGGCCTTGCGGCAGGGGCCATTATCGGCGGCGCACTGGCGGCCCAGCAGCCGCGCTACTACCGCGGTGGCAATGCGCATGTGCAGTGGTGCCACGCGCGTTACCGCTCCTACAGGGCCTATGACAACACCTTCCAGCCCTACAACGGCCCGCGCCGGCAGTGCCGCTCGCCCTATTGACGACGCGGTAAAATGGCCAAGAAAGGCCTGAAAATCGGCGGCCGGGCATCCTGCCCCGCCGCCGATGTAAATCTTCGTAAACAAAGTCTTCCTAGGCTGGGAACTGGTGGGGTCGATGCGCCGTTGTGGCGACTGAGACGGAGGGAAGACATGATCTGGAAGATTCTTAGGGAAGTGCTGTCGTACGATAACCAGCAGGCCACGGGGACCTATGCGGACGGCTTCTATCACGTACTGGCCAAGAGAGATCTCGTCCACGAACGCGACCGCAATTTCCGCGAGTCCTACGGCCGCGACTATTCGATCGGCCGCGAGCTCGACACGGCTCAACAGCTCCTTGCTTGACATCGGCGTCTACTGAGCGATGAGCAGGCTGCGATTTTTCGCTTGCGCCCGTCCTGCCGAATGACTAGGGAAATCCTGCTCGAAAGAGCGTGACGGAATGTAGCGCAGCCAGGTAGCGCACTTGACTGGGGGTCAAGGGGTCGTGGGTTCGAATCCCGCCATTCCGAGATTTTCGACAGGTAGTCCGCAAGGCAATCCCTATCTCTGAACGCCAGCTCCGACTGCGAGCTGGCGTTTTTGATTCTGAGGTTCACAGCCGCGGAAGACCGTCCCATCACCCCAGAGCGTAGAAAAAGCCGGCGGGGTTTGATCCAGATTAAGCAAATACATTCAAATAACCCTATCCTTCCCTGACCGGTCGATTCCCTTGGGCCGCGAAATTGGAGAACTGGATAGTGATAGAGACGCTGATAGACCGGATAGGCACGTCGGATCTTTTGCTCCTGGGAGGAATCTCGGTGGGCTTCCTGTTCGGCGCTTTCGCGCAGCAAAGCCGTTTCTGCCTGCGCTCGGCCGTCACCGAGTTTCGTCGCCGCGAGCCGGGTAACAAGCTTGCCGTCTGGCTATTCGCCTTCTCGGTGGCTCTTGCCGGCGTCCAGGTGGCGATCATGGCCGGATGGCTGGATGTCTCCCAATCGCGGATGATCGCCGCGACGGGCAGCATGTCGGGAGCGGCGATCGGCGGCATCCTGTTCGGGATCGGCATGATCTGCGCGCGTGGTTGCGCCACGCGGCTTCTGGTGCTGTCGGCGACCGGCAACCTGCGCGCGCTGCTGGCGGGGCTGGTCTTCGCCGTGGCGGCACAATCGGCCTATAACGGGCTGCTGGCGCCGCTGCGGGCGGAAATCTCGGGGTGGTGGTTGGTCGAGGGCGGCTCCAATCGCGAAATCCTTTCCCTGCTCGGGGGCGGCAATAGACTCGGCCTCGTGATTGGGCTCGCCTGGCTCGGTGCGGGCCTGGCCGTGGCTCTCTACAGCAAGGTGAGCCGGCGCGTCCTGATCGCTGCGGTCGGCGCCGGGCTCGCCATCCCGGCTGGCTGGATCTTCACCTATGCAGTTTCCCAGGCATCGTTTGACATCGTCTCCGTCGAATCGCTCACCTTCTCCGGACCCTCGGCCGAGCTCCTGATGCTGACCGTCGCACCTTATGACAAGGCCCTCGACTTCGGGATCGGCATCATGCCCGGCGTGTTCCTCGGCTCGTTCACGGCAGCCTTCCTGACGGGAGAACTGAAGATTCAGGGTTTCGACAGCGGCCACACAATGCCACGCTACATCATCGGTGCGGTTCTCATGGGGTTCGGCGCGATGCTGGCCGGGGGCTGCGCGGTTGGTGCCGGCGTCACCGGCGGGTCGATACTGGCCGTCACCGCATGGACGACGCTGATCGGGATGTGGCTCGGCGCCATGGTCACCGACTGGGCCTTCGTTCGTTTCTGGGAAGAGCCCGAAGGATCGGTCTCCAGCATGGAACTGCGGCCGTCCTCCTGACGCCTCTCTGGCCTACGGGAACATATCTCTCCCGCCGCCTGTTGTTTCCTGTCATGGAGTGCGCCATGGCGGCACGCGTCACGAGACGGATGATGAAAGGAGACCAGCGTGGAGAGGCGACAGGAGATCGGGCATCAGGACCTTCTTGAGCGGCAGGCTCAGATTGCAAAGACACTGGGGGTCTCCAGGGATTTCGACGCTGCGGCCGAAGCTGAACGCCGCATTGCCTTTCTCGCGGATTATCTGAAGCAAAATGCGCTCCGCACGCTCGTATTGGGGATCAGCGGAGGCGTCGATTCCCTTGCTGCGGGCTTGCTTGCTCAACGGGCGGTCGAGCGGCTGCGAAAGGGTGGATCGGAAGCCGAGTTTATTGCTGTCCGCCTCCCTTACGGGAACCAGGCGGATGAAGCGGATGCCCGGAAGTGTCTGGAGGTCATTGGCCCCGACCGCGTGGGATCGATCGACATCCGGCCGGCGACCGACGCGATGATGGAGGAGGTCATGCGCGACGCAGCAGATCTGCTGGAAGGGGAGCGCTTTCACTTCCATCTCGGCAATATCAAGGCCCGCCAGCGAATGATCGCGCAATACGCGCTCGCCGGCGCCTCACGCGGCATCGTCATCGGCACGGATCATGCTGCCGAGGCACTCATGGGGTTCTACACGAAGTTCGGTGATGGCGCCGCCGACATCCTCCCGCTCGCGGGCCTCAACAAGCGGCGCGTTCGCGCTGTCGCGCGGCATCTCGGCGCTCCCGACGATCTCGTCGAGAAGGTACCGACCGCCGATCTCGAATCAGATGCGCCATTGAAGCCGGACGAGGCGGTCTATGGCGTCACCTATGAGGAGATCGACGACTTTCTTGAGGGCAAGTCGATCTCGGACGAATCGCTGGGGAAGATCCTCACCAGCCACCAGGTCTCTGCCCACAAGCGGGAACTGCCGGTGGTCCCGTGACCGCCGGCAGCAGTTAGCGCCGGACTACCTCCGCAGGCCGAAGAAGAATCCGAGGATGGCGGCAATGCCGACTGCCTTCCACGGGCGCTCCCGGATGCGAAGCTCGACGTCATCCAGAGCATCCTGTGCGCGCGCCTTGGCGACGCGCGTCGTGCCGGAAGCCAGTGTCGTCACCGTTTCCCGCAGCCGTGCAACTTCCGCCTTCAGTGCATGGAGTTCCCCAGGATAAACCTGCGTGTCCTCTTCATCCGCCTTTTCGCGCGTGGCCTGCAAGGCTTCTTCCACGAGCGGGAACTGGTCGTTCAAAGCATCGGAACGCGCCGACAGCCTGTTACCTGGTGCCTTCCTTGCAATCCCGCCACGGCCGGCAACTGTCGTTTCGGTGACTGCGACCGGATCGGAGGCGGGGAAGGTATCCTCCAGCCCTTCGTCAAGCTCGCTCTTTCCTTCGCTCATACGCTGCCGGGCGCGCTCCTTCTTGACCGAGCGTACTGCGGGAGACTCGTCGTCCTGTGCCATGTCTGTTCCTTCCGTTTTTCCGTGAAGAAAATTCCCAAGCCCTCCCGAAGTTCCACGGTCCGCGACAGAGGAGCCTTCCGCTGCGGCGGTGGGCCCTAGACCCATGCAGGTTGCCTTCGGCGCTTGGCCCGGGGGCGCGGAGGAGCAGGTGCAGAGTCCCGGACCGAACTGCTATATAACTGTCACAAAACTGTAATGGGGCACCTATAGAGGGAAGCCGACGCCGAAGCGTCAATCCGAATTCTTAGGGAGAATTTCCATGAAGAAGTACCTTGGAAGCTGCGCGGTCGTCGCACTCATGCTGGCTACCACGGGCGCTGCTGCTGCACGCGATCAGATCCAGATCGCCGGCTCCTCGACCGTCCTGCCCTATGCCTCGATCGTTGCCGAAGCCTTCGGCGAAAACTTCGACCATCCGACCCCCGTCGTCGAATCCGGTGGCTCCGGCGCCGGCCGCAAGAAGCTCTGCGAAGGCGTTGGCGAGAACACCATCGACATCGCGAACTCCTCTTCGCGCATCAAGCAGTCGGACATCGACCTGTGCGCCCAGAACGGCGTGACCGAAATCCAGGAAGTCCGCATCGGCTACGACGGTATCGTCTTTGCTTCCGACATCAACGGGGCGGAATATGCCTTTACCCCGGCCGACTGGCACAATGCCCTTGCTGCCAAGGTCCTGAAGGACGGCCAGCTGGTCGACAATCCCTACAAGAACTGGAACGAGATTCGCGCCGACCTGCCGGCACAGCCGATCCTCGCCTTCATCCCGGGCACCAAGCACGGTACCCGCGAAGTCTTCGATGAGAAGGTTATCGTCGACGGCTGCAAGGAAAACGGTGCCGAGGAAGCCCACAAGGCTGCCGGTGCTGAAGATGCGGCCAAGGCTTGCATGCAGCTCCGCACCGACGGTGTCTCCGTCGATATCGACGGCGACTACACCGAGACCCTGTCGCGCATCGATGCCAACAAGAACGGTATCGGCGTGTTCGGCCTGTCCTTCTACCAGAACAACACCGATAAGCTTCGCGTCGCGACCATGAGCGGTATCGAGCCGTCGGTCGAGACCATCGCTTCCGGCGAGTATCCGGTATCGCGTCCGCTGTTCTTCTATGTGAAGAATGCCCACCTCGATGTCATTCCCGGCCTTCAGGAATATGTCGAGTTCTTCGTGTCGGACGACATGGCCGGCCCGAACGGTCCGCTGGCACAGTACGGTCTCGTCTCCGATCCGGAGCTTGCCAAGACCCAAGAAGCGGTTAAGAACCGCACCCCGATGGGTCCGCTGAACTGATCAGCGCCTTCTGGCGGCGCAATGAATGCGCCGCCAGTGCTCCTTCGATCGAGGATCTCGGCTAGATGAACGTTGGTAGCATTATCCTTGTCGTCCTCGTGCTGGCGGCAATCGGCTATGTCCTCGGCAGGCGCCGTGCGCTGGCCACATCAACGGCAAGTGGTGTCCGGCTACATTCGCTTCCCGGCTACTACGGCCAGACGGTTGCTCTCTTCGTTGCCGTGCCCGCCCTTGTTGTTCTGGCTGCCTGGCTTTTCGTCCAGCCGATCGTGATCGAAAGCCGCGTCGACGGCATGATCCCCGATAGCGTGATCCCACAGGGTGGTGCGCGCAGCCTGGTCATGGCGGATGTGCGGCAGATCGCCGGTGGTCTCGATGCGGTTCTCGAACGCAATGCGCTGAACGAGGAAGCGCTCGTCAACGGCGAGGTCGACTTTTCCAATATCCGCGCACGGCTCGCAGAGGTCGGTGTCGCAATTGGCAGCGATGCTCCACGGGAGGTGTTCGAGGCGGCCGTGAGCTATCGGCAGAGCGCCGGGTACGGCAGTATCGCCATGGCCCTTGTGGTGCTCGGGCTGGCTCTTGGGCTGGGAGCCTGGTCGATGTTGCGCATCCGGCCGAAGATGCGAGCGCGCAATGTCAGCGAGAACTTCGTTCTCACCCTGCTGATCGGCTCTTCGATGATCGCCATCCTGACGACGGCAGGCATCGTCTTTTCACTGGTGTTCGAGACCATCAACTTCTTCAAGATGTATCCGGCATCGGAGTTCTTCTTCTCCACCGTCTGGAACCCGCAATTCCGGGGAGGGTCAGAACTCGGCATCCTGCCGCTGCTCTGGGGGACGCTCTATATCTCGCTGGTGGCGCTCCTCGTCGCCGTGCCGATCGGGCTGATGATAGCGATCTACCTTGCCGATTACGCGGGATCGAAGCTGCGAAGCTTCGCCAAGCCGGCGATCGAGATCCTTGCCGGCATCCCGACCATTGTTTACGGCCTCTTTGCGCTTATTACGGTTGGACCGTTCCTTCGCGACTGGATCGCCCAACCCCTGGGCCTCGGAAACTCCTCGTCGTCCGTCCTGACTGCCGGCCTGGTCATGGGCGTCATGATCATCCCGTTCGTGAGCTCGCTTTCTGACGACATCATCAATGCCGTACCCCAGGCGATGCGCGACGGTTCCTACGCCCTGGGTGCGACCCAGTCGGAGACCATCAAGCAGGTGATTCTTCCCGCCGCACTTCCGGGCATCGTCGGCGCCATTCTCCTGGCCGCCAGCCGGGCGATCGGCGAGACGATGATCGTCGTGCTCGGCGCCGGTGCCGCGGCGAGGCTCGATCTCAATCCCTTCGAGGCGATGACGACCGTTACCGTCAAGATCGTCAGCCAGCTGACCGGCGACACCGAGTTTGCGAGCCCGGAAACCCTGGTCGCCTTCGCGCTCGGCCTTACCCTTTTCGTGATCACACTCGGGCTCAACGTGCTGGCCCTCTATGTCGTGCGCAAATATCGGGAGCAGTACGAATGACCGACGCTATCGCCGCGACGACCGGCCAGGTCAAATCCGCAGTCAGCGCCAGGACGCGCCGCCGCAAGGCAGCCGAAAACCGCTTCCGGCGCCTTGGCCTGCTTGCCGTCATCCTCGGGGTTCTGGCGCTCGTCGGACTACTGACCTCCATCCTGACAAACGGATTGTCGTCCTTCCGGCAGACCTACATCACGATGGAGATCTACCTCGACCCGGGCATACTCGACAAGCAGGGCAATCGCGACCCTGCCGAGATCGCCAAGGTCACCACCTTCGGCTATGCGCCGCTGATCAAGGCTTCTCTCGCAAAGGCGATGGTTGACAAGGGCTTTGACAGCACGATGGAGGCGGATGCGGCCGCCGAGCTGATCTCGAAGGAGGCGCCTGCGATCCTGCGGCGCTATGTGCTTGCGGATCCTTCCCGGATCGGCAAGACGGTCGAGTTCGACATGCTCGCATCCGGACGCATCGACGGCTACTACAAGGGCCGGGTGACGATGGCGAGTGCGAAGCTTGACCGCAACACATCCCCGGAACAATTGCGCCTTGCCGACGAGTTGAAGCAGGCAGGAATCCTGACGACCCGCTTCAACTGGGACTTCTTCACGGCACCAGACGCGTCGGACACGCGGCCCGAGGCGGCCGGCCTCGGGGTGGCGATTTTGGGTTCGGCCTACATGATGCTGATCGTCCTCGTCCTATCACTGCCGATCGGCGTGGCGGCTTCGATCTATCTTGAGGAATTTGCGCCGAAGAACCGCTTCACCGATCTGATCGAGGTAAACATTGCCAATCTTGCGGCCGTACCCTCGATCGTCTTTGGTATTCTGGGGCTTGCCGCCTTCATCAACTTCGTCGGGTTGCCGCAATCGGCGCCGATCGTCGGCGGGCTGGTGCTAACGCTGATGACGCTGCCGACCATCATCATCGCCACCCG
Organism: Pseudorhizobium banfieldiae; assembly: GCF_000967425.1. Taxonomy (NCBI): domain Bacteria; kingdom Pseudomonadati; phylum Pseudomonadota; class Alphaproteobacteria; order Hyphomicrobiales; family Rhizobiaceae; genus Pseudorhizobium; species Pseudorhizobium banfieldiae. Next base: position 1,214,711 of record NZ_FO082820.1, read on the forward strand.
GGCTGCCCTGAAGGCAGTCCCTCCGTCGATACGCGATGCAGCTCTGGGCGTCGGCGCATCAAAGATGCAGTCTGTCTTCCACCACGTCCTGCCGCTGGCCATGCCCGGTATTCTCACCGGCACGATCATTGGCCTTGCCCAGGCGCTCGGTGAGACGGCTCCGCTGCTTCTGATCGGCATGGTCGCCTTCGTGCGGGAATATCCCGCGGCACCTCCAGAGGGCTTTTTTGATCCCTCTTCGGCTCTGCCCGTCCAGGTCTACAACTGGACGCAGCGCGGCGACCCTGCTTTTGTGGAGCGCGCATCCGGTGCGATCATCGTCTTGCTGGTATTCCTGCTCGTCATGAACCTTGTCGCAGTCATACTGCGTCGCCGCTTCGAGCGCCGGTGGTAATGGAGAACAGAGCGATGAACATCCTGTCGGAAGCCGCCACTGAAGAAGCCTTGGTAAAGAAGATGAACGAGATCGACTACAAGATGATTGGCCAGGACGTCTCCGTCTACTACGGCGACAAGCGAGCGCTGTTCGACGTCAACCTCGGCGTGCGCAAGAACACCGTCACCGCCCTGATCGGACCCTCCGGCTGCGGCAAGTCGACCTTCCTGCGCTGCCTGAACCGCATGAACGACACGATTGCGAATGCCCGTGTAACCGGCAAGATCACGCTGGACGGCCAGGACATTCAGGACCCGGACATTGATGTCGTGGAATTGCGTGCGCGCGTCGGCATGGTCTTCCAGAAGCCCAACCCGTTTCCGAAGTCCATCTTCGAGAACGTTGCCTACGGCCCCCGCATCCATGGTCTTGCCCGTTCGAAGGCCGATCTCGATCAGATCGTCGAAAGCAGCCTGCAGAAGGCAGGCCTCTGGAACGAGGTGAAGGATCGCCTTCACGAGGCCGGGACGGGTCTTTCGGGCGGGCAGCAGCAGCGCCTGTGCATCGCCCGTGCGGTTGCCGTGTCGCCGGAAGTCATCCTCATGGACGAGCCCTGTTCGGCACTCGACCCGATCGCCACCGCAAGGGTGGAGGAACTGATCCACGAACTGCGGGCGAACTATTCGATCGTCATCGTCACCCATTCAATGCAGCAGGCGGCACGCGTGTCGCAGCGCACCGCAATGTTCCATCTTGGCCATCTCGTCGAAGAGGATGACACGGACAAGATGTTCACCAATCCGAACGACCAGCGCACGCAGGACTACATCATGGGTCGCTTCGGCTGATCCGCGGTGGACCGCTCGCGACCAAGACACTGAGGAACTGGATCATGCCATCATCCCACATCACGTCGGCATTCGACGAGGAGTTGAAATACCTGGCCCGCCGGATTTCCGAGATGGGTGGCCTTGCCGAGCAGATGTGCGGCGATGCGGTTCGCGCCTTGGTAAATTCCGACACCGCACTTGCTCAGAAGGTGATTTCCGACGATGTGATCCTGGATCACGCGGAACGCGAGATCGGCGAGAAGGCCATCGTGACGATCGCCAAGCGCCAGCCCATGGCAGCCGACCTCCGCGAGGTAATCGGCTCGCTTCGCATCGCAGCCGACCTGGAGCGGGTAGGGGACCTCGGCAAGAACACCGCAAAGCGGGTGATTGCGGTTCAGGAGACGGGCATCCCGCGCAACCTGGCGCGCGGGATAGAGCATCTGTCGGAACTGGCGCTGGTCCAGCTCAAGGAAGTGCTCGACGTCTATGTCACGCGCTCGGCAGAGAAGGCGGAAGCCATCCGCGAGCGCGACGAGGAAATCGACGCCATGTACACCTCGCTGTTCCGCGAGCTCCTCACCTACATGATGGAGGATCCGCGCAACATCACGAGCTGCACCCATCTGCTCTTCTGCGCCAAGAACATCGAGCGCATCGGCGACCATGCAACGAACATCGCCGAGACGATCTACTACATGGCGACCGGATCGCAGCCGGAGGGTGAGCGTCCGAAGGACGATCGCTCCAACACGCTGAGCGCCGTCCTGAGCGACGACTAGGATCGCGGAGCCTTTCCATGCAGCCAAAGATCACCGTCGTAGAGGACGAGGAGGCCCTCAGCGTCCTTCTCCGCTACAACCTCGAGGCCGAAGGCTACGAGGTTGAAACCATCGTCAAGGGGGACGAGGCGGAGCTGCGCCTCCAGGAGCGCGTTCCGGACCTCCTCATTCTTGACTGGATGCTGCCCGGCGTATCCGGGATCGAGCTTTGCCGTCGCCTGCGCCAGCGCCGCGAGACCGAGCGCCTGCCGATCATCATGCTGACGGCGCGCGGTGAGGAGAGCGAGCGGGTTCGCGGCCTGTCGACCGGCGCCGACGACTATGTGGTCAAACCGTTCTCGACGCCCGAACTGATGGCTCGCGTCAGGGCCATGCTCCGGCGCGCCAAGCCCGAGGTATTGTCGACCGTGCTCCGTTGCGGCGACATCGAGCTCGACCGGGAAACCCACCGCGTTCACCGCAAGAGCCGGGAAGTGCGGTTGGGGCCGACCGAATTCCGCTTGCTGGAATTCCTGATGTCGGCGCCGGGGCGCGTCTACTCTCGGGCGCAGCTGCTCGATGGCGTCTGGGGCCATGACATCTATGTCGACGAGCGTACGGTGGACGTCCATGTCGGCCGTCTGCGCAAGGCCCTGAACTTCTCCAACATGCCCGACGTGATCCGCACGGTCCGTGGCGCCGGCTATTCCCTGGAAGGCTAGACGCCCGGCATCCCGGAGCCATTCCAAGAACGAAGAGCAGCGGCCCCCCAGCGCGGCTGCTCTTCTCGTTTCTGGATGGCGCCGGCGTGTCGAGTTGGGGGGTGATGGCCGGGGACAGGAGGGCAAGAAAAGAGCTGCGGCCATTCCCGGCGCGACTCTCTAATTTCATGGACCGAAGCCGGACGGAGGCTCGGATCGCTCGCTCGCAAAGGCCTCCGTCACCTTTCCCTGCCGATCAGCCGGGACCGCAATGCGTTCGATATGCCGTCGAAGAGGAAGATGACGATGAGGATGAGCAGCACCATGTAGGCGACGTTCTCCCAGTCGGAATTGGTGCGCATCGCCTCCCACAGCTTGAGGCCGATGCCGCCGGCTCCCACCGCACCGATGATCGTCGCGGATCGGGTATTGGATTCCCAGAAGTAGAGCGCCTGGGAGGCAAAGACCGGCATGACCTGCGGCAGGACGCCGTAGCGCTGGACGGTGACCGGCGGTGCGCCGACCGAGCGGACGCCTTCGCGCTGTTTGTCGTCAATGTTCTCCAGCGCCTCGGCATAGAGCTTGCCGAGCGTTCCAGTGTCGGTGAAGAAGATGGCAGAGATGCCGGCGAGCGGCCCCGGGCCGAAGGCACGTGTGAAGAACAGCGCCCAGATCAGCATGTCAACCGAACGGAGGAAGTCGAACAGGCGCTTCGTCAGCTGGTTCCCCGGCCGGTTGCGGAAGATGTTGCGGGCGGCGATGAAGGAGAGGGGGAAGGCGACGATCATGGCGAACAACGTGCCGATGAAGGCCATGACGATGGTCTGCAGGAGCTTCGTCCAGACGTCGAGATGCTGCCAGGACGGGTTGTAGAGGATGTCGCTCCAGGCGAGCGACACGTTCGACCGAGCCGGGTCGATCCGCTCGCCGGTAAAGATCAGCGAGACAACCTCGCCCGACGACTTGCCGAAGAAGGCGGAATCCGTATCGAAGAGGAAGTTCTCCCAGCCGAGGAAGCGCTTGCGGATGCGAACGCGGTCGTCGCTGACGTCGACCCAGCCGGAGAAGCCGAAAAATGCCGTCACCCGACCGCCAATCGATCGCTGTTCCACCCATTCCGGAAGCGGCCCCTGGACGTGGACTTCCTCTGCGTCCCGATCGAGCAGCAGCGTCACCGTTTCGGCGCCGCGCGTGAGGACGACACGGTCCGGCTGGACATCAATGGTGTGGGAGGAGCCCATGCGGACGACGGCCTCGGTCACGATCTCCTCGGTTCGTGTCTCGACAGTAGGCGCCGCCGGTGCGGCCGGCTGCTGGGCCGGTGCGGGCGCCATGAAGCTGAAGCTCGATGTGGCCTGGCCCGATTGGGAGGAAGCAGCGGCCGGTGTCTCGACCCTGCGCGTCACCGTCTCGCGTTTCGCCTCGAGCCAGTCCGGATTGGGGTTCGGGCCAATCGGATCGAAGCGCGGATAGTTGATCTGCATGGATCCGTCGGAGGCGATGTCGATGTCGGGCCGGATTTCGTAGGAGACCCAGTCGGCGAGGAAGTTTCCTGCAAGGCCCCAGTTCGCGCCGCCGACCACCTTGCCGACAGCGAAGAACCACAAGGCGAAGATGAAGTAGAGAATGGCCGCCGATGCGATGATCGGGATGCGGAAGCGCTGCCAGATAGAGCGGTGCAGGAGCTCGGGATGGCGCGCCGCCAACGCGTCCATTTCGGCTGTGTTGAGAACGGTCATGGCAGCCTCTCTCAGATTGTCTGGAATGCCTGGTCGCCGACCAGCCTGCGACGCAGCCATGCGGAAAACTGGTCTACGGCGATGATGGTCAGGAGAAGGAGCAGGACGATCGCCAGGGTCTTGGCTTCATGCCCCTGGCCGATGGAAAGGCGCAGCAGCTCACCGATGCCGCCGCCACCGACCGCACCGATGATGGTGGAGGCCCGCACGTTGATCTCCAGGCGCAGCAGGAAATAGCTCATGAAGTTCGGCATGACCTGCGGCACCATCCCAAACCAGGACCGCTCCAGCCAGTTGGCGCCAACGGCCTTCAGACCCTCGTCCGGCTTCATGTCGGCGTTCTCGATCACCTCGAAGAACATTTTTCCGAGGGCGCCGATCGTGTGGATGGAGACAGCGATAAGTGCCGGAACTGGCCCGAGCGAGAAAATTGCCAGAAAGAAGCCCGCAATGACGACTTCCGGGAAAGCTCGAAGCAGTTCCATCAGCCGACGAATTGGCCCTCGTATCCACGGGTTTGGCGTCATGTTCTTTGCCGCAAGGAAGGACAGCATGAAGCCGAAGATCAAGCCGATGCCTGTGGCTGCAATCGCGATGTTCAGTGTCACGAGCATCTGATGAACGTATTCCGGCAGGTAGATGCTCTCCGTCAGGTAGAGCCGGCCCTCGGGATAGTTGTACTTCAGGCTTCCGTCTTCATAAGGAGAGGGCAGGTCGAACAGGGCGCGCCAGATCTCCCAGCCGTCCCTCGGGATGAGGTCGCCGATGAAGTCGAAGAGATGTGGCAGGCGATCGAAGAACTTGCCGGCGTTGGTTTCGTTGGCGAACCATAGCGAGCCGGATACGGCGAGGAGCAGCAGTATGCCGGAGGCGACGGTATAGAAACGGCGCTGGCCTGCGAGCTGCTGCCAGTGGCGCTCCACGAGAACGCCGCTGTCGCTGAGTGTCGGCCTCATGACGGAAGTCGGCATCACGCTTTCCTGACTATTGTGGAGGTAGGGGAAGGCCGCCGAACTCAAAGTTCAGCGGCCTCGGTATGGTCTGCGGATCAGCCGCCGATGGTCGCCCTGCGGGCATCGATGATCGGCTTGTAGAAGTCGACGCTGACTTCCGCGAAGCCCGTGAAATCGCCGCCCTGGATGGCGGAGAAGCAGGCAGGATCGCTCTTCGGCAGAGCCATCATGAAGTCCTTGAACTTCGCCTTCATGTCATCGTTCATTGAGCTGCGGACGACGACCGGGCCGTTCGGGATCAGCGGCGACTTCCACAGTTCGACGAGGTCGTCCATGTTGAGGATGCCCTTGTCGACCATCTTGCGAAGGTTGCCGGACGTATAGCCATCCTTGAAGTCGCCGACGCCCGAGCCGAAGGTTGTCCCGGCATCGAAAGTGCCCTTCAGCACTTCGAGGACGAGATTTTCGTGGCCGCCGCCGAAACCGGTCTCGGCAACCACTTCCTTTACCGGCTTTCCGCCGAGGGCTTCGGGCAGGGTAACGGTGGGGATCAGGAACCCGGAGGTGGAGTCCGGATCCGCAAAACCAAGCTTCTTCCCCTGGATGTCCTCAACCTTGGTCATGCCGGAATCCTTCCGTGCGACCATGATCGAGTGGTAGCCCATCGAGCCGTCGGTCTGCACTGTCGTGAGGATCGGCTCGACGGCTTCCGGGTTCTCCAGGTAGATCTTCGCGTAGCCCGAGGCCCCGAGTTCTGCGTAGTCGAGCGTGCCGCCGAGAAGACCCTGGATCGTGCCGTCATAGTCTGCGGCGGGGAACAGCGATACCTTTTCCACACCGATGGCGGCAGGCAGCTTGTCCACCATGCACTGGAAGTTGCGCAGGCGGTCGGCCTCGTTCTCACCGCCGATGATGCCGATACGGAATTCCTTCAGGTCCTCGGCCATGGCATGGCCGCTAAGAGCGGCGATGGCCGCGGTGGCGAGCAGAATTTTCTTCAGCATGGAATTTCTCCTGTCTTGTCCGGTCCCCCGGAGCGTCGTTGCATGAAGTGCCCTTGACGCGGGCGTTACGATCGGGGCGGGTCAGGCGCTGGCGGCAGCCAGGGCACCGATGCCTTCGGATGGTCGGGCGGCGGCTGCGGCGGCCGCAGGAATGTTGATGCTGGTGGACGTCATCGTCTCATCGATGCCGGCACCGTGCCGATCAGAACCGTAGATTTCCTGGACAGCATCCGCCGTCAGTTCGTGCGGAGCGCCGTCAAAGACCACGCGTCCGCCGGCCATTCCGATGATGCGCTCGCAATAGGCCCGGGCCGTATCGAGCGTGTGGAGGTTGGTGATGACGGTGATGCCCTCGCGCTCGTTGATGTCGCGCAGCGCGTCCATGACGATCTTCGCGTTGAGCGGGTCGAGCGAGGCGATGGGTTCGTCGGCGAGGACCAGCCGTGGGGCTTGCATCAGCGCGCGGGCGATCGCGACGCGTTGCTGCTGGCCGCCGGACAGTGTGCCGGCCCGCTGCAGCGCAGTCTGTTCGACCCCAAGCCGTTCCAGGGCGGCGATCGCCATGATGCGCTCTTCGCGGGTGAAGAGGTTGAGCACGCTCATGGCCGTGGAGCGGTGGTTGAGCCGTCCGAGCAGGACATTGGTCAGGACGTCGAGCCGCGGCACGAGATTGAACTGCTGGAAGATCATCGCGCAGTCGCGCTGCCAGCGGCGAAGCTCGGTTCCCCGGAGGGCGGAGACTTCCAGCTCGCCGAAGTGGATTGTACCGGATGAAGCGTCGGTGAGCCTGTTCATCATCCGCAGCAGGGTGGACTTTCCTGCACCCGAGCGGCCGATGATCCCGACCATCTGGCCCTGCGGAATGTCCAGGGTGACGGCATCAACGGCCGTGCGGGTGCCAAATATCCGAGTGAGGTTCGTCAGTCGCATCCTGTGCCCCCTGTTCTAGCTGAGGGGTCACTAGCCGCGCTTCATGAAGTGCTCATGTCACGTTGATGTAGGTTTTGTGAAAAAGACTAAAGAGGCCGCGGCGGTCCCGGTGGGACGTCCGCGGCCTCTGGCGTTGTAGATAGATCGAGTCGAGGTATGTGGCTCTCTCAGAGCTCCGGGCAGCCGCGCTCGTTGGCGAAGACCATCCGCTCGGGACCGCGACGCGTCATGCCCTGGACGGTGAGCGTCCGTCGGGTGATCCTCGTCACTTCGGCACGGCGCAAGCCGGCATCGCGAGCGATGGAGAGGGCGAGGCGCGGGCTGCATTCGTCGAAGCGCCGGTCGCGATCGCGATCCCGATCCAGATCTCGGTCCCGGATGACGGGCCGTACACCGTCGGGTCCGATCCGCAATTCCAGATCCTGCGCAGAGGCAATCTGCGCGGCGGTAGTGACGCCACCGAATGTCAGAGCGAGGGCAACGCCCATATTGGCAAGGGTCTTAAGCATTTGTTTCTCCGCTGGCGAGGGGCCGCCGTTGATGACGCCCCCAACGCGATTGTGAACGATAGGTTCCGTGCATCTGCAAGGGTAATTGTGAGGAATGGCTATGGCAGGCGAAGGGATGGGTCCCATCCCGTTTTCAGCGAAACCGGGGCGTCCGCGAAGCGTTCATGAGCAGTTCCTGCTCGGAAGCGAAGGGACCGAGGAGCTTCAGCAGACGTGCTTCCTCTGTCCGGTCAAGACGGTAGCGTTTTGCAAATTCGCTCACACTCCACACCTTGCGGAGACCCTTCTGTTCGAACTGCTCCAAGTCGATCCGCTCACTCATCTCAACCCCCAGAACGCGACATTTCGCCTGTAACGCGGGGTCGGGCAGGAAGTTCCGGAAGAAGATGAAGAAAAAGACGTGGGCGTGGAGTAGCGCTAGCCGTCGTTGGCGGAACTCAGGTTCTGGGGACGGATGCCCTCATCTGTCGCGCGCTGGCGCAACCGGACCCCCGGTCCGGCGCCGGGATTGTCCTCGCCGGCCGCAAGAAAGACGACACCCTTGGCCTCAAGAGTGAGTCGAAGTCGTTCGACGACCGCCGGATCGACCGCCGTCGATGTCTCTGCCTCGTTGAGCGCCTCCACGGAAAGCCCGGTTGCGGCGGCCAGGTCTTCTATCGAGAGGCCGGCGATGGCGCGACCGGCGCGAATTTGTGTTCCTGTCAGCATGGCTGGAAATCTGGTGCGGCCGCCGGGCAAGTCAAGCGTCCCGCAAATGGTTGGTCGAGGGGAAGCGTCGCAGATGGCGTTGCTCGAGAGCAATGCAGCCCCAGACGATGCCGAGAAGCAGATAGAAGTGTCGCCAGTGATCGGTGTCGATGACATTGCCGATTAGGGTATGTCCCAGGATCATAACCCAGCCGATCATCAGGTAGGGCTGCCAGGGACGGTCACGCAGGAGATACCGGAAACCAGCCGCAAGCGTCCAGCAGATGAGCGTCGCATAGGAAACGAAGCCGAGCCACCCGTGGGTCGTCAGCGACTTGAGCCAGATATTATGCTCGTCCTCTCCGAACATCCGACCAAGCTCCATCGGTCCCAGGCCCAACGGCCGCTCCATTGCGAGGAGGAAGCCGATCTTGTGGCGCTCGAAGCGGCCGAGGCGGGCGCCGTCATATTCCTGCACGAGACGGGCGCGGTTGCTGAAAAGGTCGGAAACCCGGTCGAACTGCAGGGCGATGATGACGGCGACCGCCAGCAGGACGATCGCGGCGATGCTGAGCGCGAGGATCTTCAGCCGGAATGCTCCCGTGCGTTCCTTGAGCAGCATGAGGAAGACGAGCATGGGGCTGGAAAAGAGCAGTAATCCCCAGGCTGCACGGGAGAAGGAGAGGAAGACGCCCATGACCAGCACCAGCAGTCCGGCGATGAGGAGGGGTGCCTGCACCAGTCTGCCGGTCAGGAGACGGTGCAGGAGGTAGAGGATCGGGGCGACGAGGTAGGGGCCAAAGACGTTCGGGTCTTCGAAGGCGCCCATGGCACGTTCATAACGGGTAAAAATGCCGGCGCCGGGAAAGGCATGGAAGTAGCCCAGAATCCCGAGCGTGCCGGTGATAAGGGCAGCTGCTACCCAGGCCTTGAAGATGATCTGGAGCCGTTGCGGACGTTGCTCGATTACCGCGGCATAGAGGACAGTGGTGAGCGCGAGAAATGTGGAAACGGCGATGTAGATCGGGCCACCGGCCATTTCCGGCATGACAAGTAGCGACAGCATTCCGCCGACGTTGAAGACGAGGAACAGGGCGAGCGGGATTGCGACGGTTCTGGATATGGTCAGCCCAAGCAGGAACCAGACGACGATCTGCCCGACCATGAGCAGTTCGTAAGGTGCCGGCTCCGACATCACGAAGCCGGAGAGGAAGACACCGACGGCGATGGCCGCCGATCCTGCAAGGGCTGCAATTGCCCGCCCCGGTGCCGCGACGCGGCTATCGGCCGGTACCGCGCTCAATAGGCATTCTCCGCCTTCAGGAGCCGGATGGGCGTCAGGAAGAGGATCTTCAGGTCGAACAGCAGCGACCAGTTCTCGATGTAGTGCAGATCATAGGAGGTCCGCATCCGGATCTTCTCGTCGCTGTCGAGTTCGCCGCGCAGGCCATTTATCTGCGCCCAGCCCGTGACGCCCGGCTTCACCCTGTGGCGGGCGAAGTAGCTCTCGACGACATCCACATAGCGGCGCTCCCCGGTCTGTGCGTAGACCGAATGGGGCCGCGGCCCGACCAGCGACAGGTCGCCGCGCAGGACGTTGTACAACTGCGGCAGTTCGTCGATCGAGGACTTTCGCAGGAAGCGCCCAACGGGCGTCACCCGCGGGTCGTCCTTGGTGACCGCCCGCTTGGCCGTCGGGTCCGCCTGTTCCGTGTACATCGAACGGAACTTGAGCACGTCGATGACCTCGTTGTTGAAGCCATGGCGCTTCTGCACGAAGAGGATAGGTCCCTTCGACGTCGCCTTCACGGCGATTGCTGCGCCGAGCATGATGGGCCAGGCGAGCGCAAGCGCAAGCAGGGCAAAGACGATGTCGAATGCCCGCTTGGCCACGGAGTCCCAGTCCCGGATCGGCTTGTCGAGTATGTCGAACATCGGCACCACACCCACATGGGAATAGGATCGGGGCCTGAAACGTAGCTGATTGGCATGTGCCGCCAGCCGGATGTCGACGGGCAGGACCCAGAGCTTGCGCAGGAGCTGCAGGATGCGCGCCTCGGCAGTGGCGGGTAGCGCGATGATCAACATGTCGACATGGGCGAGCCGGGCGAACTCCACCAGCTCTGCAAAGGTGCCGAGCTTGGGATAGCCGGCGATGACGGCCGGTGAGCGTATTGATCCGCGATCGTCGAAGACGCCGCAGATACGGATGTCGTTGTCGGATTGCTGCTCGAGCGCCCGTACCAGCTGCTTGGCGGGCTCGCCGCCTCCGACGATGACGGCCCGCCGTTCCATGATGCCGTTGCGTGCCCAGTGCTGGATGCCGAACGCGATGAGTTGGCGTTCGACCAGAAGAAACAGGGTTCCGGCGGCAAGCCAGAGGAGGTACTCGCCGGCCGCGAGCCTCTGTCCTTCGACCAGATAGAGGCCTCCCGCGGAGGCGAGGATGCCGAGGGCGGCGGCCGCAGCCACCCGACCGCGACTGCGCCGTGCGCTTCGCAGCATCGGGATATGGTAAGTGTCGGCCAACTGGAGCAGCAGCACCGTCAATGCGGAGCCGAGTGACAGGACCGCGATCCGCCCCAGTGGAGCAGCGGCGAACAGGAGCATAGCCGCCGCCAGCAGGTTGATGGCCAAGAGAGATGCAAATTCGAGAAGTCGGATCTGGCCGATCAGAAGGGTTGGAGAGTAATTCTCGTCGCGGTACTGGCGGGCAATCTGCCGGGCGAGCGGATTGAGCACCGACGGCTGGTCGCTTTCGTCGGTTGCAGAAGTGGCATCCGTTTCGGGTTCGGCGATCCTGCGGCGCAGGGATGCGGCGTCGAAACGCTCCTTTCCGCCCAGTTCGTTCATGGCACTGGTTCTCCTGCAGCGCATGCGCATGCGCGCGCGGCCCCTGGTTCCGTCATCGTCCGGACTAGCAGAAAGTTGCTAAGAAACGCTTTAGGATGTGGTGGTGGAGCTCGGTGGGGCTGCGAGTTCCCGGTAGAGGCGCAGCATCTGGCTCGCCATCGCGGATGTCGAGAAGGCGGAGCGAAAGGCCTCGGGTCTCGGCATCACCCGATCTCGCCAAGCTCCGTTGGACATGGCGTCGGCCATGATACGTGACAGATCGGCGGGGTCACCGGGCACTGCTAGCGCCTCGCTGCCGCTACCGAGGATTTCCGGTATGCCACCCACTCGCGACGCGATCACCGGCTTGCCGGCCGCCAGCGCCTCGATGACGACATAGGGCATGGCTTCGGCGCGCGAGGGAACGACGACGAGATGAGCCATGGCGAAGGCCTCGCGAGCGGGCATGGCAGGCAGCATCCGCAGCCGCCGCGAAAGCCCGCGTTCGGCGATCAGGGTCATGTAGCGATCATGATCAGGACCATCCCCGACGACCAAGCCTGACAAGGGGCGTCCGATGAGGCGTTCCGTGCGTGCGAAGGCGTCGATGAAGACATCCGGCCCCTTCAGGTCGCGGAGCATGCCGATGTAGAGGAAGTCGGCTGCATCGGTCTCCGGCGCAACGGGCTCGAATTCGCAGTCCCTGACGCCGTTGAGGATTACCCGGAACGGCACGCGCGGCGCGCCGATCTTGTCCTGATACGTCCTTCGCTCGTAGTCGCAGACGAAGACAAGGGCGTCGGTGAAGTGCTCCTGCAGTCGCTCCAACCGGGTGACGATTTTTCCGGAAAGCTGGCCGGGATCGAAATGGAGGCTACCTCCATGCGGCGAGTAGAGCCGTGTCACCGGGAGCTGGTTGAGCTTCAGGGCGGAGCCGATCAGACGGGCCATTGCGCCGCCCTTGGCTCCGTGGCCGTGCAGGATGTCGGGCTGCAGGCTCCGGATGTGCCGGTAGGCGCGATAGAGCGCCGGAATGTCGGAGGGCGATATCGCCCGGCGCATGGGGATGCGGGTCAGGCCAAGCGCGAGATGCGGCTTGACCGCATCGAACATGCGCTCCTCATGGGCGCCGCCCGTCGAGCTGTCGCAGAGAATACCCACTGCATGCCCCGCAGCGTGGTGCTCCTCCACGAGATCGCGAACATGGCGGAAGATGCCGCCGACCGGAGACCGGAAGCAGTGCAGGATCCGCAATGATCGCGATTGTTCCATGCCGGCTCAGAAGAGCCGCTCGCGGACGTGGATTGTGTCACCGGCGAGCACCGGGCTCGACACCTCGGTTCGACCGGTAAATATGCGTCCGTTTATCTTGCGCGTCACGTCCACGTCCCGCTGGTTTCCGCGCGGGGTGAAGCCGCCGGCAATGGCGATGGCATTCTGTGCCGTCATGCCCGGCACGTAGGAATACTGGCCGGGACGGCCGACCTCGCCCATCACGAATACGGGGCGATAGCGATCCACTTCGATCGTTACGTCCGGGTCGCGCAGGTAGCCCTGCTTCAGGCGAGTCGCAATGGCTCCCTCAAGGGCCGGAAGCGTCTCGCCGCGCGCCGCGACCTGGCCGATCAGTGGGAAGGCAATGTAGCCGGCCTGGTCGACCGTGTAGGTGTTGGAGAGGCCGGACTGCTCGAAGACCGTGATCCGCAGCCGGTCGCCACTGTCGAGGCGGTAGGGCTGCACCGCTGCCTGGTCGAACGACTTCGGCGCAGGCTGGGAAGTAGAGCAGGCCGCAAGCGCCGTGGCAATCGAGACCAGGGCGACTGTCGTGAGGCTTTTTCGACTGGCGAATGACATTCGCGGCATGCTCCGGCTGCGCAGATGGATGCCCTTTTATCGGTCGAACATGGTTAACGCCCGGTAAAGGCAGATGTGGTTGCCCTTGTCTCGTCGTCCATTAACCCTCGCGTTACCATGGTGGTTTACCATTGCGCCCGTTGATGAGGTTGGAGCTTCGATATGTCGGGCGTGATGGGCAACGATCAGGATGCAGATATCGACCTGGGACGGCTCTTCTCTGCCGTGTGGCAGCGCAGGGGCCGGTTGCTTGCCGCCACGGCACTGGCGGCAGGACTCGCATTCGTCGCAACGACGATAATGGCGCCGAGCTTCCGCGGCGAGGCGCGGATCCTGATCGAATCCCGATCCCCGAACCTCAGCGCCGGCCAGACGCCCGCGTCCGGCAATGACCCGGTCCTCGATACACTCAACATCACGAGCCAGGCGGAGGTCCTGCAGTCGAGCGACCTGATCAAGCAGGTTGCGCGGGATCTGCGCCTGCACGAGATCGCCGAATTCGATCCGGATGGACACTCGCTGTTCCCCGGTCCTTTCGTCCTGCTCGGGCTGGCGCAGGATCCCTTATCGGTCGCTCCCGAGGAACGCGTCGTCCGCGAGTTCCGGGAGAAGCTGAAGGTCTATCCGATCGAGAACTCGCGCATCATCGCGATCGAGTTCTCATCGCATGATCCGAAGCTGGCCGCAGCCATTCCCAACAAGATGGCGCAAGTCTACCTGGCGCTCGAAAGCGGTGCCAAGCTGGACACGCAGTCCGACACAGCCAAATGGCTCGAGCCGGAAATCACGGCGCTGACGGAGAAGGTGCGCGAAGCCGAGCGCAAGGTCGCCGACTACCGATCCGAAGCCGGCCTCTTCCAGACTGCCCAGAGCGGCAGTTTCGCGGCCCAGCAACTCAACGACATTTCGAACGAGCTCGCGCGGGTACGGGGAGAGCGGGCCAATGCCGAGGCACGGGCGCAGAACGTTCGGGCGGCGCTGGATGCCGGTCGTGCCTCGGACACGTTGACGGATGTCGTAGGTTCCCAGGTGATCCAGCGATTGAAGGAGACCGAAGCGAACCTCCAGGCACAGATATCCGATCAGTCGACCGTGCTGCTGGAAAACCACCCCCGTCTCAAGGGGCTGCGGGCGCAGCTTCAGGGAATCCGCCGACAGATCGAGGCGGAGACGCAGAAGATTCTTGCCAGCCTGGATAACGAGGCAGAGGTCTCCCGCCTGCGTGAGACGCAGCTCATCCAGCAGTTGAACACGATCAAGGCCGACTCCGCCCGCACCGGCGAGGATGAGGTGGGGCTTCGTGCGTTGGAACGCGAGGCGGCGGCCCAGCGGCAATTGCTGGAGACCTACCTTGCCCGCTACCGCGAGGCCGCATCGCGGCAGGAACCCGGCGCGGCGCCCGCCGATGCACGGATCGTTTCCACGGCCATAGAACCCCAGGAGCCCTACTTCCCCAAGGTCGTGCCGATCGTGATCGTCGTATCACTCGCGACGTTCGTGATGGGCGCCATCGCCGTCATGCTCGGCGAACTGTTCTCGGGCAGGGCGCTGAGGCCCTCGCAGGCAGCGCCCGGCATCGAACCAGAGGTGCGGGACGAGGCCGATGAACATCTCGTCCATCGGATGCAGGCGGATGCCGCCGCGGAGTTCGACCAGATCCATGCGAGGTTGCAGAACGAGCAGCCTGCGCCGGCAGAAGAGCCGAGCGAAGCCGATCCAGCCGTGCCTGGGCCAAATGCTGAGGACTCGGACGAAGTCTTCAATATCGAGACGGTGGCGAACTACCTGACCCGCTACGACGTCTCGGTGGCACTTGCCGTGTCACCGCAAGGCGACAAAGGGTCCACCGCCACGGTGATGCTGGCACGGGACATTTCCGATCGCGGCAAGACCGTGGTGCTGATCGACATGACGGGCTCGGCTTGCCCGAGCCGGTTGATGGGTGCCGGAACATTGCCCGGGGTCACTGACCTGTTGTGCGGAGAAGCAGCGTTCGGCGAGGCCATTCATGGCGACCGCCTTTCTGACGCACATATTGTGCCACAGGGCAATGCCGATGCCGTGGCTGCCATGCGCGGCATCGACCGCCTGTCGATGATCATCGACGCGCTTGCCGATGCCTATGACCATGTGCTGGTCGAATGCGGGGCAGCCGATGTCGAGGGGGTCTCGCGCCTCAGCCGTGGGCGCGACGCCGAGATCATCTTCTCCATCGCCGATGCCCACAGTGAAAGCTTTTCCGCAACGCTGGACGGCTACCGGAACGCCGGTTTCGACAATCTCCTGGTTATGGCGTCCGATGCTACCGTTCCAAGCGGGCGCCGCGCGGCGTGAAGTAAGCGGCCTTAGCCAGCTAGCCGGGAGCGCAGGCGTTGCGCCCACGAGTAGAGGCCGGCATTCCTCTTGATCGCCCTCTTCAGGCCGCCGATGGCTGCAAGGGTTGGCCGCATCAGGCGACCCTTCCATGACAGCGGCAGGAGAACGTCGTACAGGATCGTCTCCTGCGTGCACCAACTGCGCTTGTAGGGCTGGTCTCCCAGGCCGAAGTCGAACACTGTCGCACCTTCCCGGCAGGCCTGCTCGATCAGAAGCCAGAAGAGAAGCTCGCCCGGGCTTGCGTCCGGGCAGAGCTTGTCGTCGATCGATCCGAACTGGCAAAGGATGTGGTCTCCCTTGCGGGATAACCCGCTGATGGCGACGATGCTACGCTCCTCGTCTGCCAGCCGCAGTGCGTGCAGTTTTAGGGCATAGTCGCGGGCTCCGACGGATCTGTCGATCAGGCCATGGAAGAAGCGACGGATCTGCGGCGGGCGAAAGACGTCAGGCAGGCCGGCGGCCGCCAGCCGATCCGATTTCTGATTGAAGAAAATATCGAGCAGCGCGTGCTGTTCGCTCACCTCGTCCGGGCAGTAGTGCTGGAAACCGCCGAGGGCCTCGAGCCGCCGGCACTGTTGCCTGTACCGCTTGCGTCGGGTTTTCGCGTTCAACTGCGCGATCGTTTCGTCCATGCTTGCCTTGAGGGGGAGCTGGAAGGAACGGTCTGGATGTTCGGATGTCATCCGGGCGTGAAACGGACTTTGTGTCCCCGCAAGTGAAAGGGGCATGGTATCGAGAACGAGGAGATCGGTCTGCGGCGCCAGAGCCTTGTGCAGAGCCTCGACCAACCGGCGCGAAGCCTTGGGATCGAGCGGCAGGAAATCTGCGCTGGTCAGGCTGCTGTTGACATTGTTGAACCTCTCGCCCGGAAACCGCGCGGTACGCAGTCCGTATTCGGTTCTCAGCTCGAGCGGTAGCAGCATGACGGTTCGCCCTTCGGCGCGACCACGAACAATCAGCGGCGTCCGCTGCTCCGCCTGCCACCACGCACAACACCAGTCGAAACCCTGGTGAAGCGAATTATGCGGTAGCCGTGCAAGTTCCCGCCATTCCGCTTCCACCACTTCCGGGGCATCGAGGATATCGAACGTCATTGAACACACGTCGAATGGCGCAGGCGGTCCGGCGGCCGACGCCTTCTGAACATGGCCCTGGGCCTGGAGGTTCTGACGCAACATCTCGCCACCCGATTTGATGGATGCGATGATAGTCTGCCTGACTTGCAGCGGAGTTTACGAGGCTTCCAGGGCCAAGGAACTTTGCTGGGTGTGGTTAACTTCCGCCGAACGCGTCGTCAGTCGCTCTTCCTGACCGGGCCTGCCATCCACTTGATGATGAGCATCGCCGGCAGGATCCACAACAGGCCGGAAAACAGGAAGTAGAGCAGGTGGACCCACCAGGGGTAGTTGGCGAGCGTCAGGGTGGCGATCGTTGTCGCAACGAGAGCATAGATGATCACCAGGAAGATGATCAGGATCGTTCCGATGAAACTCCGCAGCCTTGGCGGCATGATCTTCTCCTGAGGTCGGCGCATGGCACGCCCGCGACGGCATGCCGCAAAGCGCCGGGGCTTGTTTTGCATGGGTGCATGGGGCAAATCAACGGCTTTGATCGAGGCATTTCGACTGCCTTGCCATTCCCTGGAGCGATGATGTCAGCGGCCGACGTAACAGCAGTGGAAATCCATGGACGCACGCAGAAGCGCGACCGCGACCGCAAGATGGTGCGCATCTGGCTCGGCGTCGTGATCTTCACGCTGCTCTGTCTCGTCATCGTCGGCGGCGCGACGCGGCTGACCGGTTCCGGCCTCTCGATTACCGAATGGAAGCCGATCCATGGGGTGGTCCCGCCGCTATCCGTCGAGGAGTGGCAGGAGGAATTCGAACTCTATAAGCGCATTCCGCAATACCAGGAAATCAACAAGGGGATGTCGCTCGACGAGTTCAAGACGATATTCTGGTGGGAATGGGCGCACCGGTTCCTTGCGCGCGGCATCGGCCTGATCTTCGCCCTGCCGCTTGCCTTCTTCTGGCTGACGGGGCGGATCGAGCCTCGTATTCGCCGACCGCTGGTGGGGCTTCTGGCGCTTGGCGGCTTCCAGGGCTTCATTGGCTGGTGGATGGTCTCGTCGGGACTGAGCAAGCTCACCAGCGTTTCGCAGTACCGTCTGGCGGTCCATCTCACTATCGCCTGCCTGATCTTCGCGGGCTGCGTCTGGATCATGAGAGGACTGGCGCCGCACAGCGACGACCGCGCGCCCGCTGGCCGCGGCAAGGCCGGAGCGATAGCGGTTGCCATGCTCTGCATCATCCAGATCTATCTCGGTGCCCTGGTGGCCGGACTGGATGCCGGACTCACCTACAATACCTGGCCGCTGATGGATGGCGCCCTGGTCCCGGGCGGGCTGTTCATCCAGGAGCCCTGGTGGATCAATCTGTTCGAAAATCCCAAGACCGTGCAGTTCGTCCATCGTGTGGGCGCCTACACGCTGCTTCTGGTCGCTGTCTGGCACATGGTGACGATGCTGGCGGATGCGCCTCGTACGACCCACGCGCGTCGCTCCGTGGTGCTGCTCGGCCTGATCCTGCTCCAGGCGGGTGTCGGCATCATGACCCTGCTGACGCAGGTCCACCTCCATACGGCGCTGCTGCACCAGGGCATGGCCTTCATCGTGCTTGGCTTTGCAGTCGCCCACTGGCGGGGCTTCCTTGGCGAGTATCCGCGCGAGGTGAGGGTGGAAGTGCGTAACTGAAGCTGAAAAGGCCGCGGAAGCGGCCTTTTTCAATTCCGTTCCGCAGGCGTCACGCGGAGAGCATGATGTCCATGTTCTGGACCGCCGCACCCGAGGCGCCCTTGCCGAGATTGTCGAGCACGGCGACGAGGTTAACGTGGTCGCCGCCCGTGCTGCCGAAGACGAAAAGCTTCATCGTGTCCTTGCCCGCCAGCTCCTCGGCGTCGATGCGGGAGATCGACTTCATCTCCTCCAGTCCTACCACCTCGACAACGTCCTGGCCGGAATAGTGGGCGACCAGAGCCTTGTGGATGCTCTCCCGCGTGAAGCCGTTCTTGAGATCCTCCAGGAAGAGGGGGACCTGGACGATCATTCCCTGCGGGAAACGTCCGACGGATGGCGAGAACACAGGTGCCCGGTCGAGCATGCCGTGCACGGTCATTTCCGGCACATGCTTGTGCTTCAGGTTGAGGCCGTAGAGGAAGTGGTTGGCGGTAATGGCATCCTCGCGGCTTGCATCCTCCATCTGGGCGATCATCTGCTTGCCGCCGCCGGTATAACCGGAAACCGCATTGACAGTGACCGGGTAGCCGTCGGGGATGATGCCGGAGGCCCGCAGCGGCCGGATCAACCCGATAGCGCCGGTTGGGTAGCAGCCCGGATTGGCGACGAAGCGTGCATCGCGGATCTTCGCCGCCTGGGCCTTGTCCATTTCGGCGAAACCATAGGCCCAAGCCGGATCAACCCGATAGGCGGTCGAGGTGTCGATCACCCGCACATGATTGTTGCCGGAGAGCATGCCGATCGCTTCGCGCGAAGCATCATCGGGCAGGCAGAGGATAGCGATGTCGGCGCTGTTCAGCAGGTCCTCGCGCATCGCCGCATTGCGCCGCTCAACTTCCGGAATCGATAGAAGCTCCACGTCGCGGCGGGCAGCCAGGCGCGTGCGGATCTGCAGGCCTGTCGTGCCGTGTTCGCCGTCGATGAAGATCTTCGCCATCTTGTCAGTCCTGTCTGTTCAATAGCCCTGGGGCCAAATACTGTGCGCGCTTCCGCCGGCTGTTTCAACGCCCTTCGGCAAGCCGCTCGGCCCGAAGCCCGAGCATATACATGGCGACCGTTGCGCCAGCAATGGCGGTAACATCGGCGTGGTCGTAGGCAGGCGCGACTTCCACGACGTCGGCTCCGCGGATATCGAGCCCCTGCAACCTGCGCAGCACCGACAGGACTTTCGCGCTTGACGGCCCGCCTGCGACCGGTGTTCCGGTGCCGGGAGCGAAGGCCGGATCGAAGCAATCGATATCAAAGGTGAGGTAGGCCGGTGCGTCCTGCGTATGCCCTAGGATGGTCTCGGCGATCTCGCCTGCCGTCATTTCTTCCACCTCATGACCGTAGAGGATGCGGATGCCGCAATCTTCCGGCGCATGGGTGCGTATGCCAATCTGGATCGAGCGGCTGGTATCGATCAGGCCTTCCCGGGCGGCTCGGGCAACGAAGGAGCCGTGGTCTATACGGCGGTTGTCGTCGAACCAGGTGTCCTGATGGGCGTCGAACTGGACGAGCGCCAGCGGCCCATGCCGCGCGACATGCGCCTTCAGGAGCGGCCAGGTGATGTAGTGGTCGCCGCCGAGGGTGAGCAGGAAGGCACCTTTGGCAATCAGCGCCGAGGCCTCGCGCTCGATCGTCGCGGGTGTTTCGTGGTGGTTGCCGTAGTCGAGCAGGCAATCCCCATAATCCACCACCGCCATCTCTGCGAAGAGGTCGCGGTCGAAAGGATATTGCGGGTCGTTGTCGAAGATCGCGGAGGCGCGCCGGATCGCCTGCGGTCCGAAGCGGGCGCCGGGTCGGTTGGATGTGGCAGCGTCGAAGGGGATGCCCCAGACGACCACATCTGCGCCGCTGACGTTCTTGCTGAACCTTCGGCGCATGAAGGAGAGAGCGCCGGCATAGGTCGGGTCGGTCGCGGCGGACGTCAGGCCCGTTGCGGTGAAGGCGTGGTCGATGGTCTTTCCGGGCATGACGCGCGAACCTGATTGAGCGAGTTGGAGCGGAGTCTTGGCGACAGATGCCAAAAAGAAAAGGCGGAGCCGAAGCCCCGCCTTGTCTGCATTCCGAAGTCCGCAGCGATTAACGCTTGGAGAACTGGAACGAACGACGGGCCTTGGCCTTGCCGTACTTCTTACGCTCGACGACACGGCTGTCGCGGGTCAGGAAGCCACCCTTCTTGAGAACCGAGCGCAGGCCCGGCTCGAAGTAGGTCAGCGCCTTGGAGACACCGTGACGAACGGCGCCGGCCTGGCCGGAAAGCCCACCGCCGGCAACCGTTGCGATGATGTCGAACTGGCCCGTGCGGGCAGCAGCAACGAGCGGCTGCTGCAGGATCATCTGCAGGACCGGACGTGCGAAGTATGCGGAGTAGTCCTTGCCGTTGATGACGATCTTGCCGGAGCCGGCCTTGACCCATACGCGGGCGACCGCGTTCTTGCGCTTGCCGGTCGCATAGGAGCGGCCTTGCGCGTCGACCTTGCGGACGTGAACCGGAGCCTGGCTTTCGGCCGCCGGAGCGAGATCCTTCAGAGAGGAGAGATCGGCCATTATCAGGCGCTCCTTACGTTCTTCTTGTTCAGCGATGCCACGTCGAGAGCGACCGGCTGCTGTGCTTCGTGGGGATGGTTGGAGCCGGCATAGACGCGCAGGTTCTTCATCTGGCGACGGCCGAGCGGGCCGCGCGGGATCATGCGCTCCACCGCCTTCTCGACGACGCGCTCCGGGAAGCGGCCTTCGATGATGGCGCGTGCAGTGCGCTCCTTGATGCCGCCGGGATAGCCGGTGTGCCAGTAGTACTTCTTGTCGGTGTACTTCTTGCCGGTCAGGACGACCTTCTCGGCATTGATGATGATGACGTTGTCGCCGTCGTCAACATGGGGGGTGTAGGTAGCCTTGTGCTTGCCGCGCAGGCGGTTGGCGACGATGGTGGCGAGGCGACCGACGACGAGCCCTTCGGCGTCGATGATCACCCACTTCTTCTCCACCTCTGCAGGCTTCTGAACGAAAGTAGACATTGTGTATCTTTCTACTGGATCCCCATGCTCGAAAGCGGGGACGTTTCTTGTTGCTTGAATTCGGCGGCGAGGCGCCAAAAAGAATGCCGGCCCGCGAAGGTCAGCAATCTGCGGCGCTTATACCGGGAGATGCTGTCCGTGGTCAAGAACGCTGGTTTGACGAGCCTGAAAAATCACGAAGTAAAATCAATAACCTACCAATGTGGTGTTGTAATACCGCAAACTACGGAGGCGGGATTGAGTAGGTGGCGGTCGCCTGGCAGACCGGCTCTTCCGCTTTTCCTTGTGTCACTACGGTATCGATGACCGCCAGCCGCTTGCCGAGCTTGAGCACGCGGCAGTCGCAAAAGAGCGGGGCCAGCTTCGGCTTTCGCAGGAAGTTGATGTTGAGGCTGGTGGTGACCGCGAGGGCCACAGGACCCACATGTGCAAGGATTGCCGCGTAGGCGGCAACATCCGCCAGCATGAACATGGCGGGCCCGGAAATTGTCGCGCCCGGTCGCAGATGACGGTCCGCCGGATCGAAGCGCATGGTCAGGCCCGCGGGACGGACGTCCGTGATCTCGAGCACGCGGCCATCCATGTGAATCTGTGGAAACTCCCGGTCCAGAAAATCGTGAATCTCGTCCAATGTCATGACCGGCTGCATGCGTTACCCCGCCTGTTCGTGGTTCAAAGCACTTCTAGCAGCGATTGCCGAACTGGCCAGTTTCTCGTTTCGAACATAGGCGATTTCCGTGGAGGGGATGTATCGGGCGATATCGACCCTAAATCTAGATCGAGATGAACGAGCCCTGGAGGAACCGATGAACCACGACAATTATGATCCGGCCTACATCACCGATATCCTCAAGACGACGAAGACGGTCGCGCTGCTCGGCGCGTCACCCAACCCCGACCGGCCGAGCAACAGCGTTATGCGGTTCCTGCTGTCGAAGGGCTACCGCGTGTTTCCCGTCAACCCCGGGCAGGCAGGCAAGGAGATCCACGGGCAGAAGGTTTATGGCAAGCTTGCCGACATTCCGGAACCGGTCGACATGGTGGATGTCTTCCGCGCCGCCGAATACCTGGACGGGGTGGTGGATGAGGCGCTCGCCCTGCCGCAGAAGCCCAAAGTGATCTGGGGGCAGTTGAGCGTGCGGGACGTCGACGCCGCAGCCAAGGCCGAGGCCGCCGGTCTGAAGGTCGTCATGGACCGCTGCCCGGCGATCGAGTATCCGCGGCTGATGGGGTGACGCCTCAGGCGATCAGCAGATCCGGCTCCGCGCGCATGCCGTTCAGGTGTTCGGCGTTGCCGCAATAGTGGACATATTCCTGATCGGCAGCGTGACGAGCCAGGTCCCTTCGGCAGCGCTCCTTCGACGTGCAGGCCGAACAGGTGATCTGCATGTCGCGGAACTGGAAGGCATGCGCATGGGCTGCCTCGTCCGGGTCGATGTTGAGAGCCGTCATCAGTGCGATCATCTCATCGGCCGCGTGTGGTCCCGCCTTTGCCAGTTGCAGCAACTGGTCGGGCGTCACGCAGCAATCGCGGGCGATTTCTCGCAGGGCCTGGTCATCCAGGCTGCCGATGACGTCTCCCTCGACCGTGGCCTCCCAAGCCTTTGCGCACCAGTTCAGCAGGCGCGAGGCAATCGTCCCGGATGAATGTGCTACCGTTTGCATGACGGACTCCTCTCTTCTTTTTTCAAGGCTAGCGCCAAGGGATGGAATTTCCTTGATCGGGATCAACCAAAACGCTTTGTTGTGGCCCGATGAATTCCGCAGGAGGAGGACGACATGACCACGCAAAATCCGGGCTTCGCAACGCTGGCCGTTCACGCGGGCGCCCAACCCGACCCGACCACCGGGGCCAGGGCGACGCCCATCTACCAGACGACCTCCTTCGTCTTTAATGATGCGGATCATGCGGCGGCTCTCTTCGGCCTGCAGCAGTTCGGCAATATCTACACCCGCATCATGAATCCGACGCAGGCGGTCCTGGAGGAGCGCGTTGCGGCACTGGAAGGCGGCACGGCGGCACTTGCAGTGGCGTCCGGACACGCAGCGCAGATGCTCGTCTTCCACACGATCATGAAGCCGGGCGACAACTTCATCGCTGCCCGCAAGCTCTATGGCGGCTCGATCAACCAGTTCGGCCATGCATTCAAGAACTTCGGATGGGAGGTGCGCTGGGCCGATCCTGCTGATCCGGAGAGCTTTGCGAGCCTGGTCGACGAGCGCACCAAGGGCGTCTTCATCGAAAGCCTCGCCAATCCGGGCGGTACCTTCGTCGATATTGCGGCCATCGCGGATGTCGCGCACCGCCACGGCTTGCCGCTGATCGTCGACAACACGATGGCAAGCCCCTATCTCCTTCGTCCGCTGGAGCACGGCGCGGATCTCGTCATCCACTCGCTCACCAAATTCCTTGGCGGCCACGGCAATTCAATGGGCGGCATCATCGTCGATGGCGGCACCTTCGATTGGTCCGCGTCCGGCAAGTATCCGATGCTCTCGGAACCGCGGCCGGAATATGCCGGCGTCGTGCTGCACCAGACCTTTGGCAATATCGCCTTCGCGATCGCCTGCCGGGTGCTGGGCCTTCGCGACCTCGGCGCGGCCATTTCGCCCTTCAACGCCTTCATGATCCTGACCGGTATAGAAACGCTTCCGCTGCGCATGCAGCGCCATTGCGACAATGCTTTGGCGGTCGCCAAATGGCTGAAGGGACACGACAAGGTCGCGTGGGTGAACTATGCCGGTCTGGAGGACGATCCCAACAACACCCTGCAGCGCCGCTATTCACCAAAGGGTGCCGGTGCGGTGTTCACCTTCGGGCTGAAGGGGGGCTACGACGCGGGCAAGGCCTTCGTGGAGGGCCTGCAGATGTTCTCGCATCTCGCCAACATCGGAGACACCCGCTCGCTCGTCATCCACCCGGCCTCGACCACGCACCGCCAGCTTTCGGAAGAACAGCAAGTCGCCGCAGGCGCCGGGCCGGACGTGGTGCGCCTGTCGATCGGCATCGAGGATCAGTCGGACATCATCGCCGACCTCGAGCAGTCGCTCGCGAAGATCTGAGCGACATGTCCGCCGCGCTCCGCTTCGACCTTTCCTCGATCGAGCCGGAGGAGGGCGCTCCGGCGCCTGACCGGCTGATCTCGGGTGATCCGAGTTTCCGGACCTGGAATTTCGAGGAGGCGGAGGGCGGCCTCTATGCCGGCGTCTGGGAATCGACGCCGGGCAAGTGGCGGATCACCTACGAGGAGTGGGAGTATTTCCACATCCTCGACGGGTATTCTATCGTTACGGAGGAAGGAGGCGAAGCCTTCCACCTCCGCGCGGGCGATCGCCTCGTTCTCAGACCCGGCTTCAAGGGAACCTGGGAAGTCGTTGAAACGACTCGCAAGGACTACGTGATCAGGCTCTGATCACCAGGCCAGATCCAGCCGCTCCAGGCCGTGGAAGTGATAGACATCCTTCACGCGCGGGGTCTTGGCCATCCTGAGGCCGGGAAGGCGGCGGAAGAGGATAGGCAGCACTGTCTTGAGTTCCAGCCGGGCGAGCGGCGCACCGATGCAGAAATGGATGCCGGCGCCGAAGGAGAGGTTGGGAGCCTCCTGCCGCTCCGGGTTGAAGACCAGCGGCTCGGCGAACTTGTTCGGATCGAGATTGGCGGCGGCGAGAATGAGGCTCACCTTGTCCCCGCGCTTAAGGACAACGCCGTCGACCTCGACGTCCTCCAGAGCCCAGCGCCGGAAGATGTGGACGGGAGCGCAGATGCGCAGCGTTTCCTCGACCGTCCGCTCCGTCGCCACCTCATCACGAAACATCTCCGCAGGTGGAAGGCCGCTCTCCAGGATGACGCGCACGGAATTTCCGATCTGGTGGACGGTTGCCTCGTGGCCGGCATTGAGGAGCACGATCGTCGTGGAGACCAGCTCGTCCTCGCTCAGATATTGCCCCTTGTGCTCCGTATGGATCATGTGGCTCAGCAGATCGTCGCGCGGGGCGTTCCGGCGCTCTGCAATCAGCGTCTTCACGTAGTCGGCAAACTCCCGCGCCGAGCGGTCGGCGGCAAGCTCGTCCTCGCGGGTCCGCTTGAACATGTACATGCCGACATAGTCGTGGCTCCATTTCAGGAGCTGCGGACCCATCTCGTCGGGGATGCCGATCATCCGCGCGATCATCGTCACGGGAATGATGTCGGCAAAGGAGGAAAGGAGTTCAGTCTTTCCGTCCTTCTCGAACCCGTCAATCAGTTGCTCCGCCAGTACGGCGATCTCTGGCCGTAGCCGCTCGATGTGGCGGGACACGAATGCGCGGTTGACCAGCGTCCTGAGCCGCGTGTGCTCCGGCGGCTCGATCTCGAGCAGCGAGTGGCGCTCCACAAGGTCGAAGTTTGCCAGATGCGGCTGCGGTTCCGGCAGCCCCAGGTCCTCGCGGCTGGCGATGTGGAGTATCTGCCGTCCGAAGCGACGGTCGCGGAGCAGTGCGTTGACGTGGTGATAGCCGGTAAAGAACCACTGCCTCTGCTCCTCCCAATAGAAGGTCGGGCAGTGCTGGTGAAGCGCGGCATAGACACGGTTCGGGTCGCCGTAGAAGGCAGGGTCCCGCCCATCGAGCGAGACACGACGGGTGGTGGGATCGATGGGAAGGAAGGAGGGTATATCGGTCATGGCCAGAGGCCTACCGCAATCTCTCAACCTCCGGAAGAGCCTCGGACTAATCCGCGAGTGCCACGCCCTCGCGCCTCGGGTCGGCACTGCCGGCAAGGCCGCCCGGCGTCAGCTCAATCACGTGGAGACCGGAGGTCATGTCGCCGAGCTTCACCTCGTAGCCCAGTGTCTTGAGCGGCTCGGCCAGCTCTTCCGCCCAGGTGCCGGCCTCCAGGTCGTAGCTACCGAAGCGGTTGATGAGATGCGGCATGGTGACGATCTCCTCCACCGGCATCTGCCAGTCGATGTAGGCGATCAGGGCCTGGGCAACATAACCGATGATCTGGCTGCCACCGGGTGAGCCGATCGCCAGAAGCGGCTTGCCGTCCTTCATCACGATCGTCGGCGACATGGAGGAGCGCGGCCGTTTCCCAGGCTCCACACGGTTGGCGACCGGTACTCCGGCATTATGTGTCTTGAAGGAGAAGTCGGTCAGTTCGTTGTTAAGCAGGAAGCCGTTGGTCATCAGCCGCGAGCCGAAGCCATTCTCGATCGTCGTCGTCATGGAGACGACGTTGCCGTTCGCATCGACGATGACGAAGTGGCTGGTCGAAGGCAGTTCGATCGCTTCCCCATCGCTAAAGAGAAGCGCGTGATCCCATTCCGGCTCCCCGGCCTTGACGGCATCTGGAGCAAGCGCCTTGTCGGCGTCCAGCAGGGACGCTCGTTCAGCCAGATATTCCTTCGAAAGCAGGCCCTTGATCGGCGCCGGCACGAAATCGGTGTCGGCGAGGTAGCGCTCGCGATCGGCGAAGGCGAGCCGCTGTGCGTCGCCGATCACCCGCCAGCTCTCCGGGTTCCGCGGCCCGAGGCCACGCAGGTCGAAGTTCTCCAGAACGCCCAGCATCTGCCCTACGGCGATGCCGCCCGAGGAGGGCGGTCCCATGCCGCAGATGTCGAGCGCTCTGTAGGTGATGCAGACGGCTTGGCGCTCCTTGATGCGATAGTTTGCCAGATCCGAGAGCGAGAGGACGCCCGGGTTGCCCGTCGCCTCCCTTACCGTCTTGACGATTGCTTCGGCAATGGCGCCCTCGTAGAAGGCTTCTGCGCCGCCAGCGGCGATCGCCCTCAATGTCTCAGCATAGGGCTCGTTCTTCAGGACACTACCGACCTTCAGCGGTGCGCCGGCCTCGTCGAAGAAGTAGCTCGTGGTGCTCTCATGGGTCTTCAGCTTGTCGCCTTCGGCTGCGACGAGCGAGGCCAGGCGTGGGGAGACCTCGAACCCCTCGGAGGCCAGTTTGATGGCCGGGTCGAGCAGCCCGGACCACTCGGAGGTGCCAAGCCGCGAATGAACCTCGTGCATCAGCTTGACTGTGCCCGGTGTGCCCACGGACCGTCCACCGACCACGGCATCCATGAATTTCAGCGGCTGTCCTTGATCGTCCAGGAAGAGCTTCGGTGTCGCCTCCATCGGGGCCGTCTCTCGCCCGTCGAACGTGGTGATCTTGCCGGATGATGCGTCGTAGTAGACGAGGAAGGCACCGCCACCGAGGCCGGAGCTCTGTGGCTCCACAAGGCCCAGCACCGTCTGCACGGCGACCATGGCGTCAATTGCGTTTCCGCCATCAGCTAGTACGTCTCGCCCGGCTTCTGCAGCGAGAGGGTTGGCGGCGGCGACCATGAACCGCTTTGCCTCCGCCCGTTCGGCTGTCGCCGTTCGCGTGGCCGCCTCTGGTGTAAGGGCGTCGGACGCCTGTTGCGCGGAAAGTGGACCGGTTGTGAGGAAAAGGCTCAGAATGATGCCTGATAGGCGAAGTGACTGCATGTCGTGCTCCCGCCGTTGGCCATCGATGGCGATCGCTGGCTACCCGCATGTCCTGGGAGGATGTGGGGCCCGAACCGATGGCGGCAAGAGGTGACGTGCTATCAGGATGTCGCCACCGCACTCAGTCGCCTGAGCGTCGCGACCTGTTCGCTCGCGTGGATCTCGAGCGCCATCTCATGCCTGGTAAGCATTGCCGCCGAGGGAATGATCGTTGCCGCGTTGCCTTGCTCCACCGCCGTGCAGTTCCTGCCCGCCGCTTTTGCAGCGTAGAGAGCGCGATCTGCTGCGCTGAGAAGGTGGTCGAGATCTGCCTCGGCTGCCGGCTTCAGCGCGATGCCCACGCTGACCGTGACGCCGAAACGATGCTCGCCTGCAGAGAGTGTCTGAAGGGCAAGCGTCATCCGAAGCCCCTCGGCAATGCTGGCTGCCTCCACCATGTCGGCGACCCGCAGAACCGAGGCGAATTCTTCACCGCCCATGCGCCCGAAGGCGCCGCGGGGAGAAAGTGAAATCGAGGCAAGGCGGGAGAAGGCGACCAGAACGCCGTCGCCTGCCTGATGGCCGTAGCGGTCGTTGATCTGCTTGAAATTGTCGATGTCGAAATGCAGGAGAGCGACCAGAGGCTTGTCCGGGACGACGGACGTACACCGCGCCTGGAACTCGTTGATTAGGCCCCGTCGATTGAGGATGCCGGTCAGCGGATCCGTCGAGGCGAGCGCCTTCAGCCGTTCCTCGGACTGCTCGGTCATCATCTGCGCTCCTGTCAGCACGGCGGCGACGAAGCAGAAGGCCCCGGGTAGCAGCACGAAGGCGGGTGAGGGCATGGTTGAGAAGGACGTCGCAACCGAAAGTGCGGCCATGGCCGCATTCGTAAGGCTGGAGGCGATGTGGATGCCGAGAACGCCGGCCAGCAGCCGTCTCGCCCAAGTCCGCCCGCTACGGATGTGCAGGACGATGGCGATGAACATGGCAAAGCCGATGCTGGCGGCGACGTTGTAGAGGATGACCCTGGCGCTGAAGTCCTCCCGGATGAAGGGAAGAAGCATCCCACCGACCCAGATCAGTGCAGGAATGGCGATATAGGGGTCTATTCGTTTCCCATCGAACTGTTGCATGCCGCCGATCAGCAGCCCGATCGACGCGAGCAGCATCGTGTTGGCGATCTCGACCGACAGGAAAGTCGCGATCTGTCCGCGCAGACCCACCAGCAATAGTCCGCCGGCGAGCAGCGCAAAGGCGACGCTCCAGCTCAACTTGAACATCTGGCTGCGGTCACGCATCCACCATACGAAGAGAAGGAGGCTCAGCGTTGTTGCTTGCGCTGCCCAAACGACCAGACCGGTTAAGATGTCCATCTCCAGATCCCTCTTCAGCCTCTGTGCTGCCAGCTATAGCCGCCACTGTTTAAGGACGTGTTGCCGAAGCCTCGATCGGGCGCATTGTGCGTTCAGGTTCAGTTTACCACGTTCCGGGACAAAGCTGTGGTAGGGGCTCGCCGCGTGCCGTCGGACCGCCATCGAGCCGCAAGATCGGTTACAAGGCACACAGCCCGGATGGTTAAGGATAACGCCGCCGCCGTCTTGAAGTGCCGGGTGTTGACACTCTATGTAGGGGTTGACCTATTCCATCTGATTCTGGGGCTTCCCCCTCCGGAAAAGCGTGACAAAGGACTGACATGAGAAATCCCGTCGATACTGCCATGGCTCTGGTGCCGATGGTCGTCGAGCAGACCAATCGCGGCGAGCGGTCGTACGACATCTACTCGCGGCTCTTGAAGGAACGCATCATCTTCCTGACGGGGCCGGTGGAAGATCACATGGCGTCCCTGGTTTGTGCCCAGCTTCTCTTTCTCGAGGCGGAGAACCCCAAGAAGGAGATCGCCCTCTATATCAACTCGCCGGGTGGCGTCGTGACCGCTGGTATGGCGATCTACGACACCATGCAGTTCATCAAGCCTGCCGTCTCGACACTGTGCATCGGCCAGGCTGCGTCGATGGGCTCGCTGCTGCTTGCAGCCGGCGAGAAAGGCATGCGCTTCGCGACTCCGAACTCCCGCATCATGGTCCACCAGCCTTCGGGCGGTTTCCAGGGGCAGGCGTCGGACATCGAACGCCATGCTCGTGACATATTGAAAATGAAGAGACGCCTCAACGAGGTCTACGAGAAGCATACCGGGCGGACCTACGAGGAAGTCGAAAAGACGCTCGATCGCGACCATTTCATGGATGCTGATGAGGCCAAGGAGTGGGGCGTGATCGACAAGATCCTTACCTCGCGGCAGGAACTCGAAGGCGGTTCCGCGGATTGAGGTAATGCCGGTTTACCGCCGCTGTCACCCCTATGTTACAAAGGCAGGGGTTTCGCGGGCATCGGAAACCGGTATTAGTACTTGTTAATGCTGTGTAGAGCTTTGCTGCATAGCATTCGTTGATGGGGGTTCGTTGCCGCCGAGAAGGAGATGCCTCCGGAACGGTAGAGTACCCCAGGCAAAGCCGGCACATCATACCGGGTGGTTCCGGTGCCGGCCAATGAGTGGACCGCACCCGGCAACGGGAAGGCGGAGTGCTGGAAGGAAAGTGATATGAGCAAAGTCAGCGGCAGCAACGGCGGCGACTCCAAGAATACTCTCTATTGTTCGTTCTGCGGCAAGAGCCAGCACGAAGTCCGCAAGCTGATCGCCGGTCCGACGGTGTTCATCTGCGATGAGTGCGTCGAGCTCTGCATGGACATTATCCGGGAAGAGAACAAGTCTTCCATGGTGAAGTCCCGCGACGGCGTGCCGACACCGCAGGACATCATCAAGGTCCTCGACGAATACGTGATCGGCCAGCAGCAGGCCAAGCGCATCCTCTCGGTGGCGGTGCACAACCACTACAAGCGGTTGGCCCATGCCTCGAAGGGCGGTGAAGTCGAGCTTGCGAAGTCGAACATCATGCTGGTCGGCCCAACCGGCTGCGGCAAGACCTATCTTGCCCAGACGCTCGCCCGCATCATCGACGTTCCCTTCACCATGGCGGATGCCACGACCCTGACGGAAGCTGGTTATGTCGGTGAGGATGTCGAGAACATTATCCTGAAGCTCCTTCAGGCTGCCGACTACAATGTCGAGCGCGCCCAGCGCGGCATCGTCTACATCGACGAGGTCGACAAGATCTCGCGGAAGTCCGACAACCCCTCGATCACCCGCGACGTGTCGGGCGAGGGCGTCCAGCAGGCGCTTCTGAAGATCATGGAAGGCACGGTTGCATCCGTACCCCCGCAGGGTGGCCGCAAGCATCCGCAGCAGGAATTCCTGCAGGTGGATACGACGAACATCCTGTTCATCTGCGGCGGCGCCTTCGCCGGTCTCGACAAGATCATCTCCGCCCGTGGCGAGAAGACCTCGATCGGCTTCGGCGCAACGGTCAAGGCGGAAGACGATCGCCGCGTCGGCGAAGTCCTGCGCGAACTGGAGCCGGAAGATCTGGTCAAGTTCGGCCTCATCCCGGAATTCATCGGCCGTCTGCCGGTTCTGGCAACGCTCGAGGACCTGGACGAGGATGCGCTGATCCAGATCCTGTCCGAGCCGAAGAACGCGCTGGTGAAGCAGTATCAGCGCCTGTTCGAGATGGAAGACGTGGAACTCACCTTCCACGAGGACGCTCTCCGCGAGATCGCCCGCAAGGCCATCACCCGCAAGACCGGCGCCCGCGGACTTCGTTCCATCATGGAGAAGATCCTGCTCGACACAATGTTTGAACTGCCGGCGCTGGAAGGCGTCCGCGAAGTAGTGATTTCCGACGATGTCGTGAAGGGCAGTGCCCGTCCTCTCTACATCTATGCCGAACGGCAGGAGGAAAAGGCGAACGTGTCCGCCTGAGAAGGCAACGATCGTTTCAAAAGAGGCCCCTCGCGGGCCTCTTTGTCGTTCTGGGCTCCAGTTTTGCAGCCAGCGCCTGTTGATCCTGCGCATTGTGCTTCGCTTGGCTCCGTTTAGTCGCTATGAATGAGGGTTAGGAATCGGCGATCCTGCTTGCACACCTGTGAACGGCTCCCGCGTTTCCCGCGTCCGGCGTAACCCGCGTCTCCATTGTCCCGGTGCCTTGCCAGCAGGGGGGCAAACGGTGAACGAGGCTTGAAATCAACAGTCTCACTCTCCACTTTGGGCTCAAGTGGACGGCCCGGATAACAGGTCTGGGGACGAATCCCGGCAACGGGATATGAAAGGAAGAAGAATGACGAATCCAACGTCTTTGGCTCCCGGTGGCGAAACCTTTCCGGTCTTGCCCCTGCGCGACATCGTGGTTTTCCCGCATATGATCGTACCGCTCTTCGTGGGCCGGGAAAAATCCATTCGCGCGCTGGAAGAAGTGATGGGGTCGGACAAGCAGATCATGCTGGTCACGCAGATCAATGCCGGCGACGATGATCCCGAGCCTTCGGCAATCTACAAGATCGGCACGGTTGCCAATGTCCTGCAACTGCTGAAGCTCCCCGATGGGACCGTCAAGGTGCTCGTCGAAGGACGCGCCCGCGCGAAGATCGACAGCTATACCGACCGCGACGAATTCTACGAGGCGAAGGCCAACATCCTGGCTGAGCCGGAAGAAGATGCCGTCGAGGTCGAGGCGCTGTCGCGTTCCGTGGTTTCCGAATTCGAGAACTACGTGAAGCTCAACAAGAAGATTTCGCCGGAAGTCGTTGGCGCCGCAAGCCAGATCGAGGACTACTCGAAGCTCGCCGATACGGTCGCATCGCACCTGTCGATCAAGATCACCGAGAAGCAGGAGATGCTCGAAACGGTCAGCGTCAAGGGTCGTCTCGAAAAAGCGCTCGGCTTCATGGAAGGCGAGATCTCGGTCCTGCAGGTGGAAAAGCGCATCCGCTCGCGCGTCAAGCGCCAGATGGAGAAGACCCAGCGCGAATACTACCTCAACGAACAGATGAAGGCGATCCAGAAGGAACTCGGCGACGGCGAGGATGGCCGTGACGAGATGGCCGAGCTGGAAGAGCGCATTGCCAAGACGAAGCTTTCGAAGGAGGCCCGCGAAAAGGCGGATGCCGAAATGAAGAAGCTTCGCCAGATGAGCCCGATGTCGGCGGAAGCCACCGTCGTGCGCAACTATCTCGACTGGCTGCTCTCGATCCCGTGGAGCAAGAAGTCGAAGATCAAGACCGACCTGAACAATGCCGAAAAGATCCTTGAGCAGGATCACTTCGGTCTGGAGAAGGTCAAGGAGCGTATCGTCGAATATCTGGCGGTGCAGGCCCGGGCCACGAAGATCAAGGGTCCGATCCTCTGCCTCGTCGGCCCTCCCGGCGTGGGCAAGACCTCGCTTGCCCAGTCGATTGCCAAGGCGACCGGCCGTGAATACGTGCGCATGGCGCTCGGCGGCGTCCGTGACGAAGCCGAGATCCGCGGTCACCGCCGCACCTATATCGGCTCCATGCCCGGCAAGGTCATCCAGTCGATGAAGAAGGCGAAGAAGTCGAACCCGCTATTCCTGCTCGACGAGATCGACAAGCTCGGCCAGGACTACCGCGGCGATCCGTCGTCGGCGCTGCTCGAGGTGCTGGATCCGGCGCAGAACTCGACGTTCATGGACCACTATCTGGAAGTCGAGTACGACCTTTCGGACGTGATGTTCATCACGACTGCGAACACGCTGAACATCCCGGCGCCGCTTATGGACCGCATGGAGATCATCCGCATCGCCGGCTATACCGAAGAGGAAAAGCTGGAGATCGCCAAGCGTCACCTACTGCCGAAGGCGATCAAGGAGCATGCGTTGCAGCCGAACGAGTTCTCGGTAAGCGACGATGCGCTAATGGCTGTGATCCAGCAGTACACCCGTGAAGCAGGCGTACGTAACTTCGAACGCGAACTGATGAAACTCGCCCGCAAGGCGGTGACCGAGATCATCAAGGGCAAGACGAAGACCGTCGACGTCACCGCTGCCAACATCCACGACTTCCTGGGTGTGCCGCGCTTCCGTCACGGTGAAGCCGAACGGGAGGATCAGGTTGGTGTCGTGACAGGCTTGGCCTGGACCGAGGTCGGCGGCGAGTTGCTGACGATCGAAGGCGTCATGATGCCCGGCAAGGGCCGCATGACGGTGACCGGCAACCTGCGTGACGTGATGAAGGAATCGATCTCGGCCGCGGCATCCTATGTCCGCTCCCGCGCTGTCGATTTCGGCATCGAGCCGCCGCGCTTCGACAAGTCGGACATCCACGTGCACGTGCCGGAAGGCGCAACGCCCAAGGATGGTCCTTCTGCCGGTGTTGCCATGGCGACGGCGATCGTCTCGATCATGACGGGAATCCCGGTCGACAAGAACGTGGCCATGACGGGTGAGATTACCCTGCGCGGACGCGTCCTGCCGATCGGCGGGCTCAAGGAGAAGCTGCTCGCAGCTCTTCGTGGCGGCATCAAGAAGGTTCTGATCCCGGAAGAGAACGCCAAGGACCTGGCTGACATTCCGGACAACGTGAAGAACAACATGGAGATCATCCCGGTTTCCAGGATGGGCGAGGTGATCGAGCACGCGCTCCTTCGCAAGCCCGAGCCGATCGAATGGGATGGTTCCATCGAGACGCCGGTGATCGCTACCGTAGAGGGTGTCGACGACACCGGCACCTCGATTGCCCACTAGGCTTATGCCAAATTGGCACGCTTACTGAAAAAAGCCGGCTCCCAGCCGGCTTTTTTGGTGAAAATGAAGCGTTGCCCCTTGTTTTTCAGGCTATAGCGAGGCTTGTGGCTTGCGAAGGCCTGACGGGTATTTAATGTCGGGCCGGATAACTTGAGTCGTTTCAATACCATTTGAAAGGGGTGGAAACATGAACAAGACTGAGCTCGTTACGGCTGTTGCCGAAAAGGCTGGCCTCTCCAAGGCTGACGCAGCTTCGGCAGTTGACGCTGTATTTGACACCGTTCAGGCCGAACTGAAGAACGGCGGCGATATCCGTCTGGCCGGTTTCGGCAGCTTCTCCGTTTCTCGTCGCGAAGCCTCGAAGGGCCGTAACCCGTCGACGGGCGCCGAAGTGGACATCCCGGCCCGCAACGTGCCGAAGTTCTCGGCCGGTAAGGGTCTGAAGGACGCCGTCAACGGCAAGTAAGCTGCTGCGTCACATGGATTTTCGAGGCCCGGCTTGCCGGGCCTTTTTCGTTTGTCGAGGCTCTCTTAGAAACCTCTAAGGTGCTCCGCATGTCATCTGTGTGTCACGCAGGTGCCGCAAAAGCGCCCTGTTCGATTATGGACAGGAGGGCTTTCCTATGAAAACTACTGTGACCGCCGCGCTTGCAGCGGCCTTGCTCGCCTCCGCTGCGTTCCCAGCAGCGGCCGAGCTGTTCTTCAATCGCATCGCAACCTTCCCTGTCGCCAGCAATCTCGACGAGGGTGAAGACAAGACGACGTCCTCGGAGATCATCACCGCCACACCGGACGGCAACACGCTCATTTACTCCGACGCGCCGGGCGGCACGATCGGGTTCATCGACATCACCGATCCCAGGTCGCCGAAGGCCGGCGGCTCCATCGCGATCGACAGCGAGCCGAATTCGGTGGCGGCGGTTGGCGAGAAGGTACTGGTCACCATCGATCGCACCGAGGACATGACGAAGCCAGCTGGCGACCTTGGCGTTGTCGATGTCGCTTCGAGAAAGCTGGAGAACGTCTGCGATCTTGGCGGCCAGCCCGACTTTCTCCAGATGGAACGTTCGCCGCAATCGCGATCGAAAACCAGCGCGACGAGGAATTGAACGACGGAGCAATTCCGCAGCTGCCGGCTGGCGAGTTGCTGATCCTCTCGCTGAACGATGGCACCCCCGCCTGCGACAGCATCAAGCGCGTCGATCTCACCGGATTGGCGACGGTTGCTCCGGAAGATCCCGAGCCGGAATTCGTCAACATCAACGCTGACGGCGAGATCGCCGTAACACTGCAGGAAAACAACCACATCGTCATCGTCGACAGCACAACGGCGAGGGTCACTGGCCACTTCACCGCCGGCACGGTCGATCTCGACGGCGTCGATACCAGGAGCGATGGCGCACTGGAGTTTACCGGCAGGATCGATGGCGTGCCGCGTGAGCCGGATTCGGTGAAGTGGCTGGGGACCGATCGTCTGGTCGTCGCCAATGAGGGCGACTACAAGGGCGGTTCGCGTGGCTTCACGATCTTCGACCGCTCCGGCAAGGTGCTCTATGACGCCGGTACCTCCCTGGAGCGCGAAGTCGCACGCCTCGGCCATTTCCCGGACAAGCGGGCCAAGAGCAAGGGCATAGAACCCGAAGGCATGGAAGCGGCCGAGTTCGGCGACCAGCAGTATTTCTTCGTCCTGCTGGAGCGTGCCTCCCTCATGGCTGTCTACAAGGATACAGGCAGCGAGCCGGAACTCGTGCAGCTTCTGCCGTCCGGCATTTCGCCGGAAGGTGCTGTCGCCATCCCGGCCCGTAACCTGATCGCCTCGGCCCACGAGGTTGATCTCGGCGAGGATGGCGGTGCCCGCTCGCACGTGATGATCTACGAACTGGCTGAAGCCGAGAAGGCATACCCGACCATCGTGTCCAACGACGTCGACGGCACGCCCATCGGCTGGGGCGCGCTCTCCGGCCTCGTCGGCGATGCGGAGAAGGACGGCATCCTTTATGCCGTCAGCGACAGCTTCTATGGCATGCAGCCTTCCATCTTCACCATCGATGCCAGCAGGAAACCCGCCGAGATCACGGGCGTCACCCGCATCACGCGTGGCGGCCAGCCGGCCCAGAAGCTGGACATCGAAGGCATCGCGCTCGACGGGAAGGGCGGCTTCTGGCTCGCTTCCGAGGGTGACAGTGCCAAGTTCGTCGGCCACGGCATCTACAACGTCAATGCGAAGGGCGAGATCAAGTCGGAGATTGCCTTGCCTGTCGAATTGCTTGCAGGCCAGACCCGGTTCGGCCTCGAAGGGATCACGACGATCGGCGAGGGCGACGAGCTGACGCTCTGGATGGCCGTCCAGCGCGAATGGAAGGACGACGAGAAGGGCACCGTCAAGCTGCTTTCCTACAAGCCGTCGTCAAAGGAGTGGGGCGCTGTACGTTATCCGCTCGAGAAGACGGAAGAAGGCTGGGTCGGCCTGTCGGAAATCACCGCCCATGGCGACCATGTCTACATCATCGAGCGCGACAACCTGATCGGCGACAAGGCAAAACTAAAGAAGCTCTACCGCGTCGCTATCGCCGACCTGAAGCCGGCCAAGCTCGGCGAGGCGTTGCCGCTGGTTGCCAAGGAAGAAGTCCATGACTTCATTCCGGACCTCAAGTCTGCGACCAACGGATATGTCGTCGACAAGCTTGAAGGCTTCGCCTTCGACAAGTCCGGCAAGGCTTTCGCCGTGACGGACAATGATGGCGTCGACGATTCTTCGGGTGAGACGCTGTTCTTCCCGGTGACCATCAATGTCATCAACTGAAGGCCGCGAATAACAGAAAAGGCCGGGCTTGCCGACCGGCCTTTGTCCGTTCTCGATCTCTTCCGGCTGAACTACCAGCGCTGGTGAACGTGCGGTGCGATGAGCCGGGCATAGATTTCCTTGGTTGCGGTCATCACGTCATCCGAAATGGCCGCAAGCTCCGCGGCCGCTGCATTGGAGCGCGCTTGCTCCGCGTTGCGTGCGCCTGGAATGACGACGGTCACGGCCTCGTTCATCAGGATCCACTTGAGCGCGAAAGCGGCCATGGGCGCGCCCTGTGGCACCAGCTTTCGAACCTCTTCCACCGCCTGCAGGCCCACTTCCAAGGGCACTCCGGCAAAGGTCTCGCCCACGTCGAACGCCTCGCCATGGCGGTTGAACTGGCGATGGTCGTCACTGGCGAATGTCGTGTCCCTCGTGATCTTGCCGGACAGCAGGCCGCTCGCCAGCGGCACGCGGACGATGACCGCGACGTCCTTGCGCTTTGCCTCCTTGAAGAACAGGTCGGCTGGTCGCTGGCGAAAGATGTTGTAGATGATCTGGATGCTGACGACGTCCGGATATTCGATCGCCTTCAGCGCCTCCTCCACCTTCTCCACGCTAACGCCGTAGTTCCTGATCTTGCCGGCCCGGCGCAGGTCGTCCAGCGCTCCGAAGACCTCTGGCCGGTAGAGAACTTCCGTCGGCGGGCAGTGCAGTTGCACCAGGTCGAGGCTGTCGACGCCGAGGTTCGAGAGGCTGCGGTCGATGAAGGCTTCGAGGTTCGCCTTGGTGTACCCCTCGGCATTGTGCGGATCGAGCCGGCGGCCGGCCTTGGTGGCGATCATCGGCCGTTCGCCGCCGCGCGCCTTCAGAACACTTGAAATGATCTTCTCCGAGCGTCCGTCGCCATAGACGTCAGCCGTGTCGATGAAGGTCACGTCTGCATCGAGAGCTGCTTCAAGTGCTGCCCGGCCATCGGCTTCGCTGACATCGCCCCAGGAGCCGCCGATCTGCCAGGCGCCGAAGCCGACCTCGCTGACGGTGAACGATGTGCGGCCGAATGCGTGCTGTCTCATTGTCTTCCTCCGATGCCTATCCACAGGCCTGTGCGGCGGATGCTTCCGCCATGCCTGCGCTTTGCCTAAAACACCTGCTCAGGTGACACAACAAAAGCAAGCGATTCGATGTCCTCCTTCTCCTTCATCCATGCCGCCGACCTGCATCTCGGCAGCCCGTTCCAAGGGCTGGCGATGAAGGATGCCGCGGTGGCCGAAATGTTCATGGAGGCAAGCCGACGCGCCTTCACCGCCTTGGTAGACCAGGCGATAGACCGGAATGTCGATTTTCTCCTGGTTGCCGGCGACGTCTATGATGGCGACTGGAAGGACAACAAGATCGGTCTCTTCTTCAACCGTGAGGTGGCGCGGCTCGATCGGGCGGGAATTCCTGTCTTCCTGCTGAAGGGCAATCACGATGCGGAAAGCGTCATCACTAGGACCATCACGCTGCCGCCGAATGTCCGCGAGTTCCCCGTCAACAAGCCGGGCACGTTCACGCTCGATCACCTGAAGGTCGCGCTGCACGGACAGGGCTTTGCGGAACGCTCCGCGACGGAGAACCTGGCGCTGGCCTATCCACCGCCGCAGCCAGGCTGGTTCAACATCGGCGTCCTGCACACCTCGCTGACGGGACGCGAGCCCCATGCGCCCTACGCCCCTTGTTCGGTCGAGGACCTGCGCTCGCGCGGCTACGACTATTGGGCGCTGGGCCATGTCCATGACTACGAGGTCGTCTCGGACAACCCTCCGATCATCTTTCCCGGCAACCTCCAGGGGCGCTCTATTCGCGAGCAGGGGGCGAAGGGGGCGGTCCTTGTCTCCGTGGAGGACGGGACAGTCACCCATGAGCGGATGATCACCGACAGCGCCCGTTTTGCGCAGAAGTCGGTAGTTGTCGAGGCCGAGGACGACCTACCGGCGATTCTCCGGCGCATCGAGACGGCGCTGGAGAACATTGCGGATGAGATGGAGGGGCGGCCACTGGCGCTGCGTGTCCGGCTGACGGGCAGAAGCAGCTATCGTCGCGAGCTCCTTGCCCACGCGCAGGATTTCCGGGACGAGGCGCAGGCTGCCTGCCACCGTTGCCACGAGGATGTCTGGCTGGAAAAGGTCGAGGTTCGGGTGGAGGATGCCAGCGGGGCAGGGGGCGTGGGTGGTCAGCAATCCCTTGGGCTGGACGGCCTGCTTGCGCTCGAAACGCTGCCGGTCGAACTGCTGGCGGAGGCTCAGGCAAGGATCGCCGAGATTACGGCGCGGCTGCCCGGCGGCCTCGGCGCACAGGACGTGGCGCTTGGGGATGACGCCGAAACGCTGCTCGCCGAAGCGCGGGATCTTCTGCTCGCACGGGCAGGAGGATCCCGCTGATGCGCTTCGACCGTCTGGACATCCTCCGCTACGGCGCTCTCGCCGATCGAAGTCTTCTCTTTCGCCCGGATGCCCGGCTGCACATCGTCTACGGGCCGAACGAGGCGGGCAAGTCGTCCGCGCTCTCTGCAATTTCCGACCTGCTGTTCGGTTTCCCGGAGCGGACGCACTATGGTTTCAAGAGCGACGCCGCCAGCCTTCGGATCGGCGCACTCATTTCCTCGCGTGAGGGCGCATCGCTTGAGTTCCGCCGACGCAAAGGCCGCAAGAGTACGCTTCTTGCCGCGAGCGATCCGGAGGAAGCCCTGGCCGACGACGCGCTGGCGCCTTTTCTCGGCACCCTGTCCCGCGACGTCTTCGAGCGCGCCTTCGGCTTGAACTCGTCGTCGCTGCGCGCCGGCGGCGACAGCATGCTGAAGAGCGGCGGCGAGATCGGCAACCTGCTTTTCTCAGCTGCCTCCGGCCTCACCGGCCTGGCCGACATGCGGAAAGGCCTGGAGGCCGAGGCCGACGCGATCTACGCGCCGCGTCGCTCCCGGGACCGGCTTTTCTATCAGGTGCTCGACGCCCACGACGAGGCGCGACGGGCCGAGCGCGAGAATGAGCTGAAATCAGGAGACTGGAAGAAGCTGGTTGCAGAGCAGAACGACCTGGAGACTGAGCTGGCCAGTGTGCTGACAGCGCGGCAGGAGAACATCCGCCGGCTCGAGCACTTGCGCATGCTGCAACGGCTGGACCCGATCATTCGTGAAATCGATCGTGAGCGGGAGCAGATTGCTGAGTACGAATGGCTGGCCAGCCAGCCGGCGGACCTCGAGCCGCAGCTTGCCTCGCTGCTTGAGCGCATGCGCGAGAACGAGGCAGCCCTCCGGCGTGGGGAGGGCGATCTTGCACGGCTCCGCGACGAGATCGCCGCCATCCATGTCGAGGATGCGCTGCTTGCCGCGTCGGCCGCCATCATGTCCGCACACTCGGACAAGGGCGTTTATGCCAAGGCGCGCGAGGACATTGCCCGTGTTCGGGGCGAGGCGGATGACTACGACCAGCGGCTTGCGGATGCGGCCCGACGTCTCGGCCTTGCCCTTTCCGACCTGGAAAGCCGTCAGCCGCCCGATGCCGAGCTTGCACGCCTGCGTTCGCTGCTGGACGAGGGGACGGCCCTCGACCGCATGCTGCGGGATACCCGCCAGCGGATGGAAGAGCATCACGACGCATTGCGGGACATGCGAAAGGCGGCAGGGACGACGCATCTCGTTGATCCGAAGCCATGGGCCGATCAACTGGCTGCGCTGCAGCCGGATCTGGTCGAACTCCAGCGCCTGGAGGCGCTGCAGGTGAAGCTTGCCCGCTTCGAAGCCGATCTGGTCACTGCCACGGCGCGCCTCGATCCCGCTGTCTCCGACCTGCGGGCGCTTGCTTCCGCGCCGCTGCCCGATGCAGCTGAAATCTCCGCCCACCGGCGCATGCTCGATACGGCTCGGGTCGAGGCGAAGGAGGTCG
This sequence comes from Pseudorhizobium banfieldiae, assembly GCF_000967425.1. Classification (NCBI taxonomy): domain Bacteria; kingdom Pseudomonadati; phylum Pseudomonadota; class Alphaproteobacteria; order Hyphomicrobiales; family Rhizobiaceae; genus Pseudorhizobium; species Pseudorhizobium banfieldiae. The sequence goes on from NZ_FO082820.1 coordinate 1,255,864, forward strand.
AGGGACGTCTCGCCACCCTCGACGGAGAGGCCGCACGAGCTCGCCGCGAGATGGCGGCGCTGGAAGTCGAGGGACCCGTCGTTTCTCGGGAGGAAATCGCGACAAGCCGGGTCGTCCGCGACCGTCAATTCGACATCGCCCGCAAGACACCCGATGCGGCTAACTTCGATAGTCTGGCAGCCGGGATGGCGCAGGCGGACCGGCTTGCCGATGCAGCTCTTGCCGATGCCGAGCGGGTCACCCGGCATGCGCAGTTGACTCTGCGGCAGGCGGAGCTGGAACGGGAACTCGCGGAGACACGTGACGCGCTGCGACTCGCAGAGATCGTGCTCTCCGATGCCGTGACCGCCTACGAGGATGCCTTCCGCGCGTCGCGTATCCAGCCAACCGCGCCTGAACGCATGATCGATTGGCGCCGGGCAGTGGAGGACTGTTTCCGGCAACTCCGCGAGATCGATCTTCTCCATGACGAGATGGAGGTGTTGCGGCTGAGGGAGGAGGCGGTGCGGCCGTCCCTCCTGTCGATTGCGGATGCAGTGGCGCTCGCAGCAGTGGCCCTCCCGACCGTGGCGCTTGGCCGTGGGCTGGAGCGCAGGTTGTCGGAGATCGGCCAGGAATGGCTGGACAGTCGCAGTAGCGAGACGAAACGGGCAATGGCAGAGGAGGCGATCGGCCGGCTCGAGGAGCGCGAACGCGAATTGATAGGCAATGTCAGTGCCTGGCAGCGCAAGTTCTCTGCCGCAGCCGTTGCTGTCGGTTTGCCCGAGGACGCCGATCCACCCATGGCGCTTGCCGCGCTGGAGGCATGGCGCACGGTGCCGGGGCTTCTCTCCGAACGCGAGAACCGCCAGCGGCGCGTTCGCGGGATGGTGCGCGATATGGAGGCCTTCGAGATATCGGTCTGCAGGCTGGTGGCCTCGGCCGCACCCGACCTTGCCGCCATTCCCGCCGATGTTGCAGCCGGCCTGCTACATGAGCGGGTCTTGGAGGCGACCAATGAGAACAAGCGGCGCGAATCGCTGTCCGATCAGTTGGAGCGGCTTGAACTTTCCCTTGCGCGGCTGGCAGCCGAGGAGGCGGAACTTGCGACCGAGGCTGCGGCGGTGGCTGCGGACCTGGGCCGCCGGGTGTCCGAATTCCCGCAGGTGCTGGAGGATCTGCACGAGCGCCACCGCCTACAAATCGCGCTCAGACAATGCCGTGACCGTTTCGCCGAGCATGCCGATGGAGCATCGGAGGATGAGATCCGCGTCGCCCTGGCGGATTTTGATCGCGTGGAGGCAGTGCTCGAGATCGAGCGCCTTGGACGCGAGGAGGATAAACTGATCGAGCGTATGAACGGGCTCGGCATTGCCAAGGCCGACAATGAGCGCCGGCGCCGAGAATTGGAAACCGGCGTGGGCGCCGAGCGCGCCGTCTTTCAGAAGCTTGCGGCCGAAACCGAGGCCAAGGAGCTTGCCCGCCGCTGGGTGGTGCTGAAGCTTGCTGCGAGCCTCCTCTCCTCCTCCATGGAAGCTTATCGCGAGCGGCAGGCGGATCCGGTTATGAAGCGGGCAGGGGAGCTTTTTTCAGGCCTGACGGGTGGCCGTTTCTCGCGCCTTCTGCAGCTTTATGACGAGCAGGACGAACTGCAGCTTGCCGTTGAGCGCCAGACGGGCGATCAGGTGCCGCTATCGGGCCTCAGCGAAGGGACGGGTGACCAGCTGTACCTCGCGCTGCGTCTCGCCTTCCTGGAGGACTATTGCCGCCGCAACGAACCTGCGCCGCTTGTTCTCGACGACATCTTCCAGACCTTCGACGACGAACGTACCGCCGCGGCCCTCCGCACGCTGTCCGCCGCCAGCGAGACGCACCAGACGCTTCTCTTCACGCACCATGACAGCGTGGTGCAGGCAGCGCGCCGCGAATTGGGAGAGGGCGTCGATCTCGTAGCCTTGTGAGGCTTGCCGGTTGCGGCGGCGGGACAAACCTGCCTGATGGTGGCGACCGAGGTCCGGAAGGACCGGCAGCACGAATGGAAGTGTAGCGGGCGATCCAGGAGGAGGCTTTCCCGTGCGCCGCTGTCATTTGCCTGAAACACAGCGGTGGTGATGTCGCATTCCTGTCACGGTGATTCCCGCGGGGCGTTCTTGCGGGGCCAGTGCCGCCGGAGTGTTTTATGGTCGTCCTACTCGCCGCCGCTGCTGTGGTCCTCGTTGGCGCGAACTGGATCAGCATCCTCATCGCGGCTTGGCGCCTTGCGCCCAAGGGCGCATCGCCGCCGCCGATCAGCGTCCAGCCTGCTACCACGATCGTCGTGCCCATGTGCGGCGTCGAGCAGTTCTCCGGAGACACGATTGCTCGCGCCTTCGCCCTGGACTGGCCCGAGTACGAACTCATCTTCTGCGTCGCCAGCCCTGATGACCCCGCAATCCCGCTCGTCCGCGCAACGATCGCCGCGCATCCGGAGAGGACGGCGCAGCTTATCGTCGGCGACGAGCGCGTCAGCGCAAACCCCAAGCTCAACAACTGCGTGAAGGGATGGCGGTCCGCCCGGTACGACTGGGTGGTTCTGGCCGATTCGAACGTGCTCATGCCGCCGCAATATCTGCATCATCTGTTTGCCGCATGGCGGGTGGATGAGACCGGGTTGGTGTGTTCGACGCCCCTGGGGTCGCGGCCATGCGGTTTCTGGGCGGAAGTGGAATGCGCCTTCCTCAATACGCATCAAGCGCGCTGGCAATATGCCGGTGAGGCGCTTGGCCTCGGCTTCGCACAGGGCAAGAGCATGCTTTGGCATAAGCCGACCCTTGATGCCGCGGGCAGTATCGAGGCGCTTGGCGAGGAAATTGCCGAGGACGCCGCTGCCACGAAACTCGTCCATCGGCTCGGCCGAAAGGTGCATCTGGTGGCCTGGCCCTTTGAGCAGCCGCTCGGGCGGCGTACGGCGAGGGAGATCTGGGCGCGGCAGGGGCGATGGGCGCGCTTGCGCCGGGTCACGTTCCCAGGCTTCTTCGCTCCCGAGGCGCTGCTTGGCCTCCTGCCGCCGTTGCTGTTCGGACTGTCGGCAGCCGCTGCCGGCGGTTTCAGCCTTCCAGCCACGGCGGCGACAATCGCGACGGCAATCTATGTACCCGAACTCGTTTTGGCTCCCGCCAGGAACTGGCGCGTCTCCCGCTGGAGCCTGCCAGCCATGCTGGTCCGCGACATCATGATGCCGGCGATCTGGCTGCGTGGGTGGCTAGGTGGCGCAGTCGACTGGCGCGGTAACCGGATGATGATCGACACCAACAGCTCTCAGTTGGAACAGGTGCCAGCGACCTGATGCAGATCATTCTCTGCTTCAAAAGCGTTCTTGATGTGCAGGCTGAGGGAATGGTGGGCGATGAGAGACTCGAACTCCCGACATCCTCGGTGTAAACGAGGCGCTCTACCAACTGAGCTAATCGCCCTTTCGCGTCGCGGAACATGTCCGCCGCGTCGGTGGGCGTGATCTATGCGGATCGGCGAGAAACCGCAAGAGCCTTTCGCCGAAAATTCAAAATTTTTGGCCTTCCAAGACCGTGGGGCGCCGCCGGCTGGAGAAAGGCGAGAAGCTTCATCCTTTTGTCTTGAAACTTGCTTGACACCTGTTCGCGAACCTCTTAGTTAGCCGCTCAACCGAGGCGGTCGAGGCTGCTCCGGCGAGGGTCTTGGCCCTTACGAAATGCGCGGGTGTAGCTCAGTTGGTTAGAGTGCCGGCCTGTCACGCCGGAGGTCGCGGGTTCGAGCCCCGTCACTCGCGCCATTCGTTTCCTCGAACTTTTCTGATATTCCTTGGAATGTCGGATCGCCGCAAGGCATTATGCGCGGGTGTAGCTCAGTCGGTTAGAGTGCCGGCCTGTCACGCCGGAGGTCGCGGGTTCGAGCCCCGTCACTCGCGCCACTACCCTTCTCTCTTTCTGTGCTGGTCAAGCCGTCGTGGCTGAGGATCGATCGCTCCCTGGCTCCCGCCAACGGTCTACCCGTTCCGGTTCGCCGGCACGAACCCCGTGTTTTGCTGAGATGTTTCGATTTCTTCGGCCGGTTTTCGCCGCGCTAGTGGCGACCTTTGCTGTTCGTCAAGAGCGTCGAGCGTGCGCAGTTGCGCCTGTGCCATTTCGGTACGGAATCGCGAGTCTAAAACTCTTGCGCCAAGGCGTGGGCTGGGGTAGTCACGGGCCGATTGCAATGCACGCTCGCTTTGCCCGCGCATTGCTGACCGAGCGCCGTTCCGCGCTCCCGGCAAGCAGGATCGATTAATATGAGTGAACTCCTCAGTTCCTACCTTCCGATCGCAATCTTCATCGGAATCTCCCTCGTGATCGGGCTGGCCCTGCTGATTGCCCCCTTCGCTGTCGCCTACAAGGCTCCCGACTCCGAAAAGCTTTCAGCCTATGAATGCGGCTTCAATGCGTTCGATGACGCCCGCATGAAGTTCGACATCCGATTCTATCTCGTGTCGATCCTGTTCATCATCTTCGATCTCGAAGTAGCCTTCCTCTTTCCGTGGGCGGTTTCCTTCGGTGAGATCGGCTGGTTCGGCTTCTGGTCGATGATGGTGTTTCTGGCCGTCCTGACGATCGGCTTCATTTATGAATGGAAGAAAGGAGCGCTGGAATGGGAGTAGTCGATACTGGCAACACCCTGGTCGCGCCGCAGCCCAAGGGCATCATCGATCCGAACACCGGCAAGCCGATCGGCAGCGATGACCGCTTCTTCGGAGAGATCAACAACGAGCTCGCCGACAAGGGCTTCCTCGTCACCTCGACGGACGAGCTGATCACCTGGGCCCGGACGGGCTCTCTCATGTGGATGACCTTCGGTCTCGCCTGCTGCGCAGTCGAGATGATGCAGATGTCCATGCCGCGCTACGATGCCGAGCGCTTCGGATTTGCGCCCCGCGCTTCACCGCGCCAGTCCGACGTGATGATCGTCGCTGGCACGCTGACCAACAAGATGGCCCCCGCACTCCGCAAGGTCTACGACCAGATGCCGGAGCCCCGCTACGTCATCTCCATGGGTTCCTGCGCCAATGGCGGCGGCTATTACCACTATTCCTATTCCGTAGTGCGGGGCTGTGACCGCGTCGTGCCGGTGGACATCTATGTGCCCGGCTGTCCCCCCACGGCCGAGGCGCTGCTTTATGGCGTGCTTCTGCTGCAGAAGAAGATCCGCCGCACCGGCACGATCGAGCGCTGAGGGCAAGGACGAGAACATGAGCGAAGCCCTGAGAGAGCTTTCATCCTACATCGCTGAAATCCATCCGGAGTTCATCGCCAGCTCGAAGATCGAGTATGGTGAACTGACGCTGGTGACGGCGCCGGAGAACATCGTCGCCCTGCTGACCTTCCTGCGCGACGACGTGCAGTGCGGCTTCGTCAACCTGATCGACATCTGCGGCGTTGACTGGCCGCAGCGCGCGAAGCGGTTCGACGTCGTCTACCACATGCTGTCGCCGCGGCAGAACACGCGCATCCGCGTTACGGTCATGGTGGGCGAGGACGAGCCGGTGCCTTCGGCCTGTGCCGTCTATCCGGGCGCGGACTGGTTCGAGCGCGAAGCCTGGGACATGTACGGTATCCTCTTTACCGGGCACCCGGACCTGCGCCGCATCCTGACCGACTACGGCTTCGAGGGTCATCCGTTGCGCAAGGACTTCCCGACGACCGGCTTCGTCGAGGTTCGCTACGACGATGCTGCCAAGCGGGTCGTGTACGAGCCGGTGGAACTGCGCCAGGAGTTCCGGAGCTTCGATTTTCTTTCGCCCTGGGAAGGGACCGACTACGTCCTGCCGGGCGACGAAAAGGCGAAGGTCTGATCCACCGGCGTTTCGGCGCCGGTTGCTGCTTTTCATTCCGCCCGTTGCGGCTTGGCCGCTCGGCATGGAGCTGACAGAATGAACGAACACAACGTCCGCAACTTCAACATCAACTTCGGACCGCAGCATCCGGCGGCGCACGGCGTGCTTCGGCTGGTGCTGGAGCTTGACGGCGAAATCGTCGAGCGCGTCGATCCCCATATCGGGCTGCTGCATCGCGGCACCGAGAAGCTGATCGAAACAAAGACCTATCTCCAGGCGCTGCCCTATTTCGATCGCCTCGACTACGTCGCGCCGATGAACCAGGAGCACGCCTACTGTCTGGCGGTCGAAAAGCTGCTCGGTATCGAGGTCCCGATCCGCGGCCAACTGATCCGCGTGCTCTATTCCGAAATCGGCCGCATCCTGTCGCACCTGCTGAACGTCACGACGCAGGCGATGGACGTCGGCGCGCTGACGCCGCCACTCTGGGGATTCGAGGAGCGCGAGAAGCTGATGGTCTTCTATGAGCGCGCCTCCGGTTCGCGCATGCATGCCGCCTACTTCCGCCCCGGCGGGGTTCATCAGGACCTGCCGCCGGAACTGGTGGAGGATATCGGCGCCTGGTGCGATCCCTTCCTCGGGACGCTGGACGACATCGACGACCTGCTGACCGGCAACCGTATCTTCAAGCAGCGCAACGTCGATATCGGCGTCGTCAGCCTTGACGACTGCTGGGCCTGGGGCTTCTCCGGCGTCATGGTCCGCGGCTCCGGTGCCGCCTGGGACCTACGTAAGTCGCAGCCCTACGAGTGCTACGCTGACATGGATTTCGACATTCCGATCGGCAAGAACGGCGACTGTTTCGATCGCTACCTGATCCGCATGATCGAGATGCGTGAGTCGGTGAAGATCATGAAACAGTGCGTCAACCGTCTCTTGGGCGACGCCCGGGTTGGCCCCGTGTCGTCGCTGGACGGCAAGGTCGTGCCGCCCAAGCGTGGCGAGATGAAGCGTTCGATGGAAGCGCTGATCCACCACTTCAAGCTCTATACGGAAGGCTATCATGTGCCGGCCGGCGAAGTGTACGCGGCCGTCGAGGCGCCGAAGGGTGAGTTTGGCGTCTATCTTGTCGCCGACGGGACGAACAAGCCGTATCGCCTGAAGATCCGGGCACCGGGCTATGCCCATCTGCAGGCAATGGATTTCATGTGCCGTGGTCACCAGCTGGCCGACGTCTCGGCGATCCTTGGCTCGCTCGACATCGTGTTCGGCGAGGTCGATCGCTGATGGCTTCCGCAACCGCAATCACGGGCGCCGTTTTCCGGCAGCCCGCTTCCAAGACTGATAAGGCGTAAGAAGAATGTCTGTTCGTCGACTGGCCGAAGACAATGTGCAACCCGCTGCGTTCGCCTTCAACGAGGAAAACGCTGCCTGGGCTGAGGCCACCATCCGCAAGTATCCGGAAGGCCGCCAGCAGTCTGCCGTGATCCCGCTTCTCATGCGGGCGCAGGAGCAGGACGGTTGGGTGACTCGGGCCGCGATCGAATACGTCGCCCAAAAGCTGGGCATGGCCTATATCCGGGTCCTGGAAGTGGCGACCTTCTATACGCAGTTCCAGCTGAAGCCTGTCGGTACGCGGGCACATGTGCAGGTCTGTGGTACCACGCCCTGCATGCTGCGCGGCGCCGAAGACCTCATCAAGGTCTGCAAGTCGAAGATCCATGCTGAGCCCTTCGAGCTCAACGAGGACGGTACGCTGTCCTGGGAAGAGGTCGAGTGCCAGGGCGCCTGCGTCAACGCTCCGATGGTGATGATCTTCAAGGACGCCTACGAGGACCTGACGCCGACGCAGCTCGAGCACATCATCGACCGTTTCCACGCAGGCAAGCCCCACGAGATCACGCCAGGCCCGCAGATCGATCGCCAGTTTTCCGCTCCTGTCGGAGGACCGGTGACGCTGACCGAGGAAGTCAAGCCTGCGCAGACGAATCTCGAGCCAAAGCCGGAACCGGCAGAAGCCGCATCTGCGGCAGCAGTGCCTCCGTCCGATGCCGCACGCCCAACCGACACGGCCGAAGAGGCCGATCCGTCGATCAAGACGCCGCTGACGGACAAGGAAGGTTCGAAGAAGCGTGTGAAGGCGGCCGAGAAGCAGCCGCTTTCGGCAACCGCATCGACACCGAAGCCGGACAAGAAGCGCGCGGGCGCTGCCGTCGAAGGTGCGCCGCCGGAGCCGGGGACTGTTTCCGGTGATGCGAAACCGAAGCGGACACGAAAGAAGACGACGCCGGAAGGCGACGCTTCTTAAGGAATGCGAATTCTTGTGGGGCCTTCGCCTGGGCCGCGCGATGCATAACAACGGCCGGCAGGTGTCGGCGGACCGGTGGAATAGATCATGCTAAAAGATCAGGATCGCATCTTTACCAATATCTACGGCCTCAAGGACAAGTCCCTGAAGGGGGCGATGGGCCGTGGCCATTGGGATGGCACCAAGCAGATCCTCGAAAAGGGCAGGGACTGGATCATTGAGGAGATGAAGGCCTCCGGCCTGCGTGGCCGCGGTGGCGCCGGCTTCCCGACCGGCCTCAAATGGTCCTTCATGCCGAAGGAGTCCGACGGTCGCCCGCATTACCTCGTCGTCAACGCCGACGAATCCGAGCCCGGTACCTGCAAGGACCGCGATATCATGCGCCACGATCCGCATACGCTGATCGAGGGCTGCGTGATCGCGAGCTTCGCCATGGGTGCGCATGTGGCCTACATCTATGTCCGCGGCGAGTACATCCGCGAGCGCGAGGCGCTGCAGGCGGCGATCGACGAGTGCTATGGTGCTGGCCTTCTTGGCAAGAACAACAAGCACGGCTGGGACATGGACATCTACGTGCACCACGGCGCCGGCGCTTATATCTGCGGCGAGGAAACGGCGCTGCTCGAGAGCCTGGAAGGCAAGAAGGGTCAGCCCCGCCTGAAGCCGCCATTCCCGGCGAACATGGGCCTCTATGGCTGCCCGACTACCGTCAACAACGTCGAATCGATCGCGGTGGCTCCGACCATCCTGCGTCGCGGCGCCGGCTGGTTCTCCTCCATTGGTCGCCCGAACAATGTCGGCACCAAGCTGTTCATGGTCTCCGGCCACGTCAACAAGCCCTGCACCTTCGAGGAGGCCATGGGCCTATCGTTCCGGGAGATCATCGATCGCCATTGCGGCGGTATCCGCGGCGGCTGGGACAACCTCCTTGGCGTGATCCCGGGCGGGGCTTCCTGTCCGGTGGTGCGCGGCGAGGACATGGCCGATGCGATCATGGATTTCGACGGCATGCGCGAGGTGAAGTCCTCCTTCGGCACCGGCGGCATGATTGTCATGGACAAATCGACCGACATCATCAAGGCGATCTGGCGCATCGCTGCCTTCTTCAAGCACGAAAGCTGCGGCCAGTGCACGCCCTGCCGTGAAGGCACCGGCTGGATGATGCGCGTGCTGGAGCGCATGGTGAAGGGCAATGCGCAGAAGCGCGAGATCGACATGCTGTTCCAGGTCTCCAAGCAGATCGAAGGTCATACGATCTGCGCGCTTGGCGATGCTGCGGCCTGGCCGATCCAGGGGCTGATCCGGAACTTCCGTCCGGAGATCGAGGCCCGCATAGATCGCTATACGCACAACGCCATGGCGCATGGCGCCGTCATGGAAGCAGCGGAGTAAGAAACGTGGCCAAGCCGGTGAAAGAAAAGCAGGAAGGGGCAACGACGGCGAAGCCGGCGACGGCTTCCGCCTATGCTGATTTCGCCGAAGCCATGGCCGGCAATCCGCTGGTGGCACAGTCGACCGCGGCCATGGCCGCGGCCACCGCTGTAGGCATGAGCATTGCGGGGCAGTTCGCCGGCGCTTTCTTCGGCGCGCTTCAGGGTGCGCTTGAGGCGCAGAACCGGATGGCGGGCTCACCGGAGCGCGCAGCCGAGGCTCCGCGGGAGCCGAAGCCGGAGCCGGAGCAATCCGCCAAGGCTTCTGTGCCGGAACCCGCAAAGGCCCCGACGTCGAAACGGAGGTCCATTGCGGACGAGGCTGTCAGGTCTGCCGCCAAGCAACCGGCGAAGATGCGTGAGGCGAAGCCGGCTTCGGATGCCCGCACCAAGAAGTCGGCGGTCCGCAAGCCCAAGGTGACGACAGCTGACGACCTGAAGCAGATCGCCGGTATCGGGCCTAAGCTTGAGAAGGTTCTGAACGGGCAGGGTATCAGCAGCATCAGCCAGATCGCCGCCTGGAAGGATGCCGATGTCGCGAAGTTCGATGACGCGCTCGGGCTGGACGGGCGGATCCGCCGGGATGATTGGGTGGGGCAGGCCAGGAAGCTGGCGAAGTAAGAATTTTTCCCCGGCCACGGCTGCGGGATTGAGCACAGGACGTAAGTGATACGATGGCAAAGCTGAAGGTCGACGGCAAGGAAATCGAGGTTCCGGATCATTTCACGCTGTTGCAGGCGTGCGAGGAAGCCGGTGCCGAGGTTCCGCGGTTCTGTTTCCATGAACGCCTGTCGGTGGCGGGCAACTGCCGCATGTGTCTCGTCGAGGTGAAGGGCGGCCCGCCAAAGCCTGCAGCCTCCTGCGCCATGGGCGTGCGCGACATCCGCGGTGGCCCGAATGGCGAGCTGCCGGAAGTCTTCACCAACACGCCGATGGTCAAGAAGGCCCGCGAAGGCGTGATGGAGTTCCTGCTCATCAACCACCCGCTGGATTGCCCGATCTGCGACCAGGGCGGCGAGTGCGACCTGCAGGATCAGGCCATGGCCTTCGGCATGGACGCGTCCCGCTATACGGAAAACAAGCGCGCGGTCGAGGACAAGTACATCGGCCCGCTCGTAAAGACCGTGATGAACCGCTGCATCCACTGCACGCGCTGCGTCCGCTTCACGACTGAAGTCGGTGGGATTTCCGAACTCGGCCTGATCGGCCGTGGCGAGGATGCAGAGATCACCACCTACCTCGAACATGCGATGACCTCGGAACTCCAGGGCAACGTCATTGACCTCTGCCCGGTCGGCGCGCTGACTTCGCGGCCCTTCGCCTTCACGGCCCGTCCGTGGGAATTGGGCAAGACCGAGTCGATCGACGTCATGGACGCACTCGGCTCGGCGATCCGCGTCGATACGCGCGGTCGCGAAGTCATGCGCATCATGCCGCGCGTCAACGAACTGGTGAACGAGGAGTGGATCTCCGACAAGACCCGCTTCATCTGGGACGGATTGAAGACCCAGCGCCTCGACCGGCCCTACGTCCGACGTGACGGTCGCCTGCAGGCTGCAAGCTGGGGCGAGGCCTTCGCGGCGATCAAGGCTGCCGTTTCGGCGACGTCCGCAGACAAGATCGGCGCGATCGCCGGTGACCTTGCAGCCGTCGAGGAGATGTATGCGCTGAAGGAACTGATCCGCTCTCTCGGTTCGGAGAACCTCGACTGCCGCCAGGACGGAGCAGCGCTCGACCCTTCGCTCGGCCGCGCGAGCTACCTCTTCAACCCGACCATCGAGGGCATCGAGCGCGCCGGTGCGCTCCTGCTGATCGGCACCAATCCGCGGCTGGAAGCTGCAGTCCTCAACGCGCGCATCCGCAAGCGCTGGCGCCGCGGCGACTTCCCGATCGGCGTAATCGGTGAGGGCGGAGACCTCCGCTACGAATATGAATACCTGGGTTCCGGCCCGGACAGCCTGACCGAGCTCGTCAACGGTTCCGGCAGCTTCCTCGACACCCTGCGCAACGCCAAGAACCCGATGATCATCGTCGGGCAGGGTGCGCTGTCGCGTCCTGATGGTTCCGCCATCCTTCAGGCAGCCGCCAAGCTTGCCGGCTCCGTCGGCGCTCTGTCCGACGAGTGGAACGGCTTCGGCGTTCTTCACACTGCCGCATCGCGCGTCGGCGCGCTCGACCTGCACTTCGTGCCCGGAGCAAATGGCGTCAACGCAGCCGACATGCTGACCGGCATGGATGTACTCTTCCTGCTCGGCGCCGATGAACTCGATTTCTCCCGCAAGACGGCGAAGTTCACGGTCTACATCGGCAGCCACGGCGACAATGGCGCCCATCATGCAGATGTCATCCTGCCGGCGGCGACCTACACGGAAAAGTCCGGGATCTGGGTCAATACCGAAGGGCGCGTGCAGTTGGGCAATCGTGCCGGCTTCCCTCCGGGCGAGGCCCGCGAGGACTGGGCGATTATCCGCGCTCTTTCCGACGTCCTCGGCAAGAAGCTGCCATTTGATTCGCTCCCGGCGCTTCGCGCGCAGCTCTATGCAGCCTATCCGCATTTCGCCGATCTGGACGAGATCGCCCCCGGCAACGTCGCTGATGTGGCCACACTGGGGCAAAAAGCCGGTGAGATGAGCAAGTCGGCATTTGCGTCCCCGATCAAAGACTTCTATTTGACGAACCCGATTGCACGGGCATCGGCCGTGATGGCCGAGTGCTCGGCCCTTGCCCGCAACAATTTCCAGGCTGCGGCGGAGTAACAGGAATATGGACGATACCTTTTTCTCGACCTACGCATGGCCGGCACTGGTGATGATCGGGCAGTCGCTGCTCGTTCTCGTCTGCCTCCTGGTCTTCATCGCCTATATTCTCTACGCCGACCGCAAGATCTGGGCCGCAGTCCAGCTGCGTCGGGGACCGAACGTCGTGGGTCCTTGGGGTCTGTTCCAGTCCTTCGCCGACCTCCTGAAGTTCGTCTTCAAGGAGCCGATCATTCCGTCGGGCGCCAACAAGGGTGTCTTCCTGATCGCTCCGCTCGTGGCAGTGACGCTGGCGCTCGCCACCTGGGCCGTGATCCCGTTCAACGAGAACTGGGTGGTCGCCAACATCAATGTCGGCATTCTCTATGTGTTCGCGATCTCCTCGCTCGAGGTCTACGGCGTGATCATGTCGGGCTGGGCATCGAACTCGAAGTATCCCTTCCTCGGTGCGCTCCGCTCGGCCGCGCAGATGGTGTCCTACGAAGTCTCGATCGGCTTCGTCATCGTCACGGTGCTCCTCTGCGTCGGCTCGCTCAACCTGTCGGACATGGTGTTTGCGCAGAAGGACGGCCTCGGCACGATGATGGGCCTGCCGAACTCCTTCCTCGACTGGCACTGGCTGCCGCTCTTCCCGATGTTCATCATCTTCATCATTTCCGGCCTTGCGGAGACCAACCGTCCGCCCTTCGATCTTCCGGAAGCGGAGTCGGAGCTCGTGGCCGGCTACATGGTCGAGTATTCCTCGGCGCCGTACATGATGCTGATGCTCGGCGAGTATGCGGCGATCCTGCTGATCTGCTCGCTGACGACGATCCTTTTCCTCGGGGGCTGGCTGCCGCCGGTCGACATCTGGATCCTCAACTGGGTCCCGGGTATCGTCTGGTTCATCCTGAAGGTCATCTTCATCTTCTTCATCTACTCGATGGTGAAGGCCTTCGTGCCCCGCTACCGCTACGACCAGCTGATGCGGCTGGGCTGGAAGATTTTCCTCCCACTCTCGCTCGCCATGGTCGTCATCACAGCATTCGTGCTCAAGCTGATGGGGTGGGCCTGATGGTCCGCTCCCAGCTGAGCCTCACTGGAGAATAACGATGGCAAGTCTGACACAGGCCGTCAGTTCGCTCTTCCTGAAGGAGTTTGTCGGCGCCTTCTTCCTGTCGATGCGCTACTTCTTCAAGCCGAAGGCGACGGTGAACTACCCGTTCGAGAAGAACCCGGTTTCGCCCCGCTTCCGCGGCGAGCACGCACTGCGCCGCTATCCGAATGGCGAAGAGCGCTGCATCGCCTGCAAGCTGTGCGAGGCGATCTGTCCCGCGCAGGCCATCACGATCGAGGCAGGTCCCCGCCGCAACGACGGCACCCGCCGCACGGTGCGCTACGACATCGACATGGTGAAGTGCATCTATTGCGGCTTCTGCCAGGAAGCATGCCCGGTGGACGCGATCGTCGAAGGCCCGAACTTCGAGTTTTCGACGGAGACGCGCGAAGAACTCTACTACGACAAGGCGCGGCTTCTGGAGAACGGCGACCGTTGGGAGCGAGAGATCGCTCGCAACATGGCGCAGGACGCACCCTACCGCTGACACGGTAGCCACCCGCAATGCGGGTGGAGCATAGGACAGATTACTTCCCGGTACGCTGATGCGGCCGGATCAAGCGGGGAAGGGCGGGCTCTTCCTCGATGAAGACGAAAAGGCACCACGATGGCTCTGCAGGCTGTTTTCTTCTATCTCTTTGCGTTCGTCGCGGTGGCGTCGGCGTTCATGGTCATCTCCTCGCGCAATCCCGTGCATTCGGTGCTCTTCCTGATCCTCGTGTTCTTTAACGCAGCCGGTCTGTTCCTGCTGACGGGCGCCGAATTCCTGGCGATGATCCTGCTGGTGGTCTACATCGGCGCGGTCGCGGTGCTCTTCCTCTTCGTCGTCATGATGCTCGACATCGATTTTGCTGAGTTGCGCGCAGGTGTGCTGCAATATGCACCGGTCGGCATTCTGGTTGGCCTGATCGTCGCTGCGGAACTGATCGTCGTCATCGGCGGTAGCGTGTTGACGCCGCAGGCGGCCGAGGCCATCACCATGCCGATCCCGAACCCGGCGGAGCGGACCAACACGGCAGCACTGGGAGACGTGCTATACACGAACTACGTCTACTTCTTCCAGATCGCCGGTCTGGTGCTCCTGGTCGCCATGATCGGGGCCATCGTGCTGACGCTCCGCCACCGCACGCATATCAAGCGCCAGGATATCTCCAGGCAGGTCGCCCGTAAGCCCGAGACCGCTGTTGAAGTGGTCAAGGTGAAGTCGGGCCAGGGCCTCTGAGGTAGGCGAAGAAGGAATTTGGACATGGAAATCGGTCTCTCCCATTACCTTACGGTCAGCGCCATCCTCTTCATCCTGGGCGTGTTCGGCATCTTCCTGAACCGCAAGAACGTCATCATCATCCTGATGTCGATCGAGCTGATCCTGCTGTCGGTCAACCTCAACATGGTGGCCTTCTCCTCCTACCTGAACGACATCGTCGGCCAGGTCTTCGCATTGTTCATTCTGACCGTGGCAGCCGCCGAGGCAGCCATCGGTCTTGCAATTCTGGTCGTCTTCTACCGCAACCGCGGTTCGATCGCCGTCGAAGACGTCAACGTGATGAAGGGCTGATCGGGTCATGATCTACAAGGCAATCGTCTTCCTTCCCCTGATCGGCTTCCTGATCGCCGGCCTGTTCGGCCGTTCGATTGGCGCAAAGGCTTCGGAATACGTCACCAGCGGCCTGATGGTGATCGTCGCGATCCTGTCCTGGATCGTCTTCTTCAACGTGGCGATGGCACACGGCGAAGGCCATGAGGTTATCAAGGTCGAGGTTATGCGCTGGATCCAGTCCGGCGGAATCGACATCGAATGGGCCTTCCGGATCGACACGCTGACCGCGGTAATGTTTGTCGTCGTCAACACCGTCTCGACGCTCGTTCATATCTACTCGATCGGCTACATGCACCACGACCCGCATCGGCCGCGCTTCTTCGCCTACCTGTCGCTCTTCACCTTCGCCATGCTGATGCTGGTGACGGCGGACAACCTGGCCCAGATGTTCTTCGGCTGGGAAGGGGTGGGTCTCGCCTCCTACCTGCTGATCGGCTTCTGGTACAAGAAGCCTTCGGCATCGGCTGCCGCCATGAAGGCCTTCATTGTCAACCGCGTCGGCGACTTCGGCTTCCTGCTCGGCATTGCCGGCATCTTCATGCTGTTCGGCTCGATCAACTTCGAGACGATCTTCGCGACCGCCGCCAGCTACCTGCCGGCAGAAGGTGCTGCCGAGGGCGGCGAGGCGATCGCCAACATCTTCGGTCTCGAGCTGACGCGCTACGGTGCACTGACCATCGTCTGCCTGCTGCTCTTCATGGGCGCCATGGGCAAGTCGGCGCAGTTCCTGCTGCACACGTGGCTCCCGGACGCAATGGAAGGTCCCACCCCGGTCTCGGCTCTCATCCATGCAGCCACCATGGTCACCGCCGGCGTCTTCCTTGTCGCGCGCATGTCGCCGCTCTTCGAATTGTCGCCCGATGCGCTGCTGTTCGTCACGATCATCGGTGCGATCACGGCCTTCTTCGCGGCAACCGTCGGCCTCGTGCAGAACGACATCAAGCGCGTCATTGCCTATTCGACCTGCTCGCAGCTCGGTTACATGTTCGTGGCGCTTGGGGTAGGGGCCTATGGCGCGGCGATCTTCCACCTCTTCACGCACGCTTTCTTCAAGGCGCTGCTGTTCCTCGGTGCCGGCTCGGTGATCCACGCCGTCGATGGCGAGCAGGACATGCGCTACATGGGCGGGCTGCGCAAGCACATTCCGGTCACCTTCTGGATGATGACGATCGGCACGCTGGCACTCACCGGCGTCGGTATTCCCGGCACGATGCTCGGCTTTGCCGGCTTCTTCTCCAAGGATGTGATCATCGAGTCGGCCTATGCCTCCCATTCGGCAGCGTCCGGCTTCGCTTTCACGCTGCTGGTCATTGCCGCGCTGTTCACGAGCTTCTACTCCTGGCGCCTCGCCTTCCTGACCTTCTTCGGCAAGCCACGCGCCTCGGCAGATGTCATGCATCATGTTCATGAGTCGCCGCAGGTGATGCTGGTGCCGCTCTATATCCTCGGCATTGGCGCTGTCGCCGCCGGCTTCCTGTTTGAGGGCTACTTCTTCGGCCATGAATATGCCGAGTTCTGGAAGGGTGCGCTGTTCACGCTTCCGGGGAACGAGATCCTCGAGGAGTTCCACCACGTGCCGCTGCTCGTGAAGTGGAGCCCGTTCATCGCAATGGCGCTCGGCTTCGTCACGGCCTGGTACTTCTACATCAAGTCGCCGGAGACGCCGCGCCGCCTGGCGGAGTCGCAGAAGGTGCTCTACGAGTTCCTGCTCAACAAGTGGTACTTCGACGAGATCTACGACTTCCTGTTCGTTCGCTCGGCTAAGGCACTTGGACGCTTCCTCTGGAAGAAGGGTGACATCGGCGTCATCGACACCTACGGCCCGAACGGCGTGGCCGCCCGCGTCGTCGACGTGACCCGCAGCGTCGTCCGCCTGCAGTCCGGCTACCTCTATCACTATGCGTTTGCGATGCTGATCGGCGTCGCCGCCCTCGTCACCTGGATGATGCTCGGGAGCTCTATGTAATGACCGACTGGCCAATTCTCTCGACGGTCACCTTCCTGCCGCTCGTCGGCGTGTTTCTCCTCCTGCTGACGCGTGAGGACAGCACCTATGGGCGCCGAAACATCCTGAACGTCTCCCTTCTGACGACGGTCTTCACCTTCGTCGTGTCGCTCTTCATCTGGATCGGCTTCGACAATTCGAACCCGGGCTTCCAGATGGTGGAGAAGAGCCCCTGGCTCGGGACCGGCATCTCCTACCACCTGGGCGTCGACGGCATCTCGATGCTGTTCGTCATCCTGACGACGTTCCTCATGCCCTTCTGCGTGCTTGCCAGCTGGCATTCGGTCGAGAAGCGCCTGAAGGAATACATGATCGCCTTCCTGCTGCTGGAAGTCGTGATGATCGGCGTCTTCGTGTCGCTCGACATCGTCCTCTTCTACGTGTTCTTCGAAGCGACTCTGATCCCGATGTTCGTCATCATCGGTGTCTGGGGCGGCAAGGATCGCGTCTATGCGTCCTACAAGTTCTTCCTCTATACACTCGCCGGTTCGGTGCTGATGATGCTCGCCATCATGGCCATGTACTGGCAGGCAGGTACGACCGACATCGTCGAGCTGCTGAAGTACAACTTCCCCGCCAACCTGCAGACCTGGCTATGGCTCGCAGCCTTCGCCGCGTTCGCGGTCAAGATGCCGATGTGGCCGGTTCATACCTGGCTTCCCGATGCGCACGTCCAGGCACCAACCGCGGGTTCGGTCATCCTGGCCGGCGTCATGCTGAAGCTTGGCGGCTACGGTTTCATCCGCATCTCGCTCGCCATGTTCCCGCTGGCCTCGGACTATTTCGCTCCCTTCGTCTTCACGCTTTCGATCCTGGCGATCATCTACACCTCGCTGGTGGCGATGATGCAAGACGACATCAAGAAGCTGATCGCCTATTCCTCCGTCGCCCACATGGGCTTCGTGACCATGGGCATTTTCGCCGCCAACATGCAGGGCGTGCAGGGCGCGATCTTCCAGATGCTGTCGCATGGTATCGTTTCGGGCGCGCTCTTCCTTTGCGTCGGCGTCATCTATGACCGCCTGCATACCCGCGAGATTGCGGCCTATGGCGGCCTGGTCAACAACATGCCAAAATATGCAGTTGCCTTCATGGTCTTCACCATGGCCAACGTCGGCCTGCCCGGGACTTCCGGCTTCGTCGGCGAATTCCTGACGGTGATCGGGGTCTTCCAGGTCAATACCTGGGTGGCACTCTTCGCGGCGACCGGCGTGATCCTTTCGGCCTGCTACGCGCTCTGGCTCTATCGTCGGGTGATCTGGGGTGCGCTGGAAAAGGAAAGCCTGAAGGGTCTCATGGATCTCACGACACGCGAGAAGCTGATCCTCTACCCGCTGGTGGCGCTGACCATCTTCTACGGTGTCTATCCGGCTCCGATCTTCGATGCGACGGCCGCATCGGTGGATCTGCTTGTGAACAATTACGCCGCCGCCCTGCAGGCTGCGCAAGACCTTGCACTGACCGTGCACTGAGACAGGACATAATCGGACATGAGCTCTGAACTCTTCCTCGCAAGCCTGCAACTGTCCATGCCAGAGATCATCCTGGCGGTGGGTGCGCTCGCGCTCCTGATGATCGGCGTCTTTTCCGGCGACCGCTCTGCGCCGACGGTGACGGGCCTTGCAGTTGCACTGCTCATCGCCGCAGGTCTCTGGCTGGTTCTGGCACCGGGTGAGGGCGAGGCCTATGGTGGTGCCTTCCTGCTTGACCCCTTCGCGCGCTTCATGAAGGTCGTCGCCCTGATCGGCTCGGTCACGGCCATGATCATGACCGTCGGTCATGCCCGCTCGGAACAGCTTGATCGCTTTGAGTTCCCGGTCCTGATGGTTCTCGCCACACTCGGCATGATGCTGCTGATTTCCGCCAACGACCTCCTGGCGCTCTATCTCGGCCTCGAGTTGATGTCGCTGTCGCTCTATGTCTGTGCCGCCATCAACCGCGACAGCCTGCGCTCGACGGAATCCGGCCTGAAGTACTTCGTGCTCGGCTCGCTCTCCTCCGGCATGCTGCTTTACGGCTGCTCGCTGGTCTACGGCTTCACCGGCAATACCGGATTCGACGAGATCGCCGCCGTCCTGTCGGCCGAAACCCGTTCGCTGGGCCTCGTCTTCGGCCTCGTCTTCGTGCTGGCCGGCGTCTGCTTCAAGATCTCAGCCGTTCCCTTCCACATGTGGACGCCGGACGTCTACGAAGGCGCTCCGACCCCGGTAACGGCCTTCTTCGCCGCCGGTCCGAAGGTCGCGGGCATGGCCATCCTCGTGCGCGTCGTCTCCGAGGCCTTCATGCCGATCGTTGCCGACTGGCAGCAGATCCTCGTCTTCGTCTCGATCGCATCGATGCTGCTTGGCTCCTTCGCCGCTATCGGCCAGCGCAACATCAAGCGCCTGATGGCTTACTCCTCGATTGGCCACATGGGCTTCGCGCTGGTGGGCCTTGCCGCGGGCACGGAAACGGGCGTTTCGGGCGTCATCCTCTACATGCTCATTTACATGGTCATGACCCTCGGCACCTTTGCCTGCATTATGGCCATGCGCCGCAAGGAGGGCGAGAACGTCGAGAACGTCGACGACTTGGCCGGTCTTGCCTCGACCAAGCCCTTCATGGCGGTTGTCTTGACGGCGCTGATGTTTTCCATGGCCGGCATCCCACCGCTTGCCGGTTTCTTCGCAAAGTACTTCGTGTTCATCGCGGCTATCGAGGCGAAGCTCTACGCGCTCGCGATCATCGGCGTGCTGACATCCGTGGTCGGCGCCTATTATTACCTGCGCATCGTCAAGCTGATGTGGTTCGATGAAGCGACGGGAGAGTTTGCGCGGATTGCCGGCGAGCTTCGCCTGGTCTTCGGTCTGTCGGGCCTCTTTGTCACCGCCTATGTCCTCTTCGGCGGACCGGTCGGCAACGCGGCAAATGCCGCGGCGAAGTCCTTCTTCTGAGGATGGCGAGATCATCGGGACGCTTCTCGCTGGAGGCGTTCCGCCACGAGGCCCTCGGCGACGTCGGCTCCACCAACACCGAATGCCTCGCACGGGCGAGGGCGGGGGACCCCGGTCATCTCTGGGTGACGGCAACGCGCCAGACCAGCGGCCGCGGACGGCGGGGCCGCACATGGACGTCCGAACCCGGCAATCTCTACGCGTCTCTGCTCCTTCTAGATCCGGCGCCGATGGAGCGTCTCGGATCATTGCCGCTCGCCGTGGCGCTGGCGGTCCACGGCGCAGTCAGCGCAGTGTTGCCGGCGGGCTCGCCGCCCGTCGAGGTGAAGTGGCCGAACGACATCCTGATCCGCCGCCGGAAGACCTGCGGCATTCTGATAGAGGGTGAGCAGCTCGCCAGCGGGCGGCATGCCATCGTCATCGGGATTGGCATCAATATCCGTCACATGCCGGACGACGCAGCCTACGGCGTCACCCGCCTGGAGGATCATGGTTTCCATGCGTCTCCGGACGAACTCTTCGCTCGCCTTTTCAGGGAGATGGCCGCAGTTCTGGATTCATGGGATGAAGGACGGGGCGTGACGGAGATCAGCCGCAAGTGGCTGGAAGTCGCCTGTGGTGTCGGTGAAAAGATTACGGTGAAACTTACCGATCGATCGGTCGCGGGACGGTTCAAGGGTATTGACGCGCAGGGGCTGCTGAGCCTCGAAACCGGAGATGGGCAGATATTGTCGATCGCAGCCGGTGATGTATTCTTCGCAAGAACGGAATAAGGACGTTATGGCTAGACAGGAAGAACTGGTGTTTGTGCCGCTCGGCGGTGTCGGCGAGATCGGCATGAACCTGGCGCTCTATGGCTACGGCTCGCCCGGCAAACGCCAGTGGATCATGGTCGACTGCGGCGTGACGTTCGCCGGTCCGGAACTGCCGGGTGTCGACCTTATCCTGCCGGACATCCGATTTCTCGCCAAGGAGCGCGAGAACCTCAAGGCGATCATCATCACGCATGCCCACGAGGACCACTACGGGGCGCTGAATGACCTGTGGCCGGGCCTCAACGTTCCGGTCTATGCCTCTGGCTTCACCGCAGGTCTGCTGGAGGCAAAGCGCAATTTCGAGGGTAGTCGCGCCGATATTCCCGTGACACCCTTCAAGGCCGGCGACCGGATTTCCGTAGAGCCCTTCGATATTGAGGCGCTGGCGGTCAATCATTCCATTCCCGAGCCGATGTCTCTGGTGATCCGCACACCACTTGGAAACCTCGTCCATACCGGTGACTGGAAGATCGATCACGCGCCCTCGCTGGGGCCGTTGACGGACGAGGCCCGCTTTCGCGCCGTTGGAGACGAAGGCGTGCTCGCCTTGATGTGCGATTCCACAAATGCCAACCGCGAAGGCATTTCTCCCTCCGAGGAGGAAGTTTCCGAGGGGCTGCGGAAGATCATCGAGAATGCCGAGGGGAGGGTGGCGATCACCACCTTCTCGTCGAATGTCGGCCGCATCCGGTCCATCGCTCATGCCGCCCATGCGGCGGGCCGCGAGGTCCTGCTGCTCGGCAGTTCCATGAAGCGTGTCGTCAACGTGGCCCGCGATATCGGCCTCATGGAGGGGATCAAGCCGTTCATCGCTGAAGATGAATATGGCTACATTCCCCGCGACAAGGTCGTTGTGGTCCTGACCGGAAGCCAGGGCGAGCCTCGGGCGGCGCTTGCCAAGATCGCTCGGGACGAGATGCGCAATGTGTCGCTGGCGGCTGGCGATACTGTCGTCTTCTCGTCGCGGACGATCCCCGGCAATGAAAAGCCAATCCTGGAGATCATGAATGGCCTGATCGACCAGGGCGTTCATATCATCACCGACGCCGATGCGCTGGTACACGTGTCCGGCCATCCGCGCCGCAACGAACTCGTAAAGATGTACGAGTGGACCCGCCCGCAGATCCTGGTGCCGGTTCACGGAGAAGCAGCGCACCTGACCGCGCAGGCGGAACTTGGCGCGCAGGCGGGCATTCCGAACATCCCGCGCGTGCGCAACGGCGACATGCTGCGGATTGCGCCGGGCCCTGCCGAGGTCATCGATCAGGTGCCGCATGGGCGGATCTTCAAGGATGGAAAGCTGATCGGCGACCTGGAGGAGATGGGCATCGGCGACCGCCGCAAGCTGGCTTATGTAGGCCATGTCTCGGTGAACGTGCTTCTGGACAGCCGCTTTGATTTCCTCGGTGATCCCGATCTTGTCGCTTTCGGCTTGCCGGAGTTCGACGAGGAGGGCGAGGATATGGAGGACACCCTGTACGACGCCGTGCTTGGTGCGGTGGAGAGCATCCCGCGCGCCCGCCGCAAGGACCTTGAGACACTGCGCGAAGCGATCCGTCGGGCCGTGCGCGCGGCCGCCAACGAGGCGTGGGGCAAGAAGCCGGTGGTCACGGTTTTCGTCAAGAAGGTCTAGGAGGACGTTATGCTCGGTCGGGTCAACCACATCGCCATTGCCGTGCCGGACCTGGCACAGGCGACGGCAACCTACCGGGACATGCTTGGTGCGCGCGTTTCGCAGCCCCAGGCGCTTGCGGAACACGGGGTGACGGTGGTCTTCGTCGAACTGGAAAACACCAAGGTCGAACTGCTGGAGCCGCTGGGCGCCGACTCGCCGATAACCGCCTTCCTGGAGAAGTCGCCCTCGGGAGGCATGCACCACATCTGCTATGAAGTGGACGATATCCTGGCTGCCCGTGATCAGCTGAAGGCAAGTGGTCTGCGCGTATTGGGAGACGGCAATCCGAAGATCGGGGCGCATGGAAAGCCGGTGCTTTTCCTGCACCCGAAGGACCTCAACGGGACGCTGGTAGAACTCGAGGAGGTGTGACACTCCGTCCGTCCCGGCAGGTTTGAGGTCGCTGGGGTTTGTCGCTATAAGCGCAGAGCCCACAGGGAAGCCCCGGATGTCGTTTCTTTCATTCTTCGCCGTCTACTTCATCATCTGGTGGATCACGCTTTTCGCCGTGCTTCCGCTTGGCATGCGCTCGCAGGGTGACGAAGGGGATGTGACTCTGGGGACGGTGGAGAGTGCGCCGGCGCAGTTTCGTGCAGGGCGCGTCCTTCTTCTGACGACGGTAATATCGGCGGCAATCTACGCGGCCTGGTTCGCAGCCTCGAACTATTTTGGCATCAGCCTCGGCAATCTTCCTCGGATAGTTCCGGAGTTCGGTTAGGAGCCAGGATGCGAGCAAAAAAAAACAAGGCCGTGAGGCCTTGTTTCCAGTTTCGCGTGATCCTTACCGTTTCCGGGGCTGCGACAAGCGCGCCTAAGATCTGATCCTCCCAAGACTTGACCGCGAGGTCGGCAAGAATTTGATCTCCTTGCCTCTTTTATGGGCTGAAGCTAGCCCAAAGAATGGGCCTTGTCACCTGCTTTTTTTGCATTTTTGCTACACTGGAACATTATTTTGTTGTTGACGAAAGTGTCGCAGCTTTGTCACAAATCCGCTTTTCCCCTCTACATTTTCGGTCGGCAAGCGCCTCCCTTCAACTTGAGGGGACGGACCTCCGAGCGGGTTTCCATGGCCCGGCGAAACCGCTATGAACGCAGCCAACCAGCTTCAAAACCGCGATTCCCGGTGGGGACGTCGAAACCTCGGAACATTCCATGCGCCTATCCCGCTACTTTATGCCGATCCTGAAGGAAAACCCCAAGGAAGCGGAAATCGTTTCTCACCGTCTGATGCTGCGGGCCGGGATGATCCGCCAGCAGAGCCAGGGCATATATTCCTGGCTGCCGCTCGGCAAACGTATCCTCGATAAGGTCAACAGGATCATTCGTGAGGAGCAGGACCGCTCCGGCGCAATCGAGCTGCTGATGCCGACGCTGCAGTCAGCCGAACTCTGGCAGGAGAGTGGCCGCTACGACGACTACGGCAAGGAAATGCTGCGCATCAAGGACCGACAGGAACGGCCGCTCCTCTACGGTCCGACGAACGAGGAGATGATCACCGACATCTTTCGCTCCTACATCAAGTCCTACAAGAACCTGCCACTGAACCTCTACCACATCCAGCTCAAGTTCCGGGACGAGATCCGCCCCCGCTTCGGCACCATGCGTTCGCGCGAGTTCCTGATGAAGGATGCATATTCCTTCGATCTGACGCAGCAGGATGCAATCCACTCCTATAATAAGATGTTCGTCGCCTATCTGCGCACGTTCGCACGGCTAGGGCTACGGGCCATCCCGATGCGTGCCGATACGGGCCCGATCGGCGGCAATCATAGCCACGAATTCATCATCCTCGCCGAAACGGGCGAGTCGGAAGTCTTCAGCCACAAGGACTTCGT
The DNA here is from genome assembly GCF_000967425.1 of Pseudorhizobium banfieldiae. Classification (NCBI taxonomy): domain Bacteria; kingdom Pseudomonadati; phylum Pseudomonadota; class Alphaproteobacteria; order Hyphomicrobiales; family Rhizobiaceae; genus Pseudorhizobium; species Pseudorhizobium banfieldiae. The sequence continues at coordinate 1,280,114 of NZ_FO082820.1, forward strand.
CAATTTCGAAATTCCGTCCGAAGACACCGACTTCGACGACATCGCTGGGCTGCAGGCCATCTTCGACAAGTGGACCTCGCTCTACGCGGCGACGTCGGAAATGCACGATGCCGCGGCGTTCGATGCGATCCCCGAAAGTGACCGTCTGTCTGCGCGCGGTATCGAGGTTGGCCACATCTTCTATTTCGGCACGAAGTATTCCGAGCCGATGGGGGCCAAGGTGCAGGGGCCGGATGGCAAGGAGCATCCCGTACACATGGGTTCGTACGGCATCGGCCCGACGCGCCTTGTTCCCGCCATTATCGAAGCCTCGCATGACGAGAACGGAATCATCTGGCCGGCCTCCGTCGCCCCGTTCGATGTCGTGGTCATCAACATGAAGCCGGGCGACGAAGCCTGCGACCGGCTTTCGGAGAACCTCTACGCAGGCCTGGGCAAGGCCGACAAGGATGTCCTCTATGATGATACGGATGACCGCGCCGGCACCAAGTTCGCGACAGCGGACCTGATCGGCGTGCCGGTCCAGGTCATCATCGGCCCGCGTTCGGCGGCAAACGGCGAAGTCGAGGTCAAGGACCGCAAGACCGGGGCCCGCGAGGTGATGACGCTGGAAGCGGCAATGAACAGGCTGGCCGGCTGAGGGCGCTGCAGCCTGAAGGACGACGAGTGAAGGCTAGGGACGGAAGAATGGCGAGCGTGACCGCAGAGGGACAGACGAACATCGAAGGCCGCGGCCCGTCTGCCGGTCCGTTTTCGGCCTTCGAACGCATGGTGGCGTGGCGCTACCTGCGCTCCCGGCGGAAGGAGGCGTTCATCTCGGTGATCGCTGGCTTCTCGTTCATCGGCATCATGCTGGGCGTAGCCACGCTGATCATCGTCATGGCGGTGATGAACGGTTTCCGTACCGAACTGATCTCGCGCATCCTCGGAATCAACGGTCACATGATCGTGCAGCCGGTGGACGGGCCCTTTACCGACTATGCCGACCTTACGGCGAAGTTCCAGGGCGTGCCGGGTGTGCGGATTGCGCTACCGCTGGTGGAGGGCCAGACACTCGCCTCCGGTCGCGCCGGTGCCGGCTCCGGCGCATTGGTGCGCGGCGTTCGGCCGGAAGACCTCGAGAAGCTGAGCGAGGTCGCGACCAACATCCGGCAGGGCGACATTATCGGATTTGCTTCGGGGCAGGGCGTTCTGGTCGGCTCCCGGCTTGCTGCATCGCTAGGGATCACTGCAGGCGATGACATCACCCTCATCTCACCCGAAGGCGACGTGACGCCGATGGGGGTCAATCCAAGGGTCAAATCCTACCCGGTATCAGGCGTCTTCGAAATCGGCATGTCTGAATACGACGCGACGATGATCTTCATGCCGCTGGAGGAGGCGCAGCTTTATTTCAACGCCGATGGATTGGTGCAGTCGATCGAGCTCTTCGTCAACGATCCCGAAGGTGTCGACGGGTTGCGTCCGCTGGTGGAAGCCGCCGCCGGTCGCCAGATCCACATCACCGACTGGCGTCAGCGGAACCAGACGTTCTTTTCGGCGCTGCAGGTCGAGCGGAACGTCATGTTCATGATCCTCACGCTGATCGTGCTGGTGGCAGCGCTCAACATCATCTCCGGGCTCATCATGCTGGTGAAGGACAAGGGAAGCGACATCGCCATCCTGCGCACCATGGGCGCAAGTTCCGGCGCGGTGATGCGGATCTTCTTCATGACAGGGGCGGCGATCGGAACCGTCGGAACGCTCGCCGGCGTCGTTCTCGGCGTCATCGTCTGCCTCAACATTGAATCGATCCGGCAGTTCTTCTCCTGGCTGTCGGGCACGGTGCTCTTCGATCCCGAGCTCTACTTCCTCAGCCAGCTTCCGGCTGAGATGAGCTTCAGCGAGACTTTGTCGGTGGTGCTGATGGCACTGACGCTCTCTTTCATTGCCACCATATTCCCCGCCTGGCGGGCCTCGCGGCTCGATCCGGTGCAGGCCCTCCGATACGAATAGGACTTTATCCGTCATGGCAGGCAAGACAGTCCTGAAGCTCTCCGGTGTCGAAAGACATTACGGCCAGGGCGAGACCACGCTCTCCATCCTGAAGGGTGCGGACTTTGAGCTGCACAGTGGCGAGATCGTCGCTCTCGTGGCGCCGTCAGGAACGGGAAAATCCACGCTTCTGCATCTGGCGGGACTGCTGGAGCATCCGGATGCCGGTGAGGTTTTCGTCGGCGGGCATGCCTGCAATGGATTGCCGGATGATGATCGCACCGCCATCCGCCGCAGCGAGATCGGCTTCGTGTACCAGTTCCACCACCTGCTCCCAGAGTTCACGGCGCTCGAGAACATCATGATGCCGCAGCTGATTGCGGGGCTTCCCGAGCGGGAGGCCAAGGAGCGGGCAAGCCAGCTTCTCGACTACATGCGCATCGGACATCGTGGCGAACACCGCCCGGCCGAATTGTCCGGCGGCGAACAGCAGCGCGTGGCGATCGCCCGTGCCGTCGCCAATGCCCCTCGCGTCCTGCTGGCCGACGAACCGACCGGCAACCTCGATCCCGAAACGGCCTCATACGTCTTCGATGCGCTGGAAGCGCTTGTGAAGCAGTCGGGGCTTGCGGCCCTGATCGCAACCCACAACCATGATCTCGCCGCCCGGATGGATCGTCGGGTAACGATCGACGGCGGCAAGGTCGTCGGCTTCTAACTCCTCTCTTAACCCTCTGTTTACCGAGGCTGCCGGCGACGGTGGCCATTCTGTTCTTGTTTCGTTTTTCTCTTGACGAGGAGTACAAAAACAGAACAAAATAACAACATAGAGGAACAAGGGAGACGACCATGACTGATCTTATTCGGGACATTGCCGCATTCGCTTCCATAGCAACCTTCGTCGCGAGCATTTCCATGCTCATGCTGGCCATGTAAGCGAGCCGCAGGAATATCCGTTGACGACGTAAGTCCGAGCTGGACTTGGAACGCTCCGCGCCGGAAAATCACCTGATTCATGAGGTGAGAGACAGCGATGGCCGAGCAGATGGAAACCACTGGTGCAACGAACGGGGAGCCTTCGCCTCGGTTCGTTCATCTGCGGGTTCATTCCGCCTATTCGCTGCTCGAAGGCGCATTGCCGCTCAAGAAGATCCTTGCGAAGGCTGTGGCCGATGGTCAGCCGGCGATAGCCGTCACGGACACCAATAATCTCTTCGTCGCGCTGGAATTCGCGCAGAAGGCCATCGGTGAGGGCCTTCAGCCAATCATCGGGTGCCAGGTCTCCATCGACATGGAGGATCAGGCCGAGGATCGTCGTGGCAACCAGATGACGAAGCTGCCGGCGATCGTGCTTCTGGCGTCTACGGCTGACGGCTACGAGCGGCTGGTGGACCTCGTCAGTCGCGCCTATCTCGGGGGCGAAGGCCATGCCAGCACGCATATCCGCCGCTCCTGGCTCGACGACACGGGGACCGAGGGACTGATTGCCTTGACCGGGGCGTCCGGCGGTCCGATCGACGTCACGCTGCGCGAAGGCAATTCCAGTCAGGCGAGATCGCGGCTCCTCAGCCTCAGGGAGGCGTTCGGTGACCGGCTCTATGTGGAACTGCAGCGCCACGGCGCCTATGACCGTCGCCACGAGCACAAGATCGTCAGCCTTGCCTACGAGTTCGATCTGCCGTTGGTCGCCACCAACGAAGCCTTTTTCCCGTCGCGCGACGATTATGACGCCCACGACGCTCTGATGGCGGTGGCCCACAATGCGATCGTGTCCGACGACAGCCGCTTCCGGCTGACCCCGGACCACTATCTGAAGAGCCGTGCCGAGATGGCGGCACTCTTCGCCGATCTGCCGGAAGCGCTGGACAACACGGTGGAGATCGCCCGGCGCTGTTCATTCATCCTCGATACCCGCAAGCCGATCCTGCCACGCTTCACGGGTGCGACGGCTGATCCGGAGGAAGCCGAACGGGCCGAGGCAGAGGAACTGCGACGGCAATCGGTGGAGGGCCTCGAACGGCGAATGGCGGCGCTCGGCCTCAGCCCCGGCTATACGGAGCAGGACTACCGTAAGCGCCTGGACTTCGAACTGAGCGTCATCGAGAGGATGAAGTTCCCAGGCTACTTCCTGATCGTCTCAGACTTCATCAAATGGGCGAAGCAGAACAACATTCCCGTTGGTCCGGGCCGTGGATCAGGCGCCGGTTCGCTTGTCGCCTATGCGCTGACGATCACGGACGTCGATCCGCTGCGCTTCTCGCTGCTGTTCGAGCGCTTCCTCAACCCGGAACGCGTCTCGATGCCCGACTTCGACATCGACTTCTGCCAGGACCGGCGCGAAGAGGTGATCCGCTACGTCCAGCAGAAATACGGCCGTGAGCAGGTGGCCCAGATCATTACATTCGGATCGCTGCAGGCCCGCGCGGCGCTGCGCGACGTCGGTCGGGTGCTCGAAATGCCCTACGGCCAGGTGGACAGGATCTGCAAGCTGGTGCCGAACAATCCAGCCAATCCGACGCCGCTCTCCAAGGCGATCGAGGAGGAGCCCAAGCTGCAGGAAGAGGCAGAGAAGGAGCCCGTGGTTGCACGCCTTCTCGACATCGCCCAGAAAATCGAGGGACTTTATCGGCACGCCTCGACGCACGCCGCCGGCATCGTGATCGGGGATCGGCCGCTCTCCAAGCTCGTGCCGATGTACCGCGATCCGCGCTCCGACATGCCGGTCACCCAGTTCAACATGAAATGGGTCGAACAGGCAGGCCTGGTGAAGTTCGACTTCCTCGGGCTGAAGACGTTGACCGTGTTGAAAACTGCGGTCGACTACGTCTCCAAGCGCGGCATCCACGTGGACCTCGCCTCGATACCACTGGATGACGAGAAGACCTACGAAATGCTCTCCCGTGGCGAGACGATCGGCGTGTTCCAGGTGGAAAGTGCCGGCATGCGCAAGGCGCTGATCGGAATGCGGCCGGACTGCATCGAGGACATCATCGCGCTCGTTGCACTCTATCGCCCCGGCCCGATGGAGAACATTCCGGTCTACAATGCCCGCAAGCACGGCGAAGAGGAGATCGAGTCGATCCATCCGAAGATCGACTATCTCCTGAAGGAAACCCAGGGCGTTATCGTCTACCAGGAACAGGTGATGCAGATCGCCCAGGTCCTGTCGGGTTACTCGCTCGGCGAAGCCGATCTTCTGCGCCGCGCCATGGGCAAGAAGATCAAGGAGGAGATGGACAAGCAGCGTGCACGTTTCGTCGATGGTGCCATGAAGAATGGCGTGTCGAAGCCGCAGGCTGACTTGATCTTCGACCTGCTCGCGAAGTTCGCCAACTACGGCTTCAATAAGTCGCACGCCGCCGCCTACGCCATCGTCTCCTACCAGACGGCCTTCATGAAGGCCCACTATCCCGCCGAGTTCCTGGCCGCGTCGATGACCTTCGATATGGCGAACACCGAGAAGCTGAACGACTTCCGGCAGGATGCGGCCCGCCTCGGCATTACGGTCGTGCCGCCATCGGTGCAGACCTCGTTCCGCCGTTTCGAGACCGACGACAACAGAATCTTCTACGCCCTGGCGGCCATCAAGGGTGTCGGCGAGGCCGCAGTCGATCACATCGTCGAGGTTAGGGGCGACAGGCCTTTCGCCTCGATCGAGGATTTCTGCCTACGGATCGACCCGAAGCAGATCAACCGTCGCGTGCTGGAAAGCCTTATTTGCGCCGGTGCCTTCGATTGCTTCGGGCGGGATCGGGCGGAGATGATTGCTGGCCTCGACCGCATCATCGGCTATGCGCAGCGTGCGCAGGAAAACAAGACGAGCGGCCAGTCTGACATGTTCGGATCATCCTCCGCAGCAGGTCCTGAAACGTTGATTTTCCCGCCTTTCTCGCCCTGGGTTCCTTCGGAGAAGCTGATGCGGGAGTACCAGGTTCTTGGCTTCTACCTGTCCGCCCACCCGCTTGATTCCTATGGCGATGTGCTGGCGAAGATGCGCGTCCAGAACTTTGCGGAATTCTCCGCTGCCGTGAAGAAGGGCGCGACTGCCGGGCGACTTGCAGGAACGGTGACCGGACGCCAAGAGCGCAAAACCCGCACCGGCAACAAGATGGGGATCGTCACCTTCTCCGATGCCTCAGGTCAGTTCGAGGCAGTGCTCTTCTCCGAAGCGCTGGCGCAGTATCGTGACCTTCTCGAGCCTGGCAAATCCCTGGTGATCACCGTACAGGCCGATGAGCGTCCCGAGGGTATCGGCCTTCGCATCCAGACGGCCGCGTCCCTGGAGGAGCAGTCGGTACGAATGCAGAAGGCGCTGCGGGTCTATGTACGGGATTCGGGTCCCCTGAAGACGGTGACGCGTCACCTTAATGCAAGGGGGGACGGGCTGGTCTCCTTCATCGTCATCAAGGATGATGGCCAGCGCGAGATCGAGGTGGAGCTCGCGGAGAAATTCCGGATTTCGCCGGAGATTGCCGCCGCCCTCAGGGCGGCGCCGGGGGTCCTAGAGGTCGAACTCGTATAGCGACGCTCAGTAGAGGCCGATGCCGTTGCGATAGACGCGCCGCGGCTTCTGTCGCACCTTCTTCGGCTTTTCAACGGCTGGCCGTGCTTCAGCCACCTTCGCCTCGGAGCGCGTCAGCGTGATGAAGTCGGTGCCCTTGCCGGTCTCCGGACCCAGACCTTCGTCCGTTATGGTCAGGGAGCTTCCATCAGCAAGCAGCGTGGCGATGCGCTCTCGTAAGTCGTCCGGGATGTCGAGGCGATCGAGCGCGTCGGATGCCGAAGAGGCCGAGGCGTGGAGACTGATATTCATGCGCTGCCGCTCTTTCGTGGTGAGGAGGTTCGGCAGGGTAAGCACATGCCAGTCGGCCCGCTCGCTGCCGCGATCGACATTGCTCGCCGTGAAGAAGTGCGTGCCGAGGGGGATCTCCGGATTCTTCAGGCCGATGGGCGCCTCGAACAGCGGCGCAAAGTTGCGGCGTACCAGCAGTTGCGCAGCTGGGGGCTCCTGCTTACCGGAGGAGCGATAGAGCGCCGACAGGAAATCCTCGGTCAATGCCGATCCCGCCGGGAGGCTCTTCCACCGCTTGAAGCCTGCGATTGCCGCCTGGGTCTTTGTGCCGATCAGGCCGTCGGGCGCACCGGCATCGAAGCCGAGATCGTTCAGCATCGCCTGGACGTCGGACACCGTCTCCCGCAGTTCGCGCCTCTTGATGAGCATCTTCAAGGGTGTGGTGTCCTGCGGTTCGATCGAGCCGGTCAGGGTCGGGTCGGTGGTGTGGTCCGCCATGGCCACCTCATAGGCTTCCGACGTCTGGCGCTTCACGGTCGGCCGCAATTCGATGTCCGACATCAGTGGTTCGGAGGGCAGGGGCTTGAGCGGGAGGAAGAGGTTGGCATGGACAATCGGCGCCGGTGCCACCGGCGCGTCGGAAACAATCACGTGGAAGCCGCGCTCCGTCATCCCGAAAAGCGTCTTCGCGTAACCGGAAGGCAGGCGGATGCAGCCGTGCGAGGCCGGGTAGTTGGGCACATGGCCTTCGTGAAGCGCGATGCCGGACCACGTCAGTCTCTGCATGAATGGCATCGGTGCGTTCGAATAGATGTTCGACTCGTGATACCGACGCTTTTCGAGGATCGAGAAGATCCCGCTCGGCGTGGAATGCCCTGCCTTGCCGGTGGAGACGCGCGTGGTCGAGACCACCTTGGCACCGTCGTAGACGGTCATGGACTGGTTGTTCTTGGAGACGACGATCTGCAGCGTGTGGGCGAGTTCGGCAAAGGCGGGATGGGAGAGCATGGTGGCGGACATCAGTCCGAGACCAAACGCGAGACGACGCAGCATGGACAACCTCTTTACGCAATACTGAGCGGCGAGATTAGCAGCTTCGAATTAAGGAAGATTTGCCGGAGATTGTAACGATTGGTAGTCGCTATGCCGGACGATCACATCTCAGTGATCCCGGCGACGTTCACCGAACGTGTAGCCCGTTTCCACGGCGGCCTTTCCGAACTTGTCGCGGAGCCGGTCCATGGCGGCCTCCGCTGCGGCGCGACGGACGGCGTCGCGGTCCACGAGGTCTGGGGGATCCGCCCGTTCTGGATCACAAAGGTCAGTCACGCCGATGCCGATGAGGCGGAACCGCGTGCCGTCGGTTTCGGGTTGCAGCAGTGAGAGACCCGTGCGGAAGATGCGATCGGCGAGCTGTGTGGGGTCCTCGAGCCGCCGATTGCGCGTGCGGCTTTTGAAGTCAGCGGTCTTGAGCTTCAGCACGACGGTCTGGCCGGCGATGGAGCGTTTCTTCAGCCGAGACGAGACCTTCTCTGACAGGCGGCGCAGGATCGGGACGAGGTCTTCCTGGCGGGAGATGTCGTCGAAGAATGTGGTCTCCGCCGAAACGCTCTTGGCCGGATCATTGGGATGGACTGTCCGCTCGTCGATGCCGCGCGCGAGGCGATAGAGGCGCTGTCCCATCGAACCGTAGCGCCGCATGAGATCACCTTCCTCCATTGTCTGCAACTGGCCAATCGTCCGGATGCCGTCGGCTTCGAGGGTGGCATTGAAGGCCTTGCCGACGCCCCAGATCGTCGTCACGGGTCGTGGCGCGAGGAACGCCAATGCCTCCTCCCGCCCAACGACGGAGAAGCCCCGCGGCTTTTGCAGGTCGGATCCAACCTTGGCCAGGAACTTGCAGTAGGAGAGCCCGATCGAGATGCTGATGCCGATCTCTGCGGCGACGCGGTTGGCGAGTTTGGCCAGGATGCGTGCCGGCGGGTCGTGATGCAGCCGCTCCGTGCCGGCGAGGTCGAGAAAGGCTTCGTCGATCGAAAGTGGCTGAACGAGCGGCGTCAACTCCAGCATCATCTGCCGTACCTCGCGGCCGACCCGTGCATACTTTTCCATGTTCGGGCGGATGACGACGGCATCCGGGCACGCCTCCAGTGCTTTGAACATCGGCATTGCCGATCGCACTCCGTTGATGCGCGCAATGTAGCAGGCCGTGGAGACAACGCCGCGCTTTCCACCACCAATGATGACCGGCTTGTCTGCGAGCTCGGGATTGTCGCGTTTCTCGACGGCCGCATAGAAGGCGTCGCAATCGATATGCGCGATCGTCAGGTCGTAAAGTTCAGAGTGGTATAATAGCCTTGGACTTCCGCATTTATTGCAGCGGCGCAATTCTGCCTTCTGCTCGGTGAGGCAGTCGCGACAGAAGCCGGATTTCGTCTCGGGCGAATGCGTCATCGATGGAACAGAAGTTGAACATCCGCAATCTATGCCTGGCCGAATAGAATCTCAACGGCGCTCTTCATCCGTCCACACCGGAACGCGCTTCTTAGTACTGGCCGGAGTCGAGGCCGGGCTTTGAGAAGTGGCGCCAGGCGGCGGCAACCGCCTCCGGCTTCGTGCCGCTTCCTTCGCAAAAGGCAAGGAGCGTGGGCTCATGTGCCATGACGAAATCAAGCATCCCAGCGAGGAAATCGGGATCGTGCACTGCCTGGCGAAGTTGCCCTGCCTCCAGCCCCGACAGGGAAAGGAAGCGCCCCAGCATGTCCGGTTCGGAGGCAAGCCAGCCGAGAATGGCTACGGCCGTCTGCTCCGCGGCGTCCCGCCCGACCGAAACGTTTTTGGGATCGTGTCGCATTGCCCGGAAATGGTTACCTCTTTTTCAACCAAATGGCCGTACCGTCGAACACTGTGACGGAGATGGAATCGGCCGTGCGCGAGCTTATATGCTGAAATAGGGCTTGCAAGGCAGGATCAGGGACGGGGTACATGCCCAAGCGGGTCATGATTGTCGAAGACAACGAGCTGAACATGAAGCTCTTCCGCGATCTGATCGAGGCTTGCGGCTATGAAACCATCCAGACGCGGAACGGCCTGGAGGCGATGGAACTCGCCCGCAAGCATCGCCCGGACCTCATCCTGATGGACATCCAGCTACCTGAAGTCTCCGGCCTCGAGGTCACGAAGTGGCTCAAGGAAGACGATGAATTGCATATCATCCCGGTCATAGCCGTGACCGCCTTCGCGATGAAGGGCGATGAAGAACGCATCCGCCAGGGTGGCTGCGAAGCCTATGTGTCGAAGCCGATATCGGTTCCGAAGTTCATCGAGACCATTAAGACATATCTGGGCGACGCATGAGACCGGAGCACACGACATGACCGCGCGGATCCTGGTGGTTGACGATGTGCCCGCGAATCTCAAGCTGCTCGAGGCTCGGCTGGTTGCTGAATACTTCGATGTCCTGACGGCCGAGGACGGTTTCAAGGCGTTGGCGATCTGCGAGCATACGCATGTCGACCTCATCCTGCTGGACATCATGATGCCCGGCCTCAGCGGCTTCGAAGTCTGCGAACGGCTGAAGGCCGATCCCCGCTTTGCGCATATTCCGATCGTCATGGTGACAGCGCTGGACCAGCCCGCCGATCGCGTTCGCGGCCTCAAGGCCGGCGCGGACGACTTCCTGACGAAACCGGTCAACGATCTTCAGCTCATATCCCGTGTGAAGAGCCTCGTGCGCCTGAAGACCTTGAGCGACGAGTTGCGCATTCGTGCCGACACCGCTCAGAACGTCGGCATCGAGGACATGCTCAAAGGCACCGACGGCCGGGACGAGCCGGGACAGGTTCTACTGGTCGACAGCCGTGGAAATTCGCAGGAGCGCTTCATCAAGGCGCTGAAGCCGATCGCCGAGGTCATGGCGATGTCGGACCCGCAGGCGGCATTGTTCGAGGCAGCAGAGAACAGCTTCGATCTCGTGATCGTCAACGCCAATTTTGACGACTATGATCCGCTACGCCTCTGCTCGCAGCTGAGGTCGCTGGAACGGACCCGCTTTCTGCCGCTGCTCATCGTCACGGAGCAGGGTGAGGAGGATCTGATCGTCCGGGCTCTGGACCTCGGCGTCAACGACTACATCATGCGCCCGGTCGACCCGAACGAGCTCGTTGCCCGCTGCCTCACGCAGATCAAGCGCAAGCGCTACAACGATCGTCTTCGCGTCAGCGTTCAGCAGACGATCGAACTTGCGGTCACGGACGCATTGACCGGGTTGCATAACCGCCGCTACCTCGACAATCATTTGAAGACGTTGTTCAATCGTGCCGCGGCTCGAGGGCGGGCGCTGTCCATCTGCATCACCGACATCGACCGCTTCAAGACCATCAACGACACTTATGGCCATGACGCCGGAGACGACATTCTCCGGCAGTTCGCGGCACGTATCCGCTCGACGGTCAGGGGAGCGGATCTCGCCTGCCGGTATGGCGGGGAGGAGTTCGTGGTGGTGATGCCTGACACCGATGCCGCAGCGGCCGGCATGATCGCCGAAAGACTCCGCGGGCTGATCGAGAACCAGCCCTTCGTCATTCGCTCGACGGGGCAGGCCATCAGCGTCACTGCTTCGCTTGGCATCGCTTCCAACGAGGCTGCGGCAGAGACCCCGGAGCAGCTTCTGAAGCAAGCGGACAGGGCACTCTACGAGGCGAAGAACAGCGGCAGGAACAGGGTGGTCGCAGCCGCAGCCTGAAGCGAGCCCTGGCAAGGTTGCGCAGGCCGCCGGTTAGCCACTAATTGAGCTAGCGTCTTGCGCTCCTGCTGGCGAAAAGTTCTGTCTCCGTGCCAAGAATACCAGATAAATTGACCAGTCGAATCTCCGTTATTCATCGAATGGCGCGCCTCCACTACGGCTGATTTTAACCAATATTGGAACTCGCTTATCGAATCGGCAAGATTCGGTTGATTTCCTTGGTAGTTTGCGCGATTTTTAGAGACGAAAGATACCCCATGATGCTCAGGTCCGCCGCATCTCCTGGGTCGTGGGGTCGGTCGATCGATTGCATGTCTCGGTTCCTCGTGCCGTATTGCAGTCGGTCGACCCCCAAATAAAAAAGCACCGCTTTCAAGGAAAGCGGTGCTTTTTTTGGCTTGGATCATGAGACTACAAAAAAGGCGCGTCACCCTACGGCGCGCGCCTCGTTCTGCCGGATACCAGGATCTTACTTGATCTTGGTTTCCTTGAACTCGACATGCTTCTTGGCAATCGGGTCGTACTTGGTCTTGGACATCTTGTCCGTGAAGGTACGGCTGTTCTTCTTGGTCACGTAGAAGAAACCGGTGTCCGCCGTCGACAGCAGCTTGATCTTGATGGTCGTAGCTTTCGCCATGGTGTTCTGCCTTTAGGAAAAATGAAGCCGCGGACGGCCGGATGGTGTCCACGGCGAAATCTGGCGCGAAAGTACAAATCGCGCCCGAAAAGTCAAGTCCGTTTCGGTCTAAAAAGGAACCGTCCCATCGACAGAACGACATAAAGGCCGAAGAAGGAGGCGAGCGCCCAGGCGAAACCGTTATTGCCGGTGATGTCGATCGCTGCGCCGATCGCCTGTGGCCCGGCCACGGTGCCGACGGCGTAGCAGAAGACGAAGGCTGCATTGGCGGCGGCAAGGTCGGCGCCGGTGAGTCGCGAGCCGAGATGGGCAAGGCCCACAGTATAGAGGCCGGAGACGCAACCGCCCCAGAACAGCAGGACGACTGCCGTCAGCAGCCAGTCCTCGATCAGCAACGGCAGGAGCAGCGAGCCGACGAGGCCCGTCAGCGCCATGAGCGCGAGAAGCGGCCGCCGGTCGCGAAGGCGGTCGGAATACATGCCCAGCGGGATCTGGAAGACCATGTTGCCGATACCCATCACGGTGAGGAGCAGGGCTGCCTGGGCCTCGCTGAACCCCGTCCGCACCGCATAGATCGGGAACAGCGAGAGTCCTCCCGCTTCCACCGCACCGAAGACGAAGACGGCGGCTGTCGCCGTGGGCACAAGGAAGATATAGCGCAGGAAGTGTCGCTCGGGCTTCTCGTCCAGAACGGGACTCTCATTGCGCGCGATATAGATTGGAACCGCCGCGATCAGGATGGCGCCGGCACCGATCAGGAAAGGCCGGATTCCGTCGCTACCGATGGCCGAAAACAGGAGCGGGCCCATCGCGAACCCCACCGCCAGAACTGTGGCATAGATACCGAGTACGAGGCCTCTGCGGCGGGGCGGGGCGGCTGCATTGATCCAGAACTCGGACAGGATGAACAGCGTCGTGGTTGCCCCGTGGAATGCGAACCGCAGGGGAAACCACATCCAGAAGGCGCTGGCATAGTAGAAGCCGAGAGCGCTGACGGCCGACACGATCACCGCCCACAGCATGGTCCGGGCGACGCCGAAATCATGGGCGAGCCGAGTGGTGATCGGTGCGGCGATCATGGCCGCGACACCCGCCATGGCCGAGTTCAGCCCGATCATGGTCGACGAGATGCCGCGTTTCTCGAGGATTATGCTGAGGAGGGGGAGGCCAAGGCCAATGGCGATCCCCACGGCGCTGATTGCCGAGATCGCCGCAAATAGCGACGGCCAGTGTATCTCCTCGACATGGCCGTTGAGGTCGTTCTGTGGACGGGACATCTTGTGCCTCTAGAGCTCGGTCCGGACGAACCGTCCATGGCGCATGAAGTAATAGGGTACAGGCAGTCCATAGGGGAGGGCAGGATCGCTCTCAAGCAGCAATTTCACATCCTCCAGCACCGCGCGCGTGATCTGCGGCACCTTGAGCTCCGCAAGGTCGGAAAAGCCAACCCAGCGCAGATCCTGCAATTCTTCGGTATCCTGAAGCGGGGCCGGGGCAATGCCGGCTTCGTCGGCAGGCAGCAGAAAGAAACGTGTATCGAAGCGTCTTACATTCCCGGGTGGCGTTACCGCACGCGCCACGTAACGCAGGGGCACGAGGTCGGCCGCGTCGCCGGTGCTCAACCCCGTCTCCTCACGCAGTTCGCGGAGCGCCGCCAGTGCAAGGGCACGCACGGTCGCCGGTCCGGTACGTGTTGCCGTTCCCGAGAGAAGCCGCTTCGTGACAAGCGGGTGAAGGTCACGCTGGTAGGGCAGGGTGTAGTCGTGACGGTCCCGCCGGCCGCCCGGAAAGACGTAGACGTCGGGCATGAAGGCGTGGCCGCCACCTCTCCGTCCCATCAGGAAGCGGGGCGTCCCCTGGCGTCGGTCCAGCAGAATGATGGTGCTGGCATCCTTCGGACGCAGCTTCTCCGTGTTCTTCCGCAACGGTTCGTCGATCGCGAACGGTGCGGGCGCGACCACAGCCGGTTTCAATGATGTCGGTCTCCGTGATCCGCAGCGGGTCGCTCTCCTGCCTCGCCGCCGAATCCGTGCATCCGGTACGCCCATTGCAGACCGATGACACCGCCCTTGATCGGCTGAATGGTTAGCAGCGCCGCCAGGACTGCGAGCGGGATCCAGATCGCCAGATGGATCCACGGAGACAGCGGGATTACCATGTCCGCCATCATGTAGCCGGTCATCAGAACATGGCCGACCACGAAGATGACGAGGTAGGCCGGCAGGTCATCCGCCCTGTGGTGGTGGATCTCTTCCCCGCAGACCGAACATTCGTCCACCGGCTTGAGGAAGGCCCGAAACAGGCGCCCGCTCCCGCAATTGGGGCAGGTACCCTTCATGCCGCGCCCGATGGATCGCATCAGGGGGCGCTCTTCTTGGTGCGCCCCTCCGAACCGGACCGGCTGCTCGGCTTGTCGTTGCATATGCTTGCTCCTATCGGCCACGCGGGGGTCGGGTGCCGGCTTTCGCGCGCCGCTGATTGCGATCTCTTCGCCCGGATTTGTGGAAAGACCGTGTCGCCGCCGGCATTTTCCGGCCTTCGCTCAGCATTTCGAAACGCAAGGCACCGGCGAGGGGGATCGCTTCGGCCAACCGTACCTCGACTGCATCGCCGAGCTGATAGCCAAGCCCGGATTTTTCGCCGGTCAGCGCCTGGTGGGCTTCGTCGTAGATGAAATAGTCAATGCCAAGCGTCGAGATTGGCACGAAGCCGTCTGCTCCGTAGTCCGGCAGGGTGATGAACAGACCGGCCTTTGTGACGCCGGAGACGCGGCCCTGAAACTCTTCGCCGATTCGCTCGCTCAGGTGATGGGCGATCAGCCGGTTGACGGTGTCGCGCTCGGCTGCCATCGCCCTTCGCTCGAAGGTAGAGATCTCGGCGGCGATATCGTCGAGGATCGCCTCCTCCTCCGGCGTGATGCCGCCTTCGCCCAGCCCGAGCGAGCCGACCAGCGCGCGATGCACGATCAGGTCGGCGTAACGCCGGATCGGGGAGGTGAAATGGGCGTATTTCATCAGGTTCAGGCCGAAATGCCCGATATTCTCTGGGCTGTAGATCGCCTGGCTCTGGGATCTCAGCACCATCTCGTTGACCATGGTCTGGTGCGGTGTATCCAGCGCGCGTGCGAGGATGCCGTTGAAGGAATTCGCCCGTAGCTGCCCACCCTTTGCCATGGAGAGGCCGATCGTTGCCAGGAATTCCCGAAGGGTTTCCTGCTTCGATAGCGCCGGCGCGTCGTGGATGCGGTAGACGAGCGGCTGGCGTTTCTTCTCCAGCGTTTCCGCCGCGGCGACGTTCGCCTGGATCATCATCTCTTCGATGAGCTTGTGGGCATCCAGCCGATCGGGGATGAAGACTCGGTCAACGGTGCCATCGGGCTTGAGGATGATCTTCCGTTCGGGCATGTCGAGCTCGAGGGGCTGCCGCCGCTCGCGACCGCGCTTCAGCGTCGCATAGGCGTGCCACAGCGGCTTCAGGATCGGCTCCAGCAACGGTCCGGTCTTGTCGTCGGGCTTGCCGTCAATCGCCGCCTGGGCCTGCTGGTAGGAGAGCTTCGCCGCACTCTTCATCATGATGCGATGGAAGGTATGGCCAGCCTTACGCCCTTCTTTGGAGAAGACCATACGGACGGCGATCGCCGGTCGATCCTCGCCTTCGCGCAGAGAGCAGAGGTTGTTGGAGATGCGTTCCGGAAGCATGGGTACGACCCGATCAGGGAAGTAGACCGAATTCCCGCGCTTCAGCGCCTCGCGATCAAGCGCGGAGCCGGTGCGGACGTACCAGGAGACGTCAGCGATCGCGACGGTGACAATCACTCCGGCCGGATTATCCTGCGAGGTGTCCAGTTCGGCATAGACCGCGTCGTCGTGATCCTTGGCGTCGGCCGGATCGATGGTGATCAGCGGAACATCGCGCCAATCCTCCCGCTTGGACATGGTCGCGGGACGCGCCGCCTCGGCCTCGTTGAGGACCGCCTGCGGAAAGACATGGGGGATGCCATGGGCATAGATGGCGATCATCGAGATCGCCTTTTCGGACCCAACCGAGCCGACGACCGACAGGACGCGGGCGCGAGGCAGCCCGAATCGACCGCTGCGGGCGACTTCGACCTCGACCAGGTCGCCATCCTTCGCATCGCCCATGCCGTCGCGTTCGATCAGCATCTCCTCGCCACGTCGGTCGATCGGCATGAGGCGAGCTTCATCCTCCATCATCCGGATCACGCCGAGCGGAGCACCCCTGCGTCGGTCGATGATCTTGATGACGCGAGCAGTATAGGCGGGGCCGCTACGATCCTTATTGGCAAATATCTTGGCGAGCACCCTGTCGTTGAGGCCGGCAGCCGAGGTCTTGCCTTTGCGCTCTGACGGCTGGCGGATGAGCACGGCCGGTGCTGCACCCTGGTCCTCGGGCCATTCGGCCGGCCGGCCGATCAGTTCCCCGTCCTTGTCGCGGGTGGTGATGTCGAGCACCGTCACCGGGGGCAGGGCGCCGGGGCGCGAAAGAGACTTGCGGCTCTTCTTCAGGAGGCCTTCGTCCTCCAGGGTCCTGAGCAGATCCTTGAGTTCCACCCGTGCCTCGCCCTTCAGCCCGAAGGCCTTGGCGATCTCCCGCTTGGATGCCCGATCCGGGTTTTCGGCGATGAATTCGAGCAAGACCTCGCGCGGCGGCACGGCCCCGTGGATGATGGTCGGTCCGCCGGAGGAGGGAGCATTGGCCTTGCGGTTTCTTGGCGCGGGTCTGTCCCGATTGTCTCTTGTCACGTTCCGGTCTTCTTCGCCTTCGTGGCCGTCTTTGCCGGGGCCTTCGGCTTGGCTGCAGCTTTTGGTTTGGCGGCCGTCTTCTTCGTTCCCGTTGCCGCCTTTGCCTTGGTGGTTTTGGCCTTGCCGGAGCCCGCCTTGCCACCCTTCTCGGCGATCAGTGCCAGAGCTTCGTCCAGCGTCACCGCCTGCGGATCCTTGCCTTTCGGCAGCGTGGCGTTGACCTTGCCCCAGTTCACGTAGGGACCATAGCGGCCGTCGCGAACGGTAATGGCGCCGCCGTCGGGGTGATCTCCCAACGTCTTCAAGGCCGCCGGCGTTCCGCGCCCACGGCCGCCAGGCCCCTTGCTCTGCTTCTCTGCCAGGACCGTTACGGCGCGGTTGAGGCCGATCGTGAAGACGTCTTCGACGCTTTCGAGATTGGCATAGGTGCCGTCATGTAGAAGGAATGGACCATAGCGACCAAGGCCGGCGGAGATCATCTTGCCGCTTTCGGGGTGCTTGCCGATGTCGCGTGGAAGGTTGATGAGCGCGAGCGCTTTTTCGTGGTCGATTTCCTCCGGCTTCCAGCCCTTCGGCAGCGACGAACGTTTGGCATCCTTGCCTTCACCACGTTGAATATAGGGCCCGAACCGCCCCGAGCGAAGCGTCAGTTCTTCACCGGTATGCGGGTCGGCGCCGAGTGACTTCGGCTCGTTGAGGCCGCTCGCTTCTGCTTCGGCGCCCTCCTGCGAAAGCTGGCGCGTAAAGTTGCATTCGGGATAGTTGGAACAACCGACGAACGCACCGTACTTGCCGAGCTTCAGTGAGAGTTTCCCGGTGCCGCAGACTTGGCAGGTCCGCGGGTCGCTGCCGTCCTCCCTCTTCGGAAACACCAGCGGTGCAAGCGCCTCGTTGAGCGCATCGAGCACATTGGTGACGCGCAGTTCCTTGGTGTCCTCGATCTGGGCAAAGAAGTCCTTCCAGAAGTCCCGCAGAACTTGCTTCCAGTCGAGTTCGCCCGCCGAAATCCGATCGAGCTTTTCCTCCAGATCTGCTGTGAAATCGTACTCCACATACTTGGTGAAGAAGTTTTCAAGGAAGGCCGTCACCAGTCGGCCTTTGGCCTGCGGGATGAGCTTGCGCTTTTCCGTTGTCACGTATTCCCGGTCGCTCAGGGTCTTCAGCGTTGCTGCATAGGTGGATGGGCGGCCGATGCCGAGCTCTTCCATCTTCTTGATCAGCGACGCTTCCGAGTAGCGCGGCGGCGGCTCCGTGAAATGCTGGCTTGCATTCACATTGTTCTTGTCGAGTTTCTCGCGGGCGTTGATCTCCGGCAGGCGGCCGTCCTCGTCGTCGTCCTCGCCTTTGTCGCCCTCTTCGCGCTGATCCATGTAGGCGCCGAGGAAGCCGTCGAACCGGATGACCGAGCCGACCGCGCGCAGCCCAGCTTTTTCGCCATTGTTATCCGCCAGGATTTCGACCGTTGTTCGCTCAATCTCGGCAGATGCCATCTGGCTGGCAATGCCGCGCTTCCAGATCAGCTCGTAGAGACGCGCTTGGTCCGCGTCGAGGTGGCGACGCACCTTCTCCGGGGTGCGGTTAAAATCGGTGGGCCGGATCGCTTCGTGGGCTTCCTGGGCGTTCTTTGCCTTGGTGGAATAAAAGCGAGGCTTCTCAGGAACGTATCGATCCCCGAACTGCTCCTGGACAGCACGCCGCGCGCCGTCGATCGCCTCCGGTGCCATCTGTACGCCGTCGGTTCGCATATAGGTAATGAGACCGACCGTCTCGCCGCCGATGTCTACGCCCTCATAGAGTTTCTGTGCGACCTGCATCGTTCGCGAGGCATTGAAGCCGAGATTGGAGGAGGCGGCCTGCTGCAGGGTGGATGTGGTGAAGGGCGGACCGGGATTGCGCTTGACCGGCTTTGCCTCGACGCTTTCGACCACGTAGCTCGCTCCTTCGAGCAGGGTCTTGAGGCGATTGGCGTCGTCTCCGGTCTTGATGGAGCGGTTCTGCAGCCGCTTGCCGTCGGCGGAGACCAGTCGAGCCTCGAACTGATCGCCCCGCGGGGTGCTGAGCAGTGCGGAGATATTCCAGTACTCTTCCGAAACGAAGCGTTCGATTTCGGCTTCGCGGTCGCAAACGAGGCGGAGGGCGACGGATTGCACCCGGCCGGCCGAGCGGGCACCTGGCAGCTTGCGCCATAGGACTGGCGACAGGTTGAAGCCGACAAGGTAGTCGAGGGCGCGGCGGGCGAGATAGGCGTCCACAAGCGGGGCATCGATATCCCGCGGCGCGGCCATGGCGTCAAGGACGGCCTTCTTGGTGATGGCGTTGAAGACGACGCGCTTGACGGGCTTGTCCCCCAGCACGCGCCTCTTCTTGAGAAGATCGAGAACGTGCCAGGAAATGGCCTCGCCTTCGCGATCAGGGTCGGTCGCGAGGAACAGGCCGTCGGATCCCTTGACCGCGTCGGCAATGTCCTTGATGCGCTTCTGTGACGCGCTGTCGACTTCCCAGGACATCTCGAAGTCCTGGTCTGGAAGAACCGATCCGTCCTTGGCGGGCAGGTCGCGAACATGACCAAAGGATGCGAGAACCTTGTAGCCGGGCCCGAGATACTTGTTGATGGTCTTGGCCTTGGCCGGAGATTCGACGACGACAACGTTCATGGAGTTTCTCTGCATGGTGCATTTCCGGACGCCGGGACAGGTTCCCGACCGGATGTTGGTTCCGACATGGATGGCGTTTGAGCCGTGGTCAAGTGCTGAAGCCAATTTAAGCACTACAACGCAATGCAACCTAGAGGAGATTGTACTTAAGATTGCAATCCAAGATAAATGCTTTATCCTGTCTCCATCAAAGGTAGTTCATCCACTGGATGGCAGGGGCAACGGGATCAACCATGCGTTCGGATCGTGCCGGTTTGGAGGACAAGGAGGCGATCGCCTACATCCGTCAGATGCTGGGTGAACTGCATCAGGTTGCACGCCAGGAAGGGGCGGACATGCTCTGCTACCTGATCGAGATGGCCTATGTCGAAGCGGGCGACGTCCATGCGGGCCGACGACCACGTTCAGTCGCTCATGGAGAGCGAGACAAGACCCCCGGCATGACGATGTAGCCGCCCCGCAAGATCAAGCTCCAGAAGCACAAGATAGACGGCCGACGCGGACAAGCCTGTATGTCGGATGATGTCGTCGACCTCGACCGGGCTCGGGCCGAGGGATGAGATGATTGTCGCGCGGTCGCTGTCGTCGGGCGGAAGAAGCGCCGCAGCTCCGTCATCATCACCCGACTCCTCGATCATCGTCTCACCGTGGCCTTCGAGCCGCGCGAGAGGGGCCAGCGCCTCGAGAACATCTTCGGATGACGTGGTAACGATCGCGCCTTCCTTCAGCAGTGCATTCGTGCCGCGGCATCGGGGATCCAGTGGCGATCCGGGGACAGCAAAGACAAGTCGACCAAAGTCTCCCGCCATTCTTGCAGTAATAAGCGAACCCGACCTCTGCGCGGCCTCGACGACAACGACCCCATGCGAAATGCCCGCGATCAGCCTGTTCCGGCGCGGGAAGTCGCGCGCCCGCGGTTCCCATCCGAAGGGCATTTCGCTAACGGCAAGTCCTTCACCCGCGATGATCTCCTTCAGGAGCGGCACATTCTCGGGCGGATAAGGCTGATCCAGTCCCCCGGCAAGCACTGCGATCGTGCCCGTTTCCATGCTCGCCCGGTGGGCGGCAGTGTCGATGCCGCGGGCAAGTCCGGAGGTGACGGCGTAGCCGACGCGGCCGACGTCGCGGGCGATCATCGCTGCGAACTTCGCACCGCTGATCGAGGCATTTCGAGAGCCGACGATCCCGACCGACGGCCTCAACGCCACCGGCGAATGTCCCATCACCGCAAGAAGCGGTGGGGCGCCATCGATCTGCCTGAGCGCCGGCGGATAATCGGGCTCGCCTATGCCGACGAAGCGGGCACCATGGCGGCGGGCCGCATCCAGTTCCCGTTCGGCATCCTCTTTCGAGGCGATGCGGATGGTGCGGGAGGCGCCGCCGCGGCTGGACAGTTCCGGCAGCATGGCAAGCGCATTTTCGGCGGAGCCGAAGTGGTTGATGAGGTCGCGGAAGGTGGCCGGCCCGACATTGTCGCTGCGGATGAGGCGGAGCCAGGCGATCCTTTGCCTGTCGGTGAGCGCAATTCCCTGTCGTCTTGCGCCGCCGTCAGGCATCGCTATCCCTTCTGGCCGATCTTGCCTTCCGTGCCCGCCAGAAGCCTCTTGATATTGGTCTCGTGCCGCCACCAGGAAACTGCCGTCATGATCGCCATGACAAGGGCAACCTTTTCGCTGCCTACTATCCACAATGCAACCGGAATCACAAGGGTTGCAACCAATGCGGACAGTGACGAATATTTGCTGATGAAGGCGACGGTAAGCCACACGACGGCGAAGACCAGCACCCAGACCGGAGCAACCCCGAGCAGCATGCCGATATAGGTCGCCACGCCCTTGCCACCCTTGAAGCCCAACCAGACGGGGAAAAGGTGTCCGAGAAAGGCGCCGAAGCCGGCCAGCAGCCCGGCTTCCGGGCCGGCGATATAATAGCCAGCGAGCGCGGCAGCGGTCGCCTTCAGCGCGTCGAGGAGGAGCGTCGCGGCCGCGAGCTTCTTGTTGCCGGTGCGCAGCACGTTGGTCGCACCGATATTGCCTGATCCGATGGAGCGGATGTCGCCAAGACCTGCCATCCGTGTCAGCAGCAGACCAAAGGGGATGGAGCCGAGGAGGTAGCCGAGGGCAATCGAAGCGGCCGCCGCACCTGCGGCGATCTGCCAGTTCAGAAGTTCATTCACCGGCTCGCCTCCTCACAGCGAATGGACGCACTTGCCGCCCACATAGGTCGCGATCGCGCGTCCGGAAAAGCGGGCATCTTCGAAGGGCGTGTTCTTCGACCGGGACAGCAGAGCATCCTTAGAGACAATCCACGGTTCGTCCAGGTCGATCAGGGTGATGTCGGCCCTTGCGCCCGGCTTCAACGTGCCGGCGTCGAGCCCGAAGATCTGCGCCGGGCGCGTCGACATCGCGTCGATCAGGCGCATGAGAGGGACGTGGTCCGAGTGATGCAGGCGCAGCGCGGCGGCCAGCATTGTTTCGAGGCCTACGGCTCCATCGGCGGCATCGGCGAAGGGAAGGCGTTTCGTATCCACGTCCTGCGGGTCGTGGGACGAGACGATGATGTCGATCGTCCCGTCGGCCAGCGCCTCGACCATGGCGACGCGATCGTCTTCGGCGCGCAGCGGTGGCGAGAGCTTGAAGAAGGTCCGGTACTCGCCGATGTCGTTCTCGTTGAGGCAGAGGTGATTGATCGAGATGCCGCAGGTTACGTTTGTGCCGCGTCCGCGGGCAGTCCGGATCGCCTCGGCCGATTCCGGCACCGAGATCTTCGCGGCATGATATTTCGCCCGCGTCAGGCCGGCGATCCTGAGGTCGCGTTCGAGAGGAATGATTTCCGCTTCCTTAGGCACGCCGGCAAGCCCGAGCCAGCTGGCGAACAGGCCCTCGTTCATGACGCCGTTGCCGATGTAGGTCTCCCGGGGCTCGAGCGCGACGACGGCGCCGTATTCCCGTGCATAGGTCATGGCCCGGCGCAGCACGAGCGTGTCCGGCAGCGCATGGCGGCCATTGGTGAACGCGACCGCACCCGCCTGCTGCAGCAGGCCGATCTCGGTCATTTCTTCGCCGTGGAGCCCCTTCGTCAGGGCCGCGGCGGGGTGCACGTTGACGATCGCCGTGTCGCGCGCAGTCTTCTTCACAAACTCAACGAGCGCGATGTCGTCGAGTACAGGATCGGTGTCGGGCATCATGATGAAGGATGTGACACCACCCGCAGCAGCGGCGCGGCTGGCCGACTCGATCGTCTCGCGGTGTTCTGCCCCAGGCTCGCCGACGAAGACACGCGCATCCACCAGGCCGGGAACGGCCAGAAGCCCGTTGCAGTCGCGAACTTCGGCACCATCCGGTGCACCCTGGTTGTGAGCCTCGGCGCCGGCGGCAAGGATACGGCCATCATCGCCGATGATGATGGATCCCATCTCGTCCAGATTCCGGGACGGGTCGATGATGCGGGCATTGTTCAGGACGAGGGAGCGCGTCATGTCCGTGCCCCCTGGTTCTGCGAGAGAAGCAGCGTCTCCATCACCGCCATGCGCACCGCGACCCCCATTTCAACCTGTTGCTCGATCACGCTCTGCGGACCGTCCGCGACCTCCGAAGCGATCTCCACCCCGCGGTTCATCGGGCCAGGGTGCATGACGAGAGCATCCTCCTTGGCAGCTTTCAGCTTCTCGGCGTTCAGGCCATAGAAGTGGAAGTACTCGCGGACCGAGGGAACGAAGGAGCCCGACATGCGCTCGCGCTGGAGACGCAGCATCATCACCACGTCGGCATCCTTCAGACCTTCCTCCATCGAGTGGAAGACCTCGGCGCCCATTTGCGCGATGCCCGAGGGGAGGAGAGTTGCCGGTGCAACGACGCGCACACGCGCTCCCATGGCGTTCAGCAACAGAATGTTGGAGCGGGCCACGCGGGAATGCAGGACGTCGCCGCAGATGGCGACGATGATGCGCGACAGCTTGCCCTTTGCGCGGCGGATCGTCAGTGCGTCGAGCAGCGCCTGCGTCGGGTGCTCGTGCTGGCCATCGCCGGCGTTCACGACGGAGCAGGCGACCTTCTGCGCCAGAAGGGCCGCCGCACCGGCCGAAGAATGCCGCAGCACCAGCACGTCGGGATGCATGGCGTTCAGCGTCATCGCCGTATCGATCAGCGTTTCGCCCTTCTTTACCGAGGAATTGCCGACGGACATGTTCATCACGTCGGCACCCAGCCGCTTGCCGGCTAGTTCGAAGGAGGCCTGGGTGCGCGTGGAGGCCTCGAAGAACAGGTTGATCTGGGTCAGCCCCCGCAGCGTCGAGGTCTTCTTTTCCCGCTGCCGGCTGATCTGGACGGCTTCGTCGGCCTTGTCCAGAAGATAGGTGATATCCTGTTCTGTGAGGCCCTTGATGCCGAGGAGGTGGCGGTGAGGGAAGAAGACCATGAGGCGTCTCCGCTTGCGTTCGGGCGTCTATAATAACTGACCGGGAAACCGGCAAGCGAAGGGGCGGGAAAAGTCTGTTCATCCTCATGCATTTTTCAGAGAAACGGGCTAGAAGCCAAGCATGACACAGAATAGCCGGACCGAACAAAAGCTTGCCGAACTGAACCAGCCCCAGCCCTGGTCCGGCATCAATGCCTATCGATCTGACCCGCTGATTGTTGATCTGACCGCCGGTCTGCACCGCAGCCTGCGCGAGGAATTCGATTCGCTCGGCCACTACGCCACCTCGCCGGAGGCACAGGAACTGGCGCGTATGGCGAACGAAAGCCCGCCGAAGCTTCGCACCCACGGACCCCGCGGCGAGCGGCTGGATGTCGTGGAGTTCCACCCCGCATGGCACGCGCTGATGCGCCGCTCCATGTCAATCGGGCTGCACTCGTCAGTCTGGGAGAGCATCGCGGACGCCAAGGGGAGCGAGCACAAGGCGCGCGCCACCCGCTTTTACCTGACGGCGCAGCTCGAATGCGGCCACCTCTGCCCGTTGACGATGACCAGCGCCTCCGTCGCTGCCCTCATGGCCTCGCCGCGTGTCCAGAAGGAATGGGCACCGAAGATACTGTCGAGGAAATACGATTCGTCCAACCGGCCGGCGCTGCAGAAGAATGCCATCACGCTCGGCATGGGGATGACCGAGAAGCAGGGTGGCACGGACGTGCGGGCCAACCGATCCACCGCAGAGCGCGTGGGCGAGGGCATTTATCGTCTGTCCGGGCACAAGTGGTTCATGTCCGCCCCGATGAGCGACGCCTTCGTGATGCTGGCAAAGACCAACGAGGGCATCGGCTGCTTCCTCGTTCCGCGCTTGCTGGAGGACGGCTCGGCCAACGGGCTGCAGTTCCAGCGACTGAAGGACAAGCTCGGCAACCGCTCCAACGCCTCCTCTGAGGTCGAGTTCACCGATGCCTTCGGCTACCTGCTGGGCGAGCCGGGCGCTGGGATACGCACCATTCTCGACATGGTCACCCTGACGCGGCTCGACTGCGCCTTGGCTTCGGCCGGCATCATGCGCGCCTCGCTGGCCGAAGCGGTCCACCACTGCCGCGGCCGCACCGTCTTCGGCAAGAACCTTATCGACCAGCCGCTGATGACGCGGGTTCTGGCCGACATGGCGCTTGATGTTGCGGCCGCGACAGCACTCGCCTTCCGGCTCGCCGACGCCTTTGACCGCGGAGCAAGCAGCCCGGCGGACGCAGCCTTCGCCCGCGTCATGACGCCGGTCATCAAGTACTGGAACTGCAAGATCGCGCCGTCGCTGATCTACGAGGCGATGGAGTGCCTCGGCGGCAATGGATACGTCGAGGAGCGCCCGGTGGCGCGGCATTACCGGGAGGCACCGGTCAACGCGATCTGGGAAGGCTCCGGCAACGTCATGGCGCTGGATGTCTTGCGCGTTTTGTCTCGCGGCAAGGACCTCTTCGATCTCGTCCTCTCCGGCTTTGAACGCGACCTTGGCGCTTCAGGCCGCAAAACGATCGAGGTGCTGCGGGCAGCCATGGCGCTCTGCGAGACGGACGAGGGGGCGGCGCGCCTTCTGGTCGAGCAACTGGCGCTTGCCGCCGGTGCAGCCGAACTGGCGCGGCTCGGAGCGGGCAAGATCGCGGACGCCTTCCTGGAAACGCGTCTCGCCGGCGGTTGGCGCTCGACCTATGGTATGCTCGATGCCCGCTTCGATGCGTCCTACATCGTTGACCTTCTCTATCCGGCAGCGAACTGACCGGCCGCCATCAGCACAAGCGGAATGGTGAGGAAGGAGAAGACGGTCTGTACCGTCGCCGTCGCCGCGTAAAGCTCGGCATCGCCCCCCATCTTCTTGGCCAGGATATAGCCGTTCATGGCCGTCGGCACGCCGGCGCTCAAACCGAGCAGCGTGAGCGTAGGCCCGGTAACCCCGGCCATCAGCGCGGCTCCGACCATCACGACGGGAAAGAAGGCGAGTTTCAGCGCCGTCGAGAACAGCACCAGCGGGTGCGGTTTCAGCGCATCCGAGACACGCAGGCCAGCTCCCACGGCGATAAGCCCCAGGCTCAGCGCTGCACGCGCCACGAGGTCTATAGTGGTCATCAAAGGCGCGTAGATCGGAATGCCGAGTTGGTTGACGAGGACGCCGAGCAGGCAACTGATGATCATCGGGTTGGTGATGATACGCAAGGCAAATGTGCCATAGCCCATCTGGGCACCGGAGAACCTCAACAGCACGCCGACATTGATGAAGTTGATCGGCAGAATGATGGCCGCCATCACCAATGCTACGACGGTCAGCCCATAGTCTCCCGCGATCTTCTGCGCGATAGCCAGCGCTATGAAGGCGTTCCATCTGGTGGCAGTCTGGAAGACGGAGCTGAATGCAGAGGCGGGGACGCCGATCCGCCTCAAGACCGGCCAGAGCGCCAGCACTAGCCCGCACATCGCCACCACGGCCGCGGCAGCAGTAACCGCAATGGCGCTGATCTCCATGCTCGAAAAATCGGCTGTCGCCAGCGTGTGGAACAGCAGGGCCGGGAACAGGACATAGTAGCCACACTGTTCAAGCCCCTCCCAGAAGGTCCCGTTGATGAGCGGGCTGCGCTTCAGCGCAACGCCGAGCAGGACCAGGAGGAAGATCGGCAGGATACTCTCGAAGATGATCAGCATGAGGGCCAGTTCGGAGGGCTGTCGGCAAGAAGGCACCGAGGCTTATCTGCCGGTTGGCGCGGATGCAATCCTACGGTTTCTGTGAATGGAGAACGAGCGCTCATTGTGCGGGGCTGCCGGGCCGCTTATCGGCAGACAACGAGTTGGAGTGCCGGTCATGCTTGCAGTACAGGAAGCTTTCGTTGATCCCCTGCCGGAGAAGCGCGTCAAGAATCGTGCGCAGACCGAAGCAGCGATCTTCCACGCTGCGCGTGACCTCTTGGCGGAGGAGGGGTTCCAGGGGTTCGGCATCAATGCGATCGCGCGGCGTGCCGGCTGTGACAAGCAGTTGATCTACCGCTACTACGGCGGACTGGACGGTCTTCTCGATGCCATCGGTGCCGATCTGGGCGACTGGGTCAAGGAACGGATTCCCGAAGACACGGGTGGAATGTTCGTTCTGACCTATGGGGATCTGATGGAGCGGCTGTCGCTTCTCTACATGGACGCCCTGCGCAGCGATCCGCTCATATGCAAGATCATCGCCTGGGAGGTTTCGAAGGATACGCCGCAGGTCCGCCGCCTTGCCGAGGCGCGCTCCCGGGCGCTGGCGAAATGGCTCGACCGGATGCGGGGCAGCCTTTCGGCCCCGAAGGGCATGGATGCGCCAACGGCCAACGGCATTCTGTTTGCAGCCATCCAGCATCTGGTGATCTCGTCGGTGGTAACGGGTGAATTTGCGGGCTTGCCGCTCCGAAGCGACAAGGACTGGGACAAAGTCGTAGCGTCCATCCGTCGTCTGGTGCGCGGCATCTACGGCTGATAAAAAGGCCCGGAAGAGGATTGATATCCATCTCCCGGGCCAGGTCGAGACGGTGGCCGCCACACCGTCTCCTGGGAAAGCTCACTGCTTCGGGATGCCGGCCTTCTCGATGACGGCGCCCCACTTCTCGATGTCGGCTGCGAGCCGGTCGCCGATTTCCTGAGGCGTGCTCGAACGCGCTTCTACGCCAAGCTCGGCAAAGCGCTTCTGGACCGCCGGATCGGCCAGCACCTCGACAAGCGCCGCATTCAGCTTCTCCACCACTTCCGGAGGCGTGCCTGTTGGCGCAAAGATCGCGTTCCACGAGGTGACGTCAAAGCCTTCGACGCCCTGTTCCTGCGCGGTTGCTAGATCGGGCAGGAGTTTCGAACGCTCAGGACCGGAGGAGGCCAGGGCAACCGCCTGTCCCTGTTCCAGCGCCGCCTTCAGCGCCGTCTGGCTGTCGATGATGACGTCCAGCTCGTCGCCGAGAAGTGCGACGAGGAGATCCGGCGTCGCCTTGTAGGGCACGATGGTGAAGTCGATCCCGGCCGTGGACTTGAAGAGTTCCGCCGCCAGGTTCTGGCTGCTGCCGACGTTGATCGTGCCCACGTTGAGCATACCGGGCTCTGCCTTGGCTGCCGCAAGGACATCGGCCAGCGTCGAGAACTTTCCTCCCTTCTTCGCCACGAAGACGAAGTCGAAATAGGCAAGGCTGGAGACCGGGACAAAATCCTTCATCGGGTCGAATTGCAGGTTCTCGAAGAGCGGCACGCTGATCGCCGTGCCGTTGGAGAGAAGTGCAAGGGTGTAGCCATCTGCCGGAGCGTTCAACGCTGCCCTTGCCGCGACCGAACCTGCCGCGCCCGGCTGGTTCATGATGATGATCTGCTTGCCGAGCTTCTTGCCGAGCGATTCGGCAACCACGCGCGACGTGATGTCGGCAATGCCGCCGGGACCGAAGGGAAGGACGAGCGTGATGTCGCGCTCCGGGTAATTTTCCTGTGCCCAGCCGACAGCAGGAGCTGCCGTCGCCAGCAGCATGGCCGGCAGCAATGCCTTGATCATCGTGCGTCGGAAAATCCCCGTCCGCTTCGTCGTTGTCTTCGTCATGTCTTCCTCCTCCAGGTGTGTTTGTTCAGGTTGTAAAACCGTAGAGCCGGGCTGGATTGTCGACCAGCAGCCTCTGCCGCTCCTCCCCGCTCGGCGCGATCCGGGCAACGAGGTCGAGAAGATCCGCCTCGTCGACCGGCTCCTTCAGGTTGGGATGCGGGAAATCTGTGCCCCACAGCGTCCTCTCGGGGCTAACCTCCACCAGCGCCCGCGCGAACGGAATGGCCGCATCGAAGGGATAACGGGAGATCCGCTCGGAGCCGCAGACCTTGACCCAGCAGTCCTCGCGGCGAGCGAGCTCCAGCAGGGACTGGAATGCCGGCTGCTGCGTCCCCAGAGCCGTCTCGACGCGTCCCATGTGGTCGATCACGAAGGGTACGGGCAGCCGGCGGATCATGTCGGAGAGGGGCACGATATCGACCGCGTCGAGATGCAGGACGACATGCCATCCGCACCCCTTGATGCGGTCGATGACGCGGCCGAAAAGGGCCATGTCCGGCGCGCCGCCCAGATGCTTGACGAAGTTGAACCGGACGCCGCGAACGCCTCCGTCGTGGAGCGCTTGCAGTGCCGTGTCATCGAACGTGTCATCCACGATGGCGACACCCCGGTAGCTGTCCGGGCGCCAAGCGATGGCATCGAGCATCGCCCGGTTGTCCGTGCCGTGGCAGCTTGCCTGTACGATCACGGCCCGCTCCAGGCCGAGCCGCTCGTGCAGTGCAGCCAGTGCCTCCTTTGGCGCATCCTGTGGCGTGTAGCGCCGGTCAGGCGCATAGGGAAATACGGCGGCGGGGCCGAAGACATGGCAATGCGCGTCGCAGCTCAGCGCCGGCGCGGTGAAGCTAGGCTTGCGCTTCTGCTGGTCCTTGGGAGACGGGGCAGAGGTCATTCAGATACTCGCTTTCCTGATAGTTTTGTTGTCGGCAGCTACGACCACCGATGCCGTTTCCGAGAGGCTCCTGAAGCTGGCATAGGTCGCCTCGACAAGATGCTCGATGGCAGCGTCGCGGTCGTTGCCGTCCACCGCCCCATTGGAGAGGCGGGTGATGCGCTCGGGATTGATGAGGGCGTAATAGAGACCGCCGAGGAGGAACTGGCTGCGCCAGACGAGGCTTTCCAGCGACGCACCCGGCACGCACTCTGCCAGCGTCTCGATGAAGGTCCGGCTGGTCTGGTCGAAGGCATCGGCGATGATCGCCTGCGCGTCCGGATTGCCTTCGGCGGAGAGAACGGCCCGCATGCGGGTGAACTCCGCTCCGCCCCCGTCGCCGTCGGAAGAGGAGACAAATGCCGGCACCACGTAGGCTCGCAGGATCGCCATCAGGCGCTCGTCGGGATCACTGATCCGCCGCGCTTCCCCGAGAAGCTCCAGGCGCCGCGCGTTCATGGGATGCGTGTGGCGCTCGTAGATCTCCCGCAAAAGGTTTGCCTTGGAGCCGAAATGATAGGTCAGGCTCCCCACATTGACGCCTGCCGCCTTGGCCACGTCGCGGAGGGAGACAGCATTGTAGCCGCTGCGGGAGAACAGCATGGCGGCGTTTCGCAGGAGGGTCTCTTTTACGTTTGCTCGCATTATTTGTACACTTGTCCAAATTTGCCGGTCAGTCAATTGGTCAGGCGGCGGCGGCTGAAGACTCACCCACCATCCGGCGTCGGAATACGGTTTGTCCACAGATCGGACAGGGCGTTAACCATAGGTGAGGGTTTGCGTTGCTCTCCCGAACGAGAGGCCTAAGTTGGGTTAACCAATCGTTAACCATGGGCAGGGCGAGCCGTTGCTGCAGGGAACCCAACTTTCGGATCGCGCATTGCTGGGCATCATGACGATGTTTTTCGCGGTGCTGGCGCTGGATATTGCCATCCCCGCGATCCTGCTGAGCCTGATGGCTTTGTTGAGATGGCTGCCGACGGTGGAGTTTCACCTCGTACAGCCGGGAAGGAGGACCGCATGAAGTGGTTCCTGATTCTATGGGGCGGACCAATCCTGCTGCTCGGCAGCTGGTACGGACTATCCTACTACGACCTCAGCTTCGGCTTCTTCATGCTGACGCGCGAGACCCATGATCTCGTCTTCCAAGTCTATAGCTCCGTTCTGGGTATACCGGCCGAAGATCTTCCGCCGCTGGTGGCGCGTGCGATCATCGTCGACAGCCTCATCGTCTTCGCGATCATCGCCTTCCGGCGCCGCAGGAAGATTGCTGCCTGGTGGCGCGCACGTCAGGAGCGATCGGCCTCAGATTCTCTTCCAAGCGAGGAAAGCCTGTCCAGGGCTCCCTGAAGGATGAAGCTCGCGGCCGCCGAATCGATTCGTTCGGCGCGTTTCGCCCGCGAGACATCCATTTCCAGCAGGGCACGCTCCGCTGCCACCGTCGACAAGCGCTCGTCCCAGAAGACGAAGGGTAGGGCAGTCTTGTCTCCCATCGAACGGACGAACGCCCGCGTTGCCTGGACCCGCGGCCCCGCAGACCCATCCATGTTCATGGGCAGGCCGATGATGAAGGCCCCGACCTTTTCCTTCTCCGCAAAGGCCAGCAGCAGTTCCGCGTCCTTCGTAAACTTGGTGCGCCTCAGGACGGGCCTCGGCGAGGCAAAACGGCGACCGAGGTCGGACATGGCGATACCGATGGTTTTCGTGCCCAGGTCGAGGCCCGCGATCGCCTGGCTATTCTGAAGCGTTTCAGCCAGTTCCTCGATCGTCAGCACCGTCATCCGTTTTGCATCCTTTGCGTAGAAACAGGCATGGCGCCGCTTCCAATTGGGCGCCGGTGGGATATCTCTTTAGCATTCCCGCCAGTTTTCGCATCACGCACGAGGAGACTTTTCATGAAGATCACCTGGCTAGGCCATTCCGCCTTCCGCATCGAAACGGCCAAGGCGAAGATCCTGATCGACCCGTTCTTCACCGGCAATCCGGCCTTTGCCGGCCTGGATGCCAAGGACGCAGCCGAAGGCATCAGCCATATCCTTCTTACCCACGGGCATGGTGATCACGTCGGGGATACCATTGCACTCGCAGAGGAAACCGGTGCCGTTGTTCTGGCCAATGCCGATCTGGCGGCCTGGCTCGGCAAGAAGGGCGTGGCGAAGGTCGACATGGGCAATACCGGCGGCACGATCTCCTTTGACGGCTTCACGGTGACGTTCACGCAGGCGCACCATTCCTCTGCGCAGATCACCGAGGATGGCGTCTCCCATTCCCTGGGCAACGCAAACGGCCTCATGCTGCATTTTGACGACGAGCCGTCCGTGCTGCACATGGGCGATACCGACATCTTCACCGACATGGGATTGATCAACGAACTGCATCAGCCGGATATTGGCCTGGTGCCGATCGGCGACCGGTTCACCATGGGCGGCGCCGTTGCAGCGCTGGCGTGCCAGCGCTTCTTCGACTTCAAGCATGCAATCCCCTGCCACTACGGTTCCTTCCCGATCATCGACCAGACGGCGGAGAAGTTCGTGAAGGGGATGGAGGGCACGCGGACCCGCGTGGAAGCGCCGGCGACGGGCGCGACGCTCAGCTTCTGATTATCCGCTTCCCCGTTGCGAACGGCGGACGTGGCCATTATAGCGGTAGGAAATTCTTGCCCGGAGCCAATGCCATGTCCGTCGATCTCGCCACCGTCAAGCGCGTCGCGCGTCTTGCCCGCATCGCCGTCAGCGATGACGAGGCGGAGCGCATGGTTGGCGAAGTGAACGGCATCCTCGGCTTTGTTGAACAGCTTGGCGAAGTCGACGTCACGGGTGTCGAGCCGATGACGTCGGTGATGCCGATGGTCATGCGCAAGCGCACCGACGACGTCACCGATGGCAGCAAGGCCGATGATATCGTCGCGAACGCACCAGCCACCGATCGCAATTTCTTCCTCGTCCCGAAGGTCGTCGAGTAGCCGCACCTGCTGTCCTCCGACCATTCCCGACATACCCGCTGAGCGATAGATAAAATGACCGAACTCACCAGCCTCACCATTGCCGAAGCACGCGACAAGCTTAAGGCCAAGGACATCAAGGCCGTCGAACTGACGCAGGCGTATGTCGACGCCATCCGGGCAGCAAACGAGGCGATCAATGCCTATGTCGCGGTAACGCCGGAAAAGGCGCTACAGATGGCCAAGGCGTCGGATGAGCGGCTTGCCGGCGGCAAGGCCGGCGCGCTCGAAGGCATTCCGCTCGGCATCAAGGACCTGTTCGGCACGCGTGACGTTCACACCCAGGCCTGCTCGCACATCCTTGACGGCTTCCAGCCCAAGTATGAATCCACCGTCACCCAGAATCTCTGGAACGACGGCGCCGTGATGCTCGGCAAGCTCAACATGGACGAGTTCGCGATGGGCTCGTCCAACGAGACCTCCTACTACGGCCCCGTGATCAATCCTTGGCGGGCGGAAGGCTCCAATCAGCAGCTCGTGCCGGGTGGCTCGTCCGGTGGGTCTGCCGCTGCCGTTGCCGCGCATCTCTGCGCTGGCGCCACCGCGACCGACACCGGCGGCTCCATCCGCCAGCCGGCAGCCTTCACCGGAACCGTTGGGATTAAGCCGACCTATGGCCGCTGCTCGCGCTGGGGCGTCGTCGCCTTCGCGTCCTCCCTGGATCAGGCCGGACCGATCGCCCGCGACGTGCGCGACGCCGCAATCCTCCTGAAGTCGATGGCAAGCGTCGATGCCAAGGACACCACCTCCGTTGATCTGCCGGTTCCGGACTACGAATCCTCGCTCGGCCAGTCGGTCAAGGGCATGCGCATCGGCATCCCGAAGGAGTACCGGGTCGAGGGGATGCCGGAGGAGATCGAAAAGCTCTGGCAGCAGGGCATCGCCTGGCTGAAGGACGCCGGCGCCGAAATCGTCGACATCACGCTTCCCCACACGAAGTACGCGCTGCCTGCCTACTACATCGTTGCCCCGGCGGAGGCATCCTCGAACCTTGCCCGTTATGACGGTGTCCGCTACGGCCTGCGCGTCGACGGCAAGGACATCGTCGACATGTACGAGAAGACGCGCGCCGCCGGCTTTGGGAAGGAAGTCAAGCGCCGCATCATGATCGGTACCTATGTGCTTTCGGCCGGTTACTACGATGCCTATTACCTGCAGGCCCAGAAGGTCCGCACGCTTATCAAGCGCGATTTCGAGCAGGTCTTTGATGCTGGCGTCGATGCCATCCTGACGCCCGCCACCCCATCCTCCGCCTTCGGCGTCGCCGACGAGGATCTCGCTGCCGATCCGGTAAAGATGTACCTCAACGACATCTTCACTGTGACGGTGAACATGGCGGGCCTGCCGGGCATTGCCGTTCCCGCCGGTCTCGACCACAAGGGCCTGCCGCTCGGCCTGCAGCTGATCGGAAAGCCGTTCGAGGAAGAGACGCTGTTCAAGACCGCGCATGTCATCGAACAGGCCGCCGGCCGCTTCACGCCGAAGAAGTGGTGGTAGATTAGGATCTTCGACGGAGCTTCCTGCGCAGGGCCTTGCACTATAAGTGGCAGTCGGAGCCGCCTTCTCCAGCTGCTTCCTGCCGGAGTGCCACCTCCACTGGCGTCTTCATGATGATCTCCCTGTGCGGGAAGGGGATGTCGATCCGCGCCTCCTTGAAGGCGTCCCAAAGCGACATCAGGACCTGACCCTTCACGTTGGTGATGCCGTTTGATGGGTCCGCGATCCAGAAGCGCAGCTTGAAGTCCAGAGACGAGGCTCCGAAGGCGGTGAGCCAGCAGACTGGCGCGCGGTAATCCGTTACACGCGGCGTGGCTTTGGCGGTCTCGATGGCGATGCGTACGACATCATGGGGGTCCGCGGAATAGGCAACGCCGAAATCCACATCCACCCGCACATACTGGTTGGAAAAGGACCAGTTGACGACCTGCTCCGTGATAAAGTCCTCGTTGGGGATCAGGTATTCCTTCCCGTCGCGGGTGATCACGGACACGAATCGAGCTCGCAGATCCCGAACCCAGCCGAACGTGTCACCCAAGGATATGGTGTCTCCAGGCTTGATGGACTTATCGAGGAGGATGATGATCCCCGATATGAAGTTCGATACCACCTTCTGCAGACCGAAGCCCAATCCTACGCCGATCGCGCCGGAAAACACGGTCAGTGCCGTCAGGTCGATTCCGGTGGCCGAAAGTGCCAAGGCACCGGCGAGGAGAATAAGGCCGATCTTGATCAGCTTGCTGATCAGTACCCGAAAGGCTGGAGAAACGGCATCAAAGCGTTCCACACGATTGGATGCGATGTTGCCCAGGAATATCGCGCCCCAGATCAAGGCCGCCGTCACGACCAGCCCCTTCAGAACCGAAAGGAGCGAGAGCCGGATCGTTCCGAGGTTCACCGCAACGGCATTGAGCTGTTGCGCCACCGGATCGTCAAGTTCCAGAAGATGAAGGGCTAGGTAGGTCCAGACAGCAATGGCTACCAGCCGTGCCATGGAGCGGTTGCGGATGATGCGGGTCAGGACGGACACGATCAGCCACGCCGTGGCAAGAACGAGAGCCTTCGAGATCAGCCAGGCATGTAGCGGGCCGCCGCTTTGCCGTACCAGTGTGGCGAACAGGGACAACCAGGCGATAAAGAGCAGCCATCTGGTTCTGCGCATCAGCGCGATGACCAGCCGTAGCAGATCGGGATTGCCGCGTATGGTGCGGGCCCTGGCCTCGATCGTCGGCTCGAGTCGGCGGGCGAGAAGGGTCGAAATCAGGAAGGCCGTAGCGATCAAGCCGATCTGGTAGAATCCCCACCTCTCCCAGAAGAACTGGTCCAACCCGCTTTCGATCTGCGCGAGCAGACTACGATAATCCACCTTTATCCTCCAGCACCGTCAGCGAGAGCATCGACTTTGATGAAACGGACGGAGCGGATTTTGGTTCGTCCGGCCAGTTAAGAGCGCTGGAAAAATGGCGATGCGAATGCTCTACTGGGCTTCCACCTGGAGCAGCCATGAGCACCATCCGCAATGCCCGCGAAGACGAGGTAGAGGTACTGGCGGAAGTAGGGTTTCGCGCATGGCAAAAGGCCATGGCCTCCATTGGCGGTATCGCTGACATGCGCAGCAGCGCCCGTGAAGCCTTCCGAAATTTCACGCGATCAAGCTGGTTGACGATAACTGTCCTCGATTCGGGCGGCAGCGTGGCTGGCTGGGCGGCACGCGAAAAGCTCGACGAACTGATCACGGACTTCTGGATCGATCCGCAGTTCCAGCATCAGGGCCTTGGGAGTGCGCTGCTTTCGGCAATCGAGGCTGACATCGTCCGCCAAGGATTCGACAGCGCCCGGGTCGAGACCCATGCGCTCAATGAGGAGGCCGTCTCGTTCTTCGCCAATCGTGGCTACCGGATAAACTGGCTTTCCGCTGCCTATTCACCGAAGCTCGACCGCGAGGTGCAATCGGTTGGTCTGAGCAAGTTGCTCGTCGAGGAGCCGGCAGATAACTACGGCCCCGGCGTTTAGCCGCCTGGGCACTTCCGCTTGCGCCACCGCCCCATTTGCTCTACCTCACCAACTACCCCAACAAGACCATTCCAAGAGCATTCCATGACCATTGTCGATGTCCGCACGCCCGACCCCAAGCGTCTCATTCCCGGTGCCACGGGGGACTGGGAAGTCATCATCGGCATGGAGGTGCATGCGCAGGTGCTGTCGAAGTCGAAGCTCTTCTCGGGCGCCTCGACGGAGTTCGGGAAGGATCCGAATGCGAACGTATCGCTCGTCGACGCCGCCATGCCCGGCATGCTTCCCGTCATCAACGAGGAATGCGTGCGGCAGGCCGTCCGTACCGGGCTCGGTCTGAAAGCGCAGATCAACAAGCGCTCGGTTTTCGATCGCAAGAACTACTTCTATCCCGACCTGCCGCAGGGCTACCAGATCTCGCAGTTCAAGGACCCGATCGTCGGCGAAGGCCAGATCGTGATCTCTCTGGGGCCCGACCGGCAGGGCAATTTCGAGGATGTGGAAATCGGTATCGAGCGCCTGCACCTGGAGCAGGATGCCGGCAAGTCGATGCACGACCAGCACCCCACCATGTCATTCGTCGACCTGAACCGATCTGGCGTGGCGCTGATGGAGATCGTCTCCAAGCCCGACATGCGGTCTTCGGACGAGGCCAAGGCCTACATGACGAAGCTCCGCTCGATCGTTCGCTATCTCGGCACCTGCGACGGCAACATGGACGAGGGCTCCATGCGCGCCGACGTCAACGTCTCCGTTCGCCGCCCCGGCGAGCCCTTCGGCACGCGCTGCGAGATCAAGAACGTCAACTCCATCCGCTTCATCGGTCAGGCCATCGAATACGAGGCACGCCGCCAGATCGGCATCCTGGAAGACGGCGGCAGCATCGACCAGGAGACCCGGCTCTTTGACCCCAACAAGGGCGAGACGCGTTCCATGCGGTCGAAGGAAGAGGCGCACGACTACCGCTACTTCCCCGACCCGGACCTCTTGCC
Organism: Pseudorhizobium banfieldiae; assembly: GCF_000967425.1. Lineage (NCBI taxonomy): Bacteria > Pseudomonadati > Pseudomonadota > Alphaproteobacteria > Hyphomicrobiales > Rhizobiaceae > Pseudorhizobium > Pseudorhizobium banfieldiae. Next base: position 1,317,110 of record NZ_FO082820.1, read on the forward strand.
GCTCGAGTTCGACGACGCCTTCGTCGAAGAACTGAAGCAGCACCTGCCCGAACTGCCGGACGACAAGAAGGAGCGCTTCGTGCGCGAGCTCGGCCTCTCTGTGTATGACGCCTCTGTGCTCGTGTCGGAGAAGGCGATCGCCGACTACTTCGAGGCAGTGGCCGCCGGCCGCGACGGAAAGACGGCTGCGAACTGGGTCATCAATGACTTGCTGGGTGCCTTGAACAAAGCCGGCAAAGCCATTGAAGAGACTCCGGTTTCACCCGCTCAGCTCGGCGGCATCATCGACCTCATCAAGGCCGAGACCATCTCCGGCAAGATCGCGAAGGACCTCTTCGAGATTGTCTGGAGCGAAGGCGGCGACCCGGCCGACATCGTCGAGGCTTGCGGCATGAAGCAGGTGACCGACACGGGCGCCATCGAGGCCGCCGTCGACGAGATCATCGCGGCCAATCCGGATCAGGTCTCCAAGGCACAGGCAAAGCCTGCACTGGCCGGCTGGTTCGTCGGCCAGGTGATGAAAGCGACTGGAGGCAAGGCCAACCCGCAGGCGGTCCAGGCATTGGTGAAGGCGAAGCTTGGGATCGAGGAATAGGCCGCATGGTCTTCTTTGTCCGCACAGCAGCAGAAGGAGACGTGGAGCAGATCCGCGCCCTTCTCGCAGCGACCTTTCATGCCTCCTACGACCCGTTCTATGGTCCCGAGAAGGTTACGCAACTGATCGGCAGCTGGCACTCCCCTGCAGCCATCCGCGCCAGGATCGTCCGGAAGGACGGCGAATTCCTGCTCGCAGACGATGGTCGGGAGCTCGGCGGGCTTGGCTATGCGGCCATGTACCCGAAGATGGAAAAGACGGTGATGCTGCACCAGCTCTACGTCAGGCCATCCTGCCAGGGTGACGGCATCGGCCGCGACATCTTCGCCGAACTGGAAACCTGTTTTCCCTATGCGGAGGTGATGCGCACCGAGGTAGCCCTGCAGAACCTCCGCGCGATCTCCTTCTATGAACGGCTGGGTTTTTCCGAGGTGGATCGCATGGAGGAATGGGGCGGACCTAACTCCGGCCTGCCCGCGGTCGTTCTCGAGAAGTCCCTTCGGAGCCTGTGAGCGGACTTGTGCAGAAGGATGTTGTGATCCGGCAGGCCCGCGAAAGCGACCTTCCAGCTCTCATCGCGATTTTCGCTTCCGACGCCGTGGGTGGTCACGGCGACACCACCGATTCGGATGCCTACGAGGATTACCTCAAGGCGTTCACCGCGATAGATCTCTCGCCCAACGAGCGGCTTTTCGTGGCCGAACGCGGCGGTGAAGTCGTCGGTACGTTCCAGATCATGTTCAACCGGACGCTGACGGGCAGAGGTGGCCTTTCCATGGTCATCGAGGCGGTCCAGACTCGCGCCGACACGCGCGGCAAGGGGATTGGTGCCATGATGATAGACTACGCGGTCTCCGAAGCGAGGCGCCGCGGGTGCCGGCTGGTGCAACTCACGTCCAACATGGCGCGGCAGGATGCGCACCGCTTCTACGAGCGCCTCGGTTTCGCGAAGAGCCATTTCGGCTTCAAGATGAAGCTTTGAAGCGGCTCGCGCCAACCGGAATCGCTGGACATGGCGCGCCGCAGGTTGCATAAGCGGTCGGACAAATCCTCGGTCGCACGCCGTGCGAATGCCTTTGCCAGAGCTGACGAAGAACATGAAAAATCTCCTGCTGCAGATATTCACCTGGTGGAACGGACAGACGATCGGAACGCGCTTCTTCACCTGGCGCTCCGGCAAGAAGATCGGCGAGGACGAATTCGGCAACGTCTACTACGAAGGTCCCGAAACCTCCTTCGGGGTGCCGCGCCGCTGGGTCATTTTCAACGGTCCGGCAGAAGCATCGGCGATCCCCCCGGGCTGGCATGGGTGGATGCACCATCGCACCAATGTTGCGCCGTCCCAGGAGAACTACCAGCCGCGTGAATGGGAGAAGGCGCACAAGCCTAATCTCACCGGTACTTCCGGCGCCTACCGGCCCAAAGGCTCGCTTGCAGGTGCCGGCGAACGCCCTCGCGTCACCGGCGATTACGACGCCTGGACCCCGGGAAGCTGACACCTGTTTTGGCCACATTCGGCCTCTAGGCCGGAGATGCGCCTTGGGGCCGCCTTGGGAGCCGTAAGGCACGACGCAGAATGGGACCATCATCCATGACGAGTATCATGCGCAAGCTGACCATTTGCCTTCTTGCAGCGGCTGCGTCGGCGTCTTGCGTCACTTCCGTCTCGGCGGCTCGCATCTCCAATCCCGTCGCGGTCTTCGCTGGCATTGACAAGATCACCGGTCGCATCACAACCTTTGACGTCTATATCGATGAAACGGTCCAGTATGGCGCGCTGCAGGTAACGCCGAAGGTCTGCTATTCGCGCGACGAGACGGAAGCGCAAAGGGTGGACGGCTTCATCGAAGTGGACGAGATCACGCTCGACCGCAAGATCCGGCGGATATTCACCGGCTGGATGTTCGCAGACAGCCCGGGCCTCAACGCCGTGGAGCATCCGATCTATGACGTCTGGTTGACCGGCTGCAAGCAGGAATCGGACGTTCCGGCTCCGGAAGCCACGAACTGAACCTAGAATTTCAGATGCGGCGACTCCACCGCATTCTTCAGCTTCTCCAGGTAATTGTCCTTCGGGATGTCGATGGCGCCGAAGGTCTTGAGATGCTCGGTGGTGAACTGGGTGTCGAGCAGCGTGAAGCCTCCCGCCTTCAGTCGCTCGACCAGATGTACCAGGCAGATCTTTGAGGCATCCGTCTGCCGGGAGAACATGCTCTCGCCGAAGAAGGCAGAGCCGAGGGATACGCCGTAAAGCCCTCCTACGAGCTCTGCGCCCTCGAACGCCTCGACGCTATGGGCATGGCCCATGGCATGAAGCTCGCAATAGAGCTTGCGGATGGTAGCGTTGATCCAGGTGCTCGGACGGTCTCCGGCAGGCTCGGCGCATTTTTCGATGACCTGCTCAAACGCGCTGTCGAAGCGGATGTCAAAGGGTTCCCTGCGCAGCTTCTTGGCAAGGCTGTGGGAGACGTGGAACTGGTCGAGGGGGAGTACACCCCGCACCTCCGGCTCGACCCAGAAGATCTCCGGGTCGTCCGCGGATTCCGCCATCGGAAAAAGGCCGATGGAATAGGCGCGCAGAAGGATATCCGGTGTGATTGCCGGATAATATCTGCCGCGCCGCCCGACCATGTCCCTCCTAATGCGCCTTGTGATGCGCCAGATAGTGTTCCAGCCAATGGATATCATAGTCGCCGTTGGCGATATCCTGATTGGACACCAGATCCTGGAAAAGGGGGAGGGTCGTCTTCACGCCGTCCACGACAAACTCGTCGAGAACCCGGCGCAGACGCATCATGCACTCCACCCGGGTACGGCCGTGCACGATAAGCTTGCCGATGAGGCTGTCGTAATAGGGCGGGATTTTGTATCCGGCATAGGCACCCGAGTCGACGCGCACGCCGAGCCCACCGGGGGCGTGGAAATGCGTGATAGTGCCGGGCGACGGCACGAAGGTGCGCGGATCCTCGGCATTGATGCGGCACTCGATGGCGTGGCCCGAGAAGGTTATCTCATCCTGGGTCACCGAAAGGCCGGCACCGGAAGCGACACGAATCTGCTCGTGAACCAGATCGATGTTGGTGATCGCCTCGGTGATCGGATGCTCGACCTGAAGACGCGTGTTCATCTCGATGAAGTAGAATTCGCCGTTTTCGTAGAGGAACTCGACGGTCCCGGCGCCCCGGTATTTCATCTTCTTCATGGCGTCGGCGCAGATCTGGCCGATCTTCATCCGCTGCTCGACGTTGAGGGCAGGGGAATTTGCCTCTTCCCAGACCTTCTGGTGGCGGCGCTGCAGCGAGCAGTCGCGTTCGCCGAGATGGATGGCATTGCCTTCCCCGTCACCAACGACCTGCACTTCGATGTGCCGCGGCTTGCCGAGATACTTCTCCATGTAGACGGCCGGATTACCGAAAGCGGCTGCGGCTTCCGAGCGTGCCGTATCGAAGGCCTCCTGAAGATCGTCCTCCGTCTTGGCCACCTTCATGCCGCGGCCGCCGCCGCCAGCCGTAGCCTTGATCAGCACCGGAAACCCGATCTTGCGCGCCGTCTCCAGCACGTTCTCCGATGTCACCTCGCCATCCGATCCGGGAACGACGGGAATTCCCAGTTCGACTGCCGTCTGCTTGGCGGTGATCTTGTCACCCATCAGCCGGATATGCTCGGCCGTCGGTCCGATGAAGGTTATGCCATGCGCCTCGAGGATATCGGCGAACTTGGCGTTCTCCGACAGGAAGCCGTAGCCTGGGTGAACGGCGTCCGCGCCGGTGATTTCGCAGGCCGCGACGATCTGGTGGATGTTGAGATAGCTGTCACGCGACGGCGCTGGGCCGATGCAGACGCTCTCGTCGGCCAGCCGTACATGCATGGCATCGGCGTCCGCAGTCGAATGGACTGCGACGGTCGCGATGCCGAGTTCCTTGCACGCGCGCAGGACGCGAAGCGCAATCTCGCCGCGATTGGCTATGAGGATTTTCGAGATCATTGGCGGTCCTATTCGATGACGACGAGCGGCTCGCCGTATTCGACCGGTTGCGCATCGTTGATCAGAATTTCCGTCACCTTGCCGGAGCGCGGGGCGGGAATCTGGTTCATGGTCTTCATCGCTTCGATGATGAGAAGGGTCTGCCCTTCCTTGACCGTCGCACCGACTTCGATGAACGGGCGGGAACCCGGGGCCGGGGAGAGGTAGACGGTGCCGACCATGGGGGCCATGACCGCGTTGCTGTTGTCACGGGCGGCTGGCGCTGCCGCTGCCGGCGCTGCGGCGGCCGCGGCGGGCGCTGCTGCGGGAGCAGGGGCGTGGTGGGCGATCGGCGCCTGAACGTAATGCGTTGCCGATGCGCGGGAGACACGGATGCGCAGATCGTCCTGCTCGACTTCGATCTCGGTGAGGTCGGTGTCGTTGAGGATGTTCGCGAGATCGCGGATCAATCCCTTGTCGATACCGTTCTTCTTCTCAGACATGGCAATTCCTATTGTTCTGTTATCTTGTCAGTCAGTGATGCTTTTCAAGGCGTGCAGCGCCAGGATGTAGCTGGTCGGGCCGAAGCCGCAGATCACGCCCTTGCATGCCGGCGCGATCCTCGAGTGATGACGGAATTCCTCGCGCGCATGAACGTTGGAAATGTGCACTTCTATCACGGGCACCGTTATTGCCTTGATGGCATCGTGCAAGGCAACCGACGTGTGGGTATAGGCGCCGGCGTTGATCGCCACGCCGACCGAGTGTTCGCCCGCCTCATGCAGCCAACTGACTAGATCGCCCTCGTGGTTGCTCTGACGGAAGTCCACGTCCAGTCCAAGCTCGCGGCAAGCGGAAATGCAGTCGGCTTCCACGTCCTTCAGCGTCTTGCCGCCATAGATGCCGGGTTCGCGCTTGCCGAGCATGTTGAGATTAGGCCCGTTGAGGACAAAGACCGTCTTGCTCATCTTTTCGATGTTCCATCAGAATTGAGCGCCACCTATAGCTCCCAAGACTCGCGAGGAAAAGCCCCCGCGGCCTGAAACGCCCGGCTTCCCTGTGTGCATCGGTTCTGCAATTGGAGGCTAGCAGGTGCTTTTTCCGCAGGCGCGGACGTTGGCGATCTTCTCCTGGAGCGCATCGTCGCCAACGGCCCCGAACAGGGCCTCATTGCCCACAATGTAGGTCGGCGTACCCGTCACCCCGAGGTTGGTGGCCAGTGTGTAGGCATCGCGAACGAGTTGGTCATTGGGGTTCTCTGCCATCGACTTACGGATGTCCGCTTCACTGATCCCGAGGGCTGCCGCGACCTTGATGGCGCTTTCCTCTGTGGCCGTGCCGGTGCTGCCAAGCAGAGCACGGTGGAATTCGCCGTATTTTTCAGGAGCGATGAGACGTACGGCATTGGAGACACGATGCGCATCGAGCGAATCCGCCCCGAGGATCGGCAGTTCCTTCAGAACGAATCGGACCTTTGGATCTGTAGCAAGGACCTTTTCCATGTCTGCCATAGCCCGCTTGCAGTAGCCGCAGTTATAATCAAAGAACTCCACGACGGTGACGTCGCCATCGGGATTGCCAAGCGCAATATCGTCCTCCGAATTGAAGATCGCGTCGTGATTGGCGGCAACCGCCTGGCCAGCCTGCTCCAGGCGCTGCGATTGCTGCTTCGCCTCAAGGGCAGCCTGAACCTCGAGCATGACTTCCGGATTTTCAAGCAGATACTCGCGGATGAACTGCCCCATCTCCTTCTTCTCATCCTCCTCGAGAGCGAGCGCCGGTGTCAGCCACAATGCGGTCATCAGCATCGAACCGAGTGCTAAGGTTTTGGAGCGGGCAAGCATGGATCTACCTCGTGAGATGGGTGTTGCGGCGGGAATATCCGCGATTTGGGGCAAAGCTAAGCCAAGCGCGGTCGCTACAGGAACAAAAAAACAGATACGTTCCGGCTACTGACGATCACTTCTGCGTTGCCGACGCCATTCAAGGAAATGGCCGCCGTGAGGCGGCCATCTGATTAGCGAGGACGGGGAAAGTCTCAGAAGAAACCGCGTCGCTGCCACCAGCCGGCCTTCTTCGGCTTCGGCGGCTCACCGTCCGATTCATCAACGGCAGGCTCCGAGCTCTTCACCACGGGGTCCGATGAACTGATGTTGGACGCCCGATTGGCACGCGCAGGCTTCTGTTCTTCTTCCGACGGAGCATCGGCTTGCGGAGCTTCCTCGCCAAGAGCGGCATCGACCTGGGGGGCAATGTTCGCTTCGGCTACGGGCTCTGCGGCCTCGGCAACGATCTCAAGTTCGGCTTCGGCGGGCGTGACTTCAGCAGTCACTGCCTTTTTCCGGCTCCGGCGGGGCTTGGCGGGAGCAGGTACTCCCTCCATCACCTCGGTTGCAGCGGCGGTTTCCGCAGCCGCCGTTTCACCGGTCGGGGTTTCCGTCGCGGCTACCTCAGGAACTGCCTCGTCCTCGGCGCCGGACTCATCGCCCGAGGCATCGGTCTCGTCAGATGCGGATGTCTCCATCCCGTCCTCCGGCCGGTTGCGCCGGCCACCGCGCTTGCCCCGGCGGCGGCGCTTGCGGCGTCCGTTTTCATCACCTTCCGCACCCTCGGAGGCTTCGGTGCCGGCTTCGGAATCATCCGCATCGCTGCCTTCCTCGATATCCGAGTCCCCATCGTCGGCCTCTGAAGCGGCTACGCCTTCCTGGCGGTCTCCACCCTTGCCGCCGCGCCGGCGACGCCGACGCTTGCGCTTGCGGCCGTTCTGCTCTTCGCCCTGGGCCGAGGAAGCCGTAGCCGGGGCAGCGTTGGCATTGCCCGCCTCTTCGTCTTCTTCATCCTCCTCGATGACGATGTCGTCATCGTCCTCCTCCACGGGGAAGGCGGCGAACTGCATCAGGCTTTCGATCCTGACGGGGTTCTCCACCGGCTCGCCGCGGTCGATGGCAAAGTGGCTGGAGCCGATTCCCTCATCGGACTCGATGTAGATCGACACGCCAAAACGCTTCTCGTAATCCACGACGGTGTTGCGCTTCTGGTTGAGTAGATAAAGCGCGGTCTCGGGCGTGGTGCGCACCGTGATGTCGTGAGTGGTATTCTTGAGCAGGTGCTCCTCGACGCCGCGCAGCACATGAAGCGCAACCGACGACTGGGACCGGACATGGCCGGTGCCGCCGCAGTGCGTGCAGATCTGCGTGGTCGATTCCAGCACGCTGGCACGAATCCGCTGGCGCGACATTTCGAGCAGGCCGAAGTGCGAGATGCGGCCCACCTGGATGCGGGCGCGGTCGTTCTTCAGGCAGTCCTTGAGCTTCTTCTCGACAGCGCGGTTGTTGCGCTTTTCTTCCATGTCGATGAAGTCGATGACGATCAGACCGGCGAGGTCGCGCAAGCGAAGCTGGCGTGCGACTTCCTCGGCCGCCTCAAGGTTCGTCTGGAGGGCGGTTTCCTCGATGGAGTGCTCGCGGGTCGAGCGACCGGAGTTGACGTCGATGGCGACGAGCGCCTCGGTCTGGTTCATGATCAGGTAGCCGCCGGACTTCAGCGTCACTTGTGGCTGCAACATCCGGTCGAGCTGCGCTTCGATGCCCGAGCGCGAGAAGATCGGATGCAGGTCGCGGTAAGGCTGGACCACCTTGGCGTGGCTCGGCATCAGCATCTTCATGAAGTCCTTGGCTTCACGATAGCCTTCTTCGCCGGCAACGACGATTTCCGAGATGTCCTTGTTGTAGAGGTCGCGGATCGACCGCTTGATGAGCGAGCCTTCCTCGTAGACGAGGCACGGCGCGGTGGAATTGAGCGTCAGCGTCCGGACGTTCTCCCACAGGCGCATCAGGTATTCGAAATCGCGCTTGATCTCGACGCGGGTGCGGTTGGCGCCGGCGGTGCGGACGATCACGCCCATGCCCTGCGGCACTTCCAGTTCGCGGGCAATTTCCTTTAGGCGCTTGCGGTCCTGCGGCTGGGTGATCTTACGGGAAATGCCCCCGCCGCGCGCGGTGTTCGGCATCAGCACCGAATAACGGCCGGCAAGCGAGAGATAGGTCGTTAGGGCCGCGCCCTTGTTGCCGCGCTCTTCCTTGGCAACCTGTACTAGCAGGATCTGGCGGCGCTTGATGACTTCCTGGATACGGTATTGTTTGCGGGGCTTGCGGACGACGCGATCGGGAACCTCTTCCATCGCATCTTCGGCGCCGACCGATTCGATTTCTTCCTTCTCGCCATCATCGCTGTCGTCATCGTCGGAGTGACGGCGACCGCGGACGTCTTCGGAGATCGAATCGGTTTCGACCATCGCCGCCATTTCAGTCGGCGTGTCCTTGTCCTCGTCTGTGCCTTCGCTGCGCTCTGCAACCTCGGATGCTTCGGCTTCCGCCGTCTTCTTGCGCGAGCGGCTGCGGCGCGGTTTGGCCTTCGGCTTTTCGGCGGCGACCTCATCGCCGGGGCTGGCCTCGGCAGCCTCGGAGCCGGCTTCGCTTTGCGAAGTGTCAAGCGCCGCATCGTCCGCCTGCGGCTGCGCGGCGTCGGCCGGGTCGCTGGCCTCGTCCTCGGCGATCTTCTTCTGTTCCTCTTCCTCGGCCTGCATCAGCGCCTGGCGATCGGCGAGAGGGATCTGGTAATAGTCGGGATGGATCTCAGCGAAAGCCAGGAAGCCGTGGCGGTTGCCGCCATAATCGACGAACGCGGCCTGAAGCGAGGGCTCAACCCTCGTCACCTTTGCCAGATAGATGTTGCCGCGGATCTGTTTCTTGTGCTGGGATTCGAAATCGAATTCTTCGATACGGTTGCCGCGAACGACGACTACCCGCGTCTCCTCTTCGTGAGACGCGTCGATGAGCATTTTGTCTGCCATGTATATTCTGCTCCTCGGCGCAGCCGAGCAGGTGCAAAAAAGCCTGCCGCACGGACAGGCCTTTCATGCAGGATGGTGATTGCGCCGGAAAAATTGGTTCCCGCAGGATGCGCTTGCGACGACGCCCGGACGGCTGACAGAGCTTCTGGCTCCCTCAGGGTATCCCGGTTCTGAAACACTTGCCGCAACATAAAAGTCCAAACGAGAACGACGATAGCTTAGGCTCGAGGCCCGGTGAGGTGCTCCATGTGAGCGTGGATGGCATGCCATCCGGTATTGTTCCGGCCACTGCCGGGAAGATTGCGTATCAGGATCAAAGTGTACAGACGGCGGATGACTGTCCGGTTTCGGCGCCAGGTCCCTGGGGCTGGCAGGCCTGCCGGAAGACTATCCCGTCAACACCTTAGTCCTCATCCGCCTTGTATGGTTTCTGCGACATAATAGCAAGGGAAAAGCCAGGGCCGCCTTATTGTGGATTAAATGAGAAGGCTACTGGAAGTGGTTGATTCGCCAGCGCTGGCGGGCCAGATGTCGAGGGACCATCGTGGTGTCCTTCGATGCGAATTCCGGTCGTCGGCAGGGCGATCGGCATCGTCATGCGCTAGCAGGCGGGATACGGGGTGCAGGAGAGGCAGTTGTTTGTGCGAATCGGTTCAATCGCTGTGATGGCCATCGGCTTGCTGCTTGCCGCGCTCGTCCCGTCCCCGGTGCTCGCCGAGACGGGTAGCTCGCGGCCGCTGCTCGCCTTTGCCGCCCGCATTGCCGGGGATGAAGCCAGGACGCGCGTCGTCATCGATTTCGAGGAAAAGCCCGACTTCTCCGTCCACTATATCGACTCGCCGCAACGGGTGGTCGTCGATCTGCCGGCCACGGCATTCGGCTTCCCCCGCGAAGACCTTGCGGCTCGGGGATTGTTTGAGGATATCCGCTACGGGGCGATGGATGAAGAAAGCGCGCGGATTGTCCTGACCGCCGAGCGTCCGGTCCAGCTCAGCCTTGCAGAAGTGCAGCAAGGGGAGAATGGGGAGTTCCGGCTTGTGCTCGATGCCGAGATGACAACTCCTGACGTGTTTGCGAAGCTGGTCGGTCAGCAGGCTTGGCAGGGCGGCACCGGTCAAATGCCGGATGAGGTCGCATCGCAGGCGGATGACGGGTCTTTCGTCGTGGCTGTGGATGCCGGCCATGGCGGGATAGACACCGGAGCGATCGGCGCTGTTACGAAGACGCCCGAAAAAGCCATCACTCTCGCATTCGCACAGGCTCTGGCCGAGCGGCTTGCCGACAGGCCCGGAGTGAGGGCAGTCCTGACGCGGAACGGCGACAGCTTCCTTTCCCTCTCGGAGCGGGTCACACTTGCCCGCCAGGCGGGGGCTGATCTCTTTCTCTCCCTGCACGCCGATACGCTCAGTCAAAAGGATATTCGAGGAGCGACCGTCTATACTCTGTCGGACCGCGCCTCGGACCGCATGGCGGAAAACCTTGCAGCGCGTGAGAACCTTTCCGACCAGTTGGCGGGCGTGAGCCTCAAGGACGAGCCGCCCGAGGTTGCCGACATCCTGCTCGACCTGACGCGACGGGAGACGCAGGTGCTTTCCGTCACGCTCGCCAACAACGTCATCCAGTCTTTTGAGGGGCAGGTGGGGCTCATCAACAACGCCCACCGCTATGCGGGTTTTCAGGTTCTGAGGGCGCCTGACATTCCCTCCGTTCTTCTCGAGCTCGGTTTTCTGTCGAATCCCGAGGACGAGAAGCTGCTGGCGGACGAGAAATGGCGCGCGAAGGTAAGCGACCTCCTGGTCGATGCTGTCCTGCGCTACAGGGACCGCGTCTTTGCGGGCGGTGGTTGAGGCCTGATGCCGGTCTGCCACATGCGCCGTTTTCCCCGAGAGATTGGGCTCAAGAGCCCTATTTTGCTCACATTCCCGCCGTTAGTCCCGATGGGCCGGGGGTGTGAATCGACTGGCGAACCATTGTCGACTTGCGCTGGCCGGATCAGCGTGCAAAAGCCCCGTAATCATGCGATGGTGTCCGGGCACCGAGTGAAAGCCGAGCGGTAGCTTCAATATGATCAGACTTATCGGGTATTTCTTTGGATTGGCGTCGGTCCTGTTCCTGGGCGTCGCCGTGGTCGCCGCGGTGTATCTCGTCGGCGTCGCCAGGGATCTGCCGGATTACGAGGTTCTCAGTGCCTACGAGCCTCCCGTCGCGACCCGTGTTCATGCGGGCAACGGCGCGCTGATGGCAGAGTATGCCCGCGAGCGGCGACTTTTCCTGCCCATCCAGGCGGTTCCCGATCGCGTCAAGGCAGCCTTCCTGTCTGCGGAGGACAAAAATTTCTACAATCACCCCGGCATCGACCCGGCTGGCCTTGCACGCGCCGTCGTCAACAACTTCCAGAACCTGGCGTCCGGCCGCCGCCCTGAGGGCGCGTCCACGATTACGCAGCAGGTCGCGAAGAACTTCCTGCTCAGCAACGACCAGACCATCGATCGCAAGATCAAGGAAGCTATTCTCTCCTTCCGCATCGAGCAGACCTATTCGAAGGACAAGATCCTCGAACTCTATCTGAACGAAATCTTCTTCGGCCTGAACTCCTATGGCATCGCCGGCGCAGCGCTCACCTATTTTGACAAGTCGGTGACGGAGCTGACGATCGCCGAGGCAGCTTATCTCGCAGCTCTGCCGAAGGGGCCCAACAACTACCATCCGTTCCGCAAGGAACAGGCCGCGATTGAGCGCCGTAACTGGGTCATCGATCGCATGGCGGAAAACGGCTACGTGACGCGTGCCGATGCGGATGAGGCGAAGAAGCAACCATTAGGCGTCCAGCCGCGCCGCGGCGGCACGCACCTCTTCGCGTCCGATTTCTTCGCCGAAGAGGTTCGGCGCCAGATCATCGAAAAATACGGTGACGATACGCTGTATGGAGGGGGGCTTTCGGTCAGGACGTCACTTGACCCGGACCTGCAGGTCTTGGCGCGCAAAGCACTGAACAGCGCCTTGGTCGAATATGATGAGCGCCGCGGCTTCCATGGCCCGGTCACAAAGATAGACGCGGCCGGCGACTGGGCCACGGAACTTGCCAAGGTCCCGGGTCTTCGTGACGTGCCGGAATGGAAGCTCGCCATGGTGAAGGCAGTTTCCTCCGAGGAAGTCGACATCGTGCTGCAGCCCTCGGTGGATGCGGGCGGCAAGGTGGGCGAAGGGCGTGAGACAGGCGTCATCGCTGCCAAGGACATGAAGTGGGCGTTCCGCGACGCCAAGGGCGAGCGCAAGGCGACCAAGTCACCCGAAGGTGTGCTGCAGGCGGGCGACGTCGTTTTCGTCGAGGCTCTGGCCGACAAAGAGGGCGCCTATCGCCTTCGCCAGCCGCCGAAGGTCCAGGGCGGTTTCGTGGCGATGGACCCGAATACGGGTCGCGTTCTCGCCATGGTCGGCGGCTTCTCCTATGCCCAGTCCGAGTTCAATCGTGCCACCCAAGCGATGCGTCAGCCCGGTTCGTCGTTCAAGCCGTTCGTCTATGCCGCCGCGCTCGACAACGGCTATACGCCCGCTTCCGTTATCCTCGATGCGCCGATCGAGATGGTGGCCGGTGGCAAGGTGTGGCGACCAGAAAACTACGGCGGCGGCTCCGCCGGCCCGCAGACCCTCCGGCTCGGCATCGAGAAGTCCCGTAACCAGATGACTGTCCGGTTGGCTCAGGACATGGGGATGGAACTCGTCGCCGAATATGCCGAGCGTTTCGGCATCTATGACGACATGCTTCCAGTTCTTGCCATGTCGCTCGGCTCCGGCGAGACCACGGTTCTGCGCATGGTCTCCGCCTATGCCGTCCTTGCCAACGGCGGCAAGCAGATCAAGCCGACCGTGATCGACCGGATCCAGGATCGCTATGGAAAGACCATCTTCCGCCACGAGGAGCGCACCTGCGACGGCTGCAACGCCTCGGGTTGGACGGGGCAGGACGAGCCGATCCTCGTCGACAACCGCGAGCAGGTTCTCGACCCGATGACGGCCTACCAGATCACGTCGATGATGGAGGGCGTGGTAAGGCGCGGAACCGCGGCCGGTAAGATCAAGATCGACGATCGTCCGGTTGCTGGCAAGACCGGCACCACCAATGACGAGAAGGATGCCTGGTTCGTCGGCTACACGCCGAACCTCGTCGCTGGCGTCTATATCGGCTTCGATACGCCGGCACCGCTTGGACGCGGGGCAACCGGTGGTTCGCTCGCCGCCCCTGTCTTCGCGCAGTTCATGGAGGAAGCGGTCAAGCGCACGCCGCCGGAGAAGTTCCACGTGCCGGAGGGCATGCAGTTCATCCCCGTCAACCGCACGACGGGCATGATGGCCTTTGAGGGCGAGCCCGACACGATCGTCGAGGCGTTCAAGCCCGGTACTGGCCCCGCGGATGTATTCGCGGTGATCGGCGATACCGAATACCTGCCGCCGGAAGAGATCATGGAGACCTCGCCGCAGGCCCATCAGGCAGTGACGTCGGGCGCAGCCGGCCTGTTCTAACCCCGGATATGATGCATGCCGGCGCGGCCTTTACATCCGCCGCCGGCGCAACTATGTCCACCCCGTCTTCCAATTCCGAAAGAGAGCAAGAAGCAAGCCATGCGGGCTGAAATCATCAGTGTAGTCGACGAAATCAAGCAGGCCGTAAGCTTGCTGAGGAGGCATCTTTGACTGGGACCAGGCGGTAAGACGACTGGACTGGTTGAACAACAAGGCAGAGGATCCAAACCTCTGGAACGACGCCTCCGAGGCACAGAAACTGATGCGCGAGCGCCAGCAGCTCGACGATTCCATCAGCGGTGTGCGGGCGCTGGAACAGCAGCTTTCCGATAATATCGAGCTCATCGAGATGGGCGAGGAGGAAGGCGACGAGGCAATCGTCAAGGATGCCGAGGACGCGTTGAAGGCGCTGAGGACGGAGGCCAATCGACGGCAGGTCGAGGCGATGCTCTCCGGTGAGGCTGATTCCAACGACACCTATGTCGAAGTCCATTCCGGCGCCGGCGGCACGGAAAGCCAGGACTGGGCCAACATGCTGCTTCGCATGTATATCCGCTGGGCCGAGCGCCAGGGCTACAAGGTCGAGGTTCTGGAGGTCCATGAAGGCGAAGAAGCCGGCATCAAGTCGGCCACGATCCTCGTCAAGGGCCACAATGCCTATGGGTGGATGAAGACCGAATCGGGCGTTCACCGGCTGGTCCGTATCTCGCCTTATGACAGCAACGCGCGGCGCCATACCTCGTTCTCGTCGATCTGGGTCTATCCCGTCATCGACGACTCGATCAACATCGAGGTGAACGAAAGCGATTGCCGCATCGATACCTATCGCTCATCGGGTGCCGGCGGGCAGCACGTCAACACGACCGATTCGGCCGTCCGCATCACGCATATCCCGACGGGAATCGTCGTTGCCTGCCAGCAGGAGCGGTCGCAGCACAAGAACCGTGCGAAAGCATGGGACATGCTGCGCGCCCGCCTCTACGAGGCCGAGCTGAAGAAGCGCGAGGAGGCCGCCAATGCCGAAGCCGCTTCCAAAACCGATATCGGCTGGGGCCATCAAATCCGGTCCTACGTGCTCCAGCCCTATCAGCTGGTGAAGGATCTTCGCACCGGCGTCGAGAGCTCTGCTCCCGATGACGTCCTGAACGGCGACCTCAACGAGTTCATGGAAGCGGCCCTGGCGCACCGGATCAGCGGTAAGCCCGATGCCGCCGTTGCTGACGTGGACTGACCTACGTTGACGTAGCGAATAGGAGAGGGCGCCTAAGGGCGCCCTTTCCGTTCTGCCTTAGTTGCTGAACTGCTCGGCCAGGATCCGGTCCGACCAGGTGTGGTCGGGATCGGAGAGGATGCGCGCCGTCATCTCCTCCGACTGCTCCACCTGAACACGCAGCACCGACTTCACCTCCATATTGTCGGCGACGGCGTTCACCGGGCGTTTCTCCGGCTCCAGGATGTGGATGTCCACCTGCACATGATTGGGCAGGAGTGCGCCGCGCCAGCGGCGGGGCCTGAAGGGGCTGACCGGCGTCATCGCCAGCAGCGGCGCCTCCAGCGGCAGGATCGGCCCGTGGGCGGAAAGGTTGTAGGCGGTCGAACCCGCAGGGGTCGCGACCATCAGCCCGTCACAGATGAGCTCCGCCAGTCGCTCGCGACCGTCGATCTCCACCCGCAGCTTCGCGGCCTGATAGGATTGCCGGAAGAGGTAGACCTCGTTGATGGCAAGCGCGATGGAACTCGTGCCGTCGGCATTGGTGGTCTTCATCTGCAACGGATGCAGCACGTTCTCGACGGCCGAATCGATCCGCTCGCGCAGGTCCTCGGTGCGGTAGTCGTTCATCAGGAAGCCGACCGACCCGCAGTTCATGCCATAGATGGCCTTGCCGGAATTGATAGTCCCGTGCAGCGTGTGCAGCATGAAGCCGTCGCCGCCGAGCGCGACGATAACATCCGCCTCCTCGACCGGGCTGTTGCCGTAGATCCGGATGAGTTCGTCTCGGGCCGCCATCGCCTCCGGTGCAGAGGAAGCGCAAAAGGAGAGGCTGCTGGCTGTACTCGACATGGGTAACCCTCGTGATGCCGGCATACCTAGCGGAGAAATTCCTTTTTCGACAAGGGCTTTGCCTGCAGGATGCGGTACGGCAGGTTCGGGTTCGACACGATCGGCGTTCTCTTTCTGGTTTTTGCGCTTTACACGAAAGCAGAATATGCTAACTCCCGCTGCACTGGATTGCCCTTGTAGCTCAGTTGGTAGAGCACCTGATTTGTAATCAGGGGGTCGCGGGTTCGAACCCTGCCGGGGGCACCATTTTTCTCTTCAGATCCCGGATTCAGTTTTTTGGTTGCGCTTGCGGCTGGCTCGCCTGAAACTGCCTGCACTGGGCTCTGCAGGTCTCGGTGCCAATCGGGTTAGGCGCCGGAGCGGCCGGCCCGTTGGAGGTCCGCCGTGTCCAGAACCGATGACGTCCGCATGCCCGCCGATCCCGCTCGCCCCGCCGAAGCGATCATCCGCGTCGAGCGGTATCCTACGACCTCGCGTATTCTTCATTGGCTCGTCGCGGTGCTGGTGCTCGCAACCTGGCCGCTCGGCTTTTTCATCCAGTTCACGAAGAAGGAAGTGACGCTCGACTTCTATCTGGTCCACGAAAGCCTCGGCTTTCTGGTCCTGTGGATCATGCTGGTGCGGGTCGGCAACAAGCTGGTTACGCGCACGCCGCAACGCGAGGGGCCGGTGGTCGAACGGGTCGCAGCGACAGTCGTTCACGCCTTGCTCTATGTCTTCCTGATCGTCATGCCGATCAGCGGCTTTCTCGCCACCAATGCCCACGGTTTCCCGCTCATCTGGTTCGGGCTCGTGCCGGTTTGGAGCCCGCTCGGCAAGTCTCCCGACATCGCATGGACGCTGTCTGCGATTCACGAGGTCAGCGCATGGAGCCTTCTGGCGCTTTTCGCGTTGCATATCGGCGCGGTGCTGCTTCATCATGTGATACGGCGCGACAACACGCTGTACAGGATGCTTTAGGGAGCGGGATGTTCAATCTGGAAATGAGCGAGGCAACGTGGTCGGGGCTGCTGGCCCTCCGGCAGGGAACCGGGGAGGCAGTCGTCGGTGACCTTGCATACCGCCTCTATGGCCCGATAGCCAATGCACCCGGCCGCTTCGTGCTGGCGCAGGTGGGCCAGTCACTCGACGGCAGGGTTGCGACACCGGCAGGCGACGCCCGCGACATCTCAGGCGAGGACGGCCTGGCGCATCTTCATCGATGCCGGGCACTGGTGGACGCCGTGATCGTCGGAGTTGGAACCGTCATCGCCGACGATCCAAGCCTCTCGGTCAGGATGGTCAAGGGTTTGTCGCCGGTTCGGGTGATCGTCGATTGCCACGGAACGTTGAAGGGAGCCGAAAGCCTGTTCCATGACGGCGGTGCACCTGTGATCGTGTTCAGAAGCGCGAGCGCATCCGGTGCCGAACTTCCAAATGCCGACATCATTAACCTGGAGCCAAAGGCTGGCGGCCTCGATCCCCGCGACATCCTCGACGCACTGGGGGCGCGAAACCTGAACCGCGTGCTGGTGGAAGGCGGTGCGCGGACGATCGCCCGCTTCATCGACGCCGGCCTTGTCGACCGGCTGCACGTCGCCATCTCCCCAATCATCATCGGCTCAGGCCCGATGGGCATCAGCCTGCCGCCCATCGAGAAGCTTGCCGGTGCCCATCGCCCCGCCACGGATGTCTACAATCTCGGTAGCGACATCCTGTTCGACTGCGTTTTCCGGTCAAGCGAAGCCTCAGCCGGGCAGGGCGAGGAGATCGCGGTGGCTAACCAGGCATGAGGCCCCCGGCGTGCCGATCGTCGCTAGCCGAAACTCCAACCACTCGCCGATCGCGGTGTCCGGCAGCTCCGACGCCTCCAGAAGGGGCTGACGCAAGCCTCCCAGGAACTCTGCCTGCAGAGCAGCACTGCTCTCGTCCAGCCGCCACGGGCTCTCGGCCGTCGTCACGATAAACCCGCGAGCCTTCAGGTGTCCGGCAAGACATGCGGTGGCGTCGGGTCCGAGTGCCGGCCCGAACCCCTTGTCGGTCCGCTGGTGGCGGTTGAAAAGGTCGGTCATCTGCCCGTCGAGCGGATGTTCTGGCGACCAGCGCATGACGCCATCATAGTTCAGTGCGGCATAGAGGCCGCAGCCGGCCGCTGCGAGGCGGTCCGCAAGCGCCGCGCAGAATTTTTCGGAGCAAAGATCGAAGAGCGCCGACGCCGTGACGACACTTGCCTCGTCCAAGGTAAGGCCAGCGATGTCGTTGAGGTCATGCTGTCGAAACGCGACATTGGCACTCGTCCCGGCCCGCCGCGACGCCTCCTCCAGGAGCACGGGGTCATAGTCGAGCAGAAGCCACCCGGTGTAACGGGGGAGATGATCCTGAAGGCTTCTCAGGGTTGAGCCTGTGCCGCAGCCGATATCGAGGATGAACGGACGGTCCATTCCCTGGAGATAAGTCGCAAGCTCCTCCACCAGCCCCATGTCGCGGGCGGCCTGATCGGCCGTTTCTCTCAGCGCCAGCCAGTCCTTGTCGAAACCGCTCACGGAAGTGTCTCCAATCTGTCGGCGATGATGCCGACGGTCCTGTTCCAGTTCGGCAAGAGAGCGCCCGCATGTCGTGCCGCTTCGGCTTTGCGCCGCCGCATTCCCCTGTCCGTCACGAGGCTACCGAGTGCCGCGGCGAAGGCATCGATGTCATCGACGCCGGTCAGTATGCCCGCCTCTTCGGGCACGACGTCGGGAACGGCGCCGGTGCGGCAGGCGACGATGGGCAGGCCGTGGGAAAGGGCTTCGGCAAACACCATGCCATAGCCCTCGAACCTGCTCGCGAGGGCGAATATATCGGCGCTCGCCAGTATCGGCCTGACATCGGCCACTTCGCCGGCAAGGCTGACGCGCTCGGCAAGGCCGCTCTCTGCCAGCTGCTCCTCGATTTCCCGCGCCGTTCTGGGGCTGAGGTTGTGACTACCGACAATGGTGGCAGTCCAGGAAAGGTGCTCGATCCGTTTGAGCGCTGCGATCAGGACATCATGGCCCTTGCGCGGGATGAGCGTGCCGATTGACACGATATGTGGCGGCTCACCTTCACATCTGGCGGGAGTCCCGGGTCCGGTTCCTGGTATGGCTACGGTGATCTTCTCGGATGGGACGTTGTAGCTGGATGTCAATTCCCGCGCCGTCATCGGCGACGTCACGATGACATGTTCCGCCCAGGCAAGTGCCTGTCGCTCGCTTGCTGCGAGATCTTGTTGCTGCTCGGCGTCCAGGCCGGTCTCGAGGGCGAGGGGATGATGAACGAGAGCGACGATTCGCAGACGCTTGCTCTCGCGTTCGGCCCATGTGTCGAGCACACCGAAAGCGAGACCGTCGACCACGACCTGCGCGCCATCTGGCAAGCGCGATAGCAGATCCTCCGCCCGTGCCTTGGCTTCCGGCGAGGGATTGGGAAACCCATCACCGAGGGGCAGGCACTGAACGTCCCAGCCGCAGTTGCGAAGACCGTCTGTGACGCGCCGGTCATAGGCATAGCCGCCGGTATTCAACGCCAGATCGCCCGGGAAGGCGAAAGCGATTGTCCGGCTCAAAGGTCGGCCTCGTACCACCCGCGTGCGGCGTGCGACTCGTGCAGGGTAACCTTCAACCGACAGATCCGGTGGCTTCCTTCTCCGAGCTTTCCGCCCGCGACTGCGGTCGCCAGTTGGTCGAAGACGTGCTTGGCGATGACTTCGGTCGTGGTGACCTTCCCCGCGAACATGGGGAGTTCGTCGAGGTTCTGATAGTTGAGCGGCGCCAGGACTTCCCGGAGAACTGTCGTGGCGGCGCCGATGTCCACTGCCAGTCCGTTCTCGTCCACATCGCGTGTGAAGAAGGCGGCATCGACCACGAAGGTGGCGCCGTGCATGCCCTGTGCAGGGCCGAAAACGGGACGGGGAAGGCTGTGGGCGATCATGATGTGATCGCGGACTTCGACGGCGAACATGCTTCTGAAACTCCGTGACTATTCAGTAATGGATACGGTGGCAGAGGGTATCCGGATTGGCGAGGATGGCGGGATAGGCGCTTTCGATCTCCGAGAAAGGCGTCTCGCCGGAGATCAGCGCGTCCAGCCGGTCGTCGAGCAGCAGGTCGAGGGACTTGGCGAGGCGACGCGCGGGGCTCCACCGAACGCGCCGGTTCGGGGATACCGAACCGACCTGCGAACTGGCAAGCGTGAGCCTGCGAGCGTGAAAGGCTCCGCCCAGCGGGATGCTGACGGGCTCGTTGCCGTGCCAGCTTGCCTCGACGATGCGAGCCTCCTGTCCGGCAAGCCCGATCGCTTGCGCAAGTGCTTCCGCCGATCCCGACGCATTCACCAGCACATCGAATTCTCCAGCCATGGTAGTCCCCGTCGAGAAGTCCAGGGAAAGATGTTCGGCAAGCGCTCGCCGTGCGGGATTGGGATCGATCAGCACGGCTTCGGTGCCGCAGATCCGTGATGTCAGGTGCGCTACCAGCGTGCCGACCACGCCGGCACCGAAGATGGCGACACGGTCGCCCGGCTGGACATTTGCATCCCAGACGATGTTGAGGGCGGTTTCCATGTTCGCGGCCAGTATGGCCCGTTCCGGCGGCAACCCGTCCGGAAGGACAAGCAACTCGGATTCATCGATCGCGCAGAGATCCTGGTGCGGATAGAGACAGAAGACGAACTGGCGGGCCATGGGCGCGCTGCCCGTCTCGACCTTTCCCACGAGCGAGTAACCATACTTGACCGGGAAGGGGAACTCGCCCGCCATGTGAGGTGCACGCATGCGTTCGAATTCGCTGACGGGTACGCGGCCGCTGAAGACGAGGTTCTCCGTGCCTCGGCTGATGCCGCTGAAGAGCGTGCGTACGAGGGCTTGGCCAGGGAGGGGCGGCTCCAGTGGCTCATGCCTCAGCTCGCATGCGCCAGCGGCCGTGAGCCAAAGGGCACGAGCAGAGTCTATTTCAGCACGTTCCGCAGGCGAGGCACCCAAGTTCATCCGTCTCTCCTCTTACGCCGGCCTTGGGACCGCGCTTGCGCTGGGTCGCCAGCGTCGCCTGCAACCATCTTGGGCACCCAGTGGGGTGTGGCTTTCAACCTCGGCGACGCTCAAGGACCCGAACCGTGCTGAGCGCGTTATCTTGTCCTGCGCAGGCGATCTGACAAGACGTCGGCGGGGATCTGCCGGTGCCGAATAAGTGATTGATCCGGCCAAGGGCTCTGCGCGTAAAGCTTGGCACTGAACGTTTTTGGGAAGGATTTTTCAGCGATGTCATTCGTCGAAC
The DNA here is from genome assembly GCF_000967425.1 of Pseudorhizobium banfieldiae. Classification (NCBI taxonomy): domain Bacteria; kingdom Pseudomonadati; phylum Pseudomonadota; class Alphaproteobacteria; order Hyphomicrobiales; family Rhizobiaceae; genus Pseudorhizobium; species Pseudorhizobium banfieldiae. The sequence continues at coordinate 1,338,371 of NZ_FO082820.1, forward strand.
AGGGTTTTCAGGTTGCCTCGCCCGCAGTTCAGGTCGAGCGTGCAGTTGCGGAATTGCGCTACGGCCGCCCGGTTTTGCTCAGCGATGGCTCACGCAGTCTTGCTGCCCTTGCGCTCGATAGCGTGGCACCGGCTGTCTACGACCAGTTCGCCGATGCGGTGGGTGACAGGCATTCGCTGCTGCTGACGTCACATCGTGCAATGCGCCTCATGCCGGGTGCCGCCCAGGACCTTGCTGTTCCGCTTGCCGGCATTTCCTTCGCGCAGGCGTCGCAATTGGCCTATGGGCTTGGGGCATCGGCACCCGACGAGTGGCACACGGCTGACCGACTGATGAGCATGTCCGCTGAGCTTGCCCGTCTGGCGCTGCTCTTGCCTGCCATGGTCTGTGCCGACGTTACGGGAGCCGAGCATCACTTCGCTGCCTGCTGCAAGCTCGATCACTCTCTTCTGGAAGGGGCCGGCACTGCGCGCCAGAATTTTGAGATCGTTGTCCGCACCCGCGTGCCGCTAAGGGACCTAGGCGATTCCCATTTCGTGGTTTTCCGCGGGGGATTGGCCCAGAAGGACCAGATCGCCATCGTCGTCGGCAATCCAGATCTGGCGCGCCCGGTCCCGGTCCGCATTCATTCCTCATGTGTTACCGGCGATCTTTGCGGCTCGCTCAAGTGCGACTGCGGCGACCAACTGCGCAATGGTCTCGCCTCCATGAAGGCTGCGGGCGGCGGCGTGCTTCTCTATCTCGACCAGGAGGGAAGGGGCACCGGTGTTGGCGCGAAGATGCGCGCGTACGGGTACCAGCACCGCGGGCTCGACACCATCGATGCCGATGCCGAACTCGGCTATGATGTCGACCATCGCCGCTACGAGGCAGCAGTGGCGATGCTGCGACTGCTGCACATAGAGAAGGTCGTGCTGTTCACCAATAACCCGACGAAGATCGCCGCCCTTCGTAGCGCAGGTATAGGGGTGGAGAGCCGTGTTCCGGTAACGGGAGAGGTCACCGTGCAGAATGCGGCTTATCTGCAGACGAAGAAGGATCGGGCCGGCCATATGCTGGACATCGAGGCCCTTCTGGCAGCGGAGTAGGCATGATGTGGTCAAAGGAGGCATCCGCCATTCGGATCTCGGCTGCGGCAGCCGGACCGTCCCACGCGCTTCGTGTGAACGCTCTGGCGGTGCTTGGCGGTGTCTTTCTGGGTTCGATTGTTGCCTACTCGGCGATCTCATTCCATCTGTCGCTAGGCAGCGCCACAGTCATTGCCGCTGCCGTGCTGCTTCTTGTCATTTTTTTCCTTGTGATCGGAAGCCTGCACCGGCACCGTTTTGACAGCTTCGGTCTCGCGAACACAGTGACTGCAATCAGATCGGCGATCGTCAGCCTGGTCGCTGCCGCAGTGATCGTGCCCAATGCGCCTGAAAATGCCTCCTGGGCCCTCGTGCTCCTCGTGACAGTGGCGCTTACGCTGGATGGCTTCGACGGGTACCTCGCACGCCTCCAGAGGCAGGAGTCGGAACTTGGCGCAAGGTTCGACATGGAAGTCGATGCCTTTCTTATCCTCTGCCTGTCAGCCGCCGTGTTCATCCTCGATAAGGCGGGGGCGTGGGTCGTGCTGATAGGCCTGCTTCGCTACGCTTTCATGATGGCGCAGTACTTCGTGCCCAGTCTGACGGCACCTCTGCCGCCATCGCTGCGGCGCAAGTTTGTCTGTGTGGTGCAGGTTGCCGCGCTCTGCCTGATCCTCGTTCCCGGGGTGATGGCACCCATCTCCGTCTGGCTGGCGGCTGTTGCGCTCCTCTTGCTCATCTACTCGTTCGCGGTCGACTGCCTCTACCTCCTGCGCGATCCAGAGGTGGGAAGGTGAGCGCCGCCACAGGCCTTGATACGGCAATCGGTGTCGCGCGCTCGCTGGTGGTCTACTACGGCCAGCCCTGGCGCCGGGTGCAACTGAGGCGGTTCTACAGCGGGATCATCAAGCCCGGCGATATTGTCTTCGATATCGGCGCGCATGTGGGCAGCCGAAGCAGGACCTTGCTGTCCCTGGGGGCAGAGGTCGTGGCCGTGGAGCCGCAGCCCGTGTTTGCCGACATGATCGAGAAGCATCTCACCAGCCGCTGGAAGGGATTCGAGCGTGCGGCCGTGGGCGCGACGGAAGGTGAGGCAAGGTTGCGCATCTCACGTCGTCATCCCACCGTCTCCACCGTATCGGACCGCTTCATAGAGGGTGTCAGCCATGCCGAGGGGTTTCGCGATGTCGTCTGGGACCGAGAGGTTGCCGTCCCCATGACGACGCTGGACCGGCTGATCGGAAAATATGGAATTCCGGCCTTCTGCAAGATCGACGTCGAAGGTGCCGAGGCCGAGATCCTCCGCGGACTTTCAAGCCCGATCCGCCTCGTCGCGTTCGAATATATTCCGGCACTTCCCGAAATCGCGCTTGAAGCGATCGGATTGCTTGAGAGGCTCGGCAGCTACCGCTTCAATCGGGTGGTCGGCGAGAGACACCGCTTTGCGAACGAAGAATGGCAGGACGCCGCGACGATTCTCGATGGAATTTCTTCGCTGACGCCGGGAGATCCGTCAGGCGATGTCTATGCCCGGTTGGCGACGTGATCTCATCGGGCGATTCCTGCACCCCGCCTCCAGCCGCCAAGTGCGGACGCGCCGTACACCATCAGGCCTGGAAGCGCGGTACCGGCAAGCGAGAAGGCACCGTAAAGAAGGCTCGCAGCAAGGCCCTGGGCGCTCGTGTATCCCAGGAGCGGCCAAAGCACCGCTGCGGCCGCTTCGCGGCTTCCCCACCCGCCGATACCCACTGGAACCAGCATCGCCAGCAGGCAGAGCGGAATGATCGCAAACGCTCCGGCCAGCGGCAGTGGTGCGCCAGCCGCATCGGATGCAATGAGGAAAATCGCCACGTAACTTGTCACGATGAGAATGCTCAGTCCGCCCTGGATCGCGAAGGCTCGGTCTTTCCAGAAGACCGCCGAAAGGTCAGGGAGGTGCTGGATACTCCACGCCCTGAGAGGTTTAACCAGAAGAGACGCCGCTACGATTGCGATGACGCCCGCCAACCCGGCGCCGAGCAGTGCCCAGAGGTCCGGAATGCTGTCCTGCGGCAACAGCACCACCCAGCTCAGCAATCCCAGGACCGTGAGCAACAGAAACGCGAGCTGCCCGGAGAGCCGCTCCAGCACGACAGCTGCGGTTGCCCGCTTCCAATCACCAGCGGCGTCGCCGCTGCTGCGATATGCGCGGACGGCGTCGCCGGCGATGCCGCTTGGCAGGGTCTGGTTGAGGATGCCGCTGAGATAGTATTCCCGTATGGCAGTGGCTCGCCGCATGGGGTGACCGAGCCGGGAGGCGGTAAAGTGCCAGCGCAGCGCGGAAAGCAGGATCTGGACCTGGACGATGATGATGGCGACGAGTGCATGGCCTGGCGGCACGCCTGCGAGAGCCTCGGCGAGGCTCGCAGGATCGACCGCAAGGACGAGGAGAGGCAGAAGCAGGAGACCTGCAGCCATCGCGACCACCTTCAGTATTCGCATGGCTGTCGATTGCCTCCTTCGTCGTTCATGATCCTGCTCCGGTGGAGTGATGCTCGGGGTAGTATACGAGCGGGAGGAGCGTTCGGATGAACCGGACCGGCACGATACACCAAATTCGTGGATGGCGAGCCGCCCTGGCAATGACGATTTTCGTCGCGGTTTCTTTCTTCGCGTGCGCCATGCCAGATACGCCGGGCGGCATCCAGTTCACCCGCACCCTGCGTCTGCCGATCGAGATACCGCTACTGGCTCTCGCCTTGCTGTTGCTGCCGAGGAGGATGGCCATTGGGGTGGCGGTTCTCTCGACGACCGTGGTCTTCTGCCTTCTGTTTCTCAAGATCGGCGATCTTGCTGTCCTCTCGGCATTCCAGCGCCGCTTCAATCCCTATCTCGACCTGAAGATGATCTTTGACGGATGGAACCTGCTGTCCGGCTCCCTCGGCGCGTTGACTGCGGCCGTCTCGATCGGCGGGGCCGTCGCTTCCCTGGCTGCCTTGGTGCTGGCCTTCTCCTGGGCGTGCATCCGGATCACGAACCTGTCCGACCAAGTCCGAAGGACAGCGGTTGCGGTATTCGCGCTACTGCTGGTCGCCGGCGTCGTGCTGCAGACGGCGAATGTCCGCGCCGGCTCTGATCCTGTGGCTCAGCTGCGCGTGTCGGACTATCTCGGAGAGCGGCTGGCTCTGGTGGCTCGATCGGTTGCCGACATCCGTGCATTTGAGGCGGAGTTGCATGAGGAGGCGGGATATCCCGCCGGAGCGCCGTCCTTCGAGCGCATCAAAGGGCGGGACCTGATCCTTGTCTTCGTCGAATCCTACGGGCGAAGCGCGATCGAGGATCCGCGCTACAGCCCGATGATCGGCCCAAGGCTCGAGGGCGTCGAGCTGCAGCTTTCCGAGGCCGGCTTCGCATCTGCGAGCGGCTGGACGCGGTCACCGACCGTGGCGGGTCTCAGCTGGCTCGCTCATGGCACCCTTCTCTCGGGTCTCTGGACCGATAGCCAGGCGCGCTATGACCGGCTGATGACCAGTGACCGGCCGAGCCTCAACCGGATGTTCCGCGATGCCGGGTGGCGAACGGTGGCCATCATGCCTGCTATCACCATGGATTGGCCGGAGGCTGCCTATTACGGCTACGACGAGATCCTGGCGGCAAAGGACCTGGGCTACCGCGGCAAGCCGTTCAACTGGGTGACAATGCCGGACCAGTACACCCTGTCTGCCTTCGAAAGCCTCGCCCGCTCGCCGGCAAGGGACGCGGGCGTGCCTGTGATGGCGGAGATCGCGCTCATATCGAGCCATGCTCCATGGACGCCGATCCCCCGGCTTGTCGACTGGAGTTCAGTCGGCGATGGGTCGACCTTCGACGGCCAGGCGGAGAGTGGCGATCCACCGGCGGTCGTGTGGGCCGATCAGGATCGGGTTCGTCGGCATTATATCGCGACGATTGACTACGCGCTGGAAACTCTGGGATCCTATATCAGCCATTTCGGCCGGGACGCCGTGTTCGTGATCCTGGGCGACCATCAGCCCGCCGCGCTGATCACCGGCCCGGATGCATCGCGATCCGTACCGATCCACATCGTCAGCCGTGACCGTGCCCTCGTCGACAGTTTCAAGGCCGACGGTTTCTCTATCGGCATGACACCCTCGCCGCAGGCGCCGGAGCCATCCATGGACAGGATGCGCGATGTTCTGATCAGCAGGTTCGGCGGCGGGCAGACGGAGTGAGGCGCGGCTGCGCTCGCCGTTAATTGCTGTTGGTAAGACGGATCAGGTGACAAGCTTGCCCTTCTGCAAGTCACCCCGGGCGATGAAATAGGGATTGGCGAAGTCGATACTGTCCGTCTGCTGCGTCTTCCCGTAGACGAGGGGCTTTCCGTCCAGCGTCGTGGTCGCGCCACCGGCCGCGCGGAGCACGGCATCGCCGGCCGCCGTATCCCACTCCATAGTACGGCTGAGCCGCGGGTAGATGTCCGCTTGCCCTTCGGCGACAAGGCAGAATTTCAGCGACGATCCGATCGCGCAGGTCTCCGCAATATTGTTGGCCTTCAGGAACGCCTCCGTCTCCGGCGTGCTATGGGAACGGCTGGCAACCGCGACCATCGAAGGAGCGGCCTCACGAACATGGATCGACTTCCTCGCGTCGACACCGAAGTCTGCCCCGATCGCCAGTCGACACGCCTCATCACCATCGCCCGTATAGGCGATGCCGAGCGCGGGGGCGTAGACGACGCCCGCGACCGGCACACCGGACCTGATGAGGGCAATGTTGACTGTAAACTCCTCGCGGCCCGCAATGAACTCCTTCGTGCCGTCAAGCGGATCGACCAGGATGAAGGGGCCGGCGCCAATGGCCGGTATGCGTCCCGCGGCAACCGCCTCCTCGGCAATGACCGGGATGTCGGGAACAGCCTGACGAAGCACCTCGAGAATGATGCGCTCGGCCTGCTCGTCCGCTTCCGTCACCGGGGAGCAATCGGCCTTGTAGCTGGTTGTGGGGCCCGCCCGGTAAACCTCGATGATCGCGCGGCCGGCATCGAGCGCAGCGGATGTGAAGAGATCAATGAGCTTCGTCATGGTGCTGCCGGCTCTCGCGCAATTCCTGGCTCTTCCTTGTCACAAGGTACAGGCCCATTTGCGACCAGCAGTCACAGCAGGTTCGCGGGGTTCACGATCTACTACGGGCAAGATACATCCGCGTAGCGTAAAGGGCGACCGCTGCGGCGTTCGACACGTTGAGCGACTTGATCTCCCCCGGCATGTCGAGGCGCGCAAGCGCAGTGACGGTTTCGCGCGTCTTGTGGCGCAAGCCCTTGCCCTCGGACCCCAGGACCAGGGCGATCTTGTCTCCGGCAAGGGTTTCCTCCAGCGGCTGCGGGCCTTCCGAATCGAGGCCGACGGTCTGGAAGCCGAGCGCGTGAAGTTCGTTCAGTGCATCGGCAAGATTGGTGACCTGGATATGGGGAATGAGTTCCAGTGCACCTGAGGCCGATTTTGCAAGGACGCCGGATTCCACCGGGCTATGTCTCTGAGTGGTGACAAGTGCGCCGGCCCCGAAGGCGACGGCAGAGCGCATGATGGCCCCGACATTATGCGGATCCGTAACCTGGTCGAGCACCAGCAGGAGAGGGCTGTCCTTCAAGGCTTCAAGCCGCCGGACGGGTAGCGGCCGCGTCTCCAGCATCACCCCCTGATGGATGGCATCCGGGCCCAGCACCCTGTCGAGGTCCTGAGGCTGGACGAGATCGGCCGGGCAGGGGAGGGCCTCAGTATCTCCCATGTCGAGGCGCGCCAGCGCGTTTTGCGTGACCGAAAGCCTGATGAGTTGCCGTTGCGGGTTGGCGAGCGCTGCGCGCACCGTGTGCAGACCGTAGAGAAAGACCTGGTCGGGCTGAAGCTGGGGAGGCGCCCAGGCGACGTCCTTGCGGCGGTTCTTGCGCGGGTCTGGGGTCGGGATTTCGCCGCGTTCCCGCTTCGCATCCCTTACCGCCCGTCGAAGCGTGGCATAGTGGCTGTCGCGGCCGGACTTGTCGTCTTTATCATTCTTGCTCATGCGGCCTTATAGCCTTGGCAGCTTCCGCAGCATAGTCGTGACACCCGCGATAAGCCTCGAAGGAGGCGGGATTTTTTTCACGGAATTGAGGTCTGACGCGTGTTGACAGACGGCGAGCGGGCCGTCATATACGCGGCGCAGATCGAAGCCCGGCGCATCGATCTAGCGAGCTTGGTTACGATCCCGACGGATTAATGGAGGGATGCCCGAGTGGTTAAAGGGGACGGACTGTAAATCCGTTGGCTCAGCCTACGTTGGTTCAAATCCAACTCCCTCCACCATTCGTCACCGGATCGGCCACCCCGCGGGTATAGCTCAATGGTAGAGCAGCAGCCTTCCAAGCTGAATACGCGGGTTCGATTCCCGCTACCCGCTCCAGCTCGCCGCATTTATCGACCGCCAGATTCCCTGCAAATCAAGGCTTTCGGCTGAAGCGATCTGAAGCAGCTTGATCAAAACGAAATTTTCAGCACACTAACGTGGACATTTATTAGGACACAAAGGCGCGGCTGGGGATGGGACGTCACCGGAAGTCGAAGCACGATCTCGATCGGTATCTGCTGTGCGTCGGCGGCAATTACTACTATCGCCGGCGGGTGCCGACGGAGCTTGCCGACATCGACGAGCGCGGCCACACCGTCAAGATCTCGCTCAAGACGACGGACCTCGCCCGGGCCCGGACGATTCGCGACCTGTACGAAAAGGCGGACGATGACCGTTGGGCATCTATGCTCTGCGGCGAGGATCAGGAGGCGGCAAAGAACCGGTACCTGACCGCCATCAAGCGAGCGAAGGCGATGGGCTTCTCCTATCAGCCGTCCGCGGATCTCGCGAATGCTCCCCTCGTGGCGCTGCTCGAAAGGGTGGAGGCCATCCTCTCCCCGTCGACGCCGAAGCCTGTCGTCGAGGCCGTCATGGGTACGGTGTCAGCTCCGGCCGCTACGGTGTCGGATGCCTTCAAGGTCTACGAGGAAGAGATCACGCCGCACCAGATCTCCGGCAAGAGCGCAGGCCAGAGGGCGAAGTGGCTGTCGGTGAAGAAGGGGTCGAAGGATCACTTCATCTCCGTCATGGGTGACATGGCGATGGACGAGATCACCCGCGACGATGCCCGCCGCTACTACAACCATTGGCTCGAGCGGATCGCGCCGAAGGAAGGCAGGCCCACGCACACGCCCGACATCGGCAACCGCCGCCTGGGGGATATGCGCGTGCTGTACCGGGAGTATTATTCCCACATGAAGCAGGAGGACCGCGTCAACCCGTTCGAGGGGCTGCGGTTCAAGGACAAGGCGAAGCGCCGGCGCAAGCGGCATCCCTTCACGACCGAATGGATCACGGACAAGATCCTGAAGCCCGGCGCTCTGGCCGGCCTGAATGACGAGGCGCGAGCGATTCTGCTCATCATGATGAATGTCGGCGCCCGACCCAGCGAGATCTGCAACCTGACCGCAGACCGCATCCAACTCCAGAGCAACATCCCCTACATCAAGATTGAACCTGACGACGACCCCGAGGATCCGCGCGAGGTGAAAACCGAAACGTCGATCCGTGTGGTGCCGGTGACCGGCATCGCGCTCGAGGCGCTGAGGAGATTTCCGAAGGGCTTCCCGCGGTACCGGGACAAGGAGGGCAACTTCTCCGCTGCCATCAACAAGTACATGGTGGAGAACCACCTGAGGCAATCGGTCAAGACGACCGTCTATTCCTTCCGCCATTCGTTCGAGGACCGCATGAAGAACGTGAAGGTCGACGACGAGGTGAGGAGGATCCTCATGGGCCATGCGATCGACAGGCCCGAATACGGCGAGGGCGGTTCGCTCGCGCTCAAGCTCGAGGCGATGGCAGCGGTCGCCCTGCCTTGCGACCCTTCGATCCTCTGACGCGCTGCATGACTGAGGCCATGGTGTTCTCGGCCGCGCGCATGGCCTTCAGCTCGGCCTCGAGTCTTTCGTAGATCGGCAGGCACTTCTGCCCGTCCTTCAGGTCCACGATGATCTCGGCAACCCTGTCCAGGGCTCGCTCTATCCGTTCGGGGGTGATCTGCTGGTTCATCTCTCTGGTTCCATACTTGGAGGGGGTAGGCGTTAGGCGTTGCCGAGGGTCGGGCACTTCAAGACTTCGAGGACGGAAAACTCCTCGACCAGGCTCTTCGCCGTGTCGATGTCGCCGACGCAGCCAAGGCGCCGCAGCTGCGTCAGTGCGTAGTATGGTCCCTCTGGCTGGTACCAGCACACGCAGCCCATGGCAGCCTTGCCGACCACGTAGCGCGAGCGGTACCCAGGGAATATGTCGGAGTCCTCACCACCGTAGAGGTGGACAGGCTCCGGCTCCGTCCACGTTGGCTCGCCCCATGCGGTTTGCGTCATGTCGGTTGTGCCTCCGGGTTTTTCTTTAGAGCGTTACCGCTGGTGACCATGGTGTATCCGTCAGCGAACCTCACCAGCCGGGTGTTCATGACGTTGGTGCGGATCAGCACTTCGCAGGGCTGGCCCTTCCTCCCCTGCCTGTTCCAGCGGAAGATGTAGGGGAGGGGCTGAGTCATGGGGCCGCCCCCAGGTCGACAGCCTCCTGGATCGCAAGGCGGAACGCCTCGCGGATCTCGGTGTGATGGCCTCGAGCCTGAACCATCGTCCCGGACTTTCGCTCGAACCGGATCTGGACGTACTGGCCTTGGGAGAGACTGTGATCGACGGTCACCCTGCCGAGTGCCGCCGCCCTATCCCAAAGCTCGTCGAGCGTGATGGGGTTGCCGTAGGTGGTCGGCCCCGTCTTGCGGAAGTCGAGTAGGCTTTTCATTGTGCGCTCCCTGTTAGCGGTGCAGCCACGCTGATGACGGGGATGTACCAGTTGATCTTGATGCTGGGCCCCTTGCCATCGTCGTCCGGGTCGTACTCTCCGATCAGCCAGAAGGGGTTTTCGCAATCAGGATCGTAGGCCCCGTCATGCCGGCGCCACCGCTTCCCTGGGGTGGTTCCTGTGGGGAGGGTGGCGCTGTACTCGTCAAGCGCTTCGAACTCAGCGCGCGTTAGGTGGAGACCTGGCAGGCCACCGTATGGGTTGGCCTTCACCTTGCACTCCTCGACGTCGGGGCACGATGCCTTCATGTCAGAAGCCTCTTGGTTGTCGCCGTAGTCTGAGTCTTTGCAGACGGGGCAGGTGTAGACGGGGAGTGAACAGGTGGCGTCGGGGTGACATCCGCAGTTGCGCCCGCCAATGAACTCCATGGGGTGGCCGTTGGCGCAGGTGGTCATGACTGCTCCTTTTCTTGCTGGGCCTTCAGTGCTTCGTGATAGGAGGCAGTCCCGAGAGTTGGAGCGTAATTCAGGGCGGAATAGGCGAACTGTTGAGCGTGTTCGCCCTTGCAGAAGAACCTGTCTCGATAGGTGACCCCGTCCCAAAGGCCGACTTCTGATACATACCGGCCTCTCTCATCTTCTCCGTAGCGGAGAGAAACGATCACCTCGTTGAAAAGCCGCTGCGCCTCCTCCTTTGAGGAGGGGCGGTCAGGGCGGCTGATACCACCCCTCCACTTCGGCTGCCGGGAGTTAAGAGCCACCGTGACAACGCTCTTCCTCAGTGGTTTGCCGCAATACCGGCACAGCGGCTGAATCATCGGATCGACACCCTCCTGACCTCTGCCTTCAGGCTGCGCCGTGTCGGCCGTGCAAGGATCTTCTCCTGCAGCCGGTGGATGCCGTGGCGAAACTCCACCTGGTCGTCGCCGTGCTCCATCGGCAATTCGCAGAAGGCGTTCCAAGCACCGACGAGCATGTCGATGACCATGCGCTCCTGGTTGGTGATGCCGGTGGACTCCGGTTCCATGGGCTTGACCGGCATGATGCCGGCGTGGGTGAATTGCTGGGTCACTCTGCTGCCTCCTTGAACTCTGCTGGTTGCGCAGCGCGCGGCGGTACCGCGTCTGCCATGATGGCGCCGACGCAGGCCTTCATCTTCGCGACAGAGACGGCATTGCCGATCTGCTTGATGACCTGCGTCTTGGTGCCGGCGAACTCGTAGGTGGACTCCTCGTCATTGAAGCCCATCGCTGCCGCCAGCTCGTGCGGCTCGAGCATCCGGAAGAGGATGTCGTACTGGAGCTCGCCGTCTGCGGACTCGACCAGGGCGAACTCGCCGCCCTTGGCTGTGGTGAGCGTGGGGATTGGATCCGTGTCGACGTCGCGCGCCGACGGCCCGCCGCTGGTGTGGGTGACTGGCACCACCATCCCGAAGCGCCCCTTCACTGTGACCGTAGGAAGCGGTTCGTTGGCGCTGATGCAGGTCTCGCCGGATCCCGACCCGTAGTAGGGGGAGATCAGGGCGTGCGCCCCGCCATTGCCGCCCGTCGTCTGTGTCGGGATGGGGTTGCTTACCCCGCGCGGTGCGCCGCCTGCGGCCTGAGAGAGGATGAACGGCTCGACCAGCATGGGGCGTGCACAGCCGGGCCGGCCTTCGGATGATGCCCCGCCCGTCGTGATGGTCGGAAGAGGATCCTCCGTGGACCGAGGAGCGCCGCTATTGTGCTGCGACAGGACGATAGGCTCGGCCGAAAACAGATGCGCCGCGTGGGCGGTCTGTGTAGGCAAGGGCTCGAGCGAGCTGGAGGCCGTGGACTTCCCCTTCATATTCACGATGACCGGCTCGGCCACGCCAACTTGGCTTCCTCCCGCCGTAAGGGTTGGCAGAGGCTGGGTGACGCCGCGAGGACGTGGACCGGCCCCTTCCTTGCCGTGGCGCGGAGAGATGACGACAGGCTCGGCGATGCCGATGTGGGTACCCGAAGCGGTGATGGTCGGAAGCGGGACGTCGATGCCCTGCGCGGCCATGTGATTCCGCAGCACGACGATGAACGGTTCCGGCCACCCGTACTTGACGGCGCCGGCGTGGATCCTGGCCAGCGTCTTGGCGGCGAGCGGCTTCTTGCGATTGTAGATGGACCGGCCCTTTCGGTTCCAGTCGATGATGTCGGCCGCCGGACGCCACGGCTTTTCATCCGTGAACAGATCCTGCGAAACCTCGCTACGCTTCTTGTGGGTGGGCATCGGCCAGCTGACCTTTCGCCCGTCCGAGCGAGCCATGAGGATGAAGCGCTGCCGTGTGGTGGCGTCGCCGTAGTCGGCCGCGTTCAACTTGCGCCATTCCGGTTCGAACCCCAGGCGCTTGATCGTCTCGATCCATGCGTGGAAGTATTCGCCGCGGCGGGACTTGATCGGCTTTCCGGTGCGGTGGTCGACCGGTCCCCAATTAATGAACTCCCACACGTTCTCGATGATGATCCGCTTCACCCGGAGCTCGGTCAGCCAGGTGATGATGTGCCACGGATCCGACCGCTGCTGGTCACTGGTAGGTTTCCCGCCTCGAGCGACGCTGTGGTAGGTGCAGGTTGGTGACGCCATCAGGAGGTCGAGGTATCCCTCTGGAACGATCAGGTGAGGGCGGACGGTGGCGATGTCCTGCACGTAGTGGCGTGCTTCGGGATGATTCCGCTGGTGCGTGTCGATCGCGACAGGCCAGTGATTGAGGCAGACGAGCTCCATCTGGAGCCCGAGCTCACGGAAGGCGCGCGCTGCACCTGTAGACGAGCCGCCCGCTCCGCAGAGCAGGTCGGCGACCAGAAACTTCTTCATTGAATGTCGCTCTCCGCGGGAATGTTCGGGTGGTTGACGCCGTCGGTGACCCAGCCAGTCTTGATGACAACCCCCTCCCGGAGCCGACGGGCATGGGCAGGGGGCAGGCCTTCGATAACGGCAGTGAGGAGGTCGACCTGGCGCTCCACGGGCACGCCGCTGACGAAGTAGGAGGCCATCCGGATGGCCAGTTCGCCGAAGTAGAGCTCGTCGACTGGCGCGCACTCGTTGATGATGACCTCGATGCAGGAGCGCAGCGCGTTCTGCGAGGCGATGATGTTCGGCATCTGCTCGACGGATGGCTGGCCGCGCTGCCGAATAATCCGGTCCGTCTCCTCCTTGGTCTTGCGGAAGATCTTGCGGATGGCGGCGCGGTCCTGATTGGTGATCGCTCCCATGGGTCAGCCCTCCATCATCTGAGTGATCGGGATGTCCTTGAGCAGCGCGCAGTTGGAGCAGAGCAGCTTGCGCACGCTCGGCATGCGTTGGGCCACATTGGTCGAAGGCGCGAAGGCAGCTGCAATCGTAGGATTGCCCATCATCGTCTCGAGTCCGTGCTGCTGACGGATACTGCGGACGTCGGCGATGCACTGCGTGATCTCCACCTCGTAGAAGTGGATGTCGCCGGTGTGCAGGACGCCCTTTCCGCAGCCACAGCAGGGCTCGAGCTCCTTGCGGCCGAAGGGCTTGGCTTGGAGATTGTCGCTCATTGGAAGACGCCCTTCAGGATTGGGATGGAGAGGCAGGCGAGGCCAACGGCGATCGCGAAGACCGTCCATGCGATCCTCTTGCGCTTTCGTGAGCGAGCCGCACGTTGCAAGGCAGCCTGGGCGTCCTTCTCGGCGCGCTTCTCCCTCTCATCCGCCAGGTGGCGTAGGCCGGAGATGGCATAGTCGACATCATCTGGAGAAAGGTGCTGAACCATCCGGAGATCCCTGGCGCTGATCAGGATTTTCCTGTCGACCGAGTGCATTGCGAGTTCAGTCAGGTCATGGCAGCGGTCGATCTTGTGCCGGAGCTCGTCGCCGGAGAGGCTGCCGAGAAACGTCGGTGCGCTAGCGCGGTAGCGGGCGAGCTCCTCGTTGTATTCTTTCTTCCTCACCTTGAAGTGGTGGAGGAATGGCCCTGTCTTCTCGAGAATCGTGCTGGCCCCAACGACGGTCATTGGGGGCACGTCGGTCGTCTTGTGCGTCATGGTGAAACCTCGTCGCAGAGTTGAAGGAAGCGGTAACGCAGGGCAAACCAGTCGAAGCCTGGTGCACTGGAACCGGGCAGGGTGCCGGCGCGTGCGAATGCCTGGAGGCTGATGCACAGCTCCTCCTCGGCAAGGATCTCTACGGACGGCGCGTACTTGCCGTGAGCACAGCCCCAAACAACTCGAGAGGGGCCGCGATAGACCACCTCGCCGATCAGGGCGTGGGCGATCTCATGCTCGTGGGCATAGCGGAGGACATCGCCGCCATAGCCGCAGCGCTGCGCAAGAGCGACGTACTCTGCCGTCATCTGAGGCTCTGCGCCGTAGCTTGTGCCGTCGGGGAAGTGGGTGGCTATCCAATCCGAACCGATGTCGATCCGGCAGAACAGCATCTGGATTGAACGGAGAGGCTTGGTCACAGCGCGCCTCCGAAATGTGCTGCGGCCACCATGACCACGAGTCCGACGAGCGCGAGGAAGAGCCCCTGGTTTCGCGCCCACCGGAGTTGCTGGACATCAAATTGATAAATGCCGATAGACGCTGCGATGAGCCCGACGACGAAGAGGATCCAGATCATTGCTCTGCCCCCTCCTTCAGCCGCTTCACCTTGGTGATGCCGACCTTCGGGTAGCGAGCCTTGAAGATCTCGCGCGCCTGGTTCGGGTTGCATGCGTCGATGTCCATGTATCCGCCGTTCGCCGCGCGGACTCGGAACGTGACCGTCTCTGTCTTTTCATTCGCCCCCATGCTTCAGGTTCCTTTCTTCTGCCGCTTTGGGAATGGCCTCTTCGGCCACTTGCTTTTCGTGCACTCGGGCTTCTCGCCCTGGTCCTTCGCCAGCATCCGGCGACGGGCCTCTTCCTGCTGCTGCGTCAGGCGGCGGACCTTGGCGATGTTGCCGATGTCGCTGCCTGCCGTGGTGACCACCTTCTCGCCGCTCTTGCCGTAGGTTTTCTTCTGGTGCTCCGTGATCATCAGAAGCTCGATGTGGTCCGGATCATTGGCCGGCGGGATCGTGTCCCCTGTCAGGGGGTTGATCGGGCGGAGCGCGAGAGCAGGGTTGTGGTCGAACTGGACCTGCTCGATCGTGAGCCCCATGCGCTTGAGCGCCGCTATGAGCTTCACTTTGTCGGGGATCTTCTTGCGCACCGCCCGGGTCATCGCCGCCTCCTCAGATAGTGCCGCCGGCGCGACTGTAGTTGGTGAGGAGCCGTGCGATCGTGTCGGCCGCATCGGGCGACAGGCAGAGGCAGACGACACCGTCATCATCCCCGGCCTTGATCTGCTCCTCGGTGACCCTGTCCTCGGCGACGTAGTATTGGTTCTCGTCGCCGAGCTCTCTCGTGATGGTCTTGTAGGTGGTGCTCACGGTTATTCCTCCGTTCCGTGTTTTTCTTCGATGCGCTGAAGATCGATGGCGAAGACGACGTTCGTCTTCCCGGCGGGGGTCTTGATCCAGACGAGATCCTCGCTGGTGGCGAGGACGGTCACCTCGATCTTGGGGTAGTGCTCAGGAGAATCGGCGGGCCCTTCGTAGACGGCCTTGTCGTCCTTCACCCAAAAGGGCCGCACCATGGACACCTGGCCCTGGTCGATGGTGACGGTCTGGTATCCGTGGAATGAAAGGGTGACGTTGCCCATGCTGTCGGAGCCGTATTTCAACTCGGCCTGCACTGAGACGATGTCCCCCTTCTTGAAGTCTTGCCGCATTTTCAGGTCTCCTTATGCGAAGGGTGTGCCGGACAATCCGCTCTGCTTGTTCAGCCAGTGGCGGGCGGTCCTCCTGGTTTCCTCGTCGAAGTTCTTGCCGGGTGAGAGCACCCATTCGAGGAAGCCGCGATCCATGTCGGCCCACAGCTGACCGCGGTGCTTCTCACCGAACATCACGCGCTTCTGCAGGACCGGAGTGTTCGTCAGCTGGAGGAGGGACGAGGGGTGATGAGTGCTGATCATCCGGGAGAGGATGTGCGCCGTGACGTAGGAGTCCGGACCGGCACGATGCGGAGGCATCGCGATGGTCGGCCATTGCATGTCCCGATCTATGTCCAGCCAGTAACGGAGGGCCTGGTTGGAATAGGACGGCGCTTCCTCCCACAGGTGCTTTGCGCAGATCATCGTGCAGATCCACGCATGCACGCCGCCGGCGAAGAAGGTCCGCTCGAAGGCGGCATTGTGGGCGCAGAACAGGTCACCCGGTTCCATGTGCGCCATCAAAAGCCGGTAGGCCTCGTCCGGTGGCAGCCCGTCCTTCACCATGTCGTCGCTGATGTGGTGGACGGCGCGCGCCTGTGGCGGGATCGGAATGCCGGAATTGACCAGGTACGATTCGGTGGGACTCACCTCTCCGGTGATGCCGTCGACATCGGTAAAGCCGATCTCCACGATACCAACCGTCTTGCCCTTGGCTTTCTCGTCGGCCTGGTCGGTGGTTTCGAAATCGAGGACGCGGATCTTCATGCCGCTACCTTCGGGGCTGCTGCGACCGGCTGAGGGTTTGTGTAGCAGCACAAGGCGTCTCGCGAGGCGTTGACCTCATCCATCGAGAACCGAAGAAAACCCTTGAGCAGGAGCTCGGCCGGGATGTTGCGCGCTGCGATCGCTTCGATCGCGGCCTTCACCTCTGGGTCAGGATGATCGACGCTGAGAGAGAGCCTGTGGACCCCGCCCTCCTTGATGAAACGCTGCACGAGCTCGTGCTTGCGCTCTGCCGACTGGAGCTCCGCCAACAGCGACATGGCTCCTTCTGAAAATGCACTGGTCATGTTCGTTCCTCGTTTGTACTTGTCGATAATGAGGGGTGCGGGCGCCCCGGGGATGAGCGCCGCGCAGATTTTTTTTCAGGACGGGTATTTGCCGATGTTCAGCTTCTCGACCTCGAGGAGCGTCTTCACCTTGTGGACGAAGACCGCGTGGTCGGCCGACCAGGGCTCGCCGGCGGCATCCTTCTTGATCGCCCAATCGGTGGCATCGACGCAGGCCCTCACCAGTGGGTGCAGGTACTCCGGCGTCTGCTCCTTCCACGAAGGGGCGGCTGACTTCAGGACTCCGCGACGGGCGGGGGCGTCGAGCTCGGCATTGAGGGCGATGGCAAGGATCTTCTCGACTGCCTCGAGCGCCTTGGCCTCGTCTCCCTTGGCAATCATCAAGTCGGGAACCTCAGGAAGAGTGTCCGGCTTGGTTTCGGGCGGCTTCTCGTCCTGCTTCTTGTCTGCCTGCTTCGGCTCAGAGCTGCCCTGAGGCGAGCGTTCTGGCTGCCGGCGGTCCTTGCCACCGTCTCGACTGTCGTTCCGCTGCTGGCGGGGCTCCTGTACTCGGTCCCCGTCGTTCTGGAGGTTCATCCCCATCTGCTGTCGATGCTCGAGGGCCGGTGTGGCGCTGGCGTCGATGACCTCGCCCGTGAAAGGATTGACCCGCTCGGTCATCCTTGGCTGGGTGAAGTCGAAGAGCTCGTCCTGGCGCTCCAGGAGTGCGCGGATCTTGTCGTTGTTGACCGCGATGTACTTGGCGCCGCGACGGAGCACGGCTTTCCGGTACATCTCGTTGGTCCAGTCTCGCCATGCCGGGCTGTTGGGGGCCTTGGATGCCTTGCGCACCCGCTCGAAGTCCTCCAGCGACATCGTCTCGAGGTGCATGACGTTGCCAGCCTCGTCGCGGAATACCGCATAGCCACCCACGACCGGGCCGCGCTCCTCTGCGGAGGCGAATGGGTTGGACTTGTGCGACAGCGAGTTCGGATCGGCCTCGTCGAGCACAAACTCGTCGTTCTTGTAGACGAGCTTGCAGTCGATCCTGAAAACACCGCCGAGCTCCTTCACCCGCTTGATGATGCCGAGCACCATCGGCTGGTACTGCAGCTCCCCCTTGTAGGGGATCATGGCGGCTTCCTTGTTGTCGGGGACAAGGCCGTCGGCCGCGCACTTGCGGATCTCGCGCCGGATGGAGTCCTCTGAGCACAAGAGGATGTCCGGGTTCTGCTGCACCGCCGTCATGAAGACGGTCCGCAGGCGGTCGAAGCTCTGGCCGGCTTCCTGCAGAAGGGGCGCGAGATCCGCACGAAGCCCCTCCAGCAGAGGGGCGGGGTTCACGGGGCTAACGGTGATTTGGTTGCTCATACTGGATCCCTCGGTTGTAGGTGGGCATGACTGTGTGGTTGAGCCGCAGCGGCATTTTTGGCGGCGGCGTCCAGAGCTGGTCCGGGCCGAAGAGGGCCATGTACGTGCGGTAGGTTTCGAGGGCGTCCGCCACTACGCGCTTGGCGTGGTCGAACATCTTGTCCTCGGTGTCGATCGACAGCGTGATCGGGATCATGGCGTTGTCCCGGCGCATCATGACCCACACCCAATCCACACCCTCCGAATGGAAGAAGTTCTTGAGGTAGTCCCCGGGAGGGGGGTCGCCGAAGACCATGCCCTGCTCCAGGAGCGAGCGGGCGGCGAAGTAGCCGTCCATGTAGGTGCCAACCTGCAGGTCGTAGGCCATGTCATAGACCTTGCGGATGGCTGCTTCCTCGTCGCTGCCGCCCTTGAAGGTGGTGAAGGACTTGAGGTCGACGATCAGCGACTTCACCCTGTTGCCCATGGGGGCGAGCGAGTAGTCGAAGCGGGCCTTGCGGCGGATGCCGTTCTCGTCCACCCAAATGATGGACATCTCGGCCGCGCCGTTGATCAGAGAGCCGGCCACCATGACGGAAGTAAGCACCGGATCCCGCTGCATGTTCGCAACGGCGTCCTCTATCTCCTGCACCTGGCGCTCGGTGAGCTCGACGTAGTCCGGGTGCTCGTAATGCCAGCGCGCAAGGATCTCGTCGAAGAAGGGCGGGCAGTCATCGACCTCCTTGGCGCGCGCCATCAGGTCCGGCTTGTTGCCCGTGACCTTCTGGCCGTGCATGCGAAGGAACTCCTTGATGTCGTCGACCGTGTTGAGCGCGTCCGGATAATCCTTCGGGCTCGGCGGCTTGGCGTAGCGCTCCTCGAATGCCGCCTTGCCCTCGAGCACGCGGCAGTGCCAGGCATGGCCCCATTTCAGGTGCTCGGGCTCCACCTCCTTGACCGGACGCAGCCGGTCGTACTGCCACTTGCATGGCTTGCTCGCGAGATCCTTGATGGAGGTGGACCCAAGCGCCGTGTCGGCGTGGTAGATGTGCTCGGGTAGATCGAAGTAGATCCCGGGCGGGAGGGTGTAGGTGCCGTCTTCGTTGGCCTTGAAGTCGAGATAAGTCTTCACTCCGCCGCCTCCTTGAACGAGGCAACCATGCCGTCCTCAATGACGACGGCGCTCTCGCGGCCGGAGGAGACCGTCTCCACCCACACCTGAAGGTCACGCTCGTCGGCATATTCCTTCAGCGCGGCCATGGAGTCGGCATCGAGAAGCGAACCGTCGCGAACGCGAATGACGCGCAGCTTCGGGTTCATAGCGCCGGCGACAGCGATCGACACGCGCAGCTGCTCTGCATCGCTCGCCTGATTGAAGGGCTGGCCGTTGAGAAGGACGGCGTCCTCGGTGAGCTCGAGGCCAGGGACGGGGAGATCCGCATCGCGAACGGCCTTGGCAGCTTCCGCCTTGCGCTTCTCCATCGCCTTGGTGAGCGCGTCGCTCTTCTCCTCGGCGGCCTTCAGCTCGGCCTGCAGGGCTTCCTTCTGCTGTCGGCGATCGACGCGGCGGTTGATCTCCTCGGACTCGGTGATGCGCAGGCGGATAGGCTCGAGATCGATCTTCTCGCCGGTCACGACCGCGCCGTCCACCTCGTCGCGGAGCTCTTCGATGTCCTGCTCGAGGGAAACGATTTCACGCTCCAGGGTCTTGATCGTCTCCCGCTTCGACGAGACGGCCTCCTCGAGTCGCGCGATGCGCTCTTCGAGATTGACGCGGTTACGCGCTGCCGTGTCGATCTTGGCGTTGTGGTCC
This sequence comes from Pseudorhizobium banfieldiae, assembly GCF_000967425.1. Lineage (NCBI taxonomy): Bacteria > Pseudomonadati > Pseudomonadota > Alphaproteobacteria > Hyphomicrobiales > Rhizobiaceae > Pseudorhizobium > Pseudorhizobium banfieldiae. Next base: position 1,358,200 of record NZ_FO082820.1, read on the forward strand.
ATCGCCTGCTGGAGCTCGGCCATCAGCTCGTCAGCGCGGATCCGCTCGGCCGGGGTATCGTCAGGCACGACGATGCTCTCGATACGTGGCTTCAGATCCCGGATGGTGCGGTTGACGTCGGTGCGCGCATCGAAGTCCGTCTGGTTGGCCTTGTCCGCCGCTGCGAAGTCGTAGCCGGGGACCAGAGCGCGCAGGGCAACGACCTGTTCGCGTGGCTTCATGCGGGAAAAGGCGAGGGGGTCGAAGGTGAGATCGCCGATGAAGCTGTTCAGCAGCTCCTGCGGGCTACCGAACTTGGCGCCGTCCTTGTTCTGCACCGTCAGCGTGATGGTGTGGTCGCCGTCATCCTTCACCTTGAATTTCTTGGTGACGATGTACTCGCCGAGATCCAGCTTGATGTAGCCGCTCTCTGCGCCTTCGCGCACCGGCTTCTTCTGGACCACCTTGTTGATGTCCAGCGCCCACCAGATGGCGTCGAGGATGGAGGTCTTGCCCTGGCCGTTCTTGCCGGTGATCTCCACCAGGTTGCCGTCGGGGGTAATGTCGACGGCGACCAGCCGCTTAATGTTCTCAGCCGTCAGCTGAACGATTTTCATTGTGTTGCCTCGTAAGCTCGGATTGCTGCTCTGCCTTCCGCGATGAACTGCTCGCGGGTCTTCTCCGGCAGGCGCCGCCAACGACGGACGCATGCCTCCTCCGGTGTTTCCGGGATGGGTTTGCCGCTCACGTCGTTGCCCTTGGGCATCAGGTTCCCGAAGCTGTGGCGGATGAATTGCTTGTAGATCGCGAAGCCGGCGGCCTCTTCCTGCTCCGGGGTCACAGCTGTGCCCCAAGCGCTCTCGCCAGCGTCTGCTGGCCAGCCTGGTGGATCAGGTTGGCCTGTCTTTCGGTCAGTGATTCGCCGCGGTGCCAGCTACGGATCGCATCGGCCGTCTCTTCCGTGAGGACGACGATCTTGCTCCGGTCGATCTGCTCTTGAGTTTTCATGATGCCCTCGAAAGTGCGAAAATTCACGCCGTATTGAAGTAAATGATACGGAATGAATAGATCGTGTCAATACGGGCATGAAAAAATACATGACGCATTGACAGAGGGCGGGTGCGGGGAGCAGAAATGAAGAAGCCCCGCACCTCTTGGAAGGAGGTCGGGGCTTAGACTGGATGAATGGTTTCGCGGCCTGATCCAGTGCGTGGGAACATACTACATCCACGTACTTTTTCAAGCGAAGCGTATCAATTCGATCAGTCTGCAGCATGGATATGACGCGGACCGGTTCGCCCATGCTGTAGGTTCAGAGCAAGAACGGGATTCGATCTGGCTCAAAGGGTCTCTGGCGGCGAAAGCTGGCAGCCTGCCCTGATCGACGGGGACGTCCCCGAAAAAGAGGCTGATGTGGTGAGGCGGACGTGGACGCCGTCACCTGTGGGATAAGCGGTGGTCGGCTCGGTCGGGCAAGATACCCCTTCCACTCCAGGAAGCTCGCCTTTCGTCAAGGCGGGGTTCTTGGTTTGTGGGCATCACGATGATCTCTCCATCAAGCAAAACAGAAAAATCTTGGGGCTGAAGAGGTAGAGGGAGGAGAGGCAATGATGCTGAAATCCTTGCTCATACCCCTCATGGTTGAGGTAGACAGGGGCCCGGAAAAAAATCGCGCGCCCCTGCCAAGATCAGACAAGCATTGAGACTTTTGCTTTTATCCGCCCGACGATACCGGCCTCGTGGGTCTCGCACTCGTGAGTTGCGTACCGCGGATTGCGGCTGCTGAGGCGGAGCTTCGGCGGCTTGGAGTGCGGGATTGTTTCGACGATGCGGATAACGACCCCGATGCCATCATGGACAGCAAAGACACCAGGCGGTGTCGGGAGTACGTCGTCCAGGTCGACGATCGCCCGGTCGCCCGGGTACATGGACCCAGGCGCCGTAGGATTGTTCGGGTCGTACATCGAATCCCCGAGTACTTCTAGGACGCGGGCACGCTGCTCCCCTATCCTCAGTCTGTCCTTGATGAAAACGTCCGGCATCTCCCAAAACTCCTCCAACTCAAACACATCCAATGAAGCCAGAAAGGCCTTCTTCCCGGCGGAGGACACGGTAGGTTCTTCTTTGTGGAGATTTACTGAAGAGGGAGAGCGCTCTGCTTCCCCATTTTGAGACGAATCAGCCTCTCCGTAGAGAAGCCACGAAGGTGATACTCCGAACGCATTGGCATAATCTCTCGCCCTGTCGGCATCGAATGCCCGGCCGCCATTTTCATGCGCTGTGTATGAAACAGGGTTAAACCCAAGCATCCGTGCGGCCACGGAAGCTGACTTATACCCTGCATTCTTGCGGGCTTCGCGCAGCCGCTTTCCAGGTTCCGACTTCATATCGTACTACTCCTCACAAAATCGATACGTTGCGTATTGACATCGATTGCCTTCGCTCCGTATAAATTACATCAAAACGGAGCGAATTTAAATGACGTGCAGTGAACCAGTCAATGATGGATTTCAGGTTAAGCTCACCGGCGATCAGGTGAAATTCATCCGGAACGTGTTGGGTGAGAGCCAGGCGAAGTTCGCCAAGCGGTTTGCGATCTCTTCCGCCACCATGTGGCGTATCGAGGACAAGGGTCCGGAGGAGTGCACTGGTCCGGAGATCATCCTTATCGACCAGCTGGCGAAGCGTTACTCAATGCCCGTCCCTGATGTCCTGATGAGGCGCCCCGACCCTGCAGAAGCCGCTGAATAAGGCGGTGGCAGGGGATGGTTAGGGGGAAGCCATTCGAGTGGGACAGGGAGAGCGACAAGGCTCTCCTGGCGATGGTGAAATCGGGCATGTCGCACCGCTCGATCGCCAAGGAGATGGGCATCAACCATCCCCAGGTATCGCGGCGACTGGCCAAGCTGCGGGAGCAGGAGGCGGAGAAGTCCGCCACTAACCAGCTCGTCATCGGCAAACATCTCCCATCCTACAAGGCGGCGCGTCGGGGCTTCCACGTCCCGGCTCATCTGGAGCCGCAATACTTCGAACTCCTGAAGAGCGGAGTCCCGATCGCCGAGGCGTGCCGGCGGCTGGGCATCAACAAGCACGATCCAGTCTGAAGAGGTTGAGATGATGAGCAGGGACCATAACGAGAAGACGGAGCAGGAGCTCTACGAGGACCAGCAGTTCATGAAGGGGTTCGCAGACCTCAAGAAACTGCAGTCGACCATGGCCGGGACCAAGGGCGACATGGGTGCAATCTACAAGCGGCTGAAGGATCTCGGCTTCTCCAAGAAGGATGTCGAGTTTGCCTTCACGCTCGAGGACAAGGACGTCGGCCAGGTGATCGCCGACTTCGAGAACAAGATCCGCATCGCAAAACTGTTCGGCCACCAGCTCGGCCGCCAGATGAGCCTGCTCGACCAGGACCGCACGCCGCAGGAAGACCGCGCCTACGAAGAAGGCAAGGCCGCCGGCATGCTGCGCAAGAGCGGGAGCAACCCGTACCAGCCCGGCAGCCCCGAGTTCCAGTCGTGGCAGAAGGGCATGAACGACGGCCACGCCTTCATCAACAAAGACCTCGCCGCCGCAGTCAGCCCGAACTGACCCGGCCAACAGGCAGTCACCCCGGCGAGAATGCCACCACAAGGAGAAGTGTAATGCACGACAGTATCGGCAAAACCTACAGGGACAAGATCACTGGATTTCAGGGCGTGGCGACAGGCCACGTCGATTACATCACCGGCTGCAACCAGACACTGCTGCAGCCGAAGAGCGCTGATCCTGCCAAGCGCGCAGAGGCGGAGTGGTTCGACGACCAGCGCCTTGAGGAAGTCCCGAACGTCAACCGGATCATCCTCAATAACGGGCAGACCCCGGGTTTTGATCGAGAGGCGCCGAAGCGCTGATGGCCATGTGTCATGAGGCACGGGCGGGCCACCCAATACCAGCAGCGGAAGCTGGAAGCCGCCTTCGCGAAAGCTGATCGCGAGGCGGCGCTGAGGAAGCAGGACGGGCGGTGCAAATACTGCCTCGTCCGCCTCACCTACAAGAACGTCACCCGGGACCACGTCATAGCCCGAGCGACTGGTGGCCTCGACCACCGCAACAACATCGTCGCCGCCTGCGAGCGCTGCAACAAGGCCAAGGGGATGATGTCGGTCAAGCTGTTCATGCGTCTGATCACATTCCCACGGCCGGGCGAGGACATCCGCTACCGGATGATCTGGTTCGACCTCCGCATCAACAGGGCGCTGATGGAAATGGAAAAGAACGTGTTCAAAGCCGTGGGGATTAAGAGTTGAGCGCCTGGTTTTTCGACCCTCTGCTACCTCTGCACTATGAGATGCTCGTGATCGACCCGCCGTGGGGGTTCGACCTTTACAGCGATGAGGGCATCGAAAAGTCGGCCCAAGCTCACTACGACCTGATGACCGATGAGCAGATCCTCGGCCTGCCGGTCGGGCAGCTCGCGTCAATGAACTGCCTCTTATACCTTTGGGCCACGGCCCCGAAGCTCCCCTTCGCTATCGACTGCGTCAAGGCATGGGGGTTTGAGTACAAGTCCTACATGGTCTGGCGGAAGACCACCGTTAGAGGGAAGGTCCGCGTCGGGACCGGGTACCGCGTGCGCTCGACGGGCGAAATGGTCGTCGTTGGGACACTCGGAAATCCCAAGCAGTCCTACGTGCCTCACACAGTTTTCGACGGGGTTGCTCGTCAGCACAGCCGCAAGCCTGACGAGTTCTATACGCTCTGTGACAGGGTAATGCCGCACGCGCGACGTGCAGACGTCTTCACCCGAGAGAGCCGCCCTGGCTGGCACGGCTTCGGCAATGAGGCGACCAAGTTCGACGCCGAGGTGGCAGCATGAGCACAGCGCCCGGCAGCTACTTCGTGTTCGACCCTGGCAGGACTATGGGTTTTGCCTATTGCCTCGCCGGCGGAGAGAAGATCCGGCACGGCACCTGGCGTTTCAACCAGAAATCTCCGGGCGCCGCCTATGCCGAGTTCATCACCTACCTGAAGCGTACCCTCACAGGACTCCCTGATCCTCTGGTCGGGATCGAGCTGATGACCATCGTCGACCACGGCCAGAACGGCAAATCGGCGATCGACGCGCAGCAGGTGATGTTCTCGTCTGGCTGGCCCACCCATGCGCAAACGCTCTGCCACACTATGGGGCTGCGCGAGCCGGAGCTCATGGCGATCTCGACGTGGCGTTCAAAGACCCACGGCAAAATGCGGGTGCCGGATAACATGAAGGCGCTGAAGCAGGCCGAGAAGAGCAAGTGGCTGAAGCTCCAGGCCAAGCTCTACTGCGATAAGAACGGCTGGTCCTACAACACGGAGGACGAAGCCGAAGCGCTCTGCATGCTGGACGCGCTGCGCATCATCCACGAGCCCGACTATGCCTTCGATAAGGGCCGGTCGTTCCAGCAGGAGAGTTTTCTGTGAGCGGGCGGACCCCTTGCATCAACCCGAAGTGCCGACGCACGGCCGATGCGGCGAAGTTTCCCGACGAGATGATCTGCGGCAAGTGCTTCAAGGCTCTGCCTCAGCAGCTGCGCGAAGATTTCAAGTTTGCGTGGAGGCAGTACCGCAAGTGGGACCGCCGCCGGATGAAAACGACCGACGAGCTCAAGCTCCAGAAGGTCCACTCGGTCATGGGTATGTGGGGGCGCCGCATCGACGCCACCTGGGTGGAGATCAAGAAGCACCTGACGGCTGACGAGAAGCCCGAAGGCCTCGACGCCTTCCTCGAGGAGATGGGGCTTTAGCATGCGGTTCTCAGACCAGTTCATCAACGACCTGCGGGACAGGATCTCGATCTCGGACGTGGTGGGCACCCGTGTAACCTGGGACCGGGCGAAGACCAGACCTCAGAAGGGTGATTATTGGGGCTGCTGCCCCTTTCATGGCGAGAGCCGCCCGTCCTTCCACTGCGAGGACCGCAAGGGGCGGTACCATTGCTTCGGCTGCGGCCAGTCGGGCGACCACTTCAGGTTCTTCATGGATCTTGATGGCGTCTCGTTCCCCCGGGCAATCGAGATGGTGGCGTCGCTCGCTGGCGTCGGCCTGCCGGACCGTGAGGAATCGCCCACCGAAAAGCGCGAGCGCATGAAGCGCGAGGCTGACCGACAGAGGCGCGACCAGCAGCGCGAGCGTCAGAACCAGCGGGAGCAGGAGCGCAAGGCGGAGACCGTGCGGTCCATCTGGCAGGGCGCGGTGCCGATCGCCGGCACGCTGGCGGAGGAATACCTGCGGTCCCGTTCGATCGAGATCACGGATTTCCCGGAAGGCACCGAGTGGATGCCGAGCCTTCGGTTTCACCCAGGCCTGAAGCTAGGGGACGAGCGGTACCCGGCCCTGATCGGCGGGGTGCAGTCCAGGAATCGGAAGCTCACCGCCGTGTGGCGGATCTTCCTGCGTCAGGACGGCACGGTCCTGAAGGACGCGGACGGCAAGAAGGTGAAGCTCGGGCTGGGCCCTGCCGTTGGCGGGGCGGTGAGGCTCGGGCCGGTCGGCGAGACCCTGAGGCTCACCGAAGGCATCGAGACAGGACTTGGCGTTGCGCTGCTGACCAGCAGCAAGGCGTCGGTGTGGGCCACCCTGTCCACCTCAGGAATGATCAACTTCGAAATCCCGGAAGGCGTGAAGCGCCTCGAGATCTACGCGGATGGCGATCGCCACCGCCTCAACAAGCGAACCGGCGACCTGATGGATCCGCCGGGCATTGCAGCGGCGAAGCAACTCCAGGAGCGGGCGAGAAAAGAGGGGGTGGAGGCTGTCCTCTTCCCATCCCCGGAGCCCGACGACTGGCTAGACGTATGGGTACAGAGAAAGAAAGATGAGCAACGATTCCGCACAGTCCAATATCGGTAACAACAAGATCGAGCAGCTGGTGCTCGGCTGCATCCTCCTCAATGAGGAGAACTACTGGCACGTCAGCGACATCCTCACCATGGATCTCTTCGGATCCGAGGACCACCAGAAGATCTTCGCCATCATCCATGAGCTCGCCTGTGATGGGCGGGCCATCCGCGTCCCGATCGTCGCCGGCCGCATCGGCAGCCTCAGCGGGGGCAACGACCCGGAGGCATACACATCCATGCTCCTGCATGTGGCCTCCCGCGAGGAGGGAGGGATCCCGCTGCGCGACTACGCCTTCGAGCTCCGGGCGTCCGCCACGCGCCGAAAGGTGATCGCGCTGGCTGAGAACATGATCAAGTCGGCGGGCAATCTCGCCTACGATCCAGACCAGATCGTCGACCGTGCCGCCGAGCGTCTGGCTGACATCTCACGGTCGGCCGCAATCGAATACGAGTCGACCGTCGCTGGCACAATCCGGCAGATCTACGAGTCGGCGTCGGCCCCAGGCTCGGGCATGGCGCTGCGTCCATGCCTCATCGGGCTGGAGAAGATGGTCGGCTGCTTCCCGCAAGGCTCGCTGATCCTGTGGGGCGGGGCGCCGGGATCCGGCAAGACGGCGATGGCCATGCAGCAGATGCTGTTCTCCAGCACTGTGCACCCGACCTCGCTGTTCGAGCTGGAGATGGACAACAAGTCGCTGGTAGCACGCTCGATCGCCGGGCAGACGGGCGTCTCCATGCGCGACATCCTCCGGGGCTTGGACGAGCAGCAGATCGACGCGATGGTGGCGGCGCAGAAGCACTTCGCCGACCGCAAGCTGACCATCGTCTCGCCGTCGAAGATGACCATCCAGCAGGTGCGCAGCCGGGCCTATGCCCACAAGCGCAAGTTCGGCCTCGATCTCCTCTGCGTTGACCACCTGAAGCTGGTCGAGCGGCAGACCAAGACGCGCATGGACCCGGTGGAGAGGGCCTATGAAAACGCGCGTGACCTGAAGGCGCTGGCCAAGGATCTCGACTGCACCGTCATCGGGCTCTGCCAGTTCACCAAGGCGGCACGCCAGAAGGAGCAACCGGAACCGGAGATGGAGGATTTCTACGGCGGGTCGCTGGAAGAACACGCCGACATCATGCTCGCCAACTTCAACCGCAACGACTGGCTGAAGCGCAACCCGCCCATGACCAACAAGGGGAAGGCGGCCGAGGATTATCAGGCAAAGCTCAGAACGAGCGAAGGCAAGATCGAGGTCTATAAACTGAAGGATCGCTTCGGCTCGCCGCGCGACCGGCACATCTTCGATTGGGACGGCAAGCTCACCCTCTTCAAGGACCAGATGGCGACGCAGACGTCGTTCCTGCCCGACGAAGAATTTGACCCTGCAGATCTGTGAGGAGGGGACCATGAACCAGTTCGATTTCGATACGGAGCAGCTCAGATCCGGCGGCTATATCGCAAAGCTGAGAACCGCCGGCGACGGCGACCTGAAGCCCATCCTGCAGGAAGGGGGGAGACCGATCATCTTCGGCAACGAGGTTGAGGCGCTGCGCTCCCTGCTTACCCACCTCTGCCGCTACGTTAATGGGCACCTGGTGCGGGACGGCGAGGTGGCAGGGGAAACGAGGAGCGAGGCGGAGGGAATCTTCAAGCCGGTGCTGAGGCAGAAGGGAAAGTCCAGGGTGATCACCGTGGCATACAAGGGGCAGAGACAGAGATGCGGACCAAGGAAACCAAGCGAGCAGCGAGACGAGTCACCAAACACGCTGACGGAACCGTCTACGTAGCATGGGTGCTGTGGCTGATCGGCATGTCCGAGCCGAAGATTGCGGCAGTGCTGCTGAAGCGGCCGAAGCAGATCTCGGGTATAGTCACCCGGTCACCCTTCGCCAATCGCTCGGCCATGACGGACGGGCAGAGGCAAGCGGCACTGGACGAGCTGGCTTCGGTCAGGTTCGGGGAGGACGGCAAGCCGATCGACGGCGGGATCCTCGACAAGGTGCCGATGAAGATCATCCCGCTGCAGGGCAAGCAGCGCAAGGCAAGGAGTAGCAACGGTGGCAACCGGACAGGGCATTCTCGATAGGCTGAAACGCGCCAAGGCCAGTGCCGATGAGGCGCCGCGGGGCGTCCTGCCGCTCGTGGCCTTCTACGGCAGGGACGAGGAGAGGGAGGATATGCGGACCCGGATGTATCAGTCCGTCAGCCGGGTCATGAACGCGCTCGACGTGGGCGACGCGCCGAAGCCGCGGGGCGAGAACAGCCACCACCTGATGCTCGACATGAACGACGCCGTCACCTTCCTCAATGCAAGCTCGAGTCCTGTTGAGTATCTGGTGTCGCGCGGCGAGCTCGAGCTTGAGGGTGACGACGCCGGCATGGGTGGCATGCGCTTCCACACGGCGCTGCGCTTCCGCGATCTCGTCAATGGTGCGCAGGTAAAGGGACTGAAGTCTCCCTCGCTGGAGGGGACGGGCGGCGGTGGCGGTGTGGCGACCGACATAAGGGGCTACCAGCTGGACTGCATCAACCTGATCGGCAAGATCCGCAAGGGAATGCCGGAGCCGTGGATCTACCCGATGATGGAGGCGGTAGTGTTCATGGATGAATGGCTCGATCTCGGGCCGGAGAGGGAGTCCCGCGCCGTGAAGCGCGAGACCCTGGCAAAGCGAAGGCTGAAGACCCTGCATGCTTTGCATTACGCGCTTGACCGGACGGGGGTCGTGCTCGGCTACATGGCCGAAGACGATTTCATGCAGCGGTGGCCGGACGGGGTTCCTGCTTTCCCGCCATCAGTTCGTCGTCGTAGTCAGGAGTCCAAGGCTGCAAACCAGCTCGCACTGCTGACATTGCCAGCCTCTCGGCGAGCGTAAGCTCACGGCGGCCGGTGAAAGTTTGGCTGGCGGTGGTGGCGCTGTCGATGCCGATCTCGCCGGCCGCCTTGCTGACCTGCTTCTGGTTAAAGCCCATGCGGGCCACCCAAATGCGGAAGTGGTTGGTGCTCATGTCTTCTCCTGGCATTGTTCGGTGATGGTCTCGGCGATGCGGAAGTTCTCCTCGCTGTGAGCGATGAGCCTGGCGGTTACGTGGACGGAGTGCGGGATGTCCTGCTCTCCGTCCAACCATTTCATAACCCGGGCCTGAGGCACCCCCACGATCTCCGCAAAATAGGTGGGTGTGATGTTGATCTCGTCCAGCAAAACTGCGAGCTCGGCGCCGGTGAGGCGGACGTAGCCACCAGCCTTGCGGGTGTCGACCGTGCGGCTGTCGAAGAGGCGGATGACCGCGTCCTTGGCAGCGGACTCGGCTGCCGCCTCAGTCGGGAAGAGCTTCACCCCGCCACTATCCCGGACGAGATCCGGGACGAGGCCAGGCAAGGCGAATTGTGCGGCGAAGCGATCGCCGCGGGGGAGTGCCTTGGCGATAAGGCGGGATGCGGGTTTGTTGCTCATGACTTTCCTTGCTTCACTCAACGGGGTTACCACCGCATGCTGTTCTGCTTGCGGCCATCCTTCCAGACTCTGATCATCAGCGTGTTAACGTAAGTGCCGACCTCGGCAAAGGAGCCGGTCGGGAGGTCTTGCCATTCCGCCTTCATCTTGGCCATCAGCTCGCGGAAGGCGATCGACTTCTTCGTCTCCCGAAACTCCGTGCCCGCCGACATGATGGCGACGAGGCAACCGTCGGGCTTCAGGAAGTCGAGCGCGTGGACGACATGGTCGATGTCACGCTCCCGGTCGAAGGGCGGGTTCATGACGATGCGGTCATAGAGCCGGGCCGGATCCGGCTGCACCTTGAGGAAGTCAGCGCAGGTCACCCGCCCGTAGATGCCGGCCGCTTGAAGTTCGTGTGCCAGGTGCGGCTGGACCTCGATACAATCGACGAGATTGTCGAAGCGGTACTCGTTCATGTAGCGATCGCGGCCACCCGACCAGTTGTCGAAGGCGGCAGGGGTGGTGATGCAGCGACGGGCGAGGTTGCCGGTGCCGGCCGACGGCTCGAGGATGCGCAGCTGCGGCTCCTCCTTCTTCCGAAGGAGAGAGATCTTGCTGATCAGATTGTCGGCTGCGGAGTCAGGCGTCGGGTAGAAGCCGAAGTAGCGGGCCGGCGTCGTCTTGACGTTCTTGAGGGGATCCTCTTCCTTCGTCATGCCGTCGCCGATCACCTCGCCATAGTGCTCGGCCAGGATCTTGTTGATCTTCTCGACGAGATCCTTGCGGGTGAACCACAGGTGGGCATTGCCGTTCTTGAAGATGCGGATCCGGAAATAGTCTCCCTCATGCTCGCTCTGGTGCGGCGTGAAGCGGCTCGTTCTTTCCCTGTCGATCTTGGCAACGATGCTGGCATACTTCGCCTTTGCAGGCTTGCCGTCGAGGACCAGGAATGTGCGCTCAACGTCGTAGAGAAGATCGACCTTGCCGCCGAAGCTCCTGAACCAGCCATCACGATCCACGATGTAATCGAGGATCATGCGAGAGCCGACCTTGAACCCGTCATGTGAGCGGAACCTTCGGTCCAGCTTCGTGAAGACGTTGACGATGCCGCGGCGGAAGATCATCTCGGCGTCGCCCTGGAAGCGGTCGAGCGTAGCGTAGATGTTCTCCGGGGTGACAGGCGGCAGCATCCGGTCGATCTCGTCCTGATTGATGATCTCACCGTCCCGACCTCTGCGTTCGGGAACATACTTCATCTGCGACCGCAGCTCTTTCTTCGCTTGCGCGTCCATCAGCTGCTCGATGCCGGCCATGTCTATGACGTGGGTCCAGACAGTGACGTCGATCAAGCGGCGAGCAGTGCGTAGGTAGCGATCGCGGTCAGGAAGATTGACCGCGTTGTGGAAATGGCTGATCTCTTCACGGCTGTCCGACCAGTCGCCGGGCTTGCCAGGTGCAGCGGCTTCCCAAAGCGCGCTGGCTTGGGCGACGGCCTTGGCAGCCTCCTCAATCTTCTCGAAGGCGAGCTCGTAGTGGCGTATGGCCTCGTCGCGGAAGGCGCAGACCTGTTCGACGGTGTGGGTGGGGACCAGTGCGTTCATGATGTTCTCCTTGGTGCCATGGGCGGCGGGTTTCAGGCGGCTTCCTTGCGGGCCTTCTCGTCGAGTAGCCCCGCATAGCGCTCGTGGATGCTGTCGACAGTGAGGTGGTGAGACGTGAAGCCGTAGATCTCGGTGACTTGATTTCGGACGGAGGCGAGGATCTCTGCCTCATCATTCGTCAACATGCGGGTGGGCCAGCCCTTGACGTAGAGCATGGGCTTGGTGATCTGCCCTTCGATCTCCTTGCGCAGCGTGGCTCGATGCTTAGCCAGTTGCAGCGCCTCCCGTTCGTCGGAAGTCAGGAGGTGAGGAGCGACGTCGCCCAGCCAGCGTGACCCCTGAAATGCAAAGCCACTCTCGGACTCGAGGCGGACCATGCGGCGATAGAGCTCGTGGCTTTCCGGTACTGCCGTGGCAGCCGTGAGGTCGGCGATGTTCGACATGATGCAGAAGCGGCAGGACACCCGCGTCATTCCGTGGACGCGGTACGCCGGGTGTGGAGTGAGGCCGGAGCGATCGATCATCCCGAAGACATCGTCGGTGGTGAGCTCGATGATCGGGCGCCACGTCCAGACCTGGCCGCCGGCATCGCTGTCGGCCACCGACATGCGGGCCCTGGCCGCGCTCTCTTCTCGGCGGACGCCGATCACATTGAGGATCTTCTGTCCTTTGAACCTCGATTTCAGATCCGCCATGATGACGTGCGTCTTCAGTTCGGAGGTGCAGAATCGCATGGCCGGTGTGGACCAGCAGGGGACGAGGGTGACGGTGCTCAACGTCTCGTAGCGCGTCTTGCTCGACAGCCACCGGCTTTCCCAGCGCTCCATCAGGCCACCTGCCTTACGTCGGACGACAACGAGATCGCATTCGAGGTGGTCGGCCAGCTCTTGGCAGACGCGCAAGCTATCGTCCCACTCGACGGTGCCGAGATCCGCATGGACCAGGATGCGCGGCCCCTTATGATCGAGGGCATTCAGGTAGTGGAAGGTGGCGATCGCTGCCGCCTGGCTGTCCTTACCGCCCGACACACCGATGGCGACCGGTGCGTTCGAGGCAACGAGGGATACGATGTCGTCGGTGACCGAGACAGTCATGGTGTTCTCCGTGTGCTCATAATTGAGGGGGTGGGGGAGGCGCTTTTGCGCCGCCCTTATTCTTCCTTCAGCTTTGCGACGACAGCGCGCATCTCTTCCATCGCGGCAATCCGCTCCGGGGTATAGGCGAGGGAGGTGACGACCTTCTCTGCTGCTTCGAGGAGGGCTACGTCACCTGCCTCGATCATGTCGGCCGCTTCCTCAATGTCGGTCGGGAAGTAGTGGCCGGCGGCATCGATCAGGCTGTGGCGAAGTATCCTCGCGTAGTGACGCAGGCAGTCGACGACGAAGGGGATCTTCACGCCATAGGCCTCGCGGGCAATGCCGGTAGGCGGACCACCCTCCCTCGATAGGGGTGATGGGTGGCACTGGCACCCGCTGACCGTGCCGGTTGAGCAGGCATCGCAGATGTAAGGCAGATCCACATTCGGCACGGGAGCGCTGGCGATTGCAGCCACCTTTGCAGCGCAATCGGCGCAGTAAACGGACCCAACGCCACCTGCTTCGAAGCGCTCGGTTGCGGGCTTCTCGCAGCCATCGCTCGCACACATATGTGGAACGGGAGGTGGAGTGACGAGCGGCTTGATCGCCTCGATGATTGCGGCGATCGCTTCATGGTCGAGGTGCAGTCTCCCCTTGCCGGCCCACCACAGATAGACGCCCTCATGGGGGGCGGTATGTTGCGTGGCCTGCTCCAGTTCGGCGACGAGCTGGCGGACCCAGCCCCGGCTCAAGGAGGATAATCCAGACCGGAATGATTGGGTTGCTGGGAGAGATGCTTCCAGGACGGCCCTGGCCTCATCGCGGAAGCGCGGCCTGTCATGGACGCTGCTCCATTCATCGCCGGCCAGCGCAATGGCGCCGGCTTCCACCGCCGCATCCGTGATGGTCGACCCCGACCCGGGGTGAGGGATGTTCGTGGTGACGAGACCGCCGTCCTTCGATGCGCCGTGAGTGACGACGCGAGCCGGATGGTAGCCGGTGCTGCTCCCGCCTCTCGCAGTGGAAGAAACGTCGTCCTCTTCAGCGTGAGGTTCCACCCGCACCCCGACGGCAGGGTTGGGTGCGTTGCCGGACACCACTCGCTCGTGAGGGGTATTGGCATAGACTTCCACGGGCCCGGTGATGGGGATGAGGGGCACGCGAGAGGCAGCCATCTCGCAGTCCTGAAGGTACCGCTTATGGATCTGATCGTACCAGTACACCGAGGGCTCCTGGCCGTAGGCCTCGACCAGCGACATGAAGGTGCGCTGACGTGTATCGTCTGTCATTTCAGTGTTCTCCTTGGTTCATGATTGAGGGTGGGGTGGGTCAACTTTCGGCGACACCGTCCAGCTTGCGAAAGACGCTGCGGATGTCGCTTTCGAGATCGCCGTGCGGATCGTACCACTTGCCGTCGAGGCGGTCGCGGATCCGCTGCAGTGCTTCTGCCGCCTTGTTGACCGGGATGCCGTAGTGGATGCCGCACTCATGGCACTGCACTGCCACGACGAGGCCACGCGCCCCTCCCGTTGGGGAGCGGCGACGTTCGGCGCACGCATGGCACTTCGGTTGATGTGTCATCACCCGTCTCCTTTGTTGAACATTGCAGGAATGGAAAGGGGCGCCGCAGCGCCCCTAGAACAGTAGTTTGTAGAAGCCGTACCATGCGGCCAAGCAAAAGAGCCCGGCCCCCACCAGCATCTTGAGGCGTGTGGTAGGGCGCCATGGCCCGCGATGCTTCTTGTCCATAGGCATGTCGTGTCTCCGAGTTGGGTTGGGCTGCGAAGCGCTGCGCCACCCACCCTGCTCGAAGCCGCACGAGCGGCAAGTCACCTTGTCGACGGACACCCTCCAGCCGATGATGGAGAGCCCGTTCATGACGACGTCCGAGGACGAGCACTCAGGGCAGCGCACCTCTATCTTAAAGTTGGTTGCGTTAATTATGTCCATACCAGCTACCCCTGCGGGATCGGGGTCGGCGTCTTCTGCCGGCTGACCGGCTTGAAGCGCCCCCTGTTCCGGTAGATGCCATCCGACAGGTTGTCGAGGACGTACCAGCCAGACGTAGTGAACACGATGAGGACCATGTGCTTCTGGCCGAGCGCTTTCCCGCGGCCGAGCCTCATCGAGGTGACGGGGATACCGGCTTTCACCAGGCGGTCCAGCTTGGTGACCGCGAAGTCGTCGCAGTCACCCTGCCGTCCGCCGATGGTCCAGGTGTCCAGCTTCCCATCCGCCACCCACACCATGGAGCCGTTCACAGACTTGTTCACCTCCTCCAGCTTGGCGAGGTTGATGTCGGCCTCATGGAGAGGCGCCGTGTAGACTGACGTGTAGTACCAGGCACGCGGTCCAGCGACGGCGCTGCCGCCGAACGCAAGCCAGGCTGCGATGCCTATCGCTGCGCACCGAACGATGGCGGCGCGTCCATATCTCATGCTGTTCATGGCGGGTCTCCGAAAGGTTGGACACCCCCTCAAGGAGAGGGCGCGAGGTAGACAATTATGGCGACCACTGCGATCGCCAGCAATCCCATCCAGAAGTGACGGTCCGGGTTCATGGTCACACCCTCATCGGCATCAGCACATAGGTGATGCCCTCGAGCGCGCCGTCCTTGATGACCCCGGGTGAGCCGGCATCCTCGAGCTCCATCATTGTGCCGCCGTCCATCTGCCCGAGGATGTCGAGCAGGTAACCGGCATTGAATCCTACCTCGAGCTCGAAGTCGCAGGAGACGGGGATCTCCGTTGACGCGGTCCCGAACTCTGGATCGCGGCAGGTGAGCATGAGGTGGCCGGGTCGGAAGGTGAGCTTCACCGCCTTGCCGCGCTCCGTCATGACGGCCGATGCCTGCTTCAGGGCGTCGATGAAGGGCGCCGTGTGGATGGACGGGCGGTTCTTGTTCGCCGTCGGCATGACCCGGCGGTAGTCGGGGAAGGTGCCGTCGATCTGCTTGGACTCGAGCAGTTCGTCCTCGCCGATCGCAAACGAGATGGCGCTGTCCGTCACCCGGATGAGCGTGTCCTCCGGGCAGCCCTTCCGCTTCAGCATGCGCAGCACCTCACCGACCGTCTTTCGGGGGATGAGGACGCCCTTGCCCGGCATGGCGCCGGCCCCTGCGGGGACGTCCATCTCGTAGCAGCCGAGACGATGGCCGTCGGTGGTGACGAAGGTCAGCTTGTCGCGGATCTCGTTGATGTGCATGAAGACGCCGTTCAGGTAGTAGCGGGTCTCCTCCGTCGAGATGGCGAACTCGATCTTGGCGAGGATGGTGGCGAGCGTTGCCGACGGCAGCACGAAGGCGCAGTTCGACTGCTTCAGCTTCGCGCTGAAGCCGAGCTCGCTGACGAAGTTCTCCTCCTGGTGCGTCTGCTGCAGGGTGAGGTTGAGCTTGCCGATCGACGCGACAAGGCGGTCACCGTCCAGCACGAAGTTGATGTCGGCCGCATCCTTCACCTTGTCCATCACCGCCTTCAGCTTGTGGGCATCGACGAGGGCAACGAAGTCGGACTCGACCTTGCCAGGCACGAAGGTGGTGGTGATCATGTCGCAGTCGGTGCCGGTGACCAGCGCCCCGTTGCGGGTCGCCTTGATCAGCATGGTCGACAGGATCGGGATCGTGTTGCGCTTGTCGATCACCTTGGTGGCGTTCAGCACGGCCTTCTTGAAAACCGAATAATCCAGTGATGCCGTCGATACGGTGGCGGCGATGTTCGCAATGGCGTTCATGGGTCTCATCTCCTTGGGTCGCATGATTGCGGGGGTGGTCATGAAAAAAAGCCGGGCGCTTGGCCCGGCCTTTGGTTTAGGGGCGGACCCCTAAGTTTCGGAGGCGGTGCTTGTTGGCTGCCTCCATATCGGTGGCCTGCCGGCAGTAGCCGGAAGGGTTGGACTTGTGCCTCGCCACCTGGTGGAGCCGGCGCCCCTCCATCTCGCGGATGGTTTCCTGCCGTGACCAGCCGAGCCGCTTGCCTTCCGCCATGATGGCGTCGTTGATGGCGATCGGGTCGGCGGGGTAGCCGGGACATTCCATCGCCGTCACCCTCTGCTGGACGAGGAAGGCGAAGTCGGCGGTGTCGGCATAGGCTGAAGCCGGCATGGCTGCAGACAGGGCAAGCAGGGCAAGTCCAACGGTACGCATGGAGGTCTCCTATGGCGGTGAATGTTCAGCCGGATAGGAGAATGCCTCAACCTTCCCGAATTTCAACAGGGCGGAGTTGTGGTCCTTTAGGTGGCGGACGAACTCATCGGCCACTGCCGTGGTTGCGAGGCCGGGGTTGTCCGCCTGGATGGTCAGCTTGAGCTTGACCTCGACGATGTAGGTACGCATCACGCAGCCCAATCGGACCGGGGCGTGAGGTTGTACTTCTCGCCGAGCCACTTGACGAACTCGGCGGGATCCTCGTCCTGCTCCATGGCCTGCGTCACCCGCTCGGCATGGTCCGTGACCAGGTCGCCATAGCCCCACTGCTTTTCGGCTTCGGCACGGCATGCGGCAATGTAGTCGTCGGGACCGGGGCCCACCTTTTTGAAGTTGCGGCGCATGGGGTCGCTGTTGCGGGACCGATCGGCAGCGATCATGGCGACAATGAAGGGTTTCAGGTCCGGGTCATACCGCCCTTTATCGAATTGGTTGTCATTGCAGAGGGCATCCCAATCCAGCTTGGCACAGATGCTCGGCACGAACTCGAAGTCGTAGGCGCCAATGAAGTCAAAGCCCATGGCCTCCATCAGCTTCCATGCGCGGTCGCAGATGTCGCCAGCCTGGATGGAAATCATCCGCATGCCGGGGCTGCCGACCCCGTCAAACCAGTCGTCGATGTCCTTGTTGGTAGCCCTCGAGTCCAGCATCCACTCGTAGACGCAGAGCGCTCCTTCAACCTGGGCGTAGGTGTAGGTGCGGCGGTTGGCGAAGCGCTCGGGCTCCGGCTTGGTCAGGATTACCTCGGCAAAATGCACCAGGGTGTCGTCGTCGTAGCCAGACTCGTGCTCGGCAACGATCTTCTGGACAAGGTTCAGGAGGGTTTCACGATCGATGGTCATGTCTCTTCCTTTCGCATGGGTGCGGGGTGTTTCAGGGGGCGCTTACGGGCGCCCCTTGATGATGCTGTAGGCAGTGGCCTCCGCTACGGCGCGCGGGTCGATGCGGTCGGGCGAGAACGGCGTCCAGTAATCTTGCGATGCCGGGCGACTCATGGGGTGAACCTCATGCCGGAAGAACAACCGCTTGAGCGGGTCGAATGAAACATAGATCCCCGCGGGGCGGACGTTTGGCCTGAGAACGAGCTGCCCGTCCTTCCTGACATTCCAATAGTTCAAGTCGAGCTCCAAGGTTGGGTCAGCCATCGGGTGGTAACCGAAGATCGCCGTGTTCCGCGAAGTGCTGCAGGTATGGGAGGAGATCCTTAACCATGTCCTGCGTGAGGTGCATCCGCGTGTTGAATACCGTGCCAGGCAGGAAGGGGTGCTGTGTCCAGCCTCGGTCGGGCAGAAGGATCTTCGGGTCGGCGTCGTCGCAGCCAAGCCAAAGAGACGCCTCGTTGGCGAGTGAGGACTCCTGCAGGCTACAGGACACGCCGGAGCGATCGACGAACTCAGCGACCACGAAGCCCCGTTGGGTGGTTTTCATCGCGAGAGGCATCACTGAGTCTCCAGCTTGGTGCGCAGATCGAGAAGAGAGCTGCCGACTGAAGCCAGCCAGGCTGTCTGCTCCTCCTCAGTGTACCGGTACCAGTCTGCGCCCTCGTCATGCTCCTCGCATTCCTCGCCGTCCGGCCCGAGCCAGCGCCCTTCATCAATGCAGCCGGGGAGGATCTCCTCGATGACGGAAAGGACCATGGCCTTCTCCGCGCGCAGCCGTTCAAGCTCTGCCTTCGATCCCGTCGGCAGCAGCTCGGAATCGTCGGCCAGACCGTAGAGGGTGATGGCAGAGGAGATGAAGTCTTCACCTTCGAGCGGGATGTCCACGCCGTCCAGCATGTCGAGGGTGTCCGGTTTCTCAAGAGACCCCGCGTAGTCCGTAGAGACAGCAAGAGCTGCCTCCTCCTCGGTGTTGGCAGGGGTGTAGATGGTCATGCAGACCCATACCTCGGTGCCAATCAGTTCGCGTTCGTCATCCATGATTGTTCTCCTGCGTGCCATGGTTGGCTGGTGTTTTACGAGAGAGGGAGGCAGCCCCGCGGGGCGGCCGCCATGATGTAGCGGTACTCGTCCGGACTGTTGCGTTTGAGCCAGTCCAAAGCCTCAGCTTCCAGGCCGCCCGGGTTCTTGTCCGCCTCGTAGCAAACGTGGTCCCAAACAGCGTCGTCGTCGGGAAAGATGCGCGCCTCGTCGTCCTTCTGGAGCTGGTACTCAGCGTTTACGGAGCCGTCGCAGTGGAAGATAGCCCAGCCGAGAGGCATAGAGCGCTCGTTGATCCTGTCCCGAAGCCTTTCCTGTGCATCTGCTAGAACGAGGTCTCCGATGGAGGGCATGTCACTCCTCCACCTTGGTGAGCTGATCGAAGGTCCATTCCTCGCCGTCCTCGTCGAGGAAGACGAAGCTGCCGCCGCGCTTGACCGGCTTCTGCTCGTCCCAAATGACGTCGCTGCCGTTGCCGTCGTACTCAACCTCCGTCCCGTCCTCCGATATGGACTCGAGGCCGACGATGCAGGGCACCTTCTCCAGAATGCAGGTGATCGGCATGCCGTTGGGTGCTTTGAACTTGGGCATGTCACGCGCCCTCCGCTTCGCTATTGTTGCCGTAGATCGAAGCCTCCTCCTCGATCTCGAGAACGTCGCCTCGTTGTGTGGTCATGAAGCCGTGGCCTTGGCCGCCAGCCTCAATGAAATTCTCGAGCGAGGTGAGCAGGTTCTCTGCGATCTTCCGACTGTCTGCATCGGCACTTGCTTCACCCTTAAACCGGAGGGTGATCCAGACTTCCTGGTCCATGTTGCGTCTCCTTCTTGCCATAGGTGGCGGGTTAGATGCTGATGTTGATGCACTCGCCGAACGGCGGCGATAGCGTGGCGACGTCCTTCGACGAGCGGCCATAGACACCCCACAGCACCGGCATGGGTGGCTCATCGCCGAAGTCATAGACTCCCATATCGGTGAGGTAGATGCAGGCTCGAGCGTCTGGGAACTGGTCGGTGATCTTCTCGAAGGTATCCGAGAAGGCCGTGCCTCCACCGCCGGCGGGGTTGATGGTGAGCTCGTCGCCGTTCTCGAACTGGTCGATGCGGGCAACGGAGGCGTCGGCATAGATCACGGTCAGCTTGTCGACCGCGCCTTCCTGATAGGCACCGTTCACCTCTGCGGCGAAGTCCTTCAGGATGTCGTTGTCGATCGAGCCGGATGTGTCGACGGCAATCACGATGTGGCTGACGCCGTCCGAGATCAGGCCCGGGGTGATGATGCCGTGCGGAATCATCCGACGGTTAGGCTTGTGCCAGGCAAAGTCCCTCGTCATGGACTCGTCGATGAAGCGCCGCAGCACCGCACGCCAGTCCACCTTGGGAGCAAGCAGCTCGTCTATCAGGCGGGAGAGGGAAGCCGGGAGCTTGCCGGCTTGCGCTGCCTTGGCAACCATGGCTGCCTGCCGGATCTTCGTCTGCATCTCGGCCTGCAGTTCTGCCTTGGCTGCCTCGTCGTTCTGCGGGCAGCCGTCAACCGTGGTGCCGCAGCCGCCCCTGTCGCCCTGTCCTTCGCTCGAGTCATCGCCATCGTTCTCGTCGTCGAGCAGACGGTAGATCTCTTCGGCAGACAGGCCGGTGTAGCGCGGGTCGATCAGGCCGATCTTCGGCATCTTGCCGACGCCGCAGGCAACGAGCTCGCCGTTGATGGCGTAGTCGCATGCGTCGTTGAAGCGGCCGGGCTTGCGGTGGCCGCGACGGATGTGGTGCTCGAGCGCATTGTGCATGACCTCGTGGGCACGGACGAAGACGACCTCGGGTACCGTCAGATCCTCGACGAACTTCGGGTTCCACCACAGGCGGCGGCCATCGGTTGCCATCGTGTCGATCTGCGGGTGGTCGGGCTCGACCTCGATCATCTCCAGCTGCGCATTGAGCACGCCGAAGAATGGGTGGTCCCACAGAAGCGAGGTCTGCGCGGCGAGCATCTTGTCGGCCGGCGACAGTTTGGGCTGTGCCATTGCGGTTCTCCTTGATTGGGGTGGGGTGATGGGGCAGGCCGTCACGTTATCGGTAAAGGAAGTCGCCGAAAGGTGAGGCGACCGCCGTCGCGGGTGCCGGATCCGGTAGGGAAGAGCGACTATCAGCCAGCGATGCGGCGATGCAGCGCGCCACCTCCTCCGGGCCGATAGCACGCTTGGCCAGCTCGATCTGCGCGGGGGTGACCGGCTTCTCCTTCTGCCAGGGGCTGACCTTGGTGTAGCGGCGCTTGGCCGTGCCGCTGAAGGCACGCTTCCTCGGGTCGTAGGTGATGTCGATCACCTGCAGCGCCGACTTCTTGCGGCGGTCGGTGACCTCCCATCGGTATTCGCCGCGCTTGCGGACATTGAAGCCGGTGGTCATGAGGCTTTGATCCTTAATGCCAAGGCCATCGCCTTTGCGATGTCCTCCGGTGAGAGTTTCGATTTCAGGATGCTGGAGATCGTCCCTTCCATGACGGGGGAGTCGTCGAGCCATGCGTCGGGGTGAACGTCCTCGTTCTTCACCTCCCGCGGGATGCCGAGTTGGGCGAGACCGGATCGGTTGCGCTTTCCGTCGAGCTCGCCGATGGGGATGTTGCTGGCCGACCACTTGCGCTTGCGAGGGTCGAAGACCAGCACCCAATGGGCAGTCGTCTTGTCGCCGCGGATGCCGTTGAAGTACCAGCGGAGATCCGTGGTGGATGGAGAGCGCGGGGCTGTCTGCTCCGGATGGAACGGGCCAAACACCTTGCGGATGATAGGCATCATTTCCTCCCGTGGGTGAGGGACAGGGCGACGCAGCGCGCCACCTGTTCCGGGGTGAGTTGGGACTTGAGCAAGTCCCTCAGCTTGCCGCTGCCGTTGACCTCACGGCCAAGCCCGAAGAGATCGCCGGGCTGCTGGAGCTTTCTCCATTGGCCCTCGTTCGGCGCCGCCCCGTTGGAGGCGCCGAACAGTCTCGTATGGGCGTGGTAGATGAGGCTCAACTTGCGAACCTCACCTCCCGTCGTGCGGCCGGCGAAGGTGAAGACGATCTTGTCGTCTTTCGCCTTCACCTTGATGGGACCGAGCAGCCACACGATCGACGCGGCTGTCTCCCGTTCCTCAGCCAATGATCACGTCCTGATTTTCGGCAGACCAGTTGATGAAGGCCTGCGTGTGGGACAGGCCCGGGTCACGGCGCACCGCATCGACCATGAACATGATGCGGAAGTCGCGCGCCGGCAGCCGCTTCATGTAGGCGTCGGCATTGGCCAGCGTCCGCTGGTCGACCTTGCGTGCCAGACCTGCGGCGATGGCGAAGCGGGCCGAGACATCCTCCGGCAGCGGTGCGCTGTTCGGGTTGGCGAGCACCAGGTCGAGCGACGGCAGCCCCTGATAGACACGGACGAAGCCCTCGAACTCTGCCGCTGCACCATCGCCGACGATTCCGCTGACCAGAGAATAGCGGCGGCTGGTCTTCCTCTCCTTGTCTGCCTGCTCGCTCGGCTTGATGTACTTGAATGCCTCCTCCCATGCCCGGGGCGTCGGGAAGGCGCGCTGGTCTGGCGTGTCCGGCATCTTGTGGATCAGCTCCGGACGGAAGCGCAGGAAGGCGATGCCGATCGGGTCGACGCCCTTCTTGCTGAAGTGCATGAGGTGGACGTTGTCGTGGTTCGGGCTGAGGTCCGGATCCACATCGATGTGAGCGAAGCGGTTGGCGAGCGCCGTCGGCATGCGCTGTGCTGCGGCACGGTCCGACTGGCGGTTACCGGCTGCCACCACACGCCAGCCAGGCGGCAGGGTATAGTCGCCAACCTTGCGATCGAGAACCAGGCCGAACATGGCGGCCATCATCGAGGGAGGCGCGGCGTTCAACTCGTCGAGGAAGAGGATGCCTTCCTCGCCATCGCGCTCCACCTGCGGGAACTCGTCCGGCACCTTCCACTTAGTAGTGTCGCCGTGCAGATCCGGCAGACCCATGAGGGCGACCGAGTCACGGGTGGATGCGCGGAAGTCAACCAGTCCCCACTTGCGTTCCTTGGTAATCTGCGCCGTGGCCTGGGACTTGCCGATGCCGGGCGGTCCCCACAGGAAAGCCGGTGTGTTGCCGTCGAGATAATCCTGAAGGTTCAGAACAGCTGTGCCGATGTGCATGTCTTGTCTCCTTGGTGTGCCATGCGTGGCGGGGTTGGTAGCTGGCCGAGTAGCCGCACCCTTGTGAGGTCGGCGAAGTCGGCAGGGGAAAGCAACGTCTGCGCTGCAAGAGCGAGCTTGTCCCGGGGGAAGCGGGGAAAAGCGAGGTTCGGATATTCGTCGAAATTGGACGGTATCAGGTAGTCGTTGAAGTTGCTGGAGTGGGTGGGCACCCGACCGGGATAGACCGGACGGTGACGTGCCTTGACCCGCTTCTCGAAAGTGTCGACGTGCACCTCGTAGCGGTGGGTGAGGCCGGTCTCTTCCTCGTCAAAGGCGAACCAGAACTTCAGCTTGGTGCCGGTGATCTGCCGGGCGTAGGGACCGTAGAGCGCGCCCTTCATGGGTCACGTCCAGACGATGCGGTCAGGGAAGAGAACGACCGGGCCGGAGATGGCCGGGATGGACTCAGGATCAAGCCCGGGCTCGCGGGTCAGCGCATTGTTGCGGTAGATCGCGGTGCCCCTGATGTTGCGGATGTGTCGACCGTTGATGCTCGACGTCTCGCCGACGAACATATCCCTACGGTTGCCCTCAAAGAGCACGGCCACATGCTCGAAAGGCTCGTCGAAAACTCCGGCCATCGCGCGCTTCAGCGCCTCGTAATTGGAGGACTTGCCGGCGATGGTGACGAGCCGTTCCTCGGTTGCGCCGAGCACCGGGATGATGAGCATTCGAGTTTGCGGAGGAGGCGGCTGTGTCAGCTTGCCCATTTCATTCTCCTGTCGTGCATGATTGCTGGGGTGAAAGTTTAGGGGATGGCGAGGTAGCCGGGGCCGTAGCACTGGCGGCATTCCAGCCTATCGAAATCGTAGCCGCGAGCAGCTGCACGATAGAGCATCATCAGCTGGCCCTCTCGCTGCCTAGTGCGGCGTAGCCGGCTGTTGATGGTCGGCTTGGCGTCTAGCTCATCGAGCGCGAACGTGCGGCCGCAAGCGTCGCAGCAAGCAGTCTCGACTATCTCGCACCCGCAAGTGATGCAGCGGTCGCCTCCGTCCATGGCAGTCTCGCCACAGTTTTCGCAGGACCACTCATCCTCGTCATCTTCATCGCCAAGGATGGGGTGCTCGTCACACTTGGGGTCTTGGACGAACTCGCGACCACGGAAAAAACATCCGCAACTGAGTGTCACGATGGAGGGGGAGGGCATGTCGTTCTCCTGTGGTGCATGATTGCGAGAGAAAGGGGACGCCACCTGGATGATGAGCGCCCCCCTCGTGTGTGCGGCGGAATAAGGGATTACTTCATGTCGACCTCCGTTCGCTGTTGGTCCTCAGGGTGAAACCCTGCCCGGCAGTGCGGGCCAGGCAGGATTGGGATCAGGCGAGGAAGCCGGAGACGGTGTCGAGGATCGACTGTGCCTCGGCGGCCACGTCGCGGCGCTTGCCCTCGTCTTCGCGAAGGACGGACGCATCGTATTCGGCCAGCGGTTTCAGCTGCTCGGCCATGGCGGCGAGCTTCGGGTCGCCGGTGATGTTGAGGGCGGGCAGGATCTTGATCAGGTCGCGGACGTTCTCGACCAGCGAGTCCCGGAAGATGCCCTCGGCCTTGTCGCCCTTGCCCTTGGCGGGCTTGTAGGCATTCAGCCGTTCGACCATGCGGCCGGCGACGTCGGCGACGCGCTTGTAGACGTCCTGCACGGCGGCGGTGGTCGCCTTGGTCAGCTGCTCCTCGATGTCGGCGCGGATGATGGATGCTTGCGCCTCGCTCATGTCGACGCGGAAGTCGGAGGAGGAGGGGACCGGCATCACCTTGCAGTCGAGCGAGAACTTGGCGCGCAGCGTGTCGACGTCCGGGTAATCCTCGTCCTTGAACATGCCATTGAGGCGGACTCGAGCATCATTCACATAGCCCGGATACTTGGCGAGGAAGTCGTTGACCGCGTCATCGAACTTCACCTTCTGCTGGCGGATCCAGCCCATGTGGGCGAGGTAGGCCTCGGCTGCCATGATGCGGCTGCCGTTGTCCATCCACGGCAGGGTGCGCGTGAGGAAGTCGGTGCGCGTGGCGCTGACGATCTTGACGATCGGCTCGAGCGCTTCCTTGGGCAGGAGCAGCTTATTGTAGCGTCCGGCGTCGGCCGCGGCGTTGTGCTGCTGGTTCACCTCGTCGGTGATCTCGCGGTCGAGGCGGCGGCCGGACCATTGCGAGATGGACAGGCTCACCAGCATTGCCCGGGTGGACAGGGAAGCGGTGGCGGCGGGTGCAATGGGAGTCATAGCGTTCATGTCAGTCTCCGTTGGGTGCCATGATTGGCGGGGTGAAGTCGGTAGAGTCAGGCGGGGCGTAGCAGCTCCGCAATCAGGACGGTGATGGCCGCGCCGATGAGGAGGTCGACGTACTCGAGTCCCATGCGGCGAAGCGCGAGAGCTGCGACACATTCCGCAAGCGCGATGAACAGGATCAGGGGTCTCAGCTTCATAGGGTTTCCTTCTGGATGCGAGGGCGATCCTACACGCACGGATGCGTGGGGAGAAGTCAGGCAACAAGCGAGGCGCGGGTTGCCCTTGCGATCTCCTCCGGCGGGAGGAGGGATACGAGGAAGTCTACCAGCTTGTGCGGAAGCGGAACCTCGTGGTCGAAGGACGCCTCGTTATCGTCCGCGCGATAGAGCGTGGCGTAGAAAGTCCGGTGCTGGACGTCGTAGGAAAGCCGCCACCAACGGCGCATGCCCTTGGGCTTGGAGTCGTAGACGGTCCAGTCGATGTAGGCGTCAGGAGCGAGGTTGTCCGGGGTGATATTGCCAAACAGGTGGCGGAGGCGGTCCGGGTTCATCCGACGATCTCCCCTTCCTCGTCGAAGGTGTAGTCGGCGAGGGCTTCGTCGACCGCCTCATTGGACATGAGGTATTCGTCCTCCTGCCGGAGCTGCTCATAGATCCAGTCCATGAAGGCGCGGAGGGTGGCCTTGACCTCGGATTCAAACTCAAGGCGGAGGAGGCGGTGCTTTACGAGCATAGCTCTCCATACCATGGCCTGCAGTCCGCTAAAGTCGCGGTCATCGTCGTCGCGATAGACCTCGATGCGAGTGCAGCCTGAGTGGTAGTAGCTGCCGGAGTGCTCGACGTGCACGGATAGATCCGGGATGAGCCCCAGGCATCGCTCGGAGAAGTCGGCCAGGTCCAGCGCGATCTCGTGCAATTTCGTGTCGAGCGGGGCGTGCTCCATGACGGCGGTCAGGGAGCCGATAGGATCCTTGACCGGGTACCAGTTGCCCTCGAAGCACGCGCCATCCCCTTGGCAGGAAAAGCCGGAGAACCAGATCTGCGGACCGCTGATGATGGCACCGCTGGCAAGCGTGTGGTGCTTGCGCTTGATCTGGATGCCCATCATGGCGGCGATGGTGTCGGCGTCTTCATAGATCGAGTCCCACCAGTCGTAGTCGATGCCCGTGGCGCGATAGTCGTCGCGCGCCTTTTCCTTGGCGCGGTCGGACAGTCCGTCGAAGGAAAACTCGGTCTGCTCGTCCTCGACGTCGCCCATCTCGGGCACAAGCGCGAGGGCAGGCTGGTTGACGTAGACGGGGGCACCTCCCGCAATGGCGCGGTTGACGGCGCGGGTGAGTGCTGCGCGTGCGGCGTTCATGTCAGTCTCCCTGAATTGCGAGGGCTTCGTCGCCGAGCTGGTTGTAGAGGGCGTCGATGATGGCGAAGCGGCTGCGATAGACGGCCAGGTCGCGCTGGTATGCGTCAGGCTCGCCGATGTAGTCGCGGCCATTGGGTGCCGTCTCGCCGAGCGAGGTCATGACGGAGCGAAGATCCTGCCGGACGGCAATGCGCGCCTCCACGAGGGCGTCGCGGCTGGTGCCGTTGAGGTTGACGATCGGGCGCATGAGGTCAGCCATTGCGTGCCTCCCTGAGGATGCGGAATACCTCGTCGCGAGCTTCAGCGCTGGTGGGCTCGCGGCCAAGGCGTGCGGCCAGCTTGTTCCAGATCGTGTCCGGGTTGTCGTTGCGGACGGTGACGGTGACAGTGACGGCCATCAGCCCATCCTCCGGTTGAGTTCCTCGCGGGCAACCGCGGCGTACTCGTCGCGTCCGGCAATGGTTTCGCGGCGGATGATCTCGGAAAGCTGCGCGGTGGTCGCGTTGCGGCAGAAAGCGGCGAAGTCGTCGCGGTCTGATTTCGAGGGCGTGGTCATGGTCTCTCCTTGTGCATGATTGCGGGAAGGGGTTGCGCGTCCGGGTGCGAGGGCTGGAACGGATCGCGCTATAGGTCCAGCCGGTGGTATTGGTGCGGGGCTTTAGGTTCCCCGCGCATGGCGGATCTCCGTGCGAGGTGGATCGGGGCGGTGGATTACGGCTAGACCCGCGCGGCGGCTTCGAGGACGCGCAGATATTCCGCCCAACGATAGGCGGCCACCCACATGGCGAGGATGAGCGCGACGATTGCGACGCTCCAGACGAAGCCGGAGTCAAGCAGGTCGGACATGCGCGGCCTCACGATGGGCTCGACGCGGATGGTGCGGCGGCGCGGCTTCACGGGCGCACCTCGACATGGCCGCCGCCATAGGCGAGCAGCTTTGCGGTCGAGATGGCGCGCTTGCGGCTGGCGAATGTGTCCAGCGTCGAGGCAAGGCCGCCGGGCAGCATCACCGCCAAGCACCAGCGATTGCCGGTGCGGCGGCGACGGCGCGCGACCACGTAGGTGTAGGGGATGGGCTTTTTCACGGGGATCTCCTCAGGTTCGCATGATTGCGGGGGTGGTGACGGCTACTCGTGCCACGGGCGGCCGGTGCAAGCCTCGATGTTGCCATCGGTGGGCAGCAGGTCCGCAAGCGGGCAAGCGGGGACGAGGTCGACGTCGATCGGGGCGATAGCCTGGCACTGCGGGAACTCGTCCTCGTGCAGGCGGTAGATCTCGCCTTGCTGGCCTTGGCAGCCGATGCCGATCAGGACGGTGTCCGGATAGGCGAGCGCGGGAGAGGGCAGCAGGAGCGCAAGCGCTCCCGCATACTGCACGAAGCGGATGGCAGCGCCCGGCACGGTGCGGTGGATCTGGCGAACCGGGCGCTGCCCGACCGGCCGATAGCTCGACGATACGCAGAACGAGAACGTCAGGCGGCCGATTTTCAGGAAGCGGATGCCGCCCACCCTCATGGTGGACACGTTGAGGAACCGGATCAATGGACTGCCTCCAGAATGCGAGCGCGGGATAGGCGAGCGCGGAAGGCGTCGTCACGAAGGATCATAGCCCCCACCTCGTCGCGGAAAGCATCGGCCTGTTCGTCGCGATGCGTCGCGAAATACGGATGGCGGAACGGTGGTGGTGCGTCCGGGCGAAGGACGGACTCCGGCCTTTGCGGTCTCATTGCAGGTCTCCTTGTGTCGCATAGTTGCGGGTTCCGGCGCGTTGCCGCGTCAAGGCCAGTGCCTGGCCCTCACGTAGGAACGCGCAAAGGTGGGGAACCATGTCCCCACCTCCGGCGGTCATCTTATGAGCCGCAGATGCTTTCAGGCGGCCTTCTGGATCTCCTCCGTCTTGGCGGCCGGTGCGGCCTTCGGAGCCTTGGCAGGTGCAGCGACGATCGGAGTCTTCGCCAGCGTCAAGGCGCCCTTGACAGCCTGCAGAACGCGCGGCGAACCGCCATTCTCCTCCAGTTTCTTGACGACGGACTCGAGGTACTTGACCTCGTCGAATGCAGCCGCTGGCTTGCCCTTCGTGGCCTTTTCGTAGTTCGCCGGTGCGATTTCCATCGCTTGCGCCATGTCGGATTTCTTGCCCTTGGCAAACTCGAAAACGCGCGCCTTGTCGTCAAACTTGACCTTGCCGAAAGCGGTCGACCACGAAACCAGTCCGCGGCGATAGTTCGCCGGAGTGACAGCGTAAAGCGCGTTCAGGTACTTCGGATCATTGTGCAGCTCGACATGGTTCAATGCCGAATAGGCCAGCTGGTGCTCCTTTTCCGTGAACGTCGCGGCGGCCTTCACAAAGCCCTTGATTGCGTTGTTGAGCTTGGAACCGGTGAGAACAACAAACTTGGTCATGATCTTAATCTCCATCGTTGGCATGATTGCCGGGTTAGTGCCGTTTGCACCTGAAAAGCCAAAAGAGGCTTTGCAGCTGGAAACGTGAAAAGGCCACCAGAGGGAGTCCGGTGGCCTTAGAAACTTGTCGAATTTTTCGGTTTTCAATCGCTTGGATTGACCATGCCTGTATCGGTTGAGGTTTGCAGCACTGAAGCCAATGAGGCTTTGCCGAGTATCTTTCCGCCACCTACGGCATTTTCGCCGCTGTCGTGCTTCTGGCTATTCCTATGAAGCAAGTCCGTTGCTCCCTCAGTGCATGGTTACATGCTTTGCCAGTTCTCCCACCAACGATTGCCCAACACACTCAACTTTGCAGTCTCGCATTGGATCGCTTTAGCCGGAACCTTCCCCGATACAGGTGATTTGTTGTCCGCTCCCTGTCGCGCGTCCTTCCCTATGTGCTGCAATCCGGCTTTGTCATGCCGAATCACCTCACGGTTGCCCTCTTCGTAACCGCGCTTTCCGTTGCTCCCTTTGCCTCTTCAATCCCTTGTCTCCACACTTGCAAAGCAAGTCACGAAACCAGTGCACCTAGAAGGCTAGGGCGGAAAACCGTCATCTTGTTTTCAAAGAACCGACGAAACCGACGAAGCCGGAACCGTCCAAAGCCCGAAACATTCGCGTTTCGTTGTGAGCAAGATAATACGATACGAATTGAAAACAACCGGAAAAATACAGAAAATACCGTTTGGCCCGTTATCGCATTGAAATTGCAGCAAATAAAAAATTCAAATCGTATCGCCTTTGCGTCGTCTCAGCTCATTACAGCTGGCCAAAAACAGGCCAGAAAATCGGGCAAATCGGATAGCCTAATTCGCTGAAAACAAACGATAAAAGGCGTTTGCTTTTGCCTCTGAGCTTGTCCCCGGCTTAGTGCCTGGCTCAATGCCTGGCTAACTCCCTGCCATGCTGGCCAAACTGGCCACCCATTGCCGGAGAAAACCGGTGGCGATTCTCCAGTGCACTCGCCCCAGAACAACCGCCACCAATCCCCGCAAAGGGAGAGAGGGAGAGGAGAGGAGAGAGGGGAAGGCGTGACAGCTGGCTATTGCGTGGAACAACGGAACGAGTCACACAGCATTCCAGAACGTCGGATTGCGCCTAGACGCCGCGACGCTTCATCCCCTCACCTGCTCACCTGAAGGCGTGCCGCTTGCGACTGGCCATCCCCGGCTAGACCTTTCGCCACGCCTTGCCGCTGGCCAGCTGGCTACCTGATGGCCATTGCCACCCATGCCGGACCATGCCGGACAAGGCGTTCCAGCGTCATTCAAAGCGAAAGAGCGTGAAAAGCCTTGCAAATCAAGGCGTTGAGAGGCCCCACGGGTAGGTTCTTCCGGAAGGGGGGCGGCCCACCGCGGGTCGGCGGCAGCGCAGTATTTGAGCGGTTCCGGGCTTTTCATTTCGAGGGTTCGGATTCGCGAAAAATTCCTGGCGAAGGTGGCGATGCGCGGGGAATGAATTTGCTGAAACCGCGCAACGAAATGGGGTGATCCC
This sequence comes from Pseudorhizobium banfieldiae, assembly GCF_000967425.1. Taxonomy (NCBI): domain Bacteria; kingdom Pseudomonadati; phylum Pseudomonadota; class Alphaproteobacteria; order Hyphomicrobiales; family Rhizobiaceae; genus Pseudorhizobium; species Pseudorhizobium banfieldiae. The sequence continues at coordinate 1,388,977 of NZ_FO082820.1, forward strand.
ACGGGGCGGATAGAAATGATCTTGCGCAGATCCCATCGCGCAGGGGCGAACTGTAGAATAATGCTTTCGTTTGAGGGGTGGCGAATACGATGCGTATCGTGAAGCGCGGCACCAACCTGTTCCTGGTCCTGAGGATGAGGGACATGGCAAGGCACCTCAGCAACGATCGCGGGCGCACTGAGCTGCACCGTGGTGTGATCGACGCCGGTCGCCGGATGAAGACGATCAACCAGAAGACGGTCCAGCGGCAGATGGCGCTGAAGCCAGGCAACTACGGCAGCTATGTCGTCGCCGGCACGAGGGGCATCCCCCGCAAGAAGACACTCAGCTACGAGATCTTCGGCGTCAAAGGCGGCGCGAAGATCGAGCAGTATAAGGGGCTCATGTCGGTGAAGAGCAGCGGTCGTGCTGCCCGCCGCATGAACGCCGGCCGCGTAACTTCTGACCGAGGGACAGTGAGGTCGGGAGTGTGGAACAACCCGCGCGTCTTCAAACGGTCGTTCGCGACCGGGACCGGGTTTTTCGCGATGCGGCCACCGAGCGCCGGGACGTCAAGTCGCGCTCCGAAAGCGCTGTGGACTTATGGCTCGAAGCCTGGGCAGCCCCGAGGGGCAGACGGGCGCTTCGCTCCTTCGGGAACGAGGTACGGCAAAGTCCGCCGGCTGTTCGGTCCTTCCCTGATGAAGGAGATCCCGAAGGATGATTCCTTGGATGTCTTCCTGAGACACGGCCCGGCGTTGCTCGAGCGGCACGTCGGCAAAAGGCTCACCAAGCTGATGAGGTTCTGACATGGCACCCCGGACGGAAAAGACGGCGCCGCCGAAAAAGTCGTCCACCCGCAAGCCGGCACCGAAGAAGCCGGTGGCCGAAAAGAAGCCGAAGGCTGAGAAGCCCCGCGACGATCTCGCTGGCGTGGTGATGTCGACGCAGGGCATGGCCGCCGTTCTCGGGGTCACCCCGCGATGGCTTCAATCGCTCGTGAAAGACGGAACCATCCCATCGCTGGGCAGAGGGCGGTTCGATCCGACCGCTGTGTTCCAGGCCTATGCCGCCTTCCTCAAGGAGGGCGTCACGAAGAAGACGGGCAACGAAAGCCTGGACGAGCTCCGCAAGGAAAAGGCCCTGACCGAGCGCCTCAACCGCGAGCGGAAGGACCGAACGCTGATCGAGCTCGACGAGGCTCTAGGCGTCATCGACGAGGTGACCGGTATGTTCGTTGCGTCCCTCAACGGACTTCCGGCGCAGATCACGGGAGTGCCGCGGGAGCGGCAAAGGTTGAATGACATCTTCGATAGTGAGAGGCTCCGGCTCGCGGATCGTTTCGCCAAAAAGCGGGAAGCTCTTCGCTCGGGTAGAGAAGATCCTGACGCCGAGGCCGAGGACGACGCCGATTGAGTGGGCGAAAGCCGAGCGAGTTTATCCCGAAACAGCTGGCCATCCTGGTCCGCGCAACCCCTACAAGACGCCGTACATGGTGCCCTTCACGATGGCCGTGCATGGGCGCACCCACAAGCGCGTCGTCATGGTGGTGTCCGCGCAGTCAGGGAAATCGGAGTCCTTCCTCGACATCATCGGGGAACGGCTCGACACCGCACCGGTACCGACGCTCTATGTCGGGCCGTCGAAGCGGTTCATCACCGAGCAATGGGAGCCTCGCATCGACGAGCTCCTGACGACGACTGTCCTCGCCGATCGCATGGCCGCCAAGAGCCGGCAGACAAAGACGCGCAAGCTGGTCAACGGCGTGCCGCTTCGTCTGGCGCACGGCGGCTCCACCGGTGCCATGAAATCGGATCCGTTCGGCCTCGCGCTGACGGACGAGGCGGACGAGCTCATGAAGGAGCTGAAGGGCCAGGGTAACCCGGTCGGCCTGATCGACGCCCGCGGCGATACCTACGCGGATTTCGTGCACGCCATCACGTCAACGCCAAGTGAGGGGGCGACTGAGGTGGAGACGGATCCAGAGAGCGGCCTTGAGTTTTGGGCCGACAGCGACCCGGACGAGATCAAGTCGACCATCTGGCGGCTCTGGCTCACCGGCACCAGGTACCATTGGGCATGGCCGTGCCCACATTGCGGGACGTTCTTCATCCCGCGGTTTGCCTGCCTTGGGTGGGACAAGCCGAAAGACGGCAAGGGGAGGGAGCTGCCATCCACCCCGATCATGGCAAAGAACACTGCGCACCTCATCTGTCCTGAAGGGTGCATCATCTACGAGCACGAAGCATCGCCCGACGGCGAGACGCTGACGAAGGAGTGGATGAACAACCGCGGCGTCTACGTCGCTCCCGGCCAGTCGATCGACCCCGATGGGACGGTCAACGGTCCTCCGCCTGAAGCAACCACCCTCAGCTATTGGGTGTCCGGCCTGTGCTCACCCTTCGTTTCGTGGGGTGAGAGAGCGCAGCGCTACGTCGAAGCTGTCCGGTCCGGCAACCCCGGTGACATCCAGACGGTGAAGAACCAGGGCTTCGGCGAGCTCTACACTCCCGGCGGCGGCAACGCTCCGGACTGGACGGAAGTCGAGAAGTGCGCAGACGACTACCAGATGGGCGATGTCCCTGAAGGTGCTCGTATCCTGACGCTCACCTGTGACGTCCAGAAGGACAGGCTGGTCTACACCATCCGCGGGTGGGGCGCCGGCGGCACCTCTTGGCTTGTCGAAGCGGCCGAGATCTACGGACCGACCGAGGAGCAGGAGGTGTGGGATACGCTCGCCAACGTGGTGACGGATACCTACGACGGCATCCCGATCCGCCTAGCGCTGATCGACTCCGGCTTCCGCCCTGGCAAGAAGTTCGTGGTTCCGGAGCACCGGGTCTATGCCTTCGCGCGCCGGTTCCCGAACCTAGTCCGGGCGACCAAGGGCGCGTCAACCAGCATGCGCAAGCCGATCGTGGCCAACATGATCGACGTGCTCATCAACGGCAAGACGTACAAGAAGGGCCTCGAGCTGCTGCGGCTCGACACGGACTATTTCAAGTCGTGGGTGCAGCAGAAGATCCGGTGGGAGAAGGACGCCCCCGGCGCATGGTTCGTGCCGGAAGACGTTACCGAGGACTACTGCAAGCAGGTCGTTTCCGAAGTCCGGATCAAGTCGCCCGGCGGCAAGGTCAAGTGGGTAGCCAAGTCCAAGCTCAACCACTTCCTCGACTGTGAGGCCATGCAGGCTGCCGCTGCGATGATCCTCAACCTGGCAAAGCTGCGAGACGGTCCACCGGCAACGCGCCGGGCGGCCAGACCTGAAACCCCGCAACAGACCGATCCAGAGACGCCGCCGCGCCAGCCACCTCCAAAGAGGGGCGAACGCTCCGGCCTGTGGGGCGGTAAGAGAGAGAGCATCTGGTAATGGCCGAGATCGTCATCGAAACGCTGACCCTTGAGGAGAAGGTATCGCTCCTCAAGGACTTGAAGGAGGCCTACTTCTCAGGCGCGTCTCGTGTCCGGTTCCGGGAACGGGACGTCACCTACCGCTCTGCCGTCGAGATGAAGAAGATCATCGACCAGCTGGAGGGCAGCATTGTCATCCGGCCGAAAAGGCGGGTCATCCTTACGACGTTCGGTGGGGGGTACCGCTGATGGCAAATCTTATCGACAGGGCCGTCGGTTACTTCAGCCCGAAGCGTGGCGCAGAGCGCGCCGCGCATCGTCGCCGGATGGAGATCCTACAAGGAGGGACACGCGGGTATGAAGGTGCATCGGTCGGCCGGCTTGCTGCGAACTGGTACTCTCAGGCGACTAGCGCGGACGCTGAAATCGGCCGTAGCGGCAAGACCCTTCGGAACCGATCGCGCGATGCTGTCCGCAATAATCCGCTCGCGAAGAAGATCGTAAATGTCCACGCCAACCACATGGTCGGCTTCGGCATCACGCCTCGAGCCAAAGTCACTGGAGACAATGCTGACGGTGACAAGGCAAAGAAAGTCAATGATCTCTTTGATGAATGGATCAAGGTCGCCTTCGTAGGCATGCAGACCGACTTCTATGGCGGCTGTAAGATCATGGCGAAGATGATGGTGCAGGACGGCGAGGTCTACGCCAGAAAGCGCCTTCGTCGACCTGAGGACGGGCTGCCGGTACCCCTCCAGATCGAGCTCCTCAATGCGGATCAATGCGATTGGGGGAAGGTCGGTGCAGTCGGGACCAACCCCGGCAACAAGGTCATCCAGGGCGTCGAGTTCGATGCGATCGGGCGTCGTCGCGGTTATTGGATGTTCCCCTACAACCCGTCGTCAAGCGTGTTCATGGTGGGTCCCTATGGCAGCAAGTTCGTGCCGGCCGAAGAAATCATTCACCTGTACGAGGCGGACGAGAACCAAGTGCACGGTGTGCCTTGGATGCACTCAGTCCTCACCGACCTCAAGGATCTGAAAGACTACATTCTGGCGGAGAACATCCGAAAGAAAGTCGAGTCCTGCATGGTGGGAATGGTGATTCCCGGTGAGGACGAGAACCCCCTCGAGGATCCGAACGTCGGGCTGGAGGAGCCATCTCTACCGGTAGGCGAACGAAACCCTAAAGGCGCGTTGGTCACCGACGTCTATGGCTATCCGTTCGAGAGGATGGAGCCTGGGATGTTCGGCGTCCTGCACGGCGGCAAGGACATCAAGTTCAACACTCCGGCGATCTCGGCGGGGATAGAGGCCTACATCCGGACACGCCACCGCGACATCGCGGCCGGCGCGCTTCTGCCCTACGAGTTGCTGACAGGTGACTACAGCCAGGCGAATTTCGCCTCCGGCAAGCTGGGGCTTCTGGAGTACAAGGGCTTCGTCGAGGGGATGCAGTGGCACACGCTGATCCCGAACTTCAATGTGATCTACTCCTGGTTTGTCGATACGGCAAAGGACGCCGGCAAGATCCCCCGCGATTGGGAGGTCAAGGCCGAGTGGACCCCGCCGGAGTTCGAGAGCATCACCCGCCTCGACGACGCTCGCGCCGACCTTCTGGAAATGCGGATGGGCAAACGCACGCCGCAGGAAGTCATCGCGAGGACGGGCCGAAACCCGAGAACGGTTCTGGCCGAGTTCGACGAGTGGTTCACCGAAGTCGACAAGACGAAAAGCAAACTGATCTTCGACAGCGATCCCCGAAAGGTGTCCATCAACGGACAGCTGCAGGGCCCCTCTGCCGAAGGGAAGGAAAACGGAGAGGGCAATGCCTGAGGCTATCCGAAAGGCTCTTGAGAAAGAGATCCGGATCCCGATGACGCTGAGAAGCGAGGTCGAGGTGCGGGCCGGTACTCTGGACGAGGACGACCGCTCGGTCGAAGTCTGCTGGACGACCGGCGCAGCAGTGAAGCGGTACTCCTATGATGAGGGGTACTACATGGAAGAGCTCGTCGTGGACAAGAAGGCGATCCGCACGGACCGCTTCAACGCCATGTCTCTCCTCGACACCCATGAACGCTGGTCCATGGACTCGAGGTTGGGCACCGTTGTGCCAGGCACTCTCCGCATCGAAGGGGGGAAGGGGTACGCCCGCATCCGCTTTTCAAAGAAGCAGCGAGCCGAGGAGATCCTGCAGGATCTGAGGGACGGGCACCCGCTCCCGATCTCGGTTGGCTACAAGATCCACCGGTACGAGAAAACCGAAGGGGCGGACGGAAAGCTGCCGACCCTGAGGGCAGTCGATTGGGAACCCATGGAGTTTTCCGCGGTCCCGATACCGGCAGATTCCGGAGCAACGTCACGGTCCGAGCCCAAGGGCGACGACATTCAAACCGTCCTGGTCCGGCAGGAAGCACCCAACGCAGCCGCGGCTGCAACAGACGAGGAACGACCGATGAATAAGCGCGATGCCGCGAAGACGTACAAGGGTGAACAGCTCGACGCTCTGGCCCTTGGTGTAGGCCTCTCCCGCAATGCGAACGAGACGGACGAAGCTCTGAGCAAGCGTCTTCTGGCTTTGTTCGATCAGCAGGACGAGCAGGCCCGCAAGGACGAGGAAGATGCGAAGAAGCGTGCCGATGCTGAGGACGCCGCTCGCCGCGCAGCTGACGACGAAGAAGCCCGGACCCGCGCGGCCGGCAACGGCTCGCAGCAGCAGGCCGCAGGCCTCAATGAGGCTGACGCGGCTCGCATCGCCCGTGCAGCCGTTGAAGCAGACCGGAAGCGTCAGAACGAGATCAAGGAATTGGCCCGTTCGGCTGGGATCAAGGACGATGACGAGACGGTCCGCAGGGCGATTGACGACAACATGAGCGTCGAAGACTTCCGGCGTGCGGCCTTCGACATCATGATCGCCCGCCAGAACCAGTCGCCGACCTTCCCGCATGTGGAGACTCGCGGAATGCAGGACGCCCAGGAAACCACCCGCAACATGGTGGCCAATGCAATCCTGCATCGCTCCGGCATCGTCGACAATCTAGAAGACGGCGCGCGTGAATGGCGTTCGATGGGCACCATGGACATTGTCAAGGAACTCCTGCGCATGCGCGGCGAGAGCACCCGTGGCAACATCCATGACGTGGCATCCCGCGCTCTGCACAGCACCAGTGACTTCCCGATCATTCTCGGGGACATCACCCGCCAGACCCTGCTGAATGCCTACGGTCGGTACGAGAACACGTTCCAGCTCTTCGCGACCCAGCAGCTCCTGTCGGACTTCCGTGAAACGAAGGTGCTCGACATCGGTTCGGCTCCGGACCTGAAGCTGAAGAACGAGCACGGCGAGTTCGTTGCCGGCACCGTTCGCGAGTCGGAAGAGGGCATGAAGCTCCAGTCGTATGGTCGCAAGATCGGGTTTACCCGTGAGATGCTGATCAACGACCAGCTGAACGCCTTCATGCAGATCGTCGCGAATTGGGGTCTGAAAGCAGCGAAGCTCGAAGGCGACGTCGTATGGGGCGCCATCATCGACAACGCCAAGCTGAAGGACGGCAAGGGCCTGTTCCATGCCGACCACAAGAACCTCGCCGCCGCCGGCTCTACGCTCGACATGGACGCCCTCAAGGCAGCTCGCCTTGCGTTCCGTCAGCAGAAGGATCTCGATGGCGAGTCCATCAATGTCACGCCGAAGTATCTCTTCACCGGCGCTGACCTTGAGATCGCGGCTCAGACGCTGATCACCGGCATCACCGTGCCGACACAGATCGGCGATGTCGTGCCGCAGGCGATCCGCTCCCTGGTCCCGGTCTACGAGCATCGCCTCGACAAGATCACGCTTGCAGCGTGGTTCCTGTTCGCAGACGCCGCATCGACCATGGGCCGCGGCATCCACTACCTGCACCTGCTCGGCGCGGAAACCCCGCGGACTAACGAGCGCATCGGCTTCGACGTCGAAGGTGTCGAGTACACGATCGCCCATGATTTCGGCGTCGGCCTGACTGACTACCGGTTCGCCTACAAGAACCCGGGCATCGCCAAGTAAGCCCAGGCTGAAGGCCCAACCCCACCAAGCGCCGGCTAACCACCGGCGCTTTTCAATTCGCGAAAAACGGGAGATCCCCAATGCGCAATTTCATTCAGCCGGGCAAGGTTCTGACCGCGGTCGCCCCCTCCGGCGGCGTTGTCAGTGGCCAGCTCGTACAGGTTGGCCTCATCATCGGCGTGGCCGCCACGAGCGCTGCCGAAGGCGAGCAGTATGAGCTCGCGCTCGGCGAGGTCTACGAACTGCCGAAGGTCTCGGCTCAGGCGTGGACGATGGGTGCCGCCATCTACATGGATGCGACCGGCATCGCCACAACTGTTGCAACGGACAATACCAAGATCGGCGTCGCCGCTGCAGCCGCAGCCAACCCGTCGGGCTCTGGCCTGGTCCGTCTCAACGACAACTTCTAACCGACTGTCGGCGGCCTGAAACACGGCTGCCGCAATCCCACAAGGAACCACGCCAATGACGACCAAGTACCGCGCCAAGATCGACACCATGATCGACGGCAAGCCGGTCCGTGAAGGCGCCGAGGTCAATGGCCTCTCCGAGGACAAGGCGAAGGGCTACCTGAAGGCCGGCCTGATCGAGGAAGACAAGCCTGCCGCCAAGGACAAGGACACCGAGAAGACCGACAAGGTTTTCGAGGACGCCGCCAAGCGCATCGACACAACGTCGGACAAGCGAACCGAGAAGTAAGGGTTCAATCCTATGGCAATTTTCGACCGCCTTGACCGTCTGACGAGCAGGGCGGTCGATACCGTCAACGCGATCCCGTTCACGTTCACCCCGATGAAGGGGACGCCGAACGGACGACCCGGGCCGGATCCTGACAGGGTGGCGCTGCCGCTTACAGTCGTGGTTGGCGGCGCTGAGGTTCCCGGCCCGATGCCGAGAGGGATCTTTGACTATGTCTCCACCGAGTACGGTATCCAGCTGGGTGTCCGAAAGTCCTACCGTGAAGCGAACGACCTCCGTGCGCTCCAGATTGGACGAGACCCGCAGCTGTCGATCGACCGGAAATACTGGCCGAGTGCAGATTGGGAGCCGAAGCAGGGCGACCTGATCTCCTTCCCGCTCAATCCCGACCTCCCTGAGTTTCAGGTGAGCTCGTCTCAACGCGATGGGCTGTCCCGGATGGTCCTGATGCTGATCACCATAGGAGCGCAGGCATGAGCTTGTACCGCCTCGTTTCGCGGCTCGCTGTCGTGTCCGCTCTCAACAATTACATGGCGGCGCCATGGCCCACGCTGGCCGGGCCCAACATCTTCGACTCCAAGATCGAGCCGGTCGAGGACATGGCGAAGGACCGGGCGTTCCCGTGCTGCGTCGTCTACACCGACTACGACAAGGACCACTGGAGCAAGGCGCCCGCCGGCCACAAGTCGCGGATGATGACCGTGACGCTCGAGCTCCTGATCGTGCAGACGGCGCAGGACCAGTCCACCGCGGATCCCTACAAGCTGGAATGCCCCTTCACCGACAGCGAGATCGAGACGTCGCTCGACATCTTCGAGACGCAGATCTTCCGCGCGCTGGGCGAGGGGACAGAGGCCTCCGACGCCTTCAACTACATCTGCCCGGGTGTCGAGAACGTCATCAGCCGGCGCGGCGCATCGATCGAAGGCGGCCAGCGGCTGGCTGCGCGCCAGATCACGCTGGAAATGAAGACGATACGGGAGAACATCCAAGGCACCATCCCGCCGCAGATCGCCGCTTTCCTCGACAGGGCCGAGCAGCATCCGGACTATGCCGACCGGATCATCGACATCCGGGCAGCAATGACCTCACCGGCCACCAAGACGCCGAACGAGCGCTACATGCAGGCCTTCGGCTACAGCCGCGATACATCGGCGAGGCTCGGGCGCCCGGTAGGGCCGCAGGTGATGCTGCCGGCAAACCTGACGTTCACGCTCAACACGGGAGGGTGACATGACCTCCCGTGCAATGGCCGCATTCAATCGGCTGATCGAGCGGATACGGCGACTCGAGCAGGTGGTGTCCCGCCAGCAGACGCGGCTCAACAACGTCTTCCGCGAAGGGAGCGTCGTCGAGGTCGACCACGAGACCGGCCGCGCGATCGTCAACGCCCACGGTGTTCTGTCTCCCCTGGTGCCGTCCCTGCAGCAGGCGGGCGAGGTCAACCGGTGGACGCCGCTGTCGGTTGGCCAGCGAGTGGTGCTGTGTTGCCCGGGCGGCGACATCAGCCGCTCGTTCATCATGCCAGGCGGCTACACGGACGACGTCAAGCAGCCGCACGACAAGGGTGCCGAGGAGCGCACGTCGATCGGTGAAGCCGTGATCACTCACACGGGTGAAGGCTTCTTCTTCTCGGTCGGCGGGGCCACCCTGAAATTCACTAAAGAGGGTCTCTTCGTGGACGTCGACGGCGTCTCCTACAAGGTGACCGGCAACGGCGTCGAGCAGTTCGGCGGCGTGAAGGAACATGACGGCCTCAACGTGGGAAGCACCCACGTCCATGGCGGCGTGGTCCCGGGGGGGGCAGACACCGTCGGGCCGCACTAGAGGTAAATCGAAATGGCAGATCTCTCCCGCAAACTGCGGAGACCGACGACGAACCACCTGATGTTCTGGTGCCCCGGTTGTGACGGCGCGCACCAGATACGGGTGGGGGAAGGCGATGGCCCCGGATGGTCCTGGAACGGAGACCCTGAAAGGCCGACCTTCCGACCTTCGATACTGGTGCAGGGCCACGAACCCCTGACCGACGAGGAACACGAAGCGATCATGAGCGGGAAGGTCAACGGCGTGCAAACCCGCCGGATCGTCTGCCACTCGTTCGTCACCGACGGGAAGATCCAGTTCCTCAACGACTGCACCCACGAGCTCGCCGGCCAGACCGTGGATCTGCCGGACTTCGAGTCCTGAAGCCACGAAAGGAAACCACCATGAAGAAGTCTTACGTCGCCAATGTCACCGGCTGGATCAACGGGGCCCACCGCATCAAGGGCCGGTCAGTCGGCGAGCTGACCGACGACGAGGCCAAGTACCTCGTTCAGTCCGGGCAGATCATCGAGAAGGAGGCCGCCGAGAAGGCGAAGGCCGAACGGAAGGCGGAGCCTGACCCGGCAACGCTCGACATGAAGACCGGCAACGGGAAGGTGGAAAGGACTCGCTGATGACGAGGGTAGGCCTAGACAAGCAGACAGGCCGCCCTCTTCTCGGATGGGCGCACTGCGTCCAGAGCATTTCCACCATCATCTCCACCGAGCTCAATGAGCGCGTCCAGCGCCGTGGGTTCGGTGGGCGCCTCATGCGCCTGATCGACAGGCCGCAGAACGAAGAGACCATCATCGACATCTACGTCAGCGTGGCCGAGGCGCTTGAGCCGCGGAAGGTGGAAGGCCGCGAGTACGGCGAGCCCGGCTTCGTTCTCCTGAGGACCAGCCTCGACGCTGGTACGCCAGGTCGCCTCCTCCTTCTGGTCAGCGGGGTGTTCTTCGAGAACGGCCACCTGGGCGACTACAGCAACCCGAAGCTGACGGAGGTCGCCTTCGCTATCACGGAGAATGATGGGCAGATCGCTCTCGCTCCAACATAACCCTGAAAGGAACGAGCGTTGGCAAACTCAACCATCGACCTCTCGACGCTCCCCCCGCCAAGGTCGATCGAGGAGCTCGACTATGAGGTTTACGTCGCCAGGGCGACGGTCGAGTTCAAGGCGGTATGGGCGGCGGTCAAGCTGGCCAACCCTGAAATAGATCTGCCGGACTACAATCTCGAGCTCCTCGAGACTGACCCGTTCATGATCATCAACGAGAGTGAGAGCGCGCGCGAAACAAAGCTGCGCGCCCGCATCAATGAAGCGCTGAGGGCGACGCTTCTCGCCTTCGCCACGGGCGCAGATCTCGACAATCTCGGCGCCTTCTATGACGTCCTGAGGTTGGTGGGCGAAAGGGACGACAGGTTCGTCGCCAGAATCATCCTCGCAATTCAGGGGCGCTCAACCGGCGGTACCGAGCCTCGCTACAAGTACGTGGCCATGACGGCTGATACGAGGGTGAAGGACGCGATCGTCTACACCGTCGGTCGCAGCCCGCTGATCCATGTCGCAATCTTCTCGACGGACCCGGGCGGCGTGGCGTCGCCGGAGCTCGTGTCGATTGTGGACGCGGCCCTGCAGGATCCGGCGGTGAAGATGGTGAACGACACCATCGTTGTGGCGTCGGCCGTGCAGACGACAGTCAACCTTGAGGCGGACATCTGGCTCCTCCCTGACGCATCGGACGCAGTCAGGAATGCAGCGGCGGAGAACCTACGGGCTCAGTGGGCGCTGCATCAGTCGCTAGGCAAGGATCTCACGCAAAGCTGGTGGACGTCCAAGCTGATGATCGGAGGCGTCCACAAGGTCGTGCCGATCTCGCCCGTCGGTGACGTCGTGGCGCCGCCATCCGAGGCAATCGCGATCGGCACGATAACACTCAACAACAGAGGACGGGCTTTCTGATGGCATCGCTGCTTCCGGCCAACGCAGGCCTTTTCGAGAAATCGTCGGAAGCAGCATTTTCGGTGCGTTGGGATGCTCTCTCTGCCGGCGCTGACGCAGTCAGGACGGCGAAGGTAAACCCGCCGCCCTCCGTCCTTCCGTATCTCGTTTACGAGTACGGCCTTGGGGAACTGACGCCATACATCCCGAACGCCTATGAGCTCGTGGTGGGGAGGCGCGGGATAGACTGGCAGCGCATCCGCGGGACGCCGGCTTCAGTCTACCAGGGCCTTGGGTGGCTTGGGTACACGGCCACCCTCGAGGACGCATGGCACGGGCGGGCCTACTGGAACAGCACCCAGCTTCGGTTCGGCAGCCTGCCACTTAACGACTTCCCGGACCTCGAGCGGATTGAGGGCGTCACTCGGCTGTCTCTCCCTAAGAGATCTCAGCTTCGCCGGGGCGTCTACCAGTACGATGTGACTGCAGCAGAGGCCGATAGCACGAGGCTGGATGAGTGCATGCTCGATTTCGAGAGCGGCATCTCAGTCACGCCGGCCGGGACGCTGTGGTCCTTCGGCCGCGTTACTGAGATCGAGCATGCACTATCGCAGATCGAAGGGACCGCCATCGGGAACTGGATCGACGAGCCGGAGGAGGAAGGCCTCAAGTGGGTGCTGATGCAGTATCCGTGGCTGACAGCCACCTTCCCATGGGCGGACACCCCGACCAATCAGCGGCGCATCCTGATGGCGGCATGGTTCGTCAACCGGACCCTCTACGTGACGTTCCGTGATGAGGACGGGGAGGTTATCGGCCACCGCCGATGCCGCGCAGTCCGCCCGGTGAACAAGCGGGCTTTGGGCAGGTACTCGGTGGGCGACCAGAACTACGACGCCGTTACCGACGGTCGCATGGTCTATATCGACGCCATGACAGATTTCGGCGACGCGGAAGACGTCGTGGCGGCGTCTGTCGAGATCACGGTAGGGGCGAGCCGGGCACCTGGTGTCAAGCCGGGCAAGCTCTGGCTCGAACCTGACGAGCTCGTTGGCGGCCACGCCATAGCGCTAAAAGAAGTGGAGATCCCTCTGCGGCGCACCGTCAGGGACCACATCAAGTTCGTCCTCGACTTCGACTCGAAGAACCTTCCGACACTCAGCTTCCACCGGACGCAGAACAGCCAGTACCTGCCGCTCCTCGCGGAGGTCATGGAGCTGGTCCCGACGCCGAAGCTGTCCTTCAACACGGTGGCGAACATACAGCTGCTGCCTCTTCTAGGAGACGACTCCTGATGCCTACCTTTCAGATCTTGGACGCTGATCTTGTAAAGCAGCCATTCACCCCCAACCCGGACCCCGCCAAGGGTGAAAAGCAGGACTTGGCCAACGAGCTCCTCGCCGATGTTCTTGAGGCCTTGCTGAAGAAGGTTGGCACCCGCGCATACGGCGCTGCATCAAGCATGCCCGTGAGCGACACCACCGTTCTCAGCTCGCCCATCATCGCCGGCGAGGTTCTGCTTCACGCATCTGAGAAGATGTACGTCGCAGCGGTGGCCGAGACGGGCACGCCGACGATCACGGACGAGACGGGGATCCCGCTCGAGGCCGGCGAGAAATTCCACATGCAGATCACCACCGGCCAGCGGATCGCAGCGATCCGTGACCTTGTCGACGGCGTGCTGCACATCGCTCCAGTCCTCTAACCGGAGGCACCCATGCTTGGAATTGGAATTACCGGGGCGGTCGGCCGGATAGGCAGCACCGTCAAGACGGCAGGCGTGCCTGCTTTTCTCACCAAGGCCGACGGCTCGCCGATCACCAAGGCCGACAATAGCTACATCCTGAAGGGAGCCTGACATGGCCGCAAATCACGGACCACTGGCTGCCTACCTCGAAGACATGATGGCCGGCAACGAGACGGTCACAGGGGAAGCGCACGCCGTCCTTTCCGCCTTGAGGCGGTCCGTCGGCATTCTTGCCTCGCCGTCCTTCGCCAACCTGGGTGTGCTGTTTTCCTATGGCGTCGCCCCTGGGCGGCTGCCCGTCGGCCCCGGCGATGTGGTGGAAGTCCCGCGCCTTGGCGCATCCTACGACGTGGTCGCCCCTGATGCGACGGAGTTCGACCTGGACTTCACCAGCTCCGGCGGCGTGAAGCTCAATGTCCGGCGGCGCGATGGCGCCTACTATGCCGTCGACTTCGGGGCAGCCGGCGACCTGTCGGCGGACGATCTGATCCCCGTTCAGAAGGCCGTTTACAAGGGCGGGCTGGTCCGCCTGCATCAGCACTACCTATCGGGAGGTGTGAAGTACCGGACCAAGACCACGATCGAAGGGTACGGGTACGACAACAGTTTCCTGAGTCTCGACCCGGCCGTCAACGACGACGTCCTCTCTTCCGAGGGCACGGGGCTGGAGGATGTCACACTCCGCCGCTTCGGCATCACCGGAAACTATGTGAATGACGAGCCGATCAAGGGCCACCATGGCCTGATCGCCCATGACATTGCCGGCCTCACGATCGAGGGGATCGGCATCAAGGACACCAAGGAGTTCGCGGCACTCATTTGGGGCTGCCGGGACTTCATGATCACCGAGAACCGGGTCAGAACAGAGGGCATCAACAGAGACGGCTTCAAGCTGCTCTCATCCCGCGGCGGCACCTTCACCGGGAACGACATCGAGTCCGGCGATGACTGCGTCTCGGTGTCCGGTGAGGCTGATTTCGCCGGCAACGTCGTCATCGGCATGAACCGCCTTCGGAGCACTTACGCCCGGTGCGTCTACGTCAACACAACGCAGGCGGTGCCTGGCCCTGTCGGCAAGACGACCGTCATCGGCAACATCTGTGACCATTCCGATACGACCGCAATCGTCGTCGAGATCTACGACGGTCCCGAGAGGATCGGCGAGGTCATGGTCACGAAGAACCAGATTTCCGGCTTCGGCAAGAGGGTAAACAACCCCAACGGCCGGCTGGAAGCTGTCCGCGTGACCGGCAAGGTCGGCCACCTGATCAAGAAGGTCATGGTGGACGAGAACATGATCACGCTGGACGGCGCTCCGACCGACCAGGTCGCCAAGCTGGTCAATGTGACCCTCGCCGAAGATGTTTCAGTCTGCCGGAATACGATCGAGCTCGACCAGGAAGTGCTGCCCGAAAGCGCAGGCATCCAGATCGGCAGCGAAAACGAGCCGGTTTACGACTTCGCGGCGGACGGCAACCGGATCAACATGAAGGGGCATGGCTCCTACGGGATGAACATCTCCCGCGCCAGCGACGGAACGACCAACGACAACAAGATCAAGGGCGCGCCGATCGCCATCCGCGGCATTGGCGACGCCACCAACCCGTGCACGGATGTATCGGCTCGCCGGAACAAGATCACCGACCCGTATGGCGTGATGCAGAAGGCCATCGCAACGCTGAATAACTCCAGCGATTGGACGGCAGAAGGCAACGACATCAAGAACGCCGCCATCGCGAAGAACATCGACTTGGTCGGCACGGGCAACAGGATCCGAGGCAACAAGGGCTTTGCCACGTCGAACAGGGGGACGTTCGTCATCCCCGCTGCGGCGAACGTGCAGACCATCTCGCACTTCCTGCAGATCACCCCGCCGGTCGGCAGCATCAAGATCACGCCGATCACGAGTCTCGGGGCCGCCTCCAAGTGGCGGATCCCCCGCGCCGAGGTGACCGGCGGCACATTCAAGGTCTACCTCGACGTCAACCCTGGCGTCGATGTCAGCTTTGAGTGGGAGATCACGGACTGAAATCACAGCGTCGCCTGACCCGGGGCGGCGCTCATCCCATCCTGAGAGGTTCTCATGTACGAGCACGAAAGCGGCTTGCCACTCGCCTATGACCGCGCCACCGGCAAACAGGAACTGCAGGGCGTCGTCTTCCATGGCGAGCGCCGCTTCATCCAAGGGGCGGAGCTCAACGACCTCCAGACAATCCAGCGGGAACGCTCGGCCCGGGTGGGGCGCCTGATCGCCAGCGACGGCGACAGGATCGAACGAGCCGATGGCTTTGTAGACGTTGCCGCCGGTACGGTCACGCTGACCTCCGGCAAGATCTACGTCAACGGCGACGTCTTCCCTGTCGAGGAAGCGGTCCTTTCGTCGGTCCCGATGGTCGGCCGCGTCGAGATCGGCGTTCGGCTCACCAAAAGCTACGTCACTCACGAAGACGATCCGTCTCTTCTCGGCCTGGTGCAGGGCTCTCTCGCTGAGGGGGAGCCGGGCGCGGCGCGGGAAGTGGGCTCGATCGCATGGGCCCTCGAAGGGGATGAGGGCGAAGGCCAGTTCTATGCGGTGTATGTCCTTCAGGACGGCACCATCCTCGACCAGACCGGACCGTCAATGCTCGAGCCGGTCATGCAGCAGCTGGCAATCTACGACCGACCGAACGGCAACTACATCGTGACCGGCAACAGGGTGACCGCCCTGGGGGCGAACGGTGGAAAGCAGCTGTTCGCGATCGAGGAGGGCGAGGCCAACATCAACGGTTTCAAGCGCACCCGGTACGCAGCGCTCCGGTACGAAGAGGAAGAGGTGTGGGAAGAGGGGGCAATCCCCGGAGAGACCCATGT
The DNA here is from genome assembly GCF_000967425.1 of Pseudorhizobium banfieldiae. NCBI lineage: Bacteria > Pseudomonadati > Pseudomonadota > Alphaproteobacteria > Hyphomicrobiales > Rhizobiaceae > Pseudorhizobium > Pseudorhizobium banfieldiae. Next base: position 1,405,392 of record NZ_FO082820.1, read on the forward strand.
CTATCCCGGCGGGGCGAGCTACACCTTCAGCGTCGACTTCGCCCCCATCGGCGTCATCAACTCGATCCTCCTGACGAAGGAGAAGACGGTCACGGTGACTCGAGGAGCGATCGCGCACGGCGCTGATGCTCTCCCGGACACAAGCGTTATTGCGATTCTGTCGGTTACGCAGGGGGCTACGACTTTCGACGCGGTGACCAGCTGGAACCGGGTCAATAACTCGGTTGATTGGGCACCGGGTGGCCCGGAGCCGGTCAGCGGTTCGACGTACACGGTTACCTACCGGTACCGGGACGCGGTTGCCCCGACGTCGGCCACGGACTCTGAGATCACCGTCGCGAATGGGGCGACAGGCGGAGACATCATCGTCTCCTATACGCAGAAGCTGCCCCGGATCGACCGCATCGGCCTTCGGCAGGATGGCGCCCCGATCTACATCAAGGGCATACCTGCGCGGTCGAACCCGAAAGAGCCAACGGTACCGGCTGATGTTCTGGCGCTGTGCCAGGTCATCAATAACTGGATGTCGACCCCGATCGTCATCAATGACGGCGTGCGGTCCCTGCCGTATGCGGAGATGTGGCGGTACTTCAACCGCATCATCGACATCGACAGGCTCGTGCAGCTCGAGCGGCTGAAAAGCGGCATCGACGCCAAGGAGCCTGTCGCCAAGAAGGGGATGTTCGTCGACCCGTTCATAGACGACACCTATCGGGATCAGGGGCAGATGCAGTCCGGCGCCATCGGCAATGGCATGCTTCAGCTTTCGATCACGCCGACCTTCTACATGGCGCCGCTTGCGGATCCGGTCATGCTCGACTGGACGGAAGAGGTCATCGTCAGCCAGGAGCTGAAGACCGCGTGTGAGAAGATCAATCCGTATGCGAACTTCATCCCCTTGCCGGGGACCATGAAGCTCTCGCCTGCGGCAGACTTCTGGACGGAGAGCCGCACCGATTGGACATCGGCGCAAACGCTCGAGTTCAACCGAGGCACCCGCACCGACGGCGGCCCGCTGCAGACGTCGACGACGGAGACGCAGCTGGTCGATCAAAGGTCGGAACTCCTCCAGTTCCTGCGGCAGATCGAAGTGGACTTCACCATCTCCGGTTTTGGAGCGGGTGAGATCCTCGAGACGCTGACGTTCGACGGGATCGACGTGAAGCCGGCAGGGACGCAGACAGCCGATGCGAACGGCGTCATCGCCGGGACGTTCACGATCCCTGAGAACGTCACTGCGGGGAGCAAGGTCGTTCGTGCCATCGGCGAAGGGGAGACAGAGGCGACAGCCATGTTCACCGGACAGGGGACGATCGCCATCGACGTCATGCGTCGTGTCACGACGATCAACAACTGGACGGCGCCGCGCGTCGAGCGCTTCGTCGAGCAGTGGGGCAACAACAACAACCAGTCTGACGGTGTCGGCGGGAACTCCGATCCGCAGGCTCAGATGTTCGCCGTTCCCGAGATGCGCCAGGTCGTGGGGGTTGACTTCCACATCTGCCACGTCGGCGATGAAGGGAACCACTTGCTGGTCGACCAAGTGTCCATCAGCAACGGTTACCCGACGCTGGAGATCTTCGCTGAAGCTCTGGTTCCTATGGCTGGCGTCGCGGCCGGTACGTGGTTGGAAGCCCGGTACACTCTGCCGGTAACTTCCGCCCCGGACCGCAGGCACGCCTTCGTCATCAAGACCGACGACAGCGACCACTCGGTATCGCTCGCGGCGCTGGGTGGTTTCGACGCCGACCAGCAGAAGAGGGTGACGTCGCATCCCTATGTGACCGGCCCGCGCTTCTCCTCAGTCAATGCGGAGACGTGGACGGCGCACCAGGATGAGGCGCTTGCCTTCCGGATCGTTGCGGCACGCTATCCCGTCACCACCAAGACCGTCGATCTCGGCACCTACGATCTCGTCGACTGCTCTGACCTTCAGGTCCGCGCGGCTGTCGAATTGCCGGGTGCCGGCTGCAGCGTCGTCTTCGAGGTCGAGAGGCCGAACGGGACGATCTATCGTCTGCTTCCGTTCCAGATCCTCCAGTTGACGGAGTACCTGACGGAGACGGTGGAGCTGCGGGCAGTCCTGACGGGCACCTCGAAGCTCTCTCCCATCCTCTACGCTCCTGTAGAGTTGGTGGCCGGGGAGATATCGACGGGCCTTACCTACATCACCCGGGCCTTCAGCCTGGGGACGGCGGTGAGGATTGCGGCCTACTACAAGGCGTACCTGCCGGGCGGCGCCACGGTGACCATGGACTACTCGATCGACGATGGTCCGTGGGTGACGTTGCCTCTCGATGAAACAGAAGCGCTTGCGTTCCCCCTTTGGGTGGAGCGGAAGCATGAAGAGACGGGCCTTACCGGCACCACCGCTCGCTTGAGGATCACAGGCACCGGGGGACCGGCTGCCCGGCTGATCGTCGGCGATCTCGGCGCCGGTATTTTCTAAGGTAGGAAGATGGCGAACACCCAGCATTTCAACATTCCGAAGCCGGACACCTCGGCTGATGTGGACGATGAGTTCTACCGGCTCATGGACGCATTGGATGTGGTCGACGCCATCCTCTTCACCCTCCAAACAGCCCTGGGTGGGAAAGCTAGTTCCACCCACGGGCATGGCATCCCGGACATCACTGGCCTCGAGCAGGCCTTGGCAGACAAGATGCCGAAGGACAAGCCGTTCTCGCTCGACGACCTTCAGGACGTGGAGGGGGCTGGAGACGCGGCCCTGAACTACGTCCTGGTCAAAGGGGTGGATGGCCGGTGGAGGCCGTCGTCAGCGGCGGCTGCTATCGGCAACCACCAGCATGGCGTAGGTGACATAACCGGGCTGGCGGCCCAGCTCAGTTCGATCGTCTCGAGCCTGAGGGACGGCGTTGGCTCGTCGCTCGACACGCTGAAGAAGATAGCGGCGGCGATCAACAACGACCCGAACTTCGCCGCAACGAACACAGCGGCCATGAATGGGAAGGTGTCGAAAGCTGGCGACGAGATGACGGGGAACCTGCTCATCTCCAAAGTCAACCCGATGGTCCGCCTCCATCATCCCAACGTCAAGGTGGGTGAGCTGTACGTCGATGCTAATGGCCGCCTGATCTACCGGGACCAGGGCGGGCAGGTGCACTTCTACATCGACACAGGCGGCGGGATATGGACCCAGCAGTTGGGTCACCTGAGTGACCGGATCGAGAACCGTGCGCTCGCGTGGGCAAACGACCGGGTTGCGAACTTGGCTTTCCGAAAGACGGGTCATTTCAGCGTCACCCTTGGCAGCGGCACGCATGTATATCGCTACAGCGGGATTGTTATGGACGGGGTTACGACCGCTGGCGGGACAGCCAACCCATGGGAGCTTAGCCACATCCACTGTGCGTACCTTCAGGCCTATGACCCGGTTCGGGGCTGGGTTGCATTTAGCGGATGATGGGGATTGCGATGAAGATCAAAAGTTACGGACATTTCACGCCCTATCAGGGCGACGTCGCGGCCTACGCATTCTTCAGGAATGAGCACGGCCATGACTGGTACGATCTGCAAAGGGGAAAGGTAGCCGGCATCGGCAAGCTGGTGGAGCTAGGGCCAAAGGGGGCCTTTGTTAAGTCGCCTCATGCGGTCTGGCTCGTGGTCGACCCGGAGGGCAGAGTTATCAATGTCGAAGTTGATCCCTCTAGGATCGTTCCTCGCGATAAGACCGTGCTCGGCATCGATGGGGCCTCACCGGGCGACTTCTCTGCCGGCATGATCTTCCAGGGCGGACAAATCCTACCTGCTCCTCCTGCTCCTCCGGCTCCCTATTACATCAACAAGGAAACTCCTTGGATGAGGATGACGGACGAGGAAGCGGAAGCGGTCGACGTGGCATACAACGCGGCCAGCGTCAGGTTCCGCCAGTCCTACAACTCAGCAGTCTCACTCAGGCCGGACACGGCGCTGTGGGATGAATGGAGGACGATCCTCGTCGGCGTCCTTGGGGAGCCGCGAACCGACCAGCTGCTCGAGAGAGAGTAACCCGAACACAGAACCCGCCCACTGAGGCGGGTTTTTTCATGCCCGCCGCAAGCGGTTTTCAACACCCCGCGTCTGCGGGCTCAAGAGAGGAACTGAACATGGCCGACATCTTTCTGCACGGCGTGGAGACCATCGAGCGCAACAACGGACCCCGCCCGGTGGAGACGATCGACACGGGCATCATCGCCCTCATCGGCACGGCGCCGGACGCCAGCGACACGCTCTGGCCGATTAACCAGGTTGTTCCGGTGTATGGCAGCAACGGCCCGGTGACCGGGCTTGGCGAGACTGGCACGCTGCTCGATGCGATCGAAGGGATCTTCGACCAGGCGGGCCGTGTCTCTCAGACCGTGCTCGTCGTCCGCGTCGAGGAAGGCGAGGACATTTGGGAAACCATCAGCAACATCGTCGGCAACTCGGCCACCCTGACCGGCATGCACGCGCTGCGCGCCGCCAAGGCTGACCACGGCCTGACGCCGAAGCTGATCGTCGCGCCTGGCTTTACCTCGCAGCGGCCGGCGGACGGCGTCGCGTCCATCGCAGTCGGTGGGTCTGGAGGCGACGGCTACACCAGCGTCCCGACGGTGACGATCACCGGCGACGGTAGCGGCGCTGAGGCGGAAGCGGTCATCAACAGCGAGACCGGAAAGGTGACGGAGATCGTCATCACCAAGCCCGGCTTCGGCTACACCGTCGCACCGACGGTCACCCTGACCGGTGGCGGCGCGACGACGCAAGCGACAGCAACGGCGACTCTCGGCAGCGTGGCCAACCCGGTCACCGTCGAGGCGCTGTCTCTGGCCCGCAAGTTCCGCGCCGGCGTGATCAAAGACGCCCCAGCGACAAGCACGTCCGCCGCCATCTCTGATCGCGGGGACTACGACACCGACCGCCTCCTGATCGTCGAGCCGATGGCGAAGGTCTTCAAGGATGGCGCTGCGGTGGCGCAGCCGGCATCTGCTCGAGTCGCCGGCCTTCAGGCGCGGGTCGACTACAGCGAGGGCTTTTGGGTCTCGCCGTCGAACCATGTCATCGAAGGCATCGTTGGCGCATCGCGGCCGATCGAGCACTCGATCATGGACCCGTCCGCGGAGTCGCAGCTCCTTAACCGGAATGCGGTGGCGGCCATCGTCCGCGCTCCGTCCGGCGGCTTCAAGCTGTGGGGCAACCGGGTTCCTTCGTCGGATCCGCTCGCGCAGTTCTGGTCCGTCCGCCGCGCGCACGACACGATCATCGACTCCATCGAACGGGCATCCGAACCGTTCATCGACAAGCCCTTCAGCGTGCAGGTGCTGGTCGACATTGCGGAGACGGTGAACTCGGCGCTGCGCCGCTGGGCAGCCCTGGGCGCCACCCTTGGCGGCCGGGTGTGGCTGGATCCCGGCCTCAACACGAAGGAGACGTGGGCCTCCGGGCACCTCTACATCTCCTACGATGCTGAGGCGCCGGCTCCGATCGAGCACATCACCTTCATGTTCTCGCGGAACACTGGCTACTACGAGACCCTGTCTCAGAACGCCATCCGCGAGATCTCCCGCATCGCCGGCACGTCTCTGACCGCCGCCTGATCCTCAAGCCCATAAGGAGAGATTTCCATGCGGCACATTCTGCAGGGCTTCACCATGTACGTAGACGGCGTCGACTTCGGTATCGACACCGAGGAGGTGGAGCTCCCCATCCCGACCCCCATGACGCAGGAGTACCGTGGGGGCGGTCAGGATCTCGGCGCAACGCTGCCCATGGCGGCGATCGAAGCGCTCGAGATCACCGTGAAGATGGCCGGCCACAACGTCGAGGTCATGAAGAAGATGGCCCTGGCACCTGGCCAGACCACCCGCATCACCTTCCGCGGTGCTGTCATGCGTGAGCAGGACGGCGGCATCGCGGCTCACGTCTGCATTGTCGAGGGCGCCATCAACGGCGGCACCCGCGACCGGTGGCAGAGGGGTGAGAAGTCCGGCATCGAGTTCGTCGTCAATGGCGTGAAGTATTTCCGCTACGAGGCCGACACCGATGTCATCCACGAACTCCAGGTCTGGCCGCCGAAGCGCATCGTCAACGGCGTCAACCAGCTCTCGGAAGTCAACGCAGCGCTCGGCTACGCAAGCTGAGGCTAACCCCAACAGGAGTGTGAAATGAACACGGTCGTAGGACGCACCAAGGCCTTGTCGGCTGAGGAGCTCGCGAGGGTGGAAGCTCGCCAGACACAGCAGGCTGAGGCGGAAGCATCCGCCCCAGCTGCACCGAAATTCGCGAGCAAGCAGGAGCGCACCCGGGAGGTGCCCCTCGAATGGCCGCTCGAGTACGACGGCAAGACCTGGGACAAAATCACGGTGCGCCGTGCGGTAGGCCCGGACTTCAAGGCGATCGCGCAGCTCGGTGGCACGAAGGACGAGGACGTCGGCCTCGCCCGAATCCTTTCCGATGCACCGGAAGCAATCATCCGCGCGCTCGACGGCGATGACTATGCCACCCTCATGGAAGCCATCCGGGATTTTCTTCCACGGAAGTTGCGGGCGGGGGACGAGCCGACTTCCGAGAATGGGACGAGTACGCAGCAGTCGTCGCCCACGTCCTCCACTTCGGATACCGCGACCTCCTAGAGATGGAGTTCTTTGAGCTGGTCAACGTCTGGTACCCGAGGGCCGTGCAGATCTTCGAGATCACGCAACAGACCAGCATCGAAAACCTGAAGAGGATCCTGACCGGTGGCGGCAAGCAGACAAGCTAAACTCGTCCTTACCCTCGTCGACCAGGTATCCGGTCCCGCGAGGGGCATCGTTGGCGCTCTCAGGGGCGTCGATAATGCCATCAAGACAGCCGGGACCGTAGCTATGGCGCCAGCGCGCGCCGTGGCTGCAGCGGGCCGGTCCCTGCGTCGCAACGCTGGTGACATGACAGTTGCCAGCGCTGCGATGACCATCGGCCTTACCAAGGCAGGACGCGCCATCTACGACATGGAAGACGTCCTCAACGAAATCGAAGGTCGCCGCTTTGGCAAGCGCGATCTGTTCAACTTGGCAGACGGTACCGAGATGACCCGCAAGGCGTTCCGCCAGTCGGTCACGGATCTCGTCACCACAATCGACAAGGAGTCGCCGCGCAACGCAGGCGAGATCGCCAAGGCCTATAACCAGCTGGTGCAGGCCGGTATGACGCACGAACAGGTGCACGGGATTCTGCCGACCTCCGTCGACTTCGCCATTGCCGGCAACTACGACACCGAAGAAGCGGCCGACAAGCTGACCAACGTCATGACCTCCATGCAGATGCCGATGGCGACGCTGGAGCAGGCGCAGGAAAGCGCCAAGCGGGCGGCCGACACGATCGCCTATGCCGCGAACATCACGAACTCCAACGTCGAGCAGATGACGGAGGCGTTCAAGTACGCCGCTCCGTCGGCAGCCGCGCTGGGAATCGACATCGAGCAGCTGGCGTCCATGTTCGTCATCCAGGCTCGCCGGGGTATCAAGGCATCTGAAGCCGGCGTCTCGATCCGTGCGATGTTTACCCGCATGGTGCGGCCGACGAAGATGGCGGCGGCAGCGCTGGCCAACTACAACATCGATCTCGCCGACTACCTCGAGCGATCCAAGGAAATCTCCTCAGGCGACGTCGTCAACGCCCTGCAGGTGGGTGGCCTCGATGCTCGAGGCGCTACGGCCGAGATCGACAAGATCCTCGCCACCAGCGAGAGCACGGCAGTCAAGGTCCGGCAGATCACCGAAGCTATCACCAAGTCGGTGGGCGACAACAGCACCATGTCTGCCGAGGTGATCTCGGAAGCGGTGCGCGAAGTCATGTATTCCTTCGGGGAAAACCTCGACGTCGAGCGGCTGATCGAGGACATGCAGAAGGCAAACATCGCGGTCTCGGATTTCTTCAAGATCTTCGACGTTCGCCAAGGCGCCCGAACGCTGTCCCTGTTCTCGGATGATCTCGGTCGCTGGATCGATAACATCCGGCAGAACGCCGGCGGCTTCAGCGAAGCGATGAGCGACGTCCGAATGCAGGGCGTCGTCGGCGCCGTTGCTCGTATGGACTCCGCCTTGTTCGGTGTCCTTCGGGCAGCCGCCGACTCCGGAGTGCTGGACACGGTTACGAATGGGCTTGAGAAGTTTGCCGCGGCGCTCAACAACCTCGCCAAGGTCAACCCTGAAGCTCTCGAGATCGGCACCTATGCCGTCATGGCTACGGCTGCGCTGGCGCCCCTTGGCTTCGCGCTGTCGGGGATCGCGACCGTCGCTGCGCTGGTGGTCAACCCGCTGGCGTGGGTGGCCGGTGGCCTTGCGTACCTGGCCTACCTCAACTTCGACAACCTGATGATATGGGCGAAGAACTTCGGCCCGGCTCTTCAGGAATCGTTGGGGCCGCGGACGCTGAATGCGATCGAGAAAGCCAAGGAGCTGCTCGGAAGCATCTTCAAGACCCACGAGTTCGATGCGGCTGCCGCTGGTAAGGCGCACGGGGAGGGCTTCGCCGCCTTCATCGAGAGCGAAGTCGTGGCGATGGAGCACAACATACAGCAGTTCCAGGATCTCTGGAGCCGCATGAAGGGCGGGTGGTTCAACTTCGAGGAATGGTGGAACGGTCTCGTGACCGACTTCCATACCGGACTCGACCGCTTCATCGCCGAGAGCAAGGACGGCTTCGTCCGCATGAAGAACGACCTCATCGCTGAGGGGCAGCAGCTTTACGATGCTGGCCTCCAGATGATCCAGTCTTTGTGGGACGGCGCCGTCGCCAAGTTCGAGGAGTTCATGGGCTGGGTGCGAGGCATCCCTGGCAGGATACGGGCCGCCATCGGCAGCATCACCATCGATAATGCGATCAACTTCGTGACCGGTGGGAATGAGCCGGTGGCGGTGCCGAACATTCAGGGCAGCAACGACAACGGCATTGATGGGGCTCGAGCCAAGGGTGGGCCAGTCAAGAAGGGGCTGACGTACCTGGTCGGCGAGGAAGGGCCGGAGCCCTTCACACCTACGCAGGACGGGCACATCACGTCCAACAGGGATTGGCAGTCGGGACGGAGCGGAGGCGGAAGCAGCCGCGTCATTCAGATGACCAACCACTTCCACCTCAAGGGTGGGGCTACGAAGGACGACGCCAAGACCATCATCGACGAGCTCGATCGTCTTCTCGGCAGGGCAGAGCAGACCGCCTTTGGCGGCATGAAGTATGGAGAAACGTGATGTTGATGGCATGGGGACCGTACCGGTTCACGGTACCGAATTATTCGGTCGAGACGATCCGGCGGTCCGTCCAGCCACGGGTGGAGCCGCAGCCGGTTATCGGGGCGACTCCTCCTCTCCACAAGCTCGGCCCGGGCAATGAGGTGATCAACCTCGAGTCCACCTTCCACCCCCATCACTTCAACAAGCGCGGCCTGACCCAGCTGGCAGCGGTGAGACAGGCGGTCAACGCGCTGACGCCGCTGCCACTGGTTCACATCAACGGGAACGGCATGAACATCTTCGGGATGTGGACGGCCATCTCGATCGACGACGAGGAGACGATCTTCGACACCCACGGCACGCCGTGCATGGTCGTCGCCAACCTGTCGCTTATGCGTGAAGACCCATCGCCGGCTCGGTCGCTCGCCATCCAGGCGGCGGTCGCCGGCATCAACTTCAGTCTGTCATTGAGGCTTGGTTTCTGATGCCCACTCCCGTCTTCTACATCAAAGCTGACGGGAAGGACGTCACCGACAATCTCCGTGGCGTCGGCATCACGATGACGATCACTGACAGCGAAGGCCTGTCGGCCGACACGCTGCAGCTGGAGATCGACGACATCGACGGCAGCGTCGAAGCACCGCGCACCGGCGTCGTGCTCAACCCTATCGGCGGTTACGAGGGGAACCTCAGGGATTTCGGTCTCTTCATCGTCGACAGCGTCACCTACACCGGCTGGCCGCAGAAGATCTCGGTCGATGCCAAGTCTGTAGCGGCGAAGTCCCTCGCCAAGCAGCGCGAGCCGAAGGCGTACCCGAAGAAGGACTTCCCCACCTACGGCGACATCTTTCAGGAGGTGGCCTCGAGCATTGGTCTCACCCTCAAGATGGACAGCAAGCTGAAGGCGATCGAAAACCAGTATGAGGCGCAGGCCGAAGAAGACGGCCTTGAGTTCCTGACCCGCATCAGCGGAAAGATCAACGCCTCCGTCACCGTCAAGGCCATGAACCTGGTGGTGGCGATCAAGGGGGCAGGGCGAAGCGCCAGCGGCGCGCAACTCGATCGCATCAGGGTGGCCAAGGGGTACAATCTCCTCGACTACAGCGTGACCGAGAGGGACGAGCCGAAGCACAGCGAGGTGGAGGCCACCTATTACGACCGCGACAAGAACGAGCGCGCATCTGTCTCTGTCTCCACCGGACTCGAGGGGCCGAAGTTCCTGATCCGGAGCGCCTTCCAGAACGAGGCGGAAGCCAAGGAGGCAGCGGAGTCGCAGGCGAAGGAGCTCACCCGAATGCAAGGGGAGGCGACCTTCACCATAGACGGAGATCCGTTCGCGATGGCTGAGGCATGGGCCGACGTCACCGGATGCCGCACGCGGGTGGATGGGGAGTGGCGCATCCGGACCGTGACGCACAACTTCAGCTCCGGATCCCCGTACACCAACACGCTCCAGTGCGGCACAACCTCAGAGGAGGGCGGAGACGAATGAAGGACCGGTTCCTCACGGCTGCGGATGGGTCGACGATCTACGTGACCATGGACGGCGACACTGTCGACGCTGTCGCCTACGCCAGGTTCGGCGTTCACGCCAAGCACACCGAAGAGATCTACGAGTTGAACCCTCACCTCGTCCTTCTCGATGTTGTCCTGCCCGCCGGCGTAACCATCAAGTTGCCGGCCGCTACCGTACAAGCACCTCAGCCCAGGCCGACACGTCAGCTTTGGGAATGAGCGGTCACGAGCGACCGTGATCTGCTGCCCGCCCTCCTTCCACCCAGGGCGGGCAGCGACCCTGTCATTAAGCCCCGTGCCTCACCGCCGGGGCTTTTTCTTTTCAAAGGTGAACTATGGCAACGCTTCTCAAGCTCGGCTCGAAGGGCAAGGCAGTCGAGGAGGTGCAGACGCTCCTCAACAAGACCCCGGCCAAGCCGAAGTTGACGGTCGACGGTGATTTCGGCGGCAAGACGGACAAGGCAGTCAGGCACTTCCAGGAGAAGAGCGGTCTGGTTGTCGACGGAAAGGTCGGGCCTCAGACGCTCGCCGCCCTGAAGCAGACCGTGGCACCGCTGAAGCCAGGCAGGCCGGAGCCAGCGAAGGGGGCGATCGTCTCCCCGGTACCAGAGACGGGGCCCACCTCTGTCTCGCCAGCGCCGCCGCCGAACGCCAAGAGCGTGAGGATCCTCGACACGTCCCGCGTTATCGAGGAAGTCATCGTCCACTGCACGGCCACGCCGGAGGGGAAAGACTTCACGGTCGACGACGTCCGGGCATGGCACAAGCAGCGCGGATGGTCGGACATCGGCTATCACTTTCTGGTCTACCGGGACGGACGGGTCATAGCCGGCAGACCCATCGGCCAGGTCGGCGCCCATGTCAGCGGCCGGAATACCGGCACCGTCGGCATCGCTTACATCGGTGGGCTCGCGGCCGACGGCCAGAAGGCAAAGGACACGCGCACCGACGCGCAGCGATCCTCCCTGCTGTGGCTCACCATGCAGCTCGCAGCCAAGTTCCCGGTCCGCAAGGTCAGCGGGCACAATGAGTACGCATCCAAGGCATGCCCCTCGTTCGATGTCCGCAAGGACCAGCTTTCGACGCTGGCTCGCTGACTCAGCTCAAAAGGAACACCGACATGAAAAACCTCGCACTGGTGGCGACGGCGGCGCTTGCGCTGTCCGCTTGCACCACACTGGATGGCTCGTTGGAAAACAACGTGGCCACCACCTGCCGGATCTCCCAAGCCACCTACGCCGCCTTCGTGGTTGCCTCCGTGGCGGGAGAGTGGTCGCCCCGCACCGTCGCCAAGGTCGAGGTTGCCTACGGCGCCCTCGCTGCGGTGTGCAACGACCCCGACGGTGTGAAGGCTGAGGATCTCCCGCTGATCGTCGCCAACGCCTACGCCGACTTCATCCAGGCCACGAGAAGCGCTCGGGCCGCAGCAAGGAACTGAGACCATGCGTCACCCCCTTCATATCGCCGTTCTCTGCATCGTGCTGTCTCTCGCTGCCTTCGTGGCGTGGCCGGCATTCTCTCAGGTCGTTGACGCGGAGCCTGTCATCTCCCCGTCCTCGGTCTGGTACGACATCTGGACCATCGTGCAGCCCGTCATTGTCCTGCTCATCTCGACAGTGGGGCCGGTTCTCGTCGCCTGGCTGAGTGCCCGGCTCATCGCGCTGTTGAAGGTGAGCGACGAAAACCAGAAGGCTGCGCTTGAGGCGAAGCTGCGGGATGCCTTGCATCAGTCGGCAGCGAACGCCCTGAAGTACGCTCTGGTAAGGGCGGGTCTCCCGGCAGGGGCGCATGTCGCCGGCGCGGTTATTGATGAGGCCATGCGCTACGTCGAGGAGAAGAACCCCGACGCGCTGGACAAGCTCGGCGTCCACTCCGAAGCGCTGCGCGAAATCATCATGAGTAAGGTTCCGGATCTCCTCGGAACACAGGCGATAAGGTAGGCTGAGGGCAGCCTCCAGCGGTAAGGAGCTAACCGATGGATGAGACGTCTGTCCTCCATGCAACAAAGACCCTGGTCGACTATGACCCTCTCCTCGGTTCCCTGCTGGTGCTGGCATTGGCGGGGATCGTCGCCCTGTTCCTGTGGGCGAAGTCTCTTCTGAAGCAGTTGACGCAGTCTCAGGCCAACCACCTCGAGGACGTGCGCAAGTACGCCGACGAGGGGGCCTCGACCCGGGCAATCGTCAGCGCCAACACTGAGCAGATCCGATCAACCGGGGAGCATGTGGCGAAGATGTTCGAGCTCGCTAGAACCCACCACGAAACGACGTCGAGGCTGTTCGACTTCGTCAAGGAGAGGATGCGTCACCAATGAGCTTGTCCTCCTTCTTCGAGAAACTCGTCGGTGGGCGGACGCTCGCCAAGAACAGAAGCCGTATTTCGAGCGCCCTTGCCGCTGAGAGGGAGAGGCTGGAGGAAGTCACGAAGGAGCTGGCTGGCGAGGTGAGACAGAATGTGCAGGTCTCGGAGTCGACCAACCGGGTGCTCAACAACATGACGCAGGCAATGATAATGCTGGAGGCCAACCGTGGCGCAAGAACAAAAGCCTAACTATCTGCTCATGGCGTCCCTGTCCCTCGTAGCCGCCTACTGGATCTTCGCCCCGTTCGTAACCAACCCCTACCTGTCGATCGCATGCGCTCTGATGCTGCTCGTTTCCGCCACCCTGGCAATGCTCGAGTACGCCCCGGAGACGTACCTGGTGGTCGTGAAGAGATGGCGCAGCTCAGACCCTGAGGGCAGGGGGAGAGGCAGCCACCTGGCGATCTATGGCGTGTTCCTGATCTCCTTCGGGTCGGTCTTCTCTGGCGCTTACGGTCTCTTGTGGGCCGCAGCCGGCCAGCCACCCGACTGGATTGGATCTGCCTCTGCCAACTTCGGCCGCGCATGCCATGCCGTCGGTTTTGCGCTGATGCAGGCGAGCCCGAACCTCACCGCCAAGGGGCTCCAGTTCGACAAGGGCTGGCTGTCGATCGCCATCGGAGCGGTCATCCTCATCCTGATCGGCTTCTACATCGGCGTCTCCGTCAACGTCGTTGAGATGACCGAGTCCATGCGGACGTGGAAGTCGTATTCCGATTCCCGCCTTGGATGCCCGCCTCCAGAAGGAGGGGGCGTCCAGTATGCGGTGTCCGGTGAAACGCGCTGCCTGGTGACAGGTGGTGGCGAGAAGCGCGGCGGCTCGCCCGTCGTCGCTGAATAGTTCCCTGCTCCTCCCAAGGAGTGACTTGGCCCCGGCGCTTCGGCGTCGGGGTCTTTTTGCGTTTCAGGGTTCGATCTCGGCCGAAACTTCAGGACACAAACCAGTACCTGCGTCAGGACACAAATCGAAAATCATTGGTGGGAAAATCCCACGTTTCCGGGCTTTCCGGAGGAAGTTGGTAGCACGCTACCCGCTCCAGCTTCCCCATAGATAACGGTTCCAGTGTACGACCACATGTCTTCTGCTGCTTGTTTGCGGCGATTCCTTGGATTTGCCACAGGAGTGTCCAACGCTTTGGCGTTGGATGGAGGGCGTGATGCAGGAGCATATTCAATCTGAAAGGCATCGAAGCCGGTATCGGATGGTATTCCTGATCCTCTCGGCTCTGGTGCTGCTCGTCCCGATGATCGCCATGCGCTTCACTTCGGAGGTGAACTGGGGCGCGGAAGACTTCGCGGCGGCGGCGGCCCTTCTGGGCACCGGCTGGCTCTCGACCGAGCTCGGATTTCGCCTTGTGAGGAGTGGCCGTGGCAGGCTGCTCATATCGGCCGCCGTTGCACTCGCAGCGCTCGGTCTATGGGCGCATCTTGCGGTGGGCATTTGGCCGATGGACGGTGGATGAGGCCTTCCGTCCGCCGTGGATGCCCCATAAGGTGGCGCGGCGTCACAGTCTAAGAACAGGGGTGGGAGCTTTATGCCGACTAAGCGGATTGTTGGCCGTGTTCTCGCCGTCCTCATATCCATCCTCTCCCTCCAGCTGGCACCTGCGGCGCCGGCGGCGGCGCAGCAGCGCGTTACCATCTTCGCGGCGGCCAGCATGAAAAACGCGCTCGACGCGGTGAGCGCAGCGTGGACCCGAAAAAGCGGTATCCAGACCAGCATTTCCTATGCCGCCACCTCGGCACTCGCCAAGCAGATCGAAGCAGGTGCGCCCGCGGATGTCTTCATCTCAGCGGATGCCGAATGGATGGATTATCTTGAGGAACGGGATCTCATCCAGGACGGCAGCCGCACCGATCTTCTCGGCAACCGTATCGTTCTGATCGCAGCCAGCGGCGCGGAGAGCGTCACAATCGCTCCAGGCTTCGACCTTCTGGGCCTCCTCGGTGATGGCAGGCTTGCCATGGCTTCGCCGGATGCCGTTCCGGCTGGCCGCTATGGCAAGGCTGCCCTGCAGGCGCTGGGTGTGTGGGATGTGGTCGAATCGAGAGTTGCCGGGGCAGAGAATGTTCGCGCCGCCCTCCAATATGTCTCCCGCGGGGAAGCCCCTTACGGCATCGTCTACGGGACCGACGCGAAGGCGGATCCGGGCGTCGCCGTGGTGGGAACCTTTCCCGAGCATACCCATCCGCCCATAGTCTATCCAGTGGCATTGCTGAAGGACGGCGGAAGTTCGGCTTCGGCCGATTGCCTCGAATTTCTCAAGTCAGCCGAGGCGGGCGCCCTGTTCGAAGCTGAAGGCTTCAAGGTTCTGGCGGCCCGCCCCTAGCACCCCCGCGCAGGCGACGGTGAGCTCTCCTTCTCCGCAGCCGAGGCCGCAAGCAATTATGTCTTGCGCATCTTGAGCGAAAGCCTTAAACGGCCACACCAAACCCGCGCGCCGGGTCCACATCAGTCCACAGGAAGCATTCAATGGCAAAGAGCAAGTTTGAGCGGACGAAGCCGCACGTCAACATTGGCACGATTGGTCACGTTGACCATGGCAAGACGTCGCTGACGGCAGCGATCACGAAGTACTTCGGCGAGTTCAAGGCGTATGACCAGATCGACGCCGCTCCTGAAGAGAAGGCGCGCGGCATCACGATCTCGACGGCCCACGTCGAGTACGAGACGGCCAACCGTCACTATGCGCACGTCGACTGCCCCGGCCACGCTGACTACGTGAAGAACATGATCACCGGTGCTGCCCAGATGGAT
This sequence comes from Pseudorhizobium banfieldiae, assembly GCF_000967425.1. Taxonomy (NCBI): domain Bacteria; kingdom Pseudomonadati; phylum Pseudomonadota; class Alphaproteobacteria; order Hyphomicrobiales; family Rhizobiaceae; genus Pseudorhizobium; species Pseudorhizobium banfieldiae. The sequence continues at coordinate 1,421,211 of NZ_FO082820.1, forward strand.
GGCGCGATCCTGGTCTGCTCGGCTGCCGATGGCCCGATGCCGCAGACCCGCGAGCACATCCTGCTCGCCCGTCAGGTTGGCGTTCCGGCGATCGTCGTCTTCCTCAACAAGGTCGACCAGGTCGACGACGCAGAACTTCTCGAGCTCGTCGAGCTGGAAGTTCGCGAACTCCTGTCGTCCTACGACTTCCCGGGTGACGACATTCCGGTCGTCAAGGGCTCGGCTCTTGCTGCACTGGAAGATTCGGACAAGAAGATCGGCGAAGACGCGATCCGCGAACTGATGGCCGCTGTCGACGCCTACATCCCGACGCCTGAGCGTCCGATCGACCAGCCCTTCCTGATGCCGGTCGAAGACGTGTTCTCGATCTCGGGCCGCGGCACCGGTTGCCACGGGTCGCGTCGAGCGCGGCGTCATCAAGGTTGGTGAGGAAATCGAGATCGTCGGCATCCGTCCGACGACGAAGACGACCTGCACGGGCGTCGAGATGTTCCGCAAGCTGCTCGACCAGGGCCAGGCCGGCGACAACATCGGCGCGCTGCTTCGCGGTGTCGACCGCAACGGCATCGAGCGTGGTTCAGGTTCTGTGCAAGCCGGGTTCGGTCAAGCCGCACAAGAAGTTCAAGGCAGAAGCCTACATCCTGACGAAGGAAGAGGGCGGCCGTCATACGCCGTTCTTCACGAACTACCGTCCGCAGTTCTACTTCCGCACGACGGATGTGACGGGCATCGTGACGCTTCCGGAAGGCACGGAAATGGTCATGCCGGGCGACAACGTCACGGTTGACGTCGAGCTGATCGTTCCGATCGCGATGGAAGAAAAGCTGCGCTTCGCCATCCGCGAAGGCGGCCGCACCGTCGGCGCCGGCATCGTCGCCTCGATCATCGAGTAATCGACTTATCCCTCACGGGAAATACGAAAGCCCCGCCAGCAACGGCGGGGCTTTTTTCGTTGGGGCGGGCCGCGCGAGGTGCTTCACCGGGCGGTGACCTCGGGCCAGGGAAGAAAGTCCGGGGCAGGGGCTTTTTGCCGCGAATAATGCTTGTCATTGCCACGCAAGTTGAATATTAACCCGCCTGTTCCGGCGGCACGATGCGTCGCGGGGATGATCAAGGGGTATAGCTCAGTTGGTAGAGCGGCGGTCTCCAAAACCGCAGGTCGTCGGTTCAAGCCCGGCTGCCCCTGCCAGTCCTTCCGCTGCGCGGACCGTCGCGGCGGCGTCGAAGGGCGGGGCTGTCGGTCGTGCGGCTGGCGAATTTCATCGGACATCGATTCCCTCTTGTGAAAGCGGGAATGGGAGTCTATGTAGGGCAAAACAGACACGCGGTGCGTGGGGCTGAACGAGATCAGCTTTACGTGCCGTAATGGCGTGGACATCGATGGCTTCCAAGACCAACCCAGTACAGTTTCTGCAGCAGGTTCGCTCCGAGGCCTCCAAGATTACCTGGCCTTCGCGCCGGGAGACGATGATCTCCACTGCGATGGTCCTACTGATGGTCATATTCGCTGCGCTGTTTTTCTTTGCTGCTGACCAGCTTATCGGCTGGCTGATCGGCCTTGTGCTGAACATCGGCAATTGATTGTGGAGATGAAGATGGCGGCGCGTTGGTACATCGTCCACGCATATTCGAATTTTGAGAAGAAGGTTGCCGAGGACATCGAGAACAAGGCGCGCCAAAAGGGCCTTGATCATCTGTTCGAAAGGATCCTGGTGCCGACCGAGAAGGTGGTGGAGGTCCGTCGCGGCCGCAAGGTCGATTCGGAGCGCAAGTTCTTCCCCGGCTATGTGCTGGTGCGGGCGAACCTGACCGACGAAGCCTACCATCTGATCAAGAACACGCCGAAGGTGACGGGTTTCCTCGGGTCCGATTCGAAGCCGGTCCCGATCCCGGATTTCGAGGCCGAGCGCATCCTGGGCCAGGTCCAGGAAGGCGTCGAGCGTCCCAAGTCCTCGATCAGCTTCGAGATCGGCGAGCAGGTTCGGGTATCCGACGGTCCGTTCGCCTCGTTCAACGGCACCGTGCAGGATGTCGACGAGGAGCGCTCGCGCCTCAAGGTCGAGGTTTCGATCTTTGGTCGCGCGACCCCGGTTGAACTGGAATACGGTCAGGTCGAGAAGGTCTGATCGCAAGGAGGGGCAACTCTCCGAACCGCGTGGGAGACGGCGGCCTGAAGCCGGGCCTTAACCGATCCGACCACGCAACCGCAGCCGCCGGCCTTGCCGGCAGTCATTGGCCGGGACACCGGTCAGAGTAGAAAGGCAGAGAGAAATGGCTAAGAAAGTTGCAGGCCAGCTCAAGCTGCAGGTCAAGGCAGGATCGGCAAACCCGTCCCCGCCGATTGGCCCCGCACTTGGTCAGCGTGGCATTAACATCATGGAATTCTGCAAGGCGTTCAATGCCGCCACGCAGGAAATGGAAAAGGGGATGCCGATTCCGTGCGTCATCACCTATTACCAGGATAAGTCCTTCACCTTCGCGATGAAGCAGCCGCCGGTAACCTACTGGCTGAAGAAGGAAGCGAAGATCCAGTCCGGTTCGAAGACGCCCGGCAAGGGCGGCAAGGCCGGCACCATCACCAAGGCCCAGGTGCGTACGATCGCCGAAGCCAAGATGAAGGATCTCAACGCAGCCGACATCGAAGGCGCAATGGCAATGGTCGAGGGCTCCGCCCGCTCCATGGGCCTGGAAGTGGTGGCTTGATCATGGCTAAGCTCGCAAAGCGTATTCAGAAGATCCGCGAAGGCATCGATCCGACCAAGCTGGTCGCGCTGTCGGATGCGATTTCCCTCGTCAAGGAACGGGCAGTCGCCAAGTTCGACGAAACCATCGAGATCGCCATGAACCTCGGCGTCGATCCGCGTCACGCCGACCAGATGGTCCGCGGCGTGGTCAACCTGCCGAACGGCACGGGCCGCGATGTGCGCGTCGCCGTCTTCGCCCGTGGCGCCAAGGCTGATGAAGCCAAGGCTGCCGGTGCCGACATCGTCGGTGCGGAAGACCTGCTGGAAATCGTCCAGGGCGGCAAGATCGACTTCGATCGCTGCATCGCCACGCCTGACATGATGCCGCTCGTCGGCCGTCTCGGCAAGGTGCTCGGCCCGCGCGGCATGATGCCGAACCCGAAGGTCGGTACGGTCACGATGGATGTCGCAGGGGCCGTCAAGGCTTCCAAGGGCGGCGCCGTGGAGTTCCGTGTCGAGAAGGCTGGGATCGTCCATGCCGGCATCGGCAAGGCCTCCTTCGACGCCAAGGCGCTCGAAGAGAACATCAAGGCTTTCGCTGATGCCGTGATGAAGGCAAAGCCCGCCGGCGCCAAGGGTAACTACGTCAAGCGCGTGGCGATCTCCTCGACCATGGGTCCGGGCGTCAAGATCGATCCGTCGACGGTTACGGCCTAAGACGAACAAGCGGAGCCGCTTGTGGCTCCGGCAAAGAATTCCCGGTCCTTAGGGGCCGGGAATGTCCAGGGAAACCTGGATTTCCTGTCCGAGATTGCAGGTGGTTCGTCCTTAATCACTTTGCCTGCATGAGACGGGTAAGAACGGATTTCATCGCAGACATCGCGTCTGGATGTTCGGTTCGAGCCTTGTGTGCCTTGTGCCTGGAGCCGCTTCGGCGACAGTGCGAGGGGACAGGATCCTCAAGCGTCGCTTGGGATCTTGATTGAGAGATCCCTTGGGGCAAAGGCAAACCGATGGGGCCTGCAGGATTGCGGTCCCGTCAACTGGAGACAGACAGTGGAAAGAGCGGAAAAGCGCGAATTTGTCACGGAGCTGAACGAAGTCTTCAAGGCTTCCGGTTCGGTTGTCGTGGCCCACTATGCTGGTGTCACAGTTGCGCAGATGAACGATTTTCGTTCGAAGATGCGCGCTGCTGGCGGCACCGTCAAAGTCGCGAAGAACCGTCTGGCCAAGATCGCTCTTCAGGGCACGGAGTCGGAAGGGATGTCGGACCTGTTCAAGGGTCAGACGCTCATCGCTTACAGCGAAGATCCCATCACCGCTCCGAAGGTCGTCATGGATTTCGCCAAGACCAACGACAAGATCGTTGTCTTGGGCGGCTCCATGGGAGCAACCACGCTCAGCGCCGATGCAGTCAAGTCGCTTGCGACCCTGCCTTCGCTGGACGAGCTGCGCGCAAAGCTGCTGGGCATGATCCAGACGCCGGCAACGCGTATCGCTGGGGTTGTTCAGGCACCGGCAGCTCAGCTTGCTCGCGTGTTTGGGGCCTACGCAAAGAAGGACGAAGCCGCGTAAGGCGGTTTTTCGCTGTAATCATCGAACCAGTTCGAACCGAACACAAAAGGAAATATGAAAATGGCTGATCTCGCAAAGATCGTTGAAGACCTCTCCTCGCTGACCGTCCTGGAAGCTGCTGAGCTGTCCAAGATGCTCGAAGAAAAGTGGGGCGTTTCTGCCGCTGCTCCGGTAGCTGTTGCTGCTGCTGGCGGTGGTGCTGCTCCGGCTGCAGCCGAAGAAGAAAAGACCGAGTTCGACGTCATCCTCACGGATGCCGGCGCCAACAAGATCAACGTCATCAAGGAAGTCCGTGGCATCACCGGCCTCGGCCTCAAGGAAGCCAAGGACCTCGTCGAAGGCGCCCCGAAGGCTGTCAAGGAAGGCGTTTCCAAGGCTGAAGCTGCTGACCTCAAGAAGAAGCTTGAGGACGCCGGCGCCAAGGTCGACGTTAAGTAATATCGGAATACGGCGGGAGGGGACGACAGTCCTCTCCCATCGCTCATTCCCCTGAACTTATTACCCAAAAGCCCGTGAAACGGCTTTTGGGTAATGGGTTCTCAAGAGGATGGTCCCCGTTCGAAAGGCTCGGCAATCCGGCCGGCAGTTCGAAAAGCGGGACGAGTTTGACACCCATGTTGACGGGATCGACTGGCCAGCGAATCCCGTCCGTTGTAGGCCCGGATGCATTTTTGAAGGAGCGACGATGGCTCAGACCCTTACGTTCAATGGTCGCAGGCGCGTACGCAAGTTTTTTGGTAAGATCCCCGAAGTCACTGAGATGCCGAACCTCATCGAGGTCCAGAAGGCGTCCTACGATCAGTTCCTCATGGTGGAAGAGCCAGAAGGTGGCCGTCCGGACGAAGGTCTGAACGCAGTCTTCCGGTCGGTGTTCCCGATCACCGACTTTTCCGGCGCCTCCATGCTGGAATTCGTCTCCTATGAATTCGAGCCGCCGAAGTTCGACGTCGAGGAGTGCCGCCAGCGCGATCTCACCTATGCCGCGCCGCTGAAGGTGACGCTGCGTCTGATCGTCTTCGATATCGACGAGGATACCGGCGCGAAGTCCATCAAGGACATCAAGGAACAGTCCGTGTACATGGGCGACATGCCGCTCATGACCGACAACGGTACGTTCATCGTGAATGGCACCGAGCGCGTCATCGTCTCGCAGATGCACCGTTCGCCTGGCGTGTTCTTTGACCACGACAAGGGCAAGAGCCATTCTTCCGGCAAGCTGCTCTTCGCCGCCCGCGTGATTCCGTACCGTGGCTCCTGGCTCGACATCGAGTTCGACGCCAAGGACATCGTCTACGCCCGTATCGACCGCCGCCGCAAGATTCCGGCGACGTCGCTGCTGATGGCGCTCGGCATGGACGGCGAAGAGATCCTGTCGACCTTCTACACGAAGTCCGACTACGTCCGTGATGGCGACGGCTGGCGGATTCCGTTCCAGCCCGAGACGCTGAAGGGCGCCAAGGCTCTGTCCGACATGATCGACGCCGACACCGGCGAAGTGGTCGTGGAAGCCGGCAAGAAGCTCACGCCGCGCCTCCTTCGTCAGTTGACCGACAAGGGTCTGAAGGCCCTCCGCGCCAGCGACGAAGACCTCGTCGGCAACTTCGTTGCTGAAGACATCGTCAATCCGGAAACGGGCGAAGTTTACATGGAAGCCGGCGAAGAGTTGGAGATGGCAGTCGATGCCAAGTCCGGCGAACGCAAGGGCAACCTGGTGGACTTGATGGCCCTCGGCTTTACCGAGATCCCGATCCTCGACATCGACCACATCAACGTCGGTGCCTATATCCGCAACACGCTCGTCGCGGACAAGAACGAGAACCGTCAGGAAGCGCTCTTCGATATCTACCGCGTCATGCGTCCGGGCGAGCCGCCGACCATGGAATCGGCCGAAGCCATGTTCAACTCGCTGTTCTTCGATGCGGAGCGCTACGACCTCTCCGCCGTTGGCCGCGTGAAGATGAACATGCGTCTCGACCTCGACGCTCCGGACACCGTCCGCACGCTTCGCAAGGAAGACATCCTGGCCGTGGTCAAGATGCTGGTCGAGCTGCGTGACGGCAAGGGCGAGATCGACGACATCGACAACCTCGGCAACCGTCGTGTTCGTTCCGTCGGCGAGCTGATGGAGAACCAGTACCGTCTCGGCCTGCTCCGCATGGAGCGTGCGATCAAGGAGCGCATGTCGTCGATCGAGATCGACACCGTCATGCCGCAGGACCTGATCAACGCCAAGCCGGCTGCTGCCGCCGTCCGCGAATTCTTCGGCTCCTCGCAGCTGTCGCCGTTCATGGACCAGGTGAACCCGCTTTCGGAAATTACCCACAAGCGCCGTCTTTCGGCTCTTGGCCCGGGTGGCCTGACCCGTGAGCGTGCAGGCTTCGAGGTTCGCGACGTTCACCCGACCCACTATGGCCGTATCTGCCCGATCGAGACGCCGGAAGGCCCGAACATCGGTCTGATCAACTCGCTTGCGACCTTCGCCCGCGTCAACAAGTACGGCTTCATCGAAAGCCCGTACCGCAAGATCGTCGACGGCAAGGTCACCAACGACGTGCTTTACCTCTCGGCCATGGAAGAGGCGAAGTACTACGTTGCCCAGGCGAATGCGGAACTGACAAGCGATGGCTCCTTCGTCGAGGAATTCGTCGTCTGCCGTCATGCCGGTGAAGTCATGCTTGCCCCGCGCGACACCATCAACCTGATGGACGTCTCGCCGAAGCAGCTGGTCTCGGTCGCCGCCGCTCTCATTCCGTTCCTGGAAAACGACGACGCCAACCGCGCCCTCATGGGCTCGAACATGCAGCGTCAGGCCGTGCCGCTGGTTCGCGCCGAAGCTCCGTTCGTCGGTACCGGCATGGAACCGGTCGTCGCGCGTGACTCCGGTGCTGCCATTGCTGCCCGTCGTGGCGGCGTGGTCGACCAGGTCGATGCGACCCGTATCGTCATTCGCGCCACGGAAGATCTCGAGGCCGGCCGTTCCGGCGTCGATATCTATCGCCTGCAGAAGTTCCAGCGTTCGAACCAGAACACCTGCGTCAACCAGCGCCCGCTGGTCGACGTCGGTGACGTTCTGAACAAGGGTGACATCATCGCGGACGGTCCCTCGACCGACCTCGGCGATCTGGCCCTCGGCCGTAACGCGCTCGTCGCGTTCATGCCCTGGAATGGCTACAACTACGAAGACTCGATCCTGCTCTCCGAGCGCATCGTATCCGACGACGTGTTCACCTCCATCCACATCGAGGAATTCGAAGTGATGGCGCGTGACACCAAGCTTGGTCCGGAAGAAATCACCCGCGACATTCCGAACGTATCGGAAGAAGCGCTGAAGAACCTCGACGAAGCCGGCATCGTCTACATCGGTGCCGAGGTGCAGCCGGGCGATATTCTCGTTGGCAAGATCACCCCGAAGGGTGAAAGCCCGATGACGCCGGAAGAAAAGCTTCTGCGCGCCATCTTCGGCGAGAAGGCATCGGACGTCCGCGACACCTCCATGCGCATGCCGCCGGGCACCTTCGGCACCGTCGTCGAAGTGCGTGTGTTTAACCGCCACGGCGTCGAGAAGGACGAACGCGCCATGGCGATCGAGCGCGAGGAGATCGAGCAGCTCGCCAAGGACCGCGACGACGAGCAGGCGATCCTCGACCGTAACGTCTACGGTCGTCTGATCGACATGCTGCGTGGCCAGAAGTCGGTCGCAGGCCCGAAGGGCTTCAAGAAGGGCGTCGAGCTCAGCAACGACGTCGTCTCGGAGTACCCGCGGTCGCAGTGGTGGATGTTCGCCGTCGAGGACGAGAAGGTCCAGGGCGAGATCGAAGCTCTGCGGGCACAGTACGATGAATCCAAGTCGCGCCTTGAACAGCGCTTCATGGACAAGGTCGAGAAGGTCCAGCGCGGTGACGAAATGCCTCCGGGCGTCATGAAGATGGTCAAGGTCTTTGTCGCTGTGAAGCGCAAGATCCAGCCGGGCGATAAGATGGCCGGCCGTCACGGCAACAAGGGCGTCGTGTCGCGCATCGTTCCGGTCGAGGACATGCCGTTCCTCGAAGACGGTACGCATGTCGACATCGTCCTGAACCCGCTCGGCGTGCCGTCGCGCATGAACGTCGGCCAGATCCTCGAGACGCACCTCGCCTGGGCTTGCGCCGGCATGGGCAAGCGCATCGGCGAGATGCTCGAGGAATACAAGAAGTCGAACGACATCAGCGACCTGAAGCGTGAGCTGAAGGACGTGTATGCCAGCGTGGCCAACGACGAAGTCGCAAGCTTCGACGATGACTCGCTCGTTCGGCTCGCCGAGCAGTCCAAGCGCGGTGTTTCGATCGCCACTCCGGTCTTTGATGGTGCGCATGAAGCTGACGTTTCGAACATGCTGCGCAAGGCAGGCCTCGATTCGTCCGGCCAGTCCGTCCTCTACGACGGACGTACGGGTGAGGCCTTCGACCGCAAGGTGACCGTCGGCTACATGTACATGATCAAGCTGAACCACCTCGTGGACGACAAGATCCACGCCCGTTCGATCGGTCCGTACTCGCTCGTGACCCAGCAGCCGCTGGGCGGCAAGGCGCAGTTCGGCGGCCAGCGCTTCGGGGAAATGGAGGTCTGGGCTCTCGAGGCTTACGGCGCCGCCTACACGCTGCAGGAAATGCTGACCGTGAAGTCGGACGACGTGGCTGGTCGTACCAAGGTCTACGAAGCGATCGTCCGCGGCGACGACACCTTCGAGGCCGGCATTCCGGAGAGCTTCAACGTTCTCGTCAAGGAGATGCGCTCGCTTGGCCTCTCCGTCGAGCTTGAAAACTCGAAGGTTGACGCCGAGGCAGGCCAGTTGCCGGACGCGGCCGAATAATCTCCGACAGGGCGCGCGCTACAGGCTGGCGCGCGCCGCTCTCTTCCCGTTCGGCCAGAGCTGAAAGGGCAGGGGAAGTTTCGCCGCATTCTGCGGCTATGACCATTTTGAGCGACAGACTTTCCGTCCCGGGAATTGGGAAGGTCATGATCGCAAGTTGAGGGCGTTTGCCCCGTAAGGAGATAGGCATGAACCAAGAGGTCATGAATCTTTTCAACCCGCAGGTGCCGGCACAGCACTTCGATTCGATCCGTATCTCGATCGCGAGCCCCGAGAAGATTCTCTCCTGGTCCTACGGCGAAATCAAAAAGCCGGAGACCATCAACTACCGTACGTTCAAGCCCGAGCGTGACGGCCTCTTCTGCGCCCGCATCTTTGGCCCGATCAAGGACTACGAGTGCCTGTGCGGCAAGTACAAGCGCATGAAGTACAAGGGCATCATCTGCGAAAAGTGCGGCGTTGAAGTCACGCTGTCGCGCGTTCGCCGCGAGCGCATGGGCCATATCGAGCTCGCCGCTCCGGTTGCCCATATCTGGTTCCTGAAGTCTCTTCCGTCGCGCATCTCGACGCTGCTCGACATGACGCTGAAGGATGTCGAGCGCGTTCTCTATTTCGAGAACTACATCGTGACGGAGCCGGGCCTGACGTCTCTGAAGGAGAACCAGCTTCTTTCCGAAGAGGAGTACATGATCGCCGTCGACGAGTTCGGCGAAGATCAGTTCACCGCCATGATCGGTGCCGAGGCAATCTACGAGATGCTCGCCTCCATGAACCTCGACAAGATCGCTGGTGATCTGCGCTCCGAGCTTGCCGATACCACGTCGGATCTGAAGCAGAAGAAGCTGATGAAGCGGCTGAAGATCGTCGAGAACTTCATTGAGTCCGGCAACCGTCCGGAATGGATGATCATGAAGGTCGTGCCGGTGATCCCGCCGGACCTGCGTCCGCTGGTCCCGCTCGATGGCGGCCGCTTTGCGACGTCTGACCTGAACGATCTCTATCGTCGCGTCATCAACCGTAATAACCGTCTGAAGCGCCTGATCGAACTGCGCGCTCCGGGCATCATCATCCGCAACGAAAAGCGCATGCTGCAGGAATCTGTGGACGCGCTGTTCGACAACGGCCGTCGTGGCCGCGTCATCACCGGCGCCAACAAGCGTCCGCTGAAGTCGCTCTCCGACATGCTCAAGGGCAAGCAGGGCCGCTTCCGCCAGAACCTTCTCGGCAAGCGCGTCGACTACTCCGGCCGTTCCGTCATCGTGACCGGTCCGGAACTGAAGCTGCACCAGTGCGGCCTGCCGAAGAAGATGGCGCTCGAGCTCTTCAAGCCGTTCATCTATGCCCGCCTCGACGCCAAGGGTTACTCCTCGACCGTCAAGCAGGCCAAGAAGCTGGTGGAAAAGGAAAAGCCGGAAGTCTGGGATATCCTTGATGAGGTCATCCGCGAGCATCCGGTCCTCCTGAACCGCGCACCGACGCTGCACCGCCTGGGCATCCAGGCCTTCGAACCGATCCTGGTCGAAGGCAAGGCAATCCAGCTGCACCCGCTCGTCTGCACGGCTTTCAACGCCGACTTCGACGGTGACCAGATGGCCGTTCACGTGCCGCTGTCGCTCGAGGCCCAGCTCGAAGCCCGCGTGCTGATGATGTCGACGAACAACATCCTGCATCCGGCGAACGGCGCGCCGATCATCGTTCCGTCGCAGGACATGGTTCTCGGCCTCTACTACCTGTCGATCCAGAACCAGAACGAGCCGGGCGAAGGCATGGCCTTCTCTGACATGGGCGAACTGCATCACGCTCTGGAGAACAAGGTCGTCACCCTGCACGCCAAGATCAAGGGCCGCTTCAAGACGGTCGACGAGAACGGCAAGCCCGTCTCGAAGATCTACGAGACGACCCCTGGCCGCATGATCATCGGTGAGCTTCTGCCGAAGAACCCGAACGTACCCTTCGACATCTGCAACCAGGAAATGACCAAGAAGAACATCTCCAAGATGATCGACACGGTCTACCGTCACTGCGGCCAGAAGGACACGGTGATCTTCTGCGACCGCATCATGCAGCTCGGCTTCACCAATGCCTGCAAGGCCGGCATCTCCTTCGGCAAGGATGACATGATCATCCCTGAAACCAAGGTGAAGATCGTCGGTGACACTGAAGCTCTGGTGAAGGAATACGAGCAGCAGTACAACGACGGCCTGATCACTCAGGGCGAGAAGTACAACAAGGTCGTCGACGCCTGGGGCAAGGCGACCGAGAAGGTTGCCGAAGACATGATGGCCCGCATTAAGGCTGTCGAGTTCGATCCGGAAACCAACCGCCAGAAGCCGATGAACGCCATCTACATGATGTCGCACTCGGGTGCTCGTGGTTCTCCGAACCAGATGCGCCAGCTGGGCGGCATGCGCGGCCTGATGGCCAAGCCGTCGGGCGAGATCATCGAGACGCCGATCATCTCGAACTTCAAGGAAGGCCTGACCGTGAACGAGTACTTCAACTCGACGCACGGCGCCCGTAAGGGTCTCGCAGACACCGCCTTGAAGACGGCGAACTCCGGTTACCTGACCCGTCGTCTCGTCGACGTCGCGCAGGACTGCATCGTCAACATGGTCGATTGCGGCACCGAGAGGGGCCTCACGATGACGGCCATCGTCGATGCCGGCCAGGTCGTGGCGTCGCTGGGAGCCCGCATCCTCGGTCGTACGGCGCTTGACGACATCGATCATCCGGTCACGGGTGAGCGGATCGTCGATGCCGGCAAGATGATCCTCGAGCCCGATGTCATCGAGATCGAGAAGGCTGGCATCCAGTCGATCCGCATCCGTTCGGCGCTGACTTGCGAAGTCCAGACGGGCGTCTGCTCTGTCTGCTACGGCCGTGACCTTGCACGCGGTACGCCGGTCAACATGGGCGAGGCCGTCGGCGTCATCGCTGCACAGTCGATCGGTGAACCGGGCACGCAGCTCACCATGCGTACGTTCCACTTGGGTGGCACGGCAACGGTTGTTGACCAGTCGTTCCTCGAAGCCTCCTACGAGGGCACCGTCCAGATCAAGAACCGCAACATCCTCCGCAATTCGGAAGGTGTTCTGGTGGCGATGGGCCGCAACATGGCCATCACCATTCTGGACGAGCGCGGGGTTGAGCGTTCTTCGCAGCGCGTGGCCTATGGCTCCAAGCTGTTCGTCGACGATGGCGACAAGGTCAAGCGCGGCCAGCGTCTGGCCGAGTGGGATCCTTACACCCGCCCGATGATGACGGAAGTCGAAGGCACCGTTCAGTTCGAAGACGTGGTCGATTCGATCTCCGTCTCCGAATCGACCGACGAATCGACCGGCATCACCAAGCGTCAGGTCATCGACTGGCGGTCGACGCCGCGCGGTACCGACCTGAAGCCTGCGATCGTCATCAAGGATGCGTCCGGCAACATCATGAAGCTCGCCCGTGGTGGCGAAGCCCGCTTCATGCTGTCGGTCGACGCGATCCTGTCCGTCGAGCCGGGCCAGAAGGTCAGCCAGGGTGACGTCCTTGCGCGTGTTCCGATGGAAAGCGCCAAGACCAAGGATATCACCGGTGGTCTGCCGCGCGTTGCCGAACTGTTCGAGGCTCGTCGCCCGAAGGATCACGCCATCATCGCAGAGATCGATGGTACGATCCGCCTAGGCCGCGACTACAAGAACAAGCGTCGCGTGATGATCGAGCCTGCCGAAGACGGTGTCGAGCCGGTCGAATACCTGATCCCGAAGGGCAAGCCCTTCCACCTTCAGGATGGCGACTACATCGAGAAGGGTGATTACATCCTCGACGGCAATCCTGCGCCGCACGACATCCTGGCGATCAAGGGCGTGGAAGCTCTGGCTTCCTACCTCGTCAACGAGATCCAGGAAGTCTACCGACTGCAGGGCGTTGTCATCAACGACAAGCACATCGAGGTCATCGTCCGTCAGATGCTGCAGAAGGTGGAAATCACCGATGCAGGCGACAGTCAGTATATCGTCGGTGACAATGTCGACCGGATTGAACTGGACGACGTCAACGATCAGCTGGTCGAGGAAGGCAAGAAGCCGGCCTCGGGCGAACCTGTCCTGCTCGGCATCACTAAGGCATCGCTGCAGACGCCGTCGTTCATCTCGGCCGCATCCTTCCAGGAAACCACCAAGGTTCTCACGGAAGCTGCGATCGCCGGAAAGACCGATACGCTGCAGGGGTTGAAGGAGAACGTCATCGTCGGCCGCCTGATCCCGGCCGGTACGGGCGGCACCATGACCCAGATCCGCCGTATCGCCACCTCGCGCGACGACCTCATCCTCGAGGAGCGCCGCAAGAGCTCGGGTGCTTCGGCCGCAACGCCGATGCTGCAGGAACTGTCGGGCGAGAACACGCCCGCCGAGTGATCGGTGCTGTAATCACCTGTTTGAAGAACAAAAAACGCCCGGTTCATCCGGGCGTTTTCGCATTCTGGAGCCGATGGAGCATTAGCGACCTCTGAAGTGTTGACCTATGGCAAGGCGCTACCTTGGAAGCCTTCTAGATTGAGTCATGTTCACTCAAGAACGGAGACTCAAATGAAAAAGCTCATGTCGTCGGTCGCCCTTGGCGTCTTGCTGGCGACAGCCGCAATCGCAGCCGAGCCGGTTCCCGAAGATCTGAGGGAAACCGCGCTCGAACTGTTCAAACCCCTGCCTTCGACGATTCCTTCGGTCAGGGACAACAAGATCACCCCGGAAAAGATCGAGTTGGGCAAGGCCCTGTTCTTTGACCCACGCGTCTCGGCATCCGGCGTCTTCTCGTGCAACTCGTGCCATAACCTGGCGACGGGCGGGGACGATAACCTTGAGACCTCGATCGGCCACGGCTGGCAGAAGGGCCCGCGCAACTCGCCGACGGCGCTGAACGCGGTCTTCAACATCGCCCAGTTCTGGGATGGCCGCGCCGACGATCTCAAGGCCCAGGCCAAGGGGCCGGTCCAGGCTGGAGTCGAAATGGCCAACACGCCGGACAACGTCATTGCGATGCTGAAGTCGATGCCCGACTACGTCGCTTGGTTCAAGGCGGCCTTTCCGGATGAGGAAGATCCGGTCACCTTCGACAACTTTGCCAAGGCGATCGAAGCCTTCGAGGCGACGCTCATCACGCCTGCACCCTTCGATGCCTTCCTGAATGGCGACAACGATGCGATGACGACGGAAGCCAAGCAGGGGCTGTCCTTGTTCATCGACAAGGGCTGCACCGCGTGCCATGCCGGCATCAACGTCGGTGGTGAGGGCTACTATCCCTTCGGTCTGGTCGAAAGACCGGGCGCCGATGTTCTCCCGGAGAACGACAAGGGCGCTTCATGGTCACGGAAACGGCGGACGATTCCTACGTCTTCCGCGCAGCGCCCCTGCGCAACATCGCCGTTACCGCGCCATACTTCCACTCAGGCAAGGTATGGGATCTGAAGCAGGCGGTCGCGATTATGGGTGAATCGCAACTGGGCGAGAATCTCGCCGATGAGGAAATCGACCTGATCGTGGCGTTCCTCAATTCGCTGACAGGCAGGGTTCCGGAAATCACCTATCCGATCCTTCCGGCCGAGACGGCCGAAACCCCGAGGCCAATCAGCATCATCCCGTCCTCCCAGTAAGGGAAAATGCTGCTTGAATGAGTTGAGCACCCGCCGGCGCGCCGGCGGGTGCTCCTGATTCATGGGGCAAAACGGATAATGGCAACTTCGCCCTCGAGCGCACCCTGATAGGCGGAAGCGTGCGGCTCTTCGAGCGGCACTTCCTGCAGCACGCCGATCTGGTCCAGGTCTGCTTCCACGAAACCCTCTTCCGACAGGGCGTTCAGCGCCTCGCGTACGGCGGAATCGTCATCCGGCGCCTGCAGCATGATGTGCAGGTCAATACCCTGCATGTCTTTGCTCTCATAGGCCTTGCCGATGATGATGAACACCATTGGTCCTTCCAGATTGTTATCGTTGTCGGGGGCGGTCACCATACTGAACTCCGTTGGGTACTTGTCGGGCGGGACTCACCTTGAGTCCCCGTTGGCTGGATGGTAGGCGCATCGCGGGGCTTCGCAAAGTATCGAAGGTGGACTGCGCCCACTCGCTTGCGCAATGCGGGGTGAAGTCTTAACTTTATGTCGTCGACCGGCGCTTGGAAGGGCTGAAAGCCATTATTTTCCGCCTCGGTCTTGACGGGGAGGGGCTAAAACAGTAAACGCCCCACCATCGGAAGCGACGTGAGGCTTGTCCGTCCGGAACGACTCGTCCCGGAGTACGTCTCAAACGCGGTTCCAGACGCACGTTGAAGACACGAATGCTGCACGCATGACGCATGAGGAATGCGTCCTCTGCCTTCTGTGGTCCATCCGGATTTCGGATAGGGCCACGTTTTGCGCATGAATGTGTGTGTCGCCGCCGGAGACGGCATCAGATTGGCCCGAAAGGGCTTGGAAGAAGATTTTGCAAGGGATGGTTATATGCCTACCGTAAACCAGCTGATCCGCAAGCCGCGTCAGGCACAGGTAAAGCGCAACAAGGTTCCTGCTCTGCAGGAGAATCCGCAGAAGCGCGGCGTTTGCACCCGCGTGTACACCACGACCCCGAAGAAGCCGAACTCGGCTCTGCGTAAGGTCGCCAAGATCCGCCTGACGAATGGCTTCGAAGTCATCGGCTATATCCCGGGCGAGGGGCATAACCTTCAGGAGCACTCCGTGGTCATGATCCGCGGCGGCCGCGTCAAGGACTTGCCGGGTGTTCGCTACCACATCATCCGCGGCGTCCTCGATACCCAGGGTGTCAAGAACCGCAAGCAGCGCCGTTCCAAGTACGGTGCCAAGCGTCCGAAGTAATCCTTCGGATTTCATTCTATTCGGCGCTGCGCGAGGTTCTCCGCGTGATAAAGCGCCTGCAACTCTTGAGAGACGAGAAGTATGTCCCGACGTCACAGTGCAGAAAAGCGTGAGATCAACCCGGACCCGAAGTTCGGCGATCTGGTCGTCACCAAGTTCATGAACGCCATCATGCTCCACGGCAAGAAGTCCGTGGCTGAAAGCATTGTTTATGGTGCGTTCGACTCCGTGCAGAACAAGGCGAAGCAGGAGCCCCTGGCAATCTTCCACCAGGCTCTCGACAACGTCGCTCCGCATGTCGAAGTCCGTTCGCGCCGCGTCGGTGGTGCAACCTACCAGGTTCCGGTCGATGTTCGGCCG
The DNA here is from genome assembly GCF_000967425.1 of Pseudorhizobium banfieldiae. Taxonomy (NCBI): domain Bacteria; kingdom Pseudomonadati; phylum Pseudomonadota; class Alphaproteobacteria; order Hyphomicrobiales; family Rhizobiaceae; genus Pseudorhizobium; species Pseudorhizobium banfieldiae. Next base: position 1,437,522 of record NZ_FO082820.1, read on the forward strand.
GAGCGCCGTCAGGCTCTTGCGATCCGCTGGCTCATCGCCGCAGCCCGCAAGCGCAACGAAACCACGATGATCGATCGCCTCTCGGGTGAATTGATGGATGCCGCCAACAACCGCGGCAGCGCCGTCAAGAAGCGCGAAGACACGCACAAGATGGCCGACGCCAACCGCGCCTTCTCGCATTACCGCTGGTAATCTTCATCCGATCGAATTTCGAAAGGCAGTCCTATGGCTCGCGAATATAAAATCGAAGACTACCGAAACTTCGGTATCATGGCGCATATCGACGCCGGCAAGACCACGACGACCGAGCGTATCCTGTATTACACGGGCAAGTCGCACAAGATCGGCGAAGTCCACGATGGCGCAGCCACCATGGACTGGATGGAGCAGGAGCAGGAGCGCGGCATCACGATCACGTCCGCTGCCACCACGACCTTCTGGAAGGGTCGCGACGGCAAGATGCGCCGCTTCAACATCATCGACACCCCCGGCCACGTCGACTTCACGATCGAAGTCGAGCGTTCGCTGCGCGTTCTCGACGGTGCGATCGCCCTGCTGGACGCCAATGCCGGCGTAGAGCCGCAGACGGAGACCGTCTGGCGCCAGGCCGAGAAGTATCATGTTCCGCGCATGATCTTCTGCAACAAGATGGACAAGACCGGCGCCGACTTCTACCGCTCGGTCGAGATGATCAAGACCCGCCTCGGCGCGACGGCTGTTGTCATGCAGCTGCCGATCGGCGCTGAAAGCGACTTCAAGGGCGTTGTCGACCTGATCGAGATGAACGCGCTCGTCTGGCGCGACGAGTCCCTGGGCGCTGCCTGGGATGTCGTCGAGATCCCGGACGACATGAAGGAAAAGGCCGAGGAATATCGCGAGAAGCTGATCGAGACGGTTGTCGAGATCGACGAAGAAGCGATGGAAGCCTACCTGAACGGCGACATGCCGGACAACGACAAGATCCGCGCACTCGTTCGCCGTGGCACGATCGACGTGAAGTTCCACCCGATGTTCTGCGGTACCGCGTTCAAGAACAAGGGCGTTCAGCCGCTCCTCGACGCGGTTGTCGACTACCTGCCGTCGCCGCTCGACATTCCGGCGATCAAGGGCATCGACTTCAAGACCGAAGCTGAGATCGAGCGTCACGCTGACGACTCCGAGCCGCTTTCGATGCTGGCGTTCAAGATCATGAACGACCCCTTCGTCGGCTCGCTGACCTTCACCCGTGTCTACTCCGGCAAGCTCGAGAAGGGCTCTTCGGTTCTCAACACGGTCAAGGACAAGCGCGAGCGCGTCGGCCGCATGCTGCAGATGCACTCCAACAGCCGTGAAGACATCGAAGAAGCCTTTGCAGGCGACATCGTTGCCTTGGCTGGTCTCAAGGAAACGACGACGGGCGACACGCTTTGCGATCCCCTGAAGCCGGTTATCCTCGAGCGCATGGAGTTCCCCGAGCCGGTCATCCAGATCGCGATCGAGCCGAAGTCCAAGGGCGACCAGGAAAAGATGGGCCTCGCGCTCAACCGTCTGGCAGCTGAGGACCCGTCCTTCCGCGTCAAGACCGACCAGGAATCCGGACAGACGATCATCGCCGGCATGGGTGAGCTTCACCTCGACATTCTCGTCGACCGCATGCGTCGTGAGTTCAAGGTAGAAGCCAACGTCGGTGCTCCGCAGGTTGCGTATCGCGAAACGATCACACGCCAGACGGAAGAAGACTACACGCACAAGAAGCAGTCCGGTGGTACCGGCCAGTTCGCCCGCGTCAAGATCGTCTTCGAACCGAACCCGGACGGCGAAGATTTCGTCTTCGAATCCAAGATCGTCGGTGGTGCAGTTCCGAAGGAATACATCCCCGGTGTCCAGAAGGGTATCGAGAGCGTCCTGTCCTCTGGTCCGCTGGCTGGCTTCCCGATGCTCGGCGTCAAGGCGACCCTCATCGATGGTGCCTTCCACGACGTCGACTCCTCGGTTCTTGCCTTCGAAATCGCCTCACGTGCCTGCTTCCGTGAAGCAGCCAGGAAGGCTGGTGCCCAGCTTCTCGAGCCGATGATGAAGGTTGAGGTTGTCACGCCGGAAGATTACGTCGGCGACGTGATTGGCGACCTGAACTCCCGTCGTGGTCAGATCCAGGGCCAGGAACAGCGCGGCATTGCGATTGTCATCAACGCGCACGTGCCGCTTGCGAACATGTTCAAGTACGTCGACAGCCTGCGCTCCATGAGCCAGGGCCGCGCGCAGTACTCGATGGTGTTCGACCACTACGCTCCGGTCCCGTCCAACGTGGCAACGGAAATCCAGGCAAAGTACTCCGGTCAGAAGTGACCGGGGTATCCCTCTGAACCCATAGAACATTCTCCCGCAAGGGGCTAAAGAACGGAGAGCCGGAAATGGCAAAGAGCAAGTTTGAGCGGACGAAGCCGCACGTCAACATCGGCACGATTGGTCACGTTGACCATGGCAAGACGTCGCTGACGGCAGCGATCACGAAGTACTTCGGCGAGTTCAAGGCGTATGACCAGATCGACGCCGCTCCTGAAGAGAAGGCGCGCGGCATCACCATCTCGACGGCGCACGTCGAGTACGAGACGGCCAACCGTCACTATGCGCACGTCGACTGCCCCGGCCACGCCGACTACGTGAAGAACATGATCACCGGTGCTGCCCAGATGGACGGCGCGATCCTGGTCTGCTCGGCTGCCGATGGCCCGATGCCGCAGACCCGCGAGCACATCCTGCTCGCCCGTCAGGTTGGCGTTCCGGCGATCGTCGTGTTCCTCAACAAGGTCGACCAGGTCGACGACGCAGAACTTCTCGAACTCGTCGAGCTGGAAGTGCGCGAACTCCTGTCGTCCTACGACTTCCCGGGCGACGACATTCCGGTCGTCAAGGGCTCGGCTCTTGCTGCCCTGGAAGATTCGGACAAGAAGATCGGTGAAGACGCGATCCGCGAGCTGATGGCTGCTGTCGACGCCTACATCCCGACGCCTGAGCGTCCGATCGACCAGCCGTTCCTGATGCCGGTCGAAGACGTGTTCTCGATCTCGGGCCGCGGCACGGTTGCCACGGGTCGCGTCGAGCGCGGCGTCATCAAGGTCGGTGAGGAAATCGAGATCGTCGGCATCCGTCCGACGACGAAGACGACCTGCACGGGCGTCGAGATGTTCCGCAAGCTGCTCGACCAGGGCCAGGCCGGCGACAACATCGGCGCGCTGCTTCGCGGTGTCGACCGCAACGGCATCGAGCGTGGTCAGGTTCTCTGCAAGCCGGGTTCGGTCAAGCCGCACAAGAAGTTCAAGGCAGAAGCCTACATCCTGACGAAGGAAGAGGGCGGCCGTCATACGCCGTTCTTCACGAACTACCGTCCGCAGTTCTACTTCCGCACGACGGACGTGACGGGCATCGTGACGCTTCCGGAAGGCACGGAAATGGTCATGCCTGGCGACAACGTCACGGTTGACGTCGAGCTGATCGTTCCGATCGCGATGGAAGAAAAGCTGCGCTTCGCCATCCGCGAAGGCGGCCGCACCGTCGGCGCCGGCATCGTCGCATCGATCATCGAGTAATGGTTTGCCAAAGGCGCAGGGCTGCTCTGCGCCTTTGGTGGCAGAATCTTTAAGCAAGACGCCGGTGGCGACTTGCTTATGACATGAAAATGTAGCAAATGGCGCGCGAGCGCGATTTGCCCCTGCTTCGAATGGGGCAGGGAACTGCAATCAACAATAAGGTGGGCCAATCGGCCCGGAGAGTGGAAAGGGATCCCGCGCCCCGGTGTCCCCTTCGATCTTTGAAACCGGTGGTCCGCCTTAGGTGAAAGAAAAACCCGTGCCGTATTGCGTGCATGTGGCTAACGAAGAACAAGGATAACGTCGAATGAACGGCCAAAATATCCGCATTCGCCTGAAGGCATTCGATCATCGTATTCTCGACGCTTCCACGCGCGAGATCGTGTCGACGGCGAAGCGCACCGGTGCTAGTGTCCGGGGCCCCGTTCCGCTTCCGACCCGAATCGAGAAGTTTACGGTTAACCGGTCCCCCCACATCGACAAGAAGAGCCGCGAGCAGTTCGAGATGCGCACGCACAAGCGCCTCCTCGACATCGTAGATCCGACACCGCAGACGGTAGACGCGCTGATGAAGCTCGATCTCGCCGCTGGTGTCGATGTTGAGATCAAGCTCTGAGGCTGCTGCCTCGAGCTGAGTGAGAAGGATTGAACCGATGCGTTCGGGTGTAATTGCACAGAAAGTGGGAATGACCCGCGTCTACAACGACGCTGGGGAACATATCCCGGTAACGGTATTGCGGCTGGAAAACTGCCAGGTCGTTGCTCATCGCACCAAGGAAAAGAACGGCTACACGGCTGTTCAGCTGGGTGCCGGCACGGCCAAGGTGAAAAACACGACCAAGGCGCTGCGCGGCCATTTTGCCGTCGCCGAAGTCGAGCCGAAGTCGAAGCTCGTCGAGTTTCGTGTTTCCGAAGACAACATGATCGATGTCGGCACCGAGCTGAAGGCTTCGCACTTCGAAGCCGGCCAGCTGGTGGACGTAACTGGTACCTCGATCGGTAAGGGTTTTGCCGGCGCCATGAAGCGCCACAACTTCGGCGGTCTGCGGGCCACGCACGGTGTGTCCGTTTCGCACCGTTCGCATGGTTCGACCGGTTCCAACCAGGATCCGGGCCGCGTCTGGAAGGGCAAGCGCATGGCCGGTCACATGGGCCAGACGCGCGTCACCACCCAGAACCTCGAAGTTGTCTCTACCGACGAAGGCCGCGGCCTGATCCTCGTCAAGGGTGCCGTCCCCGGCTCCAAGGGCGCTTGGATCGTTGTTCGCGACGCCGTCAAGTCGGCTGCGAAGTAAGGGAGCCAAGCACATGGAATTCAACGTCAAGACCCTCGAGGGTAAAGACGCTGGCAAGGTCTCCCTTTCGGATGAGATCTTCGGCCTCGACCCCCGTGAAGACATTCTCGCCCGCATGGTTCGTTGGCAGCTTGCCAAGAAGCAGCAGGGCACCCACAAGATCAAGAACCGTTCGGAAGTCTCCCGCACCGGTGCAAAGATGTACAAGCAGAAGGGTACGGGCCGCGCTCGTCACCACTCCGCTCGTGCTCCCCAGTTCCGTGGCGGTGGCAAGGCTCACGGCCCGGTCGTCCGCAGCCATGCTCACGATCTTCCCAAGAAGGTTCGTGCATTGGCGCTGCGCCACGCCCTCTCGGCCAAGCTGAAGGCTGAAGACCTGATCGTCATCGACAATCTGGTTGCTGCCGAAGCCAAGACCAAGGCGCTTGTCGGTTCGTTCGCGTCGCTCGGCCTCACCAATGCGCTGATCATCGGTGGCTCCGAACTCGACAACAACTTCAAGCTCGCCGCCCAGAACATCCCGAACGTCGATGTTCTGCCGGTTCAGGGCATCAATGTTTACGACATCCTGCGTCGAGGCAAGCTCGTGCTGTCCAAGGCTGCGGTGGAAGCTCTAGAGGAGCGTTTCAAGTGACCGATCTTCGCCACTATGATGTGATCGTCTCGCCGGCGATCACCGAAAAGTCGACACTGGTATCGGAGCAGAACCAGGTCGTCTTCAACGTTGCCAAGGATGCTTCCAAGCCGGAAATCAAGGCTGCCGTCGAGGCGCTGTTCGGTGTGAAGGTCAAGGCCGTGAACACGCTGGTCCGCAAGGGCAAGGTAAAGCGGTTCCGCGGCTTTATTGGCAAGCAGAAGGACGTGAAGAAGGCCGTCGTCACGCTGGTCGAAGGCCAGACCATCGACGTCTCCACCGGACTCTGAGGTAAAGAACAATGGCATTGAAAAGCTACAACCCGACGTCTCCGAGCCAGCGCCAGCTGGTCATCGTCGACCGGTCCGGTCTCCACAAGGGCAAGCCGGTCAAGGCGCTGACGGAAGGTCTCTCCAAGAGCGGCGGCCGCAACAACCTCGGCCGCATCACCGCCCGCTTCATCGGCGGCGGTCACAAGCGTACCTACCGCCTGGTCGACTTCAAGCGTCGCAAGTTCGACGTCGAAGGCACGGTCGAGCGTCTGGAATACGACCCCAACCGCACGGCGTTCATCGCCCTCGTCAAGTACGAGGACGGTGAGCTGGCTTATATCCTTGCTCCGCAGCGTCTCGCTGCCGGCGACAAGGTGATCGCGTCCGACAAGGCTGTCGACGTGAAGCCCGGCAACGCCATGCCGCTGCAGTACATCCCGGTCGGTTCGATCGTCCACAATGTCGAGATGAAGCCGGGCAAGGGCGGGCAGATTGCACGTTCCGCCGGTACCTATGTTCAGCTCGTCGGTCGCGACCAGGGCATGGCCATCCTGCGCCTGAACTCGGGCGAGCAGCGCCTGGTGCCGGGTTCCTGCCTGGCGACCGTTGGTGCCGTCTCCAACCCGGACCACGGCAACATCAACGACGGCAAGGCTGGTCGTACCCGCTGGCGCGGCAAGACCCCGCATAACCGCGGTGTCGTCATGAACCCCGTCGACCACCCGCACGGCGGTGGTGAAGGCCGCACCTCGGGTGGCCGTCATCCCGTCACCCCGTGGGGTAAGCCCACCAAGGGCAAGCGTACGCGCTCGAACAAGTCGACCGACAAGTTCATCATGCGTTCGCGCCATCAGCGCAAGAAGTAAGAGAGGTAGTCAGGAATGGCTCGTTCAGTATGGAAAGGCCCGTTTGTTGACGGCTATCTTCTCAAGAAGGCTGAGAAGGTTCGTGAAGGCGGCCGCAGTGAAGTGATCAAGATCTGGAGCCGTCGCTCCACGATCCTGCCGCAGTTCGTCGGTCTCACCTTCGGTGTCTACAACGGCAGCAAGCACGTGCCGGTCTCGGTCAACGAAGACATGGTCGGCCACAAGTTCGGCGAATTCTCTCCGACCCGGACCTACTACGGTCACGGCGCGGACAAGAAGGCGAAGAGGAAGTAACGATGGCGAAGGCAAAGACCGAACGCCGGCTGAAGGACAACGAGGCGCAAGCCGTTGCCCGCACGCTCCGCGTCAGCCCGCAGAAGCTGAACCTCGTTGCCGCCCTGATCCGCGGCAAGAAGGTCGACCGCGCGCTTGCTGAGCTGGAATTCTCCCGCAAGCGCATCGCAGGCACGGTGAAGAAGACTCTCGAGTCCGCAATCGCCAATGCCGAGAACAACCATGACCTCGACGTCGACAGCCTGATCGTATCGGAAGCATACGTCGGCAAGTCGATTGTCATGAAGCGTTTCCACGCTCGCGGTCGCGGCCGTGCATCTCGTATCGAGAAGCCGTTCGCGCACCTGACGATCGTCGTTCGCGAAGTCGAGGAAAAAGGGGAGGCCGCATAATGGGCCAGAAAATCAATCCGATCGGCTTCCGCCTCGGCATCAACCGTACCTGGGATAGCCGCTGGTTCGCCGACAATGCCGAATACGGCCAGCTGCTGCACGAGGATCTGAAGATTCGCGCGTATCTGATGTCCGAGTTGAAGCAGGCCGGTATCGCCAAGGTGGTCATCGAGCGTCCGCACAAAAAGTGCCGCGTGACGATCCACTCCGCTCGTCCGGGCCTGATCATCGGCAAGAAGGGCGCCGACATCGAAAAGCTCCGCAAGAAGCTTTCCGAGATGACGTCTTCCGAAACGCACCTCAACATCGTCGAGGTTCGCAAGCCGGAAGTCGATGCGACGCTGGTTGCCCAGTCGATCGCCCAGCAGCTCGAGCGTCGCGTGGCCTTCCGCCGCGCCATGAAGCGCGCTGTTCAGTCTGCAATGCGTCTTGGCGCCGAAGGCATCAAGATCACCTGCGGCGGTCGTCTTGGCGGCGCGGAAATCGCCCGTACGGAATGGTACCGCGAAGGTCGCGTTCCGCTTCACACGCTGCGCGCCGACATCGACTACGGTACGGCCGAAGCTGAAACCGCCTACGGCATCTGCGGCATCAAGGTCTGGATCTTCAAGGGCGAGATCCTGGAGCACGATCCGATGGCTTCCGAACGCCGTGCGCTGGAAGGCGATGCACAGGGTCCGGCAAGCCGTGAACGTGGCGATCGTCGCCGCGAACGCGAAAACGCTTGATCAACGCTGGCGAAAGATAAGCTCGGAGAAGTAAGAAAATGTTGCAGCCAAAGCGTACAAAGTTCCGGAAGCAGTTCAAGGGACGCATCAAGGGTGTGGCCAAGGGCGGTTACGAGCTGGCCTTCGGCGAATTCGGCCTCAAGGCTCAGGAACCGAACCGCGTCAACGCACGCGAGATCGAAGCGGCCCGTCGTGCCATCACGCGTTACATGAAGCGTGCTGGCCGGGTGTGGATCCGCGTGTTCCCTGATGTTCCGGTCACCGCGAAGCCTACCGAAGTCCGTATGGGTAAGGGTAAGGGTTCGGTCGAATACTGGGCATGCAAGGTCAAGCCTGGTCGGATGATGTTCGAGATCGACGGCGTGTCGGAAGAGATTGCTCGCGAGGCTCTGCGCCTCGGTTCGGCCAAGCTCTCCGTCAAGACCCGCTTCGTTCAGCGCATCGCAGAGTAAGGAGAGGCTAGGATGAAAGCCGAAGACGTTCGCGCCCTCACGGCCGACCAACTCAAGGACAAGCTTGCTGAGCTCAAGAAGGAGCAGTTCAACCTGCGCTTCCAGAAGGCCACCGGCCAGCTCGAGAAGTCCTCGCGAGTGAACGAAGTTCGCAAGGACATCGCCCGCTTGAAAACCATTGCCCGCCAGAAGGCGGCAGAAGCCAAGGCTTAAGGAAGAACAATATGCCGAAACGCATTCTGCAGGGCGTCGTAGTTTCCGACAAGAACGAGAAGACCGTTGTTGTCCGCGTCGAGCGCCGATTCGCGCACCCGCTGCTTCAGAAGACGGTCCGCCGTTCGAAGAAGTACAAGGCGCATGACGAGAACAACCAGTACAAGGTAGGTGACGTAGTTTCCATCCAGGAATGCGCGCCGATCTCCAAGGATAAGCGCTGGACGGTTGTATCCGCCCAGGCTTGATTCCAGACGAATTTGCGCCGGGGCCTTGCTTCTGGCGCAAATATCTGTATGAAGCACGCCATCGGCGCAGGACGCTCGGCAACGAGCGTTCTTTTGCTTTGAGCGCAGGGAAGGTCCTTAACAGGAAACCACCTTGGCAAGATCCATCCCGCGCACAATGAAATTCTGTCCATAAGCCGGATCGGGGCGTTCGCGCGCCCGGTCGTTCCGGTCATTAGAAAAAGGCGACCTGACATGATTCAGATGCAAACAAACCTCGACGTGGCGGATAATTCCGGCGCACGTCGTGTCATGTGCATCAAGGTGCTGGGCGGCTCCAAGCGCAAGTACGCTTCGATCGGCGACGTTATCGTCGTTTCGATCAAGGAAGCGATCCCGCGCGGCCGCGTGAAGAAGGGCGACGTGATGAAGGCGGTTGTTGTGCGTACCGCCAAGGACATCCGTCGTGCCGACGGCAGCGTCATCCGCTTCGACAACAACGCGGCGGTCCTCATCGACAACAAGAAAGAGCCGATCGGTACCCGTATCTTCGGACCGGTTCCGCGCGAACTTCGCGCCAAGAACCACATGAAGATCATCTCCCTGGCTCCAGAAGTACTGTAAGGGAGCGATAGCGATGCAAAAGATCCGCAAGGGCGACAACGTTGTCGTATTGACTGGCAAGGACAAGGGCCGCACCGGCGAAGTCCTGCAGGTCCTGCCGAAGGAAGACCGCGCCGTTGTGCGCGGCGTAAACATGGTGAAGCGCCACCAGCGTCAGACGCAGACGCAGGAAGCCGGCATCATCAACAAGGAAGCATCCATCCATCTGTCGAACATCGCGATCGTCGCGAAGGACGGCAAGCCGACCCGCGTCGGCTTCCAGGTTGTCGACGGTAAGAAGGTGCGAGTTGCCAAGCGTACGGGAGATGTGATCGATGGCTGAGGCAAAGTACGAGCCGCGGCTCAAGACTGAATATGTTTCCCGGATCCGTGGCGCTCTGAAGGAGAAGTTCTCCTACAGCAACGAGATGATGATCCCGAAGCTGGAGAAGATCGTCATCAACATGGGTGTGGGTGAGGCGACTGCCGACTCCAAGAAGCCCACCGTTGCTGCTGCTGACCTGGCCGCAATCTCCGGTCAGAAGGCGGTCATCACCCGCGCCCGCAACTCCATCGCTGGCTTCAAGGTCCGCGAAGGCATGCCGATCGGTGCCAAGGTGACCCTGCGCGGCGCGCGCATGTATGAATTCCTGGACCGCCTGGTCAACATCGCGCTTCCGCGCGTTCGCGACTTCCGCGGCCTGAATCCGAAGAGCTTTGACGGCCGTGGCAACTTCGCCATGGGCATCAAGGAACACATCGTGTTCCCGGAGATCAACTACGACAAGGTTGATCAGATGTGGGGCATGGACATCATCGTTTGCACGACGGCCAAGACCGACGACGAAGCCCGGGCTCTGCTTACAGAGTTCAACTTCCCGTTCCGTCAGTAACCGTAACGACGAGCGTAGAAAAGGAACTCCGATATGGCGAAGACTAGCGCAGTCGAAAAGAACAAGCGCCGCCGCAAGACCGTTGCCACGCAGGCCGCCAAGCGCGCTGCCCTGAAGGCAACCATCATGAACCAGGAACTGCCGATCGAAGAGCGGTTCCAGGCAACCCTGAAGCTCGCCTCGCTGCCGCGCGATGGCTCCAAGACCCGCATCCGTAACCGGTGCGAAGTCACGGGCCGCCCGCGCGCATTCTACCGCAAGCTCAAGATGTCGCGTATCGCGCTTCGTGAGCTGGGCAATCTCGGCAAGGTGCCGGGCATCGTCAAGTCGAGCTGGTAAGGAGATCGTTAGATGACCATGACTGATCCCCTGGGCGATATGCTCACCCGTATCCGCAACGGCGCTGCCCGTCGCAAGTCCTCCGTCACGACGCCGGCTTCCAAGCTGCGCGCTCGCGTCCTGGACGTGCTGCAGGCCGAAGGCTACATCCGCGGCTATTCCCAGACCGACTACGGTAACGGCAAGTCCGAGATCGAAATCGAGCTGAAGTACTACGAAGGCGCGTCGGTGATCCGTGAGATCGGCCGCGTGTCCAAGCCGGGCCGCCGGGTCTACGTCTCGGTAAAGTCCATTCCGCAGGTCGCGAACGGCCTCGGCATCACCATCCTTTCGACTCCGAAGGGTGTGATGGCCGATCACCAGGCTCGCGAACAGAACGTTGGTGGCGAGGTTCTTTGCTCCGTCTTCTAAGACAGGGCAGGGATCTCCATAGCGAACAGACAGGATAACAAAATGTCTCGTATCGGTAAAAGACCCGTTCCGGTTCCTGCTGGAGTTACGGCCTCTGTTGAAGGCCAGAAAGTGACTGCCAAGGGCCCGAAGGGCGAGCTTTTCTTCGTCGCCAATGACGAAGTGAAGGTTGAGTTCAACGATAACGCCGTTTCGGTGACCCCGATCGACGATTCCAAGGATGCCCGCTCCAAGTGGGGCATGTCGCGGACGATGATCGAGAACATCTTCAAGGGCGTGAAGGACGGTTTTGAGCGTAAGCTCGAGATCAACGGCGTCGGCTATCGTGCCTCGTTGCAGGGCAAGAACCTGCAGCTGGCACTCGGTTTCAGCCACGACGTGGTCTACGAACCGCCGCAGGGTATTTCGATTGCCGTGCCGAAGCCGACGGAAATCGTCGTCACCGGCATTAACAAGCAGCAGGTCGGTCAGGTAGCCGCGGAAATCCGCGAGTACCGCGGTCCGGAGCCCTACAAGGGCAAGGGCGTCAAGTACGCCGAGGAACGGATCGTCCGCAAGGAAGGCAAGAAGAAGTAAGGATCACGCGAAATGGCTAGCAGGAAAGAAGCACTTGCAAAGCGCGCGAGCCGCGTGCGCCGCCAGATTAAGGCGGTCGCCAACGGCCGTCCGCGCCTGTCGGTTCATCGCTCGTCGAAGAACATCTATGTCCAGGTCATCGATGACGTGGCCGGCCGCACGCTTGCTGCCGCCTCCACGCTCGACGCCGACTTGCGCTCGAAGCTGAAGACCGGTGCGGATGTTGAAGCCGCCGCCGCTGTCGGCAAGCTTGTCGCAGAGCGTGCGACCAAGGCCGGTGTGAAGGAGGTCGTATTCGATCGCGGCGCCTTCATCTACCACGGCCGCATCAAGGCACTGGCCGAAGCTGCCCGCGAAGGCGGTCTCAGCTTCTAAGGAATTTCGCCCGGAGCCTTCATCGGTTCCGGGCGAAATGCGGTTATCCGCACCCCGATCCGTATTCGGATCACGTTGTAATCTGCCGATTGCACCCGGAAAAGAAAAAGGAAAAGGACAATGGCACAAGAAAGAAGAGGTTCTCGCGACGACCGCCAGAACCGCGAAGAGCGCGATAGCGAATTCGTCGACAAGCTGGTCGCGATCAACCGCGTTGCCAAGGTTGTTAAGGGCGGCCGTCGTTTCGGCTTCGCCGCCCTCGTCGTCGTTGGCGACCAGAAGGGCCGCGTAGGCTTCGGCCACGGCAAGGCACGTGAAGTGCCGGAAGCGATCCGCAAGGCAACCGAATCTGCCAAGCGCGATCTCATTTTCGTTCCGCTGCGCGATGGCCGTACGCTGCACCACGACGTCAATGGTCGTCACGGTGCCGGCAAGGTGCTTCTGCGCGCTGCCAAGGCCGGTACCGGTATCATCGCGGGTGGCCCGATGCGCGCGGTCTTCGAGACGCTCGGCGTTCATGACGTCGTCGCGAAGTCGACCGGTTCGTCGAACCCCTACAACATGGTTCGCGCTACCTTCGACGCCCTCAAGCATCAGGTCCATCCGAAGGACGTCGCAGCCCAGCGTGGCCTCAAGTATGCAACGCTCCAGGCTCGCCGCGCTGCCTCCGGCAACGCTGCTGAAGAATAAGAGGAGTCTGACCCATGGCTAAGGCTACGAAGAAGACTGAAGCAAAGACGATCACGGTCGAGCAGATCGGTTCGCCCATTCGCCGTCCGGCAGTTCAGCGTGCGACGCTGGTTGGTCTGGGCCTCAACAAGATGCACCGGGTCCGCACCCTGGAGGATACTCCTTCGGTTCGCGGCATGATCCGTGCTGTCCAGCATCTCGTTCGCGTCGTCGACGAGAAGTGAGACGGGGGAAGTCATCATGAAACTGAATGAAATCAAAGACAACGAAGGCGCGGTCAAGGATCGCAAGCGCGTTGGTCGCGGTATCGGCTCTGGCAAGGGCAAGACCGGCGGTCGCGGCGTCAAGGGCCAGAAGGCTCGTTCCGGCGTTGCCATCAACGGCTTCGAAGGCGGCCAGATGCCAATCTACCGCCGTCTGCCGAAGCGCGGCTTCACCAACATCTTCGCATCGGAATACGTGACGGTTTCCGTCGGCCGTATCCAGACGGCGATCGATGCCAAGAAGCTTGACCCGAAGGCCACGATCGATGCGGCTGCCCTGAAGGCTGCCGGCATCATCCGTCGCCCGAAGGACGGCGTCCGGATCCTCTCCGGCGGCGAGCTCAAGGCCAAGGTCACGATCGAAGCCGCCGGCGCCTCCAAGGCTGCTGTCGAGAAGATCGAAAAGGCCGGTGGCTCCATCAAGCTTCCGGAAGCCGCAGCCGCGGAATAAACCGTTTAAGATCGCCCGGAGTGCTTCACACCGGGCGATTTTGCTCCCATATGTGAGCCTCACGATTCCGGGACCGGTCGCCAGGCCGGCGCATTCCGGAACCATACGGAAAACAGGGTGAGGCACCGATCGCACCAGCGATTCCCGCCCGTTATCTGAAACTGAATTTGGACTGCATTCCGGACCCGGCAGGATTTCCGCCGCCGGAATTGGTCAGGCGGAGAGATGCATGGCTTCTGCAGCGGAACAACTTGCCTCCAACCTCAATTTCTCGACCTTCGCCAAGGCTGAGGATCTCAAGAAGCGGCTGTGGTTCACGCTCGCCGCGCTGCTCGTCTACCGCCTCGGTACGCATATCCCGCTACCCGGGCTCAATCCCGAGGCCTATGCGCAAGCGTTCCGCGGCCAGGCTGGCGGCATTCTTGGCCTCTTCAACATGTTTGCCGGCGGCGCGGTCGAGCGCATGGCGATCTTCGCGCTCGGCATCATGCCCTATATTTCCGCGTCGATCATCGTGCAGCTGATGACGTCCGTCGTTCCGACGCTGGAAGCGTTGAAGAAGGAAGGCGAACAGGGCCGCAAGGTCATCAACCAGTACACCCGCTACGGCACCGTTCTTCTCGGCACGCTGCAGGCCTACGGTATTGCTGTCGGGCTCGAGAGCGGCCAGGGCATTGTCGCCGATCCCGGCTGGTTCTTCCGCATCTCGACGGTCGTCACGCTTCTGGGCGGTACGATGTTCCTCATGTGGCTCGGTGAGCAGATCACCGCGCGCGGCATTGGCAACGGCATTTCGCTCATCATCTTCGCGGGCATCGTCGCCGCTCTGCCGACGGCACTCGCCGGCACGCTGGAACTCGGCCGAACCGGCGCTTTGTCGACGGCGCTCATCCTGACCGTCATCGTGGTCGCGATCGCCGTGATCATGCTGATCGTCTTCGTGGAGCGTGCGCAGCGCCGCCTGCTGATCCAGTACCCGAAGCGCCAGGTTGGCAACCGGATGTTCCAGGGCGATACGTCGCACCTGCCGCTCAAGCTCAACACTTCGGGCGTTATTCCGGCGATTTTCGCTTCGTCGCTTCTCCTGTTGCCGGCGACGGCTGCAGGCTTCGCAGGCAATTCTGAAATGCCCGGCTGGGCGACGACGATCATCTCGGCACTCGGCCACGGCCAGCCGGCCTTCATGGTTCTTTACGGCCTGCTGATTGCCTTCTTTGCCTTCTTCTACACGGCGATCGTCTTCAATCCGAAGGACACCGCCGACAACCTGAAGAAGCACGGCGGCTTCATCCCCGGCATTCGTCCGGGCGAGCGGACCGCCGAGTATATCGACTATGTCCTCACGCGTATCACCGTCGTCGGCGCTGCCTACCTCGTCTTTGTCTGCGTGCTGCCCGAGCTCCTGATCGCCCGCACCGGCGTTCCATTAGCCCTTGGTGGTACTTCGCTTTTGATCGTGGTCAGTGTAACCCTCGACACGGTCGCTCAGATCCAGGGTCATCTTATTGCCCAACAATATGAGGGCCTGATCAAGAAGTCGAAATTGCGTGGAGGAAAGAGGGGACGATGAGACTGATTCTTTTGGGGCCGCCGGGCGCGGGTAAGGGGACCCAGGCCCAGCGGATCGTGGAGAAGCATGGTATCCCCCAGCTCTCCACCGGTGACATGCTGCGTGCGGCCGTAGCCGCCGAGACTGACGTCGGCAAACGCGCCAAGGCGGTCATGGACGCAGGTAAGCTCGTCTCCGACGATATCGTCATCGCCATCGTCTCGGAACGCATAGACCAGCCAGACTGCGCCAACGGCTTCATTCTTGACGGCTTTCCGCGGACGCTCGTCCAGGCAGACGCCACTGAAAGCATGCTGCGGGAGAAGGGGTTGGACCTTTCGGCAGTCATCGAGCTGAAGGTCGACGACAAGGAGCTGATACGCCGGGTGTCCGGCCGCTATTCCTGCGCCCAGTGCGGCGCCGTCTACCATGACACCGACAAGGTTCCGGCCAAGGAAGGTGTCTGCGACAAGTGTGGCTCGACTCACTTCAAGCGTCGCCCCGATGACAATGCGGAGACGATGACCCAGCGCCTCGAGGTTTACTACAAGGAGACCTCACCGCTGATCGGCTACTACTATGCGAAGGGCAAGCTGAAGTCCGTGGACGGCATGGCCGAGATGGACGCCGTGACGGCGGAAATCGAAAAGGTGCTCGCTGCGCTCTGAGCGGCGGTTGCCCCTAAAGAATCTTGGCGGGGCCGGTTGCTTTTTTTAACCGATTCCGCTAACACCGCGCCAACTCGCGACATTGATGCGATCGGTGCGGACGTCCCGACGAGGGTATCCGGGTCCGGTCCTTTGACTTGTTTCGGATTTGAACTGGCGGCCTTCGATCGGCTGCTCTCATGGAAGAAGTACCACTTGCCGGATGGCAACTGGAACGCAAGGAGAATAGACGTGGCACGTATCGCTGGCGTCAACATCCCGACTGCGAAGCGCGTCGTTATCGCGTTGACGTATATTCACGGGATCGGCCCGAAATTCGCACAAGAAATCGTCGAGAAGGTTGGTATCCCGGCCGATCGTCGCGTTCATCAGCTCACCGATGCTGAAGTCCTGCAGATCCGCGAAACCATCGACCGCGACTATCAGGTCGAAGGCGATCTGCGTCGCGAGACCTCGATGAACATCAAGCGTCTGATGGACCTCGGCTGCTACCGTGGCCTGCGTCATCGTCGTGGCCTCCCGGTCCGCGGTCAGCGCACGCACACCAATGCCCGCACCCGCAAGGGTCCGGCAAAGGCAATCGCCGGTAAGAAGAAGTAATTTCCCGGAGTTTCCGGGTGAGGGGAGGCTGGCGCCACGTCGCTGGCCTCTTTTTGAGTTTGGTGCCGGATCTCGGTCCGGTCCCGGTGGAGCCGCTGGAACTACGGCGGTGACGAGATCAACGAAAGGAAGACCATGGCCAAGGAAGCCACCCGCGTCCGCCGTCGCGAACGCAAGAACATCACGTCGGGCGTTGCCCACGTCAATTCGACCTTCAACAACACGATGATCACCATCACCGATGCACAGGGCAATGCGATTGCCTGGTCGTCGGCAGGTGCGAAGGGCTTCAAGGGTTCGCGCAAGTCGACCCCGTTCGCCGCCCAGATCGCTGCCGAAGACTGCGCCAAGAAGGCTCAGGAGCACGGCATGAAGTCGCTGGAAGTCGAAGTCTGCGGCCCGGGCTCTGGCCGTGAATCGGCTCTGCGCGCCCTGCAGGCTGCCGGCTTCATGATCACCTCGATCCGTGACGTGACGCCGATCCCGCACAACGGCTGCCGTCCGCGCAAGAAGCGCCGCGTCTAAGTCGGATGCGGCGGGCCTTCGGGCCGATCGCATTGAACTTGCGTAATACCGCCTTACTTCGCCCGTCGAAGTCTGGCGGTTTTGCCGTACCGCCGAATGGCAATGCCCAACTCGGTGCTTCTCATGCTCGGTTGCCACGATTGGATGGTGGCAACGAACGGAAGGTTTAAAACATGATCCAGAAGAACTGGCAGGAACTGATCAAGCCGAACAAGGTGGAGTTCACCTCGTCCGGTCGTACCAAGGCAACGCTGGTTGCAGAGCCGCTTGAGCGGGGCTTCGGCCTGACGCTCGGCAACGCTCTGCGCCGCGTTCTTCTTTCGTCACTGCGCGGTGCTGCTGTCACCGCGGTCCAGATTGACGGCGTCCTGCACGAGTTCTCCTCCATCCCCGGCGTTCGGGAAGATGTGACGGACATCGTGCTCAACATCAAGGAAATCGCCATCAAGATGGATGGCGACGACGCAAAGCGCATGGTCGTGCGCAAGCAGGGCCCCGGTGCCGTAACCGCTGGTGACATTCAGACGGTTGGCGACATCGAGATCCTGAACCCCGACCACGTCATCTGCACCCTCGACGAGGGCGCGGAGATTCGCATGGAGTTTACGGTCAACAACGGCAAGGGCTATGTCCCGGCCGAGCGTAACCGTGCAGAAGATGCGCCGATTGGCCTCATCCCGGTCGACAGCCTCTATTCGCCGGTCAAGAAAGTGTCCTACAAGGTGGAGAACACCCGTGAAGGACAGGTTCTCGACTACGACAAGCTGACGATGACCATCGAGACCGATGGCTCGGTTACCGGCGAAGACGCGGTAGCATTCGCTGCCCGCATTCTTCAGGACCAGCTCGGCGTATTCGTCAACTTCGACGAGCCGCAGAAGGATGTCGAGGAAGAAGCCGTTACCGAACTGGCCTTCAACCCGGCGCTCCTCAAGAAGGTCGACGAACTGGAGCTTTCGGTCCGTTCGGCGAACTGCCTGAAGAACGACAACATCGTCTATATCGGCGATCTCATCCAGAAGACCGAGGCGGAAATGCTGCGCACTCCGAATTTCGGTCGCAAGTCGCTGAACGAGATCAAGGAAGTTCTGGCATCCATGGGCCTCCATCTTGGCATGGAAGTTCCCGCCTGGCCGCCGGAGAACATTGAAGATCTCGCCAAGCGTTACGAAGACCAATACTAACAAGTCAGACTGCAGGCGAATGCCTGCAAGTGAAGGAGACCAGACATGCGCCACGCAAAAGCCGGCCGCAAGCTCAACCGTACCGCAAGCCACCGCAAGGCGATGTTCGCCAACATGGCGGCTTCGCTCATCACCCATGAGCAGATCGTCACCACTCTGCCGAAGGCAAAGGAAATCCGTCCGATCGTCGAGAAGCTCGTCACGCTCGGCAAGCGCGGCGACCTGCACGCCCGTCGTCAGGCGATCTCGCAGATCCAGGACCAGGACGCCGTCCGCAAGCTGTTCGATGCGATCGCCTCGCGTTACGCGACCCGCAACGGCGGCTACCTGCGCATCATGAAGGCAGGCTTCCGCCAGGGCGACAACGCCCCGCTCGCCGTCATCGAGTTCGTCGAGCGCGATGTCGATGCCAAGGGTAAGGCCGACAAGGCTCGCGTTGCCGCTGAAGCTGAGGCAGCCGAAGCTGCCTAATCGGTAGCCCGTATCGCGGAAAGATTGGAGGCCGGGCAGAAATGCCCGGCCTTTTTCGTCATCTGCTGGCGCGCGCCAGGCGCGGACTGCCTCGCTTCCAGTTCAGGAATGGCTTGCGTAGCGGTCGGTAGAGAAGCAGCAAGGCGACGAGGGCGATGTGGACAAAGGGTGTCAGCGTCACGGATTTGACCGCCAGGAAATAGTGCAGCGCGCCACCCAGTGCGATCGGGTAGATCAGCCGGTGCAACCCGTTCCACCTCTGCCCCAGCCTGCGTATCGACCAGTTGTTGGAGGTCAGTGCCAATGGCAGGAGGCAGGCCAGGCAGACTATGCCGATGGTGATGTAGGGGCGCTTTGCGATGTCGGCACCGATCGAGCCGAAATCGAGCCCGCGGTCGAGGATCAGCCAGACGCTGAAGTGCATTAGGACATAGTAGAAGGCGAGCAGGCCCAGCGCCCGCCTGTAGCGCAGCCAATTGAGGCCAAGGACGTCCCGCAGGGGTGTGATTGCAAGCGTGGCGATGAGGAAGCGCAGAGCCCATATGCCGAGCAGGTGCTCGAACGTCTTGACCGGATTGACGCCCAGGCCACCGGTTGCGCCGAGGTAGAAGTTCCAGGCGGCCGGCACGAGGCCGATGGCATAGAGCGCCCAGATGCTGGGCCCGTGCAGGCGGCGGGGCAGGGCGGGAATGCCGGCCATCAGTAGTTCGCCTTGAGGTCCATCCCCTCGTAGAGGCTGGCGACCTCCTCGCCATAGCCGTTGAACATCAGGGTCGGACGGTTGGCGACCTTGAAGAAGCCGCCTTCGCCAATCCGCTGCTCCGTCGCCTGGCTCCAGCGCGGATGGTCGACCTCGGGGTTCACGTTCGAATAGAAGCCGTATTCACGCGCGTTGGAGTTCTTCCAGGTGGTCTCCGGCTGCTCCTCGACGAGCGAGATCTTGACGATCGACTTGATGCTCTTGAAGCCGTACTTCCATGGCACGACCAGCCGGATCGGAGCGCCATTCTGGTTGGGCAGCGTCTCTCCGTAGAGGCCAACAGCGAGGATGGTCAGCGGGTGACGGGCCTCGTCGAGCCTCAGCCCCTCGATATATGGCCATTCGAGCGGCTGGAAGAGGCCGGTCTGCCCGGGCATTTCTTCCGGCCGCACAACGGTCTCGAAGGAGACGTACTTGGCGCTGCCGAGCGGCTCGACCTGGTCAAGGAGCACCGAAAGCGGGAAGCCGATCCATGGGATCACCATCGACCAGCCTTCGACGCAGCGCAGGCGATAGACGCGCTCCTCGAGCTGCATCTTCATCAGCTCCTCGATGCCGAATTCCTTCGGCTTGCCGACCATGCCGTCCACCTTCACCGACCATGGCAGCGGCTTGAAGTGCTGCGACTTCTCCGACGGGTCGCCCTTGCCCGTGCCGAACTCATAGAAGTTGTTGTAGGTGGTGACGGCTTCCTTCGGTGTGAGCTTCTCGTCGGTCGAGAACTGACTGGTCGATGCCGCGAGCGGGGCCGCGATTGCCGATCCGGCCCCCAGCATCGCAACACCGGCAGCGGCGGTTCCGATGAACTTCCGGCGCGACATGTAGACCTCGCGGGGCGTGATCTCCGAGGCGCTGATGCGGGGCGGGCGATAGGCAGGCATGACGGTCTCCCTGGGAGCTATTTTCTTCTTATACGTAGCGCGCTGAAGATTGGTTTCACAGCGTCAGTCAACAGAACGAGAGGCACATTCGCGTGAGGCGTACCGCAGAGTACCGTTTTCCGCTCCCCTGATAGTGACACCTTTCGGGTGTTGGAGTAGGAAAATGACAAAGCTGCCGGGTGCTGCCCGTGCCAGATGCGTTCCAAGAACATGACCGAGGAAGAGAACCTATGCCCGCCTACCGTTCCAGAACCACGACCCACGGCCGCAACATGGCTGGTGCGCGCGGCCTGTGGCGCGCGACCGGCATGAAGGACGGTGATTTCGGCAAGCCGATCATCGCGGTGGTGAATTCCTTCACGCAGTTCGTCCCCGGCCACGTGCACCTCAAGGATCTTGGCCAACTGGTTGCCCGCGAGATCGAGGCGGCCGGTGGGGTTGCCAAGGAGTTCAATACCATCGCGGTGGATGACGGCATCGCCATGGGCCATGACGGGATGCTCTATTCGCTGCCGTCGCGCGAGATCATCGCCGACTCCGTCGAATACATGGTGAACGCCCACTGCGCCGATGCCATGGTCTGCATTTCCAACTGCGACAAGATCACCCCCGGCATGCTGAACGCCGCGATGCGGCTCAATATCCCCGCAGTCTTCGTTTCCGGCGGACCGATGGAGGCGGGCAAGGTCGTTCTGCAGGGCAAGACGGTCGCGCTCGATCTCGTCGATGCAATGGTCGCCGCGGCTGACGACTCGATTTCCGATGCCGATGTTCAGGCGATCGAGCAGGCCGCCTGTCCGACGTGCGGCTCGTGCTCGGGCATGTTCACGGCCAACTCGATGAACTGCCTCACGGAAGCGCTCGGCCTTTCGCTGCCGGGCAATGGCTCCACGCTCGCCACCCATTCCGACCGCAAGCGCCTGTTCGTCGAGGCTGGGCACCTGATCGTCGATCTCGCCCGCCGCTACTACGAGCAGGAGGACGAGAGCGTTCTGCCGCGCTCCATCGCCACCAAGGAAGCCTTCGAGAACGCCATGACGCTCGACATCGCCATGGGCGGTTCCACCAATACGGTGCTGCACATCCTCGCAGCCGCCTATGAAGGCGGCGTCGATTTCACCATGGACGACATCGACCGGCTGTCGCGCCGCGTCCCATGCCTGTCGAAGGTTGCGCCCGCCAAGAGCGACGTTCACATGGAGGACGTTCACCGCGCCGGCGGCATCATGCGCATCCTTGGCGAACTCGAACGCGGCGGCCTCATCAACCGCGAGTGCTACACTGTGCATGAAGCCACGCTCGGCGACGCGATCGACCGTTGGGATATCACCCGCACCAACAGCGAGACGGTCCGGAACTTCTTCAAGGCAGCACCGGGTGGGGTCCCGACGCAGGTCGCCTTCTCTCAGTCCTCGCGCTGGGATGAACTGGACACCGATAGCGACAATGGCGTCATCCGCTCCGTCAAGAACCCGTTCTCTGAGGAAGGCGGGCTGGCGGTGCTTTACGGAAACATCGCGCTCAACGGCTGCATCGTGAAGACGGCTGGCGTGGATGAATCCATCCTCAAGTTCACCGGTCCGGCGCGCGTGTTCGAGAGCCAGGATGCCTCCGTCAAGGCGATCCTCAACAACGAGGTGGTGGCAGGAGACGTCGTCGTCATCCGCTATGAAGGTCCGAAGGGTGGGCCGGGCATGCAGGAAATGCTCTATCCGACCAGCTACCTGAAGTCGAAGGGCCTCGGCAAGGCCTGCGCCCTGGTGACCGACGGCCGCTTTTCCGGTGGTACGTCCGGCCTGTCGATCGGCCACTGCTCGCCTGAGGCTGCCCAGGGCGGAGCGATCGGCCTGGTACGGGAAGGCGACATGATCGAGATCGACATTCCCAACCGCACCATCAATCTTGCGGTCTCCGATGCCGAACTTGCGCACCGCCGTGCAGAGCAGGACAAGTCCGGCTGGACACCCGTCGCCCCGCGGCGGCGCAATGTCACCACGGCGCTGAAGGCCTATGCGGCCTTCGCGGCGAGCGCCGACAAGGGTGCTGTCCGCATCCTGCCGGAATAAGCATCAACCCCCAAGACGAGCATTGAAGACCGCCTGCATCAAGCAGGCGGTCTTTTCGTGACAGCTCACGGGCGGCGGAAGGCTGCCATGTCGACCTCGACCGCTGATGAAAGGCTTTCCAGGCTGTCGTGCAGCAACTGCAGCAGATAGGCGGGGTTATGAACATAACCGGCGGGGTCCTTGCTCACGACTTGATAGTTGTAGGCCGCTTTCAGGAGGCGAGGGGTCCATGACCTGTACTGGTTGCCGCGCACCGCCTCGTCGTCGCTGATCTCGCCGTCACCGTTCGTGTCCCTGAAGAAGTAGGGGTTCCTGCCCTTGGCATAGCCAAACGGTGAGGAGAGGATCGCTTTGGCATACGTCTGGATCGCCTCGTAGAGCTTTCCATGCAGGGTGGCGATCTCGCCGTGCACACCCTCCTGGATGTTTCCATCGCCATCGAAGTCGGTATGCCGGGTCCGGATGTCGCGAGTGTTGCCGACGCCGCGGTGGCAGCTCATGCAGCTGTCTTCCGCCACCTTTGTCGTATGCGGGTCGTGACAGGCGACACAGGTGTTGGCGCTCGGTACATGCTGGAAGCGTCCGGCATAGGTCTTCCCGGGATAGTGATAGCCGCTCGCCGTGTCTGCGCCATGCATCGTGGCGGCTGCAACGGCATAGTGGATATTGATGAAGGTGAGATCGGCGGAGACATCATCCTCCGGGAGTTGCCCCACCGCCTTGGTCACGGCTGCACCGGACTGACGGCCCTGGTGACAGACGGTGCAGGTGGCAGAGTTGCCGAGGCCGGTGACCTCGACGCCGGAGGGAAACCGGACGGAATCGAGCGCATGGGCCTGGCTGGTATGACAGGAGGCACAGCCGATCGGTGAGTTGATCACCCCCGCCCGGTCGATTGTCCCAGCGGCACTGCCGTCGACGCCGAGGAAGTCGTGGAAACCTGTCTCCGAGTGACAGGTGGCGCAGTTCGTCGGCACCTCGCCTTCCTTGTTCCAGTAGGTAAAGGAGCGCGAATGATAGTTGCCATGCGGTGACGAGAGCCATTCCTCGATCAGTCGGGTGACCGGGGCCTCCTCGTCCGCCCGCGCAGGAAGGCTGGCGAACAGCGATGCAAGAAGTGTTGCTAGGCCAGAAACAACAGTGAACAGTTGCGCCAGTCTTCGCGGCGTCATGGGATCCTCCTCGGTAGCATGTCGTGGCGATGCTAGCACAGTGGACCAGCATGCCTTGCCTGCATATGACCGAGATCAATTCCGCAGCGTAGGCGGCTGCTACAAGAGCCGGAAGGAGGAACCGATGACAGACACCGTATCGCCAGCCATACCTTCTGCGACGCATTCGTCCACTCAAAGGCTTCCCCGTCTGCCGGCAGGCATTCTTGCCGCGATCTACGTTGGGCTTTGCGCCACGCCGCTCGCGCTTTCGCTGGTCGCGCATGTGGCACCCGCGGATCCGCTGGAGAGGCTGGCGGCGGCGCTGGGCATGGGCGCGGTCGCCGCCATGGCGGTACAGTTCGTCACTTCGGGGCGTTTCGAGGTCGTCTCCGGCCGGCTCGGCATCGACAAGATCATGGCCTTTCACAAGATGGCCGCCTGGTGGATCCTGCTCGCTGTCGTTCTCCATCCCATCCTCTATGTCACGCCAACCTGGCTCGACGGCCAGCATTTCGGACGGGAACGTCTCACCGCCTATCTGACCCTGCCACATTACCGAAGCGGTGTTGTTGCCTGGATTGCGCTCGTGATGCTGGTCCTGTCGTCTGCGTTGCGCAATCGTCTCCCATGGCGCTACGAGCTGTGGAGGGGCACGCATCTGGTTCTCGGGGCGATAGCGATCGGGGGAGGGCTGCACCATGCAGTGAGTACCGGGCGCTTCGCCGCCACGGGGCCGGTCGGGGTCTACTGGCTAGGGGTAGCTTGCGTGATCATCATCGTGCTTGCGACCCTCTACGGCTACCGCTGGCTGAAACTGCACCGCAACCCGTGGCGCCTCAAGGCGGTGACCCGCCGCGCCGACCGCCTGTGGGAGCTGGATATCCAGCCTGACCCGGGAACGCCGCAACTTGCTTATCACGCTGGCCAGTTCGTCTGGATGACGGAGGGCGACAGGCGATTCCCATTGCTCGATCATCCCTTCTCCATCGCCGACAGTCCGAGCCGCCCGGGCATCAGCCTGATCATCAAGGAGGTGGGGGACTTCACGAGCCAGATCGGCAGCCTGAAGCCCGGCACGCCCATCGGTATCGATGGGCCGTACGGCGAGTTTGCGCTGGAGGCTCATCCCGGCGATGCGGTCCTGCTGGTTGCCGGTGGGGTCGGGATCGCGCCGATCGTCGGCATCCTGCGCGACATGGTGGCGCGCCGCGACAGACGGCCGGTGCGCGTCGCCTATGCCGTCGGGGCACCGGCCAACTTCGCCTGTCTCGATGAGATTGCAGCCGCCGGTGCCGTACTGGACCTGAAGACGCTGCTGATCAGCGAAGAAGGCCCAGCCGGCTGGGATGGGGCGGTCGGTCGCCTGGATCATGCCCGCCTTGGAGAGCTCCTCGAGGGGCTTGACCCGAAGGGCTGCGTCGCGCTGATGTGCGGTCCGGGCGGCATGGTTTCCGCTGTCTCCGACACGCTGCTCGACCTCGGTCTGCCGATGAAGAACGTGGTCTACGAGCGCTTCGATTATTCCGGCGGGGCGTCTTCCCGCCAGGACCGCCGGCGCAGTCTCGCCTTCGTCGGTGTGGGCGGATTGCTGGCCGCAGCAGTCGCCGCCTTCTGCTTGTCGGGCTAGTCGCAAGGCGACAGACGGCGCCCCACATCAGGCTCATCACCTCGCGGCGCAGACATCGTGCCGGCGGCGCCTATCCTCGTTCAGCCACCTTTCCTTTCTAGCCTGCGGCGCTACAAATCGGGACGATAATTCGAAGCGAGGAATCACATGCTGACCATTCGGATGGGCCTGTCGGCCTGTTTTGCTGCCTTTCTGCTCCTTCAACCCGTCGCGGCCCATGCGCAGGCAGAGAAGGCGGTGCCAAAGAGCCAGACTGAAGTCCAGCTGTCCTTCGCGCCTCTGGTCAAGCAGACAGCCGGAGCTGTGGTGAATGTCTACGCCGAGCGTGTCGTCCAGCGGCTGAACCCATTCGCCGGCGATCCCTTCTTCGAGCAGTTCTTCGGCCAGCGCATGCCAAACCGCACGGAGAAGCAATCGTCGCTTGGCTCCGGGGTCATCGTATCGAACAATGGGCTCGTCGTGACCAATCATCACGTCATCCAGGGCGCCGATGATATCCGGATCGCGCTCGCCGACGGCCGCGAGTTTGCGTCCGAAGTACTGCTCAAGGACGAAAGCCTCGATCTCGCGGTGCTGAAGGTGAGTGGACGCGACGATTTTCCTGTCCTGCCGATCGGCGATTCCGATGCGGTTGAGGTGGGCGATCTGGTGCTCGCGATCGGCAATCCCTTCGGCGTCGGGCAGACCGTGACGAGCGGCATCGTCTCCGCGCTCGCGCGCAACCAGGTCACGCCCGGAGATTTCGGCTTCTTCATCCAGACCGATGCCTCGATCAACCCCGGTAATTCGGGGGGCGCGCTGATGAACATGAACGGCGAGTTGATCGGCATCAACACCGCCATCTTCTCGCGCGGCGGCGGCTCGAACGGTATCGGCTTCGCCATCCCCGGCAATCTGGTCAAGGTATTCCTCGCCGCGGCCGAGAAGGGCGACGAGTCATTCGAGCGGCCCTATATCGGCGCACGCTTCGAGCCGGTGACATCCGACGTCGCCGAGGCGCTTGGCCTGGAGGCAGCGCGTGGTGCGCTTGTCGTCGGAGTGGTGGAAGGCGGTCCGGCCGACAAAGCGGGGCTGAGGCCGGGCGAAGTGGTGACCGCCGTCAATGGGATCGAAGTCGAGCACCCCGATGCGCTCGGCTACCGCCTGACAACCGCAGGACTCGGCAAGGAAGTTGCGCTGACGGTTCGCGCGAACGGGGTTCGCGAGATCTCCATCGCCCTCAATACGGCACCGGAAACACCTGCCCGTGACGAACGGCTGCTGGAGGGCCGCAATCCGTTTGCCGGTCTGCGTGTTGCCAATCTCTCTCCGCGGCTGGCACAGGAACTGCGAATGGAGGCGGAGAAGACCGGGGTCGTGGTGGTCGATGTCGCCCGCGGCTCGCCGGGCAGCCGCCTCGGCTTCCGCCCGCGTGACATCGTGGTATCGCTGAACGGCGTTGCCGTGCCTTCGACCCGCGCCATGGAAGACATGCTCGATGACGATCCGGGCTTCTGGCGTGTCGAGATCGAGCGGGACGGTCAGCGGATCCGGCAGTTCTTCCGATGAGTGGCGACCTCTTTGCGCCGCAGGTTCCGGAGGAGGTCGCGAGACGCCGGCCGCTTGCCGATCGCCTGCGGCCGAAGTCCCTGGGCGAAGTCACCGGGCAGAACCACCTGACCGGTGAGGATGGCGTGTTGCGGCGGATGATATCCTCCGGTTCGCTCGGCTCGATGATCTTCTGGGGGCCACCGGGGACCGGCAAGACGACGGTCGCAAGGCTGCTGTCCGGGGAGGCGGGGCTCGCTTTCGAACAGATCTCGGCCATCTTCTCCGGTGTGGCCGACCTGAAGAAGGTATTCGAAGCGGCGCGCATGCGACGCATGGAAGGCCGCCAGACGCTGCTCTTTGTCGACGAGATCCATCGCTTCAACCGCGCCCAGCAGGACAGTTTTCTTCCCGTCATGGAGGACGGGACCATCATCCTCGTCGGCGCCACGACGGAGAACCCGAGTTTCGAGCTCAACGCGGCGCTTCTCTCCCGTGCCCGTGTCCTGACCTTCCAGCCGCATGACGAGGAGAGCCTCGAGGAACTGCTGAAGCGGGCCGAACAGGCGGAGGGAAAGCCGCTACCGCTTGATCCCGACGCCCGTGGCAGCCTGCTGCGCATGGCGGATGGTGACGGTCGGGCGGTGCTGACGCTCGCCGAGGAGGTCTGGCGCGCAGCGCGGGCAGACGAGGTGTTCGACACCGAAGGCCTGACCCGGATCGTCCAGCGGCGCGCCCCCGTCTACGACAAGGGCCAGGACGGTCACTACAACCTGATCTCCGCGCTGCACAAGTCCGTCCGCGGCTCCGACCCCGATGCCGCGCTCTACTATCTGGCGCGGATGTTCGATGCCGGCGAGGACCCGCTCTATCTCGGGCGGCGGCTTGTGCGCATGGCCGTCGAGGACATCGGCCTTGCTGATCCGCAGGCGCTGGTGATCTGCAATGCGGCCAAGGATGCCTATGACTATCTGGGTTCACCCGAGGGCGAACTGGCGCTGGCGGAGGCCTGCGTCTATCTCGCCACGGCGCCCAAGTCGAACGGCGTCTATACGGCCTTCAAGGCGGCTATGCGGGCGGCGAAGGAAAATGGTTCGCTGCTGCCGCCGAAGCCCATCCTCAACGCGCCGACCAAGCTGATGAAGGGCGAGGGTTACGGGCAGGGGTATCGCTACGACCATGACGAGCCGGACGCCTTCTCGGGACAGAACTACTTTCCGGAGAAGATGGGCAGACAGGTCTATTACGACCCGCCCGAGCGCGGCTTCGAACGCGAGATCCGCAAGCGGCTGGACTGGTGGGCGAAGCTTCGCAAGGAGCGAGGCGAGCCCTAGGAGGCCCTGCGCGTCGCGGCTGCTGCCGGCGGCGTCAGCTTGACGGAACATTCCGCAAGACCGTGATGGCCTTCCATGTCGACGATCAGGTGCCAATGACCGTCCTCGGGTATCACGAGGCGGATAGGCGACTTCTTGGCCACGCCGCCGACATACTTGAAGTCGAGCAGTTCCTTGAAGCGCTGGAAATTACCGGCTGTCATCAGCCGCACGTTGTTGACGGCGCTGAGGGTGACCTCGATCACCGTCCCGCCGCGCTGCCCCTTCAGGTCGAAATGCTTGAAACGAAAGGAGGGTGCTGCCACGTCTGCCTCGGATATGCCATTGGATTTTCGGCAGCCTATCCCAGTCCGGTTAAGGAAAAGTGGAACCCTATTGCGTTTCGCGGGTTTTCCAGTCGAACGACTTGAAGAGGCCGACCATGGAACCGATCAGGACCAATACCTATCTGACCGTCATCGCATCGATGATGGTGAATGCGGTGGTTTTCGGTTTCGGTGCCATCGCCATTCTGTCGATCCCTGCGCTGGCGGAATATATGAAGTTCCTCCTGCCGGCCTGGATCGTGTTCTCCTTCGTGGTGGCGCCGTTCATCGCGAAGCGGATCGCACCCCGCATGCGCCTTCGTTACTGGCGCCGGCGCGAGGAGCAGCGCGAAGCCCGGACCTACTGAGAATAAGAGGTGGCGTTTCCCCTGCCGCCACCACAAGAACGATAATGACCTCCAGTCCTGACCCTGCCTCTCCCAAGGCAGGGTCTTTTTTTGGTCCTGACCCTTCCGAGGCGGATCCTGTGGAACTGGGCGATCTCTTGTCCTTTTGCCCACCGTCTGCCTTGTTGCAGTCTTAGTGTGCATATCGATTCGGTGCTCCGGGTGGTGGTGCCGACTAGGAATTGTGGCGCAAAGGGACACTCCATGCCGGAAGACAAGAAACAGACGATCACCGAAATGCGGCCCAAGATCGCGGTGATCGGTGTTGGCGGCGGCGGCGGCAACGCCATCAACAACATGATCGTCGAGGAACTGGAGGGCGTCGAGTTCATCGCGGCCAATACCGATGCGCAGGTCCTTGCGACATCGAAGGCGACACGTCGCATTCAGCTCGGCACCGCCGTCACCGAGGGGCTGGGTGCCGGTTCGCTGCCGGAGATCGGCCGGGCCGCTGCTGAGGAGTCGATCGACGAGATCATGGACCACCTGTCCGGCTGCCACATGTGCTTCGTGACGGCCGGCATGGGCGGCGGGACCGGCACCGGCGCAGCACCGGTGATTGCCCAGGCGGCCCGCAATGCCGGCATCCTCACCGTCGGTGTGGTGACCAAGCCCTTCACCTTCGAGGGCAACCGCCGCATGAAGACGGCAGAGGCCGGCATCGAGGAACTGCGCCGGGCCGCAGATACAGTGATCGTCATCCCCAACCAGAATCTCTTCCGGATCGCCGACGCCAAGACCACCTTTGCCGACGCCTTCATGACCGCCGACCGCGTGCTCTTCTCCGGCGTCGGCTGCATCACCGACCTGATCGTCAAGGAGGGCCTGATCAACCTCGACTTCGCCGACGTGAAGTCGGTGATGAAGGGCATGGGCCGGGCGATGATGGGAACCGGCGAAGCCTCTGGCGACGGCCGCGCGCTCGTCGCCGCCGAGGCGGCAATTGCCAACCCGCTGCTCGACGAGATCTCCATGAAGGGCGCCAAGGGCGTGCTCATCTCGATTTCCGGCGGCTCCGACATGACCCTGTTCGAGGTGGACGAGGCCGCAAGCCGGATCCGCGACGAGGTGATGGACGACGCCGATATCGTCGTCGGCGCGATCTTCGACCGCGAGCTCGACGGCAAGTTTCGGGTCTCCGTCGTGGCGACCGGGCTCGATGCCGGCCAAGCAGCTGCTGCTCCCGACCATGTCAACGGAATTTCCGTCGAGGCTACGGCGCCGGTGCCGCGCTTCCTGCAGTAGCGGTTGCAGACGCGCCGAACGCAACGTCGGGCGCGGCCACTTTGGCCGCGCTCTCGGTCTTGTTACAGTTGTTGATCGCGACAACGCCTGCCGGGCGCGCGACATTAATAGACCGTTTAAGAATTCATGAAAATCAGTGTGAACCTGCCGGCGGCGCAGCCTGACGGGGCTGTGAGGCGGCCGCGTCCGCCGCAGTGTGTGTAACCTGAGTAACGCTCGCATCGTGTTAACACGCGGGCTGTGTATGGAGTAGATCATGACCAGAAAGTCCTATGCGCTGGCGCTTGTCGCCGCATTCGCCACAAGCCCCGCCCTGGCCGCGGACCTCACCTATTCGGATCCGACGCCTTCCTACAGCGAGCCTGTCGCATCGTCCGGCGGCTGGACCGGCGCCTATGTCGGCGGGCATATCGGCACGAGCTCTGATAACCTCCGCCCCTTCTCCGGCGATAGTGAATTCATGGGCGGCATCCAGGGCGGCTACAATGCCGAAATGGGCGGCGCCGTGGTCGGCGGCGAACTGGAACTCTCCCACATGGGCGATACCGAAGTGAACGTTCCCGGTGGCGAGCTCAAGGAGCGTTACCGCCTTGCCGCAAAGGCCAAGGTCGGCGCGCCGCTTGGCGACACGCTCATCTACGGTACCGCCGGCGCAGCCATGACCAGCCTGCGCGACACGTCCACGGCGGAAGGCCCTGACGGCTGGAAGCCGGGCTGGCTGGTGGGCGCAGGCGTCGAGCAGAAGTTCAACGACCAGATCTCCGGCCGTGTCGAGTACAACTACACTCGCACGGGCGACGTCCGCAGCTTCAACGGCACCTCGACCAACGAGACCAACCTGAGCGACCACGCGATCAAGGCCGGCGTGAACTACAAGTTCTAGAATCTTCCGTAGATCGCGACGCTTCAGGCCGGCATCGGGCACCCGATGCCGGCCATTTTTATCTCCGATCCTGCCGCGCCTGGCGCCGGGGGCAGCCCCCGGCTTGGCCCGCTGCCGGTGAACATCTGGTGTCATTGGGCGTTGTAGCCTTCGGCTGCATAAAGGAGGCTGATGATGGAGATTTCGGCGGAGCGGAACACGGTCGTGATCACCGGAGGGTCGGCTGGCGTGGGTCGCGCCGTCGCACTGGAATTTGCCCGGCGCGGATGGCGGGTGGCGATTCTGGCACGAGGACGAAAGCGCTTGGATGCCGTCGCAGCAGAGGTGAGGGCACTCGGCGGACAGGCAATCGCCATACCCGTCGACGTGGCCAATGCCGCGGCCGTCCGGCAGGCCGCAGACCAGGTTGTCGCCACCTGGAGACGGATCGATGTCTGGATCAACAATGCCATGGTGACGGTCTTCGGTCCCGCCGACAAGGTGGAGCCGGACGAGTTCAGGCGGGTGACGGAGGTCACCTATCTCGGGCAGGTCCATGGCACCATGGCGGCCCTCCAGCACATGCGCAGGCAGGGCCACGGCACGATCGTCTGCATCGGGTCCGCACTCGCCTACCGGTCCATCCCGCTGCAGGCCGCCTATTGCGGCGCAAAGGCCGCGACCCGCGGCTTCATCGATTCGCTTCGTAGCGAACTCATTCACGACAGCTCGCCGATCCGGCTCACCATGGTCCACCTGCCGGCGGTCAACACGCCGCAGTTCAGCTGGGCCCGCTGCAAGATGGAGCATGCTCCGCGGCCGGTTGCGCCCGTCTTCGCGCCGGAGGCGATCGCCGAGGAAATCTATCGTGGCGCAATCAACGCGCCGCGCGAACTCTGGGTCGGGATGCCGACCGCCAAGACCATCATCGGCGGTCTGACGCTGCCCGGCCTCACCGACCGGCTGGCAGCAAGCCAGGCCTATGAGGGGCAGTTCGACGACCAACCCCTCTCCCCGTCGCGGCGTGACAACCTGTTCGAGCCCGTCGATCTCGACGAGGGCGTACGCGAAGGGCGTTTCGGTGACGAAGCGTCAGGCTCGGTTGGGGCGATAAGTGCCGCGGGCGCCAAACTGGTGCTCACCGGTGTAGGCTTGGCTCTCATCGCCGCCACGCGCCTCCTGCCGCGACGAAGGCTCGGCCGATGAGGTTCGTGCCGACCTTTCTCCATCACATCGCCGACTACGTCGTCGGCTTGGGGATGGTCCTGCTCGCCTTCGTCTCCGGTGCCGAGGGCCCGGGGTTCGCCGCCTATCTGGCCCTCGGTCTGTTTGCGATCGTCTATGCGCTCCTGACTGACTATGAGCTCGGGTGGAGGCCGATCCTGACCATGCCCGCCCACCTTGCTTTCGATGCCGGTTTTGCGGTCGCCATGCTGCTGCTGCCGATCGTCTTCACGCTGCCGGTGATGCTGGTTTGGACAAGCGTTATCATCGCGTTCATGGCCGGTGTGCTGGTGGCAACGACGAAGATGCGATGAGCGGCTCTCTTTCAGCAAGACGAAATCCTTTCTTGTCCTCGGGTCAAGCCCGAGGATGACGAGAAGACACACTTCCCCCTTGGCGATCCACGGGTCTCACTGCGTTCGCCCGAGGAAGACGAACAATTTCAAATCGGACGGGGCGCTGAAAGCTGCCTCGTAAAGTTAGTTTATGTGGCACCTCTCAGCACCCCGTTCGGCGATTTGTGTCCGCGACTCCAGTCTCTCTGCAAAGGTCGAATGGGGAGGTGTTTGACCGCCGGTTTCCCGGGTTCCGAGGCTGCTTGCCCCGGCATCTCGTCGGACTTGAAGGTCCGGCGACACCATCCTCATCGACCCCCCTGTGTGCCGCACAGGCACGCCCGGCGCGCTGTTCGGGCATCAGAAGCAGGTGGTCGGTCCGGAACCATCTGCTTCCCCCGTCTCGCCGGAGGGAGACCATTTTCCGCGGACCCCGATGATGAGGACTTACGTCGTTTCCTCACCACCAGCGCCGGCCCCGCCTCGCCAGGACGCCTCCTGGTGTATCCGCGGCGGGACGGGGGAAGTGTAGGCACAGGTTTGGGGGAGGGGGATGAGCGGGGACTGAGTTTTTTCTTTCGTCATCCTCGGGCTTGACCCGAGGATCCAGGGACAGGCAACCAAATCAGATGGTTACCCGTGCAGGGGGGTTGGACAAATCCATCCCTGCAGCGAAAATGCTTGGTTTTGGATCCTCGGGTCAAGCCCGAGGATGACGAAGGAGAGAGGCGGGAGAGGGAGAGCGTGGAGGGTGCCACACTGGCTCCTCTCCCCCTGTGGGAGAAGATAGTTCGCCCCAAGAGGCGAAGCCGATTGAGCGGCGAACTTGGTGGAGGGAGCTGTTGTTGGTCTCTGCGGTCCGACCCCCTCACCAACAAGATCTACGACTTAGCTGCGCTAAGATCGTGATCTTGTAACCTCTCCCACCAGGGGAGAGGGAGGCGTCGAGCGTGCCGCACCGGTTCCTCTCCCACAAGGGAAGAGGATAGTTCGCCCCGAGAGGGGCTTGGAGAGTGGCGGAACTGGCGGCCACTCTCCAGCTTATTGTCAACTGCGTCGAGTTGCCACTTTCTCCAATATGCTGAGCTTCCTCAAACGAATTGGTTCCCACCGATCCGCAATCTCTTGAGCGATCGATGTAAGTTGCTTTCTTCGCTGAGTGAAGCGTGGTGCGCCAAAGTGAACCCTTCGCGAAAACACATCACCTACAAAGCATATGCCAGGATCCGCCGCGCCTAGATGGTCAAGCTGTTGTTCCACATACCAGTGAATAGCTGTGGCGAATAGCACGCCACGTTCAGCGTCTGTCCCGGAGTGCAGAGGGAAGGATCTGCTATAGTACGGTTTCACAACACCTATTGATCGCTCTTTTAAGCCTTTCTTGGCTTGTATTGCCACGACATTTGGCTTGACGCGAACAGAGATACCCTCAATCTCGAAATCCTTCGGAAGATTCGGTGTCAGTTGAAGTTCAGCCTCCGTGGGCCATTTCATTTCTCGTGTGTGGGCAATGGCATCGTGTGCGTTGAAAATCCGATCCTCCTGGTGGTTCGTGTGAACTTCTTGCCTCTTGAACTGCTCATCAAGCTCTACGAGGCGAACATCGCTGCTGCAATGCGAAGCTAGAAAGTGGCAGGCAGCCTTCTCGATTTCAGGATATTTGGTGTCAAGGATGAAGACTGGCGGCGTCAACGCGTTCTCAATTATTGAGGCACGTCGCTGAGGAGACGCGAATGCATACTCCACCAGTTTTGCAATGGTGATGATCTTGGTCGATGTCATACGGCATATTCTTTCTGCGCACATTGTTGCGCTTTGGATAAACACCTCGCCCAACTCGACTCCGAGATCGACTCCCAATATGGTGACCTGGCTACAGGATGGGGAGCTACTCTTCGTCCCACGAGAGCGACAGCTTGTTCGTGGTATCCAAAGCCGAGACTGCCAGGTCTCGGCTTTGGTATTTCTAGGTGTGGCGTAAACGCCCCTTGCTCCATGTGTTCGGCTTCCTTAGACGCGAAAAGCCCAGGGGTACCTGCCCTGGGCTTTTCGTTAGTCATTGCCGGAGCTCCCAAGCTCATCCCTCAAGAGCACCCGCTCGTGGCACCACACGTATCGCACTTCTCACACGTGCCGTTGCGCACCATCGTAAAATTCTGGCACTCGGAGCACATGTTGCCGGTGTAGCCCTGGGCGATCGAGCGCATGCGGCGTTCGTTTTCCACCTTCTTGGCTTCCGTCTTGGCAGCGGCGGCGTCGGCGGCGGCCTTGTCGGAGAAGAGGGCGGTGGAAGCCTGCTGCTCTTCCGTCGCAAGCTCTTCCAGAACCTCCTCGGCGATCTCCTCCGCCAGTTCCTTGGCGCGCTCCTCGTAGTCGCGCTTGAAGGCGACGATTTCGGAGGTGGAGGCGGCGACGGCCGGCTCCAGCTTGCGGGCGGCCGAGCCGGCGAACGCCGTCACATTGCCACCGGCCGACGCCTTGGCGGGGGCGGCGGTTGCCGCGCCCTTTGCCTCCGACGAGCCCGACTGGCCGCCCTGGATGAGGGTCGGCTTGTGGCCGCGCGTCCAACCGGTGGAGATAAGGTTGGTCTTGCCTTCCTGGATGCCCTTGCCGAGCGCGGTGTTGGAGAAGTCCGACGTGTCCACATGCGCGAGGTCATGGCGGTTGAGGTAGGAGACGGCGAGTTCGCGGAACACGTAGTCGAGGATCGACGTGGCGTTCTTGATGGCGTCGTTTCCGGTAACGATGCCGGCCGGCTCGAACTTGGTGAAGGTGAAGGCCTCCACATATTCTTCCAGCGGCACGCCGTATTGCAGGCCGAGCGAGATGGCGATGGCGAAGTTGTTCATCATCGCACGGAAGGCGGCACCTTCCTTGTGCATGTCGATGAAGAT
This sequence comes from Pseudorhizobium banfieldiae, assembly GCF_000967425.1. Taxonomy (NCBI): domain Bacteria; kingdom Pseudomonadati; phylum Pseudomonadota; class Alphaproteobacteria; order Hyphomicrobiales; family Rhizobiaceae; genus Pseudorhizobium; species Pseudorhizobium banfieldiae. The sequence continues at coordinate 1,472,680 of NZ_FO082820.1, forward strand.
CTCGCCGAGGCGGCCGTCGCCGAATTCGCCGGTGCGCAGATAGACCTTGTGTCCGCCGACATTGGCCTTCTGGGTATAGCCCTGGCGGCGGTTCGGCAGCTTTTCACGCTCACGGGTAACCCGCTCGATGACGCGCTCGACGATCTTTTCCGTGACCGTCACCGCCTGGGCGGCGACCGGCTGCTGGATCAGGTCATCGATCGCTTCCTCGGCGTCATCCTCGTCGATCAGCGAGGCGTTGAGCGGCTGGGAGAGCTTCGAACCATCGCGGTAGAGCGCGTTGGCCTTCAGCGCCAGCTTCCAGGAGAGCATGTAGGCCGCACCGCAATCCTCGACGGTCGCCTCGTTCGGCATGTTGATCGTCTTGGAGATGGCGCCCGAGATGAAGGGCTGGGCAGCTGCCATCATGCGGATGTGGCTTTCGACCGAGAGATAGCGCTTGCCGATCTTGCCGCAGGGATTGGCGCAATCGAAGACCGGCAGGTGCTCGGCCTTCAGGAAAGGCGCGCCTTCCAGCGTCATCGCACCGCAGACGTGGATGTTGGCGGCCTCGATCTCCTTCTTCGAGAAGCCGATGTGCTCCAGGAGGTTGAAGCTCATGTCGGCGAGCTGCTCGTCGGAGACCTTCAGCGTCTCCTTCAGGAAGTCGGCGCCGAGCGTCCACTGGTTGAAGACGAACTTGATGTCGAAGGCCGACTTCAGCGCGCCATTGACGGCCTCGATCTTCTCGTCGGTGAAGCCCTTGGCCTTCAGCGAGCCGGGATTGATGCCGGGCGCCTGGTTGAGGTTGCCGTGGCCAACCGCATAGGCCTCGATCTCGGCGATCTGCGATTCGGAGTAGCCGAGCGTGCGCAGCGCTTCCGGAACGGCGCCGTTGATGATCTTGAAGTAGCCGCCCCCGGCGAGCTTCTTGAACTTCACCAGCGCGAAGTCGGGCTCGATGCCGGTCGTGTCGCAGTCCATGACGAGGCCGATCGTGCCGGTCGGCGCGATCACGGTTGTCTGGGCATTGCGGTAGCCGTGCTTCTCGCCGAGCTCGAGCGCCTTGTCCCAGGCGGCGCGGGCATGGGCGACAAGGTCCTGGTCCGGATTGTCGGAGTGGATGAGCGCGACCGGGTTGACCGACAGGCCTTCATAGCCGGTGGTTTCTCCATGGGCGGCGCGGCGATGGTTGCGGATGACCCGCAGCATGTTCTCGCGGTTCGGCGCAAAGCCCGGGAAGGGGCCGAGTTCCGAGGCGATCTCTGCCGAGGTCGCATAGGCGACGCCCGTCATGATGGCGGTCAGCGAACCGGCGATGGCGCGGCCCTCGGTGGAGTCATAGGGGATGCCCGAGGACATCAGCAGGCCGCCGATATTGGCATAGCCGAGGCCGAGCGTGCGGTATTCGTAGGAGAGCTCGGCGATCTGGCGCGACGGGAACTGCGCCATCATCACGGAGACTTCCAGCACAACGGTCCACAGGCGCACCGCATGCTCGTAATCGGCAATGTCGATGCGCTTCGTCGCCGCGTCCTTGAACTGCAACAGGTTCAGCGAGGCGAGGTTGCAGGCCGTGTCGTCGAGGAACATGTATTCCGAGCACGGGTTCGACGCGCGGATCGGGCCGGCGGCCGGGCAGGTGTGCCAGTCGTTCATCGTCGTGTTGAAGTGCAGGCCCGGATCGGCGGAAGCCCAGGCGGCATAGGAGATCTGCTCCCACAGGTCGCGCGCCTTCAGCGTCTTCATGACGCGGCCGTCCTTGCGGGCGGTGAGGTTCCACTCGCCGTCATTCTCCACGGCGCGCAGGAAGTCGTCCTTCAGCGAGACGGAATTGTTGGAGTTCTGGCCGGAAACGGTCAGGTAGGCGTCGGAATCCCAGTCGGTGTCATAGGTCTTGAACTCGAGGTCCTTGTAGCCCTGGCGCGCAAACTGGATGACGCGCTTGACGTAGTTCTCCGGAACCTGGTCGCGCTTGGCGGCGCGGATCTCGCGCTTCAGCGCCGGGTTCTTGTTGGGGTCGAAGCAGTCGTCGTCCGGGCCTTCGCAGTTGACGCAGGCCTTCATGATCGCCTTCAGGTGCTTGGCGACGATCTTGGAACCGGTGACGAGGGCGGCTACCTTCTGCTCCTCGCGGACCTTCCAGTTGATGTATTCCTCGATGTCCGGGTGGTCGATGTCGACGACGACCATCTTGGCGGCGCGGCGGGTCGTGCCGCCCGACTTGATGGCGCCGGCAGCGCGGTCGCCGATCTTCAGGAAGCTCATCAGGCCGGAGGACTTGCCGCCGCCGGAAAGCTTCTCGCCTTCGCCGCGGAGATAGGAGAAGTTGGAGCCGGTGCCGGAGCCATACTTGAAGAGGCGCGCTTCGCGGACCCAGAGATCCATGATGCCGCCCTCGTTGACGAGATCATCCTCGACCGACTGGATGAAGCAGGCATGCGGTTGCGGATGCTCGTAGGCCGACTTTGACTTCGTCAGCTTGCCGGTGAAGGGATCGACATAGAAATGGCCCTGGCCGGGGCCGTCGATGCCGTAGGCCCAGTGCAGGCCGGTGTTGAACCACTGCGGGGAATTCGGCGCGACGCGCTGGGTGGCGAGCATGTAGGCAAGCTCGTCGCGGAAGGCCAGTGCATCTTCTTCCGAGGTGAAATACTTGCCCTTCCAGCCCCAGTAGGTCCAGGTGCCGGCCAGGCGATCGAAGACCTGGCGGGCATCGGTTTCGGAGCCGTACTGCTCTTCCTTCGGCAAGGCCTTCAGCGCATCGAGATCGGGGACGGACCGCCAGAGGAACGAAGGGACGTCGTTCTCTTCCACCTTCTTGAGGATCTTCGGCACGCCCGCCTTGCGGAAGTACTTCTGGGCAAGCACGTCGGTCGCAACCTGGGAGAACTGCGCCGGCACGTCGATATCCGCGAGCCGGAAAACGATCGAGCCGTCCGGATTGCGGATCTCGCTGACCGCCTTGCGGAATTCGATCCCGCCATAGGCGCCTGTCTCGGGCGTGGTGAAACGACGTTCGATGCGCATTGCCTTTGTCCCTCGTCTGCTGGCCCGTCAGGGCACGGATATTCGGTCCGGCTGCTCGCCATCATGGGCAGCCGGGGAAACTTCATCATCCAGGTGAATCACTGGGATACCGACCTGTATATTGTGATGAGGGTGGGCTGCAATACTAAATATAGTACTAACAGGTGGTTTTCACCAGTCCCCATCGGATGTTTCGGCAAGCCTCGAGGCGAGCGAAAACCCTCCGCCAGACCGCCCCTCATAGCCGGGTCTGCCGTTGTCGTTCCGCTTAAAAACTCGATGAAGGAACCGGCGCTCGGAAGTCCGTAGCCGGTTGCCGCCGCAACACTTGGCCAATTTCCCGCGAGACGGGAGATTCGTCAAGGCATAGTTCGACACGGTTTCTTAACCACAAGATATTGTGTCTGGTGCTGTGGAAAACGGGGAAGAAATTTTTTGCTGGAATTTCAGGCGGTTGTGGAGCCGGGGGCGGGCGCACCGGAAGAGCAGGGGATGCCGCGTTGGCCGGACGTTGGGCGCAACACCCCGTAGATCAGGCAGTTGAGATATATTGTGCGTTGCGACCGCGGCTTGTGGAAAAGCCCGCCGCGAAAAATAGCGACGGGCCGCGTCTTGACAGCAACCTCAATTCGGTACTGCGGAGCGAGGAGGCGGGCGCAGAGGCGCCTTCTGCTTCAGCCCTTGTGGCCCTTGGCGATCGGTTCCTGATAGGTGAACCCCATGTCCCAAGGGAAGTAGATCCAGGTATCCTGGCTCACCTCGGTGATGAAGGTGTCGACGGTGGGGACGCCCTTCGGCTTGGCGTAGACGCAGGCGAAATGCGCCTTGGGCAGCATCTCGCGCACTTCCGATGCGGTCTTGCCCGTGTCGGTCAGGTCGTCCACCACCAGCACGCCTTCGCCGCCATTCGTGGCGAGCTCGGCAGTGATGCCCTTGAGCAGGTTCATCTCTCCCTGGCTCGCATAGTCGTGGTAGGAGGCGATGCAGACCGTCTCGATCAGGCGGATGTTCAGTTCGCGCGAGATGATCGCCGCCGGCACCAGGCCCCCGCGGGTGATGCAGACGATGGCGTGAAACTCCTGACCGAGGCCGGCGAGGCGCCAGGCAAGCGCCCGGGCATCGCGATGGAACTGGTCCCAGGAGACGGGGAAGGCTTTTTCGGGAAGAGACATGGTGGCTGCCATTAGCAAGAGCTGCGTTGGCTGTCGCTAATAGCCGCGAGTCCGGCACACTGGCAAGACGGTGCGACGCAAACAGGCAGGTGAAGCAGCCTGCCTGTCTCTCGCTGAGCGATGGAGCGGTGGAAGACACCTGGGCCTTTAGGGAGTCACAGCGGGCAAGCGTCGTTGGACCTTTGGCCGATGCGCCCGGGCATCGGTCCGATGGCTATCGATTTTCCGGCGTCGCTCCACAAGCTCAGTGCGGGGGTGAAGGTCGAAAGGAGAAGAAACATGATGATCCGATCGTTCACGAAATCTGCAGCACTGGCTGTCGTCCTCCTGTCCTCGGTTGCGGTCGGCAGCCACTTGCCGGGCTTTACGGATACTGTCTGGGCGAAAGGCGGTGATGGCGGCGGCAATGGTGGCGGCGGCGGCAATGGTGGCGGCGGCGGCAATGGCGGCGGCAACGGCGGTGGCAACGGCAACGGCGGCGGTCATGGCCAGGGTTCGGACCGGAGCTCCGACCGTAGCGACGCCGGCAAGGCGAGCGCGCGCGACCTCTCGCCCGGCCAAAGCGAAAAGAGCGTTTCCCGGCGTGAAGACAAACGTGGCGAGGAGGCGTCTGTCAGCCGCTCCGAACTCAAGGGTCTGAACTCCCTCAACCGGAATTATCACGCCTATCTCAACAGCAATGATCCGCGCATGGAAGCCGTATCGGCCTACGCCATGGATTATGCCCAGTTCGAGATCGACAATGGCGTCTCCCCTTCCGAAACGGATGCGATCCTCGGTGACGAGGCATTGCGAGATGCCCTGAGCGCGTTCACGGACGATCCAGTGACCGATGAAATGCTGGAGGAAGCCAAGGCCGTTCTCGGTGTCGGAACTGCCGACGGCAAGATCGACGAAATTCGCTCCGAACTGGAACGATAGGATAAGATCGAAATTACCCCCCGGGGAGCACAGCCTCCCGGGGGGACTTTGATAGCTGTAGAACAAGGAAAGCCGAGAATGCCTGTCGACCTCTGGGACCGCAGCGTGGAATTGATGATCGACAGCCAGGATCACTTCCGGTGCGTGAGCAACACCCGGGAGGCTTTCGAATGTCTCTCGACCTGCTGGCCGACCAAAAACGGCAAATGGTTTGCGGTGGCGCGCAAGCGCTGCATGCAGGCACTGGAGGGCGAAGGCGACCCCGCCGAGGCAGAGGCCGCCTTCATCAAGGCTGCAGAGGAGGCCGGTATCCTGCGGAACTGAGCCATCGATCGCGGCGGCTCAGGAAGCGCTCCGGCGCGTTTCCCTATCGAGACATCAAGGAGAGCGCGGTCATCGATTCCAGTAGGCTGCGGGTCACGCCACCGAACAGCATCTCCCACCAGCGGGACGTGCCATAGGCGCCCATCACCAAGAGGTCGACGCTTTTGTCCGCCAGCCGGTTCTCGATCGCGGCGGCGGCGGAAAGGCCGCCACTTTCCTGCGTTGTCAGCGTGACGTTGACGCCATGGCGTGCCAGGGCAGCGGCGAGCTCGACGCCGGCAAATTCCTTTGACTGGTTCGGGCGCTCGGGCGCGTCGAGGCAGAAGATCTCGACGCTTTCGGCCGTCTTCAGGAAAGGAAGGGCATCGAAGGCCGCCCGTGCGGCTTCGCGCGAGCCGTTCCAGGCGATCATGACGCGTCGGATATCGCGCGGCGCCTTCATGATATAGGGCACAAGCAGGACCGGACGTCCGCTGTCGAACAGAAGATTCTCCAACTCCGAGCGGTTCTCATGATTCGGATCACCCTGGCTCGCGACGATAAGGTCAGCGGCGCGAACCGTCTCCATCACGGCGGCGGCAGCGTAGCCGGAGGATGAAACGAAGCTGCGCCAGTCCGCGGAGCGGCCATCTCGTGCCACGCGTTCGCGGAAGATGGCTTCCACCTCTTTCGTCTCCCGCCGCGCTGCCTCCTGCAGGGCTTCGATCGCTGCCGGATCCGGGATTTCCATCGGCGCGATCAGCGGCACTGCCGCGAGCGTCTCGGCATGCACCCCAAGCACATGGGCATCGAAGCGGCTGGCGAGCGCGAGTGCGTAGTCGGTGATCTGCTGCGCGTGGTCGGGCGTGTCGAGTACGGCGAGGATCGTCTTGTAGGTCATGGTTTCCCCCTTTGTGTGCGCGATTGATGTCGACCCAGTCTCGGTCCCTAACCTGTGGCTTTCCTTGATATCGGTCAATCGCCGTCGCGATTGCGGTCAGGCATCCGTGCCGATTCCGGGTGGCAGCCGGCTTGCCCGCAGCGACCGGATCATCTCCTCAATCGCCTGTGCGGCAGCCTCAAGCTCGCTTTCGTTGCGGGCGCGGACGACGATCTCGGTCGAGAAGCGTATCCCGTCGTATTTCGGATAGGAGCCGATGCTGGTCGCCGGGTGTTCCTTCTGGATCCGGGTGAGCGGCGTCCCGATATCCCCCTCGCCAAAGGGGCAGGGCAGTGCCCGCGAGAGCATCCGCGATCCGGTTCTGAGTTCGGGCAGTATGTTATCCACCATGGCCTGAAAGACCTGCGGCACGCCCGCCATGACATAGACGTTCTCGACAATGAATCCGGGGGCCGTGGAAACCGGGTTGGAGATGTGCCGCGCGCCCTGCGGCATGCGCGCCATTCGCTGGCGCGCCTCGGTGAACTCCATCTCCCGCCGGGCGTACATTGCCCCGAGTAGGCGCATTGCTTCAGCATCGTGCACGCACGGCAGTCCGAAAGCCGTGGATACCGCATCAGCGGTGATGTCATCGTGGGTGGGGCCGATGCCCCCGGAGGTGAACACGTAGTCGTAGCGCTGCCGGAGCGCATTGAGCGCTTCGACGATCGCGTCCTCCTCGTCGGCGACGATTCGCACCTCCTTCAGGTCGATCCCTGCGACGGTCAGGACATCCGCCAGATGGCCGATGTTCTTGTCCTTGGTGCGCCCCGACAGGAGTTCGTCGCCGATGGCAAGCATGGCAGCGGTTACGACAGATGGAGAAGACATGTGATTGCGGGCCTCCGACAATATGCAGCGTTTCTACGACAGACCCCGCTCGCCAGAAAGCGGTTTCGGCTGCTGTTCAGCTTTAGTCCGCATACGGACAAGCGTCGTCTCTGTTTTGCGAACACTGCGTCGACTGCCGGCGGGGCTGATCTGGCCCCCGGAACAGCTTAGGTGGAGGAGAGTTGACCCGCATGGGCGAAACCAAGGAGATCAGGAATGGCAAAGGTACTGGTTCTGTATTATTCGGCTTACGGGCACATCGAGACCATGGCCAAGGCTGTTGCCGAAGGCGCACGCGGCGCCGGCGCCGATGTGACCATCAAGCGCGTACCGGAACTGGTGCCCGAAGAGGTTGCCAAGGCGTCGCACTACAAGCTCGACCAGGAAGCACCGATTGCGACGGTCGAAGAGCTCGCCGACTATGATGCGATCATCGTCGGCGCCGGCACGCGTTTCGGAACGGTTGCCTCGCAGATGCGCAATTTCTGGGACCAGACCGGTGGCCTGTGGGCCCAGGGCAAGCTTGTCGGCAAGATCGGTTCGGCCTTCACCTCGACCGCGACGCAGCACGGGGGCCAGGAATCGACCATCCTCGGCTTCCTTCCGACCTTCCTCCACCAGGGCATGGTCGTTGCGGGCCTTCCCTATTCGTTCCAGGGCCAGTCAGGCGTCGAAGCCGTCAAGGGTGGCTCGCCGTACGGTGCAAGCACGATCACCGACGGCGACGGCTCGCGCCAGCCGTCCGAAGTCGAACTGGATGGCGCCCGCTATCAGGGTGATTACGTGGCGAAGCTGGCAGCCAAGCTTTCAGCCTGATCCAGAAGATCCGGATTACCTCGAACGCGGCCTCCGGGCCGCGTTTTGCGTTGGTGACCGCATCGGAAGGAGCCGCCATGCCTGGCGGGGCAGCCGGCTCCTTCCGAAGGCCGGCGAGCCGGCAAAGGCAGGTATAGGTGGCGAGCCTTGCTGGAAACTGACGGGAGCCCCGGACGCTGGGGGTTGGGGGGCTGCCAGGGCTCCCGGCCGCGCTGATGGGGACGCGACAGCAGGGAAGATGGAAGCCACGCGTCGGCTGTCGAACGCGATCGCTGCTGCTGGTTGACCGGCCCCTAATTCTGACCGGCCTCGTCCCACAGCGGTGCATCTGGTGGAATCGGGGCCAAAAAAAATGCCCCACCGTGGGGCAGGGCAATAAGGGGAAAAGCCCGGCTTTCTCAATCGGGCATGGACTGTTTCGCATCTGGCGCCGGCGCCGGCGAGTGCAGTTGGAACATTTTCGGTACGCCTGGGGTGTTTTCTTACCTGCGAGCGCGGTGGAACCTTCAGTGGCATCAACGATTGAATGGACATCGAATCACTGGAGGAAACTGCGATGAAAAGACTTCTCCCCGTCACGATTCTGTCGCTCGGGCTGGCCCTGGCGGCGCAGGCGCAGGAGGGCGCAACGGGCGGCGTTACGGCAAGTGGTGCTACAGGGGCGACGGGCGCGGCTGGTGCGACAACCAATCTTCCCGGCGTCGACGGACCGACGTCGACTGGCGGCCAGGGCAGTGCCACCGTCACCGGTAGCGTGGACAATTGCGGCGCCGATACTTCCCTGGAGGGGACAGGAACGGCCGGCAGCTCCGGGGTGGCCGATATGGGGGCCGGCGGAACGGCTGGCGCAGGCACGCGGATCGACGCCTGCTGAGCCGCAGCCGCGGCGATACTCAAGCTTGAATGAGGTGGTGCGGACGGCGGGGATCGAACCCGCATGACCGAGGTCGAGGGATTTTAAGTCCCTTGCGTCTACCAGTTTCGCCACGTCCGCAGTGACTGGCCTGAATAAAGTGGCGAACCCGGAAAGGGAAGGGCTGCAAGCGGTGAAATTCCGCTTGTGCTCCTACTGACGCCAGAACACCGGCGTCAGCAGGACGAGGACGGTCAGGATTTCCAGGCGCCCGAGCAGCATGAGCAGCGACAAGAGGTAAAGGGCGGGGTCGCTGATGGTGGAGAAATTGCCCGCCGGACCAACGATGCTGCCGATGCCGGGGCCAACGTTGGAAAGGGCTGTCAGGACCGCCGAGGCCGATGTCAGGAAGTCGTATCCCAGCAGCGCCATGGCAAGGCTGCCAACCGCCCAGAGGAAGATATAGAGCGCGATGAAGAGAAAGATGCCGCGCTGCGCCTCCGGCTCGATGATCGAGCTGCCATACCGAACGGAATAGACGGCGTTCGGATAGACGAGCCGCTTGAGACCGGTGCCGACGATGTTGAACAGCACGACGAATCGATAGGCCTTGATGCCACCGGCGGTGGAGCCCGTACACCCGCCCATGAATGTGGCGAAGAATGCCAGGGCAACGGCGAAGGGCCCCCAGTTCGTATAGTCGTCGCTTGCGTAGCCGGTCGTGGAGAGAATGGAGGAGATGTTGTGGAACGAGTGCGCGAGGGCGGTTCCAAGACCTGTGCCGTTACGCAGGTGGTGATAGACCGCCAGCGCTACCGCAAAGGTGACGAGATAGCCGACGAAAACCACGATCTGCGGGTCCCGCAGCGTGTTCAGCCGACGGCGAACCACGAAGATGATCAGCAGTGAAAACGGAAGGCTGCAGATTGTCATGAAGAGCGATGATATCCACAGCAGCGGTATGCTGTCGAAATAGCCGAACGATGCATCGTGAGTTGAGAACCCGCCGGTCGCCACAGTTGTCAGGGCGTGATTGAGGGCGTCGAACCCCGTCATCCCGGCCCAGCCGTAGGCAATCGCACATGCAAGGGTGATGCCGACATATACAGCCATGAAGGCGCGGGTGAAGCTCGCGAGGCGGGCGAAGGGCTTGTCGCTGGTGTCGGAGGATTCCAGCTTGAAGAAGGACATGCCGCCAACGCGGAGGAAGGGAAGCACGAACAGGCCGAGCGCGACAATGCCGATCCCTCCCAGCCACTGGAGCAGCGAGCGCCAGAGAAGTATGCCCGGAGGCATGGTGTCCAACCCGGAAAGGACGGTCGATCCGGTCGTGGTGATGGCGGAAATCGATTCGAACAGCGACTGCGCGAAACTCAGCTCGTGGTCCGCCAGATAGAGGGGAATGGCGCCTACCAGGGAGAACACGGCCCACAGCAGATTGACGAGCAGGAAGCCGAGACGCTTCGTGAAGACGGGCGACGCCCCCCGCGTCGCGAGCGCCGTCATCAACGAGATCCCGCCAACCATGAAGCCGGAGAGGGCAAAGACCTGCCAGTCCTCGTGGCCATAGTACAGGTCGATCATCGCCGGCACGAACATAGCTGTCGCGAGATAAAGCCCACAAAGCGCCGCGATGTAGATGGCCGGCCGGAGAAGACTGGCGTTCAAGTGAATGTCCCGGTTTCGCGTGGCGTGGGGAAGATGGCTTTGTCTCTTCCGGCTCGCTATGGCATAGCGGGATGCCGGGGCAAATTCAATGGATGGAGCGGTTGTGAGCAGAGAGGCTGTGGACGAGGCGAGGGCTGCGTTGCGAGAGATTTTCCCGGAGACGCCGCTGCAACTGAACGAACACCTCAGCAGTCGCTATGGCGCTGACATCTGGCTGAAGCGCGAAGACCTGTCGCCCGTTCGCTCCTACAAGATCCGCGGGGCGTTCAATTTCTTCCGCAAGGCGATGGCGGCAGGGGCGGGTGACCAGACCTTCGTCTGTGCCTCCGCCGGCAACCATGCCCAGGGCTTTGCCTTCGTCTGCCGTCACTTCCGCGTGCCGGGCGTCGTCTTCATGCCCGTGACGACGCCGCAGCAGAAGATCGACAAGACGCGCATGTTCGGCGGCGAGTTCATCACCATCCGACTCGTCGGCGACATCTTCGACCAGTGTTATGCCGCGGCTCATGCACATGTGGAGAAGATCGGCGGGCTCATGGTGCCGCCCTTCGACCATCCCGATATCATCGAAGGGCAGGCGAGCGTCGCGGCAGAAATCCTCCAGCAACTGCCGGAGGGGACGCGTCCCGACCTTGTGATCGTGCCGGTGGGCGGAGGCGGCCTGGCATCGGGCGTGACGGCCTATCTCGGCGACGTCGTGCCCGACGAAGGCTTCGTCCTGGTCGAGCCGCTCGGCGCTCCCAGCCTGCGACGCAGCCTGGAGGAGGGGCGCCCGGTGCGCCTGGCAAAGGTCGACAACTTCGTCGACGGAGCCGCCGTCGCGCGAATCGGAGACCTCAACTTCGAGGCTTTGAAGCATTTCCGGCCCGACCAGGTGCTGCTCGCACCCGAGAACGCCATCTGCGTGACGATCAGCGAAATGCTCAACATCGAGGGCCTGGTTCTTGAACCGGCAGGCGCGCTCTCGATCACGGCGCTGGACATGCTCGGCGAGGAGCGGCTGCGAGGCAAGACGGTGGTTGCCGTTGTGACCGGCGGCAATTTCGACTTCGAGCGCCTTCCCGACGTCAAGGAGCGGGCGATGCGCTATGCCGGGCTGAAGAAATACTTCATCCTGCGGCTGGCCCAGCGTCCCGGCGCTCTGCGGGACTTCCTCAACCTGCTCGGGCCTGAGGATGACATCGCCCGCTTCGAATACCTCAAGAAGTCGGCCCGCAACTTCGGCTCCATCCTGATCGGCATAGAGACGAAGAAGCCGGAAAACTTCAGAGGCTTGCTGGAGCGCTTCGAGGCCGCCGACATCGGCTACCAGGACATTACCGACAATGAAATCCTCGCGAACCTGATCATCTGAGGCGGGTCACCGGCTGGTGACGTCCGCGCAGGCGCGTGGCGGTAAGCGAAGCTCGCAGAACCCTCGCCGCGACAGCTGCTCCGACGCAAGCTCAATGCGATTGGTCCACACGAAGCCCGGGAAGCCCTGCGGAACGAGGTTCCAGTCTGCCGGCTGGTCTATTCCGGAGGTACCGACATCGCCGGCTTCATAGGGGCCCATGAGGATCACATCGGAGCCGGCGCTTCGCATGCGCTGATAGAAGCGTTCCGGCCAGCCCCAGAGCAGGAAGGCGTAGTTCGCCGGCACCATGACGAGGGTATTTCGGCACGCCTCCGGCACATGGCCGATCCAGCCCAGCTTCAGATAGTCGAGGAGGCAGGTCTTGGTGTCGGAGGCGCTGAAACCGGGAAGGCCCTCGATATCGGCTTTCGCCGCCGCCGTCGGCTCGTGTCCTCCATAGACAGCGAAAGTCTGCTCGCGGAAGGAGGGATGGCCGCGAAGCAGTTCGGCTAGGGCCTCGCCTTCCTCGGCGCGACGGCTCTTGAAGTTGACCAGGAAACGTTCTTCGGGCAGGGCTTCGAACACCTCCGGCAGCGTCGGCATCATTCCGATCCCGTGGCCGCGGAACGGAAATGTCTGTCCGCCGTCGGCCGTGTACCCGTAGCCCACATCCAGCGTCTTCAGCAGCCCAACTGGTCCGGCACTCCAGCGTCCAGTCGTGAAAGACTGCGAACTGCTTGTCCGGGGTCAGGTGGACATCAAGCTCCACGACATCCGCACCGGCCGCAAAGGCGGCCTGCATGGATGGGATCGTGTTTTCGAGGAAGGGATGCGTCGGGGCCAGTATCCGGCTTGCAGTGCACGTATCGCTCCGGAGGTTTTCACGATCAAACACCTGATGCTGGCCGCGATGGGCAATCACCCTAAGCGTGCTGCCGCCGGGATAGTCGCTGAACAGCGACGTATTGCAGATCCAGAGGGCCGCTGCAGCGGCGACCGGGCCGATGGCAAGAAGGGTCCAGCGCATGGGTTCTCCGTTTGCCCGCGACGGAGGATCAAGATGCACCCGAATGCGGTATCTTGTGGACCGATGCCTTCCGAGATCCCGAAGACTATGCTAGTCAACCGGCATGGCATCTTTCTTCTCTGGCATCCTCTCCCTGTTTTCCGGCGGCGCCAAATCGGCGGAGGCAGCTGCACCGGCCGCCGAACCTCAGGTGCATGGCGATTGCATGATCCACCCGACGCCGATCCGCGAAGGAAACCAGTTCCGGCTGGCTGGCCGAATCGAGAAGGAAGTAGCCGGCGAGGTCCTGGTGCGCAACTTCATCCGGGCAGATGTCTTTACCTCGCTCGATGACGCGCTCGACTGTACCTACCGCAAGGCCCGGCAGATCATCGACCAGAACGGCGCGTCGCTCTTTTCGGACGGCGAGAAGTCCCGCTCCGTCTAACCGCCTATCAAGGCCAGGCGGGACCAATCCGAGATATCGATCATGCCGGGAGGAAGCGGCCGCGCCCGGCGGCCGCTCGTCACGATGTCAGGCGGCAGCGGCGAGTTCCGTGATGCGCGCGTCAGCCTGTGCCAGGGCCTTGTCGAAGGCTTCGGGTCCGAAGGCAGTCCCTTCGACGTAGATGACTTCGACGTCCGTCATGCCCATGAATGCAAGAACGGTCTTCAGGTACGGAACGGCGTGGTTCATCCCCATGGCGGGGCCTTCGGAATAGATACCGGCGGCCGACAGCACGATGTAGACCTTCTTGCCGGTGGCCAGACCCTCCGGGCCTTCGGCCGTATAGCGGAATGTCATGCCTGCCCGGGCGACATTGTCGATCCAGGACTTCAGCGTCGAATAGATGTTGAAGTTGATCAGTCCCGTCGCGAGCACGACGGTATCCGCGGCGAGAAGCTCGGCCACGAGTTCGTCGGACTCTGCCGCCGCCGCGGCTTCTTCCGCATTACGATCGGCGGCGGGCTTGCGGATGGCGGAGGTGGTCACGGTGTCGAGATGAGCAACCGGGTTCTGTCCCAGATCGCGATGAACGATAGTCTCGCCGGGATTGCGCGACTTCAGCTTCTCCACGAGATCAGTCGCCACCTTGGTGGACAGTGAATCTTCGCGCGGGCTGGATGTGACGAGGAGGATGGAGGACATGGTTCTGGTTCCCACTGATGCGTGACATTCTGAAGAGGCGGACGCTTGGTCGCCCGCGGTCGAGACAGAAATAGGCATCGACGACCATCGATAAAACCGGGATAATGTCGAAGGTATCTATCGATGGAATGGATGGAAAACATGGACGCGAACCCGACACTGGACCAGTTGCAGGTCTTCCTCGCCGTTGCCGAGGCGGGCAGTTTTTCAGCGGCCGCACGCGGGTTGAACCGCGCTCAGTCGGTCATCAGCTACACGATCGCCAATCTTGAAGCTCAACTCGAGGTGCCCCTCTTCGAACGCAGTGGCCGGCAGCCGAAGCTGACCGATGCGGGCCGGGCCATGCTATCCGACGCGCGCCGTATCGTTGCTGATCTTCAGGTGATGCGCTCGCGGGCGAGGGGGATGAAGCAGGGACTGGAGCCCGAACTTTCCATTGCCATCAGCGTCATGGTGCCTGCGGAGGCGGTGGTAAGCATCCTGCGCGTCTTCGGCAGCCGCTTTCCCTCCGTGGCCTTGAACCTCAATGTCGGAGAACTGGGCATGGTCATGGACATGGTGGCAAGCGACCGCGCCGGGATTGGTCTCGGCGGTGCGTTGCTGAAGCCGGACGAGACGATCCATGCCGAAAGGATCGGTCACTCCTTCATGGTTCCCGTTGCAGCCGCCGATCACCCCCTCGGCCAGATCGAGGGACCGCTGACCTTGAACGATGTCCGCGAGGAAACGCAACTCGTGGTTACCGACGCATCCGGGCTGACCAAGGGGCGCGACTTCAATGTCCTGTCCTACAAGACTTGGCGTGTCAGCGACATCGCGACGAAGTACCAGCTCATCCGTGGCGGGCTCGGCTGGGGCGGCCTGCCGGCTTCGCTGGTACGGGAGGATCTCCAGGCCGGTCGGCTGGTGGCCCTGCAGCTCGATGCCTATGAACAGGGTGAGTACCCGATCTACGCGCTGCGCAAGGTTGCGAACCCTCCGGGGCCGGCGGCAAACTGGTTGATCCAGGCGTTCCGGGAGCAGTTGTCGAATTGCCCAAGCCCTGACGAAATACCGGGTCTCGACGGGGGCAGGCACAGGTCGGCGGCAGAATGACACGGATTCCCACCCAATTGACGTGATGCATCGCTCAGACTCAACAGGTCGCACGGTCAGCAGTTCACCGAGGCGTCGCCGTCCCTGAAGGGAAGCTAAACCTGCATCATTGAAGATCCTCAGCACTTATCCTGTGCCGAAGTCGACAAGCCGGCGACCAGAGACATCCCCAGCGGAACGGCGCATCGAGGATAAGAGATGACCAGAACCATCTTTCCGATGGAAGTTGCCGATATTTCTGCCTTCGCAGCGATCGCTGCGCGAGCAGATCGGCAAGCTCGACCACAAGCCAAGCCATGTCGAGATGCTCAATCTCCTGAGCCGTGCGGGCGGATACCGCAACTACCAGCATTTTCGGGCAACGATCACGACTGCCGATACGCTGGATGAATGGCGGCTGGAAGCAGACACGGCGCCCGTTGCCAACGAGGCGCGGGTGAAGAAGACGATTCGTGTGTTCGACGTCGAGGGGCGGCTGGCACGCTGGCCGGGCAAGCGTTCCCAGCAGGAACTTTGCCTCTGGTTCCTGTGGTCGAAGATCCCTGCGGACCGGCTTTTCAGCGAACGGCAGATCAGCGAGTATCTTGACAGGCTGCACCTCTTCGGCGATCCGGCACTGCTGCGCCGCGATCTCGTCGACCTGGGCCTGATGCGGCGCAACCGCGACGGCAGCGACTATCGGCGGGTGGAGAGGGAGCCGCCGCCGGAGCTTGCCCTGCTGCTGCGGCTGCTCGGGCAGGACCGGCGGAAGGCCGCCTGACGGCGGCCCTCCTGTCTCTGGTGGCTGGCGTCAGAGGACAAGCCTGAACTTGGCGAATCCTTCGGCGCCGTCGCCGGCGTCCTCGATCTTCGCACCCTTGATGTCGGCCACATAGGTGCGACCCTTCGGCCCGCTCTCGAAGATCGCCGTGGTGCCGGCCATCGGCTTGAAGGACCAGTTAGCATCGGCCGACGGATTGATCGTTCCCTGTTCGACGATGTACCGCACGATCACGTCCCGATTGGTGTCGGGAGCGACGAAGATCACCTTGTCGCCGGCGATCTCCGGGAACTTGCCGCCACCGCCCGCGCGGTAGTTGTTGGTCGCCACCACGAATTTCTGCGCCGGATCGATAGGCTTCCCCTCGAACTGCAGGTCGACGATGCGCTGCGCATCCGCGTTGACCAGTTGGCCATCCTTGTCGAAGCGCGCCGGCTGCGACAGGTCGATCTGATAGGTGACGCCGTCGATGATGTCGTAGTTGTAGGACGGGAAGCCTGTGTTGAGAAGCGGCGCGTCCTTCGCTCCCGGCTCGATCTGGTTGAACATGCCGGCTGACATTTCGAGCCAGTGCCTGACCTGCTCACCGCTGATCAGCACGGCCTGCACGGTGTTTGGATAGAGATAGAGATCGGCGACATTCTTGATGGCGATGTCGCCGGCGGGCACGTCTGTATAATATTCGGCGCCGCCGCGACCGCCGGCCTTGAAGGGGGCCGCGGCGGAAAGGACCGGAAGGTCCTTGTATTCGCCGTCCTTGAGCATGTCCCTGATGTACCAGGTCTGGGCATTGGAGACGATCTGCACCGACGGATCGTCGGCAACGAGCGCGAAATAGGAATAAAGCGGAGCGGATGTCTTGCCGACCGGGCGGCGGACATAGGCAAGCGTCGCCTCGTGCTCATCCTTGACGGCCGCCGTCACCTCGGGCTTGTCCTTGACGTCGGCGACGACCTTGCGATCCTCATCGCGATGGTAGATCGGGCGGGCCTCTGTGGTGAAGTCAACGATCTTCCACCCATTGCCGTCCTTCTCCAGCAGGAAGTCGATCAGGCCCATATGCGAGCCCCAGAAGCCGGCCATGACGGCAGGCTTGCCCATCAGTGTTCCCTTTTCCGCATCCGCTCCGGCGATGCCTTCGAAATCCTTCGGGCCCGGGAAGACGAGATGCTGGTGGCCGGTGAACACCGCGTCTATGCCGTTGACGCCTGCGAGGTAGAGCGAGGCGTTCTCCATCCGCTCGCTCATTCCAGAGCCGTCGATCCCGGAATGGGAAAGCGCGATGATGATGTCGGCGCCTTCCTCCTTCATGACCGGCACCCAGGCCTTGGCAGCGTCCACGATATCGCGCGTCTGTGCCTTGCCTTCCAGATGCTTGGCATCCCAGACCATGATCTGCGGGGGCACGAAGCCGATGAAGCCGACCTTGACCGGGCTTTCGGCGCCCGAGCCATCGCGGATCTGCTTTTCGAGGATCACGTAGGGCTTGAAGAAGAGTTCATCCTTTTTGGGATCGGAAGCCAGCATGCCCTTGGCGAGATTCGCACAAACATAGGGGAAGCCGGCGCCGCCCAGCACCTTGAACATGAAATCGAGCCCGTAGTTGAACTCGTGGTTGCCGAGCGTGCCTGCGTCATAGCCAAGCACGTTCATCGCCTGGATGACCGGATGCTGGTCTCCCTCCTTCATGCCCCGCTCATAGGCGATGTAGTCTCCCATCGGGTTGCCCTGCAGGAAGTCGCCATTATCGATCAGCATCGAATTGCCGGCCTCCGCTCTGATCGAATCGATCAACGAAGCGGTGCGGGCGAGGCCCATCGTGTCGTTCGGCTTGTCGCCATAATAGTCATAGGGAAGCACATGCACGTGGATGTCGGTCGTTTCCATGATGCGAAGATGCGCCTGGTTCGCCTGTGCGCGCGCCGCGAACGGGTGCAGCACAACCAGCGCCGACGTGGCGGCGAGGCCGCCGAGCAGCGAGCGGCGTGTCAGGGAAGGCAGTGAGATGGACGGCATGGTCAGCTCCTGGATTGCAGATGGCGAGGAAAGACTATGCGCAATGGCACGGAAGTACATCGGCAAAATGACAGGGTCGGTAGGCGCATACGTCTCCTGCTAGTTGCATAAATGCGACAAATAACCTAAGGTAGAAAATCGGAAGGAGTAGAGGCAGGGAGGGGATGATGTCCTGGCTGAATACGGCATTCATTGCGGGAGCCATAGGCGGTCTCTCCCCGGAATTGGCGCGGTTGCTTGTTCGCGCGCAGACGGGCGAGTTCGTTGCTTGGCTCAAGGGTATAAGGGAAGAGCCATGGTTCTCCATCGCAGTGCCGGTTGCTGGCTGCTTCGGCATCATGTTTCTGTTGGCCTTGATGGGAGGTTTAGTTGCTCACTACGTTCGGGAAGAGCAAAGGGGAAAAGCATTCATCCTGGGCATAGGTGCTCCCGCATTTCTTCTCTCCACGGCGGGAGCGGTCCCAGTCCCGAAAGAGAATACCAAGAACACGAGCATCCAGTCGGCAGCTAACATTTCCGGCTCCAGCAACTTTCTCTACTCTGTTGCCTTCTCGACCGCATATGCTCAGGTCTCGGGGGGCGAAATGCCGCCTTCCGTTATATTGGACATCACCGGAATAGCGAATGCCTGTGATGGATGCAGCCTGACCTTTCATGACCGACAGGGGGATCCACTAGGGACCAGATCGTTGCAACATACGGATCGTTTGGTGGAGATTGCAGTCCCGGCTGCCGCCGCCACGGGGGTAATAACAGGAGTGGAGGCCACCAACGATGCACGTTTCTCCCTTGAAGAAGTTCAGGAGGGATCTGCGGTGAACGGCGCCTCGCCGAGAATTGAAGTTTACCGAGATCGCAATTACGTCAACGATTTTAGATTTCTGTTGGGAGATAAGGGTATTCAGCCGTTCGATATTCAACTGAAGTCGGCAGCTGCAGGAGCCCCCTAGGTCAGCGGCTCACGACAGGCTTCACGTCCTGGTGGAAGAACCGGAAATAGGAGGAGACCTGGGCCAGCGCATTGCTGTTCAGGTGCAACTGGATGCCGATCCTGCTGCCGCGGTACCACTTCACGGTCCCTTCGATGAAGCCAAGCTCTTCGCTCTCGATCTTCACCTTGCTTCCTTGGGCGGCGCTGAACGGTCTATCCAACTCGAGCGCGATCCCGGTGCCGGAAAGATCCACGACCTTGCCGGTCGCAGACTGGTTGAGATGCGTTACAGTTCCGTAGATTCGCGTCCTCACGCGTTCCGCGCTACGGTTGCTCATGCCGAGAGTATTCGCGCCCATCATCGGACCCCCGCCCCATTGTGTTGCCCGATCCTCTTTTACCGCCAACTCGTTGCGGTCCGGTGAGGGCGTTTCCTAAAATTGGACGTGTCCGCCTCAGAGCCCGACGTTGGGGCGGTCGAGCACTTCGCGGAGAGCGAAGCTGGAATTGATCTTCACCACGTGGGGAAGCGCAGACAGCCAGTCCCGGTGGATGCGCTCGTAGTCTTCCAGATCCTTGGCGGCGACGCGCAGGATATAGTCGTACTCGCCCGACATCAGGTAGCAGACGAGTACATTCGGGCACCGTTTTACGGCGGCCTCGAATTCGGCGAGCGTCCTGGCGAACTGGCCGGAGAGCGAGATGTGGACGATCACCATCATCTTGTAGTCGAGCGCCTTGTTCGACAGGCGCGCGTGATAGCCGCTGATGGTCCCTTCTGTCTCGAGCGCGGCAAGTCTTCGCGAGCAGGCTGACTGGGACAGCCCGACCCGGGCCGCGAGCTCTGCGTTGGATATGCGGCCTTCCTGCTGAAGTATCCGCATCATCGCAAGATCAATGGCGTCCAGGCTTCTCATCGCAACAAATTCGCGTTCTGTTGTTAATGGGCGCAAATATCTTCGAGAAATGGGTCCTTGCCAAGGGACCTTCGCAAGGACATTGCCCGCATTATCTGCTCTGGTTTCCTCCTCGGTAAATCATGCCTCAGGCGATAACCACAGAGAGGAACGTGCATGCGTGTCGGGTGTCCGAAGGAAATCAAAAACCATGAGTACCGTGTTGGGCTGACGCCTGCGGCGGTGCGCGAATATGTGGCGCACGGCCACGAGGTGCTGGTGGAAACCAAGGCGGGCGCCGGTATCGGTGCCGACGACAGTGCCTATGTCGCGGCCGGGGCGAGAATCGCCAGGAGCGCCCAGGAAGTCTTCGAAACTGCGGACATGGTCGTGAAGGTGAAGGAGCCGCAACCGCAGGAATGGGCCCAACTGCGCGAAGGCCAGATACTCTACACGTATCTACATCTGGCACCGGACCCGGAGCAGGCCCAAGGCCTTCTTGCCTCAGGCGTCACCGCCGTGGCGTACGAGACCGTGACAGACGAGCGGGGCGGACTGCCCTTGCTGGCCCCGATGTCGGAAGTGGCGGGCAGGCTATCCATCCAGGCAGGCGCGACCGCGCTGCAGAAAGCCAGTGGAGGCCGTGGCGTTCTGCTCGGCGGCGTACCCGGCGTCCTTCCGGCCAAGGTGGCGGTAATCGGCGGTGGTGTGGTTGGCTCGCACGCCGCACAGATGGCCGTCGGCCTCGGCGCCGAAGTGACCATACTCGATCGCTCGCTGCCGCGACTGCGCCAGTTGGACGATATCTTCAACGGTCGTGTCCGCACTCGCTACTCGACGATCGAGGCGCTCGAGGAGGAGGTTTTTGCCGCCGACCTCGTCATTGGTGCGGTTCTCATCCCGGGAGCGGCCGCGCCCAAGCTCGTCACGCGGGAAATGCTTTCCGGCATGAAGCGCGGCGCCGTGATCGTCGATGTGGCGATCGACCAAGGCGGCTGCTTCGAGACCTCGCAGGCGACGACGCATTCCGACCCGACCTACGAGGTCGACGGCGTCATTCACTACTGCGTCGCCAACATGCCGGGTGCTGTGCCGATCACCTCGGCCCAGGCGCTCAACAACGCGACGCTGCACTACGGCCTCGCGCTGGCAGATCATGGCCTGCGGACCATCGCAGAGGATCGCCATCTGCGCAACGGCCTCAACGTCCATCGCGGCCGGGTCACCAATCGCGCCGTTGCGGATGCTCTGGGCTATGAAGCCTTTGCACCGGAGAGCCTGCTCAAGGTGGCGTGAAGATATATCGAAGATAGCGGCACGAGAGAACGCCGCAGTTATGCAGACCACTGGCGCCGCGGGATCTTCCCTCGGCGCCTTTTTTTGTTTCTTGAGGACTTGATCTGGGATTGAATAGGTATAACTTAGATATATCGAAAATGAAGGGGATCGAGATGTTCAAGGACAGAAATGGAAACTGTGACGGCCACGGTCGGCATCGGGGCTTCAAGGTAGAGGCCATGTTTGCGATGCCCGGCGGACCCTTCCGGCGCGGCGGCGGGCGCCATGGCGGCGGCCATGGGCGCGGATTTGGCGATGAGGGTGATGGCCGCATCGGCCGGTTCCTCATGCAGGGCGACCTGCGCCTGGTCGTCCTGGCGCTGGTCGAGAAGGAACCCCGTCACGGCTACGAGATCATCAAGCACATCGAGGACTTGACCTACGGCTTCTATGCGCCAAGCCCGGGCGTCATTTACCCGACGCTCACCTACCTGGAGGAGGCGGGTTATGTCGTCGCCGAGCAGGAAGGCAACAAGAAGCGCTACGCGATCACCGCAGAAGGACAGGAGCACCTCGACCAGAACCGCAGCTTTGCAATGACCATCCTCGACCGGCTGTCGCAGCTTGCCGAGCGCATGCGGCAAAAGCAGGAGCGGCGGGGCAGGGACGAGGGGCCGGCTGTCCCCAGAAGCGTCGACGCCGCACTGCTGAATCTGAGGGAAGTCATCGCGCGCAGGCTGGAGGCCGATGATCGCAGCGCCGGCGAGATCGTACGGCTGCTGTTGCAGACGGCCGAGGATATCGACGGCGGAAGCACCCGGGAGCAGTAGCACCCACCACCGGCAGCGGAGCGGGGCGGCGGTCGGATCGATCGGCGCCGCTCGGCGCGATCGGCATCTGCGCGACAATCCTCAGACGATGTCGATGCGGCACTGGTAGCAGTTGTTGCGGGCCGACCGGACATGCACATAGGCGACATCCGGGCGGGCAAGGAGCTCTGCCGCCCGCTCCGGGATCTGCTCTGTTGGAGTGACTGCACCCGTACCGTAGACGATCCGGTTATCGTGGCCGTAGCCTCGCACGATATAGTCCGGACTTGTCAGGATCGCGGGCAGCGCTCCGGACGCTTCATGCCGTCTACAGGGCCTCTTGTGGAGAAAGATCGGTCCCGTTTCGGCATAGGGCTGCAACGCCGGAAACGGCCGATAGGCGAGCACAAGCAAGTCTTCTCCAGCATCGATGTTCTCGAGGCAGTGGCGGCAGGGATAGCCGCCTCCATCGGAGGTACGCGTCTCCGGCAGCAGCCCATAGGCGTCCGAACCTCCTTCCCAGAGGGTCATGGCTTCCGTTGTCGGCATGGCATTGAAAACGACTTTCATCGCGAGCTCCCTTGTTGGTCGCGATGAAAATGCGGTGTTCACAGACCCTGCGCCACCCGATTCCTGCCGGTCAGGCGTCCAGCACCGTCAGCAGTTCCGCGCTGCTCATTGGCTGGACGAGCGCGTCGTACGTTGCCACGGGCGAAAAGCCCATCATCTGGTAGAGCTGCAGGGCGCGCGGATGATCCAGCGTATTGGTGGTCACGGTCACCTTCCTCGGATCGTCCTGCCAGGCGGCATAGAGAGCCTGAAGCAGGAACCACTTGCCGATGCCGAGACCGATCGCCCACTCGAACAAACCAAAATAGGAGAGTTCGACCACACCCTCATCCGCCTTGCGCAGTTCGAAGAAGCCCGCAGGCGCGCCATTGACGTAAAGCACTGTGACGGAGACGCGCGGATCGTGGATGATTGCGGCCAGTTCCTCGTCCGGCAGCCGAAGCCGCTGGTACCAGTGCCATCGCTTGCCGACCCGCCTGTATAGATAGCGGTAATAGTGCAGCGGGATTTCCGGTGCCCTGATGATGGCCGTCTGGAGGTTCACCGGGACGGGCAGGCTCGCTTTCGGCGGAGACGTCATCTCGAGCTGCGTCACATGCGCCGTGAGTGGCGCGGGTCTTCTGGTCATTGATCTTGCACTGATTTTTCAGACGCGGGACCGGTGACGATCGGCGTGTCAGGGAGCGCTCCCCACTCCGTCCAAGAGCCGTCGTAAAGTGCGTTGTCGCTATGGCCGAGCGACTCGAGCGCCAGCGTTATGATTGCGGCGGTGATGCCCGAGCCGCAACTGGTGACGACCGGGCGGTCGAGGTCGATTCCTGCCTCCTGGATCACGGTTCGAAGTTCGCTCAGAGGCTTGAGCCGACCCTTTTGCGCGAACGCACCCGAAGGCAGGTTTCGCGCGCCCGGCATGTGACCGGACCTCAGGCCCTGCCGCGGTTCGGCCTCTGTTCCCGAGAACCGTCCGGGACTCCGTGCATCGGCAACCTGCCTCGAGCCATTCTCGACGATGCTTCTCATGCTCTCGATGTCGATGACCCTGTCCGCGTCGAATATGGGCTGGAAAACGACCGGCTGTGGGCGCGGGACTGCCGTTTCGAGCGGGCGTCCTTCTGCCTTCCAGCCGTCCAAACCGCCATCGAGGACGAAGACGCTTCGCGCACCCATGGTGCGGAACAGCCACCAGGCGCGCGGAGCGGAAAATATGCCGGGGCCGTCATAGATGACGATCCGGTCGGTTTCCCGGATTCCCATTCTTCCGACGGCATCGGCGAAGACCTCCGGGGAGGGCACCATGTGGGGAAGATCGGTAGAATGATCGGCCACCTTGTCGTGATCGAAGCGAACGGCCCCCGGTATGTGACCAGCCGCATATTCCGCATCCGCGTCGCGCTTCTGTGCAGGCAGGTAAAAGGACGCGTCGACGATCCGCAGCTCCGGGCTACCCAGTTCCGCAGCAAGCTGCTCGGACGAGATGATGAAGGGACTGTGTTCTGGCACCGTGCTTCTCCTGCGGCAGGGCGTCAGTCGCCAGCGGCGTCTCCGAACCGGATGCGAAAGCGCCGGTTTTCCTTGCCCTTCTTTTCGATCTTGGCGATGTGGATGCGCCCCACTTCGCCGGTACGGGAAACATGTGTGCCGCCACAGGGCTGGCTGTCAACGCTGGAGTTTTCGCCGATGCAGACGAGGCTGACACGGCCGAGCCCCATCGGCGGCCGTACGTTCTTCGACTTCACGATACCGGGATTGGCGGCAAGCTGCTCGTCGGTGATCCACTGAGCGTAAACCGGGTGATCCTGGTCGGCGAGCTCCATCAGGCGGGCGGTGACCTCCTCCTTGTCAATGCCGTCGCTCATGTCGAAATCCACGCGCGATTCGTCCTCGCCAACAGCCGCTCCGGTAATCGGGGAGGGGCACACGACGGAAAGCAGGTGGCAGGCGGTATGCATGCGCATCAGGCGGTGCCGCCGCTGCCAATCGATCTGCAGGCGTACGGTTTCGCCCAGGAGTGGCTGGGGTTCCCCCTCCAGGGGCATATGCAGGATGATGTCCTTCGTTGCCCCATGCCTCGTCTCGCCAAGCGCGATCCTGCTGCCGTCCGAACGCTTCACATGGCCAGTGTCGCCCGGCTGACCGCCCGATCTCGCGTAAAAGCACGTCCGGTCGAATTCGATGCCGCCATCAGGGTGAATGGCAGTCACGACGGCCTCCGCAGTCGCCAGGTAGAAGTCGTCGCGGAAGAGAGTATGGGCGGGCATGGGCGGGCTCAGACGGGTTCGAAAGGTGCGGTGATCCCGTGCCGGCGGGTCAGCCACTGCGGTACGGGCAGACCCTTTGAACGAAGGAAATCCGGGTTGAAGAGCTTCGACTGGTAGCGGTTCCCATAGTCGCAAAGGATGGTCACGATCGTATGCCCGGGCCCGAGATCGCGCGCGAGTCGAATGGCGCCGGCAACATTGATGCCGGTCGAACCACCCAGGCACAGGCCTTCCTGTTCGACCAGGTCGAAGATCACCGGCAAGGCTTCAGCATCCGGAATTCTGTAGGCATAGTCGGGCGCGAAGCCTTCCAGGTTGGCCGTGATCCGGCCCTGGCCGATCCCTTCGGTGATCGAGGAGCCCTCCGCCTTCAGTTCCCCATGGGTATAGAAGTCATAGAGCGCGGCGCCTTCCGGGTCCGCAAGGCCGATCTTGATCCCGGGCTTCTTGTCCCTAAGACCTTCGGCAACGCCTGCAAGGGTGCCGCCTGACCCAACGGCACAGATGAAGCCGTCGACGCGGCCGTCGGTCTGCTCCCAGATCTCGGCCGCCGTCGTCTCCACATGTGCCTGGCGGTTCGCCACATTGTCGAACTGGTTCGCCCAGATGGCTCCCGCAGGGTCGCTTTTCGCCAGTTGCTCGGCCAGCCGGCCGGATACCTTCACGTAGTTGTTGGGGTTTCGGTAGGGTACGGCCGGGACCTCTACCAGTTCCGCTCCGAGCAGGCGCAATGCGTCCTTCTTCTCCTGGCTTTGGGTTTCCGGAATGACGATGACCGTGCGGTAGCCGAGCGCCTTGGCGACGAGGGTCAGCCCGATGCCCGTATTGCCGGCCGTTCCTTCGACGATCACGCCGCCTGGCCGCAGCAGGCCTTTCCGCTCCGCATCACGGATGATGTAGAGGGCGGCGCGATCCTTGACCGACTGGCCGGGATTGAGAAACTCCGCCTTGCCTAGGATATCGCAGCCGGTCGCCTCCGAAGCACCCTTGAGGCGAATGAGAGGCGTATTACCGATGACGTCGAGAGCGGATGAAGTGACAGACATGAGGAAAGCCTTGTGGGAGGTTCAGTTTATGAGCCTTCTTGTGGGCCGACAAGGAAGCCGAAACAAGAAATTGGTTTGCTTGATGTCCAACAGGGTCGGAATAAAATCTTGCGGCCTCAGTTGAAAACATCGCACCACGAAAAAAGGCTGGCGCCTCGGCGCCAGCCTTTCAAGGAATGACGGCTGCGGATCAGTCTTCGCAGGCAGCTTCCGGAATCGTGCCGGACGGCACCGAGGTCGTCTTTTCCGCGCTGGTCTCGCTGCAACGATCATCGTCCTGGGTGGCAGCCACGCCCGTGTTTGTGGAGCCAGTGGTCGCAGGATCAGTCGGCTTGGCCATGCCACCAGACGCATCGACCCCGGCGGTTCCGGAGCCGGTCTCGACGGTAGCGCCGGCCGATCCGGCGGCCGACGCGCCCGCGTCGCCGGTCTGTGCCATAGCACCCGTGGTGAGGGCGAGGGTGAAGGCCGATACCGTAAGCAGTTTCGTAAGCATTCTTATTCCTCCTTGGCCGGTTTCCCGGGGGTGTTTCTTCGTACGGTGATCAAACCATCGAGCTGCCGACCTGTTCCCGCGTGATAGAAATAGTTGTCACTGCAGCTCTCCCCAGGAGGGGTTCCAGGAAATCCCCTCCATCAACTCGACGTATATCGGATGGTCGTTGTCGCGGTTCTTGTTCTCGGCCATGCGAAAGGCAGCCTCTGGCTCCATTTCTTCGCCAGGAAAGATGGAATCGCCTGCTCCATCGCTGGCCTTCTCCCTTATGAAGGCGCGAACCTCGTCGGCGGAGCGGTAAAGGCGCACTACCAGCGCTCCGGGCGCGGCGTCATCGCTGTAGCGGTAGTAGATCGACATAAATTCCTCCAGCATTCGAAGCGAGAATCCGGGAAGGTGGCGGTGGCCACCACCATCAAACGAAAAAGCCCCGGGCAGGATGCCGCGGGGCTTCTCGTGACTGAGCCTGTTCGGATCAGTCGATGACCTGAACGACCGTGTAGGTGTTCGGATCGACGATCACGCGGCGTTCGTTGACATAGGTGTAGGCATATTCCGGAGCTTCCGGAACCGGGGTCAGCACGACCGTCTGGGGCAGCGGCTGGCCGACGACGACTTCACGCTCCACCACGACCGGCTGAGCGGGGACGGGCTGTTCGCGGACATAGGTGACGACGCGCTCCGGCGGCGGATCGATCGCAGTACCCGCGGCAGCGCCGACAATGCCGCCGACCGCCGCACCGATCGGACCGCCGACGATAGCGCCAGTCACGGCTCCGCCGGCGGCGCCGCTAACCGTGCCTTCCTGAGCAATGGCGCCGGTTGCGGCAAGGCCTGCAGCGGCGGCAATAAGAACGAACTTCCTCATGGCGATCTCCTTTTCCTGTAGAGCCATGGGGCGATGAACGTGGATGTCTGGATTTCGTTCCGCGACGAGAACAATGAGCCGCCCGGCAGAAAAAACAGCAGCCAGCGGTGATATGCCCGCATCGGCCTTGTTCTTCGAATAAGGAAAAGAGATGGCTCCCCGGGCCGGATTCGAACCGGCGACCTGTCGATTAACAGTCGAATGCTCTACCGCTGAGCTACCAGGGAACACGCGCTTCGGCGCGGCGTCGAGCGGGGTAATACAAATGCTTTGCCCGTTTGCCAAGCGGTTTTTCGAAAAAAATGCGCGCCGCTTGTTTGTCGCCTCATCCCGCACCATTTCAGCGCCTGAATCGTCGAGATTAATGGTGGAAATATTGCAAAACAGGCGCAATGAGAGGCGTTTCGGAGTGGATCCTGCCACCGGCCGGCTCGCGCTCGGCAATTGGCACCTACCTCTGCCCCGGTCGCGGGCCGGCAGGGTGACGGTGGGCAGCGTCCTTCTTGTCGGCGGCACGCTCGGCTTCCTGCCCATCCTCGGCTTCTGGATGGTTCCGGTCGGCCTGCTCGTCCTGTCGCACGACCTCCCTTATGTGCGCCGCAAGCGCCGCCGTTTTTCAGTGTGGTGGGAGCGCCGCCGCCTGCGGCAACGGGACTAGCTGAAAAAGGCGGCGAGACCCTGGCCGGCGCTGAACGCCATGAAGCCAAGCACTCCGAAATAGACCAGCGTTATGACGTTGAACGCATAGCCTGCCAGCACGACCAGTCCGTCGCGCTGGATCATTCCCGTGGCAAGAAGCAGGACCGCGATCCCCGGCAGGGTGTTGGAAAAGGGGATCAGCCCGAGCGGAAACATCAAAAGCACGCCGGCAAGCGCGATCGCCAGCCCGTTCACGCGGTTCGCGGCTGCGCCCTCCACCAGCGAGCTCATGCGTGGCTTCAGGTAGGCGTCCAGGCGGGAGACGATCGACACGCCCTTTTCCAGCGCCGGTACCAGCTTCTGCGTGTCGAGGCGTCGGTCGAGGATCTTCTTGGGCAGCCAAGGCAGCCTGTTGAACGTGATCGCCAGGCTGATCAGGATGATGGCGAACCCGAAGACCGTGCTGACGCCGGGGATGGAGACCGGAATGAGAAAGGGAAGCGATGCTACCGCGCACAGCACGAGCAATCCCTGCTCTCCGACGGCATTCATCAGTTCTCGCAAGGTCACCGAGGAACCCTCTATGCCTGCGATGACTTCCTTCAAAGTTTCGCTGAGTGACGCTTTGCTGTCGGCAAATTCTAGATGTTCCTGCAAGGGCTGGCTCCCAATGGCTGGCGGCAGATGGATATCACCATTCTCGTCCTGCGCAAGGTCGGAGGCTGACGGAGATCCAGGCGCTCCCGACTCCAACATTGCGGGAATGAATTCTCGCCATTGTCCCGCTGCCCCCGAATCGCGGAGGCTGACCCCGGGACTGATGAGGGACGGCGATGAATCTGAGGGTTATTCAGGGCGGGTTGCTGGACCAGCAATTGCTGGATGCAGCTACGCCATTGCGGACGTCGCCATTTGATGTGCGAAGAGAGGCTGATCGCAGGCTGAATGCGCTGGACTATGACCGCTACCTGACGCGGGAGAGGGCGGTCGGGATCGCTGTGCCGAGGGAAATCCGCTACCTCGCAATGCAGATCGATTTCGTCGCGCGCACACTGTCTTCACTTGCCGACATTCCGGAAGACTTCCGCTCCGACCGCTACTGGCCAGCCTGAACATCGGGCGGCCGCGAGAACGCCGCTTCAGGGAGCGTAATTCGCTCCCCGGCCTCCTCCGGTGCCGGCAGCTTGCTTCGTTGGAATTCGTTCCCTCGACCGCATATCACTCCGATTGAACCCTTGGCACCGGTCGTCTCATGTCTTGCCAGCGGGGCGGGGGAGGCGGAGGTGACCACCGCAGGTGGGGCGGGGGAGGACCTGGTAGTTCGTCCGGAACGCTTCGTTGGTAAGGTGGACGAGGTCGAACCGGTCGTTCAGGCAGACCGTCATCGCCAAGCGGGTCCTTCCAGCGTGGCGGAACGACGGGCTGTCGCATGATCCGACGGCAGGTGCCCTTGGACGTCTTGTACCATCCGGGGCCACAGGGCTCCTCGGCGAGCACCACCGAGGGGCCGGCAATGCGGCCAGTGTTCTCCGTGGGCGCCACGACAGCTGCAGCAGGCGCGGCGGCCAGCACTGCGACAGCAAGGATGACCGTTTGCAGGCGAGGGTGCGGCGGTTTCAATACCATAGGATGAACTTAGCGCTCTTCGGGCGGCTGGTCAGCATTCTCCGTCGTCACGACGGAACCATACCTCAATGCCTTTCTTCCCCGCGGCTCCGATATGCGTCGGACGCCCTATGTCACGTCGTGGAAAGTTGCAGCTCCGTGAGCTGTTTACTGGCAGCGTATCAAGAGATTGGAGGCCTCGCCCGGAATTGAACCGGGGTACAAGGATTTGCAGTCCTCTGCGTCACCACTCCGCCACGAGGCCATCCGAACGCTGATTGAGCGAGTGGTGACGGGCGTTTAGAACGAATCGAAATGCTGTGCAAGAGGAAAGGCGGGCCGCGAGAGCTTTTGAACGGAAGCGGTTCCGATCCTGCCTGGAAAGCCGGAAGGTTTTTGTCCAGCGACCGGGGCTGCGTCTTGAAAGAGGCGCCGCTGCCCAGTAAAGACGGCGCAATCAGGTATATTCAGGACAGCCGAGATGATGGACTTCGAAGCCGCACGGACAAAGATGGTGGACAACCAGATCCGCACCACGGATGTGACGTCTCATTCGGTGTTGCAGGCCTTCCTGTCTGTTCCGCGCGAGGAGTTCGTGCCGGCGAAGCTCAAGCCGATCGCCTACATCGATGAAGACCTGGAAATCGCTACCGGCCGCTATCTGATGGAGGCATCGCCACTCGCCAAGCTGCTGCAGCTCGCCCGCATCGGAAAGGATGACCTTGCCCTGGAGGTCGGGTGCGGGACAGGCTACGCGGCAGCCCTGCTTTCGCAACTCGCTGGCTCCGTCGTGTCGGTTGAGGCCGACGAGCAGCTGTGCTCGCAGGCAGTCGAGATCCTCTCGCGACTGGGCTATGACAACGTCGCGGTCGTTCATGGCGAGATGGAGAAGGGTTATCCTACCGAGGCCCCCTACGACATCATCTTCGTGAACGGCGCCGTGGAGGAAGTCCCGGCAGCGCTGATCGAGCAGCTGCGCGACGGCGGTCGTCTGGTCGCTGTCGTCGGCCACGGAAATGCCGCCCAGGCAAGGCTCCTCACGAAGGAGCATGGGGCTATCTCCGAGACTGCGCACTTCAACACGTCAGTGAAGCAGCTCCCAGGCTTCCAGAAGGAACCGTCCTTCGTATTCTGACGCCGGCGGTCAGTTCTTGTGAACTGTGGCAGGCGGGACTCACAGCAAAAACAATTCTGTGTATCCCGGTGATCGCATCGCCCGCTGTGATTGTTTCACGCCGCGCCTTTCGTACACTGTTGACCGAATCAGGTTCGAAAAGGACCTGCATTGGCAGTTGCGGGGATGAATAATGGCTCAGCCAAGTGTAGCGCGTGAACCCTCCATGGAGGAAATCCTGGCCTCGATCCGCCGGATCATCGAGAGCAATGAGCCCCAGGCGGAATCGGCGCTGCCAAATAGCATGCCCCCCGTTTATGCTGAAGACGAGATCGACGACGGGGACATCGATATCGTGACGGAAATGGCCGCCAATGACCGGGGCAGGCCGCAGCGGATAGAGCCGGAATTCGCTGCGGAGACGGAGCGCGCCGAGGAGAGCTCGCTGTCTCTGGCCGATGTCGCAGCACGGGTGAGGGCTGCCTCCGCCCGCCAGGGCGACAGCGACGTGCGCCACCTGAGGCCCGCAGCCCCGGCGCCCCAGATCAGCCGCGAAAGCGCGGTGGAAAGCACCGCCCGCCCGCAGCCGGCACCGCTTCCGGAATTCTCGCCGCAGTCCTCGGACCGCTCCCCAAACGATCTTCCCGCTGCCAAACCGGCGCCATCGGCGCCGCCGGTCATCGAGCCAGCGCATGATCCAGTGCCGGTCCATGAACCCGTGCAACAGAAAACCGTCGATGCGGCACCCGATGCGCCCGCCTCCCTGCCGGCGCGCGTGGAGGCACTGATTTCCGAGGAAGCCGGTGCACAGGTCGCCCGCTCCTTCAACGATCTTGCGGCCGTGTTCGACGGCATCCGCAACAGGTCGATCGAAGACATGGCGCAGGAAATGCTGCGCCCCATGCTGCAGGAATGGCTGGACGACAACCTGCCGACGCTGGTCGAGCGCCTGGTGCGCGAGGAGATCGAGCGCGTGGCACGCGGCCCGCGCCGCTGAACCCTGCATTTCCCGAGAAAGGGCCGCTCCGGCGACGGGGCGGCTTTTTTATTGACTCGCTTCTGCCGGTCCTATTTACACCCAAGCCTGTTAGAACTCGAATTCTGGTCGGAAAATGCTCGACAAAACCTATGATTCCGCCGCCGTTGAACCGAAGGTCGCAGCCGCCTGGGAAGAGGCCGATGCCTTCCGCGCAGGCGCCAATGCCGCACCCGGTGCAGAGACCTTCACCATTGTCATTCCGCCGCCGAATGTCACCGGATCGCTGCACATGGGCCACGCCCTCAACAACACGCTGCAGGACATCATGGTGCGTTTCGAGCGGATGCGCGGCAAGGACGTACTGTGGCAGCCGGGGATGGATCATGCCGGCATTGCAACGCAGATGGTGGTTGAGCGCCAACTGGCCGAACGCCAGCTGCCGGGCCGCCGCGAGATGGGCCGCGAGGCCTTCATCGACAAGGTCTGGGAGTGGAAGGCGGAGTCGGGCGGGCTGATTTTCAACCAGCTGAAGCGCCTCGGCGCTTCCTGCGACTGGTCGCGCGAGCGCTTCACCATGGACGAGGGCCTGTCGCAGGCGGTTCTTGAAGTTTTCGTAACGCTTTACAAGGAAGGGCTCATCTATCGCGGCAAGCGGCTCGTCAACTGGGACCCGAAGTTCGAAACCGCGATTTCCGACATCGAGGTCGAAAATCGTGAAGTCGACGGCCACATGTGGCACTTCAAGTATCCGCTGGCCGGCGGCGAGACCTACACCTATGTCGAGAAGGATGCCGACGGCAACGTCATTCTCCAGGAAGAGCGAGACTACATCTCCATCGCCACGACCCGGCCCGAAACCATGCTGGGTGACGGAGCGGTCGCCGTGCATCCTTCGGATGAACGCTATGCTGCAATCGTCGGCAAGCTCTGCGAGATCCCCGTTGGGCCGAAGGAACATCGTCGCCTGATCCCGATCATCACCGACGAATATCCGGATCCGACGTTCGGTTCCGGCGCCGTCAAGATCACCGGTGCGCACGACTTCAACGATTACCAGGTCGCCCGCCGCAACAACATCCCGCTTTACCGCCTGATGGATACGCAGGCGCGCCTGCGCGAAGATGGCGAGCCCTATGCGGTCTATGCCGCCCGTGCCCTGGAGATCGCGAAGTCCGGCGAACTGCCGACGGAATCCGACGTCGACGACATCAACCTCGTGCCCGACGAATATCGCGGCCTTGACCGCTACGAGGCCCGCAAGCGCATCGTCGACGCGATTAATGCCGAAGGCCTGGCCGTGACGGTCAAGAACGCCGAGGGAAATGACGTTCCTTACGTCGACAACAAGAAGATCATGCAGCCGTTCGGCGATCGCTCCAACGTGGTCATCGAACCCATGCTGACCGACCAGTGGTTCGTCGACGCCGAGACGTTGGCAAAGCCGGCGATCGAGGTCGTTCGTGACGGGCGCACTAAGTTCGTCCCTAAGAACTGGGAAAAAACCTATTTTGAGTGGATGGAGAACATCCAGCCCTGGTGCATCTCCCGCCAGCTCTGGTGGGGTCACCAGATCCCCGCCTGGTACGGACCGGACGGGCAGGTCTTCGTAGAGAAGACCGAGGAGGAGGCGCTGCACGCCGCCATCCAGCACTACATCGCACACGAGGGTCCCATGAAGGCCTACGTCGAGGACCTGCTGGAGAACTTCAAGCCGGGGGAAATCCTGACGCGTGATGAAGACGTGCTCGACACCTGGTTCTCGTCGGCGCTCTGGCCGTTCTCGACATTGGGGTGGCCGGAGCAGACGAAGGAGTTGGAGAAATACTATCCGACCAGCGTTCTGGTGACCGGTTTCGACATCATCTTCTTCTGGGTAGCCCGCATGATGATGATGGGCCTGCACTTCATGCAGGACGAGGACGGCAATCCCGTCGCGCCGTTCCACACCGTCTATGTTCATGCTCTGGTTCGCGACAAGAACGGCCAGAAGATGTCGAAGTCCAAGGGCAACGTCATCGACCCGCTCGAACTGATCGACGAATACGGTGCGGATGCGCTGCGCTTCACACTTGCCATCATGGCAGCACAGGGCAGGGACGTGAAGCTCGATCCCGCGCGCATTGCCGGCTATCGCAATTTCGGCACCAAGCTCTGGAACGCGACCCGGTTTGCCGAGATGAACGGCGTCAAGCGCGACCCGCACTTCATCCCGGAAACCTCGACGCTTACCATCAACCGCTGGATCCTGACCGAACTCGCCAGCACCATCCGCGATGTCACGGATGCGATCGAGACCCAGCGCTTCAACGATGCGGCGGGCTCCCTCTACCGCTTCGTCTGGAACCAGTTCTGCGATTGGTATCTGGAGCTTCTCAAGCCGGTCTTCTCCGGCGCAGACGAGAAGGCAAAGGTGGAGGCACAGGCCTGTGCGGCCTGTGTGCTCGAGGAGACCTACAAGCTGCTGCATCCGTTCATGCCGTTCATGACGGAAGAGCTGTGGGCGCACACGGCGGACCGCGACACGCTGCTCTGCCACGCGGACTGGCCGGCGCCGGAGTTCGCCGATGAGGTGGCGGCGGCCGAGATCAATTGGCTGATCGATCTCGTTTCCGGTCTTCGCTCGGCGCGCGCCGAGATGAACGTGCCGCCTGCTGCGGTCGCGCCGCTCGTCGTCGTGGGGGCAAGCGAGCAGACAGAGACCCGGCTGAAACGGCACGACGCGGCGATCCGGCGTCTCGCTCGGGTCGAGAGCATCGAGACGGCGCAGACCGCTCCCAAGGGGGCGGCCCAGGTCGTGGTGGGCGAGGCGATTGCCTGCCTTCCGCTTGGAAGCCTCATCGACCTCGCGGCGGAAAAGGCGCGGATCGAGAAGGCGATCGGCAAGACCGAGGCCGAGATGGACCGGGTTGCCAAGAAGCTCGCGAACGAGAAGTTCGTCCAGAACGCGGACCCGGAAGTCGTGGCAGCCGAGCGCGAGCGCTATGCGGAGCTCGAGGTGCAGATGGCGAGCCTGAAGGTCGCGGCACAGAGAATCGCCGAGGCCGGTTGATAGCACGATGACCCGAAGGCCCCGCAGCTAGCCGGCTGCGGGGCCTTTTGTGTTGCTTGAGCCGAGGCAGTTGGCGACTATCTTCCGTGGACGTCAATCGCGGATCTCATTGTTGCCACAATGACACAAACGCGGCTAGGCGTGGAACACTTTTCTAAGTACCGTCGAGAGAAGGGCTGAGGTGAGAATGATATTCTACAGGCAGCGACAGATATCAGGGTTCCAGAATACTTTACGTAAATTTGCGCCGGCTTACCGTCCGGACTATCCGGTCACGGAAAGTTGTCATTTACCTTGAACCATCTACAGTCTCACCCATCGCATACCGGGAGGTGGGAAGAGATGAAGACAAAACGGATTTCCAAGGGTCTGATGGTGCTCGCGGCGGGCTGCGCATTTCATGCGCCGGCCATGGCAGGCGGACTTGAGCGTGGCGGCTACAATATCGACCTTCTGTTCGACCAGGGGCGGTTTGCGGCGGAATCGGCCGTCACCTACGTGAACCCCCAGCGTAAGCTGAAGAACGTCAGGGACGTGGATGCCACGGATGGTTTGGGAGCCAATGGGATCGGTGGTGGTGATGACTCTGCCGATGACTCGGAGAGCTATTGGGTCCCTCGGGTCGGCGTGAAGGCTGGGATTGGTGACAGTGTCGATTGTATGTTCGACTACTCGGAGCCGTGGGGCGCCCACACCAAACCCGGCGCAGATTGGCTGGGTGCTAACGAGAACATCGAGACCAAGGTTGAGTCTGAGAACTACGCTGCGACCTGCTCCTATCGGTTCGACGCTGGCCCGGGTCAGCTTCGCCTGATTGGCGGTGTCTTCTACCAGGAGGTTTACGGCTTCAAGGAACGACTTGTCGTTCCCGACGCTGCCACTCCATTCGGCAACGGCGTGGGCCGCCTCGATCTCGAAGGGGATGGTTGGGGCTGGCGCGCCGGTGTGGCCTATGAGATTCCCGAATATGCCTTCCGTGCCAGCCTCGTCTATAATAGCGAAGTAAATCTCAATGACATCACCGGCACGCTAGACCTGTCTCAGGTTAACGGCACCAGTCCCGACGTGTACGGGTCTCAGAAGATGCCGGATGTCGTTGAACTGAAAGTACAGTCAGGTATTGCCCCGGGCTGGCTTGCATTCGGATCCGTGAAGTGGACAGACTGGAGTCAACTTGAGAAAGTGAGATTCTATTGTGACGACCCGAGCGTCACGGCTGCGTGTCTGCGGCCGGGAGGGGTAACCACGCTCGACCTCGGCTACCGGGACGGGTGGACGATCAGCGGCGGTGTCGGCCACAAGTTCAACGAGCAGTGGAGCGGAGCGGTCAGCGTTACCTGGGATCGTGGCACCTCGCAGGGCTTCGGCACACAGACCGATACCTGGACCTTTGGTGCAGGCGCTTCCTACACGCCGAACCAGAATGTCGAAGTCCGGCTCGCCGGCGCCATCGGTATTCTCACCGGTGGTTCTTCCAGCACGGTCACGCTGGATGGCGAAACCTACGGACAGCGGGTAAATTACGAGTTCGATGACGATCTCGTCGCCGCCATATCGACCTCGGTGAAGGTCCGGTTCTGATCGGTATTCATTGCACCCAGAAAAGCCCGGCCCGTGCCGGGCTTTTTTGTGAGCGGATATCTGGCGATCACCTGCGCCATTGTGACGATTTCGCAACATCTCTTTGCGAGAGTGAGCCAGTGGATTATGGGAGGCGAATTTGTCCACTTCCCGCCACAAACGGGGAGCAGCGATAAGCGCGAAAGCGGCCGACCGCGGGGGCGGGGCGCGTAAAGTTGGAGTATCATGGGCGGGTTTCTGATGTATCGGCGAGGCGATGTGGGAACGCCCTTGCGCTTAGGTATTCTGAAGGCAGGTTCTTCACTACGGTCACACCTGCGTCCCAGTCTTGCCGAAAAGGCGGGCTACTCTTCCAAGCTCCATTCCCCCCACGGCTCAAAGCCGGTTGGACCGTCGCAGCGAGGCGGTGTTCAGGTGGAATTTGCAACAAGGCTGCCGGATACTGCCGTCCCGCTGGCCGGAAGAGTTTGAACGATGTTGTCGATGAAAATGGGTTCTGTGCGAGTCTTGCTTCTGGGCCTTTCCTTGGCCTCCGCCATGGCTGGATCGTCGGCAGCGTTCGACATCAAGTCAGGCGTGACGAAGGAGTCGGGCCCGTTCGACCTCTTCAAGTTCGGCTTCAACGCCTACAAGAACGGCCAGAAGGAAGATGCGGTCGAAGCCTATCGTTATGCCGCGGAGAAAGGGCACACCGGATCCCGCTGGGCTCTGGCGAACATGTATGCCGACGGCGATGGCGTGACGAAGGATGATTTTGCAGCCTTCAAGATCTACAACGAGATCGCCGCCGCAGGTGTCGAGCCCGGCTCCGAGGACACCGGCTTCTTCATCAACGCGCTCATGTCGCTCGCCAGCTATTACCGGAGCGGTATCCCAGGTACGCCGGTCCGCCGTGACTTGTCGCAGGCGCGGCAGCTCTATTTCCAAGCGGCATCCGCCTTCGGCGTTGCGGATGCGCAGTTCGAACTGGCGCGGATGATGCTGGCCGGAGAGGGTGGCGGCACCAGCGTGCAGCAGGCCAAGAAATGGCTCAACCAGGCCCGCAAGAGCGGCCATCCCGGCGCCATGGCGGTTTTCGGAGACCTGCTTTTCCAGGAAGGGCACACCGTCAGGGGGCTGGCGTTTCTGACGGCAGCACTCAATCACTGCAATCCCAATGATTGCGGCTGGATGCAGCAACTGCAGGAACATGCCTTCTCGGTCGCCAATGAGCAGGATCGACGCGTGGCAGTGGCCCTGTCACAGGAACTGGCGGCACGCGGGGTCCAGTAGGCGGGGTCGGAAGGATCAGGCGGTCTGGAAGTCGAAGATCGCAGTCACCGGGACATGGTCCGACGGTTTCTCCCACGCACGCACATGCTTCTCGATCGATGTGGAGCGCAACCGGTCTGCAGCCTCCGGCGACAGCATGAGGTGGTCGATGCGGATGCCATTGTTCTTCTGCCACGCGCCTGCCTGGTAGTCCCAGAACGTGTAGAGCTTCGGCGCGTCGCTGGTGGCGCGAACAGCATCCGTCAGGCCAAGAGCCTCAAGTCGTCGGAATGCAGC
The DNA here is from genome assembly GCF_000967425.1 of Pseudorhizobium banfieldiae. Lineage (NCBI taxonomy): Bacteria > Pseudomonadati > Pseudomonadota > Alphaproteobacteria > Hyphomicrobiales > Rhizobiaceae > Pseudorhizobium > Pseudorhizobium banfieldiae. The sequence goes on from NZ_FO082820.1 coordinate 1,510,223, forward strand.
CCGGGTCTCCGGCAGGAAAAGCGCGTCCGTCGCCCAGGCGGCCGGATCGTAGCAGTCGTGCGGCTCCGGTATCACATTGTAGTCGCCAGCCAGGATAAGCGGTTCTTCCAACGCGAGGCAATTGGCGGCATGCCTGGCTAGTCGGTCCAGCCAGCGCAGCTTGTACGGATACTTGACCGGATCATCGGCAGGATTGCCGTTCGGCAGATAGATCGAGGCCACCCGAATTGCGCCGTCTTGCACGGAAAAGACACCTTCGATGTAGCGGGACTGATCATCGCCGTCGCCTTCCGGCAAGCCACGGATCACTTCTTCCGGGCGGGTCTTGGAGAGCAGCGCCACGCCGTTGAAGCCTTTCTGGCCGTGGGTCTCGACATGATAGCCGAGTGCCTCGATCTCGAATCGCGGAAAGTTCTCGTCGACCGACTTGATTTCCTGCAGACAAACGATGTCCGGAGCGGAATCTGTCAGCCACTGACGGAGGTTGTCGATCCGCGCCTTCACTCCGTTGATGTTCCAGGTGGCTATCTTCATCCGCTCGCCGCTCCTCTGTCCCGCTCTCTTTTAACGGAGGCGGCGCCGTTTGGAAGCCCGATCTGAAGATGCAGCGGCGAGAGCGGCCTTAGACGGAGAAACTGGTGCCGCAGCCGCAGCTTGCGACTGCGTTCGGATTGTTGATCTGGAAAGACTGCCCGAGCAGGTTGTCAACAAAGTCGATCTGCGAGCCGTCCATATAGACGAGGGAGAGGCTGTCGATGAGCACCTTTGCCTCGCCATTGGCAATGACCGTGTCATCGGCGTCAGGTGCATCGGCGAGATCGAACTTGTAGGAAAAGCCGGAGCATCCGCCGCCCTCCACCGAAACACGCAAGGCCTGCTTACCTTCTTCGCCGGCGAGAATCTCGCGGATACGCTTGGCTGCCGCATCTGAAAGCGTCACGTTCGGGTTGGTCATCTCGTCTCCTGCCCGAGGTCAAGGCTCGGGAAAGCTTGATAGTCTCGGCTGTGGCCGCATTGCACTATAGGTATGAACGCTTAAATGGCACGTCAATGGCCGCAAGGCGTGAGAGCGGGCGAGAGGTTACAGGACTGATGACGATCGACAAGGAGGCACTTGGCTATGGCGGCAGCGAGAAGGCGCCCTATGCGGCCAATCCGTGGGCTTCGCGCGGTCGTCTGTTTCCCGAGGGAGGAAGCCTTACCCGATCCGAGTTCCAGCGGGACCGGGACCGCATCGTCCATGCGACCGCCTTCAGGCGTCTCAAGCACAAGACCCAGGTGTTCATCAGCCCGGACGGCGATCACTTCCGGACGCGCCTCACGCATACGATCGAGGTAGCACAGATCGCCCGTGCGCTCGCACGTGCGTTGAAGCTTGACGAGGACCTCGCCGAGGGCGTGGCGCTCGTCCATGATTTCGGCCATACGCCGTTCGGCCATACGGGCGAGGATGCATTGGACGAGGTTCTGAGGCCTTACGGCGGCTTCGATCATAATGCGCAGTCTCTTCGCATCGTCACCAAGCTCGAACGGCGTTACGCAGATTTTGACGGCCTCAATCTGACTTGGGAGACGTTGGAAGGCCTCGTCAAGCACAACGGGCCGCTGCTGACGCCGGAAGGCGAGGGGACGCGTGGTCCCGTCCCGCAACCGATACGGGACTACTGCCAGCTCAACGATCTGGAACTGGCAAGCTTCGCGAGCCTCGAGGCGCAGGTGGCGGCAATCGCCGATGACATCGCCTACAACACACACGACATCGACGATGGCCTGCGCGCCGGGTACCTGGATTTTGAGATGCTGGAGGAAGTGCCATTCCTCGCGGGGCTGATGAAGGAGGTCCGCGACCGCTACCCGCATCTTGAGCCCAGCCGGTTCACGCACGAGCTTATGCGTCGGCAGATCACGCGAATGGTCGAGGACGTGATCGGATGCGCCCAGCAGAACCTCAGCGAGGTCAGGCCACAGTCTTGTGCCGACGTGCGGGCCGCTGGGCGGGTGATCGCGACCTTCTCGCCGGCCATGGCCGAGACTGACAGGCTGATCAAGAAGCTGCTGTTTGCCCACATCTACCGGCACCCTGAGATCATGCGCATCCGTGCGGGAGCGGCGCAGATCGTGGGCGATCTCTTCCAGGCCTACATGGACAAGCCCTCGCTGATGCGCAGCCACTATTGGGTGCAGCACATGGAGGGGTTGTCGCAGCCGGCGCGGGCACGGCATGTCGGCGACTACCTCGCCGGAATGACGGACTCCTACGCCGTCAGGGCCCATGCCGAGTTGTTTGACCGGACTCCCGATTTGCGTTAGGCAGCGCGCCAGCAGCAACGCCTCATTAAGGATCCGCCCCCGGCGGAGAACATGACATGAATCTCTTCGCCGACTTCGAGACCCGCATCAAGAACGCGCTCGAAACCATCGACCTGATCAGGGAGAAGCGCGCGGAGATCGATTTCGACCGTATCACCGTCGAGCCGCCTCGGGATGCCAGTCATGGCGACGTTGCGACCAATGCGGCAATGGTTCTGGCGAAGCCGCTGGGGACCAATCCACGGGCGCTGGCAGATCTCGTCTGCACCGCGCTGAAGCAGGATCCCGACGTCAGCGAAGTGAGTGTTGCCGGTCCGGGCTTCATCAACCTCAGGCTCACCAAGTCCTATTGGCAGCGGCTGCTGGCAGCCATGATCGGAGCAGGGACCGACTTCGGCCGCTCGACCATCGGCGCTGGCCGCAAGACGAACGTGGAATATGTCTCCGCCAACCCAACGGGCCCGATGCATGTCGGCCATTGCCGCGGTGCCGTGGTTGGCGATGCCCTAGCAAACCTTCTTGCCTTTGCCGGCTACGAGGTGACGAAGGAATACTACATCAACGATGCGGGCAGCCAGATCGACGTCCTGGCGCGCTCCGCCTTCCTCCGCTATCGGGAGGCGCTTGGGGAGGAGATCGGCGAGATCCCGTCCGGTCTTTATCCCGGTGACTATCTTGTCCCGGTCGGCAAGGCACTTGCCGATGAATTCGGGGTTCGCCTGCACAACATGACGGAAGACAAGTGGATGCCGCTCGTCAAGGATCGGACGATCGACGCGATGATGTCGATGATCCGGGAGGATCTTGCAGCGCTCAACGTTCATCACGACGTCTTCTTCTCGGAACGCGCGCTCCATGCGGACGGCGCGCAGCGCATCCGCACCGCGATCAATGATCTGACGTTCAAGGGGCATGTCTATCGCGGCACGCTGCCGCCGCCGAAGGGACAGTTGCCGGAGGACTGGGAGGATCGCGAGCAGACGCTCTTCCGCTCGACCGAGGTCGGTGACGACATCGATCGGCCGCTGATCAAGTCGGACGGCAGCTATACCTATTTCGCGGCCGACGTCGCCTACTTCAAGGACAAGTTCGACCGCGGCTACGAGGAGATGATCTACGTACTCGGCGCCGACCATGGTGGCTACGTCAAGCGGCTGGAGGCTCTTGCCCGTGCGATCTCGGGCGGAAGTTCGAAGCTCACCGTCCTCCTGTGCCAGTTAGTCAAGCTCTACCGCGGCGGCGAGCCGGTGAAGATGTCGAAGCGTTCCGGCGATTTCGTGACCCTTCGCGAAGTCGTCGATGAAGTTGGCCGGGATTCGGTCCGCTTCATGATGCTCTATCGCAAGAGCTCGGAGCCGCTCGACTTCGACTTTGCCAAGGTGACGGAGCAATCGAAGGACAATCCGGTCTTCTACGTCCAGTATGCCCATGCCCGCTGCATGTCGGTCTTCCGCCAGGCGCGCGAGGCATTTCCGGATGTCGACATTGATTCGCTGGATCTTGCTGCATCTGTCGACCGCATTCAGGACGACCACGAGATGCAGTTGATCGCGAAGATCGCCGAATATCCACGGCTAATTGAGGCGACGGCACAGTCGCAGGAGCCTCATCGACTTGCATTTTACCTTTATGATCTGGCAAGTTTCTTCCATGCCCATTGGAACAAGGGCAAGGATCAGCCTGACTTACGTTTTGTTAACGATAAGAACCGAGAATTGAGCATTGCCAGACTTGGGCTGGTGCACGCTGTCGCGTCTGTTTTGAAGTCGGGTCTGGCCATTACTGGCACTGCCGCTCCGGATGAAATGCGCTAGCGTCGCCACCATTTCCCCACAAAGCACTGGCAATGCCCCGAGTAAGTGTAGGTGGGTGGACGAGGTAATGGCAGACGATAACCTTGCGCGTAGCCGGGATGATGTTCCGGAATTCTTTGCTGACGATGACCCGTTGGCGGAACTCGCCCGTATTGTCGGTTACGACGAGCGTCTTGTGCCGCGGCCGCCGGTGACGGAGCGCCGCGAGCCCGCCTTCAATCTCGAAGAAGAGTTGCTGCGCGAGTTCGAGCGCTACGACTCGCCGCGTGCTCATCAAGCTGCAGACCGTTTGGAGCCGTCGGCCCTCGCGGGCGCTCCAGTCGAACCGGTGCCCGTCCTGGACGAAGCAGCTCTGTCATCGTCTCTGGAGCCTATTGAAACGGCCGAACCCGAATGGTTGGCTGCGAACGACCCGGTTCCGGCCGAGCCGCAGCAGTTTGCCGATGAGGCAATGACCGCGGATGTTGAGCTGCAAATGGACAGTGAGGGCCTTGGCTCACTTCCGGAGTTGTCGCAACTCGACGCGGCGACTGACTTCGATCTCGCGGATGAACTCGAACTGACGCTCGGCGAGACGCCGTTCCGCGCCGTCGAGGCTTCGCCCCAGGTGGCGCAGCCAGAACCGACACGGACCCGAGGTTATACGCCCGGTTTCCGCATGCCGCTTGCCAATTTCAACGTCGTCCGTGACGGGCAGCCTGTCGCGCCGACAGGTGTTGACGTTCTTGCGGAGCCCGCCGCCGCACCGGCAGTGGATGAGGCTCGCAAGGAGGCCGTCGCGACCCCGCCTGCCGATGCGTCCTTCGACGCGCAGGCCCCGCTCGACACTAAACCTTCTATTCCTGTCGCAGAACGCGAAGAGCGCCTCGTTGCACCAGAACCCGAAATGGTCTCTCAGTCCGTTGCTGCGGACGAAATGGCTGTTTCCGATGATCTGTCTGCGCTCGACGCACTGATCGACGATGTCTCGCGCTATCCGGTACCGGAAGGCCTCCGTGGCGCACCAATGCCACCAGTCGCGGACGCGCAGGAAAGGCGGGCGGAGACCATGCGCCTTGATGAGGCCGTTGCGGCCGAATCATCATTTGAAAGCCTGAAGGGCGCGGAAGCCTCACCCCAGTCGGTCGAGCCGGCAGTCGTAGACGAACTTTCGATCGATGACGATTTCGAGCTCGCGCTTGAGGATCTGGAATTCGATCTCTCCGATATCCTGCTGGATGATGAGCGCGCACCGTTCGAGGAGCCAAAGCCGGCTGCTCCGGTTGCCTCGGCCCCGGCTCCACAGACCGCTGTTGCGCCTGCGCCGGTCAAGCACACGGCAAGCTGGTCTCCGATCGCACGGGCCGCTCCCCAGCCGATTGCCCCGGAACCCCCGGTGGCCCGCGCTCCCGATCCTGTTGCCGCTGTGGCAGCCACGGCGGACATGACGGAAGTCGATGACCTTCCGTTCGATCCCGCCATGATAACGGACGGGGAGGACCATCCCGAGCCCGTAGTTCATCTGGACGTTCCTGACCTCCACATCGAGGAAGAGGAACCTGTAGCGCCGCAACGCAACGACTATGACTTTGATCTGGATGGCGAACTTGCGTCTCTCTTGCGCGTCTCTCCTGCGCTGGACCCTGCAAGTGAAGAGCCCGGTCCAGCTGCCGATGGTGGCGCTTTCCAGGCGGTGCCGGCTGCGGCCTATCCAGACCTTGACGATTTCGAGCGCGCACTGGAAGAGGATTTCCGCCGCAGCCTCACTGCGCCGCTGCCGCCCCAGGAAGCCTACTCGGATTTCGAGGAGCCGGCCCACGATCGCATGCCGGCGCGCGACAGGAGGAGGTTGTCGTCCATGGCCGTACCGCTCGCGGTCGCCGGAGTGGTCATCATCGGCGGATCGATCGGCTATGCGTTCTTCTCAGGCGACGGTTCCTCCGTTGCGGGCAGCGGCGAGCCTATCGTCATTGCAGCGGATACTGATCCTGTGAAGGTGCTTCCGGAAAACCCGGGAGGGAAGACGGTCCCGAACCAGGACAAGGCTGTCTATGACCGCGTCGCAGGCGCAGCCGTCGAGGCGCCGAAGCAGGAGGCGCTGATCTCCACCAGCGAGGAGCCGGTCGATGTCGTCCAGAGGACGCTGATGACGGACTCGCTGCCGCTGGAAGGGCAGGAGGTTGCTGCCGCCGACGAGGACCTTGCACCGGGCCTGATGCGCGAAGACCGCCTTCTGCCAAGCGAGGAGGGGGTTGCGCAGCAGCCCTCCGCTGCCGATCAGCAAGCAGTTGCGGTCATGCCTCGGCGGGTGAAAACGATGATCGTCCGTCCTGACGGGACGCTGGTCGAGCAGGAACAGCCGGTCGAGTCCGCAGTGGTTTCCGAGCCGGCGGCTTCCCCGGATGCGAACAAACTTCCGGCCGCCTCCGTGAAGACGGTAGAAGTCGCTGCGGTACCCGACACGGCAGTTGCCGTTGCGCCGGCCGAGAATTCGGTTGGTGCCGCTGGCATCGTTCCGGCATCGGCGCCGGTCGCGGATACGTCGACCATCACTGATGTGGCGGCTGATGCTCCGGCTGCACCTGCCATGGCGGCGCCGGTTCCGACCATGCGTCCGGCACAACAGCCAGTCGAGGTGGTCGCGGCGGTCACCGATCGCGGAAATGTCCAGCCGACCCAGGAGCCGGCGGCGGCAGCGCCGGCCGAGCAGGTGGCGGCGGTTGCTCCGGGCGATTACGTCATCCAGATTGCCTCCCTGCCCAGTGAAGCCGACGCGCAAAAGTCTTACCAGAACCTGTCGGCGAAGTTCGGCTCCGTGATCGGCGGCCGTGGCGTCGACATCAAGAAGGCCGAGATCGCCGGCAAGGGGACGTTCTACCGTGTCCGCATCCCGGCGGGCAGCAAGAATGATGCCGTGGCACTCTGCGAGAAGTATCGCGCTGCGGGCGGAAGCTGCCTTGTCGCGAAATGACGCAAGTCGCATAGACTGTGAAGATCGGGGTCCTTGCGGCCCCGATCTTCGTTTCAGGTGGATGGCATTCGCCTTTGCCCGCAGGGCGTCTATGATCCGAGCATGAGCGAATCAAAAGCAATGATCCTGGGGGCGAGCGGCCCCGTACTGACCGCCGACGAAATCGCCCTATACAGGAGCGAGCGTCCATGGGGTTTCATCCTCTTCGCGAGAAACATCGGTGAGGCCCCGCAGGTGTCTGACCTGGTCGCCGCCATGCGGGACGCGGTAGGGCGCCCTGAAGCACCGGTGCTGATCGATCAGGAAGGCGGGCGCGTCCAGCGCATTCGCGCACCTTTAGCCGAGAAATACCCTTCTGCTGCCGAGCTGGGGGCGCTTTACGCGCAGGACCGGGAAAAGGGACTGAGGGCGGCATGGCTGATGTCGCGCTTGCATGCCTGTGACCTCCTGAAGCTCGGCATCAACGTCGACTGCCTGCCGGTGCTGGACGTACCCGTGCAGGGCGCCAGCAATGTCATCGGCGACCGGGCCTACGGTTTCGATCCTGTCGTGGTGTCGGAGATGGGGCAGGCGGCGGCGGATGGCCTCAAGGCTGGCGGCGTTCTGCCGGTCATGAAGCACATTCCCGGCCATGGTCGCGGCATGGCCGACTCGCATCACGAACTCCCCGTGGTGGCTGCGAGCCTGCCGGAGCTCGAGGCGCATGACTTCGTGCCGTTCCGTGCGCTGAGGAACGAGCTGATGGCGATGAGCGCCCATATCGTCTTCACCGCCATCGATCCCGAGCAGCCGGCGACGACCTCGTCCAAGGTCATCGAAGAGGTCATCCGCGGCAGGATCGGCTTCGATGGTCTCTTGATGTCCGACGATACGTCGATGAACGCGCTGAAGGGGACGATCGGCGAGCGCGCCAGGCGAATAGCTGGGGGTGGCTGCGATATCATCTTGCATTGCAACGGGATGATGGAGGAAATGAAGGCTGTCGTTGAAGAAGCCAGGCCACTCGGTGGTGATGCCCTTCGGCGCGCCAGAGCCGTTGAGGCCGCTTTTGGTCCCGGCGACGGATTGGATGAAGCCGCACTGCGTCAGGAGTTCTGGAGCCTGCTCTCGCTCGCCTGACACCGGCACCTTGGTCGGGGAAGAGGATGAACATCGCGCCGAGTTCCATTCCCATGGACCAGCTTTGGCAGGACGCCCCCGAGCGGGCGGCGGATGAGCCGGCGCTGGTGATCGACGTGGGCGGCTTCGAAGGGCCGCTCGACCTGCTGCTGCATCTTGCACGCTCCCAGAAGGTGGACCTGGCCCGCATCTCCGTCCTCGCGCTTGCCGAGCAGTATCTGGCCTTCATCGAGAGCGCCCGACGCGTGCGGATCGAGCTTGCTGCCGACTATCTCGTGATGGCCGCCTGGCTGGCCTACCTGAAGTCGAAGCTCCTGATCCCGCAGCAGGCAAAAGGTGAGGACGGGCCGAGCGGCGAGGAGATGGCGGCGACGCTGGCCTTCCGCCTGAAGCGGCTTGAGGCGATGCGCGAGGCCGCGACGCGGCTGATCAATCGCAACCTCGTGGGGCGCGATGTTCATGTACGCGGTGCTCCGGAACACATCCCGCACCGCGTCCAGTCTGCCTATGACGCCAGCCTGTTCGATGTCCTTTCGGCTTATGCGAACATCCGGCAGCGCCATGCGACCACCCAGGTCACCATCGAGAAGCGCAAGGTCTGGTCACTTTCGGATGCGCGGGACCTGCTGACCCGGATGCTGGGCGAGATCACGGAGTGGACGGTGCTGCAACACTATCTTCTCCAGTACCTCCCGGCAGACGATCGCGTGACGGCGACAGCAAGCGCCTTTGCCGCTTCCCTCGAACTCGTTCGCGAGGGCAAGCTGGAGATCCGTCAGGACGGCGCCTTCCAGCCGATCTACCTGCGCCAGGGGCGCAACCCCGCGGTCGCTCCGGAGGTGGTCGTTGACGGCTTCTGAGCACCCCGATCAGGAACCTGAGGGACGATCTGCCGGTCCGCAGGTCGATGCCGTCTCCCTCCTGGAGGCCGAACGCATTGCCGAGGCGCTCATCTTTGCATCTGCCGAGCCGGTATCCGAAACTTTCCTCGCGGAGCGCCTGCCGCAGGGCGCGCCGGTCGCGACGGTAATGCAGGGGCTGGCGGAGCGATACGTCGCGCGCGGCGTGAACCTCGTCCGGAGCGGTGACCGGTGGGCGTTCCGGACCGCGCCTGACCTTTCCTTCGTGATCCGCAAGGACGACAACGAGCTGCGCAAGTTGTCGCGGGCCGCTCTCGAGGTCCTTGCCATCATCGCCTATCACCAGCCGGTGACACGGGCGGAGATCGAGGAAATCCGCGGCGTCCAGACGTCGAGGGGGACCCTTGATGTGCTGATGGAGGCCGGCTGGATCCGTTTCCGCGGCCGCAGACGCTCTCCTGGACGGCCGGTGACGCTCGGCACCACGCCGGATTTCCTCGACCATTTCGGGCTGGAGGAGCTGCGGGACCTGCCCGGCCTTGATGAACTGAAGGGGGCGGGACTGTTGTCTGGCCGTATCCCGCCCAACTTCCAGGTGCCAATTCCGTCGATGTCCGATGAACTGGCCGAGGACGAGGATCCCATCACGCAACTCGATCTTGAAGAACTGGGTCTCTTGACACCGGGTGGTGAAGAAGAGGAATGAGGTCATCTTTCTTGCAAGCCCGGCGAAGGGCTTGAAGCTGCGAGCATGCGATGACCTTCGATTCCCAGAGCCAGGGTAGACAAACAAGCCGGGCAGCAGGCGTTTCGTTCGCATCGCGTCTGACGTTCGAGGATATCCATCACAGCTACCACGGCAAGGAGACGATCCGGGGCATTTCTCTGACCGCCGAGCCCGGAGAGGTTCTTTGCCTTCTGGGGCCATCCGGTTCCGGCAAGACCACGTTGTTGCGCATAGCGGCTGGCATCGAGGTCCAGAGCCGGGGGAGGGTCGTGATCGACGGTCGCGAAGCTGCAGGTCCCTCGGTCTTCCTGCCGCCCGAAAAGCGCGGCATCGGCCTGATGTTCCAGGACTTTGCACTCTTTCCGCACATGACGGTGCTGGACAATGTGCGCTTCGGCCTGACGGCGCTTACGGCCCATGAGGCGGCTGCTGCTGCCCGGGCCGCCCTCGAACGGGTAGGGCTCGCCCATTACGCCGGGAAGTACCCGCACGCCCTCTCCGGTGGCGAGCAGCAGCGGGTGGCACTGGCCCGTGCGCTCGCGCCGCGACCGGGGGTCCTGCTGATGGACGAGCCGTTCTCCGGCCTTGATTCGCGCCTGAAGGACACGATCCGCGCCGATACGCTGGCAATCCTGCGCGAAAGCCGCGCTACCGCCATTGTTGTGACCCATGATGCGGAAGAGGCGATGCGGATGGCTGACCGAATCGCGCTTCTGCGGGATGGGCGGCTGGTCCAGGCCGGCAGTGCCGAGGAACTTTACCAGGCGCCGCGGGATCTCTTCGCTGCCGCCTTCTTCTCGGAGATCAACGAATTTTCGGGAATCGTGAGCGGTGGGCGGGTCGAGACACCGCTTGGTATTGTACCGGCACACGACCTCAGCGACGGGTCGAAGGTCTCCGTTGCAGTGCGACTTTCGGATGTGCGCGTTATGCCGCAGGGGGGATCCATCGAGGCGCGGATCCGGTCGCGGCGGTTTCTGGGTGTCGTCGAACTGCTGAATCTGGCGGTTTCCGGCCGCGAGGAACCGGTTCGGGCGCGCATCCGGGCGGATCTCCTGCCGCCGCACATCAGCGACGTGACCCTGAGCGTCGCCCCACAGGACATTTTGGTGTTTGAAAAAGCGGATCAAACAGCATAAATCGAGACAAGCGAAATTGGAGTTGCAGTTATGGGTTCCTTCAGTGTTTGGCATTGGCTGATCGTTCTGGTCATCGTGCTCGTGCTTTTCGGCCGCGGCAAGATTCCGGAATTGATGGGTGATGTTGCCAAGGGCATCAAGAGCTTCAAGAAGGGCATCAGCGAGGACGATACTCCTGAGACGACGAAGACCGTCGAGCACAAGCCCGAGGATACCAAGGAAAGCACGCGGACCTGATCTTTCGGACCGGGTTCGGGGAGCCTTGTTGAATGCTTGATATCGGCTGGACCGAGCTTCTCGTAGTGGGGATCATTCTCATCGTCGTGGTCGGTCCGAAGGACCTGCCGCCGATGTTGAGGGCGTTCGGCCGGATGACCGGCACCCTACGCAAGATGGCGGGCGAGTTCCGGACGCAGTTCGACGAAGCCTTGCGTGAATCCGAGATGGACGAGGTGCGCAAGACGATAACGGATGCGCAGAAGCTCAATCCGTCTAACGCTCTGCGCGACGCGATCAATCCGCTACGGCAGGTGGGACAGGACATCCGCAGCGACCTGGAGAAATCGACGCGGCCAGACAAGCCGGCTGGTGCCGGCAAGCCCGACGTCGAGGCGCAGAAGGTGGTCGAAGGCGTTGTCCCTGCAGAGCAGCCTGAGCCGGTGAAGGTGCCGGCGCCTGCCATGACTTTGCCATCGACGCCGCCGGTTCTCTTCGAAGCGCCCGAGACGCCGTCCACCGCGCCTGCCAAGGCGGAGAAGCCAGTCCGGAAAGCGGCCAAGCCCAAAGCGACGCCGGCTGAGAAGCCGGCCGCAGCAGCAGCCGGGAGATCAAAGAGCAGCAGTGCTTCGAGGACACCCGCAGCGTCCGCCGACGCGGCAGCAAAGCCTGCAGCGCGCAAGCGTCCTGCCAGGAAAGCCAATACCCCGAAGGATGACGCATGAGCGGTGACATCGAAGACAAGCCGCAGCCGCTCCTCGAGCATCTGGTGGAGCTCCGCACACGCCTGATGTGGTCGCTTGGCGCGTTCTTTGTCGCCTTCCTCGTCTGCTTCTTCTTCGCAAAGGATCTCTTCAACTTCCTGGTCGTGCCCTACAAGTGGGCAGTGACCTGGGCAGACATGGACGTCACAAAGTCGGAGCTGATCTACACGGCGCCGCAGGAATTCTTCTTCACCCAGGTGAAGGTGGCCATGTTCGGAGCACTGGTGATCGCGTTCCCGGTCATCGCTTCACAACTCTACAAGTTCGTGGCGCCGGGTCTCTACAAGAACGAACGCGCCGCCTTCCTGCCGTTCCTGGTTGCGTCGCCGATCCTCTTCCTGATGGGAGCAGCGCTCGTCTATTTCTTCTTTACGCCGATGGTGATGTGGTTCTTCCTTGCCATGCAGCAGGCCCCGGAAGAGGGCGAGATGGCAATCTCGCTCCTGCCGCGGGTTTCGGAGTATCTGAGCCTGATCATGACGCTGGTGCTGTCATTCGGCCTGGTGTTCCAGTTGCCGGTCGTCACCACGCTTCTTGCGCGGGTGGGCTTGCTGACCAGCGACTGGCTGCGCGACAAGCGGAAGTTCGCCATCGTCATCGCCTTCGTCGTGGCAGCCGTGCTGACGCCGCCCGATCCGCTTTCCCAGATCGGCCTTGCGCTGCCAACTATCCTTCTCTACGAGATTTCCATCTACGCCGCGCGACTCGTCGAGCGCAAGCGCGCCGAGGAGGCTCTTGCCGAACCTGCCGCGTCGGACCTTGCCGATACGGACGAGGTCTAGGCCCTTCTGCCTTGCCCGCGAGAGTGCTGCGTTCCGCTCGAAAGGCCAGGAACGATGCTCGATATCAAGTGGATCCGTGACAATCCTCAGGCGCTGGACGAAGCGCTTGCAAAACGTGGCGCCGAACCTGCGGCTGCCACGCTTCTGGCGCTCGACGACAAGCGCCGTGCCGTTATCCAGAAGCTCCAGGAGATGCAGTCGCGCCGCAATGCGGCCTCCAAGGACATCGGCGCCGCCATGGCGCAGAAGAACATGGAACTTGCCGAGCAGCTGAAGGCGGAAGTCGCCACGATCAAGGATACCATGCCGGCCGCCGAGCAGGAGGAGCGGGAGGTGGTATCCGCGCTTGACGATGCCCTGTCGCGCATCCCCAATATTCCGCTCGAAGATGTTCCGGTCGGCAAGGATGAGGCCGACAACGTGGTAAAACACGTCGTCGGGCAGAAACCAGGCTGGAACCACCCGGCCAGGGAGCATTTCGAGATCGGCGAGCAACTCGGCTACATGGATTTCGAGCGGGCGGCGAAGCTCTCGGGCGCCCGCTTCACGGTCCTTAGCGGCCCGCTGGCGAAGCTGGAACGGGCAATCGGCCAGTTCATGCTTGACCTGCACACCACGGAGCATGGTTATACCGAGGTTTCCTCGCCGCTGATGGTCCGTGATGAGGCCATGTACGGTACGGGACAGCTTCCGAAGTTCGCGGAGGATCTGTTCCGCACGACGGACGGCCGCTGGCTGATTCCGACGGCCGAGGTGACGTTGACCAACCTGGTATCGGGCGAGACGCTGGAGCAGGAGAGGCTGCCGCTTCGCTTCACGGCTCTGACACCTTCCTTCCGCTCCGAGGCTGGTTCTGCCGGACGCGATACGCGCGGAATGCTGCGCCAGCACCAGTTCTGGAAGTGCGAACTGGTTTCGATCACCGACGCCGACAGCTCGATTGCCGAGCACGAGCGGATGACGGAATGTGCCGAGACTGTCCTGAAGCGCCTCGGCCTGCATTTCCGTACCGTGACGCTTTGCACGGGCGATATGGGCTTCGGCGCCCAGAAGACCTACGATATCGAGGTCTGGCTGCCGGGTCAGGATACCTACCGTGAAATCTCGTCCTGCTCGGTCTGCGGCGATTTCCAGGCCCGACGCATGAATGCCCGCTATCGCGTGAAGGACGAAAAGGCGTTAAAGTTCGTTCATACGTTGAACGGTTCGGGCACGGCGGTCGGTCGTTGCCTGATCGCCGTGATGGAAAATTATCTCAACGAGGATGGGTCGATCAGCGTTCCGGATGCGCTTCTTCCCTACATGGGCGGCATCACCAGAATCGAGCGGGCGGCCTGATGCGCATCCTGCTCACCAACGACGACGGTATCCATGCCGAAGGCCTGGCGGCGCTGGAACGCATTGCCCGGCAATTGTCCGACGACGTCTGGATCGTTGCGCCGGAAACCGACCAGAGCGGGCTTGCGCATTCGCTGACTCTGTCGGAGCCGTTGCGCCTGCGCAAGGTAGGCAACAAGCACTTCGCGCTGCGCGGCACGCCGACCGATTGCGTCATCATGGGCATTCGCGAGGTCCTGCCGGAAAAGCCGGATCTCGTCCTGTCGGGCGTCAATGCCGGCGCCAACATGGCCGATGACGTCACCTATTCGGGAACCATCGCCGGCGCAATCGAGGGCACACTGCAGGGCGTCCGCTCGTTCGCATTGAGCCAGGCCTACCAGCACGACGCCGAGGGTGGGCGCATCGTCCCATGGGAGACCGCGGAAGCCTATGCGCCCGATCTCATCCGCAAGCTGAGCGATGTGGAACTCCCGGACGGAACCTTCCTGAACCTGAACTTTCCCAAGTGCGCCCCGAAGGATGTCCGGGGTGTGCAGGTGACATCGCAGGGGAAGCTCGATTTCGGCTTGACGATCGACGAGCGGCGGGATGGCCGTGGCCTTCCCTACTACTGGCTGAGGTTTGGCGAGCGGCTTGGCCACTTCCGCGAGGGCACGGATATCCACGCGGTGAAGCACAACCGGATATCGGTGACCCCGCTCAAACTGGACCTGACGGACCATTCGGTACAGGATCGCCTCGCTGAAGCGCTTGGATTCGGAGTGCCCGATTGAAGTCCAGCATGGTCGAGAAGGAAGGTTTTGCCGCGCTCGTCTTGCGTCTGCGGGCCGAGGGCATTTCCGATCTTGATCTTCTTACCGCCGTCGAGCAGACGCCGCGATCCCTGTTCGTACCGACAGCGGCAGCAGCCGACGCCTATTCGGCACGGACCACCCCCATCGAATGCGGTGCCTTCATGGAGGGCGCCGACCTCGCTGTGCGGATCCTCCACCATCTGCAGGTGAAGCCCGGCCAGCGAGTGCTCGAGATCGGTACCGGCAGCGGGTTTACCGGGGCCGTGCTCGGCCGACTGGCTGAACGGGTCCTTTCGGTCGATCGCTACAAGACGCTGGTCACCGGCGCCCAGCGCCGCATGGATAAGCTTTCCCTGCGCAATATCGTCATCCGGCAGGCGGACGGCATCAACGGCATGCCGGGCGAGGGAACCTTCGACCGCATCCTCGTGACCGGCGCCTTCACCTCGATGCCGCGCTTTTATGCCGAGCAACTCGTCTCCGGCGGCGCGATGATTGCGCCGCTCATGCGGGAAGACGGCACCTGCATGATGATGCGTCTCACGAAGACGGGAAGCCGCTTCGACCGCGAGGATCTGTTCCCCGTGCCCTACCTGCCGCTCGTGCCTCATATTGCGGCAGCACTTTGACATTTGCCGTCGCTGACGGCGGCATGGTTACCAAATTAGCAAAAAATCAAATTCGATATCCGGACTTTAACCCGCCAGTAAGACTAACAGGTTTTAATCTGACCTAACGATGGTTGCGTCACGTTAGGTCGAGTCATGCGTATCAAGAGTTCGCTCAAGTCCCGTCAATCAATTCTCCGGATTGCAGGTGCCGTATTGCTCGCCAGCGTTGCCACTGGCTGCAGTTCTGATGCCACCCGCTTCTCCGGCCTGTTCTCCGACACGGATCCCCTCACTACCGCTTCCATTCCGCAGCGGCAGGGCAGCGGTGCCTATGGTCAGGCGCCTGTGCCTCGTGGCGATGTCGCTTCGGCGCCTGCCGGAGGATACGGCAACCGCACCGTTGCGCCGTCGCAGCCTTATCCGGCGGCCGGCGGTGACTATGTCTCCATCCCTTCGGCGGCACGTACGGCCTCGGCTCCGGCGACGGTACAGCGCACGGAACTGGCCCCTCCCGGAGGAGCGGTTGCTGCAGGCGTCGATGCGACGACGCGCCAGCAGGCTCTCGCGCAGCCTTTCCCGTCGACCCAGACAACTGCCGCGCGCCCGGCACCGCAGGGCGCTGCATCGGATCAACTGACCACCGGTACCGTCAAGAAAACATCGGGCTGGTCGACGGTCAATGCACCACGTGTAACCCTGAAGGCCGGTGAATCGGCAGCGACGCTGTCGCGGCGCTATGGTGTCCCGGAGCGGGAGATCCTGCGCGCCAACAATGGCAACCTGGTCGCCGGGCAGTCGGTCATCATTCCGACGTTTGGCCCGGCCAGCAACTCCGCCAAGGTCGCCGCCGGCGATATCGACCTCCAGAACAAGGCTCCGGCCCCTGTCCAGCAGCAGGAGCAGAAGGTTGCTGTCTTGCCGGCGCAGTCCCGCGACAAGGCCACCGCCCAGCCGGGCAAGCTGACTCCGCCCGCCGGCGCTGGCGGTACATACACCGTCCAGCCCGGCGACACGCTGACGAAGATTGCCCGCGCCAATGGTCTCTCCGTCGATCAGCTGAAGGCGGCCAACGGGCTGACGAACGAAAGCATCCGGATCGGTCAGGTCCTGAACCTTTCGCCTTCGTCGGCGCCCGTCGCAACCGATCCTGTCCAGACGGCATCGGTGCCTTCGAAGCCAGCCGTCCAGGCCGAGGCGCCTGCTGCCCAGAAACCGGTTGCGCAGACGCCGCCCGCAGAGGCACAGAAGCCAGTCGAGACAGCGTCTGTCTCCGAAGCGGCCGTCAAGTCGGACGTCACGACCGCCGCGCCGCAGTCGACGGGCATCGGCAAATACCGCTGGCCGGTCAACGGCGCGGTCATCGCCGGCTTCGGCCAGAACGTCGAAGGCAGCCGCAACGACGGCATCAACATCTCGGTTCCGGAAGGCACGCCGATCAAGGCCGCTGAGAACGGCGTGGTCATCTATGCCGGCAACGGACTGAAGCAGCTCGGCAATACGGTCCTGGTGCGCCACGACGACGGCAAGGTCACCGTCTACGGCCATGCCGGCAGCCTCAGCGTATCCCGCGGGCAGAAGGTCACGCGCGGCCAGACGATCGCCAGCTCCGGCATGAGCGGCGACGCAAAGCGTCCGCAGGTCCACTTCGAGGTGCGCAAGGACGCGACCCCGGTCAACCCGATCACTTTCCTTGAATAGAGTATTGCGTATCAGGGAAAGCGGAAAAGCCCGGCTCGTCCGGGCTTTTCGTTATCTGCGCTCGAGCGGCAGCCGCAACCGGCCCGCCAGATCCTGAATATACTGCCAGGCGACACGTCCGGAGCGTCCGCCGCGGGTCGTGGCCCATTCAAGGGCCTCGTGGTGAAGCGCCTCGCGCTTGAGCGGTAAACGGAAATAGTCGGCATAGCCGTCGATCATCGTCAGGTAGTCGTCTTGACTGCACTTGTGGAAGCCGAGCCACAGCCCGAACCGATCCGACAGCGAAACCTTTTCCTCGACGGCCTCTGATGGATTGATTGCCGTCGATTGCTCGTTTTCCATCATGTGGCGCGGCAGCAGATGGCGGCGGTTCGAAGTCGCGTAGAAGAGGACATTGTCCGGGCGGCCTTCGATGCCCCCGTCCAGAGCCGCCTTCAGGGACTTATAGGCGGTATCGTCATGATCGAAGGAAAGGTCGTCGCAGAAGACGATAGCCCGCTGGTCCGATGCCTTGAGGATGTCGAGGAGGAGGGGCAGGGATGCAATGTCCTCGCGGTGGACCTCGACGAGCTTCAGCGCCGTATCAGTGGTGGCGCGGACGTCCTCATGCACCGCCTTCACCAACGACGACTTGCCCATTCCGCGCGCACCCCAGAGCAGTACGTTGTTTGCAGGGTAGCCTTCAGCGAAGCGGAGCGTATTCTCGTGCAGGATGTCGCGCACGTGGTCGACGCCGCGGATCAGCGACAGTGCCACACGGTTCGGGCGGGGCACAGGCTGCAGCCGCTGGTTGGCGGGCACCCACACGAAGCAGTCGGCCGAGGACCAGTCCTTGGCTGCGGGCGGCGGGCCGGCAAGCCGCTCCAGCGCGTCGGCGAGGCGCGATACCTCCGCAAGCAGGCGCTGATTGAGTTCCTCGGTCACGGCATCCTCCCTCCTGTTTCTCGGCTCAACATCCTTGGCGAGCGGTTAGCATGCAGCGACAACGCGCAAAAGCCAGCCAGTCGTGGATTTGGTACGCGAAGCAGCCTGTTTTTGTTGCATTCAGGGTGGGCCCAATTATATTCCGGCCACTTGCAAAAAAGGGGGGCATTGGGCTCCTGACAATCATGGAGTACTCGATGTTCATCACTGAAGCATTTGCCCAGGCCGAAGGTGCAGCCCCGTCGGCCTTCGGGTCCGGCCTCGAAATGCTCTTCCTCTTCGCACCGCTGATGGTGGTCTGGTATTTCTTCCTGATCCGTCCGCAGCGCGCGCAGATGAAGAAGCGCCAGGAAATGCTGTCCAACATTCGTCGCGGCGACAACGTCGTGCTCGGCGGCGGCATTGCGGGCAAGGTCACCAAGGTGGTGGATGACAACGAGGTCGAGGTGGAAATCGCCGAGGGCGTCAAGGTTCGCGCACTGCGCGCCTATGTCGCCGAAGTGCGGGTAAAGGGTGAGCCGGTCAAGACCGACGCGGCCGCATCCTGATGCCTCATGCGGCGTGCCTCCGGCGCGCCGCTCCTCCGCCTGGCGGAGAACCTAAGGAGGCACGAACCGGTGCCAAAGGGAATTGAAATCCGGGCTGCCCATTTCCCGGGCCGGGCGCCGATCGATGCCTATGGCAATGGCGGTTTCCGGTTTGCGGACATGTCCCATCGCGGCTCGCTGCTCTGCCTGCCGTCCGGCATTCACGGCTGGGACTTCGAGGAAGGCCAGCCGTTGACGAGCGAGGCGCTTGCGAGGGTCCTGGAGGAAGCGGCGGACATAGAGGTTCTGCTTGTTGGTACCGGCCGCGAGCTGAGACCGCTGCCGCAACAGCTGAAATCTGCGCTGAAGGCGCGTGGTATCGCCTCCGATCCGATGAGTACCGGAGCCGCCGTGCGGACCTACAATGTCATGCTTTCGGAATCGCGGGCTGTCGCAGCCGCCCTGATCGCGGTGTGAGGCGCGGTGGCTTCGGAACCCGATATAGTGCTTTCGACGCTACGCGATACGGATCGCGACCGATATCTCGCTTGCCTTCTGTCTCCCGAGGAAAAGCGGGGAGCGCTTGCCGCACTCTATGCCTTCAATGCGGCGATCGCCCGGGTACGGGACGTGGTGCATGAGGCTCTGCCCGGCGAGATTCGACTTCAGTGGTGGCGTGACCTCTTAGAAGGAACCGCGCACGGCGATCCCGGCGGCAATCCGGTTGCTACCGCCCTGCTTGCCGCGATCGAAGAGCATCGGCTGCCGAGGGACACGTTCCTCGCAATGATCGATGCGCGGATCGGCGATCTCTACAATGACCCATTCCCCACCCGTAACGAAATGGAAGGCTATGCCGGCGAAACCGCATCGGCTCTGATCCAGCTGGCGAGCCTCGTGCTGGCGCCTGCGGACGCGGCACAGACAGCGCATGCGGCAGGCCATGGCGGGGTGGCGCAGGCCATCGCCGGGCTTCTTCTTCTCATGCCGCTGCACCGCCGGCGAGGACAGCTCTATATCCCGCTGGACATACTCGCCGCCACCGGTCTCGACCGTGACGCGTTCCTTGCGGGGCAGGAGCGCGATCGGATCGCAGCTGCAATCGATGCCTTTGCCGGTCTTGGCCTGGAGCACCTGACAAAGGCCCGCGCTGCCGGTCGGGTTCCCAGGCAACTGTTTCCCGCCTATCTCCCCGTCTCCCTTGCCGAGCCGGTACTGCGGGATGCGGGCCGACATGGTGCCGCCCTGCTCGAGAAGAATGAGCCGCCGGCACAATGGCGCCGCCAGTTGCGCATGGTCAAGGCGCAGTTCCTGCAGCGTTTCTGACGGCCGCGCCAACATTCGCGCAAGGCTGGCCATTTACCGGGAACATGTCTCTAGCCTCAGGGAGTGACGACGTGAATTCTGTCATCGTCTGGTCGATCATCTTCGTGTTGATCGCGCTCTTTGCATACTATGCAACGCGCATGGCAAGGCGCGACGATTCAGAGGATGGCCTGCACGACTTCGGCTTCGCCCTGCTCGAATTCGGCCGCGCCTTCCCCAACGAGGCCATTCGGGAGATCCATGCCACGGCAGACGGAAGGGCCGTCTTCGTCCGGCTCCATGACGGCAAGACCGGTATCATGCGCAGCCATACCAAGCATTACGCCTGCCACCTCATCAAGCCCGGACGCGTGCGGGTCCAGGGACAGGAAGATGCCAGAAGCTTCCGCGCCGAATTCCTTGACGCACCGGCCAATGACGGCCTGTTCACCTTCAGGACCGAAGCCGAGGCAGCGGAAGTCTCGCTATGGCTGCTGGGGAACTATGTCAGTTCCGCCGACAAAGACGTAGCCGAAGACGGGGCCTGATTCTCCTCTGTATCGAGACCGAGCCAGGCGGCACAGTCCCTCAGGGCGCGCGCGGCCATCAACTGCTTCTTCATGATCGCCTTGTCCTTGCCGCGGAAGCGTTTGACGCCTTCCGGCTTGGCGATCGAACCCGGCTCCAGTTCAGGGAAAAGGCCGAAATTGATGTTCATCGGCTGGAAGGAGCGCTTGCCGGGCTCGTCGTGCGAAACGAGGTGCCCGCCGGTGATATGGCCAAGCAAGGCTCCGAAAGCTGTTGTGGCCGGCGGCGGTGCCAGGGCAACTCCCTTCCTCTCGGCCGCAGCGAAGCGTCCCGCCAGCAGGCCAATAGCGGCGCTCTCCACATAGCCTTCGCAGCCGGTAACCTGTCCCGCAAACCGCAGGCCGGGGCGGCTCTTGAGCGAAAGCGTTCCGTCTAGGAACATTGGTGAGTTTATGTAGGTGTTTCGGTGGAGACCTCCAAGCCGGGCGAACTCGGCGTTCTCCAGTCCCGGGATCATCCGGAAGATCTCCGCCTGGGCGCCGTACTTGAGCTTGGTCTGGAAGCCGACCATGTTGTAGAGCGTACCGAGCGCATTGTCCTGGCGGAGCTGCACGACTGCATAGGGCTTGACTGTCGGATTGTGGGCGTTCGTCAGCCCCATCGGCTTCATCGGCCCGTGCCGTAGCGTCTCGCGTCCCCGCTCGGCCATGACCTCGATCGGCAGGCAGCCGTCGAAATAGGGTGTGCCTTCCCATTCCTTGAAACCCGTGGTGTCGCCAGCGACAAGCGCATCGATGAAGGCATTGTACTGCGCTTCGTCCATCGGGCAGTTGATGTAGTCCTTGCCGGTCCCGCCGGGCCCCATCTTGTCGTAACGGGACTGGTACCAGCAGATGTCCATGTTGATGGATTCGCGGTAGACGATCGGCGCGATGGCATCGAAGAAGGCAAGCGAATCCTCGCCCGTCTCCGCCTGGATCGCAGCCGCGAGCGCGGGCGAGGTGAGGGGGCCGGTCGCGAGGATGGCAAGATCCCATTCCGCCGGCGGAAGTCCCTGGACTTCCTCACGAACGATCGTGATCAGCGGGTGTTCGGAGATTGCCTTGGTGACGGCGTCGGAGAAACCGTCACGATCCACCGCCAGCGCGCCGCCCGCCGGCACCTGGTTGCGATCGGCACAGGCCATGATCAGCGAGCCGGCAAGGCGCATCTCCGCGTGAATGACGCCGACCGCATTGGATGTCGCGTCGTCGGAGCGGAAGGAATTGGAGCAGACCAGTTCGGCAAGGCCATCGGTCTTGTGGGCGTCGGTGCCGCGCACGCCGCGCATTTCGTGCAGAGTGACGGGGATTCCGGACTGGGCGATCTGCCACGCGGCTTCCGAGCCTGCGAGCCCGCCGCCGATGACGTGGATGGGTGAAACGGTCTTATCGGTCATGGCGCGCTCTTATCACGCGTTAGCCGGGGGCGGAATCGAAAAAGGCACCCGATCAGGTGCCTTTGCGAAAGTCGTCTCGTCGCCAGTTGGCTCAGCGCATTCTGTTCCGACTAGCGGAAGGAGCGGGCGGCAACGTGGCGGATGTCGTAGCGGGTCAGGCCGATGTCATTGAGCGCCTGATTGGACAGGCCGCCCAGTTCGCTGATCGTGCGACGATAGCTGAGCCAGTTCTTGGCAAGGCGGATCGGGTTCATGATGTTTCCTCGGTGTTCAAGCCGGTCGCTGCCGGCGATGAGGAACTTATACGCGCGAATAATTAGATTGTGCAGTGCAGAAATTGGGCGACTGCCATGCGTTTAAGCAGGAGGTTGATGAAGAAGCAGGCGATGCCGCTTCAGTGGGCAGAATTCGAGAGATACAACAGAGCCTAAGAAACAAAAAACGCCCTGCAAGCAGGGCGTTTTGAATGCTCGGTGATCGCCTTCGTTAGAAGCCGACAGCGCTCCGTGCAACGCGACGGATGTCGCTGCGGCCGATGCCGAGATCGTGGAGTTCACGATCGCTCATGCGGTCGAGTTCGTTGACGGTCTCGCGGTACTTGCGCCAGTTGTTGAGTTTGCGTGCGATGTTCATGGTCTGCCTCATATTTTGGTGGTTGCCGGCACTCAAGCGCCAGCCAAATCTGATGAGCGTAATATATGCTGCACTGCGAAGAGCTAACAGTCGCAAGTTGGTATTCCACCTATGCGCCACACGCATTACCCGTGGCTCTGCTCGTGAACGTTTGATTAACGATTGGACAGGTGGAGCTTGAAAAAAATAGCGCCTGCCGGGGGAGGATTCGGCAGGCGCTATTTGCAGGACTGGCAGTCGAGGAGGAGGCGCCAGTCTCCGGCGGCACGCGAGGAGGAGGAGCGCCGCCGAATGGTGAGATCGCGAACCAAACGGATAGAGGCAAGGCTTGTTCCGAAAGGATGCGTCATCGAATTAGGAATACCTTATATGCAGATGGTTAAGAAAAGGTAAATGATGCCTGCGCGACAGGAGACAAGACGATCTCTCCGCAGCCAACTCCGCATGGTGCAAGCTCTCATTTTCCCTTTGCGCCGGAAAAAACGGGTGATATAGAGACGCGCGCTCCGAAAGCCTCCTTGCGGGGATTTTTGCGCGGCGGGAGCGCGGGTATGGTGAAATTGGTAGACACGCCAGATTTAGGTTCTGGTGCCGCAAGGCGTGGGAGTTCAAGTCTCTCTACCCGCACCAGAGCCGCAGGAGCAGGATCGGGAGCCGTCAGCGGCTAGAGATCAGCGTTCCAGAAGTCGCGGCCGGTCACTCAGGTTCCGGCGTCGTGCTCATCGAAAACCAACGGCTGTCTGAGCACCGCCGCCACGATATGAAGGTTTTAAAATGCAGGTTACCGAAACGCTCGCTGAAGGGCTGAAGCGCGAAATCAAGGTTGTCATTCCGGCCAAGGACATGGAAGCGCAGATGAACGTGCGCCTCGCCGAAGCCAAGGACAAGGTCCGCATCAACGGCTTCCGTCCGGGCAAGGTGCCGGTCGCCCATCTGAAGAAGATGTATGGCAAGTCGATCATGGCGGAACTCGTCAACGAGATCGTTCGCGAGCGCCCGACCAAGATTCTGTCCGAGCGTGGCGAGAAGTCCGCTACCCAGCCGTCCGTCACCATGACGGAAGACGAGGCCGAAGCCGAGAAGATCCTCAGCGCCCAGGCCGATTTCGAATTCACTCTGTCCTATGAAGTCATCCCGCCGATCGAACTGAAGCCGACGGATGGCATCAAGGTCGTGCGTGAGGTCGTCGATGTGTCCGACGACGAGGTCAACGAGCAGATCCTCAAGATCGCCGAAAGCGCCCGCACCTACGAAGCCAAGAAGGGCAAGGCCGCCAATGGCGACCGCGTCACGATGAACTACCTCGGCAAGGTCGACGGCGAAGCCTTCGATGGCGGCGCTGCAGAGGATGCCGAACTGGTCCTCGGCTCCGGCCGCTTCATTCCGGGCTTCGAAGACCAGCTGGTTGGCGTCAAGGCCGGCGATGAGAAGACCATCACCGTATCGTTCCCGGCTGATTATCCGGCTGCGAATCTGGCTGGCAAGGAAGCCACCTTCGACGTCACCATCAAGGAAGTGGCTGCCCCGGCCGATCTGGAGCTGAACGACGAACTCGCCTCCAAGCTCGGCATTGAGTCGCTCGACAAGCTCAAGGAAATCGTCCGTGGCCAGATCGAGGGTCAGTACGGCAATGTCACCCGTCAGAAGGTGAAGCGCCAGATCCTCGACCAGCTGGACGAGATGTACAAGTTCGACACGCCGCAGGGCCTCGTCGACGCCGAGTTTGAAAACATCTGGCGCCAGATCAACACCGATCTCGCCCAGTCCGGCAAGACCTTCGAAGACGAGGATACCACCGAGGAAGAAGCACGCGAAGAATATCGCAAGCTTGCCGAGCGTCGTGTCCGCCTTGGCCTCGTTCTCTCCGAGATCGGCGAGAAGGGTGGCGTCGAGGTGACGGAGGAAGAAATGCAGCGTGCGCTCTTCGCCCAGCTGCAGCAGTTCCCGGGCCAGCAGAAGGAAATCCTGGAATACTTCCGCAACACGCCGGGTGCCTCTGCCTCGCTGCGCGCACCGATCTTCGAAGAGAAGGTCGTCGACAAGCTGCTGGCGGAAGTCGACGTGACCGACAAGAAGGTTTCCAAGGAAGAGCTGCTGGCGGACGACGAGGAAGGCTCCGAAGCCGCTGAGAAGCCTGCCAAGAAGAAGGCTGCGCCGAAGAAGAAGGCCGCTGCCAAGGATGAGGCTGCTGAGGCCGCTTCCGAAGAAGCTCCGGCTCCGAAGAAGAAGGCCGCTCCGAAGAAGAAGGCGGCTGACGACAGCGCCGAATAATCTTCGTTTAGCATGGATGCAGAAGCCGGGTCGGCAACGATCCGGCTTTTTTATTGTCCCTCCCGAAGTTGTGCCGCCATGATCCGCATCGAGAACATCAGCAAGTCGAATAGCCACCGCATCCTCTACATTGATGCCTCGGCGGCCCTTAACCGTGGCGAGAAGATCGGCCTGGTCGGCCCGAACGGTGCCGGCAAGACGACGCTGTTTCGCATGATCACCGGCCAGGAGAGCCCGGACGAAGGGCAGGTCGCCGTCGAGAAGAATGTCACGATCGGCTATTTCAACCAGGACGTCGGCGAGATGTCCGGCGTCAGCGCCGTGACCGAGGTGATGAACGGCGCCGGTCCGGTCAGCACCGTTGCCGCGGAACTGCGGGAACTCGAAGCCGCCATGGTCGATCCGGATCGTATGGACGAGATGGACGCCATCATCGAACGCTACGGCGAGGTGCAGGCGCGGTACGAGGAACTCGACGGCTACGGGCTGGAAAGCCGTGCCCGGGAGGTCCTCGCCGGTCTGTCCTTTAGCCAGGAGATGATGGAAGGCGACGTGGGCAAGCTCTCCGGCGGCTGGAAAATGCGTGTCGCGCTCGCCCGCATCCTTCTGATGCGCCCGGACGTCATGCTGCTCGACGAGCCCTCCAACCACCTCGATCTGGAAAGCCTGATCTGGCTGGAGCAGTTCCTCAAGGCCTACGAGGGGGCGCTGCTGATGACCTCGCACGACCGCGAGTTCATGAACCGCATCGTCAACAAGATCATCGAGATCGATGCCGGCTCGTTGAGCACCTATGCCGGCGACTATGGCTTCTATGAGCAGCAGCGGGCACAGAACGAGAAGCAGCAGCAGGCGCAGTTCGAGCGCCAGCAGGCCATGCTCGCCAAGGAGATCAAGTTCATCGAGCGCTTCAAGGCGCGCGCCAGCCACGCCGCGCAGGTGCAGAGCCGGGTGAAAAAGCTGGACAAGATCGAGCGGGTTGAGCCGCCGCGCCGGCGTCAGTCGGTCGCGTTCGAGTTTCAGCCGGCGCCACGTTCCGGAGAGGATGTTGCAAGCCTCAAGGGCGTGCACAAGGCCTATGGAAGCCGGACGATCTATGAGGGTCTGGACTTCATGATCCGCCGCAAGGAGCGCTGGTGCATCATGGGCGTCAACGGTGCGGGGAAGTCGACGCTGCTGAAGCTGATCGCCGGCTCGACTGAGCCAGATCAGGGTTCGGTCACGGTCGGCGCCAGCGTGAAGCTGGGCTATTTCGCGCAGCACGCCATGGATCTGCTGGATGGCGAGCAGACGGTCTTCGAATGGCTCGAATCGGAGTTTCCGAGGGCCGGGCAGGGCACGCTGCGCACGCTTGCCGGCTGCTTCGGCTTTTCAGGCGACGATGTGGAGAAGAAATGCCGGGTGCTTTCCGGAGGTGAGAAGGCGCGGCTCGTCATGGCGGCCATGCTGTTCGATCCGCCGAACTTCCTCGTTCTCGACGAACCGACCAACCACCTCGACCTCGACACCAAGGAAATGCTGATCAGGGCCCTCTCCGAGTACGAAGGCACCATGCTCTTCGTCAGCCATGACCGGCACTTCCTGTCCGAGCTCTCCAACCGGGTGCTGGAGATCTCGGCCGATGGCGTTCAACGCTATGACGGCGGCTACCGGGAATATGTCGAGCGGACCGGCTATGAGGCGCCGGGCCTGGCAGCCTGACAGGTCCGCAAGCCCTCGCCGCCCGGCCGCCGCGTCAGCCCGCCTGCACTTCCTTCATGTCGGCATCGTCCAGTTCGGTCGCCCGCAAATGCGCCGGCCGATCGTGAAGGTGGCGAACATAGGCCTCGAACGCTGGCCTCTTGTCGATCGAACCGAACTGCATGCCCCACATCAGGTGCGAGCCGACATAGACGTCGGCCGCCGTGAAGCTGCTGCCGGCGATGTAGCTGCGGTCGGTGAGCACATTTTCGAGCGTCTCGATGACCTCCGCATAACTCCCGTATCCGATCATGGCACGACGATCCTCAGGGACCTGGAAGCCGACGGCACGATTGCTGACAGCCGCCTCCAGCGGGCCGGCCGCGAAGAAGAGCCAGCGATAATAGTCGGCCCGCTCCCTTTGCGGCGGCGCTAGCCCTGCTTGCGGGAAGGCATCCGCCAGATATGCGCATATGGCCGGGCATTCCGTCACGATACTGTCACCATGAACCAGGGTTGGGACCTTTCCCATCGGATTAAGGCGCAGATAGTCCGGTGCCTTCATCGTGCCGCCGAAGGTCAGCACCTCCCGGCGGTAGGGAATGCCGACCTCTTCCAGCATCCACCGGGCAATCCGCCCGCGTGACATGGGATTGGTATAGAGAATGAGTTCATCTGACATTGCCACTTCCTCCGTTCACCGTATGTTCTAGTCGCGCGGTTGCCAGATATCAATCCGCTCCAGGCAAAAAAGAAGACGGCGGGAACTGATCCCGCCGTCAAAGCTCCTGAAATCCGAAGGATCGATCAGGCGGCCATGGCCTTCTTGAGGTTATCGTCGATCTTGTCGAGGAACGCGGTCGTCGAGAGCCACGGCTGGTCCGGGCCGATGAGCAGTGCCAGGTCCTTGGTCATGAAGCCGGATTCGACCGTCTCGATGCAGACGCGCTCGAGCGTCGCGGCGAAGCGTGCGAGTTCGGCATTGTCGTCCAGCTTGGCGCGGTGGGCGAGGCCCCGGGTCCATGCGAAGATGGAGGCGATCGAGTTCGTCGAGGTCTCCTGGCCCTTCTGGTGCTGGCGGTAGTGACGGGTGACGGTACCGTGGGCGGCTTCCGCCTCCACCGTCTGGCCATCCGGGGTCATCAGCACCGAGGTCATCAGGCCGAGCGACCCGAAGCCCTGCGCGACGATGTCGGACTGCACGTCGCCGTCGTAGTTCTTGCAGGCCCAGACATAGCCGCCGGACCACTTCAGGGCGGCCGCGACCATGTCGTCGATCAGGCGGTGCTCGTACCAGATCTTCTTGGCTTCGTACTGCGCCTTGAACTCGGCGTCGTAGATCTCCTGGAAGATGTCCTTGAAGCGGCCGTCATAGGCTTTCAGGATGGTGTTCTTCGTCGACAGGTAGCAGGGGACGCCGCGCATCCAGGGCGTAGTTCAGCGAAGCGCGGGCGAAGTCACGGATCGAATCGTCGAGGTTGTACATCGCCATGGCGACGCCGGAAGACGGGGCGTCGAAGACGTCATGCTCGATCGTCTGGCCATCCTCGCCGACGAACTTGATCGTCAGCTTGCCCTTGCCGGGGAACTTGAAGTCGGTGGCGCGGTACTGGTCGCCGAAGGCGTGGCGGCCGACGATGATCGGCTGCGTCCAGCCGGGCACCAGGCGCGGCACGTTCTTCATGATGATCGGCTCGCGGAAGATGACGCCGCCGAGGATATTGCGGATCGTGCCGTTCGGGCTCTTCCACATCTTCTTCAGCCCGAACTCCTCGACGCGGCCTTCGTCCGGCGTGATGGTCGCGCACTTGATGCCAACGCCATGCTTCTTGATCGCGTGCGCGGCATCGACGGTCACCTGGTCGTCGGTGGCATCGCGGTTCTGGACCGAGAGGTCGTAGTACTCGATGTCGAGATCGAGGTAGGGCAGGATCAGCTTGTCCTTGATGAACTGCCAGATGATGCGGGTCATCTCGTCGCCGTCGAGATCGACGACCGGATTGGCTACCTTGATCTTTTGCATGGATTCCTCTTCGAATGCTGGCAGGGAGCAATTCCCGGCAGTTTTGGACAAGAATGTGGGCTGCGCTATAGCATCCAAGGTCCAGAACGCAAAGCCATAGGCGGTCGCGAGATGTCCTTTTCGTCATCCTGCGGCGTCTACTTTGGTCGCGGAAGCCGTTGCAATGAACCGCGGCGATGACGGATGATCGCAACCGGGAATCACCGGACGGACCTCATGCGCAAAATCCTCCTGGTTTCAGCCTGTATCTCGATTGCTTGGACGGCGTTTGCCGCGGATGCAACCGATCCCGTCCGCGAGGTCATGGCCATTACGGAGCGGAACTGGTCGAGCACCGACGGTGAGTGGGTCTACCTCTTTGATCAGGAGCCACTCGGCCGACTGTTCAGCCGGCAGTTCCAGGCGGCCTATGCCGAAGCATCGAAGCGGCCGGCATATGATACGGATGACGGCAGCCCTGGCGATCCGTTCGGCTATGACGTGGTCACCGCCTCCCAGGATGGCTGCCCGCTGGAGGATGTCGTCGTTACCACGGGCTCACAACAGCAGGGGATCACTCGCGTCAAGGTGACCTTCAAGCTGTGGCGATGCCTGGACCAGCCGGAGTTGCGCGAGAGCGTCAACGAGGTTCATTTCGATGTGATGGACGAGGATGGCAGGTTCGTTATCCACGACATCCACCGCATCGGGCCCGAGGACGAGGATTCTGTGCTCGCCGAAATGAAGCAGCACGTCACCGAAACCTATTGAGCCGAAACCGCTCCCCGTGAATTTCCGGTCGGACCCTTGCCTTTTCGCGGGATCGGCTGTATGCGCACCTCCATTCCACACGTAAGGCATGGGATTGTCCGGGAGAAATCCGGGCCATTCTGCCGGTGGCATCCTCGAAGAGGGTGCTGTTCGCCTTGCGGAGGTTCAACCGGAAAAGGAGAAAAAGGCATGGCATTGCCTGATTTCAGCATGCGCCAGCTTCTGGAAGCTGGTGTTCACTTCGGCCACCAGACCCACCGCTGGAACCCGAAGATGAAGCCGTACATCTTCGGCGATCGTTCGAACATCCACATCATCGACCTCGCACAGACCGTGCCGATGCTCTCGCGCGCCCTGCAGGTCATTTCGGACACCGTTGCTCGTGGCGGCCGCGTTCTGTTCGTCGGCACCAAGCGTCAGGCGTCTGAACTGATCGCCGACAGCGCCAAGCGTTCGGCCCAGTACTACGTCAACTCCCGCTGGCTCGGCGGCATGATGACGAACTGGAAGACGATCTCGAACTCGATCGCCCGCCTGCGTAAGCTCGACGAGATCCTCGCTTCGGAAGCCTCGGGCTTCACGAAGAAGGAGCGCCTGAACCTGGAGCGTGAGCGCGAGAAGCTTGACAAGGCTCTCGGCGGTATCCGCGACATGGGCGGCACGCCGGACCTGATGTTCATCATCGACACGAACAAGGAAAAGATCGCCATCGACGAAGCGAAGCGCCTGGGCATCCCGGTCGTCGCCATCATCGACTCCAACTGCGATCCTGACCTGATCGACTACCCGATCCCGGGCAACGACGACGCTTCGCGCGCCATCGCTCTCTACTGCGACCTGATCGCACGCGCCGCCATCGACGGCATCGCACGCCAGCAGGGCGCTTCCGGCCGTGATCTCGGCGCCTCCGCCGAAGCTCCGGTCGAGCCTGCGCTGGAAGGCGAAGCCGAAGCCGAGGCTCAGGCCTGATCAAGCGGGAGGCGGCGTCCTTGCCGCCTCCCAGCTTCGGGTCGAGGCGTTCCTCCCCGAAGATGGTCTTCATGACCCTGTCATACTTACGGGTACATTCGTCCCCAACGCTGCCCTGGCCGACGTTCTTCCGGCTGAGGCGATCTTGCAAACAAGAGGCACACAATGACCGAAATCACAGCCGCCATGGTGAAGGAACTGCGCGAAAAGTCCGGCGCAGGGATGATGGACTGCAAGAAGGCACTTGCTGAAAACAATGGTGACATGGAAGCCGCGATCGACTGGCTGCGCGCCAAGGGCATCGCCAAGGCCGACAAGAAGTCGGGCCGTACCGCTGCAGAAGGCCTGATCGGCATCTCCAGCGCAGGCACCAAGGCAGTCGTCGTCGAGGTCAACTCCGAGACTGACTTCGTTGCCCGCAACGATGCCTTCCAGGACCTCGTCCGCGGTGTTGCGCAGGTTGCACTCTCGACTGACGGTTCGGTCGAGGCCGTCGGCGCCGCCACCTACCCGGCCTCCGGCAAGTCGGTCACGGACACCATCAAGGACGCCATCGCCACCATCGGCGAGAACATGAGCCTGCGCCGCTCGGCCCTCCTGTCGGTCGAGGACGGCGTTGTCGCCACCTACATCCACAATGCGGCTGCCGACAACCTCGGCAAGCTTGGCGTTCTCGTCGCGCTCAAGTCGACCGGCAACAAGGACGCCCTGAACGCCATTGGCCGCCAGATCGCAATGCATGTCGCGGCGACTGCTCCGCTCGCCATCCGTGCCGAGGAAGTCGATGCGGCCGTAGCCGAGCGCGAAAAGAACGTCTTCATCGAGCAGGCTCGTGAATCCGGCAAGCCGGACGCCATCATCGAGAAGATGGTTGAAGGTCGCATGCGCAAGTTCTTCGAGGAAGTGGCCCTTCTCTCGCAGGCCTTCGTCATCAATCCGGACCTCACCGTTGGCGCTGCCGTCAAGGAAGCCGAGAAGGAAGTCGGGGCTCCCATCGAGGTCACCGGCATGGTTCGCCTCCTGCTCGGCGAAGGGGTCGAGAAGGAAGAGTCCGACTTCGCCGCCGAGGTGGCTGCGGCTGCCAAGGGCTGATATCGCTTCATCTTGATTGGTGAAAGCATGAGGGCATCGCGTGACAACGCGGTGCCCTTCGTGTATCCGCAAGCCGTTTGATCGTCAGGAGTGTCCATGTCCCCGAAGCCCATCTACAAGCGCGTTCTTCTCAAGGCCTCCGGCGAAGCCCTGATGGGCAGCCAGGGATTTGGTATCGATGTGACGGTCGCTGATCGGATCGCGTCCGACATTGCCGAGGCACGGGCCATGGGCGTGGAGGTCGGTGTCGTTGTCGGCGGCGGCAACATCTTCCGCGGCGTGGCTGTGGCCTCGAAGGGCGGCGACCGCGTCACCGGCGACCACATGGGCATGCTGGCAACCGTCATCAATGCTCTTGCGCTCGCCACCTCGCTTCGGAAGCTTAACATCGAAACGGTTGTCCTGTCGGCAATCGCCATGCCGGAGATCTGCGAGAGCTTCACCCAGTTGCGGACGCTGCATCACCTGGAGCAGGGCAGGGTGGTGATCTTTGCCGGCGGCACAGGAAACCCGTTCTTCACGACCGATTCGGCTGCAGCCCTGCGTGCTGCCGAAATCGGCGCCGAAGCGATCTTCAAGGGCACCCAGGTTGACGGCATCTATTCGGCCGATCCCAAGAAGGATCCGGCCGCGACGCGCTTCGAGACGCTGACCCATGGCGAAGTCCTCGAGAAGGGGCTCGCCGTCATGGATGTCGCGGCTGTGGCGCTCGCCCGCGAGAACTCGATCCCGATCATCGTGTTCTCAATTCACGAGAAGGGCGGTTTTGCCCAGATATTGACCGGCGGCGGTCGCAAGACGATCGTGGCAGACCACTGAACAGCCGGGCCCGAAAGCCAAGAACAAGACAGGGAGTAGACGGATGACTGCAGCCATCGACCTCAACGACATCAAGCGCCGGATGGATGGTGCGATCAACGCCTTCAAGAGCGACATCGCATCGCTTCGCACCGGACGTGCGTCGGCCAATATTCTCGATCCCGTGACGGTCGAGGCTTACGGGTCGCGCGTACCGCTCAACCAGGTCGCCAACATCACCGTTCCCGAGCCTCGCATGCTGGGCGTCTCCATCTGGGACAAGTCCATGGTCGGCGCGGTGGATCGCGCCATCCGCGAATCGCACCTGGGGCTGAACCCGATTGTTGACGGTCAGAACCTGCGCATCCCGCTCCCCGAGTTGAACGAGGAGCGCCGCAAGTCGCTCGTCAAGGTTGCTCATGACTACGCCGAGAAGGCCAAGGTCGCGATCCGCCATGTGCGCCGCGACGGAATGGACGGCCTGAAAAAGGCCGAGAAGGACGGCGACATCGGTCAGGACGAAAGCCGTTCGCTTTCCGACAGGGTCCAGAAGATGACAGATGATATGATTTCGGAAGTCGACCGCTTGCTCGGCGAGAAGGAAAAGGAAATCATGCAGGTCTAGGCAGTCCTGCATCGCAATCCCGGCATCCGACAATCGGAACTTCCATGGCCAAACTCGATCTCCCGATCATTCCACAGCATGTCGCCATCATCATGGACGGCAACGGACGGTGGGCAAAACAGCGCGGCCTGCCGCGCACGATCGGCCATAACAAGGGGGTCGAGGCAGTCCGTCAGGCGGTGAGGGCGGCCGGTGAATGCGGCGTGAAATATCTCACGCTGTTTGCATTCTCTTCTGAGAACTGGTCCCGGCCAGAGGCCGAAATCGAGGACCTGCTAGGATTGCTGCGTCGGTTCATCCGCCGGGACCTTGCCGATCTGCATCGCGAGAACATCCGCATCCGCATCATCGGCGAGCGTCAGAAGCTGCGCAGCGACATCCTGCCGCTTCTTCTCGAGGCGGAGGAAACCACGCGCAACAACACCGCGATGACGCTGATCATTGCCTTTAACTACGGCGCGCGAGACGAGATCACTCGCGCGGCAATCCAACTTGTGAAGGATGTACAGGCAGGACTCGTCGACCCGCAGGATATCACCCCGGACGCGATCGGAAGCCGCCTCGACACGGCCGGCATTCCCGATCCCGATCTGATCATCCGCACCAGCGGCGAGGAACGCCTTTCGAACTTCCTCCTGTGGCAGGCGGCCTATTCCGAATTCGTCTTCCTGCCGTGCTACTGGCCGGATTTCGACCGGCAGCATTTCGTGGAGGCGTTGCGCATCTTCGCCGCCCGGGACCGCCGGTTTGGTGGTCTATCCGATGCAACGACGGCGGTGGTTGTCTGATGGCGACAGAGCTCAAGCGGCGGGTGATTTCCGGCGTCGTCATGGCTGCGGTCGTTCTTGCGGCGACCTGGGTGGGTGGACTGGCTTTCCGAGGCCTTGCCGCGGCCATCGCGCTGCTGATCTACTTCGAGTGGTCGACGATTACCCGCCTGACCGAGCGCAACTTCACGGGAAACCTCGTCGGCTGGGTCGGGATCATCCTGCTGTCGGCGAACATCGCCTTCGGTGACAACGGTATGAACATGCCCTTCCTGGGCGGTCTGGCGATCACCATGCTGCTGATCGTCGCCGTTGGCGGAGGGACCTGGTGGCTGCCGGGTGGAGTCATCTATGCGGGACTGAGTGGCATTTCGCTTGCCGCAATCAGGGAAGGGGGCTTTCCGGGTCTTGCGGCAATCCTCTTCGTCTTTGCCGTGGTGTGGGCGACCGACATCCTGGCATACTTCGTGGGAAGAGCTCTGAAAGGACCGAAGCTTGCGCCAAGGATCTCGCCCGGCAAGACATGGTCCGGTGCGATCGGCGGGACAGTCTCTGCGGTCATCGCCGGCTCCCTCGTCGGTCTTGCCGTTATTGGCGTCGTTTCACCCTGGTTGGCCGTGATTGCGCTTCTGCTCTCGGTGGCGAGCCAGATCGGTGATCTTTTCGAATCCTTCATCAAGCGCCGCTTCGCCGTGAAGGATTCCAGTCACCTCATCCCGGGTCATGGCGGAGTGATGGACCGGGTAGATGGTCTCGTTTTCGCCTGTTTTGCGATCTTTCTTCTGGCGCTTGCATATGATGCCTCAAGTGGCCACCTTGGACTGAGCGTTGGTGAGTTCCTTTTTGGTCTTTGAGCGTCAGCCGGCGGCACCGGCGTATGGAAGGACGGATTGATTTTCATGGCGATCATCGGGCTGCTCACGGGCTACATCATCCCCTTCATCATCGTCCTTTCCGTGCTCGTCTTCGTGCACGAGATGGGCCACTATCTCGTCGGGCGTTGGTGCGGTATCCGGGTCACCGCCTTCTCGGTAGGCTTCGGCCCAGAGCTGTTCGGCTATACCGACAGTCACGGAACCCGATGGAAGCTCTCGGCCGTACCACTGGGCGGCTACGTCAAGTTCTTTGGCGATGAGGACGCGGCAAGCGTCCCGGACACTGCCAATCTGGAGAGATTTACGCCGGAGGAACGCGCACAGACCCTTGCAGGCGCCCGGCTGTGGAAGCGTGCCGCCACTGTCGCCGCCGGCCCGATCGCCAATTTCGTCCTTGCGATCATCATCTTTGCCGCGCTCTTCTCTGTCTATGGCAAGATGGTATCCGACCCTGTGGTGGCCGAGGTCCGTCCGGACAGCGCAGCGGCATCTGCCGGCATAGAGCCGGGCGATCTCCTGGTGGCCCTCGATGGGGACAAGATCCGCACCTTCGATGATGTGCGCCGTTACGTGGCGGTCCGTCCGCAGACGCAGATCGTTATCACCGTGGAGCGCGATGGCCGCGAGATCGACGTGCCGGTGACACCTCAGCGCACGGAGATAACCGACCAGTTCGGCAACAAGGTCGAACTCGGCCAGATCGGCATTGTCACCAACGCCGAACGCGGCAACTTCCGTCTCGAGACCTATTCACCGATGGGAGCCGTGGCAGAGGGGGTGCGCGAGACCGGCCACATCATCAGCGGCACCTTCAGCTATCTCGGCAACATCTTCTCCGGCCGCATGAGCGCCGACCAGATCGGCGGACCGATCCGGATTGCCGAGACGACCGGCCAGATGGCCACGCTGGGATTCGCCGCAGTTCTCAATTTCGCTGCCGTCATCTCGGTTTCGCTCGGTCTGATGAACCTGTTCCCGATTCCCGTTCTTGATGGCGGACACCTTGTAATGTACGCACTGGAGGCGGTGCGCGGCAAGCCTTTGAGCCCCCGCGTTCAAGACGTGGTTTTCCGCTTTGGGCTTGCCATGATCCTGACGCTTATGGTTTTCGCGACCTGGAACGACACGTTCGGTCGCTGGATCGGTTGAATTTTAAGAAAACTGTTTGTTTACCGTATTTTGAACTGCGCGTGTCCGCTCGGCCACGCCTTGCAAGGAAGTAAATAGAAATTAACGTGATGCCTTGCTTGTAGGGTAAAAGCAGGTAAAACGACACACGTGTGGCCGGAGTCGGGCTCCACCCGCCGAGGGACAACGGAAAAAGGTAAGATTTGAAATGAAGGCCAGTTCAAGGTTTTTGAACGCCGTATCGGCGTTTGCGCTGTCTGCTAGCATTGTTGGGTCGGGCGCGGGCGTATCGGTACTTGCCTCTGCATCGGTCGCGGAAGCGGCAGTCATTCGCAACGTCCAGGTCAGGGGCACCGAGCGCGCCGGCGAAGACGCCGTGCGTGCCAATCTTACCATTCGGCCAGGCGTGAGCTTCACCAATGCCGACATCGACGAATCCGTAAAACGGCTCTATTCCACCGGATATTTCTCCGACGTCCGGATCAGCGTTTCCGGCAGCACTCTGGTTGTGAGCGTCAGCGAGAATCAGCTGATCAACCAGGTCGTGTTCAACGGCAACCGCAAGATCAAGGACGACAAGCTGGCCGCCGTCGTGCGCACGCAGCCGCTCGGCCCATACAACCAGGAACTGATCAACGCCGACATCGAGCGCATCCGCGAGGCCTATTCGGCGATCGGCCGCAGTGACATCGAGGTCACGACGCAGACGGCTTCCGTCGGTCAGGGTCGAGTCAACCTTGCCTTCGTCATCAACGAGGGTGACCGGACCAAGATCGCCAACATCAACTTCGTCGGCAACCAGGCCTATGGCGACGGCCGGCTCCAGTCGGTGATCCTGACGAAGGAATCGGGTCCGCTTTCGTTCCTGACCCGCAAGGACGTCTACAACGCCGACAAGCTGCGCGCCGACGAAGATGCGCTGCGTCAGTTCTATTACAATCACGGCTATCCGGATTTCCGCATCATCTCCTCCGAGGCGGTGCTGGATGAGGCTACCAACCAGTACAACATCACCTTCACCGTCGAAGAGGGTCCG
Organism: Pseudorhizobium banfieldiae; assembly: GCF_000967425.1. Taxonomy (NCBI): domain Bacteria; kingdom Pseudomonadati; phylum Pseudomonadota; class Alphaproteobacteria; order Hyphomicrobiales; family Rhizobiaceae; genus Pseudorhizobium; species Pseudorhizobium banfieldiae. The sequence goes on from NZ_FO082820.1 coordinate 1,546,717, forward strand.
CGTTACCGCTTTGGTGATGTCGTTGTCGAATCGACCGTCGAAGGGGTGAATTCGGAAGACCTGCAGGGTCTGGTCCGGACCCGGACCGGCGACACCTACGATGCCGGCGACGTTCAGAAGTCAATGGAAGCCATCTCGCAGCGTGTCGCATCTGCTGGTTATCCGTTCGCCCGCGTGACGCCCCGTGGCGACCGTAACTTCGCCAACCAGACCGTCGGCGTGTCCTATCTCGTCGATCAGGGCGAGCGTGCCTATGTCGAGCGGATCGAGGTGCGCGGCAATACCCGTACGCGCGACTACGTCATTCGCCGTGAATTCGACTTCAGCGAGGGCGACGCGTTCAATCAGCAGATGGTCTCGCGCGCCAAGCGCCGGCTTGAGGCCCTCGGCTATTTCACGACTGTCAATATCTCGACTTCGCAGGGCTCCGCTCCCGATCGCGTCGTTGTGATCGTCGATGTCGAGGACCAGCCGACCGGTTCGTTCGGTATCGGCGCCGGCTACTCCGCTGGTGGCGAAGGCCTGATCCTCGAAGCCTCCATCGAGGAGAAGAACTTCCTCGGCCGCGGTCAGTTCATCCGTGTCGCCGTCGGTGGCGGTCTCGATGACGCCCGCAGCTACAATCTTTCGTTCACCGAGCCTTACTTCCTCGGCTATCGTCTCGCAGCGGGCTTTGACGTCTTCCGTAGCCAGACGTCTTCGGAAAGCTACTACGACTATCAGGAGCAGGGCGTGACGCTGCGTGTCACCGCCCCGATCACCGAAGATCTGGCGACCACGTTCCGTTACACGTACAAGGAAATCCAGTACGACGGCGAAGGCGACTGGAGAAGTGGTCTTTCGGCACCCTATGAGGCGCTGGTCGAGGAGGGTGACTTTGTTCAGTCCTCCGTATCCCAGACCCTCACCTACAACACGCTGGACAACAACACGCTTGCCCGCGAAGGTATCTACGCCTCGATCACCCATGAGTATGCTGGGCTTGGCGGCGATTCCGAATACTACAAGGTCTATGGCCGCGGCCGCTACTTCCACCTCCTATCCGAGGAAGCCGACATCATCGGTTCGGTCGCAGTCGGTGGTGGCCATGTCGTCGGCACGGGAGACAACCTGAACGTCTTCGACCAGTTCCAGTTGGGCGGTCGCCTCGTTCGTGGTTTCGAGAACAACGGCATCGGTCCGCGCATGACCAATGGCGACGCGATCGGCGGCACCACCTACTTCACCGCTTCGGCCGAAGTCACCTTCCCGATGCCGGCCTTCCCGGAGGACTTCGGTCTCCGCGGCGCCTTGTTCGCGGATGCCGGAACGCTCTATGGCAATGATGTTGACCTCCGTGGCGAGGCCGTGCAGGGAACCGACATGGCGTGGCGCGCCTCGGTCGGTGCAGGTATCCAGTGGGCATCGCCCTTCGGCTCTATCCGCTTCGACTATGCGTTTCCGATCGTCAAGGAAGACTTCGACGAGACTCAGGAATTCCGGTTCAGCATGGCAAACCAGTTCTGACCACGGCTGTCAGGACTGCGGCCAGATCTGACCTGGAGTTAAATGGCCTGATGGATTCAAATGAGTTCTTTCCGCCCCACGAGGGGGTCAGCCTGCGCGAGCTGGCTGCCCATCTTGGGGCCGAACTGCTTGATTCTTCCGCCGGAGACCGGATCATCTGTTCCGTTGCCCCGCTGTCACGTGCTGGCGAGGGGCAACTGTGCTACCTGCGCTCCCGCAAGGACCGCGAGGAACTCGCAAGCTGCAGGGCCTCGGCGATCCTTTGCGACGCGTCCCTGCAGTCACTGATACCTGATCATATAGCAGTCCTTCGCATCGCCACTCCCCATACCGCCTTTGCCCAGGCGGGCGCGTTGCTTCATCCGATCGCCATGCGCCCCTCGCCATTCACGTCGCATACCGGTGGCATCCATCCATCCGCCTTCGTGGATCCTACGGCAAGGCTGGAGCCCGGGGTCGAGGTGGAGCCGATGGCAGTGATTGGCGCCCGGGCGGAGATCGGCACGGGAACCCGCATCGGGGCGGGTGCGATCGTCGGATCTGACGTGAAGATCGGCCGCGACTGCACGATTGCCGGCGGCGCTTCGGTCATTGCGTCGCTGATCGGCAATGGCGTCATCATCCACAACGGCGCCCGGATCGGACAGGACGGCTTCGGCTATGCGCCGGGGCCTGCAGGTATGCTGAAGATCGTGCAGATCGGCCGGGTGATCATCCAGGACAATGTCGAGATCGGTGCGAATACTACGATCGATCGCGGCACGATGGATGATACGGTCATCGGCGAGGGCACGAAGATCGATAACCAGGTGCAGATCGCCCACAATGTCCGGATCGGCCGGCATTGCGGAATCGTCAGCGGCGTCGGCATTGCCGGGTCTACCACCATCGGCAACGGCGTGATGATTGGCGGCGCCAGCGGTGTCAATGGCCATATCACCATCGGCGACGGTGCTCAGATTGCGGCGATGAGCGGCGTCATGTCGGATCTCGCGCCCGGCGCCCGTGTTGGCGGCGTTCCGGCCCGGCCACTCAAGGATTTCTTCCGTGACGTCGCCGCAGCAATGGCGCGGTCCGACGAGCGTGCGAAGCGAAGAGGAGACAGGAATGAGTGAACAGGCGGCCACGACGCTCGGGTCGGCGGATATTCTCGAGATCATGAAGCTCTTGCCGCACCGGTATCCATTCCTGCTTGTGGACCGGATCATCGAGATCGACGGCGACGATTCCGCGATAGGCATCAAGAACGTCACCGCCAACGAGCCGCATTTCACCGGCCACTTTCCGGAGCAGCCTATCATGCCGGGCGTCCTGCTGGTCGAGGGCATGGCCCAGACGGCGGGCGCCATCTGCGCCCGCAAGCAAGGGCAGGGCGGCGACCTCGTTTATTTCATGACCATCGACAATGCCCGTTTCCGCAAGCCAGTCGTGCCCGGCGATCGGGTCGAATTCCGTGTGAAGAAGCAGAAGCAGCGCGGCAATATCTGGAAGTTCCACTGCGACGCCTATGTGGATGACGCGCTGGTCGCGGAAGCCGATATCGGTGCCATGATCCGCCCAAAGGGTGACCAATGAGCCGGATCGCATCCACCGCCCGCATCCATCCGATGGCGATTGTCGAGGACGGTGCCACGATCGGTGAGAATGTCACCATCGGGCCCTTCTGCACGATCGGGAGGGACGTCGTGCTCAAGGACGATGTCGAGGTTGTCTCCAACGCGGTCGTGACGGGCAAGACCGAGATCGGCAAGGGCTGTCGCATCTTCCCCATGGCAGTCATCGGCGGTCTTTCGCAGAGCCTTCACGAGGCCGGCGAAGACTCGACCCTGACCATTGGCGACAATTGCACGATGCGTGAAGGCGTGACCATCAACATGGGCACGGTCGGCGGTGGCGGCAGGACGGTGATCGGCAACGACTGCCTCTTCCTCGCCAATTCTCACGTCGCCCATGACTGCATCCTCGGCAACGGCATCGTCATGTCGAACAACGTCATGCTGGCGGGGCACGTGAAGGTCGATGACCGCGCAATTCTCGGCGGAGGCTCCGCCGTTCACCAGTTCAACCGCATCGGGCGCAACGCCTTCATCGGTGGCCTCACTGCCGTGAACTATGACGTCATTCCCTATGGCATGCTGAACGGCAATCCCGGCATCCTGGCGGGCTTGAATATCGTCGGCATGACGCGTGCGGGCATCGACCGCGCGACCATCCATCGGGTTCGCAAGGCCTTCAAGCAGATCTTCGAGGGCGAAGGGAATATCCGCAACAATGCTGCGGCGATCCGGGATGAGTATGTCGATTGTCGCGAGGTCATCGAGATCCTCGACTTCATCGCGGCCGACAGCGATCGGGCGATCTCCTCTCCGTTCCGCGGCAAAGCCTGATCCATGGTTGTCCGCCCGGCCCCCATCGGCAAGGGGCGGCTTGCCATCGTCGCCGGCTGGGGGCAGTTGCCTCTCTATCTTGCGGAAGCCGCTCGCGAGGCGGGTGAAGATCCGGTTATCGTCGCACTGGCAGATGAAGCCGACCGTAGTTTCGAGGGCTTCGAGACGCTGAGCGCAGGCGTTGGCGATCTTGCCGGAATCGAACGATTCATCCGCGAAAAGGGTGTCGGTCGGGTGGTGATGTCGGGAGCGGTCAGGCGGCGTCCCGAACTGCACGATATCCGCCCGACCTTCCGGACGCTGCTGCAGGTGCCTGCAGTTATCCGCACGCTGGTCTCCGGCGGCGACGACGCTGTCCTCCAGATGGTCATCAAGCTGTTCGAGGGCATGGGGTGCCGGGTGCTTGGCGCGCACGAGATAGCTCCTGGACTCTTGGCGCGCACCGGCCCGCTGACGAGCGCCCGGCCAGCGGCAGAAGATCTGCGCGATATCGAGCAGGCGGTCGAGGCGGCCCTGGCGCTGGGACGGCTGGATGTCGGGCAAGGCGCGGTCAGCGTCGGCGGGCGCGTCGTCGCTCTGGAAGGCGCGGAGGGGACGGATCAAATGCTCGAGCGCGTTGTGGAGCTTCGCCGGGAAGGGCGGATCTCCCAGCGCCGGAGAGGCGTTCTCGTCAAGCTGTGCAAGCCACAGCAGGATGTCCGGGCCGATCTACCGGCAATGGGGCTCTCGACGGTGGAAAATGCATCCCGCGCCGGCCTTGCCGGCATTGCGGTCGAAGCGGGCCGGTCGCTGGTACTGGAGGAGCAGGCACTGGTTGCGGCGGCCGATCGGGCGGGAATATTCGTCTGCGGGATCGATACTGGGCTTCCGAAGGGAGGGCTATGATGGCCAACGCATTGAAGGTTGCTGTCATCGCTGGCGAGGTCTCCGGCGATCTGCTGGGCGCCGACCTCGTCGCCGCGTTGAGGAAAGCCCATCCAGGCCCGGTAGAGCTTGTTGGCGTGGGTGGAGAGGCTCTTCAGGCTGAGGGCCTTCAGTCGCTGTTCGACTTCTCCGAATTGTCGATCATGGGCCTGACGCAGGTCTTGAAGCGCCTGCCGCAACTTCTCCGCCGCATCCGCCAGACGGCAGACGCCGTGATCGCCGCGAACCCGGATGTCCTCGTCATCGTGGACAGTCCGGATTTCACGCATCGCGTCGCACGACGGGTGAGGGCGGCGCTGCCGGACCTGCCGATCATCGACTATGTCTGCCCGAGCGTGTGGGCGTGGAAAGAATACCGCGCCAGAGCCATGGTGCCCTATGTCGACCATGTGCTGGCGGTGCTGCCGTTCGAGCCGGCCGCCATGCAGCGCCTCGGCGGACCGCCGACGACTTTCATCGGCCACCGATTGACGAGCGAGCCCGCGCTTCTCAAGGTTCGCGAGGTCCGCCGCGCTCGGGCGCAGAAGCAGCCAGGCGACGCGCATACGCTGTTGCTGCTCCCCGGTTCACGCGCCGCCGAAATCCGCCAGCTGCTTCCGATTTTCGGCCAGGCGGCGGCGGAACTGGCCGGGCGGGTGGGGCCGGTACGAGCTCTCCTGCCGACTGTGCCGCGGCAGGAGGCGCTGGTCCGCGAGATCGCTGCGACCTTGCCTGTCAGTGTGCACATTACCGTTTCGTCAGAGGAGAAGTGGGCGGCATTCGCAGAGGCGGATGCCGCGCTGGCTGCTTCCGGTACGGTGCTTCTGGAACTGGCCCTGTCCGGCGTACCTGCCGTTTCCGCCTACAAAGCTGATTGGCTGATCACGTTGATGTCGAAGCGCATCAAGATCTGGTCGGCCGCACTTCCCAACCTGATTGCCGACTACCCGGTTATTCCGGAGTATCTGAACGAGGTGGTGCGCCCCGGCAGCCTGTCCCGCTGGCTGGAGCGATTGGCTGGCGACACCCTGCAGCGGCGCGCGATGCTCGAGGGTTTCGACCTCACCTGGCAGCGCCTCCAGACACAGGTGCCGCCTGGAGAGGCGGCGGCGGGCATAGTTCTTGAGGTGATGGAAAGAAAAAAGCCCGGTCGATGACCGGGCTTTTTGCATTTCGATAGGTTCCAGATCAGCGCTTGGAGACGGGAACATAGTCCCGCTTCGGTGCCCCGGTATAGAGCTGCCGCGGGCGACCGATGCGCTGCTGCGGATCCTCGACCATTTCGGCCCACTGGGCGATCCAGCCGACGGTACGGGCAAGCGCGAACAGCACGGTGAACATGGTGGTCGGGAAGCCCATCGCCTTCAGAGTGATGCCCGAATAGAAGTCGATGTTCGGGTAGAGCTTCTTCTCGATGAAGTACTCGTCCGTCAGGGCGATGCGCTCCAGCTCCATGGCGACCTGCAGCAGCGGGTCGTCCTTGTGGCCGAGTTCGGCCAGGACCTCGTGCGTGGTCTTCTGCATGATCTTGGCGCGCGGGTCGTAGTTCTTGTAGACGCGATGCCCGAAGCCCATCAGGCGGAACGGGTCGTTCTTGTCCTTCGCCCGGGCGATGAATTCCGGGATGCGATCGACGCTGCCGATTTCCGTGAGCATGTTGAGCGCAGCTTCGTTGGCGCCGCCATGCGCAGGGCCCCAGAGGCAGGCAATGCCGGCTGCAATGCAGGCGAACGGATTGGCGCCCGACGAACCGGCGAGGCGGACCGTCGACGTGGAGGCATTCTGCTCATGGTCGGCGTGCAGGATGAAGATGCGATCCATGGCACGGGCGAGGACCGGGTTCACCTTGTATTCCTCGCAAGGGACGGCGAAGCACATGCGCAGGAAGTTCGACGCGTAGTCGAGATCGTTCTGCGGGTAAACGAAGGGCTGGCCGACATGGTACTTGTAGGCCATCGCGGCGATCGTCGGCATCTTGGCGATCATGCGCAGCGAAGCGACCATCCGCTGATGCGGGTCGGTGATGTCGGTAGAGTCGTGATAGAAGGCCGAGAGAGCGCCGACACAGCCGCACATGACCGCCATGGGGTGGGCGTCACGGCGGAAACCGGTGAAGAAGCGCGTCATCTGCTCGTGCACCATGGTGTGGTGCGTGACGCGGTAGTCGAAGTCCTTCTTCTGCGCAGCGGTCGGCAGTTCGCCGTAGAGAAGCAGATAGCAGGTTTCGAGGAAGTCGCCGTGCTCGGCCAGCTGCTCGATCGGGTAGCCGCGATGCAGCAGGACGCCTTCGTCCCCGTCGATGTAGGTGATCTTCGATTCGCACGAAGCGGTAGAGGTAAATCCGGGGTCGTAGGTGAAGGCCCCGGTTTCCTTGTAGAGGGCACCGATGTCGATAACGTCCGGACCGATCGTTCCGGATTTCACGCCCAACTCGACGTTCTTGTTACCCAGTACCAGATTTGCGCTCTTATCCGTCATGCTGATCCTCCAAACTGTTGGCGGCGGGGCGTCTCAAAACGCCACAAGAATTAAGCGTAGTGTGTTGCTATATGATCCGGTCGCCGCTGCCAAGCACTGCGGAGGTCTAATTGTGCGGTGCCGAAATCGCTTCTGCTGTCGAGCCTTGGATGCGGTTAACGATCCGCCAACGGACCGGAGCATGACCTGGAGGTTGGTGCAACCGACTTGCAGTTATGGATTGCATTTCGCCTGCCCTGGTTGCATTCTTCCTCCGGTGGAGCGGGTGGACGCGGATGCCGCAGCAGGGCCTACTTCGGGAGCAGTCCGGGCCGGGTGTGGTTTCCGCTCCCGCAGTGGCAGGCAGCGTCCGTGATGCTGGCGAGAGGCCGGCGCCGATCCTTGCAGATATCCGGTTTCGAAGACCGGAGCCGTTGAGCCTCGTCAACGTCGCGCGGTTGATGGAACGCCTTCCGGCGCAGGTGCGCAGGCTGCTGGAGGAGGAAGTCGCCCATGGCCACGCCTTCCTGTTCCTGCCCGTGCTTGTCGGGGCCGGTGCGGTCTTCTGGTTCACGCTTCCCCGCGATCCGCCGGCGCAAATCCCGCTGGTGCTCTTCCTCGCGTTCGCAATCGCGGCGATCGTCGTCCAACACCGTTCCGGAAGGCTCCCGCTGCTTCTCTTTGCGCCGACGCTTGTTCTGGCGGGGATGGCCCTTGCGCAGTTCGAGACCTGGCGGCATGCCACCGTGATCCTCGACTCCCCCGTTACCACGACCGTTGCAGGCGAGGTGCATCGACGCGAGCCGGCGGGTGAAGGCAGGTGGCGCTACTTCATTCGTGTTCAGCAAACGGAGCAGCCGACCCTCAGGCGACCGCCGAGCGACGTGGTTCTTCTCGCCCGCGGCAAGCACCGGCCATTCGAGGCAGGCGATGCCATCCGGGGGCGCGCCCGTCTGTCTCCGCCTTCCGGGCCTGCGCTGCCCGGCCTGAATGATTTTGCCTTCCGCTCCTTTCATGATGGCATCGGGGCGATTGGCTTCTTCTACGGTGCGCCACAGGCGGCAGTCCCTTCGCAGGCCGCAGCGCTGGACTGGGGCCGGGCCCTCGAGAGATGGATCTTCTCCCTGCGCAGCATGATCGCCGACCGGATACGCAGCGTAGTACCAGGGGACGCGGGTGCGTTCGCAGCAGCCATTGTCACCGATGAGAGACGTGCGATCTCCCGAGAAACGACGGAGGCCCTGCGCATCTCCGGCCTTGCCCATATCGTGGCGATCTCCGGGCTCAACATGGCGCTTGCGGCCGGTATCTTCTTCGTCGGACTGCGCAGTTGCCTCTGCCTCTTCACCGGCTTCGCCCAGGCGTGGCCGGTGAAGAAGATCGCCGCCACCGGGGCGCTGCTCATGGCCACTGCCTACTATCTCGTCTCCGGCTTTGCGGTCTCTGCAGAGCGAGCCTACTTGATGATGGCGGTGATGCTCATCGCCGTATGGTTCGACCGCGCCGCAATCAGCCTTCGCAATATCGCATTGGCGGCCCTCATCATGCTGGCAATGGCCCCCTCCGAGATCATGGGGCCGAGCTTCCAGATGTCATTCGCGGCGACGGCCGCGCTGGTCGCGGGTTATGCCTATTGGAGCCGGCGCGGCGCAGGGGAGGATCCGGAACCATCGATCTTCGCCCGGGGCAGGCTCGCGCCGGTGCTGACCGGCTGGCACTGGATGGCGGGGATTTTTGCAACTTCGCTGATCGGCGGATTGTCGACGGCGATCTATTCGATGGAGCACTTTCACCGGCTTGCCGGCTATGGCCTGGCGGCCAACCTCGCCGTCATGCCGATCATCTCGTTCGTGGTCATGCCGGCCGGCCTGCTTGGCATGTTGCTGATGCCGCTCGGGCTCGACGCGCCCCTCCTGAAACTGATGGGTCTGGGGCTGGAGGCGGTCATCGCGGTCGCAAAGCACGTGGCCAGCTGGGGTGGAGACGTCGGCACCGGCCGGCAGCACCCCTGGTTCCTGTCGATCGCCTCGATCGGGTTCCTGATCCTCGCCCTGTTGCGCACCCGGCTTCGGCTGGTCGGCGTACCGATCATGGCGCTCGCCTTCGCGCTGAGCTCGCAGGCGAACCGACTGCCCCAACCTGATATTCTGATCTCCGACGACGGCGCGCTGGTGGCACTGTGGAACGATGGCGTTGCCACCAACCGCACGCGCTCGCCGGCGTTTGTCTTCGACCAGTGGCAGCGCGCTCTGCTGCTTCCCGAGCCCGTCCCTCCGGTCATGTCTCCGGCAAGTGACCTCGGCATTGCGGCGGCAGGCCATCCTTCTGTGAAAGCCGCGCTGACGGACGAGCAGCGTGACCGGATCCGTTCGGAGATGTCGTCAACGCTCGCTCTCGCCGCAGCTGATGCGGGCCGGTTCCATTGCCTGCCCAAGCTGTGGTGCGTGGCGGTGGCCCGTGAGGGCGGAGTCAGTATTGCCGTGGTTGAGGATCCGCGACTTGCGGGAAGCGCCTGCGATCTGGCGGCGCTGGTTGTCGCCCCTCGCGCGCGGTTCGACGAATGTCGCTCGGGTGCCGTGCTGTTGAACGGCGCAAGCCTGAGAAAGACTGGCGCGATCGAAATCTACTTGAATGGCAGTCCCGACCCGTCCCTGTGGCGGATCAACGCGGCCAGTGCCGGTACCCGCCGTCCGTGGACCAGCCACCGCTTCTATGACTGGCGCACCGACCGCTTCGACGAAACCCTTCCCGAACCGTTGCTTCGAATGATCAGTGGTAGCGGCGGATGAGGCCGACGAGCTTTCCCTGAACCTTCACCCGATCGGCGGGAAGGATGCGAGTCTCATAGGCCGGGTTGGCAGCCTCCAGCGCGATCGAGGCGCCGCGGCGGCGGAACCGCTTCAGCGTTGCCTCCTCTTCATCGACGAGGGCCACGACAATGTCCCCGGGGCTGGCTGTCTGGCCGTTGCGGATGATGACCGTATCGCCATCCAGGATCCCCGCCTCAATCATCGAGTCGCCCTTGACCTCCAGTGCATAGTGCTCGCCGGCGCCAAGCATTTCGACAGGCACCGCAATATCATGCGTATTGTTCTGGATTGCCGAGATCGGCACGCCCGCCGCGATGCGTCCCATGACCGGCACGCTCGTGCTTGCGTTCTCGTTGCTTGCGGCGATCGGCGAGGGGGGCGGTGCCGGCTTCTGCTTGCCAAGGCTGCCCTCGATGACGCTCGGCGAGAAGCCGCGGCGCGGCTGCAGGCTGGTGCTGTAGGCTTCCGGCAGCTTGATGACCTCGAGTGCTCGCGCCCGATTGGGCAGCCGGCGGATGAAGCCACGCTCCTCGAGCGCCGTGATCAGCCGGTGAATGCCCGACTTCGACGCCAGATCGAGCGCATCCTTCATCTCGTCGAAGGACGGAGGCACGCCCGACTCCTTCATCCTCTCGTGAATGAAAAGAAGCAGTTCCTGCTGTTTGCGCGTGAGCATCCGGGTTCCCTGACGATGAAACAAATACGGAACAGACCATATATGTTCCGGGTGTGTTCCGCAAGGCTAAAGTTCCAGCTGCGTCGGCGCGCTTATGCCTTGGCTCCGTGACAGAGGCGGTGGTTGCTGTTATGGACATCGCGTCCGCCGCAGCCGGGTCCACGCGACGGAGCAGATGCCGCTTGAAAAGGAGTGCCGCCATGGACATGAAGCCCAATCCCGAAGTTGTCGTGGGTGACGGCGAAGGCCGGGTGCTGTTCTCCCAGTCGAGCCGCATCGCACTGATAGCGGGCCCCTGCCAGATGGAGAGCCGTGACCACGCCTTCATGATCGCCGGAAGGCTCAAGGAACTCTGCGCCGAGCTCGGGATCGGCCTCGTCTACAAGTCCTCCTTTGACAAGGCGAACCGGACATCTTTGTCGGGCAAGCGTGGCATCGGCCTGGACAAGGCCATGGAGATATTCGCGGACCTGAAGAAGGAGTTCGGATTCCCGGTGCTCACCGACGTTCATACCGAGGAGCATTGCGCGCTCGTCGCGCCGATAGTCGATATCCTGCAGATACCGGCCTTCCTTTGCCGCCAGACCGATCTGCTGATCGCCGCCGCAAAGACCGGTCGCGCCATCAACGTCAAGAAGGGCCAGTTCCTGGCGCCCTGGGACATGAAGAACGTCCAGGCCAAGTTCACCGCAAGCGGCAATCCGAACGTGCTTCTCTGCGAGCGTGGCGCCTCCTTCGGCTACAATACGCTGGTCTCGGACATGCGCTCGCTGCCGATCATGGCCGCCATGGGGTCGCCGGTCGTCTTCGATGCCACCCATTCCGTGCAGCAGCCCGGCGGGCAGGGCGGTTCATCCGGTGGCCAGCGCGAATTCGTCGAGACGCTGGCGCGCGCGGCAGTGGCGGTCGGCGTCGCCGGCCTCTTCATCGAGACGCACGAGGACCCGGACAATGCGCCCTCCGATGGCCCGAACATGGTTCATCTGAAAGACATGCGACGGCTCCTGGAAAAGCTTCTGGCCTTCGATGCCGTCGCCAAGGCTGCCTAGGCGCCGCAGCGGGAGCCGGATTGTAATTCGCCTGTCATCGATTAAGAGACATTGTCGATAACCGCAGGGCATTGGGTTTACCTCAGGGAGAGATCATGACCGCCATTACCGATATCATCGCACGCGAAATCCTCGACAGCCGCGGCAATCCGACCGTGGAGGTCGATGTCTACCTGGAGGATGGCAGCATGGGCCGCGCGGCTGTCCCCTCGGGCGCTTCCACCGGCGCCCACGAGGCGGTGGAACTGCGCGATGGCGGCAAGCGCTATGGCGGCAAGGGCGTTGAGAAGGCGGTCGAGGCGGTCAATACCGAGATTTTCGATGCCATCGGCGGCTTCGATGCCGAAAGCCAGATCCACATCGACAAGACTTTGATCGCCCTCGATGGCACGCCCAACAAGTCGCGCCTCGGCGCCAATGCCATACTGGGTGTCTCGCTCGCCGTTGCCAAGGCAGCGGCCGATTCCTCCGGCCTGCCGCTCTACCGCTATGTCGGCGGCGCCGGCGCACATGTCCTGCCGGTACCGATGATGAACATCATCAACGGCGGCGCTCATGCCGACAATCCGATCGACTTCCAGGAATTCATGATCATGCCGGTCGGCGCGGAGAGCCTTCGTGACGCGGTTCGTATCGGTGCGGAAGTGTTCCACGTCCTGAAGAAGGAACTCGCGGCCCAGGGCCACAACACCAATGTCGGCGACGAGGGTGGCTTTGCCCCGGGCCTGAAGAGCGCACCGGAAGCCCTCGATTTCATCATGCGCTCGGTGGAAAAGGCCGGCTACAAGCCCGGTGACGATGTCTGCCTCGCACTGGATTGCGCCTCGACCGAATTCTTCAAGGACGGCAAGTACGCCATGGAAGGCGAGGGCCGCACGTTGGAACCCGGTGCCATGGCCGAATACCTGGCGGAACTCGCCGGAAAATATCCGATCATCTCCATCGAGGACGGCATGGCCGAGGACGACTGGGATGGCTGGAAGTCGCTCACCGATCTCGTCGGCTCCAAGTGCCAGCTCGTTGGCGACGATCTTTTTGTCACGAACTCCGCCCGCCTGCGCGACGGCATCAAGATGGGTGTCGCCAACTCCATCCTCGTCAAGGTCAATCAGATCGGCTCGCTGACCGAGACGCTGGATGCCGTCGAGACCGCACACAAGGCCGCCTATACCGCGGTCATGTCGCACCGCTCGGGCGAGACAGAGGATTCGACCATCGCCGATCTGGCGGTCGCTACCAATTGCGGGCAGATCAAGACCGGATCGCTCTCGCGTTCGGACCGGCTTGCCAAGTACAACCAGCTGATCCGTATCGAAGAAATGCTGGGCCCGCAGGCAGTCTATGCCGGCAGGTCCATTCTCAAGGCCTGATTCATCAGGCAAACATTGAATTCGCAAGGAAAGCCCGGTTCGCCGGGCTTTCTGCGTTTTGGGCGGTCAACGATTGCTTAAGCAAGTTCTGCGAATTTGACGCATCGTAATGCGTTTCGAGGATGTGGCGGGGCATGTGGACCAAGCACCATAAGGAAAGAAAACTCGGTCGATTCGTGCTCCCGCTCATAACCGTCGCCTTCCTTTCCTATTTCGGCTATCATTCGGTCAACGGCGAGCTCGGGCTCATTGCTACCGAAAACTTCGAGCGGCAGCGGCTCGATCGGCTGGCGGAACTCCAGCGACTGACAGACAAGCGGCAGGCTCTGGAGCGTCAGGTGCAGCTCCTCAGCGATGGTTCGCTGGAAAAAGACATGCTGGACGAGATCGCGCGTTACCAGTTGAACGTCGCGCGCGAGGACGAAATCGTGATCTTCAACAACTATTTCTAGGTTAACCAGATTTCGGTTAACATGAATTCATGTCGTATTATCAGCGGGTTGTATGGAATGCGAGCCATGCATTTATGGCATTGCTGGGGTGCCTTTTCTTCCCTATGGTAACGGCCTGAACAAGACCTGCAGCACATGAGGGAGGGATGAATGGCGCCGAGAAAAACCGCGTCTGTATCCGGCCGCAAATCCGCGGCAAAGCCTGCAAGAAAAGATTTCACCGGCGGCACGATTGCCGAGTTCGACAAGGAGCAGGAGCTCCAGGCTTACCGCGACATGCTGCTGATCAGGCGGTTTGAGGAGAAGGCCGGCCAGCTCTATGGCATGGGGTTCATCGGCGGCTTCTGTCACCTCTATATCGGCCAGGAAGCGGTCGTCGTCGGGATGCAGATGGCGCTCAAGGAAGGCGACCAGGTCATCACCGGCTATCGTGACCACGGCCACATGCTGGCCACCGGCATGAGTGCACGGGGCGTCATGGCAGAACTGACGGGACGTCGGGGCGGCTATTCCAAGGGGAAGGGCGGCTCCATGCACATGTTCTCCAAGGAAAAGCACTTCTACGGCGGCCACGGCATTGTCGGTGCCCAGGTCTCCCTCGGCACGGGTCTTGCCTTCGCCAACAAGTATCGCGGCAATGACAGCGTCTCGACTGCCTATTTCGGGGATGGCGCCGCCAACCAGGGGCAGGTCTATGAGAGCTTCAACATGGCCAACCTGTGGAAGCTGCCGATCGTCTATGTGATCGAGAACAACCGCTACGCCATGGGCACCTCCGTCTCGCGCGCCTCTGCGCAGACCGATTTCTCCCAGCGGGGCGCCTCCTTCGGCATTCCGGGATACCAGGTGGACGGGATGGACGTCCGCGCCGTCAAGGCTGCTGCGGACGAAGCGGTCTCCTACTGCCGCTCCGGCAAGGGCCCGATCATCTTGGAAATGCTCACCTACCGCTATCGCGGCCACTCCATGTCCGACCCGGCGAAGTACCGCTCCAAGGACGAAGTGCAGAAGATGCGTTCGGAACACGATCCGATCGAGCAGGTCAAGAACCGCCTGCTCGACAAGGGCTGGGCATCGGAAGACCAGTTGAAGACGATCGACAAGGACGTCCGCGACATCGTCTCCGACTCCGCCGACTTTGCCCAGAACGATCCGGAGCCGGATACCTCCGAGCTCTACACCGACATTCTGCTCTGAGACGGGGAGGGACACTAGAATGCCAATCGATATCCTCATGCCCGCCCTTTCTCCGACCATGGAAGAGGGCACCCTCAGCAAGTGGCTGAAGAAGGAAGGCGACACGGTCGCGTCCGGTGACGTCATTGCTGAAATCGAGACCGACAAGGCGACCATGGAAGTGGAAGCCGTGGATGAAGGCGTGATCGGCAAGCTGCTGGTCGAGGCCGGCACCGAAAACGTCAAGGTCAATACGCCGATTGCCGTGCTGCTGCAGGAAGGCGAGAACGCTGATTCCATTTCGGCGGAAAAGCCCGCCCAGCCGGAAGCGGCAAAGGCCGATGCCGATACGCCGGCCGCGACCTCGGACGCTGCAGGCGGCAAGGCGCGCGAAGCCAAGGACGAGCCTGCCTCGTCAGCCGACAACAAGGTCCCGGCACAGCCGAAGGTCGACGTCGCTGCCGATCCGGATATTCCGGAAGGCACCGAGATGGTCTCCACCACCGTCCGCGAAGCACTGCGTGACGCCATGGCCGAAGAAATGCGCCGTGACGAGACCGTCTTCGTCATGGGCGAGGAAGTTGCCGAATACCAGGGCGCCTACAAGGTGACCCAGGGCCTGCTGCAGGAATTCGGACCCCGCCGTGTCGTCGACACCCCGATCACCGAGCACGGCTTTGCCGGCGTCGGCGTCGGTGCGGCCATGGCCGGCCTTCGCCCGATCGTCGAGTTCATGACCTTCAACTTCGCCATGCAAGCGATTGACCAGATCATCAACTCTGCCGCCAAGACGCTTTACATGTCCGGCGGCCAGATGGGCGCGCCGATGGTCTTTCGCGGCCCGAACGGTGCTGCTGCCCGCGTGGCGGCCCAGCACAGCCAGGACTACGCGGCCTGGTATTCCAGCATTCCCGGCCTGAAGGTGGTCATGCCCTACACGGCGGCCGATGCGAAGGGCCTGCTGAAAGCGGCCATCCGGGATCCGAACCCGGTGATCTTCCTGGAAAACGAGATCCTCTACGGCCAGTCCTTCGACGTGCCGAAGATGGATGATTTCGTCCTGCCGATCGGCAAGGCCCGCATCCACAAGCAGGGCAAGGACGCGACGATCGTCTCCTTCGGCATCGGCATGACCTATGCGACGAAGGCGGTCGCCGAACTGGAGAAGGAAGGCATCGACGTCGAACTGATCGATCTCCGCACCCTGCGCCCGATGGACCTGCCCACCGTCATCGAATCGGTGAAGAAGACCGGCCGTCTCGTCACCGTCGAGGAAGGCTATCCGCAGAACTCGGTGGGCACGGAAATCGCCACCCGCGTCATGCAGCAGGCCTTTGACTATCTCGATGCGCCGATCCTGACGATTGCCGGCAAGGACGTGCCGATGCCTTATGCGGCCAACCTCGAGAAGCTGGCCCTGCCGAATGTCGGCGAGGTCGTCCAGGCGGTGAAGACCGTCTGCTACAAGTAAGGGGAGGCGTCCGATGCCGATCAACATCACCATGCCCGCCCTTTCTCCCACGATGGAAGAGGGCAATCTTGCCAAGTGGCTGGTCAAGGAAGGCGACAAGGTTGCCCCCGGCGACGTGATTGCTGAGATCGAGACCGACAAGGCGACCATGGAAGTGGAAGCCGTGGATGAAGGCACGGTGGCGAAGATCGTCGTCCCGGCCGGCACCGAGGCGGTCAAGGTCAACGCCCTGATCGCAATCCTCGCCGGTGAAGGCGAGGATGTGAAGGACGCCGCTGCCGCCGGTGGGGCATCGGCGGAAGCACCGAAGCCTGCCGCCGCTCCGGCCGAAGCCAAGGCGGAAGCGCCGAAAGCAGAAGCCGCCAAGCCGCAGGCGGAGCAGCCGGTAGCAGATGCGGCGCCCGCGGCCTCGACACCTGCGCCCAAGGCTGCCTCCGGCGAACGCATCTTCGCCTCGCCGCTGGCACGTCGTCTCGCCAAAGAAGCCGGGCTCGATCTGTCGGCCGTTTCCGGCTCGGGCCCGCATGGCCGCGTGGTCAAGGCGGACGTCGAGAAGGCTGCGGCCTCCGGTACGGCGAAAGCCGCGCCGGCTGCTGCTGCCGCATCCCAAGCGGCTGCCCCTGCCATGGCCAAGGGCCCCTCGGACGATGCGGTCCTCAAGCTCTTTGCCGAAGGCTCCTACGAACTCCTGCCGCATGACGGAATGCGCAAGACGATTGCATCACGCCTGACGGAATCGACGCAGACCGTTCCCTCCTACACCGTGTCGATGGATTGCGAGCTCGACGCGCTGATGAAGCTGCGCGCCGAGATCAACGCTTCGGCTCCCGTAAAGAAGACGGAGAAGGGCGAGGTTCCGGCCTTCAAGCTCTCGGTCAACGACTTCATCATCAAGGCGATGGCCCTCGCGCTGCGGGACGTGCCGATGGCGAATGCCTCCTGGACCTCGACGGCACGCGTGCTGCACAAGCATGCCGATGTTGGCGTGGCCGTTGCCATTCCCGACGGCCTGATCACGCCGATCGTCCGCAAGGCCGAGCAGAAGACGCTGTCCGCCATCTCCAACGAGGTGAAGGATCTCGCCAAGCGGGCGCGCGACAAGAAGCTGAAGCCTGAGGAATATCAGGGCGGCACAACGTCGGTTTCCAATCTCGGCATGTACGGCGTCTCCAGCTTCACCTCGATCGTCAACCTGCCGCAGGCTTCAATCGTCTCGATCGGCGCCGGCGTCGAGAAGCCGGTCGTCAGAAACGGCGAGATCAAGATCGGCACGGTCATGACGGCAACCTTCGCCTTCGATCATCGGGTCATCGATGGTGCCCTCGGCGCGGAGCTCGCCTCTGCCTTCAAGCGCTATGTCGAAAACCCGATGGCGATGCTCGTCTGACGCGGAAGAGCCGATGGCAAAGACCGTCCTCTGCTACGGTGACTCGCTCACCTGGGGTTACGATCCGGAAGGTCCGGGTCGTCACCTGTTTGAGGACCGCTGGCCAAGCGTGCTGCAGGCGGCTCTCGGTTCAGACGTCAATGTCATTGCGGAAGGCTTGAACGGTCGCACCACCGGCTATGACGATCACCTGGCGGATTGCGAGCGCAATGGCGTGAAGACGCTGCCGACGGTGTTGCACAGCCACATGCCGCTCGATCTCGTCATCCTCATGCTCGGCACGAACGACATGAAGCCCGTGATCGCCGGCACGGCGATTGCGGCGCGCCAGGGCATGCAGCGGCTGGTGGCGCTGGTCCGAAATCATGAATGGTCCTTCGACTACGAAGTTCCGGACATCCTCATCGTCGCGCCGCCGCCGCTTCGCGAGACTGCTGATCCCGTGTTCGCCGCCATGTTTGCCGGCGGCGTTGAGCAGTCGGCCATGCTCGCATCGCTCTACCGCGACCTCGCCGATGAACTCGGCTGCGGATTCTACGATGCGGCTTCGGCCGCGGAGACGACGCCACTCGACGGTGTTCATCTGGACGCCGAAAATACCCGGGCCCTCGGCAAGGGGCTCGAGCCTATCGTACGGATGATGTTGGGAATTTGACGCTCTTTGGTGACGGAATTGACTACGATCAAAGAGAAAGCAGGTGCGACGGATATGGCTGGTTCCATCGATTGATGGACAAAGAGGAGACCGAGCCATGTCGAACACGCCTCACGAAATTCACGACGAATTTCCGGAATACGCCGACAAGATCCATTCGCTGAAGGTCAGCAATGAGCATTTTGCCGGTCTGCTCGAGAACTATCGCGACGTCAATCGTGCGATCCATCGGGCTGAAACGGAAGTGGAGCCGGTCGGCGACGCGCATATGGAAGACATGCGCAAGCGCCGGATGGTTCTGAAGGATGAGATCTACGGGATGCTGGCCAAGGCGTAACGCCTGGTACTTCATCCCCCGGGAGGCTCGGCGAAAGCCGGGCCTGTTCCGACAGACAAGGAGATGAAGGCCCGTGTCCAACGCTTATGACGTCATCATCATCGGCTCCGGCCCCGGCGGCTACATCGCCGCGATCCGTGCGGCACAGCTTGGCATGAAGGTCGCGGTCGTCGAACGCGAGCACCTAGCCGGCATCTGCTCGAACTGGGGCTGCATCCCTACCAAGGCGCTGCTCCGGTCGGCTGACGTCATGCACAGCGCCAGCCATGCGAAGGACTACGGCCTGACGCTCGAAGGCTCGATCAAGCCCGACATCAAGGCGATCGTGGCCCGCTCCCGCGGCATCGCCCATCGCATGAACAACGGCGTCGGATTCCTGTTCAAGAAGAACAAGGTCGACATCATCTGGGGCGAGGCGAAGCTCACCAAGCCGGGCGAGGTGGTCGTCGGCAAGATCTCCAAGCCCATCGTCCAGCCGCAGGGCCCGGTGCCGAAGAACACCCTGGGCGAGGGCACCTATACCGCGAAGCACATCATCGTAGCGACCGGCGCGCGGCCGCGCGCACTGCCCGGCATCGAGCCGGACGGCAAGCTGATCTGGACCTATTTCGAGGCCATGAAGCCGGAGGAAATGCCGAAGTCGCTGCTCGTCATGGGCTCCGGCGCGATCGGCATCGAGTTTGCCAGCTTCTACCGCACCATGGGCGTCGACGTCACCGTCGTCGAGATCATGAAGCAGGTCATGCCGGTGGAAGATGCGGAGATCTCCGCACTGGCGAAGAAGCAGTTCGAGCGCCAGGGCATGAAGATCCTGCTCGAGGCCAAGGTCGCCAAGGTCGAGAAGGGCGCCGACTCCGTCACCGCCACGATCGAATTGAAGGATGGCAAGACGCAAGCGATCACCGCCGACCGGATGATCTCGGCCGTCGGTGTACAGGCTAATATCGAGGGCATTGGTCTGGAAGCGGTCGGGGTCAAGACGGACCGCGGCTTCATCGCGATCGACGGCTACGGCAAGACCAATGTCCCCGGCATCTATGCAATCGGCGATGTCGCCGGCCCGCCGCTGCTCGCCCACAAGGCCGAGCACGAGGCCGTCATCTGCATCGAGAAGATTGCCGGCCTGCCAAATGTTCATCCGATGGACAAGGCGAAGATCCCGGGCTGCACCTATTGCAACCCGCAGGTCGCCTCCGTCGGTCTGACGGAAGCGAAGGCGAAGGAAGAGGGCCGGGACGTCCGCGTCGGCCGCTTCCCCTTCGTCGCCAACGGCAAGGCGATCGCGCTCGGCGAAGACCAGGGTCTCGTCAAGACGATCTTCGACAAGAAGACCGGCGAACTCCTCGGCGCCCATATGGTCGGCGCGGAGGTGACCGAACTCATTCAAGGTTTCGTCGTCGCCATGAATCTCGAAACGACGGAAGAAGACCTGATGCACACGATCTTCCCGCATCCGACCATTTCGGAAACGATGAAGGAAAGCGTGCTGGATGCCTATGGCCGGGCCCTGAACGCCTGACCCGCTAAATCGGTGCCGGCTTGTTCCAGGGGCCGGTATCTCCCACATGTGAAGTCTCGATCGGAGGAACTGCAATGGAAGGCGTGGGCTGGTTTGGGGCCATTATCATCGGCGGGCTGGCAGGCTGGCTTGCCGGCAAGTTCATGGACCTGCGCTATGGCCTGTTTATGAACATCTTCATCGGCATCGTTGGTGCCATCGGCGCCAACGCCGTCTTCGAAGGCGCCGACATCCATGTCGCAGACGGATGGCTGGGTTTCCTGGTGACAGGTTTCATCGGCTCCTGCGTTCTGTTATTCCTCGCAAAAATCGCCCGTCGGTGACGGGAGCCGCTGACGCGGCAAAGGCAGGTAAGTGATGGTAACCATTCTCGACAGGACCGCTGCGGAAGATCTCAAGCGCGTCCGCCATCCGGAAAAGGCGCATCGTCCGGACACTGAAGTCTTGCGCAAGCCGGAATGGATCCGGGTCAAGGCGCCTGTTTCCAAGGGCTATGCCGAAACCCGCTCGATCGTGAAGGAAAACAAGCTCGTCACCGTCTGCGAGGAGGCCGGCTGCCCGAACATCGGCGAGTGCTGGGACAAGAAGCACGCTACCTTCATGATCATGGGCGAAATCTGTACCCGCGCCTGTGCCTTCTGCAACGTGACGACGGGCCGCCCCAATGCGCTCGACCTGGACGAGCCGGAGAATGTCGCCAAGGCCGTGCGCCAGATGGGTCTCTCCCACGTCGTCATCACCTCCGTTGATCGCGACGACCTCGACGACGGCGGCGCCGAGCACTTCGAGAAGGTGATCTGGGCGATTCGCGCGGCATCGCCGCTGACCACGATCGAGATCCTGACGCCGGACTTCCTCAAGAAGCCAGGCGCGCTGGAACGCGTCGTCGCCGCCAAGCCGGACGTCTTCAACCACAACCTGGAAACGGTGCCGGGTAATTACCTGACGGTTCGCCCCGGCGCCCGCTATTTCCACTCGGTCCGCCTGTTGCAGCGGGTGAAGGAACTCGATCCGACGATGTTCACCAAGTCCGGCATCATGGTCGGACTCGGCGAGGAGCGGAACGAGGTACTGCAACTGATGGATGACCTGCGAACCGCAGACGTCGACTTCCTCACCATCGGTCAGTATCTGCAGCCCACCCGCAAGCACCACAAGGTCGAGCGCTTCGTCACCCCGGAAGAATTCAAGTCCTACGAGACCATCGCCTATACCAAGGGCTTCTTGATGGTCTCGTCCAGTCCGCTGACCCGCTCTTCCCATCACGCCGGCGACGACTTTGCCCGTCTCAAGGCGGCCCGCGAGCGGAAGCTTCTGGCCGCCGCGGAATAGCTGCCGCGTCATCATGGCCGGGACGGCTCCCGTCCCGGCTCTTGCCATCCCCTGCTCCCGGCATTAGCTCTCCACCATGCCCAAGTTCGAGACTCATCGCCCCGTCAAGCATTCGCCCAAGCAGATGTATGATCTGGTGGCCGATGTGGAGAAATACCCGGAATTCCTTCCGCTTTGCGAGGCGCTGACGGTCCGGTCCCGCAAGGAGCGCGATGGCAAGACGCTGCTGATTGCCGACATGACTGTCGGCTACAAGGCGATACGCGAGACCTTCACGACGCAGGTCCTCCTCAACCCTGAAGAACTGGCGATCGACGTGAAGTACATTGAGGGCCCGTTTCGCTACCTGGACAACCGCTGGCGGTTTGAACCGGCCGGCGAGGGATGCAAGGTGCACTTCTTCATCGACTATGAATTCAAGAGCCGGATCTTGGGCGCCGTGATGGGCTCGATGTTCGACCGTGCCTTCCGCATGTTCGCTGAAGCCTTCGAGGCGAGGGCGGACCGGGTGTACGGCTGAATCGAAGACATCCGGCGGCACACTCAAATCTGGAGCAGCGCTGGAACTTCTGGATCAAAAACGGCTCACGCCCGTTGAGGGGCGATGCTAGATCTCAGCGACTGGTCACCTGATCCCTATATCCTGGTTCTGACGGGACTGGGCTTCCTCATAGCGCTCGTTGCCTGGTTGCCTCTGGCGCTCAAGCGCCTCCCTTTGTCATTGCCGATCGTCTGCATTGCCTTGGGTGCAGCATTGTTTCTGAGCCCGGCGGTCTCCGATGAGCCACTGCCTCTGACCTATCCCGAATTTACGGAGCGCTTTACCGAATTCGTGGTGATCATCGCACTGATGGGCGCCGGCCTGAAGCTCGACCGCGTTTTCAGTTGGCGGCGATGGAGCGTGACCTGGCGTCTGCTGGCGATCACGATGCCCATGAGCATTGCCGCCATCACGGTTCTGGGGGTGTGGGGGCTCGGCCTGCCATGGGCAATGGCCTTGCTTCTCGGTGCGAGTCTGGCGCCGACCGATCCAGTTCTGGCCGCCGACGTGCAGGTCGGCCCTCCAAAGACCGGGGAGGAAGATGAGGTGCGGTTCGGCCTCACATCAGAGGCGGGGCTGAACGACGGCCTGGCCTTCCCGTTCGTGAACCTTGCAATCGCGCTCAGTGTCTACGCTGCCAAAGGTGAACCATGGCTGGAGAAGTGGATACTTCACAGCGTTCTTTGGGAGGTTGGTGCCGGCATCGTCGGCGGCTGGTTGGTCGGCCGCATCTTCGGCTGGCTCACCTTCAGAGTCCCCGCTGATACCAAGCTCGCCCAGACGGGAGACGGCCTGATTGCAATCGCCGCGACCTTCGTCTCCTATGGCCTCACCGAAATCATCGAGTGCTATGGCTTCCTCGCCGTCTTCGTGACCGCCCTCACGCTTCGCCATGCACATCGCGAGCACGACTTTCATCGGGAGATGCACGACGTCACGGAGCAGGTCGAGCGCCTGGCGATGATGATCCTGCTGTTGCTTTTTGGTGGTGCATTGGTGACCGGCCTGCTTGCGCCGCTTCGCTTCGCTGATATCGTCGCGGCAGTTCTCATCCTGATCGTCATAAGGCCACTGGGCGGGTTGATCGGCCTCATCGGGCTGGACGCCGCCTGGAGAGAAAAACTGACCATCTCCTTCTTCGGCATCCGTGGCGTCGGTTCGTTCTATTACCTTGCCTATGGCCTCAACCATATGCCCGTTGAAGGCGGTGAGCGTCTCTGGGCCATCGTGGGCCTGGTGGTGCTGCTGTCCGTCCTCCTGCACGGCTTGACGGTGACCCCGGTCATGCGGCTGCTTGACCGTAGCCGAGGGAGGGATCCCGATGCCACGGGCGTGCCTCCGCCCGGTTTGCAGGGGCCTGCTTCGGAGGCAATCTCAGAAAACTAGCTTGATGATCGCCGAGGGAGGCGAAGACTGCGGCAGTGGCCAACATTGGATGTGTTCGCCATCACTTGGTTTCGGCCGCCTCCAGCAACATCTCCAGTGCCGTCCGCACCGTCGCGAGCCTGACCTCGCTGCGGCCGATCGACCCGTAGCGCATTTCCCGGTGGATCAGGATGCCGGCTCGCGTCTGGGCGGCAAGATGCACGAGACCCACCGGCTTTTCAGTTGACCCACCGGTCGGGCCTGCAATCCCCGTGACGGCAACCGCCGCGCTGGCGCGGGACCGGTAGAGGGCACCGTGCGCCATTTGCAGCGCGACTTCGCGCGAAACCGCGCCGTAGGCCGCAAGGCTTCTCTCCGAGACGCCAAGCAGGTCCACCTTTGCCTCGTTCGTATAGGTTACGAAGCCGCGGTCGACGACGGCAGACGACCCGGAAATCTCCGTTAGGGCGCCGGCAATCAACCCGCCGGTGCAGGATTCGGCCGTGGACAGCATCTGCTGGTGTTCGCGGTAAAGAGCGATGACTTGGCTCGCCGCCCGTCCGATATCCGCGGGGAAGAGACTCATGACCCGCGTCCGGAATACACGACTGTTGCCGTCGCGATGGCGGCGATGCCCTCGCGTCGACCGACAAAGCCGATCTGCTCGTTCGTGGTGGCCTTGACCGAACAGCGCTCGAGGTCGATCCGGAGGATATCGGCCATCGTCTCGCGCATTGCCTGCCGGTGGGGGCCGATCTTCGGCGCTTCGGCAATCAGCGAGACGTCCGCATTCAAGATGGTGCCGCCATTCTCGCGAACGATCTCCGCGGCGCGCGCCAGGAAGATTTTCGACGGCGCACCCTTCCACTGGGGGTCCGAGGGCGGGAAATGATCGCCGATGTCACCGGCGCCGCAGGTCGCCAGCAGCGCATCGGTCAGCGCATGGAGTCCGACATCGGCATCCGAATGTCCCTTCAGCCTCTGGTCGTGTGGGATGAACACGCCACACAGCGTGACCCCGTCTCCCGGCTCCAACTGGTGCACGTCATAGCCGTTGCCGGTCCGCACGTCCGGAAGTGCCGCCGCCGAAAGTCTCTCGTCCGCCATAATGATGTCCCGCCTTACTGTCAGTTTCACGTTTTCCGGAGAGCCTTCCACGATGGCAACCGGAACCCCAGCCCACTCGGCGATGGAACAGTCGTCCGTGAAGTCGCTACGCTGGGCAGCTGCCCTCTCATGTGCCGCAAGAATTGTCGCCAACCTGAAGCTCTGCGGGGTCTGGGCCGCATAAAGCCCCTCCCGCGAAATGGTCTCGACTACGCGCCCCTCCGTGACCCGCTTGAGCGTATCCGTGACCGGAAGGGCAGGCAGCACGGCGTCGTCGCCCGCCTCCAGCCGGGCAGCGATGCGATCAAGCAGCGCCCGGTCGACGAAGGGACGGGCGCCGTCATGGATCATCACATGCGTCGCCTCCAGCGCCGCGACCGCCTGCAGGCCGGCAAGGACCGACTGCTGGCGCGTCGCGCCTCCCGTGACCGTCGTCACGCGTTCCATGGCGAGGCCGCTGACGGCCGCCTCGAACAGGAGCTTGTCATCCGGATGGATGACGACGACGATCGGTCCGGCCTTCGACCAATCGAGGAAGGCCTTCAGCGTGTGCGCGATCACGGCGCTGCCGCCGATCCTGCGATACTGCTTCGGTCCCTCTGCAGATCCTGCCCGTTCCCCACGTCCGGCTGCGACAATGACGATCCCGATATTCATGATGAGGGCGGCTCACGCTCAACTGACACATTCGATTGACAGGGGATGACTATAGACTCACAAGGCGTTTTGCCAGCCGCCCGCCCCGTTCTTCTTTCCACACGATTGCTCTTGTGGAAGGCGAAGAGAGTGGCTAAAAATGATGCAGTAATACTGCGTGCCCGAAAGATTGTCATTTGCCTGTTCCGCATCTTGCCACTCCCCTCAGCATCGGACCGGTCACCATCAGGAACCGGGTGGTTCTGGCGCCAATGTCCGGGGTGACCGACCTGCCGTTTCGCGAGATTGCCTGGCGATGGGGCGCCGGACTGGTCGTCACCGAGATGATCGCCAGCCGCGAGCTTGCCATGTCCCGCGGTGAATCCTGGGCCCGCCTGAAGCGCGCCGGACTTGGTCCGCACATGGTCCAGCTCGCCGGCCGCGAGCCGCACTGGATGGCCGAGGCCGCCCGTATCGCGGCCGACAACGGGGCGGACATCATCGACATCAACATGGGCTGTCCCGCCAAGAAGGTAACCGGCGGCCTTTCCGGCTCGGCGCTGATGCGTGATCCCGTGCTGGCCCTTTCGCTGATCGAGGCGACGGTGAAGGCGGTGGATGTGCCGGTCACCCTGAAGATGCGTCTCGGGTGGGACGGGAACTCGATCAACGCGCCGCAGATCGCCCGTCAGGCGGAGGAGGCCGGCGTCAGGCTTGTCACGATACACGGTCGAACCCGCATGCAGTTCTACGAGGGAAGGGCGGACTGGAACGCCATTCGCGCGGTGCGCGAGGCGATCTCCGTGCCGCTCATCGCCAATGGCGACGTTCAATCTCCCGCGGATGCGCGCGAGATCCTCGCCGCCTCCGGTGCCGATGCCGTCATGATGGGCCGTGGCGCCCAGGGAAGGCCTTGGCATGTCGGAGCAATCGCCGACCACCCGCCTCCCTCTCGCGAGCAGCAGAGGGAGATTGTCGCCGAACACTACGAGGCGATGCTTGCCTTCTACGGACGGGAAGCCGGGCTGCGGCACGCCCGCAAGCACCTTGGCTGGTACATCGATCGGTTGGCGCCGTCGCTTCCCGTCGAGGACAAGGCCGCGATCTTCCGATCCACCGATCCAGAGGATGTCATGCAGAAGATGATGCAGGCGCTGCAGGTCCAGGCAGAGCCGACCGCGAGGGAGGCCGCATGAACAAGCCCCAGCCGCCGTCGGGGGACAATGCGCTGGCGCTCGCCGTCCTCAATTCCGTTCAGAACCCGGTGATCCTCGTGGATCCTGCCGGGCACGTCGCCTTCGCGAACTGGGAGGCCGAATCCTTCTTCGGAGCCAGTGCCGCGCAACTCGCCCGCCATGACATCGCGACGCTCATTCCGTTCGGCAGCCCGCTCCTGGCGTTGATCGACCAGGTTCGGGAGCGCAGGGCGCCTGTCAACGAGTACCGGGTCGATCTGTCGTCGCCGCGGCTCGGTCAGGAAAAACTGGTGGACCTTTATGTGGCTCCGGTCGTCAGCGAGCCCGGTTCTGTCGTCGTCGTGTTCCAGGAACGCTCCATGGCCGACAAGATCGACAGGCAGCTGACCCATCGCGCCGCGGCCCGTTCGGTGACCGGCCTCGCCTCGATGTTGGCGCACGAGATCAAGAATCCGCTCTCGGGCATCCGTGGGGCAGCACAATTGCTCGAAACCTCGGTCGAAAGCGAGGATCGGGCGCTGACCAGGCTGATCTGTGACGAGACGGACCGCATCGTGTCGCTCGTCGACCGCATGGAGGTCTTTTCCGATGAGCGGCCGGTGGACCGGCAGCCCCTCAACATCCATTCGGTTCTCGACCACGTGAAGGCGATTGCCCGGGCGGGCTTCGGCCGTCACATCAGGTTTTCGGAGAACTACGATCCCTCGCTGCCGCCGGTCCACGCCAATCGCGACCAGCTGGTGCAGGTCTTCCTCAACCTGGTGAAGAACGCCGCCGAGGCCATCGGCGACCAGGCCGACGGCGAGATCATGCTCACCACGGCCTACCGTCCCGGCATCCGCCTTTCCGTCGCCGGGTCTCGGGAGAAGATCTCCCTGCCGCTGGAATTCTGCGTGATCGACAATGGCCCTGGCGTCCCGGCCGACCTGCTGCCGGACCTCTTCGACCCTTTCATCACCACAAAAACCAACGGCTCCGGCCTTGGTCTGGCGCTGGTGGCCAAGATCATCGGCGCCCATGGCGGCATCGTCGAGTGCGACAGCCAGGCTCGCCGGACCGTGTTCCGTGTCCTGATGCCGATGCACAAGGAGGAGAGTGCGCTGGAGCAAGATGCTGCCCATAGAATGACAGGAAAAGCCCAATGACTGCCACCATCCTTGTCGCCGATGACGACGCGGCCATCCGCACCGTACTCAACCAGGCGCTGACGCGTGCGGGCTACGACGTCCGCATCACCTCCAATGCCGCGACCCTCTGGCGCTGGGTCTCGGCGGGCGAGGGGGATCTCGTGGTGACGGACGTGGTCATGCCGGACGAGAATGCTTTCGACCTGCTGCCGCGCATCAAGAAGGCGCGTCCCGACCTGCCGGTGCTGGTCATGAGCGCCCAGAACACCTTCATGACGGCCATCAAGGCGTCGGAGAAGGGGGCATACGACTATCTGCCCAAGCCCTTCGACCTCACCGAACTGATCGCCATCATCGGCCGCGCATTGGCCGAGCCGAAGAAGAAGCCTGCCCGTCTGGAGGATGACACGCAGGATGGCATGCCGCTGGTCGGACGTTCCGCCGCCATGCAGGAGATCTACCGGGTCCTTGCCCGCCTCATGCAGACGGATCTGACGCTGATGATCACCGGCGAATCAGGCACCGGCAAGGAACTCGTCGCCCGGGCTCTGCATGACTACGGCAAGCGCCGCAACGGCCCCTTCGTGGCGATCAACATGGCCGCCATCCCGCGTGACCTGATCGAGTCCGAACTCTTCGGTCATGAGAAGGGCGCCTTCACCGGCGCGCAGGCGCGCTCGACCGGTCGCTTCGAGCAGGCCGAGGGCGGCACGCTCTTCCTCGACGAAATCGGTGACATGCCGATGGACGCGCAGACGCGTCTCCTGCGCGTCCTGCAGCAGGGCGAGTACACGACCGTCGGCGGCCGCACCCCGATCCGCACCGATGTCCGCATCGTCGCCGCCACCAACAAAGACCTGAAGCAACTCATCAATCAGGGCCTCTTCCGCGAAGATCTGTATTACCGCCTGAACGTCGTCCCGCTGCGCCTGCCGCCCTTGCGTGACCGGGCGGAGGACATTCCCGACCTGGTTCGCCACTTCATGCAGATGGGCGAAAAGGAAGGGCTGGACGTCAAGCGCTTCGATAGCGAGGCGCTCGATGCGATGAAGGCCTATGCCTGGCCCGGCAACGTTCGCGAACTTGAAAACCTGATGCGCCGGCTGATGGCGCTCTACCCGCAGGACGTCATCACCCGCGAGATCATCGACGCCGAATTGCGCTCGGACACGCCCGACAGCCCGATGGAAAAGCTCGGACCGCGCGGCGAGGCGCTGTCGATCTCTCAGGCTGTGGAGGAGAACATGCGCTCCTATTTCGCCAGCTTCGGTGACAGCCTGCCGCCGCCTGGCCTCTACGAGCGCGTACTGCGGGAGATGGAATACCCGCTGATCCTCGCGGCTTTGACCGCCACCCGCGGCAACCAGATAAAGGCAGCCGATCTGCTCGGGCTCAACCGGAACACCTTGCGCAAGAAGATCAGGGAGCTTGGCGTCTCCGTCTATCGCAGCGCGCGCAGTGCATGAACCCTGATTGACTCTCCACGGGTTTCCGTTGCACTTTCGCCACATTGCGTTGCTTATTGGCAACGAATCTCGCTGATGCGGGCATTGCGCTCGCGGGTAGACAGGAAGTCGGGTGCGGCGCTGACGGCAGCGAACTGATCTCGCACGCGCAAGGAGTTTAGCAATGGTCGAGGGCGTCTTTTCGCCCGCGGAAGAAGCCGGATCGGATCTTGATGCCCAGGACCGTCGCGCATCCTTCGCATTGCCGGGCCTCCTGCTTGCCGGCGGGGCGCTTCTCTGCGCTATCCTGACGCTCTTCGTCCTGCTCGGCCTTACGCCGATCGCCCCCACCACGCCGGTGGTCATCGCCTCCGCCGTTCTCAACGGCATCTTCGTTGTCGGCCTTCTCTATCTCATTGGTCGGGAGCTCAGCCGGCTCCTGAGAGCGCGCAACCGGGGACGGGCGGCCGCCCGTCTTCACATCCGTGTCGTTGCGCTTTTCTCGATCGTGGCGATCACGCCTGCGGTGCTTGTGGCACTGTTCGCGAGCATCACGCTGAGCGCGGGCCTCGACCGCTGGTTCTCCATCCGCACGCAATCTATTGTCCGGTCCTCCACCGAGGTGGCGCAGGCCTACATGATGGAGAATGCGAGCTACCTGCAGGGTCAGACGGTTTCGATGGCCAATGACCTCGAGCGCAATCGCGCCACCTTCTATCTGGACCGCACCGGCTTCGTCGACCTGATGACCCGCCAGGCACGCGGCAGGGGGCTCCTGGGCGCCTTCCTCGTTCGGGAGGACGGGGCGGCGATCGCCCAGGCCGACATCTCGACGGAGCGCCCGCTCCCGGCCATACCCAAGGATGCTTTGGAAAAGGCGGCCGCAGGGCAGCCGACGCTGATCCCGCCGGGCGTCACCAATCTCGTCGGCGCCATCATCAAGCTGGATGCGTTTCCGGGGACATTCCTCTACACCATTCGCGCCGTTGATCCGAAGGTCATGGCCGCGATGCGCCTGATGGAGGACAATACGGCCGAATACCAGGCCATGGAGGCCGGCCGGGCATCGCTGCAGTTCGCGTTTGCGATCGTCTATCTCGGATTCGCATTGATCGTCCTCCTGGCGGCCATATGGACAGCCATCGCCGTTGCCGACCGGATCGTTCGTCCCATCCGGCTTCTGATCAGCGCAGCCGACAGCGTCGCCACGGGAGACTTGAACGTGGTCGTTCCGGTACGGGCGGCCGATGGCGATGTCGGCAGCCTGTCGCGCACCTTCAACAAGATGATTTCCGAGATTCGCAGCCAGCGCGACGAGATCCTCGAGGCCAAGGATGAGGTGGACGATCGCCGGCGGTTCATCGAGGCGGTTCTCTCGGGCGTGACCGCTGCCGTCATTGGCGTCGAGGACGACCGGCGGATCACCATCGTCAATCCGTCCGCTGAGGCGTTCCTGGGTCTGTCGGCCGAGCGGTTGATCGGGCGCAATCTCTCCGAAGTCGTGCCGGAGATCGACAGCGTCCTTTCGGAGGCTGCCTCCCGCGCCCGTAACGACTTCCGCAAGCAGGTCAACCTGATGCGGGGCGGCAAGGAGCGGACGCTGAGCGTCCAGGTGACGCGGGAAGAGCAGAGCACCTCTCGCGATTCCTATGTCATTACGCTCGACGACATCACCGACCTCGTCATCGCCCAGCGGTCGACCGCCTGGGCAGATGTGGCGCGTCGGATCGCGCACGAGATCAAGAATCCGCTGACGCCGATCCAGCTTTCGGCCGAGCGCTTGAAGCGCCGCTACGGCAAGCAGATCGCCGACGATGACCGGGCGGTCTTCGACCAGTGCACGGACACGATCGTGCGCCAGGTGGGGGATATCGGACGCATGGTGGACGAATTTTCCTCCTTTGCTCGGATGCCGAAGCCGGCGAAGGAGCAGACGGATCTGCGCGACATTCTGCGCGATGCGGTCTTCCTGAGGGAAATGGGTACCACCCACGTGGAGTTTCTGCGGGAACTGGGCGACGAGCCCCTGGTCGGAATGTTCGACGCGCGCATGCTCGGCCAGGCCTTCGGCAACCTCGTCAAGAATGCGGTGGAAGCCATTGAGGCCGTGCCGGGCGATCAGGAGCGCGAAGGGCGGAAGGTCTGGGTCAGGGCGAACTACGAACCGGCCCGCGATACTTTCGTTGTCGACATCATCGACAACGGCAGCGGGCTTCCGGCGGAGAACCGGCACCAGATTCTGGAGCCGTACATGACGATGCGCGAAAAGGGCACGGGACTTGGCCTGGCCATCGTCAAGAAGATCATCGAGGAGCATGGGGGGCAGATTGAACTGCATGATGCGCCCCCTGAGTTCGATCATGGCCGCGGTGCCATGATCAGGGTCCTGCTGCCGCACATGGTAGCGGGCGGGACCGGAACTGAAACTGATAGGGAACTCGCATATGGCGTCTGATATTCTGGTCGTGGACGACGAGGTGGACATCCGCGAGATCGTTTCCGGAATCCTTTCCGACGAGGGTCACGAGACCCGGACGGCGCATGACAGCGACAGCGCGCTGGCCGCCATCTCCGATCGTGTGCCACGGCTCGTCTTTCTCGACATCTGGATGCAGGGCTCCAAGCTCGACGGCCTCGCCCTGCTCGACGAGATCAAGAACCGGCATCCTGACCTGCCCGTCGTGATGATTTCCGGTCACGGCAACATCGAGACCGCCGTGTCGGCGATCAAGCGCGGCGCCTTCGATTTCATCGAAAAGCCGTTCAAGGCAGACCGGCTGATCCTGATCGCCGAGCGGGCGCTGGAGAACTCGAAGCTGAAGCGCGAGGTCAGCGAGCTAAAGCGGCGGACCGGTGACGCCGTGGAACTCGTCGGCACCTCCGTTGCGGTGTCCCAGCTTCGCCAGACCATCGACAAGGTCGCGCCGACCAACAGCCGCATCATGATTCTCGGCCCGTCCGGCTCCGGAAAGGAACTGGTCGCCCGGATGATCCACCGCAAGTCGTCCCGCGCCAACGGTCCGTTCGTTGCCCTGAATGCGGCGACAATTACGCCAGACCGGATGGAGATCGCTCTCTTCGGCACCGAGGGCGGCCCTGGCCAGCAGCGCAAGATCGGCGCCTTGGAGGAGGCACATCGTGGCATCCTTTATCTCGACGAAGTAGGCGAGATGCCGCGCGAGACGCAGAATAAGATCCTCCGTGTCCTCGTCGACCAGCAGTTTGAGCGGGTCGGAGGTTCGAAGCGGGTCAAGGTGGACGTACGGATCATCTCATCGACCGCTTACAATCTGGAGAGCTTGATCGCCGAGAGCATCTTCCGCGAGGATCTTTACCACAGGCTCGCCGTCGTGCCGGTGAAGGTCCCGGCGCTGGCCGAGCGGCGCGAGGACATCCCCTTTCTGGTCGACATGTTCATGCGCCAGATTTCTGAACAGGCCGGCATTCGCACTCGCCGGATCGGCGAAGACGCTATGGCGGTGCTGCAGGCCCATGACTGGCCCGGCAATATCCGTCAGCTCCGCAACAATATCGAGCGGCTGATGATCTTGGCGCGAGGTGACAGCCCCGACAGCGTGATCTCGGCCGACATGCTGCCGACCGACCTCGGCGACATGCTCCCGAAGATTTCCTCCCAGGGCGATCACCACATCATGACCTTGCCGCTCCGCGAGGCCCGTGAAATGTTCGAACGCGATTACCTGATCGCGCAGATCAACCGCTTCGGCGGCAACATTTCGCGGACGGCGGAATTCGTCGGCATGGAACGGTCGGCCCTGCATCGCAAGCTCAAGTCCCTCGGCGTCTAGGCCAGTCTCGGGCCTGCAGCCATGAAAGAAACCCCATGAAAGTTATTATTTGCGGAGCGGGGCAGGTCGGATACGGCATTGCCGAGCGCCTGTCCCAGGAAGACAACGACGTCTCCGTCATCGACACGTCCGCCTCGCTGGTGAACGCGATCACCGAGACGCTGGATGTGCGGGGCTATGTCGGGCACGGGGCGCATCCCGACATTTTGGCCAAGGCCGGCGCCGAACAGGCGGACATGATCATCGCCGTGACGCTTTACGACGAGGTCAATATCGTCGCCTGCGAGGTGGCCCAGGCTCTGTTCAGCGTCCCCACCAAGATTGCCCGAATCCGCGCCCAGAGCTATCTGGCACCGGAATATTCGGATCTCTTCAGCCGCCAGAACATGTCGATCGATGTGACCATCTCGCCGGAGATCGAGGTCGGCAAGATGGTGCTGCGGCGCATTTCCTTCCCAGGCGCGACGGACATCGTCCGGTTTGCAGAGGACACGATTGCCATGCTGGCAATCGAGTGCATGGAGGATTGCCCCGTCCTCAACACGCCGCTCCAGCAGTTGAGCCAGCTCTTCCCCGACCTGATGGCGACCGTTGTCGGCATCTACCGCAATGGCAGGCTGGCCGTCAGCCGGTCGGCGGACCAACTGGAAGCGGGAGATCTCGCCTATGTCATCTGCCAGCGTGACCACGTGCGTCGTACGCTGGGTCTCTTCGGGCATGAGGAACAGGAAGCGCGCCGCATCATCATCGCCGGCGGGGGCAACATCGGCCACTATGTCGCACGCACCATCGAACAACTCCAGCCGAGAACCAGGCTGAAGATCATCGAGACCGATCGCGAGCGCGCCGCCGCCATTTCCGAGCAATTGCGCAACGCGGTCGTCCTGCATGGCTCAGCCCTCGACCAGAACATCCTGCAGCAGGCGGATGTCCAGGACGCGGACCTCTTCGTCAGCCTGACCAACAGCGATCAGATCAACATCCTCGGGGCGGTGATGGCCAAGTCGCTCGGTTGCAAGTCGAACCTCGTGCTGATCAACAGCTCCTCGCTGAACAAGGTCACGCAGTCCCTCGGCATCGACGCGCAGATCAACCCGCGCGCCGTCACCATTTCCCGTGTGCTCCAGCATGTTCGCAAGGGACGCATCCGCTCCGTCTACGCCGTGCAACAGGGCTCGGCGGAGGTAATCGAGGCCGAGGCACTCGAGACGTCACCGCTGGTCGGCAAGCCTTTCCGCGAACTGGACCTGCCCGATGGCATCCGCATAGGCGCGATCTATCGCGGCGGTACCGTCATCCGCCCAAGCGGTGACACGAAGATCAAGGCGCATGATCGCGTCGTGCTGTTCTCCACCGCGGCGGCGGTCAAGAATGTCGAGCAGATGTTCCGCGTCTCCATTCAATATTTCTGAGCATCGATCGGATCGGCTAGCCCATGTCCAGAATTGCCTATGTCAACGGCCGCTACCTTCCCCACTCCGACGCTGCCATCCACATCGAGGATCGCGGTTTCCAGTTCGCAGATGGTGTCTACGAGGTCTGCGAGGTTCGCGACGGACTGATCATCGACCTGACCCGGCATCTCGACCGGCTCGACCGGTCTCTCCGCGAACTGCGTATGGCAAGTCCGATGGCGCGTGAGCCGCTGAAGCTCGTCATCAGGGAAGTCCTCCGCCGCAACCGGGTCAGGAACGGTCTCTTCTACCTGCAGGTCACGCGCGGGGTCGCCCGTCGCGACCATTATTTCCCGGCCGCCGGCACTTCCCCGACGCTGACCATCACCGCAAAATCCGTCGATCCGCAGCCGGCCCGGGCGCGCTACGAGACGGGCATCAAGGTGATTACCGTGCCGGAGAACCGCTGGGACCGCGTCGACATCAAGACGGTCGGCCTTCTTCCCAATGTCCTGGTCAAGCAGCAGGCTAAGGATGCCGGCGCCCAGGACGCCATTTTCGTCGATGCCGCGGGCAAGGTCACCGAGGCGGCCTCCTCGAATGTCTGGATCGTCAGCGCCGACGGCGTGCTGGTGACCCGCCCGGCCGAGCACGGGATCCTGCGCGGCGTCACCCGCACGACAGTCCTCGAGGTGGCCGCCAGCCTCTCGGTCCCCGTCGAGGAGCGTGAGTTCACGGTCGAGGAGATGCTCGCGGCGCGCGAAGTCTTCCTCACCTCGGCGACGGGCTCGTGTGTGCCGGTAGTTGCCGTCGACGGACGGACCATCGCCAACGGTCATCCGGGCAGCGTCGCCGCCGCCCTGCGTGGTGCCTTTTTGCACATTGCGGAAAAGACGCCGATTTGATAACGAGGATTTCATTGGGGGATGGAAGCACGAGGGCGCTTCCCGTATTTCTCTGAAATGTGATCAGATCATCCCGGCAGGATGCCGGCAAAAAAGAAAGAAGCGGCGCTATGGCGGAACGTTCTCAGAACTTGCAGGACCTGTTTCTTAATACTGTCCGTAAGCAAAAGATTTCTTTGACGATTTTTCTTATCAACGGTGTGAAGCTGACCGGCGTTGTCACCTCCTTCGACAATTTCTGCGTTCTCCTGCGCCGTGACGGCCATTCGCAACTCGTGTATAAGCACGCGATCTCTACCATCATGCCCGGCCAGCCGATGCAGATGTTCGAGAGCGAAGAAAACGCGGCCTGACAGGACAGTAGCTGATTAAACATCGCGACACCTCGAATGAATCGATGATCCCGGAGACCGACCGTCGCCGGGACGACATGCGCGCCGTGGTGCTCGTGCCGGTGCTGAAGAACGCCCGCGCCTCCCGTGCAGCACAGCCTGAGGCTGCACCCGCACCCCAGCGGTCGGAGGAGGCACGCCTTGAGGAGGCCATCGGCCTTGCCCGGGCGATCGACCTCGAAGTCGTGCAGGGCCTGATCGTGCAGGTCTCCCAGCCCCGCCCGGCCACTCTTATGGGAACGGGCAAGATCGGCGAGATCAAGGCGCTGCTCGACCAGCACGACGCCGGCCTCGTCATCGTCGACCATCCGCTGACGCCGGTACAGCAGCGCAATCTCGAAAAGGAATGGAACGCCAAGGTCATCGACCGGACCGGTCTGATCCTGGAAATCTTCGGCCGCCGCGCCTCCACCAAGGAGGGCACGCTGCAGGTCGATCTCGCCCATCTGAATTACCAGAAGGGTCGCCTTGTCCGCAGCTGGACCCACCTTGAGCGGCAGCGCGGTGGCGCAGGCTTCATGGGTGGTCCCGGTGAAACGCAGATCGAGGCCGACCGGCGGCTGCTCCAGGAGCGCATCGTCAAGCTCGAACGCGAACTGGAGCAGGTGGTGCGGACCCGCCAGCTTCACCGCGCAAAGCGCCGAAAGGTGCCGCATCCGATCGTTGCCCTCGTCGGCTACACGAACGCCGGCAAGTCGACCCTCTTCAACCGCATCACCGGTGCCGGTGTTCTCGCCGAGGACATGCTGTTCGCCACGCTCGATCCGACGCTGCGCCGCATGAAGCTGCCGCACGGACGTACCGTCATCCTGTCCGATACCGTCGGCTTCATTTCGGATCTGCCGACCCACCTTGTTGCAGCCTTCCGCGCCACGCTCGAAGAGGTGCTCGAAGCCGACCTCATCCTGCATGTCCGCGACATGTCCGATCCTGACAACGCCGCGCAATCTGCAGACGTCATGCGCATCTTGTCCGATCTCGGGATCGACGAGAAGGAGCGGGAGGCGCGGATCATCGAGGTCTGGAACAAGATCGACCGCCTCGATCCCGAGGCCCATGATGCGATGGCGGAACGGGCAAGCGGCCGCGACAACATCATGGCCGTGTCGGCGATCACCGGCGAGGGCGTCGATGCGCTGCTGGCAGAGATCGCCCGCCGGCTGTCCGGCGTGCTGACCGAAACCACGGTCGCGATACCGGCAGACAAGCTGGCGCTCGTCTCCTGGGTCTACGAGAACGCGATCGTCGACGAGCGCCGAGACCAGGAGGACGGTTCGGTCGAACTTGACGTGCGGCTCTCCGAAAGCCAAGCGGCAGCGCTCGAGCGCCGGCTTGGCAACGGCCCGAGACCCGAGAAGGAAGACTGGGAGCGGTGATCCGCGGCGGTGTCGCCCATGCCTTCGGTTGAAGCGTTCTGAAAAACATTATTCATGGGTGGGAGGAGCACCATGGGCGATGACGAGCGGAAGATCGATGCCTTCTTCTCCGATCAGGAGCGTTGGCACGAGGAACTCCTCGCCCTGAGAAAGATCCTCCTGGACTGCGGGCTAGTCGAAACGTTCAAATGGAGCTCCCCCTGCTACACCGTCGACGACGGCAATGTCGCGCTGCTGTGGGGTTTCAAGGATGCGGCCACGCTCGGCTTCTTCAAGGGCGTCCTCCTGAAGGACCCTGAGAAAATCCTCATCGCACCCGGAGAAAATTCCCGGTCCTCGCGCATCCTCCGCTTCACCGACACCGCGCAGATTGCCGGCCAGGAGAAGACGATCAGGGCGTTTGTTTCCGAGGCGATGGAACTGGAGCGCGCGGCTGCCAAGGTCGACATGCCGAAGGATGATCTCGATTATCCAGAGGAACTCGTCTCCGCCCTTGAGGAGGATCCTGAACTGCAAGCTGCCTTTGAAGGCCTGACGCCCGGCCGCCGGCGCGGCTATGTCCTCCATTTCTCGCAGGCCAAGCAGTCGCAGACGCGTCGCGCACGCATCGACAAGCATCGCAGCCGAATCCTGGCGGGCAAAGGGATGCACGACCGGTAGAGCTGGTTCGCAGTCGTCTTCCGGCTACCGCTCTCCCGACTTCGCCGCCTGCCAGAGCTCCTCCATCCGCTCCAGCGGCGCCGCTTCTAGCGTCTCGCCTGATTTCTGAAGTTCTGTCTCGATGTGCCTGAACCGACTCCGGAACTTCGTGTTCGTGCCGCGTAGCGCATCCTCCGGGTCGGCGTCGACGTGGCGGCCGATGTTGACCAGGGCGAAGATGAGGTCGCCGAGTTCGTCCTTCACCTTGTCCTTCTGTCCGCCGCGGAGCGCCTCGCGCAATTCGCCGATCTCCTCCTCGATCTTGTCGAGGATCGGCTCGGCCTCCGACCAGTCGAAGCCGACCTTCGCCGCCCGCTGCTGCAGCTTCAGTGCTTCCGTCAGCGCCGGCTGGCTTCGCTGCACGCTGCCGAGATAACCGGCCTTGAAGTCTTCCTCGATCCCGCGCCGTGCCCGCCGCTCGGCGCGCTCGCGCTTTTCCTCCGCCTTTATCTCGTCCCACTGGACTTTGACGGCGTCTGGCGTATCGACGTCCGAGATCGCGAAGACATGCGGGTGGCGGCGGATCATCTTGCGGGTCACAGCATGGACGACGTCGCCGAAGGAGAACTCACCGGCCTCCTCGGCCATCTGTGCGTGGTAGACGACCTGCAGCAGGAGGTCGCCCAACTCCTCGCACAGGTCGTCGAGGTCCTTACGCTCGATGGCGTCGGCCACCTCGTATGCCTCCTCGATCGTATAGGGCTTGATCGTCTCGAAGGTCTGCACGATGTCCCAGGGGCAGCCGCTTTGCGGATCGCGCAGCGCCTTCATGATTTCGATCAGGCGAGAGATGTCGCGTGAAGCTTCCATGGGGTTTCTTCCTGAGCGGGACTTAGCGGAGTGGGATCGCGTTGCCGGACTTGCCGGCCTGATAGGTGCCGGAGAGCCGGTCATAGGCGGCGCGGATCTTTCGCGACTGATCAAGCAGGGCCGTGCGCCTCGGCTCATCCTCCACCGCAACGAGGTCCGCTATCGCATGGGAATGCCAGAAGGCGTTCTGCCGCCGGTAGCCGCCTGGTGGAAGGCCGAAGACTTCGTTCAGGATCTTCAGGTCATGCGGAATGGCAAAGGCGTCGCGCGAATCCTCGTGGCTGAAGAAATAGTAGAAATTGTCGAAGCCCGCCCAGGTGATCGCCGACATGCACATGGTGCAGGGTTCATGGGTGGAGAGGAAGATCAGGTCCTTGGCGTGAGGCTTTTCGCCCAGTTCGTAGAAGCGCTTCAGCGCATGCACTTCGCCGTGCCAGAGCGGGTTCTCCATCTCGTTGTTGGTCTCGGCGAGCACCAGCGACAGGTCCGACTTGCGAAGGATCGCCGCGCCGAACACCTTGTTGCCGGCCGCCACGCCGGCCTCCGTCAGCGGCAGGATGTCATTCTCAATGACGTTGAGGAGGCGGGCAACAAGGGACATGGCTTCTTCCTTAGGGACGGGCCGCCGGACGGATGCGGAATCACCGCCGGCGCCTGCGGGTATCGGTGGCTTTTACTCAAGATGGCAGGCGAGCGAGAACAGAAATGTTCGCACGCCACGCAACTCGCATATCGGTTTCTTCTGTCCCAGGGTGCGATGGGTGATATTGTGAAGCCAAGCTCGAAAAGGTCGTCATGTCCATCACACGTCTGACAACAATCCCGACATTCTTCCGCGTCAGCGGTAGGACCGTTGCTGTCTTCGGCAACGGCGACGAGGCGTTCGCCAAGGTCCGGCTGCTGCGCAATACGGATGCAAACATCGTCGCCTATGCCGAGGATCCGGAACCCGATTACCGGGACTATCTCGCAGCAAACAAGCTTGACGTCATTGCCACTTCCTTCGCGGCTGACCAGGTGGACGGTGCCGCTCTCGTCTTCGCCGCCACCGGCGACGAACAGCAGGATCAGGCCATTGTCACGGCTGCCCGCGCTGCGAGGATTCCCTCCAATGCCGTCGACCAGCCGGAGTTCTGCGACTTCCTGACGCCCGCCCTCGTCAACCGTGCGCCGGTTGCCGTCGCGATCGGGACAGAAGGAGCAGGTCCGGTGCTGGCGCAGATGATCCGCGCCCGCGTCGACCAGATGCTTTCGCCGTCGCTCGGCCGGCTCGCTTCCCTTGCCGTTGACTACCGGGATTCCGTCGAACGGTTGATCCCCAAGGGGGTATCGCGTCGCATCTTCTGGCGCCGCTTCTTCACCGGCGCTATCGCTGACAGTGTTGATGCAGGTGACGTCTCCGGCGCCCGCCGCTCTGCCAATGCCCTGCTTTCCGCCTCGGGCCGGGCCGAAGGCCATGTCTGGCTCGTGGGTGCCGGCCCCGGTGCCGAAGATCTGCTCACGCTGCGCGCCCAGCGCGTGCTGATGGAGGCCGATGTGATCGTCTATGACGCTCTCGTCCCACAAGCAATCGTCGACATGGGCCGCCGTGATGCGGAGCGCCTGTCCGTTGGGAAGCGCAAGAACTGTCATTCCAAGTCCCAAGGCGAGATCAATCGTCTGCTGGTGCGGCTGGGGCAGGATGGCAAGCGCGTGGTGCGCCTCAAGTCGGGTGATCCGCTGGTCTACGGCCGGGCAGGGGAGGAGATGGCTGCTCTCCGCGAGGCCGGCATCTCCTACGAGATCGTGCCGGGAATCACCTCCGCCTTTGCCGCTGCCGCCGACTTCGATCTGCCGCTGACGCTGCGTGGTGTCGCCTCGTCGCTCATCTTTACGACCGGCCACGACCTCACCGGCGACGTACTGCCAGACTGGGCAAGGCTCGCTGTGTCCGGCGCCACCATCGCCGTCTACATGGGCCGCACGGTTGCCGCCTCCGTCGCCGGCCGGCTGATGGAAGCCGGCCTGTCGCCGGACACGACCGTGGCCGTGGTGGAGAATGCCAGCCGCGCCGATCGCCGTCTTTTCCACGGGGTCCTGAAGGAACTTCCGGATCTCGAGGCGAGGGACGATCTCGCCGGTCCGGTCATGGTCATTATCGGCGAAGCTGTCGCCGGTGCGAATTTTCAAAGATCCGAGCCCCTGTCCGCATGGACTGCGACGGCTCGCGCCAGGATGGGAAGTGAAGCATGACGGACAAGGTCCTCACCGCAAACAGGCTGACGGACGGCATCGCCGTATGGCTGGATGCGAATGGCCATTGGGTGGAAAACCTGCAGGACGCCCTGGTCGCCCGCCATGCCGAGGCCGTCGCCTCGCTGGAAGCGATCGGCAAGCGGGACTTCGCCGCCAACCGCGTCGTCGACGTCAATGTCATTGACGTGCAGGAAGTCGATGGCAAGCTCTGGCCGATCCGGCTTCGCGAGCGCATCCGGGCTGCCGGCCCCACCATGGAATACGCCGCGGGCTACCGCCCGGCCGATGCGGCCTTCATCGCAGTCTGAGGATATCATGTACCGTTACGACGAATTCGACCACGCCTTCGTCAAGGGCCGCGTCGAGCAGTTCCGCGACCAGGTCAACCGCCGCCTCTCCGGGGAGCTGACGGAGGACGCGTTCAAGCCTCTGCGCCTGATGAACGGCGTCTACCTGCAGCTGCATGCCTACATGCTGCGGATTGCCATTCCCTATGGCACACTCAATGCGAGGCAGATGCGCATGCTGGCGCATGTGGCGCGCACGTATGACCGGGGCTACGGGCACTTCACCACGCGGCAGAACCTCCAGTTCAACTGGCCGAAGCTGTCGGACACGCCGGCCATTCTCGACGAGCTGGCCACGGTCGAGATGCATGCGCTGCAGACCTCCGGCAACTGCATCCGCAACGTCACTGCAGACCACTTTGCCGGCGCCGCCGCCGACGAGGTGGCCGATCCGCGGCCCTATGCCGAGATCCTGCGCCAGTGGTCTTCGGTGCACCCGGAATTCTCCTACCTGCCGCGCAAGTTCAAGATCGCCGTCACCGGCGCGGAACGCGACCGGGCGGCGATCCAGGTCCATGACATCGGCCTGCACCTGAAGAAGAACGACAAGGGCGAACTGGGTTTTGCCGTCTATGTCGGCGGCGGGCAGGGGCGTACGCCGCTGGTGGCCAAGAAGATCCGCGACTTCCTGCCGGAAGAGGATCTGTTGACCTACACCACCGCGATCGTGCGCGTGTACAACCTCTTCGGCCGGCGCGACAACAAGTTCAAGGCGCGCATCAAGATCCTGGTCCACGAAATCGGCGTGGAGGAGATGACGCGGCGCGTGGAGGAGGAGTTCTCGCACCTGAAGGGCACCGAGCTGACCCTGCCGCAGGCCGATATTGACGCCATCACCCGCTACTTCGCGCCTCCCTCCCTGCCGGAGCGGCCGGAGGGGTGGGGGCAGATCGCCGGCTGGAAGAAGCAGGATCCGGATTTCGCGCGCTGGGTGGACCAGAACGTCGAGCCGCACAAGCATCCCGATTACGGCATGGTGACGATTTCGCTCAAGCCCATCGGCGGTATCCCCGGGGATGCCAGCCACGAGCAGATGGATGCGATCGCCGACATTGCCGAGGAATATGCCTTCGACGAGATCCGCATCAGCCACGAGCAGAACGTCATCCTGCCGCATGTGGCGTTGGCGGATCTCGAGCCGGTCTACCGCGCCCTCGTCGCCCAGGGACTGGCGACGGCCAATGCCGGGCTGATCACCGACATCATCGCCTGTCCGGGGCTCGACTACTGCGCGCTGGCGAACGCCCGGTCGATCCCGGTGGCGCAGGAGATTTCGACCCGCTTCGGATCACCGGACCGGCAGGCGGAGATCGGCGAGCTGAAGATCAAGATCTCCGGCTGCATCAACGCCTGCGGTCATCACCATGTGGGCCATATCGGGCTTTTGGGTGTGGAGAAGAAGGGCGCCGAGCTCTACCAGATCACGCTCGGCGGTTCGGGCGACGAGAACACCTCGATCGGCGAGATCATCGGCCGCGGCTTCGAGCCGGCCAAGGTGACCGATGCGGTGGAGACCATCGTCGACACCTATCTCGGGCTTCGCCTGTCGAAGGAGGAGACCTTCCTAAAAGCCTATCGCCGCGTCGGGCCGCAGCCGTTCAAGGATGCGCTCTACGGTTCGACGGCGGAAGCGGCTTGAAGGGGCGGATGATGACCAGGATCTGGAAGGAAACCGGTTTCGTCGAGAACGACCCCTGGATGGTCGAGACCGAGGAACACCCCGCGACGGACGAGCAGACGCCGCTCTTGTCCCTCGACCAGCTGATCGAGAAGGCGGAGGCCAGCAACGACGTCGGCCTCGGCGTGCTGATCAGGCCCGCCGACGATGTGCATCGGCTCCAGCCCTATCTCGACCGGCTGGCGATCGTTGCGGTGGAGTTCCCCGCCTTCAACGACGGCCGGGCATTTTCGCATGCCTCGCTGCTGCGGGAACGGCTGGGTTATCAAAATGAGCTGCGGGCGGTGGGCGACGTGCTGATCGACCAGATCCCGCTGATGCTGCGGGTCGGGATCGACAGCTTTGCCGTCACCAATGAGACGGCGCTGCGACGGCTGGCGGAAGGCCGGCTGCCGGCCATTCCCGTCCACTACCAGCCCGCCGCGCGACCGGCAGCGGATGCCCCCGGCTACAGCTGGCGCCGCCGCTCCACCGGCTGACCGGTTGAAAGCGGATTTTCCGGCACATATTTTCCGGGCGCGCCGCGGCATAAGCACGCGGGTGCCTTCAATTCGCGGGGCGGATGGTATATTTCGCTCCCCAGCCCACGAGAAGACAAGCGAAACGGACGCCGCATGAACGCTCCAGCCAAGACGGAAGACTTCGTTGCCCCCGGGGCCGAGAACAAGCCGGCCGGCATTCCGGACAATGTCTATGCCGAGACGGTGCTGGCGGTGGAGCATTACACGGACCACCTGTTCCGCTTTCGCATGACGCGCCCGGCCGGCTTCCGCTTCCGCTCCGGCGAGTTTGCGATGATCGGCCTGATGGTCGGCGACAAGCCGATCTACCGCGCCTATTCGATCGCAAGCCCCGCCTGGGACGAGGAACTGGAATTCTTCTCCATCAAGGTGCCGGACGGGCCGCTCACCTCGCACCTGCAGAAGATCAAGCCCGGCGACACGGTGCTGATGCGCAAGAAGCCGACGGGCACGCTGGTGCTCGATGCGCTGACGCCGGGCAAGCGCCTCTACATGTTCTCCACCGGCACCGGGATTGCGCCGTTCGCGAGCCTGATCCGCGATCCGGAGACCTATGAGAAGTTCGACGAGGTGATCCTCACCCATACCTGCCGCGAGGTGGCGGAGCTGAAATACGGCTTCGACCTGATGG
The DNA here is from genome assembly GCF_000967425.1 of Pseudorhizobium banfieldiae. Classification (NCBI taxonomy): domain Bacteria; kingdom Pseudomonadati; phylum Pseudomonadota; class Alphaproteobacteria; order Hyphomicrobiales; family Rhizobiaceae; genus Pseudorhizobium; species Pseudorhizobium banfieldiae. Next base: position 1,590,418 of record NZ_FO082820.1, read on the forward strand.
AGGAGATCAGGAACCACGAATTCCTCTCGGAAATCGTCGGGGACAAGCTGAAGCCTTATCCGACCGTCACCCGCGACCCCTCCTATCCGAACCAGGGCCGCATCACCGACCTGATCGAGAGCGGCAAGCTGTTCACCGATCTCGGCGTGCCGCCGCTCGACCCCGCCACCGACCGCGGCATGATCTGCGGCTCGACCGAGATGCTGAAGGACACCAAGGCGCTGCTCGAGGCCGCCGGCCTCACCGAGGGCGCCAACAGCCAGCCGGCCGAATTCGTGATCGAACGGGCGTTTGTGGGGTGAGACGCGTCCGGGCGCGAAGCGCCCGGCAAAACGCTCCAGTGGAGCGTTTTGAGCGCCGAACGCCCGAAGCGCAAGCGCAGGGCCGGGGGACGGCGCGTCATCCTCGGCCTCCTGCAGCGCCTGCCAGAATCGCGCCGCCTCATCCTCTCCCCCGTTTCGACCCGTGCTTCCCCGACGCCTGCTCCCTGTCGAACCGCGCCAGCCGCTTCTCCCGCGCCCGCCGCTCGGCGTCCCATTTCTCCCTCCGCCACCTGCCGGGATCGGTTCGGGCAATGGCGATCCCCAGGTCGTTGTGCGTCCGGCGTTCTCCCTCGCGCGCCTCGAACCAATGCGGGTCCGTGCCGAGAAAATGCCAGGCGGCAGCGGCCTCATGGTAGACGACGTCGAAGATCCGGCGCTGCTCGGCCGTCAGGTTCCTCATGCAACAGCGCTCGCCGGTGGAGCGGAAGCACCAGAGGCAGCGGTTCTTGCGGCGGCAGTCGCGGCGCCGGCAGACGAGGTGCGGAAGGGCCAGCGCCTCGGCGGTGCGGGCGGCGAGTAGCGGGTCGATGGCAGGTGGCTTGGTGTCGGACATGGTAACCCCTTGGCGATCCTCGGTTTTCGCTTCGCTCTCCCGAGGAGGACGAAGCAGGTGTTGGACGGGGCGCTGAAAGCTGCCTCGTAAGATAATGTTATGTGGCACCTCTCAGCGCCCCGTTCGGCGGTTTCTGCCCGCGACTCCGGTCTCTCTGCAAAGGTCGAATGGGAGGTGTTTGACCGCCGGTTTCCCGGGTTCCGAGGCTCCTCGCCCCGGCATCTCGTCGGACTTGAAGGTCCGGCGACACCATCCTCATCGACCCCCCTGTGTGCCGCACAGGCACGCCCGGCGCGCTCTTTCGGGCATCAGAAGCAGGTGGTCGGTCCGAAACCATCCCGCTTCCCCCGTGTCGCCGGAGGGAGACCATTTTCCGCGGACCCCGATGATGAAGGTTCACGTCGTCCCTTCACCACCAGCGCCGGCCCCGCCTCGCCAGGACGCCTCCTGGTGTATCCGCGGCGGGACAGGGGAAGTGTAGGCACGGGTTTGGGGGAGGGGGATGAGCGAGGGGTTAAGTGCTTGATATTTGGTGGGTGGGGTGCGGTTTTGGTGTGAGGAAGGTGCCGAGTTCGCCTCTGTCATCCCGGGCTTGAGCCGGGACGCAGCCGCCGTGCGTCTGCACGGCGAGAGAACTATTCGTGGGCATTGGATGTCTATGTGTCCTGCGCCGCAGACGCGGTGCTGCTGGATGCCTGTGACAAGCACAGGAATGACGAAAAAGCGACGCCGGAGGGAGATCATTCTCCGCGGACCCCGATGGTGAAGGTTCACGTGGTCCCTTCACCACCAGCGCCGGCCACGCCTCGGCAGGACACTCCTGATGTATCCGCGGCGGGACGGGGGATCATGGGCACGGGTATGGAGGAGGGGAATGAAATTCTTTTTCGGGGTGGGGGACGGACTGGGCAAAACCTCCACGTAGGGATGCAGGGCCAGCCGGATCCGCGGGTGGGGTACGAGGAGGCAGTTAAGGAGCTTCTGTCTGGGGGCGGGACAACAAAGGAAAATAGATAAGGGAAACCTGCGAAGCAGCGCTCTTCGTGTTCGATGGCAGATATATTTGGGTAGTCAAATGCAGCTCAGCTGTATCGCGATCAATTTTGACTACGGGATGTTTAGAGCCTTTCGTAGACCTACATGGATCGATATATCATTTCCGATAACAAAATTGGAGTTTCTGTTCCTATATCTGAACGTGTAATGTTCACCGTTGCCAGAATTAACCACCGTTCCTATCGCACTACACTCGAAAAGCGCTCGTAAAACCGCGTACATCTCATCGATATCGTACTTTAGGTGGCGAGCCTTCAACTCTAGATCCCGTGTTGAAATCCTTCGCTTGCCGAACATCCCAATAAACTCAATCCAGTCCTTTGGTGGCCTAGATTTCGTATAACCTTCAAGTTCATCCTCGACCTCTCCAACGAAATAATCAGTCGAATAAATTCGTGCGCCGGATAGAACAAGATTCGGCGTTAATCTCTCTCCTTCGCGCTGTACCTCTGCTATCTTTCGCATCAGGGTCAGAAAATCTCGAGGTGTATGCCTCGTCTGCTCGAGAAGGTACTTAGGCGCTGGTGTTCCAGATATCTTGAAATCGAAAAAGGCGCGAAAAAAATCTCCCCCAAAATTGGTCTTTTTATTGACCATATCCAGTAGTAGTGAACGGTCTGGATTTCTTGGATTCTGGTACCAGTCTATATACTTACACTTATCCTGTCTTATTTTATTTTTGTTCGCTCCCGAAATACGCTCGTATAGATCGGTTCGGCAAACTATAATAAATTTTAACTTTACCCCATTCTGTTTTAATAGATCATTTAGCCTGTCGACTTCGAAAACAAGGGAGCCAAGGCTTTTGTACTGAACTGATCTGGTGGTCAGGATGTCATCCAGGCCGTCTAGCATTATTATGTGGTTAGATTCTGTCCTGCAGCTGCAAATTATTCTCTTCATATTGTGGACGAACATGGGAATATCGTTCACCTTGTCAATGCTGGCGAAATCTTCGCTGCTCTCGAAGACATAAGGTATCGTAAGCTTGAATGTTTTCCTGGACGTGATATTCGCAATGTGTCTCAATGAACTGTTGGGCATGAAACCCATTTGCTTTAGACTGTTGACGGTTTCGTTGTAACTCACGGCATCCGGATGCCACACACCCTCGTCCCGTGAGAGCGATTCCAATGCAATTATGAGGAGTAGCCAAGCCCAAGCATCAGGAAACTTGGCCTCGGGCTCTTGGTCACCGCGGATTATTTTCGAGAAATTTTGGAAGCTGAAATCTTCTAGTTGGTAAATAGTAGAAAAGCTGTTGTATCTATTCTGCAATTCGAGATCTAAATGGTTAACCAACGCACTTTTGCCGGCACCTTTATTGCCTAGGTACAAAAATGTCGGGCCCTCCAGTGCGCTCTTAGTTAATCCCTGTTCGTCGAAATAACCCTCCCGCAAAAGACTGGGTGCCTCCGTCCGTTCGGTCTCGGCTCGAGCAAATCCAAAGTTGATCGATCGCAAATCATAGCTTGTGTTCATAAATCAAAATCCCCCGATACGTTACGATTATCACTCAGTAGGCAAAGATCAAGGCAGTCATCTGTATTGTGCTGGACGGTCGCTTGGGGGGCTTGGTGGTCGATAGCCAGTGCTGGTGCCGGTTCAAGATCTCTCAGAGTTGGGTTTTGGTTTCTTTCCGAGAGCAAGAAGCGCCGGTACGTAAATGAGTGAGTAAGGCGCGGCTGAGCGATACTGTATACGCCAGATCTTCGAGATGGATCTAACCTTGCACATGGCCGGTTGCGCCGGTAGCACCTTTACGTCCTCGACTTAAGCGATGGGTGTTAGTCGGGATTCTGGCAAGGCACTAGGTTCTCGAGATGCCCTGACTCTGGTTCCGGTTCCTCAGTTGGCGCAATCGAGCGCGTATACTGGCTTGACAGCAAATGTCCGGGAAATTGCCGTTCGCATATCGCGTGCAGGCTCATTCGACTGCGCCCCTGCATCCTTCTCCCCGTAAAACGGAAGAAGGGACTCGGAACTACCGCCCCGGACGCCCGGTCTTGCCCTTCGTCCGCCCCTTGCGCTTCTGCTCGCCGGGATCTTCGTAGCTGCCGACGCCGACCTTACCCCGGATGACGGGTCCTCGGATCGAGTCCGAGGATGGATCATCCTTGGGTCCTCGGGTCAATCCTCGGGCCTGACCCGAGGACGAGGATGACGAACGAGAGGTGGGTGTCTCGCCGCGTTCCGGCTGGCCCTCCAGGAGCGGCGAGAAGCGCTTTTTGGTGCTGACCGTTTCCGGCGGGCGGGTCGGCAAGGTGCCTTGCGCCGGCTTTTCCGTGCGTCCGACGGTCATTTCATCCAGCGTGTTCTTGCGGAAGAGCGATGTCTCCGGGCCTCCGGTCTGCCCTTCGCTTTCGCTCCGGGCGTTCGTCGCTGCAATCGATTCACTGGATCGATTGCCCTGCTGCGCAGACCGCTCCTCACCATCGAGGGTGTTCTTGCGGAACAGGGGTGTCGGCATGTCGGTGCCGGGGCCCATGTTGTCGAGCGTGGGCTTGGCGAAGTAGGAGGCGGGTTCCGACGATCTCCCCCCTTGAGGGGGAGATGCCCCGATAGGGGCAGAGGGGGGGAAGCCTTCGGGCGCAGAGGGTGCAGTGCCCCCCTCTGTCCTGCCGGACATCTCCCCCTCAAGGGGGGAGATTGGCCTGCGGCGGCCGCTCGGCCCACCATTTCTCTCGGCTTTGCCACCCCGTTCCTGTGCCCGAGCCTCATCTTTCGCGATCGGATCGTCCATCGCCGACAACTCCACCGCCTTCAGCCGCTTGATCTCGTCGCGCAGGCGGGCGGCCTTTTCGAAGTCGAGGTCGGCGGCGGCGTTGCGCATGTCCTTTTCCAAAGCGTTCAGATGCGCCTGGAGGTTGTTGCCGACGAGGTGGCCGCCATCGGCGAAGCCCTTGCCGGAGACGCCGGAGATATCGGCGCGGACATGGTCGCGCTCGTAGACGGAATCGAGGATGTCGGAGATATTGCGCTTCACCGATTCCGGCGTGATGCCGTGTTCCTCGTTATAGGTCATCTGCTTTTCGCGGCGGCGCGCGGTCTCGTCCATCGCCCGCTGCATGGAGCCGGTGATATTGTCGGCATAGAGGATGACCTTGCCGTCCACGTTTCGCGCGGCGCGGCCGATGGTCTGGATCAGCGAGGTTTCGGAGCGGAGGAAACCTTCCTTGTCGGCATCGAGGATGGCGACGAAGCCGCACTCGGGAATGTCGAGGCCTTCGCGCAGCAGGTTGATGCCGACCAGCACGTCGAAGGCGCCGAGCCGCAGGTCGCGGATGATCTCGATGCGCTCCAGCGTGTCGATGTCGGAATGCATGTAGCGGACGCGAACGCCCTGTTCGTGCAGGTATTCGGTGAGGTCTTCGGCCATGCGCTTGGTGAGCACGGTGCAGAGCGTGCGGTAGCCCTTCTGCGCGGTCCCGCGGATCTCGCCGAGCACGTCGTCGACCTGGCTCTTGGCGGGGCGGACTTCCACAGGCGGATCGATGAGGCCGGTCGGGCGGATGACCTGTTCGGCGAAGACGCCGCCGGCCTGTTCCATCTCCCAGTTGCCCGGCGTGGCGGAGACGGCGACGGTGAGCGGGCGCATGGCGTCCCATTCCTCGAAGCGCAGTGGCCGGTTGTCCATGCAGGACGGCAGGCGGAAGCCGTATTCGGCCAGCGTCGCCTTGCGGCGGAAGTCGCCGCGATACATGCCGCCGATCTGCGGGATGGTGACATGGCTTTCGTCGATGAAGATCAGCGCATTGTCGGGGATGTATTCAAACAGCGTCGGCGGCGGCTCGCCGGGGCGGCGGCCAGTGAGATAGCGCGAATAGTTCTCGATGCCGGCGCAGGAGCCGGTCGCCTCCATCATCTCGATGTCGTAACGGGTGCGCTGCTCCAGCCGCTGGGCTTCGAGCAGGCGGCCGGCAGCCTCGAGCTCGGCGAGGCGGTGCTTCAGCTCCTCCTTGATCGACTTGATGGCGGCGTTCAGCGTCGGGCGCGGCGTGACATAGTGCGAGTTGGCGTAGATCTTCACCGACTTCAGGTCGCCGGTCTTCTGGCCGGTCAGCGGGTCGAACTCGGTGATCGCGTCAATCTCGTCGCCGAACATGGAGATGCGCCAGGCGGCATCCTCCAGGTGGGCGGGGAAGATCTCGATCGTGTCGCCCCGAACACGAAAACTGCCGCGTTGAAAGTCCATGTCGCGGCGCTTGTATTGCTGGGCGACGAGATCGGCGAGCAGCTGGCGCTGGTCCAGCCGGTCGCCGACCGACATCTGGAAGGTCATGGCGGTATAGGTTTCCACCGAGCCGATACCGTAGATGCAGGAGACCGAGGCGACGATGATGCAGTCGTCGCGCTCGAGGATGGCGCGGGTGGCGGCGTGGCGCATCCGGTCGATCTGCTCGTTGATCGAGGATTCCTTCTCGATATAGGTGTCGGAGCGCGGCACATAGGCTTCCGGCTGGTAGTAGTCGTAATAGGAGACGAAATACTCCACCGCATTGTCCGGGAAGAAGCTCTTGAACTCCGAGTAGAGCTGGGCGGCGAGCGTCTTGTTGGGCGCCAGGATCACGGCCGGGCGCTGGGTCGCCTCGATCACCTTGGCCATGGTGAAGGTCTTGCCCGAGCCGGTGACGCCGAGCAGGACCTGGGAGCGCTCGCCCGTGTTGATGCCCTCGACGAGATCGGCGATCGCCGTCGGCTGGTCACCGGCGGGCTGGTATTCCGACGCCATGCGGATGGAAATGCCGCCTTCCGACTTTTCCGGCCGGGCCGGGCGGTGCGGCGTCCACAGCTTGCCGTCCTTGAACAGCGGATTGCCGGATTCGATGAGCTTCGCCAGCGCATCCACGGTGGCGGTGACGGCGCCGGGGGCGAGCGACTTGGCTTCCTCCAGCGACACGTCGAGGCCGGCGACCGGGTTGAGGCCGGCGGCGGCGCGGGTCTTCGGGTCGGAGGAGGCGCCGATGGACACGCCGCGGGCGGTTTTGGAGGCGGTGGTGTGCTTGGCGGTTTTCGGCTTGTCCTTCGCCGCCTCCTTGATCGCGGCTTCGCGGGCGGCGATCTCGATCTTCTTGCGGTGCTTGCCTGCCTTCGAGGCGATTTCGCGCTGGGTCTCGATGCCCGAGGCCTCCGCCTCCGCCTCCATCTGCTTCACCCAGTCGGAGACGGAGCCCGAGAGCGGCGCGCCTTCGAAACCGGATTGCGGGGCTTCCTCGAAGCCGTTCGAGGGCGGGGACTTGCGGGGGGATCTGGCCATCGCCGGAATATGGCGAGAGTCCGGGGGAAAGTGAAGAGGGCGGGGCGGAAAAATGAGTACAAAAGGGAAACGTGAAAGCGCTGTCTCCGGCCGGTGACGTCAGTCCTCGGTGCGGCCGGTGTTTTCGCGGTCGCGCTCGTAATGGTGCTTCAGCGCGAAGGGCGGCAGCCAGGTTTCGCGGCGGATCGTCCAGAGCTCGTAGGTGGGGGTGAACCGGTCGGGGGCATCGAGCGCGCCGAGCGCCACCTCGATCTCGTCGGCGCTGACGCCGAAGACGGGAGAGCCGCAGCGGGGGCAGAAGTGCCGGTCCTGATAGGCCGAGCTTTCGCCCTCGATCGTCACCGCGTCGGCGGGAAAGATCGCCGAGGCGTTGAACAGGGCGCCGTGATGCTTGCGGCAATCCAGGCAGTGGCAGAGGCCGACACGATACGGCCTGCCGCGGGCGGTAAGGCGAAGCTGGCCGCAAAGGCAGCCGCCGGTGACGTCGTCCATGATGCGTTTCCTCCGTGTCGGTTGGACAGGAGGCTAGGGCGGCGGCGGGGAGGCGGCAAGCCTCGCGTCAGGCGACCGCCTCGGCCGGCTGCGGCGTCTTCGCTGGCAAGGGCGGGAAGGCGAGCGCGATGGCGACAGCCCCGAGGCCGACCAGCGCGGAGCCGATGAACAGCCACTGGTAGCTGGCGAAGGCGTCGTATGCCCAGCCGCCGGCCAGCGGGCCGAAGGCCATGCCGACGGAGGAGAGCATGGTGGCGGCGCCGAAGACGGTGCCCACCACATGCGGCCCGAAATACTCCCGCGCCAGCACCGCATAGAGCGGCATGACGCCGCCATAGGTGCCGCCGAAGATCACCGCCAGCGAATAGAAGGTGGTGAGACTGTCGGCGGCGAGATAGGCGGAGATCACCGCCGCCTGGACGAGGAGGCCCGCGACCAGCACCGGCTTGACGCCGATCCGGTCGGCGAGCACGCCGAAGAGCACCCGGCCGCCGAGCCCCGCCAGGCCCTCGACGCTGTAGATGCTGACGGCGGCCATGGCCGCAATGCCGCACAGCATGGCATAGCTCACCATGTGGAAGATCGGCCCGGAATGGGCGGCACAGCAGGCAAAGAAGGTGAAGCCGAGCACGAGGAATTGCGGCGTCAAGAGCAGGCGCGACAGCGGCTGGCGGCGGGCCTCGACCGCACTTGCCTGATCGCTCTCCGAGAGCGCCGGCGGACGGCGGATCAGGAGCGCGGTCGGCAGGAGGATCGCCCAGGCGCCGACGCCGATCATCAGCATGGCGGTGCGCCAGTCATAGGCGGAGATGAGGGTGCGGGCGAGCGGCGAGACGGTCATCGGCGCCATGCCCATGCCGGCGGAAACGAGCGAGACGGCGAGCCCGCGCTGCGTGTCGAACCAGGTCATCACGGCGGCGATCATCGGCGCGAAGAAGGCGCTGGCGGCAAGCCCCACCAGCGTGCCATAGGCGAGCTGGAAGGAAAGCAGGCTCTCGGCGCGGCTCGCCAGCACCAGCGCCAGGCCGAGCAAGACCGAACCGATCAGCACCACGATCCGGGCGCCAAACCGGTCGGTGAGGGAGCCCCAGAGGAAGCCGCCGACGCCCATGACCAGGAAGTTCAGGGTCATGGCGGTGGAAATGCCGGCGCGCGACCAGCCGGTCTCGCTCGCCACCGGCTCCAGGAAGATCGCCAGCGAAAACATGGTGCCCGCCGCCACGCAGCCCATCAGCCCGCCGGCGGCGACAATCACCCAACGATATGCACGTGCCATGACCCTCTCCCGAACAAGGCCGGCGGTGGCGCCGGCGAGGTTATATGCGGCAAGGACGGATGGGGAGAGGGGATTCCGACAGGGGGGTGGCGTATAAGGTGCGCATTCCAGCTTTACTGCTACCGACATGCTCCAGCTTAAGTTATCCACCTGAAATTCTTGGTCCTTCCTCTACAGCACTTGATTGCCTATCAGTTCAACTGCTTCATTCACGGCTTGAGCTGATTGGAGGGAAGATGGCTGAATTGTCTGCCGTTGTCCGGCTTCGTCCCGCGCGCATTGCCCTTCTGGTCACTCCGGGGGACAAGGCGGCGGTCATCAAGTTCATGCGTATTTGCAGCTGCATGTGGGGTGGAAAATACAACCCGATTATCCCCGTATTTCGTAAACCTCCAAAGGCTTGGGTAGCGGAGTTCCCCGGGGACGTCACGGGGCTCGAGATCGCGCGCGGTTACATTCAATTCTTTGAGCCTGACGCTTTCGTCGAGGCGCAACCCGGCCTGCTAGAAAAGGTTGGTCTCGGTTCGTTACGAGACTACATCTCGCGGGGACGCGTTCTTACATTGGATGAAGTTTTAGCACCCGAACCACATAAGGATTGGGCCGAGCTTCATCTTGGGTTACCTGTCACCGATTGTCTTGAGGACATCTATCGCACCGAACAGCGTTTTCATCAGCGCGACCCCTCTGCGGCTGTGACAATCGCAAATCCTCCTACTTCAGGTTTGGCGGAGGCAATATTCGGCGTCTATCCGGACACTGCCGGGAGCGAATATTTCTCCCGAACCTTTGATCATGTTTTCCGGCCTGAGGCGATACCGTGTTCGCCAGCGAGCTGGAAGAGAGTGCTGTTTGAGGGGGTTACCACACCGCTTTCGGCTACATCCCATTACATCAGGCCGCAAAGACTCTGGACCAATGACGCCAAGATCTTCGTCTTTGATCCCGCTCACCTGACTGATCTCATCGACGTGTGGAATTTGAGGAGCGAGCCGAATCCGTTGATACCCGTACCGATGGGATGGTTGCCAGACCTCCTGCCCGAAATCCATAGAATCATCGCTGACGAGTGTAGGCCGCTGCAGGGCAATCCCAACGGCATCATGCACTCTGCCATCCTCGAGTTCTCGCGAGGGATAGGCGACGAGGCGCGGCGAAAGGCGCTACAGCTGCTTCAGCCCGGTCTTCCGCAGTCGAAAGACGGCTTTGGAACATTGTCCGTGAAGCAGTGGCGAGACAGGATTTGGGACAAGCCCGGCGGCGGAATGATGAACCCGCCCAAGCGGATTGTCCTCGATGTCGAGGAGAAACGCGTGACGCTGGAGGTGAAGGAAACGGACTCCCAACCTTCGGCGCGCTATGAGCCCCTTCGCCCTTCGTTCGCATCGCGCTTCGGCACGTCGCAACTGAGATGGGTGAACAGCTTGCGGGTGGCAAACTATGGTCGAGCGGATATTGCGACTATTTACCCTTACAACACGTTCGACCGATCAAGGCCCCGTCTTGGCTTTGGTGTCCTCGACGTGATGATCGGCACTGAGGGTTGGAGTTTCGGCCAAAAATACGATGGCGTCGGGGAGCATCTGCAATTCCAGACCCAGGAGACGGCCATTCTGGATTTCCTGAAACGATCAGGGATGGAGGCGCGGCTGTCTGAGCCGGGCCATATCGCAAAACAGATCCTCGACCAGCTTGGTGGCCTATGGGGTACACGTCTTATAGCGGACTCAGAGACGCTCAAACTGATGAATGACATGGCCGGTGGTGTCCGTCGGCGTGAGAATGGTGTTGAGGAAGTTCAGGAACAGTTCGACCCCCGATCACGGCCTATCAAGGACTGGGCCGGTCTCGTCAAACGTCGCAAATCACGCTTTTATCAGGCTCTTGAGTTGGACCATTTTACCAAGGCGAGCATTGTGGTCCTCGGACTGGAGACCCAATGCACCAACTGCTTGAACCGCAATTGGGATACGGTAGACCGTTTGGGCTATTCCCTTACATGCAAACGCTGTCTGAAGTTGTACCCGTTCCCGCAGGGAGCTACAACTACCGGGCGGCTATGGACGTATCGCGTCGCGGGTCCATTTTCGGTTCAAGACTACGCGAAAGGTGCATATGGTGCCGTTCTGGCGCTGCAGACGATTAGCGAGCTGGTTTCTCATTTCCGATCAATCAACTTCGTCACCGCGGTCGAGCTTGGACTGGATGGCAGGAGGATTGAAGCGGATTACATCGCCTTTCACCAAGCCGACGCCTTCGACAGTCAATACGATCCGAACCTGATCTTGGGTGAAGCTAAATCGTTCGGCCAAGGTGATCTAATCGAGCCTAAGGACATCGCAAGGTTGAAGGATTTGGCGCTTCGGTTCCCTGGATCCTATCTCGCCGTCTCCGTACTCAGGAACGAGTTCACCGATACAGAAAAAGCTTTGCTGCGAAAGCTTGTAAGGTGGACCCGCAAACTGGGCGTGGATGGAGGACCACGAAATCGGGTGCTTTTGCTCACCGGCTACGAACTGTTGCGCCAGTCGGAGCCCATCAGCCATACATGGAAAGAACTCGGCGGAAGGCACGCGGAGTTCTCTGACTTCCATCATACTGAATCGATACGGACTATTGCTGAAGCGAGCATCGCCATACATTTAGGTATGCCCAGCTTCGAGAGCGAAAGGCATGCCGCTTGGGGCAAGCGGCCGCGCAAGAACCCGAACGCGTTCCCTCGCATTCCCGGCCAGTGGGGGCGCACTTTGCATTCTATATCAGGGACCATCGCACCTGAGGCGCCAGGAGAAAAACAGAATTGATGTTAAAGAGCACCGCTCTTCTGAATTGTTCGCCGATCTGATCGCTCGATGCCGCTGATGCGGTCCGCCATTCCTTCGGACCGTGCAAGCCGCACCGAAAGCTGGAGGAGTTCAGACCTCAGGCCTATATCGGGGCAGAGCGTAGAGCATCAGTAAGGACCACCCACCATGAGCGTTGCCTTCGTCAAGGAAGAGAGTGCGGAAACGGCGGCGGAGACGTTGTTGCCGGACCGGCCGGTCTCGCCGCATCCGAACCTGGTGACGCAGGCGGGGCTGGAAGGGTTGACGCGGCAGCTGGAGGAGGCGCGGGAGGCTTACCAAACGGCGAACGTGGTCGAGGACGTCAACGAGCGGCGGCGGCAGGCGGCGGGGCCCTTGCGGGACCTGCGCTATTTCACCGAGCGGGTGCGCACGGCGCAGGTGATGCCGGAGCCGTTGACGTCGGAAGTCGTGGCCTTCGGCAGCACGGTGACCTTTTCGCGCGAGGACGGGCGGGTCCAGCGCTACCGGATCGTCGGCGAGGACGAGGCCGATCCCAAGGCGGGCACGATCTCCTACGTGTCTCCCGTCGCCCGGCAGCTGATGGGCAAGCGGGTGGGGGACCTCGTCTCTGTCGGTGGGCAGGAGCTGGAGCTCCTTGCGATCTCCTGAGCCGGGGGAGCGGCCGCAGCGTGGTTTCGGCGGGACGACATCGCCGGCTTGTTGAGGGCGAGGTTTCTGATGCGCGGTCGGCCGGCATTGCAACGCGCCTCCGGTCACCGTCCGGTCGTGTCGATCAGCTTCGGGCGCCGGCTGGAAAGGTGATGGTGGCGCAGGCGCCTCCGCCTGGTCTGCTCGTGACGGAAAACGCGGCGCCATGCGCTTCGGCAATCGCCTTTACGACCGTCAGGCCAAGGCCGGTGCCGTTGGCGCCGCGCGTATTCGTCGCCTCGCTTCGCCAGAACATGTCGAAGGAGGATTGGAGCACATCCGGAGGCATGCCTGGCCCCCGATCTTCCACGCTTATGAACGACCTGCCGGCCTCGTCGGTGCCGGTGCGGACATCGATCGGGCCGTGGTCTCCGGCATAGCGGCGGGCATTGTCGAGGAGCGCCAGCAGAGCCTGCCGGAACCGCACGGGATCGATCGCGGCGGGTGCGGGCTGCAGGAAGGTCCGGCAGGTGAGGCCGTTTCCGGCGGACGCTTGAAAGAGGTCCACCGTGTCGGTGACCTGGGAGGCGAGGTCGGTATCGGTCAGCGGCGCCATGAAGCTCGCTGTCCCGACGAGGGAGAGCGTGTTGAGCTGCTCCACCAGGCGCGCCATGCCTTGCGTCTGCGCATAAAGCGCCTTGATGCGGTCGTGGCTCGGCTCGATCACGCCGTCGCTCATGCCTTGCAGATTGCCCTGCAGCACCGTGAGCGGGGTGCGCAATTCGTGTGCCACGGCGCGGGTGTTGAACTTCAGCCGCCGCTCGAGGGAAGAGAGCTCGGAGGCCATGCTGTTGATGGTCGACGCCAGGGCTTCGATCTCTCGCGTCGCGCTGGGTTCGACGTCGACGAGGAAATCACCGCCCCGGATCTTCTCGGCGGCCGCCGTGAACCGGCTCAAGGGGGCGGCGATCCGGAAGGCGAAGAACACGCCGATCAGGCTTGAAAGCAGGATCGATGCGGCCCCGAAGCCAAGGATGGCGGCGATGGGGGCGACTTCGCTCACCTCTTCCAGGCTGGGGAAGACGACGGCGAGCGCCGCCAGTGCCTCCGGATCGGGCACGAGGCCCGCGTTGAGATCGTTCCACGCGCGCTTTGCATCGGCCGGAAGGTGCTCGACGGACACGGTTTCTGCGCGATCGACGTACCATTCGACGAAGAAGTAAAGCAGCGCGATGGTGACGAACTGCGTCACCGACACGGCCGCGACCGTCAGAAAGGCGAGCGAAGGTCTTCTAGCCATTGTCGGATCTCGCAAAGCGATAACCGACGCCGCGGACGGTGGTGATGTAGCCGGGCTGGCCCTTGTCGGCGAGCTTTCGCCTGAGGTTGGCGACGTGGGTGTCGATGGTCCGGTCAAGGGCGTCGCTGTCCGGCATGGAAGCATCCAGCAGGGAGGCGCGATCGAAGGTCCTGAACGGGAAGCGGATGAGGCACGCCAGGAGCCGGAATTCCGTCAGCGTCAAGGAGAGACCTGTTTCCGTGCCGTCGGCGATGATCACCGCGGTATGGGAGTCCAGCCGGACCTCGATCTCGTCATGTCGGAGCACGGCCTCCGGGGCCACGCCCCTGGTGCGCTTCAGGACGGCGCCGACGCGCGCGACGACTTCCTGCGGATTGAAAGGCTTGGTGACGTAGTCGTCGGCACCGAGTTTCAGCCCGAGCAGCTTGTCGGTGTCGTCGTCCATGGCCGACACGAAGATGACGGGGACGCTCGATTCGGAGCGGATCCTGGCCAGCACGTCGAAGCCGTCCATGTCGGGCAATCCGACGTCCAGCAGGATGAGATCCGGCCGCAGCATCTTGTGGTGGGTCAAGGCTGTCCGGCCGTTTGCGGCGGCGACCGTGCGGTAGCCGCCGCGCTGCAGATAGCGATCGAGCAGCAATGCGATCTCGGCATCATCTTCAACAAGCAAAATCAGAGAAGAGAACATCGCACTTTTTCTTCGTTCACTGCGCCTCCACGGGATCTCCGCTGAATCTTGACAAACCTTGCGGAAGCAGAGGCCGTCAGTGAGGAGCGCGATATGAACTTATCGATCGTCAGGAAAAGTGCAAATTCACAGACGATTCGGGCGTGCGGGACAAGAAGAGATGCCTTGCAATGCGCTCTCCTTGCCCTGGGTGCAGCCTCTATCCTGTTTGCGGCCGTTCCGGAGCTGGACCTCATCGTAAGCGGCCTCTTCTGGCGCCCCGACGAGGGTTTCGTGCTTTCCGACAACAGCTTGCTGCTCCTTGTCCGCGATGCGAACAGGCTTCTGCCCTGGCTCGTCATCGCCCTCGTATCGATCCTGTTGATCGTTCCAGAGATCTGTCGCTCGAAGCTACGCGTGCCTGCCCCGCACAAACTGGTTTTCGTCCTCGCCTTCTTCGCCCTAGGACCGGGTTTGATGGTGCAGATCATGAAGGGCCTGGTCGGGCGAGTGCGTCCGCGCCGCATCGAGGAATTCGGCGGCACGGGAACATTCACTCCTCCCTGGGACCTTTCCGACCATTGCTTGCGCAATTGCTCCTTCATCTCTGGCGAGGCGGCCAGCGCGTTCGCACTGTTGACGCTCGTCGTGCTCCTCCCGCTGTCATACAGGCGAACCTACCTGATCTTGATGGGGATTGTTGCAGCCGCATTCTCGTTCAACAGGGTGGTGTTCGGAGCTCACTTCTTCTCTGACGTCGTTCTGGCCTGGAATGTGATGACGGTTGTCGCTCTGGTGTTGTGGCGGTGGATTTCTTTGAACGCGCGGTGGATCGACGGACTGTTGCTGCGGCGCGAGCAGCCGTCGCGCCCGAATGAAGGGACGTAAGGGCCGGCCCTCGAGCACCCTCGGGGCGTAAACTCTTGATCGGCCGTCTTGCGCCTGTCACGAAGGCTCTCGAGATTGGCGGGGCCATGGCTGCAATGCGGAAGACCAGATCGACGAACCTGCCGGCGCCCTATCTGAAGCGCCTTTCGGTGCGAGAGGATGCAAGCCTCGGCGGCGACTATCCGTTCAACCTTCCCTGGCTCGACGGCGATTTTTCCCTCGATTTCGTAACCCCCGTGACGATCATCGTGGGGGAGAACGGCACGGGGAAATCAACGCTGATCGAGGCGGTCGCGGCACTCTGCGGCTATGACGAGGCGGGCGGCGGCAAGGGCTACAGGCCGCTGGACCATTCCCGCGCGGTCGACCGGAGCGGTGCGCTGCTGGCCTCCGCGCTCCGGGCGGCCTGGCTGCCCAAGGTGACGGCGGGCTGGTTCTTTCGCGCCGAATCCTTCTTCTCGGTCGCCCGCTTCCTCGACGAAGCCGCCCGCGACGCCCATGCGGCACCGCCGGACTTTCTGTCCTGGAGCCATGGCGAAGGCTTCGTGCGCTTCTTCGAGGAGCGCATGAGCCGGCAGGGCATTTATTTCCTCGACGAGCCGGAAAGCGCGCTTTCGCCAAAGCGCCAGCTGGAACTCCTGCGGCTTCTGCACCAGATCCAGGAGACGGCCAGCGCCCAGATCATCATGGCGACCCATTCGCCCATCCTGATGGCGGTGCCGGGTGCGCGGCTCCTGGAGATCACCCGCGGAGGCCTTATCGAGACGGAGCTTCGCCAGACACGGCATTTCCGGCTCTACCAGGATTTCACCAGCGACCCGGAGGACTTCGTCGACCGGGCGTTGCGGGACGAGATATGATGGGCGGCGAGGGGGCGCCCCGGGGCGTGTGGCCGGCGCGGCTGCCTTGTGAAATATCCCTATCCGCCTCTGGTGCTTCCCGCGCAAAGGCTTTAGCTTCCGGCTTTCCCTTTTTCCTGTTTGTTTGAGGCGTCTTATGGCCGAGCCTTCCCTGTTAGCCCGTCTTGTTGCCCTTGTGGGCGATGTCACCGTTGCCGTCCGTCATTCCCGCGATGGCGAGCGCGCGCCGATCTATGGCACTGCGCCGGCCATTCCGGAGGCGAAGCCGCAAGGCAAGCTGCCGACCCTGAAGATGCCGACGGCGAAGGGCTGGGAGGGTGATCACAAGCCGACCGCAGCGCCGGGGCTGAAGGTCAATGCCTTTGCGCGCGGGCTCACGCATCCGCGCAACATGCATGTGCTGCCGAACGGCGACGTGCTGGTGGCCGAATCGATGAGCGAGCCGGACAAGCCCGGCAGCCTCTTCGACCATGCCATGACCGCGACGATGAAGCGGGCGCGGGCGGCGGGCGACAGTCCCAACCGGGTGACGTTGCTGCGCGACGCCGACGGCGACGGCGTGGCGGAGGAGAACCATGCCTATCTCGAAAACGTACGCCAGCCCTTCGGCATCGCGCTGATCGGCGACACGCTCTATGTCGGGGCAAGCGATGCGCTGCTCGCCTATCCCTACGAGCCCGGCGCGACGCGGATTTCCCAGCCGGGCCGCAAGCTGATGGACCTCATTCCGGGCGGCCACTGGACGCGCAACCTGATTGCCAGCAAGGACAAAACCAAGCTCTATGTGGCGGTGGGGTCGCTCAGCAACATCGCCGAGCACGGCATGTCGGTGGAGGAAAACCGCGCCTGCATCCACGAATACGACATCGCCTCCGGGCAGTCGCGCGTCTTCGCGGGCGGCCTTCGCAATCCGGTCGGCATGGCCTGGGAGCCGTCGCGGGACATGCTCTGGACGGTGGTCAACGAGCGCGACGGGCTGGGCGACGAGACGCCGCCGGACTACCTGACCTCGGTCGTCGACGGCGGCTTCTACGGCTGGCCCTTCTGCTACTGGGACCGGGTGGTGGACGACCGGGTGCCGCAGGATGCCGCCAAGGTCGCCTCGGCGCTGCAGCCGGATTATGCGCTCGGCGGCCATACGGCCTCGCTCGGGCTCTGCTGGCTGCCGGAGGGAACGCTGCCGGGCTTTCCGGCCGGCATGGCGATCGGCCAGCATGGCTCGTGGAATCGCTCCAAGCTTTCCGGCTACAAGCTCGCCTTCGTCGCCTTCGAGAACGGCAGGCCGGTCGGCATGCCGCGCGAGATCCTCACCGGCTTCCTGTCGCCGGACGAGAAGCATTCCTACGGCCGCCCGGTCGGCGTGGCGCTGGCAAGCGACGGCGCGGTGCTGATGGCGGATGATGTGGGCGACGTCATCTGGCGCGTCACCGGGGCGTGACACGGCGATCGGTCAGGCGCGTCCGTAACACTCGCCGCCCGACGACAGCAAAAAAAGGCGGCGGGATGACCCGCCGCCTCCAATGAGCCGGATCGCCGGCAATCAGCGTGCGCCGAGCGTGACCGGATGGTCATCGGGAAGCGCCTGATAACGGTCGCTCTGGAAGTTCTCCATGCCCTCGATCTGGCGTTCGGTGACGTTCGGCGCCTCGAGCGTTTCCTGGTCGGTGACGTGGAGCGCCGAGAGCGGAACGGCTGCGCGGTTTTCACCGAGACCCAGGAAGCCACCGGAGGTGACGACCGCATAAAGGCGGTTGTCGACGTTCACTACCTCTTCGATGTCGCCGAGCTCGTTGCCGTTGGCGCCGACGATGTCATAGTCCTTAATGTTGGCGACGGTCAGCGAGACCTCACGGGAAGATCCGGCCGCGACAGCGGAATTTGCGTCGTCCCGGGCGCTGCCCTCTGAAATCGCCGCGGTGTTCTGGCGGTCCACCTCGTCGCCGTCCTCGTTACGGGCCTGGCGCTCTTCGGCGGCCTGGCGGTTGTGGTTGCCGGCCGTCTGCCGTTCGCCCTGCTCGAACCGAACTTCCGGCTCGCCTTCGGCACGGTTCACCCGAACCTGCGCTTCCTCGGCGGTGTAGCGGATTTCCGGCTCCTGCTCGGAACGCTGCATCTGCACCACGGGCTCGCCGGAGCGCTGAAGCTGGACATTGGCCTGCTCCTGACCCTGGTTGCCCTGCCTGCGAACCTGCGGCTGACTTTCGCTGACCTGCACCTGCGGCTCGCCCTGCTCGACCTGGACTTCCGGCTGCGACTGGCTCACCTGCACGTCGGGCTCAGGCATGCGCACGGTGATCTGCGGCTGCGGAATGTTGACGGTCACGGTCGGCGCGGGCTGGTGCACGGTGATCTCCGGCTGCTGCTGCTGGACGGACACACGCGGATTGGCCTGCTGCACGGTGACGTCCGGCTCCGGAACATCAACGAGGATCGACGCCTGATCCTCGACGACCACGTCGGCTTCGCCCGTGGCATTCCGGCGCTGGCGGTCCATGTTCGCCATCTGCTCTTCCACCCGGCCAAGTGCTTCTTCGGCCTGCTGCGAATTCTGCTGGGCCAAGGCCTGCTCGGCCTCCTGCAGCGGCTGGCGGATCTGCGCGACGGAATTGCTGCGCGTGCCCTCGGGACGGTTCTGTGCCTGCTGGTTCAGCTGGCCACGAGCTTCCTGGACGGCCTGGCGTGCAGCCTGGATATCGTCGTTGTCAAGCGCCTGCAGGGCCCGCTGGATATGCGCCTGGACGCGGGTCGCGGCGGCATCGGGGCGCGTCGATTGGACTGCGCTGTTGTTCTGATTGTTGGAGGTCGCCGGCGTCTGTTGTGCGAGCGCGTTCGCCGGAACGAGTGCGGTACCTGCCATAAGGGCAGCAACATAGATCATCTTCATGGATGTTACCTCTCTATCTCATGATTGGTTCTCCATGCGCCGGGGTGTCTGGGACGTGCTGTCCTCGCCGTACGCACACCCTCCTAAGTCGGAGCGCGGGCGACAGTTCCAGAAAAAGCCGTAATTTTGCCTTCTTCTTCAACAGCAACATCAATGGGTTGGCGTTTTGCTGCTGCTGAGCAGCAGGGCAGGGACGGGGAGCGGCCGCGCCGCGCCCCTTCCGCACAGGGCGGGGTTCCAGCCGTCGGAGCCGCCGGTTCTATGCGCTCTTGAACGTCACCGTCACGCCGCGCTGGCGGAAATAGGCCTGCATCAGCTTGCGGCCGGAACGGTTGTTCTGGGCGAGCCTAGCGGGATCGAAGACGGCTTCCTTCTGGCCTTCGCGGGCGAGGGCTGCCTTGAGGCTCGCGATATGGGTGTCGAGATCGGCATTGTCGGCCGCCAGCGACTGGTAGATACGATCGGTGGCCTCGGCCACGGTCAGTTCGCTCACCGGGATACTCCTGTTGGTGTCGTGTGGCGGGCGCTTAGCATGATTTTCAGCTTTGCCATACCGGGACGGCGGTTCAGCGGAGGAGGCCGTCGAGGTCGAAATCGTCCCATCCGGCGAGCGGCGGTGATTCGCTTGAAGCACTGCCTGCGGTTTTCGGGCTAGACTTGTTCTTCTTCAGCGAGCGGGCGAGCTTTGCCTTGGAGGCAGCACGTCGCCGGTTTTCGGCCGCCGCTGCCTTGTCGTGCTCGCGCCATTCGTCCACCGTGCCGTTGTCGAGCAGGTCCTTGACGAGCTTCGGATCGAAGACATGGAACGTAATCTGACGGGCGCGGCCCCGAAGCTTGACGGTGCGCGTGCCGGCACTTTTGAGCCGTCCGTCCTCCAGCCAGCGGTGGCGCTCGGTGGTGGAGATTGACAGGATATCCTGGATCTCGCGTGGGATAACCGGCAGGTCCTCGATGGATTCGAGGGCTCTCGACACGCTGGCCGCCGTGTGGCGGAATTCCGTCTCGGCGTCTTCGGGCATGGAGAGCGTCAGGGTTGCGACGGTATATTCGAGCGACTTGCGCACCGCCATCGGCAACCGCGCGCGGATTTCCAGAAGGATTCCCTTGGCCCGAACGAGGGAGCCAAAGGTTGCTGGCGCCGGCAGGCTCCAGGTTTCGGTGAGTGTCGGGATGTCCGTGGTTTTCTTGCTCTTCGCCATCGCGGCAGCATGTGGCGATCGGGAGAGCTGGCGTCAATGGATGAGCGGCCGGCGCCCACCCCGGCAGATCAAAATGACTCGCCAGCGATTGAGGCCTGGCCCAAGCTCGGTTACCACCTTCAGGAAGAAGCGGGTGCGGCGGTGGACCTTGTTCACGGCAAGGAGGGCGAATGGACGGCGATAGGATCAAAGCGACCGTCGCGCGGCAGAAGGCGGCAGTTGCGGAACGGCGGCTGCGCTTCGGGCTGGAGGAGCGGAAGGGAGCTCTTGCCCATCTGCGCCAGACCATCGAGCGGCGCGAGCGGGATATCGTTGAGGCCCTCCGTCGCGATTTCGGCAAGCCGGAGCCCGAGGTCATCCTGACCGAGATCCTGCCGGTGCTGCAGGAAATCCGCCATACGATGCGGCACCTGAAGCGGTGGATGCGGGAACGGCGCGTTGCGCCGACACTTGCCACCCTCGGCACCTCTGCTCGCATCCGTCCGGAGCCGCGCGGGGTCTGCCTGATCATCGCGCCGTGGAACTATCCGTTCAACCTGGCGCTCGGGCCGCTCGTCTCAGCGCTGGCGGCAGGGAACAGTGCGGTGGTCAAACCGTCGGAGATGACGCCCGCCACCTCGCAGGTGATCGCCGACATCATCGAGGAGACCTTTCCGCCCGATCTCGTCGCTGTCGTCCAGGGCGGCCGGGAGGTCTCGCAGCAGCTTCTCGACCAGCCCTTCGACCATATCTTCTTCACCGGCAGTCCAGAGGTCGGCAGGATCGTCATGGCGGCAGCAGCTCGGCACTTGTCCTCGGTGACGCTGGAGCTCGGTGGCAAGTCGCCCACCATTGTCGGGCCGGGTGCCGATCTCGGCAAGGCAGCGCGCTGGATCGCCTTCGGCAAATTCGTCAATGCCGGCCAGACCTGCATCGCCCCCGACCACGTCTTCGTCCATCGCAGCATCGAGGTGCAGTTTGCCGAGGCGCTGCGGGCAGCGATCCGCCATGCCTATGGCGCCGACGCGCGGACGAGCCGCGACTATGCCCGCATCGTCAACGCCCACCACGCCGAGCGCCTGCATGGCCTGCTCCAGGATGCGACGGACAAGGGCGCCCGGATCAGCTTGGGCGGCGAGGCGGAGGGCACCTATCTTGCGCCGACACTGATCGAGGCGATCACGCCGCAGATGAACATCGACCGCGAGGAAATCTTCGGTCCGGTTCTGCCGATCATGGCCTATGACGGGCTGGACGAGGTGATTGACCGTATCAACGCGCGGCCGAAGCCGCTGGCGCTCTACGTCTTCGAGAAAGATGCCGCCTTTGCCGAGGAGATCGTCGCCCGCACCTCTTCCGGCGGCGTCGGCGTCAACCTGACGACCATGCACTACACTCATGCGGGACTGCCGTTCGGCGGCGTCAACAATTCCGGCATCGGCGCGGCACACGGGCATTTCGGCTTCCAGGCCTTCAGCCACGACAAGCCGATCCTCAAGGAGCGCTGGTCGGCGGTGCCGATGCTCTTTCCGCCCTATCGGCCGCGCGTCGAGCGGCTGATCCGCATGGCAAAGCGTTTCCTCGGATAGCGACCCGTTCAGCGGGCAAATCGTTTCGCGCCGGCGACGCAGAGGATGACGGCGAGCGTTACCGCCAGCATCGCCGGGCTCACGGCCTCGCCGAGCAGGGTAGCCGCCAGCGCTAGGCCCAGGAAGGGCTGCAGCAGTTGCAGCTGTCCGACGCCCGCGATGCCGCCGAGCGCAAGGCCGCGATACCAGAACACGAAGCCGACCAGCATGCTGAAGACGGACACATAGGCGAGGCCGAGCCACGCGGGGCCGCCAGCGGTTTCCAGCGTTGGCGGCACCGTGGCGAGCGCCAGCGCCACCATCACCGGCAGCGACAGGACGAGCGCCCAGGAAATCACCTGCCAGCCGCCGAGCCGCCGGGAGAGGCGGGCGCCTTCGGCGTAGCCCAGCCCGCAGGCGAGGATGGCCGCCAGCATCAGCATGTCACCGGTCGGTGACGTGGTCAGGCCGTCCTTCAGCGCAAACCCCGCCACCAGCGCACTGCCGAGGCAGGAGAACAGCCAGAAGGCCGGCTTCGGCCGGTCCCCGCCGCGAAAGACGCCGAAGAGGGCGGTAGCCAGGGGCAGGAGGCCGACGAAGACGATCGAGTGCGCGGCGGTAACGTGCTCCAGCGCCAGGGCCGTCAACAGCGGGAAGCCAACCACGACGCCGAGCGCCACGACCGCCAGCGGCAGGAGGTCGGTCCGCACCGGCCGCTTTTCGCGGAAGGCGGCGAGGAGGAGAATTGCAAGGAGACCGGCGATCGCGGCGCGGGCACCCGTGAGGAAGAGCGGGTGGAAATCCGCCACCGCGACCCGCGTTGCCGGCAGCGATCCGCTGAAGATCACGACGCCCAGGAACCCGTTGATCCAGCCGCTCGTCGTCCTGTCCATGCTGTTGTTCCTTCCGTTTCCGTGATGTTGGAGGCTAGGACGTCGTGGATGGCTTTTGAAGCGACGGTGCATTACAGTTTGCCCGAACTGTAATGGTGCAAGAGGCAATACGGATGGATGTTTCCTCAACGGCAAACGGGGGGCAGACGGCGCGGGCCGTGTCCGCGATCCGCCAGCGCATCTCGGCGCGGGCACTGTCTCCCGGCGCGAGGTTGCCGTCGATCCGCAGCTTCGCACGAACCATGGGCGTTTCCACCTCCACGGTCGTGGAGGCCTATGAGCGGCTGGTGGCCGAGGGGCTCATCCAGTCGCGGCCGGGTTCGGGATTCTATGTGACTCGGGTACCGCAGCCGCTTGCGCTGGCGGAGATCGGTCCACGCCTGGAGCGGGCGGTGGATCCCTTCTGGGTCTCCAGGCAATCGCTGGAGGCGGCAGCTGACGCGCTGAAGCCCGGCTGCGGCTGGTTGCCTGCGTCCTGGATGCCAGAAGCGGAACTGCGCAAGGCGCTGCGACAGTTCGCGCGCGCCGAGGCCGGCCATCTGGTGGACTACGGCACGCCGTTGGGGCATCCGTTGCTGCGCCAGCTTCTGTCGCTGAGGATGAGCGAGCAGGGCGTGGTGGCGCCGGCGGACCAGATCCTGCTGACGGAAAGTGGCACGCAGGCGATCGACATGCTTTGCCGGCTGCTCGTCGAGCCGGGTGACACGGTTCTGGTCGACGATCCGTGCTATTTCAACTTCCTGGCCCTGCTGCGCGCCCATCGGGTCAAGATCGTCGGCGTGCCATGGACGCCGTCGGGGCCCGACCTGGCGGCATTCGCGGCGGCACTCGGCGAGCATCGTCCGCGGCTCTACATCACCAATTCCGGCCTTCACAACCCGACCGGCGCCATGCTCTCACCGGCGACCGCGCACCGGCTGCTTGCGCTGTCTGGGGAGGCGGGGCTGACGATCATCGAAGACGATATCTTCGGCGATTTCTGCGAGGGACCCGCGCCGCGGCTGGCCGCGCTCGACGGTCTCGACCGGGTGATCCAGATCGGCAGCTTCTCGAAGACGCTGACGGCAGCGGCGCGCTGCGGCTATATTGCCGCGCGACCGGAATGGATCGAGCCTCTTTCAGACCTGAAGATTGCGACGACCTTCGGTGGCAATCCGGTTTCCGCCGATCTGGTCTACGCGATCCTGCGCGACGGCAGTTACCGGCGCCATCTGAATGGACTTCGCGACCGGCTGGCCCGTGCCAGGGGAGACGTGGCGTCAAGGCTTCGGGCGCTCGAAATCCACCCGTGGATCGACCCCCGGGGCGGAATCTTCCTCTGGTGCGAGCTACCTGACGGACTGGATGGCGCAGAGATCGCGCGGCGGGCACTGGCGGAGGATGTGGTGCTGGCGCCGGGCAACGTTTTCAGCGTCACCCAATCCTGTGCGACCTTCATGCGCTTCAATGTGGCGCAGTGTACGGATGAGCGCGTCTTTGCGGTGCTGAAGCGGGTAATAGCCGCTGCGACGGTCTGATCAGGCTTCCGCGGCAATGGACCTGACGTTGCCGGCATGGTTGTCTATCCAAGTCCGGAGCGTATCCTGCGGCATGGGGCGGCCATACAGGTAGCCCTGGCCGAAGCGGCAGCCAAGCATGCGCAGGACCTCGGCATCCTCCGCCGTCTCGACCCCCTCGACGACGATGTCGATCGACAGCGCGTGGCCCATGCCGACCAGTGCCGAGACAAGGGCCTGGTTCGGGCGGCTCTTGGCAATGCCGCTGACGAAATTGCGGTCGATCTTCAGTCGGTCGACCTTCAGGTCCATCAGGTAGGCGAGCGAGGAATGGCCCATGCCGAAATCGTCTACGGCGATGCGGAAACCCATCTGCTCGAGACGCCCGAGCTCGGCGCCGGCGGCGACCGTATCGAGCATGGCCTCCTCGGTGATCTCGACCTCGAAGCATGACGGGTCGATGCCGAAGAGTTCGACGACCTCGCGCAATGTACTGGAGAGCGAATAGGCGGAAAATTCGCCCGGCGACACGTTGATAGCGACTGAGAGGCCGCCAAGGCCCATCGAGGGCAGATCGCCCACGAGCTTTGCAGAGGCCATGGCAACATGCCGCGTGAGGGCCTCGGACGCATGGGCCGCGCGCGCGGCACGGACGATCTCCGGTGGCGCCACCGGGCCGAGCGAGGGATGGGTCCAGCGGATAAGCGCTTCGAAACCGGTGACGCTGCCATCGGCGAGGCCGACCTGCGGCTGGAAGAAGACCTTGATCTCCCCAGCCGCGAGCGCCGCCTGGACGTCGATTTCCAGCTGCCGCTGGCGGTCAAGCTGCCACTTCATCTCTGGGTCGAAGATGCAGATGCGCCGGCGGCCCCGGTCCTTGGCGGCATAGAGCGCGATATCGGCACAGGCGAAGAGTTCGTGCGGCAGGCGGGCATGATCGGGGAAGAGTGCGAGCCCGATGCTGGTGCCGGTCGTGACCTCGCGATCGTCGACTACGATTGTCTCGGCAACACGGGCCATGAAGCCTGTCGCCGCCGCACGGGCTCGCGCAAATGCGTCCGGTCCTTCCAGTACGACGGCGAACTCGTCACCTCCAAGGCGGACCACCAGATCTCGGTCACGGGCCGTCTCCTGAAGCCGCCGCGCAAGTTCCACCAGTACGGCGTCGCCGACGGAGTGTCCCATCGTGTCGTTGATGGACTTGAAGCCGTCTAGGTCGATGATCATCAGCGCCACCGGGCTGTCGTCGCGCCGACTGCGATCCAGAACCTCGGCGAGACCGAGGTTGAAGGCGGCACGATTGCCAAGGCCGGTCAGCGCGTCGCGGCTCGCGAGTATCTCCAGTTGCTGGTTCGTGTGCCGGATCTCCGCATTGGCCTTCGACAGCGAGCGCGCCAGCGACACTGCCTTCAGGCGGTCGCCGTGGCTGGCGATGAAGTTCTTCTCGCTGATAAGGCTGCTGCGGAACATCATTACCATCAGCAAGAGAACATCGACCGACACCACGACGGCGATCAACGAGCCGGTCATCAGTAGCGATGTGACTGCGGCAAGCATCTGCGGCGCGCCGAACAGGATGGCGACTCTGGAATAGGCGGTGCTCTGGATGATCGAGCCGGCGCAGATACCGGCAATGATGAAGATGACGTAGGCATGCGCCCGGTCCCCTTCGACTGCAAGTCCAAGGAAGGGAACGAAGGCCCAGAGACATCCGCTGACGAAGGCTGCGCCGCTCAGGAACCGAAGGGTCAGCTCAGTGTGACGAACTGCTCCGTCATTGCGATGGATGATCACGGATGCAAAGACACGTGCGAGGTTCAGTCCGCAGACAGCCGATAGCCAGTAGATCAACGCATCTGATGGCTGGTGAAGCCACAGGATGGCGGCCGTCGTCAGTGCGATGAAGCTGTTCGCCCAGATGGAGATCGTCAGGGAGTGAAGAACGGCACGGGCCTGCGCAATGCGGATTTCGGACGCGATGGTTGTGGCGGTTCCGCCTGCTTCCTGCGATTCCAGCATTCACCTGTCCCCCGCCACAACAGCTTTCAGCTCGGAAACAGTAGCGCACTGACGATAATTTACGTTTAACGGAGACGAGACGATGCGAAGCATCTGAGGGATGCAGTCACCGGCGTTTCGCGCAGCGCCCGTGGGAAACCGCTCTTCGCCGTGGCCGGTCGGTAACGAGCCTGTTACCAATGCGGTGGTGCGGACGCCGGGAGGGGCGAGGGAATGTACGACTATATCATCGTGGGTGCGGGCTCGGCCGGCTGCGTGCTCGCCAACCGCCTAACCCGGGATCCGGACAGGCGCATCTGCTTGATCGAGGCAGGACCTCCCGATACGAGCCCGTTCATCCACATGCCTCTCGGCCTCGCGGCGCTTGCCCGTATTCGCTCGATCAACTGGGGCTATTCGACCGAACCGGAAGCGGAACTTGGAGGGCGACGGCTCTACTGGCCGCGCGGGCGCACGCTCGGCGGTTCGAGCTCCATCAATGCGATGATCTACATGCGCGGCCACCCGCAAGATTACGAGGGGTGGGCGACGCATGCTGGCGACGAGTGGGGATGGGAGAGTGTGCGCCGGCTGTTTCTCCAGATGGAGCGCAATGCGTCGATCACCGACGACCACCACGGCACCGAAGGCGAACTCTGCGTCAGCGACTTGCGACACGTCAATCCGCTCAGCCGCGCCTTCGTCGAGGCGGGCGTGCAGCTCGGATATCCCCGCAACGCCGATTTTAACGGAGCGAGCCAGGAGGGCTTCGGCCTCTACCAGGTGACCCAGCGCGACGGCCGGCGGTTCAGTTCCGCACGGGCCTTCCTTGAACCGATCAGCCACAGGCCAAACCTCGAACTTCGCACCGGGGCGCAGGTGCAGAGGGTCTTGATCGAAGACCGGCGCGCCATCGGTGTCTCGCTGGCCGACGAGGTGCTGAGACTGAAAGCCGGCGGCGAGGTGATCCTCTGCGGCGGTGCCATCAACTCGCCGCAGCTGCTCATGCTCTCAGGCATCGGCAACGGCGAAGACCTCGCCGGACTTGGAATAGAGGTTGTCCATCACCTGCCGGCGGTCGGGGAGAACCTGCAGGACCATCTCGACATCACGGCAATGGCGAGCGCAAAGGGCCGCGACGCTATAGGGCTCAGCCTCGGCGGACTGCCGCGGCTTTGGAAAGCCTGGCGTGCTTATCGCCGGGGAGAGGGGGAACTGACGAGCAATGTCGCCGAAGGTGGCGGCTTCGTGCGCAGCGATCCGTCCCGTGACCGGCCGAACCTGCAGTTCCATTTCATTCCGGCCTATATGCGCGACCATGGCCGGCAGGTCTCGTTCGGCTACGGCTTTACCCTGCATGTTTGCGATCTTCTGCCGAAGAGCCGCGGCCGCATCCGGCTTGCCTCCGCCGATCCGGCGGCTGCCGCTGCGATCGAAGCCAACTATCTCTCTCATCCGGACGATGCCGGGACGCTGCTGGCAGGCCTGAAGATCGCCCGCCGACTGTTGGCGGCGCCCGCATTCGCTCCTTACCGCCGGGCCGAGGTGCTGCCGGGCGAGGAGATCGAGTCGGACGATGAGTTGCTCGCATTCATCCGCGGGCGCGCCGAGACGATCTATCACCCGGTCGGCACCTGCCGCATGGGAAGGGACGACGGTTCCGTGGTTGATCCGCGATTGCGGGTCAGAGGCGTGCAAGGACTGCGCGTAGCGGATGCATCGGTCATGCCGACGCTGATCGCCGGCAACACGAACGCACCGGTAATGATGATCGCCGAGAACCTGGCGGGTATGATGCGGCGAAACTGATACCTCAGTTGGCGGCTGGCTGCTCTTCCTCGGGCGGCACCGGGACGGGGTGCCCGCTCTCATCCAGCGCCACCATGATGAAGGTGCCTGCGGTGACCTTCTCCAGGATACGATGGCGGGCCCGATGCGCCCAGGCCTCGACCTGCAGCGTGATCGAGCTGCGGCCGACGCGGGTAATTTCGGTGTAGACATTAAGGGTGTCACCGATCTTCACCGGCAACTGGAAGGCCATTTCCTTGACCGCCGCGGTGACTACGCGGCCGCGGGCGCGCTCGGCTGCCCTGATTCCACTCGCAAGGTCCATCTGCGACATCACCCAACCGCCGAAGATGTCGCCCGCGGCGTTGGCGTCGGCGGGCATTGCCAGGGTCCGCAGAGTGAGTTCGCCGGTGGGGCGGGAGCCGTGGTTCATGGGACGTCCTTTTCGAGCGTACAACAGTCGTCAATGCGGTGCATACCAGCACTTGTACGAGAATGACATGCTGCGTGCATGACTAGACTTAAGTTGCATCTAACTCGCGTTAGGCGTGAATTAGCGCTTTCACGGGCCAGTAACCTTTAGGGGCTAGATATTGTGACAACAAGTTACAAAGGGGGGCTCTTATGCAGCGTCTTACCATCTCTGCGCGCATGTACTGTCTCATCGCGCTTTCTCTCGCGATCCTGGCTGGCGCGCTAACGTTCAGTCTGTTCCAGAGCTACTCGTCGATGGAGAGGGAGCGCAAGGCAGGTCTTGCCTATATGAACGACATCGCGATGAGCGTGCTCAAGCAGTACCACGCGATGGAGATCTCTGGCGAGATGAACCGCGAGCAGGCACAGGCGGGCGCCATGGAGGCGATCGGTGCCATGCGCTACGGCGACGGCAGCGGCTACTTCTGGATCAACGACATGCGTCCCTTCATGGTCATGCATCCGATCAACGCCAAGTTGAACGGCGCCGACCTGTCGCAGAACAAGGACCCGAACGGCAAGCACCTGTTCGTCGAGTTCGTCAACACGGTCAAAGCGAGCGGCCATGGCTTCGTCGACTACTACTGGCCGAAGCCGGGCCTCGAAGAGCCGGTCGAGAAGTATTCGCACGTCATAGGCTTCGAACCCTGGGGCTGGATCGTCGGCACCGGCGTCTACGTCGACGACCTGCACGCGATGTTCCAGGAGAACCTCATCACCTACGCCATGATCTTCTCGGTCTGTGCCGTAATTCTGATCGGCGGCGCCTTCTACGTCATCCGCAGCGTCACCGTCCCGCTGGGCCAGGTACAGGGCGTGCTTCAGCATATCGCTGACGGGGAGGCGAACGTGACCGTTCCCCACACCCAGCAGAAGAACGAGATCGGAAGCATGGCCCGGGCGCTGGTCGTCCTGCGCGATGCGGTCGAGGAGCGGCTTGCCCTCCAGGCCCGTGAGAGTGAGCAGCAACGCGCCCTTTCCGAGGAACGGTCCACCAACGAGCGGGCGC
Source organism: Pseudorhizobium banfieldiae (assembly GCF_000967425.1). Classification (NCBI taxonomy): domain Bacteria; kingdom Pseudomonadati; phylum Pseudomonadota; class Alphaproteobacteria; order Hyphomicrobiales; family Rhizobiaceae; genus Pseudorhizobium; species Pseudorhizobium banfieldiae. Next base: position 1,619,815 of record NZ_FO082820.1, read on the forward strand.
TCGCCTCCGCCTCCGAGCGGCAGGCCCGCGCCATGGCTGAGCTCGGTCGCGCGCTTTCGGACCTGGCGCGGGGCGATCTGTCGGTGAGCGTCGCCGACCTCGGTGCCGACTACGCGACGATCCGCGAGGACTTCAATCAGGCGGTGAGCTCGTTGCGCCAGACCGTTCAGGCGATCACCGAGACGAGCCATGTCGTCCGCGACAGCGCGTCCGACATCAGCGGCGCCACGAACAACCTGTCGCGCCGTACCGAGCAGCAGGCAGCCTCCCTGGAGGAAACCGCAGCGGCTCTCGACGAGATCACCGCGACGGTCAAGACGGCTTCGGAGCGCGCCAACGAGGCTCGGACCATGGTTGCCGAAACCAAGGACAGCGCCGGCCGCTCCGGCGAGATCGTCCGCAACGCAGTCGATGCAATGGGCCGGATCGAGGATTCTTCCAGCCGCATCAACCAGATCATCTCGGTCATCGACGAGATCGCGTTCCAGACGAACCTGCTGGCGCTGAACGCCGGTGTCGAGGCAGCGCGCGCTGGTGAAGCCGGCCGTGGGTTTGCCGTCGTCGCCCAGGAAGTGCGTGAACTGGCGCAGCGTTCCGCGAACGCGGCGAAGGAGATCAAGACGCTGATCAGCAATTCGGCGCGCGAAGTCGAGAACGGCGTGTCGCTCGTTCGCTCCACCGGCGACGCCCTGGTCGAGATCGCGCAACTGGTCGAGCGGGTCAATTCGCATGTGGAGACGATCGCGACGGCGTCCCGTGAGCAGGCAACTGCGCTGCAGGAGATCAACTCCTCGGTCAACAACATGGACCAGATGACGCAGCAGAACGCCGCAATGGTCGAAGAGACGACCGCTGCCAGCCAGACGCTGGCGGAGCAGAGCCTGCATCTGCAAAGCCTGCTCTCCGCCTTCCGCCTCGAGCATGGCCACGGCGGCTACGGCTCGGGCCAGACGACGCGCGCTGCCTGACCGCTCGGAACGAGACTATCGAAGCCCGCCGGGGAAACCTCCGGCGGGCTTTTTTGATGCCGCTCAATGGCGAACGTGCGGTCTCTGCTAGGCTTTCCGTAAAGAAGGAGAGGATGATGGCGAAGATCCTGATCGTCCAGGGGCATCCGGATGGCGCCGAGCGCCATCTCTGCCATGCGTTGGCGGATGCCTATGCCGAAGGGGCGCAAGAAGGCGGCCACAGCGTTTCGCGGCTGGAGCTCGCGCGCATGGACATACCCTTCCTGACGTCGCAGAAGGAGCAGGAAGGGGGTGTCGTCGGGCCGGCGATCCGGGAGGCGCAGGATATGATACGGGCCGCCGACCACATCCTATTCGTCTTCCCGCTCTGGCTCGGCGAGATGCCGGCCCTCCTCAAGGCATTCTTCGAGCAGGTTGCGCGCCCGGGCTTCGCGTATGATCTCGGTGGGTCGCCGCTGAGGAGCGGCCTGCTTCGCGGCAAGTCGGCGCGGATCGTCATTACCATGGGGATGCCGGCGTTTGTCTACCGGCTCTACTATGGCAGCCATAGCCTCAAAGCGATGAAGATCGGGATCCTCCGGTTCGTGGGGATCGCACCCATACGGTCGACCCTGATCGGCATGGTTGGCTCGAAGCGCTTCGACGGCGGATCCTGGCTGGACAAGATGTTACGGCTCGGGAGAATGGCCAGGTAGCCCCGATGATGCCCTGATATGGTCATCTTCTCTCAAGCCTTCGTTTACCGCATCGTCGTAAATTTGTCGAACGTGCCATTTCGGCACCGAGAGCAGCAATTGGTATGGCGTACGCTTCCCTTTCTCGGCAGGTTCTTGCCTCGCTGATGATCACGACGATGCTGGTAAGCTGCTCGGCCGAGGGGCTCATGCCGCCGGCGAGTATCGATGGCGAGACGCGGGTGAGCTCGATCGGCCCGATGTCGGAACCAACGAGTGCCCGGCAGCCCTACCAGGCGCCGGTCGCGCCGGTGTCGCAGGTGAGCGGCGGATACGGCGAGCCTTACGCAGCCGATGCCAGGGCGCAGTCCTATCCCATCCAGCAGGCGCCCGCGGCGCAGTATTCATCACTGCCGATGATCGACAGCGACGAAGCGCTCGGGCTGCAGTCGGCAGGCAGCCCCGCCGCAATTCCCGAGGAAGGCGTCAACATGGACGCCCAGTTCGGTTTCGTCGATGGTGGTGAGCCGCAGGTGGTGGGTCTTGCACAGGAGCAGGACCAGATGATTGCAGAAGGTGCCACCGCGCAGCCGGTAGTCGACGGGATAGGAACCGACAATCCCGTAAGCCTCGGTGCACCTCCAGGCTTCCTGGCGCCTCCGGATGATCAGATCATCTCCGTCCCGCCGAAGCGGCAGGGCGCCGGCATCCAGCAGCCGCGGAATCAGGCGCTCGTCTGGGGTGATCAATCGCCTGTCGTCGCTCCGACCCGGCTGCCGCCCGAAGAGCCGCAGCAGGTCGCCATGCTTGCGCCCGGCAATCCGATGGCAGAGCGGGAGCCGATCCGACCGCGGGCGGTTATGCCGCAATCGGAGGTCAGTTGCCGCGCCGAGCTGCGCCGCCTCGGGGTGCAGTTCCGTGACATCCCCCGCATCAGTGACGGCCCGAGCTGCGGCATTGAGCATCCCGTGCTGCTCAGCGGGTTTTCGGGCAATATCGCCCTGAAGCCGGCGACGAAGCTCAACTGCCAGACGACGCTGGCGCTCGCCAAATGGGTGAAGTTCGAGCTGGCACCCTCGTCGCGCTATCGCTACCTTTCCGGCGTGAAGACGATTGAATCCATGGGCGGCTACTCCTGCCGGCGCATGAACAACAGCCGCCAGAAGCGCAACCCGATGTCGGAGCACGCGCGCGGCAATGCGATCGATCTCGGCAAGTTCGTTCTGAAGAACGGCAAGAAGATCGACGTGCGCAAGAAGAACATCTTCGCCTTCCGCGAGCGGGGATTGCTCAACACGGTCCGCGACGACAGCTGCAAGTACTTCCATACGGTGCTGGGGCCTGGCAGCAACAAGGAGCACTGGAACCACTTCCACTTCGATCTCCGGTCCCGCAAGTCCGGATCGAAGTACTGCGACTGACGGGAGGCGTCATGGCGAACGGGGAGACACTGCGGCGGATCGCTCTCTCCCTCGATGGCACGACTGAGAGGCCGCATTTCGACCGCATCGCGTTCCGGGTTGCTCGAAACTACGCGACACTCGCCCCAGACGGATTATCCGCGAATTTCAGGTTCCTGCCCGACGAACAGGCATTCAAGTGCATGTTGCTGCCAGCCGTGTTTTCTCCGGTACCGAATGCCTGGGGAAGACAGGGGTGGACGCAAGGCCTGCTGGAGCCGATGACGGAGGAGGACCTGGAGGATGCGCTGGAGACGGCCTGGCGCCATGCGAACCCGAAGCGACGGCACAGATGACGCAGCACAGGGCGAGCAGTGACGACGTCGGCACTTGTCTGACAACCAAGTTGGTGCCAGAAGTGCCTCCCAGACCTCTATCGGCCTAGCCGCCATTTCCGGTATCCCATGCACCCTGTTGCCGAACTTCTCCCCTTCGCCGTCGCGCTGGCCGCTGCGGGCGCTTTGGCGGGCTTGCTTGCGGGCATGTTCGGGATCGGTGGCGGTGCGATCCTGGTGCCGATCTTCTTCCACGTCTTCGGGCTGCTGGGCGTTCCGGAAGAGGTCCGGATGCAGCTTGCTCTGGGGACATCGCTTGCGATCATTGTCCCCACCTCCGTGCGCTCCTTCATGTCCCATCGCAAACGCGGGGCGGTCGACACCGAACTGCTGAAGGGCTGGGTCATCGCTGTCCCGCTCGGCACGCTCATCGCAGCCTATGTCGCGGCCAAGGCCTCCAGCGTGGAATTGCGCGTGATCTTCGCGCTGATCGCCCTGGCGCTCGCACTCCGGATGATCTTCAACCGGGCAACCTGGCAGCTTGGCAGCGATCTGCCGGGAAATCCGGCTCGTTTCCTCGTGGGTACGGGAATCGGCATTCTTTCGGGGTTGATGGGTATCGGCGGCGGCGTCCTCAATAACACCTTCATGACGCTCTACGGACGGCCGATCCACCAGGCGGTGGCCACGTCGGCCGGTATCGGTGTGCTCATTTCGATCCCCGGCCTCGTCGGCTATGTCTGGGGCGGCTGGGGGCTCGATGGCCTGCCGCCATTCTCGACGGGCTACATCAACTGGATCGCCGTCGCCCTGCTGATTCCGATCACCCTGTCGCTTGCGCCGCTCGGGGCGCAACTGGCGCATGCCATGTCGAAGCGACAGCTCGAGATCGGCTTCGGAGTTTTCCTGATCCTAGTGTCGCTGCAGTTCTTCGCAACGATCGTTGCTTGAACCCTCCAGTCTCCTGCGGGATTGGTGCGGCAGCGCGAACGCAATGTTCTTCTATTTGGGATGGTCTCGGCGCGGTTGACGCCTATATTGGCGCCACTTCCCGGAAACAGATTTCAAAAAGACCTTCCCATGGCGCCCATTGTATCTATTCGTAACCTTGCCAAGACCTATGGCAACGGCTTTCAGGCACTGAAGGGCGTCGACCTCGACATCAAGAAGGGCGAGATCCTGGCACTTCTCGGCCCGAACGGCGCGGGCAAGACGACACTGATCTCGATCGTCTGCGGCCTCGTCAATCCAAGCGGCGGCCAGGTGCTCGTCGGGGGACATGACGTGGTGCGTGATTTTCGGCAGACCCGGGCGATGATCGGTCTCGTGCCGCAGGAGCTCACGACGGACATGTTCGAAACCGTCTGGAACACCGTGTCGTTCTCGCGGGGATTGCACGGCAAGAAGGCGGATCCGGGCCGGATCGAGACGATCCTCAAGGACCTCTCCCTGTGGGACAAGAAGGACAACATGCTGAGGGAGCTTTCCGGCGGCATGAAGCGCCGCGTGCTGATCGCCAAGGCGCTGGCGCACGAGCCGGAAATCCTCTTCCTGGACGAGCCGACTGCCGGCGTCGACGTTAACCTGAGGCGCGAGATGTGGCAGGTCGTCGAGCGGCTTCGCATAGGCGGTGTCACCGTCATCCTCACCACGCACTACATCGAGGAGGCGGAGGAGATCGCGGACCGGGTGGGCGTCATCAACCACGGGGAACTCCTGCTGGTGGAGGACAAGACGGCCCTGATGCGGAAGCTTGGACGCAAGGAATTGCGCCTCGAACTCGCCGAGCCGCTTGGCGCGCTGCCGCCGGTGCTTGCGCCCTACAACCTGGCGCTCGCCGAGGACGGCGGCGCCCTGATCTACGAATATCAGGGGGAGGCGGAGCAGGGACGAATCGGTACGCTGCTCGGCTCGCTGGCGGCACAAGGGATTGAGTTCCGGGACCTCTCGACGCGGCAGAGTTCGCTCGAGGACATCTTCGTCGAACTTGTGGGGCAGAGAGCATGAACTTCGAAGCGGTCAAATCCATCTATCTGTTCGAGATGGCGCGCATGCGGCGCACGTTGATGCAGAGCGTCATCTCCCCCGTGCTGACGACATCGCTCTACTTCGTTGTGTTCGGTGCCGCGATCGGGTCCCGGATCGAGCACATCGACGGCGTCTCCTACGGCGCCTTCATCACGCCGGGCCTGATCATGCTGTCGCTCCTGACCCAGTGCATCTCCAACGGCTCGATCGGCATCTACTTCCCGAAGTTCACCGGTACGATCTACGAGATCTTGTCCTCGCCGATCGCGATGACCGAGATCCTGCTGGGCTACGTGGGGGCGGCGGCGAGCAAGGGCCTTATTATCGGCCTGATCATCCTGGCGACCGCCTCCTTCTTCGTCGACATCTCGATCGCCCATCCCGTCATGATGCTGGTCTTCCTGGTGCTGACGGCGGTTACCTTCAGCCTTGCCGGCTTCATCGTCGGCATCTGGGCAAAGAATTTCGAGCAGCTCAACATCATGCCGATGCTGGTTGTGCCGCCGCTGACCTTCCTGGGCGGAACCTTTTACTCGGTGGAAATGCTGTCGCCGTTCTGGCAGGCGGTCAGCCACTTGAACCCGGTTCTCTATCTGGTCAGTGGTTTCCGCTGGAGCTTCTACGAGATTGCCGACGTCAATCCGTTGATCAGCCTTGGCATGATCGCCCTGTTCCTGGTGGTTTGCCTGGCGCTGGTCGCCTGGATATTCCGCACGGGCTACCGGCTGCGAAACTGAGCTCGCAGCCGGTGGGGCAGGGTCAGTTCTGCTGGAGCGCGGCCTGTCGTCCGCCACGCGCCAGCATCACGACGGAGCCGAGGGCGCAGGCGATGCCGACAAAGGTCACGACGCCGAGGGGGCCCTGGCTGTCGACCAGCAGGCCACCCAGGACGGCTCCGGACGAGATGGCGACCTGGAAGGTGGTGAGCAGCATCGCGCCGACGCTTTCGGCCTCATCGGACGCCGCCCGGGTGACATGGGTCTGAATGTTGACGGGCAGGATGCCGAAGGCAAGGCCCCAGAGCACGATTGCCGCCCATGATACCAGCGGCAGCCCGCCCGCCCAGAGCATCAGCAATGCCGAGAGTGCCACCAACCCGGCACCCAAGGCGACGGAGCCGGTTGTGCTGCGGCTGGCGATCGCGCCGCCGAGGAGGTTTCCGAAGAAGCCGGCAACGCCATAGGCAAGGAGAACCAGTGAGATCATCTCGACGCTGAAGCGGGGGATCTGCTCCAGGTAAGGACGAACATAGGTGAAGCCGGCGAAATGCCCGGCGACGATGATCAGCGTCACGATCAGCCCGACCCGGACCCGCGGGCGGCCGAGCAGCGAAACCATCGTCGCAAGGCTCGCACTGCCCCGCGGCGGCAGCGACGGGACCGTGAAGGCCTGGACGAGGAGGGCGACGACGCCGACGCCCGCCGAAAGCTCAAAGGCCGCGCGCCAGCCAAGGGTCGCACCAATCCAGGCGCCAAGGGGTGCCGCACAGACGGTCGCGACGGAGACGCCCGTGAAAACGATCGCCATGGCGCGGGGCATCAGATGCTCCGGTACGAGCCGCATGGCGAGTGCGGCGGACATGGCCCAGAAGCCGCCGACCCCGATCCCGAGCAGGAGGCGGGCGACGAGCAGCATCGGCAGGCTGCTCGCGAGCGCCGCAAGCGTGCTGGAGACGACGAGCAGGGTGGTGAGCGTGAGCAGGACCCAGCGGCGGTCCAGGTTTCTGGTTCCGATCACCACGCCCGGACCGGCAATGGCACCGATCACGGCCGTCGCCGTGATCGTCTGGCCGGCCGTACCGGGCGTGAGGGCAAGGTCCTGGGAGATCGGGGTCAGCAGGCTGACGGGGAGAAATTCGGCGGTGACAAGGCCGAAGACGCCAAGCGACAGGGAGACGACGGCAGCCCAGGCGGCATCGCCGCGGGTGCCGCATGAGGCATGGGAGGGATCAAGAGTGCAGTCGGTCATGATCGGTTCCTGCGTTGTTGAAGGCTCAACAGATATGGGTGACCTCCTGTCGTTTCTATGCTAGAAAATCCGACATGCTTGACCGTTCGTCCAAATCTGCTGTGGCTACATCCGGCGATCCGCTGAGCGATCTGCTGCGCGGTCTGCGCCTCGACGGCGTGGAATACGGCCGCTGCCGTCCCTGCGAGCCCTGGGCCACTGCCTTTCCGGCACAGGACGAGGCACGCTTCCACTTCCTCGCCTCCGGGCGCGCCTTGCTACAGACGCCGTCTGGCGAGTGGCTGACGCTATCCGCGGGTGATGCGGTTCTGCTGCCGCGGGGCGGGGCGCATGTGATGGCGAGCGGCAAGGAGGTTCCGCCGGCGCCCTATGACAAGCTCATCCGCCGGGAAGTCTGCCAGGGGATCTACGACGTGCAGTGCCCGAATGCCCCGGGCGGCACGCTGCTGCTGGTGGGGTCCATGCGGTTCAACGTCGACCGGCTTCATCCGCTTCTGCAACTCATGCCGGACGTGATGATGACGAGCGATCTGGCGGGAAGCGAACCGGCGATCCCGCATCTGCTGGATGCGATGGGCCGGGAAGTGGAGATGGACCGCGTGGGGGCAGGCGGCATCCTTGCGCGGCTCGCCGACGTGCTGACGGCAACGCTCATCCGTACCTGGGTCGAGCATGGTTGCGGCGAGTCGACCGGCTGGCTCGCGGCCGTGCGCAATCCGGAAATCGGTCGCGTGCTGGCGGCGATCCACCTGCAGCCGGAGCGCGACTGGAGCGTGGCGGATCTCGCCAGGCTCTTGGGCGCGTCGCGGTCGGGTTTCGCCGAGCGCTTTTCTCGGGTGGTGGGCGAGACGCCGGCCCGCTACGTCGCTCGCGTCCGGATGCATCAGGCGCGCCAGTGGCTGAGCCAGGGGATGCGGGTGTCGGTCGCGGCGCAGCGTCTTGGATATGATGCCGAGGCCTCGTTCAGCCGGGCCTTCAAGCGCATCATCGGCGCACCGCCCAGCGCCTATCGGGCGACCACCACCACACGGATGGCGGCGGCGGCCGAGTGACGGCCTCAGAGCATGCTGACGCGGACCAGGAACACAAAGACGATCAGCATCGAGGCAAGAGCCACCATGGTGATTGCCGGGGCTAGACCGATGGTCACGGCGCCGAAGGCGATGAGCGCGATGGCGATGACGGCGAGGAGGGGGATGAGAAGCTTGCTGGACATGCTGAGCTTATAATCCACCTGCCAAAATTGACAAAAGGACGTTCTGACGCACCTGGTCTGTTCCTGGGCGCCGCCGGTGATGGCGCTGCGTAAGCCGGATCAGTCGCGCAGCCGCAACTCGTCGGTCTGCATCTGGATCGAGCCGAGCGTCGACAGGAAGGTCATCCCGAGGAGACTCTGGTCCAGCCGTCCCTCCTCGGCCACCATGGCCCGGACATCGCGACGCAGAATTGGCCCGATGGCGACCTCGTCGAGGCGGACCGGTGCTGCCGTCGCGCGCCCGTTTGCGGTGGAGACGGTGACGGTATAGGCGAGGCGCTGCGGTTCAAGGCCTATGCGTTCAGCATCCTCGAAGGAGAGGACGACGGCACTGGCGCCGGTATCGACAAGCATCGACACCGCTTGCCCGTTCACGCTCGCGGACGTGTGGAAATGCCCGCGAATGCCGCGGTGGATGATCACTTCCGTGACGCCCTGTGCCGTTGTGACCTCGACGGCGCTGCCCGGGATGAGCCCGGCCGAGAGCCGGGCGCCGACCTGTTGCAGATCGTATCGGTAGATGTAGGCGGCGACGAGGGAGAGGATGATCACCAGCCACACCGCGATGTATCGAAGGACCTGGGTCAGGCCGCCGCGGTTGCCCGCGAGGATGCCGACCGAGAGAAGGCCGGCGATCGGCAGGAGATAGATCATCTGCCCGAAGTCCTCGTTTGCGATACCGAAGGTCTGACCGCTGTCGTGGTTGAAGACGAGAAGGGCAAGACCCGCGCCAAGGACGAGGAGGACGAAGGTGAGGCCGTTCACGAGGCAGCCCGCTCCCGTGCCGGTCGCTGGACTTGCCCGGTGCCTCCGTCCAGCCCGGCGCGTTCGAGCCGGTTTGGCAAGGCATCTATCAATGTGCGACGTTCCTCGTCGGTAAAGCTTGTCCAGCGAGCGATCTCGTCGCGGGTGCGCCCGCAGCCGATGCAGTTGCCGGAGGTTTCGTCGATGGAGCAGACGAGGATGCAGGGTGAGATCATGTTCGTCATATCGGCGGTTCACGCGGCGAGCGCAAGGGAGACCAGGAACACGATCTCGCAAGCCTGCTGGGTGGCGCCGATCGTATCGCCCGTGTGACCGCCGATCCTGCGTGCGGCCAATCGTGTAACGCCGATAGCCGCGAGCGCCGACAGGCCTCCCGCGAAGATGAATGGCAGGAAGCCAGCGACCGGCCACAGGAGCACGAGGCCGGCGACGGCGGCACTTCCGAGCGCAACGTTGCGAGCAGCCGAAGCCGGCCTGCCTGCGCCTGCCGCGACCCCATTGCTGCGGGCGGCCGGCAAGGCGTGCCAGTGCGCGACCATTAGCGCCCGGCTGAGCGCCGCCGAGGCGACCAGCGCAAATGCGGGGAGGGTGGGTGCGGGACCGGCGAGAGCGGAGAGCGCTGCCGCACGCAGCGCGAAGGACAGGATCAGAGCGATGACGCCATAGCTTCCGTTGCGGCTATCCTTCATGATCGAGAGGATATGCTCGCGATCACGGCCACCGCCAAAACCGTCCGCCGCATCGGCAAGACCGTCCTCGTGCAGCGCGCCGGTGAGGAGGGTGAGGACGGCAAGCGCAACCAGCGACGACAGGAGCGGGTCCGCACCGAGGTGCAGCAGCAAGGTGAGCAGCAGCGCGGGCGGGGTAGCGATCACCAGGCCTGCAGACGGAAAGGCACGAACCGCGCGGCTGAACGACCCGTCATGCCCTACGAAAAAACGCGAGGGAACCGGCAATCGTCCAAGGAAGCCGACCGAACGCGCGAGATCATCAAGGAATTCCGTCACCTTTGGCAGTTGTCCCTCCGTGCCTGCGCGACTATGAGAGCAACAAAGCGTGATTTGCCGGCAAAACACAAGCGACCGGCCAAGGACGAGAGAAAGCATCCCATGAGCGTGAGCGGCCTGCCATTCGACGACTTCCGCACCCTCCTGCAGAACCTGCCCGGCCCCGATTCCCGGGCGCTGGTCGCCGCACGCGAGCGGGATGCGCAACTGACGAAGCCGCCGGGTTCGCTCGGCCGGCTGGAAGAAATCGCCATGTGGCTGGCGGCCTGGACGGGACGTCCCCCGGCGGTGACACGTCCGCTGGTGGCGATCTTCGCCGGAAACCATGGCGTCACGAAGCACGGCATCACGCCGTTCCCGCCCTCGGTGACACAGCAGATGGTCGAGAACTTCGCCGCGGGCGGCGCGGCGATCAACCAGATCTGCGTTACCCATGACCTCGGACTGAAGATCTTCGACCTGGCGCTCGACTACCCCACGGGTGACATCACCTGCGAGGCGGCACTTTCGGAGCGCGACTGTGCCGCCACCATGGCCTTCGGAATGGAAGCGATCGCGGGAGGGACCGACCTCCTGTGCATCGGCGAAATGGGGATCGGAAACACGACGATCGCGGCCGCCATCAACCTCGCCCTCTACGGTGGAGAGGCAGAGGACTGGGTGGGGCCGGGGACCGGCTCGCACGGCGTCCAGATGGAGCGGAAGATCCAGGCGGTGAAGACGGCCGTGGAGTTCCACAAGGATCATCTCAAGGATCCGCTCGAGGTTCTGCGGCGGCTGGGCGGGCGGGAGATCGCCGCCATCGCCGGCGCGATCCTGGCGGCGCGCGTCGAGAAGATACCGGTGCTGCTCGACGGCTATGTCGTGACGGCGGCGGCGTCCATCCTGAAGGCGGCCAATCCCTCCGCCCTTGATCACTGCCTGATCGGCCATGTCTCGGCTGAACCGGGCCATCTGAAGGCGGTGGAGAAGCTCGGGAAGACACCACTGCTCGCGCTCGGCATGCGGCTCGGCGAGGGTACCGGGGCAGCCCTTGCCGCAGGCATCGTCAAGTCTGCGGCTGCCTGCCATTCCGGAATGGCGACCTTTGCCCAGGCGGGCGTGAGCGCGGGGAACTGACCTTGGAGAAGGCGCCGCAGGAAAGTGGGATCCGCAAGGCGAGCGGGCCGCGGCGCGTGCTGGCGGCAACGCGTTACTCGCTGCAAGGACTGGTGCGACTGTGGGGTGAAGAGGCGTTTCGAACCGAGGTCGTCGCCTTCGCCCTCGGGCTGCTGCTGTTCGTCTTCATCGGCGCAGAACCCTATCAATACCTGATCTTCGTCATCCTGATGCTGCTCCTCTTCTGCGTTGAGGCGTTGAACACGGCGATCGAGGAACTCGTCGACCGAATCTCGCCCGAGATTTCCACCGTCGGCCGGCATGCGAAGGATCTGGGCTCGTTCGCGGTCTTCTGCCTCTTGTGCGTGAACGGCCTGTTTGTGCTGTGGTGCCTGTATGACAGGCTGTGGCAGGGTTGAACTCGTAATACGAGTATATTGACTAATTGTTCCCAAAAGTTGTATTTTGCGTTCATACAACTGAGGGCCGGTCATGTTTCGCATTTTCATGAGGCGGTGGATAACTGACCGGCAAACGCGCAGGCGTGACCAGTATGCAGCCTTGCTGGCGATTGTTGGATTGCTCTGCGCCCTCCTTACGCTCACCTTCATGATACTCTCCCAATTTCCGGGACGGTTCGGTGCGGTGGGATTGGGCGGCGTCATTCTCTTTGCCGCTGCCGCCGCCGGCGGTGGGCTCGGCTTCCTCTTTTCGGTCCCACGCGTCCTTTCTACCGGATTGGCCGGCCCGAATGGCGCCGATCGGAAGGAGGGTGAGGGGAAGGAGGTCAAGGCTGATCGGCTTCTGGGGTCCAATACCAACCTTGAACGGATTTCCGAATGGCTGACGACGATGATCGTCGGGGTGGGGCTCAGTCAGATCACGTCGGTGGGCGAACATATGGCCGCCTTGACCGCATTTCTGGCTGGACATCATGATTCGACGACGCTCGCCGCGGCGGGACCCTTCATTCTGATTGTCGGGTTGGTGGGAGGCTTCATCTTCCTCTATCTCTACACAAGGTTGTACCTTTCGCCGCTTTTCCTCTACGTCGAGACGCTGATAAGCAAGCCCGGTCAGGAAGAGGTGCCCACTCAGGAAGATAGGATTAGGACGCTCGCCAGGGAGCTTTCGGAGAAGACGGGCGCGTCATTCTTTCGGTACATCGCGGATCGCGATTCCATCTCACTGGACAACACGATGCATGTGCTCTCCGCCCTCTTGTACGAGGACGACGGATACCGCACGGTGTTGGAGATCGGCGATGAACTTGAGGAGACTCTGGCAGCCGAGATGCCGCGCTTTTGGTATATCATGGCGGCTGCAAACGGGCAGCTTCATCATCAACTTCTTTCTCGTGGCGAAGCGAAACCTGAGCTGGAGGACGCTCGCAAGGCAGTACTCAAGGCCAGTCAAATGGCCGTGTCGCTGGACCCGAACTACAAGCGCCGCCTTCTCGAACTGAGCAGGCCGGGCTCAAGGGACGATGATCTGCAGGACTTCACAGACGACCCGGACTTCAAGAAGATCGTACGCTAAATTGCTCAGGCAAACGTCTTGCGCCGTCGCTCCACCGGAGCCGTATCCTCCACCGCCGGCAGGCTCTGCAGGATACGGGTGGCCGGGAGGATGGCGATGGCCTCCGTTCCCTCGCGCAGCTTCGAGCGCAACACGAACTGGCCGTCGTGCTTGGCAAGGATCGCCTGGACGATCGGCAGGCCGAGGCCGGTTCCCTGTTCGGCGCTCTTGATGGCGATGGAGCCCTGGCCGAAGGCGGAGAGGACGACCGGGATCTCCTCCTCGGGTATGCCGGGACCGTTGTCCTTGACCGCAACATATTGGCCGCCGCCCGCCGTCCAGCCCACCTTCACGGTGATCTCGCCGCCCTGCGTGGTGAACTTCACCGCATTGGACAGGAGGTTGAGGACAACCTGGCGGATGGCCTTCTCGTCTGCCCATATCTGCGGCAGCGTGGGTTCGAACTGCTCGTGGATCACGATGCTCTTCGTGCTGGCCCGCAACTGCACCATGCCGATGCAATCCTCCGCGATGTCGAGCAGCGAGAGCGCTTCCTCGTTGAGTTCGTAGCGTCCCGCCTCGATGCGCGAGAGGTCGAGGATTTCGTTGATCAGGTTGAGGAGATGCTCGCCCGACCGGTGGATGTCGGCGGCATATTCGCGGTAGGTCGGATTGGAGAGGGGGCCGAGCAATTCGGAATTCATCACCTCCGAGAAGCCGAGAATGGCGTTGAGCGGCGTGCGCAACTCGTGCGACATGGTGGCGAGGAAGCGGGACTTCGCCAGATTGGCGTCCTCGGCGCGGCGGCGGGCTTCGTCCGACATCGATTTGGCCACTTCCAGCTCGGCGATCAGGTCGTCCTTCTCCGACTGGTAGGACATCAGGGTCAGGTTCGATCGATATTGCCGCTGGGAGATGTAGTGGAAGAAGACGACGGCGATGGCCGCCATGGCCGTCATGCCGATGTCCAGCGGATGGCGCGACAGGAACGCGGTGACCAGCGGGGTTCCCACCAGCGGCAGAAAGCCGAACAGGACGCCCTGGCGGAGCATGACGCTGTTCATCGCGCTGATCGAGATGGCCACGAGAAGGGCCATTCCCTGGTAGAAGTAGTAGCCGTCGCCGGAGCAGCTCGTGCAATCCTGCAAGGCGAACACCGCCCAGCCGACGCCGATGAGGATCTGGCCGATCAGCAGACGACGATGCCATTTTGCGGTATCGGCCGCAGTGATCTCGATCCGGCTCGCGCGCCGCGCAATCAGAATGTTGATGGCGTGGACGCTGAGCGCCAGCAGGGCCCAGCCAAAGAGGTTGGCAGTCGGGTTGATGTAGAGCCCGACGGCGGTGACGATGGCGACGAAGAAGGGCGTGACCAGCGCGCCTTGCAGGACCGTGTTGACGTGCATGGCGAGCACGTCGCGGTCAAAGGCGGACGCATTGCGCCCCGTCGACTGCAAACGTTCACGGGTCGCGCGGACGGTCTTCGACACCGCCTTGTTGCGGTGGCTGCGAGACAGGTCGACGATGTTCTTGTCCGCCGAGGCGCTTGCGCCGTTACTCATGACCACTGGATAGATGTCCCCGATGGTTGAGACCCTAGGCGGGAAACCTTAAGAAGATACTGCCGGGCAAGGTTTCGTTTGCCATTTTCCTGAAGGGTCTGTTGGTGATTGGGGCGGGATCGTGACGCGGATTTACCGGAAGCTGAGGGATGCCGGGCTTCTGCTCGCGCTGGTATTCCTCGGCGCGCTTGTCGCCGCGCGGCTGGAAGACAGCGCGGCCGTCTCGATCGGAGGACCATTCGTCGCGATAGATGGCGATACATTGGCGGTTGGCGCGGAGCGCCTGCGCCTGCACGGGCTCGATGCACCGGAGGTCCGGCAGACCTGCACGGATCGCCGGGGCCAAGACTGGCGCTGCGGCGAGGAGGCAAGAGCGACCCTTGAGCGCCTTACTTCTGCCGCCTCCGTCGTGTGCAGCGGGTCCGAGCGCGACCGCTATGATCGGCTTCTGGTGGCCTGCCGCGACGGCGAACTGGATGTCAACGCCCGCATGGTGGCTTTGGGCCTTGCGGTGGCGTCCGGCAATTACGCGTCCGAGGAAGCGCAGGCGCAGGAAAACGGCGAGGGCGTCTGGGCCGGAGAGTTCGAGCGCCCGCGCGACTGGCGGGTAAGACATGGGGTGATGGATGATCCGAGCGCGGCAGAGGGTATCCTTGCATGGCTGAAGGGATGGCTGGGGCTGAACTGACGGAGCAGTTGGCCGCTTCCGGGCAGGGTGACGGGCTTGAGGGCTTGCGGGCCGCCATCCGCATCTGCCGGCTCTGCCGCGATGCGCCGGCCCGCGGCCCGCAGGATTGCCTGCCGCATGAGCCTCGACCGGTTGCGGTTCTGTCTCGGACAGCGCGCATCCTGATCGCCGGTCAGGCGCCCGGTCTGCGGGTTCACGAAAGCGGCCTTCCCTTCAACGATGCGTCGGGAGACCGTTTGCGATCCTGGCTCGGCGTCGGCAGGGACGAGTTCTACGACCCTGATCGCTTCGCGATCGTGCCGATGGGATTCTGCTTTCCGGGATATGATGGCAAGGGCAGCGACCTGCCGCCGCGCCGCGAATGCGCGCCGCTGTGGCGGCAGCCGGTAATGGACGCAATGCCCCAGATCGAACTGATCCTGACGATCGGTCAGTACGCCCAGGCCTGGCACTTGGGAGCGAGGCGGAAGAAGGGCATGACGGAAACGGTCCGCAATTGGCGGGAGTATTACTTCGCGAACCAGGCACCGCGCATCCTGCCGCTCCCGCATCCGAGCTGGCGCAATACCGGCTGGCTGAGGCGTAATCCCTGGTTTGAGGCCGATGTCCTGCCGGTGTTGAAGCAGGATGTGGATAGACTGATACGTTAAAACAATTTACGCCTGTTCGTGCTAAAAGGACCCATGCAGGAGAAAAGCATTTCGAAGGACCGTATAATGGACCGCCTTGACCGCAAAATCCTCCGTATCCTTCAGGAAGACTCGACGCTCGCCGTCGCGGATCTTGCCAAGAAGGTGGGCCTGTCCACCACGCCGTGCTGGCGCCGCATCCAGCGGATGGAGGAGGAGGGCGTGATCCGCCGCCGCGTGGCGCTGCTCGATCCCGTCAAGGTCAACACCAAAGTCACCGTCTTCGTCTCGATTCGTACGGCCAGCCATTCGATCGAATGGCTGAAGCGCTTCTCGGAAGTCGTCGTGGACTTTCCCGAGGTCGTAGAGTTCTATCGCATGAGCGGGGATGTCGACTATCTGCTGCGCGTGGTGGTGCCGGATATCGCCGCCTATGACGCCTTCTACAAGCGCCTGATCGCCCGCATCGAAATCCGTGACGTGTCTTCCGCCTTCGCGATGGAGCAGATCAAGTACACGACCGAACTGCCGCTCGACTACATGATCCTCGATCAGAAGTCAGGCGACGACTGATCCTATTTCAGGCGAGCGAGGATCTTCTCGCTCGTCAACTCCCGCACCGCATCCTTGCCGATCCAGCGAGCGGTCCTGTCGTCGCCGGCGGAGAGCTTCTCCGCCACGGCGAGTGCCGGAGCATGACAGGCGCGGTTGCGCTTGCCGATATTGCGCAGGGTCCAGTTCACGGCCTTCTTGACGAAGTTGCGCGGGTCCGTCGCGTGGGCTTCGATCAGCGGCAGGTAGACGAGCAGATTGTCGTCCGGCTCCTGCTTGTTATGTACGGTCGCGCCGGCGATCATCGCGAAGGCGGTTCGACGTACATATTCGCGACCGTCCGCGGCGAACTCGGGAATCAGGTCCCGCCAGAACGTCGTCTGCGTGAAGAGGTCGGCCGCAGTGTCGACGATTTCCCAGGAATTGAAGTCGCCTGCCCAGGCCCATGCGTCTTCCTTCGTCAGCCGGGCAGGGTCAGCGGTGAGGATTGCAGCCATTCGGGCGTCGCGCAGACCAGTCCGCCAGAGCTCGAGCGCGCGTTCATGGTTTCGTTTCACCTGCCGGCCGACCGCCTGCATCTGCGGGGTCGTGATCCCGAGCGCGGTCGAGGTGTCGATCCCGTAGCGGGCCATGCCGGCAATATTGGCCTCATTGCGCAGCGATTTCAGATGCGCAACGATCTCCTCGGCGGATGAGGATGGCGTGAGGGTCATTTTTCCAGACGCGCGAGAAGCGACGACGTGTCCCACCGGTTTCCGCCCATGGACTGGACGTCGCCGTAGAACTGGTCGACGAGGGCGGTGACTGGCAGCTTGGCGCCGTTGCGACGTGCTTCCGCGAGGACGATGCCGAGGTCCTTGCGCATCCAGTCGACGGCAAAGCCGAAGTCGTACTTGCCCTGGTTCATGGTCTTGTGCCGGTTCTCCATTTGCCAGGAGCCCGCCGCGCCCTTGGAGATGACGTCGACGACCTTCTCGATGTCCAGTCCGGCCTTCTTGCCGAAGTGAATCCCCTCGGCAAGACCCTGGACGAGCCCGGCAATGCAGATCTGGTTGATCATCTTGGTGAGCTGGCCGGCCCCGACCGGCCCCATCAGTCCGACCATGCGGGCATAGGCTTCGATCACCGGCTTGGCACGATCGAAGACCCCCTGGTCGCCGCCACACATGACCGTGAGGACGCCATTCTCCGCGCCTGCCTGGCCGCCGGAGACGGGTGCGTCGATGAAGTCGATGCCCTTGGCCTTGGCGGCATCGGCAAGCTCGCGGGCGACTTCGGCGCTGGCAGTGGTGTTGTCGATCAGAATGGCGCCAGCCTTCATGCCGGCAATTGCGCCGGTATCTCCGAGCGTGACGGAGCGGAGGTCGTCATCATTGCCGACGCAGGTGAAGACGAAGTCGGCATCCCTGGCGGCTTCGGCGGGAGTAGCGGCGGAGCGGCCACCATGCTTCTTCGTCCATTCCTCGGCCTTGGCTGCGGTGCGGTTGTAGACAGTGACGTCGTGGCCGCCCTTTTCCTTGAGATGCCCGGCCATCGGGAAACCCATTACGCCCAGACCGATGAATGCCACCTTCGCCATGTCGTCCTCCTCAACTGATTGATCCTTGAGACGTAGCGGAAACCCTGCAGAGCCTCAATGGCTAGAACGGCTTGACGACCGCCAGAAGCACGATCGCGACGACAGACACGAGTACGATCGGCATCCCCACCCGCACGAAAGCCGGGGGATCGAGATGCGGATCGGCTTCCATGCGCCGCAGCCAGGCCGCCTGCATGCCGTGCAGTGCCGACAGCATCACGACGATGAGGAGCTTGAAGCCGAACCAGCCGGTCGCGTACCAGCCGTACCAGATGGCCAGGATGATGCCGAAGAGCCATGCACCGCCCTCGGCAACCGTCGTGATCCTGCGGTCGAACGGGCGGACGGCGGCAATGACGCCGGTGCGGATCGTTGGCGGGACCATGGCGATGACGAAGGCGTTGACCAGCATCCCGCCGACCCAGACGATGTCGGAGATGATGTGGAGTGACTTGAGGACGAAATAGAGCATGGTCAGATCCAGATGAGGTTTTCGGTGAAGCCGAGTTCGGCAAAATCCTGCCGGCGCAATGCCTGTTCGGCCGGATCGGCGGGAAAGAATTCGTCGAGCTGGGGCGGCCGGACGGAAGTGCCCGACAGCATGGCATGCACCTGGCCCCGGTGATGGATCTGGTGCTGGAAGAGGTGCAGCAGGATGCGGTCCGCCCGCTCGACCTGGACATGGCTTTCCCGCGGGATAAGCACCTCGGCTGCGAGCGTATCGCGGTCAAGCTGGCGACAGTGGTCGATCAGCCTGCGATCGGCGGCCCGCTGCTCGCGTTCGAGGTCGAGGATGCGGGGGAAGGGAATCTCCGGGTCGAAGGCGGCGGCCCCGACACACTGGCCTTCCAGCGCGCTGATGTAGAGCCAGTCGACCGTGAGGATGTGGTTGAGCGTGTGGATGATGGAGGGAAAGAAGCCCGTCCGCGGTGCGGCAAGTTCCTCCGGTGAAAGCATGCGGCAGGCGTTCATCAGCCGGTGATTGGCCCAGGCATTGTTGTAGGCCTGGGCGAGAAGGTAGCGCTGTGGCGTCATGGGGTCCTCCCGGCGGAGACCCTATCCTCTGCGCCTGGCGATGACCAGATGGCCCGGGCTGGGTTGTCCGTCCTGCATCCGGACATTGATCTCGGTAATCTCGACGAGATCGAAACCGGTTTCGGCCAGACGTGTCCGGATATACGCCTCGGAATGCAGGAAGCGCTGGTGCGGGCCGACGATGTAGCTTCGCCCGTCAGACGCCGGGAGCGTTTCTGACGAGAAGATGAAGATGCCACCGGGCACCATGTTTTCGGCAGCGCCGAAGAAGAGCGGCTCGAGCGCGCCCAGATAGGGCAGGACATCGGTCGCGGTGATCAGGTCGAAGGGCTCGTCGTCATTGTCCTCGAGAAAATCCTCCACCTCGGCGACATAGAGCGTTTCGTAGAGATCCTTCTCGTGGGCGATCTCCACCATGTTCTCCGAGATGTCGACACCGGTGATATCGTCCACCATGTCGCGCAGCGTTCCGCCGGTCAGGCCAGTGCCGCAGCCGAGATCGAGCATGCGCTTGAAGGGGCCGAGGTTGAGTTCCTGGAGGCGCTGGCGAACAAGGACAGGGACCGCATAGCCGAGTTGCTCGACGAGAATGTCCTCGAAGCTTTCGGCATGCTGGTCGAAGAGCGTCTCCACGTAGGCGTCGGGAGCCTTCGGCGGAGCCTCGCCCCGGCCGAGTGCGGCGATGCGCACCGCGGCCCCACCATGGTCTTCCGGATCGATGGCAAGAACTTCCTGGTAGGCGGCGACGGCCGCTTCGACGTCGCCGGCCTTTTCCAGCGCAAGGGCCCGGTTATAGGCTTCGGCCAGCGCTTCCTCGTCGATCTTCTTCATCGGTTTTCTCCGTCGTTGCCGCCCGCTTTAGGCGGGATAGGGACCTTTGGCAATCGCTGCGGAACGCAGACCGCAGCAGGATCGTTCATCTCTTCGGAGTGGCTCGCAGGTGGCGCGAGCGGGAGAAGGACGATGGCAGTCAATCCGGTCCAGACGGCCCTGGAGGAGAACATAGAGCGGCGAGCACCTTCGCTGCCGATCACCTCGGCTGAGAAGGCCAACATGATCATCCACTACTATCGCGGCGAGATGGGGCGGATGACGAGCTGGCGCGACCGCATCGACCGGACGACCAACTGGGCAATCACCGTCGTGGCCGCGCTGCTGTCGGTATCGCTGTCGACGCCGACCGCCCACCATGGCGTCGTTCTCTTCGGCATGCTGCTGGTATCGCTTCTGCTGCTGATCGAGGCGCGGCGCTACCGGTTCTTCGACGTATACCGGGCGCGGGTGAGAAAGCTGGAGCGGCACTATTTCGCGCAGGCGCTCTTTTCGCAGGCGGACCTCAAGCCGGATTGGGCGGAGGCGATCGCCAAAAGCCTGCGGACACCATGCTTCCTGGTCAGCTATCGAGACGCGCTCTTTCGTCGGATCAGGCGAAACTACTGCTGGATGTACCTGATCCTGCTCCTCGCCTGGATGCTGAAGATCTCGACGCCGAAGCTGCTTCCGGACGAGACGGAGGCCGATGTGGTCTTCTCATGGCGAGATGCGGTGGCGAACGCGGCGTTCGGCCCGTTTCCCGGCTGGAGCGTCATCGCCGTCGTTGGCTGCTTCTATGCGTTCGTCTTCTACGCATCGCTTCACCATGCCTCCGACGACGGCGAGCTCGCCCACGGCGAAGTGCATGTCTGAGGGCGCAGCCCTAATGCAGGATGAACTCGCCCTGGAGCGCGCGCCATTCGCTGGCCGAAATCATCTTCCGATGAACGTAACGCACCGAGTGCAGCGGGCCATCCAGCTTCTCCTCCCAAAATTTCAGAAAGCCCTTCATCTCCGGGAAGTCGGGCGCGAGGTCGTAGTTCTGCCAGACATAGCTCTGGAGGAGGGTCGGGTGATCGGGCATGCGATAGAAGATCTGGGCGGTCGTCAGGCCGTAGCCCTTCAGCATCATTTCCATTTCCGCGTTCATGTTGGTTCCCGCTCTTGGTTGACGACGCAGTAGCGTCATCCACAGGGGAACATGGTGCGGTTAACGAAGTCTTTAGGGGTGCGTCGCTAGAAACTTTGCCCCCGCAAGTTCCGGCAAGCTATCGCTTCAGGTGACGGGTGAGGCGGGCCTCCAGCCAGGCCCATACGTGCCGAAGCGTCTCGACGATAGCGAGATAGAAGATCGCTGCCCAGAGATAGGTCTGGTAGTCGAATGTCCGCGAGAAGGCGTAACGGGTCTCGCCCATCAGGTCGTAGACCGTGACGATGGCGACGACGGCCGAGCCCTTGATCAGCAGGATGACCTCATTCCCGTAGGGTCGAAGTGCGACGATCAGCGCCTGCGGCAGGATGATCTTGCGGAGCGCCACGCTCTTTGGAAGCCCGAGTGCCGCGGCACCCTCATGCTGGCCACGGGGCACGCTCTCGATCGCACCGCGCAGGATCTCCGCCTGGTAGGCGGCGGTGTTGAGGGTGAGCGACAGAAGCCCGCAATACCATGCCTCTCGGAAGAACCACCAGAGGCCGACGGCTTCCAGTTGCGGCCGGAAACTGCCGAGGCCGTAATAGATGAGGAAGAGCTGGGCCAGCAGCGGGGTGCCGCGGAAGACATAGACATAGGAATAGGCGATGCCGCCGATGACGCGATTGTTCGACATCCGCGCAAAGGCGAGCGGCAGAGAGAGGATGGCGCCGAGAATAACCGCCTGGCCGACCAGCGTTACCGTCGTCCAGAGACCGGAAAGATAACGTGGGCCGTAGCGGAGGAACTTCGCCTCGTCCCAGCCCGTCACCACCAGTGCCAGCATGGCGAGGGCGAGGACGGCCCAGAGACCCAGGATCACGAGGGCCAGAATGCGCGTCGCCGTAAGGGGCTTGCGGGGGGCGGGCGGCGCCGGGCGCGCGGCAATGAGCTCCTGAGCATAGGTCATCGGCGAACCTCGCCGCGGCGGGACCAGCGCTCGATGAAGCTGAGGCCAAAGGAGGAGATGATCGCCAGCGCGAGATAGAGCAGGCAAGCCAGGAAATAGAAGAAGAAGGCCTCCTTGCTGACCCGGGCCGCAACACTGGTCTGGCGGACGATATCCGACAGGCCGATGATCGAGACATAGGCGGTGTCCTTCAGGAGGATCATCCAGAGATTGCCGAGGCCCGGCAGGGCGATGCGGATGAGCTGCGGAAGGATCACCAGCGCCATCGTCCTCGACCGGTGCAGGCCGAGCGCGTCCCCCGCCTCATACTGCCCCCTCGGGATGGCGCGGAATGCCGAGAGAAGCACTTCCGACGCGTAGGAGGAAAACACCACGGCCAGCGCGATCATGCCGGCAAGGAAGGCGTTGATCTCGATGCGCTGCTCGATGCCCATCCAGCCGAGGATGGACTGGATCAGCAATTGCAGGCCGTAATAGACGATGAAGAGTGTCAGCAGTTCGGGAAGGCCCCGGAAGATCGTCGTGTATATGCCGACTGCGGCGCGCAGCAACTTGTCTTCGGACTGCGCCGCGAGCGCGATCAGGAAGCCGAGCAGGAGTCCAATGGGAAGCGTGGCGATCGCGAGAGTGACCGTCACCTTGACGCCGAAGGCGATCTCGTCGCCCCAGCCACTTGCTCCGCAACTGACAAGGCCGTCGCCAGCCAGGAGCGTGAAGATGCCGACCGGCCCGCAGAGCGGATCCAGCGCCGTGGCGAGGGCGGAGAGCCATCCGCTCATAAACTGCTTTCCCCTTGCGGCTTGGCCGCTTGTTATCGTTGCTCTGTTAAAAAAGAAAATCGGCGGAAGGGCAACCCATCCGCCGATCTTTACGGTTGGAGAATGCCTCAGTCGCCGTAGACGTCGAAATCAAAGTACTTGTCGTTGATTTCCTTGTACTTGCCGTTCTCGCGGATCGCGGCGATGGCGGCGGTGAACTTGTCAGCCAGGGGATCGCCCTTGCGGACGGCGATGCCGGCGCCTTCGCCGTTGATCTCCACGTCAGGCGTCAGCGGCGTCAAGATCTTGCAGCAAGCGCCGTCCTCGGACTTCACCCATTCCGAGAGCACGACCACATCATCGATCACCGCATCGATCCGGCCGTTCTGGATGTCGAGCTTGTACTCGTCAGCCGTCGGATAAAGCTTCAGGTCGGAGTCCGGCATGTGCTTTTCGGCGTAGTTCGCATGGGTGGTCGAGGTCTGGGCGCCGAGCGTCTTGCCCTTCAGGCCTTCCAGATCGGTGATGTCGGTGTCCTTCGGGACCGCGATCGCCGGCCCGGTGTTGTAGTACTTCTTCGAGAAGTCGACCTGCTGGAGCCTCTCCGGCGTGATCGACATCGAGGCGATGATGGCGTCGAACTTCTTGGCCTGCAGCGCCGGGATCATGCCGTCCCAGTCATTGGTCACGAGTTCGCACTCCGCCTTCATTTCCTCACACAGAGCCTTGGCGATGTCGATATCGAAGCCGGTCAGTGTTCCGTCGGTCTCAAGGCTGTTGAAGGGCGGATAGGCTCCCTCGGACGCGATGACGATCTTTTCCTGAGCCGAGGCAGAACCGGCGAAAAGGGCGAATGCTGCAATCGAAGCGGCAGCAAGAAAACGTGGTGCAATGCGCATGATGATCCTCTCTGTTGGCGGCCGGCGCGGTTGTTGGATTGCTCTTATCCGCGCCAGAAGCGGAGCTCTCACTCCAGCTGCAGATTTTTAGATACCGGCTGCTCGGGAATTGCAACGGCATTTTACGTGCAGGTCCATCACCTCCAGACGGTTAAGCAAAGCTAGATGCGAACCAGATGTCCATTCACCGAAGGTTCAGCGCGGTGAGGGCAAGCTTCAGGGAACAAAACGCGTGACGCCCCGTTGAGCGCCCGCACCATTGCGTACGACGTCCGGCATAAGGACGCGTGAAGAAGGGACGACAATCCCAAGTCGAGGAGAATTCGATGTCCATCAAATCCAGACTGTTCGCCAGCGTTGCAGCGCCGCTCGTGTCGCTGCCGCTGATGATTCAGCCGGCCGGTGCCGTGATGCTGAAGGCACCTCTCAGCGCTGAAGCAGAAGGCGACGTCATCAAGGTTCAACAGAGATTGATCCTGCCCGACGGAACCCCGGCACCGGAAGAGGAACAGCCTCAGGAGGAGGCGCCTGCCGAGGAGCCTCCGGCCGAAGAGCCGCCCGCCGAGGAGCCACCTGCCGAGCCCGCGCCTGAACCTGCGCCGGAGTCTCAACAGGAAGCACCGGCTGAAGTGCAGCCGGAACCAGAACCGGAACCAGAACCAGAACCCGAAGTAGCCCCTGAACCGGAACCCGAGCCGGAGCCAGCACCTGAACCGGCACCAGAGCCCGAAGCTCCTGCTGAACCGGAAGCCGAGGCGCCCGAAGCTACGCCTGCACCGGAACCGGAGGCGCCCGCTGCTGAGGAAGCACCGGCTGCTGAGACAGCGCCGCAGCCCGAAGAGCAGCCAGCCGGGGAAGCTCCGGCGGAAGAAAGCGCGCCGACTACGAGCGAAAGCCCTGCGGCGGAAGAAGCGCCTGCTGAGCCGGCTCCGAGTGCTGAAGAGGCGCCTGCCACGGACGCTGCCCCTGCCGAAGAAGCTCCGGCCGAAGAAGCTCCAGCGGAGGCGCCGTCTGCTGAAGAGGCTCCAGCCGAAGAACAGCCAGCCGACGCGATCGCACCGAGCGCTGAGACACCTGCCACCGGCGAAGCGCCTGCGCCAGCCGAGGGGGGTGCCACCGATGCCGATGCGGCAGCAGCTCCGACGGCTGACCCGGCTGCCCAGACTACCGAGCCTGCGGTCGCAACGACGCCCGAGCAGGTTGAGCGCGCCCAGCAACTGGCCGAGGATCCGGCCGCGGCCGAGGAAGGCGAGACTGTCGTGCTGCCGGTCGAGAATGGCGCTGCCATCCTTGACAGCCAGAAGGAAACCACAACCACCACCACGACGACAACCACGACGACCACGACGACGGAGGCTCCGGCTGCCGACGCGCAGGCCCCGGTACAGGCGCAGTCGGCCGAGCCGGTCGCACCGCCGACGTCGGACGCGGAGGCGCAGGCGCCCTTGCAGCCGCAATCGGTCGAGATCCGCGCCGCCACCTCCTTCGAGGGCGAGCGGATCGAGAGCGCGCCGGAATATCGTCGGATCGATGGATGGACCTATCGCGACGGCGACGGCCGGCGTGACAGCGATCGTCGAGACCGTGACGATGCTCCGCGGTTCATCATCTCGATCGACAATCGGACTTTCGTTCGTGGCGACGATTCGCAGCGCTTCTATCGCGATGGCGGCGACGTCTATTACGAGCGTCTGCCGGGTGAGCTCTATCGCGAGGTCGTCGAGCGTCCTGGCGGTGTGCAGGTCGTCACGATCCGCAACAGCTATGGCGTCGTTGTCCAGCGGTCGCGTATCATCGATGGCGAGGAATACGTGCTCTACTACGCTCCCGAGCTCTACGAGGAGGAGGAGTATGTGTGGCGCGATCCCGGCCGGGAACTGCCGCCGATGCGCCTGACGGTGCCGGTGAGCGAATATATCATCGACACCTCCAGCGACCCGGATCGTGACTATTACGAGTTCCTGGAACTGCCGCCTGTCGAGCGCGTAGAACGCGTCTACTCGATCGATGAGGTCCGCTACTCTGCCCGTATCCGCGACAAGGCCCGCCGTATCGATCTCGACACGATCAAGTTCGCCACCGGCAGCGCCGAAATCCCGATGAACCAGGCGACGTCGCTCCGCAAGGTCGCCGATGCGATGAAGAAGATCCTCGACGACAATCCGGCCGAGACCTTCCTTATCGAGGGACACACCGATGCAGTCGGGTCGGATGAAAGCAATCTCATCCTGTCCGATGAGCGTGCCGAATCGGTCGCCGTGGTCCTGACGGATGCATTCGGCATCCCGCCGGAGAACCTGACGACGC
The DNA here is from genome assembly GCF_000967425.1 of Pseudorhizobium banfieldiae. Lineage (NCBI taxonomy): Bacteria > Pseudomonadati > Pseudomonadota > Alphaproteobacteria > Hyphomicrobiales > Rhizobiaceae > Pseudorhizobium > Pseudorhizobium banfieldiae. The sequence goes on from NZ_FO082820.1 coordinate 1,645,752, forward strand.
AGGGTTATGGCGAGCGCTACCTGAAGATCAGGACGGAAGGACCGGAGCAGGAAAACCGCCGCGTCACGATCCGCCGGATCACGCCGCTGGTGAAGCCAGTCGCGTCCAACCAGTAAGCGTACAGTGCCTCGAATTGAAAAGCCGCCGGAGCGATCCGGCGGCTTTTTCGCGTCTCGCTGATGCTTACCGTCAACGGAATGCGTTTGAGCACGAGGTTCCGGTCATCTACGCCCTGCACCGAGGAGGAACGATATCATGCTGGAGAACAGTGGACGGTGCCTATCCGGGGCGGTGTCATTCGTCACATCAGGGCCGCTGGAGGACCTGACCGCATGTCACTGCTCGCAATGCCGACGCCAGACCGGCCTCTACTACACGGCCACCAGGCTGAAGGTCGCCAACCTCAGGATCGCGGGAGAAGACGGCGTGCGGTGGTATCGCGCAAGCGACCAGGCTCGGCGCGGCTTCTGCGCGACCTGCGGTTCGGCCCTGTTCTGGCAAGAGGATGATGCTGACGACATTTCGGTTCTCGCCGGTGCTTTCGACCAGCCGAGCAGCCTAACGATGGGCTGCCACATCTTCTGTGATGACAAGGCTGTTTTCTATGACCTGCCTGATGACGGGCGCCCGCGCTATCCCGGCAGTCGGGGCGACTGAGGCAGGGCAGCCACGGGCTCGCCCGCCTCCGCTTCGTCGCCTTGAAGGCCGGGAAAGAAGCGTTCGCGGGAGAATTGGTCGCCGAAGATCATGTCGTGTTGCAGCAGCCGGTATTCCTGGAGGGGAGGAGGTGCCGCCTTCCGTCCATCCTGCCAGCCGGGGTGCGCCGAACCCTCGGCATCCACCAGCATGTAGCGGTCGATCACCGAGTAGTGCGCGGCGATCTTTCCGAGGAAGCCGGTGTAGAAGGGATCGCTCAGGCCGGCGGACGTTACGATCTGGTGGGGGAGAAGCGCTGGACTGATCGTCCCGAGGTCCTTTCTCGGCCCCTTCTTCGACGACCAGACGATCAGCGGCGTCTCGTGTTCCTTGAGCATAACCGGCAGAGGCGCGCGTCGGGCGGCGACGGCATCCTCCATATAGCCGCTTTCGACGAAGGCTTTCCCGAGCGGCGGAAGATGATCGCCGAAAAGGACGATGATGGTCTCGCGTGGACGCTTCTTCGCCCACTCCATCAGCCGTGTCAGACTCGCATCCGCTTCCCGGACACCCTCGGCATAGGTGCCTACCTGCTGCGTTGCTGCGACGGAGAGCGTGCTGGCAAGTTCGACGTTTTCGGAAGGATAGCGTGTCGCTTCATAGGGGCCGTGCCCCTGCAGGGTAACGGCAAACAGGAAGAGCGGCGCGGCGCTTTCGTCACCGATACGCATGATCTGGTCGATCAGGGCTTCGTCGGACGCGAAGCGGCCGCGCTTTTCCAACTCCGGAAGCGCATCCTGCGCAAGGAAACGATCGAAGCCGAGATGTCGGTAGACATTCTCACGATTCCAGAACCAGCCCTCGAAGGGGTGAAGGGCGACCGCTTCGTAGCCCTTGTCGCGGAAGAACCTCGCAAGCGACGGAAGCGGGCGGCGGATATACTGCTGGTAGGGGATGCTGCCATAGGGGAGGAAGGCGTTCGAGAAGCCCGTCAGTGCCTCGAACTCGACATTGGCAGTCATTCCGCCGAATTCCGGGGAGAAGACATTGCCGGCCTGAGTTTGGCGAATGGTCGGCATCGGATCGGCCATGAACTCCACCCCCGGCATCCTCGTCGGATCCCAGAGCGATTCGCTCATAACCACAATGACATCCGCAGGCTGACTCCGGTCTGCCACCGGGGAGGCGGGAATGACGTCCCGGTCCAGTTCCACCTGTGCGATCGCCGCTGCGTCATATCCTTTCGGAGCCGAAACCTTCGCCATGGGCGCATTGAAGGCAAATGCGACGAGGAAGCCGTTATGCCTGTAGTTTGCAGCCTGGTCCCACATCATCGGCCGGATCTTCAGCCGGTCGCGCAGCCAGGAATGGTCGGTATATTCCATCATGGGCGTAAAGCCGACGAGGAACGGCAGAGAGAAGACCAGGCGAAACAGGCGCGCGCGGGAGGAGAGCTTCGGAAAGCGGTTCCAGGCGAAGAAGCCGCAGTAAACAACGAGTGCCAGCACCAGCACTGTCACAAGGCCTAGCGTAACTGCCATCAACGGCTGGGCACTCGCCATGACCGGCAGGAGTTCCTTGATCTGGCGGGCAAAGAGGAGGTCGGACGGATAGAGCGGATCGGAGAGATATTGCTGCTTTTCGCCGGATAGGAAAGCGAGCGCGAGTGCGGCGGGAGCAATGAGAAGCATGGAAACGGAAGGCGCGACCCATCAGCACGTCGAGGCCCAGCGCGATCATGAAGATGCCGGCGACTGTCGTCAGCCCAGGCATCGAAAAAAGGAACTGGGGAATCCTGTGAAGGGGCCGCCCGGCCAGCGATTCGACTCCTGCCACAAGCGCGACAGACAGCATCAGGAGAAGGAGAATGGTCGCGCCATGATGAAGCGCGGGCGAGACGCGGCCAATATCCTTCTTCGGCAGATCTCCATACTCGGCGGCTTCGTCCACACTCGTACTCCATGCTAAGTCTTGTCATGAAGCCGTCACATAACTGTCATGAACGAGAGGTGAACCCGTTGAAGGCGACAAGGTTGCATGTGGTCTTCGACGATCGGCCGGGCGTCGCCGTTGCTCAGTTTCCGAGGCTGCGGTAGATCTCGCACATGACCCAGAAAAATCCCGAAACCCGCGCCATGCGTATCGCCATCGCCCAGATCAACCCGACCGTGGGAGACGTGGTCCAGAACCTTGCAAAGGCACGCGAGGCAAGGGCCGACGCCGCGCGCGAGGGCGCCGACCTGGTGATTTTCACCGAGCTCTTCATCTCCGGCTACCCGCCGGAAGACCTGGTGTTGAAGCCCGCCTTCCTCAAAGCCTGCCTTCAGGCGGTCGAGGCGCTGGCTGCGGACACGGCCGATGGCGGACCGGGCCTTGTCATGGGTTTCCCGCGGCAGGGAGAGCGCGGACGGCATAATTCTATCGCGGTGCTGGACGAGGGCCGGATCCTCGCCGTTCGCGACAAGGTCGACCTGCCGAACTATGGCGAGTTTGACGAGAAGCGGGTGTTCGTAGCTGGCGAGATGCCGGGGCCGGTAAACTTCCGCGGCATCCGCCTCGGCATTCCGATCTGCGAGGATATCTGGGGCGATCTTGGCGTCTGCGAAACGCTCGCCGAGAGCGGGGCTGAGATCCTGCTGTCACCGAATGGTTCGCCCTACTATCGCGGCAAGGTGGATGTGCGCCACCAGGTGGTGCTGAAGCAGGTGATCGAGACCGGGCTGCCGATGATCTACGCCAACCAGTTGGGCGGCCAAGATGAGCTTGTCTTCGACGGCGCAAGCTTCGGCTTCAATGCCGACAGGACGCTGGCATTCCAGATGAGCCAGTTTGAGTCTGCAATCACCGTCACCGACTGGCGCGGCGGGCCGGATGGATGGCGCTGTACGAACGGTCCGATGGCACGCCTGCCGGAAAAGGAGGAAGCGGACTATCGCGCCTGCGTCCTCGGCTTCCGGGACTATGTTAACAAGAACGGTTTCAAGTCCGTGGTCCTCGGCCTTTCCGGCGGCATCGATTCCGCCGTCTGCGCGGCGATTGCCGTCGATGCGCTGGGCGAGGAGCGGGTGCGCTGCGTCATGCTGCCTTATCGCTACACCTCCGACGAATCGCTGAAGGATGCCGCCGATTGCGCCAGGGCGCTCGGAACACGCTATGACATCGTGCCGATCTCCGAGCCGGTCGAGGGTTTCCTGTCGTCGCTCGCTGAGCTCTTCGAGGGAACGGACGAGGGGATCACTGAGGAGAACCTCCAGAGCCGGACCCGCGGCACGATCCTCATGGCGATCTCCAACAAGTTCGGCTCCATGGTGGTGACGACCGGCAACAAATCGGAAATGTCGGTCGGTTATGCGACGCTTTACGGCGACATGAACGGTGGCTTCAACCCGATCAAGGACCTCTACAAGATGCAGGTCTATGCGATCGCCGACTGGCGCAACAAGTACATGCCGCCGAACGTGCTCGGACCAAGTGGCGAGGTCATCCCGCAGAACATCATCGCCAAGGCACCGTCAGCGGAACTGCGGCCCAACCAGACCGACCAGGATTCCTTGCCGCCCTATCCCGTGCTCGACGACATCCTAGAATGCCTGGTGGAGCAGGAAATGTCGGTCGAGGAGATCGTCGCGCGCGGCCATGATCTGGCAACCGTGCACCGGGTGGAGCACCTGCTCTACCTGGCGGAATACAAGCGGCGGCAATCGGCGCCCGGCGTGAAGATCACGAAGAAGAACTTCGGCCGTGACCGGCGCTACCCGATCACCAACCGTTTCCGGGACCGGTAGATGGTTCGCAGCTCCATCGAGACGTTTGACCTCGCCACCCGCCAGAGCCGTGTGGTCTGGCAGACGGAGGCGCTGTTCGAAGCGCCGAACTGGTCGCCCTGCGGGCGTTACCTGCTTCTCAATAGCGAGGGACTGATCTACACGCTGGCGATCGATGGCAGCATGCGCCCGCAACTGGTCGACACCGGCTTCGCCCGCCAGTGCAACAACGATCACGGCATCTGCCCGGATGGTTCGCTGATCGCAATCTCTGACAAGGCCGAGTTCGGACAGTCGGCCATCTACGTGCTCCCGGCTGCCGGGGGCGAGCCGCGGCTGGTGACACGAAACCTTCCCTCCTACTGGCATGGCTGGTCGCCTGACGGACGGAAATTCGCCTATTGCGGGATCAGGGACGACCTCTTCGACATCTACACGATCGACATGGAAGGCGGGGAAGAGTGCCGGCTGACCTTCGGCGAAGGGCGCAATGACGGGCCAGACTATTCACCGGATGGCCGCTGGATTTACTTCAACTCCAGCCGCAGCGGCCTGATGCAGATCTGGCGGGTGCCGGCTGAGGGAGGCGCGGCCGAGAGGATCACCGAGAGCGCCTATGGCGACTGGTTCCCGCATCCGTCACCGGACGGTGACAGGATCATTTTCCTCTCCTACGATCCGGAAGTTTTCGACCATCCGCGAGACAAGCCGGTCCGAATCCGGATGATGGATGTCGATGGCGGCAATGCCGAAACCCTGTTCGAGCTCTTTGGCGGGCAGGGGACGTTGAACTCTCCCAACTGGTCGCCGGATGGCAGTGCCTTCGCCTATGTCCGCTATTTTCCCGTCAGCGCATCGGGCTGAGGGTTCCATTTATTGCCTTGGCTGCGCCCCGTCCTTTGCGGGATTGGCGAGGTCGATCCGATCCTCGTCGGGAAGAAACACCGGGCCTACGGTTCGCACCGGCTTCGACGCGTCATAGGGCCGCTCGGGGGGCGGTGGCGCCGCGATCGCCTCGGCGGCGGGCGAGGAGGTGCGTCCGGCGTCCGGGGACAGGGTCGTGATGCTGGAATAGGGTCTCACTGATCCCTCGTCGTGAATGGCGGGGGCAGGGTCGGCGGAAACGGGGACCGGCTCCAGGACTGCATCAGGCTGGCAGCCATTTTCCTTTAGCGCTGCGAGAACCGCGTTGCGCTCTCCGCTCGGGCGCAGGATGCGTTGAGCCGCCGACCGCTGTGCTGCGATGGCATCCCGCGCCGTCTCCATCTCCCGCAGGGCGACTGCGAGGTCGGCGCAGAGGTCGTTCTGCTGGCCGATTGTGACGATGCTGCCGCCGCAGCGCGCGCGCCGCATTTCCGTCCGCAAGTGACGGATTTCGTCATCATGATAGCGCAGCGCCTCGGCGTGCCGACGTACCTCCGCCGTGCTTCCGATCACTTGCGGCAGCGTCGCAAGCCGCCTCTGCAGCGTCCGGCAGATGTCCGGCGTCTCGGCCGTAGCCGTCAGTGGAACGAACAGCAGTGCGGCCGTGATGGTAAGGCGAAGGAACATGCCTCCTCCTGTCGAAGCGATCTCTCCCGGCAATCATCCACATCGCCGGTTGAGATTGTCATAACAGTCGACGGGGGTCAGCCCTGCGAGGCTTCGACCACCGCCAGCGCAGCCATATTGACGACGCCGCGCGAGGTGACGGATGTCGACAGGATATGCGCGGGCAGTGCGGCGCCGAGGAGTATGGGGCCGACATGCAGCGCATCCATCATGGTCCTGACGATCCCGAGTGAGATGTTGGCCGCATCGAGATTCGGGAAGACGAGGAGGTTGGCTTCACCGGTGAGGGTGCTGTCCGGCATGGCGCGCTTGCGCAGCGGCTCCGACAGCGCCGATCCTCCCTGCATCTCGCCATCCACTTCCAATTCCGGCGCCTGCTCACGAAGGAGAGCCAGGGCCTCTCGCATCTTCGCCGCACTTTCGGAATGGCGTGAGCCGAAGTTGGAATGGCTGATCAGTGCCGCCTTCGGCGTAATCCCGAAGCGGCGGATTTCCTGCGCAGCCAGGATCGTCATTTCGGCGATCTCCGCGGCAGACGGATTGTAGGTGACGAAGGTGTCGGTGAAGAAGATCGCACCGCGCTGGGAGATCAGCAGACTCATACCGGAAAAGGCGTGAACGCCCGTGCGCTTGCCGATGATCTGGTTGACGTCACGCAGGTGCTTGTCGAAGCGACCTTCGACACCGCAGATGAGCGCGTCAGCCTCGCCACGACGAACGGCAAGGGCACCGATCACGGTCGTGTTGGTGCGGACGACGGTACGGGCAGCTTCCGGATTGACCCCCGCACGGCCCACGAGAGAGAAGTAGTCGTCGACATAGTCGCGGTAGCGCGGATCGTCTTCCGGGTTGACCACCTCGAAATCAACGTTCGGGCGGATGCGGATGCCGAAGCGTTTCAGGCGCGCCTCGATGACGCTCGGGCGACCGATCAAGATCGGCCGCGCGGTGCGATCTTCGAGCAGAACCTGCGCGGCGCGCAGCACGCGCTCATCCTCGCCCTCGGCGAAGATGACGCGGTTCTTCTCGGCGCTCTTTGCGGCGCTGAAGATCGGCTTCATGACGAAACCGGAGCGCCAGACGAAGCGGTTCAACTGGTCGAGATAGGCGTCGAAATCCTGGATCGGCCGCGAGGCCACGCCCGTTTCAGCCGCGGCCTTCGCGACGGCCGGCGCGATGCGCAGGATGAGACGCGGGTCGAAGGGCGAGGGGATGAGATAGTCGGGGCCGAAGACGGGGGTCTCGCCGCTATAGGCGCGGGCCGCGACGTCCGAGACCTCCTCGCGCGCCAGCGCAGCGATGGCCTGGACGGCGGCCATCTTCATCTCCTCGTTGATGGTACGGGCGCCGCAGTCGAGTGCACCCCTGAAAATATAGGGGAAACAGATGACGTTGTTCACCTGGTTTGGAAAATCCGAGCGCCCGGTGCAGATCATCGCATCAGGACGCGCTTCCCGTGCGAGCTGCGGCATGATCTCCGGGGTCGGGTTGGCGAGCGCCATGATGAGCGGCTTCTCGGCCATCTTGGCCAAGAGTTCCGGCTTCAGGACGCCGGCGGCGGAGAGGCCGAGGAACACGTCGGCACCCTCGATGCTCTCGTCCAGGCTGCGCTTATCGCTCTCCTGGCAATAGATCGCCTTCCACTGGTCCATCAGCGTCTCGCGACCGAGATAGACGAGGCCTTCGATGTCGTGGACCCAGATGTTTTCCTTGCGGGCGCCGAGCGAGACGAGCAGGTTGAGGCAGGCAAGGGCCGCCGCACCGGCACCGGAGGCGACGATCTTCACCTCGGCGATGTTCTTGCCGGCAAGTTCCAGGCCGTTCAGGATGGCCGCGGCGACGATGATGGCCGTGCCGTGCTGGTCATCGTGGAAGACCGGGATGTTCATCTTTTCGCGAAGCTGGCGCTCGACCTCGAAGCACTCCGGCGACTTGATGTCCTCGAGGTTGATGCCGCCGAAGGTCGGCTCGAGCGCCGAGATGGTCGAGACCATGCGATCGATCTCGTTGGCATCGATCTCGATGTCGAAGACGTCGATGCCGGCGAACTTCTTGAACAGGACGGCCTTGCCCTCCATCACCGGCTTGGACGCCAGCGGGCCGATATTGCCGAGGCCGAGAACCGCCGTGCCGTTGGAGATGACGGCGACGAGATTGGATCGGGCCGTATAGTCGGCTGCGGTGTTCGGATCGTCGCGGATGGCGAGGCAGGGGGCGGCGACGCCGGGCGAATAGGCGAGCGCCAGGTCGCGCTGGTTGCCGAGCGGCTTGGTCGGCTGGATCTCAAGTTTGCCGGGGCGCGGGTAACGGTGGAAGAAGAGGGCCTGCTCGTCGAGGTCGCCCGATTTGCTCGTACCGTTCACCTTTACGTCGTCCTGCATCTCTGGCGCCTCCGGGATTCGTCTTTAGTCCAATGCGTTGTGAGGCATTCCTTACAACAATCGTTGCGGCGGAACAGCAGTAATTTCCGCAGGCAGGGAGGAGGGCGGGATGGCGCCGGGAGGTGCCATGTTCCTGAAACACGAGTCTGGTTTTGAAAGGCAAGCCACGGATCGCAACGACAGGGGACATCGACCGCGATGGCGAATACAAGGCATTTCCGCACCATCTTTCTTTCGGACGTCCACCTCGGCTCCAAGGCGGCACGGACCGATCTGCTCCTCGACTTCCTTCGCCACCATGAGGCCGACACGATCATCCTGGTCGGTGACATTGTCGATGGCTGGCGCCTGAAGCGGAGCTGGCACTGGCCGCAGGGGTGCAACGATGTGGTGCAGAAGCTGCTGCGCAAGGCCCGCAAGGGAACGCGGATCGTCTACATCCCCGGCAATCACGACGAGTTCCTGCGCGACTTCCCCGGCAGCCATTTTGGCGGCATCGAGGTTGCCGAACGGTTGATCCACGAGGCGGGCGATGGAAAGCGCTACCTGGTGCTGCACGGCGACGAATTTGACGTGGTGGTCCGCAATGCGCGGCTTCTCGCCTATCTCGGTGACTGGGCCTATGATGCGGCGATCGTCATCAACATCGGCCTGTCCGCGATCCGCCGGCGGCTCGGCATGCCGTACTGGTCCTTCTCTGCCTGGGCAAAGCTGCAGGTCAAGCAGGCCGTCAACTTCATCGGCGAGTTCCAGCGGGTGGTGGCGGACGAGGCGCGGCGCAACAATGTCGACGGCGTGATCTGCGGCCACATCCATCATGCGGTGATGGAGGACATGGACGGCATTCACTACATCAACACCGGCGACTGGGTGGAGAGCTGTACGGCCGTCGCCGAGCACCAGGACGGGACGATGGAGATGATCGAGTGGCACGGTCTCGTAACCGTCCCGGCGCCTTCGCCCGTACCGGCGGAAATCCTCAACGACATGAAGGCCGCCTGACGGGTGCGACATTCTGGTCGGGCATTGCCTTTCTGCCACAGGATCGAACGCGGTCGCGTGCTAGGGTCGTGATCCCGGACCTGATTCCCTGTTGCTCCCGTGATCACTGGCACTGCGACCGAGCCGCCGCCTCGGCACTTCCAACTGCGCTGCGCGCTCGCATTCGCGGCGCCGATCGGCGTCAACGGCATCATCCTCCCGTATTTTCCGGTCTGGCTCGACACGCTGAAGTTCAGCGAGTTCGAGATCGGCATGATCCTCGCGATCCCGATGATCGTCCGCATCGTCACGGCTCCGATCGTTGGTGCCATCGCCGACCGCCTCCAGGAACGGTCGAAGGTACTGATGTGGTCAGGCATGCTCTCCTTCATGACGGCGCTTGCCCTGTTTGCCGTCACTGGGTTCTGGCCCGTCCTCATCGTCTACGCGCTCCAGGCGGCCTTCTTCGCCGCCTATGTCCCGGTGGTCGATTCGATTGCGGTGAGCGGCGTGCGGCGCTGGGGGTTCCAGTATGGGGCTCTGCGGGTATGGGGATCGGTCGGGTTTGTCGCCATGAGCCTGCTGATGGGGCAACTCATCGGCATCTGGGGCGGAGGAGTCCTTCCGACCGTCGCCTGCCTTGCCTTTGCGATGACAATCGCGGCCGCCTTTGCTGCTCCCCGGATCGGCCGGAAGCGGCGCCCTTCTGCGGGCCTGCGCAATTGGCGCCTCGGAGCGATGGGACGGCTCGACCTGCATATGCTGATGATCGGTGCCTCCGTGGCCCAGGCAAGCCACGCCATGTTCTATGCCTTCGGCGCCATCCATTGGCAGCAGGTCGGCTTCGATGGCATGGAGATCGGCATCCTCTGGAGCACGGCAGTGATTGCCGAGATCGCAGTTTTCTTCGCGTCCGCCTTCATTGCAAGGCACCTGTCGCCCTGGACCATGATGCGACTAGGCTGCGCTGTCGCAGTGGCCAGATGGGCGATCTTCCCAATGCCCCTCGGTTTCTGGGGGTATCTGCTTTTGCAGTCGGCGCACGCCTTCACGTTCACCTTCCTGCATATCGGTGTTCAGCATAAACTGGTCGAGATCGTCCGCGAGGAGCAGGAATCGTCGATGCAAGGGACCTATTTCTTCTACAATGGCGCCTTCCTCGCGTTGGCGACATTTCTCTCCGGCGCCCTTTACCGGAGTTACGGAGTGGCGAGTTACCCGGCGATGGCCCTGACCGCCGTGCTCGGCCTGTTGCTGCTTGCGCTGGCGGCGCGCCTTCAGCCCCAGAGTGCCGAGGGCGGCGGAAAGAGCGTCGACCCTTCGTAGTCAAGACCGGGTTGCCGGTCGCGGGCCAGCAGAAGCGGACCGTCGAGATCGGCATAGTCGACGTCCTGCGCCAGCAGTGCCGCCGGCGCCATTGCAAGCGACGTACCGACCATGCAGCCAACCATGATCCCAAGACCGAGCCGCCTGGCTTCCGCCTTCATGTGCAGCGCCTCGGTCAGTCCGCCGGTCTTGTCAAGCTTGATGTTCACCGCATCGTATCGGTCGCGAAGGCCGACAAGGTCCGCGGTGGCGTGGACGCTCTCGTCGGCACAGATGGGCACCAGCCTTTGGGTCCGTGCCAGCAACGCATCTTCTCCAGCAGGCAGGGGTTGTTCGATCAGGTCGATTCGCATCTCCTGGGCGACGTGGAGATGCTCCTCGAGGTTCTGCTCCGTCCATCCCTCGTTGGCATCGACGATGATGCGGCTTGCCGGTGCCGCCTCCCGCACCGCCCGCATCCGGGACGTGTCGTCAGTCGTCCCCAGCTTGACTTTGAGCAGCGGCCGCTGGGCGTTGTGCGCAGCCGCCGCGGCCATGGCATCCGGTTCGGCGAGCGACAGCGTGAAGGCCGTCGTGATCGGATGCGGCACGACGCCGAGCCTTTCGGCGACCGGGGTTCCAGTCAGCTTGGCCTCCAGGTCCCAAAGTGCGCAATCGACGGCGTTGCGCGCCGCGCCAGGCTTCATCAGCGACTGGATCTCGATTCGGTTCGCGCCCGCAGCGATCGCGGGCCTGACCGCAAGGATGTCAGCGAGGACCTGTTCCACCGTTTCGCCGTAGCGCCGGTAAGGGACGCATTCGCCCCGGCCGGACAAGCCGTCGGCGGAGATCGAGCAGGTGATGACCTCGGCTTCGGTCTTGGATCCGCGGGAGATCGTGAAGAGGCCGGCAATCGGGAAGGCTTCTATTGTGGCCTCAAGGTTACGGCGCATGCTTTTGAACGTCCCATAAGTGGTATTTCCAGACGGCCACGTTATATTGCCGCTCGTCTCACCCGATCAACCTGTCATCGGCATTGCCGCGCCAATTGACGAAAGAAGCCAGTGCCGCCCCAGTCCCTCGAAATCAGCATCGCCGAGATGGCAGCCGAAGCGATGCCCGGGGGTGATGGCGAGCGATTCGTCGCGCGGGGTGACTGGCGCAACCACAGCATATCGGACGTGCTCGGCACGCTCGAGCGGCTCGAGAAGGCATCCGGGCGCGGAAGGGTGGATATCGACGTTTCCGGCGTACAGGCGATCGATACTGCTGGCGCCTGGCTGATCCGTCGCCTCATCAGTGCCAAGCAGGAGCAGGGACGCGAGGTCTCGCTGTCGGGGGCGCACGGTGCGATCGACGAGCTGATTGCAGTCCTGCCCGAAAAGGCTCCGGCGCCAACTGCATCACCCGGTCCGCGCGCCTCTCTCTTCGAACGCATCTTTGCGCCGATGGGCAAGCTCGTGAGCGAACTGGCCGGCGACGCAGTAGCCGCCATGCATATCCTCGGATCGGCGGTCCGGGGTGCTCAGATGAAGCTTGGGCGCGGTGGCGGCGTTTCCCCTGCATCTGTCGTCAACCAGATCGACCACATGGGCGTCCGCGCGGTGCCGATCATCATGCTGATGTCCTTCCTGATCGGTGCCATCATTGCGCAGCAGGGAGCCTTCCAGCTGCGCTATTTCGGTGCCGAGATCTTTGTCGTCGACCTTGTGGGCATCCTGCAACTGCGCGAGATCGGCGTGCTTCTCACGGCGATCATGATCGCTGGCCGCTCCGGAAGCGCGATCACCGCCGAGATCGGCTCGATGAAGATGCGCGAGGAGATCGATGCGCTGACGGTCATCGGGCTCAACCCCGTCGGCGTTCTGATCTTTCCCCGCCTGGTCGCGCTGACGATCGTGTTGCCGCTGCTGACGATCATCGCGAATTTCTCGGCGCTGTACGGAGCCGCGGTTGTCGCGCTCACCTACTCGGGCATCACGTTCGATACCTTCCTGTCGCGTTTGCACGAGGCGATCGACCATACCTCGGTGGCGTCCGGCATGATCAAGGCGCCGTTCATGGCACTGGCAATCGGCATCGTCGCCGCCGTCGAAGGCATGAAGGTAGGGGGCAGCGCCGAGTCGCTCGGCCGCCACGTCACCGCGTCGGTAGTGAAGTCGATCTTCGCGGTGATCGTCATGGATGCCTTCTTCGCGATCTTCTACTCCGCGATCGACTTCTAGGAGCGGCGGAGTGAGGGAAACGGATTTGCAGCAACAGGATCGACACGGCAGGCAGGTGGTACTGTCTGTCCGCGACGTGACCGTCGGCTTCGGCTCCAACATCGTGCTCGACAAGCTGAACCTCGACGTCTATCGCGGCGAGATCCTGGGGTTCGTCGGCGCCTCGGGCACAGGCAAATCCGTGCTGATGCGCACCGTGCTGCGGCTTCTGCCTCGCCGCTCCGGCAGCATAGAAATCCTCGGGGCGGACTACGACAGGGCCGACGAGCAGCAGCGGATGGCCCTCGACACGCGGCTTGGCGTGCTTTTCCAGCATGGCGCCCTGTTCTCCTCGCTGACGGTCAAGGAAAACATCCAGTTGCCGATGCGCGAATACCTCGACCTGCCGCAGGCGCTGATGGATGAGCTCGCCTACCTGAAGATCGAGATGGTGGGGCTCGCTCCGGACGCCGCCGACAAATATCCGTCCGAACTCTCCGGTGGCATGATCAAGAGAGCAGCATTGGCGCGGGCGCTGGCGCTCGATCCGGATCTCGTATTCCTGGACGAGCCGACATCCGGGCTCGACCCGATCGGGGCCGCGGATTTCGATATGCTGATTGCCCGGCTGCGCGATACGCTCGGTCTCACCGTCTACATGGTAACCCATGATCTCGACAGCCTTTTTTCCGTGTGCGACCGTATTGCAGTCCTCGGACAGAAGCGGGTATTGGTGGAAGGGACGCTGGAGGACATGTTCGCATTCGATGATCCGTGGGTTCAATCCTACTTCCGCGGCAAGCGTGCCCGTTCGGTCGTGAGACCGGACGCACCTTCCGTGCATCCAGAAAAGAAGTGATCTGAGGCCATGGAAACCAAAGCCAACTACGCGATCGTCGGGTTCTTCACCCTCCTGGTGATCGCTGCCGCCTTCGGATTTGTGTACTGGATGGCGCAATCGGGCCGCGGCGGACCGATGGCCGAATTGGCCATCCGCATTCCCGGCTCCGCAAACGGTTTGTCGGTCGGCTCGCCGGTCCGCTTCAACGGCATCCCGGTCGGCTCGGTGCGCAACCTCTCGATCGATCCGGACGATCCCCAGTATTCCATCGCCTTCACGGAAGTCCGCGCCGACGCGCCGGTCTACCCCTCAACACGCGCGGTTCTCGAAGTACAGGGCCTCACCGGAGCCGCCTATATCGAGTTGTCAGGCGGCAACAAGGGCGAGGAGAACATCCTGCAGAAGGCGATCGAGACAGAGCGGCCGGCCGTCCTCATCGCCGACCAGTCGAGCGTGACCAATCTGCTGGCGACCGCCGACAAGATCCTCGATCGGGCGAACCAGGCGATCGGCGACATCCAGGGCTTCGTCGCCGATTCTCGCGGGCCGCTCACCCAGACGATCCGAAACGCCGAGACATTCACGGCCTCGCTCAGCAACAATTCCGGTGCGATTGACGAGTTCCTGGGCAGCATGTCGACGCTTTCGGGCACATTCAACCGCGTTTCCGAGCGGCTGGATTCGACGCTTGAGGCGGCTGAAGAACTGGTCCGGGCCGTCGATGCGGAGAAGGTCAATCAGGTCGTCTCGAACGCCGAGCGGACCACGCGGAACATCGCCAACGCGTCGGACAATCTGGATGAGATCGCCCAGAGCGTCCGCGACGCCGCGTCTGGTTTCCAGCGTGCCACCGAGGACGCCCAGTCGGTTCTGAGACGTGCGGACCAACTGATGGCGGCGATCGACACGCAGAACATCGGCACGGCCGTCAACAACATCACCGCCGCCAGCGAGGATGCTCGAACGGCAATCTCGTCCGCCCGCGGCATCGTCGATGATGTCGCCGCCCGCCGGGAGGATATCGATCGGGCGATCGGCGATTTCACCGATCTTGCCCAGAAGCTCAACAACGCGTCGAACCGCGTCGATGGAATCCTCGCCAAGGTGGATGGCCTCCTGACGAGTGACGACTCCGAATCGCTGTTCGCCGAAGCGCGGCGCACGCTCGAGTCGTTCCGCACCGTTGCGGACAACATCAACGCGCGGGTGGGGCCGATTGCCGACAACCTCCAGCGATTTTCCGCCTCGGGCTTGCGCGATATCCAGACCCTGGTGGACGACACCAGACGGACAGTCCGCAGCCTGAACGATACCATCAGCAATTTCGACGAGAACCCGCAGCGGATCATCTTCGGCGGGGAAACGGTGAAGCAATATGACGGCAGGACGCGTCGATAGGAGCGAAGTTCGCATGACCTGGAAGCATTGGGCGGTCCTGCCACTGGTGGCACTTCTAGCCGCCGGCTGTGGATCGAAGGCCAGCAATGACACCTTCGACCTGTCGATAACTCCTGCAAGCACGGGCCCGGCGGCGCGCGGGCGCCAGATCCTCGTTCCCGAGCCGACGGCGCTGAAATCGCTGGACAGCGAGCAGGTTGTGGTTCGTGTTTCCCAGGCAGAGATCCAGTACCTTGCGAAGTCGCAATGGGGCGATCGTCTGCCACGCATGGTCCAGTCCAAGCTAGTGGAGGCCTTCGAGAACAGCGGCCGGCTGGGCGGCGTCGGCAAGCCAGGGCAGGGACTGGCCATCGACTACCAGATCGTCACCGATATCCGCACCTTCGAAGTCGATACCAGCGGCCCCGACGTGGCGAATGTCGAGATCTCGGTGAAGATCCTCAACGACCGTAACGGCACCGTACGGGCTCAACAGGTCTTTGCGGGAAGCGTGCCGGTGTCGGGATCAGAGAACCGAGACTTCATTGCCGCTCTTGACCGGGCATTCGCCAAGGTCGGCGCGGAGATCGTCGAGTGGTCGCTGCGCGTCATGTGATCGGCGAGCCTTCGGGTGGACCGCCCAAGGCGCATCAACTGTAAGCAGCAACTGTCAACGCCTCGGCGATCTTCGGGGCGGCGCCAGTATCTGAATTGAGCGATCGGGTGCTGAAGGTGGAGCCTCAATCCTCCAGGCTGCGATAAGCGGCCTGGACCTGAGCAAGCGTTGCCTGCTGACCCATGCGGTAATTCGGAGCAAGCAGATCGAAATCGACAGTGGATGCCGGGATCAACTGGTCGACCGTTGTGTCACCCGTCTTGGCACGGAGATTTCCCCGATCCGCGATAACCCTGGCATCCTGGGCCTCGTCCTTGGCCGACAGACGGCGCGCAGGCTTCAACGCATCTGCTGCGTAAGCCGCCGTGTTCGCCGAGACTGAAACAACCAGGGTCATGTGAGTTTATCCACTGCTCCAGCCTAGAATCTAATGGGGGGTGGCTTGGTTCCCTGTTAAGGAATTCGTTAGGGTTTTAATCATTGCTCGTTTTCCTGTCCTTTTTCGGATCGCCTGTTGATGCTGCATCTGCTTCTCGTCGCCGCCGGCGGCGCCACCGGCTCCGTTCTCCGCTACCTGGTCGGACACTGGAGCATTCGCCTGCTGGGCCCGTCGTTTCCGTGGGGCACCCTGATCGTGAACGTGTTGGGCTCTTTTGCCATCGGTCTCCTGGCCGAACTGATCTCCCGAAAGCTGGACGCCTCCTTGGAGATGCGTCTGTTGCTGGTGACGGGCTTCCTTGGCGGCTTCACCACCTTTTCCGCCTTCTCGCTTGATGCCCTCGTCCTTTTCGAGCGCGGTGCGACGGGAGCGGCCGTCGCCTATATCCTCGGCAGCGTCGGGCTCTCGCTGGCGGCGGTGATGGGCGGGCTGGCGCTTGGTCGGTCGATGTTCTAAAGACCGGTCAAACCGAAGAAGAACGAAAGAACATCATGGCAGGCATCGAGCACATCCGCGTTGAGGCGGACGAAGCGGGCATGCGCCTGGACCGTTGGTTCAAGGTCCATTATCCCGGTCTCGGCTTTGGCGCGCTGCAGAAACTGCTGCGCTCGGGCCAGGTGCGTGTCGATGGGGGGCGGGTGAAATCCGACGCCCGTGTCCAGCCTGGACAGACGGTGCGGGTCCCGCCGCTGGATGTCGATACGAAGAAGGCCGGCCCCATCGCCGGCAAGGATCTGAAGCATTCCAGCGACTACGAGCTGTTGCAGCGCATGGTGTTGCACGAGGATGACAAGGTGATCGTCCTCAACAAGCCGGCGGGCTTGGCGGTCCAGGGTGGCTCCGGCGTCACGCGTCACATCGACCAGATGCTGGATGCATGGACCAGTCCGAAGGGGGAGAAGCCGCGCCTCGTCCATCGCCTGGACCGTGACACCTCCGGCGTGCTGGTGATTGCCCGCACGCGCGGGGCGGCGCAAAAGCTGACGGCTGCGTTTCGCGAACGCGACACCAAGAAGACCTATTGGGCCCTGGTGAAGGGTGTGCCGCGCAAGCACGAGGACAAGATCTCGACCTGGCTCGTCAAGGAGCAGACGCCGGACGGCGATCGCATGCGGATCGCCAAGCACGGGGAGGCCGGCGCCGACCATGCGGTTTCCTTCTACCGCGTACTGGAAACGGCCGCACAGACCATGGCCTGGCTGGAGATGGAGCCCTATACCGGCAGAACGCATCAGCTGCGCGTCCATGCCCTGCATATCGGGCACCCGATCATCGGCGATCCGAAATATTTCGATGACGACATCAACTGGCCGTTCCCCGGCGGTATCCAGAAGCGGCTGCACCTGCATGCCCGCCATATCGACATCCCGCATCCCTCCGGAGGGCGTCTGAAGGTGACGGCACCGCTGCCGCCGCATATGGTCCAGAGCTGGAACCTGCTCGGCTTCGACCTGGAGAGCGGCGGGAGTGCCGACGAATGAAACTCATCCTCTTTGATTGCGACGGCACTCTGGTCGACAGCGTGTCGCTGATCCACGAGACGATGCGCCGGACCTTCCTGCATTTCGACAAGCCGGAGCCGAGGGTGGAGGCGACGAAGGCGATCATCGGCCTGACACTCGATATTGCCATTGCACGTATGCTGGGGCGCCCGCATGCGGGCGACGAGGAAGTGGCGATGATGGCCTATTACAAGTCGCTGTTTTCCGAGGTGCGACGGGACCTCGATTTCCGCGAACCGTTGTTCCCGGGCATCCGGGAGTTGGTCGATAAGATCGGGCCGCGAGACGATCTGCTCATCGGGGCCGTCACGGGCAAGTCTCGCCGCGGACTGGATCTCATCATGGAGACGCACGGGTTCGGCAAGTACTTCGTGGTGTCTCGAACGGCGGACGACTGCCCCTCCAAGCCGCATCCCGCAATGGTGACGGAATGCTGCGACGAGACGGGGATGGTACCGGGCATGACGATGGTCATCGGTGATGCCGTCTACGACATTCAGATGGCGAAAGCGGCCGGTGCCACGGCCATCGGGGTCTCCTGGGGCTATGCGTCCGTCGAGGATCTCTGGAACGCCGGAGCAGATGCGGTCGTTGACCACCCGAACGAGTTGCTGGCCCATATCGGCTGAGGTTTCTGATGCGAGACGAGTTCAACGATCTTGAAGGGACGAGCCATCCGGATCCAACCCGGCGTGCGCAGATCCAGATGAAGCGACCCCTGCCGAAGCGCTTCTACAAGCAGGTCTCCGTCGGCGAGGATGAAGGTGGCTATGCCATCCTGCTCGACGGCCGGCCGGTGCGTACCCCGGCAAAGAACCCGCTGATAGCGCCCACCGCAGCGCTTGCCGAACTGATGCGGGTCGAGTGGGATGCGCAGGACGAGTTTGTCGATCCGCAGACCATGCCAGTCACGAAACTGGTGAATACCGCGATTGACGGTGTGGCACTCGATCCGCAGGCGGTTTTTGAGGATATTCTGCGTTTTTCGGCCAGCGACCTGCTGTGCTACCGCGCCGATGCTCCGGAGGAGCTGGTGGCGCGGCAATGCGAGCGATGGGATCCGTTGATCGACTGGGCGGCCAGTGAGCTGGGCGCACGCTTCATCCTGATTGAGGGTATCATGCCGCAGGAGCAGCCACGCGAAGCGACCAGTGCGTTCGCGGTCACGCTGCGAAAGTACGACTCGCCGATTGAACTCGCCTGTCTCCATACGGTGACCACCCTGACCGGCTCTGCGATACTTGCCCTGGCCTTCGCGGAAGGTCGTCTTTCCGCAGAAGAGGCCTGGTCGCTCGCCCATCTCGACGAGGACTGGACGGAAGAGCACTGGGGCGTAGATGCGGAGGCCAGTCTGCGTCGCGAGCGGCGCCATGAAGAATTCGGCGCGTCTGTAGCAGCCTTCGAGAGCCTTCGGCAGCCGGCTTAAGCCTTCGCTAACTGCGGCCACGGATGATCCCGGGAGTTTTTCCGGGATGATCCATGTCTGTCCGCCCACTTGCGCTCTCCATTCTTCTGGTGACCCTGCCGCTGCTGATGTCGTTCCGGCTGCAGCCGGCGGCGGCCGAGCGCGAGGCGCTGCTCTACGACGTGCGGGCGGCCTTCGTCACGGCGAGGGAAGATGTCCCGGCGCTGCTGGTGACGGAGACGGACAGGCTGGTGAACGACGCGATCCTGACAACAGTGCGCGGCCGCGTTCTCCCCCGCACCATCCTGGCGATTCGCGTCGAACACCACAAAGCGGTCCCGGCCTTGCTTGGCGGAAAGCGCGAGGCGACAGTCACGGTCGAAGCAGTCGCGGTTGCGAACGGAGTGGCGATTGCGGAGGGGACATTCACCACGTCCGTCTTCTCCCTCCGGCGTGAATCCCTTGAACTGCTGCTGGCGGAGAAGATTGCGGCTCGCATCGCGAGCGAGTTTCGCCTGACCCGTGAAGGGCCGGCGACACTCGCCACGGCGCTCTTTGCCGCCCCCTAGCCGGAGGCGACCTTCAGCCCGACGATTCCTGCAATGATCATCGCGATGCAGCCCAGGCGAAGCGCCGAGGCAGGTTCTGCAAACAGGACGATGCCGAGAATGACGGTGCCGACGGTCCCTATGCCGGTCCAGACGGCGTAGGCGGTGCCGACGGGAAGGGAGCGGATAGCAAGTCCAAGGAGCACCACCGACACCACCATGGCAGCGAGGGTGAGAAGCGTGGGCAGTGGCCGGATGAAGCCTTCGGTATATTTGAGACCGATCGCCCAGCCGATCTCGAAAAGTCCAGCAAGCGTCAGAAGTATCCAAGCCATTGCCTTACTCCGTTTGAAGGAGCGAGGCCGTCCCCGCGGAGATGACCGGGCTTGCCCGGCGGCAGCCGTCTGCCTGCTCGATATATGGTACTTTCGGGGCTGGCGGCAACCGCCCGTACGGCATGGGAGCCATGCCTAGAGACAACCCAGCCTCTTTGCGTGCCACTTCAGGTGATCATCCATGAACGTCGAGATGAAGTAATAGGAGTGGTCATAGCGTTCATGCATGCGCAGCGTCAGGGCGATGTCCGTTCCCTTGATGGCGTCTTCGAACAGCCAGGGACGCAGCCCGTCCTCCAGGAAACTGTCCGCCTTGCCCTGGTCGATCAGGAATTCGGGAAAGCGGGCACCATCCTCCACGAGGGCGCAGGCATCATATCGGCGCCATGCGCTCCGGTCGGCTCCGAGGTATTTTTCGAGCGCGGGGGCGGACCAGTCGGCCATCGAAGGTTGCACGATGGGGGCGAAGGCGGAGCAGCTCTTGAAGCGATCAGGGTTCTTGAGCGCGATTGTCATCGCTCCGTGCCCACCCATTGAGTGTCCGAAGATCCCCTGCCGGCTCATGTCGGCGCGGAAGTGCTGGCTGATCAGAGAGGGCAGCTCCTCCGTGATGTAGCTGTACATCTGGTAGTGCTCGGCCCAGGGCTTCTCGGTGGCGTCGAGATAGAAACCGGCGCCCTTTCCCATCTGCCAGTTGGTCAGTTCGTCCGGCACCTCATTGCCGCGCGGGCTGGTGTCGGGGCAGACAATGATGAGTCCGAGTTCCGAGGCGAGGCGGCGGTACTCGCCCTTCTCCATGACATTGGCATGGGTGCAGGTGAGGCCGGACAGGTACCAAAGGACGGGGCGAGGCTCGCTGATCGCCTGCGGCGGCACGAAGACCGCGAAGGTCATCTCGCATTTGCACGCGTCGGACTCGTGGGCGTAAACGCCCTGCATGCCGTCGAAGGCCGTGTTCTGGGAAATGACTTTCATGGTTGATCTCCAGGTGGCGCGTGGGTCTTGGCACGGCGGCAGAGCCGGTCGAGGGTTTCCAGGAACTGCGATCGATCCCGTGGGCTGAAGGCGGCATTGTAGCCCTTGCTCTCGCCGGTCTCTCTCAGATGCTGGCCGAGATCGCGCATGGCCGTCGCCATGCCGATGTTCGTCTCGTCAAAGATGCGGCCCGTGGGACCGGTGACAAGGGCGCCGTTGCCGACGCAGCGTCCGGCGAGCGGCACGTCGGCCGTAACCACGATGTCGCCGCTTCCCGCCCGCTCGGCGATCCAGTCGTCAGCAGCGTCGAAGGCGCCCGATACGATGACATTAGTCACCATCGGATCGCGCGAAGGGCGAAGACCCGAATTCGCAACAAGCGTTACCTCCAGCCCGTGGCGTTCGGCGACCTTGAGGATCTCCGGCTTCACGGGGCAGGCATCGGCATCTACGTAGATCACGAGGCGGCTCTTTCCATGTCGATGTGCGGGATGCCGTCCTCCACATATTCCTCGGAGGTGACGAGGAAGCCAAGCCCCCGGTAGAATTCCTGCAGGTGGCTCTGGGCAGAAATCGCGATCGGCTGGCCAGCGAACCGTGTCTCGCATTCGGCGATCGCCTCTCGCATCAGGGCCTCGCCGAGACGCTTTCCCCGATGGGCGGGTGAGACAGTGACGCGGCCAATCCTCGGTGGTGTGCCATCCGGCTGCCAAAGCCTTGCACAGGCAAGAAGCTCCTGACCATCAAGCAGCCGAAGATGCAGCGCCTCCCGGTCCTTGCCGTCGAGTTCGGGATAGGCGCAGTCCTGCTCGACAACGAACACATCGACGCGGAGCTTGAGCATCTCGTAGAGCTCGAGCGCAGGGAACTGATCAAGCGCCCGCACGTCCACCCGGTATGGCGCGCCCTCCATCAATACACCACGACGCTCCTGATGCTCTGTCCGCCATGCATGAGCTCGAAGCCCTTGTTGATATCTTCCAGCCCCATGGTGTGGGTGATCATCGGGTCGATCTCGATCTTGCCCTCCATGTACCAGTCGACGATCTTCGGCACGTCGGTGCGCCCGCGGGCGCCGCCGAAGGCCGTGCCCATCCAGGTGCGGCCGGTGACCAGCTGGAAGGGACGGGTGGAGATTTCCTGGCCGGCGCCGGCCACGCCGATGATGACCGACTTGCCCCAGCCGCGATGCGAGGCCTCCAGCGCCTGGCGCATGACCCTGGTATTGCCGGTGCAGTCGAAGGTGTAGTCGGCCCCGCCGATCTGATCGGCGCCGCGCTTCGTCATGTTGACGAGGTGAGGGACGATGTCGTCGCCCACCTCCTTCGGGTTGACGAAATGGGTCATGCCGAAGCGCTCGCCCCATTCCTTCTTGTCGTTGTTGAGGTCCACGCCGATGATCATGTCGGCGCCGGCAAGGCGCAGGCCCTGGATGACGTTCAGGCCGATGCCACCGAGCCCGAAGACGATCGCGGTCGAACCGATCTCCACCTTGGCGGTGTTGATCACGGCGCCGATGCCGGTCGTCACGCCGCAGCCGATGTAGCAGATCTTGTCGAAGGGCGCGTCCGGATTGACCTTGGCGACGGCGATCTCCGGCAAGACGGTATAGTTGGCGAAGGTCGAGCAGCCCATGTAGTGGTGCAGCTTCTCGCCGTTGATGGAAAAGCGCGAGGTCCCGTCCGGCATGACGCCCTGGCCCTGGGTGGAGCGGATGGCGGTGCACAGGTTCGTCTTGCGCGAGAGGCAGGAGGGGCATTCGCGGCATTCCGGCGTATAGAGCGGGATGACGTGGTCGCCCTTCTTGACCGAAGTGACGCCCGGACCGACATCGACCACCACGCCTGCACCCTCATGCCCGAGGATCGCCGGAAACAGACCCTCGGGGTCGGCGCCCGACAGGGTGAAATCATCCGTATGGCAGATGCCGGTCGCCTTCACCTCCACCAGCACCTCGCCGGCCCGAGGCCCCTCGAGCTGAACCGTCATGATCTCCAGCGGCTTGCCGGCTTGAACGGCAACGGCGGCGCGAACGTCCATGGTCTTTCTCCATCTTTTCGAATCCGCCGGACTGTCGCATGCGGCAGTTGATCTCTCAAGAGAAGCCCTGGCGTTCCATCTGCTCGATGGGTGCGTGGACGGCTTCAGGCTGCCGCGTGTTCGGAGACGGGAAGGTCCTCATCCAGCAGAAGCCACTCGGTAGCCCTGATGTCGTCCGAGCGGGAGGCGATCTCTGTGAGCAGCATGACATCGCGCCATCCTGGATGACACTCCTCCGCCTCACACACGACGTCTATCTGTTCGAGGATCAGCTGCTCCGCGCGTGCGAGCCGCACGGAGCCCCGATCGACGGCGGTCCGAAGAATGCGCCACAGATAGGCGAGGTCGGCCTTGGTCACGCCACGGCTGTCCAAACGCCCCCGGGCATATGCTCCGCGCGGTTCCGGCAGCAGGGCGAGGCGCAGCTGGTTCAGTGCCGCAGCGGAGAGGAAACCCGGGACGTTACACGCGATGTCGAGAACGTGAAGGATGATTTCCAGCCCTGCGGGCGAACGAACCGCGCCAGCGGAGGCAACCTTCTCCAGCAGCCAGCCGGCGGTCTCGCCCGTCACATCTCCGTCGGCCGAATCGCGCCAGACGACGAATTCGGCGATCGCCTCGACCAGATAGTCCGTCCATTCCGGGCAGTGGCTCGTGCAGCAGTCGTGTAACGCAAGGGCCATGCTGGCCTGATAACGACTGGTGATTCCATCAGGCCACATGTGGTGGCGCATCAGCCCGACGTCGTCGGGCGTTATCTCACCCTTTCCGGCAATGACACATGCCGGAAAAGAAAAGCGCAGGTCGCTCATCTTCCATCTCCGTTTCATCATGAAACTGGGATGGAAGGAATAAGCTTCACGTCTTGACGGACTGCCAACGGACGCTCTTAACGCCGCATGGGAGTGATCCTTACGATTTGACCGATGTATCGATTCGAGACACTGGTGGGGAGAGGGGACCATCTGGTCGTTCCTGTCCGCGCTTGATGTCAGACGGGTCGGAACGGTCGCTATGCCGAGGCGGTCTGGCCGAACACATCCTCGAATGCCTCGCGCAGCCGCATGTCGACATCGGTCATCATGACAGGCAGACCGAGATCGACGAGGCTGGTGACGCCATAGGCACTGATCCCGCAGGGCACGATCCCGGAGAAGTGTGTCAGATCCGGGTCGACGTTCAGCGACAGCCCATGAAAGCTCACCCAGCGCCGAAGCCTGATTCCAAGTGCCGCGATCTTGTCCTCGGTCACTGAACCGTCGGGCAGGCGCGGCTTGTCGGGCCGGCGGACCCAGACGCCAACGCGGTCCTCGCGCCGCTCGCCCCGGACATTCATCGATTCGAGGGTGCGGATGACCGTTTCCTCCAGGGCTGCCACATAGGCCCGCACGTCCTGGCGGCGGCGTTTCAGGTCCAGCATCACATAGACGACCCGCTGGCCCGGACCGTGATAGGTATATTCTCCCCCCCGCCCGGTAGCAAAGACCGGGAAGCGATCGGGATCGATAAGGTCGGAGGCATCGGCACTGGTGCCGGCCGTGTAGAGCGGTGGGTGCTCGAGCAGCCAGACGAGTTCGTCGGCCCGGCGGTCGGCAATCGCCGCCACCTCCGCCTCCATCGTCGCCACTGCTTCTTCATAAGGGACAAGACCATCGGAGATGCGCCAGCGCACCGGCGGCGAGCCCGGCAGAGGATGCATGGAGTGGTCAAGTTCGGTGCGCGCGAGCATGGGTGATCCTCGTTCTATGTCCCTTTGCCAGACCGCCGCGACATCGGCAATCCGGCGGGACGACAAGGCCAAGCATATAGGGATTCTGGCCGCCGATTTTTATCATTCAAAATTCTGTCACGGCGCCCTTGTGCCGTTCAGATCGTTTTGCTACATGCTGCCCCGCCGGCGCAAGTCGGCCTACCACGATGCGGTCGTGGCGGAATTGGTAGACGCGCAGCGTTGAGGTCGCTGTGGGGCAACCCGTGGAAGTTCGAGTCTTCTCGACCGCACCATTAAAACCCGCTTCGGCGGGTTTTTTGCTGTCTAGGCAGTCGGTTTTCTACACCGGAGAGGTTGGGCGATGGTAGAACTCCATCCGCAGCGGCGAGCAGCCAGTGCAACCGCTAGGCTCGGCCGAACAGGTCGTCCAGTTGTCACGAGCGGCGGCGGCAAGACAATTGACGTTGCCCCGGCCGGTCTCGACCCAGGTTTCACACCGATAGATCTTCTCTATTCGTCTCTGGCGAGCTGTCTTGCCATCAGCGCGCGGATTGCGGCAAGCGAGTTGCGGCTTCTGGATCGGCTTGAGGTGGTCACGGTCCAAGTGGCCGGAGAGAAGGCCGAGAATGGACCCTGTCGAATTGGGGAGATCTTCTGCGAACTCGCCGTAGAAGGTAATCTCGACCCCGCCCAGCTTGCGCAGATTGCGAAACGGGCGGAGGAATCTGCACCGTGAGCAATACCTTGAGGCAAAGCCCCGCCATGTGCGTCACGGTGCAGGCGAACTGATCAGTCGTCCGTGGGGATGTGCGTGTCGACGCCGGCGAGGCGGAGGTTGTTGACGACGCGGCCTACTCCCCTGATCGCCTGGGCTGTCCGAACGACCCGTGAGGCCATAGAGCGATCATCCACAACTCCCTCGATGGTGACGACGCCGTTTTCGGCATGGACGTCGACGCTCTCCATCGGCACGTCGCCGAGATCATCGAGGGCTTCCGTCACACGTTCCTCGATGTCATCCGAAAGCTCGAAGCCGTCAGTGCCGGGCAGCACGTTGCCCGGGCTCTGTTCCTCCAGGCCGTCCGCGTCGACGCTGTCCACGTGGTAGCCGCGATTGCGCTCCCGGTCGAAGTTGGCATTGGGATCGCCATAGGCGGCGTTGTCGACGGGCCGGGTTGCGGCACCGGCAGCATCGGCATAGGGCCAGCCATCGTCGATGTTGCGCGTGTCGTAATCACGGAAGTCCTCTTCACGGGTAATGTTGTCGGCATTGCGCTTGATCGCCATCGGGATCTCCTTTCGCATTCATCGAGCACCTAACGCCCGGCGCGAAGAATGGTTCGTGGAGATCAGCGGCCACCCTGCTTCTGCCATCTGCGGATCAACCGCTCCCGCTTCAGGCGCGAGAGGCGCTTCAGCCAGAAGATCCCTTCCAGCTGGTCGATCTCGTGCTGGAGACAGATCGCATGAAAGCCCTCGGCCTGTTCCTCGTGCCAGTCTCCCGCGAGGTCCTGATAGCGGCACGAGATCGACCACGGCCGTTCCACCTCCTCGACGAAGCCTGGCATCGAAACGCTGCCTTCGGCGTGACGCATGGTCCCTGCGGATGAACTGAGGATTTGTGGGTTTACGTATGTCCGCGGCGCCTGCCAGTCCGACAGTTCGAGAACGACGACCCGTTGCAGGATCCCGACGTGGGCGGCCGTGATGCCAACCCCTGGTGCCGCACGCATCGTGTCCAGGAGATCCTCAGCCAGTTGCCGGAGCCCGGCACCGAAATCTTCGACCGGTTCGCAGACCGCAGACAGCATCGGGTCCGGATATCTGAGGATGGGACGGAGGGTCATATTCTGCCTCGCTGGATGGTTCTTCGCTCTTTGTCTCCGTCCTGACTAAACCACAGGCTGCGGCCCCGCTGGACCATGGGATGCGATTCGTCTAGCACGGAGGACGCGGCGCTCGCCGCTGATCCACCACATCATTGACTTCCATGGCCTGCCCGCCATTCTCTTGGCGGCACAGGCAAGCAGGGGCGGCGAATGATCGATACCGAGGACGAAGACCGCACCCGCACCCGCTCGGAAGAGCCCGCGGACGACATATATGCGGAAAACGGTTCGGTCCGTGCCGATTTTCTTGCGCTTGTCGGTGCAGCGATCGCCGACCGCGACATCCTTTTCCTGCGCCAGCACGTGGCGCGGCTGCACGAATCGGAGCTCGGCGACCTCCTCGAAGCTATCCAGCCGGAACAACGCCTCGCTCTGGTCCGGTTGCTCGGCGCCGATTTCGACCTGACGGCACTGACGGAGGTCGACGAGGCCATTCGCCTCGAGATCGTCGAGCAGATGCCGAACGAACAGATCGCAGCAGCGATCGGCGAACTCGATTCCGACGATGCCGTCTACATCCTCGAGGACCTCGACAAGGACGATCGCGAGGAAATCCTCGCGCAACTGCCGTTCACGGAGCGGGTCAGGCTGCGGCGCGCGCTCGACTATCCGGAGCAATCGGCCGGGCGGCGGATGCAGACCGAGTTTGTCGCCGTGCCGCCGTTCTGGACCGTCGGGCAGACGATCGACTACATGCGCGAAGAGGACGAATTGCCCGAGTCGTTCACGCAGATCTTCGTCATCGATCCCACCTTCAAGCTGCTCGGCATCGTTGATCTCGACCGCATCCTACGCACGAAGCGACAGGTCCGCATCGAGAGCATCATGCGGGAAACCAACTATCCCATTCCGGCCGAGATGGACCAGGAAGAGGCGGCGCAGATCTTCGAGCAATACGACCTTCTCTCCGCGGCCGTCGTCGACGACAATGGCCGGCTGGTGGGCGTGTTGACGATCGACGACGTCGTGGACGTCATCCAGGAGGAGGCTGAGGAGGACTTCATGCGCCTCGGCGGCGTGGGTGACGAGGAACTGTCCGACTCGCTCGCCGAAACCTCCCGTTCCCGCGTCCCCTGGTTGGCGGTCAATCTGGTGACCGCCTTCCTTGCCGCTTCGGTCATCGGCATCTTCGACGCGACAATCGAGAAGATCGTCGCGCTTGCCGTCCTCATGCCGATCGTCGCCGGCATGGGGGGGAATGCCGGTTCCCAGACGATGACCGTGACGGTGAGGGCGCTTGCGACCCGGAGCATCGATATCCACAATGCCGCGCGCATCATCCGTCGCGAGGCGGGGGTCGGACTGTTGAACGGCGTCCTCTTCGGTCTCCTCATCGGTCTTGTAGCAGGGCTCTGGTTCCAGGACGCCAACATCGGCGGGATCATCGCCGTGGCGATGCTGATCAACATGATCGCGGCGGCGCTGGCCGGCATCATGATTCCCCTGGTGCTTGATCGAATCGGCGCAGACCCGGCCGTGTCCTCGGCGGTGTTTGTCACCGCCGTCACGGACGTGATCGGTTTCTTCGCCTTCCTCGGTCTTGCGACCTGGTGGTTTGCGGCGGTTTGACGGGCAAAATTGACTGTTACGTAAAAGTCAAATAATCTCACGGTCAGGAACAGGACATGACCGTGAACAAATATTATTCGATCACCGAACTGACGCGGGAATTTGGCGTCTCCACCCGCACGCTCCGGTTCTACGAAGACGAGGGGCTGCTGCATCCCGAGCGACGGGGACGGACGCGCCTGTTCCGTGCGGCGGACCGACGCCTCCTCCAGGAGATCCTGCGGGGCCGCAGGATCGGTTTCACGATTAATGAGATCCGAGAGATCATCAAGGTCTACAAGGAGCCGCCCGGCGAGCTTGGCCAGCTGAAGCTGATGATGAAGCGCATCGACGAGAAGCGCGACGAACTTCGCCAGAAGCGCAAGGACATCGACGAGACCCTCGAGGAACTGGACAATGCCGAAGAGGCCTGCCTGACGCGTCTCGCCGAGATCGGCGTCAGTACCTGATCCTACTGGCTGCGGATTGCGCATTCCTGCGCAATCGCCTGCACACGCTCGTCAGCCTGAGCAATGATGTTTCCGTTCTGGACCGGTTCGAGTAGCGATTGCGCCACGAGCGCGTCCCTGGTGCAGGTGCAGAATCGGGCGCACAATTCCGGATCATTTCCTTCTGCCACACAGCCTCGCTCGCAGCTTGCTTGATAGGCCTGGACGGGATCGACTGGCGCAGGCGGATTGATGATCGAGAACAGATAGACGATCGCGATCAGCACCGGCTGGTGGACGAGATAGACCAGCAGGCTGTGGCGACCCGCCAGGGACAGAAGATTGGGCCGCGTCTGCACCCTACTCAACGGCTCGAGCCAGTTCCACGTCATCGCAATCCGCGCCACGGCCATGCCCGAAAGCAGGGCGGCGAGCCACGGAAACAGCGGCACAAAATCATTGGAACGGGGAGGGGCCGCGCTCAACCCTGTCCACGCCAAGAATCTTGGGTCGAACAGGCTGGAGCGCACCGTCCCGGGCATCTGACTGTCGATGACGAGCGCGAGCACGATCAATCCCGCTACACCGGCGGTCAGCAGCGGAGGCGCCCTGAGGAACGCCAGGCCGATCAGGCTTCCAAGCGCAATACTGTGCAGGATGCCGAAGAATATCCACTCATTCGGCGTGGCGAAGAACGTCGCGATACTGATTGCGGCGGCTGCGCCGGCGACCATGCCGAACCGCTTCCAGAAGGAGTTCCAGCGGATGGCCGGATAGTGGGCCAGAACGAGACTGACTCCGGCCAAGAACAGAAACGAGCTGGCGATGGATCGCGCATAGAGCTTCCACCAGCCGCTCGTGGCCGTGCCTGGCTCGACGTAGCCGAAGAACTCGAGGTCCCAGGTGAAGTGATAGGAGGCCATCGCGACGAGGGCGGCGCCACGCAGCGTATCGATCAGTGTAATGCGCGGTCGGAACCGCGGCGTGTTCTCGGCAAGGGTCAAGGCGGCTCTTTCTCGTCGCGGCGGCTATGGAGTCTGGGTGTCCATGATGGCGCGCCGTGCCTCTGAAAAGAACTGGCGTCGCGTCAGCACGAAGATGACGAACACCGTGGTGAGCATGAACATATAGGGCCCTACGAACCAACCGAGATAGCCGATCGACAGGAAAATTGTCCGCAGGCCGGAATTGAAATGTTTTGCCGCGATCGTGTTCATGCGAACCACCTGATCCGCAAGCCGGCGAGCGTGCAGCAGATCCCTGGCGGTCTCATCCATCATCGGCAGCGCTCCGAAGAGAATGGTGCAGTAGTTGAAGAGGCGATAAGACCAGCCGAACTTGAAGAAGGCGAAGCCGAACATCGCGGTGAGGCCGGTTACCTTGAGTTCGAAGACGGTGCGGCCACCATAGGCCACGAAGGGAAGTTCACGGAACACCGCATCCACCTGGTCTGTCGCGCCGAGCAGGGCGAAGCAGCCGCCGATCGCAAAGATCGATGTCGAGGCAAAGAAGGCAGTGCCATTCTGGAGCCCCGCCATGATCTGCGTGTCGATCATCTTCAAGTCGCGCTGGAGGGAATTGTAGATCCACTCGCGGCGACGTTCGGCCATCGCCTGGTTCAGGCTGGTACGGGGAAGATAGCGCGTACCCGAACCCGCACTGATCCAGGAATAGCCCAGCCAGAGAACAAGAAAGAGGCCAAGAGCCAGATAGTCAGCGGTCGTCATGTGGTTTCCTGCTGCGTCCCTCCGACCGGTATGCTCCAGCAGTGGCTGGCGGGCAAGAGGCGGGAGACGTTAACCCTTGCGGCCGAAACGTGGCTGACGCAGGTCGACGTATCTCCTATATCCAAGCGGCATGTTCTAAAGACATGCGCGTCGCGAATAGCAGGGTTGTGGTTTTGCCTTGCTTCCGCCATTTTTTCGGGTTGCGGCCCCGGCCCCAAATTAATATACCATTCACCATCGCAGCGCTTTCGCAGCGCCGCGCCAAAAATGTGTCCATCTTACCGGAGTCATCATGGAAGATACCGTTCAGAAGTCCTGCTGGGGCGTCACCATCAAGGCGCTTGCGGGATTTGCGGGGATTATGGCGCTCGCCTATCTCTTCGGCACGATCTGACGTTTCCGACCCCACAAGAACAGTGAGTTTGAGAGAAGAGCGCGGTATTCGTACCGCGCTCTTTTCGTTTTCACCCCCCAGATGCGACTTGGCTGGCAAGTGGTCTCCGGTTGCTGCTATATCGGGCCAGCCATCTTCGTGGCTCAGCATCATTGCCGGCATCAGGTGAAGCATGTTCCTTTCTGTCTTCGACGTCTTCAAGATCGGGATCGGTCCGTCCAGCTCTCACACGATGGGGCCAATGTCCGCCGCTCACCGCTTCCTTGAGCTTCTCCTGTCGGACGACTGGCCCCGTCCATCCGCAGCACGGGTTGCGGCCATCAAGGTTACCTTGCATGGATCGCTGGCTTACACCGGCGTCGGACACGGCACCGGCAGGGCGGTGATCCTTGGTCTGACGGGTGAGGAGCCGCACCGGGTTGATCCGGACCGCATGGACGAGACCATAGCCGACGTCGAGCGCACTGGCACGGTGACGCCCCCTGGCCATCCCACCTATGCCTTCCAGCCGAAGGATGATCTCGTCTTCGATCGCAAGCAGACCTTGCCCGGCCATGCCAACGGGATGACCTTCTCCGCGTTCGATGCCGATGATCGGGTACTCGTCAGGCGCATCTACTATTCGATCGGTGGCGGGTTCGTCGTGACGGACACCGAACTGCAAAGGATGCGGGCGGCAAAGAACGAGCAATCCGGCCCCTCCGTGCCCTATCCCTTCGCGACAGCTCGGGAAATGCTGCAGATGGCCCAAGGCTCCGGCATCAGCATCGCGCAGATGAAGAGAGCCAATGAAGAGGTCACCCGCTCGCGCGGCGAACTTGATTCGGGGCTCGATGTGATCTGGGACGCGATGAACGGGTGCATCGACCGGGGTCTGAAGGTCGATGGCGTGATGCCGGGCGGCTTGAATGTGCGTCGAAGAGCACGTGCCATTCACGACAGGCTCAATGAGGAATGGCGGAGCAATCGGCCCAACCCCTTGCTGGCGAACGACTGGCTGAGCGTCTACGCGATGGCGGTGAATGAGGAGAATGCAGCCGGCGGACGCGTGGTGACGGCGCCGACAAACGGCGCTGCGGGGGTTATCCCGGCCACGATCCGGTACTTCCTCCAGTTCCATGACGGGACGACGCGCGAGGACATCCATGAATTCCTGCTGACGGCGGCCGCCATTGGCGGCATCATCAAGCACAATGCCTCAATCTCCGGCGCCGAAGTCGGCTGTCAGGGAGAGGTCGGTTCCGCCGCGGCCATGGCGGCGGCAGGGCTGGCGGCGGTGATGGGTGGCTCGCCCGAGCAGATCGAAAATGCAGCCGAGATCGCCTTGGAGCACCACCTTGGCATGACCTGCGATCCGATCGCAGGCCTCGTCCAGGTCCCGTGCATCGAGCGCAATGCACTGGGCGCCGTCAAGGCGGTAACTGCTGCCTCCCTGGCGACCAAGGGCGATGGGACGCATTTCGTCCCGCTCGACGCCTGCATCGAGACGATGCGGCAGACCGGCAATGACATGAGCGAGAAGTACAAGGAGACTTCCACCGGCGGCCTAGCCGTGAATGTGGTGGAATGCTGAGCTCTGAGAGGATCCAAGCTTCCTGCGTGCTTGACCTGTGCCAGCTTTAGGATTTGAAGAACGACATGGCACTCAACATGATCAAGCTCTGCGTCGGTGCGGACTCGCTACAGGACCTGAGGGACTGGGTGAGCGAACGAGCCCTGATGGCCATTTCGGCCGGGCTCGAACCTCATTCGGTCCATACGACGCGGATGGTCCCGAAGCGAAGGGATGAACTACTCGACGGCGGCTCCCTCTACTGGGTCATAAAGGGGCAGGTCATGGCGCGCCAGCCGCTCCTCGACCTTCGCTGCGTCACCGGTTCGGACGGCATTCAGCGCTGCGAACTCGTTCTGGGGCCGGAGGTCGTGGAAACGGCGCCCCAGCCGAAACGCCCATTTCAGGGTTGGCGCTACCTCAAGGTGGATGAAGCGCCGCGTGACCTCGGCAGCCTGGGCGAGGGGATGGCGGCGATGCCGGAGGATCTACGACGCGAGCTCGCGGACCTCGGGCTGCTTTGAACCTACTTTAGCGCAGGCGAAGCCGGACGGGCAGGCGGCCCGAATAGGGGCCCACGTGGAGATGGATACCCACTTCCGGCTGGGAATGACGCAGCGCACGAGCTCCATGGCTCAGCAATAGTGCCACAAGATCACGCGTGCGGTCCTTCGACTTGCTCAGCCCGGCCCCCGCCAGACGCATTGCAGCCTCGTGAAGCGGATGCAGCGCCAGGCCCTTCATCCGCTTTTCCCCCGGAGCGAAGGGGGAGTTGGCGATGTTCTCGTAAGCTGCCATTTCTGCCTCGTACACGTTACAAATCGAGGTTTACTGAGGGGGGACTCCCCCACCGGCGCTGATAACACGCGGCGCCGGTTAACTCATGGTGTCCAGGCCTTCGCGGTTACTGTTGCGAGGCCCAGCAGTTGACGCCCTGCTTCTTCAGCGCCTT
The DNA here is from genome assembly GCF_000967425.1 of Pseudorhizobium banfieldiae. Classification (NCBI taxonomy): domain Bacteria; kingdom Pseudomonadati; phylum Pseudomonadota; class Alphaproteobacteria; order Hyphomicrobiales; family Rhizobiaceae; genus Pseudorhizobium; species Pseudorhizobium banfieldiae. Next base: position 1,678,874 of record NZ_FO082820.1, read on the forward strand.
GCAGGTATTCACGGCCGCGGTCTGGTTCTCGAAGCCGGCGAAGCGAGCGCGATAAAGGTTCTGACCGTTCGCATTGACGGCGACGGTGAAGGGTTTGGCGGAACGCAATACCTTTCCGCCCTTGTCCTGCGCTTTCTGCAGGAGTTCCGATGCCATGCCAGCGTCAGGCGAGACGCCGACCTGGATGACCCAGCCCGAAATCGTATCGGCTGGAACCGCAGCCTTGGTCGAAGCGGTTGTCACGACGTCGACCTCGCCGGAGGTGTCGCCCTGTTCGGTGACGGCGACGTCTTCAGGCGGAAGATATTCCGGAGCCGGCGTAGGCGTGGCGACATTGGCAATGGCGCGCATGGCATCGCCGCCGCGTTTGGCAGAGGAGGGAGGCGAGTAGGCCGAGGCCACCTGCTGCCCCTCGTAGCGCGCCTGCGGTACCGGCCCACTGCTCGGGAGATCGAAAGCCGCAAGGCGATCGGCTGCGGCGATGACATCACCAACCGGCGCAGAGGGGGCCTGGGCAATCAGGGCGCCCTTGCCACCGCGAGATGCCTTGGGAAGGTACTGCCCAACGAGCTTGCGCATCTGCGCATCGCGGCTAGCGCCTGTACGCCCGCCGATCACGACGGCAACAATCGAGCGACCATCCTTCTGCAACGAGGTAACAAGGTTGAAGCCCGAGGCGCGGATATAGCCGGTCTTGATGCCGTCGACGCCTTCGACCGAACCGAGCAGGCGGTTGTGATTGCCGATCGTCTGCTTGCCGAACTTGAAGCTGCGTGTGGAGAAGTAGCCGTAATACTGCGGGAAGTGCTGACGGAGAGCCATGCCCAATCGCGCCTGGTCCCGCGCGGTGGTCATCTGCGCGGTGTTGGGCAGGCCGTGGGCGTTGCGATAGGTGGTCCTGGTCATGCCAAGGGCGCGCGCCTTGTTCGTCATGATCTGGGCGAAGCGCGATTCCGACCCGCCAAGGAACTCGCCGAGCGCGGTGGCGACATCGTTGGCAGAGCGAGTGACCAGGGCCTTGATCGCCTGCTCGACCGTCAGGCTGTTGCCGGCGCCGACACCAAGCTTGGAGGGCGGCTCGGCAGCTGCATTCTTCGACATCGGCACCCTGGAATCGAGACGGATGCGACCGGCCTCGAGTGCTTCGAAGGTGACGTAGAGCGTCATCATCTTGGTGAGCGACGCGGGGTAGCGAAGGCCATCAGGGTCGTCACTGTAGAGGACCTTGCCCGTATTGGCGTCAACCACGATGCCCGCATATTTCGGCGCGGCCTGTGCCTCGCGGGGCGGAACCCCCACGAGAAAGGTAAGAGCGAAGGCAAGGCCAAGCAAAAGGTTGAGTATATTCGCAGGCCGATTTGGGAGGAGGATCGAAAAGTCTGCTTTCAACACTGTCGCGCTCATTGCTTGCATTAGAATACTCACCTTCCGGACACGCCCCCGCCACGAACCGTTGGGGTAAATGTAGACAGGCAGCGTTACCAAGAGGTTTATGGTGAACGGCAGTTCCCCGGTTTGAACTGCATTTTAGTGATTGCCCGGCTCGGCCCCGTCGTCCATTCGTAAAATCCGGTAATGACGGCATGAATATGATGCCGCACCGCTATTTCCTCCTGATCCTCCAGATTTGGAGCGGCGAGCCTGACGCGGGCACAGGTCGTGGAACAAAAAGAGCGCCAACCCGCGGGTACGGATGGCGCTCTTGGTAGTACGCGTTCGGCCAGATTAGCGGGAAACGCTCGATACTGCGGTCGCACGCCCGTCCTGCAGCTTCACCCAGCGACCCGCGTGATCGGCGGCCTGGCGCTTCAGGAATGTGTACTCCGTGTCCGACCAGAGAAGGACGGTGTTGCGCATGTTGTCGAGCACGAAGTCGCCGCGGTCGGTACGGACCGTGAGGACGGCGTGCCCTTCGCCGTTCGGCTGCAAGACGACGGTGATCAGCAGGTCGGACGGGTCAAATCCCTTCGCCATCAGCATCTTTCGCTTCAGCAGAACGAAGTCTTCGCAATCGCCGACGCTACGCGGATAGGCCCAGCGCTCTTCGACCCCATAGATCTCATGGTCGGTCAGAGGCTGGATTGCCGTGTTGACGGTATAGTTGATGTCGAGCATCGTCCGCCACCGGTCCTGGGTGAGGGTCATGGGACCGGGGTCGTGCGATGCAGGCCCGCATTCGCTGGCATAGACGCGGCAGAACTCGTAGTGGCCGATAGGCGGATTGGCCTTGCCGATAACCTGCATGCCAAGCGGCATAGCAAATGAATTCGGTGCTGCGATCAGCGCGAAAAGAGCGGTGGCGATGGCGACACTGAGTTTTCTGCCGGTCATGATCTTGTCTCCCCGTGGTGAGGATCAAGATGGCACAGGCGTGTTGAGTGCGCGCAAAAATGCGTAGTAAAATCAATGCAGTAATTGATTCAAACTTGCGGTAGATTCAAACTGAAATCGACCCAAATCCAATGAAAACTTGCTGTGTATTTGTCGATCTGTTGATTCAAATTGTCCCGACACAGGTAACGCCGGGAGGAGGCTGCTGGTCGCCCCGCAGCCGCGTACAGGGGCCCTCAGACGAGCAGAGGGTTAACGGAGATCAGCCATGACAATGGAGCAAGTGTCTGAGGCTCGACCGGTGCTGCGGGTCGCACGGGGAGAGAAGCGGCTTCGTTGGCTGGTAGCGGAGCCGGAAGGCGCCACCACTTCTACCTATCTCCATGGATTTTTTTCGCGATCCAGCGCTATGCAACCCGAGCCTGTTCCATTTCGGCGCAGGTGAGTCCGTGAGCTGGAAACAGAAACGGCGACCCAAGGCCGCCGTCTGGTGATGCTTTGTGAGACGAAGATTACAGGAACTCGCGCAGAGACTCCCGTGATTGCACACTGGCGAACTCGATCGCGACACCTTCCATGAAATGCCGCACGACGCGTCCACGCATGCTTCCGAGGCGCACTGGCGTCCCGAGCGGCGGGCGGATCTCGACATCGATCGCCGCACCGGACAAGGAAAGGTCCACGAGGCGGCAGCTGTAGCGGGTTCCATCCTCGAGGAAGAGCTCGGTTGCGGACTTCCTCGGCGTGAGACGGTCGTGGCGACGATCCTCGGGAAGACCCAGCTCATGCTTGTTTGCGATCCAGGTCAACTGTGCCGCAAGTTTCTCGCGCTTGCGGTCCGTTGCATTGATGACCACCGAGAAGCCGTTGGTCCCGACCTCATTCACCACCCCTTCGATTCGCCCCAGGTGGTCGAGGTAAGCGATCACCCGCTCGTTGATCCTTGGGCGGCCGAAGCAGGAGAATTCGACGTCTCCGGGAGACATCTCGGTCGCCGTGCAGGGGTATTCCTCATGGTCGGCCAGCATGAGCCTGCCCTCGACATTGACCGTGACACGCTGAAACGCACGCGCTGGGGGCGGCTGTCTCTGGCCCACGTTGTGAGGTGTCTGCTGTGAATACATCGCCGGTTTTCCTGTGCGCAGGTTGCCCATGCATAGCACTCGGGGGGTTAAGATTGCGTGTTTTCGCGGGTTACCATTGCGTGCAATAGCGATTGTTCCCGACTACCGCTTCGCTTCTCGGGCCGGCTTCGCCTATATGACTGACTGATGGCGCAGGAAGGATAGATAGATGGATCGGCAGAACCAGGTGGACGACAACGGCGACGCGGAATACCGGCCAGAGCGCCAGCCCGTTTTCAACCTGCCGCGCATCCTCGTGCTGACGATCCTGCTGCTCGTGGCGCTTTATCTCGTGGAGGCATTCCTCTTGGACGAGGAGGCGATTGGCGCCTTCATGTTCTACATGGCCTTTACTCCATTGCGATATGTCTATCCGCTGGCCGAGCAAGGGCCGGAGTGGTTCACCACGCCTGTGACCTATTCGCTGCTCCACGGGAGCATCGAGCACCTCGCCTTCAACATTCTGTGGCTGACAGCCTTCGGAGCGCCTGTGGTGCGCCGGATCGGACCGGTGAGATACCTGGTCTTCTGGGTACTCTCCGCTGCTGCTGCCGCATTCTTCCATGCGGCCCTCCATTGGGGCGAGCAAACGGTACTGATCGGAGCGTCAGGTGTGGTGTCCGCCTTGATGGGGGCGGCATGTCGCTTCGCCTTTCCCGTCCGTGGCGGCTTCAACCGCACGTATGGACATCTCTATCCACGACAGTCGATCCTGGGTGCATTGCGAAACCGGACGGTCGCCGTCTTCGTCGGCATATGGTTCGCCGGCAACATGCTGATCGCAATCGGGCTGCCGCTGGTGGGGCAAGGTGCGGGTCAGATCGCCTGGGACGCGCATATCGGCGGCTTCCTCTTCGGTTACCTGTTGTTTGCGCTCTTCGACCCGCTTCCGTCCGCCCGCCATTGATACTGCTGCACCGGTATATTGCAATCCCCGCCATGTAAGGGCACCATCTGTGAACGGATATCGCTCTGATGGGGGAGGGCGCTACCCGCGTGCACTGGTATGCGAGGAGAAAGCCATGGCCATCGTCGTCAAGAACATGCTGGACGCCAAGGGGCGAGATGTTGTCACAGTCAGCCCGGACAAGTCGCTTCTGCAGGTCGCGGAAATTCTTCACGAAAGAAAGATTGGTGCGCTCGTCGTGACGGGCGTCGACGGGCGCATTGCCGGTATCTTCACCGAGCGCGATATGGTGCGCGCACTGGCCGAAAAGGGAGCGGCGATCCTCGATCAGCCCGTCTCCTCGGTGATGACTGTGAACGTGCAGACATGCCGGGAGGAAACGACGGTCAACGCGCTGATGGAGATGATGAGCAGCGGGCGGTTCCGCCACGTGCCGGTAGAAGACGGCGGCCGGCTTGCAGGTATCATCTCGATCGGCGACGTCGTGAAGTCGCGCATACGCGAGGTGGAAATGGAGGCGGAAGAGATCAAGGCCTACATCGCCGGCTGACCGCGGTGCGGTGTCTCTATCGCGCGAACACTTCCTGCATCCGTTGCAGTGCGGCGATCTGGTTCATCGTCTCCATGTAGCCGCGATCGATTGCCTCGCCGGCCCGATGAAATTCGGACAGGCCGATGTCGCTGAGGCGTGGGTGCAGGGCAAGATCAGGCGGATCGCCGGCGAGCCTTGCGCGCGAGATGCGCTCCTGGATGATGTTGAACGCCTGTACCATGACGCCCGGAAGGCCGATATGATGTTCCTTCACCTTGGTCCGGGGCTGTTCGACCGTCTGGAAGCTGGCGCTGTGCTTGACGACGGCGGATCGCCCGAAGATGTCGTAGTTGAGGTTTACCGCCACGACGAGCGGCTGCTCGTAGGCGCGGCAGACCGATGTCGGAACGGGGTTTACCAGGGCGCCGTCCACCAGTGTCCGATTGTTGCAGGTCACGGGTTCAAAGATGCCGGGAAGTGCGTAGGAGGCGCGCAGCGCCGTGATCAGCGAACCGTTGCCGATCCAGACCTCATGGCCTGTGTGCAATTCCGTTGCGACCGCCACGAACGGACGATCGAGCTCTTCGATGGATAGGCCTTCGAGATGCTCCTGCATGCGTTTGGTCAGGCGCATCCCACCGAGCAGACCGCTACCCCCGATGGTAAGGTCAAGGAGACCGGCAAGTCGGCGCATGGTCAGCGAGCGTGCAAAACTCTCCAACTCGTCTAGTTTGCCGGCGAGGTAGCATCCGCCCACCAGTGCACCAATGGATGTGCCGGCGACCATGCCGACTTCGATGCCCGCCTCGTCAAGGGCGCGTAGGACGCCGATATGTGCCCAGCCGCGTGCCGCCCCGCCACCGAGTGCAAGGGCCAGTTTCGCCTTCTTCGGAACATCGATCGCTGTGGGTGGTTCTGAGGGACGTGCGGATGCGGGATCTGCAGGCGTTACTGCGTGATCGCTGCGATTCCAACTCCAGTTCAGCATCGGCACCTCCAGGCTGAACGATGTCCCGACACCCAGGAAAGCACAGACTAGTTGCGAAATGGTGTAGGGTTGCGCCCGCCTGTTACAGAATGCGACGCGCCGCTACTTAGTTCCATCCGGTTTATAGACTTGGGCGGGGTCGAAGTGCCGATGATCGTCGGCAATCCGGAGAACGCCCTCGTCCCCCTGTTTCTCCACGATACGATAGAAGCAGGAGCGTCGACCAGTGTGACATGTGGCATCATGTCCGGCCACCGAGACCTTCAGCCAGATGGCATCCTGGTCGCAGTCCGTGCGGATATCATGCACGGTCTGCAGGTTTCCGGAGGTTTCACCCTTCTTCCAGATCTTCCGGCGGGATCGGCTATAATAGTGGGCAATCCCTGTGTCGATGGTCAGTGCCAGCGCCTCGGCGTTCATGTGGGCGACCATCAGAAGCTCGCCGTCGGCAGCATCGGTCACGACCGCCGTAACAAGGCCATTGGCATCGAAAGCGGGTGCCAGGGCGCCAGGGCCTTCCTGCTCCGCCTTGTCGGAAGAGGGCTCGGGGAAATCGCGAATCATATGTGGCTCAGCGGTTGCGAACGAGCGTGAGGAAGCGGGCCTGTTCGGCGGCGTTGTCCCCGTACTCGCCGGTAAAGGTCGTGGTGAGTGTCGTCGAGCCCTGCTTCTGCACGCCACGCATGGCCATGCACATGTGCTCCGCCTCGATCATGACTGCAACGCCGCGTGGGCGAAGCGTCTTTTCGATGGCAGCTGCAATCTGCGCCGTCAGGTTCTCCTGCGTCTGCAGGCGTCGGCCGAAGATGTCGACGACGCGAGCGATCTTCGAAAGCCCCAGGACGCGGCCATTCGGCAGATAGGCGACATGGGCCTTGCCGCTGATCGGCAACATGTGATGCTCGCAATGGGAGAAGAAGGGAATGTCGCGCACCAGCACCGCATCGCCATAGCCAGAGACTTCCTCGAAGGTGCGCCCGAGAACCTCCTCGGCGGAGAGAGAGTAGCCGGAGAAGAGTTCGCGATAGGCCGCGGCGACACGTTTGGGGGTATCCAGCAGGCCTTCCCGCTCCGGGTTTTCGCCAACCCAGCGGAGCAGCACGCGAACGGCCTCCTCTGCCTGTTCCTGCGTTGGGGCGCTATCGGTCTGGCCGGAGGCCGGGAAGTTCTTCACAACTGCATCCATTGCTGTCTCCCGGGAGCGTTCATCGAGCCCCCATGTCATCATCCGCCGCTGCGAGAGGCGGATGGTCGTTTCAAACCGGGTAATTGACGCCTTGGCGCTTCATTTACAAGATATTATGGTCTCATTTTCCAGCATTTGGCGAGAAAGGATCGCTTTCTTGATACCTGCCGGGGTCCGTCACATATAATGATGACGTTATAAATCTAACATCGGTGGAGCCGCGCGAGCCGGGCGTGCTCCAGGAAACGCAGCGGGATCGATCTGCAAATGGACGATATCTACAATAGCAAGATCCTCGAACTGGCAGGCAACATCCCGCGTGCCGGCCGGCTTGAGGATGCCGATGCGACGTCGGAGAAGCACTCGAAGCTCTGTGGTTCGCGCGTCCGCGTCTACCTGAAGCTGCGCGATGGCGTCGTCACCGACTTTGCCCACGAGATCCGTGCCTGCGCGCTTGGTCAGGCATCCTCGTCGGTGATGGGTAGCCACGTTGTTGGAGCCACGCCTGTCGAGATCCGTCAGGCGCGCGAAGACATGCTGGCCATGTTGAAGGCGGATGGCGAAGGACCATCGGGCCGGTTCGAAGACATGCGCTACCTCAGGCCCGTGAAGGACTACAAGGCGCGGCACGCCTCTACGATGCTGACGTTCGATGCTGTGGTCGACGCGCTAGACCAGATCGACGCCAGGACGCCTCAAACAGTGTCCGCGTGACATGTGCGACGGACCCGGCTGCACGCATTCTCCGCGAGTCGGGCGGTCCCGCAACTGGCAGGGTCCGTTTCGCAGGACCCCGGGCCGGCTGGCGGGAATGGGGCTCATCTGTCTTTATCAGCTGACGCTCTCTGGCTTCATCGGGAACTCCTGCCGCCATATCCCCACCTGTTCCGAGTACGGCTACGAGGCGATCGGGCGCCACGGGCTCTGGGCCGGCGGGTGGATGACGCTGTTCCGGGTCGGTCGCTGCGGGCCGGGCGGCACTTCCGGCCTGGACCCGGTGCCGGAGACGCTCCAGCAACGTCAGCAATGGTGGCTTCCCTGGCGATATTGGCGTCCTCACCCGTGATGGCCGCGCTTGAATAGGTACGGGAAAAGCACTATCAACCGGCCCGTTCGCACTCGGCAGCGCAAGATCAGCGCCGATCATTCACCACCACCCGCATTCGTTGGCGGGACTGGATTCAGGAGCAGTCATGTCCCAAACCGTTTCCCTTACCTTCCCCGATGGCTCCGTCCGCGCGTTTGACGCCGGTACGACAGGGCGCGATGTCGCGGAATCCATCTCGAAGTCGTTGGTCAAGAAGGCCGTTGCGGTCACCATTGACGGTACGCTGCGCGATCTCTCCGATCCCGTCACCGACGGTGCGATCGAAATCGTCACCCGTACCGATCCTCGTGCGCTGGAGCTGATCCGCCACGATACCGCACACGTGATGGCAGAGGCCGTGCAGGAACTCTGGCCGTCGACGCAGGTAACGATCGGCCCGGTCATCGAGAACGGATTCTACTACGATTTCGCTCGCGATACGCCGTTCACGCCGGAGGACCTGCCCCGGATCGAGGCGAAGATGAAGGAGATCATCGCCCGCAACAAGCCATTCACCAAGGAAGTCTGGCCGCGAAACAAGGCGAAGGAGGTCTTCGCTTCCAAGGGCGAGGACTACAAGGTCGAGCTGGTAGACGCCATTCCGGAAGACCAGGACGTCAAGATCTACTATCAGGGCGACTGGTTCGACCTCTGCCGTGGACCGCACATGGCTTCGACCGGACAGATCGGTACTGCCTTCAAGCTGATGAAGGTGGCCGGCGCCTATTGGCGAGGCGATTCCAACAATCCGATGCTGACCCGCATCTATGGCACTGCCTGGGCGACGCAGGAGGAGCTAGATCAGTACCTGCACGTCCTGGCAGAGGCGGAAAAGCGCGACCACCGCAAGCTGGGCCGGGAGATGGATCTTTTCCATTTCCAGGAGGAAGGTCCAGGCGTCGTCTTCTGGCACGGCAAGGGCTGGCGGATGTTCCAGACGCTGGTGGCCTATATGCGCCGCCGGCTTGCCGGTGCCTATGAGGAGGTCAATGCGCCGCAGGTGCTGGACACGTCCCTTTGGGAGACCTCCGGCCACTGGGGTTGGTACCAGGAAAACATGTTCGCGGTGAAATCTGCACATTCGCTGACTAACCCGGATGACCCGGAGGCGGATGATCGTGTGTTCGCGCTGAAGCCGATGAACTGCCCGGGCCATGTCCAGATCTTCAAGCATGGTCTGAAGTCTTACCGGGAACTGCCGATACGCCTTGCCGAATTCGGTCTCGTGCACCGCTACGAGCCCTCCGGGGCGCTACATGGTCTGATGCGCGTGCGCGCCTTCACCCAGGATGATGCCCATGTCTTCTGCACCGATGAGCAGATGGCGGCCGAGTGCCTGCGCATCAACGACCTCATCCTGTCCGTCTACGAGGATTTCGGCTTCAAGGAGATCGTCGTCAAGCTCTCCACGCGACCGGAGAAGCGTGTCGGCTCGGACGATCTGTGGGATCGCGCCGAATCCGTGATGATGGAGGTGCTGAAGACGATCGAGGCGCAGTCCGGCGGCCGCATCAAGACCGGCATCCTGCCGGGAGAGGGCGCGTTCTACGGGCCGAAGTTCGAGTACACGCTGAAGGATGCAATCGGCCGCGAGTGGCAGTGCGGTACCACGCAGGTGGACTTCAACCTGCCGGAGCGCTTCGGAGCCTTCTACATCGACCAGAGCTCCGAGAAGCGGCAGCCGGTGATGATTCACCGGGCGATCTGCGGCTCCATGGAGCGCTTCCTCGGCATCCTGATCGAGAACTTTGCCGGTCACATGCCGCTCTGGTTTGCACCGGTGCAGGTCGTTGTCGCGACGATTACCTCCGATGCCGATGATTACGGTCGCGAAGTGGCTGACGCCCTTCGCGAGGCTGGCATGGTGGTCGAGACCGATTTCCGCAACGAGAAGATCAACTACAAGATCCGCGAGCACTCGGTCACCAAGGTGCCGGTGATCATCGTCTGCGGCAAGAAGGAGGCCGAAGAACGTTCGGTCAATATCCGCCGGCTGGGGTCGCAAGCGCAGACGTCCATGTCGCTCGCAGAGGCGGTGAACTCGCTCGCTATGGAGGCGACGCCACCTGACCTTCTTCGCAAGGCGAAGGCCCGCAAGTCCGCTGCCTGAACAGATATGCGCCCGCCTCCGAAAAGGGACGGGCGCATAAATTCCGTGCCGCGGTCAGTTCCGCAGTTCGGTATCGTTGAGCAGCCCCATTTCAGCGGGCTGCTCCTTCATCAGGACCTCGACATCCACGTTCTCTGCGGCCTTCACGCTGAAGGCCCGCTGATAGATCCTGTCCTTGTTACGGGCGATCGCCAGGTAATCGCCCTCCGCGAGTACCATTGTGGAGAAGGCGCTGACGCTTTCGTTGACGATGTCACCGGCGGCCGTGAGCACAGACCACGCGGTGTCGGCGATCGCCTCACCACCCGGCTGGGAAACGAGCTTAAGGGTGATCTCGGCGGCGCGGTGCTGCAAGGTGGCCTCGAGCAGCTTGCCGGCTTCGACCTGAATATCGGCCCGGACAACCGCATTGACGTCGCCGTACTCGGAAACGACGTGATAGGTGCCTGCATTGAGGCGGACGATCGTATCGGGGCGAACATCGGCCATGACCAGTCCCCGCTCGCCGTCTTCGCGAACCTCGGAAGAGTAGATCGAGAACCTGAGACGACTGGCGGGCACAGGGGCATCGGAACCCGAGACCGCGTCGAGAACGACACCGCCGGCATCGAGCACGAGAACCTGGGGCTCGACTTCGCCCTCCGCCGGAACGGTGAGCTTCTTGGTAACCCCGGCACGCCCGAACGCAACGTTGACGAAATAGTCGCCGGGCAGGAGCTGGAATGAGGCGTCTCCCCCCTCAGCACTCGCGACAAGAGGCAACTTTCCGTCCTCGCCGGAGATCGGGCTGAAGACGCGCCACGTCAGGCCCTCCTTCAGCATCCCCTCGCTGTTGACCAGCTTGGCACGGAAAGCAACGTCTTTGGCCGCAGCAGTCGCCAGTCCGCCGCCCGTGGCGGAGAACGCGCTGAGCTTTGGCATTTTCGAAGTGCTGCTGAGCTGCTTGAACGTCTTGAAGGCTTCCTCCGCGGAAGCGCCCGTGACCGGCATGATGAACATGGCGCCGGCCATGGCACAACGGGCCGCGATGGAAATGCCTGTCATTGATCGTGAACCGGTTGACTCTTCTGGTGCTAAGCCTCACTTCAAGACCAATCGTGAGGCGATTTCAAGACCTTCATACCATGACTGTTCCCCAAGGACGACTCAAGTATGCAAACTGACATCAAGCTTGTGGACTACCTGCGCAACCGCCACTCCACCCCGGTCGCGCAGATCGGCGAACCGGGTCCGTCCTACTCTGAGCTGGAATCGATTCTCGCTTTCGCATCACGCGTCCCCGATCATGGAAAACTGGCGCCGTGGCGCTTCATCGTCTACCGAGGTGACGAGAGGGCCAGGCTTGGAGAAGTCTTCCTTTCCATCCAACAGCAGTCCGGCGAACTGGAGGAAGCGGCACGTGACGCCGAGCGAAACCGCTTCCTGCGGGCTCCAGTCGTGGTCGGGGTAGTCAGCACAGCCGCATCCCATGCGAAAATTCCGGAATGGGAGCAGGTGCTGTCCGCCGGTGCCGTTTGCCTGAACATGCTGATGGCCGCCAATGCCCACGGGTATGTGGCCAACTGGCGCACGGAGTGGATCGCCTATGACGATCATGCTCTTGCCGAGCTCGGGGTGAAGCAGGGAGAACGCGTTGCGGGCTTCATCCATATTGGTTCGAGTGATTTTCCTGTTCCGGACCGTCCACGGCCGGACCTAGATAGAATCGTCACCTATGCGGGCGAAGGCGAAGCCTGATGTTCTATGCGACCGACACCAACGCCCACGGCCTACGGCATGACCCGTTCAAGGCGATCGTCGCGCCCAGGCCGATTGGCTGGATCGGTACGAAAGGGAGGGATGGTTCGCTCAACCTTTCGCCCTACTCCTTCTTCAACATCGTTTCCGATGCGCCGAAGATCATAATGTTCTCGTCGAGTGGGCGGAAGGACAGCCTTCGCAATGCCGAGGAGACAGGGGCGTTTACTGCAAGCCTTGCGAGCCGTCATCTCGCTGAGCAGGTGAATGCATCGTCGGTGTCGGTACCCTACGGAAGGGATGAATTCGAGATCGCGGGGCTGTCGCCCAAGATGGGTCGCCTGATCGATGCTCCATACGTAGAGGAAGCCTACACGGCGCTCGAATGCAGGGTGACGGAGATCATCCAGCCTCGTACCATAGAGGGTGGCTGTGCCGACGCCTACATGGTGTTCGGTCAGGTCGTTGGGATCCACATCCGTGAAGAGATTATCCGCGACGGTCGCATCGACATGAGCATCATGCGGCCGATCGCCCGAATGGGATACCATGACTATTGCGACGGTGGCGCGGACGTATTCCAGATGATCCGCCCCAGCGCTTCCTAGGATCGGATCGCGCAGGCGTTAATCCGTATGGTGAACCAATCATAAATATTTACCGGCTACCGTTGGGTCATTCGGTGATGCGCGGCAGGCGCTTCCCGTCAGCCGGGGTTGGTAGTGATTATTCAGGCATTTCTTCGATGGCTCGAAACAGCGGCCGCGTGTGACAGGGCCAGGGCCGCCAATGCGTTGGCGCGAGCCTATTTAGCGTCGCGCCTTCAGTCGGATCAGCAGCATGCGGCGCTGCTTGCCATGTCCCATCTCCTCGATGATCCGGCGCCGCAGGTGCGCCTCGGTCTCGCCCGGGCGTTGGCCACAAATCCCGGCGCACCTCGGCCTATCATCCTTGCCCTTGCCGAGGACCAGCCAGAGATCGCCTGCACGGTGATCGCCCAGTCCCCCGTCTTCCAGGATGCCGATCTGGTTGATCTGGTGGGGCGGGGGGACGGACTGACCCGGGGGCTCATTGCAACCCGGTCCGGCCTCTCCCCAGTTGTCTCGGCTGCCCTTGCGGAGGTCGGGGAGGTGGGCGAGATTGTCCTTCTCCTCGAGAATGCAGACGCTGCGCTGTCTCGCGGATGCCTGGCACGGATCGCGGATCGATTCGGTCATGACGGTGAGGTGAGAAAGCTGTTGCTCGATCGCGCCGACCTCGCTCCCGAGGTTCGCCAACGGCTGGTGTCGAAAGTTAGCGAGGCACTTGCCGAGTCGAGCCTGGTCTCCAACCTGCTAGCCGGTTCCCGACTGGAGCGCCTGACGCTTGAGGCAACCGAGACGGCGACATTGGCGATCGCCGGATCCGCATCCCGATTCGAACTGCCGGCGCTGGTCGAGCACATGCGGTCATCGGGAACGCTTACGCCTGCGCTTCTCATCAATGCGCTCTGCACCGGCAAGGCAGACTTCTTGTCGGAAGCCATGGCGGCGCTTTCGGGGCTGGACGAGCCGCGTGTGAGAGCTCTGCTGGCGAGCGGTCGGGCTCCGGCTGTCCGCGCCATGTTCCAGGCGGCGGGTCTTCACCGGGACGTGGCGGCTGTCTTCGTTGCCGGAACGCTCCTCTGGCGTCAGGCTGGTATCATGGAAACCAGCGCTGACATATGCGAGGCACTGCTTTCGGAATGCCGCCAGCTGGGGGCAAGGTCGCCGGTGGTCGCTGACCTGTTGGAGATCGTCGACAGACTTCAGCGCTCAGAACTGCGTGCGGCGGCTCGTTCCTACGCACAGCAGACCGCGCTGGCGGCCTGACGCACTCAGTCCCGTAGCTTCTTTGCGACCCAGGAATAGCTTTCCTCGACGAGGCGGATGGGCTGCCGCATCAAGGTGCCCACACCCTCCGTGGTTGGTAGTACGGCACGCACGCGCTCAATAGCCCTCGATGCGAGGTCAGACTTGGCTTCCTGCGTCAGATCGATTTCCGGATTTTGGTTATTGCTCGGGTCTGGAGGCGTTGCCGCGACCTCGCTCTCACCCGGTCTCTGACAAACCGCGATCACCATCGGATAGGGAGCATTGGCGTGGCTTGCCAGTTCCGCCTCGGAATCCGCGGTGCACAGCTCGATGGTCGGCCATCGTTTCTCCGAGGTGGAGACATAGTGGCACTCTGTCGCGGTGTCGTCACAGCCGAGGATGGTCAGCACGATGATGGCGGCGTTCATGTTGATTTCCTGTCAACGACGCTGTAGCGGCTCATGGTGACGAGACGGTTCTGATCGGAGCCACGTCCGGGTCGAAGGGAACGCTGCTGTCAGTCACCAAGTCCTCGTCGCCTTCCGCGGGATCCACAAGCTTCACTTCGCGGATCCATTCCCGCCAGATTGATACGATCAGGGCCATGAGCACCGGTCCGATGAACAGCCCGAGGAAGCCCATCGTCTTCACTCCGCCGACGAGGCCGAAAAACGTCGGGAGGAAGGGAAGCTTGATCGGCCCCCCGACCAGCCGGGGACGGATCGTCTTGTCGACGATGAAGAGTTCAACCGAGCCCCAGACGAAAAGCCCGATCCCTGCGAAATACGAACCGCTTGCTACGAGATAGACGGAGACCAGCGTGAAGGACAGAGGCGCGCCGCCGGGGATGAGGGCCATGATCCCTGTCAGAACGCCGAGGGTGACCGGCGAGGGGACGCCAGCGATCCAGTAGGCAATGCCGAGGACGATGCCCTCGCCGATGGCGATGAGTGTCATGCCCGTCACGGTCGAACTGATTGTAGCGGGCACGACACGGGAGATCCGCTCCCAGCGGGTCGGCAGGATGCGCTCCCCGAGAAGATCGATCTGCCTGCTGAAGGATGCGCCGTCACGGTAGACGAAGAAGAGAGCGATCAACATGAACAGCAGTGTCAGGAGCAGGTGGAAGGCACCGTCACCAGCCGCGATGACGGCCCGGTAGATGTTGCCGATATTTGCACCACTGACGATCTGGATCAGTTCTCCTATCGCTCCCGGCGAACCGACATGCCGGTCCCACTGCTGCGTCAGCCAGTCACCCACACCCGGAAGAGCTGCTATCCAGGCGGGCACCTCTGCGCCCTGATTGTTGACCTGGAGAACCCAGCCCACCCAGTCCCGCACTTCCCCAATCGTATAGGAGATCGCGATGCCGATCGGTACGACGAGGAAGGCAATGATGAAGATGATGGCGAGGGTGGCGCCGATGGTCGTGTTGCCGCCAATGTTTTGCAGCAACTTACGATAAAGCGGCCAGCTGGCAAAGCCGATGACCAGCGCCGCGAGGACCGGTACAAGAAAGCCGTGGAAGAAATAGATCCCCGCGATCACGATGAGGACCAGAAGCCAGCGAGCGGCCGAAATCGGCGGGATCAGGGCCGAGCGGCTGTGGGCCACGGGTCCCAGCCAACGAGGTCCATCCTGTAATTGCGGGGGTCTGCTCACCAGTGCTCCTAGTCCTGTCCGATCGCGCCATTGCGGTATCTGATAACTATTGCACAGGTTACACGCAGGACGATCACAAAATCACTAACTCGTCACTTGTCGCAGATGAGGTAGGAGCTAAATATGACGGACATTCAACTCATAGAACTGTTCTGATGAATTTATCTTCACGTCGGTTCCTCGTCCGGGATCGCACTTCGCTGTCCCATGCACGGGTCGAAGCAATTGTCGGATCTTTCTCCACGATAGCAGACTATCATCGCTACCTGAGGGGGACCTACGCGTTTCGTTCCGCATACGAGGAGGCGATGGCAGGCTTTGACTGGCCAGCCGACCTGCCGCCGCTCGACCACGCTCCTCAGCTTTTGCCCCTTCTGCGCCAGGATCTTGGCGATCTGGGATTGCAGCCGCCTGCGATGCATGAATCATTGCTGCAGGTATCGGATCGGGAGACTCTTCTCGGAACTCTTTATGTCGCCGAGGGATCCTCGCTCGGCGCCCGTATTCTCTATCGGCGGGCGCAGGAACTGGGATTGACCGGCGAGTTTGGAGCGCGCCACCTTTTCGCGCAGTCGGAAAGCCTCACTCGTTGGCGGCAACTCGTCAAACTGCTCGACGAAGCTCCGGAGCTCGACCTGGATAGGCTGGTGGCAGCGTCCGAAACAGTCTTTGCCGCCGTCGGTGGAGCCTTCGAAAGGCTGCAGGATGCGTGAGGCTCAAACCGTCGACCTCACGAATTGCGACCGCGAACCAATCCAGATTCCCGGTAGCATCCAGGCCCATGGCTGCCTGATCGCCTGCGACCACGCGGGTGCCGAGGTGAGGCGGTTTTCAGCCAATGCCCCCGAGATGCTATCGATTCCTGGCCTCACTGCTGGAGCACGGCTGGAGGAAATATTCGGGCGTGAGCTTGCGCACACACTGCGAAACGCAATTGCGACTGCAGGCGACCCCGCGCGTCCGGCGCTTCGCCATGGGATGGATCTGCCCTGCGGCAACAGGTTTGATGTGGCTGTGCATGTCCACGATGCGGGCGCCATCATGGAGTTCGAGCCGGTCACTGCAACCAATGACCAGCCGCTCGAAGTTGCACGAATGCTCATCAGCCGGATACGGAACATCAGAAATGTGGAGCAATTGCTTGAGCGGTCCAGTCGCCTGATCCACGCCCTGCTGGGCTATGACCGGGTGATGATTTATCGCTTCGAGGAAGATGGCTCGGGCCAGGTCATCAGCGAGCACAAGCGGCGTGACCTCGAGAGTTTCAAGGGTCAGTATTTTCCAGCCAGCGACATCCCGAAGCAAGCGCGTATCCTTTATCTGAAGAACACGATCCGCGTCATTTCCGATGCGAGAGACGTGAGGGTCGCGATCCTTCCCGAGCAGGAAGAAAGGGATCATCCGCTCGACCTGTCCTTCGCCCATCTGCGAAGCGTGTCCTCCGTTCACTGCGAATATCTGCGCAACATGGGCGTGGCGGCATCGATGTCGATCTCGATCGTTGTTGACGGTGATCTGTGGGGATTGATCGCATGCCACCACTATTCGCCGAAGACGCTTTCGATGCCTCAGCGTATCGCCGCAGAGACTTTCGGCGAGTTCTTTTCCCTTCACCTTGCCGCTTTGTTGCAGAAGCAGGTGGTCGAGAAGAACCGTGAGGTGAGGGTGGCTCTGGATCGTTTTCTGCAGGTCGCCTCTCACCACGCCGACATTCGAGACCTTCTCCGGACCTCGCTGGGCGAATTCGGCGAGATGCTTGCGTGCGACGGCATGGGCCTATGGCTGGGTGGCGTCTGGACAAGCACGGGGGCCGCGCCCTCGGCGGAACAAGCGGTGGAGCTTGTTGAACTTCGCGGCGAAGCCTCCGCCGGCCGGACATGGTGGACGGATCAGATTTCGGCGGATCTGCCGGGATCGACCATCTCCCCCGCCGATATTTGCGGTGTCCTTGCCATCCCGCTTTCACAACGCTCGCGGGATTATCTCTATTTCTTCCGACGGGAATTGGTTCAGACCCTGAACTGGGCAGGAAACCCGCAGAAATCCTACGAGAGCGGTCCGCTCGGTGACCGGCTGACGCCAAGGAAGAGCTTCGCGATATGGAAAGAGGCAGTCCACAATCGGGCACAGCCCTGGTCGGAGGCGGATCGAGAGGTTGCAGAGGTCATCCGCGGCGTGCTGGTCGAGATCGTCCTTCACCATAACGAGCTCATGGCGGATGAGCGTGGCAAGGCCGACGTCCGGCAGAGGATGCTGAACGAAGAGCTCAACCATCGCGTCAAGAACATCCTGTCCGTCATCAAGTCCCTGATAGGCAGGCCCGTCGACACGCAGCAGGGGCTGGACACGTACATCGCCTCGTTGAAGGGCAGGGTACAGGCGCTCTCTCTGGCCCATGACCAGATCGTCCGTAGCGGCGACGGAGGCTTTCTTCGCGACCTTCTGCAAGCGGAACTGCAGCCTTACCAGGCTGGCGATCGCCAGATCCTGCTGCAGGGACCGTCTGTCTGGCTCGATACCCGGTCCTTCTCGGTTATGGCGCTGGTGCTTCACGAGATGGCAACGAACGCCGCAAAATATGGTGGTCTCTCCCTGTCTGGCGGCAATCTTTCTGTCCGCTGGCAGAAGGGCGAAGCGGGCGAGTGCGAGATCTGGTGGAGCGAGAACGGCGGACCCACCGTGACGGCGCCCGTGCAGACTGGCTTCGGCAGCGTTTTGATCGGCCGCAGCATCGCTTACGAACTTGGTGGGAACAGCCGGATCGACTATGCGCCGACTGGGCTTCAAGGTTACTTCTGCATCCCGTCGAAACATGTACAGGCCGAGAGCGATAACGAGGAGGCGCAGTCGGTCGAGGCTGCCGCAGATGGCCACGATCAGGGACAGCCCGATTTCTCGGAGGTCGAGTTGCTGCTGGTGGAGGACCAGATGCTGATCGCGGCGGATGTCGAGATGATTCTCGCAGAGCATGGTCTGCAGAAGGTGACGACGGCGCCCTCGGCGGCGGAAGCACTCCGGCGGCTTGAAAAGCTGACGCCGCACCTTGCAATCCTTGATGTCAATCTCGGTAGTGGCACGTCGTTACCGGTCGCGCAGGAACTGCTACGTCGCAACATCCCGTTCATATTTGCCACTGGCTACAGTGACCGCTCCACGATTCCCGAACATCTTGACGTTCCGGTCCTGCGCAAGCCGTATGAAAGTTCCGTCCTCATACGAGCGATCGGCCGAGTTCTAGCGGGCCGGCAGGGCAACGCCTAGGGTGCCGCACCGGCCCGCCGTCACGATTGTTCAGATATCGAGATTGTCGGCAAAGGCGGCGCGTTCCTGGATGAAGCGGAAACGGGCGTCCGCTCTTGTCCCCATCAGGTTGTCGACCGCCTCACGAGTACCCTCGAAATCCACCTCGTCGATCCCGACACGCAAGAGCGTGCGCTTGGACGGGTCCATGGTGGTTTCCTTGAGTTGCGCCGGCATCATCTCCCCGAGGCCCTTGAACCGACCGATCTCCACCTTCTTGCCCTTGAAGACAGTCTCCATCAGTTCGGCGCGATGAGCGTCATCGCGGGCATAGACGGTCTTTGCACCCTGCCGCAGGACATAAAGGGGCGGGACAGCGAGATAGAGGTGATTCCCGCGAATGAGTTCCGGCATCTCCTGGTAGAAGAAAGTGATCAGCAGGGAAGCAATGTGTGCGCCATCGACATCGGCGTCGGTCATGATGATGACGCGCTCGTAGCGAAGGTCTTCCTCGCGATATTTCGTCCGCGTTCCGCAGCCGAGGGCCTGGATCAGATCGGCAATCTGCTGGTTGGCGGAGAGCTTGTCCCGGCTCGCGCTGCCGACGTTGAGGATCTTGCCGCGCAACGGCAGGATCGCCTGGTTTGACCGGTTTCTGCCCTGCTTCGCCGAGCCTCCGGCCGAGTCACCCTCGACGATGAACAATTCCGCGCCTTCGGCCGTATTTTGCGAGCAGTCCGCGAGCTTGCCGGGCAGGCGCAATTTGCGCACCGCCGTCTTGCGGTTGACTTCCTTTTCCTTGCGCCGGCGAAGGCGTTCCTCGGCGCGTTCGATCACCCAGTCCAGCAGCTTTGCCGCCTCGCCCGGATTGCCGGCGAGGTAGTGGTCGAACGGGTCGCGGAGTGCATTCTCGACGATACGCTGTGCTTCGACAGTCGCCAGCTTGTCCTTCGTCTGGCCGACGAACTCCGGCTCGCGGATGAAGACCGACAGCATGCCGACGGCAGAGATCATCACGTCGTCGGTAGTGATCTGCGCCGCGCGCTTGTTCTGCGTCAGGTCCGCGTAGTTTTTCAGCCCCTTGGTCAGGGCGATTCGCAAGCCTGCCTCGTGCGTTCCACCTTCAGGAGTGGGGATGGTGTTGCAGTAGGAGTGGACCTGCGGATCGCCGCCATACCAGGTAATGGCCCATTCGAGGGCGCCGTGCCCCCCGGTCTTTTCGGTCCGTCCCGCGAAGATCTCGCGGGTAACGGTGAAATCCTTGCCGAGCGTGGCTGACAGATAGTCCTTGAGGCCTCCCGGGAAGTGGAAGACGGCCTTTTCGGGAATGTCACCGCCTGGCGGCACCATGCCGTCATCGCACGACCAGCGAATCTCTACGCCACCGTACAAATAGGCTTTCGAGCGCGCCATCCGGAAGATGCGACCCGGGTCGAACTTGGCATGCTCGCCGAAGATCTGCGGATCCGGATGAAAACGAACGCGCGTTCCGCGTCGGTTATGCACCGAACCGAGTTCCTCCAGCCCGCCCTGGGGCACGCCGCGTGAGAAGCGTTGGCGATAGAGCTTGCGTTCCCGGGCGACTTCGACCTCGAGCAGATCCGAAAGCGCGTTGACCACCGAGACGCCGACGCCGTGCAAGCCGCCGGAGGTCTCGTACGCCTTGCCGTCGAACTTGCCCCCGGCATGGAGCTTGGTCATGATGACTTCGAGAGTGGACTTGCCCGGTACCTGCGGGTGGTTCTCGACAGGGATGCCGCGGCCGTTGTCCGTGACGGTCAGGAAGCCTTCGCGGTCCAGATGAACCTCGATGAAGTTGGCATGGCCGGCCACGGCTTCATCCATCGAGTTGTCGATGACCTCGGCGAACAGGTGGTGGAGGGCCTTCTCGTCGGTACCGCCGATGTACATGCCCGGACGCATACGCACGGGCTCCAGTCCTTCCAGGACCCGGATCGAGGAGGCGCCATAGTCATCCGTAGACGGTATCGACCGTTGTACTCGCACTGGTGCCGGCACTGCGTCCTTTGGCGCGTCCTGCTCTGGAGCCGTCGGCCTGGGGAGGGGCAGTTCGGCGAAAAGGTCGTGGTTGTCATCCATCGGGTCAGTCGGTACTACCTGTCGAGGGGCTGGAGGTGAGGCCATCGCCATCTCATGCTGTTTCGAATCACCGGCAATTCTGCCAGAAAGCTGGCTTTTTCGCGATGCGGCAGGGAAACGGTGCTCAGGCAGCAATGCGGCGCCCGCCCGCAAATGGCAAGGCGCCGAGGCGTGATCAGGCAGCCGGAGAGGTGCATGTCCACAGTTCATTTCGCATTAGCCACAGCTTTTGCCCTCGTTATGACCGCCTTCTCCGCAGCACCGGCCTTGGCACAGGAAGGATCGATCAAGCCGTATAAGGATGCCCTGTTCTCCCGCTTCCCCGTCTTGGAAACCGCTGACGGCGGTGCTTACGAAGTGATCGATTACCAGGAACTGCGCGACATCAACGAGCGCGACCAGGTGCCGGAGCGGCGGGTCAAGTCGAGTTACGTGTCGATGGGCGTCAAGCGTTACCAGGAAAACCAGACGCTACAACTCGGCGGTCGTCTCATCGACGTCACCCGCGTCGGGAAGCAGAAAAACGCCGCCTTTACGGTGATCTTCGTCCACGGCCGCGGCGGCGATAGGCGCCTTGGCGCAAACGACTACAGCTTCGGCGGCAACTTCAATCGCCTGAAGAACCTCGCCGTGATGAATGGCGGCACCTATTATGCCCCGAGCGTCACCTCCTTTGACGGGAGCGGTGCAGAGGAGATCGCGCTCCTGATCCGTCACGCCTTCGAACAGTCACGCGGGCGGCCGGTGCTCCTTGCCTGTGCCTCCATGGGCGGGACGGTCTGCTCGCATGTTGCCCGGGATCGGGAGGCTGCACATTACCTGAGCGGACTTGCGGTTCTGGGCGGTCCGCCCGACCCGGGCTACGCCACCACGCCTGCTGCGAAGCGTCGGCTGCCGCTCTACCTGTCCCACGGAAGCGCCGACAGCGTCTACTCCCTGGAGGGGCAGGCGGCCGTGTATCGCAAGCTGCAGCAGTCCGGCTACCCGGTCCGACTTACGGTTTTCAACACCGGTGGACACGGGACGCCGATCCGCATGACGGACTGGCGCAAGCTCCTCACTTTCCTGTTGAACGGCAACTGACGGGAGATCCCCTTTTTCGTGGATTTTCCCGTCTGAGGAACTAAAACGCTTTGGGGAAACAGCGGGCTGCGGCCCGCGGGCAAGGAGCAGACATATGACGCCTGAGGTACGGCCGCTGGTGGCGGGAAACTGGAAGATGAACGGGACGCGGGGTTCCCTGGACCAGATCAAGGCGATCAGCGAAGGCGTGAGGGGAGGGCTGTCCAGCAAGGTCGATGCGCTGATCTGCCCGCCTGCGACGCTGCTCTACGTGGCCACGGCCCTCTGCACCGACAGCCCATTGTCGATCGGTGCCCAGGATTGCCATCAAAATGCAAGCGGCGCCCATACCGGTGACATCTCGGCAGAGATGATCGCCGACTGTTTCGGAACCCACGTCATCGTTGGGCACTCCGAGCGCCGCACCGACCACGACGAGGATGACGCCCTGGTTCGCGCCAAGGCCCAGGCCGCCCATGCGGCCGATCTGACCGCCATCATCTGCATTGGCGAAACCGAGGAGCAGCGCAGGAACGGCGAGACGCTCGACGTGCTGAAGCGCCAGCTCGCCGGCTCGATCCCCGATGGAGCCAATGCGGCGCGTACCGTGATCGCGTATGAACCGGTCTGGGCCATCGGCACCGGCCTGACCCCCACGGTTGCCGACGTGGAGGAGGCGCATGCCTTCATGCGAAGGGAATTGTCGGAACGTTTCGGCGAACAGGGCAGCACCATGCGCATCCTCTACGGTGGGTCGGTCAAGCCTTCGAACGCGAAGGAGCTGATGGCCATCCCGAACGTCGATGGCGCGCTGATCGGGGGCGCCAGCTTGAAAGCGGAGGATTTCCTCGCCATCTACCGGGTCTATGAAGAACTGATGGCGTAAACCTGCCCGCAAGGGCTTGGAATGCTCAACAGCCTCATGTAAAGAGCCGCCAACCTTATGTTATTGCCCTTTGCGAAGGGCAGGGATTTTGCCATGCAAACCGTTTTGATCGTCATCCACCTCATG
This sequence comes from Pseudorhizobium banfieldiae, assembly GCF_000967425.1. Taxonomy (NCBI): domain Bacteria; kingdom Pseudomonadati; phylum Pseudomonadota; class Alphaproteobacteria; order Hyphomicrobiales; family Rhizobiaceae; genus Pseudorhizobium; species Pseudorhizobium banfieldiae. Next base: position 1,701,787 of record NZ_FO082820.1, read on the forward strand.
ATCGTGCTCGCGCTCGTCGGCGTCGTGCTGATTCAGCGTTCGGAAGGCGGCGGGCTGGGCGTTGGCGGCGGCTCCGGCTTCATGTCGGCGCGCGGGACGGCCAATGCGCTGACCCGCACCACGGCCATTCTCGCGACGCTTTTCTTCGTGACGTCCATGACCCTCGGCATCCTGGCGCGCTACGAGTCGCGGCCGACCGACATCCTCGATCGCATTCCGGCAACGCAGGGTACCGGTAGCGGCATTCTCGACGCACTTGGTCCGGCACCGACGTCCGAAGGTCCGGCTGATGCTCCCGCACAGGATGGCGTCCCGACCGGTGGTGACGCACCTGCACAGGGTGGGGCTGCAGCGCCGTCTGCAGGCCAGGCCCCGGCGCCGGCTGCTCCCGCCAATTCGACTGGCGTGCCTACGGGCCAATAAACGCCCTCGCTGCAACAATCTCCGGCAGGCCAAAAGCCTGCCGGTTTTCTTTTGTCCAGATTCCGTGGACCAGCGTCACCAAGGTGAATTATAGGGCTGGCGGAATCGCTCATGAACAGGTATCCGGTGACTCCCATGGCGCGATATGTATTCATCACAGGCGGCGTGGTTTCTTCCCTCGGAAAAGGAATTGCTGCCGCGGCACTCGGAGCGTTGTTGCAGGCCCGTGGTTATCGGGTACGCCTTCGCAAGCTTGATCCCTATCTGAACGTCGATCCGGGCACCATGAGCCCCACCCAGCACGGTGAGGTCTTCGTCACCGACGACGGCGCGGAAACCGACCTTGATCTCGGCCACTACGAACGTTTCACCGGGCGCTCTGCCACGAAGACCGACAACATCACCACCGGCCGCATCTACAAGAACATCATCGACAAGGAGCGACGTGGCGACTACCTCGGCGCCACGGTCCAGGTGATCCCCCACGTCACCAACGAGATCAAGGATTTCGTGGTCGAGGGCAATGACGACTACGACTTCGTCATCTGCGAGATCGGCGGTACGGTCGGCGATATCGAAGCCATGCCTTTCGTCGAGGCGATCCGCCAGCTTGGCAACGAATTGCCGCGCGGCTCGGCCGTCTACCTTCACCTGACCCTGATGCCTTACATCCCGGCTGCCGGCGAGTTGAAGACCAAGCCGACGCAGCACTCGGTCAAGGAACTGCAGGCGCTCGGCATCGCGCCGGACATCCTGCTGGTCCGGGCAGACCGCGAGATCCCGGAGGCGGAGCGTCGCAAGCTGTCGCTGTTCTGCAACGTGCGCCCGTCCGCGGTCATCCAGGCGCTCGATGTCGCGAATATCTACGACGTTCCCATGGCCTATCACAAGGAAGGCCTGGATTCGGAAGTGCTCGCCGCATTTGGCATAGAGCCGGCTCCGAAGCCGCGGCTTCAGGCCTGGGAAGAGGTGTGCAATCGTATCCATACGCCGGAAGGCGAGGTCACGATCGCCATAGTCGGCAAGTACACGGGCCTCAAGGATGCCTACAAGTCGCTGATCGAGGCGCTCCATCACGGCGGTATTGCCAACCACGTCAAGGTCAAGCTGGAATGGATCGAGTCGGAGGTCTTCGAGAAGGAGGATCCGGCGCCCTATCTGGAAAAGGTGCACGGCATCCTCGTGCCTGGCGGCTTCGGCGAGCGCGGCGCGCAGGGCAAGATCAATGCAGCCCGCTTCGCCCGCGAGCGGAAGGTCCCGTACTTCGGGATCTGCTTCGGCATGCAGATGGCGGTTCTGGAAGCGGCACGCAATCTGGCAGGCATCGAAAATGCCTCCTCGACCGAGTTCGGTCCGGCCAAAGAGGCGGTCGTCGGCCTGATGACGGAATGGGTCAAGGGCAATGCGCTGGAGAAGCGCGCAGCCTCCGGCGATCTAGGCGGCACCATGCGCCTTGGCGCCTATGATGCGTCGCTGAAGAAGGAAACGAAGATCGCGGAGATCTATGGCTCGACCGCAATCTCGGAACGGCACCGCCATCGCTATGAGGTGAACGTCGAGTACAAGGACAAGCTGGAAAGCTGCGGGCTTGTCTTCTCCGGCATGTCCCCCGACGGACTGCTGCCAGAGACAATCGAGTACCCGGATCATCCCTGGTTCATCGGTGTGCAGTATCATCCCGAGTTGAAGAGTCGCCCCCTCGACCCGCACCCGCTATTCGCGAGCTTCATCGAAGCTGCGCTGGAGCAGAGCCGCCTGGTCTAATGGCGATGCCAGCCGCTGCCCTTTCTTTCCTTTACTATCTCGTCGCCTTATAGGCGGCGAGGGCGCGTTCGCGGGCACTCCCGTGATCGACGATGGGACGCGGATAGCTCTCCCCGAGCCTGATTCCGGCCTTTTGCAGGATGTGATCCGGCGCCTCGAAGGGCCGGTGGATGTATTTCTTGTCCAGGTGACTCAGTTCCGGCACGTAGCGCCGGACATAGTCCCCGTCCGGGTCGAACTTCTCGCCTTGTAGCGTCGGATTGAAGATACGGAAGAAGGGAGAGGCATCGGCCCCGGAGCCGGCGACCCATTGCCAGCTGGCGGCGTTGTTGGCCGGATCGGCGTCGAGCAGCGTCTCACGGAACCATTCCTCGCCCTTCCGCCAGTCGATTGTCAGGTCCTTGATGAGGAAGGACGCGGTGATCATACGCACGCGGTTGTGCATGTAGCCCTCCCGCCAGAGTTGGCGCATCCCGGCATCCACGATCGGATAGCCGGTAAGGCCTTTCCTCCAGGCACGGTAGAGCGCGCCGTCGAAGGACCAGGCAAAGCCATCGAAAGCGGTGTTCCAGTTGTCGGTGGCGAGGCGAGGAAATTCGATCAGAAGCGAATAGTTGAAATCCCGCCAGGCGAGCTCCCGGCGAAAATGCGTGATCTGGGCCGGATCACCGTTATCGAGCCCGCTTGCGGCATGCCATGCCTGGGCCGGTGTGACCTCTCCGTGGGCGAGGTGCGGGGAAAGGTGCGAGGTGAGATCGCGAGCGGGAAAATCGCGCACTGACTTGTACTCGCGCAGGCCGTGTTCGACGAAATCCTCCAGGCGGAACCGGGCACCGGCCTCGCCCGGTGTCCAGGTCTCACCGAATCCAGCGGCCCAGTCCGGCTTCGTCGGAAGCAGTCCCCAATCTTCCAGTTGTTCCGATGGCGGCGTCGACGAGGCTCCTCTCATCGCATCGGGTGCGGCGAGCGGTTCGCGCGGTTCCCCCAGTGCCTGCAGCGCCTTCCAGAACGGCGTGAAGACCCGGAACGGTTTTCCGCCTCCAGTACGGATGTGGGAGGGATCGTGAAGAAGCTGGCCATGGAAGGCATGTACTGCAATGCCCTCCGCCTTCAGTCGGCGGGCGATGTCCCGGTCCTGATCATCGCGCTCATAGCTGCGGTTGAGATAGATCTGGTTGGCGCCCGTCTGCTGGGCAACCTGGACTAGGACGGTCGCTGCCTCCCCGGTGAAAAAGAGCAGATCACCGCCACGATCATGCAGCGCCTGTCGCAGAGCCAGGAGAGAATGATGCAGCCACCATGCCTGGGCTGCTCCGAATGGCATACCCCCGCCGGCACTGCCTTCGCGGATGAACAGCGCGATGACCGGCGCGCCAGTCTCGACGGCGGCTGACAGTGCGGCGTTGTCTGCAAGGCGCAAGTCTCGGCGGAACCAGACGATGACAGGCGGGATCTCGGCAGGCAAGGCGAACTCCGGAGATTGATCTACAGTGCTCTACGCTTGATCAGCGGGCCCGGATCATGGTCTCAGGAGGAGGATGGGGCAGGAGGTGCCGGCAGTCAGTGCAGGTGCGTTCGGGGGCCGGACGATCAGCGCATCTGAATGGGCGAGGATTTTCATCATCGACGAATCCTGCTTTTCGAAGGCGTCGGCGACCAGATTTCCTTCGCGATCCCTGCTCAGTCGTGATCGCAGGTAGTCCTGCCGACGGTCGTTGGCGGCAAGATCACGCGCCGCGACGGCATGTCCCTCCCGGTTCCTCTCGGGGAGGCGGCCGAGCTTTCTGAGCAAAGGTTCAAGAAACAGCAGGCCGCAGACCAGGCTGGCGACGGGGTTCCCCGGCAGGCCCAAGACATGCATGTTCCCGAGCGATCCGACCATCAGTGGCTTGCCCGGCCGCATGGCGATGCGCCAGAAATCCAGCTCCATCCCGACCTCCTTCAGCGTGGATTGTACGAGGTCATGGTCCCCGACCGAGGCGCCGCCCGAAGTGACCAGCACGTCCACGTCCGTATCCTTCGCCGCATCGACTGCACTCCGTATCGCGTCACGGTTGTCAGCCGCGATCCCGAGATCGACGACTTCGCCGCCATTGTCCTCGATGAGCGCCGAAATCCCGAACATGTTGGACGCGATGATCTGGCCAGCTTGAGGTGTGTGCCCCGGCGGCAGGAGTTCATCACCGGTGGCCAGGATTGCGACCCGTGGACGGCGGTAGACTTCCACTATGGGGTGGTTCATGGCCGCGGCGACGGTCAGGCGTGAATAGTCGAGGAGCGTGTCCTTCGGCAGCACCGCTTCGCCTTCGACAAAATCCTGGCCGCGCGGACGGATATGTCGCCCCGTGATGACCTCGAACTTCGTGCGAACCTGGTCGCCCTCAAGCAGTTCGGCGTCTTCCTGGAGGAGGACCGTATCAGCTCCAGTGGGTAAGGGGGCGCCGGTGAAGATGCGCACGGCCTCGCCCTTGGCAACCACACCCTCGAACGGATGACCGGCGGCCGCCATGCCTGTCACCAGAAGCGTTGCGCCGACGGCTTGCGCATCTTCGGCGCGAAGCGCGTAGCCGTCCATGGCAGAGGCATCGAAGGGCGGTTGGGTTAGTCGCGCCGCCAGCGGCTTGGCAAGAACCCGCCCATTGGCCTCGGCAAGGGGAACCGTCTCCGTCCTCTCGATCGGGCGCGCCCGCGAAAGCAGCCTCGTCTTTGCCTCGGGCACTGGCAGAAGACCCATGCTCAGCCTCCGCTAAGCCGATAGGTGCCCGACTTGCCACCCGTCTTCTCGATGAGGCGGATGCCGCCAATCTCCATACCCTTGTCGGCGGCCTTGGCCATGTCATAGATCGTGAGACAGGCGACGGAAACCGCGGTCAATGCCTCCATCTCGACGCCGGTCTTGCCCGTAAGCTTGGCGGTTGCGGCGACACGAAGTCCCGGCAGTGATGCGTCCTCGGTGATATCAACCCCCACCTTGGTGAGCATCAGCGGGTGGCAGAGCGGAATGAGGTCCGCCGTCTTTTTCGCGGCCATGATCCCTGCGAGTCGCGCCGTTCCGATCACGTCACCCTTCTTGGCATTGCCTTCACGGATCAGCGCCAGGGTTTCAGGCAACATGCGTACAAAGCCCTCCGCCATGGCTGATCGCTCGGTATCGGACTTGTCGCCGACATCCACCATTTTGGCTTCACCGGATGCGCCGATGTGTGTGAGGGAGCCGCCGCCCGACATCATTCAGCCGCCGCGGTCGACGCGCTGTCGCCACTGAGCAGCGCGTGCGTCGCCCTCGCGACGTCATCCTGCCGCATCAGGCTTTCTCCGACCAGGAATGTGGTGATCCCCGACTTTTCCAAACGCAGGCAGTCCCCGTGACTGAAGATGCCGCTTTCTCCAACCAGCAGCCGGTCCTCCGGGACCAAAGGAGCAAGGCGCTCGGAGGTCTCCAGACTTACTTCGAAGGTCCGCAGGCTCCGGTTGTTGATCCCGATAAGGGGTGAAGAGAGGTTGAGCGCGCGCTCAGTCTCCTCGGCATCGTGGACCTCGACCAGAACGTCCATACCGAGCGTCATCGCTTCGTCCTCGAGGCGACGCGCCTCGTCGTCCGTCAGCGAAGCCATGATCAGGAGGATGCAGTCAGCGCCCCAGGCGCGTGCCTCGTGCACCTGATAGGTGTCGAACATGAAGTCCTTGCGGAGCGCAGGCAAGGAACAGGCGTTACGCGCCGCGACGAGATATTCCGGAGCGCCCTGGAAGCTGGGCGTGTCCGTCAGGACCGAAAGGCAGGTGGCGCCGCCCTGCTGGTAGGCCTTTGCCAGTGCCGGGGGATCGAAGTCCGGGCGGATGAGCCCCTTTGACGGGCTGGCCTTCTTGATCTCGGCGATCAGGCCGAACGCACCATTCTCCTGCCTTGCCTTCAGTGCGCGGTAGAAACCCCGCGGGGCCTTCTGTTCCGCGGCCTGAGCCTTCAGCTCCGCCACAGGCGTGCGGGTCTTGGCGGCTTCGATCTCCTGGCGCTTGTAGGCCTCGATCTTCCTCAGGATATCGGTCATCGGCTAGGTCTCAATCTTCATCATTTGACACGGCCACGAGCCGGTCCAGCGCGGCAGCGGCTTCTCCGCTGTCGAGGGCGCGGGTAGCCAGTTGCATGCCTTCCGGGATGTCTGCGGCCTTGCCTGCAACGACAAGCGCGGCGGCGGCATTGCAGAGCGAAATGTCCCGATAGGCGTTCTTCGTTCCGCCGAGCACGGCGCGAAGTGCAGCCGCGTTGGCGTGGCCATCGCCGCCCTTCAACTCATCGAGGCTGGCGCGCCGGACACCGAAATCCTCCGGCGTCAGATCGAACGTTCGGATTTCCCCAGCCTCCAGGGCGACGACATTGGTGGTTCCGGTGGTCGTGACCTCGTCCATGCCATCGCCGTAGACGACCCAGATTCGCTCCGAGCCCAGATCGCGCAGAACCTCGGCAATGGGCATCAGCCAGCGGGGAGAGAAGACGCCGAGCAGCTGCCGACGGGCTCCGGCCGGATTCGACAACGGTCCGAGGATGTTGAAGATCGTCCGGGTGCCGAGCTCGACCCGGCTTGGACCAACATGGCGCATGGCCGAGTGATGCATGGAGGCGAACATGAAGCCGATGCCCGCTTCCGCAATGCACCTGCCGATCCGGTCCGGCCCGATCTCGAGGTTGACCCCAAGCGCGGACAGGGCGTCGGCTGCTCCCGATTTCGAGCTCAAGGCGCGGTTGCCATGCTTGGCCACCGGCACGTCGCAGCCGGCGACGATGAGCGAAGCAAGCGTAGAGATGTTGTAGGTGCCTGTACCGTCACCGCCGGTCCCGACGATGTCCACCGCGTCGGCCGGTGCGTTCACCGGTAGCATCTTCGAGCGCATCGTTGCCACGGCGCCCGCGATCTCGTCGACGGTCTCACCACGGACCCGCAACGCCATGAGGAAGCCGCCGATCTGGGAAGGCGTGGCTTCGCCGGACATGAGGACCTCGAAGGCCTCGCGTGCTTCCTCCCGGGTCAGGCTTTCGCCGTTTGCGACCTTCGCCAGCAGGGGCTTCAGTTCAGGCATACGTTACCCCCTCCGTCAGCGGATCATGCCGGTTACCTGATCGGCAACAGCCTGATTGATCGAGACGCCGTATTCATTCTGCAGGCGGTTGACCATCTGGTCCAGCATGTCGTCGCCGGCAGCGTCGGCGATCTGCCGAAGCGGCTCATCCTGCGCAAGGGCATCCGCCGGAACCTGATCCCTCGAGGTGACCCGGATCAGAAGGCGGCTTTCTCCGTCTGCAGCCGTTGCCGTTGTCACCAGATCGACAGGGCCGGCGAAGACGGCGCTGGTCGCTTCAGGCCCGAAAATGGCATCGTCGCCATTCCGGCGCAGGCCCTGCTTGGTCTCCACCGCAACCCCAAGGTCCTCGGCGATGGCAGCATGGGTCTCACCCTTTTCGATTCGCTCCTTCAGTTCGGTCGCCCGCGCGCCGAGGGCTTCCCGCTGCTGTTCGGCGGTCCAGTCGGCGACGACCTTCTCACGAACCTCGTCGAGCGTACGATCCCGTTCGGGCAGAACTTCCTCGACCTCGAACCAGACATAGCCGTCATTGCCCAGCGACACCGGTAGAGGCTGGTTACCCGGCTCGGTCCGGAAGACGTCTGCCAGAAGCGTTTCGGCTGCCGGCAGGGTGGCGATCTTCTCGTCCTGCTGGTTGTTGCCGGACGCGTCTGCGGTTACGGTCACGGCCTCGAGCTTCAGTTCCTTCGCCGCCTCAGGCAGGGTAGCGCCCGACGCCCGGACATCCTCGAAACGATCGTGGGTGTTGAGGATTTCCTGAGAGGCGGCGGAAAGCGCCAGCTGTTTCCGGACCTCTTCCTTCACCTCGTCGAACGACTTCGTCGCTTCCGGCGTGATGTCGGTCACGCGGAGGATGACCGGACCGAAGGCGCCTTCGACGACGGGCGTGGTGCCGCCTTCCTGGGACACGGCAAAGGCGGCTTCCGCGAGCCTCTGGTCGGGCATGGTCTCGCGGCTGAACTGCCCGAGCAGCACGTCGGAGGCCGTCTTACCCTGATCAGCCACGAGTTGGTCGAAGGTGGCGCTTCCATCAGCGAGCTGTGCCGCGGCCGCATCCGCCATTTCCTTGTCCGCATAGGTCAGCTGTTCGATGGTGCGGGTGCCGCGGGTGGTGAAGCTTTCCTTCTTCCGCTCGTACTCGGCGCGAGCCTCCTCGTCGGTGACGGATGCGGGATCGGCGATATCTTCCGGCCGAAGCGTCACATAGGTGAAGCGACGGTATTCGGGAGCCCGATAACGAGCCTTCACTCCTTCGAACCACGCAGCGAGCACATCATCCGCCGGCGCTTTGATGGGGTCGATATTCGCGTTCGACAGGAGTAGGTAGTCCACAGTCCGCACCTCGTCGCGATACTGCCGCAGCGCATCCAGCATGACCTGAGGAGGCGTGAAGCCATCGGAGACCGCCTCGACGATCTGGCTGCGGACCGCCACCTTGCTGCGCTCCGTAATGTAGTCGTCCTCGCGAAGACCGGCATTGCGCAGCCTAGAGGTGAACAGGTTGCGGTCGAACTGGCCGTTCGCACCTTGGAACGCCGGGTCCTCGGCAATCAACATCGCCAGCCGGTCCTGCGACAGGCCAAGGTTCATGTCGTCCGCGAGCTGGTCCAGGGCTGCGCCTGCCGCCAGTTGCGAATAGACCTGCTGGTCGATGCCGAAAGCACGCGCCTGATCTGCCGTTAACTGCATGCCGAACTGACGCCCGAGTGCGGATACCTGTCGCTGGTAGGCGAGAGCGAATTCCTGCGCCGACACTTCCTGCTCGCCCACGGTGAGCACCGTGTTTGCGTCCGTGGTGACGAGTGACGTTGAAACGCCCCAGACAGCGAAGGATGCGACCAGGAGCAGGAGGAGCGCCTTGGCAACCCAGGATCGGGAAGCGTTTCTGAGGGAATTGAGCATTGCCTACGGTACCTTGCGAATTTGTCGAGGCCGCGCGAATGGCGGCATGTCGATTGTCTCTAGAACAATCCGCGAAGGAAATGAAGGCATTTGCGGCAAGGGTGGCGCAGGAGGAACCGGCCACCTTTTGGACGGGCTAACGCTGCCGCTCAAGCCGCCTGATCAGATCGGTTGCATCTGCAGGCGCGCGCACTTTTGCGTCATTGTCGAAATAGACATAGACATCACGCCCGCGGGGAAGGTCCGCCGCGGCAGGGAGGACGCGCTCCGCCTCCTTGGGATCTCGCCCCGATGCCCAGGCACGGATCAGCGCGGCCCATCGGTCAAGCGCCGGCGCATCATAGCCGCTGACATAGAGCTCCTCGGATCCGTGGAGACGGCAGTAGACAAAGTCGGCAGTCAAATCCATGAGAAGGGGCCATTCGACAGTGTCGGCGACCACAAGACCTGCTCCATGACGTCGCAAGAGTGCGATGAACTCCTCGCAGCGAAAACTCTCGTGGCGGATCTCGAAGGCGTGCCGCAGGGGCCGGTTCAGGTCAGTCTCCGCGAAAGCCCTTCCTTCCAGCCGTCCGTCGTGGCGTCGCGCAAGCCGGGCGGCGTCTTCGGTGTTCTTTGGGAGCATCGCCAGGAAGTCCTCGAAACGCGACTTGTCGAAGGACATGCGCGGCGGAAATTGCCACAGGATCGGACCCAGCTTGTGACGAAGCTTCAGCAGGCCGGACGCCAGGAAGTTCGCCAGCGGAAGCTCGATGTCGCGCAGCCGCTTCATGTGCGTGATGTAGCGAGAGCCCTTGACGGCGAAGACGAAATCTTCCGGCGTCGCATCGTACCACTTGGCGAAGGACTGAGGCCGTTGCAATCCATAGAAGGTCCCGTTGATCTCGATCGTTGGGAATTTCCCGGCCGCATAACTCAGCTCACGCTTCTGCGGCAGGTCCTCCGGATAAAAGACGCCGCGCCACGGCTTGTAGGTCCAGCCTGATATACCGATCCTTATCGCGCCACGCGCTGCCATGGACTGTGGTGCCTCCTGCCATCCTGGCCGCCACACGCGACCCGGCAGGTGAAACTGCTGCCCGGTATTCCGGTTCCGCTCACTTGGCGAAGATGAAGAAGGCGCCGAGCGCAATGAACGCAAAGCCGAGGCCCTGCTTCCAGTGGAAGGATTCCCCGAGGTAGAAGATCGAGAAGAGTACGAAGACAGACAGGGTGATGATTTCCTGGATCGTCTTGAGCTGCGCCGCGTTGAAATAGCCATGCCCGATCCGGTTCGCGGGAACCTGGAAGCAGTACTCGAGCAGCGCAATTCCCCAACTCGCAAGGATGACGACGTAAAGCGGTGACGACTTGAATTTGAGGTGGCCATACCAGGCGAAGGTCATGAACAGGTTGGACAGGAGAAGGAGGCCGATGGTGGCGGCGGGAATCGCGTAGTTTGGCATGTTGGGTGTCCGGTGAGATGCGCGCTACCGCAAGCATGCCGGCGAGGCAAAAACAAGAGGCTTGCGTGGCCGATCTGCTGCGTACCACCCGGCAGACAAGCGGCATTGCCGGGCAAGGCAGCAACTGGTACCAGCCGGATGATGTATTCGGCCGCTTGCGACCTCACCGCTGACCGATGGAAGTACAATCCAGACTGAACTGAAGGACCAGGAATTGCCTATTCGTTCAACGCAAGGGGCCGAGCGGGTCGTTGCCAGCCGCAAGCCATCACTGGCCACGCGCTTTCTTCTCGGAGCAAGCCTCGTCCTGATCGCCTTCAACCTGAGGCCGGTATTTTCGAGCGTTTCGGCACTCCTTCCGGAGATCCGATCGGGACTAGGGCTGGGAGATATGGGAGCCGGTTTCCTCACGACCTTGCCGGTCGTCTGCCTGGGCGCCTTCTCCCCATTGGCACCGCGCCTGGCGCAGAGGATCGGGTCCGAGCGAACCCTGCTCCTCGTCGTGATCCTGCTGACCGTCGGCACGGCGATCCGTGGCATTCCCTCCCTCCCGCTACTGTTCATCGGAACTGCCGTTGCGGGCGCGTCCATCGCTGTCGCCAACGTTCTGCTGCCGGGGCTGGTCAAACGCGACTTTCCGGACCGCATGGCGCTTCTGACCGGTCTCTACACAATGGCACTTTGCGGTGGTGCGGCCGCGGCCGCGGGGCTGACGCTCCCGGTCGAACATGCGCTCGGCAACTGGCTGGGCGGTGCCTTGGCCATCTGGGCGCTGCCGGCGGCGATTGCCGCGCTCGTCTGGTTGCCGCAGGTGGTGCGGGCAGGACGTCACGACAGGCGTGTCAGCAAGCGGGTCGTCGGTCTCTGGCGAGACAGGCTCGCCTGGCAGGTAACACTCTATATGGGGCTCCAGTCCGCATTGGCCTATTGCGTCTTCGGGTGGCTGGTCCCGATCTTGCGCGAAAGGGGACTGGACGGGATCGCGGCCGGTGGCATTGTTTCGGTCTCGGTCATGGTGCAGGCCGCAGCATGCTTGGTCGTGCCGCACATCGCAGTGCGGGGAAAGGACCAGCGGGTCGTCAACGCGGCGCTCTGCGTCATTTCGGTTGGCGCGCTTCTTGGTCTCCTGTTTGCGCCGCTGTCGATGGTCTGGCTATGGGCGGTACTGCAAGGTATCGGGCAGGGTGGACTGATTGCCGCCGCCATGACCAATATCGTGCTGCGCTCTCCTGATCCGCTGATTGCGTCCCATCTGTCGGGCATGGCCCAATGTGTCGGATATCTCCTAGCATCAATCGGTCCACTTATCGTCGGCTTCATTCGCGGTTGGACAGGTAGCTTCGCGGCCACGTCCGTGCTCTTTGCCGCGCTCGGCCTGGGCGCCGCAGTGAACGGCTGGCTCGCCGGCCGCGCGAAATATGTCAACGTAAGGGTGGAGGAGACGGCTGTCTCGTAAGAAGCGGGAAACCAATGCAGCCTCCGAGAGGACTTTCCGCCTTCGCTGCAAAATTGATGACGAGATACTCGCCACGGCGCGCGAGGGCCCCATATCTATTTTTCGGCGAGGCTGGACGGGGTACTTGAGAACCCCATCACGATGATTTCAGGACGGAGGGTTTATTGATGCATTCGATTATCAGGACGGCCGGACTCGCACTTGCGCTGGCCTTGGCAACAGAAACGGCGTTTGCGCAGGTCGTCGTGTCATCCAAGATCGACACTGAAGGAGGCGTTCTTGGAAACATCATCCTGAAGGTGCTGGACGCCAATGGTATCCCAACCACCGATCGGATTCAGTTGGGGGCGACACCGGTCGTGCGCTCCGCGATCACTGCTGGAGAGATAGACATCTACCCGGAATATACCGGCAACGCCGCATTCTTTTTCGAAAAGGCGGAGGATCCAGCCTGGAAGAATGCGGACCAGGCTTATACCCTCGCAAAGCAGCTTGACTACGATGCCAACAAGATTGTCTGGTTGACGCCGTCGCCCGCGAACAACACCTGGGCAATCGCCGTACGCAAGGATCTCGCGGAAGAAAACAACCTCAAGACCTTGTCCGACTTCGGTGCCTATGTCGCCGGTGGGGGAGAGGTCAAGCTCGCCGCTTCGTCGGAATTCGTGAACTCCGCCGCAGCCTTGCCGGCTTTCCAGTCGACTTACGGGTTCACGCTGCAGCCGGAGCAACTGATCACGCTCTCCGGCGGTGACACCGCAGCGACGATCGCGGCAGCCGCCAACCAGACCAATGGCGCCAATGCGGCGATGGTCTACGGGACCGACGGGGGCATCGCGCCATCAGGTCTCGTGGTGCTGGATGACGACAAGGGTGTGCAGCCCGTCTATCAGCCGGCCCCAATCGTGCGAGAATCGGTGCTGCAGGAGCATCCGGAGATCGAAACTCTTCTTCAGCCGGTTTTCGAGAAGCTCGACCTCGTGACGCTTCAGGATCTGAACGGACGCGTGCAGGTGGGCGGCGAACCGGCCAAGGCTGTCGCCGAGGACTTCCTGACGAGCAACGGCTTCCTGAAATAGTTGTCTGCTTCTCGCAGCGATGCCAACATGCGGCCATGACCGGGCGAGCCGACAGGACTGGCGAGTGACCACACGGATCGACAAGCTCGGCATTGCGATCGCGTTACTCGTCGCCCTGGGCATCGCTTCCCCATTTGCGACAGTCAGGGCGAACAGAATCGTGCAGGGCGAGGCAGTCGGCCTTTTGTCTGCTTTGCCCGCATGGGCGGCCGGGGCGATTCTTGCCCTGGCGACTCTCGCTGCTCTATCCGGCCTCCTGGTCACCCGGACGTCGATGCGCCTCCCTATGGCTGTCATGGCCATCGTAGCGATCTTCCTCGGCATCGGCCTTGCGGGGCAGTTCCTGGAGCCGGACGGTAACAGCTATGCCCGCATTTCCCCTGCCTCGGGGTTCTGGATCCTGTTCCTCGCGCTCGCTCTCCTTGCGATCGATGCCATAGCGCGCTCGAGTCCGCGCCCCGTGGTGCGGCTCCTCTACCTCGTCGCGACAGCGGCAACGCTGATGGTCGTCCTGTTGTCCGGTGTCTGGAATGATCTCTCGATCATGAAGGAATACGCCGCTCGTGCCGACGTCTTCTGGACCGAAATGACGCGGCATCTTCTGCTGGCGCTGGGCTCCCTTGCTGCCGCGACCGTCGTGGGGCTTCCGGTGGGTGTTTTCTGCGAGAGAACGCCTGCCGTCAGATCCGCCATGCTCAACACGCTGAACCTGATCCAGACCATCCCTTCCATTGCGCTTTTCGGCATTCTCATCGGTCCACTGGGCTGGATTGCAGCCAATGTTCCTGGAGCGTCGGCGGTCGGCATTCGCGGCATCGGTGCGGCTCCGGCCTTCGTCGCACTCTTCCTTTACTCGCTCCTTCCGGTGGTCGCCAACACAGTGGCGGGACTTGATGGAGTGCCGAGGGTCACGCGGGAGGCGGCGAGGGGCCTCGGCATGACGTCGGCCCAGCGGCTCTTCCGGATAGACCTCCCGCTGGCTCTGCCCGTGATCCTGACTGCCGTCAGGATCGTCCTCGTCCAGAACATCGGACTTGCGACGGTGGCTGCCCTGATCGGAGGAGGAGGTCTGGGAACCTTCGTCTTCCAGGGGCTTGGGCAGACGGCTACGGACCTCGTTCTGCTGGGAGCCTTGCCGACAGTGATGCTCGCCTTTGCCTCGGCGGTCGTCTTCGATGCTTTGAGCGAAATGACTGCGTCACGCACACAGGGAGGAAGGACCTGATGATCGAAATAGAGTCCGTCACAAAGCTCTATGACGGAAGGCCGGTGGTGGACGACGTCTCCATGGTGGTGGCGCCGCATACCATATCGGTGATCGTCGGCACCTCCGGATCGGGAAAGACCACACTGTTGCGGATGATCAACCGGCTGGTGGAGCGGGATGCAGGTTCGATCCGGATCGACGGCGAGGACAACCGGTCGATCCCCGGCCACGAACTCCGCCGCCGCATCGGCTATGCCATCCAGGGGCACGGGCTCTTCCCGCACCGGACGGTCTTCGAGAACATCGCCACGGTGCCTAGGTTGCTGGGGTGGGATGCTGCACGGATCGATGCAAAGGCGACGGAGCTCCTGTCGCTCTTTCAGCTTGACCCCGAGATCTTCGGGCCTCGCTACCCGCACCAGCTTTCAGGTGGCGAGCAGCAGCGCGTCGGCGTTGCGCGGGCACTTGCGGCCGAGCCAAACATATTGCTCATGGACGAACCCTTCGGTGCGCTCGACCCGATTATCCGGGCGAAGGCTCAGGACGATCTGCTGACCATCCAACAGCATTTCTCCACCACCATCATCCTGGTCACACACGACATGGAGGAAGCCTTTCGGCTCGCTGACAAGATTGCGGTGATGGATGGTGGCCGGCTTCTTCAGTACGGACGCCCGAACGAACTTGTGCGGCGGCCGGCCACGCCATTCGTCGAGGCGCTGATCGGTACGGCAGAGCGTCCCTATCGCCTGCTGGCGCTCGCCACGCTCGAGGATGCGGTCGAGGCGGGAGAGGCCGAGGGCCCCGCCATGCCGATGCGGACAAGCCAGAAGGATGCGCTCGCAGAACTTCTATGGTCGCGTCGGGAGGCCCTGCCGGTGGTGGCGGGTGACGGCAGCCCGGCGGGTCGAGTCACCCTGGAAGCGCTCCTGAGGCGCGCGGGCGGTACGGGATGAAGAAATGGCTGCCACGCACTCTCCGTCTTGTCCTGTTCGGATTGCTGGTTGCGTTTCTTCTGGCGCCGCAGAGCTTCGAACCTCTTCTCAAGCCGCTCGTGCAGCGAAACGCGCCGGCCATCTACAATCAGGGCAGCCTGTTACTGCTAACCACCCAACACCTTCTGACGGTTGCGATCGCGATCACTGCGGCTGCGATTGTCGCGATCGGTCTGGCGATCCTGGTGAGCCGGCCAGTGGGACGCGAATTCCTTCCATTGTCGCGAAGCCTGGTCAACATCGGCCAGACATTTCCCCCCGTCGCCGTCCTCGCTCTCGCCGTACCGATCTTCGGGTTCGGCGAGAAGCCGACCTTGATCGCACTCTTCCTCTATGGCCTGCTGCCGATCTTCGAGAATACTCTGACCGGGCTGACGACACTGCCTCAGCCGGTCATGGAAGCGGCCCGCGGTACGGGAATGACCGATTGGCAGCGTCTGCTGAGGGTCGAACTGCCGCTCGCCTTGCCGATCATTCTCGCCGGTATCCGCTTGTCCGTCGTGATCAGCCTTGCGACGGCCACGATAGGATCGACCGTGGCGGCCAAGACCCTGGGTGAAGTGATTATCGCCGGGCTTCAGTCCAACAACCTCGCCTTCGTGGTGCAGGGTGGGTTGATCGTGGGGGCATTGGCGGTGCTGATATATGACGCATTGGCCGCACTGGAGCGCCGAGTGGCGGTACGGCTTTAGCGAGCCGCCACCGTCCGTGGCTTCTCATCGACGAAAGGTACCGTGATGTCCGTCCAGCGCTTTAGTTTCTACGTCCTGCTGGTCCTGGTGACGATCGCATTCGTCGCGGTCATCTTGCCGTTCTATTCTGCCATCTTCTGGGCCGTCGTCCTGGCGATCATCTTCTTTCCCGTGCATGCCAGGCTGGAGGCCTGGGTGGGTGAGCGCCGGAACCTGGCGGCAGTGCTGTCCGTCACCATCTGCGTCTGCCTTGTCATTATACCGGGGATGGTGATCCTGAGTTCGCTGGTGAGGGAAGGAAACAACCTCTATCAGCAGATAGACACCGGCCAAATCGATATCAGACGCATCCTTCAGCAATTGCAGAACTCCCTCCCGGAATTCGTGAGAGAGCCGATCGAAAGCCTCGAATTGATGGGTTTCGATGAGATTAGAGACCGAGTTGCGTCGGTCTTCATGGAGGGTGGCCGGTTCTTCGCCGGCAGGGCCCTGAGCATCGGTCAGAATACTTTGCAGTTCTTCATTGTCTTCGGCGTGATGCTCTATCTGCTCTTCTTCCTGTTTCGTGATGGGCGGTGGCTGATCGCAGTGCTTCGGCGGTCGTCACCGCTCAGTGAGGGCCATACGCAGCGATTCGCCGCAAAGTTTGCCTCTGTGGTCCGCGCGACCGTTCGCGGCAACCTGATCATCGCGCTCATACAGGGTGCCATCGGAGGCCTGACTTTCTGGGCGCTCGGCATCTACGCGGCGCTTCTGTGGGGCGTGCTGATGGCCTTCCTGTCGCTCCTTCCGGCCGTTGGCGCGGCCGTCGTCTGGGTGCCGACAGCGATCTACCTTGCCCTGACGGGAGCCTGGCTGAAGGCTGCCATCCTCGTCTTTGTAGGCGTCCTGGTTATCGGGCTCGTCGACAATCTGCTGCGCCCGCCGCTGGTCGGAAAGGAAACGCGGCTTCCCGACTACGTTGTGCTGATCTCGACCATCGGCGGCCTGTCACTGTTCGGAGTCAACGGCTTCATCATCGGCCCGCTCGTTGCCGCTCTCTTTATCTCCGCCTGGAGCATATTCACGGAAGAGAAGGGACTAAGTGAGCATTGACAAGAATGGGCGGATCGAAGCCACTTGCGGTCACTCGGCTGTCCGACCTGGGAGATAGGTGACATTTCGTACCGGAGACATGGGTAACACTTTTCGACTTTGTCGGGAGGTGTCGATGCCGTGGAGAGAGACTTCGGTCATGGAGGAACGTCTACGATTTGTCGCCCGGCTGCTTGAGGGCGAAGGCATGAGCGAGGTGTGCCGAGCGTTCGGCATCTCGCGCAAGACCGGCTACAAGATCTTCAACCGCTACAAGGATGATGGCCTAGAAGCGCTGACCGATCGATCCCGACGGCCGGTGCGCTATGCCAACCAGTTGCCGGATACGGTTGAGGCGATGATTGTTCGCCTCAAGAAGGAGAAGCCTTACTGGGGTGCCAGGAAGATCAGGGAACTGCTCGTCAAACGGCTGGCCGGCGATGTGCGCATTCCGGCAAAGAGCACCGTACACGCCGTACTCGATCGTCATGGCCTTGTGAGCCAGGCCCGCAAGAGGAACCGGGCGAACAAGGCCGTCGGCACGCAGCTATCGGCAGCACCTGGTCCCAACGATCTCTGGTGCGCCGACTTCAAGGGCGAGTTCAAGCTGGGCAACGGCCAATACTGTTACCCCTTGACGATCACCGACCAGCTCTCGCGCTATCTTCTGTGTTGCGAGGCCTTCGAATCGACGCGCGAACAGGGTGTCTTCGAGGCCTTTCGGCGGGTTTTTGCCGAGCGGGGCCTACCGGCCGCGATCCGCTCCGACAACGGCCTGCCCTTCGCCAGTCCCAACGGGCTCTACAATCTGTCAAAGCTCTCGGTCTGGTGGCTCAGGCTCGGCATCGCCCTCGAGCGCATCCGTCCCGGCCACCCGCAGGAGAACGGCCGCCACGAGCGCATGCACCTGACGCTCAAGAAGGAAGCGACGAGGCCGCCGGGCCGCAATATCCTGCAGCAGCAGATGCGTTTCGACGGTTTCGTCAGCGAATTCAATGAAGAACGGCCGCATGAGGCGCTGTCTATGAAGGTACCGGCAGAGCTCTACACCACATCGCCCAGACTCTATCAGGGCCTGCCGGACATCGACTATCCCTTCCACGATCGCGACGCCATCGTCACCAACTGCGGGCGGCTTTGCATCCATCGCAAGAAGATCAATATCTCGACGGTGCTGGCCGGACAGAGGCTCGGGCTCAAGGAAGTCGACGACGGCATTTGGCTCGTCAGCTTCATGCACTATGATCTCGGATATATCGACCTGGAGCAGAGAACATTGCAAACCATCGACAACCCGTTCGGCACGAGGTTGTCACCCATGTCTTAGGGACAAACCGTTACCTATGTCTCCGGGTCGGACAGGCGTGCTAGTGGCGGAAGAGGTGGGATTCGAACCCACGGTACGGTTTCCCGCACGCCGGTTTTCAAGACCGGTTCCTTAAACCACTCGGACACTCTTCCTGAGCCGATGCTGATCCATGTGGTGCAAGGGCTTTAGCTCCTAGCTTCGGTAGCGTCAACATGCGAGTCTGACGACTGCAAGGCACGGGCAGGCGATGTCCTCACTCCGCTTGCACTCTATCGCGGCTCAATCCACAGGTTGAGGTAGGTCCGGTCGAATTCGGCCAGGCTGCATAGACGGTCCCAGTCGAGAATGGTGATCATCTGGTTGATCCATGTGACCAGATTTTCGCGTCGCATGGCCTGGATCACCCGGTTCATGTGGACGAGGGACAGGCCCATCACGTCCGCCATTTCTGCCTGGCTGAGGGGTAAGTGGAAGCTTAGTCCGTCGACGCGACCGGTTATCTGCAGGCGCACATAGAGTTCGCACATGATGTGGGCCAGATGGGAGGCCTTCGAGCGTCGGCCCATGGCGACGATCCAGGATCGATGGATCGCCCCGTGGATCAGGGTATCAAGCCACATCAGCCGCGTCAGGTGAGGCGAATTTTCCGTAAGCGATTTGAGGTCGCCGTGCTCGGCCAGAAGAACGCGGCATGGTGAAAGTGCGACGATTCCATGGTCCATCGTCTTCATCAGGAAGGCGTGAAGATCGACGAAATCGCCGGCGACGTGGAGCGCCGTGATCTGGCGGCTTCCCCCTTCGGTGATCTTGTAGCGGGCGGCAAATCCTTCGCAAAGCAATGTACTGACCGTCGGCCGCGCTCCTTCGGCGACGATGTCGTCGCCCTTTCCAAAGCTACGCTCCTTCGAGAGTGTCTCGCGGAGAATAGCCCGCTCCGCTCCCGAAAGAACGTCCCGGTGTTCGAGGTTCTGGAATAGCGCTTCGATCATCTAGCCTGTCTTCTTGGTGGCGACACGTTGGGTTTCGTTGTGGAGGAGAACACCGATGGTTGGAACAAAGTTGCCTAAGAAGTTTTCGACGGATATATGCCGGAAGAGACGACACATGCCCCGATACTTCTTCGATCTTGCAAACGGCGACGGCCTGACCCGGGATGAAATGGGGGTAACACTCCCCATGCGGCATGATCTCCTATTGAAGGAGGTGAGCCGCATCCTCACCGACGTCGCCCGCGAGGAACTGCCTGGTATTTCCAGTGGCGGCATTCGCGTTTCGGTGCGCGACGAGATGGGTGAAACGATACTCGTCGGTTCGCTCGATTTCCAAACGCGCTGGAACACTTAGTCGTTGCGGCTTAACCTCCCGCTAACCATGCGAGGCGAAACGTTGATTTGCCCACAGAAATCATTCGCATTTTCGCCACTTTGAAAACATTGGTTGTCACCATTGTTCGGTCGGAACGGTCCCGTCTTGGGGCACTGACCAATGACGGGTGCAGGGGCGCCCGGTGACGGCAGGGGCATTAAGAGTTGAAATCTGGCGGCGGCAGACTTTTCCATTCGGCGAAATGGCTTGGAATGGCCTTGATGTGTTTCGGCGTGGCATCGTGTTCCACCACGCAACCGAAAGGCCAGAAGCCGCGGAGCAAGGAATACTTCTCCGAGAAGGAATATGGCGTAAAGGCCAGCCCGCGCGTGGTGACAGAAGGCAAGCCCGTCCCTAAGGGAGGAGGGCGCTTCATGGTCGGCAAGCCCTACGAGGTCAAGGGCAAGACCTACGTCCCCAACGAAGATCCTTCCTACAACAAGACCGGTCTGGCTTCATGGTACGGCTCGGCCTTTCACGGCAGGCTCACCGCCAACGGCGAGGTCTACGACAAGGAACATCTGTCGGCGGCACACCCGACGTTTCCTCTGCCTAGCTATGCTCGGGTGACGAACACCGAAACCGGTGCGTCCGTCATCGTTCGCGTCAATGATCGTGGCCCGTTCCATCCCGGCCGCATCATCGATGTCTCCGCCAAGACCGCGGAACTGCTCGACATGAAACGGGCGGGAACCGCGAAGGTGAACGTCCAGTATGTCGGGCGTGCACGCATGGACGGACACGACATGCCGTATCTGATGGCCTCCTATATCAGCAAGGGAGACCGTCTGCCTTCGGTCCAGCCGGAAGGCCAGATCGCCAGTGGCGTCATGGTTGCTTCCAATGTCCCGTTCGGCCAGGAACTGCAGAGCTATGGCGGCGGGGTTCCTGTGCCGGTCGCCTTCGGCGGACCCACGCCGAGCGGACCACGGGCTCCGTCTGCCCAGGCGTTCGACGCCCTCGCCACGCAGGATACGTTCGCAACTCTGCCCGAGTTGGGGCCGCTGCCTGCGGAGCGCCCCGGTTATGGGATCGTGGGGCTCTCGAGCGGCCTCACATCGGCCTATGTGGTGGAACCGGTGAGCGAGGTGGAACTCGTCTTCGATGCGGTAATGGTGCGCAATGACGGCCTTACCGAAAGCTCCATCCTTTCGTACGCCGGTCGGCAATACGGCAAAAAAGCGTCGCAGTAACACGAGCGCAATTGCCCCGATCGTGCCATGTTGATACGCGTATGCCGATCATACGCGGAGCAGTCATGAGATTTCTGGTATTGGTGCTGCTTGCCCTGGTGCAGGCAACGATCGGCATGGATGCGGCTGTTGCACAGCAGGCGGATGCCGGCTTCGTCACCAAGGCCAGGCAAGCCTATCTCGTCGAGGCAAAGACAGGTACGGTTCTGCTGGCGGTCAACGAGAACCAGGCCTTCCCGCCTGCTTCCCTAGCCAAGTTGATGACAATGGAGGTTGTCTTCAGCGCTTTGAAGCGGGGGGAAATTTCTGCAGCCACCAGCTTTCCGGTTACGGAATACGCATGGCGAAATGGTGGTGCACCGTCCGGTACAACGACGATGTTTGCCGCGTTGAACTCGACGGTTCCTGTGGCCGACCTGATCAGTGGCGTCGTGATCCAGAATGCCAACGACGCCTGCATCGTCCTGGCCGAGGGGATAAGTGGCTCCGAGGCGGAGTTCGCGGCTCGTATGACCGCGCGGGCCAAGGACCTGGGTCTCAGTCGTTCGACATTCGCAAACCCCACAGGGCTCCCTCCAGCGGAGAGTTTCACGACGGCGCGAGACCTTGTGGAACTGGCACGTCATCTTCACCGGGAATATCCAGATCAATATGCGCTCTATTCGCAGCCGGACTTCGAGTGGAACGGGATCTTTCAGCGGAACAAGAACCCCCTGCTGTCGCTCAACATCGGTGTCGATGGGCTGGGGGCGGGATACGCCAAGGATTCTGGATACGCTCTTGTGGCATCCATCGAACGCCGCGGCACCAGGCTTTTTCTGGCCATGGGTGGATTGGCGAGTGAGAAGGAGCGGCTGGAAGAGGCTCGTCGGGTGCTTGAATGGGGGCTGTCTTCATTCGAGACGAAGCTTCTGTTCTCTCCGGGCGAGGTGGTCGGCCAGGTGAGCGTCTACGGAGGCGAGACCCGCTATCTCGATCTGGTGGCCCGCGAGCCTGTAGATATTTACCTGCCGACGGAAACGCCGCCGAGGTTGAGCGGCAGGATCGTCTACCAGTGGCCGCTGCGGGCGCCGATCTCCGAGGGACAGCCGGTTGGCATGCTGAAGATTTCCGCCGATGAGCGACTGGTTCGCGAGGTCGAGCTCGTGGCTGCCCATCCGGTCGGATCCGGAACGCTGCTCTCCAAGGCAACCGACGCACTGCTCGAACTCATGTTCTTCTGGTTGTAGCGCCAGAGAGGTTTTATCTTAGCAACAGATGCGATAGGCATGGCTGATGGCCTGGAGCGTGGCCGAGGGCCGCCGTGGCCCGGAAGCGTGAAGAGTTGTTGCGGTTGGCAAAAAGACCAGGACTGTTTGTAACGTTCGAAGGCGGCGAAGGGGCAGGGAAGTCCACCCAGATTCGCCGCCTTGCGGAATCGCTCCGGCGGCGGGGCCTCGACGTTCTGGTGACGAGGGAGCCGGGAGGGTCTCCGGGCGCGGAGGCGGTACGACACGTGCTGCTTTCGGGCGCCGCAGAGGAGTTCGGCGTCCGCATGGAGGCGATCCTATTTGCCGCGGCCCGGAGCGACCATGTCGAGGAAGTCATTCGTCCGGCACTGGAAAGCGGTGCCGTCGTCCTGTGCGACCGGTTCATGGACTCTTCCAGAGTCTACCAGGGGGTCACCGGGAATCTTGAAACCGAATACCTCGAAGCCCTGCAGAGGATCGCTGTCAACGGCGTCTATCCCGACTGCACAGTGATCCTTGACCTGCCTGCCGAAAAGGGACTTGCAAGGGCGCGTGCAAGGGGAGGGGCTACTGCGCCCGATCGTTTCGAAAGAGAGGAACTCCAGACCCATGAGAAGCGTCGCGAGGCTTTTCTCGAGATCGCTTCCGCCGATCCGGGGAGGTGTCACGTCGTAAACGCGGACCAGCCCGAGGATGCCATCGCAGCCGAGGTCCTGTCCATTGTCGAACCGCTGGCGGCGCGGCAGGATAACGTAACGGCCAGCGCGGAAAACGTCTGATGGGTGAGGACGCTCACATCCTTGACGGCGCGATCCCGCCCGCACGAAATCCGAACCTGTTCGGTCATCAGGCTGCAGAAGAATTCCTGGCGCGCACCTACCGCACGGGCAAAGCCCACCATGCAATCCTCATCGAGGGCCCGGAGGGCATTGGCAAGGCGACGCTTGCCTTCCGTTTTGCGGCCCACGTTCTTGCTCACCCCGACCCGGAGACGGCACCGGCCCAGCTTGCAATCCCCGATCCAGAGTCCGCGGTCGGCCGGCAGATTGCCTCCGGCGCTTCCCATAACCTCCTGCACCTGACCCGGCCGGTCGATGAGAAGTCAGGAAAGCAGAAGACTGCGATCACGATCGACGAAGTCCGGCGGGCGGGGCATTTCTTCTCCCAGACATCCGGGACGGGGAATTGGCGTATCGTCATCATCGATCCCGCCGATGATCTCAATCGCAATGCTGCCAACGCCATCCTGAAGATCCTGGAGGAGCCACCGAAGCGGGCGATGTTCCTCGTCCTGTCGCATGCCCCGGGTAAGCTCCTGCCGACCATACGCTCCCGTTGCCTGCCGCTGCGCCTGTCACCGCTCGGCGAGCAGGATCTTCTGCGTGCGCTCGAAGCACTGGGCGTTTCGATCGAAGGCCGGACAAGGGAGACCGTGCTCCCCATGTCGAAAGGGAGCGTCTCGCAGGTGCTCAAGCTTCTGAACTACGGCGGCGCCGACATTGTCAGCGCATTCAACCAGATGCTGGCGGAGGAGGGGCCTGCCGCAAGACGAGCGATGCATCGTTTGTCCGACGTGCTCTCGGCGAAGGATGCAGACGTCGCACTCGGCTTCTTTCTGGAGCATCTTGGCGACCATCTTTCCGACCGGGCGCGCCAGGCCGCCTTCGCGGGAGACCTCGCCGCTGCGGCACGCATGGCGGATCTGGCCAGCGAGGTGGGGGAGAAGGTCACCGTGTCGCAGGCCTATAACCTCGACCGGAAGCAGACGCTTCTATCGATCCTCGAAGCCGCCCATCGCTGATCCATCGGCGGGCACGGCGAAGTATGGGTTTCGCTGCTGCGAAACATAGGCTAATAGCCAAACCCACCCTCCCATGCTCGAGTGCGATAATGCCGGACAAGCTTCCCTATTACATCACCACCGCGATTTCTTACCCCAATGGCAAGCCTCATATCGGCCATGCCTATGAACTGATCGCGACGGATGCCATGGCACGCTTCCAGCGCTTGGACGGCAGGGACGTCTTCTTCCTGACCGGCACGGACGAACACGGCCAGAAGATGCAGCAGACTGCGCGCGCCGAAGGGATCGATCCGTCCGAACTTGCGGAGAGGAATTCTAACGAATTCCGTGAGATGGGTCGGCTTCTTAACGCATCGAATGATGATTTCATCCGAACGACTGAGCCTCGCCATCACGAAGCGTGCCGCGAGATCTGGAACCGGATGGCCGATAATGGCGACATCTACAAGGACAGCTACGCCGGCTGGTATTCCGTCCGCGACGAAGCCTTCTACCAGGAGGGCGAGACCGAGGTGCGGGACGATGGCGTACGCTACGGCCCGCAGGGCACACCGGTCGAATGGGTGGAGGAGGAGAGCTACTTCTTCAAGCTCTCGGCTTACGAAGAGAAGCTGCTGAAGCACTACTCCGACAAGCCTGATTTCATCGGTCCTGCGGAGCGGCGGAATGAAGTCATCTCTTTCGTCAAGTCCGGCTTGAAGGATCTCTCGATCTCGCGCACCACCTTCGACTGGGGCATCAAGGTGCCGAACGATCCGGCGCATGTGATGTATGTCTGGGTCGATGCGCTGACGAACTATGTGACCGCAACCGGCTACCTGACGGATAAGAATGGCCCGCGCGCCAAATACTGGCCGGCGGACGCCCATATCATCGGCAAGGACATCATCCGCTTCCATGCTGTCTACTGGCCGGCTTTCCTGATGTCGGCGGGTCTGCCATTGCCCAAGCGGGTCTTCGCGCATGGGTTCCTGCTCAACAAGGGCGAGAAGATGTCGAAGTCCCTCGGCAACGTCGTCGATCCGGTCAATCTCGTGAACCACTTCGGGCTCGATCAGGTGCGTTACTTCTTCCTGCGCGAAGTCTCCTTCGGCCAGGACGGCAGCTACAGCGAGGAAGCCATCGGGACCCGGATCAATGCCGATCTTGCCAACGGGATCGGCAATCTCGCCAGCCGGTCGCTTTCGATGATCGTCAAGAACTGCGACGGCAAGATTCCCCAGCCAGGTGAGTTCAGCGAAGAGGATCGTGCCATCCTGGCGTCGGCCGATTCACTTCTGAACACGTGCCGCGAGGAGATGGAGAAGCAACTGATCCATCGGGCGGTTGCTGCCGTGATAGGTCTCGTTTCCGAGACTGACCGCTATTTCGCCGGACAAGCACCATGGGCGCTGAAGAAGACGGATCCCGAACGCATGGCGACGGTACTTTACGTCACGGCCGAGATAGTTCGGCAGATCGCCATCCTGCTTCAGCCCTACATGCCGGATGCCAGCGCGAAGCTTCTGGACCTTGTAGCCGTGCCTGCCGAGAAGCGTGATTTCGGCTCGCTCGGCGAGGCGGGACGGCTTGTTCCGGGCACCGTGCTCGAGGCGCCGACGCCGGTCTTCCCGCGTTACGTCGCACCGGAGACGGGTGCCTGAGTTCGAGGCAAGAAATGCTCATCGATACACACTGCCATCTCGACTTTGCCGATTTCGATGAGGAGCGCGACGAACTGGTTGCGCGTGCCCACGGCGTCGGCGTGGGACAGATGGTGACGATCTCGACGCATGTGCGGAAACTGGATCGCCTGCTGGCGTTGACCGCCCGATATCCCTCCGTCTTCTGCTCGGTCGGCACCCATCCGAACAATGCCGGCGACGAACTGGACATCACGGCGGACGACCTTGTTCGGTTGGCAGAGAGTCACGAGAAGATCGTCGCGATCGGCGAGGCGGGCCTCGATTATTTCTACGACACGCAGAAGCCGGAAGACCAGCAGACCGGGTTTCGCCGCCACATCGAGGCGTCCCGCCGGACGCAATTGCCGCTGGTCATCCATAGCCGCAGCGCAGACGATGACATGGCAGCGATCCTGCGGGAGGAAAGCGGGAAGGGGGCCTTCCCCTTCATCCTCCATTGCTTCTCGTCCGGAGCGGATCTTGCCCGCACCGGCGTCGAGTTGGGTGGCTACATTTCCTTCTCCGGGATACTGACTTTTCCGAAGTCGGAAGAACTTCGCGAAATAGCGAAAACGGTTCCGCACGAGCGGCTGCTGGTCGAGACGGATGCTCCATATCTTGCACCGAAGCGGTGGCGCGGGAAACGCAACGAGCCTGCCTATGTGGTCAATACGGCGGAGGTTCTAGCGGAAACGCTCGGTCTTGCGTTCGACGAAGTGGCGCGGATGACAACCGACAACGCGTTTCGGATCTTTGCCAAGATGCCGAGGCTCTGAGGAGCATGCGGTACAGGCGCAGATATACCATCCTCGGATGTGCGTCCTCTCCCGGGGTGCCGCGCATCAACGGCGATTGGGGCGCCTGCGACCCGAACAATCCGCGCAATCGACGGACGCGCGCTGCCTTCCTCGTGGAGCAGTTCTCACCGGACGGCGGCGCAACGACCATCGTCGTCGATACGGGACCGGATTTCCGCGAGCAGATGATTGCCGCCCGGGTCCAGCATATCGATGCAGTTCTCTATACCCACGCCCATGCGGATCATCTCCATGGAATCGACGACCTGCGGGGCTACTTCCATACCCAGAGGGAACGCATTCCAATTTACGCGGATAGCTCCACGATGGAGCGGATTCGCATGGGCTTCGGTTATTGCCTCGAAACACCGGCTGGTGGAAACTATCCGCCGATCGTCGAACCCAGACTTATCCAGTCACTCGCCGACCCGCTGGTCATTGGCGGTGCGGGTGGTCCGATCGAGGTTCTGGCGCACCGCCAGGTGCATGGCGAGATACATTCGCTCGGCTTCCGGTTCGACAAAGTCGGATATTGCAGCGACGTCAGTGATTTCCCGCCGGAGAGCATTGCCCGCCTGGAGGGGCTCGATGTCCTCATACTCGATGCCCTGCAGTATCATCATCATCCGAGCCATCTTTCGCTCGATCAGGCGCTAGAGTGGATCGCTCGGTTGATGCCGCGCCAGGTTTACCTGACGCACATGCACACGCCCATGGACTACGACGCTGTGAACATTGCAACGCCGGACCATGTGCAGCCGGCGCACGACGGACTGAGCTTCGAGTACGAATTCGAGGTCAGTTAGCGGTGGTGCACGCGCGACCGTGTTGGAAGCTGATAGCAAGGCTCACGGACTTTATTTAAGTCTCTGGACTCGCAGCTTGATCGATAAGTTCCATAATCCATCTTATGTGATCTTCAGATTTGACGAAAGCCGTCACAACTTGGCACGCCTCACCAGTGTGAATCCGCCATCACCTCTTCTGCTTCCTCTCTCTCCATGCTGGTGATCCGCCGGACGATGTCCAGGCTGAAACCTCTTCGCGCCAGCGACGCCAGTTCCCGTGCGAGACGTTTCTCGTCCGCGGACGCGGTCCGGAATGGACCGAACCCGCGCTTGCGGGCGTATGCAGTCGCGGCACGGAGATCATCCGCGTCCAGCAAGGCTTCGCTCACGGTGTCGTTGCTCACGCCCTTGCGTCGAAGCGTATCGGCTATCTGCCTTCTGGATTTTCCGCCCCGGATTCCGGCGCGGACCTTGGAAGCCGAATAGGCCTGGTCATCCAGTCCGCCCACCTGACGCCCGCAGTCGATTGCTCGTGCCGCCAGTGCCTGTAACTGGGGCCCGGAGATGCCCTCGAACTTCTGCTTCGCCTTTCTGCGAATGGCAGAAGCCAATTCCTGCTCCGTCATCATACGGCGGGACAGCCGATAGAGCGCGGAATTTCGTGCCCAGGCTAGCATTCGTGCCGTCGGCGCGTCAGCATCTGTCCCGCTGTCTTCGGGCGATGGGCTCTCCTCCGGGTTTGACGGTGTTGTGACCTTTTCAGACATGACGTTTGATGTAAGCTGTCGATGAGCATTTGTCGAAGGGATAGCCGATGCTCTTGCGCTTCGTATCGATCGTCCTGGCACTGGCAATTCTCTCCGGCGGGCCATTGCGTGCCGAAGATCCCGTGGCCGACGCACAGGAGGTCGTCTCTCGCCAGATCATCGCATTCTCGCGCGGTGACGCGACGGGAGCTTTTGCGGAGGCCGGTCCAAACATGCGCAACAGCATATCGGACGAGAGCCGTTTCCTTGCCATGATCCTTCAACGCTACCCGCCGCTTGAGGCCGTCCGCAACTACGCGTTCGGGCGCTCGAAGCTGGTCGGCGGAGGTGAGTTCATACTGCAGGAGGTGATGCTGGCCGACCGCGGCGGCAGTGACTGGACGGCAATCTTCGAGATCAGGCTGCTGGACAGCGGTATCTACAAGGTCAACGGTATCCGCCTTCGCCCCAATCGCGCCAACCGAGGCATCTGACGCAGTCGTGGACGCTCAAATCGGGTCCAGATCACCCCTCGCCCACATCGCCTGCGTCTCCGCGTAGAACTCGGCGAAACGTCCTTCAGCAATTGCGAGGCGAATCCCCTTCATCAGGTCCTGGTAGTAGGAAAGGTTGTTCCAGGACAGCAGCATTCCTCCCAGCGCTTCGTCCGACCGAACCAGATGATGCAGGTAGGCACGGGAGTAATCGCGCGCCGCAGGGCAGCGCGACTCCTCGTCGAGCGGGCGCATATCTTCAGCATGCCGCGCGTTACGAATGTTGATGCGGCCGCGTCGCGTGAAGGCAAGACCATGGCGCCCCGAGCGGGTCGGCATGACGCAATCGAACATGTCGATACCGCGGGCGACGGATTTCAGGATGTCGTCGGGCGTGCCTACTCCCATGAGGTAGCGTGGTTTGGTGGTCGGAAGGACCGGCAGTGTCTCTTCCAGCATCTTCAGCATCACGTCCTGCGGCTCTCCGACGGCTAGGCCGCCGATCGCATAGCCCTTCAGATCGAGCTGTTTCAGCCCCTCGGCTGATCGGATTCGCAGATCCGGCTGGTCACCACCCTGGACGATACCAAACATGGCCTTGCCGCCTTGTTCGCCGAAGGCCACGCGGCATCGTTCCGCCCAGCGGAGGGAAAGCTCCATCGCCCGCTCGATCTCCTTCGGCTCTGCGGGGAGTGCGACGCATTCGTCCAGTTGCATCTGGATGTCGGAACCGAGGAGCCCCTGTATCTCGATGGACCGCTCTGGCGACATGTGGTGCAACGAGCCGTCCACGTGGCTCTTGAAGGTGACGCCCTGCTCGTCCAGCTTCCGCAGGCCGGACAGTGACATGACCTGGAAGCCGCCGCTGTCGGTAAGGATCGGGTGCTCCCAGCGGATAAGCTTGTGCAGTCCTCCGAGCCGCCCGACGCGTTCAGCTCCCGGCCGCAGCATCAGATGATAGGTATTGCCGAGGATGATGTCCGCACCCGTCTCCCGCACCTGGTCAAGATACATCGCCTTGACTGTGCCGACCGTGCCGACGGGCATAAAGGCCGGCGTGCGGATCGCGCCCCGTGGCATGCTGACTTCGCCAAGCCGCGCACCGCCGTCAGTAGCCTTGAGGGTGAACTGAAATGTTTCTGTCATTCTGGGTCCCGGAACAGGAGGCTGGCATCGCCGTAGGAATAGAAGCGATAGCCGGTACCGATGGCGTGCTCGTAGGCGCCTCGCATCGTTTCAAGGCCGCTGAAGGCCGACACGAGCATGAAGAGTGTCGATTTCGGCAGATGAAAGTTGGTCATCAGGATATCGACGGCCCTGAACCTGTAACCCGGTGTGATGAAGATGTCGGTCGAGCCGCTCCAGGGATTGATGGTTCCATCCTCTGCAGTCGCACTCTCCAGCAGGCGCAGGGATGTGGTTCCAACGGAAACGATCCTCCCGCCCCGCTTCCTGACCGCGTTCAGTCGCTCGGCGGTGTCGGAGCTGACATGTCCAATCTCGGCATGCATTCGGTGCTCGCTCGTGTCATCTGCCTTCACCGGAAGAAACGTTCCGGCACCGACGTGCAGCGTCACGAAATGCCGCTCGATCCCCGCCTCGCCGAGCGCCGCGAATAGCTCCGGTGTGAAATGCAAACCGGCCGTCGGGGCGGCAACCGCACCCTGCTCGCGCGCATAGATGGTCTGATAGTCTTCTCTGTCGCGTTCATCCTCGGGCCGCTTGTCCGCGATGTAAGGCGGCAGAGGAATGTGTCCCACTGTCATGATCGCCTCGTCGAGCGCAGGGCCCGAAAGGTCGAAGAGAAGCGTGATCTCACCCCCCTCTCCCTTTGCCTCGACGGTAGCATTCAGCGTGCCGAGAAGGCAGGCATCGCCGCTATGTCCGAAGAGGATCCGGTCACCGACCTTGATGCGCTTGCCGGGTCTTGCAAAAGCCTTCCAACGTTCAGGACCTGCCCGCATATGCAGTGTCGCGGACACCGGCAATTCACTTCCGCCTTCGCGTACACGTTGCCCTTCCAGTTGCGCGGGAATGACGCGGGTATCGTTGAAGACCAGCGCATCGCCTTCCCGCAGGAGGGATGGGAGATCGCGAACCGCCCGGTCGGAGATGACAGGTGTACCGCCGGGGCGGACAACCAGCATGCGAGCGGCGTCGCGCGGGCTGGCCGGGCGCAAGGCGATGTTTTCTTCAGGCAGGTCGAAGTCAAAGAGGTCTACGCGCATGGTAGTTCAGAACATCCGGATCATCACGACGCCGGCGCAGAGCAGCAGAGCCCCCACTACCCGTCCGGTCGTCAGTTCGCGCACGGCTACACCCATGAAGCCGATGCGGTCAATGATGAGACCGGCCGTGAGTTGGCCTGCCACGGAAAAGGCCATGACGGCGGCTGCGCCGATCCGGGGCGTCAGCAGGATGGCCGCCGTGACATAAACGCTTCCGAGGCAGCCACCCGCGAAGTACAGCCAGGGAGCTGGCGCGCGCCAATCCGGCGCAACGCCCTGAAGGCGGGAGAAGACGACGACCACGGCCGCAAGCGCAACTGCACCGGCGGCAAAGGATATCATGGCGGCCGCTACCGGCATCCCGAGCGCGCGGCCGAGTTGCGTGTTGATCGGAGCTTGGATCGCGATGCATGCGCCGGCAACGACGCCGAGGATGCCCCAAAGAAAGCCGGTCATCGAATACCTTCCATCGCCTTGCTAAGCCATTGCACAAACGGAAAACGCCCCGGTCTTCCCGGGGCGCAGGGATCATCCGTGCCTGGATGATCAGGCGGCCGCGTCGGCAGCAACCCGCAGCGTGACGATCGAGTCGGGATCCTGGACCGGCTCACCCTTCTTGATCTGGTCGATATGCTCCATGCCGTCGATGACCTGACCCCAGACGGTGTACTGCTTGTTGAGCCAGGGAGCCTCCGTGAAGCAGATGAAGAATTGCGAGTTGGCGGAGTTCGGGTTCTGCGAGCGGGCCATGGAGCAGGTGCCTCGGACGTGAGGAACGGCCGAGAACTCGGCCTTCAGGTCCGGCTTGTCGGAACCGCCCATGCCGGCCCGCGAAGGGTTGAAGCTCGCGCCGCCCTTCTTGCCGTACTGGACGTCGCCTGTCTGCGCCATGAAGTCGGCGATCACGCGGTGGAAGACGACACCGTCATAGGCGTTCTCACGGGCGAGCTCCTTGATCCGGGCGACGTGGCCGGGTGCGAGATCAGGCATCAGCGAGATCACGACCTTGCCCTTCGTGGTTTCCATGATGAGCGTGTTTTCCGGATCCTTGATCTCGGCCATGTCCTTCTCCTTCATTCTTCGTTTCGACGCCGGTGAGCGTCCTTCGTTTATTGTCCGACGGTGGCCTTCACCATCCGGTCGGGGTCGGAAACCTCGCCGTTGCCGCCCTCGCCCCGCTTGATCTTGTCGACGTTCTCCATGCCCGAGACGACCTTGCCGACGACCGTGTACTGGCCGTTGAGGAACGATCCCTCGTCAAACATGATGAAGAACTGCGAATTGGCAGAATCGGGATCCTGCGACCGTGCCATGCCGACTGTACCGCGTTCGAACGGAATCTCAGAAAACTCGGCGGGAAGATCGGGCAGCTGCGAGCCACCAGTGCCAGCCCGCGCAGGATTGAAACCATCCTCCATGTCGCCGAACTCGACATCACCGGTCTGGGCCATGAAACCCTCGATCACGCGATGAAAGGCGACATTGTCATACTCGCCCTTCGCCGCGAGCTCCTTCAGGCGCTCGACGTGCTTGGGTGCCGCGTCCGGCAGCAGTTCGACGATAACTGGGCCGTCCTTGAGTTCGATCGTCAGATAATCGTCCTCTGCGGCGAATGCCGGCAAGACAACAGAGGTAAATGCGAGAGCACCGGCAAGGGCGAGACGAAGCAGTTTCATGTCTTCTCCAAGAACGAGAGTCAGCGGTTCAGCTTGTTTTTCATGGCAGCAAGCACCGGAGCCGGAACGAAGGCACCGACGTCACCGCCCATCGCGGCGATCTGACGTACCAATGTGGCCGTAATGGGCCGCGAGGCAACGCCAGCGGGCAGAAATACCGTTTGCACGTCGGGCGCCATCTGCCGGTTCATGCCAGCCATCTGCATTTCATAGTCCAGATCGGTCCCGTCCCTCAGTCCCCGAATAAGCAGACTTGCGCCATGGGCACGCGCGGCATCCACAACCAGGTTGTCGAACGAAATGACGTCAATCTCATCGATTGCGGACGGCAATGTCTCTGCAAGCGATTCGCGGATGAGTTGGGCTCTCTCCTCGAAAGTGAAGAGCGGCGTCTTGCCTGAATGGATCCCGATCGCAACGACCACCTTATCGGCGACGTTCAGCGCCTGGAGCAACACGTCGAGATGTCCGTTCGTCATCGGATCGAATGATCCGGGATAAAATGCGGTCGCCATCAAGCCTCTCATGGGTTTGTCGCCTTTTGTCACGGAAGGTTCGGCGCTGCAAGACGCGAAGATGAACGCCAGATGAATGGGCCATTCAAGCCCGTTTCATTGACCGTATGCATTCTTGCCAGCAGTGGGCGGGAGACCGAACCGAGAAGCGATCCAATGCTTCTCCACGCAATTGGAACCAGTTCGCCGGAAGAGCGTTCTGGCCAGCAAGAAGGACAACTGAGATGATCGAGAGAAGGAAGCCGATCATGCTGGACAAGATCTCCATGATCAACATGGTATGGACAGCAATGATAGCGGCGATGCTCACGGCCACGGTGACCCTTTACCAGGATCGGTCGGAATGGAGCGATCTAAACTATCCGCAGATGACGGGACGTTATCACGATATCTCGTTCTACTGACGGTCCGAAGCGAGAGGCAGTTATGTTCGTGACCCTTACGGTATTGGCAAGTCTGATCAGCATCATGTTCGTGGCGTCAATCGCATCGACGATCTCCGAGCTGCGTCGTGAACGCGAGGAAATGAAAGTCTTCGCAACCCGCCGGGTCACCTTCTAGTTGTTGGCGCCGAGATAACTAGTTCACAGTAGCGGACTGCACCGTCGGACGAGATGCCGGACCATGCAGCCAAAAAATAAGCCGGGCATGAGGCCCGGCTTATTTTTTGTTCTGAGCATCACTCAGCGTCGGTATCCGGAGGCGGAGCCTCTGCCTCGGGGGATGGTCCGAAGTCGCCCGTTTCGGAGACGATCTCATCGGGGACCAACTCACCGTTCTCGTCATTGCCTTCCGGCTCGCTGACGCGTTCTACAGACACGACGCGTTCATCCTTCGCGGTGGAGAAGATGGTGACGCCCTTCGTGGCGCGGCTCGCGATGCGAATGCCGTCAACGGGGACACGGATCAGCACCCCGCCATTCGACACGAGCATGATCTGGTCAGTATCTTCCACCGGGAAGGCGGCCACCAGTTGCCCGATCTCGTTCGTGCGCGAGGTATCGGTGGCGCGGATGCCCTTGCCGCCGCGACCCGAGGTACGGAAGTCGTAGGACGACGAACGCTTGCCGAAACCGCGCTCGGAAACCGTCAGCACGAACTGCTCCCGCGCTTTGAGTTCCTGGTACCGCTCCTCGGTGAGTTCACCTTCGGCGCCGACCTCTTCGCCGACCAGAGCGATATCCTCTTCGTCGACGCCCATCGCGCGACGTTCTCCGGCGGACCGCTTGAGGTAAGCAGCGCGCTCCCAAGGCTCGGCATCGACATGCCCGACGATGGTCATCGAGATGATGCGGTCCCCGGACTGCAATGTGATTCCGCGCACGCCGATCGAGTTACGACCTGCAAAGACACGAACGCTATCGACGGGGAAGCGGATGCACTGGCCCAGCGCGGTCGTCAGGAGTACGTCGTCGCGGTCGGTACACGTCTCGACGGAGAGGATTTCGTCGCCCTCCTCCTCGAGCTTCATCGCGATCTTGCCGTTGCGGTTGACCTGGATGAAATCGGAAAGCTTGTTCCGTCGAACGGTGCCGCGTGTCGTCGAGAACATGACGTCGAGATTGTCCCAGGTCGTCTCGTCTTCCGGCAACGGCATGATGGTCGTGATGCGCTCTCCCGGCTCCAGCGGCAACATGTTGATCAGTGCCTTGCCGCGCGAGGTGGGCGTACCGATCGGCAGGCGCCAGACCTTCTCCTTATAGACGATGCCGCGAGACGAGAAGAATAGCACCGGCGTGTGCGTATTGGCGACGAACAGCCGGGTCACGAAATCCTCGTCGCGCGTCGCCATTCCCGAACGGCCCTTGCCGCCGCGCCGTTGGGCGCGATAGGTCGTGAGCGGCACCCGCTTGATGTAGCCGAGGTGTGAAACGGTGACGACCATGTCCTCACGGGCGATGAGATCCTCATCGTCCATGTCGGGGCCGCCCTCGAGGATTTCGGTACGCCTCGGCGTTCCGAACTCGTCCCGGACGGCCGTCAGCTCGTCCTTGACGATCTGGTAGATGCGGACCCGAGACGAGAGGATTTCCAGGTAGTCGCTGATCTCTGCGCCGATCTTGTTGAGTTCGTCGGCAATCTCGTCCCTGCCCAGGGCGGTCAGGCGGGCAAGACGCAGTTCGAGGATCGCGCGAGCCTGTTCTTCCGACAGGTTGTAGGTGCCGTCCTCATTGATGCGGTGGCGCGGATCGTCGATCAGCCGGATCAGCGCATCGACATCATGGGCCGGCCAGCGGCGCGTCATCAGCTGCTCACGCGCGGTTGCCGGGTCCGGCGCGCGACGGATCAGGTTGATGACCTCGTCGATATTCGCGACGGCGATCGCCAGGCCGACCAACACATGTGCGCGTTCCCGGGCCTTGCGCAGGAGGTACTTCGTGCGCCGGCTGACGACCTCTTCGCGGAAGGAAACAAATGCCTTCAGCATGTCGATCAGCGTCAGCTGCTCGGGCTTGCCACCGTTCAGGGCAACCATGTTGCAGCCGAATGACGTTTGTAGCGGCGTGTAACGGTAGAGCTGGTTGAGGATGACTTCGGCATTCGCATCGCGCTTGAGCTCGATGACGACGCGATAGCCCTGACGGTCGGATTCGTCGCGAAGATCGGAAATGCCTTCGATGCGCTTGTCGCGCACGAGCTCGGCCATCTTCTCGATCATCGTCGCCTTGTTCACCTGATAGGGAACCTCGGTGATGATGATCTGTTCGCGGTCCCCCCGCATCGGCTCGATATGCGCCCGGCCGCGCATGATGACGGAGCCGCGCCCGGTCTCATAGGCGGACTTGATCCCTGCCCTGCCCAGGATCAATGCGCCGGTCGGAAAGTCGGGCCCCGGAATGATCTGCATCAGTTCCGGCAGTTCGATGGCCGGATTGTCGATCAAGGCGATGCAGGCATCGATCACCTCGGCAAGATTGTGCGGCGGAATATTCGTCGCCATGCCGACTGCGATGCCACCTGCGCCATTGACGAGGAGGTTCGGGAAGCGTGCCGGTACCACGACCGGTTCGGACATCGTCCCATCATAGTTGTCGCGAAAGTTGACCGTCTCCTTGTCGAGGTCGTCAAGAAGCGAATGTGCAGCCTTCGCCAGGCGGCATTCCGTGTAGCGCTGAGCCGCCGGCGGATCGCCGTCGATCGAGCCGAAGTTGCCTTGGCCGTCGATCAGCGGCAGGCGGAGCGACCAGTCCTGCGCCATACGTGCCAGGGCGTCGTAGATCGCAGAATCGCCATGAGGATGGTATTTACCCATCACATCACCGGTGACGCGGGCAGACTTCACATATTTCTTGTTCCAGTCGATGCCCATCTCGCTCATGGAGAAAAGGATGCGGCGATGGACCGGCTTCAATCCGTCACGAACATCCGGGAGCGCGCGGCTGACGATGACGCTCATGGCGTAATCGAGATAGGACCGCTGCATCTCTTCCATGATGGAAATGGGTTCGATGCCGGGTGGCAGCTTTCCGCCGCCGGGGGTGCTTTGCTCAGTCAAATCGGATCACGATCTTTGTTCGGAATCAGTTGTGTTTCTATAGCGGAAAGCGGCTTCATGCGCCAAGTTCGACACCGGTTGTGAACAGGTTTCGAGCCCTGGCGAGAAAGCCGGCGTACCGCGGCGCACCAGACAATGGCCAGGTCACCCTTCCCTTGAAGGTCACGCCGTCCTAACAAGGTCGGAGGGGGTCCGCAAGGATCGGCAAACGCGCTGGAGGAGAGATGGCGACTGCAGACATATTGGTCAATGCCTTCACCACCCTGCTCGTCACACTCGACCCGCCCGGGCTTGCGCCGGTTTTCCTGGGGCTGACGGTCGGCATGAGCCGTGAACAGCGCCGTCACGTCGCTGTGCGCGGCTCGCTGATAGCTTTAGGCATACTTGCCGTCTTCGCGCTCTTCGGCGCGAGCCTGCTGGGCTCCCTCGGAATATCCATGGGCGCCTTCCGCATCGCCGGCGGACTTCTGCTGTTCTGGATCTCTTT
This sequence comes from Pseudorhizobium banfieldiae, assembly GCF_000967425.1. Classification (NCBI taxonomy): domain Bacteria; kingdom Pseudomonadati; phylum Pseudomonadota; class Alphaproteobacteria; order Hyphomicrobiales; family Rhizobiaceae; genus Pseudorhizobium; species Pseudorhizobium banfieldiae. The sequence goes on from NZ_FO082820.1 coordinate 1,738,691, forward strand.
CGAGATGGTCTTCGAGCGCCGGCAGGAGCGCAAGGAAAAGACGTCGCAGGCGGCAATCACGGTCGACCACCTCCATAACATTGCGGTGTTTCCGCTGGCGCTTCCGCTGATCGCTGGGCCGGGAGCCATTTCCGCGACGGTACTTCTCGCCGGCACCCTGGCAGGCCCATGGGACCGCCTTCTGCTGATCGGCGTTCTGGCACTCACGATGGGCGTGGTACTGGCGGCCCTGCTGATCGCCGAACGGCTGGACCGCTTCCTGGGAGTAACGGGGCGGGCCATCCTGACCCGCCTTCTCGGAGTTATCCTCGCGGCACTGTCCGTCCAGTTCGTGGTGGACGGGGTGAAGTCGGCGTTCAACACCGTCTGAGCTTTTCAGATCGGTTGCTTACAAAGCGACCGAACGTAGATCAGAACGGGATGTCGTCGTCCAGATCGCGGGAGAAGCCGCCTCCGCCACCCTGTCCGCCACCTTGGCCGCCACGGCTTCCGCCTCCGGCTGGCCGGTCGTAGTCGTCGCCGAAGTTGCCGCCGCCGTAGTCGCTGCCGCCACTGACACGGCCACCACCGCCGCCGCCGCCATAGCTGCCCTGCCCGCCACCTTCGCCGCGCCCGTCCAGCATGGTCAGCGTCGAGTTGAAGCCCTGCAGAACGACCTCCGTCGAATAGCGGTCATTGCCGTTCTGGTCCTGCCACTTGCGGGTCTGCAGCGCGCCCTCGATATAGAGCTTGGCGCCCTTCTTCACATACTGCTCGACGACCTTGCACAGGCCCTCGTTGAAGACGACGACATTGTGCCATTCGGTCTTCTCCTTGCGTTCGCCGCTGTTGCGGTCACGCCAGCTTTCCGAGGTGGCAATGCGCAGGTTGGCGATCGGACGGCCGTCCTGCGTGCGCCGAATTTCGGGATCGGCGCCGACATTACCGATCAGGATTACCTTGTTGACGCTTCCAGCCATAGTTCTTCACCTTGTTCGCTGCCTGTCGTGCAGCCAATTTCCGAGAGGACGGTAGCTTAGACCATCTGCCGCCGGGATTGGCCTCCCTCTGCCGCTCATCCACAGTCGATTTTTGTTCTTTTTTTGTTCTATTAATTCTCTATGATCGAGTCAAGCGACTCGCATTTGACGCGGTCTGTTGGAGTTTCTGCCTTCACACCGCCACTTCATTCACTACATAAGGGCATCGATCCTTCCCCACCGAGCAGACTAATGAGCGAACTTAAGACGATCTCCATCCGTGGTGCGCGTGAGCATAACCTGAAGGGTATCGATCTCGACTTGCCGCGCAACTCGTTGATCGTCATGACCGGGCTCTCCGGCTCAGGCAAATCCTCCCTCGCCTTCGACACGATCTACGCCGAGGGGCAGCGGCGCTATGTCGAAAGCCTTTCGGCCTATGCGCGCCAGTTCCTGGAGATGATGCAGAAGCCGGACGTGGACCAGATCGACGGGCTTTCCCCGGCCATTTCGATCGAGCAGAAGACGACATCCCGCAATCCGCGCTCGACGGTCGGCACGGTCACCGAAATCTACGACTACATGCGCCTGCTGTTTGCGCGCGTCGGCGTTCCCTATTCGCCGGCAACCGGCCTGCCGATCGAGAGCCAGACGGTCAGCCAGATGGTGGACAGGGTCCTCGCCTTCGAGGAGGGAACCCGTCTCTACATCCTGGCGCCGATGATCCGCGGTCGAAAGGGCGAGTACAAGAAGGAACTCGCCGACCTGATGAAAAAGGGCTTCCAGCGGGTGAAGGTGGATGGCGAGTTCTACGAGATCGCCGATGTGCCGGCGCTCGACAAGAAATACAAGCATGACATCGACGTGGTGGTGGATCGCCTCGTTGTGCGTTCGGACATCGGTGCGCGACTGGCCGACAGCCTCGAGACCTCGCTGAAGCTTGCCGACGGTCTGGCAGTCGCGGAGTTTGCCGACAAGCCGCTCCCGCCGCAGGAAACGGCCGCGGGCGGCTCGGTGAACAAGTCGCTGAACGAAACGCATGAACGCATGCTCTTTTCGGAGAAATTCGCCTGCCCCGTTTCCGGCTTTACGATCCCGGAGATCGAACCGCGACTGTTCTCCTTCAACAATCCTTTCGGTGCCTGCCCCACTTGTGACGGGCTCGGCTTCCAGCAGAAGATCGACGCGGCGTTGATCGTGCCGGAGCCGAACCGCACGCTGCGCGACGGCGCTATAGCCCCATGGGCCAAGTCGACTTCACCTTATTACAATCAGACTCTGGAGGGGCTTGGGAAGGTCTATGGCTTCAAGCTGTCCAGCCGCTGGTCGGAACTCTCCGAGCAGGCGCAAGCCGCCATCCTCCAGGGGACCGAAGAGAAGGTCGAGTTCCATTATGCGGACGGCGCCCGGTCCTACAAGACAACGAAGACATTCGAAGGGATCGTTCCCAACCTCGAACGTCGCTGGAAGGAAACCGACAGCGCATGGGCGCGCGAGGAGATAGAGCGCTACATGTCGGCCGCGCCCTGCCCCGCCTGCAACGGCTTCCGTCTGAAACCGGAGGCACTGGCCGTTAAGGTCAACGCGCTGCACATCGGTCAGGTGACAGACATGTCCATCAAGGTGGCCCGGGACTGGTTCGAGGAACTGCCGCAGCACCTGAACACCAAGCAGAACGAGATTGCGGTCCGCATCCTCAAGGAGATCCGCGAGCGGCTACGCTTCCTCAATGACGTGGGCCTCGACTATCTCAGCCTTTCCCGAAATTCAGGCACTCTGTCCGGCGGAGAAAGCCAGCGCATCCGGCTTGCCTCGCAGATCGGTTCCGGACTGACAGGGGTGCTCTACGTGTTGGACGAACCGTCGATCGGCCTTCACCAACGGGACAATGCGCGATTGCTCGACACGCTGAAGCACCTGCGGGACATCGGCAATACCGTGATTGTCGTCGAGCATGACGAGGACGCGATCCTTACCGCCGATTATGTCGTCGATATCGGTCCTGCCGCAGGCATTCACGGCGGTGAAGTGGTCGCGGAAGGCACGCCCGCGCAGGTCATGGCAAACCCGAAATCGATTACCGGCAAGTATCTTTCCGGCGAACTCGGTGTCGCGGTGCCCGCGGAACGTCGCAAGCCGAAGAAGGGCAAGGAGATCAAGGTCGTCGGCGCCCGCGGCAACAATCTGAGGAATGTCACCGCATCTGTGCCGCTCGGTGTTTTCACGGCGGTAACCGGCGTTTCGGGCGGCGGCAAGTCCACCTTCCTGATCGAGACGCTCTACAAGGCCGCCGCACGGCGGGTCATGGGTGCGCGAGAGATTCCGGCCGAGCATGACAGGATCGACGGTTTCGAACACATCGACAAGGTGATCGATATCGACCAGTCGCCGATCGGACGGACGCCGCGCTCCAACCCGGCCACCTATACCGGCGCCTTCACCCCGATCCGTGACTGGTTTGCAGGCCTCCCCGAGGCGAAGGCGCGGGGCTATGCGCCCGGCCGCTTTTCCTTCAACGTCAAGGGCGGCCGTTGTGAGGCCTGCCAAGGCGACGGCGTCATCAAGATCGAGATGCACTTCCTCCCCGACGTCTATGTCACCTGCGACGTCTGCCACGGCAAGCGCTACAACCGTGAGACGCTCGACGTGCATTTCAAGGGCAAGTCGATCGCCGATGTGCTGGACATGACGGTCGAGGAAGGTGTCGAGTTCTTCTCGGCCGTTCCCTCCGTGCGTGACAAGTTGCAGGCGCTCTTCAATGTCGGCCTGGGCTATATCAAGGTGGGGCAGCAGGCCAACACGCTTTCGGGTGGCGAGGCGCAGCGCGTCAAGCTAGCCAAGGAATTGTCGAAGCGCTCGACCGGACGCACGCTGTACATCCTCGACGAGCCGACGACGGGTCTGCATTTCCACGACGTGGCAAAGCTGCTCGACATGTTGCACGAACTGGTGAACCAGGGGAATTCGGTGGTGGTCATCGAGCATAATCTCGAGGTCATCAAGACGGCGGACTGGATCATCGACATCGGGCCGGAAGGTGGAACCGGCGGCGGCGAAGTGGTGGCAGCCGGACCGCCGGAGGTGATCGTCAAGGAAAAGCGGTCCTACACGGGTCAGTTCCTCAAGGAACTGCTCGATCGGCGGCCGGCGAAGAGGGTTGAGGCGGCGGAGTAGTCGCCGGGGAGGCAAGATGGCAGCGGAAGGCACGATTCGCACCGGAATCGGAGGCTGGACCTTCGAGCCGTGGGAAGGCAGTTTCTATCCCGAGAAGCTGCCGAAGAAGCGGCAGCTTGAATATGCGGCCGGCAAGCTGAAGGTCATCGAGGTCAACGGCACCTATTACGGATCGCAGAAGCCAGAGACTTTTGCGAAATGGGCCTCCGAAGTGCCGGAAGGCTTCATCTTCACGCTCAAGGCCAGCCGCTTCACGACTAACCGCAAGGTCTTGGCGGAGGCCGGCGAATCGATCGACAGGTTCTTCGCCCAGGGGCTGACCGAACTCGGCCCGCATCTCGGACCGATTCTTTGGCAGTTCGCGCCCACCAAGAAGTTCGAGCCCGAGGATTTCGAAGCATTCCTGAAGCTTCTGCCAGACAATGTAGACGGACTGCGTCTGCGGCATGTCGTGGAAGTACGCCATGACAGTTTCAAGGTGCCGGAATTCGTGCAACTCCTCGCCCGGCACAATGTCGCGCCCGTCTGCGCCGATCATCATGAATACCCGATGATCGCTGACGTAACCGCTGATTTCGTCTACGCGCGGCTGCAGACGGGATCCGACGACATCCCGAATTGCTATGCGGAAGCCGATCTGAAGGCGTGGGCGGATCGTCTGGAGACATGGGCGTCGGGTGGTGTGCCGGGCGACCTGCCGTTCGTCGACGGGGCTCGCAAGCCGAGGCAGGAACCACGTGACGTCTTTGCCTTCTTCATCCACGAGGGCAAGGTGAATGCCCCGCAGGGGGCGATGGCCCTCCAGGGTTTGGTCGACGGCTGATCAGTCAACATCGAGCGGCCGAATGGCGTGGACCAGCGCTTCCGCCGTCATGCCCTCCCCTGCGCGAAGAGCGGCTTCCCCGTGGAGATAGACGCCCGCGGCAGCGGCCTCGAATGCCGGCATGCCGTTCGCCAGCAGCGCGCCGATCATTCCAGCGAGTACATCGCCCGAGCCGGCCGTCGCGAGCCAAGGCGGAGCGTTCTCGTTGACGGCGGCCCGGCCGTCGGGCGCAGCAATGACGGTATCGGCGCCCTTGTAGACGACGACGGCACTCGACCGTCGTGCGGCAGCCACGGCCTTGTCGACCTTGCTCAGGTCCCAGGCCTCGCTGATATCCGGGAAAAGACGGGCGAACTCCCCCTCGTGAGGCGTCAGGACAAGGCGGGTTTCGCCGCGGTAGGCATCGAAGAGCGGGTCCGGACAGTCCCGGAAGGATGTTATCCCGTCAGCGTCCAGCACGAGCGGGTGGCCATCGAGCGCCAGGACGAAATCCCTCGCCTTTGCACCAACGCCAAATCCCGGCCCCAGGACGAAGGCAGAGAGTTTCCCGCTTGCCAGCCACTCCCTGATCGCCGATGCATTCTCCACTTCGCGCAGCATGACAGCAGTCAAATGTCCGGCATTCACCCCCATTGCATCGGGAGGCGAAGCGACCGTGACGAGTCCGGCGCCGCTGGCTAGCCCGGCCTCCGCCGACAGGCGCGCGGCGCCCGTGTGCGAGGCGCCACCGGAGAAGACGGCGAGATGTCCCCGCCGGTATTTGTGCGATCCTGAATCAGGTTTCGACAGCAGGTGGCGCCACAGCGACGGCTGGTTCACCCGCAGCGCGCCCCCGGCACTTCGAACTATGCGCCACGGGATGCCGATGTCGACGACCTCGACGTCACCGCAGAGTAACCTGCCGGGCATCAGCAGGTGGCCCGGCTTGCGCGCCATGAAGGTCACCGTATGGGTCGCGTTAAATGCGGCGCCGAGCGGCACGCCCCTGCGGCCGCAGAGGCCCGACGGGAGGTCGACGGCGATGACGGGAAGGCCGAACGCTTCCACGGCTGCGATCACCGCCCGAAGGTCGGTTGGAACGTCACGCGCCAAGCCCGCACCGAAGACCGCGTCGATGATTGTGTCACCCTCCTGCAAGCTCAGATCCGACAGCGGCAAGGCCGGGAGCGGGCAAGCCCGCCTGGCAATTCCCGCGTCCCCGGCAGGCTCGAAGGCGACATCCAGCACGAAGATCTGCACCCCGGCGCCGGCCTCGGCAAGCGCACGGGCGGCAACATAGCCGTCTCCGCCATTGTTGCCCGGCCCACAAAGCACGACGAAGCGGCACGTCTGCGGATAAAGCCGCAGCGCCGCCGCCGCAACCGCCCACCCTGCTTTCTCCATCAGTCCGTAGGAGTCGATACCTGAGGCAGCCGCGGCAGCGTCCGCATCGGCCATTTCCTCCGGGGTGAGCAGTGTGGCATGGTCCTCGATCATCCCGTCAATTGAGACGAAAGTCCGCCTGCACGCAAGATCACGCACCGACCGCGGCGAGACGCCCAAAAGATACGCAAATGCCTAAGACGTGATCGTCTAAGTGCACCCCGAGGGAGCGCGAAGGCAACGCGGCGGCGTTGAAAGCGTCATCCGCCTAAAATGAAGGCTAGCGGGAGCCGTCAATAGAAACCCCTGAGACGTGCGGCTTACCCGCTTTTGGCTTCCGCCATCGAATTTTTTGCCCCAGCGTCTTTGCAGACTGGCATGATACCTGCATTAGTAGGGACGCCGGTAACGGCCACGTCAGGGAGAGATAGTTTCTCATGAAAAAGATCGAAGCCATCATCAAGCCGTTCAAGCTGGACGAAGTGAAGGAAGCCCTTCAGGAGGTCGGCCTGCAGGGCATAACTGTGACGGAGGCGAAGGGCTTCGGGCGGCAGAAGGGCCATACGGAGCTCTATCGCGGCGCTGAATACGTGGTGGATTTTCTGCCCAAGGTGAAGGTCGAAGTCGTCCTCGCGGACGAGAGCGTCGACGCAGTCATCGAAGCCATTCGCAATGCGGCCCAGACCGGCCGCATCGGCGATGGAAAGATATTCGTATCAAATGTCGAGGAAGTCGTCCGGATCCGAACGGGCGAAACAGGCGTCGACGCCATCTAGTTCGCCAGGCCTCCCAGCCTCGGCACAATTCGTCATCACATTTCAAGGAAGCAGCAAATGACGACCGCAAGCGAAATCATGAAGCAGATCAAGGAAAACGAGGTCAAGTTCGTCGACCTGCGTTTCACGGACCCCCGAGGCAAGCTTCACCACGTCACCATGGACGTCGCCGCCGTCGATGAAGACATGTTCGCCGACGGCGTCATGTTCGACGGGTCCTCAATCGGCGGCTGGAAGGCGATCAACGAGTCCGACATGGTGCTCATGCCCGACCCCGCGACTGTGCACATGGACCCCTTCTTCGCCCAGTCGACGATGGTCGTCGTCTGCGACATTCTCGACCCAGTGTCGGGCGAAGCCTATAACCGCGACCCGCGCGGTACCGCCAAGAAGGCCGAGGCCTACCTGAAGGCGTCGGGAATCGGTGATACCGTCTATGTCGGGCCCGAGCCCGAATTCTTCGTCTTCGATGACGTCAAGTACAAGGCGGACCCCTTCAACACCGGGTTCAAGCTCGACTCCTCGGAACTGCCGTCCAACGACGATACCGATTATGAAACCGGCAACCTCGGCCACCGTCCGCGCGTGAAGGGCGGCTATTTCCCGGTCCCGCCGGTCGACAGCCTCCAGGACATGCGCTCGGAAATGCTGACCGTTCTGGCCGAGATGGGCGTGGTCGTCGAGAAGCATCACCACGAGGTGGCATCCGCACAGCATGAGCTCGGTGTGAAGTTCGACACCCTGGTCCGCAATGCCGATAAGATGCAGATCTACAAGTATGTGGTGCATCAGGTCGCCAACGCCTATGGCAAGACGGCGACCTTCATGCCGAAGCCGATCTTCGGCGACAATGGCTCGGGCATGCACGTTCACCAGTCGATCTGGAAGGATGGCAAGCCGACCTTCGCAGGCGACGAGTATGCAGGACTGTCGGAGTCTTGCCTCTACTACATTGGGGGCATCATCAAGCATGCCAAGGCGATCAACGCCTTCACCAACCCGTCGACGAACTCCTACAAGCGTCTCGTCCCAGGGTATGAAGCACCGGTATTGCTTGCCTATTCCGCCCGCAACCGTTCCGCATCCTGCCGCATTCCCTTCGGCACCGGCCCGAAGGCAAAGCGCGTCGAAGTCCGCTTCCCCGATCCGACGGCGAACCCCTATCTCGGCTTCGCTGCCATGCTGATGGCAGGCCTCGACGGCATCAAGAACAAGATCCATCCCGGCAAGGCCATGGACAAGGATCTCTACGATCTGCCTCCGAAGGAACTGAAGAAGATCCCGACTGTCTGCGGCTCGCTGCGCGAAGCTCTCGAGAGCCTCGACAAGGACCGCAAGTTCCTGACGGCCGGCGGCGTTTTCGACGACGACCAGATCGACGCCTATATCGAGCTGAAGATGACGGAAGTCATGCGCTTCGAGATGACGCCGCATCCCGTCGAATTCGACATGTACTACTCGGCCTGATCCAGGCAATGCCGAGACAAGAAGGCGGCGGGCCATGCCCGCCGCTTTTCCGTGGCTATACTCAGGGGGCGGAACAACCCTCGTGCCTTCGCATTACCCCCTTGATGCGGTGAGATTTTATTCCCACATCAGGATGCGAAAGGATATCGCACCATGAAACAACGCAGCGCTAAGTTCACTATCGGTGAAGTGGTCCGCCACAAGGTTTTCCCGTTCCGTGGCGTGGTGTTCGACGTGGATCCGGAGTTTGCCAATTCCGAGGAATGGTGGAATGCCATTCCCGCCGAGATCCGCCCGAACCGGGACCAGCCCTTCTATCACCTGCTGGCCGAAAACGATGAGACGGAATATGTGGCCTATGTGTCGGAGCAGAACCTCGAGCATGACGAGAGCGACATGCCGCTTCGCAACCCGCAGGTCTACCAGATCTTCGAGGAAGGCCCCCGCGGGCGGCTGACTCCGAAGATGGGGTTCGCGCACTAAGCCCGACAGAACTCACAAACGAAAAACGCCGGCCTGAGGCCGGCGTTTTTCTGTGATCTATCTAACCGGCAGGATTACTGGCCTTGCTTGGCGGCGTTTTGAGCGTCTTCAAGCTTCTTGCGGGCTTCTTCGGCCTTCTTCTGCATGCCTTCCTGCAGAGTGCGCTGGCTTTCAGCGAGCTGCGACTGCGTGATCGGCTCTCCGTCAAAGGCCCCGGTGAAGCCGTTCAGGGAAATCTTGATCGGATTGGGCGCGCGGCGGAAATTGATCGACGTGAACACGACCTCACCGCCCTTCTTGAGGCTGGCGATCATCGCATCCGTCAGCGGCACTTCTGCCGTGCACTTGTCCGGAAGGCAGACAGCATAATCGAGCTTCTGGCCCTTGCCGCCATCGATCTGCATGGTGATGCCGGGCGGTATCAGTCGTGCGGTCGGCACCGAGACCTGAAGGATCTTGCGGTTGACCTTGCCTTCAACGGTGATCAGGCCGACGGCGGTCACCAACTGCCCGTTCTGGGCGAGCATGATGTTCTGAACGACGCAGAGGTCGCTGTCATCCTGCTTGGTACAGGTCTTGAACCAGCCAAGCGGTGGCGCCCCTGCTCCTGCGGCTGCCGGTGCACCCTGCGCCAGCGCGGCGGTGGGCACGGTGGATGCCGCGAACGAAAGAGCGAGCGCGGACATCGCCGTCCGCAGAGCCGTATTTGCCTTGAGTTTCATAACGAAAGATCCGTCTCCTGAAATCGGTCCGGGTACGGCTTTCGCCGCCCTCCCTCGGGTGTCCTACTGCACTCCACCTGTCGGCGAAATGAGGCAATTGAATGACTCCCGGCTTCGACATCCTGTTACATCGGCGACAGAGTGATATCCAGTCCTTCCGAGGGGGTTTTTTACAGGACGGTTACCAACGGTAGCTCCCACTCCCGGGACAGGAGGTTGGTCACCTTCCATGGTTGGTCTATTTTGGCAGAGACCGATTCGAAGTCCCGAAGGATATACCATGCGCCGCCTCATCCCGTTCCTGGTACTCGCCGGCATGTCCTGGCCTGCCGCCGCCGAACCTCTGCACGCGATTGCCATGCATGGCGAGCCGGCGCTGCCCGCCAACTACACACATTTCCCCTATGCCAAGCCGGACGTGAAGAAAGGCGGCAGTGTTCGCTATGGCGTCGTCGGCACTTATGACAGCCTCAACCCCTTCATCCTGAAGAGTATGCGCACGACTGCGCGCGGCATGTGGGATCCGCAGTTCGGACACCTCGTCTTCGAACCGCTGATGCAGCGCTCCGCGGACGAGCCGTTCACTCTCTATGGTCTGTTGGCGCAAAGCATCGAGATGGACGAGGAGCGCAGCTTCATCCAGTTCAACCTCAATCCCGATGCCAAGTGGTCGGACGGTCAGCCGGTGACGCCGGACGACGTGATCTTTACGATGGAACTCCTGCGAGACAAGGGGCGTACGCCGTTCAGTAACAGGCTGACACCGGTGGCCCGGATGGAGAAGGTCGGCACCCATTCCGTGAAGTTTGTCTTCAACGAGAAATCAGACCGTGAATTCCCGCTGATCCTGGCGACGGCCACGCCGATCCTTCCGAAGCATGCCACGGACGTCGCTGCTTTCGAGCAATCATCCCTGGCGATCCCGGTCGGTTCCGGGCCCTACAGGGTGAAGTCACTGACCCCGGGAGAACGGATTGTGTTCGAACGCAACCCTGACTATTGGGGCAAGGACATTCCGGCCAAGGTCGGGTTCGACAACTATGACCAGATCTCGGTGGAGTACTTCCTGCAGGAGAACACCCTGTTCGAGGCCTTCAAGAAGGGGGTCGTCGACATCTATCCGGATGGGAGCCCAACCCATTGGGCGCGGGCTTATGACTTCCCTGATGTTCAGAGCGGGGCCGTGATCAAGGACACCTTCCGGCCGCAAGTGCCGACAGGGATGCTGGGTTTCGTCTTCAATACGCGCCGCGCCGTCTTCACCGATCCGAACGTTCGCGAGGCGCTGGCGCTCGCGTTTGATTTCGAATGGGCCAACAAGAACCTTTTCGAGGGCGCCTACACCCGGACGGAAAGCTTCTGGCAAAACTCCTCTCTCTCCTCGCTCGGCGAGCCGGCTGACCCGCGCGAACTGGCGATTCTCGGAGACGCCAAGGACGTCCTTGATCCCACCGTGCTCGACGGCAGCTACCGCATTCCCAAGACCGATGCCTCCGGCGGGGACCGAAAGATACTGCGTCGTGTCGTCGAGCTTCTGAAGGAAGGCGGTTACACGATCAAGGGCGGCAGGATGTCCGACGGATCCGGCAGGCCCCTTCGCTTCGAGATCATGACCCAGACACAGGATCAGGAAAAGCTGGCGATCGCCTATCAGCGGACGCTCAGGATGATCGGCGTCGAGGCAACCATCCGTACCGTGGACGATGCGCAGTACCAGGCACGCTCCGGCACCTTCGATTACGATGTGATCGTCAAGTCCTACCCCTCCTCGCTCTCCCCGGGAATAGAACAGGTTGGGCGCTGGGGGTCGGTTTCGCGCGATCGCGAGGGAAGCAACAATTTCGCCGGCGTGGCCGACCCAAGCATCGACCGCGCGATCGAGGCAATGCTGAGCGCCCGCAGCCGCGAAGAGTTCGAGGCGGCAGTCCGGGCCTATGATCGATTGCTGATCGCCGGCCACTACCTGGTTCCGCTTTACCACGTGCCGGAACAATGGGTGGCGCGGCGTAGCTATATCGGTTATCCCGACAAGATACCTCTATACGGCTATCAGCTTCCCGTCTGGTTCGACAAACGCGTACAGGACTGACCACAGCCGACTGCCATTACAATTTCAGGAAGGGATGCGGCCATGGAGCGCGTAACCATCGATGTCGTATCCGACATTGTCTGCCCATGGTGCTATTTGGGCAAGGCGCGGCTGGAACTCGCGATCGCCGAGGTTCAGGGTGAGGTCGGCGTGGATGTCAACTGGCGGCCCTACCAGTTGGACCCGGACGCGAGCAGCACGGGCACCGACTACCGCGCGCACCTGATCAACAAGCTGGGAGGCGCGGAGCGCCTCGACGAGATGCAGGATACCCTCAGGCAACACGGCCGCGAGATTGGCGTCACGTTCCGTTTCGATGACATCAAGGTGCGCGCCAACACGCTCGACGCGCATCGGCTTCTCCACTGGGCGGGCATAGAGGGTCGAGAAATCCAGGACCGTGTGGCGACCGCCCTGTTCAAGGCCCATTTCGAGGATGGAGTGAACGTCGCGGACCATGAAGTGCTGATCGGTATCGCGGGTCGGTGCGGGCTTGATTCTGCCGTGATCGCCAATCTGCTGGCGTCGGACGCCGACAAGGCTAAGGTGCTCGACGAGATCGAGGCCGCACGACAGATGGGCGTCAACGGTGTCCCGTTCCTGATCTTCGACGGCCAGTATGCTGTCAGTGGAGCGCAGCCGCCTGAGGTGCTTGCTGAAGCCCTGCGCGACATTGCGCGCATGAAGGCGGAAGCCCGCAAAGGCATGATCTGACGGGCCGCCTCCATGTCCGCCGAACCGACCTTGAAGGGCGTGCTCCTCGCCTTCGCCGCCTTTGCGGCCTTCTCCTGGAGCGATGCGAGCGTGAAACTTATCGAGGGAGCGCTGAGCGCCTTCGAAATGGCCTTCCTGGGGGCGGTGTTCGGCCTTGTGGGGCTACCGTTCCTGATGAAGCGCGAGGACCGGCTTTCGGACATGCTGCGGACCACGAGCCGACCGCTGTGGCTGTTGCGGGCGCTGGCGGCAGCAGTCGGAACCATCACCAGCGTCACCGCCTTCACCTACCTCTCCATGGCGGAGGCCTTTGCCCTCATCTTCCTGCTGCCCTCCTTTGTCACGATCATGTCCGTCGTCTTCCTGAAGGAACAGGTCGGCATCCACCGCTGGAGCGCAGTCATCATCGGCTTCATCGGCGTTCTGGTGGTACTGCGCCCCGGATTTCGCGAGCTTTCCATCGGTCACCTCGCAGCCGTATTTGCCGGGCTGAGCGGCGCGATCTCCATTGTCGTCTATCGCGCCATTGGCCATCGGGAAAAAGGCATATCGCTTTATGGCGCCGGTGTGCTGGGATCTCTCCTGGTCTGCGGAGTCCTGATGCTGCCCGGCTTCGCTTGGCCCTCCGCGCTGCAATGGCTGATGCTCGCCGGTTATGGCCTCTTCGCCGCGCTTGCGACCATCCTGCTGATGCATGCCACGGCTCACGCACCCGCAGCAGTCGTTGGCCCTACGCAGTACAGCCAGATGCTCTGGGCGGTCCTCTTCGGCTACCTCGTCTTCGGCGATGCGGTCGATTTGCCGATGCTGCTCGGCATCCTGCTGATCATCGGCTCCGGCCTGCTGACGCTGGCGCGCGAGCGCGTGCGAAACGTTCCGCTGCCAGCCTCCGTTGTCAGCGACCCGCCGGCAACTGCCCTGGCGGCCACTGACGATACCGCCGCGACCTGACGGCTTCCGCCACTACTCTGCTTCTTTCGCGATCACGGCGAATTGCTTCATCACCTGAGCCGCAACTGCCAGCCGCTTGTCCGGGGTCGGAAGGTCGCGGGTCAGGAAGACGCTCTGGTCCGGCCGAATCTTCGCCATCGTCCCCTGCTTGGCGATGTACTGCACAAGGCCGGCAGGGTTCGGAAACTGCTTGTCCCGGAAGGTGACGACGAGGCCTTTCGGTCCAGCATCGAGCTTTTCGACATTCGCGGTACGGCAGAGCGATTTCACGTAGACGACCTTGAGCAGGTTCTGCACCTCGGACGGCAGCGGGCCGAAACGGTCGATCATCTCCGCGCCGAAGCCGTCGATCTCCTTGAGGTCGGTCAGTTCACCGAGCCGACGGTAGAGGCTCATGCGCAGATGCAGGTCAGGAACGTAATCCTCGGGGATCATCACGGTGCTCCCGACCGATATCTGCGGCGACCAGCCGGTGTCGACGATCTCGTCATCGCCTCGGACCTCGGCTACGGCCTCCTCCAGCATCTGCTGGTAGAGCTCGAATCCGACTTCTTTGATGTGACCCGACTGTTCCTCTCCAAGCAGGTTCCCTGCGCCACGGATGTCGAGGTCGTGGCTGGCGAGCTGGAAGCCTGCGCCCAGCGTGTCGAGCGACTGAAGCACCTTGAGGCGACGTTCGGCCGTCGCAGTCAACTGCTTGTTGACCGGCAGTGTGAACAGCGCGAACGCACGTACCTTCGAGCGCCCGACACGGCCGCGCAACTGATAGAGCTGGGCTAGCCCGAACATGTCGGCGCGGTGGACGATCAGGGTATTGGCGGTCGGTACGTCGAGCCCCGACTCCACGATCGTCGTTGACAGAAGGACGTCGTATTTTCCGTCGTAGAAGGCATTCATGATGTCTTCCAGTTCACCCGACGCCATTTGCCCGTGCGCGACTGCTACCTTCAACTCCGGCACATCCGATTGCAGGAAAGCCTGGATGTCCGGCAGGTCGGCGAGACGCGGACAGACATAGAAGCTCTGGCCGCCACGATAGTGCTCGCGCATCAGAGTCTCGCGAATCACCAGCGGATCGAAGGGCGAGATGAAGGTGCGCACCGCCATGCGGTCCACGGGCGGCGTGGTGATGAGCGAGAGTTCGCGGACACCCGTCATCGCCAGTTGCAGCGTTCTGGGGATCGGCGTTGCTGACAGCGTCAGCACATGCACGTCACTCTTGAGCTCCTTCAGCCTCTCCTTGTGCTTGACGCCGAAATGCTGCTCCTCGTCGATGATCAGGAGGGCGAGGTTGGAGAAGCTGATGCCGCTTCCCAGAAGCGCGTGGGTGCCGACCACGATGTCGACCTTCCCCTCTGCCAGATCTTTCTTGACCTGGTTGAGTTCCTTGGTCGGGACCAGACGGGAGGCTTGGGCGACCTTGATCGGGAGGCCGCGGAAGCGCTCCCGAAATGTCTTGTAGTGTTGCCGCGCCAGAAGTGTGGTTGGGACGACGACGGCCACCTGGCCCCCGTTCATTGCGGCGAGGAAGGCCGCGCGAAGAGCGACCTCCGTCTTGCCGAATCCGACGTCGCCGCAGACGAGCCGGTCCATCGGCTTGCCGGCCGACAGGTCGTCCCGGACGGCCTCGATGGCGCTGTCCTGA
Source organism: Pseudorhizobium banfieldiae (assembly GCF_000967425.1). Lineage (NCBI taxonomy): Bacteria > Pseudomonadati > Pseudomonadota > Alphaproteobacteria > Hyphomicrobiales > Rhizobiaceae > Pseudorhizobium > Pseudorhizobium banfieldiae. The sequence continues at coordinate 1,753,856 of NZ_FO082820.1, forward strand.
TCCTCGGTTTCGTCATAGGGGAAACGGGCCGCAAACTCGTCGTAGAGACCGTCAGGGGCCGCCAGAACAGGCGCGCGACGCGTGATCCGGCTGGCTGCGACCCGGATCAGGCCTTCGGCCATGTCCAGCAGGCGCTTCTTGAGCTTCGCCTTGCGGGCCTGCCAGGCTCCACCGCCGAGCTTGTCCAGCGCCGCTTCGGCGGCATCCGATCCGTAGCGGGACAGGAGGTCGATGTTCTCGACCGGCAGGAACAGCTTGGCCTGATCGGCATAGTGGAGTTCAAGGCAGGCGCGGGGCGCGCCGGCCGCCTCGATCGTCACGAGCCCGACAAAGCGCCCGATCCCGTGTTCCGCATGAACCACGAGCGACCCTTCGTCGAGCCCGGAAACTTCCGAGATGAAGTCGCTGCCGCGCTTACGTCGCCTGCCGCGGCGGACCATCCTGTCGCCGAGGATGTCCTGTTCGCCGATGACGGCGAAGCTGTCGGTTTCGAAGCCGGCTTCGAGATTGAGAACAGCCGATGCGGCTTCGCCCTTTTCGAGCTTCTCCAGGTCGGCGAACGCTTCGATGGGCTTGACGCGCTGGAGACCGTGTTCTTCGAGGACCTGCAACAACCGGTCGAGAGATCCCGCCGACCATCCCGTGATCAGCACCCTACGGCCGGCAGATCGCCTTTCGGAGATGTGTTTGACCGCCAGGTCGAAGACGTTGACGCGCTCGTCTCGATCATCCTTTTCGGCCTGCGATTTCGCCCAGCGCGGACCGACACGTGCGTCAAGTTCGATGACGCGGCGGCCTTGCGTGTCGTGTTCGTTGAATGGCGTCAGGCGAACTGAATTCGCCTCATCCAGTGCGGTGGAGAACGCCTTGGCATCGAGATACAGTTGCCCCGGCGGAACGGGCTTGTAGGGCGCCGCCTGAGCAGCGGCGCCCTTGCCTTGCGTGCCACTGTCGCGGCGGGCCTCATAGTAGTCGACGATCAGCTTGGAACGCTCGTTGGCAGCTTCGCGGGCCGTATGATCCGTAACGAGACGGAAGTCCTTGAGGTAGTCGAACGCGGTATCGAGCCGCTCGTAGAAGAGCGGCAGCCAATGCTCCATTCCCGCATATCGTCGTCCTTCTGACACTGCCTGGTAGAGAGCGTCATCCCGTGTGGCGGCGCCGAAGAGCGCCAGGTAGTTGGTCCGGAACCGGCTGATGGTCTCGGGTGTCAGCGACACCTCGCTCATCGGATTGAGGTCGAGGGAGCGCGCCTGCCCCGTCGTACGCTGGCTGGCGGGGTCGAATGTCCGGATGGTCTCAAGCGTGTCGCCGAAGAAATCGAGGCGGACGGGCTCTTCGTTTCCCGGAACGAAGACGTCGAGAATGCCCCCGCGTACCGCGAATTCGCCCACTTCCCGCACCGTCGGGACGCGATCGAAGCCGTTGCGCTCCAGCCGCGCGGCGATATCGTCCATGCGGACGCTGTTCCCCGGCCGGGCAGAGAATGCCAGACTTTCGATCACCTCCGCCGGAGCAATCTTCTGCAGCATGGCATTGACGGTAACGAGGATGATCGCCGGATGCAGCTTGCGCGCATGGGCGATAAGCCCGGAGAGCGCCGCCAAGCGACGCGCGGAGACATCAGCACCGGGCGAGACGCGGTCATAGGGAAGACAGTCCCAGGCCGGCAGCGTCAGGACGGGGATTTCAGGCGCGATAAAGCCGAGCATCTGCTCGATATCGGCCATCCGCTGGCCATCCGACATGATGAAGGCTACCGGCTGACCTGCCTTGGTCATCTCGGCCAGAAGCAGCGCCTCCATGCCGGGCGGAACGTTGCCGATAGTCAGCGAGCTGCCGGCCGCGGCAATCTTCTTGGCATCGAAACCTGGGATCATTTTCTATCGCTCTGACTTCGCCTGCAGGCTCGCCGTCGTCACCGGATCGAAGTCTGGCCTGTAAGAAGCAACTCGGGCGAAAAGCGGCGTCTGCAAATGCTCGGGCAGCGGCTTTGCGCCCGTGATCCAGGCATGCAGATCGTGATCGTCCTCGCCCATGATTGCTTCGAACTGGTCGAGCTCCGCGTCGGAAAGCGCCGCGATCTCCTCTTCGGCGAACTGGCCGAAGACGAGGTCCATTTCGCGAATGCCGCGGTGCCAGCAGCGGTAGAGGATGCGGCGACGGCGGGGGCTGAGGTCCGCGCTGCTGCGTGTCAGTCCTGTCATGGAAAAGTCCTTGTGTAGCCCGGACCATATAGGTCGGAATTTCCGCTTCGTCACCTTGCAAAGCGGTCGAAATCCATCGCATTTTGCCGCCCATGCGCCCCGCCCTCCTCGATCCGCTGTTTTCGCCCGTTGCATCCCTTCCGGGCGTCGGTCCCAAGCTCGCGGAACTTATCGCGCGCGCGACGGGACGAGAGGACGCGGAGGATTGCCGCGTCATCGATCTTCTTTTCCATGCGCCTGTTTCAATCATCGACCGCCGCAACAGGCCGGGCATAGCGCTGGCTCCGCAGGGCGCCATCGTCACCATCCAGGGCCGGGTCGACCGCCACCAGCCGCCGCCTCCGGGAAAAGCGAACCTGCCCTACCGTGTCTTCCTTCACGACGAGACGGGCGAACTTGCCCTGACCTTCTTCCGCGTCAAGGGTAACTGGTTGGAGAAAGCGCTGCCGCTCGACGAAGAGGTCATGGTGAGCGGCAAGGTCGACTGGTTCAACGGGCGCCCGTCGATGGTCCATCCAGACTTCATGGTGAAGATGTCGGAGGCCGACAACCTGCCGCTGGTGGAGCCGGTCTATCCCCTCACCGCCGGCCTTTCACCGAAAGTCCTGAGGAGAGTGGTGGATGCCGCCCTGGTCCGCATGCCCGAACTCCCGGACTGGCTCGATACCACCCTGGCGGAGCGTCAAGGGTTTCCCTGCCTTTCCGAGAGCTTTCGCCGGCTGCACGATCCGCGTGACGAAACCGACATCGACCCGCGGTCCGCTGCTCGGCGGCGACTCGCTTATGATGAGTTCCTGGCCGGACAGATGTCTCTCGCGCTGGTGCGCCAGCGCCTTCGCCGGGTGCCTGGCCGACCTGTGCGTTCGACAGGCCAGTTGGCGAACCGTATACGCTCCACCCTCCCCTTCGCCCTCACCGGCAGCCAAGAACGTGCCGTCGCCGATATCTTGGATGATATGGCGGGCGAAGATCGCATGCTGCGCCTGCTGCAGGGCGATGTCGGGGCGGGAAAGACGCTCGTCGCCTTGATGGCGATGGCTGCCGCGGTCGAGGCCGGAGGTCAGGCGGTGCTGATGGCGCCGACGGAAATCCTCGCCCGACAGCATTATGCGACCATATCGAAGCTGGCGGCGGCCGTCGGCCTTTCGGTGGACGTCCTGACGGGACGGACGAAAGGTCGCGAGAGGGACGCGATCGTCGAGAGGATTGCCTCGGGCGAGGTCCAGATCATCATAGGCACTCACGCTCTCTTCCAGGATGCGGTCAATTATCACGATCTGGTTCTGGCCGTGGTCGACGAGCAGCACCGCTTCGGTGTCCACCAGCGGCTTCGGCTGACGGCGAAGGGCGTCACGCCGCATATGCTGGTGATGACGGCGACACCCATACCGCGCACGCTTGTGCTCGCCGCCTTCGGTGACATGGACGTCTCCAAGCTCACTGAGAAGCCGGCGGGGCGCAAGCCCATCCAGACCGTAACGATCCCGACGGAGCGCACCGTTGAGATTGTCTCGCGCCTGAGGAGCGCGCTCGCGGAGGGCAAGAAGGCCTATTGGATCTGCCCGCTGGTGGAGGAGTCAGACGCTTCGGACCTGATGTCGGCAGAAGAGCGGTTTGCCGTGCTGGCCAAGGAGTTTGGCCGCGACGTCGGCCTGGTTCATGGTCGCATGTCCGGAGCGGACAAGGATGCCGTGATGGCCGCCTTCAAGACCGGCGCTGTGCGATTGCTCGTTGCAACGACGGTGGTTGAGGTGGGTGTGGACGTACCGGATGCGACGATCATGGTCATCGAGCATGCCGAGCACTTTGGCCTCGCCCAGCTACACCAGTTGCGTGGTCGCGTGGGCCGCGGAGCGGACGCCTCCACTTGCATCCTTCTCTACAAGGGGCCGCTGAGCGAGACGGGACATGCTCGCCTGTCGATCCTGCGCGACAGCGAAGACGGGTTCCTGATCGCGGAAGAGGATCTGAAGCTGCGCGGTGAAGGCGAACTCCTAGGCACGCGTCAATCCGGGACGCCCGGCTTCCGTATCGCGAGCCTTGAGACCCATGCGGACCTGCTGGAGATCGCCCGCAAGGATGCCGGCTATCTCATCGAGAAGGATCCGGACCTGACCAGCGAACGCGGCAAGAACGTCCGCACCCTCCTCTATCTGTTCCGCCGTGATGAAGCCGTCAGGTTCCTTGGAGCGGGCTGACATTCGACGAGATCACCGTCGGACCGGCTTTCGGCCGGTAATCCGGCGCAAGCAGCCCTCCCGAGATGAGAAGCTTGGCCCCCTCCTCCGGCGTCATGTCCAGCATGACAATCTTGCTGCGCGGCACGAACATGAGAAAGCCTGCAGTCGGTACCGGCGTCGGCGCCAGGAAAACGCAGACCATCTCCTCGCCATGCTCGTTCAGACGGGCGGCAATCTCGCCCTGGGCGTCGCCGGAAATGAACACGAGTGCCCAACTGCCGGGGCTCGGAAACTCGATCAGCCCGCACTTCTTGAAGGAAGTGGACTGTTCCTTCAGCACCGTCTCGAAGATCTGTTTCAGGCTCTTGTAGATCGTCCGGACGAGGGGCATGCGGTGCAGCACCGATTCGCCAAAGCTGACGATCGAGCGGCCGATCAAGTTCTTTCCAAGGAAACCGATCAGGGTGATCAGGGTGATCGCGATCACCATGCCCAGCCCGGGCATGGCGACGTCCAGATAGTTCTCCGGGTTGTAGCGGGCGGGGATATACGGCTTCACCCAGCTGTCCGCCCAGCGAATGAAGCTGAAGGTCAGCCATATGGTGATGGCCAGCGGCGCACAGATGATCAATCCGGTCAGGAAGTTGTTGCGGATGCGCGTTGCCAGCGAAATGCGCTCTGGGCTATCGTTCATCGTCTCGCCGTCATGCTGCATCGCATAAAAGTGGTCAGGTCGAAGCGACCATGCCCGAGGGGACCCCGCCATGCAAGGGCGGGACATCCAGATTTCGGCACCCCACTGCGCGGACCAGGGGCGCCCCGAAGGGATGGTCTCGCCCGCCTAGCGGGTGGCTCACTCCACAGTCACGGACTTCGCAAGGTTGCGCGGTTGATCCACATCCGTGCCCATGAAGACGGCGGTGTGGTAGGCCAGAAGCTGAATTGGCAGAGAGTAGATCATCGGCGAAACGATCTCAGCCACGGTTGGGAGCGTAATTGTCGCCATGGTCGGCAACTTCGAGGCAGCGGCGCCTTTTTCGTCCGTGACGAAGATGATCTTGCCGCCGCGTGCCGCGACCTCCTGCATGTTCGAAACGGTCTTCTCGAAGAACCGGTCGTGGGGAGCAATCACGATCACCGGCATGTTCTCGTCGATCAGCGCGATGGGACCGTGTTTCAGTTCTCCGGCCGCATATCCCTCTGCGTGGATGTAGGAGATTTCCTTGAGCTTCAGCGCCCCTTCCATTGCAAGCGGATAGCTGGTGCCGCGACCGAGGTACAGCACGTCCTTGTAGCGCGAGAGTTCGCGCGCCAGCGCTTCGATCTGGGGTTCGATAGCGTTGAGAACGGCGTTCATGAGCCGCGGCATCTCGGCCAGGCTCTTGATCAATTGCTTTTCCTCGGCCTCCGAGATCGTCCCGCGGGCCCTTCCGGCAGCGATCGCGAGAGATGCCAGGACGGTAAGCTGGCAGGTGAACGCCTTCGTTGAAGCAACGCCGATCTCCGGCCCCGCGAGGATTGGGAAGATGGCATCCGATTCCCGTGCGATGGTCGATTCCTTGACGTTAACAATCGCGCCGATCTTCAGCCCGGCCGAGTGGCAGTAGCGAAGCGATGCAAGTGTGTCGGCGGTCTCGCCGGACTGGGAAATGAAGAGAGCCGCCTGGTCAGCGGACAGAGGAATTTCGCGATAACGGAATTCCGAAGCGACATCGATCTCGACCGGCAGGCGCGCATAGCGCTCGAACCAGTACTTGCCGATCAGGCCGGAAAGATAGGCCGTGCCGCAGGCAGAGATCGCAAGGCCGCGCAGTGAGGCAAAGTCGATGAGCCCGGTGGCGGCCGGATCGACCGTATGATTGCCGAGGTCAACGTAGTGTGCAAGCGCATGGGAGACGACTTCCGGCTGCTCGTGGATCTCCTTCTCCATGAAGTGCCGGTGGTTGCCCTTGTCGACGAAATAGGCGGCGGCCTGCGTGATCTGGCGCGGTCGATCGATCTGGTTGCCCTCATGGTCGAAGATGAAGGCCCCTTCGCGACCAATTACGGCCCAATCGCCATCCACCAGGTAGGTGATCTCATTCGTGAGCGGTGCGAGCGCAATGGCATCCGAGCCAAGATAGGTCTCGCCATCACCGAACCCGATTGCCAGTGGCGGGCCGGAGCGGGCTGCCATGATCGTCGACGGATCATCCGCGAAGATCACAGCCAGGGCATATGCCCCGGTGATTTCCCGGAGCATGGCCTGCATCGCCTGTCGCCGGCCCATACCGTTACGCAGGTTGCGGGCGATCAGTTGGCCGACGACTTCGGTATCCGTCTGCGTGTCGAAGGTGACGCCCTCCGCCAGCAGCCCTTCCTTCAGTTCGGAGAAGTTCTCGATGATGCCATTGTGAACGACTGCGACGCCGTCCACGATATGCGGATGGGCATTGGTCTCGTTGGGAGCGCCGTGGGTGGCCCAGCGGGTATGGGCGATGCCGACATTTCCTGGCAAAGGATCAGCCGCGAGTTTCCTCGCCAGATTGACCAGCTTGCCCTCCGCCCGTCGGCGGGCCAGGTGTCCCTCGTGGATGGTCGCGACACCGGCCGAATCGTAGCCTCGATATTCGAGCCGCTTTAGAGCATCCACCAGGCGATCCGCCACCGGCTCCTTACCGACAATGCCAACGATCCCGCACATTCAAAACCTCATTGTTCCCGTGATGTCGCGGGAGTTCTAATCGATAAACCGACTGCTGCAATTGCCCCACCGGTCACTTTGCGTGTCGGAAGGTTACCATGGAACGCTTCACTTGTTCGCCTTGGCGGCGGCCTTGAGTGCCAGCGCACGCTCGCGGATCGCTTTTGCCCGGTCAGGCTTGATTTCCTGGCGCGCGCGCGCCAACGCAAGGGCATTCGCCGGCACGTCCTCAGTCACGACGCTTCCGGAGCCCACATAGGCACCCTCCCCGATTGCGACCGGCGCTACCAGCGCCGAGTTGGAACCAATAAAGGCGCCAGCGCCGATCTGCGTCAGGTGCTTGTTGACGCCGTCATAGTTGCAGGTGATCGTGCCTGCCCCGATGTTTGCATGCGCGCCTACGACAGCGTCGCCGATATAGGTCAGGTGGTTGACCTTCGCCCCTTCGCCAATCTCGGCTTTCTTGACCTCGCAGAAGTTCCCGACCTTCGCCTTGGCGGCGAGGTTCGCGCCCGGTCGCAGCCGCGCGAACGGACCGACCGTTGCGCCAGAACTGACATGTGCTCCCTCGAGGTGGGAGAAGGCGTGAATGACGGCGCCGGCATCCACCGTAACCCCGGGTCCGAAGACAACGTTCGGCTCGATCACCGCGTCCTGGCCAATGGTCGTGTCATGTGCAAGGAAAACTGTTTCGGGCGCGATCATGGTCACACCCGCAAGCATGATCTCATGCCGGCGCCGCTCCTGCCAAAGCCGCTCTAGCACCGCCAGTTCGGCGCGAGTGTTGCAACCGGCCATTTCGGCTTCCGGCGCATCGACCGCCACCGCCCTGCCGCCGGCGGCGCGGATGATCTCGACCAGATCGGTCAGATAGTATTCGCCCTTTACGTTGTCGTTGCCGATACGATCCAGAAGCTCAAGCGCCTTGTGACCATTAATCGCCATGATGCCGCTGTTGCACCAGGTGACCTGTCGCTCTTCCTCGGTCGCGTCCTTCTCCTCGCGGATGGCGACGAGCTCGCCGTTTTTGACGAGCAGCCGCCCGTAGCCGGTGGGGCGCTCCGTGTGAAATCCGATGACGGCAACATCTGCCCCCTCGGCGATTTCCGCCCGCGCTGCTGCCAGCGGCTCCGCGGTGACAAGCGGCGCATCTCCATAGGTAACCAGAACATCATCGAAGCCTGCAGAGAGCGCGTCACGCGCAGTCAGGACCGCATGGCCCGTTCCAAGCCGTTCCGTCTGCAGGAAGGTACGGACTGCCACCCCATCTATCTCAGCCGCCTGGGCCACCGCATCTGCATCGCGTCCGAGCACCAGGGCAACGTCCGAGATCCCGGCCGAGGCGACAGCTCGCATCACGTGCCCGATCATCGGCAGTCCAGCCACGGGGTGAAGGACCTTCGACATTGACGACTTCATGCGGGTGCTGTCGCCAGCGGCAAGAATGACGGCCAGGCAGGTGCGAGTCATGATGGATTTCCTCGATTCAGTCGAGCGGCACTTAGCAGCAACTCGATTGACAGGCGATAAACGGCTTGTTTCTCGCTGCAACAAAAAGGGCGCCCTTGAAGGCGCCCTTCCTGCATGATGCTATTGCCTTACTGCGGCAGCTTGTCGTCCACGCCGGCAACGTAGAAGTTCATGCCGAGGAGAGCGCCGTCTTCGGCCTTCTCGCCTTCCGCGAGCCAGTCAGAACCGTCCTGCTTCTTGACCGGTCCGGTGAATGGATGCAACTCGCCCGACTTGATCTTTGCTTCGGTTTCTTCTGCCATCGCCTTCACGTCGTCCGGCATGTTCGTATAGGGAGCCATGGTCAGGATGCCGTCCTTCAGGCCATCCCAGATCTGTTCGGACTTCCAGTTGCCGTCCAGCAGCGCCTGGGTACGTTTGATGTAGTAGGCCCCCCAGGTGTCGACGATTGCGGTCAACTGGGTCTCCGGTCCGGCCTTGATCATGTCGGATGCCTGGCCGAACGCCTTGATGCCGCGCTCTGCCGCAACCTGCATGGGCGCGGTAGTATCGGTATGCTGCGTCAGCACGTCGACGCCCTGGTCAATCAACGCCTTGGCCGCATCGGCTTCCTTGCCCGGATCGAACCAGGTATTGGCCCAGACGACCTTGAGCTTGAAGTCGGGGTTGACCGACTGCGCACCGAGAATGAAGGCATTGATGCCCATCACCACTTCGGGAATCGGGAACGAGGCGATGTAACCGGCCACGCCCTTCTCCGAAATCTTCGCGGCGATCTGGCCCTGGATGTAGCGGCCTTCATAGAAGCGCGAATTGTAGGTGGCGACATTTTCAGCGGCCTTGAAGCCGGTGGCGTGCTCGAACTTCACGTCCGGGAACTTCTCAGCCACCTTGATGGTCGCGTCCATGAAGCCGAAGGAGGTCGTGAAGACCATCGCGCAACCTGAGCGGGCCATGCGCTCGATGGCGCGCTCGGCATCCGGGCCTTCCGGAACGTTTTCGAGGAACGGTGTCTCGATCTTGTCACCGAAGTGCGCCTGCAGTTCCTGACGGCCGATATCGTGCGCCTGCGTCCAGCCGCCATCCGTCTTGGAGCCGACATAGATGAAGCAGACTTTCGTCTTGTCCTGGGCTTGGGCGCCGCTGACGAAGCCGCCGAGAAGGGCGGCCGAGGCGGCAAGTGCAATGATCAGTTTCTTCATTTTTCGACCTCTGTTGGCTTGAAGACTTGGATGCGGGACAGGCCTCAACGTTCGGGAACGAAAGGTTTTCCGAGCGAGGCGGGAGTATTGATCAGCGTCGTGCGCCGATTATGCGAGATGATGATCAGGACGACAATAGTCGCGACATAGGGCATGGCGGATAGAAGCTGGGAGGGTATGCCGATCCCCAGCGCCTGCGCATGCAATTGGCCGATGGTGACCGCCCCGAACAGATATCCGCCGGCAAGCACACGAAGCGGCCGCCACGACGCGAAGACGACGAGTGCCAGCGCGATCCAGCCGCGTCCGGCCGTCATGTTCTCCACCCATTGAGGGGTGTAGACGAGGGACAGGTGAGCGCCGGCGAGCCCGGCGCAGGCGCCGCCGAACATGACGGCGAGATAACGGGTCCGGATCACGTTGATCCCCAGCGCGTGGGCGGAGCCATGATTGTCGCCGATCGCCCGCAACTTCAGGCCCATGCGGCTCCTGAACAGGAACCAGTGGATGCCGCCCACGAGCAGGACGGACAGGTAGAAGATGATATCCTGCCGGAACAGCAATGGCCCGAGAAGAGGAATCTCGGAGAGCAGTGGGATGGCGATCGGCTGCAGCTTGATGCCCGGCTGCCCGACGAAGCTCTCCCCGATCTGCCCGGAAAGTCCCAGTCCCAAGATCGTCAGCGCGAGACCCGTCGCAACCTGATTGGCGACCAGCGTGAGTGTCAGGACGCCGAACAGGAGCGAGAATATCCCGCCTGCGATGATGCCGGCCGCGACGCCAATATAGGGGGAGCCGGTGGCCTGTGTCACCGCGAAGGCAGCGACCGCACCCATGATCATCATGCCCTCGACGCCGAGATTGAGCACGCCTGCCCGCTCCGTCACCAGTTCGCCGAGCGACGCGATGACAAGCGGCGTCGCGGCGGTGATTACCGTCAACAGGATCGCCTCAAGCATGGGCGGCTCCTGTCGCCTGACGCCAGACGAGACGGATGCGGTAGTGGATCAGGGTATCGCAGGACAGCACGAAGAACAGCAGAAGCCCCTGGAAGACGCGGCTCACCTTGTCCGAAATGCCGATCGAGAGCTGAGCCGCCTCGCCTCCGAGATAGGTAAGGGCGAGCACAAATCCGGAAGCGATGATGCCGAGCGGGTTCAACCTGCCAAGGAAGGCAACGATAATGGCGGTGAAGCCGTAGCCCGGAGAGATCGCCGGCTGCACATGCCCGATGGATCCTGAAACCTCCGAAATGCCGGCAAGCCCTGCCAGCGCTCCGGAGAGCAAGAACGCAAACCAGACCATCCGCCGGGATGAGAAGCCGGCAAAACGGCCCGCACGTTCCGATTGCCCGATCACGGACACCTGAAAACCCTTCAGCATGAACCGTATCATGAACCAGATGGCGACGGCGGCGACGAGCGCAAAGACGATGGCAAGATGGGCGCGCCCGGAATCCAGGATCTCCGGCAGCACGGCTTCCGGCACGAAAGCCTTTGTCTGCGGAAAGTTGTATCCTTGGGGATCACGCCAGGGACCCCTCACCAGCCAGTCGAGAAAAAGCTGGGCGATATAGACGAGCATCAGGCTCGTCAGGATCTCATTCGTGTTGAAGCGTGTCTTCAGGAGCGCCGGAATGCCGGCATAGATTGCTCCGCCGATCGCACCCATGACGAGCATCAGCGGCAGGATCGCCGGCGAGTGCCAATCCGGATAGAGGACCGGGAGGATAGCACCTGTTATCGCGCCGATGGTGAACTGTCCCTCCGCGCCGATATTCCAGTTGTTGGAGCGGTAACAGGCCGCAAGACCGACCGCGATAAGGATTAACGGCGCAGCCTTGATGGCCAGTTCATGCAGGGACCAAACCTCCAGCAACGGCTCCACGAAGAAGCTGTAGAGCGCATCGACTGGGTCCTTGCCGAGGAACCAGAACATCAGGCCGCCAAAGAACAGCGTCAGCGCCAGCGCAAGGAGAGGCGATATGAAGGAGAACAGGCGCCCTCCCCGGTCCCGTTTCTGCAGTTCAATGCGCATGGGACGCCTCCGCATGCGCCGAATCATGGATACCGCCCATCAGCAGGCCGATCCTTTCACGACTAAGTTCGCGCGCGGGGTAGGATGGCGAAAGCCTCCCCTCGGAAATCACCGCGATACTGGTGGCCACCTCGAATATCTCGTCCAGGTCCTGACTGATGACGATGACCGCAGAACCTGCGTTGGCAAGGTCGACGAGTGCCTGACGGATGCGGCTCGACGCGCCTGCGTCGACGCCCCATGTCGGCTGGTTCACGACCAGGACTGCCGGCTGACGATCGAGTTCGCGTCCGACGATGAACTTCTGAAGATTGCCGCCGGAAAGAGAGCCGGCGCGCGGATCCTCTCCACTCTTGCGGACATCCATCTCTTCACAGATCCGCTGGGTTGCCCGCTTGATCGCGCCGTGCCGGATGACGTTCATCACCCCGCCGCCGAGAAACGCGCGGCGGTCGGACTGGCTGCGTGCAAGGAGGAGATTGTCGGAGAGGCTCATCTCCGAGACTGCTGCATGTCCATGGCGCTCCTCCGGTACAAAGCCGGCTCCCAACAGGCGCCGGTCATTGATCCCGAGGCGGCCGACCAGCGTCCCGCACAAGCGGATCGTGTCGTTGTCCGACACGGGGTATTCGCCGGAAAGTGCATCGAACAGTTCGCCCTGCCCGTTCCCCGCAACGCCGGCTACGGCTAGCACCTCGCCCGCACGCACCGTCAGGTTGATGTTCTTCAGGGCGACCGCGAATGGAGTACGGGCCGCAACAGAAAGGTTTTTGACCTCGGCCCGGACATCACCGGGAACGCTGCGATCCTCCCTCTGAACTCCGGCAACATCGGAGCCGACCATCATTCGCGCTAAGGAGGCTGCCGTCTCCTGCTTCGGATCGCAGTCGCCCGTTACCTTTCCATGGCGCAGGACGGTGGCGCGATCGCATATGCGCTGCACCTCTTCCAGCCGATGGCTGATATAAAGCACCGACCGCCCCTCTGCCCTCAGCTTGAACAGCGTCTCGAACAGGCGATCCGCCTCCTGGGGCGTGAGAACGGAGGTCGGCTCGTCGAGGATGATCAGTTTCGGATTCTGCAGGAGCGCGCGGACGATCTCGATGCGCTGACGTTCGCCGACGGAGAGATCCGCAACATGGGCCTTGGGATCGAGCGGCAATCCGTAGGCCTTGGACAGGCTCGCAGCCTCGTCGGAAATCCTAGCAAGCGAAATCCTGGGATCGAGAGAGAGAGCAATATTCTCGGCTACTGTCAGGGCCTCGAACAGCGAAAAGTGCTGGAAGACCATTCCGATTCCGACGGAGCGGGCCTCCCCAGGCGAGCGTATGCTGACAGGCTGCCCCTCCCAGCGCATCTCACCTTCTGTCGGATCGAGAATGCCGAAGAGCATCTTGACGAAGGTCGATTTTCCGGCGCCGTTCTCTCCCAGCAGCGCATGGATCTCGCCGGCGCCGATATCGAGGTCGATTCCCGAGCAGGCGGGAAAGCTGCCGAAATACTTGGTAAGCTTGCGGACCGACAACAGCGGATTGACGGCCGATCCCTCCATCACAGTCACTGCACCCCCTTGTTCACACGGCTTCACCTTCTTCGAGGCTTGCGAGAAACGCCGCGCGTCCTGTTCACATACGGTCACGATGGGACCGCAGGCGCCTACTGTTATCGGATTTGTTGCTGCGCACAACCGAAAACATGCATCGCCAACAGGTTAGGCGTTCCTGCCAAGAGACGGAAACAATTGCAGGATTGCCCCGATGAAATAGAGGTAAATCCCAGACGCCACGACGCCATAAACGAGCCAGTCGGGAGACGCGAAATGCAGCAGCAGGGAATATCCGCTGAGCACGCACCAGATCATGAGAATGGCCAGATTGACCGGCCTTAGACGTTTGACGCGCACCGGGTGAAGGAAGTTGATGGGCAGGAACGTGAGTATCACAGAGACGATCACGACGATGAAGGCGGTGGTTTCACTCGCTTGGATGACGAAGAGCGTGAAAATCACCATGTTCCAGACGACGGGAAAGCCGGAGAAGAAATATTCGTCCGTCTTCATCCCGGTGTCGGCATAGTAGATCGCGCTCGAGATCACGATCAGCCCTGCGGCAACGAAAGACCACGGTTCGCCGATCATGCCGCTCTTGTAGAGCGCAAAGGCAGGGAGAAGAACATAGGTGACATAGTCGATGATGTTGTCCAGCGTATCTCCCGACCAGTTCGGCAGGACCTCGCGCACCCGCACCTTGCGTGCAATGGGACCGTCGATACCGTCTACGAACAGTGCAAGCCCTAGCCACCAGAACATGTCGACAAAGCGGCTCTCGGCCGCTGCCACCACCCCGAGAAAGGCGAGAAACGATCCCGATGCGGTCAGGAGGTGGACGGAAAACGCGCGGATCTCGGCATAGGGGACTTTTCGGTAGTTGAAAATTCGTCTGATCACGCGCCATTCCCGTTCTGTTTGACGACCTATGCTGCGAAAACTGCCGCTTTGCAACCGGCCACTCCCGACCGGCATCCCTTGCGCGCAGGATTTGCGATCTGCGCTGCCGCGTCCCATGGATAAGGAGGCGGGAAGGCTCTACATAGCGCGAATTGGTTTGCCGACGAGGATGCATCATGCTGGACTATGAAGTTGCGGTGGTAGGTGGCGGATTGGCCGGCACGGTTGCAGCGCTTGCGATGGCGCGTGACGGGCGTCGGGTCGCCCTGATCGCACCGGAGGCACCGGCGCACGACGAGCGGACGACGGCGCTGATGGACCACTCCATTCGCTTCATGGAGCGCCTCGGGGTCTGGGACCGGATCGCCCCGACTGCCGCCCCTCTCAGCGTGATGCAGATCATCGACGGAACCGACCGGCTCCTGCGGGCGCCGACGGCGCAGTTCCGATCCGCCGACGTCGGTTTGACCGCATTCGGGTATAACATTCCCAACCGCGGTCTCCTCGAATGCCTGGAGAGTGCAATTTCGGCAGAGCCAAATGTCACCCGTCATCCGGTCACCATGGAGGCCTGCGCGCTGGCGCAGGACAAGGCACACCTCACGCTGGGTGACGGGACGACCGTGACCGCGGATTTCTTGATCGGTGCGGACGGGCGCTCGTCGCGCGTTCGGGAAAGTGCCGGCATCGGCACCCGGCGCTGGTCCTATCCGCAGTCGGCCATCGTGCTGAATTTCGGGCACGCTCTGCCACACGGCAACATCTCCACCGAGTTCCATACCCCCACCGGCCCCTTCACCCAGGTCCCCCTGCCCGGCAATCGCTCCAGCCTGGTCTGGGTCGTCAGACCGGACGAGGCAGAGCGGCTGCTGGCGCTTCCGCTCGATCAGATCTCCCTGCAGGTCGAGAAGCGGATGCAGTCGATGCTCGGAAAGGTGACGGTCGAGCCCGGCCCCCAATGCTGGCCGCTGTCGAGCCTGATGGCCGATCGTTTCGGCAAGGGCCGCATGGCTCTCGTCGGAGAAGCCGCTCACGTGTTTCCGCCCATTGGCGCGCAGGGGCTGAACCTCTCGCTGAGGGACATCATCACGCTGACAGAACTCCTGGCAGACACGGTGGGCAGGCCCATTGCCGCCGATGCCGGTGACCGCTTCAATCGCCGTCGCCGCCCGGACATCATGACGCGGACCTTCGGCGTCGATCTCCTGAACCGGTCGCTTCTGTCTCACTTCCTGCCCATCCAGATGCTGCGCGCTACAGGCATGCACCTTCTGAATGCGGTTCCACCGCTGCGCAATCTCGTGATGCGCGAGGGCGTGGAGCCTGGGCGCGGGCTGCGGGCGTTTGTCGACCAGCTACGGGAAGAGGTCCGGCGGAAGAAGCCCGGCGGTGATCAGGTAGAGAAGCACCGGTAGCGTCAGGACCGAGAGTCCCGTGGTGATCAGCACGGTTGCGGATGCCCTTTCCTGCCAGACCCCGTATTGCTGGCTGATGACGAAGACATTGGTCGCGCTGGGAAGTGCCGCGAGCAGGACCGCCGCATAGACCCAAACAGGATCGAAGTCGCCGGCAAGAGACAGAACCACGTAGACTGCTACCGGGTGGATGATCAGCTTTGCGGCCGACAGATAGCCGATCTCTACCGGGACCCGTTTGAGCGGCCGTAGCGCTAGTGTCACGCCCATCGCAAAGAGCGCGCAAGGGGCGGCCGCCTGGGCCAGATAGTCGACAAGACGCTGCGCCGCCGTCGGCACCGCAAGCCCGCTTGCCGCCACTAGGAAACCCAGCGCGGTGGATATGATAAACGGATGCAGCGCCACCTTTCGCACGACTTCGCCGGCCAGTTGAAGCGGCGGTCGTTTGTCGCCGCCCGCCACCGCCATCATGGCCGGCGCCACGATGAAGTGCGTGGCGTTCTCGAGGCAGACGATGAGCGCGACGGGCACCGCAGCCGCATCGCCGAAGGCGAGGAGCGCGAGACCCGGACCCATATAGCCGATATTGCCGTAGGAGCCCCCAAACGCCTGAATGGTTGAATCGGCCACCGATGCACGCCGGAGGAATCGCGCGATCAGGAAGAGCAGGATGAAGATTGCATAGGTCGCGGCAATGTCGGCAGCGATGAAGTCGATGCGCGCCAGATCCTCGATCGGCGTTCGCGAAACGAGCTTGAAGAAAAGCGCCGGCAAGGCTGCATAGATGATGAACGTATTCATCCAGCCAAGCGCCTCGGCCGGCTGGCGCGTCACGCGAGCGGCGACATAGCCGATCAGGATCAGTCCGAAAAAGGGCAACAGCAATGCTGTGATGTCGGCCATCGTCTATCCTTCACCCGCGCCGATCCGGCGAAGGGCCCGGCTTAGCCGATTTGCATCAGGATTGGAAAGGTCTGCTGGAACCAGATCGCGACCGTACTGATGAACCCGAACATGAATGCCAGTCCGGTGAGGACGAGCAGCACGCCCATGACCTTCTCGACAGCACCGAGGTGCCGGCGGAAGCGCGACAGGAAACGCATGAACGAGCCCGAGAAGCCGGCCGCGATCCAGAAGGGGACGGCAAGCCCGAGCGAATAGACGGCAAGCAGCGTCGCTCCGTCGCCCACCGTCTCGCGGGAGGCCGCGACACCGAGGATTGCCCCGAGGACCGGACCGATGCAGGGGGTCCAGCCGAATGCGAAGGCGAGGCCCATGACATAGGCGCCGGAAAGGGTTGCGGGTTTTCCGCTGCTCTGAAAGCGCGCCTCGCGGGAAAGCAGACCGATCCGGAAAACGCCGAGGAAATTGAGGCCCATGGCGATGATGATCAGCCCGCCGATCTTGGACAGGAGATCGAGATGCTGGCGCAGCAACACCCCGATGGTCGATGCGCCGGCGCCGAGTGCCACGAAGACCGTTGCAAAGCCGAGGGTAAAGAAGACGGCGGCCGTCAGCACCGCCCGCCGCGTTGCCACTGCGGCCTCGCTCGGCCCCTCCCCGCGAAACTGGTCCACGGAAATGCCAGCCATGTAGCAGAGATAGGGCGGTACCAGCGGCAGCACGCACGGCGACAGGAACGACAGGGCTCCCGCCAGCAAGGCACTCCAAAACGATATGTCCGCAATCGACAACAGCAACTCCTGCGATCCGCCCTATCCAGGGTCCGCCTGCCTAAAGCATGGTGAGACCGCAATGCCAATCACGTTTTTGAATGCAGCTTGTCTTGGGACAAGAAGCCGCATTTTTGCTGTTTTTGCGGTTGACCCGGAAAGCCCGTCTGCATATGTTCCGCGCACTTCCGAAAGGGGCTTCCCCTTTGCGTGGGAGAGCGTAGCTCAGCCGGTAGAGCAACTGACTTTTAATCAGTAGGTCCAGGGTTCGAACCCCTGCGCTCTCACCAACCTCCCCTCATCTTGAGTTTGGAACCCACAATCTTGCCCCAAGATGACGATTGTGCTGCTGCATCTATATACGATCTGTCATGACGAGGTTGATGAGCAGATTGCGCGAATGGGCCCGATTGCTGAAACGCGATGTGGTGGCACTCTGGGTCGCTGCAAGAGACCCGCGCACTCCGCTCGGAGCGAAAATCGTTGCAGCCTGCGTCGCGGCTTACGCCTTGTCTCCTGTAGACCTGATCCCCGACTTCGTGCCTCTCCTCGGCTACCTCGATGACCTGCTGATCGTGCCTCTTGGTACCGCTCTTGCGATCCGCTTGATCCCCCCTGGCCTGATGTCCGAATTCAGGGTACTTGCTGAAGAGATCAGCGCGCGCCCGAGCAGTCGTGCCGGACTTCTGGCGATTATCTTGATCTGGGCGCTCGCAACTGGGCTGGCCGGCTGGTGGGTCTGGGAGGTCCTGGAAACGGCTGATCCGTTGGAGCAGGCGCCCTCGAGAGTCTCGGCACCGAAGATGTCCACACAGGCAACTAGGTTGCCTGTGATCCGCCCCCCGCCAAGATCCGATAAGGCCCGTCTAGCTCCCGCGTGATTGACCCCACGTGCTTCCAACGAGATGCACCTACCTGATTACATTTTTCATCAGCTTTGGTATTCTTGACCGTTGTCAAACTTGGCTCTGACAGGAGGGGATTGTCATGCCACGCCTAGCAAATCTGTATTTCAAGACTGCGATCTGTTTTCTCATCCTCGGCATCATCATGGGGCTGCAGATGTCGATTTCGCACGATCACGCCGCAGGCGGTGCCCATGCTCACAACAACCTGCTCGGCTGGGTGACCATGGCGATCTTCGGCGGATACTATGCGCTGAACCCTGCCAAGGCCGAAACGCGGCTCGCCCAGCTGCAATACTGGGTCTACACGGCAGGCGTCACCGTGATGATCCCCAGCCTCTACCTGCTGCTCGGCGGCAATGCCGCCATGGAGCCGCTCGTCGCGATCTCGTCGATCGTAACGTTCGCCGGCGTCCTGTTGTTTGCCGGGGTTATCTTCACCCGGCCCAAGCCGATTGCTGAACCGGCCGCAGTACCGGGCTGAGGGGCATCGGACCAGGCTGCAGGTTGATCAGAATGGCGGGCGGATTCTCGGCGCCCGCCCCTTTCCCTGGCGTCAGCCGCAGACGAAAGTCGGAGGCTCGACCGCATAGTGGCGCTGACCGCGCCCAAGAAGGTAGACCTCACGCTCCGGATGATCGCGAATGACGAAGCCGGCGCTGCGCAGCATCGCCTCCATCGCAGCCGAATTGGGCAGGAACCAGTTCGTCGGGTCGCTTGCATAGCGTTCCTCGACGAAGAACAGCTTCGGATAGTCCGGCCGGTCAAAGACCGTCCATTCTGAAAAGTCGTAGTTTTCCTGGAGTTCAGGTAGACGCTCATCGCCGCGCTGCAGGCACTGGAAGAGCATCAGGTCGTCAGCGACGTGCTCGTAGATCAGGTCGAGGGCGAGCAGCGGGTGCCGCAGGTGGTACAGAACGCCCATGAAGATCACCAGGTCGAACCGCTCCTTGAGCTTCGGGACGTCGTAGACGGACATCTGGAGGTATTCGATATCGAGGCCCTCGTGCTTGGCCGCGAACCGCGCCTGTTCCAGGTAGCGGGGATCCGGCTCCAGGCCAACGACCCTCCCAGCGTTCCGCCTCTTCATTTCCATCGCGTAGAAGCCGGCATTGCAGCCGATATCGAGGACGCTGCGGCCTTCCAGGTCATCTGGAATGACATGCCTGAAGCCCTGCCATTTGAAGTTGGGGTAGTCGCCGAGAAAGTGCTCGGGCGCCGTTTCGACACCGCCGATCCGCATGTTCTGGAACCATGGACCAAGGCTATCGATCTGTTCCTTCAGGTGGCGTCCCGGATCGCTACGTGCATCCATTCCTACTATCCCATGTCTGGTTGACCGTTGGCGGTGGGGAATCGATCCAGAGCATCAGTGGCTTTGGGCCTGGCTTCCCTTCAAGCGGAAATGCGTTGTCGCGGATGTCGTTCCGTCTCCCTCCCCGGCGGGATCGCCAGAAGCGCCTCCACCAGTTCCCGCGATCGGGCGAGGCCCGTATGGTCGGCAAGCACCCTTGCCTGGGCGGATGCAGCGATTTCGTCCCGTTTCGCGTCGTTCGTGGCGGATAACGCCGCAACGACGTCGGCAGTGTCGCGTGCTATGATGATCGCGTCCTCGTGCGGCAGAAGCTCATCCAGCCCGCGCCAGTAGTCGCTGATGATCGGCGTCCCGCAGGCGGCCGCCTCGAAAAGGCGCACGCTGGGCGACCAGCCGGCCTCGGTCATGTCGGCCCGCGTCACATTCAGCGTGAAGCGCTGGCGGCTATAGAAGGAGGCATGCTCGGCGGGCGGCAGGTGCTCGATCCGGTCGACATTCTCCGGCCAATCGATCTCCGCAGGATATTGCGGACCAGCGACGACGAAGCGTCTGTCCGGCAGGCGGCGCGCGACGTCCAGCAGCAGCCTCTGAACGGTCGGCTGGCGATCGGGACTGTAGGTGCCGAGGTAGCCGAGGTCCCATTCGAAAGCTTCGCCGGTATTGACGTAACGCGCCGGATCGACCGAGCAATAGAGGGCGACGGCATTTCGTGAGCCGTACACCTCCTCGAGCCTGTTCAACACCTCACCACCCGAGAACGAGAAATAGGCGTCGAAAAGGGGTATCTGCCGCCGCGCCAGATATTCCTCGTCATTCCGGTCGAGCTTCGCCAGTGTCACTGGCGTGTCGATGTCATAGAAGCAGAGGCGCTGCGGAGCCAGCGTTGCGGCTTCGTCTATAACCCTGACGCCCTCGGGTACGTAGGAGCCGATGATCACTGCGTCTGCCGACCTTATCCGGTCAGCGTAATTCCCGATCAGATCCTCCACCTGCATATAGTACTGCAATTCGCAGAAGTCCGGCGCTGGCAGATCGCGCTGGCTCGCGTACCAGGGAACGTCGCGCTCCAGGAACAGCACATGATGGCCCTCCTCCTTCAGGCCCCTCAGGAGCGCCCGGTAGGTGGTGGCGTGGCCATTGCCCCAGGAGGATGAGAGGGAAAGCCCGAGGACAACGATGTCGAGTGATTGTCTCATTCGGCAGCCTCCAGGTTCTCGGCATGGCGGCGGAAGAGGAGATCCACCGTTTCGGCGCGGTGGGCATAGGTGTGTTCGGCAACGACACGCTGCAGTGCCCGCTGTCCAATCTCCTTCGCCCGCTCCTGGGAAAGACCGGCGAGAATATCCGCTACGTCCCGGCCATCGCGCGCCACAAGGACTTCCTCGTCCGGCTTCAGGAACAGTTCGATGCCTTCCCAGTAGTCGGTGATCAGGCAGCCCCCTGCCCCGGCAGCCTCGAAGACGCGGGTCGCAGGAGAGAACCCGTTCTCCGCCATGCTGGCTCGCGAGATGTTCAGTACCGCCTTGGGCGTGACGTTGAAGGCATTGTGGTCGCGCGTCGACACGTGACCGATATAGTTGACGTTCTGGGACATCGGCTTGTCTTGCCAGCCCGACCCGCCAAGCAGGAAGGTCTGATCGGAGAGGCGCGAAGCAGGATCGAGGAAGAACTCCTCCACCCGCGCCTCGCGATCCGGAAGCCGATTGCCGAGAAAACCGAGATCAGCAGTGAAGCGCGGTTCAGCGGGAACGGGCTGATGCGTCTGAGGATCAAGTGCGTTGTAGATTGGAATGCACTCCTGCGCGCCGATGAAGCGATAGGCGTCGACGACGGGATCACCGCCGCCATAGGTGAGGACCATGTCGATCTTGGCGAGCGCGCCGCGCAATGGATGGTCCGGCGCTCCCCGGACCTCCGCCAAAGTCGCGGGTGCGTCAACGTCCCAGAAAATCTTGAGCGCTTCCGGCCGCGCATCGCGCAGCAGTTGCTCAAGCAGGAAATCGTCCTCGAAACCGACACCGCTTGCCTTCACGACGACATCCGCTGTGGCGGCTTGCTCTGTCGCCCTTTTCAGAGACTCCACATTGCCTTCGTAGACGACGACCTTGCACCACTCCGGCGGGTCGATGTCGCGGTTCTTCTGCCGATCATAGACGTCCGGCTCGTAGAAGGTGATGTCGTACCCTTTCTCGGCCAGAGCCCGCAAAAGGCCGCGGTAATAGGTGGCGGCCCCATTCCAATAGGCGGAGACAAGGCTTGATCCGTAAAAGGCAATCTTCATTCTGCGGCCTCCGCGGTTGTTGCATGGGCAGCTTCGGGGCAGCTTTCGAGATCAGCCAGGAAGGAAAGGAGTTCGTCGACGCGATGGCGGCAGGTGTGCCGTGCGAGGATCCTCTCTCGGCCGGTGACAGCGAGTTCGCGTGCGAGGTCCCGATCGGTGAGCACGCGGCGAAGATGCTGCCTCATCTCCTCGCCATTGCGCGCAACAAGGAAGTCGGTGCCGGGGCAAAACAGGCCTTCACAGTCCTCCCATGGCGCCGAGATGAGGGGAATGCCGCAGGCCAGCGCCTCAAACACTCGGATTGTTGGAATCCCCGGCAGATTTTCGACGTAGGGGCGCCGCGGGATATGCATCGTCACGCGATATCGGGCAAAAGCCTCGGGCACATCGGCATTGGCGATCCAGCCCTTGTAAGCGATGCCCGCTTCGGCGAGAGACGCCAGTGCCGATTGCGGGTAGCGGACGCCATGGACGGTCGCCGTCAGATGAAGATCCCGTGCGGGAGCCACCAGGAATTCTGCAATCTCGGCTGTACGCTCGTCATCGCCCCAGTTGCCGATCCATACGAGGTCGCCAGTCTTTTCCACGTCCGGCATCGGCTTGAAGATGCTCGTGTCCGCCGCTTCATGCCATGTGAGAACGTTGCGGCCCCAGCCCGCTTCGAGGTAGCGCTGGCGCAGCGTTTCACCAAAGGCGAGCACGCCGTCGTAGTCCTGGAGATCGAGACCGCCGATATCCTTCTCGGCCGAAACCGCCCGGTGGTGCGTGTCTTGAAAAAGGAGAGCAAACCGCCCTCCATGCCTGCGCACCCGGCCGATCTTCTCCACCAGGGAAGGTTCCGACCACTCGTGGACCACCACGACGTCGGCATCGGCCAGAGCTGCCTCGTGATCGAAATCGGCCCCATAGATCCGCGTTTCGAGGTCCGGGAATGTTGACCTGAAGCGCTCCAGGGGGGCCGCCCCCTGGTCCCGGACCAGATTTTCGCGACTCCAGGAGCCTTCCGGTTCCAGTGCAACGGCATCATGTCCCCGACGTATCAAGTCACGCATGACGCCACGCAGGAAATGCGCATTGCCATGATTCCAGTCCGACATCAGGGAATGGGTGTAAAAGATGAAACGCATCACTACTCCGCAGCGGTCAGTGTGTTATTTTTTGTTCTCAGTTCGGCATAAATCTCAGCCATGGCCCGGGCCTGCGCTCCGATCGTTAAGTCGAGCGATCGATCATAGGCCTTCACTGCAAGCATGGCCCGCAGATCTGCATCATCAGCCAACCGGTTGATCGCCTCGATGAACGCCTCCGGGTCGTCAGGATCGGCAAAGCAGGCACAGCCGTCCCACAGCTCCCGATAGGTCTCGATATCGGAAAGAACGAGCGCAGCGCCCGCACGCGCAGCTTCAAGCGCTGCCAGCCCGAACGGTTCGTAGACGGAGGGGGAGACGACGATCTTCGCCCGTCGCATCAACGAGATCGTATCGGCATAGGACAGTTCGCCCCTGTGCTGCGCGTGCGCGATCGGCGTGTACTGGCCACCAGGCCCGTCATTGGCGCCGGCCATGATGACTGGCCATCGGGTTGCGGCAGCCGCTGCATCGAGCACCCTGCCGTTCTTCCCGTCATCCCACCAGCGTCCGGCGGCAAAGACCATGTCGGTCTTTTCGGCAAGCAGGTTCTCAAGCCCGCTGCCGTTGTGAATAACGCGCATTGCCGGGATGGATCCGTAGGCTTGGGCCACCATCCTCGCGTGGCTATGACTGGGTGAAACCACGACGTCCGCACGCCTAAATCCTCGGCGATTGAGGTCCTCCTGCCAAAGCCAGTTTGGAGGAACGGGCTGTCGGCGCACCCCGGCGAACCAGGTAACAACGCAGGAGTGGGAGACGGCGACGACAGGCAGATCGGTTGGGATTTCCGCAGCCTGCGAGGGAAGGTTTAGGTGTAGGACGTGCGCACCCACGTGTCGACCGACTTCGGCGATCAACCGCGGAACATCTGAAAGGTCGCCCTCCGCGGAGACGAGCCAGTCGAGTGGCGCGTCCAGATGGACAAGCTGCCCCACCTGCTCTGCCTCTTCCACCTTCTGGGCTGACGGCGCGGGGCCCAGACAGGCGAAGACGGTTTCCACTCCATGTCCGCGCAACTCGACTGCAAGATCCATCGCGTAGCGCCAGACACCGCCGATCGCATCGACAGTCATCAGCAATCTCATCTCACGTGCGGGCAACCACTGCTGCGTCACGCAGGAATCCTTTTTGCTTCGCTGAGGATTGGCCGGCCGCCAAAACGATGCTCGACCAGCCACTCCGCGAGATGGCGGATACCACCACGCCAGCGGGTCCTGGCCTGCCAGCCGAGCTCCTGCTCGAGCTTCCTTGTGTCGGCGATGAAGAAGTACTGGTCGCCTGCACGCCATGGGCCGAAGGAGGTTTTCAGCGGCCGCCCGGTTAGACGTTCGATCTCGCGGAGCACCCCGAGAATGCTGACGGAGTTATGGGGCCCGCCGCCGAGGTTGAAGACGCTCCCGCTAATCTTGTCGACGGAGGCCAATGCGGCGCGATAAGCAGCGACGGCATCGTCGACATGAAGAATGTCACGGACCTGCTTGCCGTTTCCGTAGATGGAGATCGGTTCGCCAGCCAGGGCACGAATCAGGAAATGAGCCACCCAGCCCTGATCCTCCGTCCCGAACTGCCGCGGGCCATATATGCAGCTCATGCGGAGCACCGCGCTCGGTATTCCGAACGACTTTGCGTAGTCGAGGACATACTGGTCGGCGACGCCCTTCGAGCAGCCATAGGGCGTGCAGAAGGAGAGCGGACGCTGCTCGTCGATACCATGAGCCCTGATCGCCTCCTCCGACGGGATATAGCGATCATCCAGTTCGAGCATGGTGATGTCTTCGAGCGCCCCGTAGACTTTGTTGGTGCTTGCGAAGATCACCGGCGCCCGGTTGCCGGCCTTGCGTACCGCCTCGAGCACGTTGATGGTGCCCCGCGCGTTGGTATCAAAGTCCTCGAGGGGATGTACCAGGCTCGTTGTAACCGCCGTCTGCGCAGCAAGATGGAAGACCGCCTTGGCATCGGTGAACGCTGCTTCGATCCCATGCATGTCCCGGATGTCCGCCAGGTAGGGGTGGACCCGATCGCCATGGCGTTCCCTTAGCCAGGAGAGGTTCTGGTCGACACCCGGCCGTCCGAGGTTGTCCAGAATGACGACATCCGCTCCCTCGCTCAGGAAGCTGTCCGCGAGGTTGGAGCCGATGAAGCCACTCCCGCCGGTAATGACGATGGGCGCGGCTCCCTCGCCGAGCCGTGGCGCCGGAAATTCGGTGACCTCGCGCACGCGCGCGACCCCGCCTTCCGTCAGGAGCCGAGCGAGAAGCTTCGGCTGGCCGTCATGGCTGACGGCCCCGAGATGATAGTGACGGGGATCGAACCAGAGGCCTTCCTGCACCGCAACATTCGGCGGCACGTCGGCCCAGGAGTACCAATAGAGCCTGTCGGCCGGTATATCCAAGGCATTGGAGAAGCGACGAACCTGTTCCATCTCGTCATTTCGCCAGGTCGAGTAGCCTGTCTCAGTGACCCAGATCTCCGAATTTGGATTGTACTTATCGAGGATAAGCCGCATCTCGCCGAGATGCATGTCCCAGCCGCCCCAACTGCCCTCCTCGCTGTCCCAGGTGCCCGGAAATCCGTGGAAGCCCACGGCGTCGACGACGCCGAGAACGCCCCGTTCGCCCATGAGGTTTAGCCAATAGGGATCGAAGGGGCATGGGCCGCCCAGCACCGGCTTGAACCCCCTCTGCTGCGCCCAATAAGCAGCACCGCCGACCATTTCGCAGAAAAGCTGAAAGTCGGTATCTTCGCGCCAGTCCCAATCCAGCAGGTTGTTCGGCTCGTTCCAGAGTTCGATGTGGCGGAAGTGCTTGCCGTACCGGGTCAGGACGTGATCGATGAAGTCGGCATAGGATTTTAGATCGTGCGGGGCTCCTGAAGAGCGTCCCGTTCGCGACATCGACGGCGGCGTATAGTGAACGCAGGGCAGAAGGTCGATCTGCGATCCGATCTGCGGAATGAGCCAGTCGAACCAGGCCTCTCCTCCGGGAGCGAGATATTCAGCCCAGGAAAGATGCGTCCTCAGATAGGATGCCCCCGATGCCAGGAGGCGCGGCAGCACCTCCTCTGTCCGTTCATATTCTCCCGGCCGAAACCACTCGACGAAGCCAAACTCTTTTGCTGCTGCATTTCCACGGCTAGATCCGGTGTGCTTCATGATACCAGACCCCGCTCCTCGAGCTGACGCCGCATCTCGCTGCCGCGGTCGACCGCTTCGGTGCTGCGGACCCACTCAACGAACGGCGCAAGCGAGTCCTCCAGCTTGTATTGCGGCTTGAAGCCAAGAAGCTCACGGGCCTTCGAGATGTCGGCGAAGCAGTTGCGGATATCGCCGGAGCGCGCCTTGTGCATGATCTCGGGTTTGATCTCCGGTACGCCCATGGCGTCCGCAAGAAGAGTCGCAACCTCCTCCACGGTATAGGCCTGACCGCTACCCACATTGATCACATGGCCACTGGCGCTCGGCTGCTCGTACGCCAGGCGGAACGCCCGAGCGACATCGCGAACATGGACGAAATCGCGGCGTTGCTGGCCGTCTTCGAAGATTGTCGGCGGTTGGCCGTTGGCAAGCCGCGACGCAAAATTGGCAAGCACTCCCGTATAGGGATTGGACAGCGCCTGCCCTGCACCGAAGACATTGAAGAGACGAAGAGCGACCGCCTCGACACCATAGGCTTCCCCAAAGATCAGGACCTGCTTCTCTTGCGCATACTTCGTCAGCGCATAGATGGAGGCGAGGTCCACCGGCTTGCTTTCGTCGGTGGCGACCGGTATCAGCCTTTCGCCGTCCGGCCCGGCGGGCTCCCAGTGCCCCTGACGGATCTGCTGCGCCTTGCGGCGGATAAAGCCCATCGTACGTCCGTCGTCGGTGGCGTAGAGCCCCTCGCCATAGACGCTCATCGACGATGCGACGACGATACGACGGATCGGCAGACCAATCATGGATTCCAGGAGGACGGCGGTTCCGAGATCATTGCCGCCCACATAGCGAGCGATTTCGTACATCGACTGTCCGACCCCGACTTCGGCCGCCAGGTGGATCACCCCATCAACCCCCTGGAGCGCCTCCGTCACCGCAGCCTTGTCGCGCACATCGGCTCGGATCACCTCGACCAGGTCAGGAACTTCCGCCTCCGCATCGGCGTGGACCTGGTCGATCAGCGCATCAAGGACGCGGACCTGGTAGCCTGCAGCCAGAAGTTCTTCGACGACGTGGCGCCCGATAAAACCACATCCACCTGTCACGAGAATTGTTGACATCTGCACTCTCTTCGCTGGAACAAATTGGCGATTTCGCGAGGAGAACCAGAGGCAGGTGCAAAAGTTCCTTCTTCAGAGACATCTTTGTCATCAATGACATCTTCAACCGGTGAGATGCCATCGGCGGAACACTTTCAGTGGATCGGCGTTCGGGAGCGTCGAAAACGCCACGAGAGGCTTCGCCGATGCAGGCTGCACCGATCCGAGATAACACTTCCCCCAAAGAGGATAGTGCAGTGCCGCCGATTTCCAATGTCCTGGATCGCAATATAAATGCTTTGATACTTCGGAGGGCGCAGGACGAGAGGACGCTCTCCCGGCAGCAGAGGGTAGCCAACGGTATCACTGCCTTCGTCGGCAGTATGGTCTTCGTCTATATCCATGCCGCTCTGTTCGGCCTCTGGATCCTTATCAACATCGGCTGGCTTCCGGTGGTGCCCGCATGGGATCCTTCACTTGTAGTGCTTGCCATGGCCGCTTCGGTGGAGGCCATCTTCATCTCCACCTTCGTGCTCATCAGCCAAAATCGCATGGCGGCCGAAGACGACAAGCGCGCGGACCTCAGTCTGCAGATCGCCTTGCTCAACGAGCACGAAACCACGCGGCTGGTGACGATGGTCTCTGCACTCGCCGGCAAACTGGGGGTTGATCCGCAGGTAGCCCCCGAAGAACTTGAAGAGATGCAGCGCAATCTACCGCCCGATGTCGTCCTTGAGGAAATCGAGCGGCAGAACGAAAAGGGCGCATCTTCTTCATCATCTTCATCTTCAGGAACTCCCGCCTCCCTGACGCGTTAGTCTCGACAGCCGCTCCTGCTGAAGAAGGGCGCCTGACGAAATGCGAGGGAGACGACGCGAATGAATATCATGACCAGTTCCAGGACGGAGTTGATGAGCGCCGCCATCATCACTGCCCCCGGGACGATCGTCGTGGAACAGCGACCACTGCCGCAGCCGGGACAGGGCCAGGTCAGGATCAGGCTGGAAGGCTGCGGCGTATGCGCGTCCAACCTTACCCCCTGGGCAGGACCCGATTGGATGAAGTTCCCGACAGAACCCGGTGACCTTGGGCATGAGGGCTGGGGGTATATCGAGGCGCTCGGCGAAGGCGTCGACGGCCTGAAATTCGGAGACCGCGTCGCAGCCTTGTCATACCGTGCCTACGCAAGCCATGACGTTGCTGACGCGGACAAAGTGGTGCCCCTTCCAGACGCGCTCGAAGACACGCCCTTTCCCGGCGAACCACTGGGCTGCGCAATGAACATCTTCCGCCGCAGCGAAATCCGCGCAGGCCAGACGGTGGCGATCATCGGAATCGGCTTCCTGGGAGCGCTGCTGACGCAACTCGCGACCGCGGCCGGCGCGCGGTTGATCGCCATCTCGCGCCGCACCTATTCCCTGGAGGTGGCGCGCCGGATGGGGGCGACCGAGTGTATCCCCATGGAGGATCACTGGCAGATCATCGAAGAGGTAAAACGCCTCACCGACAATAGGATGTGCGACCGGGTTATCGAAGCGGTCGGCAAACAGTGGCCTCTTGACCTTGCCGCCGAACTGACCAGAGAGCGCGGCAGGCTGGTGATTGCTGGTTATCATCAGGATGAAGCGCGGCAGGTCAACATGCAGTTGTGGAACTGGCGGGGGCTCGATGTCATCAATGCGCATGAGCGGGACCCCGCTGAGTACATCCGGGGCATCCGTGAAGCCGTCGATGCCGTCGCCGAGGGACGCCTCGACCCCTCCTCGCTCTACACCCACCGCTTCCGACTTGATCAGCTCGACCAGGCGCTAGACATGACCAGAGAACGCCCGGAGGGTTTTCTAAAGGCGCTGGTGACCTTCCGATGAACGAGGTATTGCGCAGCAGCACAATGCCGGCTGGCTCCCGCCCGGCGCGGCTCGGCTTTCTCGGCGTCGGCTGGATCGGGCGTCATCGCATGGAGGCAATCCTTTCTTCCGGGGCAGGAGAAGCAGTTGTAATCGCGGATGCGTCTCCGGAGATGGTCGAGGAAGCTCGCCGGATCGCGCCGGCCGCCAAGGTCGTTGACGGGTTCGATGAACTCCTTCGGCACGAACTGGACGGCATCGTCATCGCCACCCCCAGCGCGCAGCATGCCGCCCAGTCGATCCAGGCGCTCGAGGCTGGCTTTGCTGTCTTCTGCCAGAAGCCGCTGAGTCGCAATGCACGCGAAGTGGAAGCGGTCGTCGATGCCGCCCGCAAAGCCGATCGCCTGCTCGGCGTCGATCTGTCCTACCGTCACACGCAGGGCATGGAGCACATCCATACCCTCCTGCAGAATGGCGAGCTCGGGTCAGTTTACGCGGTCGATCTCGTCTTCCACAATGCCTATGGACCAGACAAACCCTGGTTCTATGACAAGCAGCTTTCGGGTGGAGGCTGTGTGATGGATCTCGGCATCCATCTGGCAGATCTCGCGCTGTGGGCTCTCGATTTCCCGCAGGTGGAGAAGGTATCGTCGCAACTCTTCCACCAGGGCCGGCGAATTTCTGGGCAGGCCGCCGAGGTCGAGGATTTTGCCACGGCCACGATCGAGCTTTCGATGGGCACTGTTCTGAGGCTGACCTGCTCGTGGCGCCTCCAGGCTGGGACCGATGCGATCATCGGAGCGAGCTTCTACGGCACCGGCGGAGGCGCAGAAATGCGGAACGTGAGCGGCTCCTTCTACGACTTCGTTGCGGAGCGCTTCCAGGGGACATCTCGGGCTCCGTTGTCCGAGCCTCCGGAAGCCTGGGGCGGAAGGGCCGCCGTAGACTGGGCCCGCAGGCTTCAGTCGGGCGGCCGGTTCGATCCCGCATGCAGCGAATACACCGCAGCGGCGGCCGTCATCGACCAGATCTACTCTGCTGCTTGAAGCTGATCCGACTGTCCGTCTGCCGGTGAGGCCTGTGACATGATTCATCGCCGCTCGGCCGGCGCGGAACCTCTTTGCCCTCTGGGGGTTGTGAGGCTCAAGGAGTTCTCCATGCGCATTATTTTCGTCGTGATGCTCGCGTCAGTCCTGAGCATCCTCGCATTCAAGTACGTCGATCGGTCGATCGGCGAGTCGGATATCATGGCCTCGCCGATGGAGATGTCAGCCGAGAACTAGTGCTTGGCCAGAGGCGAGGCATAGGAACCATCCTACTGACGGAGGACGAAGCCATGTCCCGGAAGCAGATCATCCTCACCTTCCTTACAGCAATGACCGTTTACGTCCTGGCCGTTTTCCTGTGGCCGTCAAACATTACCCCCTCATCTCAGCCTGGTTCCGAGAAAGGAGCTCGGCTGGCAGGGTTGTCCAGCGAAGACGACTTCCGCCAGGAACGCTTCGGCGTTCCGTCGCCGGAGCAGACAGAGACCCGGATACAGTAGGAGGCACCGCGAACACGGCACCTCCTTCTCGAGGATCGGTGAGAACCGTCGTCGCCGCTTGTTCGGTAGCGCGGCGCGGTTGTCCTACTCGTGGATTTCGTAGGAACCCATTTCGCAAAGGTTCTGGCTGTCCTCGGTCGTATCCAGATCCGAATCCGCGGAAAACTCGAAGCGCATGTCGTATTCGCAGACGCTGCGGCCATCCGCGATCGTGATGCGGATGCTCTCACCCGGCTCAAGCACGTCATTTCCAAAGACGTCTTCTTCCCATTCATCGACGCCGACTGGCGAGGTGTAGAAGCGCTCAAGCGTGGAATTGGTCGAGTTCTTCAGGGTGAAGACGAGATCTTCCGCCTGCGCCACGCCTGCAGATACGAAAACAGCCGTCAGGGTAGCGACGGCGGCCATGCTTGTCTTGATCACGATTTGAAATCTCCTGCCCATGATTGGGCACGAATCTCTTAGCAGGAATGTTCCAGCCGGCAATCGGGGTGGTGGCACTTCCGGTACGGCCAG
The DNA here is from genome assembly GCF_000967425.1 of Pseudorhizobium banfieldiae. Taxonomy (NCBI): domain Bacteria; kingdom Pseudomonadati; phylum Pseudomonadota; class Alphaproteobacteria; order Hyphomicrobiales; family Rhizobiaceae; genus Pseudorhizobium; species Pseudorhizobium banfieldiae. The sequence continues at coordinate 1,784,942 of NZ_FO082820.1, forward strand.
AATCAAGGTTACCGAAGTTTAAGTTGGTCTTCCCTGGCCCGCGTGGCATCTGCAGATTGCATCCGCAACCGATTGATCTGGCGCAGGGTCGTCCGGACTGCTTGCGTCTAGGCTTGTCGGGACGGCGAACGAGGAACAGGAACATTGAAAGTCGAGACCGACATCGAGAGACAGAAGGCCGACGCCGTTCCGGATCTTGCCGCGATCCTGGCAGCCCAGGGCCGCAAGCCGCGAAGCTCTCGGCTTTGGTGGAGCGTGATCCTCCTTGCACTTCTCTCCGGCGCCATCGGCGGATATCTATATTTTCAGGGCGACGGCGAGGCATACAATTATACGACAGCCCCCCTTGAGCGCGGCGATCTGCAGGTCATTGTCACCGCGACCGGTTCCGTGCAGCCGACCGACCAGGTGGATATCTCCAGCGAGCTCTCCGGTACAATTCGGGCAGTGAATGTGACCTACAACTCCTCGGTCAAGGCAGGCGCGGTTCTGGCCGAACTCGATACCAACAAATTGCAGGCCGATCTGGAAAATGCCCGTGCGCAGGTCGCCTCCGCCCGCGCCAACCTCCTGAAGGCAGAGACTGAGGTTGCATCAGCGAAGACGGCTCTGGATCGCCTTACAGCGCTTGCTGATCGCAACATCAGCAGCCGGCAGGACCTTGATTCGGCCCGCTTCGCGCACGAAGCCGCGATCGCCGCCAAGGCAGTCAGCGAGGCATCGGTCCAGGCCGCCGAAGCAAGCCTGCGTCTGGCTGAAGTGAACCTCGGCAAGTCCAAGATCATCTCACCGATCGATGGCGTGATCCTGACGCGGGATGTGGAGCCGGGCCAGACCGTCGCCTCCTCCCTCAATGCGCCAATCCTCTTCACTATTGCCGGCGACCTTCGGCAGATGGAGTTGCAGGTGGCGGTCGACGAGGCGGATGTGGGGCAAGTGAACGAGGGACAGGAGGCGACTTTCGCCGTGGATGCCTATCCGGATCAGCACTTCCCTGCCCGGATCCAGACCGTTCGCTTCGCTCCCGAGACGGTTTCAAATGTCGTCACCTACAAGGCGATCCTGACCGTCGAGAATAACGACCTTCTGCTGCGGCCGGGGATGACGGCGACAGCTGATATCGTAGTCGAGTCGGTGGAAGACGCGCTGCTCGTGCCGAATGCGGCCCTTCGCTATAGTCCGCCGGCCGTCCGCACCGGTAGCAGCGGAAGTATCCTGACCCGCCTTTTCCGCCCGCCACGCATGGGAGGCGGGCGCCAGTCAGGGCGTGACGAAGCCAGCCGAAGCGTATGGGTTCTCCGTGGCGGCACGCCGCAGCGCGTGACTTTGGAAACCGGACCCTCCGACGGGCAATCGACGGTCGTGCGTTCCGGCGAACTTGAGGAAGGCGATCTGGTGATCACCAACGCAACCGCCCGCAACGGTTGACGAGTCGATGGACAACCAACCCTTCATCGAGTTACGGCAGGTCTCAAAATTCTACGGGCGCGGCGAGGCAACGATCCGCGCACTTGATCATGTCGACCTGGCCATCAGCCAAGGCGAGTTTGTGTCGATCATGGGTCCCTCGGGTTCCGGAAAGTCCACGGCCATGAACATTGTCGGAGGCTTGGACGTGCCCTCCTCCGGCGAGTACCTGTTTCAGGGCATCCCGACCGCCAACTTTACCCGGACTCAACTGACTCTGCTGCGTCGCCACATGCTTGGCTTCGTGTTCCAGGGTTTCAATCTCCTGGCGCGCACCTCGGCGATCGAGAATGTCGAGCTCCCACTGGTTTATCGCGGCCTGCCCGCGCGGAAACGGCGCAAGCTTGCACAGCAAGCCCTCGAGCAGGTGGGGCTTCAAGGCCGTGAAAGCCACACCACACAGGAACTTTCCGGCGGCCAGCAACAACGGGTAGCAATCGCCAGGGCGATCGTCACCGATCCCGCCGTGCTGCTTGCCGACGAGCCTACTGGTAATCTCGACACCAAGACCAGCCGGGAGATCATGGATCTGATCTCCCGCTTGAACCGCGAGCGGAACATCACGGTCATCATGGTCACGCATGAAGAGGACATCGCTGCCTACGGCCGGCGCCTCCTCCGCTTCGTCGACGGCAGGCTTGCCAGCGATGAGAGCCATGTCCGGGAGGCCCGGCATGTTCCTTGAGACGGCGAAGCTCGCCCTGAGAGCGATCCGACGCAACTTCCTGCGATCCTTTCTGACCGTGCTCGGTGTCGTCATCGGCGTGGCGGCCGTGATTGCGATGGTCACCATCGGCAACGGCACGACCGCCCAGGTTCAGGCGGAACTCACGCGTCTCGGAACTAATACGCTTTTCGTCCGCCCAGGACAGTGGGGACCCGGCCGCGCGAGCACGGAAGCAAAGCGGTTCGATGACGGTGACGTCGAGGCGATCCGCAATCAGATAAGCGGGCTGCGCGCCGTCGCCCCCGTCAACCGTGGTAGTGCCACCATCATCGCAGGGGGAGAGAACCGCTCCTCCAGCGTGATAGGCACCACCAACGACTACCTGATCGCGCAGGACTGGGATCTGGCCTCCGGGCGGGCTTTCCTTCCCGGCGAGGAGCGCGGCCAGGCGGCCTGTTTCATTGGAGAGACGGTCAGGCGGGAGCTTTTCGGCACGGCTGATCCGGTAGGGCAAACAATCCGTGTCAGCAATATTGCATGCCCGGTGGTCGGGCTCCTTGCTCCGAAGGGCCAATCGGGCTTGGGGGACGATCAGGATGACACGGTCATCATGCCGCTGAAGCTGCACCAGCGGCGTATCGGCGGCACCACCACCATTTCCAGCATCACCCTCTCGGCCCAGGATGGCGTCTCCACCGCCATGGTGCAGGCCGACGTCGAAAGCCTCTTGCGCGAGCGCCGCCGGATCGGAATCGGCCGCGATGATGACTTCTCCGTCGCGGACATGTCGCAGATGGCAGCGGCAATGACCGGTACTACGACATTGCTGACGGGGCTTCTCGGCGCAGTGGCTGCCGTCAGCCTGCTTGTCGGGGGTATCGGCATCATGAACATCATGCTCGTCTCGGTGACTGAGCGAACACGGGAGATTGGCATTCGTCTGGCGATCGGTGCGCTGGAAAGCCAGGTGCTGACGCAGTTCCTGGTCGAGGCGGTCATGCTCTCGGTTTTCGGAGGCGTGGCGGGAATTCTGACCGGACTTGGCCTCGCCTATGGCGTGGTCGGCCTCTTGAACGTCCCCTTCGTGACTAGCCCGACGATCATCCTCGTCGCTTTCGCCTTTTCAGCCGTGATCGGCGTCGTATTCGGCTATTTCCCTGCCCGCCGCGCCGCGCAGATGAACCCGATAGACGCGTTGCGCCATGAATAAGCTGGAAGAAAGTCGCAGCAGGAAGCGGACGGACGGCTCAGCCTGCGTGCGACTGCTCGGCGCGCTCGCGTGCCAATGCGGCCAGATCAGCCGGCTTCAATTCGACTGACTCACCGCAGCCGCATGCCGACGTCTGGTTTGGATTCACAAAGGTGAAGCCCGATCTCATCTTCGTCGATTCGAAATCCATCCGGGTGCCCAGGAGGTAAAGGACGGCAGAGGGCTCGACCCAGACGCGCGCACCCGCGTGCTCGATCAGGTCGTCCTTGGGATTAGGCTCCGTGACCAGATCGATCGTGTACTCCATCCCGGCACAACCGCCCTTCTTGATGCCGACGCGCACGCCTTTGGCATCAGGACCGGAGTTCCCGACGATCGCCTTAACGCGGTCGGCCGCGGCGTCAGTCATGCTCATTACTGCAAAGCCCATGGGCCAATGCTCCTTCCACCCCCGGCGTCAAGGGCCGGTGCTGTTGGATCAATGTAAGTTCCGCCCGTAAGGCGATCAATACCAGCCGACGGCGACCTGCGCCTCTTCGGACATCCGCTCCGGCGTCCACGGCGGATCGAAGGTCATCTCCACCTCGACGCCAGAGACGCCCTCCACGGCTCCGACCGCATTCTCCACCCAGCCAGGCATCTCCCCGGCGACGGGGCAGCCGGGGGCCGTCAAGGTCATGACGATCTTGACCATGCGATCATCCTCAATGTCGATCTTGTAGATCAGTCCAAGCTCGAAGATGTCCGCCGGAATTTCCGGATCATAAACGGTCTTCAGTGCGGCGATGATGTCATCGCTAAGCCGCGCCAGTTCTTCCTGCGGGATCGCCGACTGGACGATGCCTTCGCGGGCATCCCACTTCAGTTCGCTGTCTTCCACGGCCATGGCAAGGTCCTCAGGCAAAGAATGTACGGGCGTAGTCGAGCGCATCTGCGAGAGCGTCGACCTCGGCACGTGTATTGTACATGCCGAACGATGCGCGGCATGTGGAGGTAACGCCGAACCGCTTCAAGAGCGGCATCGCGCAATGGGTACCGGCACGAACGGCGACACCTCGGCGATCGATGACCATCGAGACGTCATGGGCATGGATCCCGGCGAGTTCGAAAGAGAAGATCGCGCCCTTCCCCGGTGCATTGCCGATGATCCGCAGCGAATTGATCGCCCGCAGCCGCTCGGCAGCGTAAGCCGCCAGATCGGCTTCATGCTTCGCGATCGCTTCGCGGCCGATTGTGTCGATATAGTCGAGCGCGTAGCCAAGGCCGATCGCCTGGACGATCGGGGGCGTTCCCGCTTCAAACCGATGCGGCGGATCGTTGTAGGTGATCTCGTCTTCGCTGACGTCGACGATCATCTCACCGCCGCCCTGGAAAGGCCGCATCTCCTGCAGCCGTTCCTTCTTGCCGTAGAGCACGCCGATGCCGGAGGGCCCGTAGAGCTTGTGGCCGGTCATCACGTACCAGTCGCAGTCGATGTCCTGGACGTCCACCGGCATGTGAACCGCGCCCTGGCTACCGTCGATCAAGACCGGAATACCGCGATCATGGGCGATACGGCAGACCTCCTTGACGGGCACCACCGTGCCCAGGGCGTTCGACATATGGGTGACAGCGACCAGCTTAGTCTTGTCCGTCAGCGACTTCTCGAAGTCCTCGATGTGGAAGGCGCCGTCCTCATCGACCGGCACCCAGACCAGCTTCGCCCCCTGTCGCCCCCGGATGAAATGCCACGGCACGATGTTGGAGTGATGCTCCATGATGGTGATGACGATCTCGTCGTCCTCGCCGATCTTCGGCATCCCCCAGCCATACGCCACCGTATTGATGGCCTCAGTGGAGGACTTCGTGAAGACGATGTCGTCCACCGATGGAGCGTTGAGGAACCGTCTTACCTTCTCGCGAGCGCCTTCATAGGCATCCGTCGCCGCGTTCGACAAGAAGTGCAAGCCGCGATGGACATTCGCATATTCCTGCGAATAGGCGTCTGCTATCGCGTCGATCACGACCTGCGGCTTTTGGGCCGAGGCGCCATTGTCCAGATACACCAGAGGCTTGCCGTAGACCTCCCGCGACAGGATCGGAAAATCCCGGCGAATGGCTTCAACATCGTATTCTGTCGCTGGCGTGATCTGGTCCATGGTCAGGCGTGCTTTTCCAGCCAGGTCGAGATGACGCTTTCCAGCGCTTCGACCAGCTTTTCGTCCTCGAGTTCCTCGACAATCTCGGCGACGAAGGCATTGACCAGCATGGCCCGCGCCACGTTCTCCGGGATCCCGCGTGAACGCAAATAGTAGAGGTGGTTCTTGTCGATGTCCGTGACGGTCGCACCGTGGCCGCAGACCACGTCGTCGGCGAAGATCTCCAGTTCCGGCTTCACGGAGAACTCGCCGTCGTCCGTCAGCAGGAGCGTGTTGCACGCCATCTTGGCATCGGTCTTCTGGGCGTCAGGTGCCACGCGGATCATGCCCTGGAAGACGCCCCTGGCCCGGTCGAAGACCACGTTGCGGATGATCTCGGTCGAGCTGGTGTGCGGCACGTTGTGGCCCAGCACCAGCGTGACGTCTGTGTGGGTCTCCTGGCCGAGGAGATTGACGCCGCGGAGGGTCAGTTCGCTTCCCTCGCCCTCGACATCGATCCTCAGTTCCTGGCGCACCAACTTGCCGCCGACATTGACGACGAAGAGCTTCAGCTTCGCTTCGGCTGCAAAGCGCACGCGGATCTGGCCGAGATGCGTGTCATCGGCGCCCTGCTCCTGCAGGATCACCCAAACCACGTCAGCGCCCTCTTCCAGTGTCAGGTCGCTGATGGAGGATATGAAGGCGGCGTCACCAGTCACCGAGCGGTGACGTTCAACGATCGTCGCCCGGGAACCCGCGCCGAACGTCACCGGGAAGCGGGTATGAACCTGCCCTGCCCCGTGCAGCGCCTGCAGTTCGATCGGCGTTTCTACCGTTGCCCCGGCCGGCACGTTGATCTGGTAACCGTCGCAGACAAAGCTGCCGTTGATTTTGCCAATCGCGTCGTCCTTGTCACGGGCCGTGAGCGATTGCGCGGCCGCACCGCTGACGAGGGTGTCGGCAAAACTAGAAACCTCGGCGCCATCGACGATAACGGACGGCGCAGCAGCACCCTGAAGGACCGGCAATACCGTTGCCCCTTCAATGAGCGAAGCAACGGGTTCAATCGTCGGCGCCACCACGTTCGAGGCCGGCACAGCGCGCAGCAGCGTGCGCAGGTCCGTATAGTGCCAGGATTCGACCCGGCGCGTCGGGAGCCCGGACGTCTTCAAGTCGTCCAGCAGACGGTCGCGAGTACCCGCAACAGCACCGTTGCCCGGCAGGCTCCCCATCTGTTCATTATAGGCCTCGATCAGCGCCGTTTCGGCTGCCGTCAGGCGATTGGTCATCTGAATGTTCATGTCTACATCCTTCCCGGGGGTTCAGGCAGCTTCCCCGATGATGTCTGCATAGCCATTGGCTTCGAGTTCGAGCGCCAGGTTCTTGTCTCCGGAGCGGATGACCTGACCCTTGTAGAGCACGTGGACCGTGTCCGGGACGATGTATTCGAGCAGGCGCTGGTAGTGCGTGATGACGATCACGGCGCGATCGGGGGACTTCAGCGCATTGACGCCATCCGCGACGATCTTCAGCGCATCGATATCGAGGCCGGAATCGGTCTCGTCCAGGATGCAGAGCTTCGGCTCGAGCAGCGCCATCTGCAGGATTTCCGCGCGCTTCTTCTCGCCACCCGAGAAGCCGACGTTCAACGGCCGGCGCAACATGGCGGGATCGATCTTCAGTTCGCCAGCGGCTTCCTTGACCCGGCGCATGAATTCCGGGGTCGTGAGTTCTTCTTCGCCACGAGCCTTGCGCTGCTCGTTCATCGCGATCTTGAGGAACTGCATGGTGGCAACGCCCGGGATCTCGACCGGGTACTGGAAAGCGAGGAAGATGCCCTTGGAGGCGCGCTCAGCCGGGTCGAGTTCAAGAATGCTCTCGCCGTTGTAGAGGATGTCACCCTCGGTGACTTCGTAGTCTTCGCGGCCGGACAGGATATACGACAAGGTCGACTTGCCAGAGCCGTTCGGCCCCATGATGGCTGCGACTTCGCCCGGCTTTACGGTCAGGTTCAGGCCGCGAATAATCTCGGTGCCGTCTTCGGCGATGCGGGCGTGCAGGTTCTTGATCTCAAGCATTTACAAATCCTCTCGGACAAACATCGTTGCGTGCAGAGCACGTAGATTGCGAATTGATGGCGTCAGCCCACAGAACCTTCGAGACTGATGCCGATCAGCTTCTGCGCCTCGACGGCGAACTCCATCGGCAGCTCCTGGATAACGTCCTTGACGAAGCCGTTGACGATGAGCGCGATCGCCTCCTCTTCCGGGATTCCGCGCTGCATGACGTAGAACTTCTGGTCCTCGGAAATCTTCGAGGTCGTCGCCTCGTGCTCCACCTGCCCGGACGCGTTCTTCACCTCGATGTAGGGCACCGTGTGCGCGCCGCACTTGTCGCCGATCAGCAGCGAATCGCAATTGGTGAAGTTGCGGGCATTCTCGGCGCGACGATGGATCGAAACCTGGCCGCGATAGGTGTTCTGCGACTTGCCGGCAGAAATCCCCTTCGAAATGATGCGGCTCGACGTGTTCTTGCCGAGGTGGATCATCTTCGTACCGGAGTCGATCTGCTGGTGGCCGTTGGAAACGGCAATCGAATAGAACTCGCCGCGGCTGTCGTCGCCACGCAGGATGCAGCTCGGATACTTCCACGTGATCGCCGAACCGGTCTCGACCTGTGTCCAGGAGATCTTGGAGCGTGCGCCACGGCAATCGCCGCGCTTGGTGACGAAGTTGTAGATGCCGCCCTTGCCCTGGGCATCGCCAGGGAACCAGTTCTGGACGGTCGAATACTTGATCTCTGCATCATCCAGCGCAACGAGTTCGACTACCGCCGCATGCAACTGGTTTTCGTCGCGCTGCGGCGCCGTGCAACCCTCCAGGTAGGAGACATAGGCGCCCTCTTCGGCGATGATCAACGTGCGCTCGAACTGGCCCGTATTCTTCTCGTTGATACGGAAGTACGTCGACAACTCCATAGGGCAGCGTACGCCCTTCGGCACGAACACGAAGGAACCATCAGTGAAGACGGCGGAGTTCAGCGTCGCATAGTAGTTGTCGGTGGTCGGAACTACCGAGCCGAGATACTTCTTGATGAGGTCTGGGTGCTCGCGGATGGCCTCGGAAATCGACATGAAGATCACGCCGGCCTTCTCCAGTTCCTTCCGGAAGGTGGTCACGACCGAGACAGAGTCGAAGACAGCATCGACGGCGACCTTGGAAGTCTTCACGCCAGCGAGGATTTCCTGCTCGCGGAGCGGAATACCGAGCTTCTCGTAGGTGCGCAGGAGCTCCGGAGCGACCTCGTCAAGCGAGGTGGGGCCCGTAACGTTCTTCGGCGCCGCGTAATAGTAGATGTCGTTGAAGTCGATCTTCGGATAGTCGACGCGTGCCCAGGTCGGCTCTTCCATGGTCAACCAGCGGCGATAGGCGTCCAGACGCCATTCCAGCATCCATTCCGGCTCCTGCTTCTTCGCCGAAATGAAGCGGATGATGTCTTCGGAAAGACCTTTCGGGGCCTTGTCCACTTCGATGACGGTCTCGAAGCCGTATTTATACTGATCGATGTCGATCCCACGGACCTGATCAATTGTCTCCTGGACGGCAGGCATGCGCGTTCTCCAACTGTCAGCCGGCAGTCGAGCCGGCACCTCTTTGTTCGGACGGGAAGTTCCGCCTTTATGTAGTTGCCAAAAGGCGTGTTTCACACCTCGCGGCAAGCGGAAAGTTGCCTTTCCGCAAGTTTCTTGCTGCTAGGCAGCCTCTCCTGCCGGACGCCGCCGGTCGGAAATCTTCTTGAACGCGGCGAGTGTCGCTGCGACGTCGTCTCGGGTGGTCGTGGGTCCAAGGGAAATCCGCAGGCCGCCGATTTCCTGTTCAAAGCCCATGGCCGTCAGCACCTGGCTCTGCCCCACTTTGCCGGAGGAGCAGGCCGAACCTGCAGAGATCGCAATACCTTCCAGATCGAATGCAATCTGCCCGGTCTCCGACTTCAAGCCCGGGAGGCTGAAAAAGCAGGTATTGGCGACTCGGTCGACGCCGCGCCCATGGATGATGACGTCCGACGCTGCTGCCAGCATTCCAGCCTCGAGATCATCCCGCAAACGGGAGATTTCAGAAATTCGCTCGCCTAATCCTTCAAGTGCTGCTTCCGCCGCAGCCGCGAAGCCAATGATCGCGTGAAAACTCTCTGTCCCCGACCGGTGACCCTTCTCCTGGCCGCCGCCCCGGATGAGAGGAGCCGGCATCAAGGCCTCACCCCGCGCGACCAAGGCGCCCACCCCCTTCGGGCCGCCGATCTTGTGGGATGTGAGGATCAGGAAATCCGCATCGAGAGCCGCAATATCCACCGGTATGCGACCAACAGCCTGGACAGCGTCCACAATGAGCAGCCCGCCAAACCGACGGACGATCTGCGCAGCTTCGGAAACCGGCTGGATCACCCCGGTTTCGTTATTGACCAGCATCAACGCCACCATGGGCGGACCGGCTGACCGGTCGTGTCCTGCCAGCGACTGCTCCAGGGCCTCGAGATCCACGACACCTGAGCGCGTAGCGGCGAACCGGCATATCTGCTCGGTTGCGAAACGTCCGCCTTCGCGGACGGCGGAGTGTTCGATCGCCGAAGCATAGAGGCGGCTTACCTGGAGTGGTGAGCGCCCCATCCGGAAATCCGGTGTCAGCACATGGTTAATGGCTTCAGTCGCCCCGCTGGTGAAGATCACATGAGCGGGCTCCGCCCCAACAAGAGCGGCAACATGACGCCGCGCCTTCTCGACAGCCGCCCGAGCCGCACGGCCCTCGGCATGAACGGAGGAAGCATTGCCGGGAAGTGCGAACGCGTCGATCATAGCATGCCGCGCTTCAGCCATAAGCGGAGCGGTCGCGTTCCAGTCCATGTAGACGCGTGCCAAAGCCATTGCCCGACCCGTTTTCCTTCCTAGATACCCGGTCAACCCAGCGCAGCGCCGGAGCAGCCGCATTTTTCTTGAAATTCAAAACAGCCTTGCCGTAAGAGACGTCAGCCGGCCATCAGGCGGCCCAAGTTTCGAATGGTTCTAAACTGAGTTCTAGAAAAGCTGACCGGCTTCGTCAAGTCTTACTTGACGCTCAGTGCCCGACCAAAACACGTGACCGGAGTACCAATGCCCGAAGTCATCTTCAACGGCCCCGCAGGTCGACTGGAAGGCCGCTACCAGCCTTCCAAGGAAAAAAGCGCGCCGATCGCGATCATCCTGCATCCGCATCCGCAGTTCGGCGGCACGATGAACAACCAGATCGTCTACCAGCTCTTCTACATGTTCCAGAAGCGCGGCTTCACGACGCTTCGGTTCAATTTCCGTGGCATCGGACGCAGCCAGGGAGAGTTCGACCACGGCGCAGGCGAACTTTCGGACGCGGCATCCGCTCTCGATTGGGTCCAGAGCCTTCATCCGGACTCCAAGAGCTGCTGGGTCGCCGGGTATTCCTTCGGCGCGTGGATCGGGATGCAGCTTCTCATGCGCCGCCCCGAAATCGAAGGCTTCATGTCGATCGCGCCACAGCCGAATATCTATGATTTTTCCTTCCTGGCGCCCTGCCCCTCGTCCGGCCTGATCATTCATGGCAATGCCGACAAGGTGGCGCCCGAAAAGGATGTCCTGGGTCTGGTCGACAAATTGAAGACCCAGAAGGGCATCCTGATCACGCACAAGACCGTGGAAGGTGCGAACCACTTCTTCAATGGTCAGGTCGACCATTTGCTGGCGGAGTGCGAGGATTATCTCGACCGTCGCCTAGACGGCGATCTGGTGCCTGAACCCGCTGCCAAACGGATTAGGTAAGCCAACAGCACTGCTAGCTTTAGCGGCCGCCGTAACGGGCGGCCGTTCGCGTTCAGAGCTATTGCAGGCTGTGTGCCTGCATCCAGGCGCTCAAGCGGCCAGACTGCGCGCCTGATGGACTCGATCCCGGCCGCCTCGCTTGGCATCGTACAGTGCCGCATCCGCTTGCCGCAACGCAGTCTCCAGATCACCGTTCGCAGGCAGAGCCGCGACACCGAAGCTGGCGGTCACGACAGAACCGCCGGGCAGACAGGGAACCATCATCTTGCGGGTGCCGATCCTCAACGTGTCGGCAACGGCTACGGCGATCGTCGGAGATGTCCCGGGTAGCAGGACCGCGAATTCCTCTCCGCCGATACGCGCGACGATCGCACCGTTTCCGGCCAACGTCGTGATCATCGTCGCGAAGGCACTGATGACCATATCGCCAGCGTGGTGACCATAGCTGTCGTTGATCGACTTGAAATGATCGATGTCGCACAGGATGACTGCATGCTGACGATCGCCAGAACTTTCAACTATCCTCTTCGCCGCTTTCTCGAAGCCTCGGCGATTGACGAGCCCGGACAGGCTGTCATGTTCTGCATGGCCCCGCTCCACTGCCATGATGTCCAGTGTCAGGACAGCGAGAAGCATCAGCCCGACGGCAACGATCAGGACTGCCGTGATGCTCTGGGACATGACGGCATAGGACGTGGATATATAGGCACTTGGGGTCGCGCCCGGGCCCATTAGGGCCGCAAGGGTCGCCTTGATCAGGAAATGCGCCCCGCTGAATGCCAGGACGAAACCGAGCGTCTTGTCCATCGCGGTCTTGCGATCTGAGAGGAAGACAGTGATTGCGGCCGAGAACGTGACCACCGCATAGGGACCCTGATAGACGAAACCGTACCCCCACCACGTTCGCGGGACTTCCCGCACCATAAGATATCCGGCCATGCCCAGGAGAAATATTGCTAGAGCGGCCCGGGCCGAGAACGGCCGATCGTAGAGAAGGGACACGCCCCAATGCAGCAGGACAAGCCCGGCCAGCACCGTTCCATAGACAGCAAAGGACCAGGGTACGGAATTGCTGGCATAGGCAACGCCGAGTTCGGAGATCATCGTCAACGACGCGACGAAGAGGCCGCCGGAGAACAGAAGAGCGGACGCGCGCCAGCGGCTGTAAATGGAGACCACTGCGAAAACCGCACTGAAACACACGCCGATGAGGAAATTGACCCAAAGAAATAACGCGGCAGCAGACATAGTGGACCAGCTTGTTGAACAGTCGCGCAGTGGGCGCGCTTTTCCATCGCAAATACGACTGTCAGTAACGACAAAAGATTAACATCATCACGTTGAGGGCGATGCCACCAAGCCGCCCTTCATGGGACTTGGCACCCCGGTTGTCCCAGGAAAGGTCAAGGGGAAGCCCTTCATGCTCCGGACAGCCAGATAGGCCCAGGCTTCCGCCTCCATCGCGTCACCGTCCAGCCCTGCTTCTTCGGCGGTGGCAACGCGGGCCTCGCGTTCGCCAGCGAGTTCGCGAAGATCCGCCATGAGCACCTCGTTGAGGCGTCCGCCCCCGCAGACGACATACAAGCCGGGCGGCTCAGGCAGGTGCTTGGACGACTGGATGATTGATGCCGCGGCCACATAGGCGAGCGTCCTTGCGCCGTCAGCCAACTCCACCTGATGCCCGACCGGCGGTAGGAAGTCGTTTCGGTCCAGGGAACGGCGCCGCTTGTCCGTGAAGAATGGCTGGGAGAGATAAGTCTCCGCTAGGCCATGGTCGATCTGGCCCTCGGAGGCAATCAGCCCACCCTGATCGTAGGGGACGCCCGCATTCGCTTCCACCCACTGGTCGATCAGACTGTTTCCAGGTCCGCTGTCGTAGGCGACGATTTCGCCGTCGGTGCCGATGAAGGTGAGATTGGAGATGCCGCCGATGTTCACAAAACAGACTGGCCGCTCCGGGAGTTCAAGCCCTTCCGCAAGGGCGGCGTGATAGGCAGGCACCAGAGGAGCCCCCTGCCCGCCATGGGCCATGTCGTTTGCGCGCATGTCGAAGACAACGGGTATGCGGGTCAGATCGGCCAGGCGCTGGCCGTCACCCAACTGGATCGTCAGCCCTTGCTCGGGCCGATGCAGCACGGTCTGTCCATGGAAGCCAATGACATCGATCTCGGAAGCCGAGACTCCATTGACCTGCAGGAACTTTTCAACTGCCTCAGCATGCCGACGCGTCAACTCATCTTCAACGCTCAAGAGACACCCGGGGCGGTCGTCCCGGGAACGGACCACCCTCGCGTCCTCCAGCGCCTGCTTGAGCCTCTGGCGGAATGCGTTCTCGTAGGGAATGCCGAGGAAGGCTCCACGCTCTACGCGGCTTCCGCCATCGGTATGCAAGAGGGCAATATCGATGCCATCCATCGATGTCCCGCTCATGAGGCCGATTGCTGTTTTCATTCCGTCCATTGATGGCATCCAGAATCAATTTTGGAGTGATTATGCGCGAAAACAGTGGTAGAGGCCCGCGCGTATCCGGAATTCCTTTCAGAGAACGTCATGTCCAGCTTCAAGTCCGATTTCCTCCGCACCATGCATGAGCGCGGCTTCATTCATCAGGTTTCCGATGAAAGCGGCCTCGATGACCTGCTCGCTAAGGAGAGCGTGACGGCCTATATCGGCTTCGACCCGACCGCTCCCAGTCTGCATGCCGGCGGGCTCATCCAGATCATGATGCTGCACTGGCTACAGGCAACAGGTCATCAGCCCATCTCGCTTATGGGTGGCGGCACCGGCATGGTCGGCGACCCTTCCTTTAAGGAGGAAGCACGCCAGCTGATGACCATCGATACGATCGAGAGCAATATCGCGTCGATCAAGCGCGTATTTTCCAACTACCTCGACTATGACAAGGGGCCCAAGGGCGGCGCCCTCATGGTGAACAATGCCGAATGGCTTCGCGAACTGAACTACCTCGAATTCCTGCGCGATGTCGGACGCCATTTCTCCGTGAACCGCATGCTGTCCTTCGACAGCGTGAAGACGCGCCTGGACCGAGAGCAGTCGCTGTCATTCCTCGAATTCAACTACATGATCCTCCAGGCCTACGACTTCGTAGAGTTGAACAAGCGCTACGAATGCCGGCTGCAGATGGGCGGATCGGACCAGTGGGGCAACATCATCAACGGCATCGACCTCGGTCACCGCATGGGGACGCCGCAGCTCTACGCTCTGACCTCGCCGTTGCTGACCACCTCCTCGGGCGCGAAGATGGGCAAGTCCATTAACGGCGCGGTCTGGCTGAACCCCGACATGCTGTCCGCCTACGACTTCTGGCAGTACTGGCGCAATACGGAGGACGCCGATGTCGCTCGGTTCCTCAAGCTGTACACGACGCTGCCGATGGACGAAATCGCCAGGCTTTCGGCGCTTGGCGGGACGGAAATCAACGAGGTCAAGAAGATCCTCGCCACAGAAATCACCGCCATGCTGCATGGTCGGCAGGCAGCCGAGGAGGCAGCCGAGACCGCCCGCAAGACCTTCGAGGAAGGCGCATTGGCCGAAAATCTCCCAACTGTGGAGATACCCACCGCCGAAATCGAAGCGAGCACAGGCCTCCTTGCGCTGATGGTACGGGCCGGCCTGGCGGCTTCGAACGGCGAAGCGCGCCGGCATGTGCAGGGCGGCGCGGTGAAGATCAACGACCGACCGGTTGCTGACGAACGTACGATGATCGGCAGCTCCGATGTCACAGAAGCGGGCATCATCAAGCTCTCGCTTGGCAAGAAGAAGCACATCCTCGTCCGCCCGGCCTGATCCGCAGGAGGTGGAGCATTGGATAGGGACCCGGCCCTCGCGCCGGGTCTTCTTCTGCTCTACTGGAATTCGAAGATCTGCCGGAAAATGCCTGGTGCGATGATCGACAGTGGATTGATCGTCAGGCGCGGCTCCGCGAACGGCCCTTCCAGCTTGAACGTGATCCCGATCAGGCCGCGGTCGCGCCCGTTCCCGAGGATGGCGCCGATGATCGGCAGCTCACCGAAAAGCCGGTTCAGGCCGTAGGCGGGCATGAACGTGCCGGTCAGATCAGTGTTGCCTGCGGCGTCACGTACCACGCCCTGGAAGCTGGCACCGATCTGCTCGCCACGGACGATCCCGTTTTCCACCGCAAGCACGCTGTCGCGGTAGACGATCCTCGCGAAACCACGCTGGAAGCGGGCGGAACTGATGTCGATATCACGCTTCACTGCGGCATTGAGGCTGCGCCCGTCCTTCCCGACCGGTGTCGAGACGAGGGACTGAAGCTTGGCTTCGTTCACCAGGCCAAAGTTGCGAATGTCGATCGAGCCGCTCCAGATCCGTCCTTCCTGCGCCCTCAGCGTGAGGTTCAGCAGACCGCCTCGCATCCTGTTATAGAGATCCGCAAAGCGCGCCACGGCGCCCGCATCACCACTGGTCAGCGAAATCGTGTTCCCTTGCTGCATACGGCTGACGACCGCTTCGCCACTGCTCGTGACCGCCGAGAGATCAGCTGCCGAGACGGTCCCGCCAGCGGCGGAAAACAGCATCGATACGTTTCGGAGCCTCTCGTCGTTGAAGCCTATCGCCTGGTCGAGCTTCAGCTCCACCGTGACGTCCATATCCGCGCCATCATCTGATTCGCCCGATGAGCGCAACTGGCGAAGCACGGGCCGCATGTCGGCTGATGAACCGGTCACCGTCACATGCAGACCCCCACGTTGTCGCTTCACGCTGGCCGCGAAGTCGTCACTCGGCGACAGTCGCATCCTGGAAAACTGAGCCGTCTGTAGCGCGCCATCCTGCAGGGTCAGGCTTCCTTGCGCACCAAACCCTTCCCCGCTCAGTTCGAAGTTCTCGATCCGGTCCGTTTCTCCGTCCTTCACGACATCGAATGTCGCCCGTGCCGGGATGCCACTTCCCTTGCTCCAGCCTATGCCGGGGACAGACAGGGTGGCGTTCGTCAGGTCAAGCTTGAGGCTCTGTCGATCGTTGTCGAGAAGGCGCACTTCGGCCTTCATCGAGCCGTTGACGATGTCTTCGAGGCCCGGCGTCAACACGTCGCGCTGAGCGTTGTTGAGCGTCGCCTTCACCACCCGCTCCCTGGCCACCGTCGATCGCGTCCCGACAGGCTCAACCAGTGCGATCTCCGCAGGGACATCGTCGATGGTCACCCTCGCCTCCAGGCGGGCCGCCTGGGGGTCGACCCGCAGGACGCCCGATACGTCACTGATCGACCGCCCGGAGAACGGCTGCGCAACGTTCACGTCGTTCAGTTGAATTTCAGTGTTCCATGTCGGCTCAGGTGGCTGGTGTTCAGAGATCAACCCGAATCGAGCCGTCACTTTCGCACTTGCAGATCCTGAGAAATCCTCCGGAGCGAAATCGGTTTCCTTCAGCGCATTCAACGGCTGGAAATCTGCAAGCTCGGCGATCGCATCGGCGGCCCCTGAAACTTGAAGCGACAGGTCGCCCATCAAGGGTTTTGCATAGGTCGAAGGCAGCACAAAGCGCGAGTCGCGGACGGTGACTGACCTGCCTGACGGAAAGTAGGAGGCGGCGGAAGCAATGTCGACGTTCATGACCTCGCCACGCAGGTCGAAACGACCTTCAACATCCCGGAGCGGCGGGATCTGGCCTGGCATGTTCATTCGGGCGTCGTTGATGGCGAAGCTGATCTGCAATTCGTCATCGTCCAGTTCCAGCGGATGACCCGGTCCTTTCATCCTTCCGGCAGGAATAAACACCGCCAGCGATCCATTCGTGACCGTACCGCCGAACATGTTCTGGGTCGCCCATTCGCGCGCCTTGCGGGCCATCCAGAAAGGCCATAGCTGCTTCACCCCCGTGACCTGCATGCTCGGCAACCTTGCGCCGAAGCTGATCTCCGGCGACTCATCTCCAAAGCGCACCTTGAGTGACCCGGCCATGGTCCCCTGGGGACTCGATACCAGCATGTCGTCGAATTGCAGTTCCCGCTCCACGGCAAGGTAGTGCCCCCCGGCGCGCAGATCGAAGGTCGTCGGTTCTTCGGGGGAGCCTTCGGCAACTGCCCGCCCACCACTGACCAGCAGATTGATACCGAAGCCGGGACGAGTTTCCCCCGGCACAAGTCGATCGAGGTCGATGACGGCACCGACGAACGGAAGGACTGTTGGCCCGAACCGAATTTCCGACTGGAGCAGTTCGAGTGAATGCTTCGAGAAGTCATAGGCAGCATTGATCGCGCCGCCGGACAATTCCTGCTCTATTCCGTCGAAATAGAAGAGCCCGGGCGAGTTCCGCACCGTGGCGGTGATCGCCGGAGGTGTGGATTCACGTGCCCTGACTGCGGAGAGATCGACGTCGACCGTGCCTTGCACGCCGTCACGAGCTGCGCCGTTATCCGCTCGTCTCAGCAGGAAGGGCGTGACCTCGAGCTCGCTCAGTGTCGCGGAGAGCGCGGAGGTAACTCCATCCACGACCGAAGCGCGCGCAACCAGTTCGGCGGGCTGCCCGTCAAGGCGCACCTCTCCCGTCACCGCGATCTCACCGGGCTCGGAATATGCGAGATCCAGTTCATCGACCTGCAAGGTCAGCGGATCGCGCCCCGGCCCCGCAGGCAGCAGAACCTCGACACCAGATATCCTGATGGATTGGGTTCCGGTCCGCGCCATTAGCCCTCGAGCTTCGTCCAGTCTCTGGAACGCCTGCTCCAAAAGGCCAGGCAGCTTGTCGACCCGCACCTGCGACAACGCCATGGGCTCGCCCGAGGGCAATGCGCCCGTGTCCACATGGATTCCATCGGCCTCCATGTGCCTGATCGAAACACGACCGGCCAGCAGTGCCAACGGATCGATGGCCATGCGCATCGCCGCAGTTCTGGTGAGGCGCACGCCGGTCGCCTGCTCGATGATATCCACGTCCCGCGCTTCGATCGCGAGGCGGAAGTCGGAATCGAATCGAATCGCGGCTGACCCGACCGATGCCGCGTAGCGAGGGCCTATCGCATCGTTCAGTGCGTTTGTTGCGCGGGTCGAGAGCGTACCGTCGACGACCCCACCCTCGATGGCAAAGATAGAACTGCCGATCGCCGTCAGAACGAGCATTGCCAAGAGTACCAGCGTCCGGCCGATCCGGCGGACCCGCGATCGGGGCGGCGGGCAGTGGACGATGATGGCATCCTCCGCCTGGGCGGATGGAAGATGATCGAGCGGCGTTATGTCCTTCTTGTTGAAGCTGACTTTTTCGCCCCGGATTTCCGACATCAGAGAGTATGCTCACCTTCTTGCCGGTGACTGATCTGTTTTCCGGTCAAACTAGTATACACGAATGAGCGCCTGATGATTCAAAATGCTGGCGAAAGAAAGGACGATCATGACGAAGCCGAGTATCGGCGACCATGCCCCTGATTTCACCTTGCCGCGTGACGGCGGCGGCACGATCTCCCTTCGCGACCTTCGGGGGCGGAACGTCGTCCTGTACTTCTATCCGAAGGACGACACTACCGGTTGCACGGCGGAGGCGGTTGCCTTCACCGCCATGCTCCCCGAATTCGAGGCGTTGAATACGTCCATCATCGGTGTTTCACCCGATTCGGTCGCGAGGCACGACAAGTTCGTGGCCAAACATGGTCTGCGCGTCATCCTCGCTTCCGACGAGGAAAGTCGGACATCAGAGGCCTATGGCGTCTGGGTGCAGAAAAGCATGTATGGACGCAGCTATATGGGCGTTGAGCGCGCCACCTTCCTCATAGGGGGTGACGGCCGCATCCGCGCCGTCTGGCCGAAGGTAAAGGTCGCGGGTCATGCGGAGGAGGTGCTCAAGGCGCTCAGAGGCGACTGAGCCGGCACCTCTCTTCAATGTCCGTAATCAACGGTCCATTAACCTTAATCGGGTGTAATCCCGCCATCGGATGACCTTGGGTCGGATGGTGGGGCAGCGTCTTGGTAGTTTCCGCAAACAAAAAAGCATTTGGTCGCGAGAGGGTCGAGCACGTCTTGATCCTTGCCAGTGGCGAAAAAGTCCGCCACGTGACCATTCGCCCCTGGATGACGGCGGCTGCCGCAATCTTTCTTGCAGTTTTCACGCTCGGCTACCTTGCGGCAACCGGATACCTCGTCCTCCGGGACGACCTCATCAACGCGACGCTGGCACGACAGAATCGCATGCAACGCGATTACGAGGATCGCATATCCGTCCTCAGGGCACAGCTCGACCGGGTCACCTCCCGGCAAATGATGGACCAGCAGCTGATCGATCAGAAGGTGGAGAAGCTCCTGGAGCAGCAGAACGCGCTATTCTTCCGGCACGGAAAGCTCGGCGATCTATACGATCGGGCCGCGGAAGTCGGACTTACGGCGCCGCCGGTCTCCGTCAAACGTGCCGAAGATGAGCGCGAAGCATCGCTTACAGAAGCAAGTGACGCGATCCTCGCACTTCTCGGGAAAGACGAGACTACTCTCCCCGACAATGTTCCCACGCTTGCCTATGCACCCTTGCGCGAAGGGCGTTCGGAACAGGCGGATCGGGTGTTCGCCGACATGTCGCAGTCGCTGCAGCTCCTCGAACAGAACCAGTTGGCCAGCATAGAGGCGCTGACCGTCGACGCATCTGAAACTGCATCCCAAATCGCCAGAATCATGAAGCGGACCGGCATCGACGTGGATGCCCTTGTGAACGATGACGACACGGGATTGGGCGGGCCCTTCATCGAACCGGAGCCCCTTAGCGATGCATTCGAGACTTCGGTCGAGGAACTCGACGCTGCCCTGAACCGGCTGGAGACCCTTCGCGGCACAGCCCTCACCCTGCCCTACGGCAATCCGGCCCCCGGAAAGTCGATCACCAGTCGCTACGGCAATCGCATAGACCCGTTCCTCGGACGCCTCGCCTTTCATGCAGGCATCGATTTTCAGGCGTCGACCGGCGCAAAGGTCGTCAGCACCGGTGCCGGCACAGTGATCGCAGCCGAATATTCGGGCGGTTACGGAAATCTGGTCGAGATCGACCACGGCCACGGTATCACCACGCGCTTCGGCCATCTTTCCAAGCTGCTCGTCAAGAAGGGCGACCGGGTTTCCGCGGGAGACGTGATCGGCCGTGCCGGAACGACCGGCCGATCGACCGGGCCACACGTTCACTACGAGGTTCGGCGACACGGTCAGGCCGTAGACCCCGTGCACTTTCTAAACGCCGGCATGAAGTTGACCAGCTATCTTAACTGACAGGATTTCAGTTTCGGCCTTCGCTGCATCTTAAGCACGCGCATTCACCACGCTTGCAGCAAACCTCCCGTGTTTCCTTGACTTTCCGGTCATTTACCCTTATTTCGCCGCCAGATGTTGGGCACGCGCTGTGCGCCGACCAGTGTGTTCTATGAAGAACCGGAACGGAAACAGATTTCCCTTTGACTACATTTGCTGATCTTGGCCTGAGCCAGAAAGTCCTCTCCGCCGTCACCGACGCCGGCTATACCACGCCGACGCCAATTCAGTTGGGTGCAATTCCGCACGCGCTTCAACGCCGGGATATCTGCGGCATAGCTCAAACTGGAACGGGAAAGACGGCGTCGTTCGTCCTGCCCATGCTGACCCTTCTGGAGAAGGGCCGCGCCCGCGCCCGCATGCCGCGCACGCTCATCCTGGAGCCGACCCGCGAACTCGCGGCCCAGGTCGCGGAGAACTTCGAGAAGTACGGCAAGAACCACAAGCTCAACGTAGCCCTGCTGATCGGCGGCGTCTCCTTTGAGGAGCAGAACCGCAAGCTCGAACGGGGCGCGGACGTGCTGATTTGCACGCCTGGCCGGCTGCTCGACCACTGCGAACGCGGCAAACTGCTGATGACCGGAGTGGAAATTCTCGTCATCGACGAAGCTGACCGTATGCTCGACATGGGCTTCATCCCGGATATTGAACGGATCGCCAAGATGATCCCGTTCACGCGCCAGACCCTGTTCTTCTCAGCTACCATGCCGCCGGAGATCCAGAAGCTTGCCGACCGCTTCCTGCAGAATCCGGAACGTGTCGAGGTTTCGCTGCCATCTTCGACAGCAACCACCGTGACTCAGCGCCTCGTCGCCGCCCACAACAAGGACTATGAGAAGCGCGCGACCTTGCGCGATCTCATCAAGGAACAGGAAGACCTGAAGAACGCCATCATCTTCTGCAACCGCAAGAAGGACGTGGCTGACCTGTTCCGCTCGCTCGAGCGTCACGGATTCTCCGTCGGCGCCCTGCACGGGGACATGGATCAGCGTTCGCGCACCACCATGCTGCAGAGCTTCCGCGACGGCGAAATACAGTTGCTGGTTGCCTCTGACGTCGCAGCGCGAGGACTTGACCTTCCGGACGTTGGCCACGTGTTCAACTTCGATGTGCCGATCCATGCCGAAGATTATGTGCATCGCATCGGTCGCACCGGCCGGGCGGGCCGATCCGGCAAAGCCTTCACGCTGGTGACACGATCGGATGCCAAGTATCTCGATGCGATCGAGAAACTGATCGACAAGACGATCGAATGGTTGCGCGGCGACCTTTCGGAACTGCCCGCGCCGATGGAAAGCCATGACAGCGACCGTGGTCGCAAGGGCCGCGGTCAGGCAAAGGACCGCAGTCGCGACAAGGATCGCGGACGTGGCAAGCGCAGCGAGTCGGCGCCGAAGCCGGAGCAGGCCGCAGAGATAGAAACAGCTGAAGAGGTTGCAGTGGAAGCGAGCCAGGAGCAGAACGGACCAGAGCGCCGGAACGAGAGAAGGTCGCAGCCGACAGCTCGGGCAAGCCGTCCCAACCCTGCCAATGACGACAGCCGTGATCGCCGCTCTCGCCATCGCCGCGACCATGACGACGGTCCGACACCTATCGGCTTCGGTGACGATATCCCCGCCTTCATGCTGATCGTCGCCAACGCCGGCAAGGCCTGAATCATCGTGGCATCCGCAAGACCCGGCATTGATTTTCCGGGGGTTGGTACTGGCCTCGTGATCCTCAATGGTGAAGGCAAGGTTTTGCTCTGCCGCAGGCTACGTGCGCCTGAAGCGGGCCACTGGAACATCGTTGGCGGCAAGGTGGAGCCCATGGAGCCTGCTGCGGTGGCCGCGCGCCGGGAGGCCGAAGAGGAAACCGGTCTGCAGATCGGCAGCGTCGAATCGCTTTGCATCACTGAACAGATCATCGAGGCGGATCGCCAGCACTGGGTCTCGCTGATCTACGTGACGCGTGACTTCTCGGGCGAAGCAAGCCTGACGGAGCCGGACAAGCTCTCCGAGATTGGATGGTTCGATCCGGACGAGCCACCATTCCCCCTCTCTGTCTTCGCCTCGGAAGCCTTTGCGGCGCTTAGATCGCGCGCCTGAACTAGGTCGGGCTTTGGGCCCGCAACGCCGCCTCGTAAGCCAGACGCAGCCACTTTTGTAGAATATCTGGGTCATCGAGAGCTTCGTCGGGAATGGTCCAGTAGGGCATGGCGGCCGCTTTTCCCTTCTTGCTTTCATATGTCCACTGCCGAGCGCCGGCAGCGCGGAATTCCGCGGCACTCGTGGCATCCGCCTTGAGGAGCAGTTCGCCGTCGGACAATTCGAGCGCGATAATCATACCCTGATGATAGATGCCCTTGCCACCGAACATGCGCCTGACAGTGACGGGCCCCAGAGGCTCGAACATTTCCTCGATAGCATCATTATTCATTGTTTCAGTCCCCGAGGATGCCTCCTGCTGCGACGACGGCTTCCGGAGTATCGACGTCGATATGCGCCGCGCGGCCAATCTCGATATCGATGGTGGGAAGGCCGCAGTTCTCCACGATCGAACGGGCGCCGACATCCCCCTGGAGCTTCCGCACGGCCTCGAAGGTCGCGTGCGGAAGGATGATCGGATTGCCTCGCTTGCCGTCATGGACGGCGCGGACGACAGCCTGTCCTCCGGCGTTTCGAAAGGCTTCGACCATCCGTGAAATATGCGTCACCGAAACTGCCGGCATATCTGCCAGCATGACGAGGACGCCTTCGCAACTGCTGACACCATGGGACGACAAGCCCGTCACCAGTGAACTCGCCATGCCAGATGCATAGTCCGGATTGAAGACGGTCTTCACGTCCACGCCTGCAAGCGTCGCCTCGATTTTCTCGTGCCGGTGACCGGTCACCGCGACGACCGGCCTTAGCCCGGCTGCGAGCAGCGTTTCGGCACTTCGTCGCACCAGCGGCACGCCCCCGAAGGACGCCAGCAGCTTGTGCGGTCCACCCTCGCCCATGCGCCGCGCCTGTCCAGCCGCCAACAGCAATGCCCCAACGGTCACCGCCTCGCCTTCCGTCGCCTGCACCGCATCGCGCGGCCTCGGCCGTTCAGGTATCTCCATCAGCAGTCCCCCTACCCCCATGCCGGTGATGTCGAAGGACCTTGGTCTTTCTCCGGCCAGGATACGGTTCAGTATCCAATCGAACCCGTTTTCCTTCGGCGACCGGGCGCAACCGGGAGCTCCTATGACCGGGATGTCCCCGATAGCACCGAGGACCAGGAGGTTGCCGGGATCCACCGGCATTCCCACCTGCTCTACTCTCCCACCTGATGCACGAATGGCGGCGGGAATGACATCGTCCGGATCCGCCACGGCGGACGCTCCGAAGATCACGATGAGGTCCGGCTGTTCTTCACCCGACGCCGTCACATCCACAAGCGCCGCAGCGACTTCCCCGGTATCATGGGCGACGCGTTCCTCCCGGTGAACACTGCTTCCCGAAGGTTCCAGTCGTTGCGCTAGAAGACGGGCCGTACGATCCATGACGGACGGTTTCAGCGTCGGGAGAGCCGTGGCGATCAACACTACCCGGTGCGGACGGTAAGGCCTGAACGAGAAGGCGGTTGATCCCCGGACCAACTGAGCGGCGGCCTCGACCTTGGAAGACGCGACGGCGAGCGGGATGATCTTCACCGTCGCCACCATGGCGCCCGCCGTGACCGCAGAATGGTCGGCGATCGTGGCAAGCGTGATGCCGGGATCTATCCGGTTGAGCGAATCGACGGTGGTGCGATCGGCAATAAAGAGGCCGTTCTCTGTCGAATAGATGTTCACACGCCCTGTCGTGGCTTCAGACTGACGTGTATGGGGGGTGTCAAGCGCTTGCGCGACTGCGCTCGCGGCATCGTCTTCAAGCACATCGCCCGGCTCGAGGCGACACACCGTGACGTTCTCGATGCCGCCCTTCTCTATGGCCTCGATATGATCGGGCGTCAGGATCGTTCCCTTGGGTATCCGCCCACCCGCCAGCTGGAGGCTGTGGGCGAGGATGCATCCTTCGGCACTTTCTGTGGGAACCGGTCCGAACTGCACGCTAGGCTCCGGGGACGAGGTTGCGCTGGCGGAAGGCCTGGACGATCTGCGCCAGGATGGCCACGGCTATCTCGGAGGGGTTTGCCGCGCCGATATCGATTCCGATCGGCGCAGCAATCCTTCCAATCTGTTCCTCGGTCAGCCCCTGTCGCCGTAGGCGATCTACCCGCTGGGCGTGGGTCTTGCGGCTCCCGAGCGCGCCAACGTAGAAACACTTGTGCTTCAACGCCTCCGCGAGCGGAAAATCGTCGATCTTTGGATCATGCGTCACCGCCGCAACGGCGGTATAGGCATCGAGCGGCCGCGTCGCCAGAACGTCCTCCGGCCACTCCGCGACGAGATCGGCTCCGGCGAAACGCTCATCCGTTGCGAATGCCGTACGTGGATCGATGATCGTCACATCGTAACCGGCCACCGGAGCGATACGGGACAGGGCTTGGCTGATATGTACCGCCCCGATGACGACTATCCGCGGCGGCGGCAGGTAGACATTCAGAAAGAGTTCCCGCCCTGCAACGTCCACAATGCTGCTTCCGCCACTGCGAAAGGCAGCCGAGACCGCCTCTCCCAATGACCCGGCTACCGGCTGCCCCTCCAGCATGACCTGCTCACCCTGGCCATCGAGGTCGGTCACGAGGATCGCTGCCTCCCGACCCCGTCGTGCGACATTCAGAGCATGAAGCGATTCGATCCGCATCAGCCGAGCCTTTCGACATGGATCCGGATCGTCCCGCCGCAGGAGAGACCAACGCGCCAAGCCGTCTCGTCGGCGACACCGAATTCCAGCATCTTCGAATGGCCCGTAGCGATGACCTCCTGCGCCTCGCCGATGACTGCGCCCTCCACGCATCCGCCGGAAACGGAGCCTTCGAAGTTGCCTTCACCGTCGACGACTAGGTGGCTTCCGACGGGACGTGGTGCGGAGCCCCAGGTCTGGATGACCGTGGCGACGGCAACCGAACGACCTTCCGCATGCCATCGTTCGGCCGTGACGAGTGGATCAAGCGGTTGAAGGTCGCTCATGCTGTAGCTCCTGAAGTCAGGAAACGGCGCGGATCGCCGCTTCTGGAAATATCCCCACTCAGCGCCTGCGCAAGATCGGCGACCGATTGGAGGTTATGGACAGGGCGCAACTCGTCGACATGAGGCAGGATCGCCCTCACCCCTCGCGCCCGTGCTTCGAACCCGTCGAAGCGGAGCAGCGGATTAAGCCAGACCAGCCGGCGACATGACCGATGCAGGCGATCCGCCTCCCGTTCCAGTTCCTTTACGCCCTCCCGTTCCAGACCGTCGGTGATGAGCAGGACCACGGCTCCCTGGCCGAGCACGCGCCGCGACCAGAGCCGGTTGAATTCCCCCAGAGTCGCCCCGATGCGTGTGCCTCCCGACCAGTCGGGAACCGCATCCGCGCAAGCACTGACAGCCTCGTCCGGATCGCGCCTGCGCAGATACCGCGTCACGTTCGTGAGCCTAGTGCCGAAGAGGAAGATATGTACCCGCTGTCGCCGCTCCGAGAGAGCATGGAGAAAGTGCAGGAAGACCCTCGTGTACTGACTCATGGAACCCGATATGTCGGCAAGGACGACCAGGGGTGGAGGCAACTTCCTGCGTCGGCGGTAGCGTGGGAGGATGAGGCCTCCGC
This sequence comes from Pseudorhizobium banfieldiae, assembly GCF_000967425.1. Taxonomy (NCBI): domain Bacteria; kingdom Pseudomonadati; phylum Pseudomonadota; class Alphaproteobacteria; order Hyphomicrobiales; family Rhizobiaceae; genus Pseudorhizobium; species Pseudorhizobium banfieldiae. The sequence continues at coordinate 1,811,180 of NZ_FO082820.1, forward strand.
CGCTGCGCATCGCATACCGCATGGTTGCCCGCGGGTCGATCCGGCTGGCCGAGGCCGCGGGCTCGAACCGCCGTGTCGGGTACTCGCCGAACGGCGTCACGAGGCGGGCGATTTCCCGGCGCGCCATGGCAAGCTCGGCAGCCGACATCTGGGCGAAGTCCATCCGCTTCAGCATTTCACGACTAGAAGCGGTGAGCCGCGCATCGACATCAAGCTCGGGCATCTCCTTTTTCGCCTGCGAACTCGCCGGAGACTTGGTCAGCGCATCGGCAACTCGGCTGTTACCGGGCTTCGGCTTGCCCTTTTCACGATTGTCGGCAGCCTTCGGCGACATGAGCGCGATCATCTTCCCGACCAGATCGCGCGAGCGCCAGAAGAGTTCGAAGGCCTCGTCGAAGACCGGCTGATCCTCGCGCCGTCGGACGAATACTGCAGATAATGCAGCGTGGAATTCATCCCGACAGCCCAGGCCGATCGCCTCGATGGCATTGATCGCATCGGCGGCATCACCCGGCCCGGTCTTGAGCCCTGCTCTCCTCAGCACCCGTGAGAAATGGACGACATTGTCCGCCAGCTTTCCACTCCCGGAGTGCCGGCTTGCAGTGTTACCCTGATGCTGTTCCAGCGAGGCCTGCATGCTTCATCCCGCCGCGAGAAGCTCTGCCTTCACATCCGAAAGCAACCGCTTGCCCTCGTCTCCCTGGATGCGAGCGATATCGTCCTGGTACTTCAACAATGTGCCGAGGGTATCGGAAATGGTCTCCGGATCCAGCGCAAGCTTGTCCAGTTCCGTCAGTGCCGTTGCCCAGTCGATGGTCTCCGCGACACCCGGGTTCTTGAAGAGATCCAGGCTGCGCAGCCGCTGGACGTAGCCGACCAGCTGCCGGGACAGCGCATCCGCGCATCCCGGAACCTTGCGCCGAATGATTTCCAGCTCCTGTGCTGCGTCGGGATAGTCCACCCAGTGATAGAGGCAGCGGCGCTTGAGAGCGTCGTGGATCTCGCGTGTCCGGTTGGTGGTAATGATGACGATCGGCGGTTCGGCGGCCTTGATCGTGCCGAGCTCGGGAATCGTCACCTGGAAGTCAGACAGAACCTCCAGCAGGAACGCCTCGAACGCCTCGTCGGTCCGGTCGAGTTCGTCGATAAGGAAGACCGGTGCGGCCATGCCCGGCTGTCCGAGCGCCTGCAGTACAGGGCGCCGAATCAGGTGCTTTTCGGCAAAAATATCCGTCTCGAGCCGCTCGCGATCGCGGACACCTGCCGCCTCCGACAGGCGGATCTCCAGCATTTGGGCGGGATAGTTCCACTCGTAGACGGCTGATGCAACGTCGAGACCCTCGTAGCATTGCAGGCGGATTAACGGCCGGTCCAGTGCCGCGGCAAGGGTCTTGGCAACTTCCGTCTTTCCTACGCCGGCTTCGCCTTCCAGGAAAAGGGGCCGCTTCATCCGCAAGGCGAGGAAAACAACCGTCGCAAGCCTCCGCTCCACAAGGTAGTCGTGAGCCTCGAGGAGGGCGATAGTTTCGTCGATCGAGGCTGGTAGGGGCGCTCTGCCGTCTTGCGTCATGTCTCCTCCTGAAGACACAGTCTAGAGCGTGCGGAAGCCCCGGTCCAGATAGATCAGCGCCGGATTGCGCGGGCCGAAATGCATGGCCAAGACCTCGCCGAACATGACGAAATGCGTCGAGGCGGGACGGATTTCAGTGATACGGCAATCGAAGGCAACAAGCGCATCCGAGAGCACCGGCGCCCCCGTCTCCAGGGATTCCCATTCCCCCAAGGCGAAACGATCCGCGACGGAGCCCCCAGCAAGCCCGGCGAATCCGGTTGCCAATTGCTCGTGGTGCGCAGCCAGCGAATTGAGCGTGAATACTCCGCTTTCCGCAAAGATCTCGTTGCCAGGATTGCTTGCGTTGAGGCAGACGAGGAGGGTCGGCGGATTGTCCGAGACAGAGCAGGCTGCCGTGACCGTCACCCCTCGCCTTACACCCTGATGTTCGGTCGTGACCACCTGGACGTGTCCAGCGTAAAGTGCCATCCCGTTCCGATAGGTCGCGGGATCAAGCTGCTGTCGTGTCAAATGCCTCTCCGAAGACTGCGAGCGTTCAGCGTCAGCCCGATATGGCGTTCTCTTCTCGCCTTGTCTACGGCTATCCGCACCCCGCGTTGCGCCCGCATCCCGCAAATTGCTTTGATCCCCAGCATCGGACAGCTAAATGTCTTGGAAAGAAGGAATGGGAATAGCATGCGCATCCGCCCCACCAGCATGATTGCCGCCGCGGCATTACTTGTGCCGCTTCTGGCCAAAGCGGAGACGATCGCGGTCGTCGCACCGCAAACGGGCCCATATGCAATGCTCGGCGGCCAGATCCTTCAAGGTGCGCGCGCAGCTGCGGAAGCAGCCGGACATACGGCGCTGGCGCTGGACGAGCCTTGCGAGGCAGGCACGAACACGGATCTGGCGGCCCGGATGCGCGAGGCTGACGCGGTGGCAGCGGTCGGCTTCCTCTGCACAGAATCATTATCCACGCTCATGCCCGCACTTGCCGAGGCCGGGATCCCCGCGCTGACTGTCGCTGTGCGATCCGACATCCTCATGGAAGATGCACTTAGGGAACAATGGCCGCTCTTTCGCATGGCGCCAGGCGAGGATGACGAGGCCCAAGCGATTTCGCAGACGGTACTGGAGCGATGGAAGGCGGAGCCGGTTGCCATCATAGACGATGGCACGATCTACGGCCGTGAACTGGCCAGCGCCATCCGCGAGGCAATCGAGCAGGGTGGCATCTCACCGGTTTTCGTCGATACCTACCGGCCGGGCCAGGAGCAGCAGGTTGCCCTTGTTCGCAGGCTTTCGAAGGCTGGTGCAACCCATCTCATTGTTGGCGGAGACAGGAACGATGTCTCGGTGATAGCCCGCGACGCAGAGGTCGAAGGCATTCCGCTGACGATCCTTGCCGGCGACACCATGCGCGCCGCAAACCGCCCCGTTCCGCTGCGGGAAGGCGTCCTGACCGCCGCCCTGCCCGACTACTCCGAGCTTCCCTCTGCCGCTGACGTCACGGACTCGCTGCGGGCAGCAAACGTCGAGCCGGACGGCTATACCCTCCCTGCCTATGCGGCGATCGAGATAGTGGCAGCAGCGCTGTCTGGAGAGCAGTCCCAAAGTCTTGCCGCGCGGCTTGTCGACCGCGAATTTGGCACGGTGATCGGACCCGTGGAATTCGATACCGGTCAGCAACTCGTCCAGAATCCATTTCGGCTGCAGCAGTGGCAAGGCGGCCGTTTCGTCGCGGTCGCCCCGCCGACGGAATGATTGTTCCCAAGCGGCGGCGGTGATACAGGGCCTCGGAATAGCTGGAGACACCCATGACCACCCTGCCCATCCGTATCGCCCCGTCCATCCTCGCCGCAGATTTCGCAAAACTTGGACAGGAGGTGCGTGACGTGGTCGAGGCAGGCGCGGACTGGATCCACCTGGACGTCATGGACGGTCACTTCGTGCCGAACATTTCCTATGGTCCCGATGTGATCAAGGCCCTTCGTCCGCATACCAAGGCGTTCTTCGACTGTCACCTGATGATCACGCCGGCCGATCCGTTCCTCGAATCCTTCGCCAAGGCCGGCTGCGACGGCATCACCGTCCACGCGGAATCCGGTCCACACCTGCACCGGTCGTTGCAGACGATACGTACCCTCGGGAAGAAGGTCGGAGTCACACTCAATCCCGCGACGCCACTATCCCTGCTGGAAAACGTTCTCGACGAGATCGACCTCATTCTGATCATGAGCGTCAATCCAGGCTTCGGCGGCCAAAAGTTCATTCCCGCCATGGTCGAGAAGACCCGGGCTGCCAAGGCCATGATCGGCCACCGGCCGATCGAGTTGCAGCTGGATGGTGGCATTACGCCGGAGACGATCGGTGCAGTGGCGGCAGCCGGCGCCAATGTCTTCGTGGCGGGTTCTGCAGTCTTCCAGGGCAACAGCGTCGAGAGCTACCGGGAACGCATCCAGGCTCTGCGGGCTGCCGCTCGCACGGTCTGACAGACCCGAGATTGAGCTTCAGGCCGGTTCTTGCTAAAGCGGCCCCACCCCTGCTGTCGATGGAAGGCCTCTGCCCATGATCCCCCGCTATTCCCGCCCCGATATGGTCGCGATCTGGTCGCCGGAGACGAAATTCCGCATCTGGTTCGAGATCGAGGCGCATGCCTGCGATGCCCTGGCGGCGATCGGGGTCATCCCCAAGTCTGCTGCGGAAACGATCTGGGAGAAGGGTGGCTCCGCGACCTTCGACGTTGATCGAATTGACGAGATCGAGGCGGTGACAAAGCATGATGTCATCGCGTTCCTGACCCATCTGGCGGAGTTCGTCGGTCCCGACAGTCGCTTCATCCATCAGGGAATGACCTCCTCCGACGTGCTCGACACCTGCTTCAACGTCCAGCTCGTCCGCGCCACCGACCTGCTGCTGGCGGGTATGGACAAGTTGCTCGAAGCACTGAAGCGGCGCGCCTTTGAACACAAGGACACGGTGACCATAGGACGAAGCCACGGAATTCACGCCGAGCCCACCACCTTCGGCGTGAAGCTGGCCCAGGCCTATGCCGAGTTCGACCGCAACAAGACCCGGCTGATGGCCGCTCGGGATGAAATCGCAACCTGTGCGATCTCCGGCGCCGTCGGCACTTTCGCCAACATCGACCCGCGCGTTGAAGAACACGTAGCAGCGGCGATGGGACTGAAGGCGGAGCCGGTTTCCACCCAGGTGATCCCACGCGACCGCCATGCCATGTATTTTTCGACGCTTGCAGTGATCGCCTCGTCGATCGAGCGTCTCTCCATCGAGATCCGCCACCTGCAGCGAACTGAGGTTCTGGAGGCCGAGGAGTATTTCTCGCCGGGCCAGAAGGGTTCCTCCGCCATGCCGCACAAGCGGAATCCGGTGCTGACGGAGAATCTGACGGGATTGGCGCGAATGGTCCGTTCCTATGCCATGCCGGCCATGGAGAACGTCGCACTCTGGCACGAGCGCGATATTTCGCACTCGTCGGTCGAGCGAATGATCGGCCCCGATGCCACGGTAACCTTGGACTTCGCGCTGGCACGCCTGACCAGCGTCATCGACAAGCTGTTGGTCTACCCGGAGAACATGATCAACAATATGAACAAGTTCCGCGGACTTGTTCATTCACAGCGTGTGCTTCTGGCTCTGACGCAGGCCGGTGTGTCGCGTGAAGACGCCTATCGCCTGGTACAGCGCAACGCCATGAAGGTTTGGGAACAGGGCAAGGACTTCCTGGAGGAACTGCTGGCCGACGAAGAAGTGCGGGCGGCGCTTTCCGAGGAAGATATCCGCGAGAAGTTCGATCTCGGCTATCATACCAAGCATGTGGATACCATCTTCCGCCGGGTGTTCGGCGAGACCTAGTCGCCGGCATCCACCGGTTACGGGGAGACTACCTGCATACACGGATCAGCGTCTGGAGCGCCCCCACCGGGCTCCTGTTACGGCTCTGGCCCTTGACTTCAGCCATTCGGTTTCTCAAATCGGCGCCATCATGAAAGCATCAGAAGCCGAAATTCTCATCATTCCGGGTTACACCAATTCCGGGCCCGATCACTGGCAGAGCCGTTGGGAGGCCAAACTTTCCACCGCGCGCCGGGTTGAACAGGCGGAATGGTCAAAGCCGGTACGCGAGGACTGGGTGGCGAAGGTTGCCGAGGAGGTGAATGCGGCAACGCAGCCGGTAGTCCTCGTGGCCCATTCTCTCGGCATCCCCTCGGCGGTCCACGCGATCCCACTGTTCAGGAAGCAGGTTGTCGGCGCCTTCTTCGTAGCGCCGCCCGAGGTTGACAATCCTGCCGTGCGTCCCCGTCACCTGATGAGCTTTGGCCCCTATCCGCGCGATCCCTTACCCTTCCCGACGGTGACCATCGCCAGCCGCAACGACCCGTTCGGCTCCTACGAACACGCTGACGACATCGCTGCCGCCTGGGGATCGTTGCTGATCGACGCCGGAGAATCGGGACATATCAACGCGGAGAGCGGACACGGCCCATGGCCCGAAGGCACCATGGTCTTCGCCCAGTTCCTGTCTCGCCTGAAGGCCTGACCCGCACGAAAAAGCCGCGTCGGCGACCGACGCGGCTTTCGCGCGGATAGGTTGAGGTGAAGCTTACTGCTTCACCTCAGCAACGGCGTCCTGCAGATAGGCGAACATCTTCTGGCGGATGTCTTCGTCGGAGATCGAGACGCCAGCGGCATTGAAATCGGCGCGCAGCTTGCGGAACACGTCCTCTTCACCCGCCTCCTGGAAATCCGCTTCGACGACCTCCTGTGCATACGCGTCGGCATCGCGTCCCAGGAGTTCGGCGGCCCAGCGGCCGACGAGCTTGTTCCGCCGCACGACGGCCTTGAACTTCTGCTCTTCGTCGAGCGCAAACTTGTTCTCGAATGCGCGTTCGCGGTCTTTCATGCTGGTCATGACTTAACTCCCCGTAATCGGTTCTCGTAGGTCCATAAATCAAAAGCGTTCCGAAAGTGCAATGCGATTTGTCAAAGCGCATCCTGCCATGTCAGGCGCCGAAATCATGCCGGATTCATCGCCTAGCTATCGACGCGCCCGGATATGTTGGCTAGGCCAAAGAGGCAGGGTTTCCTCAGCACGGAAAGACATCGCTTTGCCGCTGGGAAGTCTACCTCTGTCAACGGGTCATTGCTCCCCAGCCACGGAGGAATCGCATCATTGTGATTCTCGATCTTTTCCGTTATGGGACCGCTCAACCACCTTTCACTGCGCCACGAGGCGCCAACAATGAGACAATAAGAAATGAACCGTCGCCGCCGTATATACGAAGGCAAGGCCAAGATCCTGTACGAGGGTCCCGAACCCGGCACGCTGATCCAGTTCTTCAAGGACGACGCCACTGCGTTCAACAAGAAGAAGCACGACGTCATCGACGGCAAGGGCGTCCTGAACAACCGCATCTCGGAATACGTCTTTACCCATCTCAACAAGATCGGCATTCCGACGCACTTCATCCGCCGCCTCAACATGCGCGAGCAGCTCATCAAGGAAGTGGAGATGATCCCGCTTGAGGTGGTGGTGCGCAATGTCGCCGCTGGCTCCCTTTCGACCCGCCTTGGAATCGAGGAGGGCACCGTCCTTCCCCGTTCGATCATCGAATTCTACTACAAGTCCGATGCACTCAACGATCCGATGGTCTCGGAAGAGCACATCACCGCGTTCGGCTGGGCAAATCCGGCTGAACTCGATGATATCATGGCTCTGGCCATTCGGGTGAACGACTTCCTCAGCGGCCTTTTCCTCGGCGTTGGAATCCAGCTGGTCGACTTCAAGATCGAATGCGGCCGCCTCTACGAAGGCGACATGATGCGCATCATCCTGGCCGACGAAATCTCTCCCGACAGCTGCCGTCTGTGGGACATCGAAACCAAGGAGAAGATGGACAAGGATCGCTTCCGCCGCGACATGGGCGGGCTGGTTGAAGCCTATTCCGAAGTCGCGCGCCGCCTTGGCATCATCAACGAAAACGAACCGATCCGCGGCACCGGCCCGGTTCTCGTGAAGTAACGGACGGGGGACGACAGTGATCAAGGCACGGGTAACGGTAACGCTGAAGAACGGTGTGCTCGATCCGCAGGGCAAAGCCATTGAAGGCGCGCTTGCCAGCCTCGGCTTTCAGGGTGTTGGTCATGTCCGTCAAGGCAAGGTGTTTGACATCGAGCTCGACGACACCGATCGCGCCGCGGCAGAGGCGAGCCTCAGGGACATGTGCGAGAGGCTGCTGGCGAACACAGTGATCGAGAATTATACCATTGCTCTCGACTGACGGCTGAGGCGTCGTATCCGTGATACATTCGGCTGTGCTTGGCAGACGCGGTACAATGATCGCGATTGAGTTGGGCATCCCCGACCGCTACAAGACGGGATCAAACACTCTGGAGTGGCGTGAACTCCAGGAAACTCAATCAAGGTTCGAGCCGCACCCATGAAATCAGCTGTCGTCCAACTCCCCGGCCTCAACCGTGATCGGGACATGATCGATGCCCTGACCAAGATCTCCGGTCAGGCACCTGTCACCGTATGGCAAACGGAGACGAGCATTCCGGATGTCGACCTCATCGTGATCCCGGGTGGTTTCTCCTACGGCGATTACCTCCGTTGCGGGGCGATTGCCGCCCGCATGCCCGTCATGCAGGCCATTCGGGAGAAAGCAGACAAGGGCGTCAAGGTCCTGGGAGTCTGCAACGGTTTCCAGATTCTCGTCGAGGCGGGCCTCCTTCCAGGCGCGCTCATGCGCAACACGTCGCTGCGCTTCGTTTGCAAGGAAGTCCTTCTCGAGGTCGTGAACGCCGACACGGCCTTCACACGTGCCTATGAAGAGGGCCAGGTCATTCGCTGCCCCGTAGCCCACCACGACGGCAATTACTTCGTCGATGAAGAGACACTGGCGTCCATGCAGGACAACCGCCAGATCGTGTTCAGATACGCCGCCGGCACCAACCCAAACGGTTCGCTCAGCGATATCGCGGGTGTCATCAACACGGCAGGCAATGTTCTTGGCATGATGCCGCATCCGGAGAACCTCATCGAAGCGGCGCATGGCGGGCTTGATGGGAGGGGCATTTTTGCATCCGCCCTGGATGTGATTGCAGCCTGATACAGCACAGGCCAGCGATGGACACTCTCCCCGTCAACAAGGAAATCCGATGCATCTTCATCCTGCGATCCGCGTCGCATCGCTGTCGGCAACCGTCGCACTCGCCCTCACCTCCTGCCAGTCGGATCGTTCGCCGCCAGCTTCTCCGGATCGTGCCGCGCTACCGACAATGGAACGGGTCGCCGTCAATGCCAACCGGTGCTGGTTCAAGTCAGGCGATCCCACGTTCGAGCCCTATCGGCTCGCGCCAGAGCTGAACTCCTTCTCCGGGCGACCTCGAATTCTTGCCGTTCCTCGTAACAGTCCCGAATCAAGGCCCGTGCTCGTGGTCCAAGCCGAGGGCAGCCCCGCTCGCCTCGATGCATTTGGGCCGCTTATGGACGGCGCGTCGGGAGATCGGATCAGACGCGACGTTCTCAAATGGGCAAGCGGGACGTCCGGCTGCTGAGCTTCGCCGTAGCCAAAATGTCACGTGCCGCCGTCGCCGAGTCGAGACCGTGCGATAAAAACGGATAGCTGTTGCACGAGCCCGTATCGCCAGCTTAAGGTCTCGCCGAATCTGTGGTGACAGTGTGGCGTGATCATGACCGCGGACGTATTGGGAGCGCTTGTAAACTGATGCACAAACCTTTCGCCGTCTTGGCAGTTGCTGCCGTACTTTCGTCGACCTGTGCCTTCGCAGCAGACCTTCCAGCGTCGGAAGCACCCATTGCGGCCGCACCTGTCGTCGAGGACACCGGACGGATATTCGACGAAGCGCGGTTTGGCGTCCTGACCTCCGTCGACAGTTCCGACCTCAACGGGGAGGATGGCGCTTTCGTGACCGGCATGCTTCTTTTCGATCCGTGGAGCCACATGGAAGCGGCCGGATGGGACAGGCTTCTACGGCCGCGCATCCACGTGGGCGGTACAATCGCCACAGAGGGCGAAGCTAACCAGGTCTATGCAGGTTTTTCCTGGACGGCGAATGTTACCGACCGCTTCTTCCTGGAGCTCGGCTTCGGCGGTACGTTGCATGACGGTGATCTCGACATCGACGATGGTGGAAACGGTCCCAAGCTCGGATGCCGCGCCTTGTTCCACGAGTATGTGGCTGCCGGCTTCAATGTCACCGACAGATGGAGTGTCATTGCGCATCTCGAGCATTCGTCCCATGCGAATCTATGTGACGGCCCCAACAACGGCCTCTCGCGCGGTGGCGTCATGGTCGGCTACAAGTTCTAGATTCAGCGCCATTTCGGTAGCGGCAAAAGCAGGGCGCGACGGGAAATTTCCTGTCGCGCCTTTTGACTGCTTAGGCTAAAGAGACCGGCAGATACCGCCCCTAGCCCGAGAAGACCATGAACATCCGTAACAGCATTGAGATCACGCCTGAACTCGTCGCCTCGCATGGGCTGAAACCGGATGAGTACCAGCGCATTCTCGACCTGATCGGGCGCGAACCGACCTTTACCGAGCTGGGCATTTTTTCGGCCATGTGGAACGAGCATTGTTCCTACAAATCATCCAAGAAATGGCTACGCACCCTGCCCACAAAGGGGTCGCGTGTCATTCAGGGTCCGGGGGAGAATGCGGGCGTCGTCGACATCGATGATGGCGATTGCGTCGTCTTCAAGATGGAGAGCCACAACCACCCCTCCTACATCGAGCCCTACCAGGGAGCCGCGACCGGTGTTGGCGGCATTCTCCGCGACGTGTTCACCATGGGAGCACGACCGATCGCCGCGATGAACGCGCTACGCTTCGGTGCCCCGGATCACCCGAAGACAAAACACCTCGTCTCGGGCGTCGTCGCCGGAGTGGGCGGTTACGGCAACTCCTTCGGCGTCCCAGCGGTCGGAGGGGAAGTGGAGTTTGATGAACGCTACAACGGGAACATCCTGGTCAACGCATTCGCTGCCGGCTTGGCGAAATCCGATGCGATCTTCTACTCCAAGGCAGAAGGCGTCGGCTTGCCCGTCGTCTATCTCGGTGCAAAGACCGGTCGCGACGGCGTGGGTGGTGCCACCATGGCCTCTGCCGAATTCGACGAGTCGATCGAGGAAAAGCGGCCAACCGTCCAGGTCGGTGATCCCTTTACCGAAAAATGCCTGCTGGAGGCATGCCTCGAGTTGATGAAGACCGGTGCCGTCATCGCCATTCAGGACATGGGTGCGGCAGGGCTGACCTGCTCGGCTGTCGAGATGGGCGCAAAGGGTGACCTGGGAATTGAACTCGATCTCGACAAGGTGCCGGTGCGCGAGGAGCGCATGAGCGCCTATGAAATGATGCTCTCGGAAAGCCAGGAGCGCATGCTCATGGTCCTCCGGCCCGAGAAGGAGGATGAGGCCAAGGCCATCTTCGTCAAGTGGGGCCTGGATTTTGCGATCGTCGGCAAGACGACCGACGACCTGCGCTTCCGCATCCTTCATCAGGGCGAGGAAGTCGCGAACCTGCCGATCAAGGAACTGGGCGACGAGGCACCAGAATATGACCGCCCCTGGATTGCTGGCAATGGGAACCCTCCCCTACCCGCCAGCGAAGTCGCCGAGCCGCAGGATTACAACGTCGCACTGCTCAAGCTGGTCGGTTCACCCAACCAGGCAAGTCGCCGCTGGGTCTGGGAGCAGTATGATACCTTTATTCAGGGTAACTCCTTGCAACGCCCGGGTGGCGATGCGGGTGTCGTGAGGGTTGACGGACATCCCACCAAGGCGCTGGCTTTCTCGTCGGACGTGACGCCGCGCTACGTCGAAGCTGACCCTGTGGAAGGTGGAAAGCAGGCCGTTGCCGAGTGCTGGCGCAATATTACGGCCACGGGTGCAGAACCGCTTGCCGCAACCGATAACCTGAACTTCGGCAACCCAGAGAAGCCGGAGATCATGGGACAACTCGTGGGCGCGATCCAGGGCATTGGCGAAGCCTGTCGCGCCCTCGACTTCCCGATCGTGTCTGGCAATGTTTCGCTCTACAATGAGACAAACGGCATCGCCATCCTCCCGACCCCCACCATTGCCGGCGTCGGACTGCTACCCGACTGGTCGAAAATGGCACGCATCGGCGACATGAGAGACGGCGACGTGTTGATCATGATCGGAACGGACGGCAGCCATCTCGGGCAGTCGATCTACCTGCGTGACGTTCTGGGTTCAACGGAAGGTCCCGCTCCTTCGGTCGATCTCGACGCTGAACGTCGCAACGGCGATCTCGTACGTGGCCTCATCCGCAACGGTCAGGTATCAGCCTGCCACGACATCTCCGACGGCGGCCTGCTCCTCGCGCTGGCGGAGATGGCGATGGCTGCTACGAAGGGCATGCGGATCAATCTTGCGGATCAGCGTGGGCCCGCGCATGCGCTTCTGTTCGGCGAAGATCAGGCCCGCTATGTCCTAGCGGTCCCGGCCGACCTCGCCAATTTCGTCGAGGCCAGCGCTGAAAGCGCCGGCGTTCCGTTCCGAAAGCTCGGCATGGCGGGAGGCGACCGATTGGTTGTAGACGACCTCGTGGATGTCAGCGTTCCTGACTTGGTCAATGCCAACGAAAGCTGGTTCCCTGGCTTCATGAACTGAACCCTCAGGACTCGCATCCTTTGACCGCCGCTGCCGTTTTTGGCACTCTGGCTGAGAAGCTGCGACTCAGCGGAATGAGATAACGAGAAGGACCACATCATGCCCATGAACCCGGGAGACATCGAAGACATGATCAAGGCCGGGATCCCCGGAGCCAAGGTCACGATCCGGGATCTGGCGGGCGATGGTGACCATTACGCGGCGGAAGTCGTCGCTGAAGCTTTCCGCGGCAAGACCCGCGTTCAGCAGCACCAGATGGTTTACGACGCCCTCAAGGGACACATGGGTGGAACGCTGCATGCGCTTGCGCTCCAGACTTCGGCGCCGGCCTAGGAATGCATCAGCGCCGGCCTGATCGGCGCGCCTCATCCATCAACCGTTTTGATCGGATCCATCGGTTCCCGGTGCTGGTAATTGCACCGATGCGTGCTATTTAAGCACTAGACGATCCGGGCCTTGAACCCGGCAAGCTAAGGATATCGACATGAGTGGCATTAACGAATTCATCGACAACGAGGTGAAGACGAACGACGTCGTTCTCTTCATGAAGGGCACACCGCAGTTCCCGCAATGCGGTTTCTCCGGCCAAGTCGTGCAGATCCTCGATTACCTCGGTCTCGACTACAAGGGCGTCAACGTGCTGGCGGACCAGGAAATCCGCGAAGGCATCAAGCAGTATTCGAACTGGCCGACCATTCCTCAGCTCTACGTCAAGGGCGAGTTCGTCGGCGGCTGTGACATCGTTCGCGAGATGTTCCAGTCTGGTGAACTGCAGAGCCATCTCCAGGACAACGGCATCACCACGCGCGGCGCCGCATAGCGTCATCCACATTTCCCATACTGGATCTATTGCCAAGGCGCCGTGCATGCGGCGCTTTCTCTTTATATGGAATTTTCATTGTGACGATTAAACCCATTTCACCGACCGACCGCCTCGGCGGCATGGGCCGAGTCGAATTCATCGGCCTGATGGCCATGCTCATGGCGCTCAACGCGCTGGCGATCGACATCATGCTGCCCGGCTTGCAGCAGATCGGCGCCGCGCTCGGGGTCGAGAACGAGAACCATCGGCAGTACGTTGTTTCCGCCTATCTGTTCGGCTTCGGACTAGCACAGCTTGCGTACGGACCGGTTTCGGATCGCTTCGGGCGACGCAAGCCGATGCTTTTCGGCCTCGCGGTATACGTCATCTCGTCCCTGGCCGTGGTCGCCGTACCATCCTTCGCCGGCCTGCTCGCCCTCCGCTTCATCCAGGGCATCGGCTCCGCCGCAATGCGCGTGATCACGATCTCGATCGTCCGTGATATCTATGGAGGACGGGCGATGGCCGAGGTCATGTCGCTGATCATGATGGTCTTCATGGTCGTTCCGGTCATCGCGCCCGGCACGGGACAGATCATCCTTCTGTTTGGCGACTGGCACCTGATCTTCGTCTTCATGGCGTTGGTCGCCCTGGCGGTGGCGGGGTGGATGTATATTCGCTTACCCGAAACACTGCATCAGGAGGATGTCCGACCCTTTACCGTCACGTCGGTCCTCGACGGCTTCCGAATCGTTCTCACCAATCGCGTCGCCCTCTGCTACACGATTGCGAGCATGTTCATCTTCGGCGCACTCTTCGGCTTCATCAACTCGGCCCAGCAGGTCTATGTCGGCATATACGGACTTGGCGTGTGGTTCTCCGCGGCCTTCGCAGCCGTCGCCGTCTTCATGGCCTTTTCGTCCTTCGTCAACGCCCGGCTGGTCGGTCGGTTCGGCATGCGGGGCCTCTCCCATGCCTCGCTGCTCGGCTTTATCGGCATCACCTGCCTCTGGCTGCTGGTCCAGGTCTTCGGGCCGCAGCCCATGCCCTTCCCGCTCTTTCTCGCGTTCTTCGCTCTGGCAATGTTCCAGTTCGGCTGGATCGGCTCGAACTTCAATTCGCTTGCCATGGAGCCGCTGGGCCATGTGGCGGGAACGGCATCGTCCGTTCTGGGATTCATGGGCACGATCGGCGGCGGGATGATTGGGGCAATGATCGGTCAGGCATTCGACGGTACGGCCCTGCCCATGGTCGCCGGATTTTTCGCCGTCTCCATAGTAGGCCTTGTCTTCGTACTGATCGCAGAAAAAGGCCGCCTGTTCCGGGCCCAGAACCCGCGCGTCTGATCGCGCGGGCATTCGTAGCGGAGTGGCGCGTGACCCCTCCGTTATACTCCAAGGATCTCCCGGCGCAGCATCTGCCAGCTGTCCTCGTCGGTCGCGACCAATAGACCACCGTCGACATGATGCGGGAGATAAGCGGAACCGTCGAACCGAGCGACATGTCCGCCCGCTTCCTGTGCGATCAGTGTTCCTGCGAGATGATCCCAGGGCATCAACCTGTTATACATGGCGAAGTGCACGTGTCCGCCGCTGAAGGTGCGATACTCGTGGGCAGCGCAACGGTAGCTCGCTACGAAGCGCACCTTCGCCAGGTTCCCGAGCACGCGTTCGCGCACCTCGCCGTAGAAATAGCCGGTGGATGCCATCCCCACCATGGTCTCGATAGGCGCAGGATCGGCGGCCGCAAGACGCGTTGCTTCTCCATCAGGACGCCGCAGGTAGGCACCCGAACCCTTCTCGGCAATCACCCAGTCGTCGCCCATGGGGTCGTAGATGATCCCCGCCACTGTCTCACCCTTCCAGACCACCGATGCCATCACACCGAAGGCGGGAATGCCAGAGGCGAAGTTGAACGTGCCATCGATCGGATCGACGACAACCGCCAACTCGGCGTCTGCCAGTCCGTGAAGAATCGCCGGATCGGCAGCGACAGATTCCTCCCCCACGAACAGTGCATCCGGCGCGAGCAAGGCTATGGCACGGCGGAGATGCCTTTCCGCCGCCTCATCCGCCTCCGTTACGAGATCGGTAGGTTCGCTCTTCGCCCGGATGTCGCCGGCTCCCAGCTTGCGAAATCGAGGACGTATTTCCTGGATCGCCGCGTCCTGCAATAGACTTGCGAGGGCGCCCACATCTATAATGCTCGTCAACTGAATCTCCGCAGTGGATCTCGATGGGAATCGTTGCCTGCGAGGGGTGTACTATTCCAGCCCCAGAAGTACAGCGACATCCAGACGCAGCACTATTGTCTGCGGCGTGAATCAGGCATGATCGCGAAAACGACACAATTTCGGAGTGCGCCAGCTGATGTTATCCAGGCGATCGCTAATTTCCACGGCATCCGTCCTGCTGGCCGCCACTACCCTCCCCCCTGAGGCAACCGCGAAGAAGCGGCCCCCACCTCCTGCGGGTCAGGTTTATCTCTTCCGTGGACTGGCTGATATCTTCTCCACAGGCCTGAATACACTGGGAAAGCAACTGACTGCGGAAGGAGTTGATGCACAGGTTCTATCGCTCCCCAATGCCGCGAGGTTTGCGAAAGAAATCGCGGACCGCTACCGCAAGTCGAAGCGGGCCCGGCCAATCATCCTGATCGGGCATTCTCTTGGCGCTGACGTAACGTTCTCCATCGCAACCGCGTTGCAGCCACTGAAGATCCCCGTCGGATTGATCATCAGCTTCGACCCTACAGGCAAAGGCCCCGTACCAAGTAACGTCCGCAAGACGATCAACTTCTACACCGGAGGCGGCAATATGTGGGCGCCGGTCGTTCCTGCACCGGGGTTCAGGGGCGACCTCGCCAACATCAATGTCCGGCAGGGAGAAGCGGCTGTGAAGGGCATCGGCCACTTCAACATCGAGAAGAGCCCGGAATTGCATGCGCGCGCCATCAAGGAGGTCAAGGCGGCATTGCGCCGACGCTGAGGCCTAGAAAACGCCCGGGACCAGTCTCTTGGTACGTGCACAATAGGCGTCGTATTCTAGGCCGAAAGTCTCTCGCATCATCGCCTCCTCACGTGACTGGCGCACGGCATAGAGAGCCAGTATTGCGGCGAGGCCTGCGAGGCCGGCGATCCAGTTTGGAATCAGGAAAGCCTGCGCCGTTCCCCACAACAGAAATGATGCATACATCGGATGGCGCACATGGGCGTAGACCCCCTGGGTCACCAACTGGTGCCCCTCCCTCACTTCGAGTGTCACCGACCAATTCCTGCCGAGATCCTTGTGGCTGCGTCTGAAGAGCCAGAGAAATGCCGCCCCGGAGACCACGCCCAAGACAATCGGCACCAAGCCTTGCTGACGGTCAGCAACACCTGAGAGCACACCCAGACGCCAGAGGATCGGCAAGAGCGCGAGTCCGACCCCACAGGCCAGCAGCAGCGTGATATCGAGCGCAGTCCGTTTATCCACCGCCGTCCTCTGCCGCCTGGCGCGACGCATTGCCGGATAGCGCATGGCGCACCAGGCCAGCAGCATCAGCGCCCAGAGGATGAAGGAAAATCTACTCATGGGGAGCCTTTGTCCGGTTGTGCTCGGCCCGCGGTTGATCATTACCGATGAGCGGCATTGACCCCGGGCGCGCATCTTCGAGGTTTCTCGCGCCGCAACAGATCATGAAGAAATCATAGAAATATTCCCGGCTGTTGGCGGAAATGAACTGGTAATGCACCCGAAAGAAGTTGCGCTTGATCCGCTTGTAGACGGCCGGTTCAAGCATCTCGCGAAAGCGCACCTGATACTGCTGCGGAAATGGCTCGCTTCGAGCGTGGGTCAGGCCTGCCAGCGCATACGGATCGCACTTATAGAAGTTGATGATGTCGGTGAGCGCCTGACATTCGATCCAGCGGATCTGCATACGCGTCGCGAGTGCCGCCATACGCGCACGCGCACGATGGGCCGCCGGGTGAAGCGCAACCTTCAGCGATGTCGAACCGACCGTAAGGACCTTGAAGTTCGCCGCGCGGCCCTCAGTTTCCAGCCGCTCCCCGACCAGTTCCGCAAGATCGAGAACCATCGCGCCGCCGGTGGAATGGCCCACCAGCAGCACCTCGTCGAAACTTCCCTCAGCCATACGATCGTTTATCAGCTCCGACCACCGGGATAGTCGTGCATCCATGTCGGCCCGCCGACAGTGGAGATGTTCCCGGCTGAATGACCAAAGGTCCATGAGGTGGAAGACGAAGTACCGCCGCCCCAGGTAACGGCCGACGACGACCGTCAGCCCGATCCCTGCAACAAGCGGCAGGATCAGGCCTCCGGGAGGATCCACGAGCGAAACAAGCCGAAAGCCCAAGGACCCGATCCACAGGAAGGCCAACAAGGCCGCGAACGGATAGAGAAAGTAGAGCGCGAACCGCCAGTTCGTCTGGAAGAAGCGGACCATGGTGCCGCTCATGACATAGTCGAAGAAGGCCGCAAGATAGGCTAGAAGGCGCAAGTGAAAGGGCCTCGCCCCATCGCGTCGGACAATGTCGTCATAGCTGAGGAAGGTGATGTCGGATCTGCAGGAGCCGTCTGGGCCCTCATAGAGGACCTGCGCCGTCGCCGATGAGTGACACTCAGCATGACCGAGGACCGTCATTGATGCCGTGACCGCCCAGCACCGCGAAAAACGGTCAATCTCCCGCGCGATTCGGCGGAAGAAGCCCTCACAGTCGTTCCGCTCGTAGCCGCCGATCAGGAACACTGCACGTCGCGCTACCGCCGGCCGACCGGGCTCATGCATTCGAACTCCCCCATTCGCGCAAATCAGAACCAGCGAACTGGCCAGCAGCGTCTTTGGCTGCAGTTTGCAGGATGGTGCCCAACCAGTCCAGCATTAGGGCCCAAGCAGCCTGCTCTAGAGCGCGATTTCCTGTGTCTAAAGCCGACGGGGCGGACCGGCAGACGTCTGTTCGGCCTCAGTCTGATCGGCCGGCATCCAGCCCGGCAAAATCGAACAGCTTGGTATCGAGGAGATGGGACGGATTGACATGGGCGAGTGCCCGCAGCATCGCATCCTTGCGACCAGGCATTCGAGCTTCGATGTCCGCAAGCATCGCCTTCATCGCATTGCGCTGCAGGCCATCCTGGGAGCCGCAGAGGTCGCAGGGGATGATGGGAAACTCCATTGCCTGGGCGAAGCGTGCAAGATCGTCCTCGGCGCAATAGGCAAGCGGGCGCAGCACCAGCAAATCGCCCTCGTCGTTGAGCAGCTTCGCCGGCATCCCGGCGAGCCGGCCGCCATGGAAAAAATTCATGAAGAAGGTTTCGAGGATGTCTTCGCGATGATGACCGAGCACCAGCGCATCGCATCCCTCTTCGCGGGCGATTCGGTAGAGATTGCCGCGGCGAAGCCGGGAACAGAGCGAGCAGTAGGTTGCCCCCTCTGGCACCTTCTCCTTCACCACGGAGTAGGTGTCGCGGTACTCGATCCGATGACGCACCCCGATTGAACTTAGGTAGTCCGGCAGCACGTGCTTGGGAAAGTTCGGCTGTCCTTGGTCAAGATTGCAGGCGATGAGTTCTACCGGCAACAGGCCGCGCCACTTCAGGTCCATGAGAATGGCCAGGAGCGAATACGAATCCTTGCCACCGGATAGGCCAATCAGCCACCGCTTCTGGCCTTTCAGCATCTGGAAATCTTGAAGCGCCTGGCGCACATGCCGGAGCAGGCGCTTTCTCAGCTTGTTGAAGCCGACAGACTGCGGCGCTCCGGAAAAGAGCGAGGGGGCCTGCCCCTCGCCTTCCAGGTCGACTACATCGACTGCCGTTGGACCGTTCAGTCCCATCTCGTCTCCAGGCCCTTTAGCGAGGTGTGGCGTCAGGCTCCGAGCGCGCCGGCTACGGCCTCGACTGCGTCCTTGGCCTTCGAGCCGTCGGGACCGCCTGCCTGTGCCATGTCCGGACGTCCACCGCCGCCCTTGCCGCCGAGCGCCGCCGACGCGATGCGGACCAGATCGACTGCGCTGAAACGGCCAGTCAGATCCTCCGTCACGGCGACCACGGCACTTGCCTTGCCATCCGCCGATACGCCCACGAGCGTAACCACGCCCGAACCCAGGCTTGCCTTGCCCTCATCCGCCAATCCCTTCAGATCCCGGGCATCGATCCCCTCAAGAACCTTGCCGAGATACTTCGTTCCGGCGACCTCGCGAACTTCGCTGGCACCGCCACCCTGGCTTCCGCCCATGGCAAGGCGCCGCTTCGTCTCGGCCAGTTCCCGCTCGAGCTTCCGCCGCTCTTCCACCAGCGCTTCCACGCGCGAGACGACCTCGCCCGGCTGCACCTTCAGCGCCGAAGCAAGCGTCTTCACCCGCTCGTCCTGTTCCGCCAGATAGGCAAGGGCCGCCGCACCCGTGACGGCCTCGACGCGGCGAACGCCGGCCCCCACGGCGCTCTCCCCCAAGATCCGCACCAGGCCGATATCGCCGGTCGCATTCACATGGGTGCCGCCGCAGAGCTCGATCGAATAGGGCTTGCCCGACTTCTCTCCGGCGATCGCCGTCCCCATCGAAACGACGCGAACCTCGTCCCCGTATTTTTCTCCGAACAGCGCCATGGCGCCCTCTGCAATGGCATCGTCGACACTCATCAGCCGAGTCGAGACCGGAGCGTTCTGGATGACGATCGCGTTGGCCATCTCCTCGACCCTTCGGAGTTCCTCACCCGACATCGGCTTCGGATGCGAAATGTCGAAGCGCAGCCGCTCCGGTGCCACGAGCGATCCCTTCTGTGCCACATGCGAACCAAGCACTTCCCGAAGCGCCTCGTGAAGCAGATGGGTGGCGGAGTGATTGGACCGCAGTTGCGACCGCCGGCCATGGTCGACAGCGAGCATAACCGCTTCGCCGGCCTTCAGGGTCCCGGAGACGACCTGGGCGCTGTGGACGAAGAGCCCCTCGCCCTTTTTCTGGGTGTCAGTTACCTCAAGACGGGCGTGGTCGGTGGTGATCACGCCGGTGTCGCCCATCTGGCCGCCGGATTCCCCATAGAAGGGCGTCTGGTTCACCACAACCTGCACGGTCTCTCCAGCCGTGACGGCTTCGACGCTCGCTCCGTCGCGCACCAGCGCCTGCACCACGCCTTCGGCAGTCTCGGTGTCATAACCGAGGAACTCGGTCGCGCCGTGCTTCTCCTTGAGCTCGAACCAGATCGTTTCGGTGGCCTTGTCGCCCGAACCTGCCCAGCTGGCGCGGGCCTCGGCCTTCTGACGCTGCATGGCGTCATTGAAGCCCATGATGTCGACGCCGATCCCCCGCGCCCGTAATGCGTCCTGGGTCAGGTCGAGCGGGAAGCCATAGGTGTCGTAGAGCTTGAATGCCGTCTCGCCATCGAGGCTGTCGCCCTTGGAGAGATCCTGCGTGGCATCCGAAAGCAGCGTCAGGCCGCGGTCGAGCGTCTTCCGGAAACGGGTTTCTTCGAGCTTCAAAGTTTCGGACGTCAGCGCCTCGGCGCGAACGAGCTCCGGATAGGCGCGGCCCATCTCCTGAACCAGCGTCGGCAACAGGCGGTACATTAGGGGCTCACGCGCACCGAGCAGTTGCATGTGGCGCATGGCACGGCGCATGATGCGGCGCAGTACGTAGCCGCGGCCTTCGTTCGACGGCAGTACCCCGTCGGCAATCAGGAAGGCAGACGAACGAAGATGGTCTGCGATGACCCGGAAGCTTGCCGCCTGGTCACCCTCGGCCTTGGCGCCGACGACATCCTCCGTGGCGGAAATCAGGTTCCGGAAGAGGTCCGTCTCGAACACGCTTCCGACGCCTTGCAGCACGCAGGCCATGCGCTCCAGCCCCATGCCGGTATCAATCGACGGCTTGGGCAGCGGCGTCCGTTCGCCCGGCGCCGTCTGGTCGAACTGCATGAAGACCAGGTTCCAGAACTCGAGGAAGCGGTCGCCATCCTCTTCCGGCGAACCGGGCGGGCCGCCCCAGACATGCTCGCCCTGGTCGATGAAGATCTCGGAACAGGGACCGCAGGGACCGGTATCGCCCATCTGCCAGAAATTGTCCGAAGTCGGGATGCGAATGATCTTGTCGTCGGAGAAGCCAGCGATCTTCTTCCAGAGGGTCGCAGCCTCTTCATCCTCCGAGTAGACCGTGACCAGCAAGCGGTGCTTCGGGAGGTCGAAGCCTTCCGTAACCAGCTTCCAGGCTAGCTCGATCGCGCGCTCCTTGAAGTAGTCGCCGAAGGAGAAGTTGCCAAGCATCTCGAAGAAGGTCAGGTGGCGGGCGGTATAGCCGACATTGTCCAGATCGTTGTGCTTGCCGCCGGCGCGGACGCATTTCTGCGAGGTCGTGGCCGTCGAGTATGGGCGGCTTTCCAGGCCGGTGAAGACGTTCTTGAACTGCACCATGCCGGCATTGGTGAACATCAGCGTCGGGTCATTGCGCGGCACCAGCGGGCTGGACGACACGATCTCGTGGCCGTTCTTCTTGAAATAGTCGAGGAAGGTCGACCGGATGTCATTCACGCCGCTCATGCTACGCCCTTTGTTCCGCCGGATGCGGATCCGTCATTTGAAAACCAGTGGCTTTTATCGCCCGCACCGGAGACTGTCCAGCCAAACGCAGAACCGGCCGCGCATCTTTGCAGACACGCAGCCGGTGAAATGAAAAGGTTGAACTGAGAGACCTACAGGTCCTCTCCGTCGCCCTCCTGAGCGTCCGGGCCGCCATTCTCCAGGAAGCGGTCGGCGATCAGCCCGGCGTTCTGGCGAAGTGCCAGCTCGATCTCACGGGCAAGCTCCGGATTGTCCTTGAGGAAGGTCTTGGCGTTCTCACGCCCCTGCCCCAGTCGCTGGCTGTTGTACGAGAACCAGGCACCCGACTTCTCGACGATGCCAGCCTTGACTCCAAGATCCACCAACTCGCCGGTCTTGGAAACACCCTCGCCGTACATGATGTCGAACTCGACCTGCTTGAAGGGAGGCGCCATCTTGTTCTTGACGACCTTCACGCGCGTCTGGTTGCCGACCACTTCCTCACGCTCCTTGACGGAACCGATCCGGCGGATGTCGAGGCGGACGGAGGCATAGAACTTCAGCGCATTGCCGCCCGTAGTGGTTTCCGGCGAACCGAACATGACGCCGATCTTCATGCGGATCTGGTTGATGAAGATGACCATGCAGTTCGAGCGTGAGATAGAGGCGGTCAGCTTGCGCAGCGCCTGGCTCATCAGTCGAGCCTGCAGGCCGGGCAGGCTGTCACCCATCTCGCCTTCAATCTCGGCCCTTGGCGTCAATGCGGCGACAGAGTCGACCACCAGCACGTCGATCGCCCCGGACCGAACCAGCGTATCGGTGATTTCAAGTGCCTGCTCGCCGGTATCAGGCTGGGAGATCAGCAGGTTCTCAAGGTCTACGCCGAGCTTGCGCGCGTAGATCGGATCAAGAGCGTGCTCGGCATCCACGAATGCGCAGATGCCACCTTTCTTCTGAGCCTCGGCTATCGTCTGCAAGGCAAGCGTCGTCTTGCCCGAGCTTTCCGGTCCATAGATTTCGACGATGCGGCCCTTGGGCAGTCCGCCGATGCCGAGCGCGATGTCGAGGCTGAGGGAGCCAGTGGAAACCGTCTCGGTCTCCACCACATTCTCCTTCGCGCCAAGCTTCATGATCGATCCCTTGCCGAAGGATCGTTCGATCTGCGACAGTGCCGCGTCCAGCGCCTTGCTCTTATCCACTGTTTTGTCCTCTACAAGCCGCAAAGAATTTTGTGCCATCTGATCCACCTTTAGGTTATTGACGCCGCGCAGGCAACGAAGCAGCTGATGTCGATCATGTACACGTTTTGTTCTCATGGCGCAAGAGCCTGCCATGTGATTGGCATTTGGGCGTTTTTCGAAAATCGTTCGCCTCCTGTTCCGCCTGCTGCAGACGGGATGTATTCCCGGGTGGCCGGACGGGCCGAGACCTGCATCCCTCGAATCGTTTGCAGCATTTTTCGGGGCCTTTGGCCATGAAGAAACGGATCCTGGTTCTCGGAGGAGCACACCTCGATCGTCGCGGCCGCATCGCCGCCGACACAGTGGCTGGTGCCAGTAACCCGGGGACGTGGCGGGAGGACGTGGGAGGCGGCGCGTTCAATGTCGCGCGAAATCTTGCACGGCTCGGGCATGCGGTGGAGCTCATCGCCCCGCGCGGTGGCGATGCAGCGGGTCAACGGGTTGCCGAGGAGGCATCGTTGGCGGGTATCGACGACCGGCCCTTCGTCTTCCTCGACCGCGCCACCCCCAGCTATACCGCGATCCTCGAGCAGGACGGCAATCTCGTCATCGCCCTTGCGGACATGGAGCTCTATCGGCTCTTCACGCCGCGGCGGCTTCGTGCAAGGTCGGTCCGGGAGGCAATGGCACGCGCCGATCTGATCGTCTGCGACGCCAATCTGCCCGCTGAGACGCTGTCCGCGCTCGGTGCGGAAGCGAGCGCAAGGGGAATAGCTTTGGCGGGCATCGCGATCTCACCAGCGAAGGTGATCCGCTTCCGAAAGGTTCTTCCCGACATTGCGTGGCTGTTTATGAATTCGGCGGAGGCTGCGGCGCTTGCCGGCGCGGCAGCCTCTCCGGATCAGTGGGCAGACCTTCTCCGTCCGCTCGGGCTTTCCGGTGGGGTGGTCACGAATCGTGGCGAGGATGTTGCTGCCTTCGACAGCCAAACGACTTTGATGATCAAGCCACCCCCCGCAAGCCAGATCGTGGATGTTACCGGCGCTGGGGATGCGCTCGCCGCAGGTGTGCTCGATGCGCTTCTTGCCGGCGAGAGCTTGCCACGAGCCCTTGTTCGTGGGATCGCTGCCTCGCAGATTGCCTTGGCCTCACCCTATGCCGCCCCTCCGGAACTCGATCGCAACCTTCTGGAGCGCAAGGCCGCAGAGATAGCAGCATCAACCGCCTACTCCTGAGATCTTGCCGGAGAAAGACATGAACGCGTCCGCCGATCCCACTCTTCCTATCGTCTATTCCGAGGAGGTCGCTGCTGCCAGGCGGGCTGGCCGCCCGCTCGTCGCGCTGGAATCCACCATCATAACCCATGGAATGCCCTATCCCGGCAATCTGGACATGGCACGTAGTGTCGAGACGATCATCCGGCAGGCTGGCGCCGTACCGGCCACGATAGCGGTAATCCACGGCATCCTGCATGTCGGGCTGGAGGACAGCGAACTGCAGGATCTTGCCCAGGCAAGGGACGCGCTGAAGCTCTCACGCGCCGATCTGGCGTTTGCAGTGGCGCTCGGTCGCACCGGAGCCACCACGGTCGCCGCCACCATGATTGCAGCTTCACTCGCTGGTATCGATGTCTTCGCAACCGGCGGGATCGGCGGCGTTCATCGTGGCGCGGAGGAGAGCTTCGACATTTCGGCAGATCTCGAGGAATTGGCGAAGACACCCGTTATTGTCGTCTGCGCCGGCGCCAAGGCGATCCTCGACATTCCCAAGACGCTCGAGGTTCTGGAGACCCGGGGCGTACCCGTCGTGACATACGGCTCTGACGACTTCCCCGCTTTCTGGTCCCGAGCCTCCGGTTACCCGAGCCCGCTTCGTCTGGACGCGCCCCAGCAGGTCGCGGCCTTCCAGGCAGCGCGCACGGCCCTGGGCATCGAGGGCGGCATGCTGGTCGCAAACCCGGTGCCCTATGCCGACGAGATCCCGCGCGAGGAGATGGAGACGTTCATCCAGGCCGCGCTTACGGCTGCCGACGAACAGGCCGTCTCGGCCAAGGCTGTCACACCTTTCCTGCTCGACCACATCTTCCACCAGACGTCCGGCCGCAGCCTGAAGACCAACATTGCGCTGGTCGAGAACAATGCACGTCTTGCCGCGGAGATCGCACTGGCCATGAAGGCCTGATCCCAGCCCGATCGGAGAGCTAACGTGTCCGCCATTTCGACCGGCGTTTCTGCGCCCGCGCAACGTACCGCGCTTGCCTGCCTCGTTCTCGGAGGTATCGCGATTGGGGCATCGCCCATCTTCGTCCGCCTGTCTGAAGTCGGGCCGGTCTCCACCGGTTTCTGGCGGCTCGCGCTGGCGCTCCTACCGCTTTTCCTCTGGAGCATGGTCAGCCCCAGCAGGCCAGAAATGCCGACCCTCGAACGGCGGGACTACTTCCTGCTCATCCTGCCGGGACTGGCGCTTGCGGTGGACCTCGTCGCCTGGCACCTCGCGCTCCACATGACATCGGTCGCCAATGCGACGCTTCTCGCCAACCTCGCGCCAGTCTTCGTCACGCTGATCGGCTGGCTTCTGTTCAGGACCACCGTCACGAGAATTTTCCTGCTGGGCCTCGGCCTGGCAATCGCGGGGGTCGTCACGTTGAAGGGCGGCCCGGCGGCACTGGCCGATGGCCAGCTTGCGGGTGACGCTGTCGCGGCGCTCGCGGCGGTCTTCTACGCCTGCTACATCCTGGCGATCGGCCGGCTGCGGAGCCGGTTCGCGACCAACAGGATCATGATCTGGAGCTCGGCGTCGGCCGCACTGTCGATCCTTCCGTTCGCCCTCTATTTCGAAGGAAACATCCTGCCTTCCAGCCTCTATGGCTGGACCATCCTTGTGGGCTTGGCCTTCGTCAGCCACGCCGGTGGGCAGGTGCTCATCACCTACGCGCTCGCCTACCTTCCCGCCGCGTTCTCCTCGCTGACGCTCCTGCTGCAGCCCGTCGTTGCCGCGATCCTCGCATGGTGGATCCTGACGGAGAGCGTCTCGCCGCTGCAGGCGGTTGGCGGACTGATCGTGCTCGTCGGGATCTTGGTGGCCCGCCGCGGCTGAGGCGGGCCTTGGAGCGACGACGATCCGTCGGCGTCAGCTATCCAGCATTTCGCGCACCGCGACCGCCAGCTGTTTCAGCGAGAAGGGCTTCGGCAGGAAGCCGAATTTCGCATCGGCCGGCAGGTTGCGCGCGAAGGCATCCTCTGCATAGCCGGAAACAAAGATGAACTTCAGGTCCGGATGCTTCTTGCGCAACTCCCCGAGCAAAGTGGGGCCGTCCATCTCCGGCATGACCACGTCGGAGACCACAATGTCCACCTGACCACCGAGCTCTTCCATGATCTCGAGCGCCTCGATGCCGGAACCGGCCTCATGCACGGTATAGCCACGGGTCTCGAGCATGCGCTTCCCTCCCCGACGCACAGCCTCCTCGTCCTCGACCAGAAGAACGACGGCGGAATTGCCCGTCAGGTCCACCTGCTCGCTAGTGGGTGCAGCCGCTGCTTCGGTCGTGACAACCGGAGCGTCGCCGCCACCCGGTTGTACGGCAGCCACCGCTTCCGGCACATGCCGGGGCAGGAAGATGCGGAATGAGGTACCGCGCCCAACGTCCGATTCGGGATAGATATAACCGCCGGACTGCTTGACGATCCCGTAGACCATGGAAAGGCCGAGGCCCGTCCCTTTGCCCACTTCCTTGGTGGTGAAGAACGGCTCGAAGATCTTGTCCATGATCTCAGGCGGAATGCCCGTGCCGGTATCGGAGACCTCGACCATGACGAAATCTTCCGAAGGCAGGTCCGCCTGCGGATAGTTGCTCGTCTGGTCGGCGGGGACGTTGCGGGTCTTCAGGAGGATCGTCCCGCCTTCCGGCATCGCATCACGTGCATTCACGCAGAGATTGATGAGAACCTGCTCGAACTGCGAAAGGTCGGTGCGTACCGGCCACAGGTCGCGTCCGTAATCCACCTCCAACTTGACGTTGGTACCCGAGATAAGCCGGTCGACCAGCATGCGCAGGTCGCCCACCACATCGGTCAGGTTGAGAACCGCCGGCCGCATGGTCTGCTTGCGCGAGAACGCTAGCAGCTGGCGTACAAGCACGGCCGCACGATTGGCGTTGCGCTTGATCTCCATCAGGTCGGCAAAGCTCGCGTCGGACGGCCGCGCCTGCAATAGGAGGTGATCGGAGGACAAGAGGATCGCGGTGAGCACGTTGTTGAAGTCGTGTGCAATGCCCCCTGCCAGGGTACCCACTGCGTTCATCTTCTGCGTCTGCGCCATCTGCGTCTCGAGCGCCTTCTGCTCGGTGGTCTCGACGGCGTAGACGATAGCGACTTCTTCCGGTGCCTCGTCGCTCTCGTCGATCACGGCGTTTACGTAGAAGCGAACATAGCGGCTCTCGTCGCCCGGATGGCGACAGTCGATCGGCGCTATATCGCCCTGTCGGTCCTTCGCGGCGGCAAGCGCTTCCATCAACTGCTGGCGTGCACCTTCATGCACGATCGTCTCGAGCTGGGCGCCTGCCTCTACATCGTCGCGCGAAACCACACCGGAGAACAGCCGCAGGAAGGGCGCGTTGATCCGCAGGATCTTGCCGTCGCCGTCCACGGAGGCAATCGCCATGGGCGTATTGTTGAAGAAGCGGGTGAACCGCATCGCCGAAGCCGACTGGTCGCCTTCCACCCCTGGCTGGCGGGCGAGCACGATGGTCCTGCTTTCGCCGGGCGCTCCGTCGCGCATGGACGTCACACTATGCAGCAGCCGCACAGGCAGGCTCTGGCCGTTGGTGCGACGCAGATCGAGATCGAGCGTCTCGGTTCTCTGCAGGCCCGGTGCCGCCTGGACCGACTGTATGAGCGCCATGCCTTCGCCAGCAACCAGGTCGGCGATGGAAAGGGAGCGAGGAACGAACTTGGTCAGGTCTATGCCGAGCCAGTCGGCAAGAGTTGCGTTGACGTAGAAGATCTCGCCCTTCCGCCCGGCAGAGAAGAAGCCGGCGGGAGCATGGTCAAGATAATCGATGGCGTTCTGAAGCTCCCGGAAGAACCGCTCCTGATCGTCTCGCTCGGAGGTGATGTCGGTCAGTTGCCAAACACTGAACCGCTCGGGACGCCCCTCGTCCTCCTTCAGGATCCGAGCCTTCAGCCGATACCAATGCGCCTCGGAACCTTGTCCGCTGGAGCGACCGAGCGGCTGCGGAAGACGAAACTCCTCGTGGCCTTCCCGCCCCTCGCGAATGCCGTTGACGAGCCTGTAAAGTGCTTCGCTGGACTCCCGATGGCGTGACAGGAGCGGTTCGAGCGGCTGCACCGCCGCTGCCTTGCCGGCGCCAGTAAGCCGGCCATAGGCCGCGTTGGCGTAGATGGTGCGCCCTTTTGCGTCGGTCACCAGTATCCCGTCGCGATGCCCGGCCATGAAGGCGCGCGCCAGCGCATCCGAGCGAGACTGCGGCATGACCTCCACGAACCCGATAACGGAGGAGACGAGGAAGAATATCCCCACCATGGCGAGAACGCCGAGCACACCGAGGACGATTTCGTTGTCGAGCGCCTGCTGGAAGAAAACAAAGGCCGCCGAGACGCCGATCAGCACGAATGCGAGCAGGAGAATTCGGATGATCGTACCGCCGCGTCCGCCGCGTTCGACCAGCGGTGGCTCGTAGTTGCCGCCGTGCTGCAACTTCGTCATCAACCCCTCACACTCTCGGTGTGCGTTGACGCACACCTTGGGAACTTCCGGCACTTTGCCGCGATTCTCTTCTAGCAAGTTGTGATTGAAGCCAAAAGCATACGAGGGCAGAAAAGCCGGGATAGCGCATTGCGGGTGCCGGGATGACGAAGGGCGCGCTTGCACTCCGACGGAAAGTTCGCCTCTAATCCTGCCGAAACGGCCAAGGAGCAAGTCATGGAAGAAATGCTGGGAGCTTACGGAGGCCGGCTGATCGTCGCAGTTGTCGGCGTCGCCATCGGGCTTGCCTGCCTCGTCGGCGTTCTATGGGTTGTACGCGGCCGTTCCGGGCCGTCCCCCTTCGTCCGTGGCGGTAAGAACCGGCAGCCGCGCCTCCAGGTGCTCGACGCCGCAGCCGTCGATACAAGGCGGCGGTTGGTGCTCGTTCGGCGGGATGATACCGAACACCTGATCATGATCGGGGGCCCGACCGACATCGTCATCGAAAGCGGTATCAGCGCGAACCGGCCTGTCTCCCCCCCGGAAGCCGCGATCGTTGACGCCGCCGTCCCGGGTCCACCTACCGACGAGCGGAAGCGGGCGGCGCCCCCCCCTGCGGCCGCGTCGGTCTCCGGTCGTGAACCAGTGCCGGCAGCGGCCAGACCCTCGCCGCCGGCCGAACCGCAAATAGCGCGCCCGGCTGCCATCGCCCCGCCTCCTGTCACCGATTCCTCGCCGCCGACCAGAGCGGCGGCAACTGCTACCTCGGTCGTCACGCCGCCACCGGCTGCAGCAGAACCGCAGACACGCCGGGAACCGGTCCTCGAAGAGGCTGCCGATGTCCTCGACGCTGCTCGCAGCCGCGTCCTTCAGGGGCCGACCGTGCCGGTGCGGCCACCTCCCCCGGAGCAAGCCGCTCCCTCGGTCGCATCCCCTGCACCGGTACTGGGCAGCGACTTCGAGCGGATTCTTGAGGAGGAAATGGCGAGCAATCTGGCGTCACGGGAGAGGGTGTCTCCCCGACCCGCCGATAAGCCGGCGCTGACAGGCGCCACGCCGGAGCCTTCGCTTCAGGACGAGATGGCGCGGATCTTCGGCGAGATGTCAGTCACCCGCGAGAAGTAACATAAGACATGAATATGGGAGACCGCGCGGCAGGCCTCCCATATCAGTCTCTGCCGTTCCGCCGCGATCAGGCGGCGTGAGCGTCCCGGGCTGCGGGACCACGGTCCCCGTTCCTGCCCAGCGGGCTGCCTGTCCTGAACCGGTCGATCTTCTCGCTCAGCACTTCGACCCGCTGTCTAAGGCCATGGATCTCCGCATTGTTCTCCTCGACCATGGCAGCATTCTGCTGGGTAATGAGCTCCACCTCGTGAACGGCCTGCGTGACCTGACCAATCCCGGTTGACTGTTCATCCGTGGCGGCCGAAATGGCCGCAACCAGCTTTCGCACATCCGTGACATGCGTAATGATCTGGCTAAGAGCACTGCCGGTCTCCTCGACGAGATGAACCCCGCTGCTGACCTGCGTGGAGCTGGCCGAGATCAATTCCTTGATTTCCCGGGCCGCACCAGCGCAGCGCTGAGCCAGTTCGCGGACTTCCTGGGCCACCACCGCAAATCCACGCCCTGCCTCTCCGGCGCGCGCCGCTTCCACGCCGGCGTTCAATGCCAGAAGGTTGGTCTGGAAGGCGATCTCGTCAATCACACCGATGATGGTGGCGATCTTTTCAGAGGAGCGACTGATCTCACCCATGGCGCCGACCGCCCGGGAGACCACCTCGCCCGAACGGACGGCGAACTCCTCCGTCTCGTTTACCGAACTGGCAGTCTTCCGCGCGCTGTCTGCCGTGGACTTCACCACATCGCTCAGATGACGCAGTGCCCGCGAACTCTCCTCCAAAGCAGACGCCTGCTGCTCCGTACGCCGCGCCAGATCGTCAGCAGATGCGGCCAGGTTCCCTGTCCCGCTATTGATCTCGCCGGTCGTGGCCCGCACGTCTTCAAGCGTTGCGCGCAGCGCTTGCACCGCAGTGTTGTAGGTATGTGCCATAGGGACGAAGTCGCTGGCGAGGTTCTCGTCCATGCTTCGCTCCAGATTTCCTTCCGAAAGCTGGGTGAGAGCATCGGAAAGCGCCGTGAGAGCGGCATGCTGCTCAGCCGCGATCCGTGCGCGCTCCTCGGCACGACGGGCGGCTTCAGCGCTCGTCTGCTCCCGTGCCGCGGCAGCTTCCTGTTCAAGCCGAACGTTTTCAAGCGCGGCATCGCGGAAGACGGTGACGGAGCGAACCATGTCGCCAATTTCATCCCCTCGTTCGCGCCCCTCGATGCTCACGGCGAGATCGCCCTCAGCCAGGCGCTTCATCACGTCCGTCACGCGGCGGAGCGGTCCCCGCAGCGTCTCCACCAGCATCAGGCCGCCAATGATGGCGAGCAGGGTACCGACGACCATTGCGGCGACGGAGATGTTTGCGGACCGTTCACTGTCTTCCTTGCCGACTTCCTGGGCCTGCGCAATGAAAGCCTGCAGGCCCGACATTCCCTCCGACAGGGTGCCCGAAGCCCGCACCCGCGCCTCGTTCCATTTCGATTCGATCTCCAGCATCTCGCCGGATGCGCTTTCGAGGGCGACGAGCGGTTGCTCCAGATCAGTAGAAAACGAACTCATGGCCGAGTTGTTGTTTCCCAGTGCCGATATCTGGGTACCGGAAGCCCGCAGCGCAGCGATGTCGTCCAGCACCACCTTTCGAGCTTCCTCGGTCAGTTGCGAGCGCAGCCGCTCCACATGCAGTTGCAGGGAATCTCCTAGCGCGAGGGAGGTCTCCACATGGGCGAGAAGCGTCTTGAGCGTCGTAACCTCGCCTTCCAGATTGGCAAATCGCTCGGCCGCATCTCCGGACTTTTTCAGAACGTTCTGCTGCAACTCATTCTGGAACCGCATGAAGCCGCTGGCCGCGACGCGCAGGGCCTGTGCCTTCTCAACCGCCGCGGTGTCCCCTTTCGCGATCTGCAGGAGATTTTCGGCGCCTTCCTGAATGGGAGCAAATCCCTGCATGATCTTGTCACTGACAAGGGACCTCAGCGGCTCGAATTCCGCCAGCAACGCCTGCGCCTGCACTTCGGCAGCCTTGGCCGTTCCCTCGTCGGAACTAGCATTTCGCACCGCGCTTCGCAGATTGTCGATCCGCTCCGCGATCGACTTGTAGGCAAAGGATTCAAACAAGGCGCCCTTGGCGAATCGTTCCTGGCCCTCGAACTTCTTTCGCAGGTTACCCAGACGCTGCTCAACTGTCGCCGACAACGCCTTGACGGCGTCTAGGTGGGCGCTGATCTCGCTTCCGTTAGCATCACGTTGCTGCTTGACAATCCATAGCTCCTCGGCCCTCTGCCGCATGGCCGGCGCCAACTTTGCGACAACCTCTATCCGTTGCCGGTCCGCCTCGCTCGCAAGCAGACCCTCCAGGACTTGAACGCCCTTTTCCTGCCGGTCGATCCCCTGTTGCAGGGCCCCAAGCGTTGCCTCGTCGGGCCTCTCGCTGAAGTCCTGCAGCACCGACTGCAGATGGTCGAAATCGGCAATGTTCTCGATCGTCGCACGGGTGACGGTCATGTGCCCGTTGAGCATGTTGGCCGTGTAGTAGCCTGCCAGGCCGACCCCTGCGATGAGAAGTACAAGCGGAACGACGAAGAGCAGGACCTTGGTAACGATCCTGCGGCCTTGAAGAATTCGATCGATAAACGACATGCGACCTCGAGGAAAATAGCGCGCTACCCTGCCTGAACATCTGCAAGGCGGCTGGCCGAGATTCCCGCGTCATGCCGGACGGCTACACACTTAGCGATATCTCTTGAGCAAGCGTTAATTGCGACCGGCAATTTTTCCTTGCGGGCCGAGGTGGCCAGACAGGTTCCGAATTTCACGCCGTGGAAGACGTTTCTCCGGCCAACCGGTCTGGCCGACCGGGGGTGCCTGCTCTAGAACTTCCTCCCTGTCAGTGAAGGAATCGTCATGGCATCCCCCGAAAACACGAGAGGCGCGCTCTACATGTCCCTCGCCATGGCTTCGTTCACGTTCAACGATGCGCTGGTCAAGTCAGTCACATCTTCGCTGAGCGTCGCACAGATCATCACGGTCCGCGGGGTCATGACGACGGTCCTCGTATACTTCGTGGCACGCCGCCTCGGCGCATTGCGTCGGCTTGCCGTCGTGTTTCAGCCGCTGATCCTGTTGCGGACATTCTTTGAAATCGGAGCAACACTGACTTTCATCAGTGCACTTGGGCAGATCGATTTCGCCAACGTAACCTCGATCATGCAGTCCCTGCCCCTCGCCGTGACCTTGGGGGCAGCAATCTTTCTGAAGGAACCGGTCGGCTGGCGGCGCTGGGCGGCGATCCTTGTTGGCTTCTTTGGCGTCCTCATCATCCTGCGGCCGACCGCTGACGGATTTGCATCCGCTTCGCTACTGGTGGTCGCCGCCGTCTTCTTCACCTCGTCACGGGACCTCGTTACCCGCCGCATCGTCGCCGACGTCCCCTCGCTGACCATCACACTCTTCACGGCGGCGGCGAATACGATCGTCGGCGCGTTCCTCATCGTGCCGATGGGTGGCTGGCAACCCATGACGTGGGAAAACTTCCTGCCCCTCGTGATCGCCGCCCTGCTGGTATTCTCAGGCTATCAGGCAGTCATCATGGCCATGCGGACCGGCGAAATCTCCTTCGTCGCGCCTTTCCGGTACACGAGCCTGATCTGGGGCCTCGTCCTCGGCATCCTTTTCTTCGGAGAGCGCCCGGATGCCTTCGTCTATGTCGGAGCGGCGATCATCATCGTGTCAGGGCTGTACAGCTTCTACCGCGAGGGGAAGCGACGCCGCGAGGCCATGGCGAGAAGCCAACAGCCGCTCCCGCAAGGGCCGACAATGGCAATGAAGGATGGAAGCTGACTTGGGCAAGACACGGTTTCTGGATAACAGCACGCCGCCACACATCGCCACCTTGGTCCTCGCAGCCGGCCTGGCAGCGATGTCGATGAACATCTTCCTTCCGTCACTCGCAACGATGGCCGATTACTTCGGCACCAGCTATGCCGTCATGCAGTTTGCCGTGTCCGGCTACCTGGCAGGCACCGCGGTCATCCAGATCGCCATCGGTCCGCTGTCGGACTTGTTCGGGCGGAGACCGGTCATGCTGGGGGGAATCGTCCTTCTTCTCGCCGGCACGCTCATCTGCGCCCTCGCCCCCAATATCACCATCTTCATGATCGGCCGCCTCATGCAGACAGGGGTCGTTGCCGGCATCGTCCTGTCGCGCGCCATCGTGCGAGATATGGTGCCGATGGAGGAAGCCGCTTCCATGATCGGCTATGTCACCATGGGCATGTCTCTGGTTCCGATGATCGCCCCGACGCTCGGGGGCGTCCTGGACGACCTGTTCGGCTGGCAGGCGAGTTTTGTGGCCATGCTCCTTGCTGGCGTCACGGTACTGCTGCTGGTCTGGCGCGATCTCGGCGAAACCAATACGGCCCAATCCGCCAGTCTCGGCGCCCAGTTCCGCAGCTGGCCGCAACTGCTGCAGTCGCGACGCTTCTGGGGATATACCCTGACCGCCACCTTCTCTTCCGGTGTCTTCTTCAGCTTTCTCGGCGGCGCACCCTTCGTCGGCAGCGTGATCCTCAAGCTGACGCCGTCCGCCCTCGGTCTTTACTTCTTTACCATGGCGGCGGGCTACATGCTCGGAAATTACCTGTCCGGCCGGTATGCGCGTCGCTTCGGGATCGCCCCGATGATGCTATCGGGCAACATTGTCAATGTCATCGGTATCTGTACAGCCTTCGTCTTTGCGATCGTCGGCATCAGCCATCCGTTCGCTTTCTTCGGCCCACTGTCACTAATCGGCATAGGCAACGGCCTAACGCTTCCGAGTGCCAACGCAGGCATGGTCAGTGTCCGTCCACATCTTGCGGGATCGGCATCGGGGCTCGGAGGGGCGATCACCTTGGGCGGCGGCGCAGCCCTTTCGGTCCTCGCAAGCTCTGTCCTGACACCTGAGACCGGAACAATGCCTCTTCTTGCCGTCATGGGAGCGACGGTTGTTCTGGCTCTGGCTGCGACCGAATACGTGCGCTGGATCGATCGCCGCGAAGGATCGCTGGGCGGTGACGGCCGATGACGAATCTGCTGCCGAACGGGTTGATCC
Organism: Pseudorhizobium banfieldiae; assembly: GCF_000967425.1. Taxonomy (NCBI): domain Bacteria; kingdom Pseudomonadati; phylum Pseudomonadota; class Alphaproteobacteria; order Hyphomicrobiales; family Rhizobiaceae; genus Pseudorhizobium; species Pseudorhizobium banfieldiae. The sequence continues at coordinate 1,845,828 of NZ_FO082820.1, forward strand.
TCGCCGGAGGGAAGTCGAGCCGCATGGGCAGCGACAAGATCTCGCTCCCCTTCGGGGCGGACACGCTTCTCACCCACATACGTGCTCGACTGGCACCGCAGGTATCCGAGGTCGCCGTCAATGGACCACTGTCACTGCAACTGCCGAAGGGTGTCCGCCACGTCCCGGACACCTTGCCGGGCCAGCCGGGGCCGCTCGCGGGTGTTCTGGCCGGATTGCGGGATCTATCCAGCCATCGACCGGACAAGGCGCACCTCCTGACGGTGCCTTCGGACGCCCCGTTCTTCCCGGAGGATCTCGTCCGGCTGCTCATGTCAGCAGCGCCGGGTCCGGAAACGGTCGCGATCGCGGCATCTGGTGGGCGAGTGCATCCCGTCTTTGGCCTCTGGCCGGTATCACTGGCGAACGATCTGGAAAATTGGCTGAGGAACAGCGAAAACCGACGCATGTCTGACTATCTAGGACGTCACCAAGTGGTGACGGTGGAATGGGGGATCATATCTACTACGGCCGGCCTGCTTGACCCGTTCATGAACCTCAACACACCGGAAGACCTGGAAAAGGCCCGGCGCCTTCTGGAGATATTGCCGTGAGCCGTCCTCGCGTCTTCGGAATCGCCGGCTGGAAGAACTCGGGCAAGACGGGTCTTGCCATACGACTTGTGGAGGAATTTACCCGGCGGGGCTACCGCATCTCGACCATCAAGCACGCCCACCACGATTTCGATATCGACAAGGTGGGCGCAGACAGCTATCGCCACCGCCAGGCAGGCGCACACGAAGTCGCGCTTGTATCCGGCACGCGCTTTGCGATCATGCATGAACTCCGCGGTGGTCCCGAACCAGCCTTCGAAGAGATCCTTGCCCGTCTCGCCCCCTGCGACCTCGTCCTGATCGAAGGGTACAAGCGGGAACCTGTGCCGAAGATCGAGGCGCGACGGGCTGAGGCAAAGAGTTGTGAGCCACTTGCCCCAGGCGATCCGCACATCGTCGCCATTGCGGCAGACCACCCGGTGGAGGGCACATCCCTTCCCGTCTTCGAACTCGACGATACCGACGCCATCGCCGATTTCATTGCCGCAGCCATAAACCTGCCGCCCAGGGACTGATGCAACGAGAAAGGCCGGCCTCCACTGACGGAGAGCCGGCCTTTCGTTTCGCTATGTCAAAGCTGTCAGCCGTTGACGACCATCCGCTTCTCGTCGCGGCCGGTCTTCATCCGTTCGGCGAGCAGGAAGGCGAGCTCCAGCGCCTGGTCGGCGTTCAGGCGGGGATCGCAATGGGTGTGATATCGATCCTGCAGATCACCGGCTGTGACCGCGCGCGCTCCGCCGGTGCATTCCGTGACGTCCTTGCCGGTCATCTCGATATGGATACCACCGGGGTGGGTCCCTTCTGCACGATGGATCTGGAAGAAGCTCTCGACTTCCGACAGGACACGATCGAACGGTCGGGTCTTGTAGTTGTTGAGGGTGATCGTGTTGCCGTGCATGGGATCACAGGACCAGACGACCTTGCGGCCTTCACGTTCCACCGCGCGGATCAGCTTCGGCAGATGGTCCGCCACCTTCTCATGGCCGAACCGGCAGATCAGCGTCAATCGACCAGCTTCGTTTGAAGGGTTCAGCGCGTCGATCAATTCCAGCAGGTTGTCGGGCTGGAGCGAAGGGCCGCACTTCAAGCCGATCGGGTTCTTGATCCCGCGGCAATACTCCACATGCGCGTGATCTGCCTGACGGGTCCGATCGCCGATCCAGATCATGTGGCCGGACGTCGCGTACCAGTCACCCGACGTCGAATCGACGCGCGTGAGCGCTTCCTCGTAACCCAGGAGCAGAGCCTCATGGCTGGTGAAGAAATCGGTCTCGCGAAGGCTCGGATTGTTGTCGGCGCTGATGCCGATCGCCTTCATGAAATCCATGGTCTCGCTGATGCGGTCCGCCAGCTTCTTGTAGCGCTCGCCCTGCGGCGAATCCTTCACGAAGCCCAGCATCCACTGGTGGACGTTTTCGAGATTCGCATAGCCACCCATCGCGAAGGCGCGCAGCAGGTTCAGCGTCGCGGCCGACTGGCGATATGCCATCAGTTGCCGCTCAGGGTTCGGAATGCGGGCTTCGGGATTGAACTCGATGCCGTTGATGATGTCACCGCGGTAGCTCGGCAGTTCGACGTCGCCCTGCTTCTCGATGTTGGAAGAGCGCGGCTTGGCGAACTGGCCAGCGATCCGGCCGACCTTAACCACCGGCTGCTGTGCCCCGAAGGTCAGCACAACAGCCATTTGCAGGAAGGCACGGAAGAAGTCACGGATCGTGTCCGCCCCGTGCTCCATGAAGCTCTCGGCGCAGTCGCCGCCCTGCAGCAGGAAGCCGTTGCCCTCAGCGACATTGGCAAGGTGCTTCTTGAGGCGACGGGCCTCACCCGCGAAGACCAGCGGCGGAAAAGTGGTGAGCTGCGCTTCCGTCGCGGCCAATGCAGCGGCATCCGGATAGTCCGGGACCTGCTGGATCGGTTTCTGCCGCCAAGTGCTCGGGGTCCAGTTCTGTGCCATTTCGCTCACCTGTCATCGCCGCGGCGCTGGCGCCGGGCTTTCCGTTCTCGATTTTGCGGCGGCTTATAACTCTTCCGGCTGCCCTTGCCTAGCATTTTAGCGCCACTGCATCAGGCGGGCGAACTGCCTATGTCAGTCGGAAGACCTCACACGCGCTCGCCATTGCGGATGCGATAGCTGGGCTGATACATGGTTACCAGTTCCTCTGCCGCGGTGGGATGGACGGCCATCGTCCGGTCGAAATCATCCTTCGTGCAGCCAGCCTTGAGCGAAATTCCAAGCAACTGCGCCATCTCGCCCGCTTCGTGGCCGAGCACGTGAGCCCCGACGACCTTGCGACTGGCAGCATCGACGACCAGCTTCATGATCATCTTCTCCGCGCGCCCAGACAGGGTCGCCTTCATCGGGCGGAATTCGGCGCGGTAGACCTCGATTTCCGGATAGCGCCGGCAGGCTTCTTCCTCTGACAGTCCGACTGTGCCGATCTCAGGCTGTGAGAAAACGGCCGTCGCGATCAGCTCGTGATCCGGCTTTGTCGGATTGTTCTTGAACTCGGTCTCGATGAAGCACATGGCTTCGTGGATCGCCACCGGCGTCAGCTGTACCCGGTCGGTGACATCTCCAAGGGCATAGATATGCGGCACGTTCGTGCGGGAGTATTCATCGACAATAATTGCTCCCTTTTCGTTCACCTCTACACCGGCTGCCTCCAGACCGAGTCCCTCCGTGTTCGGGTCACGGCCAAGAGCCAGCATGACCGTATCGACGGCAAGTGCCTGCCCTTCAAGTGTATGTGCGACCAAGCCGCCGGCCGGCGCCTTCCGTACTTCCTCGATGATGTCGGTGCAGATGATCCGGATGCCCTTTTCCTCCATCGCGCGATGCAGGCCTTGGCGCATGTCGCGGTCAAAGCGCGAGAGGATCTCCTTGCCACGGTAGATCAGCGTCGTGTCCACCCCGAGCCCGTGGAAGATGTTGGCGAACTCGACGGCGATATAACCGCCGCCGGCGATCAGGATTGACCGTGGCAGTTCCGGCAGATCGAACGCCTCATTTGAGGTGATGCAAAGCTCGTGCCCAGGAAGCGCCGCATGCGGATTGGCCGATCCGCCAGTCGCGATGACGATCTTCTCTGCGGTCACCGTTTTGCCGGTGGTAACCAGACGTATCGTGTGAGCATCGACAAGCTCAGCCCGCGTCCCCAGCACCTCGACACCGGCATTTTCTAGGTTGCGCCGATAGATACCCTCGAGCCGCGAGATCTCGCGGTCCTTGGCCGCAACCAGCCTCTTCCAGTCGAAGCTCGTTTCACCAAACTGCCAGCCAAAGCCGACCGAATCCTCGAAATGCTCCGGGAATTGCGAGGCGTAGACGAAGAGCTTCTTCGGAACGCAGCCGCGGATGACGCAGGTGCCGCCGAAGCGATATTCTTCCGCGACCGCTACCTTCTTGCCGAGCGAACCAGCGAGCCGCCCGGCACGAACACCTCCCGAACCACCGCCGATGACGAACAGGTCATAGTCGAAAGCGGTCATCGGAGGCTCCTTCGTCAAGTGGCACGCCGCCCATATAAGGGGGATACCGGGAAAGCAAAAGCCCGGATTGCTCCGGGCTTGGGATTGGGAACGGTGGGTGCGCTTATTGCGGCGGAAGTTGCAACTGCAATTGCGGCTGTTCTGCTGCTCCTTCGGCAGCAGCCGACGCCCCGCCCTCGGCGGCCGGCGGCGTAGCCGCAGGGACGGCGTCAATGATGTCGCGCAGAGCCGCCGTGCTCTGGTTGTTCAGGTCCCGGGATATGCCGTTTGCCCAGATCTCGGCTGCCTTGGCCAATTCGCGGGAGACAAGCGGGCCGTTGGTAAGGAGCTTCTTCCCGGCTTCGGTGGCGTAGAAGGAAGAAATCGCCTTCAACTCGTCGAGAGTGAAGGCCTTGGCGTAGATCGTGGCCGCTTCACGCTCGAGGTCGGCACGGCGAGGTGCGAGCTCAAGAGCCTGCTGATCGACGGTCGCAGAAATCTGCTCCTGGAAATTCGGCGAGGCCTGGATGAACTGCGCCTTCAACCCTTCCGCAAGACCCGGCAGGATGTTGTCGTAGCGGTCGGTTGCGTTGATCGAGGCGATGGCTTCGCGGGCTGCGGCCAGATGCTCCTCGGAAATCTCCTGCGCCTGGAGCGGCGCCGCCATGCTGCCCGCGACAAGCACGGCAAGAGCGGCCGCGCGTCGGAAACCCGCAAACTTGGTCATGAAAATAGTGCTCCTGTCTTTCATTGTGCCTTGAGCGTCCGTACCCCGTTCTCGCCGGCGATGATGGCGAAAGACGCTAGATTGATGAACAGCCCGTGCTCCACCACACCCGGGATGGAATTCAGCTGACTTGCGAGAGCCTCTGCATCAGGAATACGGCCAAAAGATGCGTCCAGAATATGGTGCCCGCCATCCGTCGTGAAGGTGTCGTCGGCGCTTCCACGCAGGCGAATTTCACCGATGAGGCCCAGCCGCTCTGCGAGCTTGTCGATCGCGATCCGGGTTGCCACCAATCCGAATGGATTGACTTCGATCGGCAGCGGGAAAGCGCCCAGCATCTCGACCACCTTGGTCTCATCGGCGATGACGATCATCCGTGAGGATGCAGCCGCGACAATCTTCTCGCGCAGAAGGGCACCGCCGCCGCCCTTGATAAGCTGCAACCGACCATCGACCTCGTCCGCACCATCAATGGTGAGATCCAGTTCCGGCAGCTCGTCCAGCGACTTCAACGGAACGCCGAGATCGAGGCAGAGGCGCGCCGTACGTTCGGACGTAGGCACACCCTGGACTTCCAGGCCTTCAGCCACCTTCTCCGCCAGAAGCCTTACGAATTCTTCGGCGGTGGATCCGGTGCCAATGCCGAGGCGCATGCCGTGCTCCACATGGGCCAATGCCGCTTCCGCCGCCTTGATCTTCATTTGTCGGGCGTCCATGCGCCAGATGCTCCCCTTTGTTTCGCCGTTGCTGTTTACACGGCCACCCTCGGAAGGAAAAGGGCCATTGCAAGGTTGCCATTTGCTTTAGCGATCGTCCTGTCCTAAGCCCTCTCTTCAAGAAAATCCGCTAAGAGGCATTCATGACGGCTCCCCTGGTGATCTTTGACCTCGATGGCACTCTTATCGACACCGCACCGGATCTCGTTGCCAGCCTCAACCATACGATCGCAGCTGCTGACCTCGAACCTGTCACCTATGCCGACCTGACCCATCTCGTCGGCCAAGGCGCGCGCGTCATGATTCGTCGCGCCTTCGAACTGCGTGGGCAGCCGCTCAGCGACGAGGCGGCAGAACCCCTCCTCCAGCGTTTTCTCGCCCACTACAAAGCGGAAATGCCGGGTGCCAGCCGCCCCTACCCCGGATTGATCGAGGCGATGGAGCGGTTGGAGGAGGCAGGGATGCGCCTCGCCGTCTGTACCAACAAGTTGGAGGAACTGGCGATCCCGTTGATCGGCAAGCTTGGTCTGTCGGATCGTTTTGTGACGGTAACAGGCGGCGACACCTTCCCCGTTCGCAAGCCCGATGCCGGTCACCTTCTGGGCACGATCGAGAAGGCCGGCGCTCGACCGGAGGCGGCTGTGATGATCGGCGACAGCATCAACGACATATTGGCCGCCCGCAACGCTGGAATTCCCTCGATCGCCGTGACATTCGGCTACTCTGACGTCCCAGTCGAGGACCTTCAGCCGGACCATGTCATGACTCATTTTTCCGAGCTTACCGACGAACTCGTCAGGCGGCTGCTATCACGCGATACTCACACTTCAATGAGATCCGTCCCAGCGTGAAAAGGGCGGCATTAGGCCGCCCTCCAAAGACACTCAAGCGCTTCAGGAAGTCCTCGCCTTGGTGTTCGCGGCCATCGCCTTCAGGGTGGCTGCGTCGCGATCGTAGACATCGTCGAAATACTCGACGACCCCGTCCTTGTCCGGCCAGGCGGTGAAATAGGAGACGTAGACCGGGATCTTTGCGGTCACCTTTTCTCCCTTGTTGCGCCCGCCGGCGATACGGCTCCCGATCTCCTGCTCGGTCACACCCAGAACCGCCGCGGCCATCTTGCGCGGCTCGGCCAAACGGATGCAGCCATGGCTGAGCGCACGGGTATCGCGCTGGAAATAGCTCTTCGAAGGCGTGTCATGCATGTAGATCGCATGGGCGTTCGGGAACAGGATCTTCAGTTCGCCGAGCGCATTGTCGCTGGAGGGCGGCTGACGCACCGCAATTGACTGTGTCGAGCCATACCAGTTCACGCTCGAGGAAGACACCGGCCGGCCATTGACCTCGACCTGGTAACCCATCCGATCGAGATAGGATGGATCGGAGCGCAGGTGCGGAAGCATCTCGTTGATGATAATCGACTGCGGGACGCCCCAGTATGGGTTGAACTCGACGGTCTCGATCTCGTCCTGGAAGAAGTAGGTCTGGTTGCTCTTGGAGCCCACCACGACGCGCATCGAGAACTGCTCGTCGCCATCTTCATGATAGTAGGCCATGTATGCAGGCTGGTTGATGAAGACGTACCGTTTACCCAGTTCCGTCGGCAGCCAGCGCGCCTGCTCCATCGCGATGACGAGTTTCTCGATCTTTGCCTCGTCGCTGTGACCGACGAGCGCCCTGACGGTGGCACGCCCTACAACCCCGTCAGGCTTCAGCCCCACTTCCTTCTGGAAGGCCTTCACGATCTCGACAAGCTCCGGCGTGTACTTTCCGGCCTCCTGATAGCCGGAGAGGGTCTCAGCATGGGCGGAGGTCAGCTCCTCCGACGCGATCTCCCGGATAGCAGCGACAACCCCAGCCACCGCGGGGTTGTCGGCGCCCGGCTTGAGCAGCAGATCATCCGGCAGTTCGATTCTCTGGTCCCGATCCGAGACCTTCGCCTTCAGCCGGGCAAGCTCCGCCTTCAACGCCACGAACTGCGGGCTCTGCGGGGCAAGCCCCTCCAGATAGGCGGCCGGGTTCTCCTCGGCCCGCACGAATGGCAACACGAATGCCAGCTTCACGTCCTTGCGCTTGAAGTCGTGGTAATCGGAGATGCGGTTAGGGTCGAGGCGGCCACGGACCATGTCCTCAGCGAAGCGCAAAACACTTGCTGAAAGATCGAGCTCGAACTGCATGAGCGATCTGCGGTGACCGTCGCCGGGAACCGCGGCCATACCGTCGGACATCGTCGCGGAGACCGGCTCGGTGCTGGCTGTCAGCAATTCGGGAACCGTGAGGCGATAATCCGCCGGATCCAGGCCGTAGGTGTCGGCACGTTCGAACAGCTCGATGACGGCCTGTGCCTTGCGGTTGAGGTCACCATTGGAGACCCAGAGCGGCGTGGCGTTCTTCCCGTAGAAGGATTCGATCGCGGCAGCCACGTCCTCGGACGCCGATACTTTCGCATCGGCAAAAGGACTTGCATCATTTCCTGCTACAGCAAAGCCAGTGGTTCGAACGGCGCGAACGGCATCCGGCTTGTAAGCGTGGTATTTCGGGCCAGTCACCTTCGGCAGTGGCTGCGGATCGACCCGCCGCTCGCGCGTTTCCACCCCCGGCAGGCGATCATTGTAGACCGGCGCGCGATTGGCCGGTCCACCCCTGATGATGTCCAGGAGGGTAATCGCCTGTGCCGGTGATGAGTGTGCGCAGAGGGTAGCCACTGCAGAAACAACTGCGAGGGCGATAGGTGCTCTTCTGGATATGGTCTGCAATTCTGTCCCCGTCGGCTGGGTTCGGCCCTTAGGCGGTTTCGCTCACCGGTCTACCGGATCGCATCAAAAATGAAAAGGAAACGCCCGGCTCCGTGACTGGTCGCACCGGCCAACCGCGCATGAGTCGCTCCATGCGGCAAGGCTAGGAAACCATTCGTTAATTTTTTATTCATCAGAATCGACCCGCCACCTTTCACGTCGCTCACTCGGCTGAAACCTCGGCGTCGTGTCAAAAATGGCACGCGGGTCGGCGGCTCCATGATCGTTTCACGGACATCCCGACTGGTCCGACATTGGTATACAATCCAGCGGCTGGCCTTGCGCGACAGTGTTTTGTCGAATAACTCCGGCGCTACCACCCAGCGCAGCAGAGGCAGAACCATGTCATCCACCCGCACCGAAACCGATACCTTTGGACCGATTAACGTCGACGGCGATCGCTATTGGGGCGCGCAGGCGCAGCGCTCGCTTGGCAACTTCAAGATTGGCTGGGAAAAGCAGCCAGCCTCCGTCATCCGCGCGCTCGGGATCGTCAAGCAGGCCGCTGCCCGTGCCAACATGGAACTGGGGGGCCTCGACCAGGGGCTGGGCAAGGCAATCATCGAAGCCGCCCAGGAAGTGATCGACGGCAAGCTCAACGATCATTTTCCGCTCGTCGTATGGCAGACCGGCTCAGGCACCCAGTCAAACATGAACGCCAACGAGGTCATCTCCAATCGCGCGATCGAGATGCTGGGCGGCACCATGGGCTCTAAGAAGCCTGTGCATCCCAATGACCACGTCAACATGAGCCAGTCTTCCAACGACACCTATCCGACGGCCATGCACATCGCCTGCGCGGAGCAGATTGTTCGCCACCTGATCCCGGCTCTGAAGCAGCTTCACGCCGCGCTTGAAGACAAGGTCAAGGCCTTCTCGCACATCATCAAGATCGGCCGCACCCATACACAGGATGCGACGCCCCTGACGCTCGGCCAGGAATTCTCCGGCTATTCCGCGCAGGTCGCTTCCGCCATCAAGCGCATCGAACTGACGCTGCCTGGCCTCTACGAGCTCGCCCAAGGCGGCACCGCGGTCGGAACGGGGCTGAACGCACCGGTGGGCTTTGCCGAGAAAGTTGCCGAGGAAATCGCCCGGATCACCGGCGTGCCCTTTGTCAGCGCGCCGAACAAGTTCGAGGCCCTCGCCGCCCATGATGCGATGGTCTTCGCCCATGGCGCAATCAATGCGGCTGCAGCGGCCCTCTTCAAGATCGCCAACGACATCCGTTTCCTCGGCTCCGGGCCGCGCGCAGGCCTCGGCGAACTGGCATTGCCCGAAAACGAACCCGGCTCGTCGATCATGCCCGGCAAGGTGAACCCCACGCAGTCGGAGGCGATGACGCAGGTCTGCGCCCACATCTTCGGCAACCACGCGGCGATCACCTTCGCCGGCAGCCAGGGCCATTTCGAACTGAATGTCTACAACCCGATGATGGCCTACAATTTCCTGCAGTCGGTACAGCTTCTCGGCGATGCGGCGGTCTCCTTCACCGACAACTGCGTTGTTGGCATCGAGGCGCGCGAGGACAACATCAAGCGCGGCGTCGAGAACTCGCTGATGCTCGTTACCGCCCTCAACACGCGCCTCGGCTACGACACCTGCGCCAAGATCGCCAAGACCGCCCACAAGAACGGGACGACGTTGCGCGAAGAAGCTGTCGGCGGTGGATACCTGACGAATGAAGAATTCGACCAGTACGTGCGTCCTGAGAACATGATCGGACCACGTTGAGGTACGAACGCCTTCATCAATAATAAAAGGCCCGGCCGGGCAGTGAACGGCTGGGCGCACCGAATCTGCTTTTTAAGGAGCCGCTTAATTTTGAGCGACTCCTTAATTGTTTTCCGATAGATTTGATATAAAGCATTCCTACTAAAGTGTTGGGGAACACGTGGGGGGTTTGATGACAACGACTGCGCAGAAGGCGCAAGCGAACGATGTAGTTGGCCAGATCATCTACGCATTGCGAGCAATGGGCGTCGCCCCTATCCCTCGCAATTATCAGTTGTTCTACGAAGCCTATATCGGCTCGAATACGTCTCTGACGCAGCAACTTGCTGCGCTCGGCAGCAGCGCGACCCAGGAGGAACTGGACGCGATTTCGAGCCAGTATCTCGGAACCGGCCAGGTGGAGGTAATCGAGAGGGCTCACGGAAAGCTTCTTGTCGAACTCGAGAACCTCCTGCGCCTGCTGCGGCGCGAGCAGCAGTCGATGGAAAGCTATACCAAGCTCCTCGGTGAAACGGCCACCCGCATCAACAGCAAGGCCAACTTCTCCAACGATATCATCCGCAACGCCATTGCACTTCTCACCTCCGCTACCACCGACACGATGGCCCATGGGGAGCGGACTGCCGACACCGTTGCCGAGCATTCCATCGAAATGGATCAGGTCCGAAAGGAATTGGACGAGTACAAGCGGATCGCCAACACCGATTCGCTGACGCGTCTTTCGAACCGGCGGGCCTTCGACGACAAGCTGGCGTCGATTTTCGACAGCACCGGCAACCTGAAGGTCACCGCGCTGGTGCTGGCCGATATCGACAACTTCAAGAACATAAATGACAATTTCGGCCATCCGGTGGGAGACAAGATCCTCGCCACCGTCGCCTCAGTGATTCGCGCGAATGTGCGCAAGGATCTGTTCGTCGCCCGTACCGGCGGTGAGGAGTTTGCGGTCATCGTGGAAGGCAATACGGCCGATGAAGTCATGCTGATCTGCGAGCGGGTTCGCTGCGCGCTCGAGACCCGCAGCTTCCGCAACTCCCGTTCAGGCGTCCAATATGGTCCGATCACCATATCATTGGGCTATTCAATGGCAGCTCAGGCCGAAAACCCCAACCAGCTCTACGCCAATGCCGACGCTGCACTCTATCACGCCAAGCACAACGGCCGAAACAGAACCGTATTTTTCGACGAAGTAATGCGTAGGGACTATGCAGCCAAGAACTGGCTCATCTATCGCAACTGAAGGTCTGTGAGGGCCACTGGACAGGCTACCACATTGTGGCCGCCGCGCGTCCCGCCCATTCGCGGTCATAAGTCGCCTGATCGAAACCCGCCTTCGCGGCTTTCAGCATTGCGCCGGCGCTCGGCAAGGTCGCCGGATCAACGAACCTCTCGGCGTTCCAGAGTTGTGCCCGCATGATCGCTCTCGCACACTGAAAGTAGACTTCACCGATCGTGATCACGATCACCGAGCGGGGATGATGCCCGTCCGTCTCAAAGCTCTCCAGCAGCGACGGCTCGACGGATACGACGGCCGAACCGTTGACACGCATCGCCGTGTTTGACCCGGGAATGAGGAACATCAGCGCCACCCTCGGGTCCCGGATGATGTTCATCAGCGAATCGACACGGTTGTTGCCGCGCCAGTCAGGCATGAGAAGCGTTTTCGAGTCCTGAACGCGGACGCAGTTCCCGGTGTCGCCCCGCGGCGAGCAATCCAGCCCCTCAGGGCCTACCGTCGCCAGAGCCATGAACGGCGAAGCTTCGATCATCGAACGATATTCCGGCGTCAGCATCCCCGTGACCTTGGCGACCGAGGCTTCGGTCACGTCGGCGTAGATCTGTCGAAGGTCTTCGATCGTCCGGATGATCGTCATTCTGCCGCATCTCCTGTCTGGGTAACCCGCCATGGACGTTACGACGGCAGATCGGGGCAATCAACGTCACGTGGCAGAGTTGCGGCTATCCTCGCCTTGAACGTCGGTGAGAAACGTCGCCACGACCCCTATCACCTCCGGTGCGCTGATGATCCTGCGATGGCCATAACCATTCGCCCAGTGAACTCTTGCCGACGGCACCGCGGTGTAGCGCCGTGCATGCTCCGGATCGACCTCCTTGTCGTCTTCTGCGTGGACGACGAGCAACGGCTTGCACAGCCTCTGCGCGATTGGAACGCCGTCGAATTCGGATAAGGCCGCACCCGCCACTGTCTCGGCATGGCGCACGAGGTTCCGGCGCATCGACTCGCTGAGGCCGACGAAATCGGAGAATCCGTCGAAAAGCCACTCGATTCTGCTGGGTGCCCCGATCACGGCCATTCGGCCCGGGTTGAATTGTCCGGCGTCAGGCATGATGCCGCCGGCTGCAAGTACCAGACTGGCTCCTCCAAAGGAGTGTCCCACCGCACCATCGAACGGTCCGAATCGCCTCTCCGCTTCAACGATCGCCTCTACGGCCATGCGGATGTTGAGGTGTCGTCCGCTCGAGTGTCCATGGCCGGGAAGATCCAGAACGACAACCTCGGCACCCGTCGACGCAAGCCCTGCCGCCAGCGACGAGATATAGGCGGCCGATGAGCCCCAGCCATGAACGACCAGAAACCGCTTGCTCGCCTCCCTATGCTGACCTGCGAAAAGATACGCCATTACTCTTGCCTTCCCCACTCGAAACGGCATGGTCTTGGCAGCATCAAGCCGTTGGCGGCCCTGAGCGTGGACCTGGCGAGCCTTCGGCCCAGCCGGCCGGCGCGGTGGCGTGCGACAGAACAGTTCGAATGCAAGGCGCGCCGTCACCTGGGGTGCATATCTGCTGCCGACGCTGATAACAGGACGGATGACCTTGAGTGCAATCGGTGTCATGGTGGAGCACCTTCATTATGTTCAATGCTGAACAATAAAGTACAAGAATGAACAAAGATCAATCCCTTCCCTGGGACCACCCACGGTTCAAGAGCTGGATCGCCGTTGCCCGAGCCTGCCAGCTGATGCAGTCGGCGCTGGCGCGCGATTTGTCACCGCTCGACATCAAGCCGCCGCATCTGGATATTCTCGTCAACCTTTTTCGCTTTGAAGGCATCTCCCAGCAGGAACTGGCTCACAAGCTGCTTGTCGGACGATCCAACGTCAGCATGACCTTGCCCCAGCTGGAACGCCGTGGACTGATCGAACGCCGCGGAGACAAACGGGACAAGCGCGTCCTGCGCCTCTTTCTCACGAAGGAGGGCCGGCGGGTGACGGAAGAAGGAATGCGAATCCAAACCGCGCTGATTAACAGCATCCTGTCTGCAACCCCCATTGAGGAGTGCCTAGCCATAGGCGCCAACATGGAGCGCGTCGTAGCCGCACTTCAGTCGGAGATGGGGGATGATCAAGGCGACGGCTAGCGCTCAGCGCCTTGGCTGCAGCGGGTCGCGGCTGAGGCCCTTCGTCTCCAGCTCGCGCTCGTAGTCGGCGAAGAGCGTGCCGCCTTCCTGCCCGAGCTGGCGGAGATAGGACCATGTGTAGATGCCGCTGCTGTGACCGTCGTCGAACCCGATCCGCACCGCGTAATTGCCCGTCGGCGTAAGGCTGCCGATGGTCACGTCCCGCTTGCCGGGGACGGTGACCTTCTGCCCCGGTCCATGCCCCTGGACCTCGGCCGAGGGCGACAGCACCCGAAGCATCTCGGCCGGGAGCGGATAGGAGGCCTGATCGTTGAAGGTGACATGCAGAACCCGGCGGTCCTTCGAAACGCGCAGTTCGGTGGGCCAGATTTCGGTCATGTTTTTGAGGCTCCATACGATAATCTATCGAGAACTAGAGGCTGATCCGTTCCTCCGCAAGCGGCGCTCGCCCTCTTGACGCAACTGGCATAGCCGCCCACTTTGTCCCTTCAGGAGGACAAGCTGTGAATACACTGGCAGGACCACTCGGCAATGCCCGCCCGCTTGCAACCGCGGCAGGGCCGATGATCGACCCGTTCGGCCGCGCCGTCACCTATCTGCGGGTGTCGGTGACCGATCGATGCGACTTCCGCTGCACCTATTGCATGGCGGAGAACATGACCTTCCTGCCGAAGAAGGACCTGCTGACGCTGGAGGAGCTGGACCGGCTCTGTTCCGCCTTCATCGCCAAGGGCGTGCGCAAGCTGCGACTGACCGGCGGCGAGCCGCTGGTGCGCAAGAATATCATGCACCTGGTACGCGCGCAGGGCCGCCATATCGAGGCGGGACATCTCGACGAACTGACCCTGACGACCAATGGTTCGCAACTCGCCCGCCACGCATCGGAACTGTACGACTGCGGCGTGCGGCGCATCAACGTATCGCTCGATACGCTAGACGCAGACAAGTTTCGGACCATCACGCGCTGGGGTGAGCTCGATCGGGTGCTGGACGGTATCGAGGCTGCGCAGAAGGCGGGGCTAAGGATCAAGCTCAACGCGGTTGCTCTCAAGGGCTTCAACGAGCACGAAATCCCGAGCATGCTGCGCTGGGCCCATGAACGCGGCATGGATCTGACAGTGATTGAGACCATGCCGATGGGCGAGATCGAGGAAGATCGTACGGACCGCTATCTGCCGCTCTCGAAGCTGCGGGCCGATCTCGAGCAGCAGTTCACGCTGAACGACATTCCGTTCAAGACCGGCGGGCCAGCGCGCTACGTTGAGGTCGCGGAAACTGGCGGCCGACTGGGCTTCATCACCCCGATGACCCACAATTTCTGCGAAAGCTGCAATCGGGTCCGCCTCACCTGCACGGGCACACTCTACATGTGCCTCGGACAGAACGACGCCGCGGACCTGCGCACGGCGTTACGAGCCTCCGACGACGATGCCTATCTTTCCGCCGCTATCGACGAGGCAATCCTGCGTAAGCCTCAAGGGCACGATTTCATCATCGACCGCAACAATCGCCCGGCCGTGCCACGCCATATGAGCGTCACCGGAGGCTGAGCCCGCAGGTACGCTTCCCTTTTGTTTCACAGTAATCTATAGCGGACACAAGAACGGGCGCGGTTACCCACGCCCAGTTGTCTCATGCAATGGTGAAGCTACCTATTCGTCGCGATAGACCTTCTCGCGGCGCTCATGGCGCTCCTGGGCCTCGATCGACAATGTCGCAATCGGACGGGCATCAAGACGCTTGAGGCCGATCGGCTCGCCGGTTTCCTCGCAGAAGCCGTAGGTGCCGTCTTCGATGCGCTGCAAGGCGGCGTCGATCTTGGAGATCAACTTTCGCTGCCGGTCGCGAGCGCGTAGTTCGATCGCCCTGTCGGTCTCCGAAGAGGCCCGATCGGCGAGATCCGGATGGTTTGCACTTTCTTCCGCGAGATGGTCCAGCGTCTCGCGCGCCTCCCTGAGGATGTCGTTCTTCCAGGCGATCAGCTTCGCCCTGAAATACGCCCTCTGGTTCGCATTCATGAACTCATCGTCTTCCGAGAGGACATAATTGCTAAGATCGATCTTCTCACTCAACGCGATTCTCCCGAAGAACATCTCAAGGCGGGCTCTATATCCCAATCGGCTACTGCGGTTCAAGCCTGTTGGGTGCTTTACGGCAATTTTTAAAACTGTCGCAATATTGGGCTAAGAGCCTAGGATTTAACCAGTTTATTCTTTGAAGCCTCGACCATCTACTCTCTCACTTGCCTCCCGCCCCACCATTACGTTGCCGACCATGGTCATGGTTGACGTCGTTCTTCCCCACGGTTACCCATCGACTGAACCGCTCCTCAGGCCATCGATGAACATGATCTCCCAGCCCCTCACCCGCGTTTATCTGCTGCGTCATGCAAGGTCTGCCTGGGCGCAGCCCGGTGAACGGGATTTCGACAGGCCGCTGGACGACGAGGGCTATGCGGAAGCCGAAATCGTGGCGGAGAAGGCCCTGGATCGGGGCTACAGGCCCGCGCGGGTTATCAGTTCAACCGCCCTGCGCTGCCGTCAGACCGCTGAAGCGATACGACGTGCCCTCGATCAGGACCTGGAATTGGTGTTCATCGACGAACTCTACAACGCCCCGCTCGATGTCTATCTCGAAATTATCGCGTCTTCGACCGAAGCCGAATCCATGATGTTCATCGGTCACAACCCGACGATTGAGGAGGTATTTGAGAAGCTCGCTGGTGCCGATACCACCGCGGCCGCGATCCCGACCGGCTACCCGACGGCCGGGCTTGCCGTACTCGAACGCCCCGCGGCCTCTCATGAGCGCCACTGGACCCTGACGGACTTCCTGACCGCCTGACACAGGAGCCTGCTTTCATCCCCGGCATCAGGCGCCTATATAGGCGAAAACAAGGGGATGTGATTTTGCCGCCTTCGCTGACCAGCCTCACTGACGACGCACGAATCGCTCTGGACAATCTCGGAGACAGGGCCTCTTCCCTGGTGAACCCTTCGATCCGACTCGGCGTCACTGGCCTCTCGCGGGCCGGCAAGACCGTCTTCATCTCCTCGCTGGTCCACAATCTTCTAAATGGTGGGCCGTTGCCCCTGTTCGAGCCCGTCCGCTCCGGCCGCGTCTCGCGCGTGCGGCTGGAGCCGCAACCAGACGACGCAATCCCTCGCTTCCAGTATGAGGATCACATACAGGCACTTGTCAGGGAGAGGGTATGGCCGGACTCGACGCGCGCCATTTCCGAACTGCGCATCACCCTGGATTACCAGAGCGCCAGCGGGTGGAGCCGGATGTTCTCGCGCGGCCGCCTCTCCCTCGACATCGTAGACTATCCGGGCGAGTGGCTGCTTGACCTGCCGCTTCTCGCTCAGGATTACCGCACATTCAGCACCAACACGGTCAGCCTGGCACGGAGCGGCGTCCGCGCGGAGCTTTCCAGAGAGTGGCTCGCCCTGGCGGAAAGCGTCGACGCGGAGGCACCCGGCGACGAGATGGCTGCGCGCCGTCTCTCCGAAGCCTTCGCTGCCTACCTGAAGGCCTGCAAATCAGACGAGCGATCGCTTTCGACCTTGCCGCCCGGCCGGTTCCTGATGCCCGGGGATCTCGACGGTTCACCTGCCCTCACCTTCTCGCCGCTGCCCCATGTCCCGGAAGAGCGCGCACCGAAGGGTTCGCTTCGGGCGATGATGGAACGGCGTTTTGAGGCCTACAAATCGGTCGTCGTGAAGCCCTTCTTCAGAGAGCACTTTGCGCGGCTTGACCGGCAGATCGTGCTGATCGACGCGCTGCAGGCGATCAACCGTGGCGAGGAGGCGGTCCACGATCTCGAACGGGCGCTTGGCGATGTCCTTGCCTGCTTTCGTCCGGGGACCAACAGCTTGCTGTCGTCACTCCTCGGCCGGCGGATCGACAAGGTGCTTGTCGCTGCCACCAAGGCCGACCACCTCCATCACGAAAGCCATGACCGGCTGGAGCGCATCACCGCTCGCCTGGTTGATCGCGCGATTAGGCGAATCGGCATGGCGGGAGCCGGAATCGAGGTTATGGCCATCGCGTCGGTGCGGGCCACGCGCGAGGCGACGGTCACCGAGGGGGGACACGTTCTCCCGGTCATCGTCGGCACGCCAATGGCGGGCGAAACGATCGGATCCGAGATGTTCGACGGTCTCCGCAAGACCGCCGTCTTCCCCGGCGATCTGCCCGTCAGCCCCGACGTTCTCTTCAGAGGGCCCGACGGCGGCCAGCCGGAGTTTCCGGAGATCAACTTCGTCCGCTTCCGCCCTCCCGCACTGGAGGAGACGAGCGGCGGCCTCAAGCTGTCCGTGCCGCATATCCGCCTCGACCGCGCGCTGCAGTTTCTCCTGGGGGATCGACTCGCATGACGACATCGGACCGCAACGGACGCCGCCCCGGCGCCTTTCGCATGGAGGACGGGGAGGAAGGACACCGTCCCACCCCTGCCCTGCGCAGGTCGCCGCGAAGTTTCGAGGAAAACGTTCTCCTGACGTCGGAGGTGGACGATCCCTTCATGATGCCGCCCGAACTTGCGGATCGGGACGTTCCCGTCGCAGAACCGAAGACACGCAGGCGCTTTTCCTTCGCCAATGTCGCACTTGCCGCGTTCGGCACTTTTCTTTCACTGGCCTTCGGCCTCTGGGCAGACAGCGTCGTACGGAACCTCTTCGCTCGTTCGGACTGGCTTGGTTACGCGGCCCTCTCAGCCCTGGCGATCGGGCTGTTGGCGGTTGCGGTCGTTGTGGGCCGGGAGATCTACGGCCTCATGCGTCTTTCGGCAGTCCAGACACTGAAGGTCGAGGCCGAGGAAGCCGCAACTGCACCCCTTCCCGGCCCGGCCAGGGCCGTAGTGGCAACTCTCGCCCGCCTCCTTTCGCACCGGGCGGAGACGGCCAAGGGACGGGCCGTCCTGGAAGCGACAAAGGACGAGATCATCGACGGACCGCAGATGATCGAACTCGCTGAACGCGAACTACTCGCGCCGCTCGACAGGCGCGCGCGGGCGCTCATCCTCAATGCCTCCAAGCGGGTCTCGATCGTGACCGCCGTCAGCCCTCGCGCCATCGTCGATCTTGCCTATGTCGTCTTCGAGGTGTCGCGGCTGGTGCGTGCCATGGCGGAGTTGTACGGCGGCAGGCCAGGAACGCTCGGCCTCTTTCGCCTCTTGCGTGATGTCGTGGCGCACCTGGCGGTCACCGGCTCGATTGCGGTGGGCGATGGTCTGGCACAGCAGGTGCTGGGTCACGGCGTCGCCGCAAGGCTCTCAAAGCGTCTAGGCGAAGGGGTGATAAACGGGCTCCTCACCGCGCGCATCGGCATTGCCGCAATGGACCTCTGCCGACCGCTGCCGTTTCGCGCGCTGAAGCGCCCGGGAGTCGGCGACTTCTTCGGTGATCTGGCGCAATTCGGCCGAGACGACGATACCCGCGACACACCGCGATAGTCGTTCCGGAACGTCGCGGATACCACTCATTAACCAATCCGAAGCTATGGTGAACGCTCGAAAACGAGCTGGCACTCGCCTAGGAAAGCACCATGTATCTGCGCATCTTTTCCGTGATCGGCGGCCTCGCTGCCGCCTTCGTCGCCGACTCCGCCATGGCGCCCGATGCGTCAGCCGCACCGCGGGACAAGGCATTCTTCCAGTCCGTCGCCGGCACCTGGAAGGGTCCGGGCGAGATCGTCGCTGGCAAGTACAAAGGCACCAAGTTCAACTGCAGCCTGACGGGACAATCGGTTTCCAGCACTGAAGCCGGCATCAAGCTTGACGGCACGTGCCGGGTTGGCGTCTTTAAGCAGCCCATGTCTGCCGTGATCACGCAGAACGGCAAGGGTTACAAGGGCCAGTTCCTGGATGGCGCCGACGGCAAGGGCCTCGATATCGTCTCGGGTGCCGTGAACGGCGACAAGGTCGTGGTCGGAATCAACCGCGCCCAGTTGAACGGGGCCATGGTTGCAAGCCTGCGAGACCCCAACACCATGAACATCACGATCTCGGTCAAGGTGGAAGATCAGATGATCCCGGTCATCGGGCTGACTCTCGACCGCGACCTCGATTCGATCGCAGTGGGCTCGATCGACTAGCGTTCGCGCCACCAGTTCTGGTTTTCGCTCGCGGGATGGATGCCGCTACTATCCGTCCTGCGAAGCCATTGCGATAGGCTCTGGCCGGACACCACCATTTGCGGCGCAATTTCTGCGAGTGGCACGAGGACGAAAGCACGTTCCACCATCCGAGGATGCGGAAGCGCCAGCCTTTCGGTTTCCATTTCGCGGTTACCGAAGGTGAGGATGTCGATGTCGATCGTCCTCGGTCCCCAACGCTCGACCCGTTCCCTCTTCATGCTGCGTTCCACCGACAGGCAGACATCCAGAAGCGCCTCTGGACCCAACGATGTCTCCACCAGAGCGCAACAGTTCAGGAAATCCGCCTGGTCGGTCTTGCCCCATGGCGGGGTCTTGTAAAGCCGCGATACGGCTGACACTGCGCAGTCGTCGCGCCCATTGAGCCCCCGCAAGGCCTCCCCCATCGCAGCTTGCGGATCCCCGATATTTCCCCCAAGGCCCAGCGCCGCTGTGATCATGACCTTGTCAGCGCCTATGCACGACGCGCACTTCCGCGTGATCCAGCACCCCCTGAATCGGCGCGCTCGGCTTGCGCACCGTTATGGCGGCCCCGCGGATCTGCGGAAAATGCTGGCAGAGCGCCACGGCAATGTCCATGGCGAGCGTCTCGATCAGCCGTCGCTGGCTGCCCGTGACGATCTCCTCGATGAGGGTGAAGGCGACACCGTAGTCAACAGTGTCCTCCACGCGATCGGTGGTCAGAACGTCGCCCGCTTCCACCTCCAGTTCCGCATCGATGAAAAACCGCTGCCCCAGACGGTTCTCTTCCGCGTGGACACCGTGACGAGCGAAGAAGGCGCAATTCTTGAGGGTGATCGTGTAGGTACTCACTGTAGCGTCTCCTCTGCGTGAACACGGATCAGCGCGTCCGCGATACCGAGCGCGTCGCGGTTGGCGGCAACATTATGGACGCGAAAGATCGCGGCGCCGGCGAGCCGCAGGATTGCCGTCGTCGCAGCCGTCCCGATGTCACGGTCTGCAGCAATTTCCCGACCGGTGGCCGCGCCTATGAAGCGTTTGCGGGACGCACCGACAAGCCAGGGGAAGCCGATCTCGGTCAATTCAGCAAACCGAGCCACGATCTGGAGATTGTGGTCGGAATCCTTGGCGAAGCCGAAACCCGGATCGAGCACGATGGCCTCGGACGCCACGCCGGCCGCCTCGGCGATGGCGAGCGAAACCTTGAAGAAGGCGTGCTGGTCGGCGATCACATCGTCGATGATCTCGCCTTCCCGGCCGCGACCAGTATGCATGATGCAGAGCCCGGCGCCTGTCGCGGCCGCAACGGAGGCGATCGCTGGCTCCCGCTGCAGGCCGTGGACATCATTGATGATGTGGGCACCCGCTGCCATCGCCAGACGGGCCGTCTCGGCGCGATACGTGTCCACGGATATCAGTGCGTCGGTCTCCCGTATCAGCCGCTCGATCACCGGAAGCACCCGATCCTGTTCTTCCGCGACGCTGACCGGCGCTCCGCCGGGCCGGGTGGATTCGCCGCCGACATCGAGGATCGCCGCCCCTTCGCGAACGCAGGCAAGGCCATGGGCGACCGCAAGCTCGAGACTGCGGTGCAATCCGCCGTCCGAAAATGAATCTGGCGTGACGTTGATGATGGCCATGATATGGCCGCTGTTGGCCAGTTCAAGATGACGACCACGGCCGACCCGCCAGATTTTCGGGACGGGGATGTTCGGCTTGGCGTCATCGGTGCGGGAGTAACGCAAATTTTTCTGCCTCTGTGTTGCGCTGCCGAGGGCTATGCCCCAAGCTCCCTTCAAGTTCAATGTCCGCAGGCTCCAGAATGTCGATGATTCCTTGTTTCCGTTGTGTCGCCGGCGGTCTGGTTGCCATGTGCATGCTCTCCTCCAACGCCTCGGCGGAGCCTCTGATCAGCAAGACTTACGGCTATTTCTCGATCGGCGGGAAAACTGCCGAGGCACTGGATCGTGAGCTCGAAAGGCGTGGACCGGTAACCAATGCCACCGGGCATCGCCATCCGGGAGCGACGGAGATCAAGTTTGGTGGGGAGGTCACCTATCTCGAGCGCGGCAAGCAGTGTTCAGTGGGCAACGTGAAGGTCACGTTGAAGACAAACCTCATCCTGCCTCGCTGGAAGAACCGCCGCACCGCCGACAAGAACCTGCGCTTCATCTGGGACACGCTGTCGGCAGACATCAAGCGACACGAGGAGCGACATGCGGAGATAGCCCGCACGTATGCGCGAACCCTTGAAAGGGATCTGCACGCCCTCCGTTCCGCCAGCAGTTGCCCGGAACTGGAGAAAAAGGTCGGCGCGGTAACGAAGCGCGTTCTCGAAGCCCATGATCGCGACCAGATGCGGTTCGATCGGATCGAGTCAAAGAACTTCGACAACCGGATGATGCGTCTGCTGAAGTACCGGATGGGACAGAACGACGGGTGAGCCGGAGCTGGCTCCGAAGCGTCAGCCTTGCCTCTCAGGCACCTGGACAACCAGCCCTTCGAGCGCATCGGTCATCTTGATCTGACAGGAAAGGCGGGAGGTCGGCCGCACATCGTGGGCGAAGTCGAGCATATCCTCTTCCATGGCCGAGGGCGCGCCTACGGCTTCAGCCCATGCATCGTCGACATAGACGTGACAAGTAGCGCAGGCACAGGCGCCGCCGCATTCGGCTTCGATGCCGGGCACAGAGTTGCGGACGGCATTCTCCATCACCGTCGATCCGTTGCTCGCATCTATATCGAAGCGCGTTCCGTCGAAGGCGACGATGGTCAGTTTCGTCATGATCAGGAAATCCGTATGAACAGTCTCGATGAACGGGTCTGCTCATCGAGCAGTTCCGCCGGGCCGTCAACATAGGTTTGCATGCCCGGCGTCGCAATGGCGGGTTGGGTTTATCGGCAAAGCTTGAGAATGAAGTTTTCCGTTTCGACGATGGCTGTGGCAATCTTTGCCATCGATGTCGCCTCGGCTCCCTTTTCCTCGATCCTCATCGCCAGGTCGGCGACGGTGAACGCGCCGACCGAGGATGCCGCTCCCTTCAGCCGATGAGCGGCAGCAATGATGGCGGAGCTTTCTCCGCTGCTCATCTCCAGCATGGCCTTCCGCGCCTGCCGTGCGAAAATCTGCAGGATCTCCACCTCGAGGGTCTTGTCTCCCATCGTCTGTCGAGCGAGATGCACGAGGTCTATCGGGCGGGACTGGGATGGGGAGAGCGCGCGCTGGGTCGCAGGGGCTTCGAATGCAATTGCTGTTGCGGCCATGGGAACGATGATCCTAAAGATGCTATTTCAGAGCATCCTGCCGCCAAACCGGCGCCATAGCGTTAAGAAAGGCCGAGCGGCCCCTTGAATCTCACGCTATGGTTAATTTCCGCTAAGATGCTTGTTTTATGGGACTTTCCAAAAGTCTTATGGTTTAAATCCTGTTAACAACCCGTTTTGGCTTTTTGGCGCTTCCAGGGGGCCGAATTGTTAAGACCCCTCAGATGTGCCACTACAATACAGTTGGAGAGGCGGGAGTCCGCTCCTGCATCCGTGGATGGCCGCGTGGTAAGTTTTCCTTATCATCCGTTTGGAACAAGGCTATCCGAGAGTGAAGTGAAACGGGAAACGCCGACGCCATGAGGGCGAGGCTTTCCGGCAGGCAGTGTCTCTTCTTCGTTTGCAGGGCGGGCAGACAGGACGGGATGGCCGGGCGAGTATGTAGCGAGGCGTAACCGCATGGCGAAGAAGACCAGCAGCGAGTCGATGGATGAAACGGCGTTCCAGGCTCTGGAAGATGCGTTGAAGATCGACTTCATCGAGGATCAGGAGGCGACACGCCAAAAACCTGCATCCTCTGCCTCGGAGGCCAGAGTGTCTGAAACCAAGCAGCGTCCCTCACCCGCGCGTGGCGAGAACCCGGCAGCTCCTCCCCGTTCGCCGGCGGCGGAGCCTGCGGCTCGTGCACCCGTGTTCGAGCCGGCCAATGATGCGAGCCGCCGCAGTTCCGTGAACCTGCTCAAGACACTGGAAGGCGGGACGATGCGCAGTTCCTTGCGCAATGCGACGATCGTCTCCGTTCTTTGGGCGATCGGCGGTCTCGGACTGGCGCAACTTCTCTACGGTGCACAGCTCTGGGGTTCGGGTTCCGTCGGCGGCCTGGTCGCAATGCCCGGCCTCGTGGCGATCCTCGTGGGCATCATCGTTCCCATCCTGCTATTCTTCGCCTTCGCCACGATGATGGCCCGGGCACAGGACATGCGAAACGCCGCGCGCTCCATGGCGGAAGTCGCGCTGCGTCTGTCCGAGCCGGAGACAGTGGCATCCGAGCGAATCATGACCGTCGGCCAGGCCGTTCGCCGCGAAGTCTCCGCCATGAACGAGGGCATCGAGCGAACGATCGCGCGGGCAACGGAACTGGAGACCCTCGTCCATTCGGAGGTCAATGCCCTCGAACGCAGCTACACCGACAACGAACTGCGCGTACGAGGACTGGTCCACGAGCTCGGCGCGGAGCGCGACGCCATCGTCAACCATGCCGAACGCATCCGATCGTCGATCGTCGGAGCCCATGAACAGCTCAAGGAAGAACTGTCGCTGGCGACCGAGGAGATCGCGGTGCGGCTGGCGACTTCGGGCGAGGCTTTCGCATCCCTGATAGACACGCGCGCCGCCGCGCTGACGGAAAAGACCAATGCGGCCGGCGAAGCGCTGGGCTCGCTACTCGCCGCGAAGGCCGACGAGCTGGTGCGAACCCTTGGCTCATCCGGCGTTGCACTCGCCAGCGAATTCGACGAACGGCTCGAAAACCTGTCAATGACGTTGGCTCAGCGCGGGCAGGCACTGCTCGGCGAATTCGAGACACGGGCCTCCACACTGGATGCCAGCACGGAACGTCTCAATGCGGCGCTTGCCGACCGGACGCGGCAGCTGAATGAGACGCTCGTTGCACGAACCCGCGAGATCACGGATGGGCTCTCGGAAGGCGAACGCTCCATTACCGGGTCGCTCGAAGCGGTCCTCACGTCGTTGAACAAGGCCCTGGACGACAAGGGCAGCGCGTTCAGGCAGAGCCTGAAATCTGCTGCCGACGACGCCGTCATGGACCTCGATCTGCGCTCCGGGCTCTTCGAGGAGCGCCTGCAGGCTACCGTCGGCCAGCTCAGCACGACCTTCGACAACGGGCTCGACGCGCTCACGACTGCCTTCGACCAGCGAGCCGGCAGCCTTGACAGCAAACTCATGGACAGCCTGGCCCGCATCAACGAGACGGTGGCCACCGGGTCCGAATCGATCGAAGGCATCCTCAGCAGCAGCATCGCGCAGATCGGCAACACCCTGACCGAACAGTCACTGGCATTGGCGACAGCGCTTGGTACCGGTCAGGACGTCCTCGATTCCATGCTGGGGGACCGCAGCCGCGAGTTCAACGAGGCGCTCGCTGCCCGCACGACCGAAATCACCGGCGCAATGGGCACGAGCCGCGAGGCGATCGAGGCGGTTCTCTCCGAACGTAGCAGCGCGCTGATCGAGGCGTTGAACGAAACGCAAGGCAAGTTCGAGCGAGCTGTGGGTGAACGCTCGGAATCGGTAATTGCCGCACTTACGACCAGCCAGGACCGCTTCGCGGAAACCCTCGACGCAAAAACGGCGGCAATCGATTCGGTCGTCGCAGACGCACCGCAGAGGCTTGCAAGCCTCCTGGACGAGCGCGCCGCTACGATCGCGCGCCATCTCCAGGAGGGCGAGGAAAAGATCGGCTCCGGTCTCGACCAACGGATGGACAATCTCGCGCAGACGCTGTCGGCCAGCGGCGACCGGATTGGCGAACTCCTCGACGACAAGACGATGGATATCAGCACGGCCTTCGCGCTCGGCGAAGACCGGATTGCCGGCATCCTGGACGGCCTCGCCGATGCTCCCGAGCGTCTAGCCGCGACCATGGACGAGCGCGCAGCGCAGATTGCACGGAATATCGAGGAAGGAAGCCAGCGCCTCGGCGAAGGCCTTGACCAGCGGGTAACTACTCTCTCGCAGACGCTTGCCGCGAATGGTGACCGGATCGGCGAGCTCCTTGACGACAAGACGATGGAGCTCAGCACCGCTCTCGCACTCGGCGAGGATCGGATTGCCGGCATTCTCGATAATGTCGCCGACACGCCGGAGCGGCTTGCGGCGGTCCTGGACGAGCGTGCCGCTCAGATCGCGAAAAATATCGAGGATGGAAGCCAACGCCTCGGCGAAGGCCTTGATCAGCGGGTGGCAACTCTCTCGCAGGCGCTTGCTCAGAATGGCGAGCGGATTGGTGAACTCCTCGATGACAAGACGATGGAGCTGAGCACGGCCTTTGCGCTCGGCGAGGATCGAATTGCCGGCATTCTAGACAGCGTCGCCGACACGCCCGAGCGGCTTTCGTCCGTCCTGGACGAGCGAGCTGCGCAGATCGTTCGGCATATCGAGGAAGGAAGCCAGCGCCTCGACGAAAGCCTTGACGAGCGGGTAACCACCCTCTCGCAGACACTGGCCGAGAATGGTGATCGGCTCGGGAATCTCCTTGACGATAAAACGATGGAGATCAGCACGGCATTCGCACTTGGCGAAGACCGCATCACTGGCGTTCTGACCAACCTCGCCGAGACTCCGGAACGCCTCTCCGGTATTCTCGATGAGCGCGCCGCCCTGATTTCGCGTCACATGGAGGAAGGCGAACAACGGCTTGGAGAAGGTCTCGATCGCCGCGTTGAACAACTCGCCGCTACCATCGCGTCTAACGGCGAACGGATCGGCGAGATGCTCAACGACAAGACGATGGAAATCAGCACAACATTTGCGCTGGGCGAAGACCGGCTCTCCGGCGTGCTCGACGAAAAGGCGGTTGCACTCAACACTCTTGCGGCTGACGCTGAGAACCGCATCGAACAGTCCATCAGCGAGATCTCTGTCAGGGTGGGCGATGTCCTCGGGGACGGCGCACGCCGGTTCGAGGAGAGCGTATCTGGCGGGGCGGAGCGTATCGAATCCGTCATCGGCACGGGTCAAGAGCGGATCGCCGCGACGCTCGGTCTCGGACATCAGCAATTCAGCGACACGGTTGCTGCCGCCAACGAACAGATGGAACAGACACTGGGTTCCGGCTACGAACGCCTGCGCGCGACCCTGGAGGAACGGAGCAACATGATCTCCGCCGCCCTCACCCAGAGCGAGCAGAAGATCTCCGAACTGATGTCGGAACAGGTGATGTCGATTGGTGCGACCGTCGCCACCAGCGCCGGCATGTTGGAAATGTCTTTGGAAAGCCAGCAGGACGCCCTTCGGGCGGCACTCGATGGCGCCGGCACCGACCTCGAACAACGGCTGAACAGCACCGCCGGGGTCATTGCGGAACGCCTGAACGAGGCAGCACGGGAGATCAGCCTCTCGGCCGAGAACCTTTCGGGACGGATCGAGCAGACGATCGGTAGCGTCGAGGCAGCCCTTGGTGAAACGGGCAGCAAGGTGGAGGCGACCTTCGGCGGCCTCGAGGCCCGCATCCGCAGCGAGGTTTCGAGTGTGACCGAGCTAGTCGACGGCGCCGGCCGCGACATCGGCGACACGCTTGCTCAACGCACCGCCGAGCTGGAGCGCATCAGCACCGACGCCCACGATCGCATCGCAGGAACCATGGACAGCGGGACGGCTCGCCTCGACGAGCGCCTTTCGACCATGGACCGAGCATTGACCGTCGGCTTGGATGCGGTCAGCCGCACGATCGAAGGCAAGGCCGCAGGTCTTGCCGCCAGCCTCCGCGAAGCTGTCAGCGCCGCTGCAGCTGGAATGGACGACGAGGCGATGCGCTCGGCAGAAATGCTTACCCGCACCGGCTCCGAGTTCAGCGAAGGACTCGCCCAGCGCAATGCCGAGTTCACCCGCTCGATCGAGGAACAGTCGAGCGAGATCGTAAACCGCATTTCGGAAACACAGACCCGTCTCGCCGGCCAGGCAGCAACAGTCGCCCAGGCTTTCTCCGAAGCCGGCAATGCCATCGTCAACAAGGTTTCGGAAGCCGATGCTCTGGTCAAGAAGCAGGTCACGGCGATCTCGGCAGCACTCGGGGAGGCTGAGCAGGCGCTTCAGGAACGCGGCGGCTCACTGCGCGGAGTTCTTGCCGAGACGGCGACCGAATTGCAGTCCGCTATGGAAGCGGTGGACAAGGCACTGGCCGCTCGCGGCGATGCCATTCGCTCCGCCCTCGACAGTCGCACCCGAGACCTCAACTCGATGCTTGCAAGCCGCACGACCGAACTGTCCCGTCTCATCGAGGAAGAGGCAAGGCCGGTGGTCGAACAGTACAGCGAGGCCAGCCGTTCCGCCGCCGCAGAAATTGCATCTGCAGCTCGGGAAAGCACAGAGCGCCTCGTGGCGGCCGCCAGCGAAAGCAGCAGCAGGATACGCAACGAGAACGATGCTCTCGTGGATGCGATCGCCGCCCGAACAAATGAGGCCTTGTCCGCCCTCACCCAGCGGGCCGAGAACACCGCAAGCGCCATGCTGTCGGTCGAAAGAAGTCTTACGGGCAACGTCAATGCGCTGATCGAACGTCTGGCGGAAAGCAATTCCGGGATCTCCAGTCTTGTCGAACGTGCTGCGCACGACATCACCTCGGCAGCCGACCAGGCGCTCGAGCGCCTTTCCGGCGTCGACGAGAAGCTCGGATCAACCGCCAGCCGCTTCTCCGAGTCCGCGGCTCACGCGGCAGACATGGTCTCCGGGTCCAGCCGCCTGCTGGAAAACAACATCGACCGGCTGGCGAACATTTCCGGCCAGACGCTCAACCAGGTCGGTGGCATTGTCGGCCGGTTCGATGAACATTCGAAGGTGCTCGCCCAGGCGTCCGAATTGCTTGGAGCCGCACAATCCAATCTTGCCAATACGCTCGATGAGCGCCAAACGGCCCTTCGCAGCCTCTCCGTTGGTCTCGTCAAGCGCTCCGAGGAAATCGAAGCGACGATGCGCAGTCTCGCCACTCTGGTGGAAGGCGCATTCGAGCGGGCCGAGGGCAGATCTTCGCAGGTAGCGGCGCATCTTCGCGAAAGCCTCCAGGGCGCGTTCGCCGACATTGGTCGCACGCTTGGTGAGACGCAGCAGCGTGCCGACGTTACCGCCGAAGCCATGCGAACCTCGCTCCTCGGCGCAAGCGAAGAAGCCAACCGTGCGGTTGACGCCACCATGGCCAATGCCGAGCAGCGTGCCCGCGGTCTCTCGGAGCGTATCCGCAGCGGCGTGGAAGGTTCGCTTACGGATGTCGAGCGCATGCTTGGCGACGCGACCAGCCGCACGGACGACGCTGCCTCACATCTCCGCGACCTCCTGCGCAAATCGGTGGATGAGGCAGTCGGCCGCTTCTCCGGCGCAACCGACGAAATCCGCCGGTCCGCCGAGCAGATCCGCGAGGAACTGGACAGCACCCGGGCCGAACTGCGGCGTGGAGCCTTCGACCTGCCGGAGGAAGCCAAGGAGAACGCTGCAGCTATGCGGCGCGCCGTGTCGGAGCAGATCAAGGCGCTGCAGGACTTGTCGCAACTAGTCGGCCGCTCGGCACAGGCACTCGAAGTGTCGCAGCCGGCGCCGGTGCGTGCCCCTGCACCTCAGCCCGCTCCAGCGCCGCGCGCCCAGCCGGCAGCGGCAACCCTGCCGCCACAGCCAACCCCTCCGGCCCGAGGGGAGACCCTGCCCGCCGGATTGCGGGGCGGCCTGAGCCTCGACCGCACTTCGCCCACGCGGCCCGCGGAAGCTGCTCCCAAGGGACAGGAAGGTGGCTGGATCTCCGATCTGCTGCGCGGCGCTTCGCGTGAGGAAGCCCCTGCCCGACCGGCCGCGCGGCCGACCGAGCAGCCGGCACCTCGCGGCGGTGGCGACAATCGCAATCCGCGCCACATGGTCGAATCGCTGAACTCATTGTCGGTCGATATCGCCCGAGCCATAGACCACGACGCGTCCGTGGATCTCTGGCGCCGCTATCAGCGTGGCGAGCGCGACGTGTTCACCCGCCGCCTCTACACGCTCAAGGGCCAGCAGACCTTCGACGAGATCAAGCGCAAATACGAGCGCGAGCCGGAGTTCCGTACGGCGGTCGACCGCTATATCGGCGATTTCGAGAAGCTCCTCGCGGACGTCGCTCGGACGGATCCGGACAAGACGGTCACGCAGAGCTACCTGACTTCCGACACCGGCAAGGTTTACACGATGCTCGCCCATGCGGCCGGACGGTTCAGTTGACCACTCCTGCCAGGTCTTGAGTGAGGGCGACCAAGGTTGCTCTTCCCACTGCCAATCAACCCGCCGGTATCTGCCGGCGGGTTTCTTCTTTGGCGAACGCCGCCTTCGCGTCATGCGGCAATGGCAGGGTTGGGAGGGACTGCGTGGACGTGACGCGGGCGGTTCGGCCTCCCAAGGCACCCCGCGAACGTCGACCTATCCTCCACCTCGGCGTAACCAGCAGACTGAAAAAGCCGCCGTCTTAAGGACAGCGGCCTCCAAAGCACTTTGAACTCAAAACCCGTTTGGGTTCCTCAGTTGTGCTGGTGTCCTTTCGGAGCGGCGTCTCGGACCGGGAAGATGACGTCGATGCTGCCGGCCTTCTCGAAGGTCAGCGTCACCGGAACGCTGTCCCCTTCCTTGAAGGGCGTCTTTACGTGCATGAACATCAAGTGCAGGCCGCCAGGCTTCAGTTCGACTGTCTCGCCAGCCGGCACCTCTATGCCGTTCTCGAGCTTGCGCATCCTCATGACGTCGCCCTCCATCGCCATCTCGTGGAGCTCGATGATTTCGGAAGCTGGCGAAGTAGCCGAGATGAGGCGGTCAGCGCCACCCGCATTTCGGATCGTGACGAACCCGCCGCCGACCGGCTGATTGGGGAGCATGGCGCGGGTGAAGGCTCCTTCCACGGAGATTTGGCCCACCATCGTCGGTGCCGGAGCCGACATATGCTCCTGGCCCTGCTTCTCGACCACCTTTACCACCGGCGCAGGATTCTTGAGGTAATGAGCATCTTGTCCGGGTGCGGCGACCTCCGTCCAGGCAACGCTTGCGTCACTGCCGCAAAGCTGGGTCGCAGGGAAGGCAAGTTCTGTCCCCGCAGCAACACCGGAAATCTTGCCGCGAATAACGAAGGTGTCGTAGTGCTCATCCGGCAGCTCGCCACCCTTCCAGCGGATTTCGGCGGGGCCTGCGCTGACTTTGGTGCCGTGGTTGTCGTAGGTCTTCTGGTATTCGCCCTGGATGATCTCTAGTTCCCAGCCCGGCTTCGGCTGCGGCTTTGCAAAGACGAAGCCTTCCGGCAATTCGATCCGAACCTCGTTTGTCGCCTTGCCTTCGCAGCCGTGCGGCACCTGCAACTGCATGAGCGCGTAACCTTCTGCGGTAACGGTGGCGCTGGTGAACGTGGCATGAGCCTGGGCGGTGCCCGTAGCGGCGAGAACGGCGAGAGCCGACAGCTTCATCGTCTTGATGGTAGTCATGGTCTATATCCCCTTCCGGCTGCGCTCATGGCTGCAAGACCGGACGTGTTGATCTGAAGAGATGTTCGTCTGGTTCAGATCGTCAGGGGTGGAGCACGCGAACTCGGTCGCGCAAGCGCGGTGAATCCGACCCTAAGAGATTCGATCCTGGGCGGATTGAGGAGAAAGGCTTGCTGCAGCGGCACGCCCAGCCCTTCGGCCGGCGGCGGCAGGAGGATGGAGGCTGCCAGAAGGCAGGCCTCGCAATAGGGGCGAGTGCCCTCTTCCCGGTGCGAGCCATGGGTTCCTGGCTCCCCGTGATCAGCGCAGATATCGGCAAAGCTGCCGTCGGGCAATCGGTAGGCTTCGCTGAACGCATCGGCAGGCCAGGCAGCCTGGACAGGCTGGTGGCTGAACCCAAGCGACATGAACACCATGGCGCAGAGCATGCGCAGCATGTTCATCGATCTGGGGTTCCGGAAAACCATCGCTTCGCTCATTCGTGGCCTGATGTCGATTACCTTACCGATAGACAAAGAGCAAATCCCTGCAGCTGCTTCTTTGCGCCGCATCAACATCCGGTCCGCCAGCGAAGATTCTTCCCGACAGTTCGGCATAGCCCTTGCCAAGCGCCCTGCCTCCCGGATAATGGGCGGCACGTACGTTGGGAGAAGCCGCTTCATTGCGGTGCCGAAGGAGCAACCGCCCCGGAAACTCTCAGGCAAAAGGACCAGCGCACGGCCTAGCAGGACTCTGGAGAGAGGCGCCGCCGATAAGGCGGTGCACGCCGAAGGGATAACAATCTCAGGCGCAAGGACAGAGGGGGCTCATGAACCGGGCGCGACCGCGCCGTCAAATGAGCTTACGCGTCCATGACGCACCTGGAGGCATTCTTGGATCAGGCCCCTGTCCTCAAGCAAACCCCGCTGCATGCACTGCATCTTTCGCTTGGCGCCAAGATGGTACCGTTCGCCGGATACGACATGCCGGTGCAATACCCCCTCGGCGTGATGAAGGAACACCTGCATACGCGCGCCGCGGCAGGTCTCTTCGACGTCTCCCACATGGGCCAGGTCGTGGTCAAAGCAATCTCCGGAAAGCTCGAGGACGCTGCACTGGCTCTCGAAAGGCTCGTTCCGGTCGACATTCTGGGACTGAAACCCGGACGCCAGCGCTATGGCTTCTTTACGGGCGACAACGGCGGCATCCTGGACGACCTGATGATTGCGAATCGCGCCGATCACCTCTTCGTCGTCGTCAACGCCGCCTGCAAGGATCAGGACGTCGCCCGCATGAAGGCCAACATGGCCGGCTGCGACGTAACGCTGCTCGGCGACCGGGCGCTGCTTGCTCTTCAGGGCCCGAAGGCGGAGGAGGTTTTTGCCAACCTGTGGCCCGGCGCAAGCGAAATGAAGTTCATGGACGTGCGCGACGCCTCCATCCTCGGCGCCGACTGTATCATCTCCCGCTCTGGCTATTCCGGCGAGGACGGCTTCGAGATCTCGGTTCCGGCGGACAAGGCAGAGGAGCTTGCAAAGGCGCTGTTGGCGCATCCGGAGTGCGAACCGATAGGTCTTGGCGCCCGCGACTCGCTACGGCTCGAAGCCGGGCTCTGCCTCTATGGCAACGACATCGACACTACCACCTCGCCGGTCGAGGCTTCGCTGGAATGGGCCATGCAGAAGGTGCGCCGCCCCGGCGGTGAGCGCGCTGGCGGCTATCCCGGTGCGAACCGCGTCGCGGAGGATTTCGCCACAGGCCCAGTTCGCCGCCGCGTCGGGCTCAAGCCAGAAGGTAAAGCCCCTGTGCGCGCCCACGCAGTGCTCTATGCCGAGGATTCACCTGAGTCGCCGATTGGCGAGGTCACCTCCGGAACATTCGGTCCCTCCGTCGAAGGACCCGTCGCAATGGGCTATGTTCCCGCCTCGCTTTCCGAACCCGGCTCCCGCGTCTTTGCCGAAGTGCGTGGCAAGTACCTGCCGCTGACCGTCACCGCGCTTCCCTTCATCAAGCCGACCTATAAACGCTGAAAAACCTCCGGAGAGAACCATGCTGAAATTCACCCCCGAACATGAATGGCTGAAGCTCGAGGGCAATGTCGCCACCGTCGGCATCACCACCCATGCCGCGGAGCAACTGGGCGATCTCGTGTTCGTCGAACTGCCTGAAGTCGGCGCGGAACTGACCAAGGACGGCAACGCCGCCACTGTCGAATCGGTCAAGGCTGCGTCTGACGTCTACGCTCCGCTCGATGGCGAAGTCACCGAGGTCAACCAGGCGATCGTCGACGATCCCTCCCTCGTCAATTCCGATCCGCAGGGTGCCGCCTGGTTCTTCAAGCTGAAGCTCAAGAACCCCTCCGATGCCGATGCTCTGCTTGACGAATCCGCCTACAAGGATCTGATCGGATGACCGACAGCACGGATTTCCATTTCACCGACTACCAGCCCTACGACTTCGCCAATCGCCGCCATATCGGCCCCTCGCCCTCGGAGATGGCGGAGATGCTGAAGGTTGTCGGTTACCCGACGCTCGACAAGCTGATCGATGCCACCATCCCCGCCTCTATCCGCCAGAAGGAGCCGTTGGCATGGGGCGCAGCACTGACGGAGCGCGAGGCGCTCGACAGGCTGCGGGAGACCGCGAACAAGAACCAGGTCCTGACCTCGCTGATCGGCCAGGGCTACTACGGCACCATCACGCCGCCGGTCATCCAGCGCAACATCCTCGAAAATCCCGCCTGGTACACGGCCTACACCCCGTACCAGCCGGAAATCTCCCAGGGCCGGCTTGAAGCGCTCCTGAACTTCCAGACGATGATCTCGGACCTCACGGGCCTCGACGTCGCCAACGCCTCCCTGCTTGACGAAGCGACCGCCGCCGCCGAAGCAATGGCACTCTGCCAGCGCCAGGCGAAGTCCAAGGCGACCGCCTTCTTCGTCGACAGGGAATGCCACCCGCAGACAATCGCACTGATCGAGACGCGTGCAGCACCGCTCGGCTGGACTGTCATCGTCGGCGATCCGATGACGGACCTCGATCCGGTCGACGTCTTTGGCGCGATCTTCCAGTATCCCGGCACCCACGGCCATGTCCGCGATTTCTCCGGCCTGATCGCTAGGCTGCACCAGACCGGCGCCGTTGCTGCCGTCGCCGCCGACCTTTTGGCCCTGACGCTCCTGAAGTCTCCCGGCGAGATGGGTGCGGACATCGCCATCGGTTCGTCGCAGCGCTTTGGCGTTCCAGTCGGCTACGGAGGTCCGCACGCCGCCTACATGGCAGTGAAGGATGCCCACAAGCGCGCCATGCCCGGCCGCCTCGTCGGCGTTTCCGTCGATGCGCGCGGCAACCGCGCCTATCGCCTGTCGCTGCAGACCCGCGAGCAGCACATCCGCCGCGAGAAAGCCACCTCGAACATCTGCACCGCGCAGGTCCTGCTCGCCGTGCTGGCCTCCATGTACGGCGTCTTCCATGGACCAGACGGGCTGAAGGCGATCGCCCAGCAGGTCCACAGGAAGGCCGTGCTGATGGCCAAGGGACTCGAAAAGCTCGGCTACAAGGTTGAACCCGAGACCTTCTTCGACACGATTACTGTCGAAGTCGGCCACATGCAGGGCCTCATCCTGCGGGCGGCCGTGGCGGAAGGTGTCAACCTGCGCAAGGTCGGCGATACGAGGATCGGCATGTCGCTCGACGAGCGCACCCGCCCGGCAACGCTGGAAGCCGTCTGGCGCGCCTTCGGCGGCAGTTTCAAGGTCTCCGACTTCGAGCCGACCTATCGCCTGCCGCAGGATCTGCTGCGCAAATCCGCCTATATGACGCATCCGATCTTCCACATGAACCGCGCGGAAAGCGAGATGACCCGCTACATCCGCCGCCTGTCGGACCGGGACCTCGCGCTTGACCGGGCGATGATCCCGCTTGGTTCCTGCACCATGAAGCTCAATGCGACGGCGGAAATGCTGCCGATCACCTGGCCGGAGTTCTCCGATATTCATCCCTTCGTGCCGGCCGACCAGGCGCTGGGCTACAAGGAGATGATCGACGACCTGTCGGCGAAGCTCTGCCAAATCACCGGCTATGACGCCTTCTCCATGCAGCCGAACTCGGGTGCCCAGGGCGAATATGCGGGTCTCTTGACCATCCGTAACTACCATATCGCCAACGGCGACACGCATCGTGACGTCTGCCTCATCCCAACCTCCGCTCACGGTACAAACCCGGCTTCGGCGCAGATGGCTGGAATGAAGGTGGTGCCGGTCAAGGCCAGGGAGAACGGTGACGTCGACCTGGAGGACTTCCGCGCCAAGGCGGAAGAGCACGCGGCAAGTCTCTCCTGCTGCATGATCACCTATCCGTCGACGCACGGAGTATTCGAGGAGACGGTCAAGGAGATCTGCGAGATCACCCACCGCCACGGTGGCCAGGTCTATCTCGACGGCGCCAACATGAACGCGATGGTCGGCCTGTCCCGCCCTGGCGACATCGGCTCAGACGTCTCGCACCTCAACCTCCACAAGACCTTCTGCATTCCGCATGGTGGCGGCGGTCCCGGCATGGGCCCGATCGGCGTCAAGGCGCATCTCGCCCCTTACCTGCCTGGTCATCCGCAGTGGCACGGTGGACAGGGTGCCGTTTCGGCAGCGCCATTCGGTTCGCCATCGATCCTTCCAATCTCCTGGTCCTACTGCCTCATGATGGGCGGCGAAGGCCTAACCCAGGCGACCAAGGTTGCGATCCTAAACGCCAACTACATTGCCGCCCGGCTGAAGGGGGCCTATGACGTACTCTACAAGTCGGCCAACGGCCGCGTTGCCCATGAGTGCATCATCGACACGCGTCCCCTTAATGCCTCTGCGGGCGTCACCGTCGACGATATTGCCAAACGCCTGATCGACTGCGGCTTCCATGCGCCAACCATGAGCTGGCCGGTTGCCGGCACGCTGATGATCGAGCCGACTGAATCGGAGACCAAGGCAGAGATCGATCGCTTCT
This sequence comes from Pseudorhizobium banfieldiae, assembly GCF_000967425.1. NCBI lineage: Bacteria > Pseudomonadati > Pseudomonadota > Alphaproteobacteria > Hyphomicrobiales > Rhizobiaceae > Pseudorhizobium > Pseudorhizobium banfieldiae. Next base: position 1,881,811 of record NZ_FO082820.1, read on the forward strand.
GCGATGCGATGCTGGCGATCCGCGAGGAAGCCCGTGCCATCGAGGGCGGCAAGGCGGACAAGGAGAACAACCCTCTGAAGAACGCCCCGCACACCGTGGAAGACCTGGTCGGCGAATGGAACCGGCCTTATAGCCGCGAGCAGGCCTGCTTCCCGCCCGGGTCCTTCCGAGTCGACAAATACTGGTCTCCTGTCAACCGGATCGACAATGTCTATGGCGACCGCAACCTCGTCTGTACCTGCCCGCCGATGAGCGAATACGCCGAAGCGGCAGAGTAAGACATCCTGATGTAGAATCGCCGGCCCTGCCTGGGGCCGGCACCCTTCTTGAAAAGCAGCTTCTGTATTTATTTCGTTCCAGCCCTTGTTTGGGCTCATTAAAGCGTTATGTTTACATCATCGAACTTTGCTAGCGACTTTTGTCCTCAGCCACGGCTGTTTCAGATTTCCTCTCAACGTCGATTTTAGATCGGTCAAATACGACCGGGCCCACCAACGATTGAAGGAAATCGTCATGAATACAGGTACCGTCAAGTGGTTCAACAGCACCAAGGGCTTTGGCTTCATCCAGCCCGATAATGGCAGCCAGGACGTTTTCGTCCATGTCTCCGCCGTTGAGCGCGCCGGCATGCGTGGCCTGACCGAGGGTCAGAAGATTAGCTACGACATTGTCCAGGACAAGCGTTCGGGCAAGAGTTCTGCAGACAACCTGCAGGCCGCCTAAGGAATTTCATTGTCCCGCGTGACCACGGATGTACTGGCACGCTTGAGGCGATGATGTGGAAGGTCGGGAGCAGTCCCGGCCTTTTGTTTTTCCCCTTGGGTGGATCGTCACATGCTTTGTGTTCGAGGGCATGTGATTGAACGACCATGGAGCAGAACGACCTGTTGCCCCATGGGATCGAGTATAGAGGGCGAGCCGGGTCAAGTTTCGGCTCAGGAAATGACGGCCATTGGCCGGAAAGGAGTTATTTTTGCAGGTACTCGTCAGAGACAACAACGTCGATCAGGCCCTTCGGGTCCTGAAGAAGAAGATGCAGCGGGAAGGTCTCTTCCGCGAGATGCGGGCGCGCAGCGCCTATGAAAAGCCATCTGAGAAGCGGGCACGTGAGAAGGCGGAGGGAGTGCGGAGGGCACGTAAGCTCGCGCGCAAGAAAGCCCAACGTGAGGGATTGCTTCCGGCACCCAAGAAAAAGGTCGTCGGTCGAGGCCGCTAGCGACAAGAACGGCGCGGTCCAGGTGACCGCGTCCGCCCGCGGCAGATATAGGAGCATACCATGACAGCCACCACAGAAGAGTTCTTCAAACCCGCCAAGCTTTCGGCGCAGGCGAAGGCCGAACAAACCAATTCCGTCGTGCGCGATATTCTCGCTGCGGAAACTGCTGCGAGAGAAAGTAAAACAGAGAAACTGAAGGCGTTGCGACTGGCGCAGGCTCAGCCGGAACCCGCACCCAAGAAACGCGGTCGCAAAACACCTGCGTGAGTTCTCCCCGCACGCCCACAGACCGACGCAATAATCTTCCGGAGCTATCCAAGCCTTGACAGCGCTTATGGGAAGCTTCATGGCTCACCTCGCAAGAAGAGGATGACCATGACGGAAGATCATCGCAGCCAAGGGCTTTGGGAGAAGGCCTTCAACGTTGACTCGCAGTCCGGGACGGGCCGCTTTGTGGCTCTTGTCCTCGCATTCGTCGTCATTGGTGGCGCACTCTCCTGGTTTGTCGGCTGACCCACCGGTTCCCTGGCCGGTTCAGGGAAGCTATCGGCGGACTGCCGCCATCAGCCGCATCCCAGAGTAACCGGCCTCCCCACACCTAAGCGCTGGCGGATGCTGCTATATTAGCAAGCTCTGCACAAGCTTTCTAAGCCATACCTACGCTCAAGTAGTTACTTCCTGTTGGCGATAGAACCTGCCGGCACTTGCCGGAGGTTGACGGTATGGATTGCGACGCATGCTGCAGCAGAACGGAACCCCCTCACCCGTCCCACTCGCGCCTGATGACCTGGAGCTTCTGCAACGATTCCTCGAGGCTTGGTGCGAGGAGAACGGTGTTGATTCGGCAGCCGACTCGGCTGCCGATGTCGCGGCGGCCTTGATCGATTGGTATCTGTTCAAGGTAGATGACCGGAGCCAGTTGAAGCTGGCATTGGATGAAAGCCTGACTGCGACACCGCGACTGCAGCGGCTGGTGGGCAAGCTTGACGAGGTCTAGGTGCCGAGCGGCAAACAGGATTCCACAGTTTGTCGCACACCGGCCCACTCGTCCGGATCCTCAGCCGTGCTGTGAGCCAGACGCTCCCCTCTCTTCCCCTCGGGACGGCTCTCGCTTAGGGTTCGCCCCATGTCGCGTCTTAACCTCCCCACAAAATATGCTTCGGCCGTGGCCGCCATGCTGGCCATTGGCATCAACCCGAACGCAGCTGTTGCGCAATTTCTTCCAGCCCAATCATCGTCAGCCTTCCCCGCTGCCCCCCTTCCTCCCGCCGAACCCTGGCAGCCAGTGGAGCAGGTAAAGACTTATGCGATCCGGGGCGCGACCGGCATCGATCTCTACCGTTCTATTGGAGAACGTGGACCGGCCGCCGGCGTACCGGCCATCGCCCATACAAGCTTCAAGCTCACCTGGACCCGCGACTATCGTCCGCAGCCCGATCGCTCCTGCGTGCTGGCGGTGGCGAAGCCGAAGCTGATCATTACCTATACGCTGCCCGAGGCGCCTCCCGGCCTGCCGCTGCTGGTAGCACAGAAATGGCAGCGTTTCGTTTCGGGTGTGGAGACACATGAACGGGTGCATGGTGAGCAGATCGTAGACATGGTTCGCGGCATCGAGGCCTTCAGCCGCGGCCTGACGGCGGCCGACGATCCGAAATGCCAGAAGGTGGGTCAAAAACTGCAGGCGCGGCTGAAGGAGTTCTCCGACGAGCGGGTGCGCCAGTCGCGGCAGTTCGACGAGGTCGAGCTGGCGGAAGGCGGGGCCGTCCACCAGTTGATCCTCAGTCTGGTGAATTCGCCGGACCGCTGACATAGAAAAACCCCCGCGGCTGGCGCCACGGGGGTGAAATAAGGATACAGCTTTTACTGCTGGGGCTGGGTTTCGCTGCGTACGCCTTCAAATGCGGGCGCGTCTTCCAGTTGCTGACGGGTAACGTTCAGCACGATCCGTTCGGGCAGGCCGTCCGGGCCGATCATGATCGCGCCATCGTTGCCGGCATTGTTTGCGGCCATCTGGTCATCGCCGGTAGCAGGCATGCCCGTGCCGGTCGTGCCCGCACCCGGGGCGGCAGCGCCGTCGGTCATGGCCGTGTCGGTGCCCGTTGCAGCCGTACCCGCTCCGCCGGCCGGCGGCATGGTGGTGTTGTCGGTGTTGGTCGAAGCCGTCGTCTCACCCGAGACATCGCCCGGCGCAGCGTCAGGATTGGCGCGGGATGCCTGGTTGGCTTCGGCCTGAGTGGCGCCCGGACCAAGCTCAAGAGCGCCCATGTCGACGGCGACGTTCTTCTCGCCGATACCAAGGAAACCACCGACACCGATGATCACGGCATTGACCGACCCATCCTGGCTGACGAGTACGTCATTGATCTCACCGATGCTCTCGCCGTCCGAACCATAGACAGCCTTACCCTGGAAATCGCTGACGCGCCATGCGCCAGTCTCCGGAACGGTAACAAATGGGCCCTCAGTCGTAGCGCTGGCGTCTGCAGACTGATCCATCGGCACTGGGTTGGTCGCGCCCGGGGTCGTCTGGGCATCCTGATCGGCTGCAGCACCAGGATTGGTGATCGTCGTGCCGGATTCGCCGGTCGCGCTCTGTGCCATTGCCGCCATCGGGAAGGCAGCCGAGAGAAGAAGAACCGGAAGTAGACGCTTAGCCATTTTGAGAGCTCCTTGTGGTTGGTCATGTCGTTTGCAGGGGACAAGGACCTAACCCGAGAGCCACGGCATGGTTCCGCGATCGGTTTCGATAAACTAGATGTGATGTTGCTTCATCAGCCGGCCTGGCGCGGGGTGCCTCCTTCGAAATCCACCACCGCAAAGGCGGCCGCAATCACCTCCGGCCCGGCGCCAGGGCGGGTGGATTCCGTGGAGAGCAACTGGCGGTAGCGGCGAGCGCCGGCGTAACCCTGAAAAAGCCCAACCATGTGGCGCGTGACGTGGTTGAGGCGCCCGCCGGCCCCCATCACTCGGTCCGCGTAAGCCATCATCGCGTCGCGCAGCGCCGTCCAATCCGGCTCATGGTGCGGTTCAGCGAAGATTATCTCGTCCACCTCGGCCAGAAGCCCGGCGTTCTGATAGGCCGCGCGCCCGAGCATTACCCCGTCCATGACTTCTAGATGTCGGCCCGCCTGATCAAGGTCGGTGATGCCGCCATTGATGCCGAGGAAGACATCCCGGTTCTCCCGCTTCATCTGGTGGACGATCTCGTAGTCGAGCGGCGGTATCTCGCGGTTCTCCTTCGGCGACAGCCCCTGCAGCCACGCCTTGCGGGCATGGATCCAGATCGCATCGGCCCCGGTGCCGATCATCCTCGCCAGGAAATCCGGCAGCACAGTCGACGGCTCCTGCTCGTCCACCCCGATCCGGCACTTCACCGTCACCGGCACCGTCGCCACGCGTTTCATCGCGGTTACGCAGTCGGCCACCAGCTCCGGTGTCTTCATCAGGCAGGCGCCGAACGTGCCGGACTGCACGCGGTCCGAAGGGCAGCCGACGTTCAGGTTGATCTCGTCATAGCCGTAGTCATTGGCGATCCTCACCGCCTCCGCAAGCTTGGCCGGGTCCGATCCGCCGAGCTGCAGCGCCACCGGATGCTCCTCCGGCGAATAGGAGAGAAGCCTCTCCCGCGGTCCATGAATGATCGCATCAGCGACGATCATCTCGGTATAGAAAAGCGCATGCGCCGTCAGCTGCCGGTGGAAATAGCGGCAGTGCCTGTCGGTCCAGTCGATCATCGGGGCGACCGCGAAGATCTTGCGGCCCGTCTTTAACGCCTCGCCATACATGGCAATCCTTTCATCGCCGCCGCTCATACATGAAGCGCGACACCTTCGCCAGTTTTGCTCGTCCTCGTCTGCCGCTAGGATGGTATGGAATCGCGCCCGGCATAGCACCAGGGCGCCGCCACGTCCGGGAGGAGACAATCATGCCGCTTTACGCCTTGGGAGACATTCAGCCGAAGACCCCTTCCCCCGACCGCTACTGGGTCGCGCCGACGGCGACCGTCATTGGCGACGTACATATCGGCGAAGACGTCGGCATCTGGTTTGGCGCCGTGCTGCGTGGTGACAACGAGCCGATCATTCTCGGCGCGGCGACAAATATCCAGGAAGGGGTGATGATCCACAACGATGTTGGCTTCCCCGTGACCATCGGCGACAGCTGCACGATCGGCCATCACGCCATCATCCACGGCTGCACGATCGGCGAGAACTCGCTCGTCGGGATGGGCGCGACCGTTCTCAACGGCGCGAAGATCGGCAACAACTGCCTAGTCGGCGCCAATGCGCTGGTCACCGAGGGCAAGGAATTCCCGGACAACTCGCTGATCGTCGGATCGCCCGCGAAGGCGATCCGCACGCTTGACGAGACGGCGGTGGCGGCGCTGCGGAAATCGGCCGCCCACTATGTCGAGCGCTCGAAGCTCTACGCCCGTGACCTGCGGGCGCTTTGACCCCGTCCGTCGCCGTAACGCGCACGGGAGCCGGTAACGCTACTTGATCTTCAGGAGATGCATCTTGCCTGCCATGGTGATGGCATGCGGCGATTCCTCTGGAGCAACCCCATCGTTCAAGGGCTTCACCAGTCCGTGCTCGCGCAGTTCCTTCAGCGTCGCCGTCGTCAGGAACTTGATCTTCTGCGGCCGCTCTTTGAAGCGGTCGTTCCTGGCATATGTTACCTGCGCATCGAGATGCGTCCACTTCTTGCCTTCCTGCGGATGGACGTCACCGTCCTTGGCAAGCTTCAGTCCCCGAACCTGGGTCGGCGTCAGTTCGATCATCTTTTCGTCTTTCGTAGATCCTATTGGAATATGATAGCACCGGTCATGGCTGACCCGGGGCTGTGAGTTATTGAGCGGCGGCTCGGAACGAGACCAGCTTTTCGCGCTCCTCGTCCCAGAGCACCAGCTTTACGCACCGCAGGCTGTCCAAGATCGTGATACGGCCAATGCCTGCCAACTCCGGATGGTCGCGAAGGACTTCCGGGAGCCGGTAGAAGGGAATGCGGCTCGCCAGGTGATGCACATGGTGGATGCCGATATAGCCGGTCAGCCACTGCAGGACCGGCGGCAGGTCATAGTGCGACGCGCCGTGCAGGGCAGCCCGAGGAAACTCCCAGTCCTCGCCCGGCGACCAGTGCGTTTCTTCAAACTGGTGCTGCACGTAAAAGAGCCAGATGCCCGCAGCACCGGCAAGCAGAACGATCGGCAAGTGGATCAGCAGAAACGGTGCGACACCGACGGTGCCGATGATGGCGACGGCAAGGGCGAGAATCGCCGCATTCGTCCCCATCGCGGAGATCCACGGTGCAGCACCCGATCTCATCATCCCGAACGGCAGCCGTTGCTTGAGCAGGAAGAGATAGGCCGGGCCGATGCCGAACATCACGAGCGGATGCCGATAGAGCCGGTAGCCCAGCCGCCCCCACTGGGAAAGCGCACGATATTCCGCGACCGTCAGGGTCGTGATGTCACCCACGCCCCGTTCGTCCAGATTGCCCGCGGAGGCATGATGGGCAGCATGAGCGCGCTTCCAGTAGTCGTAAGGCGTCAGCGTCAGAACCCCGAGCAGTCGACCGGTCCAGTCGTCGAGCTTGCGGCGGGCGAAGAACGATCCGTGACCGCAGTCGTGCTGGATCATGAACAGTCTGAGCAGGAAAGCGCTGGCGGGCAGGATGGCGATCAGCCCCGGCCAAAATTCGCTCAACAGCGAATAGCAGGCGATAGCCCAAAACAGCGCGAATGGCACCAGCGTAACGAGCAACTCGAACGCGCTCCTGCGGATACGGGGCTGGCGGTATTTTGCCAGCGTCTTCAGCCACGCGCGTGAATCATCTTCGACATCTAGAGCGGGCGGATAGACATGTGCGTTCATTGTGTGGGTCCGTGTTGCTCGCCCTGCAGTCCTCCGCGGGCGGTAGCTGCATCATGGTCGACGCAGCTAGTTAGTGGATCAGGCCTGACGAGCCTTGCGGGCCGCATAGCGCCGGTCGCGCTCTGCCTTGCGCGCTGCCTCGTCCGCAATCACGCGGGAGACACGATCGGCCATCTCGGCCTGACGGGCTTCCGCTTCGGCTCGTTCCTCTGCTTCGGCCGCGGCTGCCAGTGCTGCCGCCTCGGCCAGTTCCCGCTCGCGTTCGGCAGCCTTCAGCGCCTCCCGCTCGGCGCGCCGCGCTTCACGGGCCAGGCTTACTGCCTCGCGGGCAGCGAGCTTTTCCTGCATTTCAGGGTCGGTCGGCTTCGGCGCAGAAGCGAACTTCGCCAGAAGCTGGCGTTTTGCATCTGCCGCGGCAGTACGCCGTTCCGCGAAACCGTTGTCGTTCGGGTGTCTCAATCGTCAGTCCTCTTCATTGTAGTCGTTGTGTCACGGGTCCAACCCGCCGGTTCCAGGATGTGCAGAAACGCCTGCGCCCGCAACGAGAAAAGGCCAGACATTACGCCTGGCCTTCTTGAACCTCTAGCCGCAATTCCAGTACATCCGTGGTCATCGCGGCGAAAAAGCGTCAGGCAGCGCGCAGCTGGCCTGCGGACATCTTGCCCGACTTGTGATCGCGCTCAAGTTCGAAGCCGAGCTTCTGCCCTTCGACGATCGAGTTCATGCCTGCACGCTCTACAGCGGAGATATGAACGAAGACGTCGGAGCTGCCGTCATCCGGCTGAATGAAGCCGAAGCCCTTGGTGGAATTGAACCATTTTACTGTGCCAGTGGTCATGACGAACCCTTTCTTAGCAACGAGAATTACCACCGAGCGACGCCCGGCGGGGTTTCGATCTTTGAGAGAGGGAAGTTCGTCAAGAAACGCGCGAGGCGCGGCAAAAAACAAATATCGGCAAACAAACTATCGATGTGCGCTACATAGAGGAAACGGAAGCTTACGTCAACTTCTTGTTACAAGAAGACAATAGCCACCCGCCTACCTCCTGCGACACGCTTCAGGCCGCGCAGGCATCGCAAAGGCCACGGATCTCGATCGTCGTCTTGGCCGGCTTGAACTTCCGCTGTCGAGCCCAGTCGTCTAGCCTATGGTCGACGGCGTGGTCGTGGAACTCGACCACATGGCCGCAGCTCTCGCAGATCGCGAAGGCAACGGTGCCATGGCCGTGGCCGCCGCAGCACTCCTTCTCCTGGTGGGCACAGGCAACGAAGGCGTTGAGGCTTTCCAGCCGGTGAACCATGCCGCGCTCCAGGAGCTTGTCCAGCGCACGATAAACCTGCAGGGGCGCCCGGAAGCCGTGCTCGCGCAGCTTGTCGAGAATGGTATAGGCGCTGAGCGGCGCATCCGACCGCGACAAGACGTCGAAGACCAGCGACTGGTTCTTGGTCAGCGCGGGAGCGGTCATGAACGAATTCCTCCGTTAGTGGTGTCCGCTCCGGCGCGGTTGAACGGCAGCAGGCTGGCGATGAAGAGCACCAGCGCGGCAACCACGATGGATGGCCCGGACGGCGTGTCGTAATGTAGGGATCCGAACAGCCCGCCTGCAACCGCCAGCGCTCCGATCACGGACGCGAGCACCGCCATCCGCTCCGGACTTGGGGAGAAGCGGCGTGCGGTGGCGGCCGGAATGATCAGCAGCGACGTGATCAGCAGGATGCCGACGATCTTCATCGCGATCGCGATCACCAGTGCCATCATCAGCATGAAGAGAAGCCGCGCCCGCTCCGGCTTCAGCCCCTCAGCTTCCGCGACGTCCTCGCTGATGGTGGAGGCGACCAGCGGGCGCCAGAGCCAGACGACCGCGGCGAGCACAACCAGTCCACCGCCCCAGATCAGTGCGATGTCTTGACGAGTGACCGCGAGGATATCGCCGAACAGGAAGGCCATGAGGTCGATTCTGACCCAGCTCATGAAGGCGACCAGAACGAGGCCGATGGCAAGCGTCGAATGCGACAGGATGCCGAGAAGCGCGTCCGCTGAAAGTGCCTGCCGACGCTGCAGGACGAGCAGGATGAGCGAGACCACCACTGCGACAGCAAAGACGCTCACCATCAGGTTGAGCGAAAGAAGCAGCGACAGCGCGACGCCGAGAAGCGCCGAATGGGCCATGGTGTCGCCGAAATAAGCCATCCGCCGCCAGACGACGAAGCAGCCGAGAGGCCCGGTAGTCACCGCCACGCCGATACCGGCGAGCAGCGCGCGAATGAAAAAGTCATCAAGCATGACGCGTCGCCTCCCCGTCCTGCCTGCCATGGTCGTGGTGACCGTGGCCATGGTGGTCGTGTCCGTCATGGTCATGATGATGGCCGTCTTCGGGATGACAGTGGTCGGTGATGGAGCCGTCGCCATGCAGGACACGGCCGTCCGGCAGATGCGTGTGGTCGTGCTGGTGGCTGTAAAGCGCAAGCCCACGGGCATTGGCACCGAAGAGCCGCTGATAGTCCTCGCTGCGGCTGACGCTGTCGGGCGTGCCGCGGCAGCAGACATGGCCGTTGAGGCAGATCACGGTGTCAGTCGCCGCCATAACCATGTGCAGGTCGTGAGAGATGAGCAGGATGCCGCAGCCGGTCGCATCGCGGATCTGGCGGATAAGGTCGTAGAGCGCTGTCTCGCCCGCAAAATCGACTCCCTGCACCGGCTCGTCGAGAACGAGCAGGTCCGGCTTTCGAGCGATGGCGCGGGCCAGTAGTGCCCGCTGGAATTCTCCGCCCGAAAGATGGCGCACCTCGGCATCGATCAGATGAGAGATGCCTGTGGCGGAAAGAGCGGCAAGCAGATCGGCGTCGCAAAGCGTATTGGTCAGACGCATGAGCCGGCGGACCGATAGCGGCATGGTCCAGTCGATCGAAAGCTTCTGCGGCACGTAACCAATGCGAAGGTCGCCGGCACGGGCGACTGTGCCCTCGCTGGGACGCAGCACGCCGGTGACAAGCTTTGCCGTCGTCGACTTGCCCGCCCCGTTCGGGCCGATTAGCGTGAGGATTTCGCCGCGGCTGATCGAAAGATCGACGCCCCGCACCAGCCAGCGTCCATTGCGCTGGATCCCTGCCCTCTGCAGGTCGACGAGTTGATTGCGGCCCTGCGAACCGCTCTTGTCTTGCATCAGCATCTTTTTCTCGCGCCCGGTTGCCTGCCGCTATGACACACGTTATAGCATAACGCAACTTATGTAATAACATTACGTTCCCCTACAAGCCCGACAAGGAAGTCACTATGAAAGCTCGCGCCCTTCTCCTAGCCAGTTCCATGCTCCTCTCGGCCTCGGCAGCCGCCGCTGCTCCGGAGGTCGTAGTGTCCATTAAGCCGATCCACTCGCTGGCCGCTTCCATCATGAAGGGTGTCGGTGAGCCAAAGCTGATCGTGGAAGGTGCTGCCTCGCCCCATACCTTCACGATGAAACCCTCCAATGCCCGGGCAGTCGAGGGCGCCGACATGGTATTCTGGATGGGACCCGGCATGGAGGCCTTTCTGAAGAAGCCGCTGGAGGCGCTGGCGTCCGACGCGACCGTCGTCGAACTCGACGATGCGGAAGGCCTGACCAAGCTGCCATTCCGAGAAGCCGGCGCCTTCGAGGCACATGAGCATGACGATGAGGGCCACGGCCACGATCATGAGGAGACGGCGGAGGACGACCCCGGCCATGACGACCACGCCGGTGGGCCGGCGGAAGACCATCACCATGATCACGGCGAGTTCGACACCCACCTCTGGCTCGACCCGATGAATGCCAAGGCCATGGCTGCTGCGATTGAAAAGGCCCTCGCCGAAGCGGATCCGGAGAACGCGGAGGCATACGCCGCCAACCTGGTTTCGCTCAACGGCAGGATCGATGCACTCGACAAGGAGATTGCTGAAACAATTGCGCCGGTGAAGGACAAGCCGTTAGTCGTTTTCCACGATGCCTACCAATATTTCGAGAACCACTACGGCGTGCGCGTCGTCGGCTCGGTCACTGTCTCTCCGGAAGTGATGCCAGGGGCTGAACGGGTACAGGAGATTCGTCGGAAGGTGCAGGAGCTTGACGCCGCCTGCGTCTTTGCCGAGCCTCAGTTCGAGCCGAAGCTGATCCAGGTGGTGACCGAAGGCACGGACGCCCGCTCGGGCACGCTGGATCCCGAGGGTGCCACGCTGACAGAAGGCTCGGATCTCTATTTCGACCTGATGCGATCGATAGCGACAAACCTCAAGGCCTGCCTGTCCGGCGCTTAAAGCAGACGGCGGACTAATCGGGTGAAGGGCGGCCCCTGCCGCCCTTTTGATTCATGTCACCATCCGGTGATGTAGTGATTGGAGCGGTTTATTCGTCGACGTTTATATTTAACTTCAGCCCTCCAGCGCTTGGTAGACGAAGCGACTGAAGTCCGCCGGCCTTGCCCGTCCCGAGGTGTCAAAGGCGAAGACTCCTGCAAAGGCACCGGTAAACGAGCCGTGTTCGCCCCGGCCGCCCTCATCTGAGATGACTCCTGCATCAAGCGCGGGCCCGAGTGCCTGCCAATCGTTGCTACCACCAGCCCGCCAGGAGAACTGCAGGTCGTTCTCGCGGATGTCCATAGTCAGATCGACCGGGCCATCCGGGATCGCCACGCCGCTGCCGGCCGGAAAGATCATGCGGCCGTGCGGAAAATCGCCCGGGCAGGAGAAGATCGTCACCACGCGGCCGAGCTTTTCGTGGAGCGTCACCACCACTGCATAGAACTTATGGCGGTTGTAGTAGTGCGTCAGGCCGGCCACCTGCTGATAGGTATCGGGCAGGAAGTCGACGGTCGTCTCAGTGCGGAAGGAGTGGTGCTCCTGCCGCCGCGCGACAAGCGCCTGCTCGAACCACGAGCCGATGCTTTCACGCCCATGGAGGCGCAGATGACCCGGCCGCTCGGAAAGGCTGAAGAGACGCTCCGGCTGTGGTGTGCGCAGCCACTGGAATTCCATCGGCAGCGGTCCCGGCTCGAACCGGGTCTCGATGCGCGACGCCTTTTCGTGCCGCTCGACATCTACTGGCGCCGGGACATCGACCTCCGGAACGACACCGCCCTGGGCGAGATAGAGCCAGTCGTCCTCCCAGATGCACTTCTGCAGAGCCGTCTCGCGACCGAGTGTGCAGCGCCGTTTCGGCCGCATCGGACGGCCGCAGAGATGGGTATGATAGGCCTGCCCATCCGGGGTCTCAACATACTGCCCGTGCCCTGCCCGCTGCAGGACGGCATTCGGAGCATCCTTGGACGTGATGAGATGCGTGTTCGGATGCATCTCGTAAGGACCGTCGATAGCGCGCGACCGAGCCATGGTGACGGCGTGGTCGTATCCGGTACCGCCCTCGGCCGTCGTCAGGTAGTACCAGCCGTTGCGCTTGAAGAGATGCGGCCCCTCGACCAGTCCGAGCGGGCTGCCGGCGAAGATGTTCTTGATCGGCCCCTTCAGCGACTTCGTCCCGGCATCCCATTCCTGCAGCAGGATACCGTCGAAGGCGGGGCTTTTCGGCGCGCCACCATAGCTTTCCGTGCGGTGGTTCCACTGCATGTTGACGAACCACTTGCGGCCGTCATCGTCATGGAAGAGCGACGGGTCGAAGCCGGAGGAGTTCACATAGACGGGGTCCGACCACTCCCCTTCGATAGTCGGCGAGGTGACGATATAGTTGTGGGCGTCCTTGAAATTGCCGTCGTAGCGCTTGACGTCGGTGTAAACGAGCCAGAACAGGCCATCGGCATAGGAGAGACAGGGCGCCCAGATCCCGCAGCTGTCCGGATTGCCGCGCATGTCGAGTTGACTTGCCCGCTCCAGCGGCCGGCGCACCAGCGTCCAGTTCACCAGGTCCCGGGAATGATGGATCTGAACCCCGGGATACCATTCGAAGGTGGAGGTGGCGATGTAGTAATCCTCCCCGACGCGGCAGATCGACGGATCGGGGTTGAAGCCCCGCAGGATCGGGTTGCGGATCATGATGTCTCTCCTCCCTTAGGTCGTGCCGGGCAGCTTCCCGCCGGGCACCTTTCGTCGATGCTAGCGCTGCGGTCCCTCGCGTTCCGCGGAGGCGGCCCAGAGGTTGATGTCCGCCTCCTTCGCGTGACGGTCGATCTCCGCCAGTTCCTCGGCGGTGAACTCCGGATTGTCGAGCGCCTTGACGCAGTCTTCGACCTGCTCCGGACGGCTGGCGCCGATGAGCGCGGTAGTGACCCGGCCGCCACGCAGCACCCAGGCGATCGCCATCTGCGCCAGCGTCTGGCCGCGCTTTTCGGCGATCGCGTTCAGCGCACGCAGGTTCTCGACATTGCGGTCGTTGAGGAAAGCCGGACGCAGCGACTTGCTCTGTGCTGCGCGACTGTCTTCCGGAATGCCGGAGAGGTATTTCGACGTCAGCATGCCCTGCGCCAGCGGCGAGAAGACGATGGAGCCGATGCCGAGATCCTCGAGCGTGTCGAGGAGGCCGTCTTCCTCGATCCAGCGGTTGATCATCGAATAGCTGGGCTGATGGATGAGGATCGGCGTGCCGAGTTCCTTCAGGATGGCTGCTGCCTCGCGCGTACGCTTCGAGTTGTAGGAGGAGATGCCGACATAAAGCGCCCTGCCCGACCGCACGATGTGATCGAGCGCGCCGCAGGTTTCTTCCAGCGGCGTGTCCGGGTCGAAGCGGTGCGAATAGAAGATGTCGACATAGTCGAGGCCCATGCGCTTCAGGCTCTGGTCGCAGGAGGCGATCAGATACTTGCGGCTGCCCCACTCGCCGTAGGGACCAGGCCACATGCCGTAGCCCGCCTTGGACGAGATGATCAGTTCGTCGCGGTAACCGGAGAAATCGTTGCGCAGGATCTCCCCAAATGCGATCTCGGCGCTACCGCCCGGGGGGCCGTAATTGTTGGCGAGATCGAAATGGGTGATGCCGAGGTCGAAGGCCTTGCGGCAGATCGCCTGCTTGCGGTCGTGCGGCGTGTCGTGGCCGAAGTTGTGCCAGAGGCCGAGCGAGATTGCCGGCAGCTTGAGCCCCGAGCGGCCGCAGCGGTTATACTTCATCTTCGAATAGCGGTCGTCTGCCGGTTGCCAGGCCATGACATCCTCCTTGTCCTTGAAATGCGGTACGGGCGCGAACGGCCCGCACCGCATTGATAGCCGATCAGCGCAGAAGCGCCAGCGCCTCATCGATGCCGAGCGGCTCCGGCTGTGTGCAGGTGGTGGTCATGTCGACAAACCGTCCCTCCTCGCCCGATTTCAGGATCGAGGTCAAAACGTCGATGCCATGCAGCGAGCGGTCGAGGGAGCAGCGCGGGTCGCGCTTCTCGATCAGCGCCATGGCCATGTCAGCAAGGCCGGCGGTGCGATAATTCGCACGAGGGCCGCTCGGGTGCTCCTGGTTGGCCTTGGAGAACGGATGATCCCAAACGGGCAGCGGCTTGATGTCCTTGTCGCGGCCGGAGGCTTCCACGAGACCGCCGAAGAAGTTCGGGTCGGGCACGTAGAGCGATCCCTCGGTGCCGTAGAGCTCCATGTTGGCATGACGGTGGGACCAGACATCCCAGCTGGCTGACATGGTAATCGTCGCGCCGTTGGCAAACTCCAGCAGCGCATGGATGTTCGTCGGCGTCTCCACCGGAAGCACCGTCCCGGCAAGCGGCTGGCTGGTGACTGTGCGCGTCGGGTTGGCCATCGAGGTGAGTGCTGCGACGCGCTTCACCGGTCCGATCAGGTTGATCAGGTTCGCGACGTAGTAAGGGCCAAGGTCGAGGATCGGACCGCCCCCCTTGAGGAAGAAGAAGCCGGGATTGGGATGCCACATTTCCATGCCCGGGCTCATCACATGGCAGGTGCCGGACGTGATACGGCCGACTCCGCCCTCGTCGACATATTTGCGCGCCAGCTGGTGTGCGCCACCGAGGAAGGTGTCCGGCGCGCAGCCGATCGCCAGCCCCTTATCCTTCGCAATCCGCCGCAGTTCCTCGCCCTCCTCGAGCGACAGAACCAGCGGCTTTTCCGAGTAGACGTGCTTGCCGGCTTCCAGGATTGCCTTCGACACGCGGAAATGCGCGTCCGGGATCGTCAGGTTGACGATGACCTCCAGCTCGTCATTGGCGAGCAGTTCGTCGATCGTCTGCGCCTTCACCCCGTATTCCTTCGCCCGCAACTGCGCAGCCTCCGGATTGAGGTCGGCGCAGGCGAGCATCTTGATGCCCTTGAACAGCGGCGCCAGCGCCAGGTAGGTGATGGAGATATTGCCGCATCCGATGATGCCGACGCCGAGTTCCTTGGCCATATGGGGCTCCGAAATGCTAATGTATCAGTATGTCTTGAAGGCTGCGATCGAGCGGGAGATCAGCCGTTCCAGGTCGTTGGGGTTATCGTGCTCGACGATGAAGTGCTTCGCGGGCGTCTTCTCGCGTAGCGCCGCCATCAGGCCCTTCCAGTCCACGGTCCCGTGGCCCACATCGGCCCAGCCATCCTCGTCCGTATTTTCACCGGCACGCGCGATGTCCTTGACGTGGACAGCGGTGATGCGGTCGCCGTAGCGGTCGATCCAGGCCATGGGGTCGGCGCCGCCGCGGATGACCCAGGCGATGTCGGCTTCCCAGGCGAGATCCGGGCCGCCTTCAAGGATCTGCTCCTGTGCGGTCGTACCGTCTTCCAGCGTCTTGAACTCGAAGTCGTGGTTGTGCCAGCCGAAGGTGTAGCCGGCATCCTTGTAGCGCTTGCCGGCTTCCGACAGACGCTTGCCGAAGGCGCGCCAGCCGGGGGCATCCGTAGGGCGCAGATCGGCGACCAAATGCGGGCAGTAGATCGCCTCCATGCCGAGCGTCTTGGCGATCAGCAGTGCCTGTTCCGGCTGCTTCTCAAGAAGATCAAGCCCGAAGTGACCCGTCGGCATGGTCAGGCCATTGGCGTCGAGATCGGCCTTGATCGCCTTCAACTGGCTTTCGTCCATGCTCGCATAGAGGCCGCCATAACCTTCGACTTCCGCATAACCGGTCTTACCGAGCGCGGTGAGCGTATCGGCGAGCGGCGGGAAATTGCGCGCGCTATAGAGCTGGAAACCGAGTTTCGTCATGTCATCCTCCTGGGCCGGCGGCCCTTCTGCTGAAAGGTTCAATCTGCCGACTGGCAGGAATAGAGGTCGTAGATGCGGAAGACCGGTGCAGCCGCACTCGGCTCCGAAGGAGTGAAGGTGATGCGGCGGCATTCGCCGGCGGCAAGGTCGAAGGCGTTGTCGGAATAACGGCCAGCTGTGTCGCTTTCTATCATCACGAAGAGCGCAAGACCGGACGCCTGAACCACCAGGTCCATCGCGCCGGCACCGCCCGGCGACATAGAGACCTCGAGCCCCGGCGGTGCAAGATCAAGCGCCTTGTAGGTGCCGTGGACGTAGTGCCCCTCCCCGCCCATGCCGTTCGTTGCGGTGAAGCTCCAGAACAGGATCGCATCCGGCGGAAGGTCTGACGCAGACAGGGCGACCGCCGTCACCGCCGCATCCGGCGAGCAGAGGGCGTCGACGCTATTGATCGGCGTGCGGGTCCCGTCGAGCGAGACGGTCGAGAGACTGATGGTGACGGTCACGTCATCCATCGTGTCGTTGACCAGCGAGATGCGGATATCCGACCCGTCCTCCGACGGAATGGCAGCAACCGCGACCGGCTGGAAGAAGCGTCGCGCGACATAATGCAGGACCTTCCAGCCGCCGCCATAGTCGAGGCTCGACCAGGAGGCGACCGGCCAGGTGTCGTTGAGCTGCCAGTAGAGCGTCCCCATGCAATGAGGTTTCTGCGCCCGCCAGTAATCGACGGCGGTCCGGATCGCGAGTGCCTGCTGCACCTGGCTCAGATAGACGAAGTTTGCGAAATCCTTTGGGAAGCGGAAATAGCGGAACATCGTCGCCGCGATCCGCTCGTTGCCACCGGCGTTCTTCTGGTGGTGCTCCATCACCGGAGAGGCGATGTTCATGTCCTTGGCCTCTGCATAGGTCCGGATGACCGGCAACGAGGTATAGGACTGGAAGCCGAACTCCGAGCAGAAGCGCGGGCGGACCGAGTGGTAGTTGTCGAAGCTCTTGTTCTCGTGCCAGACCGACCAGTAATGCATGTCGCCTGAACCATCGGCGTGCCAGGCGTCACCGTAATCGAGGTAGCCGGATGCCGGGCTCGACGGCCACCAGATCGCCTCTGGTGCAGCCGCTTTCAGCGCCTGTTCGATCGTCCGGTTCAGGCGATCGTAGGAGACCAGATAGCGGTCGCGGTTCTCGATCGACTCCTTGAACCAGGTCAGCGCACCAACAAGCTCGTTGTCGCCGCACCAGACGACGATCGAAGGATGCGAGACGAGCCGGCGGACCTGGTAGTCCACCTCCTCCGCCACATCCTCTAGGAAGTCCGGCGTCGAAGGGTAAAGGTTGCAGGCGAACTGGAAGTCCTGCCAGACCATCAGGCCCAGCCGGTCGCAAAGGTTGTAGAACCAGTCGTGCTCATAGAAGCCGCCGCCCCAGACGCGGAGCATGTTCATGTTGGCGTCTACCGCGGACTGCAGCAGGTCCTCCGTCTTCTGCGGGCTCGAGAGGGAAAACAGCGCGTCGGCCGGAATCCAGTTGGCGCCTCGGCAGAATATCTCGCGGCCGTTGATGCGGAAGGCGAAACGGCTGCCGGCTTCGTCCGGGTCGGTCACCAGTTCGACGGTGCGCAGGCCGACCTGCCGCGTCACCTGATCCTCGGGGATCTCTACCGTCAGCCGGTAGAGGTTCTGCTCACCGCTCCCTGCCGGCCACCAGAGCCGGGGCTCGGAGATCTCGAAGACGTGGTGGATCGTGGTCTCACCGGCGGCAATGCCGCAATCCAGCCGAACGCGCTCGCCATCGAGATCAAAATGCACCGGCACGACGCCCGGGTCCACAGCATAGAGCGTCAGCGCCACGTGCAGATCGACCTTGCCCTCGGCGTGTCTCTGGCTGGTGACCACGTGCTCGATCCGCGCCGTTTCAAGCCGCCTCAGCAAAATCTCGCCGTAGAGCCCGAGCGGTGCCAGCGCAATGTTCCAATCCCACCCAAAATGGCACTGCGGCTTGCGCAGCATGTTTCCGTTCGGGATGGGGCAGTTGCCGGTCGAATAAGGAATGTAGAAAGGCTGCCGCGCCTGACGCTCCGCTCCCGCCGCAATGCTGGAGTGAAAGTGGATGCGGATCGTGTTCACGCCCGCCTGCAGCGCGGCGGAAACATCCGGTCGGTAGCGGCGAAAGCAGTTATCGGCAGAGAGTACCGGCACATCATTGATGAAGACGACCGCCACCGTGTCGAGATAGGTGATGTCGAGATACCAGTTGCCGTCCGGATCATCGATGACGAACTGCCGCTCGATCACCCATTCCCGCTCGGCGACCCACTGGACCTGATCCTCGTTGCGGCCGACATATGGATCGGGAATGATGCCGGCCTCTTTCAGCGCAGTGTGGACGTCGCCGGGGACCCGCATAGCGGACCGATGGTCGCCCCCCGCCTCAGCGAGCTGCCAGATCCCGGAGATGTCGAGGCGGGAGATGGACATCGGCGATCAGATCCGTTCTTCGGTCTCTGCGTCGAACAGCGAGGCAACCGACATGTCGAAGGACATCTGAAGCTTCGTTCCCGGGGCGAAGCGCTTGGCGCCGCCAGTGCGCACCGACATGGTGTGCCCCGCATGCTTCAGCCACAGCAGGTTGTCCGCACCCATGGGCTCCTCGATATCGACCACCGCGTCGTGCATCTCGGCACCTGCCTGATGGTTGTCGACATGGATGTGTTCTGGCCGGACACCTAGCACTACCTTCCGGCCAGGAGTAAGCGCCCCCTCGGCCTCGTATCCGTCCAGAGAGAACGAGACGCCGTGGGTCTTGAAGACGGTGCGCCCGCCCTCTTCCACGAGTTCTCCGTGCAGGAAGTTCATGGACGGCGAGCCGATGAAGCCAGCAACGAAGAGGTTGACCGGACGGTTGTAGATGGTCACCGGATCGTCGAGCTGCTGGATCACGCCGCTCTTCATGATGGCGATTCGGTCGGCAAGCGTCAGGGCCTCGATCTGGTCATGGGTGACGTAGATCATCGTGTTCTTGAGAGAATGATGCAGGCGCTTGATCTCGACCCGCAACTCCGAGCGCAGCTTGGCGTCGAGGTTCGACAGCGGCTCGTCGAACAGGAAGACATCGACGTCACGCACCAGCGCCCGCCCGATCGCCACGCGCTGGCGCTGACCGCCGGAAAGCTCGGCCGGCTTGCGTTTGAGGAGCGGCTGGATCTGCAGGATGTCGGCGGCACGCGCGATCCGGCGCTGGATGTCCTCCTTGGGAACTTTGGCGACCCGCAGCCCGAAGGAAAGGTTCTTCTCAACCGTCATCTGCGGATAGAGCGCGTAGGACTGGAACACCATGCCGATGCCGCGGTCCTTGGGCTCTTCCCAGGTGACGTTGCGGCCCTTGATGAAGATCTGGCCGTCGGTCGGCTCCAGGAGGCCGGCGATGCAGTTGAGGAGCGTGGACTTGCCGCATCCCGAAGACCCGAGAAGAACGAGGAATTCGCCGTCCCTGATATCGAGATTCATGTTCTGCAGCACCTTGACGGCACCAAAGGAGAGCGAGAGGTCGCGGATGGATACGCTGTTGTTCATGGAAGTACTTACCCCTTCACTGCACCTGCGGCGATGCCGCGGACAAAAAGCCGGCCTGACAGGAAGTAGACGATCAGTGGTACCGCCCCCGTCAGAAGCGTCGCGGCCATGTTGACGTTGTACTCCTTCACGCCCTGGACGGAGTTGACGATGTTGTTGAGCTGGACGGTCATCGGATAGACATCCGGCCGGGTGAACACGACGCCGAACAGGAAGTCGTTCCAGATACCGGTCACCTGCAGGATCATCGCGACGACGAAGATCGGCAGCGCCATTGGCAGCATGATGCGGAAATAGATCTGCCAGAAACCCGCGCCGTCGATACGCGCCGCCTTGAACAGCTCGACCGGCAGCGAGGCGAAGTAGTTGCGGAACAGCAGCGTCAGGATTGGCATGCCGAAGATCGTGTGGACGATGACGAGTCCTGTCAGCGTGCCGTATACGCCGAGTTCGCGCAGGGCGATGACGACCGGATAGATCATCACCTGGTAAGGGATGAAGGCACCGATGATCAGGATCGAGAAGAAAAGCTCGGAGCCCTTGAAGCGCCAGTTGGCAAGCGAATAGCCACTCACGGAGGCGACTGCGATCGAAACCACGACGGAGGGTATCAGGATCCGGACCGAATTCCAGAAACCGCGCGAGAGGCCATCGCAATTGAGTCCGGTGCAGGCCTCCGCCCAGGCCTTCACCCACGGCTCGAAGGTGATCTCCATGGGCGGCGCGAAGATGTTGCCCATGCGCACTTCCGGCATGCCCTTGAGCGAGGTGACCACCATCACGTAGAGCGGCAGGAGGTAGTAGAGCGCTGCAACGAAGAGCGTGCCGTAGAGCATGATGTTGCGGGCCGAGAGCACGCGCCGGGGTTTGCGCCCTCGGGGACCGCTCGCGACCTGATCGGAGACGGCATCGAAACCTGCCGCCGTGGTGTTGAGGGTGGAGATGTTAGCCACGCTTCTTCCCTCCGAACTCGAGATAGGCCCACGGGATAATGATGATGGCAACCGTCAGCAGCATCATGGTGGATGCGGCGAAGCCCTGGCCGAGGTTCTGCGCCTGGAACATGTAATCGTAGACATACTTGGCGGGCACCTCGGAAGCGTTGCCGGGGCCGCCACTCGTCTGGGCCACGACAAGGTCGTAGACCTTGACGATGCCGCTTGCGATGATGACGAGCGTCGTGATGAATACGGGCCGCATCATCGGGATGACGATGAACAGATAGGTCCGCCACATCGGGATGCCGTCAACGCGCGCGGCCTTCCAGATATCCTCGTCGATCCCGCGCAGGCCAGCGAGCATCAGGCACATGACGAGCCCCGTGCCCTGCCATAAGCCGGCGATCAAGATGCCGTAGATGACGATGTCCGGGTTGTAGAGCGGATCGAAGGTGAAGCTCTCCCAGCCGAGGGAGCGGACAATGCCCTGGACCCCGAATTCCGGGTTGAGGATCCACTGCCAGACAAGGCCGGTAACGATGAAGGACAAGGCGAACGGGTAAAGGAAGATCGTCCGGAAGGTGTTCTCGAACCGGATCTTCTGGTCCATCAACGCCGCCAGCAGGAAGCCGATGACCATGCTGAAGATCAGCGAAAGGATGCCGTAGATCGCCAGGTTCTGAATCGAGATGATCCAGCGGGACGATGCCCATAGCCGCTCGAACTGGTCGAACCCGACAAAAGTCGCCCGCGGCAGGAGCTTGGAATTGGTGAAGGAGTAGACGACGGTCCAGAGAGAGCCGCCGAGGAAAATCCCGAGCGCAATCAGGATCATCGGAATGGACGCAATCTTGGCAGTCAGATTGCGAAAGAGCTGGTTTGGGCGTTTGGCAGGCGCCAGACCTGTCATGTCTCGATCCTCCTCGAACGTGACGACGCATCCGGGACCCCCGGAACCGAAGCCCGAGCGGCCGTCCGCGACGCCGGTTCAACCGGCCGACGCTCCGAGGAACGCCGGCCGGCCGCGGTCGCTTGGGATTAGTCGGCCGAGGAGATGATCTCCGCGAAGCGCTCCTGAGCCGCCTCGGGAGTCATCGAGGTGCTGGAGAAGAACTCCGTCATCAGGTCCTGCTTCTGGCTTTGCGAGTCGGGCGAGAGCAACTGGTCGGTGCTGGTAAGGGCATTGCCTTGCGCAACGATCTCCAGGCCCTTCTTCATGCAGTCGTTGGCCGACGCCAGATCGACGTCTCCGCGGATCGGCAAGGACCCCTTCTTGAGGTTGAAAGCAACCTGGGTTTCCGGTGCGACGAGCACTTCCGCCAGGGCATCCTGTGCCTTCGATCCTTCCTCGTCTTTCAGAACCGGGAAGTAAAAAGCGTCCCCGCCCGTGGTGATGTACTGGCTAACGCCAAGCCCCGGAAGGCAGCTATAGTCCTTGCCCGCGACCTTACCGGCGATCTGGAACTCGCCCTGCGCCCAGTCACCCATGACCTGACCGGCAGCCTTGCCGGTGATCACCATGTTGGTGGCCTGGTTCCAGTCCTGCACGTTGGTGCCGATGGAAAGTTCGCGTGCCTGTGCGGCCGCTTCGAAGATCTTGGCGACCTCCGGGCCGGCCGCCGCTTCGGCGTCCTTCTCGACATAGACCTTCTCGTGCAATTCCTTGCCACCGAGTGCGAGCAGCAGGGTGTCGAAGAGGCCGTTTGCTTGCCAGGGCTGACCGCCCAGGGCCAATGGATGGATACCGGCTTCCTTCAGTTTCGGCCCGGCGGCAACGAATTCGTTCCAATCCTTCGGAACCGCTACGCCAGCCTTCTCAAACGCCTCGTTGTTGAGCCACAGCCACTGCCAGGAATGGATGTTGACCGGCACGCAATAGATCCGGCCGTCGATCGTGCAGCTGTCGAGCAGGCTTGCAGGCTTGATCACCTCTTTCCAGTTGCCCTTCTCTGCAACGTCGGTCAGGTCGCGCATCAGCCCGGCCTCGACAAGCTCCTGCGCCTGGCGTCCATGGTTGAACTGGGTAGCCCCCATGGGATCACCGCCGGTAATGCGGCTAATCATGATGGGACGGGCGGTGCTTCCGCCCCCGGCGATGGCGCCGTCCACCCACTTGTTGCCGGTGGCGTCGAATGCCTTGGCGAATTCAGCGACGGCAGCTGCCTCACCACCCGAAGTCCACCAGTGGGTTACCTCAAGGTCTGCGGCCTGGGCAACACCAAGCGGCAGCACGACGGTTGCCGCAAGCGCGGCTGCAAAAGCACGAATATTCATGAGTCTCCTCCCTCACTGAAACGATGCAGTAAAAAGCTAAGCGAAAGCTGCCGCACGCGCAACTAGGTACTACAGAAAAATTCCGCTCGGGAGCATTTCTGGAGCCGTTCCTGATCTTGAGCGCACTGCACAACGCATATGACTGTGCCATTATACTGTTGATCTCAGTAGGTTATCTCGGATATCTTTCGAACCACGCATTTCGCGCCCGCACAATGTCCATTTCCCATTGAATTGATCGGAGACCCGCCCCGAGCGGAGTCGGCCCTAAAATTTTCTGCTCGACAAGCGGCCTGTATCGTTTCAGATTTCAGCCATGGAGGCCCGACGGATGGAGGAGGCATTCGTTTCCAGCCATGACAAAGGCATCTATAGTCCTGGCTGGATTCGGATGACGGCAGGGTGATGGACGACAGCAGTACGAAGAGAGCGGCGAAATCTCCGCTGGCGGCCGGCGAGCGGCCGACACTGAAGACGATCGCCTACATGACGGGCCTCGGGATCACGACCGTGTCGCGAGCCTTGAAGGATGCGCCGGATATTGGGACGGAGACCAAGGAGCGAGTTCGTCTGGTTGCCAACCAGCTAGGCTATCAGCCCAATCGAGCCGGCGTCCGCCTGCGAACCGGCAAGACGAATGTCATCGCCCTCGTGCTTAGTATCGAAGAAGAACTGATGGGCTTCACCAGCCAGATGGTCTTCGGTATCTCCGAAGTACTGGCCGGCACGCAGTATCATCTCGTTCTGACGCCCCATACCCACCAGAAGGACCCGATGGTGCCGGTCCGCTACATCCTCGACACAGGATCGGCAGATGGCGTGATCATATCCAGAATCGCTCCGGACGACCCAAGGGTCCGGCTTATGGCCGAGCGCAACATGCCATTCGCGACCCACGGCCGGACGGATATGGGCATCGTCCACCCCTACCATGACTTTGACAACGAGGCCTTCGTCTACGAGGCGGTGGAAAAGCTGGCGTCGAAGGGTCGCAAGCGCATCGCGCTGCTGCCGCCCCCGGCCACCCTCTCCTTCTACCTGCACAGCCGCACAGGCTTCGAACGAGGCCTCGCTGATTTCGACCTGACAGAAGTCTCGATGGGACGGATCTCGACCGAAACGATACTCGGCGACATTCGCACCTATACCGAAACGCTGATGCGATCCGCCAACGCGCCGGACGGCATCATCTCCATCAGCGGCAGCTCCACCATTGCACTGGTCGCCGGGATCGAGGCCGCCGGTAAGAAGCTTGGCAAGGACGTCGACCTGGTGTCCAAGCAGTCAGCGGAGTTCCTCAACTGGATCCGCCCGGAAATCTACACGGTGAACGAAGACGTCCGGCACTCTGGACGCGAGCTCGCAAAGGCGGTCATCGCGCGAATCGACGGAGTGGCACCGGAACTGCTCCAGAGCATCAGCAAGCCGACCTGGTCGTCTATGGGCCCCAAGGAGTGAGTTCCCCCTCGTCAGCAAGATCGTCAGGTCCAGAGGTTAGATGAAAAACCCGCAGCAAAGGCGGGTTTTACCGATGCGAACCGAGACTCAACCTTGGCTGAGGCCGCTGCCCCAGGGGCCGTGCGGGCGATCAAGTCCGTCGACCCGCTCGAAGCCGTGCGCCCCGAAGAAATCGCGTTGCGCCTGGATCAAGTTTGCGGTTCCGCGGCCGCGGCGATAGGCATCGAAATAGGCGAGCGCCGAAGACAGCGCCGGCACCGGCAGGCCGGAGAGTACTGCGTAGGAGACGACGCGGCGGAGCGCTCCGTCCGTCTCCTTCACCATATCGGCGAATGCCGGCGTGACGATCAGGTTGACGTCAGGATCCTTGGTGAAGGCGGAGGTGATCTCGTCGAGGAACTGCGACCGGATGATGCAGCCGGCGCGCCAGATACGCGCAATCGTCGGCATCGGCAGGTTCCAGTTGAACTCGGCGGAGGCTGCGGACATGACCGCGAAGCCCTGTGCATAGGCGCCAATCTTGGCGGCAAGTAACGCGTTCTCCAGGTCGGCGAGGAAAACCTCGCGATCCTTGGGCGCGTCGGCAGACGCCGGCAGACCTAGAATCTTCTCCGCCGCCTCGCGCTCGCTTTTCTGGGAGGAAAGGATGCGGCCTGCAACAGCCGCCTCGATGGCGGTGGCAGCGACGCCCATGTTCTGTGCCTCGATCACCGACCACTTGCCGGTCCCCTTCTGGCCGGCACGGTCGACGATCATGTCGACCATGGCTTCTCCTGAGACCGGATCGGCAGCCTTCAGCACCTTCTCGGTGATCTCGATCAGGTAGGAGTTGAGCCTGCCAGTGTTCCAGCGGCCGAAGACCTCTCCGATTTCCTGGGCGCTCATGCCCAGGCCATCACGCAGAATGCCGTAGATTTCGGCGATCATCTGCATGTCCGCATATTCGATGCCGTTGTGAATGGTCTTGACGAAATGACCGGCGCCATTCTCGCCGAGCCAGGCCACGCAGGGGTCGTTGTTGAACTTGGCGGAGATGGAGGTCAGCACCTTCTCGACGCGCTTCCAGCTCTCCTCCGTACCACCGACCATGATGGAGGGACCGTGGCGCGCACCTTCCTCACCGCCCGAGACCCCCATGCCGATGAAGGTCAGGTCGCTGTCCTTCAGGCTGTCGAAGCGTCGCATCGTATCGCGGAAATTGGCATTGCCGGCGTCGATCATGATGTCACCGGCTGAGAGGTAGGGCTTCAATGCCGCCATCTGCTGGTCGACGGGCTCGCCCGCCTTGATCATGATGATGATCGGCCGCGGCGGCCGGATCGCGGCAACGAACTCCTCCAGGGTCTCACAAGGGACAATCTGGCCCTGCAGGTCGCCCGCTTCCGCAAAGAACTTTCGCGTGGCTTCCGGGCTGCGATTGAAGACCGCGATCCGGTTGCCCTTCTCGGCGATGTTGAGTGCGAGGTTCGAGCCCATGACGCCGAGCCCGATAAGGCCGATTTCTGCCTGTTCCACGAAAGTGCCTCCATTTGCGATTGGCCGCTGTTTTGGCACCAGAGATTGCAAACGGCAAGGCTGAAACGATTAGATAGAGAGTGTTATCCGCTTGTCAGACAGCAGGACGATCGTCGTCATCATCGATGGCCCGCCAGGCCGCACCGTCGAGGTCGTCATACTGGCCGCTCTTCAGCGACCAGAGAAAGGCCACAAGCCCCAGCCCGCCGAGAAGGAGGGCGATCGGGATGAGATAGACAAGCATGTTCATGCCAGACGCGCCTCCCCAGGCATGGGGGTCGATGCAGCCGAGATGGTCAGCTTCCGCTCCGCTCCAACCAGCCTATTCAGCCGAAGTGCATTCACCACGACAATGATGGACGAAGTCGACATGGCGACGGCGGCGATCAGCGGCGTCGCGTAGCCGGCAAGCGCGATCGGCACGGCAATCACGTTGTAGCCGATGGCCAGCGCAAAGTTCTGGCGAATGAGAGAACCCGCCCGCCGCGACACTTCGATGGCCAATGGCACTGCGTTGAGGCTGTCATGCATGAAGACGAAATCCGCCGCCTGCCGTCCCACGTCGGCCGCCGTGGCGGGGGCGATCGATACGTGCCCGGCAGCGAGTGCCGGCGCATCGTTGATCCCGTCACCGACCATCAGCACCTTCGACCCACCGCGGTCCAACTCGATAACCGCGTCCACCTTGTCGCGCGGCGAAAGCTCCGCCCTCCATAGGGAGATGCCGAGGCGACGCGCGAGCGCCTTCACGACGGGCGCGCGATCGCCGGAGAGGATGCCGGTCGAGAAGCCACTGGCAGCGAGTGCCGCGACGGCGGAAGCACCATCCGGCCGGACGGCATCTTCAAAGAGGAAGCTCTGGAGTTCGTTTCCGTCAAGCGACAGGACGACTTCGGACAGTTCATCCGGATGAGCGTTGCCACCACAGGCGAAGCGGCGGTTTCCGAGGCGATAGACACCCTCGTCCGTCACCGCTTCCAGTCCCTGCCCCGGCAGTTCCTTGACTTCGGCGAAGCGCTCTCCTCCGCCGGGGGCGCCTTGGTAGAGCGCCTGCGACAGCGGGTGACGGGAGTGACCGGCAAGACCAGCGGCGAGAGCGAGGTAACCCCGCTTGACCTCCGTACCATTGACGAGACGCGGGCGACCGAGCGTCAATGTTCCGGTCTTGTCGAAGAGGACCGTGTCCACCTCGGCGAGACGTTCCATCGCCGATCCGTCCTTGACCATCACGCCGCTCCTGAAGAGCCGGCCTGCAGCCACGACCTGGACCACAGGCACGGCAAGGCCGAGGGCGCAGGGGCAGGTGATGATCAGGACAGCGATGGAAATCAGCATGGCCTGCTTCCAGTCGCCTCCGAATACCCCCCAGGCGATGAAGGCCCCCAGGGCAAGAAGGTGAACCGCCGGAGAATAGAGCTGAGCTGCCCGGTCCGCGATCCGCCGATATCGCGCCCTGCCCCCTTCGGCGGCCTCGATCAGCGAGATCACCTCCGCGAGGAACGAATCCTTCGCCGCGGCCGTGGCGCGTACGACCAGCGGGCCGGTCAGGTTTAGGATCCCCCCCTGGACGGCGTCCCCTGGCCCGGCAACCGTGGGTGCGCTTTCGCCATTGACGATGGAAAGATCGAGATCGCTCTTGCCGCTCTCGACAACCCCGTCGACGGGGATGCGCTCGCCGGCCGCGATCATCAGCCGTTCACCCGGCCGGATGTCCTCGATCGGACGGTACTCGCGCGCGCCATCCTCTGCGAGCACCATCGCACCACGCGGCGACAGACGGGCAAGGCCGCTGATCGCGGCGCGCGCCCTGTCGCGCATGACGTGATCAAGCGTCCGGCCGATGAGCAGGAAGAACAGCAGCGATACGGTCGCATCGAACCAGGCATGATGTCCGTGATGCATCGTCTCCCAGAGCGAGACAGCGTAGGAAAGCGTGATAGCAAGCGCGATCGGCACATCCATGTTGGTGCGGCCGTGACGCAGCGCGTGCCAGGCCGATTGGTAGAAGAAGCGGCCGGCATAGACGAGCGCGGGCGCCGCGATCATGGCGGAGATCCAGTGGAACAGGTCGCGCGTGGAAGCTTCCGCTCCCGACCATACCGAAACGGAGAGCAGCATGATGTTTGCCGCCGCGAAGCCCGACACGGCAACCGCCCGTATCAGTTCGCGCTGCAGCCGATCGCCAGCATCTTCGGCACTTGAGAACAGATGGGCGTCGTAGCCCGTCGCCCCACGGATTGTCTGCACCAGTTCCAGCGGGTCGGTGCGGACACCGGAAACTTCTTCCTTCCAGACGATGGAGACCCGCTTGGTCGACAGGTTCACCCGCGCCCGCTCCACGTCGGGGCGGGCCTGCAGCGCCTTTTCGATCGCTGTGATGCAGGTGCCGCAATGGACGCCAGGCACACTCAGATCTGTCTGGCGCAGCCCCGGCTGGATCTGCCGGCTCGACAGGAGCAATTCTTCCGTCGAAGGCAGGGCATGGCTCAGCCGCTCAAGTTCCACGGCTCCCTCGGTACCGGGAGCACAACAGGTGGTCATTTCGCTGCTCCGGCGACGGAAACCCGCTGCGTGTCATGAAGGATGCGCTTGCCGTCGCGAAGCGCCTCCGCCTCGACGATCCAGGTTCCGCCGGCGACAGCATGGCGGGCAACGAAGACGCCCTCCCCCTCGTGCCGGAGCGCAAGCTCGAAATCCTGGTCTTCGCCGACCGGACGCTTGAACCGCAGCGTGACGTCATCCGCTTCAACGGCACCATCCTGAGCGTGAGATATCCGGTAGCTGACTTCAGAATCCTCTATCGTCAGCGCACCGATCACGCCCGTAGCCGCCAGCGCCTTCGCCTCGGCAACCCTCCCGTTGAATTCCTGGCTGGCGATGTAGGTGTTCTTCACCACCAGACCGCTCCAGGTATGGGTCGCCTGCCACGCCATGTAGAAGTTCACCGAGATTATCGTCCCGAAGAACAGGCACATGACAGCAAGCATGTGCCAGCCCGTGAAGACGAATCCCTTGCGTTCTGTCGAACTCATTTCCCGCCCTCCGGAGCATAGAAGGTTGCGTCGTAGTGGTCGCGCTCATGGCTCGAACGATCTTCGGCGATGAAGCTGAAGCCGTCGCTGCCATCCGGCAGGGCATTGGCCGGCACTGTCACAAAGACCTTCAGCGCCGTTGCCTTGTCCGGTTCGACCGAGATGGCGAACCGGCGGTTGTCGTCACTCGTCAGACCGTTGATCTTCATCATCGCCTCCGGCATCCCTTCAAGCGACAACAGAATGGTGCGCGGTTCGGGGATCATGTTCAAGAGGCGAATTGTATATCCGTTCCGGATCGAGCCATCCGATTCCAGCACGTATTGCGGATTGCGGTCGTGGATGACGTTGACCTCCAGCCGGTCTCGGCTGAGGAGCGCCACCAGGAGCCCGATGCCGACCGCCGTCCAGACGCCCATGTAGAGCAGCGTGCGAGGCCGGAAGATGATGCGCCAGTTGAAATGGCGCACCTTGTCGACGAAGCTGCCATCCGCGTTGCGCACCCGATCGGGATTGATCGGCGTCGTGCCATTGTCCGTGGCAAGTGCCATGTTCGCATCATATTCGTTCAGAGTCGCGTAAGCGATCAGCCCGCGCGGCTTGCCGATCTTGTCCATGACGCTATCGCAGGCATCGATGCAGAGGGCGCAGGTGATGCAGGCCAGTTGCTGGCCATCGCGGATGTCAATGCCCATCGGACAGACGGCGACGCAAGCGTTGCAATCGACGCAGTCGCCGACCGGCTGGCCGGCGGCAGCGGCCTTCTTGGCGTGCTTGGTCCGAGGTTCTCCGCGCCAGTCGTTGTAGGTCACGACCAGCGAATTGTCGTCCAGCATGGCCGCCTGGATGCGCGGCCACGGGCACATGTAGATGCAGACCTGTTCCCGCATCAGCCCGCCGAAGACGTAGGTCGTAGCGGTCAGGATGCCGACGGTCGAATAGGCGATGAAAGCCGCGTTGCCCGTAACGAAGTCGTAGGCCAGCGTTGGCGCATCGGCGAAATAGAAGATCCATGCACCGCCGGTCGCGACCGCAATGGCGATCCAGATTGCATGCTTGAAGACGCGCTTGCGGATCTTCTCGAAGGTCCACGGCCCGGCCTCGAGTTTCATGCGGGCATTGCGGTCGCCCTCTACCCAGCGCTCGACGACGAGAAAGAGATCAACCCACACGGTCTGGGGGCAGGTATAGCCGCACCACGCGCGGCCGACCGCGGACGTGACGAGAAACAGACCGAAACCGGCCATAACGAGGAGCCCGGCCACGAAAAAGAACTCCTGCGGCCAGATCTCGATGAAGAAGAAATAAAAGCGCCGGTTTGCGAGGTCCACGAGCACCGCCTGGTCCGGAGCATAGGGACCGCGATCCCAGCGGATCCAGGGCGTCAGGTAGTAGATGCCGAGCGTGATGAGCATCACCAGCCACTTGAAACGACGGAAGCGGCCTTCCGCACGCTTCGGGAAGATCTTCTTTCTCGCCTCGTAAAGCGATTGAGGGGCGTTGCCAGCGTCAGCGTTTGTTGCCTGATGGCCGTCACCGGTCGCGTCGACGTTCTTTGCGGTGTAGAGATTCATGGCACATTTCCACCTTTGTGCCTGCCTTTTCCCATCTGGGCCGGCAAGTATCCTTGATATAAATCAAGTACCGACGCAGAGACGTCGCGCTCATTGTCGCAGGCCAAAGATCGGAGGAGCAGAGCTTGGCATCGTATCAGGTCGAGATCATCCACACGACAATCAACAGGAACTGGCACGAGGTGTACGACTTCGCCAGCCAGCCCCGGAACATGGCAAGATGGGCTGCCGGTCTTGCCGCCGGGCTGAAGCAGGATGGCGATGAATGGATTGGGGACGGCGGACCGCTTGGCGACATCCGCATACGGTTCGTCCCGCCGAACGCGCTCGGCGTCATCGACCACCACGTCACCCTGCCGGGCGGACAGGTCGTGCACAACGCGCTGCGCGTCGTGCCGAACGGCGACGGTGCCGTCGTCATGTTCACCCTGATCCGCCAGCCGGATATGGACGATGTTGCGTTTCAGGCGGACGCTGACGCCATCCGGCGGGATCTCGCAGCATTGAAGTCTCTTCTGGAAGAGCTTTGAGCGCAAGCGGCCGTGGCTTTCCAAATTGCCGTCCCGCCCTACCATAGGCTTCATCTACTGCCTCTCGGGAGAGCTCAATGACCGCGCTGATCGACCTGCTGAACCTGATCCTCTGGGAATATGTCCTGGTCTATGGGCTGCTGGCCGTCGGGCTCTACTTCACGATCCGGCTTCGGTTGATCCAGTTCCTGCACTTCGGCGAGATGTTTCGGGTGCTGCGGAGCAGCCCCACCGAAGATGATGCGGGGATCAGCCCGTTCCAGGCGTTGACCGTCAGCCTCGCCTCCCGGGTTGGCACGGGCAATATCGCCGGCGTCGCGGTCGCGCTCTATCTCGGCGGGCCAGGAGCCATCTTCTGGATGTGGATGGTGGCGCTCGTTGGGATGGCGACCGCCTATTCAGAGAGTGCCCTGGCGCAGCTCTACAAGGTCAAGAACGAAGAAGGCATGTATCGCGGGGGACCGGCCTTCTATATCGCCCGGGGGCTGCGCGCGCCCTGGGCCGGCGGCATTTTCTCCATCTGTCTCATCCTCTCGTTCGGCCTCGTTTTCAATGCCGTCCAGGCGAATTCCATCGCCGATGCCATGGAGGGTGCCTTCGGCCTACCCAAGTTGGGGGTCGGCGTCGTGGTCGCCGTGCTCGCCGGCATCGTCATCTTCGGCGGGATCCGCCAAATCGCGCGCGTCGCGGAACTGATCGTACCCTTCATGGCAGGCGCATACCTCTTGGCTGCCATCTACGTGCTCATCACCAACTGGTCAGACGTCCCGGCAGTCATCGGCAATATCTTCGCCAGCGCCTTTGGCTGGCAGGAAGCGGCGGGCGGCGCGACGGGCGGCATCATGGCGGCGATGATGAACGGCGTGAAGCGCGGACTGTTTTCCAACGAAGCCGGTATGGGATCGGCCCCGAACATTGCCGCCGTCGCGACGCCACAGCCGCACCACCCCTCATCCCAAGGTTTCGTCCAGGCTCTTGGTGTGTTCATCGACACCCTCCTTGTCTGTACGGCGACGGCCATCATGATTCTACTTTCTGGCGCCTTGGTTCCGGAAAGCGGCGTCACCGGCGCCCAGCTGACGCAGGCCGCGCTGGAGGAACATCTTGGGACCTTCGGCGCCTATTTCATCGCGATCGCTATCTTCTTCTTCGCTTTCACGTCGATCATCGGCAATTATTCCTATGCAGAAAACGCCATGACATTTCTGGGGGCCGGAACGGGCATCGGCATTGTGATCCTGCGCAGCGCCGTCCTGCTGATGGTCGTCTGGGGCGCCTATGAGACCGTCACGACGGTCTTCAACGCCGCTGACGCCTCGATGGGCCTGATGGCGACCAGCAACCTGATCGCCATCGTGCTCCTGTCGGGTACCGTCGCCAAGCTGACGAAGGATTATTTCGCTCAAAGGAAGGCTGGTGAATCGCCGGTCTTCCACGCAGCCGACTATCCGGAACTCGCAGGCAAGATCGACAAGACGATCTGGACCCGCGACTGACAGCGAAACCAGTCAGGAGAAAGCCAATGGCTGCAGAAGGTGCCGACCACCGGAAGATCGATTACATTGAGTTCAACGTACGGGATATCGAGCGCGCAAAGCAGTTCTACGGCGAGGTCTTCGCCTGGTCGTTTAAGGATTACGGGCCAGACTATTGTGAGTTTGGCGACGGCCGGCTGACCGGCGGCTTTGCGAAAACTCATACGGTCATGCCGAAAGGCGGACCGCTGGTGATACTGTATTGTTCGGACCTGGAGGCGGCGCTGTCGCGGGTGGAGAAGGCGGGAGGCCAGATTTCCCGGCCGATCTTCGACTTTCCGGGCGGCAGACGCTTCCATTTCATCGACCCCGAAGGATACGAGCTGGGAGTCTGGTCGAACGCATGAAAAAGGCCGCGCCACGGCGCGACCTTCAAGTTCGATGGGAGAGATCTACTCTCCGCCGCCCAGCGAATGGACGTAGACTGCCAGTTGCTTGACCGTCTCGTTGCTCAGGCGGGCGTTCCAGGCCGGCATGACGCCATGACGCGGAGCCTGGATCTGCTGCGCAATCTCCGCCTCGCCCTGGACCTTTAGCCAGATCGCGTCGGCAAGATTGGGAGCGCCGAGATCGCGTACGCCTTCACCACTTTCTCCATGGCAGGAGGCGCAGTTGTCGGCATAGAGCTGCTGGCCCGGCTCCACCATCGAAGGGTCGCGCGGCGTGCCGCTGAGGCTGACGACATAGGCCGCCACCTGCCGGACCTCCTCGGGTTGGAGGATATCGATGAATGCCGGCATCTCCGATACTCGCGTATCCGCATCGACCGGATCGCGAACCCCATGTGCTATGGTCTGGTAGATCGCGTTGATGTCGCCGCCCCACAGCCACTCGTCGTCATTGAGGTTTGGATAGCCCTGCCCGCCTGCAGCACCCGTGCCATGGCATTGGACGCAGTTGACCCGGAAGGCCGAGGCGCCGCCGGCGGTGGCGAACTGTGCGAGCTGCGGATCGGCGAGGATTTCCTCAAGCGAGACCTTCGATATCTTCTCGATGACTTCGCCCTGGGCAATCTTTGCCCCTTCCAGGTCACCCGCCAGCTCGGCGCGGCTGGAATAATTCAGCACGCCCTTGGTCGCTTCGTTGACCAGCGGCCAGGCCGGATAAAGGATCGTGTAGCCAAGGGCCCAGACAATGGTGGCGTAGAACGTCCAGACCCACCAGCGGGGCATCGGGTTGTTCAACTCGCGAATGCCGTCCCACTCGTGTCCGGTGGTTTCGACGCCGCTGATTTCGTCAATATGCTTGTCCGCCATCTATCAATCCTCCTTCAGAGGGATCTGGGCGGCATCCTTGGCAAGAGCCTTGGCGCCCGGGCGCAGGGTGAAAAGGACAACACCGATAAAAAACAGGGTCATGGCAAGCAGGGCCCAGCTGTCGGCGAAAGCGCGAAGTGCAGTGTAGATTTCCATCTGGACCTCCTCAGCGATAGCCAGCAGTGGCGTCATAGGTCGAGAAGTCGACCAGCGTACCGAGCATCTGGAGATAGGCCACCAGAGCGTCCATCTCGGTCAGTTCGGCAGCATTTCCGTCGAAATCACCGATCTTGGCCTTAGGGTAGCGCTCGCTGATACCTGACGTGTCTGCATTGGGATCCGCCTGCGCCTTGAGGTCCGCCGCGGCGTTTTCCAGCATCTCATCGGTATAGGGCACGCCTACCGCCCGATTGGCACTGAGCTCCATGGCGACATTGGTCACCTGTAGCGGCGTGTCCTTCAGGAAGGAGTAGCTCGGCATGACCGATTCGGGCACGACCGAGCGCGGCTCGATCAGGTGCTGCACGTGCCATTCGTTCGAATAGCGGTCGCCGACGCGGGCGAGGTCCGGCCCCGTCCGCTTCGAACCCCACTGGAAGGGATGGTCGTACATGGATTCCGCAGCCAGGCTGTAGTGGCCGTAGCGCTCCACCTCGTCGCGGAACGGCCGGATCATCTGGCTGTGACAGGTGTAGCACCCTTCACGGATGTAGATGTTGCGGCCGGCCAGTTCGAGCGGCGAATAGGGGCGCATGCCCTCTACCTTTTCGATCGTGTTCTCCAGGTAGAAGAGCGGCACGATCTCGACGATCCCGCCGATCGACACCACGAAAAGGGAGCCGACCAGCAGCAGGGTCGCGTTACGTTCGACGAATTTATGTTTGTCCAGAAGAGCCATGGATCCGCTCCTTATTCGGCCGGCTGGAGGGCCGCGGGTGCGGCAGCACCCGGAACCTTCTCGCGTCGCTCATAGCCGAGGATTGTCATCGTGATGTTGAAGGCCATGATCAACGCACCAGCGAGGAACATGGCGCCACCGACGGCACGCAGCACGTAGTACGGGAACATGGCTGCGACTGATTCGGCGAACGAGTAGACAAGGAAGCCCTGGTCATCGTATTCGCGCCACATCAGGCCCTGCTGGACACCGGCAACCCACATCACGGCCGCGTAGACGACGATGCCGAGAGTGGCCAGCCAGAAGTGCCAGTTGACCAACTGGATGCTGTAGAGCCGGTTGCGGTTCCAGAGCTTCGGAACGAGGTAGTACAGCGCGCCGAAGGTGATCATGCCGTTCCAGCCGAGAGCACCCGAATGCACGTGGCCGATTGTCCAGTCCGTGTAGTGGCTGAGCGAGTTGACCGCCTTGACCGACATCATCGGGCCTTCGAAGGTCGCCATGCCGTAGAAGGCGACGGCGATGACCATCATGCGAACGATCGGATCGGTACGGATCTTGTCCCAGGCGCCCGAGAGCGTCATCAGGCCGTTGATCATGCCGCCCCAGGAGGGCATCCAGAGCATGACGGAGAAGACCATGCCGAGCGTCTGCGCCCAGTCAGGCAGAGCCGTGTAATGCAGATGGTGCGGGCCGGCCCAGATGTACATGAAGATCAGCGCCCAGAAGTGGATGATCGACAGACGGTAGGAATAAACGGGACGGTTCACCTGCTTCGGGATGAAGTAGTACATCATGCCGAGGAAGCCCGCCGTCAGGAAGAAGCCGACCGCGTTATGACCGTACCACCACTGCGTCAGGGCGTCCTGAACCCCGGAAAAGGCCGAATAGCTCTTGGACCCGAGGAAGGAGACCGGAATGGCCAGATTGTTGACCACGTGCAGCATCGCAATGGTTACGATGAAGGACAGATAGAACCAGTTGGCCACATAGATGTGGGGCTCCTTGCGCTTCAGGATCGTTCCCAGGAAGACCACGAGATAGGCGACCCAGACAATCGTGAGCCAGAGATCCACGTACCACTCAGGTTCCGCGTATTCGCGGGACTGGGTGATGCCGAGCAGATAGCCGGTCGCGGCCATGACGATGAAAAGCTGGTAGCCCCAGAAGACGAACCAGGCGAGGTTGCCGCCAAAAAGGCGCGCGCGGGAGGTGCGCTGCACCACATGGAATGACGTCGCGATGAGCGCATTGCCGCCGAAGGCGAAGATCACCGCCGAGGTGTGGAGCGGTCGCGTGCGTCCGAAGTTCAGCCAGGGCTCGATGTTGAGGTCGGGGAAGGCAAGTTGCAGCGCCACGATAACGCCGACCAGGAAGCCGACAACGCCCCAGAACGTCGTTGCGATGACGCCATACTTGACGACCTCATCCAGATATTCCGACTGGCGGGCGGCCTTCTGCGCCGCCGTGACCGGTGCGAAGTTGGCCCGGCGCACCATGACGACGGTACCGGCAAACAGTGCGAAGAAAAGCACCCACATGTGGGCAGCGAAAAGACTGTCATGGGCGAAGGCCACTCCCAGCAAAGCCAGGAAAGCGCCGACCGCCAAGGCCAGTGTTTCTACGGTATAGTTCATGTTGGACATCCCCCAACGGCGTGTTTCAATCTCGCGTCGATCATCTGGCAACCCGAATCCCTCGGCGGCCAGACCATCGGCGATTGTGGCCAGCTTTGCCACCGACACGTCAAGGCAGCCTTGATTTGGATCAAGGCGCGAAAAGTCTCCCTCGGCGAATCTCGGCTTCAGCTCAATAGCACTGAGCCATGATCGAGGGCGAGAAATGACCATGAATCAGACACCTGACGAACAGAGCCTTACTCTCTTGGCCCGCGGGAAAGTGCTACCCGACGAAGAGATCGTTGCCTGGCTCCGCAGTGCACATGCCGAGCAACTGGCCCTCTGCGACGAACTGGAGGAGATCGCCGATTCGCTTCCGTCCAACATCAACAAGCAGAAGTGTATCTACGCCGCCAAGGCACTAGTTCCGATGATCCAGGCGCTCCACCGCTATGAGGAAACCGTTCTCTTCCCCCGCGTGCAACAGAAGAACGCGGTCGCCGACAGCGGCGAAACCCTGTCACGCCTGAGATACGAGCATCTCGAGGACGAGGGCTATGCGGAGGAGCTCACCGAAACGCTCCTGAAGCTTGGCTCCAGTGATCCCGTCAACATCGAGGCCGTCGGCTACATGCTCCGGGGCTTCTTCGAGGGAATGCGCCGGCACATCGCATTCGAGCAGGCCCACTTGCTCAAGACCCTCGCCAACTGATCCTCAGCCTACGCTTCTGCGTCGGCGTCGGTCTGCCATTTCCTGCATCACCACCATTGCGCCGACCTGCGCCCGCGCCTCGGTAAAGCAGGGGGACATTCGGCAGGAAATGACGACGGTATCGCCGTCTCTCTGCTCGGCATAGGTCAGCGACGTGCTCTCGCCGGCAAGGCAGCGATCCAGCGGCTCGCGAAGATCGCACTGGAAATGGTGTATGCCGATCAACTCGGCAAAATGCCTGCCGATAACCTTCTCCTTCGACAATCCCATCTGCCGGGCGTTTGTTTCGTTCGAATAGAAGACTCGATAGCCTGGAACGACCACCAGAATCCGTTCGGCGATGCCGTCGAACAGTGCGGGATCGAGCAGACCGTTGATCGTGTTCCCACCTTCGCTCGATCCGGTGCGATCCGATCTCTTTCCTGGGATCTCGCCTGCGGCGCGCCCGATCTGGGGAGCGAGGTAGCGCTCCACCAGCATCTGCAGAAGGTGGCCATTGCGATGCACGCACCCTCTGTCGTCGGCCTCCGTCTTCAGCAGCTCCAGAGCAAACCTGAACTGCGCCTGGATTCCGGCAGCATCCGTGACTTCGTGACGGAATATCGCCTGAAGAAGCGGGTCGATCTCCTGGTCCAGCGCGTGAACCGTGACGTTGTCTTCCCGATCTATTGCTGTCTGCAGCCGTCCATACTTGGACCAGAAGAGGTCGATCAAAGCTTCCATACACCACCTCCCCCGGAGCGGAGATCTCCTCACGGCAGCCGGAACTTAGCCAGCTCGCCCCGTCGTAACATGCCGACATAAGGACGCAAACTTGCGCGAGCATTGATCAATTCCCGCTCGCACGCAAGATACTCTCAATTCGTCAGCGTCTTCTTGATCGCCCAACGGTCGTGATACCACAGCCACTGATCCGGATACTCCCGCGCCCAGCTTTCGACCTTGTCGTTCAGCATCTGAGCCGTCGCCTGCACATCGACCGCGCCGCTCGCATTTCTCGGCACGTCGATCCGAGGTTCGATCTCCAGCCGGTAACGATTGCCGGGAAGGCGGATGCAGCGGGCCGGGTAGACCTCGGCATCGAACTGGCGCACGAGCTTGGCGAGCAGCGGGTTGGTCCGCACAGGTTTCCCGAAAAAGGACGTGGTCAGGCCGCGGCCGAACTTCTGGTCCACCAACACCCCCACCCCGCCACCGGCCTCCAGCCGTCGCGCCAGAGCAAAAGAGGACCCGGCATGCGACGGCACCAACTGGCCCATGCGGGCGCTACGGAACGCGAACACCTTTTCGGCAATGTACGGATTGTTCGGCGGACGGAAGAGGACCATTACATCCAGTCCAAAACTGTTGCCGGCAACCGGAAGCAGCTCGAAATTGCCGGTATGGGCAGTAAACACGATGAACGGCCGCGGATTGTCGCGGAGATCCACGAAAAGCGGTATCCCCGATACCTCAATACGACCAGGCGTCGAACGCTCAGGGTCGAAATCGAAGAGACGATCCAGGAAAACGTATTCGGCGGCAAGACGGCCCATGTGCCCCCAGCTCGCGAGCGCGATCTCCTGCAACTCACCATCCGACTTTTCCGGATAGGCATTGCGCAGGTTGGTAAGCATCAGCCTGTGACGGCCAAGCCTCGGACCGAGCCACCGGGCTACCCGATCCGCGAAATTGATCGCAGCATCTGCGGGCAAGAGCTTCAGCACATTGAGAATCGCGAAGACCGCCTGCGCCACCAGCCACTGCTGGAAACGCCGGAGACCGAGCACGATCCTTGTCAGGAACATCTTCAAGGGATCAATCCATCCTGAGGACGATCTTGCCGAATACCTGTCTCGTCTCCATGCGCTCGAGCGCCCGATCGATATCATCGAAGGTGACTTCCGTATCGATCACCGGATGAACGACCCCGCGCGCCATCTTCTGCATGGCGTCCGCCATGTTCTCCATGCGGCAGCCGAAGGAGCCGAGCAGCTTCAGCTGCTGCTGGAAGAGCATCATCAGGTTCATGCTTGTGGAGACGCCGGAGGTCGAGCCGCAGGTAACGAGCCGCCCTCCCCGCTTCAGCGACAGCATGGAGCCGGCCCATGTATCGGCGCCGACATGTTCGAAGACTACGTCCACCCCCTTCTTCTTCGTAAGCTTGCGGACGACGCCTTCGAAGCGGTCGGTGCGATAGTTGATGACGTGATCTGCGCCGAGCACCTTGGCGCGCTCGATCTTGTCGTCCGAACCGACGGTGGTGATCACCGTACAACCCGTCTTCTTGGCAAGCTGGATTGCCGCCGTGCCAATCCCGGACCCGCCGGCATGCACGAGGATCGTTTCACCGGGCTCGAGCTTAGCGTTGTCGAACAGCATGTGCTCGACAGTGCCGAATGTCACGGGAGCGAGGGCGGCCGCGACAGGATCGACACCCGGAGGCGCCGGCACCAGCAAGCGCGCGGGAAGGTTCGTCTTCTCCTGGGCGAAGCCGTCGAGGTGGAAGCCGTGGACGCCGGAGACGTTCTCACACAGATTGTCGCGCTTCTCCCTGCACGGTTTGCAGAGTCCACACGTCCGCGCCCCGTAGATCGAGACAAGCTGGCCGGGAAGGACGTTGGAGACGCCGGGACCGATGGCCTCGACCACGCCCGATGCTTCCGCGCCAATGGTGAGCGGCATCTTGCGCTTGGCGAACGCCATTCCGCGCCAGCCCCAGACGTCGATGTGGTTGAGTGCTACGGCCTTGACGCGAAGGGTGACCTCGCCGGGACCGGGCGCTTCGGGCTCGGGAATGTCCACAGCCTCGAGCTTGCGGTCGTCGATCAGTTGCAGAGCGCGCATAACAGGTCTTCCTTCGCCCGAAGGCGTTCCAGATCGTCAGAAGGGGTTGGCGACGGTCTCTAAGCCGGTTCCAGCGTCATGACAAGGCTGGCATTCTGCCCGCCGAAGCCGAAGGAGTTCGACAGCACGGCCCTAACCTGCTGATCCCTCTTCTGGTTTGGTACCACATCGAGCACGATCGTCGGGTCCGGATTGAGGTAGTTGATCGTCGGCGGAAGTGTGCCGGTCAGCATCGTCTGAATCGAGAACACCGCCTCGACGGCGCCCGCCGCCGTCAGCGTATGGCCGATCATCGACTTGTTCGACGAGACCGGAATGTTCCTGAGGCGTTCCCCGAAGACGGCAAGCATCGAGCCGTACTCCATCTTGTCGTTTTCCGGCGTCGAGGTGCCATGGGCATTGATATAGCCGATCCCGCTATCATCCATGCCGGCATCTTCCAGCGCCGCACGGATGGTGGCGATTGCCGGGCCACCGTCCGGTGAGGAACGGGTCCGGTGGAAGTGGTCAGCCTTCTCGCCGCAACCCTTCAGGATACCAAGCACCTTCGCGCCACGGGCGACGGCTGACTCCAGCGACTCGAGAACGAGCGTTGCCGCACCTTCAGCAATGACGAAGCCGTCGCGATCCTTGCTGAACGGCTTGGACGCCTTTTCCGGCGGATCGTTTTGAGTCGAAAGAGCCGAAAGCAGCGAGAAGCGGATCAACGCTTCGGCGCTGACGGAACCATCCGTCGCGACAACGAGCGAACGGTCGGTGCGGCCCTGGCGGATCGCTTCGACGCCAAGCTGGATGGCGGTAGCTCCGGAAGCGCAGGCCGTTGAAAGCGTCACAGGGAGCCCGCGGGTGCCGAACCTGTCGGACAGCCGCTCCGAGATCGAGCCGAACTGGACGGCCTCCAGGAAGGCGGGATCGGGACGTTCGCGCATGGCGGTCAGGAACCGATCATAGGCGTCGCCCTCCACCTGCGATGGCGGTGCGCGATCGGCCAGTGCGAAACGTGCCGACCACTCCGGCTCGACCGGCGGCGCCGCCAGGAAGAGCGGGCCTTCGAAGTCTCCGGAAAGGCCCGCCTGCGCGAGCGCTTCCGCCGTCGTCTCGCGCGCGAAGGCGTAGGAACGCTCGACAGCGTTGTCCGCCGGAACGTCAATGAAGTCGACGGTACCGCTGATACGCGTCGACAAGCCCTCCGTCGGGAAGCGGGTGATCTTGTGGATGCCCGACGTGCCGGAGGTAAGTGCGGCCCAGTTGTCCTGCAGCCCCTGCCCCAGCGAGGTGATGACGCCCATGCCGGTCACGGCGATGATCGGGCGGCCGAGATGATCGGTGAAGCGGTTGTCGCTCATGGTCGTTCTCCTCACGCGTTCGGCGACAGGACCGCAAGGCCCTCGCCGCGCGTATAGCCGACCGTCGTCACCACGGCGCGGTTCGCCGGCGCCGGCATCGGCTGTTCAAGGCTGGAATCGAAGGAAGGCACGCGAAGGCCGCCGTCGAGCACGA
The DNA here is from genome assembly GCF_000967425.1 of Pseudorhizobium banfieldiae. Lineage (NCBI taxonomy): Bacteria > Pseudomonadati > Pseudomonadota > Alphaproteobacteria > Hyphomicrobiales > Rhizobiaceae > Pseudorhizobium > Pseudorhizobium banfieldiae. The sequence goes on from NZ_FO082820.1 coordinate 1,923,228, forward strand.
GCGCCGCGAGCGCCAGACCGAGAGGGAACTGGGCCTCCATGCCGTGGCCCGTCACCCCGCCATAGCCGCGCAGCGTGGCGCCGGGGAAGGTCTTCTGGATGACGTCGCGTTCGCGCGCAGTCGGATCAACCAGTCCGCTTGCGCCGGAAAAGACCAGCGTATGGGCCGGATCCGTATCCGAGGCAAGCTTGGATAGCCGCTCGAGGCGTTGCTCGAACTTACCGTCGTCCCGGCTGCCGCGGTCCCCTTCGACAGCGTCGATCGTGGCGTAGATACGCGCACCACGCGCTTCGGCGTTCGCACGCGATTCCAGCACCAGGAAAGCGCCGACGGAGCCCATGATCATGCCGCCGCCGTTGTCAGCCGAACGCTGCCACAGCGGATGCCAGGAGCCGGTTGCATGGGCACGGATGCCCTCCACAAGCAGAATGATGTCGGCGCGTTCCGCAACGAAGGCACCGCCGACCAGCGAGTGCGTGGACTGACCGGACTTGATGCGGTGATAGGCGGTCTCCACTGCGGATATACCGGCAGCTTCCTCGCCCATGAAGGTGCGGGAGGAGCCGGTAACCTTGTGGACGATCGAGATATTTCCGGCGAGAAGGTTGGAAAGCTGGGCGAGGAAAAGCGTCGGGCGCAGCTCGGTCGTCAGCTTCTCGTTGAGCAGCGTTTCGCGGTCGTTGCGCTTCAGCGCCTCGTCGACAATCAGCGAATCCACCTTGATATCGCGCTCGCCACCACCGGCGGCGACGATCATGTCCATCGTGGCACAGGCTTCGGTATTGTCTTTCAGGCCGGCATCATCGAGAGCCAGGCCTGCGGCAAAGACGCCGAGCCGCTGCCAGTTCTCCATCTGCCGCTGGTCGCCTCTCTTGGCGATCTGCTGCGACCAGTCGATCTCCGGCATCGGATGCACGGGATAAGGCTTGAAGCGCTCCGTCTCCACCCGCGGCGGCTCCACCTCAGCCGACGACAGAAGCGCGATATGCGGCTCCTTGCCGACGCCGTAGCAGGTGACGATCCCGATCCCGGTGATCACGACATCATTGTCAGACTTGCTCATCCTGTCCTCATTACCTGGCGGTCACGCGCCAGCTTGAAGCGCGTCCATGAGCCCGACTTCTCTCGCACGCTTGCGAACGATGTCGGCAAGCGGCACCTCGCTGAACGGCATGGTCCGCAGCTTCAACTGCGCATCACAGACCTTCTTGCCGTTCGACGTAATCTTCGCCTTCGTGACGGCGTAGCCGGACCCCTCATGCTCCAGAAACGCCTCGATGTCGAGTACAGCCTCCGGCTCCACGAAGGACCGCATCTTGGCGCCATCGACCGACATCAGGAACGGCATGGCCGCGAAATCAGTGGCTGCGAGCACCAACATGCCGGAGGCCTGTGCCATCGTCTCGATCAGAAGAACACCGGGAACAAGCGGCATTCCCGGAAAGTGACCTTCGAAGACCGGGCTCCTCGCCGGAACGACCGACCTAGCTTTCAATACGTTGGTGGAGAGGTCCACGCTCTCCACCCGGTCGATCATCTGGAAGTATTCAAGCAGCATGCGACGCTTGGGGAATGGCTTTTCAGCCCTTCGCCGCCCTCAGTTCGTCAATCTTTGCGCAGAGGTTCTTGAGGACGAAATACTCCTCGGTTGAAACCTTGCCTTCGTTGACTTCCTGCGTCCACTGCTCGAGCGGGATCTTGATGCCGAATTCCTTGTCGATTGCGAAGACGATGTCGAGGAAGTCGAGGCTGTCGATGCCGAGGTCGTCAATCGTGTGGCTTTCAGGCGTGATCGTTTCGCGATCGATCTCGCTGGTTTCCGCAATGATGTCGGCAACTTTATCGAATGTAGCAGTCACGCCAATGTCCTCTGAAATAACGATTCAGCGTCCCACATAGGGAAAACTGGGACAAATGCCAATCCCCGTTGACCCCGCCGGAACATTTGCCGTCCGACTGTTGCCGAAGGCGAGTTCGTTCGAGCCTCGAATCCTTCAACGCGCGAAGTGTCGCAGCGACGATTTCGCCAATGTTGATCCAGATCAATTCGCTGCATTAGCGGTTGACGATGATCAACATCATTTCGCAACTGCAAACTCAATCGGGGCAGCCAAATGGACATGCAGATCAAGGAGACCCAGAGTCGGGACATTCCGGGAGTCTGCAGATCCTGCGAAGCTCGGCACGGAGGAATCTGTTCCGCCCTCACCCCGGCCCAGCTTGCCGAGTTGAGCAAGCACGCCTCCCGGCGCAAGGTCGAGGCCGGAAACGAAATGATCGGCCAGGGTGAGAGCATAACGTCCTACAGCAGTATCCTGAACGGCGTGGTGAAGCTGTCGAAGGTGATGGCGGATGGTCGCCAGCAGATCGTTGGCCTGCAGTTCGCGCCCGATTTCATGGGACGTCCATTCCTGGGTGAAAGCAGGATGAGCGCCGAAGCTGCCACAGATACCGAGATCTGCGTCTTCCCCCGCCGGGCAATCGAGCGGCTGATGCGCGACGCCCCGAGCCTCGAGCGCCTCCTGCACAATCAGGCTCTCCAGGAACTTGATGACGCCCGCGACTGGATGCTGACGCTCGGCCGCAAGACGGCACAGGAAAAGGTGGCAAGCTTCCTGTGGCTCATCGCCAATCACAGCGATCCCGAAGTGGGCGACAGGAGCTTCTTTGACCTCCCGCTCTCACGATCGGACATTGCGGATTTTCTCGGCCTTACGATCGAGACGGTGAGCCGTCAGATGACAAAGCTCCGCAAGGACGGCGTGATCCAGATCGAGAACAATCGGCACATCACCGTGCCGAACCTTGAACGGCTTGCCGACGCGGCGGGCATTGACCAGTAGCGGCGATTTCAGGCTGTCTTTCCCTCGACGATTGCAGCCCGGATGACCTCAAGAACGCGATCGCCGTCCACATCCGTGCAGACGAGCTGGCTCGGATGGCCGTCCCAGTGACCGGGCGGGAAGACCTTTCCGTCGGGCTTCTGGATCGTCTGGCCGTCTGCGATCCCGCCGCAGACGACCCGTATCGGTCCGCTGCGTGTTCTGAAAAGATGCGGAGCGACAAGGTAGACGCAGGCGCAACTGTCATGGATCACCATGCCGTCGCCGACCCGATGCTTGTAGAATTCGATATAGAACTGCGAGATATCGGAGAGGAGTTGCACTGCCGGGCCACCGACCGCCGCCATCTCCGCCAGATAGCCGCTGGTCATTACCGTCTTCATCGTCACGTCGAGGCCGATCACAGTCACCCGCCAGGGCGCCGTGAAGACGAGATCGGCAGCTTCCGGATCGCCATGGATATTGGCCTCGGCGGCCGGGCTGACATTGCCGTTAAGATCGAAGGCACCACCCATCACGATGACCTCCTTCACGAGCGCCGCGAAGTCCGGGTCTGCCTTCAGGGCCAGCGCCAGGTTGGTCATCCGGCCAACAGCGATCAGCGTTACCTCTCCCGGCTGCGCCCTCACCGTATCGATGATGAACTGCCATGCCGGCCGGGCATCCGCCTGCGCCTCCATCGTCTCGGGGATGTCGATGTCGCCGAGCCCGTTCTCCCCGTGAATGAAGGTGGGCCAGTGGCCTTCAGGACGCACCGGGTCGTAGGTCACGCCCGCGCCCTGCACGACTGGCGCTGCAATGCCCCATTCCTGTTTCAGGTAGAGCGCATTTCGCGTCGTCAGCTCGATCGGTGCGTTACCGAAAACGGTCGTTACGCCGACAAGGTCGATCTCCGGATGCCGATGGAGGAAAAGCAACGCCATCGCGTCGTCAATGCCAGGATCCGTGTCGAAGATGACCTTGTGCATGTTGGTGCCCTGCTACCGTTGGAAACGAGAAATGCCGCGCACCATATCGGCGATTCGTCGCGTTACAAGCCCACGGCGCAGAGCCCCCGGTTGTTGGGCCGGCGACACCAGATTTGCGACACAGAAGACATAGGCGCACGACAGAAATGGACATCCAGACCGTCTGACCTCTGCTATCCCTTCATCTTCAGCGGGAGACCCGCCGCAACGAGGTAGACCGCGTCCGCAACCGCAGCGACCTGCTGGTGCAGCCGGCCGGCATGGTCGCGAAACTCTCGGGCCATCCTATTCTCCGGGACGATTCCCAAGCCAACCTCATTGGAAACAAAGAGGTATCTACCCCGGCGCTTCTCGATGTGATGGACCAGTTCCGCAGATGCCTGCTCCACATCCTCTCCTGCCATCATCAGGTTCGAGACCCAGAGCGTCAGGCAATCGACAAGCACGACCCGACCGTCCGACCCGACCTTCTCCAGACATCTCACCAGTCCAACGGGAGCTTCGTGCGTCGTCCAGCCGGTGCCGCGATCCTCGCGATGCCGGGCGATCCGCTGCGCCATCTCATCATCGAATGCCTGTCCCGTCGCCACGTAGTGGCGTTCCAACCCGCTTTCACGGGAAAGCCGTTCGGCAAACGAAGACTTGCCCGAACGCGCTCCGCCGAGAATGAGCGTCGCATGGCGGCTCATCGGCAAATCATCTCAGCGCAATGGGTGGAACGGGGATCAGTGTGGATTGCGGCAGCACAGGGGCTGAAAGATCGGACGATTCGTAGATCCATGAGGCGTCCGCCTTGGTTCATCAGCGACGCGCTGCCGCGACAGAAAGATGGAGAGCGACAGGATCGATGTCAACCGACGGCGCTCCAGGACAGCATGATCACCGGGAGACAAAGCGGCGGGTACGCACTACCTGACCCGCGCTCCGGCGAAGCAACCGTCCGCGATTGGATGATTAGCGTCACATCGTTACCGGAACGTTAGCCGCCGATCCTTCCGAAGGTTTTTTGCACCTGCCCTCACGAATGCGTGCCCCGGCGCAAGGCAATAAGCGGTTGATTTCAACCGGGCAAACCCTAGTCTGAAGGATGGTTACAGAGAACGCCGCTCCCCCTGGAGACAGTGCAGCCGAAGGCGGCAAGTGCGGCCAAAATCGGGACGGTTTGTAGATGAGCAGGCTACCAGTCTATCTCGGCGCACTCTTGGCGACGATCTCGATCAGGGTCGGGGCTGCAGAGGCAGCGTGCGGAGACATTAGCATCGCTGAGATGAACTGGGGCTCGGCTGCCGTGGCCGCGCATATCGACGAAATCATCCTCGAACACGGCTACGACTGCGAGGTTACACTCGTACCCGGAGATACAATACCGACGTTCACGTCGATGCTCACAAAGGCGCAACCCGATATGGCGCCCGAGTTCTGGATCAATGCCGTGCGCGCGCCCCTGGCCAAAGCGATTGGAGAGAGCCGGCTGCTGCTGGGAGCGGAGATACTCCAGGAGGGAGCGGTCGAAGGTTGGTGGGTCCCGGCATTCATCATCGAAGCACACCCGGAGATACGGACCGTCGACGATGCTCTGGCGCGGCCGGACCTCTTCCCCTCTCCCCGCTCCCCCGGCAAGGCAGCAGTCCAGAGCTGTCCCGACGACTGGAGTTGTCAGGCAACAACCCGCAACCTGTTCCGGGCATTCGGCGCAGCGGACAAGGGATTTGAATTGCTCGAACCCGCCACTGCAGAGGCGCTGGATGGCTCCATCGCCAGCGCGTTCGAAACCAAGACGGGCTGGCTCGGCTACTACTGGGCGCCGACTGCCGCGCTCGGTAAATATCCCATGGCTCGGCTTTCCTTCGGGGTCACGCACAATCAGGTGGAGTGGGAAAACTGTACCGCCGTCCCTGGCTGCGCGAGCCCACAGAGAAACTCCTATCCCACCTCTCAGGCATTCACCCTGGTGACACAGGAATTCACCGAGAAGGCCGCCCCCGCAATGGACTACATCCGGACTCGGCAATGGTCGAATGCCACGATCAACGGCATCCTCGCATGGCAGGAGGAAAATCGAGCCAGCAACCGGGAGGCCGCGGAGCATTTTCTGAAGACCCATGAGGAAGTCTGGTCCAAATGGGTGCTCCCGCTCGTGCAGAAGCGGGTCAAGACCGCACTGCAATAGTGTCTGGCGCAGTGTTTGTCCCTGACGCGAATGCAGGCAGAACCCGCTGGGTCAGGGCCTCCACGAACTGAAATAGCAGCCGGCTCGCACCGTCATCGAGTTCGTCGTTGGCTCGCTTCGAAAGCTTCGCATCAGCATTCTGCAATAGCACGAGGGAATACACTGGAAAGCTCTGAGGACATGAGAATGAGCAAGATCGCCCCGATCGCCAATCGTGACATGGTCGCCGACAGCCTCTCCGGCCTGACCGATGAGAACCGATCATGGCTCGGGCTGCTGATGGAGAAGCCGGCCTCGGACGAGATCCTGCTCGATGGGCTGCACCTCTATCTCGATCGCCAGGCGGAGGCGCGCTTCCTCAGCTCCCTGAAGCTTAGGCAGTGCGGCGAGTGGCTCGGGTACGCAGCGCCGGCTCGCCTGCAGGTAAAGCTGATGGAGGCCGCACGGTCGAGCCAGCATGCGGCATATGCGGCTTTTCGTGACGGGCTTACAGAGTCAGGCGGGCTCGAACGCGCCTATCCGGCGGCAAAGATCTGAGAACCGCTAACGGAAATGCAAAAAGCCGGCCCTCGGCCGGCTTTCCACTTGCATGATGGGATTTGCGTCTGACGCTCAGCGCGCGGCGCGTTCCACGTTGCGGCCTGCATCCTGCGTTGCGTCAACGGCGTTGGCTGTATCCTGCCCCACGCCGCGAATCGTGTTGCCACAGGAAGTCAGAGCAGCGGCTGTGAAAACGAGCATGGCGATGGCGGTTGCTTTTCTGGGCGTCATTCTCGAAGTCCTCCGATGGTTGCGGTCGTGCAAGGCAAAATGACCTTCCGCCACACGAACGCCTCAATCGGCAAAAAGTTCAATGTCCCGTCGACTGCGCCTATGTTCCTGCATTGCTTGGGTCAGGCAGCGGCGCGTGTGATCTGACCGTAAAAGTCCCTGATGCTCTCCGCGACTGCCCGGGCGGGCACGGAAAGTTGTGGGCGCGTCAGCAGCCGGACGTCGAAGCTGAAAAGATCCGGCAGGCCTTCCTGCTGTCCAAGCACGACCATCTCATCGGAGACGTAAGACCGGGGGAACGGCGCAATCGCGAGGTCGGAGAGAACTGCTGCACGCTGCGCCATGGTGTGCGCGCTGGCATAGGCGATCCGATAGATCCGCTTGTACTTTTCCAGCTGTCCGATCGCCTCCTGCCGCCAGCAGCACCCCTCCTCCCATACCGAGATAGGCAAAGGATCGCGCAGGTGAGCGTTACCGCATTTCGCGCCGGCCCAGACGAGACGTTCCGTGTGGATGACGTCCCCAACACCAGGGAAGGAACGCGGAGTGCAGTTGAACAAGGCAAGATCGAGCCTCTGCTCCTCGACCCGCTTCCGAAGCGCTGAACTCATGTCGACAGTGACGTCCACCATGATCCCGGGGAACTGATCGGCGAAATCCTTCAGAATGCGCGGAAGCAGACGCTCGGCAATATCGTCAGGCGCCCCCAGGCGCACCACGCCTGCCAGTTCCGGCATGACGAAACGGGAAACGGCCTCGTTGGACAGGGCCAGCATTCGCCGCGCATAGGAAAGCAGAACCTCGCCGTGCTGCGTGAGCGACACGGATCGGGCGTCGCGCAGGAACAGCGTCGTCCTCAACTGCTCCTCGAGCTTCTTGATCTGCATGGACACGGCCGAAGGCGTTCTGAGGACTACCTCGGCCGCCGTTGAGAAATTCCCGGTTTCAGCAATCGCGACGAAGGTGCGCAAGACGTCGTTGTCAAGCAACGGAAGCGGTGGGCGGAAGGGAGCCATGGCGTCCTCATCAAATAAACTGAACTTAAGCACCATATCATTTCGTTTGATTGAACGTCTATCACGTCGCATGCTCCCCCGTACAAACAACCTGAAGCGATAATTGACCACAAGTGTTGATGGATGCCATTCGCGACATCAGATTGATTGATGCGTCTGGCGTCCCATCCTGAAGACGATCAGCCAACGGAGTAGATACCATGCCAATTCTCTCGCCCTTAAACGGCAGCTCCGGCGGCCGTATCCGCCGCCTCACCCGCCCCCTCGCCCGCCTCAGCTCCCAACTACAACATGAATGGAGGCAGCGCCGGACGGAGCGTGTGCTGAATGGCTTGCCGGCAGAAATCCGAAAGGACATTGGCTGGCCGGCCGGCGATCCTATCGCATCGGACCTTCGTCAACCGGAGAATCAGCCACATCGACGGTGATGCCGCTCGTGCGGCCTCCACGATTGCTCCTGCTCAACTAGCAGGGGGACCGACCTGATCTACTGTGAGAACAAAAAGCTGGGGCCCCAGGGGCCCCACTTCCCGATCGCAGTTTTCCGTGCCACTCTCCGATCCGTAATCAGGCATTCGCAATCGACGGACACCGTGCATGAGCGTGATCAGCGATCTTCGAGGAACAAGAAGAACTCTCGTCTTCTTCCTCGTTCCGGAGTTCACCTTGCTTCCATTCTCCGCCGCGGTGGAGACGCTGCGGATTGCCAATCGCATGCTTGGCTACCGCGCATATGATTGGCGCCTCTGTTCCGCCGATGGGGAAAAGGTCACCTGTTCCGCCGGAATCGGCATGGAGGTCGACACCTCGATCGCACAGGAGCGAAAATATCTCGGGGACGAGAAGCGCCCCAACATGGTGCTGGTGTGCTCCGGCATCGATGTCGAGGCCTATGACAACAGAAGCGTGAATGCCTGGCTTCGGGAAACCCATAACCGTGGTGTCGCGCTCGGCAGCCTTTGCACCGGCGCACACATTCTCGCACAGGCTGGGCTTCTGGAGGGGCGCCGTTGCGCCATCCACTGGGAAAACCTCCCCGGCTTCGCGGAAGCCTTCCCGCAGGCGGAAGTCTATGCCGACCTCTATGAGATAGATGGAAACATCTATACCTGCGCGGGCGGAACCGCATCCCTCGACATGATGCTCACCCTGATTGGCGAAGATTTCGGCGAGAACCTCGTCAGCCGGATTTGCGAGCAGCAATTGACCGATCGGGTCCGAAGCCCGCACGATCGTCAGCGGTTGCCGTTGCGCGCGAGGCTCGGCGTGCAGAACGCCAAGGTACTTTCAATCATCGAGCTGATGGAGAGCCATCTTGCGGAGCCGCTGTCGCTCGTCGAGATTGCGGAGGAGGCAGATCTCTCCCGGCGGCAGGTCGAGCGCCTGTTCCGCCAGGAAATGGGCCGCTCCCCCGCCCGCTACTATCTGGAAATCAGGCTCGACCGGGCGCGCCACCTGCTGGTGCAGTCCGCCCTGCCGGTGGTCGAGGTAGCGGTCGCCTGCGGGTTCGTTTCGGCGTCGCACTTTTCCAAATGCTACCGTGAGGTCTACGGTCGCTCGCCGCAGCAGGAGCGCGCCGGGCGCAAGCTGACCTTGGCATCGCCGAAGCCCAGCGTGGCCGCGTAGCCGCGCTACCCGCCTCCGCCGAGACTTGCAGTTATCGCAGGCACTAGGCGGCGGCAGTCTGCCGTTCATTCTTCAATGCACGGATCTGGATCAGCGTGTCCAGGTTCTGGTTGATCCGGCAGTAGAATTCCTCGTCGATGAACGGTCTCAGCATGAAGTCGTTACCGCCCGCTTTCAGGAAGCGCGCCGACAGCAGTCTGTTGGAGGAGGACGAAACTCCGATGATGCGCAATTCGTGCGAGCCGCGGGCGGAACGTATGCGGCGCGTCAGTTCAAAACCATCGATGTCCGGCATGTTGTAGTCCGTGACGACCAGACCGATGTCCGGATTGCTCTTCAGGATCTCGAGTGCCTTGGCGCCACTTTCTGCGGTGCTGACCCGGAAATTGTACCGCTTCAGGCGGCTGGTCAGCAGGGCGCGAGCCGTCGGACTGTCGTCGACGATCAGCACATGGTGGCGATGGTTGGTGAGGAAGCGGGCGACGGATTCCGCCAGCATGTCGACGGCAAAGACATTGTCCTTGATGATGTAGTCGACAATTTCCTTCGACAGCAGCTGATCCCGCGTCCCTTCGTGGAAGGTACCGGTGAAGACGATCGTCGGGATGCTGAGGTCGATCAGATATTCCAGTGCCTCGCCATTCTCGGCGCCGGGCAGGTTGATGTTGGATATCGCCAATGTCACCGGAGTCGTCGAGCGGTCGTAGGCGAGTTGAAGCTCCTCGAAGCTCCGGCAGAGTTCCACCTGAATCCCGAACAACTCCTTGAGCCGTGTCCCGATCATGGAGGTGAAGACGTTCGAATCCTCGGCAAGCAGGATGCGCGAGTTCGCCAGAGATTGGCCGGAATACTGCATCCCGGAAATGCCAAGGAAAGTCATGTTGCCCCTTCAGTCGTTGCTGTCCCCAGTTGGCACAACCTAGCGAAGCTCGTTTGCAGAAGCGTTAATTCCTGTGGCTAACTTGTTGCTGAAGAACGAAAAGACGGCCGAAGCCGCGTCCTTGGTAAAGGTCCTGTTACTGTGCTTAAGCCCGGAGTGCAGCATTCTCCGGATCATACGGGCTTTCCGGCACGACGGTCGCATCGTAGAGGTCCCCGAGGATTTTGATCTTCAGCCGCGTGCCGGCCTCGCTCTGCCCCGGCTTCACCATGGCGAGCGCCAAGGATTTCCCTACCCGCCAGCCATATCCGCCGCTGGTGGCTCGACCGACCAGTTCCCCCGCCTCGTCGTATATCGCTTCCGACCCACGGGCGTCGACATCGCTGTTGCCCTCGACGACCAACGTTACGAAGTTCCACCTCAGGCCCTTTTCCTTGTAGGCGATCATCGCGTCGCGACCGATGAAGGGCTTTTCGGGGCGGATGAACCGGTCGAGCGCCGATTCATAGGCGTTGTACTCGATCGACAGCTCACGCCCCAGGTTGCGGTAGGATTTCTCCACCGCCATGGCGCTCATGGCACGGATGCCGAACGGCTTGATGCCGAACTCCGCACCCGAATCCATCAGCCGGTCGAAAATGTAGGCCTGCATCTCGATCGGATGGTGCAGCTCCCATCCGAGTTCGCCGACGAAGTTGACGCGAAGTGCATGAGCCGTCGCGATGCCGACCGAGATCTGCTTTGCCGTCAACCACGGGAAATCCATGTTCTCAAGGCTGGTGCGCGTGAGCTTCTTTAGTACGTCCCGAGACTTCGGGCCGGCAAGCACGAGCACCCCGTATTTCTGCGTTATGGGCTGCAGATGGACCGAACCATCGGCCGGCGCCAGCCGCTGCAGCAGGTCGTGGTCGTGCGCTTCGAGCCCCCCGGCGGAGACAAGGTAGAAGCGGTTTGGCGCCCATTCATAGACCGTGAATTCCGCCCGTACCCCGCCGGCCGGGGTGAGGACGTGGCAAAGCGCGATTCGGCCGCGCTTCTTCGGGATTGCGTTGGCGAGGATCGAGTCCAGCCAGACACGGGCGCCGGGCCCCGAGACTTCCATCTTGGCGAAGGGCGACATGTCCAGGACGCCCACATTCTCGTGGACGTTCCGCACCTCGTTGCCCACGTGTTCGAAGTAATTCGAGCGGCGGAAAGACCACTTCTCCACGATCCGTCCGTCGTCCAGGCGCGGTGCATGGTTGTGGCTGGTGATGACGTCGGCGCCGACGCCAAGCTGGTCCTTCGGAACCTCGTAGCCTTCCGGCGCGTACCAGTTCGCGCGCTCCCATCCGTAGACGGAACCAAATACGCCGCCGAGCTTCTTCAGCCGCTCGTAGATTGGAGTGGTCTTCAGCGGACGTGCAGCGGCACGCTCCTCATCCGGATAGTGCATGGTGAAGACGTTGGCATAGGCTTCCTCGTTCTTGGCAATAAGGTAGCCTTCCGTCGCATAAGGTCCGAAGCGCCGGGGATCGACACCCATCAGGTCGACGGTCGGTTCGCCGTCCACGATCCATTCGGCGAGCTGCCATCCGGCCCCACCCGCGGCGGTAATGCCGAAGGAGTGGCCCTCATTCAGCCAGAAGTTCTTGAGACCGGGAGCCGGGCCGACGATGGGATTGCCATCCGGCGTATAGGCGATGGCCCCGTTGTAGACCTTCTTGATGCCGACCTCCCCAAAGGCCGGCACGCGGGCGATGGCCGCCTCGACGTGTGGCATCAGCCGGTCCAGATCCTCCTGGAAAAGCTCGTATTCGCTCGCCGCCGAGGGACCATCGACGTAGCAGACCGGCGCACCGACCTCATAAGGGCCGAGGATCAGTCCGCCGGCTTCCTCGCGCATGTACCAGGCGCTATCCGACTCACGCAGGACACCCATTTCCGGCAGGCCCTGGCGCCGGCGCTCCCGGATCGCCGGATGGGGCTCCGTGACGATGTACTGGTGCTCGACGGGAATGACGGGGATGTTGATGCCGACCATCTCGCCGGTCTTGCGGGCGAAGCTTCCGGTGCAGGAGATGACGTGCTCTGCGGTGATCTCGCCCTTGTCGGTCGTCACCTTCCACATACCGTCCTGCTGCTGCTCGATGGCAGTGACGGCGGTATTCCGGTAGATCGTCGCCCCGCGGTCGCGGGCTCCCTTCGCCAGCGCCTGGGTGAGGTCAGCCGGCTGGATATACCCGTCATCCGGATGCTGGATGGCGCCGAGCAGGCCGTCCGTCTCGCAGAGCGGCCACACCTCCTTCACCTGTTCCGGCGTGAGGACGTTGACCCTGACGCCGATCGTCTCGGCAATGCCGGCATAGTACATATACTCGTCCCAGCGATCCCTGGTGCGGGCGAGCCGGATGTTCGAGACTTTCGCAAAACCGACATTCAAGCCGGTCTCCGCCTGGAGTTCCTCGTAAAACCGGACAGAATACTTGTGCAGCTGGCCGACCGAATAGGACAGGTTGAAAAGCGGCAGCAGACCGGCGGCATGCCAGGTAGAGCCCGATGTCAGCTCTTTGCGCTCGATCAGGACGCTGTCACTCCAACCCTTCTTCGCCAGATGATAGAGCGTCGAAACACCGACAACCCCGCCCCCGATGACAACGGCACGCGCATTCGCCTTCATTCACTCGCCCCTCGCGTTGATCGTCTTTCCTGACAAGACGATGCATGACCTTGGCCGCAAGAACTATGCAGTTCCCGCCACAAGACGAAACGCCTGATTACGACATGCGAAAAGCTTGCCGCGACGGCTTACATGCCGGCGCCACCCTCTACGGTTCCGTCTTCGTCCTTCCCCGACCCCTCCCTGTTTCGACCCGGGCGTGGCAGGATCATGATGTCCTGGCGGGCATACGGGATCTCGATCCCCTCCACTTCGAAACGCTTCAGGATTTCGATGCGCACTTCCGCCCGGATACGGATCCCGTCGGAATAATCCGCCAAACAGAAGCGCAGTTCGAAATCCAGTGAGGAGGCGCCAAAGGCGAGGAAATCGACATGGGGCTCCGGATTGCGAAGCACTTCGGGTACCGCCCGGGCGATCTCCAGCAGGATCGCGATCACCTTCTCCGGGTCCGTCCCATAGGCGACGGAGACGGGAATTTCCGACCGCTGCACCCGGTTTCGATGGGTCCAGTTACCGACTGGCGCGTTGATCAGGTCCGAGTTCGGGACAATGATCGACTGCTTTCGGAAGGTCTCGATCTCTGTCGCCCGTACCGAAATGCGTTTGACGATGCCTTCGGTCGTCCCGGTAACAACATGGTCGCCGACCTTGAACGGACGTTCGACGAGCAGGATCAGTCCGGAGACGAAATTCGAGACGACATTCTGAAGTCCGAAACCGATGCCGACCGAAAGCGCCGACGCAACGAGTGCAAGGCTGGAAAGATCGATGCCGGCCGCCGACACGCCGAGGATGACCGCAATCCCGATCCCTAGATAGCCGATGCCGGTCTTGACCGAATTTCGCACGCCCGTGTCGACATGGCTGCGTGCAAGAACGTGGCTGTCGATCCACTTCTGGATCCATCTGGTGGCAAGGTAGCCCAAGCCGAACAGCAGGATCCCGCCCAAGATTCCCACAATCGAGATGGAGATATTGCCGATCGTTATCCGGGTGAAGAAGCGATAGATCCAGGCCTCGATGTCGGTGACCTGAAAACCCCAGGTCAGCAGGATAAGCGGTATGCCGAGAAGAAGAGCGATGGCGTAGACCAGAAGGCCGGCGGCAAGCCCAATCTGGTCCAGCGCGACTTCGCCCAACTGGAACCGCCTCGCCAGTCGCTCGCCCAGCCCCGTGCGCGCGAACGCGCCCTCCTTGCCGACCGCCTTGCCCGACAGGATGCCAATGTAGGTGGTGACGAGAACCGCCCCGGTCAGCACGATCTGCGTGGCAACGAACCGCGCCAGTCCCGCATAACCTGCCATGACCGTCAGGATGAGCAGCACCCCCATGACCCGCAACAGGACCGCCAGCCACCGTGGCCAGCCGCGTCCAGGCAGGGCCGGATCCTCATCCAGAACCGGACGTGCAAACGACAGGGCGAGGAGGATGAGGCCGATCACCAGCGAGGCGACGACGCTCTTTGCGATTGTCAGTTCCAGGGGTGAATTCAGTACCTCGCTGACCACCCCAAGCAGATAGTCGAGGCCGTTGACGACAGCCATCGCGACGATGGCTGAAAGCAGCGGATGGGCTCCTCGATCCGTGACCCGCACAAGCCGCCAGCGGGGATAGCGCGGTGAGAGAACGGCATCGGCCAGCTGCCAGATGAAATAGACGAACCAGATGAAGCCGAATGCTGCCCCGATGATGGGAGCAACATCCCTTCGCATCACATTGAAGCCATCCAGGAAGAGATAGGATGCAACAAGAAAGGCCGTCAGCGAGAACGTCCTCGTGACGGTCGTCCAAAATGCGAGCGAAAGGCGCTTGATATAGGTTGGTTGCTCCAGCGAGGGATCCCGCGCGATCAGCCTCGCGAAAAGGCGACGACCGCCCGCGAGGAAAACGAGGGCCGCCCCAAGCGAGAGGAAGATCGCAACCAGCAGCGGGAGTTTCTTGAACTTCCATGCGAAGCTCAACCAACTCCCTACAGTGTTGCCGAGATCGCGCATCTCGAGCACGAATGCCTTGCCAGCCTCGCCGAAGAGCGCCGGCGAAAGCTCCGTCCGCTTGAACAACGTCTCGGTGAAGAGATCACGCCGCAATGTCGAAATGCTGCTGGTCGCCTGGTTGGCATTGGTTCTGAGGTTGGCGGCATCATCAATGATCACCGTCAGTTCGGCGCGCTCGGTCGTCAGGCGATTGCGCTCGTCGGTCACCGCCTCGGCTTCGGCGGGTTGTCCTGCCGCGGGCGCCTCACCCAGGTCAGCCAACCGCGCCTGTATCTGCGAAAGGCGCGTCTCCAGATCCGCTGAGGCGCTCTCTAGTTCCGAAGCCACCTCGTCCGCCTGGACGCGCAGCTCCGCGAGCTTCAGGTCTTCAATCGGCGTCTGCTCAAGACGCTGGCGGATGTCGATCAGTCTCTGGCGCGACGCCTCCAGCCTCTCCGCCATCTCCTCGTTGATTGAATCCGCAGTGACTTCGGCTGCTGCCGGCTGCTGCGCCTGCACCCTGCCCATCGGAACAGCAGTGAGCATCAGAGCGGTCATCAAGATGAGCTGGAGGAGCCCGATGCCGAAAGAGAAGGAAGAAGTACGACGTAGCTTCAACGGGGGTCACCGGATCATGGATTCGCTTCGCGGCAATCTAGGTTCCACGGCGAACAAAGGAAAGGCGCCGGGAACCTTGGAACATTGTCTCGCGTTACCAACGGCAACCACCACAGGAGGGTAAGGCATGGAAGACGCAGGTATCGGCTGGATCGCGGCCATCATCATCGGGGGTATCGCCGGCTGGCTGGCCGAGCAGTTCATGAAGAGCAATATGGGCATCTTGATGAACATCCTGCTCGGCATCGTCGGCGCCATCATTGCCAACGCCTTGCTTGGCCTTCTCGGCATCAGTCTTGGCGGCTGGATCGGCTATCTCATCGCCGGCTTCATCGGTGCATGTATCCTGATCTGGGTCGGTCGGATGATCCGACGCTAGAAGCAACCCAGCACGTCTAGAAACCGGCGCCGGGCTTCGACAGATAGTCGAGTTCGGCGCTGTTTGATTCGCGACCCAGCAGCGCGTTCCTGTGGGGGAAGCGTCCAAACTCCCTGATCACGGCAAGATGCCGCTCGGCATAATCCAGATACTCAGGATCGCCGAGCTTGCGGAACAATCGGACCGACAGCTCTTGGTCTGCAACGCTCTCCGAATGCTCGAAGGGCAGATAGAAAAAGGCCCGCCGCGCCTCCGGCACCTCCATGTCAGCCCCCGCCTCCAGAGCCATCCGAGCCTCGCGCAAAGCTATCCAGTCTGCCGCGAACGCCAGCGGAGTGCCGCGATAGATATTACGTGAAAATTGGTCGAGAACGATGATGCAAGCCAAGCGCTGGTCAGGCGAGCCCCGCCACTCCGTCACCTCGCCTCGTGCCAGATCGAGGTGCGTCCGGCCAAATCGCGCCGATATTTCGGCGTCGACCTCGGCGGACACCTGAAACCACTCCTTACGCGTCAACTCCTGGAACCAGAATTGCAGAACGATGTGGGGCGCTTCCATTTCGTTTCCTTCAAGTCAGTCGTAGAGCGTCGTGGTCCTGGTCGAGCATGTGGCACAAAGCCTCGACCACCAGATTGTGATCCTCCCGTTGAGGCAGTCCCGAGACCGTTGCGGCGCCGATGCATCCGGTTCCTTTCAACGTGATCGGGAAGCTGCCACCATGCGTCGCATAGTCCGCCGATGGAAGCCCGTACTTCGCTTCAATGGTCGTGCCTTGCTGGGAAAGCGCCAACCCGACGGCATAGCTCGACCGGAAAAAGCGAAGGGTGACGGCCCGCTTTCGCCGTACCCACGAGGCATTGTCCGCCGTCGTGCCCGACAGGGCGCAGTAGAAGACCGGCATGGAATGGAGATGGATGTCGATCACCACGCCGGCACCTCGCTCCAGGGCCATGTCCCGCAGCAAGGAGCCAAGCCTCCAGGCCGCCTCCCCATCGAACTGCGGGAAGGCAAGTGCCCTCTCCTGCTCCAGTATCTTCTCCAGGTCTTTTTCTTCAGTCATTCCGATATCCGCTGTGTCCTGTCCGAGCATTCATGACGAACCAGGGGGATAAGTAAAGCCCGAGGGAATATCGCATTGAGACAGGGTGAGCCTTAGTCGGGGGCGATGCGTGAATAACTCCTTCACCAAGGACTTGCCTTTCAGTGCGTGGAGGTTGAACAATGAGCCGAAGCCACGTTAGCTCCCGTCAGCCGGCATGCTACCGGTCAGGGGCTCGCGGACCCACTGCTCGCAAGAGTTGGTGAGCCCCGCCATATGTGCACGAGGAACGGCATGTCAGACGACCATCACGATCATCCAGTCCCCGGGACAGACTGGCGCGACAACGGCGTCAAGGTCATACCCGGCAATTCGCTGGATCCGAACACCGCCCAGACGCCTGGAATGAACCGCGCGACCGCGATCAATCATGCGCGCGCCGGAGCGGAGAAGATCTGGGCCGGCACCGTCACGATCCACGCCAACGCCAAGACCGGAGCCCACCACCACGGGGATCTCGAAAGCATCATCTATGTCGTCAAGGGCAAGGCAAGGATGCGCTGGGGCAACAATCTGGAGTTCGTGGCAGAGGCAGGCCCTGGCGATTTCATCTACGTCCCACCCTTCGTGCCCCACCAGGAAATCAACGCCAGCCGGGATGAAACCCTGGAATGCGTCCTCGTTCGATCGGGTCAGGAACCCGTCGTCGTCAATCTGGACATAGAACCGGTGGAGAAGCCCGAGGAAGTCTTGTGGAAGGATCCGATCCACCGCTGACCGTTGCGACGAGCGGTGGCCGTGTCGTCGCTTATGCTAACGGAATTGAATGGATAGCCGCCCGCCGGCGCCTATCGCCACCCTAACCTCCCCGTAGTGCGGCAGCTTCGGATAGTCGGTTTCGACGGGATGCTGGTGGGTTGCCGTGATCACCGTGATGGCGGTCCCAGCAGCCTCCGCAGCCGCGACACCGGCCAGGACATCCTCGAAGACCATTGCGTCGGGCGCATCGACGCCCAGTCGCTCTAGGCCGAGCTGGTAGCACTGAGGGTGGGGTTTCCCGACCGCAACATCCTCTGCGGTCACCATGATACGGGGTTGCGGCAGACCCGCGGCCGCGAGCCTTGCGCGCGCGAGGTCCATAGGCGCCGACGTCACGATGGCCCAGCGCTCCGGCGGCAGGGACGCCAGGAAATCAGCCGCGCCCTCGATCGCAACGACACCCTC
This sequence comes from Pseudorhizobium banfieldiae, assembly GCF_000967425.1. Lineage (NCBI taxonomy): Bacteria > Pseudomonadati > Pseudomonadota > Alphaproteobacteria > Hyphomicrobiales > Rhizobiaceae > Pseudorhizobium > Pseudorhizobium banfieldiae. Next base: position 1,941,398 of record NZ_FO082820.1, read on the forward strand.
GACGTCTTCGATTTCGCCACGAAGGATTTCAGCTGCCTCCACCACCGGATCGATCCAGGGGAGGTTCAGGGCCGTAATGGTATCAATGCCGCGCTTGCCGTGCATGGTCGGCAGGAAAGTCCCAAGATCCAGACCCTGCCGCGTGGCCCATCGGCCCCAAACCCGCTCCGCCGCAGCAATCGAATTGAGGATGGTGCCATCCATGTCGAACAGGAAGCCGCCATAGGTCTTGGTGCTGGGAAACTGGTACATCAGAAGGTATGGGTCCGCCGGCGCGTCTGTTCATGCCGCTGCCAAGCGCGACCACCCTTCATATTTCTGATGCGCTACGCATGCAAGCTGGAAGCGGCGGCACTAATCCTGGTGGGACGCCCCGTCCCTCACTCTCGCCAGCCAGTCCGCGCTTGCCTGTATCCCGCCCAGCGGAAACACATGCACCCGCTCGATGGAACTTTCCGGGTAAGCTGCGCGATGGGCGGCGATGTCCACGAGGAAGTCCGTCGGTTCGTACGGAACCAGCAGCTTGCGCAGGTCGAGAGCCCGCTTCTGCAGGACGTTGAGCGACGGCCCGACGCCGCAGGCTACGGCATACTTGATGAGTGTCTGCAGCTTTGTCGGACCAGCGACACCGACATGGATAGGGAGAGTGATCCCGGCGGCCGCGATACGTTCAGCCCAGGCAATTACCGGTGCCGCCTCGAACGCGAATTGCGTGACGATGGCCATCTCGGCATCCGTGCGCTCGGAGAAGGACTGCTTCCACTTGAGCGCCTCATCGACAACGGCTGTACCACCGTCACGATCGATGTCCTTGTTCCCTTCGGGATGGCCGGCCACGTGCAGCCGGTCAAAGCCGAGCCGGTCGAACACGCCCGTTTCCAGCATTGCGATCGAGCTGTCGAGGTCGCCAGCCGGGGTTGAAACGCCGCCGCCCAGCAGCAGCGCCTGCGTGACACCCGCCTCCTCCCGATAGCGCCTTACCCAGGTCTCCAGCGTCAGGCGATCCGGGATGATCCGCGCCGGAAGGTGCGGCATCGGCTGGAAGCCCTCATCCGTCAGGCGGCGCGCGGTCGCCACCATGTCGTCGATCGGCGTATCGCGGATATGAGCCACGTAGACCCGCGTCCCCTGCGGCAGGATCTGCCGGAAGTCACCGATCTTGGCCGCTGTTCGCGGCATGACTTCAATGGAACAGTCCGTGAGCACGGATGCCAGCGAGGCTGAGTTCTCAGTCGTCGCGTCGTTGCGAAACACGCTTGTCATTCCCATGGCCAACCCTAGACGTCCGACGTTCGAGCGGACGCTCCTCGTAAAGCAACAGAAACCGAGCGACGGGCGCGCATAGCACGCCCGTCACGGGCCGGATCAGCCGGCCTTCTTCGTACGCCAGCTCTCGGCGTAGTTCTCGCGAGCTTCGCGGGCATAGGGGGTTGCCGACACGCGCACACGGATCTCCGCCTGCTTGTGGCGTTCCGTCGATGTCTTGCCGGTGCCGCCGTTCGGCTCGCCCCATATCATCGTCAGTACGTCACCTTCCTGGACATCGGCATCGACCACGCCAAGCGAAAGCAGGCAGCGTTCGTTGTAGCTGTAGCCGTTGAACATCGACATGCCGACCATCTTGCCGTCGTGCATGACCATGTCGGCACTGGTGGACGCATAGTTAGGCTGCGGGAAATCGATCCACTTGTAGTGGTCTTCGCCGGGCTGGAAGGCGGAAGCGATGACCTTGACGACATCCTCGGCATTCCATTCGAAGGTTACCTTCTTGCGGTTCCTCCCGTCCTTCATCTTCTCAAGCGACTGCTTGCCGATGAAGTCGGACTTCCAGCCGATGTAGAAACCGTATCCGAGTTCGAAGGGATTGACGTAGTAGTCTTCGATGTTGCTGGACACGAAGCTGCCGCCGATCGCCCCCGTCGCCTCATAGCTGTCGGCGCCCAGCCAGTCGCGGTACTCCTTCATCATGCCGTCACCGGTGTAGATCCCCGGCAGCGGCGACGGAATCCAGCCAGATTCCAGCGTGTTCGTGGAGTACGCGCGGCTGCCGACCTGGTGAAGGTCGACACCGGCGTCACGCGCCGACTGCAGGATCACGCTACGGATATACTCAAGATCAGCGTAAGGCCCCCAGATCTCGAGGCCAGGTGCGCCCGCCATGCCGTGGCGCAGTGCCTGCACCCGCTTGGAGCCAACATTGATCCAGTCGACGTGGAAGAACTTGATGTCCGGGACCGGACCGCCATTCATCTTCTCAAAGATCTTCGGCGCATCCGGCCCTTGGATCTGGAAGCGGTAGTGTGTGCGGTAGACCGCCTTGCCGTCCGGTCGCGAGGGCGAGCGTGGATCGCGATGTATACGCACGTTCCACTTGCCGATTGCCTGCTGGAACTGCACCCAGTTGGCGGTCGGGGCACGTCCGACGAGGATGAACTTGTCCTCCCGCTCCCGAAAGATGATCATGTCACCGATCACGTGGCCGGCCGGCGTCACCGGTACGAAGTGCTTTGCACGGTTCAGGTCGAAGTTGGCGAAGCTGTTGATCCCGACATACTCAAGGAAAGCAGCTGCCTGAGGCCCTTCGACGATCACTTCATCCATATGGTGGGACTGATCGAACAGGACCGCGGATTCGCGCCAGGCACGCTGCTCGTCGCGCCAGTTTGTGAACTCCGGCGCCACTACCGGGTATACATACATTCCGACCTTGGAGTTGCGGAGCATCTCCACGACGTTGCCGCTGGCACTGATGACGTCCGAAAGACTGGATCTCGTCACGATATCTCCTCCCTGAGATGAGTGATGATGTATACATCATCCTCATTCAGGGCAAAACATCAAGGGGGCTGAGGGCGAATTTCTCTCAGGCGTCATCCACCCTGTATGCATGCGGGTCCAGACTGCCTTGATTGATTACTGGAAATCAGCTGTTGAGAAGTGCCAGCCCCGGGACGCGGAGGATCAGGTCAGGATCCTCGAGGGTCACATATTCGAGATTTCGGCGAGCAATCCGCGCATGCTCCCGCGCGATGAACTCTGCACGAGTGCCCTCCCGTGAACCGATCGCCGATACCAGCGCGCGATGCTGCTCCTGCGCCACATGAAGCGACTGCCTGAAGACATCGATATTTGTTCGGTCAGAGAGGAATGCCGAGGGTGAAGCGAAGGGCAGACGCGTTGCGCGATCGATTTCGCGCTGCAGGACCGCACTGCCGGAGAGCTCCACCAGGATGCGGTGGAACTGCCCGTTGAGCTCCGAATAGCCCTCGAAATCCACGTCGTTGGGTGCCGCACCGAAACAGTCATCCAACTGGATCAGCACCTCTTCCATCTCCTGCAGCCGCCGCGCCGGCGCTCCGCGCTCGGCTGCGAGCCGCGCCGCCGTCCCTTCGAGCACGCCACGCAATTCGATCGCGTCTACGACATCGGCAAACGTGAAGCTGCGGACAACGAATCCGCCATTGGCGAGCCGGTCCAGCAACCCCTCCTCGGCCAGGCGCGACATCGCCTCGCGAATTGGAGTTCGGGAAATCTGCAGCGTCTCGGCAAGCGGTACCTCGAAAAGCCGCGTGCCGCCGGGAAAATCACCGTTCAGGATACGCTTGCGAAGTTCCATGAGCGCCGCAAGTGTGTGCGTCGTCCGCCCCGTATCCTCGATCGACATGGTCCTGCCCCTGTTTCCTTGCCTGAAAATCTAGCGGGGGACCCGGATGCCCGCAAGCATATTTGCCACGCTGCATACATCCGCGGGAGCCAGACCTTGGCGTTTCGATCTCTCCCCTATAGCACTCTTCCGGGACATCTGCCCGCCCGTCGAGTCGCGGGCATGCACGATCGCCCACTGGCGGATGGGATTGAAGAGTAGGCAATGACGACACGCTGGAGCCACGTCACCATAGCGGTGCTGGGAGGAGTTGCTGCGGCTGTGCATGTCGGCAAGGTTCCGCCTGCCTTGCCGCTTCTGCGCGACGAACTGCAACTCGATCTGGTCGCTGCCGGATGGCTCATGGGGCTGGTCGCGCTGATGGGCGGTCTTCTGGGCCTCGTCATGGGGCGCCTCGCCGATCGCGTCACGCACCGGCGCGCGATGATACTCAGCCTCGTGCTCCTGACATGCGGGAGCATGGCGGGTCTGTTCGCACACTCGGCAGCAATGCTTTTCGCCAGTCGGATCGTAGAGGGCTTCGGATTGATCCTGGCCGTCGTCGCTGCGCCTGCGCTCATTACGAGCGCGACCGAGGCCCGCGATCGGGGGCTCGCTTTTGCAATCTGGGCCGCCTGGTTGCCGGTCGGTGTCGGCGGAATCATGCTCGTCTCACCGGTCCTGCTACCGGTCTACGGCTGGCGCGGCGCATGGATTGCCGCTGCACTTTTCACGCTCATACCCCTGGCAGCTCTCCTCCTGTCCAAGCCGGTCTCCTCCGTCACCGGAGCCACGCCGCCATCTTCCCTTCTCGATGGAGCAAGACTGACGGTCGCCCTTCCGACCACCTGGCTTCTTGGCGGAATGTTCCTGCTCTATGCGGCAAGCTTCATGTCCGTCTTCGGCTTTCTGCCAACGATGCTGATCGAGGAGAGCGGGCTCGCATTGGGAACGGCCTCCGTGATGACGGCAATCGCCGTACTCGCGAACGTACCGGGCAACATTGCCGGAGGCTATCTGCTACGTCACGGTGCGCGGCGATGGGCATTGATCGTCACCGCCTTCTTCCTTCTGTCGCTGAGCGCCTTCGTCGTCTTCGCATCCGAGCTGCCGCTGACGATCCGCTACACGGCCGCATTGCTCTACGCGGCAACCGGCGGGCTTCTTCCCGCCTCGATCATGAGCGCCCTCCCCGCCTATGCGGCCCGGCAGGACCTCGTCAGCACGATCAGCGGCTTTATCATGCAGGGCACCAATCTGGGGCAGTTTCTCGGACCGCTGCTACTCGCCGCCGTGGTATCCGCCAAGGGCTGGGCCGCGGCACCCTATTATGTCGCTGCGACAGCCCTCTTTGGTATCCTCCTTGCCTTGAAGTTCCGGCGCCGGGAGATCTGACTGGGACGGACAAGTTCTCACCGGTCTGCAAAACGCATTATGACCGGCACAGAGGCCAGGGCCACGAAGGACGCACCGATAAACAGCGGCCCGTAGCCGAACGCTTCCGCAAGATAGCCGGCGACGACACCGCCTGCGAGGCTGACGAGCGCATCCATGCTTTGGAACAGCGTGAAGTCGACGCCAGCCTGACGAGGATCCGACCATCGCATGAACTGCGCGTAGAGGCCGACGAAGCCGAATGCCATGATGCCGGACGTACTGCCGATTGCGACCCCCATGAGCACCGGCACGGGTATTGCGTCCGTCCAGCCGGCGACAGCCAGCAGGCTCAGTGCCGCCGCCTGGAGGGCGAGCGCCAGGAGCAGCACCGGGCGGATCCCCCATGACCTGACGCAGGCGCCGCCTATCAGCGCTGCGGCCGAGCCTATCAACAGGGTGCCAACACCATTGAGTATCCCGACAGTCGTCAGTTCAACACCCTTGTCGACGAGAAACGGCGCGATCATCCCGAGCGCCGATTTCTGGGCGAGCACGAAGATCGCCGCGACAATCAGGCCTCTCCTCAGGAGCGGGCGCCCGAGGGCGTGACCCAGGGATGGCACATGGTGCCGCGCCTCGACTGGCATGCGGCGGACGACACGGAACAGGAAGGGCATGCCGAGCAGTACAACCAATCCTGCCATGGACCAGGTGGCGATCCGCCAGTCGGATGTGCCGACGAGATAGAGAAAAAGCCCACCACCCAGCGCGGCACCCAGATAGGCGCCACCAACCTGCGCCGCGTTGGCCCATCCGTGGTGACGCTGTGCCAGGCTCTGCACGGCAAAGCCATCGCAGGCAATGTCGACGGTGGAGGCGGCAAAGGCAACGACGATCAGGATGGTGAAGAGGCCGGTCCAGTTCGACGCGTCGAGCATCCCGACCGAGATCAGCCCCAGGACGGAGACAAGGCCTCCGACGAGCACGATCGAACCCGATCGATTGCGGCCGGCGACCGGCAGCCTGTAACGCTCCACCGCCGGCGCCCACAAGAACTTCAGCACCCATGGAAGCGCGATCAGCGAGACGAGACCTATGCGGTCGAGCGAGACACCCGCCTCACGCATCACCGCGGGAAGCCCCGTCCAGGTCATGCCGCCAATCACGCTCTGCGCGACATAGAGACCGGCGACGCCCATCAGGAGCATCGCCGGTGATGGTGGATTGGTCGTCGCCATCAGAAACGGTAGCGTAGGCTGCCGTAGACGGTTCGTCCCTCGTCCCAGTAGCAATTGCCCGAGGTGCAGATCGCCTCCTGCCGGTCGAACAGGTTCTTTGCGTTCACCTGCAGCGAGAGGCCCTGCAGATCCGGATTGCGATAGCCGAAGTCGTAGGAGACGGCCGCGTCGACGAGCGTGCGCGAGCCGCTCTTGAACGTGTTGGCATCATCGCCATAACTGTCGCCAACATATCGCACCCCTGCCCCGAGCCCCAGGCCAGCCAGCGGGCCATCCTCGAAGAGGTAATGTCCCCACAGCGATGCGACATGGTTCGGAGCGCCCGAGAGCTCGTTGCCCACTGTGCCCGGCAGGCCTTCCTCGATCGTCATGCGCATGTAGGTATAGGATGCAATGAGGCTGAAACCGTTGTCGAAGGACGCGTTTGCCTCCAGTTCCACTCCGCGGGAGTGCAGGTCGAGCTGTCGCTGCACCTGGTTGCCCGATGTGTCATAGGTACCGTCGAAAACGACTCCGTCGGTCTGGTCGATATCGAAATAGGCGGCACCGAGTATCACGTTCGTGTCGGGGATTTCGTACTTGACGCCGACCTCGATCTGATCGGCGGTGGTGGGTTCCGCGACCGTCCGGGTCCCGCTTGCGTCATAGACGAAACCAAGGTTGGGCGAGAACGACGTCGAGTAGCTGGCGTAAGGCACCAGACCCCAATCGAACTGGTAGGAGAGGCCGGCTCTCCAGGAGAAGGCGCGATCGGTGGTGTCAATAGCGGTTCCAGCAGATGTCACGCTGTCGGAGGCCGCCCAATCCTGCCGTCCGGTGAGGAAGAGCGTCCAGCGGTCCAACTCGATCTGGTCGTGCAGGTAGATGCCATACTGGTCCATCTCCTGCTCGCCCGACGACGCGAAGGCTTGCAGGGCAACATCGGCGGGCGATGTGGTGGAACGTCGTGACTTGGCCGCGTAGTCCCACCAGTTGTAGTTGAAGCCGAGGATTGCCGTGTGCGACAGCGGACCGGTATCGAATTCGAACTGGGCGATGTTGTCGACCGAGAAGGCAGAGACCTTTTCCTTGTACTGCGACCAGGAGGTTCCGAGGTAGCTGTACTTCAGGTCCGCATCAACCTCGTGGTAGCGAAGGTTCTGGCGCAGGGTCACGACGTCGTTCAGCCGATGCTCGAATTCATATCCGATCCGGCCCTGCGTTGTGGTGAAGTCGTTCCAGTCCGGATCTCCGGAATAGATGTCCGAGATCTGGCCCAATGAAGGATTGACGTAGTACGCCGTCGCCCCCACGACGGACCGCGAGTACTCGCCCAGAAGCGTGAACTTCGTGTCTTCATCCGGCTTCCAGGTGAAGGCGGGGGCGAGATAGAAGGTGTCGTCCGGATAGCCGTCGATATGGGTGTCGCTCTTCCGTCCCACCGTCGTGAACCGGTAGAGCAGGCTTCCCTCATCATCCACCGGACCCGACAGATCAACGGCAGCCTGATAGCGGCTGTCCTGGCCCAGCAGCAGCTCAACCTCGCGGAATTCTTCGTCCTTAGGCCGCTTCGTCACCATGTTGACGATGCCGCCTGGACCGCTGACCCCATAGAGCGACGACGCCGGCCCCTTCAGAATAGTCACGCCCTCAAGGCCATAGGGTTCGGTGCGGAACCATGCAGAGGGGCCGTTGAACTGCTTCAGCCCATCACGGAAGGTCCCGGTATAGTAGGCGGGGAAGCCTCTCAGGTAGAAGGCATCATAGCGGCTGTCGTAGCCGAAATTGGTCGGGTTTGCGCCAGCGGTGTAGGACAACGCCTCATTCAGTGTCCGCGGCTTCTGGTCCTCGATCTGGTCCTGGGTCACGACCGAAACCGACTGCGGTATCCGGACGAGTGGCGTGTCCGTCTTCGTCCCGATCCGGTCGCTTTTGGCGACATAGCCATCCTGGACCAGGATGTCGTCGCTTTCCGCTTCGAGAACGATGGTTTCGAGTTCGGTGCCTCCGGCACTATCCTGTGCAATCGCACCCGTCGAAAGGCAAAGCGAGACCCCCGCCAGAAGCATGAGCCTCCGGCGCCAGAACATTGATCTGAAACGCATTCTTAATCCCCTGTGATCGAGGCGATCAGATCACAAAGATGATTAAGAGAGTCAAGTATCGTCGCGAAGCTCGTGCGCAAGCTGCACCACCTGTTGCAGAACAGACACAATCAGCTGCCACAGATTCTTCGGGAGATATACGTGATGGCCATATGGCTCGTGCGCCACCGTCCGCTACGCCTTCAAACGCCAGTTGGATTGGTGCACAAGATGTCCGACCTGGGAGATAGGTGACATTTCGTACCGGAGACATGGGTAACACTTTTCGACTTTGTCGGGAGGTGTCGATGCCGTGGAGAGAGACTTCGGTCATGGAGGAACGTCTACGATTTGTCGCCCGGCTGCTTGAGGGCGAAGGCATGAGCGAGGTGTGCCGAGCGTTCGGCATCTCGCGCAAGACCGGCTACAAGATCTTCAACCGCTACAAGGATGATGGCCTAGAAGCGCTGACCGATCGATCCCGACGGCCGGTGCGCTATGCCAACCAGTTGCCGGATCCGGTTGAGGCGATGATTGTTCGCCTCAGACAAGAGAAGCCTTACTGGGGTGCCAGGAAGATCAGGGAACTGCTCGTCAAACGGCTGGCCGGCGATGTGCGCATTTCGGCAAAGAGCACCGTACACGCCGTACTCGATCGTCACGGCCTTGTGAGCCAGGCCCGCAAGAGGAACCGGGCGAACAAGGCCGTCGGCACGCAGCTATCGGCGGCACCTGGTCCCAACGATCTCTGGTGCGCCGACTTCAAGGGCGAGTTCAAGCTGGGCAACGGCAATACTGTTACCCCCTGACGATCACCGACCAGCTCTCGCGCTATCTTCTGTGTTGCGAGGCCTTCGAATCGACGCGCGAACAGGGTGTCTTCGAGGCCTTTCGGCGGGTTTTTGCCGAGCGGGGCCTACCGGCCGCGATCCGCTCCGACAACGGCCTGCCCTTCGCCAGTCCCAACGGGCTCTACAATCTGTCAAAGCTCTCGGTCTGGTGGCTCAGGCTCGGCATCGCCCTCGAGCGCATCCGTCCCGGCCACCCGCAGGAGAACGGCCGCCACGAGCGCATGCACCTGACGCTCAAGAAGGAAGCGACGAGGCCGCCGGGCCGCAATATCCTGCAGCAGCAGATGCGTTTCGACGGTTTCGTCAGCGAATTCAATGAAGAACGGCCGCATGAGGCGCTGTCTATGAAGGTACCGGCAGAGCTCTACACCACATCGCCCAGACTCTATCAGGGCCTGCCGGACATCGACTATCCCTTCCACGATCGCGACGCCATCGTCACCAACTGCGGGCGGCTTTGCATCCATCGCAAGAAGATCAATATCTCGACGGTGCTGGCCGGACAGAGGCTCGGGCTCAAGGAAGTCGACGACGGCATTTGGCTCGTCAGCTTCATGCACTATGATCTCGGATATATCGACCTGGAGCAGAGAACATTGCAAACCATCGACAACCCGTTCGGCACGAGGTTGTCACCCATGTCTTAGGGACAAACCGTTACCTATGTCTCCGGGTCGGACAAGAACAGAAATGGCGACCCCTGCAGGACTCGAACCTGCGACCTACTGCTTAGAAGGCAGTTGCTCTATCCAGTTGAGCTAAGGGGCCGGCTGCGCCGGCGGACGAACTCAGTGCGTCCAGGGCTGGATGCGGTTATAGCGAAAATTGTCCGTGTAGGAGACGACCTGACGTGCGACTTCCTTCGGTGGGATGACGCGGTACTGGATGCCTTCGCGCTGCGCATAGGCTTCCGCCTGCTCCTGGCTCTCGAAGGTCAACCGGACCTGCTGGCGCATGTCGGACGATGACGTGTAGCCGAGAATCGGGTCGATGCGACGCGGCGCCTCCTGGTCGAACTCCAGAATCCACAGATGGGTCTTGGCCTTGCCCGACTGCATGGCTGTTTTCGCAGGACGATAGATCTTGGCGGACATTCCGACGACGCTCCCTGAATGCCGGACTGCTGGGCTCGTCCGGCACGTGGTCGGAGTGGAGAGATTCGAACTCCCGACCCTCTGGTCCCAAACCAGATGCGCTACCAGACTGCGCTACACTCCGTTTCCACGTTGCCCAGCGGATTACACGCTTCGATGCCGGGCCGCAACTGCAAAATCCAACGGAAAAGTCTTGGCGGTGTTTCCGGTCAGTGTCGGCTGTCGATCCTCTTGCTCATAACCCTGTCGCCTACCTCGATTCCGAGTGCGGCAGAGCGCCCTCCGTTCAACTCGAGGACGAAATGCACCGGCCCGCGCGAATCTATGATCGCTTCAGAAAGCGGAACGGCCTTGCGCTGAATATGGGAGATGGTCCCGTCCTGCTGTATGAACAACATGTCGAGCGCCAGCGGCGTGTTGCGCATCCACATGGAGACCGGCCGGGTCTCGCCGAAATCGAACAGCATGCCGTGATCCTTCGGCATGCTTTCCCGGTGCATCAGGCCTTGCGAGCGCTGTTCCGCGGTCAGCGCCAGTTCCACCGTGAAATTGTGCACTTTGCCGGACTTCGTCTGGATCAGCAGGTCTTCCTGTTCGAAGCTCGTCTGCGCCAGCGTCGGGCCGATGAAAAGCAAAAGAAGCGCCGCAACGACGCTTCCGATAAATCGGAGCCCCCCCCTGCCCATCAGTGCGCCCGGCCGATTGGATTGGGATTGTCGGGATGGATCTCGGCCGCCATCAACCCCTTGTCGCCCGGTCCGTAGCGGACGAGGACCACCTGGCCTGGGCGCAACTCAGTCAACCCGAATCGACGGAGCGTCTCCATATGAACGAAGATGTCCTCCGTCCCCTCACCGCGCGTCAGGAAGCCGAACCCCTTGGTGCGGTTGAACCACTTGACGAGCGCCCGTTCCAGTCCGCTGGTCGCCGTCACCTGCACATGGGTGCGCACCGGCGGCATCTGGTGCGGATGCACGGCCGTCGACTGGTCCATGGAAAGGATGCGAAACGCCTGGTAGCCGCGTTCGCGCTTGTGGATGAGCGCGACGATGCGCGTCCCTTCAAGGATCGTCTGGTACCCGTCGCGGCGCAGGCAGGTAACATGCAGCAGCACGTCCTGCATGCCATTGTCGGGCACGATGAAGCCGAACCCCTTTGCCACGTCGAACCACTTCACGACACCGGTGATCTCGATCAGGTCGACAGCCTCGCCGGCGAGGTCCTCGATCCCGGCCATGTCCTTCGCTGACATTCGGTCTGCCATCTGTGTCGGCCCCTCGATTACGCGCTACAGCCCCGGTAGACTGATTCTGGAGGTGAGATTAACATCCCGTTAACCCTTCAGCGCAAGTCCCCGTCTAGGAATTATCCACCCCGTTCCTATCTCTGCAGGCTTGTCCGTAGCTGACGGACGGGAGCATAAGAACCGGCATAGAGAAAGCGGAGAACAATGCCCATGCGCTACCTTCACACCATGGTCCGGATCAGGGACCTCGATGCCTCGATGCGATTCTACACCGATCTGCTGGGACTCCAGGAGGTACGACGTATTGAGAACGAGAAAGGCCGCTTTACGCTCATCTTCCTGGCGGCGCCTGAAGACGCCGAGGCGGCACATGCTCGCAAGGCCCCCTGCCTGGAACTCACCTATAACTGGGACGCGGAGGACTATGCGGGAGGCCGCAATTTCGGCCACCTCGCCTACGAGGTGGACGACATCTATGCATTCTGCCGCAAGATGATGGAGAACGGCGTCACCATCAATCGCCCGCCCCGCGACGGCTACATGGCCTTCATCCGTTCGCCGGACGGCATCTCGATCGAAATCCTCCAGAAGGGCGAGGCGCTGCCGGCGACGGAGCCATGGGCGTCGATGGAGAATACCGGCTCCTGGTAGTTTGATCGTGAGCCTTGCTCCCGGCGCCGGAACGGGGGCAAGCTCTAACGACTGATTCGAACGAAGGGGCAAACGGCATGATGCCTGGAAGTTCCGCTAGGCGGCAAAGTCGCCTGCGGCTGCTCATCGCAGCAGGTGCTGCGGCCATCGCCCTCTCCGGCTGCACGACCTCCGGCAAGTCCGGATCGGCTGACGAGTCGGCAATAAAGGAAACCGCCTCATCGAAGGGTCGGGCAGCCGACGCGGGCGAGACAGCCTCCAGCAGCTACACCGACCCCGCAGTGGTGTCCGCATCCTCCGCGGCTTACGACCGGGATGGTGTAGTGGCCGATGGGGTTCCGGCGGCACCCGATTCCTTTGCGGGAGATGCAATGGCGGCAGGCGTCGTCATTCAACCCACCGGCATCCGCGCTGGCAGCGCCAGCATCTTCTCCGGCAACGCCGCGCCCGCGACAGACGCCCCGGCACCTGCAATGACCGGCCGCGGCATCAACGCCCGCACCGGCAGCGTCTTCAGCGCGCCGGCGCAGTACCCGAGCGAAAGCTGCGGGACGGATATTGACGGGAACCCGCTAAGCTGCTGATGGAACTAGACTATCCCCCAGCCAAATCCGGTTTCCCGCCCTTCGGTATTTTTTTGCAGGCAAGCAAAATTCGCGCTTGCGGGATGAAAATCACCCCTCTATAAGGTCGCTCACCGCACGCGCCCTTCGTCTATCGGTTAGGACGCCAGATTTTCATTCTGGAAAGAGGGGTTCGACTCCCCTAGGGCGTGCCACTCTCTTCGATCATTCTCTCTCAGCAAGCCGAACAAGACGCGCTTTGAATCCTGGCGGCGGCGTGCAGCATCTGGCCATGGAATTTTTGCTGTTTTTCCTGCGAAATCCAAAATTCAAGCTTGCGGCCAAAAGGGGCGCTGACTATAAGGGCGCCACACCGCGCACGCGCCCTTCGTCTATCGGTTAGGACGCCAGATTTTCATTCTGGAAAGAGGGGTTCGACTCCCCTAGGGCGTGCCACTCTTCCCTTAAGTGCCGGATCAGCTCGCCGGCGCAGCATCCAGAATTCGCAGCTGAATTCGCCGGTTGCCTTGCCAGTGATCGCCACTCAGGCAGCCCGCAACGTGGATCTGGCTGCCGCGGGAATTGAGGAGAAGCCGTCCCAGCGGTGTGTCGGCAGATCGGAACGCTATTCCGTCCAGTCGCGACCCGTCAACCGCCTCAAGTTGGACCTTCACATGGGCGGTCCCCACCAGCCGCGCATCCCTCACCCGATGAGACGGTATCGCAAACACCGGCTGGGGGTGCCCCGAACCGTAAGGGCCCGCCTTTTCGAGCTGGTCCAGCATGTCAAGCGTCGCTCCCGATGCCGAGAGCGCTCCATCGATCTTCAACACGTGATTGGCGACGAGCGAAGCGACGGTATCGGCAGCCTTCTCCTCAAAGAAGGCACGCAGCCGCCCGAGGTTGTGGCGCTCGACGGTCAGTCCTGCCGCCATGGCATGACCGCCGCCCTTTACCAGCAGCCCCTCGTCGACCGCGGCACGCACCATGCGTCCCATGTCAAAGCCGTTGATGGAGCGTCCCGAACCCGTCCCCTTCCCAGACGGATCGAAAGCGACCGCGAAGGCAGGTCTGCGGAATTTCTCCTTCAGGCGCGCCGCCAGCAGCCCGACAATGCCCGGATGCCAGTTGTCCCGAGCAGTCACCAGCACAGTCGCCGACTCGCCGTCTCCATACTCCGCCATAACCTCCGCCTCGGCCTCGGCGAGCATTGCCGCCTCCATGGCCTGCCGTTCGCGGTTGAGCTCATCGAGACGCCCGGCGATTTCCTCGGCTACCGCCGTGTCGTCGAGCGTCAGCAGCCGGCTGCCGAGTGCCGCATCGCTGATGCGCCCTCCAGCATTTATACGCGGGCCCACCAGGAAGCCCAGATGATAGGGTGTGACGGGACCACCAAGTCCTGCCTTGCGCAGGAGAGCGGCGAGTCCGGCATTGTTCATGTGACGAGCCGCCAGCAGGCCTTTGACCACGAAGGCACGGTTGAGGCCCCTGAGCGGCACGACATCGCAGACCGTGGCCAAGGCCACCAGGTCCAGCCAGGCCAGCAGGTCAAGCCCTGCCGCTCGAGGATGTCCCTGCTGGCGGAGCAGCCGTGCCGTCGCCACCAGCACCATGAAGACGACCCCGGCTGCGCACAGGTGCCCCTGACCGGACAGATCGTCCTCGCGGTTTGGGTTGACCAGCGCCAGACAGTGGGGAAGTTCATGGCCAAGCTGGTGGTGGTCGATGACCACGACCTCGCAACCCTCCTCCCGTGCGGCATCGAGAGCTTCGTGGCTGGTCGAGCCGCAATCCACGGTAACAATCAATCCGGCGCCCTTCTGGACGAGCTGGCGGATCGCGGCGGGGTTCGGGCCATAGCCCTCGAAGATACGGTCGGGAATGTAGATCTCAGCCGTCACACCGAAGTGTGCGAGGAATCGATAGAGCAGGGCCGAAGAGGCAGCACCGTCCACATCATAGTCACCGAAGATGGCGACCTTCTCCCCACGCTCGACGGCCAGCGCAATTCGCTTGGCGGCCTGCTCACAATCCGTCAGCGTGTATGGCTCGGGCATCAGCGAGCGGATGGTCGGATCGAGGAAGGCCAGAGCCTCGTCCAGCCCGACGCCGCGCCCCGCCAGCACACGCGCCACGAGGTCGGGAAGGCCGTGAACCTGGGCAATGGCAAGCGCGCGGTTCTGCGCAGCCTGATCAAGCCGCGATACCCATCGCTGCCCGCAGGCGGAGCGCTCGACGCCGAGGAAGGCCCTCGGCACCGGATCGACCGGCGTGTCTGTGGACGTGATGAGCGGCAGATGCTTGACTGTCATATCGACTTAATAGCCGATCGGCAGCCCAGACGGAATCACATTACGTCGGTTAACTAGGAACTGTCCGCACCACGATCGCAGGCCCGTCACAAGAATGCGGCTAATACAGTCAGGGCAGTAGCCGGAGGAACAAGAAGTACAAGCAAAACAGCCCAGTTCCGGCTGCCTTCGTCCTCCTCCTGCCTTTGGTCGTTGGCATGAACCGGACTCGTCACCGAAGCCGCCTCCGCCAGGACGATTCTGGCACCCTCGCAGGAAAGCCGCAACGGTCCCCTGCCCGACACCCTCCAGACCACTCTGACGCCCTCCCCGCGCAAGGTGATATGGCAAGGAATCTAACGTGATTCGAGGCGCCACGACCAGCCCGCTCGATCTTTGGCGGCGGCAATCCGACCAGTCGGCGGCTTTGCCCGTCCCGGCAGGAGGTTGGAAGCAGTCAGAACGCCTTCGGGCGCTCGATGCGAATGACTTGCGGCTCGCCCACGAGATAGTCCTCCGCCTTGATGGCGGCCACGGCGTTGCGCACCGACGCCTCCGTCGTCGCATGGGTCACGAGGATGATCGTCTTGGCTTCCGTCGCCGGGGCCGTGGAGCTTGCCCGCTGTACGATTGATTCCAAAGAAATGCTGTTCTCCGCCATTCGGGTAGCGACACTGGCGAAGACGCCGGTGCGGTCGGCGACGGTAAGCCGGATGAAGTAGCCCCCCTCATGGCTGCGCATGCGGGCGCGTCGATATGGTTCGAGGGCCTCCGCAGGCGTGCCCAGTACCGGCACGCGCTGTTCTCCGGGACGGCTCTTGGCGATGTCTGCGATATCGCCAAGCACCGCGGACGCAGTCGCATCGCCACCGGCTCCTGGCCCCACCATCAGCAGTTCGCCCAGGATATCGGACTCGATGGCAACAGCATTCGTCACCCCGTCGACCTGAGCGATGACGGAATCGCGCGGCACCATGGTGGGATGCACGCGTTGCTCGATGCCGGAATCCGTCTGTTGGGCCACACCCAGCAGCTTGATGCGGTAGCCGAGATCGGCAGCCGCCTCGATATCTTCGATGGAGATGTTGCTGATGCCTTCTAGGTAGATCTCGTCTGCGGCAATCTGCGTCCCGAAAGCAAGCGTCGTCAGGATCGCGAGCTTGTGTGCCGTGTCATTTCCTTCGATATCGAAGGTTGGGTCGGCTTCCGCATAGCCGAGGCGTTGCGCTTCCGTCAGGCAATCCTGGAAGGACAGGCCCTCCTTCTCCATCCGGGTCAGGATGTAGTTGCAGGTCCCGTTCATGATACCGTAGACGCGGGAAATGCGGTTTCCGGTGAGGCTCTCTCGCAGGGCCTTGATGACCGGGATGCCTCCCGCTACGGCCGCCTCGAAGTTGAGGAGAACGCCTTTCTTCTCCGCAAGCGCCGCCAGTTCGACACCATGGCGCGCAAGAAGGGCCTTGTTCGCCGTCACCACGTGGAGGCCACGATCCAGCGCCGCGCGCACCGCACGTTCAGCCGGACCTTCGGCACCACCGATCAGTTCAACGAGCACGTCAATGTCCGCCCGCGCAGCCATCTCCTCGGCAGATTCGAACCATGCCATACCTGAAAGGTCGATGCCCCGATCCCGCGACCTGTCCCGCGCACTGACCGCGGTTATCTCGATGGCACGACCGCAAGTCACCGAGAGTTCGTTCGCGCGCCCAGTGATAATCCTTGCAAGCGAGGAACCGACCGTACCGAGACCCGCAATGCCGACTTTCAGGGCACCTGCCATGACTTGTATTTCCTGATTTCTGGAGGGGTTTGGCGGCCCGCAGGAGCCGCCTGAATTCCGGACATGCAGTCCGTTAGCGGCGACCGTTGAGCGAGATCACGTTGTGCATGGTCTCGTCTGCGCTCGAGAGAAACTTCTTGATGTTCCGCGCCGCCTGGCGGATACGGTGCTCGTTTTCCACCAGAGCCAATCGGACGTAGTCGTCGCCCATCTCGCCGAAGCCGACGCCGGGAGCCACGGCCACATCCGCCTTTTCGACCAGGAGCTTCGAGAACTCGAGCGATCCGAGATGCCGGAACTTCTCCGGGATCTTCGCCCAGGCAAACATGGTCGCGGCCGGTGGCGGAACCTCGAATCCGGCCTTGCCAAAGCTTTCCACCATCACGTCACGCCGGCGCTTATAGACAGCCCGGACCTCCGCGATGTCGGAACCGTCGCCGTTCAGGGCGTGGGTCGCGGCGACCTGGATTGGGGTAAAAGCACCGTAGTCGAGGTAGGATTTCACCCGCGTCAGCGCCGAGATCAGCCTTTCGTTGCCGACCGCAAAGCCCATCCGCCAGCCTGGCATCGAAAACGTCTTCGACATCGACGTGAACTCGACGGCCACATCCATGGCACCGGGCACCTCCAGCACCGAGGGCGGCGGATTGTTCTCGTCGAAATAGATCTCGGAATAGGCAAGGTCCGACAGCACGATGATGTCGTGCTTGCGCGCGAAATCGATCACGTCCTTGTAGAAATCCAGCGACGCCACATGGGCGGTCGGGTTGGAAGGGTAATTGATGATCAGCGCCAATGGCTTCGGGATGGAGTGGCGAACCGCCCGCTCGAGGGGCGGAAAGAAACTCTCGTCCGGTTCGACGGTCATCGAGCGAATTACGCCGCCAGCCATCAGGAAGCCGAAGGCGTGGATGGGATAGGTCGGGTTGGGGCACAGGATCACGTCGCCCGGCGCGGTGATGGCCTGCGCCATATTGGCAAACCCCTCCTTGGAGCCAAGGGTCGCCACCACCTGCGTTTCAGGATTGAGCTTTACACCGAAGCGGCGTGCGTAATAGGCGGCCTGCGCGCGACGGAGGCCCGGAATGCCTTTGGAGGAGGAATAACGGTGCGTACGCGGGTCCTGAACGACTTCGCAGAGCTTGTCGACGATGTTCTTCGGGGTCGGAAGGTCCGGGTTCCCCATGCCAAGGTCGATGATGTCGGCTCCCGCCGCTCGCGCGCTTGCCTTCAAACGGTTGACCTGTTCGAACACGTAGGGTGGCAATCTGCGAACTTTATGGAACTCTTCCATGACATTCCTCGTGAAGCACGCGCAATCAATTGAGAGCGCAAGGATCTGCCTTCCGGCAACTTGGTGATTTGCGGCCAAAAAGCCCCGAAAGCAAGTGCTAATTGGCGATCGCCGCTTCGGCTTCGCGTGCGTGTTCCGCTGCCAACCGCCGCAGCTCCGCGAGACGGCGCTGGTACTCGGCCTCGGTCACTGTTCCGTTGGCACGCGCCGCGGCAAGCGCCGAAAGCGCCGCTTCGGATCCAGCAGCCTCATCGTCACCGATCTGGACGTTGGCTGCTTTCAGCGTCTGGTCGAATGTGGGATAGGTGCCGCTGTCCCGCTTGGCAAGAGGCCCCTGTGGCGGCGGCGGGGCGTTGGAAACGACGGTCGCAGCAGGCGCGGTATTCGGGATCCCGTCGTCGAGTGCGAAGCTGTTGCATCCCGCCACGAGAATCGTCAGCGCGCCAATCGCCGTCAGACGCGGCATGACTGCCGCCAGAAACCTGCTCTTTTCCATGTCTTCTGCCTTACCCGGCCTTGGTGCCGTGACGCATTTTGCCGCGCGTCTCGCTGGCACTTGTATTCGTTTTGGGGCACAATGTACAAAAGAAATCAAATAACAAGAACTGGCCTTGGGGAGGAGCAGTTGGTCGAGAAGAGCGAGGGAGCGGAAGGCGGTCCCGGTGAGTTTCCGGGTTTCGATCCAAAGGCCGTTGAGCCCTATGTCGTCAAGGATCCCCATACGCTCGCCATCAACCTTGCCCGTGCCCTGGAACATCTCGGGCAGGCTGCCACGCAGTGGCTCGCAGCACACGACCGGGGCGAGGTACCGGACGATGCTGCCGACCCGGTGACCGATCTAGTCAAGACTCTTGCGGAGGTGGCCCAGTACTGGGTCTCGGACCCGAAGCGGACTCTGGAGGCACAGACCCTCCTCCTTTCAAGCTACATGGGCATATGGACCAGAACCCTGGCGCAGATGACCGGTCAGCCGGTCATCGAACCTGATACCTTGCCCAAGGACAAGCGGTTCGCGGACGAGGATTGGACGAAGAACCCGTTCTTCGCGTTCCTTCGGCAAGCCTATCAGGTTACCAGTTCCTGGGCCGAGAAGCTGGTGACGGAAGCGGACGGTCTCGACGACCATACGCGCATGAAGGCAACCTTCTACGTCCGCCAACTGACGGCGGCCCTGTCGCCTGCCAACTTCGCCCTCACCAATCCGGAGGTTTATCGCCACACGGTCGCGACCAGTGGGGCGAACCTGGTTGAAGGCATGCGGATGCTGGCGGAGGATATGGCTGCCGGTGGTGGAGAACTGCGCCTTCGCCATACGGACCACAAGCAATTCAAGATCGGCGAAAACCTCGCGATGACATCCGGAAAGGTGATCGCCCAGAGCGAAGTCTGCGAGGTGATCCAGTACGACCCTTCGACCGAAACGGTTCTCAAGCGGCCGTTGCTGATCGTCCCGCCCTGGATCAACAAGTTCTACATCCTCGACCTGACGCCGCAGAAGAGCTTCATCAAGTGGTGCGTCGACCAGGGTCATACCGTCTTCGTCATCTCCTGGGTCAACCCGGACGAGCGGCATGCGCAGAAGGACTGGGAGGCCTATATCGAGGAGGGCGTGGAGTTCGCGCTAGAGACCGTCGAAAAGGCGACCGGCGAGCGGCAGGTCAACGCCATCGGCTATTGCGTCGGCGGCACGCTGCTGGCGGCGACTCTCGCACTCCATGCGCAGAAGAAGGACCGCCGGATCGCCTCTGCCACCTTCCTGACCACGCAGGTGGATTTCACCCTTGCGGGTGACCTCAAGGTCTTCGTCGACGAGGAACAACTGGCAGCGATCGAGAAGCAGATGAGCAAATCGGGCTATCTCGAGGGATCGCGTATGGCGAACGCCTTCAACATGCTGCGCGCTTCGGAACTGATCTGGCCCTATGTCGTCAGCAACTACCTGATGGGAAAGGAGCCCCTGCCCTTCGATCTGCTCTACTGGAACGCCGATTCCACCCGGATGGCGGCCGCCAACCACGCCTATTATCTGCGCAACTGCTATCTCGACAACACGCTCAGCAAGGGTGAGATGAAGCTTGGAGGAAGGGTTCTGTCGTTGAAGGACGTCAAGGTCCCCGTCTACAACCTCGCCACGAAGGAAGATCACATCGCGCCGCCGCGGTCCGTCTTCAAGGGCTCTGCCTTGTTTGGCGGGCCGGTCGAATATGTCCTTAGCGGGTCCGGGCATATCGCAGGCGTGGTCAATCCTCCGGACAAGCAGAAGTACCAGTACTGGACGAACGGCAAGCCGCACGGCCAGTTCGAAGACTGGGTCGCCAAGGCCAGGGAGACCAAAGGCTCCTGGTGGCCGCACTGGCACGCGTGGATCGAAAAGCGCAGCAAGGAGCGCGTCGATGCTCGCACTCCTGGGGGTTCTGCGCTCAACGCCATCGCTGATGCGCCCGGGACCTATGTGCTGGAGCGCGTCTGACGCCGATCGATGATCTTTGATCCGCCACTGGTTCGCGCGACCCTCGTGCAGCGCTACAAGCGTTTCCTGTTCGACGCGCTGCTCGACGACGGCACGCCAGTCACCGGTTTCTGCCCGAACACAGGCTCCATGCGTGGCCTGACCACCCCCGGTTCACCAATCTGGATGTCACTGCACGACAGCCCGACGCGCAAGTACCGGCACATGCTGGAGATGGTGGAGGCCGACGGAACCCTTGTCGGCATCAATGCCGCCTTCGCCAACCGGATCGCTGAAGAAGCACTCGTAGCGGGCCTGGTGCCTGATCTCGGCGGCTATGGAAGCCTTCGCCGCGAGCAACGCTATGGAACAAGATCGCGCATCGATTTTCTTCTCAGCGGCTCCGGTCGTCCCGATTGCTATGTCGAGGTGAAGAACGTCCACTTCATGCGGGCACTGGGCCTTGCGGAGTTTCCCGACACTGTGACGACCCGCGGCGCAAGGCATCTGGAGGAACTTGGCGACATGGCCGAGGCAGGTCACCGGGCGGTGATGCTCTACGTCGTTCAGCGGCAGGATTGTGATCGTCTGAGGCTTTGCAGCGATCTCGATCCGCGCTATGCGGCAGCGTTCTGGCGTGCAGCAGCCCGCGGCGTGGAGGCATACGTGCTGCGATGCCGGGTGACGCCACAGGAAATCGTCGCCACGGACCTGATCGCCATGGACGAAGCTGGCCTGCCTGCATTATGAACGTAGAAATTGTGAGAGCATCCGGATGGTGAACTACATAGATGCGGTCGACGCCCCCCTCAAGAACACGGGCGCGATCCGGCTCTACAGCGCAGACGACTTCGCCGGCATGCGCAAGGCCGGTCTCCTGACGGCGCGCTGCCTGGACGAGCTGGCTGCCATCGTGAAACCGGGCGTCACCACCAGTACCATCGATCGCTTCGTCTTCGAATTCGGCATGGACCATGGCGCCCTGCCCGCAACATTGAACTATCGCGGCTACAAGTATTCCGTCTGCACCTCCATCAATCACGTTGTCTGTCACGGCATGCCGGACGACAAGCCGCTGAAGGAAGGCGACATCGTCAACATCGACGTCACCTACGTTCTCGATGGCTGGCACGGTGATTCCAGCCGCATGTACCCTGTCGGGCAGATCAAGCGTGCCGCCGAACGGCTTCTGGAAGTCACCTATGAATGCCTGATGCGGGGTATTGAGGCGGTTCGTCCGGGCGCGCGCACAGGAGCAATCGGCCAGGCGATCCAGACCTATGCGGAAGCCGAGCGATGTTCGGTGGTGCGCGATTTCTGCGGCCACGGTGTCGGACGGCTGTTCCACGATACGCCGAACATCCTGCATTACGGTCGTGCCGACGAGGGCCCGGAACTGCGGGAGGGCATGATCTTCACCATCGAGCCGATGATCAATCTCGGGAAGCCGCATGTGAAGGTCCTGTCGGATGGCTGGACCGCCGTGACGCGTGATCGCTCGCTGTCGGCGCAGTACGAGCATGCCGTCGGCGTGACCGCGACGGGCTGCGAAATCTTCACCCTCTCTCCGGCCGGCCTCGACCGGCCGGGTTTGCCACCGCTCAAGAGGTAGCGCATGACGAACCGCCCCGCCCCTCCACATGACGGCAATGCGCCTGCCATGGACGAGGAGGCGGACGAGCGCGGTTTCTTTGCCGAGCAGGCGCCGAAGTCGGCTTCCCTGAAGAAGAGCGACCTGCTGCCGCGGGACGAAAAGCAGGCACACTACCACGGCCATCGCGATCGTCTTCGTGCCCGATACCGCGAACACGGCGACGCCGCCCTCGCCGACTACGAGATCCTGGAGCTCCTGCTTTTCCGCCTCATCCCGCGGCGTGACACGAAGCCGATCGCCAAGGCGCTGATTGAACGTTTCGGCAATCTCGCCGGAGTGTTCGGGGCACCGGCTGCGCTCCTGCAGGAGGTGAACGGCGTCGGCGAAGCCGTTGCTCATGATCTGAAACTCGTCTCCACGGTCGCGCATCGCATGCTAAAAAGCGAGCTGCGCGGCAAGCAGGTGCTCTCCTCCTGGTCCTCGGTGATCGACTACTGCCATGCCGCAATGGCCTATGAGGCGCGGGAGCAGTTCCGGATCCTCTTTCTCGACAAGCGCAATGCGCTGATCGCCGACGAGGTGCAGGGCCGCGGCACGGTCGATCATACGCCGGTCTATCCGCGCGAGGTTGTGCGCCGGGCCCTGGAGCTATCCGCCACAGCGATCATCCTCGTCCACAACCATCCGAGCGGCGATCCCACTCCGTCGCGCGCCGATATCGACATGACGAAGACGATCATCGATACGGCCAAACCCCTTGGCATTACCGTCCACGACCACATCATCATCGGCAAGGAAGGCCATGCGAGCCTGAAGGGCTTGCGGCTGATCTGACGCCAATGTGGGAAGCGCGAACAAAGCGCGGCGCCGTCAGTTTGAACTCCACCAGCTTCAATCAATCCGTAAGATGCCCCTGATATGGTCAGGGGCTGGCGTCTCCTCGCCGCGCACAACAACCGGAGCATTTGATGAACCACTACGACCTCATCGTCGTCGGCAGCGGACCCGCCGGACGCCGTGCCGCAATCCAGGCAGCAAAGCTGGAAAAGAGTGTCCTGGTCATTGAAAAGGGCCGGCGCGTGGGTGGCGTGTCAGTGCATACGGGGACCATTCCGTCGAAGACACTGCGCGAGACGGCGCTCAACCTCACCGGTTGGCGCGAGCGCGGCTTCTACGGCCAGTCCTACCGCGTCAAGCAGCACATCGATGCGGCAGACCTCCACCAGCGTCTCTTGATCACGCTCGACCACGAAGTCCAGGTCCTGGAGCATCAGTTCGCCCGCAACCGCGTGCAGCAACTCCATGGCGCGGCTCGCTTTGTGGATCCGCATACGCTGGAGGTGACGCGGGAGGACGGAGAACTGCAGCGGGTAAGCGGGACGTCGATCCTGCTGGCGGTTGGGACGAAACCCTATCGTCCGTCCCATATCCCGTTCGACGGCGAGGCGATCATCGACAGTGATGAACTCCTCGACATTGACACTGTCCCGCGATCTCTCGTGGTTATCGGCGCCGGCGTTATCGGCATCGAGTATGCGTCGATCTTCAGCGCCCTTGACACCCAGGTATCCGTCGTTGAGCCACGCTCCACCATGCTCGACTTCATCGACCGCGAGATCGTCGAGGACTTCACCTACCAGCTCCGCGACCGCAACATGAAGCTGATCTTCGGCCAGACGGCTGAGAAGATCGAGCGGGAAGCCGGTGGAAAGTGCCGGGTGGAACTGAACAACGGCCGTGTCCTTCATTCGGAAATGGTTCTGTTTGCCGCCGGACGCGTCGGCGCCGTCGGCGAACTCAACCTGGAAGCTTGCGGACTGGAAGCCGACAGCCGCGGCCGGCTGAAAGTGAATCCGGAAACCTTCCAGACGTCCGTGCCGCACATCTATGCCGCCGGCGACATCGTCGGCTTTCCGAGCCTTGCATCCACGTCGATGGAACAAGGCCGCATCGCCGCGCGACATGCCGTCGGCGCACCGGCGAGCGAACCGCCCCAATACTTTCCCTATGGTATCTACGCGGTGCCGGAGATCTCGACCTGCGGCCTCACCGAGGAAGAGGTCATCGCCCGGAAGATCCCCTATGAGACAGGCGTGGCGCATTTCCGGGAGACGTCGCGCGGCCACATCATGGGACTGGAAACAGGCCTCCTGAAGATGATCTTCTCGCGCAAGACCCGCCGTCTGCTTGGCGTCCACATCATCGGCGAAGGCGCCACCGAGCTCGTTCATATCGGCCAGGCGGTGCTCAACCTGAAGGGAACCGTCGACTACTTCGTCGAGAACACCTTCAATTATCCGACGCTGGCGGAGGCCTACAAGATTGCCGGGCTCGACGCCTGGAACCGCATGGATCAGGGACCCAGGGAAGCACCGGTCGCAACTGCGCAGTCGCTGGATTCCGCGCTGCAAGCCATGAAAAAAGCCGCGTCGAGCTGACGCGGCTTTCGAGACAGAAAGGACGGGCCCGCGTCGCGGGCTCTCCCATTAGCGCGAGTAGAACTCGACGACGAGGTTCGGTTCCATGATGACCGGATACGGCACGTCCGAAAGGCTCGGAACGCGAACAAAGGTGGCGACCATCTTGCTGTGATCGGCATCGATGTAATCCGGAACGTCACGCTCGGCGAGCTGAACCGCTTCCAGAACCGAAACAAGCTGCTTCGACTTCTGGCGAACCTCGACGACGTCGCCCGGCTTGCAACGGTAGGAACCGATGTTGACGCGAACGCCGTTGACGGTCACGTGGCCGTGGTTGACGAACTGGCGGGCGGCCCAGATGGTCGGAACGAACTTTGCGCGGTAGACGATCGCGTCGAGACGCGACTCGAGCAGGCCGATCAGGTTCTCGCCGGTGTCGCCCTTGCGGCGGTTGGCTTCGTCGTAGATCGCACGGAACTGCTTTTCACGGACGTCGCCATAGTAGCCCTTCAGCTTCTGCTTAGCGCGCAGCTGCACGCCAAAGTCGGAAAGCTTGCCCTTGCGACGCTGACCGTGCTGGCCCGGGCCGTATTCGCGGCGGTTGACCGGGGACTTCGGACGACCCCAGATGTTTTCGCCCATGCGGCGATCGATTTTGTACTTGGATGATGCGCGCTTGCTCATCGTATTTCCTTCTCAACACGTTGCACCAGCTTGTTACCAAGCCGGTTCAAGGAAACACGCCCTCCTCTGGACTTCGATTTAGAAGTCCTGACAGGTTTCTCACGAAAGCGTCCGGAGAAAACCACGGGACATGTCAAATGAAACACCGGGCGTTGCCACCCGGTGCTGGCGGGTCTTTATGAGGAAGTTGCGCGATTGTCAACAGCGAGAGCCGAATGGGAGGTTCCGCATCGGTCGGAAGCCGCGGCGCCCTCCTCTGACGGTATCTGCAAAAAATCCTCCCGACGCCTCTTGAACGGCGCAGGGCGGCTTCCCATCTCGCCCGCCAGCACCGGGCCCCTCTGACGTGTATCGCCGGATCGACCGTGATGTCGGTGCTCTACCCATCAACTTGATCCGGCATGGACAATGTCATGGATTTCCTCTGGGTAGACTTCCAGGGAGCCGCCGTCTGGATGTGGCTCGCCTTCGTCACCGCCGTGATTGCTCTGCTTGCACTTGATCTCGGCGTTCTCCACAAGAAGAGCAAGGAGATCGGCATCAGGGAGAGCCTCCTGATGTCCGGCTTCTACATGACGCTCGGCATTCTCTTCGCCGGCTTCGTCTGGAGCCAGTTCGGTCAACAGGCCAGCCTGGAATACCTCACCGGCTTCGTCATCGAGAAAAGCCTGGCGATGGACAATATCTTCGTCATCGCGATGATCTTCGGCTATTTCTCGATCCCCCGGCAATATCAGCACCGCGTCCTGCTCTACGGCATCCTTGGCGTGATCGTCCTGCGCGGCATCATGATCGCGGCCGGTGCGGCTGTCGTCGAGAACTACGGCTGGGTTCTCTACCTCTTCGCCGCCTTCCTGATCATCACCGGCATCAAGATGCTGTTCTCCAGCAGCGAGCCCTATGATGTGGAGAGCAATCCGGTCTTGAAGGTGCTGCGCAAGCGCCTGCCGGTCACCGACCGCATGCACGGCGAAAAGTTTCTCGTCCGCGAGCCGGATCCGAAGACAGGCAAGCTGAAGACCTATCTTACGCCGCTGATGCTGGCGCTGATCCTCATCGAATTCGCGGATCTCGTCTTCGCGGTCGATTCGATCCCGGCAATCTTTGCCATCACCACGGACCCCTTCATCGTCTACACGTCGAACATCTTCGCGATCCTCGGTCTACGCGCCCTCTATTTTGCGCTCGCAGCCCTGATCCACCGCTTCGCGTATCTCAAGTACGCGCTGTCGGTTGTCCTGATCTTCATCGGCTCCAAGATCTTCGTCGCAGACATGCTGGGCCTCGCGAAGATCCCGCCGGTGGTATCGCTCGGGGTGACGCTGGCCATCCTCGCCGCGGGCATCATCGGCTCGTTGTGGGCAACGCGCGACAAGGCCTCCCGGATGACTGCTGCCGAGTAGTCCCGAACGGCCAAGCCCGCGTCAGGACGTCCGGCGCGGGTCTGGCTTTCTCTCTCGAACTTACCTCACGTACAGCTTAAGAGCGTGATCGATACGGTGTCATTCCGCCGCGTCCTGCCGCGCCACCGGCTCAGCATCAGGCGCGTCGGGCGCACCGGGGCAGGTCTGAACGTCGAGATCGGGAAAGGCGACGATCCGTTTACCACCAAAATCCGTATGGACCACGATCAGGCCCTGCTCCTCGAAATAGCCGAGCAGGCGGCGCGCGCGACGGGCGGAATGAGTACCGTAGGCCTTGGCGATGCGCATGTCGGACGGACAGGGTTCCGCGAGCAGCGCCGCCTTGGCGAGCATTAGGAAGACGCCCTGCAGATCGTCCGAAACCCGGACCGACAGCTCGAGCGCCGTCTGCCAACCCTCTGTCTCCGCCGTCTCCTTGTCCACCCCTGCCCGCGAGACCGCGACCCGTCGGCGAAATTCGCTCATCCCCATGGGCGGGCCAGGCAGCCTGCGCATTCGCGCTCGTACCAGGAAATCCTGGTAAAGCGCTGCATCTGTGCGATAGGCCGCCTGCGGGTCGTCGATGATTTCCGAGAGAACCGCATTGAGGCGCTCCTCCCGCTCCTCGGGCGAAAGCTCCGGCTGCGTCGGACGGCCTGGCTCCTGCGGCACGGGTCCTGCAGCCGGTGCGGATCGAGACAGTTCCGCGAGGATGTCCGTGGTCGGACGCGGCGCTGGCGGTGCACGCCGCACCATCGGCCGGGTGAACTCCTCCGGATCGGGCGTGAAGATCAGGTCCTCGACGTCCTGGGGCGCATCCGGCAGCGGCATCAGCTTGGGGCTGGAGGAGCGCGCGGACGTCTCCACCGGGCCTATCACGATCGGCAGCGGGCGGCGCGACAGCGCGGGACCAAGCGCGACGAAATTGCCGCGCTTCAGGTCGCGGAACATCTCCGCCTGCCGGCGGTCCATGCCGAGTAGATCGGCGGCTCGCGCCATGTCGATATCGAGGAAGGTACGGCCCATCAGGAAGTTGGAGGCTTCCGCCGCGACATTCTTCGCCAGCTTGGCAAGGCGCTGCGTGGCAATCACGCCGGCCAATCCCCGCTTTCGACCGCGGCACATCAAGTTGGTCATCGCTCCGAGCGACATCTTGCGGACCTCTTCCGAGACATCGCCGCCGACCGAAGGCGCAAACATTTGCGCCTCGTCGACCACGACCAGCACCGGGTACCAGTACTCGCGATCGGCGTCGAACAGGCCGTTCAGGAAGGTTCCGGCGGCCCGCATCTGCTCCTCGATATCGAGGCCCTCGAGGGTGAGGACGCACGAAACGCGATGCTGGCGGATACGCGTAGCAATGCCGATCAGTTCAGCCTCGGTCCGATCACCATCGACGACGATATGTCCGTACTTGTCGGCCAGCGTGACGAAGTCGCCCTCCGGATCGATGATGACCTGCTGCACCCATTGCGCCGACTGCTCCAGCAGCCGCCGCAGAAGATGGGACTTGCCCGAACCGGAATTGCCCTGCACCAGAAGGCGCGTCGCCAGAAGCTCCTCGATATCGAGCTTGGCCGGAGCGCCCCCGGACACGGTCCCCATATCGATACCGACCTGCAATGCACTGCCCTCGTATGCTCAGTCTCTTGGCGGTGACTCATTCCCCGCAAGCACGAGGGGTCTATCACGGATGCAGACGCGATGCGCGAGCGGAAGAGATTTGTTCACAGCCGAATCGGGATCACGCGACCATCGCACGCTTCCATCCGAGCGTCAGGAGCCCGGCGCCGATCATCAGCGACCCGCCGGTACGATTGACGATCCGCTGGACCTGAGGCTTGCGGATCCGGTTGCGCGCCAGCGATGCAAGGAGCGCGTAGAGCGTCGCATTGAGGGTGGCAAGCACCAGGAAGGTCGTCTCGAAGATCGCCATCTGGACGAAGAGCGGCCGCGTCAGGTCGAGGAACTGCGGCAGGAAGGCGACAAAGAACATGATGCTCTTCGGATTCAGCGCCGTCACCACATAGGTGTGCAGGAAAATCCTGAACGGCCGCTCGGACGGCACACTACCCTCTTCCATGGCCACCCCGCTCGAGGCCGGCGCTCGCCACAGCTTGATCCCCAGATAGATGAGGTAGGCCGCGCCGATCCACTTCAGCACCGTAAAGAGCGTTGCCGATGTTGCCAGCAAAGCACCTAGCCCGAGCATCGAGGCCGTCATGGCGGTGAAGTCCCCCAGCGCCACGCCGGCCACTGTGGCCGAGGCGATCTTGCGCCCGTGCCCGAGAGCATACGAGATCACAAGCAGGATCGTCGGTCCCGGAATGGCCAACAGGACGGCGGAGGCGGCAACGAAGGCGAGCCAGGTTTCAATCGGCATGGGCGATTCCTCTCGATGACGTGCAGCAGCAAGCCACCGTTCCTGTCGCTTTGCAAGGTGCGGCGACGCCGCCGGCTCAGGCCCGCAGGCCGAAGCCCTGCATCAGCCGCCGGATGGGGGAATCCGGGTTGCCGGAAGTGAAGACGGCGATATCAGGTTCCGTCGGGATCGGCTCGTCTGGCCGTCGCTCCTTCGGCAGTAGAGACAGCGCCCGCCGCGCGATTGCCTCGGCAGGATCGATCCAGTCGACCGGCCAGGGCGCGGTCTTGCGCATCCGGTTGACCAGGAAGGGATAGTGCGTGCAGGCAAGGACGACGATGTCGGTCCGGCGCCCGTCCTGCTCGATGAAACACAGGGCGATCTCGTCTCGGACGGCTGACTCGTCGACGAAGCCTTCGCGCATATAGGTTTCGGCCAGTCCGGCAAGACGCTCGCTGCCTACGAGGCGCACATGCACCTTCGACGCCCAGTCGCCTATGAGGTCTCGGGTGTACTGTCGCTTAACGGTCCCCGGCGTGGCCAGCACAGAGATGAGGCCGGATCGGGTCCGCTCGGCAGCCGGCTTGATTGCCGGTACGGTTCCCACGAAGGGGGTCTGTGGGAAGGCAGACCTCAGATCGCCAAGCACGAGGGTCGAGGCCGTATTGCAAGCAATGACCGCGATCTCCGGATCGTACCGCTCGATGAGACCGCCGAACAGGGTGACGATCCGCTCGCGCAACTGCTCCTCATCCCAGCCGCCATAGGGAAAGCCGGCATCGTCCGCGACGTAGACGAAGCGGCGCTCCGGCATCAGCACCCGCGCCTCGCGAAGCACCGTAAGACCGCCGATGCCCGAATCGAACATCAGCACCGGCTTCAGATCAGGCGTCGCCATTCTCCGGCGCCTCCCCGGCGCTACCGGTCTTCTTCGGCCATCGCCGCGGGAACCGGTCCAGCGACGAGATCACCCCGCGAAAAACGCTGATCTCCTGCTCGCTGAAGCCGCGGCGTGAAATGACGGCGCGGAGATTGTCGACCATCTTCGGCTTCTTCGCCGGCGGATGAAAATACCCGCGCGCATCGAGCGCCTCTTCCAGATGCTCGAAGAGGCCGAAGACCTGCTCCTTGGTCGACGGCCGCTGCTCGACAGGCTGGAAGGGTGTGGCCGCCACGTCGTCCAGACCCGTCTTCATCCACTCATAGGACATCAGCAGCACCGCCTGGGCGATGTTCAGCGACGCAAATGCCGGATTGACGGGAAAGGTGACGATCTCGTCCGCCAGCGCCACCTCTTCATTGGTGAGGCCCCAACGCTCGCGGCCGAAGAGGATACCGGTCTTCTCCCCTGCCCTGAACTTCTCGCGCAGCGTGGTTGCCGCGACAACCGGCGATCGGACCGGTTTGAAGCCGTAGCGCTCCCGCGCGGTCGTGGCGTAGACGAAGTTCAAATCCTCGATCGCCTCCTCCAGGTTCTGGAAAACGCGGGTCTGGTCGATCACATGGTCGGCCTTGGAAGCCGCCGAGCGCGCCTTCTCGCTCGGCCAGCCATCACGTGGGTTGACCAGCCGCAGTTCGGCGAGACCGAAATTGGCCATAGCCCGCGCCACCATCCCGATATTTTCGCCCAGTTGAGGCTCGACCAGGATAATGGCCGGACCTTCGGCTATGAGTTCGCGCTCGCTGTTTGTGCCTGACATTCTTCAACCCGATCCTTCGGGCGCCGCAATAGCGGTCGCGAGGCGGAACGGCAAGGCCCGTAACGCGCTCAGCGCTCAGCCAGCGCCAGTTTGGCGCCCATGGCCACGAAGGCCGCAGCGAACGTGCGACGCATCCAGGTGACCACGGCCGGCCGCGAGATCACGTGCCGGCGCATCGCCGCAGCGAAAACACCGTAGCCGATGAAGACAATGAATGTGAGCGCCATGAACACGCCGCTCAGCACCAGCATCTTCGGCAGCGCGCCGGCCTGCGTCGGGCTGACGAACTGCGGCAGGAAGGCAAAGAAGAAGATCGAAAGCTTCGGGTTGAGGATGTTGAGAAGGATGCCGTCGACGATCGTCTGGCGAAGCGAGCGCGGCGCGCGCTCCTCGTCGACGCTCAGCGTCCCGCGATCCATGATCGTCCGCCAGGCCATGTAGAGCAGGTAAGCGACGCCGAGATACTTGATGATCTCGAAGGCGAGTGCGCTGGCATGTAGGACTGCCGCGAGACCGGTCACGGCTGCGGCAATATGCGGGACGATCCCCAGTGTGCAGGCCAGTGCCGCGACGATACTGGCTTTGGCGCCGCGCGAGAGGCCTGCCGCCAGCGTGTAAAGGACGCCGGTGCCAGGCGAGGCAACGATCACGAGTGACGTCAGGAGGAATTCGATGCTCATCATGCGCGTTCCCCTTCATGGACGAAGACCGACCGGTATCTACGGTCGCGGTTGGGTCTGGTCGCAACTCGGCTTGTCGAGGAGGTCCAGTCTCGAAAGGCTTCCGCTGAGGACGAAGTCGCCATAATCCATGGTGAGGTCGCGCGTAATGCCGTTCTCGTAAAGCTTGAAGGACATGGAATAGACCGGCGTCGTGTCGCCCGACCCGCCGTCGTTGAAATACGCGATCGAGACGGGCCAGTAGGCCGCGTCGGCGAACTCGCCTGCCTTCGCGGCGTCCCCTGCATCATCCTTCTCCGGCTTCTGCTGGGGTCCGATCACCGTATTGGTGATCATGCTCTGGTCACCGTTCTCCGATCCGTCGAAGATGCGGGCTTCGAAGAAGCGATTTCCGTTGCGGGCATTCCGGATGACTTCCAGCATGTGTTCGGTCGGGAAAGCGCTCGCTGTCAGCTCAACCTCCCGCGGATCAGGGAGATCGATCGCCACCTTCACTTTCGAATCCGCCTCCATTGCGGCCCCGCTCACTTCCTTGTCCAGTTGCTCGTCGGTGAAGGATTTCGTCTCGAAGCGGAACTCACCCTTCTCCGTGTTTTCGAAAGTCGTCGTCTGCTGGTCGGTCAGACGGGTGTCCTCGCCGGTGCTGATGCGCGTCACGAAACGGAAGTTGGTGGTGAAGCCGGTACATGCGGATCCGGTGAACTCGTAGACCATACGTCCGTTCAGTCCCTCGATACCGGAGCGGTCCGATGCGTCCTTCAGCTTCAGATCATAGACCGCGCGATGCGGGAGCAGTCCCGCAGCCCCTTCGACACCGGCCAGTGCCGGCACGGACGCTCCCGCGGCCAGACCGAAGGCGAGGATCGCTACGCGTCCATGGTCGATCATTCATTATCTCCTGTTGGACTCACCGAGGGTGTTATATGAACGCCATCCAGCAAGGCTATGCCTCTTTGAATGCCGGATTTTCAAGCCGTTTACAACAAACACTGGGAGTCGATCATGTCTGAAGCCATCGAGAACCGCCTGAAGGAGAAGGGCATCGTCCTGCCGGCAGCGGCTGCGCCCGCTGCAAACTACGTCCCCTATACGATCAGCGGCAACACGCTCTATCTCTCCGGACAGTTGCCGATCGAAAACGGCAAAGTTGCGGTCACGGGCCTCGTGGGGCGTGACGTCGATGTCGCGGGTGCCCAGCGCGCCGCCGAACTCTGCGCCATCAACATCCTTGCCCAGGCTAAGGCAGCGCTCGGTGGAGATCTCGGGCGCATTCGCCGCATCCTCAAGCTCAACGGTTTCGTCGCCTCGATGCCCGATTTCACCGAGCAGCACCTCGTCATCAACGGCGCGTCGAACCTGATCGCCGACATCCTGGGCAACGCCGGCAAGCACGCCCGGGCTGCAGTCGGCATGGCAGCACTGCCGCTCAATGCCTCGGTGGAGATCGACGCCATCATCGAGATCGAAGCATGAGTCACGCCGCATGGATAAAGGACGTGCCGGTCGCCCATCGCGGCTATCACGACATGAACAAGACCGTCTGGGAGAACACACTCTCGGCCTTTTCCCGCGCCGTCGAGGCGGGATTTGCCATCGAGTGCGATCTGCAGCTTGCCGCAGACAGCGTGCCGGTCGTCTTTCACGATCACGATCTTGAACGCCTTTGCGGCATCAAGGGCGATGTGCGCGAGCGCACCTCAGCAGAACTCGGCATGCTTGCCGTCGGCGGCACCTCGGACAAGATCCCCACCCTCAGGCAGATGCTGAAGCTGGTCGCAGGCCGCGTTCCGCTCGTCATCGAGATCAAGGGGCGTTCCGGCGAGGATGACGGCTTCGCCGAGGCCGTGCTGGAGGCGCTGGAGGGCTATGACGGCAAGGTGGCGCTAATGAGCTTCGACCACCATATCCTGAAGGACCTCAAGAAAGCGGGTTCACCCCATCCTGTCGGACTGACCGCCGAGGGCGTGAAGCCGGAAGACCTGTTCGCCCACGACGACGCGATGCATCTCGGACTGGATTTCATCTCCTATTTTCACGGTCACCTCCCCAACAGCTTTGTCACCGCACAGAGACAGTCAGGCATCCCGGTGATCACGTGGACCGTCAGGGATGAAAATGCCCGGGCGCATACCTATACTCATGCGGACCAGATGACGTTCGAGGGCTTCGACCCAAGGGAGACCCCTTCCGCATAGGATGACAGAACCTCTTTCCATCCGCATCGAGAAGAGCTTTGCCGCGATCACGCCAGAACGCTGGTCGCGGCTTGCCGGCACATCGAGGTCCGGCCACGGCATCTACAATCCGTTCCTGTCGCACGCCTACCTGTCGGCCATGGAGGAATCCGGGTCGGCTATCGCCAAGACAGGCTGGCTCGGACATCACACGCTGCTGGAGGACGCCTCGGGCACGCTGCTTGGCGCCATCCCCGGCTACCTCAAGAGCCACAGCCAGGGCGAATACGTCTTCGACCATGGCTGGGCTGACGCCTTCGAACGCGCCGGCGGGCAATATTATCCGAAGATCCAGTGCAGCATCCCTTTTACCCCGGCGACCGGCCCGCGCCTGCTCGTCTCGGAGGGGCAGGATGAAGCGTCCGTTCGAGCCACCCTGGCAGCAGGTCTCCAGCAGGTGACACGACAGCTCGGCGTCTCTTCCGCCCATGTCACCTTCCTGCCGGAGGAAGAACTGCCCTTCTTCGAGGAAGCCGGGTACCTGCACCGCACGGACCAACAATTCCACTTCATCAATGCCGGCTATGCCGACCACGACGCCTTTCTCGAGACGCTCGCGTCGCGCAAGCGGAAAGCCCTGAAGAAGGAACGTCGGACGGCGGTGGAGAACGGCATCACCATCGACTGGCTGACCGGCAGCGATCTCACCGAAGACATCTGGGACCAGTTCTTCGCCTTCTACATGGACACCGGCAGCCGCAAGTGGGGCCGTCCCTACCTCACCCGCGGTTTCTACTCGCTGATCGGCGAGCGCATGGCGGACGACATCCTGCTGGTGATGGCGAAGCGCACCGGCCGCTACATCGCCGGCGCGATCAACTTCATCGGCGGCGACGCTCTGTATGGCCGTCACTGGGGGAGCATCGAGGATCACCCCTTCCTTCATTTCGAAGTCTGCTATCATCAGGCAATCGATTTCGCTCTCGCCAAGGGGCTGAAACGGGTCGAGGCCGGTGCGCAGGGCGAGCACAAGCTGGCGCGCGGATACCTGCCGGTGACGACGCATTCGGTGCACTTCATTGCCCATCCGGGCCTGAGGCGTGCCGTGGCCGACCATCTCGAGCGGGAGCGCCGTGACGTGGAGCACGTCGGCGAATACCTCGAGGCGCACAGCCCCTTCCGCAAGGGAGAACGGCAGCAGCAAGGACCATCAAGAGACGAAGGAGAGGATTGCCAATGAGCGGCCAGACCTATGACGACAACAACATCTTCGCGAAGATCCTGCGCGGCGAGATCCCGTGCCACAAGGTCTACGAGGACGACGATACGCTGGCTTTCATGGATGTGATGCCGCAGGCTCCCGGTCACCTGCTGGTGGTACCGAAATCGCAATCTCGCAACCTCCTCGACGCGGACCCGGCGGCATTGTCGAAGACCATCCCGGTTGTCCAGAAGCTCGCGAAGGCGGCAAAGGAAGCCTTCGACGCCGACGGGATCTTCATCGCCCAGTTCAACGAACCGGCCGCCGGGCAGACGGTCTATCACCTGCACTTCCACGTCATCCCACGCCGCGAAGGCGAGCCGCTGAGGCCGCATTCTGGCAAGATGGAAGACGGTGACATCCTGAAGACCAACGCCGAAAAGATCAGGGCCGCCCTGTAAGGCATGCTCGCAAACCAGAAGGGAGGCTCGTCAGCCTTCCTTTTTCAACGCACGGATGTCAGACCGGGCTCACATAGCCGTTCCGGTCCGGAAACGGCCAGTCCGACAGCAGGTCCATGTCCGGCCGGAACACTTCAACCTTCAAGGGATAGCAGGCCGCCACATCGCTTGAATGCGAGCTGCCACAGTCTCCTCCCGGGCAGGCGGAGAGAGCACCCAGCAGGTCGATCTCGGCGAAGAATTCCAGGTAGTCCCCCGGCCGCACCGGGCTCGCCTTCATGAAGTACTGGTGCGTATCCTTCGTGAAGCCGGTGCACATGAAGACGTTCAGGACGTCGTGGACATGCGGTTCCGCCTCCTTGAACGACATTCCCCGGGCAGAAGACAGCGCGCGGCAAAGGTTGGAATGGCAGCAGTTGTGATAGTCGCCGCCGCTCAAGAGCCGGTTCGTGTAAGGATCGCAGCGCGTGCCAATGACGTCATGCACGCCTGCACCATCATCGTCCCAGCCATACCAACCGAGCGTATCGTGGGTGATCGTCGCCATGGGCCGCAGCGACGGCAGCGTGCTCCAGAGCCGATCACCGACAGACAGGTGTGTCGCGTGCAGCGCCCTGGTCTTGCCGCTGAAGAACCGTTCGTTGAGGTCATTGGCGTTCCAAAGGTTGAGATCCCCGACCTGCGGCCCCTCTATGCTGACGACACGGAAGAAATGCCCCTTCGGCACCGTGAATGTGCGCCCATCGCGTGGCGGCACGATCACCTCGTCGATCTTCTCCAGCGTCTCCCGGGCCCGTCCCAGCCGATCCAGGTCCGGCGCCGCCAGCGTCCCGTTTGGATAAACCACCACGGGCGTTCTCGAGCGGCGCTCGGCCGCGTCGGCGGGTTCTGCTGGGCGAAGTATTCTGTCTGTCATGGGGATTCCGTATGGGTGAGGCAGGGTGTGGATTGGCAGGTTGGGTAGCGCTAGAAGCCAAGCCAGTAAAGGCCAAGGCCCAGGAGTAGGGTAGAGGTGACGACTGCAACGCCGATCCGCTGCCCCGCGATCAGGAATGCACCGAAGCCTATCCCGGCAGCGCCGAGTCGCAGCCACAGTGGCGCATCGGCCAGGGTTCCGGTCGGGAAGACGATAAGCTTCGCGGTCACCGCCATCACCAGCGCCGTTGCGACCGCCCTCACCCAGTACAGGGCCTCGGAATCCTCATCCAGCCTGTTGCCAGCCAGGACCCCGAGCCACCGCCAGATGTCGGTTGCCAGCCAGCCGGCAACGGCGATCACGATATAGGGCCACCACTCATCGCCCATGCAGCTTCTCCGCCTGAACCGTCCGCTTCCGCCCCCGAATCCAGAAGCGATCGATGAGATAGGCGAGCGTTCCGCCGCCGATTCCCGCATAGAGAACGTCAAATCCCGGTGACACAAGTGCCAGCATCGGACCGGAAGCCACCCCGATGACAAAGGCAAGCCGAACCACCGCCTGTCGGGCCGTCGCCCAGATGGATGCGAGGAAATAGACCGGCGTCAGCATGAACAATGCGCCTGAGACAACCGGCGGAAACGTTTGGACCACTCCATAGCAGACGGCGACGATCAGGGTGTTGGTCAGCGTCAGCGTAATCCCGAATCCGGCGAAGAAGGTCGCCCGATGCTCCCGCGGCACATCCCGGAGACGCTGCGTCGCAAAAACCCAGGCAGTGATGGCGACGAAGTGCGATAACAGCAGGAGCAACCAAGTAGGGGTGCGCCCCGTCCGCATCTCCGGAACCAGCGACGCAACCATCGGCATCATACGGATGGACGAGAGCGTCACGGCGACGAAACACGCAGCGATATGAGCGCCGCTCGCCATCATGCCGACGAGGATCATCTTCGCCGGCAGCGCCCAGATCGAGATGGTCATGAAGATGGCTTCGCCTCGCGAGATTCCCGATTCAAAGGCAAAGGCGCTGAATCCGACGAAGGAGGTCATCAGGATGATGGCGGGCAGCGAAGTGATGCCCCGCATCCCGGTCAGGAACCAGAAGGAGGCAGACTGCGTATCACTGCTTGGCGACATAAGGAAACCGAAGGCAAGGCGGACTGGCCGCAGGAAAAGGCAATGCCGGGCAAGATACCCGGCATTGCCAATGTGGTGATATCGTTACTTCGACTTCGGCACGCGTGGCACAATGCTGCCCTTGCGAGGTGGCGTCTGCGGCGCCTCCTCGGAGGCAGTCACGTCGGCTTCTGCCATCGGCCTGGCGGGTTCGCCGTCATCCCTGCCCTTGGACTTCTTTGCGGGACGCGACTTCTTCGCCTTCGCGCCAGCCTCTTCCGAAGCCTCTTCGACTTCGGCTTCCGGCTTCGGCTTCACCGGCACGGCTTCCGGAATGCACTCCAGGATCAGGCCGTCGGTGCCATCTTCCTGCTTGCCGACCGTTACGTGAACGACACCACCCTTGCGCAGCTTGCCGAACAGAATCTCGTTGGCGAGCGGCTTCTTGATGTGCTCCTGGATGACCCGCGCCAGCGGACGTGCGCCCATGCGCTCGTCATAGCCCTTGTCCGCCAGCCAGGCGATTGCATCGGGCTGCAGGTCAAAGGTGACGTTGCGCTCTGAAAGCTGCGTCTCCAACTGCATGACGAACTTCTGGACGACCTGGTGGATGACCTCCGTCGGCAGCGGCGCAAAGGGGATTGTCGCGTCGAGCCGGTTGCGGAATTCCGGCGTGAACAGGCGGTTGAGTGCCTCTTCATCCTCGCCCGTGCGCTTGGAGGAACCGAAGCCGATCGCGGCCTTGGCCATTTCCGATGCGCCCGCATTGGTCGTCATGATCAGGATGACGTTGCGGAAATCGATTTTCTTGCCGTTGTGGTCGGTCAGCGAACCGTGGTCCATGACCTGCAACAGGATGTTGAAGATGTCTGGATGCGCCTTCTCGATCTCGTCCAGCAATACCACGGAATGCGGGTGCTGGTCGACGCTGTCGGTCAAGAGGCCACCCTGGTCGAAGCCGACATAGCCGGGAGGTGCGCCGAGCAGGCGCGAGACCGTGTGCCGCTCCATGTATTCCGACATGTCGAAGCGCAGCAGTTCCACGCCGAGCGACGACGCCAACTGCTTTGCAACCTCCGTCTTGCCCACGCCGGTCGGGCCGGAGAAGACGTAGGCGCCGATTGGCTTGTTCGGTTCGCGAAGGCCGGCACGGGCGAGCTTGATCGATGTCGAAAGGGCTTCGATCGCCTTGTCCTGGCCGTAGACGACCGAACGGAGTTCCTTCTCCAGGTTGGCGAGAACCATCTCGTCGTCCTTGGAAACCGTCTTCGGCGGGATCCGGGCCATGGTGGCGATCGTCGCCTCTATCTCCTTTTCGGTGATCAGTTTGCGCCGCTTCGAGGCGGGCAGCAGCATCTGCGCCGCGCCGGTTTCGTCGATCACGTCGATCGCCTTGTCCGGCAGCTTACGGTCGGAGATGTAGCGGGCGGAGAGCTCGACCGCCGACTTGATCGCCTCGTTCGTGTAGCGGAGCTTGTGATACTCCTCGAAATAGGGCTTGAGCCCCTTCATGATCTCGATCGCATCATCGACAGACGGCTCGTTGACATCGATCTTCTGGAAGCGGCGGACGAGCGCCCGGTCCTTTTCGAAGAACTGCCGATATTCCTTATAGGTCGTCGAGCCTATGCAGCGGATTGCCCCGGACGAGAGCGCCGGCTTCAGCAGATTCGATGCATCCATCGCACCGCCGGACGTTGCGCCCGCCCCGATGACGGTGTGTATCTCGTCGATGAACAGGACCGCGCCGGGATATTCTTCCAGCTCCTTCACCACCTGCTTCAGGCGTTCTTCAAAATCGCCCCGATAGCGGGTGCCAGCGAGCAGCGTGCCCATGTCCAGCGAGAAGATGGTGGCGTCAGCGAGTGCCTCGGGCACCTTGCCCTCAACAATGCGCTTGGCGAGACCTTCGGCGATCGCCGTCTTGCCGACGCCGGGATCGCCCACATAGAGGGGATTGTTCTTCGACCGGCGGCAAAGGACCTGGATCGTCCGGTTGACCTCGGAGTTGCGGCCGATCAGCGGATCAATGCGGCCGCCCTTGGCCTTCTCGTTAAGGTTGACACAATAGGCCTTCAGAGCCTCTGCGGGCTTCTTGCCGGATCCATCCTCCTGCTCGCGCGCCGGTTTTGCGTCGGCATCGCTTTCGTCTGCGCCGCGAGGCGGACGTATGGTAGAGGCACCGGGCCGCTTGCCGATCCCGTGGGAGATGTAGTTGACCGCGTCGTACCGGGTCATTTCCTGCTCCTGCAGGAAAAAGGCGGCATGGCTTTCGCGCTCCGCGAAGATCGCAACGAGCACATTCGCGCCCGTGACCTCTTCCCGGCCGGATGACTGGACATGGATGACGGCACGCTGGATCACGCGCTGGAAGCCGGACGTCGGCTTTGAATCCTCGTCGTAACCGGTGACGAGATTGGCAAGCTCGTTGTCGACGTAGTCCATCACGGTCTTGCGCAGAGCGTCGAGGTTGACGTTACAAGCACCCATGACCGCTGCTGCATCGGCATCGTCGATCAATGCCAGAAGCAGGTGCTCGAGCGTGGCATATTCATGATGCCGCTCGTTCGCATAGGTCAGTGCCTGGTGTAGCGCCTTTTCAAGACTAGGCGAGAAAGTTGGCACGTGGGCTCCTCACTTCTTTTCCATCACGCATTGGAGCGGATGCTGGTGCTGCCGGGCAAAGTCCATGACCTGGCTCACCTTCGTCTCCGCGACCTCGTACGTGTAGATTCCGCATTCCCCCACGCCATGATTATGAACGTGGAGCATGATCCGCGTGGCTGCTTCGCGATCCTTCTGGAAGAAACGCTCCAGAATGTGGATGACGAACTCCATCGGCGTGTAGTCATCATTCAACAGCAGTACGCGGTACAGATTTGGTTTCTTCGTTTTCGGCTTCGTGCGGGTGATAACGGACGTGCCGCGATTAGCGTTGTCTCCGTCGCCGCTTTTGTCATCTTGCATCAAGATCGGCCGTGCGATCATCTTCATTCATTCCCCAATCGTCCGACGAACGCGATCGGCTCGAGCGGCGGACATCAGATCGTACTAACTTAGTTCATCGGGCTGCGATTTTAAGCCCCCCTCGCCGCCACGCAATCACTATTCCGTCCCCGACCCGCTCCAGCCGCAAATTCTCAAGTCGTCGGAATCACGAGGCCGGCGACGGATCCGTCACCGGCCTCTGAATTCCTGCTGGCTCTTCCTTCCGGTCAGGCCGCGTCGGCGGCCACAACCTCAGTCGAAACGGCTGTCGAAGGTTGCGGTTGTAGCTTGTAGCCGGTCTTTGCAAGTTGCGAATAGAGTTCGCCAAACTTGGCTGCCTCGGCAACGAACGCATCATAGGACGACTTCATGTAGCCTGTCTGGATCTGGTAGGCTTCTTCCATGCCGCGAGCCGACATCAGCGATTCCATGAATGCAGTCATTTCGTTGAACGACCGGCGGGAATAATCGGTCGCCTCGGCCGCAATGAGTTGGAAGCCCTTGGTCATATCGGAGTAGCCTTTCAGCATCTCCTCCATGGTCTCCATGCTTTTGCTGGCATTATCGAAACTGAACATAGCAGTGCCCCTTGTTCATTCGCACCCGCTCATAGAATGGCGGGCTTCTCCGTGAGTCAAGGAGTTTTGTGCAGCGCACAAAGTATACAGTCCCCACGGGGGCTCAAAGATCGACGTCGAGGATCGCCATCGAGAAATTGTACGAGCGGTCGCCGTCTTCATCATCGAGGTAGACGACGCCCAGGAACTCTTCGCCAAGATAGACTTCTGCGGAATCGTCCTTCCTCGGCCGAGCCTTGACGACCATCTGCGGATTGAACATCCGCTTGAAATAGCCGTCCAGCTTCTTGATTTCGTCAGGTTTCACGATGTCTTCTCCGTAAGCGGTTCGGTTCGCGGCGCTTGTGCCATGCCATCAAGGGCAAAGTAAAGGCAGCCACCAACCCGCCGGCACTTTTCCGGCGGGGGCGGCAAGTACCTTGCCTCCATCGCTCACTCGTCGGAGGTCAGCAACTGGTCCATCAGCCGGGCCGGTTCGGAACATCCGGCCTCCCCGACCACCTTGGCCGGAACCCCCGCCACCGTCTTCTTCGACGGTACCGACTTGAGCACGACGGACCCCGCGGCGACGCGCGAGCACGAACCGATATCGATGTTGCCGAGGATCTTGGCACCAGCCCCGATCAGCACGCCGTTGCCGATCTTCGGATGCCGATCGGCTCCTTCCTTGCCGGTACCGCCAAGCGTCACGCCATGCAGGATCGAGACGTTGTCGCCGATGACTGCCGTCTCACCTACCACGAGGCCCGTGGCGTGATCGAGGAAGATGCCCTTGCCGATCCGCGCTGCCGGATTGATGTCGGTCTGGAAAACGCTTGACGCCCGGCTCTGCAGATAGAGTGCGAAGTCGCGGCGCCCGCGCGCAAGCAGCCAGTGCGCCAGGCGGTGTGTCTGTATCGCGTGGAAGCCCTTGAAATACAGCACCGGCTCCAGGAAGCGCAGGCAGGCGGGATCGCGATCGTAGACGGCCTGGATATCCACCCGCAGGACGCTGCCCCATTCAGGCCAGTCGACCAGCATCTCCGCGAAGGTCTGGCGGAGCAGCACGGCTTGAAGGTCGGGATGATCAAGGCGCTCACAGATCCTGTGGATGACGCAATCCTCCAGCGACGTGTGATTGAGGACTGTCGAATAGAGGAAGGCTGCCAGAAGCGGATCGTTGTCGGCAGCCGCCCGCGCCTCCTGCCGCATCGTGTCCCAGATGGGATCGACAGTCGCGACAGGCTCCTTCGGGCGGATCTCGGTTCTTGCGGCCATGGCCGTCTCCTCGTTTCTCTAGCCGTCGGTCATATAGAATGACGATATAGCAAGACCAATGGCAACGAAATCGCATTTCGTTGACGGCTATGTTCAATCACAGCGAACGCCGGTCAGTGTTCGGCATAGAAATCGAGCACAGCCTTCTTGAACACCTTGTCACCGACCGCCAGCATGTGGTCGCGGCCCGGAATGTCGAGCGCCCTAGCATTCGGCATCAGCGCCGCCAGCTTGTGGGGCGAACCGGCGATATCATCCTTTGTTCCGACGCCGATCAGGGTCGGGACTTCAATCCGGCCCATATCGGCTTCTGCCACCAGATCCCGCGAACCGCGAATGCAGGCGGCCAGCGCCTCCCGGTCGCTCCTCGTCTGCTCCGCGAACGCGCGGAACATCCTGCCGCGATCATGATCGACGTCATCGAGCGAAGGCGCCAGAAGCGCATCGGCGATCGGATCCCAGTCCCCTACGCCGTCGGTCATCCCGCTGCCGAGCCCGCCCAGGACGAGCGACCTGACACGATGCGGGTGAGCGAGCGCCAGGAAGACCGATATCCGCGCGCCCATCGAATAGCCCATGACGTGCGCCTCAGGTATCCGCAGGTGATCGAGAAGCGCAACGGCATCTTCGGCCATGACCCAGGGGCGGTAGGCTTCCGGGTCGCGCGGCTTATCACTGAGGCCATGGCCGCGGTTATCGATGGCGATCACCCGGTAACCTGCCTCGCCCAGCGTCTTCACCCAGCCTGGATGGACCCAGTTGACGAGAGCGCTGGAGGCAAAACCGTGGATCAGAAGTACCGGGGCCCCCGCCGGGTCGCCCTCGTCCAGATAGTAGAGGTCGAGACGATTGTGGCGGAAGGATGAAAACGGCGGAGCATCGAGGTTCATGGAATAGCCTTGGTCATAGTCGGACGCATCACGGGCATGTATTCCGGCCGCACCCGAGTTTCCAGCCTCCCCCGGCCCTTTTCCCACTACACATTCCCATACGGGGACTATAATGTCCGCCGCCAATGACAAGCATTCGGAGACGACCATGGCCGGGCACAGCATTCCCCATTTCCAGAACGACGGCGGACATCGCATGATCGAGATCGGCGTGAAGGAGTTCATGTGCACCGGCGCATCGGTGCCCTTCGACCATCCGCACATCTACATCGATATGGGCGACGACAGCGAAAAGGTCTGCTCCTATTGCTCTACGCTTTACCGCTACAACGCGACCCTCAAGCCTGAGCAGACGAACCCTCCGGGATGCGTCTTCCACGTCAAGGCCGCCTGACGCGAAGTCACTAATCCATGTCTGTCGAGAGAGTTGCAGTCGTTGGGGCCGGAGTGGCAGGGCTCACCGCTGCGCTCTCCTTCGCGCGCCATGGCATCGCGTGCGACATCTTCGAGGAGGCGCCGGAGCTCCGAGAGGTCGGCGCAGGGCTCCAGATCTCGCCCAATGCCTCGCGGATACTTGGCGAACTAGGCGTTCTGCCGGCGCTTGAGGCCACCTGGGCCGAACCTGAGCGGATCGCGCTCGTGTCGGGAACTTCGGGGCGCAACCTGGCCCATGTTCCGGTCGGCGAGTTTGCCCGCAAGCGGTGGGGCGCTCCCTATGGCGTCCTGCATCGGGCAACACTTCAAGGCGCATTGCAGGCGGCGGTCCGCGCCAGTCCGCTCTGCAGTCTTCGCCTTGGCACCCCGCTGCGTTGCGACATCCGTGCGAGCATCAAGGCCGTTTCCAACAAATCCTATCCTCTGATCATCGGCGCCGATGGTGTCTGGTCCGAAGTCCGCGAGCAGGTCCCCGGAGCTCCGGTCGCGAGCTTTTCGGGCAACGTGGCCTGGCGCTTCAACCTGCCCCAAGCGAACGTCCCCGAGTGGCTGTCACTCAGACAGGT
This sequence comes from Pseudorhizobium banfieldiae, assembly GCF_000967425.1. NCBI lineage: Bacteria > Pseudomonadati > Pseudomonadota > Alphaproteobacteria > Hyphomicrobiales > Rhizobiaceae > Pseudorhizobium > Pseudorhizobium banfieldiae. Next base: position 1,985,366 of record NZ_FO082820.1, read on the forward strand.
CACCGCCTTTCTCGGCCCGTCGGCACATCTCGTCGCCTATCCCCTTAACGATACCAACAGCATCAATCTCGTCGCGATCGCGTCCGGCATCTCATCAGCGAACGTCTGGGATGCAACGGCAAGTGATACCCAGCATCGCATGCTGTTGGCGCAATTCGGCAGGTGGGACAGGCAGTTGCTTCAACTGCTCTCGTCTGTCGTAACACCTACCTTCTGGCCGCTCCATCAAGTCTCCACAGGCCGATGGCAGAACGGCAGCGACATCGTCATCATCGGCGATGCGGCCCATGCGATGATGCCGTTCGCGGCACAGGGTGCTGCCATGGCGATCGAAGACGCTTTCGCTTTGGCAGCACGAGTGTCCGGCGCAACGTCGATTGCGACGGCAATTTCCATGTTTGAGGCAGAGCGGACGGCGAGGATTGCCCGCGTTCGCGCCCGTGGAGCGTTCAACCGCTTCGCCTATCATGCCCGCGGCCCCATACGCCTCGGGCGCGATCTGGTTCTTGCGGTAAAGCCGCCGCAGTCGCTGGCTGCGGAGCTTGACTGGCTCTACGGCTACCGGATGTCCTGAATCAAATTGCTGCGGCGGCCGCGAAGCCGGCCTCGAGATCCTTCTTCAGGTCTGCAACGTCTTCGAGCCCGATCTGCAGCCGGATGACCGGTCCATCCAGTGGCGCCTTGCGGATCGTCCGGTCCGACAGGTTGACCGGCACCGCCAGGCTTTCATAGCCTCCCCAGGAGTAACCGAGCCCGAAGAGCGCCAGCGTATCGAGCAAGGCATGAGCCTTCTTGCTGAAACGGCCGGCATCGTCGACCTTCAGCACGAAGGAAAAGACGCCGCTCGCTCCCTTGAAGTCGCGTTTCCAGATCTCGTGCCCCGGAAAGCTCGGCAAGGCCGGATGCAGGACCCGCGCGACGTCATCCCGGCTCTCCAGCCACCGCGCGATCTCGAGTGCGCTTTTCTGGTGATGCTCCAGTCGGACGCCCATCGTCCGCAATCCACGCAAGATCTGATAGGAATCGTCCGGCGAGCCGCATATCCCCATCGTGATGGCAGCATCATGCAGTTGCGGCCAGTACTTGGCGTTCGCGGACACCGATCCCATGATGATATCCGAGTGTCCGGACGGATATTTGGTGGTGGCATGGATGGAGATGTCAGCCCCGAAATCCAGCGGGCGGAAGTAGAGAGGCGTGGCCCATGTATTGTCCATGGTTACCACGCATCCGTGGCGGTGGGCCGCCTCCGAGATGGCCCGGATATCCTGCATCTCCATGGTGTTTGAGCCAGGAGCTTCCGTATGCACCAGCCTCGTGTTCGGCCGCATCAGGCTCTCGATCCCGCCGCCGATCTCGGGATCACAGTACTCGATCTCCACGCCCAGCCGCCTCAGCATCGTGTTGCAAAAGAGCCGGCACGGGGCATAGACGGAATCGACGATGAGTGCATGGTCGCCCGCAGAGAGGAAAGCCAGGAACGGCACCGAAATCGCTGCGAGGCCTGAGGGGACCACGATGGTTCCGGCGGAGCCTTCGAGCTCATCAAGAGCTTCGCACAGCGCGTCCGTGGTCGGTGTGCCTCGTGTTCCGTAGGTATATTTCTGCGCCCGTGTCTCCATGGTGCGGCAATCGGGGAACAGGACCGTCGATGCATGGACTACCGGGGGATTGACGAAGCCGTGATAGCTGAACGGGTCATGCCCCACATGGGCAAGACGCGTGTTGACGCCGGCGTCGGCGGACAAGGTAGACCTGTTTTTCATGTCGGAAGAGGCTCTCTGCTGGAAGGTGGCCGGATGTTGCCGCCTGTCGTGAGGCCGGTCAAGCCCGAGGCGACAGCTGCGGATGGCACCATCGCCAATGCATTTGGCAACCACTGCCTAAGGTTTGGGAGTCTGTCACTGCATTAGGCATATCAGGAAGGTTTGACTCTTTTTGGACACAATTTGAACGCCGCAGACTTGACCATGCTGGCGTTTGCGACTGTGATAGCGCTCCCCGCATCCGGGAGGTTGGTGGGGCGCGGCATGGGTTCGGCTGTCGAACTTCATCGCGACGAGATTAGAAAACCAAAAGATAAAGGTTGGGAAAATGAAAAAGACGCTTCTGTCTGCCACGATTGGCGCAGCAGTCCTGGGCGCCGCCTCGGCTGCATCCGCTGCCACCCTTGACGACGTCAAGGCGAAAGGTTTCGTACAATGCGTGGTCAACACCGGGCTTGCAGGCTTCTCTGCGCCGGATGCGTCGGGGAACTGGACCGGTTTCGACGTCGACTACTGCCGCGCAATTGCTGCTGCCATCTTCAATGATCCGTCCAAGGTGAAGTTCACCCCGACCACCGCACAGACCCGCTTCACGGCACTGCAGTCGGGTGAAGGCGACGTGATGTTCCGCAACACGACGTGGACGATCAACCGCGACACGGCTCTCGGCCTCAACTTCCGTACCGTCAACTACTACGACGGCCAGGGCTTCATGGTCCCGAAGTCGCTCAACGTGAAGTCGGCGCTTGAACTCTCCGGCGCCGCGGTCTGCGTCCAGTCCGGAACCACGACCGAACTGAACCTGGCGGACTACTTCAAGGCCAACAACCTCCAGTACAACCCGGTTGTTTTCGAAAAGCTGCCGGAAGTGAACGCCGCTTACCAGGAAGGTCGTTGCGACGTCTATACGACCGACCAGTCGGGCCTCTACTCGATCCGCCTGTCGCTCTCCAATCCTGACGAGCACATGGTCCTGCCGGAGATCATCTCCAAGGAGCCGCTCGGCCCGGCAGTCCGCCAGGGTGACGACCAGTGGTTCGACATCGTCTCCTGGAGCCATTACGCCATGGTTCAGGCTGAAGAATTCGGCATCACCCAGGCAAACGTCGACGAGATGAAGAACTCCGAAAACCCGGAAATCCGTCGTCTTCTCGGTGTTGAAGCCGATTCCAAGATCGGAACCGACCTCGGCCTCGGCAATGACTGGGCATACAACATCATCAAGCACGTCGGTAACTACGGCGAGGTGTTCGAGCGCAACATCGGCATGAGCACGCCGCTGAAGATCGAGCGTGGCCTCAATGCACTGTGGACCGACGGCGGCCTTCAGTACGCAATGCCGATCCGCTGATCGGCAATCGATCCGGGATGAGGCGGCTTAGCCTCATCCCTTCTGAATCATAAGAAAAGAAGACCCGAAAAGGGTCGAAGGGGAAATAGGCCGGCATGACCGATCACGCTGTAGCTGCGCCGCCCGCTGGACGATCGTTGACTTCATACATCTACGATCCGAAGTTTCGCGGGCTGTTCTTCCAGGCGCTCACTCTCGTCATCACCATCTTCGTGGGTTGGTGGATATTCGACAACACGACCGAGAACCTGGCGCGTTCCAACACCGCTTCCGGTTACCAGTTCCTGAACGGCCGTGCCGGATTTGATATCGGCCAGTCGCTTATTCCCTATACGAGCGACTCCACCTATGGCAGGGCCATTTTCGTCGGTTTCCTGAACACGCTGCTCGTTGCGGCGGTCGGGATCGTCACCGCAACGATCATCGGCTTTCTGATCGGCATCGGGCGCCTCTCCCGGAACTGGCTGATCGCCAAGCTTTGCACGATCTATGTCGAGGTGTTCCGCAACATCCCCGTCCTGCTCGTCATCTTCTTCTTCTACAAGGGGGTCCTTGGCGCACTACCGCAGGTGCGCGATTCCCTCGAACTGCCATTCAGCATGTTCCTCAACAATCGAGGTCTGGCTTTCCCCCGACCGATATGGGGAGATGGCGCCATCCTCATCCCGATTGCCTTTGTCGTCGCTATCATTGCCGCTCTTGTCATCGCGCGGTGGGCGAAGGCTCGCCAGGCAGCGACGGGACAGCCATTCCACACCGGCTGGACCGCCATGGCGCTGATCATCGGGCTGCCATTGCTCGCATTCATCCTCGGCGGGATGCCACTGACGTTCGACTACCCGGTAGCAGGACGCTTCAACCTCACCGGCGGCAGCGTGATCGCCCCGGAATTCGTGGCGCTTTACCTCGCACTCGCATTCTATACCGCGTCGTTCATCGCTGAGATTTTCCGCGCCGGCATCAAGGGCGTGCCTAAAGGGCAGACCGAAGCCGCGTCTGCGCTCGGGCTGCAGCCATCGACGACGACAAGGCTGGTCGTCATGCCGCAGGCAATGCGGATCATCATCCCGCCGCTTACGAGCCAGTATCTCAACCTGACCAAGAACTCCTCGCTCGGCATCGCCATCGGCTTTCCCGAACTCGTGGCGACGGGCGGCACGACCATGAATCAGACCGGTCAGGCGATCGAGGTCGTGTCGATCTGGTTGGCTGTGTATCTCAGCATCAGCATCGTGACGTCGATCTTCATGAACTGGTTCAACGCCAAGATGGCGCTGGTGGAAAGGTAAGTGATGAGCACGAACTCTCTCGGCTTTGTCCGCACCGAACTCCTCGCTCCCCGCCCTGCCCCCGCCAGCGAAAGAAGCGCCTTCGGCTGGATCCGCGGCAATCTCTTTGCGACCCCCAAGGACACCGCTCTGACGATCCTAGCGATCGCCCTGCTTGTCTGGACTGTCCCGGACATGCTGAACTGGCTTTTCTTCGATGCCGTCTGGAGCGGATCTGACCGAACCGCCTGCCTCACCCGTGCCCAGGGAGGCGTCCAGCCCGATGGCTGGAGTGGCGCATGCTGGGCTTTCGTCAGCGAGCGTTTCGAACAGTTCATGTTTGGCCGCTACCCGATTGACGAGCGCTGGCGCCCCACTCTCGTCGCAGTCCTCTTCGCCGCCGTTCTGGCCCCTATGCTGATGCCGCGACTGCCCTACAAGGGATGGAACGCGCTCGTTCTCTTTGTCATCTTCCCGATTGTCGCTTTCTTCCTGTTGCATGGCGGTGTCTTCGGCCTGCAACGGGTTGAAACGCCGCTCTGGGGCGGCCTGATGGTCACACTCATCCTGTCGTTCGTCGGCATCGCTGTGTCCCTGCCGATTGGCATCCTGCTCGCCCTCGGCCGACGATCGCATCTACCGGTCATCAGGGTGATCTGCGTCACCTTCATCGAGGTGATCCGCGGCGTGCCGCTGATTACCGTCCTCTTCATGGCCAACGTCATGCTGCCGCTCTTCCTGCCGACGGGCTGGACGATCGACAACTTCCTCCGCGCCCTCGTTGGCGTGGCGCTATTCGCGTCGGCCTATATGGCCGAGGTGGTTCGCGGCGGCCTGCAGGCGATCCCGAAGGGCCAGTACGAAGGCGCCGATTCCCTCGGCCTGACCTATTGGCAGAAGACACGGCTGATCATCATGCCGCAGGCGCTCAAGCTCGTGATCCCCGGCATCGTCAACACCTTCATCGGCCTCTTCAAGGATACGTCACTGGTGTCCATCATCGGGATGTTCGACTTGCTCGGGATCGTGCAGTTGAACTTCACCGACACGCGATGGATCACGCCGATCACGCCAAGCACCGGCCTGATCTTCGCCGGGTTCATATTCTGGTTGTTCTGCTTCGGGATGTCGCGCTACTCCGCCTTCATGGAGCGCCATCTCGACACCGGCCACAAACGATAAGACAAGGGGAAAACAATGGCTGACGCCCAACCCACCACGCCTTCCGTCTCCGCCACCGATATCGCAATCGATATCATCGGCATGAACAAGTGGTACGGAGACTTCCACGTGCTGCGCGACATCAACCTGCGCGTCATGACGGGCGAGCGCATCGTCGTCGCCGGTCCTTCCGGATCCGGCAAGTCGACGATGATCCGCTGCATCAACCGCCTTGAAGAGCACCAGTCGGGCCGTATCGTAGTCGACGGCATCGAACTGACCAACGACCTGAAGAAGATCGACGAAGTGCGCCGCGAAGTCGGTATGGTGTTCCAGCACTTCAATCTCTTCCCGCACCTGACGATCCTGGAAAACTGCACGCTCGCACCGATCTGGGTACGCAAGATGCCGAAGAGGAAGGCCGAAGAGATCGCCATGCACTACCTGGAGCGGGTGAAGATCCCCGAGCAGGCAAACAAGTACCCCGGCCAGCTTTCCGGCGGACAGCAGCAGCGCGTGGCAATCGCCCGTTCGCTGTGCATGAGCCCGAAGATCATGCTCTTCGACGAGCCGACTTCGGCGCTCGACCCGGAGATGATCAAGGAAGTCCTCGACACGATGGTGAGCCTCGCAGAAGAAGGCATGACGATGATCTGCGTGACCCACGAAATGGGTTTTGCACGGCAGGTCGCCAATCGCGTCATCTTCATGGACCAGGGGCAGATCGTCGAGCAGAACGAGCCGGCAGAATTCTTCGACAACCCGCAGCACGAGCGCACCAAGCTCTTCCTGAGCCAGATCCTGCACTAGGCAAACGGATCTACGGGACGATTCAAAGGGTCGCGCTGGTTATGCAGCGCGGCCTTTTTCGGTTGTCTATCTCAGCAGCTATCGATGACGGACTATTTCGAGCGGGTCGCGAACATCGGCCCACCGCGCCAGCGCGGGAAGCCGTAGCCATGGATCTCGACGACGTCGATGTCGGAAGCCTGTCGGGCCACTCCTTCCGAGAGGATTGCGGCACCCTCCTCCGCCATCTCCCCTACCAGGCTTTCTGCGATTTCCACGACCGACATGTCCGCTTCGCCGCTGATCTGCGAAGACAGGAGCTCGGCCACCGCCGTTGACGGCTGTGGCGTCCGATCGCCTAGGGCATAGTCATACCAGCCGCCCCCGGTCTTCTGCCCCTTTCGTCCGGCGCGAACGAGGATATCGCCCAAGGTTTCTGGGACATCCTGCCCCGCTGCCCGTGCTCCTTCGCGCTGCAGGAATGCGATGTCCAGCCCGCCGAGGTCCTGGGCTTCGAACGGTCCCATTGCGAACCCGTAGGCGCGCATGGCGCCATCGATTGCGTCGATCGCCACACCCTGCCGCACCAGCGCCTCGGCGGAGGCGCGATATCGCTTCAGGATGCGGTTGCCGATGAAGCCTTCGCAGATGCCGGCCTGAACCGGGATCTTGCCGAGCATCCTTCCGAGCGCAAAGCCCGTGGCGACCACAGCAGGTGCCGTTTCCGGAACGGGCACGATCTCGAGCAGCTTCATCACATTGGCGGGGCTGAAGAAATGCAGGCCGATGAAACGTTCCGGATTCGGCAGGCCTTCGGCGATCAGTCGGGGATCGAGATAAGATGTATTGGTCGCCAGGACCGCCTCCGGCCGGCAGATCCGCCCCAATTCAGCGAAAACCGCTCTTTTCACGCCGATCTCCTCGAACACCGCCTCGATGACGAGATCGGCATCGGCGAGAGCCGCATAATCCGTTTTGCCGGTAACCACCGACAGCCTCTCGGCGGCGGTGTCCGGCGTCATGCGTCCCCGCTTGACCGCCCCGTCATAGACGTTGCGGATGTTGGCGAGACCTCTCTCTACCGCTTCGCCATCCCGCTCGACCAACACGACCGGAAGCCCCGCATCAAGCAGGGCGACGGCAATGCCCGCACCCATTGTGCCTCCCCCCACGACGCCAGCCAGCCGGATCGGCAAAGGCTCTGCTGCAGCCAGATGAGAGGGGCGCCCGGCAGCGCGCTCCGCGAAGAACACATGACGCAAGGCCGCCGCCTGCTCCGAACTCCGAAGTTCCAGAAATGTCGCCCGCTCAAATGCCATGGCATCGGAAAAGTCAGCCTCTACGGCCTTCCGAAGACATGCGAGCGCTCGAAGCGGCGCAGCCTCGCCGCGCGCGCGCTTCGAGATCGCCTTCTCCTGCCTCTCCCAGAAACCTGGTCCGGGCGTCTCGACAGGCCGTCGCGAGAGAGGCAGTGGCAGTGGACGTCCGAGCGCCGCACGGGCGAAGGCGACGGCTTCGCTGCGCAGATCACCCATGACGACGGCATCCACGAGCCCGAGGGCGGCAGCCTTCGCCGCCTTCACCGGCTTGCCGCTGGTGACCAGGTCAACCGCAGCCTCGACGCCGGCAAGACGCGGTGTTCGGACCGTTCCGGATGCACCGGGAACAATGCCAAGGCCAACCTCGGGAAGCCCGACCGAGGCGCTGTCCAGTGCGATCCGGAACCGGCATCCCATGGCGATCTCGAACCCGCCGCCGAGCGCCGAGCCGTGAATTGCGGCAAACCAGGGCTTTGCGGCACCTTCGATATGGTCGACCAAATCAGGAAGGTGCGGCGGCACCGGCGGCTTGCCGAACTCGGTCACGTCAGCACCGGCGATGAAGGTCCGTCCTTCGCAGATCAGCACCACAGCCCGCACGGACGGATCGGCATCCAGCGCACCGACCGTGTCCCAAAGCCCCTGGCGGAGCATCTGACCCAGCGCATTGACGGGCGGATTGTTAACGGCGACGACAGCGATCTCGCCTTCGCGAGCGATGGTGACGACAGACATTTCATATTCCCAAATAGGCTTCGCGGATGCGCGGATCGGCGATCAGTTCTTCCGCCGCGCCCGACATGGTTATGCGGCCCGTTTCCATGACATAGCCACGATCAGCGATCTTGAGAGCCCCGAAGGCGTTCTGCTCGACCAGAAGCACGGTCACGTCGAGAGCCTTCAATCCCCGGACCACATCGAAGATCTGGCTGACGATGATCGGCGCCAGCCCCATCGACGGTTCGTCGAGCAGAAGGCATGAGGGCCGACCCATCAGCGCCCGCGCCATGGCGAGCATCTGCTGCTGGCCCCCCGAAAGCCCGCCTGCCGCCAGATTGCGCTTCTCCCGCAGGATCGGGAACATCTGGAAGGCGTCCTCCATGTCCTTCTCGACCCGGTCGTCGTTGAACAGGAAGGCTCCGAGCCTCAGGTTCTCCTCGACGGTGAGATTGGTGAAGATCTGCCGCCCTTCGGGCGACTGAGCGAGACCACGGCGCAGCCGTTTGTAGGCCGGCACCGGCGTCAACGCCTCGCCACGGAACGTGATCTGCCCCGCCGTCACCGGCTGGACACCGGAAAGGCAACGGAGGAGCGTCGTCTTCCCTGCCCCGTTGGCTCCCACCACCGTAACGATCTCGCCGCTGTCGACACTGAGGTCGATCCCGTGCAGCACCTCGATGCGCCCATAGCGCGAACGCAAGCCCTCAACGGTCAGCATGTTCAGCTCCCAGATAAGCGGCGATCACAGCCGGATCCTTGCTGACCGTGGCCGGGTCACCCTCGGCAATCTTCTCGCCATGGTCCAGAACAACGATGTGATTGGAAATCCGCATGACCATCTTCATGTCGTGCTCGACCAGCAGGATGGCGACGCCCGAGGCCGCCACCTCGGCAATCAGATGGTCGATCTCCGCGGTTTCCACGGCGTTGCAGCCAGCCGCAGGCTCGTCTAGCAGAAGTATCTTCGGGTTCAACGCCAGGGCGCGGGCAATCTCCAGTCGCTTCAGCGAGCCATAGGAGAGGTTTCCCGCCTCGCGTTCCGCGGCCCGCTCCAGCCCGACCCGGCCAAGCAGCGCCATCGCACCATCCCGAGCGGCTTCCGCCCGGCGGCGGGAACCCGGTAGGCCCAGCAGGTCGGCCAGGATCGACCCTTGCTCCTGCAGGTGGTAGCCGGTCACGGCATTGTCCAGCACGGACATAGACTGGAAGATTTGCAGGTTCTGGAAGGTTCTACTCATGCCGCGGCGGGCAAGCAGATGCGGCTCCATTCCCGTGACATCCTCGCCGTTGAGCACCACGCGACCACTGCCGGCCTGATAGATGCCCGAGATCATGTTGAAGAGCGTCGTCTTGCCGGCACCGTTCGGCCCGATCACCGAAACGATCTCTCCGGGCTTCACCTGGAAGCTGACGTCGTTGACGGCCTTCAAGCCACCGAAGGTGATCCCGAGACCCTCGACGGACAGAAGCGTCATCTGGCTATCGCGGTCGCTCATTCACCCGTCCCCCTCAGCTTGCGCAGGATCGAGGGCAGAAGCCCCTCGCGCAGGAAGATCATTACCAGCATCATCACCAGACCCAGGACCAGTTGCTCGTATTCGGCAAAGACTGTCAGGACCTGCGGAAGCAACGTCAGTATGCCGGCGCCGAAAATGGCGCCAAGGACCGAGCCGACACCACCCAGAACTGCCATCGTGACCATCTCGATCGAATGCATAAAGCCTGCCACGTCGGGTGTGATGAACTTGTTCTGCAGCGCCAGGAGCGAGCCGGAAACCGAGGCATAGACGGCGGAGACAACGAAGGCGTTGAGCTTCATCCGGGCGACGTCGACACCAACCGTTCGCGCGGCGATCTCGGACCCGTGCAGCGCCCTCAGCGCGCGCCCTGTCGGGCTGTTGTAGAGGTTGAGCGCGAGCCAGGCGCCGAGGAGCAGGCAGAGACCGGAGAAGAAATACCAGAACTCGCCGTTCGTGAGGTCCATTCCGAAATCCTTCAGCAGTCCGCGCAGACCGAGATCGGCCACGTCGATCCCGTCAGGCCCGCCCGTCAATTCCCGTTCGTTGTTGAGCACCATCGACACGAGAATGCCAAAGCCGAGCGAGGCGACCGCCAGGTAATAGCCCTTCAGCCGGAGGATCGGCCGGCCGACGAGCCACGCGAGCACCGCGGAGATGAGTGCGCCCAGCACGACCGCAAAGGCCGGGTGGATGCCGAGATGGACCGGAGCGAGCGCACAGGCATAGGCGCCGATACCCGCAAATCCGGCGTGGCCGAGGCTGATCTGCCCCGCATATCCCGTCAGGATCACGATACCGGTGACCGCAAGCCCGTTCACGAAGATCAGTGCCCCGACACGGTAGTAGTAGCCGGAGGGAAAGAAGAATGGCGTCAGCGCGATCAGCACGACAAGCGTGAGGAGGGTGGCCTGTTTGGGTGTCAGCTTCATGGTTACACCCGTTGCGTCGCCTGGCGTCCAAAGAGACCATGCGGCAGGAAGAACAGCACCAGCAGGATCACGATGAACGCAGCCGCGTCCTTGTATTGCGATGACAGGTATCCGGCCGTCAGCGCCTCGATCAGACCGATGAGGAAACCGCCGACCAGCGCACCCTTGGGATTGCCCATGCCGCCCAGCATGGCGCCGGCGAAGCCTTTGAGGGCAAAGCCGATCCCGACACTGTAGGCGGTCAGCGTAATCGGGGTCGCAAGCACGCCGGCCAGGGCACCGATCGCGGCAGACAGCGCGAAGGAAAGGGTCATAACGAAATTCGTGTTGATCCCCACCAGTTGGGCGGCCAGCCGGTTGTTGGATGTGGCCAGCACCGCGCGACCGAGGAGCGTGCGGGTAAAGAAGACCCACAAGCCTGCGAAGATCACGAGTGCACCGCCAATCACCCAGAGGCTCTGGGGTAGGATCGTCGCGCCGCCGATCCGGAGCGGTTCGTCGCCGGAGAAGGCCGGGAACGTGTGAATCTGCTTGTCGAAGATCAGCTGCGCGCCGCCCTGAATGAAGATGGAGGCGCCGATGGTGATGATGATCAGCGAGACGACAGGCGCGCCGCGCGCCGGCTCGATCGCCAGCTTGTTGATCGCAACGCCAAGCGCCGCCGTCGCCACTATGGCGATCAGCGCAGCAAGCGGCAGGGGCAGCCCCGCGGCATAGACGAACCATGTGATCATGCCGCCCAGCATGACGAACTCGCCCTGCGCGAAGTTCACCACATCGGAAGCGTTGTAGATGAGCGTGAAGCCGAGCGCGACGAGCGCGTAGACCGCGCCGACCGTCACGCCGGAGAAAAGGAATTGCAGAAGCTCCGACATGAGGCTCTCCGGCTCGGATAGGTGTCGCAGGGTTGCACTTGGCCGGTCCGGCAGAGCCGGGCGCGGCCGTTACGATGACATGAGAGCCGGGTCGCGGCGGACCCGGCTCCGGTCAGGCAATCATTCCACCAGGGCCCACTTACCGTCCTTGATTTCCAGCATGCGGAACGCCGACAGGTCGAGACCCAGGTGATCCTCGGGAGAGAAAGTGTAGCTACCGGTCGTGCCGGCGAGGCCGGAGGTCGACTCGATCGCGTCACGGATTGCGGCCGGCTCGGCCGAACCTGCACGCTTCAAGGAATCCGTGAGAATGAGGAAGGCATCGTGGGCATAGCCGCCGAACGTGCTGACCGGCGCCTTGAACTTGCCCTCGTAGGCGGTCTTGTAGGTCGTGACGACCGGCTTCTGGGCATCGTCATCCGCGAGCAGGCCGGCAACCAGAAGCGCCGTGCCGGGAAGACGCACGCCTTCTGCCGCGTCGGCACCGGCGAGCTCGATGAAGCCATCGGATGCTACGCCATGTGACTGGTAGAGCGGCAGGTCGATTGCGAGCTGCTTGTAGTTGCGGGTCACGATGGACGGGCCCTGGCCGAAACCGGGGTTGAGAACCGCCTGCACGCCTTCGGCACCCTTGATCTTGGTGAGCTGCGCCGTCATGTCGGCATCCTTGGGATCATAGGTTTCGTCGGCGACGATCTCGATGCCGTAGTCTCCGACAACCGACTTGCACTGCGCCTGCATCGAGGCACCGAAGCCGTCGGTGCCGGAAATCATGCCGACCTTGGTGTAGCCCTGCTTCTTCATGTCCTCGAAGATCTTCTGGCAGGCCATGCGGTCGGTATGGGGGGTCTTGAAGGTAAACGGCTTCACCGGGTCGATGATGTCGATCGCACCGGCCAGCGAGATGAACGGGATCTCGGCATCCTCGGTTACCGAAAGGATCGACATGGACGTGCCGGTCGTGGTGCCGCCGATGATGGCAACGACCTCGTCATCCTCGACGAGACGTGTGGCAAAGGTGCGCGCCTTGTTCGGGTCGCCACCATCGTCGTAGAGCACCAGCTTGATTTCCTCGCCATTGATGCCGCCGGCGGCATTCAGTTCCTCGACGAGCATTTCAAGCGTCTTCGCCTCCGGGTCGCCCAGGAAGGCGGCAGGTCCCGTCGCCGAAACGCTGGCACCGATGCGGACCTCGGCCTGAGCGGCCGGTGACAGGCCGAGGCCGGCCAGAAGTACGAGTGCGGTAGTGGTCAGAGCCTTTTTCATTCTACTCTCCTCCTCGAGAATGATGCGATGATGATATCAGGAAGTGACGGTCCGCCGCCACATGACGCGGCGGAACCGGGTTGCGACAAAAGCGGTGTCCGTCAGGCTCGCATTGCCAGCCGGATTGGCGCCCGTGACGTGGAAGTCGCTGAACGCAGCGGACTGGTTGACGAAGATGTTGCCGGTCAGGTTGATCGACAGATTGACGCCCGCTGCCGTGAAAGCTGCGATGGCCCGCCCAATCCGGTTCTCGTCGGTATCGTAGAGTGCAGCCGTGATGGCGCCCTTGCGTGCGGCAAGGTCAGTTGCCCGAGCGATGCCGTCATCGGCATCCTTCGTGGCGACGAGGAAGGCCACCGGTCCGAAACATTCGGATTCAGCGAGCGCGTCACCGGCGTCTACGGCCATCAGCAGCGGTGTGGCGGTGCGTCCCTCGCCCAAGGCGCCGGACTCACGGATCACCCGGCCTCTGGCACGGACGCTGTCGCGCCGGGCAAGCGTTGCCGGATTGGCAACAGCGCCGCAGACGCCCGCTGCCCGCGCCGGATCGTCCAGCAGCGCGTCGATTGCCTTGCCGATGCCATCTGCCACGCTGTCGAAGCTCAGATGCCCCTTGTCGGTGTCAATCCCGTCGACAGAAATGTAGATGTTCTGCGGCGCCGTGCACATCTGCCCGGAATAGAGCGACAGAGAGAAGGCGAGGTTCGCACACATGCCGTCAAAGTCGTCCGTCCCGGCGATGACGACGCTGTTGACACCTGCCTCTTCGGTGAAGAGCTGCGCCTGTCGCGCATTCTCCCGCAGCCAGCCGCCGAACTGGTTGGAGCCCGTATAGTCGATTAGCTTGACGGCCGGATCGGTGGCCAGTTCCGTGGTGATCTCCGCGCCCGGCGCATCCACGGCCAGCAGCACAGCGTCCATGGGCAGGCCTTCTTCGGCCAACACCTCGCGGGCAACGCGCACCGTCAGCGCCATCGGCAGGATGGCAGCCGGATGCGGCTTGACGATGACGGGATTACCTGTGGCGAGGCTCGCAAACAGGCCGGGATAACTGTTCCAGGTCGGAAAGGTGTTGCAGCCTATGGTCAGGGCGACACCGGCGGGAACCAGCGTCCAGTGCTTTTCGAGAAGGATCGGCGCGGCCTTGCCTTGCGGCTTTTCCCACCGGGCCTCTGTCGGGAAACGGGTCATCTCCTCCCAGGCCACTGCCACCGCTTCGAGACCTCGATCCTGGGCATGAGGACCGCCCGCCTGGAACGCCATCGCGAAGGCCTGTCCGGTCGTATGCTGTGTCGCATGACCAATCAGGAAGCTCATCCGGTTCAGGCGGTGGAGGATCTCCAGGCAGACGCCGACGCGCGCCTCGACCCCGGCCGCAGCCAGTGCCGGTGCTGCATTCCTCGCCGCGGCAATCAAGACGGCCGGCTCACAGGCGGGATAAGTAATGCCGAGCTCGGGGCCGAAGGGGGACACTTCCGCGCCTCGGCGAGACGATTCGGGATGGCCGGGGAGTTGGAAGGGCTTTCCCGTCAGTCCCGCATAAGCGGCTTCGCCATCCGCCTTCGCCGTCTCGCCATAGTTCTTGCTGCTGGGGGCTTCCGGATATGGTGTCCAGTAGCTGCGCTCGTGCAGTGCCGTGACGGCACGCTCCAGAAGCGCGCGATGGCGGCTGAACAGATCGGTCATGGCATTCTCCCAACCCGGGCTCCTCCCCGGTCGCCTTTATAATTGACCGACCGGTCGGACTATGCAACAAGAATCTTCAGGAGCCGCCGGGAGATGCGGCAGGGAGATAGAGATGACCGGTTCGGAAACGGTTCTGTCGACTCTTGTCGATGGCGTATTGAAGCTCACCCTCAACCGACCAGACAAGCTGAATTCCTTCAATGAGGAAATGCACCTCGCCTTCCGCGCCGGGCTCGAGCAGGCCGGCGACGACTCGGAGGTGCGTGCCGTTCTGATCACCGGGTCGGGACGCGGCTTCTGCGCGGGGCAGGATCTCGGAGACCGGGACCCGCGCAAGGGTGGCCCTGCCCCCGATCTCGGCCACACGCTCGAGACCTTTTACAATCCCAACCTGCGGCTCATCCGAGCGCTGGAAAAGCCGGTCGTCTGCGCGGTGAACGGCGTGGCTGCAGGCGCCGGCGCCAACATCGCTCTCGCTTGCGACATCGTGCTGGCGGCCCGTTCGGCCAAGTTCATCCAGGCATTCTCCAAGATCGGACTGATCCCCGACGCAGGCGGCAGCTGGAGCCTTGCCCGCATACTGGGCGAACCGCGCGCCAAGGCGCTGGCGCTCACGGCCGAACCGGTGACGGCGGAGAAGGCCGCCGAGTGGGGCATGATCTGGAAGGCCGTGGATGATGACCAATTGATCAACGAAGCCACGGCGCTCGCGGGGAGCCTTGCCGGCGGTCCGACCATCGGCCTGGGCCTCACGAAGCGACTAATCCAGGCGGCAGCGACCAACAGCCTCGACATGCACCTAGACATGGAGCGTGACTGCCAGCGGACGGCCGGTCGTACTGCAGACTATGCCGAAGGTGTCACCGCCTTCCTCGAGAAACGCAAGCCGGAGTTCAAGGGCCGATGAAAGCCGTTCCCGAAATGAGCCCACAGGAACTCGCCGAAGCCTCCGCACGGGCGATGTGGAACGATGATGCGGCCAGCCAACGGCTCGGCATGAGCCTGGACCATATTGCGCCCGGCCACGCGACGCTCTCCGTCACTGTCACGGAGGCGATGTCGAACGGCCATGGCAACTGCCATGGAGGCTACATATTCACCCTCGCCGACAGCGCCTTCGCCTTCGCCTGCAACAGCTATAATGAGATGGTCGTCGCACAGCACTGCTCGATCACCTACATCAACCCGGTCCGCATCGGCGACCGGTTGACCGCCACGGCCGCCGAGGTCTCGCGTCGCGGCCGCTCCGGCATCTACGACATCCGCATCACCAACCAGGACGGCGTCCACGTTGCCGAGTTCCGCGGCCACTCGCGCACCGTCAAGGGCACCCACGTTCCGGTCGACGCCTGACCGCGCCAGCATTCCAAGGGAGGAAGCCATGGAAGATCTGACCCCGAACCCGAAAGACCTGGACCCGATCGAGACAGCATCGCGCGATGAGATCGAAGCGCTGCAGTTCCATCGGATGAAACGGTCGCTGAAGCATGCCTATGAGAACTCGCCCTTTTACCGGAAGCGCTTCATCGAGCAGGATGTACATCCCGAGGAACTGAAGTCGCTCAAGGACATCGCCAAGTTCCCGTTCACCACCAAGCAGGACCTGCGCGACACCTATCCCTTCGGCATGTTCGCCGTGCCGCAGTCCAAGCTGGTGCGCATCCACGGCTCCTCCGGCACCACCGGCAAGCCTACGGTGGTCGGCTATACCGCGGCCGACATCGACCATTGGGCGAACCTCATCGCTCGCTCGATTCGTGCGGCAGGCGGCCGCCCCGGTGACATGCTCCACAACGCCTATGGCTATGGCCTCTTCACCGGCGGCCTTGGCGCACATTACGGCGCCGAGCGGCTGGGCTGCACCGTCATTCCGATCTCCGGTGGAATGACCGAGCGGCAGGTCACCCTGATGCACGACTTCAAGCCGCAGATCATCATGGTGACGCCGAGCTACATGCTGTCGATCCTCGACGAATTCAGGCGCCAGGGACTGGACCCGCGGGCGTCCTCCCTGAAGGTGGGGATATTCGGTGCTGAGCCATGGACCAACGCGATGCGGCAGGAGATCGAGGAAGCATTCGACATGCATGCTGTCGACATCTACGGGCTTTCCGAAGTGATGGGCCCGGGCGTTGCCCAGGAATGCGTGGAGACGAAGGACGGCCTGCACATCTGGGAGGATCACTTCTATCCGGAGATCATCGACCCGGTGACGGGTGAAGTGCTGCCGGATGGCGAACTCGGCGAACTGGTGTTCACGACGCTGACCAAGGAAGGCCTGCCGATGGTGCGCTACCGCACCCGCGACCTTACCCGCCTCTTGCCCGGTACCGCTCGCTCGATGCGGCGGATGGAGAAGATCACCGGCCGGAGCGACGATATGATCATCCTTCGCGGCGTCAATGTCTTCCCGACCCAGATCGAGGAGCAGATCCTGAAGTGCAAGGGACTGGCGCCGCATTTCCAGATCGAACTGACGCGCAGCGGCCGGATGGACAACATGACCGTCCATGTCGAATGCACGGCCGACCTGTCCGCCGAGGACGCACGCGCCTTCTCGGCCAAGGAACTTGCACATCACATCAAGTCGGTGGTGGGCGTCACCACGCGTGTTCTCGTCTGTGATCCGAGGGGCGTTCCCCGGTCGGAAGGCAAGGCGAAGCGCGTCGTCGACAACCGGCCGAAGGAGTGATCCACGCGGGGTGACAAGCACCTCCGCAGTCATTAGATGAAACAGGTCTCGCGGGGTCGCATTCAAGCAACGACCGCGAGGCCCGAGATATTTTGGAAAGAATTGCCATGGCTCGGACACGAGCTCAGGATTTTGAAGAGAAGCAGCGCAGTATTCTGGACAAGGCAGCGGAAGTCTTCGCGACGCAAGGCATGGAAAAAGCTTCCATGTCCCAGGTCGCAAGTCATGCTCAGGTGTCCAAGGCCCTGCTCTACCACTATTATCCCAGCAAGGACGCGCTGATATTCGCAATCATCATCACGCATCTTGAGACGCTGGACGCCGCCGTCGCTGATGCCGACGATCCTTCTCTCCCACCCGGCGAGCGGCTTCGCAAGCTCGTCGGCGCGGTGCTGGAGAACTATCGCGGAGCAGACAACCAGCACAAGGTGCAGTTGAACGCAACCAACACGCTGAGCGATGAGCAGAAGGCCGAGATACTTGGCGTCGAGCGTAATATCGTCCGCCGCTTCTCGGTTGTCATCGACCTCCTCAACCCGGCGCTGAACAATCGCGAGCGTCCGCTGCTCACACCCGTCACCATGTCTCTGTTCGGCATGATGAACTGGATGTACATGTGGTTCCGCGATGGCGGTCGCATCAGCCGCGAAGACTATGCGGATGTCGCGACCACGCTGATCCTCGAGGGCATCAAGGCCGTCCGCTAAATCCTGCCGCTGTGGCGAGCAGCGCATCACACACCACGGCCAGGTGATACCCATCGATGGGCACCGCCTCCCCATCAGGGAATGCGACGGGGTCGATGATTGCATCAACACCCCGCCGTAGCTACAGGCGGACGGTTACTCCGCGGCCTGGGCGGCAACGGCTGGCCAGGTCTTGGCCACCATCGTCAGCACGTCGTACTGCGCCACCACTGCGCCGTTCTGGTTGGTCACCTGGCAGTCCCAGCGCACTTCCCCATGCTCCGCACTGACGCGCGGATTGATCTCCTTGCAGGTCAGGCGCACCTGAAGCGTGTCGCCGAAGTAGACCGGGGTCAGGAAGCGCAGGTTGTCGACGCCATAATTGGCGAGGATCGGACCAGGATTGGGCTCGACAAACAGGCCTGCAGCGAAGCTCGCGATCAGGTAGCCATGCGCCACGCGGTCATCGAAGAAGGGATTGGCCCGCGCGGCCTCCGTGTCCATGTGAGCGTAGAAGGTATCACCGGTGAAGTGCGCGAAGTGTTCCACGTCCTCCTGAGTGACCTGACGGGCCGCCGTGACCAGTTGGTCCCCGATCCGCAGTTCGGCAAGCGACTTGCGGAAGGGATGAACGTCGTGCTGCACCGGCGCACCATCCACCCAGCGGCCTGTCACCGCCGAGAGGAGCCGCGGGCTGCCCTGCACCGCAGTGCGCTGCATGTAGTGCTTGACACCGCGCATGCCGCCCATCTCCTCCCCGCCACCGGCGCGGCCAGGACCACCGTGAACGAGCGGCGCGAGTGGCGAGCCGTGTCCAGTCGAGGACTTTGCGGAAGCGCGGTTGCCGATCAGCACACGCCCATGGAAAGGTGCTGCGCCCAGCACGACGTCGGCTGCAACGGCCGGATCGTCGGTGAAGATCGACGAGACCAGCGACCCCTTGCCCAGGTGCGACAGCGCGACGGCCTCTTCGAGGTCGTCGTAAGGCATGACCGTCGAGACCGGTCCGAACGCCTCCACCTCATGCACCGCGCTAGCACCGAATGGTTTCTCGCAATACATCAGCACCGGGTTGAGGAAGGCGCCCTGTGTCGCATCTCCCGAACCAGTCTTCACCTCGTCCGGATTGCCGGCAACGATCTCGGCATCGGCCTGCAGGTCGCGGATGCGGGCCCGAACCTCCTCCCGCTGATCGAGGCTGGCGAGCGGCCCCATGCGGGTCGTCTCCTCGGCCGGCAGGCCGAGTGTCGTCTTGCCCAGACGATCGCCGAGTGCAGCGACGAGCGCCTGGACATGAGCGCGCGGGGCAATGACGCGGCGGATGGCCGTGCACTTCTGTCCCGCCTTCGCGGTCATCTCGCGGGCGACTTCCTTGACGAAAAGGTCGAATTCAGGCGTGCCGGGACCGGCATCGGGCCCAAGGATGGACGCATTCAGGCTGTCGGCTTCCATGGTGAAGCGGACCGAGTTGGCGACCACCGGGGCATGCGACTTGAGCTTGCGACCGGTCCAGGCGGAGCCGGTGAAGGTGACGGCATCCTGTCCCGTCACATGGTCGAGCATATCGCCGACAGAGCCGCAAACCAGCTGCAGCGCGCCTTCAGGCAGTATCCCGGTCTCGATGATCCGACGGACGCAGAGTTCGGTGAGGTATGCTGTCTGCGATGCAGGTTTGACGACGCAAGGGACGCCGGCCAGCAGTGTCGGCGCAATCTTCTCCAGCATTCCCCAGATCGGGAAGTTGAAGGCGTTGATGTGGATCGCGACACCGCGCATCGGCGTCAGGATGTGCTGGGCAACGAAGCTGTTGTCCTTCGACAGCGGCTCCACCTCGCCATCGGTCAGGACACGAGTATTGGGTAGCTCGCGGCGCGCCTTCGAGGCGAAGGTCAGCATCGTGCCGATGCCGCCCTCGATATCGATCCAGCCATCGCTGCGCGTGGCACCGGTGTGGAGGCTTTCCGTGTAGAACTCCTCCTTCCGCTCCATGAGCGCCAGGCCGAGTGCCTTCAACATCGCCGCCCGGTCATGGAAGGACATTTCCCGCAGCTTTGGGCCAGCCACCCGCCGTCCGTGGTCGAGAACGGCGGCGAAGTCTATGCCGGAGGAATCGATGCGCGCCACCGGCGCACCGGTCGCAGCGTCGGACAGAAGCTGCCCCTCGCTCCGGCCGGGGTTCCAGCTTCCGCAGACATAGCTCTCGAGACGACGTGGGGCAGCAGTCATTGCATTTCCTTTAGTTCAGGATGGAGCGCGGGCAATTGGGCCGCGTCATTGTGTCAGAGACCGATCGTGTTCAATCGGTCGGCAAGCTCAGCCTCCCAACGGCCCAGCAGTTCTTCATTGGGGCTGTGGCGCAGCCCGAATTTCTTCAGGGTCGCGAACCGGGAGGAATTGGCGGCGCCGAAGCCAGCGGCCACGCGGGGTCGCCAGTAGGAGAGTGCGACTTCCGCTTCGGCTTTTCCTTCAGGCGTCACGACAATGCGCTCCAGCCCCTCAAACCCGAGTTCCGCATGGCGCGTCTCGCGCGGCGCGATTTCGCGGAACACATCGGCGAGCGGTCCGTAAGAGACCGCCGTGAGCTCCCTCATCTGCACGCCGGTCGCCAGGCCCTGCAAGACGTTCATCACGACCGCATCGGTCCAGCCCGCGATCGGATAGTGGAAGACCGACAGGCGCATGTCGCCCGCCTGACGCGCCGCGCCGACCTCGGCGTCGCGTGCGACGCGAGCGGCCCAGTCATGCTGGCGCTGGTAGCGCTGGATATCCGTTCCGAAGGTTTCCATCACCTTCAACACCCGCTCGGCATGATCGGCCTTCTCCAGGGTGATCCGGCTCGCAGCAATTCGTTCCTTGATGCCCGGCGCATGGTTGATCGCGTTGGCGAACCCGGCCGAGGCCGCCAGCTCGCTGTCGACAAAGGACGACATCAGCCGCATCAGCTCGCCGCGATAGCGGGCCGGGGCATTGTCCGGAGCGGACAGAACCCCGCCCTGCTCCAGGTACTCCTCGATCTGGATCATGTCCGCCACGGCACCCTCACTCGTCATAGGTCACGACGACACGGTCGGACAACGGCGTCGATTGGCAGGACAGGGCATAGCCTGCACGCACCTCGTAGTCTTCCAGCGCGTGGTTGACGGCCATTTCCACCTCGCCCTCCAACACCTTGCAGCGGCAGGTGGAACAGACACCGGCCTTGCAGGAATACGGAGCGTCCATATTCGCCTCGATGGCAGCCTCGAGGATGGTCTGGCCCTGGCGCGGCATGATGAAGGTGCGGGTTGCACCGTCCAGCGTGACCGTGGCCTCGACCCCGGTTCCGGCCGTGACCGCAACCTTCGACACCGCCTTCTGCTTTGCACGGCCCGGCTGACCGCTGGCGAACAACTCGAACTTGATCTGGGCATCGGTCAGCCCGTGTTCGCGAAGCGACGCCGCAATTGCGAGCATCATCGGTTCAGGGCCGCAGATGAAGGCCGTATCGACCGCCTTGGGATCGATCCAGTGAGTAAACAGCCCCTTCATCTTCTCCGCGTCGACCCGACCGGTGAAGAGATCGATCTCCTGGCCTTCCTGCTCCAGGACGTGAATGACCGAGAACCGTCCCAGATAGAGGTTCTTCAGGTCCTCCAGTTCCTCGCGGAACATGATCGAGTTGATCTGCCGGTTGGCGTAGACCAGCGTGAACTTCGACTGCGGCTCGCTAGCGAGCACCGTCTTGATGATCGAGAGGAGCGGCGTGATGCCGGAGCCGCCGGCAAAGCCGAGATACTGCCTGGCCGCTTCGGGTTCGATGGCCGTGAAGAAACGGCCCATCGGCGGCATGGCCTCGATCACGTCGTCGGGCAAGAGGTTCTCATTTGCCCAGGTCGAGAAGGCGCCACCGTCGACGCGCTTGATACCTACCCGCAGGACCCCCTCCCCCTTGCCGGCGCAGATGGAATATGAGCGGCGCAGTTCCTCGCCGTCGAATTCCCGGCGGAAGGTGAGATACTGGCCCTGGGTAAAGTCGAAGAGCGCCCGGTCTTCGTCCCGGGGCGCAAGCGTTACGACCACGGCGTCGCGGGTTTCGCGCCGGACATCTGTCACTTTCAGTGGATGGAAGCGTGCCATTGGGTTGTTCCTAGCAAAAGCGAAGGCATCCTCAGATGCACTTGAAATAGTCAAAGGGTTCCAGGCAGTCCTTGCAGCGATAGCTCGCCTTGCAGGGTGTCGAGCCGAACTGGCTGATCTTCTCGGTATTCGTCGATCCGCACCGCGGACATGCAACGGTCATGTTGGAACGACCCGAAAGTCGCGCGACCCGTCCCAGTAGGCGCCCGTCGGCGGCAGTACCGTCGATGGGCGGTGCGATGCCGTAGGCGCGCAGCTTTTCGCGCGCGTCGGCGTTGATCCAGTCGGACGTCCAGGCTGGCGACAGCTGACGCTCGATGCGGATCCTGTCGATGCCGTGGCTGCGCAGGGCGTTCTCGATGTCGAGGTTGATGATGCTGGTCGCCGGACAGCCCGAATAGGTGGGCGTGACCTTGACAACCAGGGTGTCATCCTCCCAGTTCACCTGCCGGACGATCCCCAGATCCGTGACGCTGATCACGGGGATTTCCGGGTCGGGCACATCGGACAGCCAGCGCCAAACCTCCTCGGTATCGGGCTTGCGCTCCTGTTCCATGGCGCTTACCAGACGCTACCCGGATAGGCGCGCTGCAGGAACTGCATCTCCGCCAGGATGAAGCCGAGATGCTCCGAGTGGACGCCCTTCTTGCCGCCACCCGCGCCGGCGATCCCGTGCTGCCAGACCGTGTCCGGATAGGGAAGCGTGGCTTCGGAGAGCACGGCCTTGACGGTAGCCTCCCAAGCGGTCCGCAGCGATGACGGCAAGGGTGCGATCCCCGCTTCGGCCATTGCGACGTCGACGGCATCATCATGGAACATCTCGCCCGTATAGGGCCAGAGTGCCTTCAGGGCCTTCTCCATGCGTCGATGGCTTTCCGCCGTACCGTCGCCCAGCCGGATGACCAGGTCGGCCGACCGTTCCAGATGGTAGGCAACTTCCTTCTCCGCCTTGGCCGCGATATCGACGACGCGCTTGTCTGTCGAGGTCTTCAGCGCCCGCAGGAGGTTGATGTGAAAGGCGTCGAACAGGAACTGGCGCATCAGCGTCTGGCCGAAATCGCCGTTCGGGCGCTCGACCAGCAGCACGTTGCGGAAATCCGCCGCATCGCGCAGATAGGCGAGATTGTCGGCGCTGCGGCCCTTGCCTTCGACTTCACCGGCCAAGCCGAGCCACAGCTGACACTGGCCGATCAGGTCGAGGGCCTGGTTGGCCAGCGCGATATCCTCTTCGAGGACGGGAGAATGGCCGCACCATTCCGACACGCGGTGCCCCAGCACCAGCGCATTGTCGCCGATGCGCTGCAGCCAGTCGAAGAATGCGGACTGATCAACGGCGGTCGCCATCACATGTGCCCCACTTCGCCCGGGATGTCGAAGAAGGTCGGGTGACGGTAGACCTTGGCGTTCGACGGCTCGAACAGCGGTCCCTTGTCGGACGGGCTGGAGGCGGTGATGTCGTTCGAGCGCACGACCCAGATCGAGACTCCCTCGTTGCGGCGCGTGTAGACGTCGCGGGCGTTGCGGATGGCCATTTCCGCGTCGGGCGCGTGCAGGCTGCCGACATGGCGATGGTTCAGGCCATGCTGGCCGCGGATGAAAACTTCCCAAAGGGGCCATTCGTTGGACATGATTGTTTCCTCCCGGAAAAACTTGATGTTGGACTGCGGGCTGATGGCCCGCGGCAATTCACTCTGCGGCGACCTTCGCGCTGGCGCGAAGCGCCCCTTCCTTCTGCGCGTGGGCGAGCAGCCCCTCGCGGAACCAGGCGCCGTCTTTCCAGGCCGTGACGCGCGCTTCCATGCGCTCGGCGTTGCATGGGCCGTTGCCGGCGATCACCTCGAAGAACTCCGTCCAGTCCGGCTCGCTGAAGTCATAGCCGCCCTTCTCCCCGTTCCACTTCAGGTTCGGATCAGGGATGGTCAGGCCCAGGTATTCGGCCTGCGGCACGGTCTGGTCGACGAACTTCTGGCGCAGTTCATCATTGGTGTTGATCTTGATCTTCCACTGCATGGACTGGGCCGAATGCACCGAGTCCTTGTCCGACGGGCCGAACATCATCAGCGACGGATACCAGAAGCGGTTCAATGCATCCTGCGCCATCGCCTTCTGCTCCGGCGTGCCCTGCAGGCACATCTTCATCAGGATGTCGTAGCCCTGGCGCTGGTGGAAGGATTCCTCCTTGCAGATGCGGATCATGGCGCGGCTGTAGGGACCATAGCTGGTCCGCTGCAGCGGCACCTGGTTCATGATCGCAGCCCCATCGACCAGCCAACCGACCGCGCCGATATCGGCCCAGTTCAGGGTCGGATAGTTGAAGATCGACGAGTATTTCATCTTGCCGCTGTGCAGGAGTTCGATCAGCTCGTCGCGGCTGACACCGAGCGTCTCCGCTGCCGAATAGAGGTAGAGGCCGTGGCCTGCTTCGTCCTGGACCTTGGCAAGCAGGATCTGCTTGCGCTCCAGCGTCGGAGCGCGGGTGATCCAGTTGCCCTCCGGCAGCTGGCCAACGATCTCGCTGTGGGCGTGCTGGCCGATCTGGCGGATGAGCGTCTTGCGGTAGCCTTCCGGCATCCACTCCTTGGGCTCGATCTTCTCACCCCGGTCGATGCGGTCCTGGAAAGCCTGTTCTTCCGGCGTCATCTCCTCGCGCGCCTTGGCGCCTTCGGCCTTTACCATCTGTGCGTACATGGGGGGCTCCTCCCTGTTCAGACGCGTTCGACTATCATGGCGATCCCCTGCCCCACACCGATGCACATCGTGCAGAGCGCATAGCGTCCGCCGGTGCGGTGAAGCTGGTACATCGCGGTCATCACGAGGCGCGCGCCGGACATCCCGAGGGGATGCCCAAGCGCGATGGCGCCTCCATTCGGGTTCACATGCGGCGCATCATCCGGCAGACCGAGATCACGCAGCGTCGCCAGAGCCTGGCTGGCAAAAGCCTCGTTCAACTCCATCACATCCATCTGCTCGATGGTGAGGCCGGCGCGCGCCAGAACCTTCTTCGCTGCTGGCGCCGGGCCGATGCCCATGATCCGCGGCTCCACGCCGGCGGCCGCCATGGCGACGATCCGCGCCTTCGGCGTCAGCCCCTGTGCCGACGCCGCCTGCTCGGAAAGGACGGCAAGCGCTGCCGCGCCATCGTTGACCCCGGACGCATTGCCGGCCGTCACGCTGAGGTCAGGGCCGTTCACGCCCTTGAGCCTGGACAGTTGCTCCACGGTCGTACCGGGACGCGGATGCTCGTCGGTATCGACGACGACGGGATCGCCCTTCTTCTGGGGAATGGTAACCGGCACGATCTCGTCGGCGAATAGCCCGGCCGCCTGCGCAGCCGCCCAGCGCGCCTGGCTGCGGGCAGCAAAAGCATCCTGGTCGGCGCGGCTGACCGCGAAATCGGCGGCCACATTGTCGGCGGTCTGCGGCATGGAATCGATGCCGAACTCCGCCTTCATCCTGGGATTGACGAAGCGCCAGCCGATCGTGGTGTCGTAGACGGCATTTGAGCGCGAGAAAGCGGTCTCGGCCTTCGGCATGATGAAAGGTGCACGGCTCATGCTCTCGACACCACCGGCGATGACGAAATCACAATCGCCCGCCTTGATCGCACGGGCTGCCATCCCGATTGCATCCATGCCCGAACCACACAGCCGGTTGACGGTGGTGCCCGGAACGACGACCGGCATCCCGGCAAGGAGAGCGGCCATGCGGCCGACATTGCGATTGTCTTCGCCTGCCTGGTTGGCGCAGCCATAGACGAGGTCGTCCACGGCCGACCAGTCGACGCCCGGATTACGCGTCATCAGAGCCTTCAGGGGCAGTGCGGCGAGATCGTCGGCGCGCACCTGCGCCAGAGCGCCGCCATAGCGCCCGATCGGCGTCCGGACCGCATCACAGATATAGGCGTTACGCATCATTCCTCCCATTCGGCCTTCCGGTCGCGAGCGCGCTCTTCCCATTCACCGACCGATCGGTCAACTTATAGCGTCTAAAACATCACATGCAAAGTGGTTTTTTTGATGTTCGCGTGATGTGTTGAGTCATGTAGCCCCCTGCGCGGTGTGACGGAACTAAAATGAGTCACTTGATCAGATAGTTGGCTCGAGAAGGCGATCCCTACTGGCTACAGTCTGTGCCGGCAGCGCCCCATCCTCCCCTTCGCACCGGGCGGCGATATGGCGTTCCGCGGCAGGCGTGAGGCGCAGGTACAGCCGGCGGAACAGGTCCCGCGCATCATGGCCGCTCCAGCCGGACGGCAGCGCCGCCTGCGGTAGACGCGGGTCGCGCAGAAGCACATGCCGATAGGCGTGCACGAGCAGCAGCCGCGCCATCAGAGCATCCGCGTCCGACAAGGTGCGGGCGGATATCGACCGCTCGAGCGGCGCGAAGCGTTCGATGATCTCCTGATAACCGGCCTGCAGGGCGGAGAGATCCCAGAATTGGGCAAGACCCGCTGGGTCGTCGGAATCGACGGCATGCAGTGTCAGTGCGCCGGAAGGTGCGGCCTGCCCGCGATCCGGCCGGATGAAGACGGCACCGCCCATATGTCCCAGTCGCTGCCGCCGCCCCTCCTCCGGAGAAAGTTCCGGAGCATGGATAACCTGCCACCCACGGGCCGGGACATCCTGCCCATAGAGCAACCCGGCCGCCTGGTCGAAGGCCGCCCGCGCAGAGGCATCCAGCCGGTAGTAGCTGCGCCGGCCGATCCGCTCCCCCTGAAGCTGGCGCGCGGCAACCAGCCGCGACACGGCGGTCCGCACCAGCGACTCGTTGATGCCGACGCGGGCGCAGAGATCGATCAGGGTGCCGGTCCAGAGCACGCCCCCGCGCGGCACGACTACGTCACCATAGATCGTGACGATGAATGCCGCAGCATTCAGCCGCAGGTCGCGCGCAAGGTCGGCAATCGGATCGGTATCGCTTGTCATGCGCCCAGATACGGCATTGGCCACACGCACCGCAAGCCTGCCGGTCGGGCCGTGGTCGAGACGGGAGGCTGGAACGGCAGGCAGATAGAAGCGGATTCGGAAACGGAGACGGGCGCGTCGTCTGGCTGCAAAAGCTGAAGAATCTTGGATTTGGTGGGTGATGTAGGGCTCGAACCTACGACCCGCTGATTAAGAGTCAGCTGCTCTACCAACTGAGCTAATCACCCGAATTCCGTCCGCCGCAAGCCGTGCGCCGCCGGTGTGTGAGGGCGTATAATGGGGAACGAATTGCTTGTCCAGCGTCGAACGAAAATAAATTCGGCCAGAAAGAGCTTGCATCGACGGATGGGTCAGAGCTCCAGTGTCCCCCGGGCCAGCCGCACGGCCTCGCCCCCGATGCGGGCCCGGGCGATGCGCCCTTCCTTCACGTCGATGTGCAGGTGAATGTAGGAAGGACGGCCCATCTGGACGCCCTGCTCCACCAGAAGCGGGTGATGGCCGTCGGGCAGCGCATCGAAATGATGGACGGCACCGGCAAGCGCGGCAACGGCAGAGCCTGTCGCCGGGTCCTCCGTAATCCCCATGTCGGGAGAGAACATGCGCGCGTGGAACTTCGCATGATGATGCGTCCCGCCCCGACAGTACACATAGGCAGCCGCGAGGCCGCCATCTGCGAAGGGGGCAACCTTTTCCCAGAGACCGGGATCGAACTCCAGGCTGTCGACCTCTGTTCGGCCGTGAACCGGTATCATGATGAACGGCACCCCCGCGCTCCAGATCGAGGCACGGTGGTTCTCGAAACCGATCGCACCGACCTGCAGGCTGAGCGCATCGGCGAGCCCCTGCATATCCAGCGGAAGATCGACCTTGGTGGGCGTTCTCGGCAGGTCGAATTCCGCGAAGCTCGCGGCGTGCTCGCGAAGCCGCACCGCACAGCGCACGGGCCCGACCTTCTCCTCCAGCACGCAGACCATGTCGATGTCGCCTTCATGCCCTCGCTGCAACTCCGCCAGCGCCACGGCAGTGCCGACGGTCGGGTGGCCTGCGAACGGAAGTTCTCGCGCCGGCGTGAAGATCCTCAGGCTCGCAGCATGGGCGGCATTGGTCGCCCTCTGGACGAAGACAGTCTCCGACAGGTTCATTTCGCGGGCGACCGCCTGCATCGTCTCGTCGTCGAGATCGTCACCGTCGAAAATGATCGCCAACGGGTTACCCGCAAGAACCTGGTCCGTGAACACGTCGTAAATCCCGTAGCGGCGCGCCATCGTCACTCCCTGCACTGCAATCTCCGGATTGCAACCTGCCCGACCCGGCCCATGGACGCAACCCGCCACGAACGACATCGTTGACGTTGTGGAGATACCTAGAGGCTCAGTTCCATCACCACCGGGCAATGATCGGACGCCTTGGGACGGTCCCAGCCGATCCGCGGAAACCGCTCGACCTCTTGTCCAGGCGGAAACGGCGTCCGGTAGGGCTGACCGCCGCGGACGATTTCAGGTACCGCCGTAGCGTTGCGTGCCGCGAGCGCCGGGGACAACCAGATGTAGTCGAGCTGGCAGAGGTGCTGCTCCTCGGGGCCGCGGGCATGATAGAGGGTCCAGCGATCAAGTTCGGCGCGCCGCTCAACCGGGTTGACCGCAAAGCCATCTGCCGAAAACACGTCCAGCGCGCTCATGTCCTCGCGAACATGGTCGAACCTGTAGCCCAGGCGACGGCTGCCGGTGACGATCACCTTCTCCTGATAATCGTTCATGTCGCCGCAGATCGCGAAATTCTTCTTTGCCGCATGGCTGGCGCCGAAACGATCCTCGATGATTCTGCGCACTGCGGCCGCCTCGGCCGAACGCACCGCCATGGTACTGATCCGCCCGTCGCCCGGCTCCCGCGCATTGCCCATCGACTTGAAATGCACGACATAGAGCGTCAGCGGACGCCCGCCGATCTTCAGGTCAAGCTCCAGGCAATCACGCTTGAAGACCTTGTCGTGCGGCTTGACGGTTTCCGCCAGCGCCTCATTGAAGAGATCGAGGTCGGCATATGTGAGCATGGCGTTGCTGCGGATGTCCACGAGTTCGATCGGCTGCCCGTGACGCGTCTTCTCGCGCATCAGCACCGCCACGTCGATGCCACGGGAATCATTGCCCTCAACCAGGTACTTCTGCATGTAACCATGTCCGACCATCCGGAAGAGGTAGCCGTATTCGAAGGCGTGCAGGGCGGGCATGTTGTCCACCTCCTGCAGGCAGAGGATCTCGGCATCGGCGTCGGCGATTGCGAGCGCGGAGAGCTGTCGCGTATCATCGGTCGATGCCACGACCCGCGCCTGCTCCATCTGCTCATAGGCGTCCTTGCTTCCGACGTCATAGAGACGCATGACGCGATCCCGACGCAACTGGTTGCGGAATCCCGAGAAATCAAAGCGGGTGATGAGGTTCTCGATGTTGAAGGTGGCGAGGCGGACGGTCATTTCCAATTCCTGGATGGAAAGCTGTTATGCCCGCCGGCACCCGGAGTTACAACCGCCACCCGGACTGAAGCACCACCCGAACGATCTCCCCCTGTCGCAACGGGTGTCTTGAGAATGCGCGCAGTGACTGGCCGCCCGCAATCTGCAGCCGCAGCGCGTAGCGCTCGCCCTCGAAGAAGGCAGAGGTGACCTCTGCTTCGATCCCGGCCGCATCAAGCACCACGTCCTGCGGCCGCACCAGAACATCGACCTGCGGCTGGCTCCTGTCACAGCCGAGGATCGCTTCCCGCAGATGCAGCCATTCCAGTCTCCGGCTTGCCCCCGGATTCGAGCGGACCGACAGGATCGACCCCTGCCCCACCAGTCCGCCAACCACACGGCCTTCCGGACGTGCATAGATCTCCTCCGGCGGCGCGACCTGCAGCAGCCGCCCCTCGGACATGACCGCGACGTCGGTCGCCAGCGCCATGGCCTCGCTCTGGTCGTGGGTGACGTAGATCATCGTAGCGCCAGACCGCGCGTGAAACTCCCGGAAGGTTTCCTCCATCTCCTGTCGCAGGTGCCGGTCAAGATTGGCGAGCGGCTCGTCGAGCAGAACCACATCCGGTTCGGTGACGAGGCAGCGGGCCAGAGCCACGCGTTGCCTTTGCCCACCTGAAAGGGCCGCCGGCCGCCGATCCGCATATGCCTCCAGCCGCACTGCCGACAGCGCCTCCCGCACCTTCTGCCGCGCCTTCTCCCTCACCACGCCCCTCACTTTCAGCGGATAGCCGACATTCTCTGCCACGGTCATGTGCGGCCAAAGAGCGTAGGATTGAAAAACCATCGCCATGTTGCGCCGCTCGGGCGGCAGCATCGTGGCGGCGTCGGCAAGCAGACGCTCGCCAAGCAGGATGGAACCATCGGTCGGCTGCTCGAAGCCGGCGATCATCCGCAGCACCGTCGTCTTGCCGCATCCGGAAGGCCCCAGCAATGCCAGGAAGCGGCCCTGCCGGACGGTCAGCGAAAGATCCCGCACCGCCGGGGCAGCATTGGCAAAGCGCTTCTCGAGGCTGTTGAGGATCAGCGGCGCCATGGCAGGGCTCCGACGGGCAGACGGCGCGCCATCAGTTCGAGAAAGAGCATGAGGACAACCACCAGAAGGACGACCAGCACCGAGAGCGCTGCAGCGAGATTGAAGCTGCCGCTGTCGTCGAGATTGTAGATAGCGACCCCGAGGGTTTGCGTCCCCGCCGACCACAGCAGCGCCGATATGGTCAATTCGTTGCAGGCGATCAGGAAGACCAAGATCACCGATGAACCTGCCGCCGGGGCGATCATAGGCACCATCACATCACGCATTCGCCGGGAAAAGCCGGCGCCGGCAAGGCGAGCTGCCTCTTCCAGCGACGGGTCGAGCTGCCGGTAGGCGCTGACGACCGGCTTGAGGCTGACCGCAAGGAAGCTGGAAAGATAGGCGATGAGGATGATCCAGGCAGTTCCGTAGATCGAGACACCAAGAACAGGCAACGGAGCAGCGAAGAGCAGGATGAAGGCAACCGCCAGCACGATGCCCGGCAGGGCATAGGGTATCTCGGCGAGCGCGCCAACCAGGCCCGCCAGCCGGCTCCTTGTCTGAACGATATAGTACCCGAGCAGTACGGAGATCAGCAGCAGCCCAAGTGCGCTCGCGAGTGCCAGCGTGAGGGAATTCGCAAAGGCAGTCCGCGTCACCGACTGCCGCAGCAGCACCTCCTCGTAAGCGTGCAGCGTCGCCGTTTCCACCGTCAGCGGCACACCGTAGGCCGGCGCGAGCGAGCTTGCCAGAAGCGCCAGGAACGGCAGGACGAGGATGACATAGGTCAGACCCCAGAGAAGCACTTCCACCGCCCGGCGATGGCGACCGAGAGTGAAGAGTTCAGCTTGCCCGGAGTGGCCGATGGTGCGGAAATCGCGTCCCCGCAAGACGCGCGTCTCCACCGACCGCCCGACGAGTGCAAGGAGCGTGATCAGGGCTGAGATGATGGAGATATCGGAGAAGGTCATCGGCCCGAAGCTCCCAAACTTAGAATAGATCAGCGTCGGCAGCGTATAGATCGAGGCAGGAATACCGAGGATTGCCGGGATTCCGAAATTGCCGACGCCGGAGACGAATGCGATCGCCGCACCGGCGACGAGCCCGGGCATGGCGAGCGGCAGGACGATGTCGATCAGCACGCGCCAGGAGGAAGCCCCCGAAAGCCGTGCCGCCTCGACGCCCTCCTTGGGCAACGCGAGCAGGCCGGCCCGCATGGCCAGGTAGACGAGCGGCGCATGCTGGACCCCGAAAAGGAGCGCGATCCCGCCGATGGAATAGAGCGGCTGTGGGCTGCCGAGCGGCGGCGCCATTCCGATTGCCTTGAGCAGCGTGCTCGATGGGCCTGTCAGGCCGATCCAGGAGAGCGCCGTCACCTGCGGCGGGATCATCATCGGCAGCATGAACAGGAAGCCGAGGGCATTCCTGCCCCGTACGTCGAACAGCGTCAGCAGGACGGCAAAGCTTCCGCCGAGGATGGCCGCTGCCACCACCCCGAGGAAGGATGTCGTCAACGTGTTGAGCGTGGCGTCCCAGAGCGCCGGGTCGGCAAGCAATCGTCCCGCATCGCCTTTCAGTGTGGAGGCGATGCCGGTCACGGCAAGCCGGGCAAGCGGCAGAACGCTGAGGACAACGATGACTATGGCGACAAAAGGAAACAGCCAGCGCGGCTGGCTGTTTCTGGAATAAGCCGAGGATGGCATTGCAGGTGGCGCAATCAGCCGGCGGTGTCGAAGATATCGGAGAAGGACTTCAGATCCTGTTCCGAGTTCTTCAGGGCATCTGCAGCATTGAGCGGCAGAACCTTGATCTCCTCGCGCGGCGGGAAGCCAGCCGGAACGCCGAGACCATCATGGGCCGGGATATAGCCGAGGTCGAGCTGCACCTTCTGGCCCTCGTCCGAGAGGATGTAGTCGATGAACTTCCTGGCAGCTTCCTGATGTTTCGTGGAGGACAGGATTGCGACCGGCTCGGTCACGGCCGAAACACCCTCTTCCGGGAACACGAATTCGACCGGCGCCCCCTTGGCCTTTTCGCGGATCGGCAGGTAGTCGACGACCACGCCATAGGCCTTCTCGCCCGAGGCGACCGACTTCAGCACGGCGCCGTTGCCGCCGGCGGCGATGGCACCATTGTCCTTGAGCTGCCGGTAGTAGTCCCAGCCCAGGCCGTTGACACCGGTCAGCGTCTGGGCATGGATGAGGGCCGCACCCGACGTCAGCGGGCTCGGCATGGCAACGAGGCCCTTGGCTTCCGGCTTGGCAAGGTCCTTCCAGCTTGCCGGCTTCATGCCGGCCTGGGTGTTGTACATGATGCCGGTGGTGATCAGCTTCGTGGAGTAGTAGTGACCATCGGCGTCGTAGAGGGACGCATCCAGATTCTTCGCCTCCGGCGACCTGTAGGCAAGCAGCTGCCCCGCCTGCTTCATCCGCTCGAGCGTTACGGTATCGGCGATCAGCAGGACGTCTGCGACCGGATTTCCGGCCTCGATCTCGGCCATGAGCTTCGCCATGATCTTCGGTGTGCCGTCGCGAACCCATTCGACCTCGAGACCGGGATTGGCGACCTTGAAACCGTCGACGGTGGCCTGCGCGTCCTCGTTCGGCTGGCTTGTATAGATCACGAGATCCGCGGCCTCGACAGCGCCCGCAAGCAGGGCTGTGGCTGCAAGAGTGGAGATTGCTGAGACGATCTTGTTCATGGGGGATCCTTCCTGATGGGATGCCCCGCTAAATCACAGCCGTCTAACAGTCATGTGACAGTGCGCCGTCCTGCTGTGGACGGCGGAAGTCGCCCGCGAACCCGGGCGCCTTCCAATGTCGGACACATCACGCCGCTTCGGCGACTGCCGTGCCGATCAGGCGACCGAGGCGCTGGATGCCCTCCTCGATCATCGCTTCGCTTGCGCAGGAGAAGGAGAGCCGCAGGGTATTGTTGTTCGAACCATCCGCGTAGAAAGCCTTGCCCGGAACGAAAGCAACCTTCTCCGTCTGGATCGACCGAGCCAGAAGCTCAGCGCCGTCCATGCCTTCCGGAAGTCGCACCCAGACGAACATGCCGCCCTCGGGTTTAGTCCAGGTGGCGCCGGCGGGCATGTACTTGTCGAGCGCCGCAAGCATCGCGTCACGGCGGGCGCTGTAGGCCTTCTTGATCTTGGCCACCTGCTCCGGGAATATGCGTTCCGCGACATGGGCGATGGCGATCTGGTTGATCGTCGAGGAGTGCAGGTCGGCGGCCTGCTTCATCAGCACCAGCTTGCGGATGACCGGCATCGCAGCGACGACGAAGCCCACCCGAAGCCCCGGGGCGAGCGTCTTGGAGAAGCTGCCGCTGTAGATCGTCCGCGTGTTCTCGATCCCGCCATTGCGGGCGATGTCGAGCGCCATGATCGGCGGCACGGGCTCGCCGTCGTAGCGCAGGTTCTGGTAGGCGGCATCCTCGATGATCGCGACATCCAGTTCGTCCGCCAGTTCCAGCAGCTTCTCGCGACCTGCGCGATCCACCGTCTCCCCCGTCGGATTGGAGAAGTCGGACGAGAGGTATGCGAACTTGACCGCGCCGCCTGCCTTCGCAGCAGCCTCGCGATAGCCGTCCGGCGTGCGGTTGCCGTTCAGCGACAGCTGGTCGTAGGTTGGTTCATAGGCGTTGAAGGCCTGCAGCGCGCCCAGATAGGTCGGCCATGTGACAAGTGCGGTATCCTTCGGCGACAGGAAGAGCTTGCCGAGGTAGTCCAGCGCCTGCTGCGAGCCGGAGGTGATGAAGACATTGTCGACGCTGCAGGGAATACCGATCTTCGCCATCTCGCCAACCAGCCATTCGCGCAGCGGCTTATAACCTTCGCTGACCGAGTACTGCAGCGCCGCATTGATCTGTGGCCCGGAAAAGATGTCGGCATAGGCCTGCTTGAATGCTTCGTCCGGGAACAGCGCCGGGTCCGGAATGCCACCTGCGAAGGAGATAATGTCCGGCTGCTCCAGGAGCTTCAGCAGCTCCCGGATTTCAGATGCGCGCATCCTGGAAGAACGCGTGGCGAAGATATGTTCCCAATCAAGCACCGGATGTTTCCTCATG
The DNA here is from genome assembly GCF_000967425.1 of Pseudorhizobium banfieldiae. Lineage (NCBI taxonomy): Bacteria > Pseudomonadati > Pseudomonadota > Alphaproteobacteria > Hyphomicrobiales > Rhizobiaceae > Pseudorhizobium > Pseudorhizobium banfieldiae. The sequence continues at coordinate 2,020,030 of NZ_FO082820.1, forward strand.
TTTCAATTTTGTTTGCAACAGCTTTACATAAGTTGCGATAGGTAAGCAATACTGACCTATCGCAACTTATGTAACTTTGTCTCCATCGCGCAGGAGCATGGAACGCGCGAGCAATCCGGACGAGGCAAAAGCGAACGCCGCGTCTTCAGCATGAAAACGCGGCGTCAGCTTGATCGAGGTGACTATTAGTTGACCGACTTGTCGACCAGCTTATTCTTGCCGATCCACGGCATCATGCCGCGCAGCTTTTCGCCGACTTCTTCGATTTGGTGGCTGTCGTTCATGCGGCGGATGCCCTTGAAGCGTGCCATGCCGGAGCGGTATTCCTGCATCCATTCGGAGGTGAAGCGGCCGGTCTGGATGTCCTTCAGCACGCGCTTCATCTCGGCCTTGGTTTCTTCCGTGATGATGCGCGGTCCGGTGACATATTCGCCCCACTCGGCCGTGTTGGAGATCGAGTAGTTCATGTTGGCGATGCCGCCTTCGTAGATCAGGTCGACGATCAGCTTCACTTCATGGAGGCACTCGAAATAGGCCATTTCCGGAGCGTAGCCAGCTTCCACCAGCGTTTCGAAGCCGGCGCGGATGAGCTCGACCAGACCGCCGCAAAGAACGACCTGCTCGCCGAAGAGGTCGGTTTCGCACTCTTCCTTGAAGTTGGTCTCGATGATGCCCGAACGGCCGCCGCCGACGCCGCAGGCGTAGGAGAGCGCGAGTTCAAGTGCGTTGCCGGATGCATTCTGATGAACCGCGACGAGGCACGGCACGCCGCCGCCCTTCTGGTATTCGCCGCGAACGGTGTGGCCCGGGCCCTTCGGGGCAATCATCACGACGTCGACCGATGCCTTCGGCTCGATCAGGCCGAAATGGACGTTGAGACCGTGGGCGAAGGCGATGGCGGCGCCGTCACGGATGTTGCCGGCGATGTCGTTCTTGTAGATGTCGGCCTGCAGCTCGTCCGGCGTTGCCATCATCATCAGGTCCGCCCAGCCAGCTGCTTCGGCAACCGTCATCACCTTGAAGCCGTCGGCCTCGGCCTTCTTGGCCGTGGGGGAACCTGCCTTCAGGGCAATCGCCACGTTCTGGGCACCCGAGTCCTTCAGGTTCAGCGCATGTGCGCGACCCTGGGAACCGTAGCCGATAATGGCGACCTTCTTCGACTTGATGAGGTTGAGATCGGCATCGCGATCATAATAGACGCGCATCGTATATGTCCTTCCCTATGCGTGTTCGTTGTTGATGGTGCTTATCGTCCCGAGGAGAAGCGCACCGCCTCCCCCGATTCCTGGCGCGTTCCGTGAAGCGTCAGGAAGGCATCCACCGCCCTCCGCGCCTGGCGCGCATTGTCCTTGAGCCCCGGCTCGCCGAGCAGCATGCGAACATGCAGGTCGGAGACGACGAGGCCATAGAGCGTATGATAGGCGGCGTCCGCATCGTCGAAGCGCAGAAGGCCGGCACGTTTCCCCGCATCCATAAGGCCGATCGCGCGACGGTCGATCTGCCGACGCCCGTGCTCCAGAAGAAGCTTGCCGAGCTTCGAGCCGTCCCGACCCGACTGGCCGACTGCCAGGCGGTTCAGCGCAAGCGAAATATCGCCGGACAGAACCTCCAGCAAATCGCGGGCAAAGGTTTCCAGATGTTCCCGAAGGTTCTCGGGCGTCAGCTTCTCCTTGCCGCGCTCGAACGTCCGCACCTTGCTTGCCTGGTGCGCGATCATCGCAGCAAGTAGGCCGTCGCGATCTCCGAACCACTTGTAGAGGCTTTCCTTGGAACAGTTCGCGGCCCTGGCCAGACCGGACGTCGTCAACGCCCTGTCGCCACCCTCCACGAGCAGGCGCAACGCCTGTTCCAGAACCTCGTTCTGGCGGGGTGTAAATTCAGGCATCCGGCCGGCATCGGCAATCACGACATTCGCTCCAACAGACTGGTACCGTACGGTACGGTTCTTGTTAGCCTTATGCGGAAGTCTGCATTGCTCGTCAAGGGGATTCATTGCATCAATGGCAGACCATATGAGCTGCGGCGGAGACCCGAACGATGAAGCCGACATTCAACAGAACAGCCCTCCTCGCGGTTGCTGCGTGCCTGCTCCTCCCGTCCCTGGCGCAGGCCGCGGAGATGCGGTGCGGCTGGCTCGACAACCCGACCCCGCGCAACTGGTGGCTGGAGGATAGCGAGAAGACCTGGACCCTCATGACGCAGGACCCCGACCGCCCGGAAGGGCCGGAGGGCATGGAACTGGTTCCGGACCTGACAGAAGGAGAGTTTGTCGAGGTCAATGGCTCGTCCTACGGCTATGCCTGCGTCTGCATGTCCGTGGAGACCGACGGCGAAGAACGGATCACGAAGATACTGTCTGTCAGGCAGCTCGAGATTGCCCAGTGCAACAACGACAAGGCGCTCGCATCCAGAAACTGACGGCAAGCGCGAACCCTCGCGGCAAACCATCAGCTTCTATGGCTAGCGGGCGTAGTCCACGGGCAAGGCCTCGCCGCTCTTCAGCACCTCCATAGAGATGAAGGCGGAGACATCGAACAGCTCGATCCGCTTGACCAGCCGCCGATAGACCACGTCGTAATGCTCCACGCGGGGCAACACGACCTTGAGGATGTAGTCGTAGCTGCCCGTCAGCCGATGCGCCTCGACAATCTCGCCGATGTCGCTGATCGACTTCCGGAAAGTCTCGATCCAGTCGTCGGAATGGTGCGCGGTCTTGATCAGTGCGAAGACAGTCGTTGGCACGCCGATGCGTTCCCGGTCAAGCACCGCGATCCTGCCTCGGATATATGCCGCCTCCTCGAGCCTCTGGATGCGCCGCGAACAGGCGGACGGGGAAAGAGCTACCTGCTCCGCCACCTCCGCCACCGGCATCCCGGCATTCCTTTGCAGTAGATCCAGTATTTTCCGATCGCGCTGATCCAGCATCGCCATTTCTCCATCATACGCACTCTGCATGCCTCATTTGACAATTTAACGCAACAGACGTGCGCCAATCAGCATCAACGGGCTGAAGATTGCATCCACCCGGACGCAGATGCGCTCTAACTTCTCGGCAATGTCCAGAAGGGGAAAACGATGAAAAGCATCGGTCTGATCGGCGGAATGAGCTTCGAGAGCACCGCGGTCTACTATCGCCTGATCAACGAGACGGTGCGCGCCCGCCGTGGCGGGCTGGCGTCCGCCGATATCCTGCTGCACTCCGTGGACTTCGCGAAGATCGTCGAGATGCAGAAGGCCGGTCGCTGGGATCTTGCGACCAAGGTGCTGGCGGATAGTGCTAGGCGGCTTGAGGCGGCGGGTGCATCCTGCGTGCTGATCTGCACCAACACCATGCACCTCATCGCGGATGAGGTCGCGGGTGCCGTCCGCATCCCGCTCATCCACATCATCGATGAGACCGCGGCGGCGCTACGCGCCCAGGGACTGACGCGCCCCCTCCTGCTCGCAACCCGATACACGATGGAGCACGGTTTCTATACGGACCGGATGAAGACGCTGGGCATCGACGTGATGGTCCCGGACTCCGAAGACCGGACTGCCATGCACGACATCATCTTCAGCGAACTCTGTGCCGGATCGGTGAGGGGCGACTCGCGCGACCGTGCCTTGGCCATGATCGAGAAAGCGAAAGCCGCCGGTGCCGATAGCGTCATCCTCGGCTGTACGGAAATCTGCCTTCTGCTCGATCCGAAGACCCTGCCCCTGCCCTGCATCGATTCGACGACGGTTCATGCCGGCGCCGCCGTGGATTTCGCGCTCTCTCCCGAGATGGCTGCCGTCGCGGCGGAATGATCAGACGGTCTGGCCGCAGGCGCGGCGGAATCGGCGCACCGTTTCCGCCATCCCGAATTCCAGTGCATCGGCCGTCAGGCCATGGCCGATGGAAACCTCTGCCAGATGGGGAATGCGCTTGACCAGCGGCGGCAGGTTCGCGACCGTGAGGTCGTGGCCGGCATTGACGCCGAGCCCTTCGGCCTTCGCCGCGTCGGCCGTTTGCCCGAGCTTCTCGACGATCGCGGCGGCCTTTTCGGGATTGTCGTAGCAGCCGCCATAGGGCCCGGTGTAGAGCTCGATTCGATCCGCCCCCGTCGCCTTCGCGAGCCGCACCGCTTCCACGTCACCCTCGCCATCGGCAAACAGCGACACGCGCATGCCCTTCCCCTTCAGCCGTGCCACGATCGGCTTCAGCATCTCGCCGTCGCGGCGGAAGTCGAAGCCGTGGTCGGACGTCGCCTGGCTCGGATCGTCCGGCACCAGCGTCACCTGCTCCGGCTCCGTCCGCTCGCAGAGCGTCAGGAATTCCTCGCTCGGATATCCCTCGATGTTGAACTCGGCCTCAGGGAACTCGTCGTCGATCAGCGCCCGGATGACCGGCAGGTCGGACAAGCGGATATGCCGCTGGTCCGGCCGAGGATGCACTGTCAACCCGCTTGCGCCGGCCTGCAGCGCAATGCGCCCCAGATGCTCCAGGCTCGGCCATGGCAGGTCGCGCCGGTTGCGCAGCATCGCGATGGCATTGATATTGACGGAAAGCGTGGTGACCATGGCTAAAGTCCCGGTGAAGATCAGGTCCTGCTTACGCCACGCCGGCGACGGAAACCAATGGCTTTCGCAAATCCGCCCATTGAAACTTTTGATGCAGGCTCACTTGACGATGGTGATCGTTTCGGCGGCGCGGGTGATGGCAGTGTAGAGCCAGCGCTCGCGCGTGTCGCGAAAGGCCCAGCTTTCATCGAACAGCACGACGTTGTTCCACTGCGAGCCCTGCGCCTTGTGGACTGTTAACGCATAGCCGTAATCGAACTCGTCGTAGCGCTTGCGCGTCGACCAGGGAATTTCCTCTTCGCTCTCGAAGGCAGCCTTCAGGAGCTTGATCTTCGCAGCACCCCGATCCATGTCGTCGTCTTCGGGGCGGATCATCAGGTTGATGCCGGGCTTCACGGTCTCGCGGGATGAGCTCATTACCTGCCAGAGCGAGCCGTTCAAGAGCCCCTTCACCTGATCGTTCCGCAGGCAGACGAGCTTGTCGCCCGACTGCGGGTAGCCGGTGCTGAACCCCTTCAACTCGCGGAGCCGCTGATTATAGCGCTTGCGTGTCTTGTTCGTTCCGACCAGCACCTGGTCCGCCTCCAGCACCAGCGCCTGGTTCACCTCGTTGCGCGAGATCACCTGGGCGGTGCCGTAGTCGACATACATGATCTCCTTGCCCTCGCGCACGTTCATGGCGAGCTGGATGATCGGGTTGTCGCGGGCCTGGCGGTGGATCTCGGTCAGCAGGTAATCCGGTTCCTGCTCGGTAAAGAAACCGCCTCCGGAAACGGGCGGCAGCTGTCCGGGGTCGCCGAGGACCAGGATTGGTGTCCCGAAGCTCAAGAGATCCCGGCCAAGCTGCTCGTCCACCATGGAGCACTCATCGATGACGATCAGCGCTGCCTTCGCGACCGGGCTCTGGCGGTTGATGGAAAACATTGGCGAGATCGAGGTCTTGCCGGTCTCCTCGTCGGAGACCTCCTCCTCGCCGCGCGGCCGGTAGATCAGCGAATGGATCGTCTTGGCGTTCTTGGCGCCGCGTGAACGCAGCACCTGCGCGGCCTTGCCGGTGAAGGCGGCGAAAAGGACCTCGCCGTCCACATGCTCGGCGAAATGCTTGGCCAGCGTCGTCTTGCCGGTACCGGCATAGCCGAACAGCCGGAAAACCTGCTGGCGACCGTCCTTGAGCCAGCGGGAAACGGCCTTCAGGGCCTCGTCCTGTTGCGGGGCAAATTGCATGGCTGCGACATGGCAGGATTCTCGACGCTACCGCAACCGAAAAGAACGAAAGCAGATCAAGGCGATCGGAATAACGGATCGTTCGTGAGCTCAATCGGCACGCCATGCGGCGTCGCCTCCGCCGCCCGCTGCCAGCTTTTCTGAAGCCCCAGTATGGCTTCGGCATCCGCGATGCCCTTGCCCACCAGCAGGCCCGTCAGCGCCTCCACCCAGCAATCGAAATAGTCGCTGCCGTCTGCGGCTCGTCCGGGCTCGTGAACCTCCGCCGACAGCGAATCCGCCCATTCACCCCAGGAGAAAAGCCCCCTCTCGTGAAGGTGTACGGTGATCGCGAAGGCCTCCGCTGCCCAAGGCTCCGGAAACACCGGGTCGCCCTCTTCAGACCGCGGTAGGCCCTCCGTCTGGGCAAGTCGCGATCTTGCTTCACACACGCTCAAGATAGCTCTCCCATGCGTCAATCGACACCGTCAGCGTCGGATCGGCGCCTTCGCCCCAGATTTCGCCTCCATCGAATACGACCGTGTAGACCCATTGCGGGTTCTCGCCACGCCCGTGCGCATTGTCGTCGGCAAATACGAAGGAGCCCTGCACCGCCTCCACCACGCCGGTCTTCTCCCGTGCATAGCGGGGCAAGCGCGTGTGCGTCACGGGATTGAAGTTACGCGTGCGCACCCGGTCGCCAACCGCAAATCGCGGCTCGGTGTCCACGGGTCGATCACACGGACCGCCCCGCGCGAGCACGCCCGGCACCATGTCCGCCGTCAGCACCCGCTTCGGCTTTGCCGGCTCCTGCAGCTTGTGCCCGGCGCTGATCTCCTCGTCGCTGGCAAACCCGTGCCGCTCCAGCAGTGTCTCCAGCGCCCGGATCCAGATTTCATAGTAGCTTGCGTCCAGGTATTGGGCCGGCGGAATGTTCTCCCGGGCATGTCGGCTCTCATCCAGCGTCCAGGCGCCAAATGCGCCGCAAGAGAGCGTGATTCCCAGCGCCCGCTTCTCCCACTCCGCGTGGAAGAAGGGCTCGTTCGGCTCCGGGGAAACCGGGCCGAACCCCATCTGGCCGCCGAGGTCGTGAGGCCCGTTCATCGCAACTGCTCCGGCGCAAGCGCCAGGCCGGTGCCGATCATTGCGTCGCGCGTCACGAGATCAGCCAGCGCCTCCTCATCCAGATCCTGCGTGCCATCCGGACGCATCGGCACCACGAGATAGCGGAGCTCGGCCGTCGAATCCCAGACGCGGATCTTCGTTTCGTCAGGCAAGGCTAAACCGAATTCGGCCAGCACGCCGCGCGGGTCGATCACCGCCCGGGAGCGATAGGATGGCGCCTTGTACCAGACGGGCGGCAGTCCAAGGACAGCCCAAGGGTAGCAGGAGCAGAGCGTGCAGACGATGAGATTGTGCGTGTCCGGCGTGTTGAAGACCGCCCGCATGTGTTCCCCTTGGCGGCCGGTAAATCCTAGACTGGCGATCGCGGCCGTGGCATCGCGTCGGAGCCAGTCGGCGAAGTCCGGATCGCTCCACGCCTTCGCAACCACGCGCGCACCGTTGCGTAGACCGACCTTCGTCTCGTAGGTGTCGACGATCGCATCGATAGCCGCGGGATCGATCAGACCCTTTTCCGTCAGCACCGTCTCGAGCGCCTTCACCCGCGCCTGCATGTCGGAATAGCGGTTGTCGTGGTGGTGATGATGGTCGTCGTCGTGATGGTGATGGTCGTGATGATCCATCGCCCCCTCCTCTATCTGAGCATCGGCCAGAGGCTGATGACGAGCAGCACAGCCATGGTGATGTTGAACCACTTGAGCCGCACCGGCACCGACAGCCAGTCACGCAGCGCCGAGCCGAATCCGGCCCAGGTCGAGACGCTTGGCAGGTTGACGAGCGCAAAGGCCACACCGACCAGCAGCACCGTCGGCACGTAGGCTGCCGGATTGGTGTAGGTGGCCATGGCCGTCACCGCCATCACCCAGGCCTTCGGGTTGACCCACTGGAACGCGGCCGCGCCGAGGAAACTCATCGGCTGCGCCCCCGCCTCGCCTTCCGAAAGACTGCGTGATGTGCCGATCTTCCAAGCAATCCAAACGAGGTAGGCGCCACCGGCGAACTTCAGCAGCGTGTAGACCAGCGGGACGCTCTGCATCAGTGCACCGAGCCCCAGCCCCACCCCGATCAGCAGCGACAGGAAGCCTGCGCCTATCCCCAGCATGTGCGGGATCGTGCGGCGGAAGCCGAAGTTCACGCCGGAAGCAAACAGCATCATGTTGTTGGGGCCGGGCGTGATCGAGGTCGTAAAGGCAAACAGGACCAAGGCCAGAAACGTCTCCAGCGGCATGTCTTCTCCAGGCGCCAATGCGTTGATTTGACCAAATGGTCGCCTCGTTCGGCGGGCGGCCTGTCAAAGCTTTATGCTCAATCCCCCATAGCTTCAAGCGGGCTTGGCAGGCAACCGTTACGCCTTATCTTGCCTGCATTGTGCAGGAGCAAGCGATGATCGACGACACCCTTCCCACAGTCACACTCGCGAACGGCATCGTCGTGCCGGCGCTAGGCCTCGGGACATGGCAGATGGGAGAGGACGCGCGCGCAGCCCAGCGGGAGGTCGAGGCCCTTCAGCGCGGCGTCGACCTCGGCATCACATTGATCGACACGGCGGAAATGTATGGCGAAGGTGGCGCCGAGGAGATCGTCGGCGTGGCGATCAGCGGGAGGCGGGACGACCTATTCCTCGTAAGCAAGGTCTATCCCTGGAACGCCAGCCGCGAGGGCACGATCGCCGCCTGCGAACGGAGCCTCAAGCGCATGAAGACCGACCGCATCGACCTCTATCTCCTCCACTGGCGCGGAGAACATCCGCTGGCGGAAACGGTCGATGCCTTCGAGACACTTCGACGCCAGGGCAAGATCGGTGCATGGGGTGTCTCGAACTTCGACCTCGGCGACATGCAGGAACTGCTTGCGCTCCCCGATGGACGTAACTGCGTCGCCAACCAGGTGCTCTACAACCTGTCGCGCCGCGGCGTGGAATACGATCTCCTGCCCTGGTGCCAGGAACGCGGGATCGCCGTCATGGCCTATTCGCCCATCGAGCAGGGAAGCCTCGCCCGCAACGAGACCGTCATCCATATCGCCAAGGCTTACCAGGCGACCCCGGCGCAGGTGGCGCTCGCCTTTCTGCTGGAGCGGGAGGGCGTGATCGCCATCCCGAAATCCTCCCATGCGGCCCGCGTCGCCGAAAACCGGGAAGCAGCGGCGCTGGACCTCAGCGACGAGGATCTGGACGCACTGGATGCCGCCTTCCCGCCACCGAGCCGGCCCATGCCGCTGGAGATGATCTGATCACATTCCCTGTGGCCCGCGGTTCATCGCCGCAATCCCGGTGCGGCAGATCTCTATCAGGCCGAGCGGCTTCAGGATCGCCACGAACTGGTCGATCTTTGAAGACTTGCCGGTAATCTCCAGGATGAAGTGCTCCACGGTCGCATCCACCACCTTGGCCTGGAAGGCGTCGGCAAGCCGGAGTGTCTCGGCGCGGTGCTCGCCGGAGCCCACGACCTTGATCAGCGCTACCTCGCGCTCGATTGGCCGCTCCTGACCAAGGCTCTGGGCCCTGACCGTCAGGTCGACCACGCGGTGCACCGGCACGATGCGCTCGAGCTGCGCCTTGATCTGCTCAAGAACGCTCGGGGTGCCGCGCGTCACAATGGTGATGCGCGACAGATGCGCCTCGTGCTCCGTCTCCGAGACGGTGAGGCTCTCGATGTTGTAGCCGCGGCCGGAGAACAGGCCGATGACGCGGGCCAGCACGCCCGGCTCGTTGCTGACGAGCACCGAGAGCGTGTGGCTTTCCGCCTTCGCCGTCTCGGGAGCGATGAAGTAGGCCGAGCCGGTGGGTAGTTGATGGGCATTCATTGGTTTATATCCGTTATTTCAGGAATGACTTTAACAAGCATTACTCAGACGAGCTGTCGGCCCTTGGCGTCGATCGCCGTCGCAACAGCCTCGTCGGTCGCCTCGTCGGGCAGCAGCATCTCGTTATGCGCCTTGCCGGACGGGATCATCGGGAAGCAGTTGGCGAGGTTGGCGACGCGGCAGTCGAAGATCACCGGCTTCTTGACCGCGATCATCTCCTCGATCTTGCCGTCGAGCTCCTTTGGGTCGTCGCAATACATGCCGACGGCGCCATAGGCCTCCGCCAGCTTGACGAAGTCTGGCATGGCCTCCGTGTAGGAGTTGGACAGACGGTTGCCGTGCAGTAGCTGCTGCCACTGGCGCACCATGCCCATGTACTGGTTGTTGAGGATGAAGATCTTGATCGGCAGATTGTACTGAATGGCACAGGACATTTCCTGGATGCACATCTGGATCGACGCGTCGCCGGCGATGTCGATGACCAGCGCATCCGGATGCGCAACCTGGACGCCGATGGCGGCCGGCAGGCCATAGCCCATCGTTCCGAGACCCCCGGACGTCATCCACCGGTTGGGCTCCTCGAAGCCGAAGAACTGCGCCGCCCACATCTGGTGCTGGCCGACCTCGGTCGTCACGAAGGTCTCCCTGCCCTTCGACAGTTCGTAGAGCCGTTCGATCGCATATTGCGGCATGATGACGTCGTGGGACGGCTTGTAGGCGAAGGACTTGCGGGCTCTCCAGCGGTCGATGCTCTCGCGCCACTCCTGCGTCTGGCTCTTCTCGGGCTTCTTCGGCAGGGCACGCCACAGGCGGACCATATCCTCCAGTACCGTGCCGACATCACCGAGGATCGGAATATCGACGCGGACATTCTTGTTGATCGACGACGGGTCGATGTCGATGTGGATCTTCCGCGAATTCGGCGAGAAAGCATTGATCCGACCGGTGATGCGGTCATCGAAGCGAGCGCCGACGCAGACCATGACGTCGCAGTCATGCATCGCCATGTTCGCTTCGTAGGAGCCATGCATGCCGAGCATGCCAAGCCAGTTCTTGCCTGAAGCCGGATAGGTGCCGAGCCCCATCAGGGTCGAGGTGATCGGGAAGTCCGTCAGTTCGACGAGCTCACGCAGCAGGCGCGACGCTTCCGGGCCAGAATTGACTACTCCGCCGCCTGTATAAAGAACGGGCCGCTTCGCCGTCGCCATCAGTTCGACAGCCGCCTGGATGGCCTTCAGGTCACCCTGGAGCTTCGGTGTATAGCTCTTGTTTACCGGCGCTTCGCCGGGAGGCGTATAGGTGCCGGTTGCAAACTGGATATCCTTCGGAATGTCGACGACAACCGGGCCGGGACGGCCGGTCTGGGCGATGCGGAAGGCCTCGTGGATGACGCCCGCCAGTTCGTTGACGTCCTTGACCAGCCAGTTGTGCTTTGTGCAGGGTCGCGTGATGCCGACGGTATCGCACTCCTGGAAGGCGTCCGAGCCGATCAGCGTCGTCGGGACCTGTCCCGAGATGCAGACCAGCGGCACCGAATCCATCAGCGCATCCTGCAGCGGCGTTACGGCATTGGTGGCACCCGGGCCGGACGTGACCAGCATGACGCCGACCTTGCCGGTCGAACGAGCATAGCCTTCCGCGGCGTGGCCGGCGCCCTGCTCGTGGCGAACGAGGATGTGCTTGATCTCCTCCTGCTGGAAGATCTCGTCATAGATCGGCAAGACCGCACCACCGGGATAGCCGAAGATGTGCTCCACCCCGTTATCCTTCAGCGCCCTCAGAACGATCTCCGCTCCCGTCATTCGATTGTTGCTGTCCGTCATTGTCTGGTCCATCCGCTGCTGGTCTGCTGTTCCGTGATCGAGGCATAAAAAAAGGCCCCTTGAGGAGCCTGTCTTTCCGCGCATGGGTGGCTAACGCCGGATGGTTACACCATCCTGCCCATGCGCGTTCCCACCACGATAAGTGCGTTCAAAATCGTCATGCGCGGAAGTGTTAGACAGATTATTGCCCTGCGTCAACGCGATGTGGCGAAAAATTACGCGACCCTGCAGCTCGATTCACGCACAAGCCCTTACACCACTTGTTAAATCGCCAGGGCTATACTGGGCATTGGTCTGCAGCTTTGGGAGCATCCGTTCTGCCTCCCGCTCGACGACAGGGGCTTCGTTTTGCGAAACAACGACTTGCACCGTTCCATCTCGGCTGGCGAACAGGATCGCCGCGACGCCCACCTCGCTGGCAATCGCATGCTTGGGCGCGTGGTCGCCTGCAATGGCTCGAAAGCAACGATTGCGGCCGTGGCGGAAAGCGGCGAAACCGCGCTCACCGAACTCTGGTCGGTCGGACGCCTGATCTCGATCGGTGTCGGCAGCAACCGGGTCGTGGCCCTCGCCTACTCGATGAGTACCGATGAAAAGAGCTGGGGCGAGCAGAACGACAACAGCTTCCAGATCGAAGCCGAATTGCTGGGCGAAGTCCGGGTCGGGCCGGATGGCCGGGAAGAGTTTTCCGGCGGCATATCCCGCTATCCCTATCTTGGCGCCATCGCCCATCGCATCCGCGCATCTGACCTCCTGCGCATCTACGACGCGGGCAAGAACGACAGCTGCGTCATCGGCAAGCTGACGCAGGACGAGACCATCGATGCGGCCATCCACATACCGTCGATGCTGTCCAAGCATTTCGCCATCGTCGGCTCCACCGGCGTCGGAAAGTCCACCGCCGTATCGCTCCTGCTCCACAAGGCCATCGAATCCGACCCGAAGCTCAGGGTACTGATCCTTGATCCGCACAACGAGTTCGCCGCCGCCTTCCCCGGTCATGCGGTAGTCATCGATCCCGAGACTCTCGACCTGCCCTTCTGGCTGATGAAGCTCGATGAGTTCGCGGAAGTGCTTTACCGCGGGCGCCCTCCTGTCGCCGAGGAACTCGACATCCTGCGCGATCTCATCCCGGAGGCGAAACGCGCGTTCCGCGGTGGCGACACGGGCCTGATGCGCCGCACCACCGAGAAAAGCTCTATCACGGCGGACACCCCGGTTCCCTACAGAATGGCGGATCTGCTGGCGCTGATCGACGAGCGCATCGGTCGCCTGGAAGGTCGCGGCGAAAAACCGGTCCTGCGGCACCTGAAGATGCGGGTCATGTCGGCGATCAACGATCCCCGCTATCATTTCATGTTCTCCAACAACACGATCCAAGACACGATCATGGAGACCATCGCCCACATCTTCCGCATTCCGGGCGGTGACAAGCCGATCTGCACGTTCCAGCTCGCAGGCATTCCCTCAGAAGTGGTCAACTCGATCGCATCGATACTCTGTCGGATGGCTTTCGAGCTCGCCCTCTGGAGCAACGGCGCCATCCACATGTTGGTCGTGTGCGAGGAGGCCCACCGCTATGTCCCTGCGGATCCCGAGCGGGGCTTCTTCCCGACCCGCCAGGCGATTGCCCGCATTGCCAAGGAAGGTCGCAAGTACGGCGTGTCGCTCGGCGTCATCACCCAGAGACCGGGCGAACTGGACCAGACGATCCTGTCGCAATGCTCGACATTGTTCGCGATGCGCCTTTCGAACGACCGCGACCAGGAAATTATTCGCTCCGCAATCCCGAATTCCTCCATTTCCACGCTGAGCTTCCTTTCGTCGCTCGGAAATGGCGAAGCGATTGCATTCGGCGAAGCGATAGCCGTACCGATGCGCCTGCAGTTTTCCCGTGTGGAGAAGCGATATCTGCCGAAGGCGAACGGTGTCCTCGACAAGGGCAGCGAGGAAACGCCGGATACAGTAGACCTTCGTAGCGTCGTTGCAAGGATGCGCTCCGTCAGCGCACCCGAACTGGGGCCCTGCCGCCCCGGGTCGGATCATGCCGACGATGCAGTCCGGAGAAGCGATGCTAACGACCTGGAAGGGGATTCAGGCATTGGCGAAATGGAACTGGACCGCTGGGCTCGCAGTGTCACACCAGCTCCTCAACCGACTCCATCCAGACCGGCCGACACAACCAGGGCCGAGCGCTACCGTCCGGATATGCTGCCGGGCGCCACGCGATCGCCCACCGCGCCGCCTTCAACCTCGTATGAACCGTCACCGGCCCATCGCCAACCTGTCACCGATGACGGCGCGCCAGCGGCCCTTCGCTCCCTGCGTGCCGACGGCGGACTGCGCTCCTCCCAGCCGCTTCGTCGGGAGGGCTCCCTTCGCGACACCTTGCTGAAGAAGCCGCTGAGCAGCCTCTACGACAACAGGGACTGAGGCTCCGACGGATCGATCCTCCTCCAGCTCTCGTCCATCTGGTTGCGGAACCATGTCATCTGCCGTTTCGCGTACTGGCGCGTGAGCGCCGATGTGCGCTCGATGACCTCCCCGGCCGTCATCTGCCCCTTGAGCATGGCCGTGATCTGGGCCACTCCGATCGCCTTCATGGCGGGAACATCGGGATCGGGATGAAGTGCGAGGAGCGCCTCTACCTCCTCCACGGCACCGCAATCGAACATCTGCTCGAAGCGCCTGTTGATCCGCTCGTGCAGGACCGCCCGATCGGGAAGCGCAACCACCTTCAATGCCCGCTCGCCCTTGACGACAACGGGCCCAGGCTTTCCCTGATAGTCGAGGATGGAACGGCCGGTCGCGTGCAGAACCTCGAGCGCCCGCACAATCCGCTGCCCGTCCGCCCGCCTGAGTGTTGCGGCAGCAGCGGGATCGAGGGCCGTAAGCTCCGCATGAAGCTGCTCCGCCCCTTCCTCCTTCAGTCGCTGACGCAAACCCGAACGAACATCGTGTGCGATCTCGGGCATGTCGGACAGGCCGCCGGTCAGGGCCTTGAAGTAGAGGCCGGTGCCGCCCACGAAGATCGGCATCCTCCCCTCGTCGAGCAGCCGCGGCAGAAGCTCCGCCACATCGCGCAGCCATTCGCCCGTCGAATGGGAATGCGTCGCCCGAACATAACCGTAGAGGTGATGCGGGATGCCGGCCATCTCCTCCTCGGATGGACGCGCGGTCAGGACACGCAAGGTGTCGTAGACCTGCATGCTGTCGGCATTGACGACCACGCCTCCCGTTTCGACCGCACACCGCAGTGCAAGCGCCGACTTGCCGCTGGCGGTCGGCCCCGTTATCAGGATCGCGTCGAAATTTCTTGCAAGGTCCTTCATATGGCTTTCGTTGCCACGCTCATCGCCCATCCGTCAAATGCCGTTCTGTCCGCAATAGCGGGCGAGACAGCGGCCGAGGCGGTGAACGCTGCTGGACTGTACTGGCTGGCGGACGGGATTGCCTGCGATATTGCGCTGCGCGACGGCACCGACGTGGAGGCCGCAGAACAGAAGCTTCGGGATTCCGTGGCGGGAATCCCGGTCGATCTCGTGATCCAGGAGGCCGAGACGCGCCGCAAGAAGTTTCTGATCGCCGACATGGACTCCACCATGATCGGCCAGGAGTGCATCGACGAACTCGCCGATGTCGTTGGCCTCAAGGACAAGGTGGCGGAAATCACGGCGCGCGCGATGAATGGCGAGATTGCCTTCGAGCCCGCCCTGCGCGAGCGGGTCGCACTCCTGAAGGGCCTGCCTATCTCGGTCGTCGACGACGTCATCGACAAGCGCATCACGCTAACATCCGGCGGACCGGAACTCATCGCGACGATGAGGAAGAACGGCTTCCATACCGCGCTGGTATCCGGCGGGTTCACCGTCTTCACCAATCCGATTGCCGCCCGCCTCGGCTTCCACGAGAACCGCGCCAACCTTCTGCTCGCGGAAGACGGCGTCCTGACCGGCAAGGTGGCAGAGCCCATCCTCGGCAAGCAGGCGAAGATCGACGCCGTAATCGACATCTCCGCCCGGCTCGGCATCTCCACCAACGACGTTATTGCCGTGGGCGACGGTGCCAACGACCTCGGCATGCTGAACCTTGCCGGCTCGGGCGTCGCGCTCCACGCCAAGCCAACCGTAGCGGCCCAGGCCAGGATGCGGGCCGACCATGGCGACCTGACGGCGCTCCTCTACATCCAGGGCTATCGCAAGTCGGATTTTGCGATCCCATGACCCTGAACAACCCGCCGTGGATCATCCTCGAGACACCGCGGCTTCGCGTTCGCAGCTGGACGGAGAGCGACCGTGACCTTTTCCGTGAGATCAATGCCGACCCCAAAGTCATGGAATTCTTCCCATTCCGCCGCAGCCATCAGGAATCGGACGCGCTCCTCGACAAGCTCAACGGCTCGATCCGGGATACCGGTCTCGGCTTCTATGCCCTCGAACTGAAGAGTTCGGGCGAATCGATTGGCTTCTGCGGCCTCTCCCACCCAAATATGCCGGAGATCTTTCCGGCCGAGACGGTCGAGATCGGCTGGCGGTTGGCCACTCGCTTTTGGGGCAACGGATATGTCACGGAAGCCGCCCGCGCCTTGATGGACTTTGCGTTCAGGGAGAAGGCTATCCCAGCCCTGCTTGCCTTCGCCGTCGAGGCGAACCATCGGTCGACGGCGGTGATGAAGCGCATCGGCATGCGCCCGTGGCCGCAGATGGATTTTGACCATCCACGGGTTCCAGATACGCATCCCCATCTCAAGCGGCACGTCGTCTATGCTGCCACGGCAGGCTCTCTAGGACGCTGACTACTCGAGCGGCACGGCCACGAAGCGCAGTGCGCCTGTCGGATCGGCGATCATCAGGTGGACGTTGCGACGTCCTTCCGCCTTCAGGGCATCGATCCGATCCGTCACCGCCGTCGGGCTGTCGACGAAGTCCTGTGCGACCTCCACGATCACATCACCCCGCTTCAGGCCCTTGTCCGCCGCTGCCGATCCATCTTGGACATCCGTTATCACGACACCTTCGACGCTATCGTCGATACCAAACTCGGCTCGCCTCTCGTCGTCGAGCGGCGCAATTGTCATGCCGAGGGCGACTGCAGGACCTTGCTCGGCCTCTCCATTCTGATCCTCACCCTGCTCCCCACCGTCGGGCATCGGCTCCTCACCTTCGGGAGTGGCGCCTTCCTCGGCGTCCTCGTCCGGAGGACTGTCCTCCAGCCGTCCAAGCGTGACCTTGACCGTCTCTTCCTTGCCGTCACGCAGAACCGTTACGTCGACAGCCTTGCCAACCGGGCTTTCAGCCACCACGCGCGGCAGGTCGCGCATCTCCCGCACCGGCACGCCGTCAAAGGTCAAGATCACGTCGCCCGCCCGGATCGAACCGTCATCAACCGGACCGCCCTTGACCACGCCTGAGACCAGTGCGCCGCGCACACTGTCCAGCCCCAGGCTTTCCGCCACCTCATCGGTCACCGGCTGAATCCGC
This sequence comes from Pseudorhizobium banfieldiae, assembly GCF_000967425.1. Classification (NCBI taxonomy): domain Bacteria; kingdom Pseudomonadati; phylum Pseudomonadota; class Alphaproteobacteria; order Hyphomicrobiales; family Rhizobiaceae; genus Pseudorhizobium; species Pseudorhizobium banfieldiae. Next base: position 2,037,008 of record NZ_FO082820.1, read on the forward strand.
ACGCCGAGCCAGCCGCGCCGCGTTTCGCCGAACTCGATCAGCTGGTTGACGACGTTCTGTGCAAGCTCCGTAGGCACGGCGAAACCGATGCCGATCGACCCGCCCGACGGGGAGATGATCGCGGTATTGATGCCGATCACCTCACCTTTCATGTTGAAGAGCGGTCCACCGGAATTGCCCTTGTTGATGGCCGCATCAGTCTGGATGAAGTTGTCATAGGGGCCGGCGTTGATGTTGCGGCCTCGCGCCGAAATGATGCCCACGGTCACCGATCCGCCAAGCCCGAACGGGTTGCCGATCGCCATCACCCAGTCACCGATCCGCATCTGGCGCGAATCGCCGAAACGGACCGCCTTGAGCGGCGCCGGCGGCTCGACCTTCAGGACCGAGAGATCGGTCTTGGGGTCGGTCCCGACCAGTGTCGCCTTCAGCTTGCTGCCGTCCGGGAAGACCACTTCGATATCATCTGCATCCTCGATGACGTGGTTGTTGGTGACGACGAAGCCGGACGGGTCGATAACGAAACCGGAACCGAGCGAATTGACCTTCTGATTTCCCCCCTGGCTCCCATCGCCGTCAAAGAACTCATCGAAGAACTCTTCAAATGGCGAACCATCCGGCGTCTGCGGTGCCTGGGGTCCCGCCCCCGCGCCCCCGACACTCTGCGAGGTGGAGATGTTCACCACGGCATCCAGCAGACCCTCGGCCAGATCGGCGACGGAGGCCGGACCCGAGCCTATCGCTGGTCCTGTCGTGGGCGCTGTCGTGACGGTCGGCGCCCCAGTCGGCGGCGCCGGCAGCATCGCGTCCGGTGCCAGATCCTGAGCTTCTCGTTGAGGCGTTTCCTGTGCAGACGGGGGAGCGGCTTCCTGCGCTGGGGTGCCATTCTGTGGCGGCTGCGGTGCATCGGCTGGTGGGCCGCCTGTCTGTGCCTGTGCCCCGGCGGCAATAGCGATAATGGCGACCGCTGCGACGGAACGCTTCAACGACCATAGAACCGATTGAGCCATCGGGCCCCCCTTGTATCGAATATCCTGACTGAGGCTATGCCGCCACAGCACGTCCTGCTGACTTTCCCCGCAAGATAGGGCGGATTGAAGACCGAAGAAATTGCCTTTTTCGTGAGACATGCAGGCAGCAAGAACGATGCTCGAATGAAAGAGGCGGCCGGAGCCGCCTCTTGCATCAACCACCATTTGCAGGTGCCGCAGGAACACCTGGCGAAGCGCCCGCCGCAGCGGGCGGAGCCGCCGGTGTCTGGCTGGAGACACCAGCCGAGCCCCCTTGCGAATTGTTCAGGTACTTGAAGAACTCCGAATCCGGCGACAGGACCATGGTCGTGCCCTGATCGGCGATGGAGGCGACATAGGCCCGCATCGACCGGTAGAATTCGAAAAAGCCAGGATCGCGACCGAATGCCTCGCCGAAAATCTTCGTGCGTTCGGCATCGCCTTCGCCTCGGATGATTTCGGCGTCTCGCTGGGCAGCGGAGACGATCTCCACCACCTGACGGTCGGCGATCGCGCGCCGCGTCTGGCCCAGTTCGTTACCGCGGGCACGGATCAGTTCGGCTTCGGCAAGACGCTCGGCCTTCATCCGCTCGAAGGTCTGCTGCGAGACTTCCTGGGTAAGGTCTGTGCGACGGATACGGACGTCACGGACTGCAAGGCCCAGCGACTCGGCCGCATCGCGCAGCTGTGCATTGACTTCCTGCATCATCTGCGACCGTTCGTCCGACAGGGCTGCATCGAAGTTGCGCAGACCATAGACACGGCGAAGAGCGGCGTCGAGACGGGTGCGAAGACGGGCCTCGGCAGCCTCCCGGTCGCCGGAAACCGTTTCGCGGAACCGCCGGGGATCGCTGATCTGGTAGACCACGAACGCGTCAACCTCGTAGAAGGCACCGCCGCGGACCTGGACGCGGATGTCGTCGAGGTCGAAGCGAAGCGCCCGGTCCTCAACATACTGCACCCGGTCGGCGTCCATGAAGGCGAAGGGCAGTTTGAAGTACAGGCCAGGCTCCGCCTTTACGTCCTGAATCTCACCGAAGCGGACAACGATAGCCTGCTCCCGCTCGTTCACCACGAAGACGGACGAGTAAATGAGGAATAGCAGGATCGCGAGACCGATCAAAATAGCTGGGAGGCGATTGGAACTCATCGGTTATCCCCCTGCTGGCTGCTGCCACGGTTCAGTTCGTTGAGGGGCAGGTACGGAACGACGCCCTGCCGCTCATCCATGATGATCTTGTTGGAATTCTTCAGGACCGTCTCCATGGTCTCGAGGAAGATACGCTGGCGCGTGACCTCTGGGGCGGTGGCATATTCGTCATAGATGGAGATGAAGCGCTGCGCCTCACCCTGTGCCTCGTTCACGACGCGATCCTTGTAGGCTGCCGCCTCTTCGCGGATCTGCGCGGCTTGACCGCGAGCCTGACCCAGTTGCTGGTTGGCGTACTGGTTGGCCTCTTCGACGAAACGGTCCTCATCCTGCTCGGCGCGCTGCACTTCTTCGAAGGCATCGGCTACTTCGCGCGGCGGGGCTGCATCCTCGATCGGTACGGCATTGATGGAGATGCCGGAACCGTAGGTGTCCATCGTCCCCTGAATGATCGCGCGGACCTCGGTCGAGATATCCTCGCGATTGTCGCGGAAGATGTCCTGCGCCGGGCGACGACCGACCACCTCGCGCATGGCGCTCTCGGCGACCTGCTGCAATGTGGCGGAAGGGCTTTCCAGGTTGAAAAGATACGCCTTGGGGTCGCTGACCGTATAGAGTACCGAGAACTGCACGTTGACGATGTTCTGGTCGCCAGACAGCATGAGGCCAGCGGAGGATTGGGCGCTGCCTGCAGCACCGATATTCTGCTGCTGCTCGGTGACCTTGACGATCTCGACGGTCTCGAAGGGCCAGAAATGGAAATGCAGGCCGGGCATGGAGATTTCTTCCTTCGGCTTGCCGAAGCGAAGTTCCACGCCGCGCTCATCCGGCTGAACGGTATAGACGGACTGGATCGCTAGGAACGCAACGATCGCGAGGATGACGAAGACCGCAGCCCCGCCGTTGAAGCCACCGGGAACGATCCCGCGAAGACGGTCCTGGCTGCGGCGGATCAGGTCTTCCAGATCCGGAGGACCACCACTTCCGCTTCCGCCACCGCCCCGAGGACGGTTCGAACCACCGCCACCCCATGGGCCCTGATTATTGCCGCCGCCGCCGCCCCACGGGCCGCCGCCGCCATTCTGATTGCTCCAGGGCATCAAAACCTCTTTGTTTGCCACTCCCATATACGTGGAAGCGCAGCTCCCTCGTCCTGCCCCCGTTATAGGGAGGCCGGCCGGTGCTTTCAACGACGCGTCAATAACTTCGGGGTGTTTGGTAACGAAATGTTTCAGTTTGTCGCGGGGCGACGGCGATAGATCGCAAAACGGGTCGGATAGTCGTCCCGCTCACCCGCTGGAACGAGCGTCTCCTCGACCTTCTCGAATACAGCGGGATCGATAGGCGGAAAGAACGTGTCTCCGTCCGGAACGGCAACCTCGACATGTGTGACATAGAGCACGTCGACGAGGTTCATCACCTGCCGGTAGACCTCGCCACCACCGATCACGCAGACTTCTGCAGCACCGGTCTCGGCAGCAACTTCCTGAGCCTTGGCCAAAGCCTTCTCCACGCCGTCAATTGTTACAGCACCCTGCACGCTGAAATCACGGTTCCGGGTTATGATGACATGGGGGCGTCCAGGCAACGGCTTGCCGCCGAAGGATTCCAGCGTCTTACGACCGAGCACGATTGGCTTGCCGATGGTCAGCTGCTTGAAGCGCCGAAGATCGGTCGAAAGTTTCCAGGGCATGCCGCCATCGCGGCCGATGACGCCGTTCTGCGCGACCGCGACGACGATGGAGACGGGAACAGTCATACCGCGATCGGTGCCTTGATGCTGGGATCGGCCACGTAGTTCTCCAGCGTGAAATCCTCGTAGCGGAAGGCAAAGAGATCCTTCACCGCCGGATTGATGCGCATGGTCGGCAAGGGCTTCGGGGTTCGCGTCAGTTGCAGCTCTGCCTGCTCGAAGTGGTTCCTGTAGAGATGCGCATCGCCGAGAGTGTGGACGAAATCGCCGGGCTTGAGCCCTGTCACCTGCGCCATCATCATTGTCAGGAGAGCATAGGACGGGATGTTGAAGGGCACGCCGAGGAATATGTCGGCGGACCGCTGGTAGAGTTGGCAGGAGAGCCGGCCGTCCGCCACGTAGAACTGGAACAGGCAGTGGCAGGGCGGAAGCGCCATCTCGTCAACCAGCGCCGGGTTCCACGCCGAAACGATGTGGCGGCGGGAGTTCGGGTTGGTCTTCAGTGATTCGATCACATTGGCGATCTGGTCGATATGGCCACCGTCGGGCGCCGGCCATGATCGCCACTGGGCACCGTAGACCGGCCCGAGATCGCCATTCTGGTCGGCCCATTCATCCCATATGGTGACGCCGTTTTCCCTCAGATAGGCGATGTTGGTATCGCCGCGCAGGAACCAGAGCAACTCGTGGATGATCGACCGCAGGTGCAGCTTCTTCGTCGTCAGGACGGGAAAGCCCTCCTCGAGGTCGAAGCGCATCTGGTAGCCGAAGACGGAGCGAGTGCCGGTCCCGGTTCGGTCTCCACGGTCGGTGCCGTGATCCATCACATGTCGGAGAAGGTCGAGATATTGCCGCATGATTTCACTGCCACTATGTTCGGTAGGCATCCTACAGGCCGCAGCATCCGGAACCAAGCGCCGACAGGACATCCGGGATGTCTATCCCCCGAAGTTAGGGTACCTGCATCCGAACGGGTCGAGGATGCGATCTATTCGAGTTCGCACCCCTTTTCACGGCGTAAGGAAATCCCTATATCTGCCTTGCCGGGCTTCGGTCCGGCTATGGCGATAAACGGTCGATGAAATAAGCCTATTGGACCCGGGGGCGGTACCCGGCGCCTCCACCAAAAACCGGTCTACCGAGACGACCGGCTTCTGATGGGGGCGAAATAGGATCGACAAGGGTGTAAAGATCGAACTTTTGCTCGGCATGATACCGCCGTTATCGGGTCACAATAGTAGTTGCAAACGACAACTATGCGGAAGCTCGTCTCGCTGCCTAATGGCGGTGTGACACTTCAAATCAAGTCCTAAGGGGTCGCACTCTTAGGCGGGGTCCGAAGGCACCTGGCAACAGAAGCCTTCACCTTCTCCCTTTTTGCGAAATTATATGCACTGGCCATCAAGCGGGCGCTTTTCCGCGTATGGCTGGCATGGCATAAGGATGCTTCGAGAAAGCATTCAGAACTGAGAGACAGAACCGCATGGGGCAGGATCATATCCGCTACGATATCTTGGCGCAGGACGCATTGCGCGGTGTTATCCGAAAGGTGCTGAGCGAAGTTGCTGCCACGGGTCGGCTGCCAGGCGACCACCATTTCTTCATCACCTTCCTGACCGGCGCCCCGGGCGTTCGCATCTCTCAGCATCTCAAGACGAAGTATCCCGAGCAGATGACGATCGTCATCCAGCACCAGTTCTGGGACCTGAAGGTATCCGACACCCAGTTCGAGATCGGCCTGTCCTTCTCTGATACGCCGGAGCGGCTGGTGGTCCCGTTCAATGCGATTCGCGGTTTCTATGATCCGTCGGTGAATTTCGAGCTCGAGTTCGAGGTGCCGTTGGCGGAAGAGGACGAGAACTCCGCGGCCGAGATCACTGCCATTCCCGTTGAGAGTGCCGCAAGGCATGACGCCGTCGAACAGGCGGAAGGGGAGGAAAAGAAGCCGGCGTCAGTCGTGTCGCTCGATTCCTTCCGAAAGAAGCAATAGGGTTGCCGGGCCATGAGCGGTGACGTCGTCAATCTGCGCCAGGCCCGGAAGGCGAAGCAGCGCCTGGAGAAGGAGAGGCAGGCCGATCAGAACCGGCTCACCTTTGGTCGTAGCAAGACGGAAAAGACACTGACGAAGGCGCTGAACCGCAAGGCCGAGCGCTCGCTTGACCAGGGACGACTGGAAAGGCAGGACGATCGGGACTGAACGGCGCACTCCGAAGACGCGAGGTCGTTCGGACGTCCAGCAGGGTATGACCTTTGCTTTCGACAGGAGGCGCCGGTGATCCGCAAACATTCTGCAACACTGCATGGCCACCGTACCAGTTTCTCCCTCGAGGACGAATTCTGGGAGGAGCTGAAACGCATCGCCGCGGAACGTGGTCTCAGCATCGCCGGCCTCATTGCCTCGATCGACGATGCCAGAGCGCCGGACAGCAATCTGTCTTCTGCGCTGCGGCTGCATGTCCTTCGATGGCACCAGGAAAAAAACGCATCCGACCTTCGTTGAGTGCTATTGCTCGACGCCGGGCAGGCTCTGGAACACGGGCGGCTCTAGAGGTGCGCCGCCGGGAGCGATCAGTTCCTGGACGGGTGGTACCGTAAGGGCTGGTGGCGCCTCCTCCGCCCTTCGAGCCTCCGCCTCCCTGGCCGCCGCTTCGGCTCGCTCTCGCTCCGCCCTTGCAGCCGCCTCCGCGCGTTGCCGTTCCTCTTCCTCGCGTCGCGCCCGCTCTTCCGCCTCGGCCCTTTCCCGCGCTGCCTGGCGCTCCGCCTCCAGGAAGCGATAAAGTGCCACCTCGCGCCGGAGCCGCTGTTTCTCGAGCACGCTCGCCTGCAGCATCTCCACGCGACGACGCTCGCGCTCGAATGCCCGTAGCGACAGGAAGTTGGTCAGCGGTGCCACGTCGAACTCGATCGACGGATTCTCAAGATCGCCGGAATAGAGCCAGCGGACCATTGGCTCGCCTCCCGCCAGCCCCTCGTCGCCCGGCTCGTAGGCGATCGCGAGCTCGCCATGCAGGGCCTGCTCGAGAAGATCAACCCTCACCTCGCCGCTGACCCTGCTGTTGCCGGCGTCGGCCGTGACGTTCTGCGCCCTCGCCTCCCCATCCGTGATGGTGAAGGGGATCACTACTTCGCGGAACGTCGCTTGGCCTCGGCGAACAAACTGCTCCGCCAGCGGACGTATCCTCTCCTCCGTCACCTCCCCCTCCAGCTTGTCGACCTCTTCAAGGAATGGCGGCAGCGCTTCAGGATCAAGGCGGTTGATGGTGAGCGTTGCGATGGTGATCTCGCCGGAACCGTTGAGCGCATCCAACAAGTCAGCGGGCGTATTTCCGGTGGACTCGGCTGCCACCAGCGCACTGAACCGGCCGGTTGCAATCGGGCCGTCCTGGCCGTCCCAGACGAGTGCTGCAAGGTCGGCATCCTCAACCGTGAACCTTGTCTGGAAGATCCCCGTGCCTTCACCATTGTTGATCGCAAGACGCCCGCCGATCTTTCCCCCCTGCCACGTGCCCGCAGCGTCCTCGATCGCGATCCCGCCATTGCGATGTTCAATCGTGGCCGAGAAGTCACGGATATCGCCCATCATCCCTGGACGGAACATCGCGGCGCGGACTTTCAGGCGGGCTTCGCTCGTCCCGAAGATCGGCATGGAGAAAGGCTTTTCCCAAAGCTGCCCCGTCTCGGGCTCCTGAACCGGCCCATAGACTGCCTCGGCGAGCCAGGCGAGGTCGAGGCTGTCGACGGCCAGGTCCCCGCTGAGCATCGTGACGGAGGAGGATCGATCAAGGGTTAGAGTGTCGCTGGCAACCCGGTTCCCACCGAACTCACCGGCGAGCTTGTCCAGGCGGACGTTGTCGGCTGAGATGCTGATCTCCGTCGACATCGTGGTAGGCAAGCCCGTGCCGAACTGCGGAATTCCGATGCCGGTCATCAGCAGGTACGGCTCCACATCTTCCGAGCGCAGGGTGAGGCGACCTTGGCCTGTGCCGAATGCCGAAGAACTCAGTTCCACCTCGCCTTCCCCGTGGAACTGCGTTCGGTCCGTCGAGAAGGACAGCTTTGCCACTGAGAGCTGATCACCTTCCTGGCGAAGATCCAGCGACACCCGCGCCGGCCCGTCATCGCCGAGCGGCAGAGGGTCAAGTCCCAGTTGCCCGAGGAGTACCGCCGTCTGGTCATTCTCCAACTGAACCGAAAGCGACCCCTCACGGCTGCCGGTCAGATTGAATACCGTTGGCAGTGCCAGTTCGGCGTTCACGGCGCTTCCATTGCTGGTTCCAGTGATCGTCGCGGAAAGCCCTGCCGTTTCCCCGCCGACGCGAATGTCAGCAGCGAGCCGCGTGTCATCGAACCATCTGCTGTTTTCCGCAAGCCGATCGAGAATCGGGTGCTTTGGAAGGCGATTGTGTAGCATCGCGATGAACCCGGCAGCCTCACCGACCCGCATCGTCATCGATCCGCTTCCGCTGTAATCCAGCAACGAGCCTTGAAGCTGCCCCTGCGCCTCCATCGACGCACCTGCCAGATCACCCACCGTCAGTCGTTCCAGCGCCAGTTCGCCTTCCGAGAGCGTGAAGACCGTCTCGACATCCCGGGCGCCGACGCCGAAGGCGGTGAACCGCTCGGCCTTCAGGCTTGCCCCGATGGAATGATCCAAAACATCCTCCCCGGCATCATTACCGGTGATCAGCGAGCCGAGTGCGCGCATGGCGTCGAGATCGATCTCGTTGCCGGCGAGTTCGACGGTCAGCGAGGGACCCGCCTCGGCCGGCGCATGCCGCTCTATGCTGCCGCGAAGGCTTGCTGGCCCGACGGCCAGTTCCAGATTGGCGAACCGCTGCAACTCCTGCGTCAGGTTGACAGTTGCCGAAAAGCCGGCCGTCTTCAGTTGCCGGATGGCAGGATCCACGGAACCGGATAGCCAGGCGGCCAAGCCAGACGGCTGGTTGGACGCGACGAGCATGTCTCCGACGAAGGAGACATCATCCGCCAACGTGAGCGCACCCTTGGCCTCCACCTGAGTGCGGCCCGGGAAGGTTGCGGCGAAACTGTCGACCGTCCAGCCAGTCCCTGCGGGGCGGACGTCGATGCGGATGTCGCGTACGGTGGTATCATTGGCAACGACGGCGGGCAGGCTGAAGCTTGCGCGCCCCGGGACCTGCGGGATCGGAATCTGCGCGGCGACATCGATCACGGCCTGGATCCGCCGCTGCGCGGAAGCCGCCGCATCCCGTCCCGTCTTCGCACGCTCGCCCTCACCCAGCCGATTGACGTCGATCTGCTGGCCGTCGGCCGTCAGCAGGAATTCCGGTGCCTCGCCCGTGTCGAGCGTCGCCTCGCCGGTCACCACGTAGGGGTTGTTGAGTGGTCCCACTTCAAGTCGGTAGTCAGGTATCCTGATGCGCTCATTTGTGAGCTCGAAGCTACCCTTCAGCCGTGGGCCGGGCGGCGGCGCCTGCACCGGCTCGCTCTCATCCTCCTCCTCCAGCGCGTTCGTCGCAAAGCGTCCGTTATAGGCCGGGCGATCCTCGGCAAGAACGAGATGACCGTCGAGCTCAATGGCTGCTGGTACCGCATCGGGAAGGATGCGAAGGCGCAGCGGCATGGTCCGGTTGGCCGCATCGCCCTCCCCCGTTGCCAGTGTGAATGCCGCCTCCTCGCCATCGAGAGAACCATAGCCCTCGCCGCGCCAGGGACCGGCAAGCGACGCGGCCGAGAGATCCGCGTTGAGGTTGGCAAGCTGGCGCGTCTGTCCGCTCTGTTCATCGATGATGTCGATCGAACCGTTAGTGATGTTGACGCCTTCGATCACTACCGTCCGGAGCGGGATGTCGGCGCGGCTCCCCCGCATCCAGTCGAGCGTTCCGTCGGGCAATATCCGGACCCGCGCCTTCGGCTCCTCGAGCCGCATGTCGAATATCCGCGCCTCGCCGGAAAGGAAGGGCGCAAGTTCCATGTCCATGGAGAACCGCGCGGCGTGCAGTTGCGGCTGACCGTCCCGGTCCTGTCCGACCCGCACATCGTGTAGTGTCACCGACGGGAACGGCAGGATGCGGGCGTCCACGTCTCCGTGCACCACGACCTTTTTGCCGAGGATGCGGCTTGCCCGCTGCTCGAACTCTACCCGGAAGTCGGTCCAGTCGACGAAGAATGGCGCAAGCAGAGCCGCAAAAAGCGCCACTACGAGAAGACCACCAGCCGTCAGTAGGATGCGTCCGAGCACCGTGCGTCTCTCCCTGGGTTGAGTAACAGACTAGTCCCACCCTGCAGCGGGGCAAGTCAAGGCATTGCGAGCCCGCTCAGCCCTGCGCGTTCAGCGCGAAGATCTTGCCGGGATTGAAGATATTGTCCGGGTCAAGGCTCTTCTTGATCGAACGCATCAGATCAACGGCATCGCCAAGCTCCTGCTCCAGGAAGCTCATCTTCCCCTGGCCGATGCCGTGCTCGCCGGTGCATGTGCCGCCCATGGCGAGCGCCCGCGCGTTCAGACGCGCGACAAAGGCCTCGGCACGCGCGACGTCATCGGGGTCCTTGTCGTCGAACAGGATGAGCACATGGAAATTGCCGTCCCCGGCATGCCCGACGATCGGCGCGAGGAACCCGTGTTCGGCGATATCGGCCTGGGTCTCGACGACGCAATCGGCAAGCCGCGATATTGGGACGCAGACATCCGTCGAGAGGCCGTTGAGATGCGGAGCCAATGCCCGCGACGCCCAGTAGGCATTGTGCCGTGCCTTCCAGAGCCGATTGCGTTCCTCGGCGTCCTGGGTATAGCTGAAGCTGTCCCCGCCGAACTCGGCCGCGATCTCCGAAAACTGCGCCGACTGGAGCGCCACGGTTTCCTCCGTCCCGTGAAACTCCAGGAACAGTGTCGGCTTCTCCGCGTAGGAGAGGCCGGAATAGCTGTTGCAGGCGCGCATCTGCATCTCGTCGAGCAGTTCGATGCGAGCGACTGGGATTCCCATCTGGATCGTCATGATCACCGCATCGCAGGCCGCCTTGACCGACGGAAACGCGCAGACGCCACCACCGATCTTTTCGGGAATACCTTGCAGGCGGAGCGTGATGGACGTGATGACGCCGAGCGTGCCCTCGGAACCGACGAAGAGGCGGGTCAAGTCGTAACCGGCAGACGACTTTCGAGCGCGCTGCGCTGTGCGAATTTCCTCTCCATTCGCCGTGACCACCGTCAGCGACAGGACGTTGTCCTTCATCGTGCCGTAGCGGACGGCATTGGTGCCGGAGGCACGCGTTGCCGTCATCCCGCCGATCGAGGCATTGGCGCCCGGATCGATCGGGAAGAACAGACCAGTGGCGCGGAGTTCTGTATTCAGTTGCTCGCGGGTGACACCCGGCTCGACCACCACGTCGAGATCCTCGGCATTAACCTCGAGAACCCTGTTCATGCGCGAGAAATCGATGGAGATCCCGCCGTTCGGCGCATTGATATGCCCTTCTAGGGAAGAGCCGGTGCCGAACGGGATCATTGGCACCCGATGGGCGGCGCAGACCCTGACGACGCTCTTCACATCATCTGCGCTTTCTACGAAGATGACGCCGTCCGGCAGCTGCGCGGGAAGGTAACTGGTGGTGTGGGCATGCTGGTCGCGGAACGCCTGGCCGGTCTGGAAGCGCTCTCCGAAGGACTGCTTGAGGATGCCGAGGACCTTGCCAATCCCCTCCTCGTTCCGGATGCCCGGTCTCACGTCCTTCAGCCCCATAGCAATATCTCCCGCAAATATGTCCAGTACCGGTTAGGGAACAGATGCGGGTTTGTCCAGAACGGCGAGGCGGCAGGCGGTTCGATGCGGCGTGACAATCCAGGCGCATCCGTCCGACGATCATTCCGCTGCAAGCAATGGACGATCACCATCCTCGTTGGCTTGCCGTTGGGTGGCATTCACCAGTTCCTGATGCAGCCGCCGCTCCTCATGGACGTGGGGCTTGGAGAAGCGCGCGATCAACAGATAGGCCACGGGCGTGATCAGCAGCGTGACGGACGTCGCGAGCGCGAGCCCGCCGACAATTACCCAGCCGAGTGCGATGCGCGCCTCTGCACCCGCCCCCTGGGCGAGGATCAACGGAACGCCGCCGATGATGGTGGCGATCATCGTCATCATCACGGGACGAAGACGGATGCTGCACGCCCGCTCGATCGCCTCGCGCACGCCTGCGCCCTGGTCGCGCAGCTGGTTGGCAAATTCGACGATTAGGATGCCGTTCTTGGCCATGACGCCGACGAGTAGAACAAGGCCGATCTGGCTGTAGACGTTCAGGCTGGTGCCCGTCAGGATCAGCGCGAACACGGCGCAGGCGAGCCCGAGCGGGACCGTCGACATGATGATAAGGGACGACAGGACGCTTTCAAACTGGGCTGCGAGCACCAGGAAGATGATCGCAATTGCAAAGCCGAAGGTCATCAGCATGCCGGAGGAGTTCTCCTCCAGCGTCGCTGCCTCGGCCAGCGGCATCAGCCGTGCACCGGCCGGCAGCAGCGGCTCGGCCATCTCCTCGACCGCCTGTACCGCATCGCCGAGCGTCACGCCGTCGCGCAGGTTGCCGGAAAAGGACACGGCCGCCAGTTGCTGTTCGCGGTTGAGCTCGGGGGCCACAGCGCCTTCCTGCAGGGTCGCGATCGTCGACATCGGCACGATCTTTCCGTCGGCCGCCTTGAGGAAGATGTTCTCGAGGTCCGTCGGGTCGTCGATCGGCTGCGTGTTGGAGGTGAGCTTGACCGGGAGCGCCTCGCCTTCGACGAAGACATCGACGATGGACCGGCCTTCGAGCAGTGCCTGCATGGCAGCCGAAAGTCCGGTGATGTCGATGCCAAGATCGGAGGCGCGCTCGCGGTCGATTGCCACCGAAAGCTGCGCCTGGGTTGGTTCGTTCGACAGCCGCGGCGTTTCGAACAGACCGCTGTCTTCCATCTTGTAGACGAGCTGGATGGCAGCCTGGGTCAGGCTGGCATGGTCGCTACCGACCATGGCCACCTGGAGACCGTTGCCGGCCCCGCGGATGCGCAGGCTGTTCGACTGGATGGCAAAGCCGCGAAGTGCCGGCACTGTCTGCGCCGCCGCGTTGATATCCTGGACGATCTGATCCTGGGTTCGCTCGCGCTCACCCCAGGGCGCCAGCGTCAGCACCATGAAGCCGCTGTTCGTGTTGCTGCCGAAGCCCGAGATGGAGAAGATGTTGGAGATTTCGCCGGACTCGCGAAGCGGCTGCAGGTTTTCCTCGACGCGCTGCATCTGGTCGCGCGTGTAGTCTAGGCTCACGCCTTCCGGGGCGGAAAGCCGCATCATCACCATCGACCGGTCTTCCCGCGGCGTCAGTTCGCTGCGAACGGAGCCGAAGGCCCCGTATGCCGCAACTGAGATCAGGACGGAGACGGCAATGACGACCAGCGGCGCATCGAGGCAGCGGCGCAGGATGCCGGCATAGAGGCCCGCGAACTTTTCGCCGATCCAGTACAGCGGGCCGCTCTCGCTTTCCCTGATCGGTTTCGACAGCATGCGCGAGGCCAGCATCGGACAAAGCGTCAGCGCCGTGACCGACGACAGCGCAACCGCAAAGGCAAGCACGAAGCCGAATTCACGGAACAGCCCGCCCATCTGGCCGGGTAGGAAGGAGAGCGGGATGAACACCGCGGCGAGGGTCGCCGTGGTCGCCATGACCGCGAAGAAGACCTGCTGCGTGCCAAGGACGGCGGCCGCCCTTGGTCCCATGCCTTCTGCACGCCGGCGCACGATATTCTCGAGAACCACGATGGCATCGTCGACGACGAGGCCGGTGGCGAGCACGATAGCGAGCAGCGTCAGGATGTTGATCGAGAAGCCGACGAGATAGATGGCGACGAGGGTACCGATCAGCGCCACCGGCATGGTGACGGCGGGGATGAGGGTGGCCCGCCAGTCCCTCAGAAAGAGAAAGATGACGATCAGCACCACCGTGGCGGAGAGGCCGAGCGCGATCTCCACCTCGTGCAGCGCGCCCTCGATGAAGACGGCGTCGTCGCTGGTGATGGCAATGCGCGTACCCTCAGGCAAGTTCTCCTGCAGTTCCGTCACCGCTGCCTTGACGCCGTCGGAAATACTCAGCGTGTTCGACTGCGCCTGGCGGATGATCCCGAGGCCGACCCCCTGGACACCATTGGCGCGCAGCACGGTCGAGCCGTCATCGGGACCGAGCGTCACCGTCGCGACGTCGCGCAGCCGGATATTGTCCTTGATGAGGACGCTCTCGAAATCTTCGGGCGTCGTCAGGTTTGCCGTGGCTCGCACGACGATGTTCTGCCGGTTGCTCTCCAGCGAGCCTGCCGGGACGTCGAGGGCAGCGGTCGAAAGTGCTGTCGAGATGTCGCCGACCGTCAGACCACGACCGGCAAGGGCCGCCTGATTGATGTCGACGCGGAAGATCTTTTCCTGATCGCCATAGAGCTCGACGTCGGCAACGCCATCGACGGAAGCCAGCCTGTCGGTGACCTCGTTGTCGACGAGCAGCGTCAGGTCTTCCATGGACAGGGTGCTGGAGGTGACGGCAATCCGCATGATCGCCTGGGAGTCCGAATCCGCCTTGATGATGCGCGGTTCGTCGGCATCGTCCGGCAGCTGGTTCGTGATGCGGCCGAGCGCATCGCGCACGTCGTTCGCTGCCACGGCAAGGTCGGCAGTATCGGAGAACTCCATCGTGACCCGGCTGGAGCCGAACTGTGATTCCGACGAGATAGATTTGAGCCCGCTGACGCGCGCCACCGCCCCCTCGATGACCTGCGTCAATTCCTGGTCGATCGTCTGGGGCGAGGCCCCGTCATAGGACGTCCGCACGGTAATAACCGGTTGATCGACATCCGGAAGCTCACGCACCTCGACCCCGAAAAGGGCCGCAAGACCTGCGACGACAAGGAGCGTGTTGAGAACGGCGGCGAGGATCGGCCGGCGGACGAAGAGCGCCGTGAAGCTCTGGCCGGGGTCCTGCTGCGAGGGCGTCTGGCTGTCGTGGGATGTCATTGGCTCGCCACCTCCGCAGTCTCCGACGCCCCGGCAATACGGACGTCGGCACCTTCACGGACCCGTTGCAGGCCTTCGACCACCACGGCATCGTCGGCCTTCAGCTCGGCATCCACCAGCACGACATCGGGGTTGCGCTGGATGATCCGCACGCGCGTCTTCACCGACTTGCCATCGACGACCTGCCAGACATAGGAGCCTTCCGCATCCCACTGTACTGCCAGCGGATCTACGGCCGGGAAGGTATCGCCGGAAAAGCGCATGCCGACGCTGAAGGCCATGCCGGCGCGTAGCTTGTCCTCCGGGTTGTCAATGCGGGCGCGGATGCGCAGCGTCCGGCTTGCCGGATCCACACGGTTGTCGATCGCATGGACGACGCCGGTGAAGGCGTCGCCAGGGCGGGCAATGGACGTCGCCTCGACCGGATGACCGACGGAGATGGCGGTCGCGAAGCGTTCCGGCGCCCAGAAGTCCACCAGCAGCGACGAGC
The DNA here is from genome assembly GCF_000967425.1 of Pseudorhizobium banfieldiae. Classification (NCBI taxonomy): domain Bacteria; kingdom Pseudomonadati; phylum Pseudomonadota; class Alphaproteobacteria; order Hyphomicrobiales; family Rhizobiaceae; genus Pseudorhizobium; species Pseudorhizobium banfieldiae. The sequence continues at coordinate 2,052,354 of NZ_FO082820.1, forward strand.
GGTCATCGATCGTGACAACGGCGGTCTGGGTGGTGACATTGTCGCCGACATTGGCCGGCACGATGCCTGCCACGCCATCGATCGGCGAGACGATTTCGCGGCGTTTCAGGTTGAGTTCGGCAGTCGAGACTTCGAGCTTCGCCGTCTCCTCGGCGATCTGCGCATCGAGCACGTCGAGCCGCGACACGGAACGCAGGTTGCTGAGCGACTGGGAGCGCTCGGTCGCGCTACGAAGCGCAACCTGCGCCCGGTCACGCGCAATCACCTGCTCGTCGTCGTCGAGGCGGGCCAGCACCTGGCCCTTCGTGACCTTGTCGCCCGCCGACACGAGAATTTCCTCGATGGTGCCGGACGCCTGGGGCATGACGACAACGGACTGGATCGCCTCTCCGCTGCCGATCGCCGCCAGCCGGTCGTTGACCGTTCCGGTTGCCACGGCCTCCGTCACGACCACGGTCGCGCGTCCGCCGGGGCCCCTGCCCGGCCCGCCATTCCTGCCCGCGCCGGGAGCCTCCGCGTTCTGAGCCGCCTGCGGCCGGATCGCCGCGACGATCGGCTCGGGCACGCCCATCCTCGCCAGCGTGTCGCCGGCTCCGGGCACCATGAATACCCAGAGACAGAGGGCGACGACGACCACAACGATACTGAGGAGCAGTTGCTTCCAGATGCGCATTAAGATCTCCGGCGGGAGTAGTTCGGATCGAATAGCGGCAATATCTATGCCGGCGACTATACATGCAATTCGCGATCGGCATCCTTACGGATTTGTAACATCGTGGGATTTCACGCAGATGTCAGATCGCGCGTCTGATGCATGCGCTGTACATCCTTGCCCCTCCCCCGCATTTCGCCGGCCATACCTTGATTTTGCCATCGGCTGGTGAAAGGACAGGAATGAAACCAGAACATCTTTTCTGGCCTTTCAGGTCCGAATCACTACATTGACCCGCATGAGTAACGTTTTCGACGACATTCCGTTCTTCGACGAGGAACCGGAACCCCGCCGTCCTTCGCAACCGGCGCCACCACCGGCCGCCGCGGGACAGGGATCCGGGCTCGGCATTGCCGCCCGCGCCATGGCCGCGCGCGACCAGAACCGTGCAATGCCCGACTATCTCTCCGGCCTCAATCCCGAGCAGCGAGAAGCCGTTGAGACGCTGGCCGGCCCGGTGCTGGTGCTGGCCGGCGCTGGCACGGGCAAGACGCGCGTGCTGACGACCCGCATCGCCCACATCCTTGCGACGGGCAAGGCTTTCCCGTCGCAGATCCTCGCCGTCACCTTCACCAACAAGGCGGCGCGCGAGATGAAGGAGCGCATCGGCGTGCTCGTCGGTGGCGCGGTTGAAGGCATGCCCTGGCTCGGCACCTTCCACTCGATCGGCGTGAAGCTCCTGCGCCGCCATGCGGAGCTCGCGGGGCTGCGTTCCGACTTCACCATTCTCGACACCGACGACGTGATCCGGCTGATCAAGCAGCTGATCCAGGCGGAGGGGCTGGACGACAAGCGCTGGCCGGCCCGCCAGTTCGCCGGCATGATCGACAACTGGAAGAACAAGGGCCTGACGCCGAAGGACATACCCGAGGGCGACGCGCGCGCCTTCGCCAACGGCAAGGGCCGCGAGCTCTACCGCGCCTACCAGGACCGGCTGAAGACGCTGAACGCCTGCGACTTCGGCGACCTGCTGCTCCATCCGATCGCGATCTTCCGCGACCACCCGGATATCCTCAAGGAGTATCACGGCAAATTCCGCTACATCCTGGTGGACGAGTACCAGGACACCAACACTGCCCAGTACATGTGGCTGCGGCTGCTCGCCCAGCGGCCGAAGGGCGTGCCGCAGAACGTCTGCTGCGTCGGCGACGACGACCAGTCGATCTATGGCTGGCGCGGTGCGGAGGTCGACAACATCCTGCGCTTCGAGAAGGATTTTCTGGGCGCCAGGGTGATCAAGCTGGAGCGCAATTACCGCTCCACCGAACACATTCTCGGCGCCGCCGGCCACCTGATCGCCCACAATGAGGGTCGGCTCGGCAAGACGCTGTTCACCGACCGCAGCGACCCGGACGACGAGAAGGTGCAGGTACACGCAGCCTGGGATTCCGAAGAGGAAGCCCGCGCCGTGGGCGAGGAGATCGAGAGGCTGCAGCGCGGCGATGCCGACGGAAAACGGCATGCGCTGAACGACATGGCGATCCTCGTGCGCGCTTCCTTCCAGATGCGCGAGTTCGAAGACCGCTTCGTCACCCTCGGCCTCAACTACCGCGTCATCGGCGGCCCGCGCTTCTACGAGCGGCTCGAGATCCGCGACGCGATGGCCTATTTCCGCCTTACCTGCCAGCCGGCCGACGACCTTGCCTTCGAGCGGATCGTCAATACGCCGAAGCGCGGGCTGGGCGACACGACGGTGCGCACGCTCCACGACTATGCCCGTGCCCGCGACATCCCGATGCTGGCTGCCGCGAGCGAAATCATCGAGACGGACGAGCTGAAACCGAAGGCGCGCAAGGCGCTCTTCGACGTGATTCAAAGCTTCAGGAACTGGCAGGAACGGCTTGAGAAGATTCCGCATATCGAGCTTGCCGAGCAGATCCTCGAAGAGTCCGGCTATACCGACATGTGGAAGAACGACAAGTCGGCTGAAGCGCCTGGACGGCTGGAAAACCTCAAGGAACTGATCCGCTCCATGGAGCAATTCGAGTCCATGCGGGGCTTCCTCGAGCATGTCTCGCTGGTCATGGATGCCGAGCAGAACGAGGATCTCGACGCCGTCTCGATCATGACGCTGCACTCCGCCAAGGGGCTGGAATTCGACACCGTCTTCCTGCCCGGCTGGGAGGAAGGTCTCTTTCCGCACCAGCGGGCGCTCGACGAGGGCGGCCGCTCTGGGCTGGAGGAGGAACGCCGCCTCGCCTATGTCGGCATCACCCGCGCCAAGCGGCGCTGCCACATCTGGTTCGTCTCCAACCGGCGCATCCACGGGCTGTGGCAGTCCACCATGCCCTCGCGCTTCCTCGACGAACTGCCGGCGCATCACGTCGATGTCGCGGCGTCGGACAGCAACTATGGCGGCTATGGCGGGCGCGGCGGCTATGGCCAGTCGCGCTTCGACAAGGCCGACCCCTTCGCCAACACCTATTCCACTCCCGGCTGGAAGCGTGCCCAGGCCAACCAGACGAACGCCACCCGCGACAACTGGGGTACCCGCTCCGGCCACGCGGTGGAACGCATCGGCTACGGCGAAAGCGGCCCGCGCACCCGTACCATCGAGGGCGAACTGGTGGCGAAATCCGTCGCCGACACGCCCTCGCAATTCACCGTCGGCGACCGCGTCTTCCACATCAAGTTCGGCAACGGCAACATCGCTTCGATCGAAGGCAACAAGCTGACCATCGACTTCGACAAGGCCGGCCAGAAGCGGGTGCTGGAAGGGTTTGTGGAGCGGGTGTGAGACAAGGACTATCAGACCTCTCCGATCAGCATAGTCGCTTCGACCGTAGCGGGTACTTCAGGAAACGAAAGTAGACCGGCAGCCTTAAGGAGGGAGACCCTGCATAGAGCGGCAAAGTCAGCGTCTCCTGTATCCGCAACATACTTCGCGACGCGAAACAAATCCGCTGTTGCGACCAATCCGGTTCCGGAAGTCGTAGCAGAAGCGATGCACTTCGCAGTGAACTGCACATCCCTCTCCGTCGGTATCTGAAGCCTGAAGCCATTGCCAAACAATATAGGCTTAGCCGGAGTAGTGACCTCTTCACGAGCGAAATCCTCGTGAATGTTCATCGAAAGCTGCCGCAGTTTCTCGATGTTGATAGGTTTATTATCTTTCCCCTCGGCCTCACCCAGAAGGCGTCCTTCCGGGCTCCGAAAGACAACGTCGAACTCCGAATTCGAGTCCTTGTACGTTTCTGCCTCGAAACCCAGTGTAATCAATGCGCGGATGATAGCTTTCTCGAGAGGGAGACCTTTCTCATAGAGCAGTGCTCGCATTGAACCCGCTTGTAGTAGAGCATCGGCTACCTCTTCCTTGCGCTTCTGAGCCTCGATCAGTCTTTGCTCCGCCTCAAGAAGGGTCGCCCTGAGCGCACCTTCTTCCTCTAGCGAATATGCATCTTGTTGGCTCCACTGGGGTGCCGGCGTCAATTCGTTGTCGGCTCGTAAAGCGGCATCAAGAGCCAGCCAAGAATGGACTATTTTACCTGCGAAAGCTCCCGCTTCGTCATTGAATACACCATCCTCAAAAAAATTCTCGGAATAAAAATCCAGCATTGGCAAAGCAACGAAGTTACCGCCTGCGGCCGTCCTGTAAATTCCCCCTACTATTTGATCCCCTGCCTTAGTTAAGATGGCACTTGACGGTTTGCTCCCGTTCAATGTCACTTCGAACCGCGAACCTCCACCGAACTCCGCCCAGTAGGATGCGAGCGTATTTGCCTGCAGCGATAGTTTAATCGCGCTGCCGGAGGCATTTATCGGCATTAAGGAGAAGGGCAAGCATTCATAGTTTGAGTAGGCGGAGACCAGTCGGGTCGTCTTTCGATTCCTTCCTGTGCCAGAGTAGCTGCGATCCCCCGTGTCGACGAATATTTCCTTTAGCTCTTCAAGATAACAAATCACCGTTCGTCCGGCGTCCAACGCAAGCTTTATTTCCCGTCTCCAATGCTCGCATCGCTCCCTCAACCTAAAGCTTTCGCCCTCATCTAGACAGACTTTTCCTTGGTAGCTGTCATGATAACTGACCATGTCCGATATATGGGGCAGAAAAACCGCTATATCCCAGTCGAGAAGCGTTCGCTTAGAGTTGAATGGGATCTGATCGACTGTATCGCAGTGCAGTTGTACGCCGATTGCAACAATCCTTCGTGGCGCCACCGATGTTTCCTCCAGCTAGGACTCAAACAACGTCCACAGCTTATGCTCCTAGTCAAGAATACCGAAGTTCGCCTTCATTCAACCAACTGCTTTTCTTTCAGAGCTGCCTCACCTGCACCAGAGACGAGTCAGCCTACTTGGGTCCCCCCGTTCAAGTAAGCCTTGTCCAACTCCGCGACTGGTGGCTTCCTTCAAGCCACTCACCGACACCACCCCCTACCCCTCCAGAAACCCCACCACCTGCGTCACCCTTCCCGCCGCGTCCAGCCGCGCCACATCCATGCCGCGCGCGACGGCCTCGCCGCTGGGCGAGACGAGGGTCCAGGAAAAGCGGGTGAAGGGGCCGTGGCCGTCGGGGGTGCCGGAAAGCTCGAAGCGGTGGCCGGGGAAGTGGCTGCGAGCGGCGGCGATCATGGCGGAGATGCCGGCGGGGCCTTCCCCCTGCATCAGCGGGTCGGCGTAGCGGGCGTCAGCGGCCCAGTCCCTGGTGAGCGCGGCAGTCCGGGCGGCGTCGTCCGCCTCGTTCCAGAGGGCGAGATAGGCGTTGGCGATGGCGAGATGATCGGTCATGGTCGTGCTCCTTTCGTTGATCACGGCCCGAACCTGACGGGGCAGAGGAGGCAGAACAATTACCTCCGAGGTAATCGTATTCCGCCGCTCCTCTGCTAGGGTTTGCCCATGACCCAGGCAGACACCCTCACCCAATCACCCTCGCCCCCGACCGGCGTCGGCACCGTGCTTCGCGAATGGCGCAGCCGCCGGCGCATGAGCCAGCTCGACCTTGCGCTCGACGCCGAAATATCAGCCCGGCACCTGAGCTTCGTCGAAAGCGGGCGATCCTCGCCAAGCCGTGACCTGCTGCTGAGGCTCGCCGAGCGGCTGTCGATGCCGCTGCGTGCTCAGAACCGCCTGCTGCTTTCGGCCGGCTATGCACCCGTTCATCCGGAAGCGGCCTTCGATGCGCCGGAGCTTACGGAGATACGGCAGACGGTGGAGACCATCCTGACGGGCCACATGCCCTTCCCCGCCATTGCCGTCGACGGGCGGTGGACCCTGCTGCAGGCGAACGCAGCCGCGACGGCACTGTTCGAAGGCATTGATCCCATAGTGCTGGCGCCGCCGCTCAACGTGCTGCGGCTCAGCCTCCATCCGCAGGGACTGGCGCCCCGGATCGCAAACCTCGGCGAATGGAGGCACCACGTGCTGGAGCGATCGCGGGTGCAGATGGAGGGCTCGGGCGATCCCTTCCTGGCAGAATTGCATACGGAGCTTTCCGCCTATCCGGCGCCGCCGGCACCGAAGGAGAATCGGACCCACCCGCTGCTTGCCGTGCCGCTCGAACTGCGCATGCCGGGAAACGACCGGGTGCTTCGCTTCATATCGACCACCACCGTCTTCAGCACCGCAACCAGTGTCACCCTCTCCGAACTGGCGCTGGAATGCTTTTACCCCGCAGACGCCGAGACCCGGGCAGGCCTGATGAAAAGCCAAGAAAGGAGCGTGTCATGAGCGTCACCTACCTGATCGAGTTCGACGTCATGCCCACGGAGCGCGAGCGCTTCCTGAGGCTGCTGAACGGAGTGCTGGACGCCATGCGCCACGAGGCAATGTTCGTGTACGCGGCCCTGCATGCCGACCCGGAGAACGACACCCGTTTCCTGCTGCACGAGACATGGCAAAGCCATGAGGACGTGCTGACGGTGCAACTTGCCCGCCCCTATCGCGAGGAATGGCATGCAGCGCTGCCGGACCTCTTGGCAGCCGAGCGGAAGATCTCCATCTGGCAGCCGCTGCGCAGCGACCTGTCAGTGTGATCCACGCGACTCTGCTCGGCGACCCGTTGCGCTGGATCGGAACGGCGGCTAGGTCTCGTAAAGCATACGAGGAGGGCCTGGCATGTTTCTTACCAATCACGACGTCGTCGAACTCACCGCCTGGCGGCGAAAGCTGCATGCCATGCCGGAAGTCTCCGGCGACGAAGTGGCGACGGCGGCCGAGGTGCAGGCCTTCCTCGCCGAGACGGCCCCGGACAAGGTGATCTCCGGACTGGGCGGCACGGGCGTCGCGGCGGTCTTCGAGGGCGACGAAGCCGGACCGACCGTGCTCTTTCGCTGCGAACTCGACGCCCTGCCCATCGAGGAGATCTCGGACCTGCCGCACCGCTCGCGCCTGCCCGGCAAAGGCCATATGTGCGGCCATGACGGGCACACGGCGACGGTTGCGGCACTTGCGCGGGGATTTGCAAAGCAGCGCCCCCAGCGCGGCCGCGTCGTGCTGATGTTCCAGCCGGCCGAAGAAACCGGCGCCGGTGCCGCGGCGGTGATTGCTGACGAGCGATTCGCGGAAATCCGGCCTGATTACTCTTTCTCGCTGCACAACCTGCCGGGGCTGCCGCTCGGCCATGTCTGGCTGAAGGAAGGCATCGCCAACTGCGCCTCGCGCGGGTTGAAGATCATGCTGACAGGCAAGACGGCGCATGCCTCCGCACCGGAAACGGGCAGATCGCCGATGCGGGCGATCGCGTCACTGATCTCGGCGTTGACGGATCTAAGCGGCGGTTCGGTCGCCGGTGGCGACTTCGTCCTTGCCACGGTGGGACATGTGCATCTGGGAGAACCGGCCTTCGGCATTGCGCCAGCCTATGCGGAACTCTGGGTAACGCTACGCACAACCACGAACGACCAGATGCAGGCACTGGTGGATGCGGCAGAAGGACTGGCGCGGGAGGCGGCGGAGAGGGACGGGTTGGCGCTCGAGACAAGCTACCACGAGATCTTCAGCCACTGCGACAACCAGCCGGAGGCGGTAACGATCCTGAGGGCGTCTCTCGATGCGGAAGGTGTCACCCATGAGCCGGGCGAGGCGCTGCGGGCCTCCGAAGATTTCGGCCTGTTCGGCACTGTTTCGAGGTCGGCGATGTTCTATCTCGGCGCCGGCGAGAAGCACCCTGCCCTGCACAATCCGGACTATGACTACCCGGACGACCTCATCCCGCTCGGCGCCCGCATCTTCATGCGCACGGCCAGGGACTTGCTCGGTTAGGCGTCGTTACCACCGAAGAGCTTGACCAGCAGGTTCTGGTTCTTGCCTGGCAGGCGGCCGTTATATTGGGGCACGATGACCATGTGGGTGATCTCGCCGCGACGGAAGGCCGCCAGGAACTTGTCGTAGTGCTTGAAGGCGACGCAGCCATGCGAATCCCCTGGAGCGGAGCGCAGCAGGTAGGTGTGCGCCAGGAGCCCGGTACGGTTCTGCGGGTGCTTGCCGTCCACGGAAGTCAGGCGGATCGCCGCGACGCCATGGAAGGGCTTCTCGCGCATGGAGAGCTTGTAGGTACCGGGCGGCGTCGGGCCCTTCATCTTCACATGGGTGTATTTCGGGTTGTCGCGCATCTTGCCGATGCCGGAATGCGCTTCCAGCTTGGTGCCGTTCGGCATGTGCACCACCCCATTGGTGATGTCGTAGATCGCCACCTTCTTCGTGCCCGGATCGGGGATCGGCGTCACCTTGGGCAGCGACTTCATCGGGTTTTCGGGCTTCGCATAGGCCAGCACGGTGGAAGCCGGCTCGCCAGCGTCCTCGGCGGGAGCCCGGCCCGGCTTCGCGAGCTTCGCCGCAGCCAGCGCTTCGAGCGCCTTGGCGGCCGTCTCGGGACGCGAGGTCGGTAGCGGCCCCTGCATCGGCAGCGTGTCATCCATGAGGGCGGCCAGTTCGGTGGCGCGTCCCGCCTCTTCCGCCTCGATCGCCGCGGTCTCGACGGCGCTTTCGTCGGAGAGACTCTCATCTTCCGTTACGTCGGAGGGAATGGACGCGGTGACGATTGCCGCATCGGACATCTCGACACGCGGCGCGAGCGCAACCATCTGGTTCATCGCCTCGTCCAGCATCTCCTTGACGATCTCTGTCTCCGGCCGGATCGCCGCGAGCTCCTGGAACTTGGCGTCCTCTGCGGCCGATGCGAAGGCGGCGCCGAGCGTCCCGACAACCGCGTTGCTCGCAGGACGCTGCGAGAGCACGGCGGCAAGTTGCGCGCCCTCAAGCCGAGACGCCTTGGGCGCCGCAGGCTGTCGGTAGAGGCGCTCGAACTTGCTGATCCTCAGCGCAGCGCGCTCCACCTGTTCCACCTCGTCGGCGACAACGGGTTTCCGCGACAGGGCGAGAGAGAACTCAGGCTTTGCGGGCGCGGAGAAAGAGGGTGCGAAGCTACTGACGGTGGTGGTCGCGGCGAACATCCAGACGCCGCCCAGCGCCGCGGTGGCAAGAGCCATCCGGCCTGCAAAGGCAATGCGCGAAAGGCGCCGAGGGCGCTTTGAAACCGGTGTGGAGGGAGTTGCGGTGCCGAATGCCTCGATCTCTAGCGCCATGATACTCGTTACCCGATCATTCTGCCAAAGCCGCAACTGCGACCATGTCCATCTGCATTGAACGGCGGCCCGAAGCCGTCATGCCGTCCGGCGACTGGATTAGAGAATGACGATATATGGTAACCAATGTCTTTACGCCCCGCCCCAATTTGATGCTTTCGCCACTAGGGGGCAAACCTGCCGGAAATTTAGCAGGAATGCGGCGATCCGGTGGCAGGCGCTGGAAAAGCGGCATTTACGCACCACATGGCCTGTACCAATCAGCGGTGCGGACCGATGCATTGGGTCAGCCGTCGATGCGGCGGACGGTGGCACGTTCCATGAAGAACCAGGGACGCAACTTGACGCCCAGCACATTGCCGGCGAAGGCCGCGACCGCCCAGAGGTAGCCGTGCAGGCTGCCGGACGCGATGCCGGAGAAGTAGGCGCCGATATTGCAGCCATAGGCGATGCGGGCGCCGTAGCCGAGCAGAAGCCCTCCGACGACCGCCGCCAGAACCGAGCGCAGCGGTATCCTGAAGTTCGGCGCGAAACGACCGGCAAGTGCTGCCGCGAGCATCGCGCCGGCGATCAGGCCGAAGTCCATGACCGAGGTTACATCGGCAAAGACGCTCTCGGAGAGAGCCTTGGCATTGGCCGGTGCCTGCCAATATCCCCAGAAGGCCGGCTCGATGCCGATCAGCTGCACGCCCTTGGCACCCCACAGCGCAAAGGCCGAGGTGATGCCCCAGGGACGACCGGCGAGCGCCAGGGTCGCGAAGTTCAGAATGGCGAGTGCAATGGCACCGGCAACCAGCGGCCAAGGTCCGCGCAGGTAGCGGGCGAACCCTTCGCGCGCCGCTGCTTCAGGCTTTTCCAGCCCGCCGTGGCGCTTCTTCTCGACCGCGACCGTCAGGGCAGCGATGGCGCCAAAGATCGCCAGCGAGAGGAGGATACCCGGCACCGGACCGAGGCTCACCAACGTCGTCGGCGGCAGCGAGGGCAGGCTCGTCCACCACTCGAAGTGGATGGTCGCCAGCAGCGAGCCGACGATGAAGAAGAACAGCGTGACAAGCATCCGCGCATTGCCGCCGCCGGCGGTGAACAGCGTACCCGAGGCGCAACCGCCACCGAGTTGCATGCCCACGCCGAACATGAAGGCGCCGATGATGACCCCGGTTCCCGCAGGCGATACGAAGCCCCGAACCTCGTTTCCGAACAGCGTGCCGGACGCCAGGAAGGGGAAGAAGAGAACGACGGTGAGCGCAAGGAGGATCATCTGCACGCGAAGACCCCGGCCCCTGCCTTCGGCGATGAAGACGCGCCAGGCGGAGGTAAAGCCGAAAGCGGCATGATAGAGCGTAATCCCGAGCGCGCCGCCGATCAGGAAGAGCGCTCCGTGGGCAGCACCGTAGGTGTAGCCCAGCGCGACCGTGCCGGCGACAAGCGCGACAAGGGCGGCAAGTCCCGGGACGCCGATCGGCGAAGCGGTATCGACATGGGGCGATAGAGATGAACTGGCAATGGACATGGCAACACTCCGGAATTTCCCAGAGTCTTAGCCCAGCCTGCCATTCCGAACGAGAAACCCTCTTCTGGCGGGCGCGCCGGCAGCGGATAATGTTTCCGCCGCCGGCATCCGACACGCAAAGCGCGTTCCGCGGTTCGCACGACCGGGTGGAAGGCGCCTTAGATTGCTGGTTTGCATGCTTACGCTCGACGGGCCATCCCGACTTTCGTTCGCCATGACGCCTTCGAGGGTTGTTCGACTGCCACTGCTCGGTATTTAATCGGCCAAGAACAGAGAAGGAGGAACCACGATGAAGGCCCTGCTGCTGGTGGATATCCAGAACGGCTTCTGCCCTGGCGGAAACCTCCCTGTCCCCGACGGCGAGAAAGTCGTGCCGGTGGCCAACCGCCTGATCGAGGAAGGCGGGTACGACGTCATCGTCGCCTCGCAGGACTGGCATCCTGAAGGCCACGGCAGCTTCGCTTCGCAACATCCCGGTAAGAAACCCTTCGAGATGGGCGAACTCTGCGGTAGACCGCAAATGCTGTGGCCCGACCACTGCGTCCAGGGCACCAGCGACGCGGAGTTCCATCCCGACCTCAAGATCGATGACATCGATTATATTCAGCAGAAGGGCGAAAACCCCGCGATCGACAGTTATTCCGCATTTCGCGACAACGACAAGGCGGCCGTCACCGGCCTTGCGGGCTATCTCCGCGCGCAGCAGATCAACGAACTCGACATCTGCGGCCTTGCCACGGATTACTGCGTCAAGTTCTCGGCACTCGATGCGGTCGAGATGCTGCCCGGCGTCCAGATATGCTTCATCGAGGATGCCAGCCGCGGAATCGATCCAAAGGGCGTGAAAGCCGCGATCGAGGAGATGCGGCAGAAGGGCGTCGGCGTCGTCAAGAGCCGCCAGATTCTCAAGGACTGACCACCACGGCGAGCACCAACTCTTCGCCGGGACTTCACCAGAATCGATCGATGCATCAGCGCTATTGAATTGCGCCGGGCATTCCCTCTCGCCTAAGGGAGTGGGAAGAAGGAATCCCCATGAACCGCAGTGATTTCAGAGAAGGCCTGCGGGGCGGCGTTATCGTTGCCCTGTCCTCGGCGCCCTTCGGTGCCCTGTTCGGGGCGGTCGCGGTCGACAACGGCCTGAGCTTCCTCGAGACCCTGCTGATGAGTGCCACCGTCTATGCCGGAGCCAGCCAGTTGGTGGGGATCGAGCTTTTCGGCCAGCGCGTCGAGCCGTGGCTGGTGGTACTGTCCGTCTTCGCCGTCAACTTTCGCCATATCCTGTATTCGGCGGCGATGGCGAAATATATCGGCCACTACTCCCTGCCCCAGAAGGCGCTCGCCTTCTTCATGCTGATCGATCCGGCCTTCGCCGAAGGTGTGCGGCGTGGCGAAAGCGGCCAGGGCGTAAGCTTCTCGTGGTACATCGGCTTCGGTGTTGTGGTCTATCTCAGCTGGAGCGTGGCCACCATGCTCGGTGCCTTCTTCGGACGCATGATCGGCGACCCGGCTTCGATCGGCATCGACATCCTGCTGCCGGTCTATTTCCTTGGCATGGTGCTCGCGTTCCGGCGCCGCCCCGGATTTGGACCCATCGTCCTGGCGAGCGCGCTTGGATCGGTCGCGGCCTATCATTTCGTCGGCTCTCCCTGGCATGTCAGCCTTGGCGCAGCCGCCGGCATCATTGTAGCGACCCTGCTACCGCTCCCCGCACCGGTTGCAGAAGCGGCGTCGCCAGAAGGTGGAGAGGCTTGACGATGGAAGGAACGCTCGACACCGGCACAGTGCTGCTGATCCTTAGCGCAGCCGTGGCGACCTATCTCACCCGCATCGGCGGCTACGTCCTGATCACGCGGATGAAGACGATTCCACCACGTATGGAAGCCGCCTTGAATGCGGTCCCTGCGGCCGTGCTGACGACGCTCGTCGCCCCCGCCTTCTTCTCCGGCGGCTGGGACGTGAAGATCGCCATGGTCGCAGCACTGCTCGTCGCGCTGGTCCGCCCCGGACTGCTGATGCTCGGCGTTGGTTGGGCGGCAGTCATGGTCTGCCGCCAGATCCTCGGCCTCTAGAAGCCGACTGAGCCGGTAATCACACCGGCTCGGTCGCCTGCACCAGCCATTGCTGCACCTTGTCATCCTCGATCAGCGGCATGAGCTTCTCGCGCGTCGCGGCGTGATAGCCGTTCAGCCAGTCACGCTCCTCCGCCGTCAGAAGCTCCGGCAGGACAAGGCGGCGATCGATCGGGCACCATGTGAGCGTCTCAAACGACAGCATCGGGATGTCGCCGCCCTCGATGTCCGTCGCTTCCTTCACATAGATCAGGTTCTCGATGCGGATGCCGTAATGGCCGGGACGATAATAGCCGGGCTCATTCGAGAGGATCATCCCAGGCAGGAGCTCCTGCGTCGACAGCCGGGCGATCCGCTGCGGCCCCTCGTGCACGGAGAGATAGGAACCGACGCCGTGGCCGGTCCCGTGGGCATAATCGCCGCCGGCCTTCCACAAGGCGATCCGCGCAAGCGGATCGAGATCGCAGCCGCGCGTGCCTTTGGGGAAGCGCGCGATGCTGATCGCGATCATCCCCTTCAGAACAAGGGTGAAGAAGCGCTTGCGGTCTTCCGGAACATCGCCAATCGCGACAGTCCGGGTGATGTCGGTGGTGCCGTTGATATATTGGGCGCCGGAATCGATCAGGAAGAGTTCACCTTCGTTCAGTGGCCTGTCCGTCTCCGTCGTCACCCGGTAATGAATGACCGCGGCGTCTGGCCCCGCCCCGGAGATGGTATCGAAGGAAATGTCCTTGAGCGGGCTCTGCATCTGCTCACCCACCTTCACGCGGGCAGCCTCCAGCGCCCGGACCGTCTCGATCTCGGTCACGCTGCCCGCTTGCTGCCCGTCGAGCCAGCAGAGGAACTGGACGACGGCGGCCCCGTCCTGCAGATGCGCCTTCGCCGAGCCTTCCAGTTCGGCAGCGTTCTTGCAGGCACGCGGCAAGCGCGCGGGATCGGTTGCCTCGACGACGCTTCCGCCAGCCTTCTCGATCGCGATGCTGAGAGCCAGCGGAGCGAGATCGGCATCGAGCATGATCGGTCCGCGCCTCGCCCAATCCTCGAGCCGGGCAGGAAAGTCCGCGGGCGGCAGTTGTTCGGCGAGTTGGGCAAGGTAGGCGCGGGCCTCGATACCGGTCTTGCGCTCGTCGAGAAAGAGCAGCGGCCTGCCCTCGGCCGGCACAATGGCCCGTGCCAGCGGATGAGGGGTATGCGGCACGTCGCTGCCGCGGATGTTGAAGAGCCACGCGACCGAAGACGGATCCGTGATGATGACGGCGGCGGCGCCCTTCTCCTTCACCTGCGCGGCAATCATGGGGATCTTTTCGGCTGCAAGCGTGCCAGCATGTTCATGCCTCTGGATCATCACCGCGCCCATGGGTTCGGCCGGACGCTCCGTCCAGATTGCGTCGAGGGGGTTGGACGGGACGAAGACCAGCGACCCGCCGATCTCGTCAAGCGCCTTGCTCAGCTTGCGCACTTCCGCAGCCGTATGCAGCCATGGGTCCACACCGAGACGGAACCCCTTAGCGGCGTTGGCCTTCAGCCAGGCATGCGGCGGCTCGTTGACGAGGTCGCCGCCGGAAAAGACGCTGCCGTCCACCTGCTCCTTGAGCTGCGTGATATAACGCCCGTCGACGAAGATCACCGCCTGCGAACGCATCACGAGTGCGACACCGGCCGACCCGGTAAAGCCGGTAAGCCAGGAAAGCCGCTCGGCCGACGCCGGCACGTACTCACCCTGGTATTCGTCGGCGCGAGGCACCAGAAACCCGTCAATCCCGAGGCCGTCGAAATGGCTGCGCAAGGCGCTCACGCGCTCGCGGCCGGACTGGGGGGGGGACCTGCTGTCGAAGGACTGGAACATGAAAGCTTTCCGGGAGGAGTGATTCAAAGGGTACGCGATACTAGCGGGGCGCAGCTCGCACCGCCAGAGCGGGAGAACGTCCGCCGATCTATTGTGCATCTGCTAACTGTATGTGGACGGCGATTGCACAGGCCATGCACCCAGCGCATAACACCGTTGATGGGAAGCCCCTCACTGCACCGCACAATCCGGACTATATTCCACTCATCGAACGGGCAATGAACAGCGCCCGCGATGAAAGGATATATAAAATGGCCAACTCAATCTTCCGCACTGCCTTCGAACGCGTGGTCGCAGCGCGCGAGCGTCAGGCCAGCCGCTACGTCAACAACGTTCTCATGAACCTGGACGACCAGACCCTGAAGGGCATGGGAACCAGCCGCGAAGAACTCCGCCGCAAGGGCGGATCGGGTTTCGTATTCTGATTTAAAACCCTGGCGGTCTTTCCTCCTCCCTCCCCCGCCAGGCCTTCGGAATATGGACCAACCCGCTAGAGCCGCTCCTCCCCGGCTCGCGGGCTAGATCAGGAATAACCTGATCGCGAAGGCGGTGCCCTATGGCGCCGCCTTTTTCTTATCCCTCTTCTCCGGATCGACTCCTGCAGCACGCGCAATGCTGCATCGCAACAACTATTGTCCCTGCCGCAGGTGGATCGTTACCCAGCCGTTGCGCCAGAGCGTATGCACATGCCGAAGATGAACGGCGTTATAGGCAGCAAGAACCTTCCAGCGCTGCTCGGCCAGAATCCCCGACAGGATCACCGATCCACCGGATGCGACGTTGGCTGCAAGTTGCGGCGCCATGCGCATCAGCGGCCGGGCAAGAATATTGGCGGTGATAAGGTCGAAAGGTCCCTCTTGCCTGAAGGCGGGCGAATGGAAGCCTGGCGCCGTCACAAGCCGCAGTCCAGACACGATCCCGTTGCGCCGGACGTTCTCCTGAGCCACCCGAACCGCGACCGGGTCGATATCAGTGGCAAGAATGGGGATGTTGCGGATCTTCCTAAGGCCGATCGCGAGCACGCCGCTGCCGGTACCGAGATCGAGCGCGTTGCGGATCGGGCGGGCCCGGGCGACCGCATCGATCATCTCCAGGCAGCCGGCGGTCGTCCCGTGATGCCCGGTCCCGAAGGCTTGGCCGGCATCAATCTCGATCGATACATCGTTGGGACGGACCTTGTCGCGGTCATGCGAGCCGTGAACCAGAAAGCGCCCTGCCCGAACCGGCTTCAGCCCCTCGAGCGATTTCGCGATCCAGTCGACATCGGGGATTACCTCCCTCTCGATCAGGGCTTGGGGGAAGGCTGGCGCGAGACCATCCGACATGCGCTGCCGGACCTCTTCCTCCTCGTCCGCCATCAGGTAGACCGAGGCTTCCCAGAGATCCCGCTTCTCGTCGACCTCGGTGGTCCCGAGCGCGTAGTCCTCCTCGCCGAAGATGTCCGTGAATATATCGAGGATGCGCTCGGCATCCTTTTCGGTGGTGCTGACGTAGAGGCGGATCTCGCTCAAGATTGCGCTTTCGGATGGTTGCGGATGCGGGACGGATGCCACAAAGGCACCGCCCCTTCAACTGCAATGCGCTCGATCAGCCGCTGATCAGGTTTTCGAGTTTCTTCACGGCAGTCTCAGAGTTTTCGCCGTAGGAGATGGTCCCGACGAAGCGGCCCTCCTCATCGAGAAGGAAGACCGAGGCCGTATGGTCCATCGTGTAGTCGCCGGTCGGATCCTTCTCGTCGAGAGGCACCTTGTTGAAGTAGACCTTGAAGCCCTTTGCCATTTCGATGACCTTTTCCGGCGGGCCGGAGATCCCGACGATGCGGTCGGTCACGTTCGATATGTACTGCCCGAGCATTTCGGGCGGGTCGCGCTCCGGATCGACCGTCACGAAATAGCCGGCGAGCTTCGTACCGTCTGGGTCGACCTGCTGCATCCAGCCGTTCAGTTCATAGAGCGTGGTCGGGCAGACCTCCGGGCAGTGGGTGAAGCCGAAGAAGAGAGCGGTCGGCTTCTTACGGAAGGCTTCTTCGGTGATTGGCTGCCCATCCTGGGCCACGAGCTGGAACGGCACGCCAAAAGGACCTTCGGCAATCTGCTCCTTGCTTCGTGTCACCTCGAATGTCAGCCATGCGAGGACGCCGCCAAGCAGGATTACGGCGGCCCAGAGGATGATGCGCAGCGTTTTCATGTCTTTCTCTCTTCATGCCATCTGCGGCAAAGCCCACCCTCGATAGGCGAAAGGCCCCGCGCTCGCAAATCAATAGCGGATCGCGTCACCGTGCGCGCTGATTTGTCTCAAACAGGGAGAGGTTCAGAGACAACCGGAAAGGCCGTTCTCGCTGAGGGTTATCAACATATCCGACCCGTAACGCATCCAGCCGTAGAACGCCCCGCCACTGACCGCGACACCAACCAGTATCGTGAGTGCGACGAGAGGCAGACGATGCGATGCGGGCAAAACCATGTCCATACGGCGATCTTACTCAAAATCTTTCTGTGCTGGAAGGGGCCTGAAGGCCGCACGGTTTTAGCAGAAGCTTAATAATTGAGGGGCATGCTTGCGGCGCGAAGGTGGATTCCGACAGCGTCCCGCGGCTACTCGAACCGGACGCAGGCGAGCCATGCCGACATGATGTCATCGAGGTCATTCTCGAACTCCGCATCGATATCCAGACAATCCATGGCAGCCTGAATGGCAGCGTCCGCGGCATAAGTCGCGAGCCCCTTGGCAGGTGGGAGAAAAGAATGAGCAACGCCATCAAGCAATCGGGAGCCTATCTCGAAATCGTCTCCTTCCATCTTGGAGATCAGGAATTCTGCATCGACATCATGGCGATCCGCGAAATCCGCGGCTGGGCGCCGGTTACGCCGATGCCTCATACGCCCCCTTATGTGCTGGGCCTCATCAACCTGCGCGGCGCCGTCATTCCCGTGATCGACATGGCCTGCCGCCTCGGCATGAAGATGACCGAGCCATCCGAACGCTCCGCGATCATCGTGACTGACATCGCGGGCAAGCTGGTCGGTCTTCTCGTCGAGCAGGTCTCGGACATGATGACCATCCGCTCCGAAGATCTCCAGCCGGCGCCGGAAATCATCCCGGAAGCCCAGCGCGCCTTCTGCCGCGGCATCGTGGCGCTGGAGAAGACGATGGTCTGCTTCCTCAACCTCGACACCGTAATCGCCGACGAACTGACTCGCGAAGCGGCCTGATCCCACGGCTCATCTCCGGTAATCTACAACCCGGAGATGACGCTTTCGTTATCTGCCCGTGATGGGTTTGCCTGATTCGCCTGGAACGATCTCGGCCGCCCAGTGTTGCCCTAGTGTCCCAACGGACAGCGAATTGTTCGGCTAAGCCAAGGCTTGTCGATCGGAAATCCACTAGGGAGAACAAACATGAAAAACGCCGTAACACTTGCTCTCGCCGCAGCCCTTTCCACCGCGTCGCTCGGCGGAATTGCATTCGCGCAGACTACCACTGGCTCCACAAGCGCATCCACCATGAGCGATGATGTTCGCATCGTCCGCATCGACGAGAACTCCGATAGCGACGACGCCAATAACCCGATTCCTGAGATGTTCCGCAACCCGACAGCAGACATGACGGCAGATGCCAAGGCTCAGGTTCAGGCAGACGCTGAGATCATGGCGGAACTGCAGGAAAACAGCATTGAACTTGACAATGTGCTGGCGATCGACACGGCAGCCAACGGCGGCAAAATCGTCTACGTGAAGTAAGCCGCCTCGTAAAGGACGAAACACGGAAGAGCCCGCCGACGCGGGCTCTTTCCGCGTTCCGGCCCGAGCTTGACTTTGCGGATATCGCGATGCCTCTATGGTTGGGGGAGATGGATGCACGAGTATGCGATAGCATCCTGACAGGAGGATCGATGAGCCGGGCCCAATCGGAAGTGATCGTCGTGGGCGCCGGCCTGGCGGGACTGGTGGCTGCGACGGAACTGGCTAATGCCGGCCGTTCCGTGACCATTGTCGACCAGGAGCCTGAGCAGAATCTCGGAGCCCAGGCCTTCTGGTCGCTGGGCGGTCTGTTCCTAGTCGATTCCCCCGAACAGCGCCGCATGGGTATCCGTGACAGTTACGAGCTCGCGCGCGGGGACTGGCTCGGATCCGCCGGCTTCGACCGTCCCGAAGACTACTGGCCCCGTGCCTGGGCCGAAGCCTATCTCGCCTTCGCCGCAGGCGAGAAGCGGGGCTGGTTGAGGGCCATGGGCCACCGCCTCTTCCCCGTCGTCGGCTGGGCCGAGCGCGGGGGCTGGTCGGCTACCTCACATGGAAATTCCGTCCCGCGTTTTCACATCACCTGGGGCACGGGCCCCGGCGTTGTCGAACCCTTTGAGAAGCGTGGCCGCGAGGCAGAGAGGGATGGCAGGATCCGCTTCCTATGGCGGCATCGGGTCGACCGGCTGATCGTAACCAACGGTGCAGTGACGGGCATCGCGGGGACGATACTCGAGCCCAGCGCAGCGTTGCGCGGGGCGGAAAGTTCTCGAACATCTGTGGGCGATTTCGAACTTCACGCACAGGCCGTGATCGTCGCGTCCGGCGGGATCGGCGGCGACCATGACCTCGTGCGCAGGGATTGGCCCGCCCGCCTCGGCCCGGCGCCGAAGTTCATGGTCTCCGGCGTGCCGAAGCACGTCGACGGACGGATGCTGGCGATCACGGAATCGGCCGGCGGGCGCATCATCAACCGCGACCGCATGTGGCACTACACGGAAGGTCTGCGCAACTGGAACCCTGTCTGGCAAAACCACGGTATCCGCATCCTGCCTGGTCCCTCCTCCATATGGCTTGACGCCACAGGCAAGCGCCTGCCGGCACCGTTTTTCCCGGGGTATGACACGCTCGGGACACTGCAGCACATTCTCTCCACGGGCTACGACTATTCCTGGTTCATCCTCAACCAGTCGATCATCCGCAAGGAATTTGCCCTCTCAGGTTCAGAACAGAATCCTGATCTCACCGGCCGCGACTGGCGGCTGACAGCCCGCCGCGCCGTCGGCCGTCGCGCGACGGGGCCGGTCGAGGCGTTCAAGGAGAATGGCGAGGATTTCGTCGTTGCGAATAGTCTCGATGAACTGGTGCGCGGCATGAACCGCATCGCCGGTAATGATCTGCTCAAGCTGGGAGGGATAGAGCGGCAGATCGTGGCGCGCGATCTTCAGATGACCAATCCCTACGGGAAGGACTTGCAGGTGATCGGCATCCAGAACGCCCGGCGGTCAATGGGCGACAAGCTGATCCGCACGGCACGGCCGCATCGCATCCTCGACCCGGCCCACGGCCCGTTGATCGCCGTGAAGCTCAACATCCTGACCCGCAAGACGCTCGGCGGGCTGGAGACAGATCTCTCGGCACGCGTTCTCGGCAATGACGGACAGCCGGTGCCAGGACTCTATGCCGTGGGCGAAGCGGCGGGCTTCGGAGGCGGAGGCATGCATGGCTACCGCGCGCTTGAAGGCACTTTCCTCGGCGGCTGTCTTTTTTCAGGTCGCGTCGCCGGACGCGCCGCGGCCGCAGCAATCGCGTGAGCGACTATGGCTTGCCGTTGGTCCAGTTCACTTCCTGCCCGTAAAGCGGCACGGTGGAGATGGCCATCTTGGCCGAGCCTTCGATAACCTGCCGCGAATGGGCGAGGTAGACCAGGGTATCGTTCGCCTTGTCATAGATGCGCTTGACCAGCAGGTCCTTCCAGATCAGCGAACGGCCCTGGCGGAAGACCTCTTCTCCTCCGCGCGAAAGGTCGATATCGCCGATCTCGATTGGTCCGGTCTGGCGGCAGGCGATTGAGCTGTTGGACGGATCCTCGAACCAGTTGCCCTGCTTCAGCCGGTCGATGATCGAGCGGTCGAAATAGGTGACATGGCAGGTCACACCCTTCACTTCCGGATCGGCGACCGCCTCTATGATGATGTCGTTGCCGATCCAGTCGACCCCTACCTTGCCGACGACTTCGGCAGAGGCAGCCGCCGCAAACAGACCAGCGGCCAGTGCCGCAGCAGAGACAAGCAAGGCAGGTCGTTTCATCATCGGGCACTCCGGTAAACCATCCGTGATCACAGATAAGCGCGACGGCGCAGGTTACAAGCGGAAGCAGCCGATCTACTTCAGCCGGCAGGTGCAGGGTGCATAACCACCGTCAAAGAGGCGGCCGACCTTCATGCCAATCAATGCCGGAATGTCGGGGATGTGTGACACCCCCAGCGAGTTTCCGATTGCGATCGCCGCACGTGCGCAGACATGGGCATCCTCGGCGGCATTGTGGTGCGCAAACTTCAACCCGAGATGAGCCGCCAGCACGTTGAGCCGGTGGGAGCCGAGATGCGGCCAGACCTTCTGGGACATCTTGACGCTACAGACATAGGAGAGTTCCGGATAGCCGCGGCGATAGAGATCGAGGCAAGCGCGCCAGACGCTGAAATCGAAGGCCGCGTTGTGCGCGATCATCGTCGCGCCGCGGAAATCCTCCTCGAACTCTTCCATCACCTCCGGAAACTCCGGCGCGTCTTCGACATGCTCCGGGCGGATGCCGTGGATGGCGATGTTGAAAGAGGAAAAGCGCATGTCCTGCGGGCGGATCAGCCGCTCCTCGACGCGCACGACCTCCCCATTCTCGATCCAGGCGAGCCCGACGGAGCAGGCACTGCCGCGCGTTTCGTTGGCGGTTTCAAAGTCGATGGCAATGGTTTTCAAGGTCGGCCCTAATTCTGCTGCCCAAGCCTTAGCGCAAGCGACCCTGATTCGGCAAAAGCGAGATCATCCCCCGATCAGCGCCAGCCATTCGTCCTCGTCCATGACCTCCACACCGAGCTCCCTCGCCTTGTCGAGCTTGGAGCCGGCACCCGGCCCTGCGACGACGTAATCGGTCTTCTTGGAAACGGAACCGGCCACCTTTGCACCGAGGCTTTCAGCGCGCGCCTTGGCTTCGTCTCGCGTGAACTTCTCCAGACTGCCGGTGAAGACTACCGTCTTGCCGGCGACGGGACTGTCAGCGGTGGAAACCTGTTCGGCGGCCTGAGGCGTCACCTCCTGCAGCAGACGTCCGATCACGTCGCGATTGCGCGGCTCTTTGAAGAACTCGACCATCGCCCGCGCCACCACTTCGCCGATCCCCTCGATATTGTTCAGGTTCTCCCAAGCCTCCCCCGTCAGATCGGCCGCCTCCTGCATCGCTTCCGAGAAAGCGTCATAGGTCCCGTAGGAGCGCGCCAAGAGCTTTGCGGTCGTCTCCCCCACATGGCGGATACCGAGTGCGTAAATGAAGCGGTGGAGCGCAATGGATCGCCGCTCGTCGATGGCGTCGAAGAGCTTGCGGACGCTCACCCTTCCGAAGCCCTCGATGTTCTCAAGCTTCGTGAGTGGCGACGCCTCCTGCCGCCTCCTCAATGTGAATATATCCGGAGCGGTCTTGATCGAAAACGCCGGATCGTCCGCCTCGAAGAAGAAGTCGATCTGCTTTGATCCCAACCCCTCGATGTCGAAGGCATTGCGTGACACAAAGTGTTTCAGATGCTCGGTCGCCTGTGCGCGGCAGACGAAGCCGCCGGTGCAACGAGTAACGGAATCGAGCTTGCCGGTCTTTCCGTTCTTCTCCCGCACCGCATGGCTGCCGCAGACCGGGCATTTCTTCGGAAACTCGTAAGGCACGGCATCCGCCGGGCGCTTTTCCATCAAGACATCGAGGACCTGCGGGATGACGTCCCCTGCCCGCTGCACGATCACGGTATCGCCGATGCGGATGTCATGCTCGTCCTCGCGGATGCGCTCACCGGAATTGCCGATGCCCTTGATGTAGTCCTCGTTGTGCAGCGTGGCATTTGTGACGACGACGCCGCCGACGGTCACGGGGGTCAGGCGCGCGACCGGCGTCAGCGCTCCGGTACGTCCGACCTGGATGTCGATCCGTTCCACCCGGGTGAACGCCTGCTCAGCCGGGAATTTGTGCGCGGTCGCCCAGCGTGGGCTACGCGAGCGGAAGCCGAGCCGCTGCTGCAGGTCGAGCCGGTCTACCTTGTAGACGACGCCGTCGATCTCGTAATCGAGGTCGGGCCGCTTCAGGCCGATTTCCGTGTAGTGGGCGATGATCTCCTCGACCGAATTCAGCCGCTTCATCAGCGGATTGACGGGGAACCCCCATTCCCGGAACTTCTCCACCATTCCCATTTGGGTGTCGGCCGGCATGTCGGAAATCTCGCCCCAGGCATAGGCGAAGAAGCGAAGGTTGCGGCTCGCGGTCACCTTTGCATCGAGCTGGCGCAGCGAGCCGGCGGCCGTGTTCCGCGGGTTGACATAGGTCTGCTTGCCCTCGGCCGCCATCCTCTCGTTGAGCGCCAGGAAATCGCTTTTCGTCATGTAGACTTCGCCGCGCACTTCCACGACGGACGGCACGCCGTCCGGGAGCTGGTTCGGGATTTCCTTGATCGTCAAGATGTTGGCAGTGACGTTCTCCCCCGTCGTGCCGTCGCCGCGGGTAGCGGCATTGGCGAGCCGGCCGTTCTCGTAGCGGATCGACATGGACAGTCCGTCGATCTTCGGTTCCGCGGTGAAGGCGATTGAACCGTCCGGGAGCTTGCCGAGGAAGCGGTAGACGGAGTTGATGAAGTCGCGTACGTCCTCGTCGGAAAACGTGTTGTCGAGCGACAGCATGGGGCGCGAATGGGTGATGGGCGCGAAGGTCGGGAGCGGCGCGGCACCGACCCGTAGCGACGGGCTGTCGGCCCGACGAAGCTGGGGAAACCGCTTCTCGACCGCATCATTGCGCCGCTTCAGCGCGTCATATTCCGCGTCCGAGATCTCTGGTGCATCATGACTGTGGTAGAGTTCGTCGTGCCGGGCGATCTCGGAGGCAAGGAAAGCAAGCTCCGCTGCCGCCTGTTCTTCGCTCAGTGAATCAACCGGTATTTGCGCGTCAGCCATGAAAGTCACTCCGAGATGGAGTCGCTTTTTTAGTGCAATTCCGGAGGATGGGAAGAGACCGGTTTCAGCCGCCGCCTGCCAGCAGACGCGCTGCAGCCGCGCGGGCCTCGTCGGTCACCGATGCACCAGCGAGCATGCGGGCAATCTCTTCCGTCCGGTGCTCCTGCGCCATGGTCGCGACCCGCGTGGCGATCTTCTCCGAGCCTTCGCCCGCGGGACCTTTGGAGATGAGCAGATGTGTTGCCGCACGCGCCGCCACCTGGGGCGCGTGAGTGACCGAGAGCACCTGCACTGTCGCCGACAACCGCTTCAGCCGCTGGCCGATCGCATCCGCGACGGCACCGCCCACTCCGGTATCGATCTCGTCGAAGACCAGCGTTGGGGCCGAACCGCGATCCGCCAGCGCGACCTTCAGCGCCAGCAGGAAGCGGGAAAGCTCACCGCCGGACGCGACCTTCATGATCGGACCCGGACGCGTACCCGGATTGGTCTGGACGTGAAATTCGATAGTGTCGATGCCCTCCGCGGTCGCTGCCTGCGGATCGGCCGTCATCTCGACCATGAAACAGGCCCGTTCCAATTTGAGAGCGGGGAGTTCTTCCATCACCGCTCTCGCCAGCGTCTGGGCGCCCTGCCGGCGCTTCTCCGACAGCGTCAGTGCCGCGGAATCGAAGGCAGCCTTCGCGGCGGCGGCCTGCTTTTCCAGCTGGCCGAGCTTCTCTTCACCGGCATCGAGATCGGCAAGATCGGCAACCATCTTCTCTGCAAGTGCTGGCAGGTCCGCGACGGCAACGGAATACTTTCGTCCCGCGGCCCTCAGCGCAAACAGTCGCTCCTCGACGCGCTCCAGTTCGCGGGGATCGAACTCCGTCTTTCTGAGCGCCGCCTCGACCTCCATCTGGGCGTTGGAGAGGCTGTTCAGGGCAGCATCCAGGAGTTCGACGGTTTCCTCCAGCAGGCCCGGCGCTTCGTGGCTCTTGCGCTCCAGCCGCCGCACCATGGAAGCGATCAAGGGCACGGGCGAGGCATTGCCGTTGAGGAACTCGGAGGCTTCGGAAATGTCGCCGGCGATTCGCTCGGCCTTCTGCATCTGCGAGCGCTGCTCCGCCAGTTCCTCTTCCTCGCCATCGCGGGGACTTAGCACTTCGAGCTCCTCGACGGATGCGCGAATGTAATCCGCCTCCCGCGCCGCCGCCTCGACATTGGCCCGATGCGCCTTGAAGGCGCGCTCGGCCTCCTTCCAAGTGCGATAGAGCCCCCCGACCTGCTTCACCTCATCGGCCAGGCCGGAAAACGCATCGAGCAAGTCGCGATGGGTGTTGGTGTCGGTCAGCGCCCGGTCGTCGTGCTGGCCATGAATCTCCACCAGAAGCTGGCCGATCTGCCGCATCAGCTGGACACTGACCGGCTGGTCGTTGATCGCCGCGCGAGTCCGCCCATCGGCGTTCTGGATGCGCCGGAAGATGAGGTCGCCGTCGTCATCGATGCCGCTGTCGCGGAGAAGCTGTCGGACGGGATGCTGCCCGGGCACGTCGAAGACGGCCGTTACCTGCCCCTTGTCCTCGCCGTGCCGGACGAGCCCGCCATCGCCTCGCCCACCGAGAGCCAGCGACAGGCTGTCGAGCAGGATCGATTTGCCTGCACCGGTTTCGCCCGTCAGCACGGAGAGGCCGGATTCGAAGGCAAGATCCAGCCGCTCGATCAGAACGATATCGCGGATCGAAAGCTGGACGAGCACGATCAGGCCCCGATGAGCTTTGCCCCTGCGCGAGAAATCCAGGAGCCACGGTTCTCACGCGGTTCCAGACCGCCCGTCTGCAGCAGCTTGTAGGAATCGGCATACCACTGGCTGTCGGGGTAGTTTCGGCCGAGCACGGCCGCCGCCGTCTGCGCCTCCTCCACGATCCCCATCGCATAATAGGACTCGACGAGGCGTGCGAGAGCTTCCTCGATCTGGTTGGTCGTGGGATAGCGCTCCACAACGGTGCGGAAACGCTGGATTCCCGCCAGATACTCCTTCCGCTCCAGGTAATAGCGGCCGACCTGCATCTCCTTGCCCGCGAGCTGGTCTCGCGCAAAGCGGATCTTGGCCTGCGCATCCTCGACGTATTCGGAATCGGGATAGTCGTTGACGACCTTGGACATGGCATCGATGGTCTGGGCGGCTGCGCGCTGATCCTGCGTCACGTCGGCAATCTGCTTGGAATAGGAAAGGCCAACCAGATACTGGACATAGGCCGAATCCTCGGTGTTCGGATACTGCTTCAGGTAACGGTTCCCGGTTGTGATCGCATCTTCGTTGCGCCCGAGCCGGTACTTGGCAAACGTGCTCATCACGAGCGCCTTGCGACCCCAGTCCGTGAACGGATGCTGGCGGTCGATGGAGTCGAACTTGCGGCTTGCTTCTGCGATGTTGCCGGCCTTCATGTTGGCCAGGCCCTGGTTGTAGAGAACTTCAGGTGGATCGGTCTCGACGCCCAGCTTGGTGATGTCGATATCCTTGTCGGACTGACACGCGGTTACTGCGACGCCGGCGCAGGCCAGAGCCATGGACACGAAGGCTATCCTCGCCGTTCTCTTCATTCCAACAGACCTCGCATAAGTCATTCGACAGTTCCCGATCGTCCCGCGCAATGGCGCCCCTGCACCAACTGGCCTTCTAGCCTTACAAGCAGGCGCTGGGCAACGCAATGCGGGCGCATTAACGCAATTTTGTGGCAAGGTTCCCTGCCCGGAAGGACGAAGGACCGCCGCGAAAACCGCAAGTCCGGTCAAAAAGAAAGGCCGCTCACAAGGAGCGGCCAGTTGGACTGGAAGATTGGATTAAGCAAACCAGGCGGCGACTTCCGGTTCCTTAACCGGTACGAACTCGACGGCGCGAACGCGGGTGCTGCGGACCGGTGCCTCGACGATCTCATAGGCCGTGGGGTCGCTGAGCAGAGCCTTCAGGGCGTTGGCGTTCATCTTGTGGCCGCCACGATAGGAACGGTAGCAACCGATGAACTGCGCGCCCGCCAGTGCGAGGTCGCCGACGGCATCGAGCGTCTTGTGACGCACGAACTCATCACCCTCGTAGCGAAGTCCCTCGACATTGACGATCGTGTCGTCGTCCGAGATCACCACGGAATTCTCCAGCGAGGAACCGAGAGCGTAACCGGCAGCCCACAGCCGCTCGACATCGCGCATGAACCCGAAGGTACGGGCGCGGGCAAGCTCTTCCTTGAAGGAGGCGGCCGTCAGGTCGCCCTTCCAGCTCTGCCGTCCGATCAGCGGCGTGGAGAAGTCGATCTCGACTTCGAAACGCGTGCCGTCGTAAGGGCGGAACTCCGACCAGGACGCGCCCGAATCGATCCGTACCGGCTTCACCACCCTGATGTAGCGACGCTTCGCGCCGAGGTTGACGATACCGGCCTGCTCCAGCGCCTCGATGAACGGATAGGAGCTGCCGTCCATGATCGGCATCTCGCCCGCATCCACCTCGACCACGACATTGTCGATCGACAGCGCATAAAGGGCGGCCATCACATGCTCGATGGTCGCAACCCATTTCGCCGGCGAGCCGCCCAGCACGGTGCAGAGATCGGTTGGTCCGAGCTGTGCCGAAACCGCGCGGTATTCCACCGAACTGCCATCGTCCAGACTGCGGCTGAACATGATGCCGGTACCGGCCTCCGCAGGCTGGAAGGTGATGGTGACCGGAGCGCCCGAATGCACCCCGATACCCGTCATTGTGACGGGGGCTGCAATGGTCGTCTGGAAACCGAGGAGTCCGATTGTCATTCGTCTTGCTTTCTCATGCGTTAGTCCTGATCCTCGATCAAGACCTTGGCAGCAGGCGTGACCGCGATCCGCGAGTCACCTGCCTTCTTGCTGCTTTTCTACGCAGAGTGCTGGAACATTCCAAATCACTGTTCATTTCGGATTGTTACGCGGCCAAGCTTCAGAAATCATGGAGCTTTTCCGCACAGGCCCACGACAACGTGCGAAGGCCCGAAACACCGTTCCGGGCCTTCGTTCAAACTGTTGCCGCAGCCTCAGTTGTGCTGGCGGCGCAGGAAGGCAGGAATCTCCAGCTGGTCGTCCTCATGATGCATGCCGGCCTGAGGGACGGCACGTCCATGGTCGTCCAGCTGACCGCGACGCGGTGCGTAGAGATTGGCCTCTGCCGACAGCGGACGGCGCTGCTGCGGAGCCGCACTCGGTGCCGGCGCGGTCATGTCAGCCGCGACCTGCTCGTCATCTTCACGACGGCCGAGCGAATTGGTGATCCGCTTCAGGAGGCCCATCGGACCGCGCTCTTCCTGCACGTGCTGTGCCGGATGGGCGCGATGGTCCATCTCTGCCTTGACGACCGGCGGGAAGTCTTCGACCTTCGGCATGCGAACGGGCTCGGGAACCATCGCCGGCGCGACCTGCTCATGGTGCAACTGAGGCGCCATGCGGGGTGCGGGCTGGGCAGCGACCGGTGCCGGCTGTGCCGCCATCACCGGGGCGGCCGGAGCCCGAAGAACGGGAGCTTCTGCCGGCGCTGCGGCGAAGATGCGGCTCTGCGGACGGAACTCCGGCTCTGCCGGAGTAGCAACGGGCTGCTGTGCGACCGGCTGCGGAGCGG
Source organism: Pseudorhizobium banfieldiae (assembly GCF_000967425.1). NCBI lineage: Bacteria > Pseudomonadati > Pseudomonadota > Alphaproteobacteria > Hyphomicrobiales > Rhizobiaceae > Pseudorhizobium > Pseudorhizobium banfieldiae. The sequence continues at coordinate 2,080,567 of NZ_FO082820.1, forward strand.
CTTGGCGCGGCATGTCAGCGATGGCCAGTTCGCGTTCCATCTCGGCTTCTGCCTGGCGGATGGTCTCGGCAATCGGATCCACAGCCTTCGGTGCCTGCGCGATCGGAGCCGGCTGCGGTGCAGCAGCGGCCGGGGCGGCGGACGGTGCGATCGCGGCCGACGGACGGATCACCGGGCGTGCGGCAGCGGCGGCCGGCCGAGTATCGGTGAAGCGGCCGTCCATCTGTGCCGCGGCACGATCGATGCCGGTTGCCACGACTGAGACGCGGATAAGTCCTTCCAAGGCCTCGTCGAAGGTCGCGCCGAGGATGATGTTGGCGTCCGGATCGACTTCCTCGCGGATGCGGGTTGCCGCCTCGTCGACTTCGAAGAGGGTGAGGTCGCGACCGCCGGTGATGGAGATCAGCAGGCCCTGCGCCCCCTTCATCGAGGTCTCGTCGAGGAGCGGGTTGGCGATCGCCGCTTCGGCGGCCTGCATGGCGCGGCCGGGGCCGGAAGCCTCGCCGGTCCCCATCATCGCACGTCCCATTTCACGCATGACCGAGCGGACGTCGGCGAAATCGAGGTTGATGAGGCCTTCCTTCACCATCAGGTCGGTGATGCAGGCGACGCCTGAATAGAGCACCTGGTCGGCCATCGCGAAGGCATCGGCGAAGGTGGTCTTGTCGTTGGCAATGCGGAAGAGGTTCTGGTTGGGGATGACGATCAGCGTGTCGACCGACTTCTGCAGTTCCTGGATGCCGGATTCGGCAAGCCGCATGCGGCGCTGGCCCTCAAAGTGGAACGGCTTGGTGACGACGCCCACGGTGAGGATGCCCTTGTTTCGGGCAGCCTGCGCCACGACCGGAGCGGCACCCGTTCCTGTCCCGCCGCCCATGCCGGCCGTGACGAAGCACATGTGGGTGCCGTTCAGGTGGTCGACGATCTCGTCCAGGCATTCTTCGGCGGCGGCGCGACCAACTTCCGGCTGGGAACCTGCACCCAGACCTTCGGTAACCTGCACACCCATCTGGATGATCCGGTCGGCCTTCGTCATCGTCAGCGCCTGCGCGTCGGTGTTGGCGACAACGAAATCGACGCCTTCCAACCCGGCGGTGATCATGTTGTTGACGGCATTGCCGCCGCCACCGCCAACGCCGAAGACGGTGATGCGGGGCTTCAGTTCAGTGATGTCCGGCTTCTGCAGCTTGATAGTCATGGGTACCGTTCCTTCTAACTCTGGCCGCATCGCCGCCGGCCGATTCATTGCTGTTCTTCATGCCGCCGCCCTGTTGGGACGGACGTCAAAAACTCTCCTTGAGCCACTGGCCCATACGAGCCAGCCGGCCATTTCCACTGCCGAGGGAGCTTATCAGCCCCCCCTGCGAAGCATGCGTCTCCATCTCGGCCACCTGCGGATAGATCATCAGCCCAACAGCCGTGGAAAATGCGGGGCCCTTGGCTGCGACTGGCAGGCCGGAAATCCCCATCGGGCGCCCGATCCGCACGTTGCGAGCCAGGATCCGGCGCGCCGTCTCCGGCAGCCCCGTCAGCTGGCTGGCACCACCCGTCAGGACGACGCGCTTGCCGACGATCGGGCTGAAGCCGGACTTCTCGATCCGGTCGCGGATCAATTCCAGAGTTTCCTCGATGCGGGCCCGGACGATCCGGGTGACCAGCGAGCGGGGTACCTGCGTCGGCAGGTCCCGATCATCCTCGCCGATCGGTGGGATGGAGATCATGTCGCGTTCATCCGCCCCGTTGGCGAGCGCAGAACCGTGGACGACCTTCAGGCGCTCGGCATCCTCGATACGGGTGGAAAGCCCCCGTGCAAGATCGGTCGTGACGTGGTGGCCGCCGAGGCTGATCGCATCGGTGTGAACCAGCTTGCCTTCTGCGAAGACAGAAATGGTCGTCGTACCGCCACCCATGTCGATCGCGGCGCATCCCAATTCAACCTCGTCATCGACGAGTGCTGCAAGGCCGCTGGCATAGGGCGTCGCAACCATGCCTTCGACGGATAGATGAGCGCGGTTGACGCACAGTTCCAGATTTTTGAGCGTCGCCCGTTCGGCGGAAACGACGTGCATGTCGACGCCGAGAAGATCGCCAAACATCCCGAGCGGATCGCGGATGCCGCGCTCGCCATCGAGCGAATAGCCTGTCGCTAGGGAATGAAGGATGGCGCGATCCTGCCGCTGTGACTGCTGGCTTGCCGACACCAGCACCTTGCGCAGGTCTGCCTGCTCGACCTCCTGGCCGCCAAGGTCGATCGTGGCCGTGTAGACGTCGCTTGCAAGACGACCGGCGGAGACGTTGATGATCAGGCTGTCGACGGTCAGGCCAGCCATCCGCTCGGCGGCGTCGACGGCAAGCCGCACGACGCTTTCGGCCGCATCGAGATCCGCGATCACGCCGGACTTCACGCCGCGGGAACGTTGGTGCCCGATGCCGATGATCTCGACATTATGGGTCCGACCTGGAAGCACGAGGCTCTCCTGGCGAGGCGTCAGCCGGCCGATCATGCAGACGACCTTGGTCGACCCGATGTCCAGCACTGTGACCACGTGGCTACGCTTGGAGGAAAGCGGCTTGAGGCGCGGCAGGAAGTGACCCGAACCGAAGAGGCTCATGACCGCACTCCTGCTTTCTTGAGTGCCTTGCTTCGCAGCTCCAGCACCTCGTTGCGGCGATCGAGCGCGCCCTGTGACAACTGTATGGTGGTGCGATCGTCGAGCCGCAGGTCCACCGCGGCGATGTCCCGCTCCAAGAGCCCCTGCTCCGCTTCCAGGCGCGACAGAACGGAGAGTGCATTCTGCACGCCCTGCTCCGGCAGCTTGAGGACGACGCCGTTATCGAGATGCAGATCCCAACGCCGACCAGCGACGCGGACATAGGCGCGCACCCGGTTACCTAGCTCCGGCCAGCCGGAGAGTTCCTCCACGAAGGCGGCGGCCCTCGTCTCGGCATCGCGGCCGACGAACAGCGGCAGCGAAGCGAACTTGCCGTCCCGAAGCGGCCCGATGATGGCGCCGTTCCTCTCGATCAGCGAAAGCTCGTCGCCATGCTGCCAGATGCCGAAGGCCTTGCGCTCCCTGAGCGTGACCTCGATGGTCTTCGGATAGACCTTCCGGACTTCCGCATATTCGACCCAGGGCAGATCGGAAAGCTTCTTGCGGGCAGCCTCGATATCGAGAGCGACGAGCGAGGTCGTCCCGTCCAGACCGAGGAGCTGCAGGATATCGATCTCGGAGGTCTGGTCGTTACCGGAGACGCGTACATCCTCGATCGCAAAGCCCGCCGAGGCCGTTACCGCCTGCGAAACGACAACGCCATGTCCGCCAACGGACATGCCGTAGAGACCCACAACCCCCATGAAGGCGAAGGTCGAAACCGTCCCGATATGGCGCGGAATATGAACGCGGCCGGTTGCCAGGCTGACCGCGAAGCGAACGATACGACGGAGCGGGCGCGGGAGAACCCGACGATCCTCCACCGCAGGAAAGGCACGAGATGCGCCCCCCTTGAAACCTACAGAACTCTGGCCGCTCAACGCAGACACGATGCGTCCTCCACCATCCAACGGACGAGATCACCGAACGAGAGGCCGGCATGCCCGGCCATTTCGGGCACCAGCGAAGTCGGGGTCATGCCGGGCTGGGTATTGACCTCCAGCCAGATCACCTCGCCGTCTTCGGAAACGCGGTCGTCGTAGCGGAAATCGGATCGACTCACGCCGCGGCAGCCCATCGCCTGATGCGCCTTGAGGGCCAAGGATTGGATCTTTTGGTAAACATTCGATGAAATCTGCGCAGGAAGAATATGCGTCGAACCGCCCGCTGCGTATTTCGCATCATAATCGTAGAAGGCGTTCCCCGTCGGCACAACCTCGGTGACGCCGAGCGCCGTATCGCCCATGACGCCGCAGGTCAGCTCGCGACCATGGACATAGCGCTCGACCATCACCTCGTTGCCGTAGCGCCACTCATCCGACGACAGAACTTGCGGCGGATGGGATTGGTCCGCCTTGACGATGACCACGCCGAAGGACGAACCTTCGCGTACAGGCTTCACGACATAGGGCGGCTCGATTGGGTGGCGATTACCGATATCGAAGCGACTCATCACCCGCGCCTCGGCGACCGGGATACCCGCGGCCTTGGCAACATGCTTCGCCTGCCCCTTATCCATGGCGAGCGCCGACGCGAGGACACCGGAGTGCGTGTAGGGGATCTGCAAATACTCCAGGACGCCTTGGATCGTGCCGTCCTCGCCGAAAGGACCGTGGAGGGCATTGAAAGCGACGTCCGGACGAAGATCGGAAAGAACACCGGAGACGTTGCGATCAACATCGACGCGCGTGACACGGTAGCCTTCGGCTTCGAGGGCTTGGGCGCAAGCCGCCCCGGAAGACAGGCTCACGGGCCGTTCGGAGGAAAACCCTCCCATCAGAACAGCCACATGCTTGTCACTCATCGAACGACCTCCGGAAAAAGTACGCATCCTTGCACAGCCTTGCTTGCGCCGACCTGTTCCCGATGCAATTCCGGATCCCGCCGCGCAGGTTCATACTGCCGGCATATGGTTAACAAACCGTTTACTTTCGTTAACCGAGGCGAAAAAGACGTGGAATTTCAATCGCTCCACCCCACATCGTGAATCTGATTCAAGACATCAAAAAAGGCCGCCAACCGCATGGGCTGACAGCCTTTTTTTTCAGAAACTTCTAATGCTGCTCTATTCGGTGGCGACGCCCTGGAATGGCTTCACTTCCCGACCGGGCATGAAGATCCCGAGCCGCTTGATCTCCCATTCCAGCTTGATTCCTGAATGCTCGAAGACCCGCTGGCGAACCGTTTCGCCGAGATATTCGAGATCGTAGCCGCTGGCATTGCCGGTATTGATCATGAAGTTGCAATGGAGCGAGGACATCTGAGCGCCGCCGCAGACAAGCCCGCGGCACCCCGCCTCGTCGATCAGCTTCCAGGCGGAATGGCCCTCGGGATTCTTGAAGGTCGAGCCGCCGGTCTTCTCCTTGACCGGCTGGACCGTTTCGCGGTGCTGGCGCACCGCATCCATCTCATGCCGAATCTTGGCACGATCGTCCGGATAGCCTTCGAAGATCGCATGGGTAAAGATCAGGTCGCCCGGAGCGCTCGACTTGCGATAGCCGTAGCCCATCTGCGCCTTGTCCAGGACATGGATATTGCCCTGCCGGTCGACGGCATGGACTTCCACCACCCGATCCGCCGTCTCCGTGCCGTTCGCCCCCGCATTCATGCGAAGCGCGCCGCCGATGGAGCCCGGGATGCCGTAGTAGAACGCAAAACCGCCAATGCCGTGATCCATTGCCATCGCCGCGACATGCTTGTCGGGACATATGCTGCCGGCGCGGATGCGATTGTCCCCTGCAAGGTCGACCTGCCCGAACCCCTTTGCCGACAGGCGCAGGACCACGCCCGGGATACCCCCATCGCGAACGAGCAGGTTGGAGCCAACGCCAACGACCGTCAGCGGCACGTCAGCCGGGAGGATCTTCAGAAACGTGACGAGGTCGTCCACGTCATGCGGCTGGAACATCAGTTCTGCCAGTCCGCCGGCCTGGAACCAGGTCACCCGGTCCATCGGCGCATCCGGCGTCAACCGTCCACGAAGGTCCTTGACGCCCTCACCGAGTGAGGCCAGCAGCTTTTCACCATGCACCTGCTTCATTACGACTGTCCCGATACGCTTTCCAGTTCCCTGGGCAGCGCTGCCGCCCATTGCGTGATACTACCAGCCCCCAGAAGAACCACGAAATCACCCGGCTTCGCAATGCCGGCAACGATTGGCGCAAGTTCGCCAGGGCCGGAGATGTAGCGCGCATTGCGGTGGCCGGCGGCCCGGATCTTGCCGACCAGGACTTCCGAATCCACGCCTTCGATCGGATCCTCTCCAGCAGCGTAGACCGGCGCCAGCATGACGCTATCGGCATCATTGAAGCAGGTCGCGAACTCCTGGAAGAGACTGGAAAGACGCGTGTAACGATGCGGTTGGTGGACCGCGATGATCCGCCCCGAGCAGGATTCCCTTGCCGCCTTCAGGACCGCCCTGATCTCCACCGGATGATGGCCGTAGTCGTCGAAGACGGAAACGCCGTTCCAGGTCCCCGTCAGCGTGAAGCGCCGCTTGACGCCACCGAAAGCCGCCAGCCCCTTGCGGATGTCTTCCTCGGAAATGCCAAGCCGATTGGCGACGGCGATTGCCGCCGTGGCGTTCGAAATATTGTGCCGTCCAGGCATCGGCAGGGTCAGGTCCTTGAAACTGAAGACCCGGCCGGTGCGACGGCGGCGGATCTCGACGTCGAAGATGGCTTTCGTCCCTTCCATGCGAACATTGGCAAAGCGGGCGTCGGCCTGCGGGTTCTCGCCATAGGTGATGATCTTGCGATCTTCGATCCGCGCCGCAAGCGCCTGCACTTCCGGATGATCGATGCACAGCACGCCGAAGCCGTAGAACGGGACGTTCTCGACGAACTGCCGGAAGGCCGCGCGGACGGCGTCGAAGCTGCCGTAGTGGTCGAGATGCTCCGGATCGATATTGGTGACCACTGCGACGTCCGCAGGAAGCTTGAGGAAGGTCCCGTCCGATTCGTCCGCCTCGACCACCATCCACTCGCCTTCACCCATGCGGGCATTGGTCCCATAGGCGTTGATGATGCCACCATTGATGACGGTAGGATCGAGGTTTCCGGCTTCGAGGAGCGTCGCGACCATCGACGTCGTCGTCGTCTTGCCGTGCGTCCCGCCGATCGCGATCGCATTTCGGAAACGCATCAGCTCAGCAAGCATCTCCGCACGCCGGACGATCGGCAGGAAGCGCTCGCGTGCGGCGATCAGTTCCGGGTTGTCCTTCCTGATCGCGGTCGACACGACCACGACTTCTGCCTCTCCAAGGTTTTCCGCCCGATGGCCGACGAAGACAGGTATGCCCTTCTCGCGCAATCGCTGGACATTGGCACCGTCGGACTGGTCCGAGCCCTGCACACGATGGCCCAGATTGTGGAGCACTTCCGCAATACCGCTCATGCCGATGCCGCCGATGCCGACGAAATGAACGAGCCCGATGGCCTTCGGCATCTTCATGAATGCACTCCTTTGAATTCCGCGACCGATTTCCGCCCGGAAATAGCTACAACCAGGTCCGCGAGCAAGGCCGACGCATCCGGATGCCCCGCGTGCCGGGCGGCAGCCGCCATAGTTTCAAGCCGCTCCGGCTCCTTCATTGCCGACGAAATCATCTGTGCAAGCCATTCGGGTGAGAGCTCCGCCTGCGCCACGACCTCTGCCCCGCCCTTCCCGACGAGCGCAGCAGCATTGGCTGCCTGGTCTTGGTCAAGGGCGTGGGGATAGGGAACAAAGATGGCCGGACGGCCGATGACGGCAACTTCCGACACCGTGGAGGCTCCGGACCGACAGATGACCAGATGCGCCGAGCGAAGACGTTCGGCCATGTCGGCGAAGAAGGGCGACACCTCCGCCGGAACCTGGAGCGCACGATAGTGATCGGCGACCGCCTGCTGGTCCTCCGCCCGTGCCTGCTGCGTTACCCTAAGCCTGCTTCGATCCACACCGTCGAGACGTGCGATCGCCGCGGGTACTGCGGAGGAAAAGAACTGTGCGCCCTGGCTGCCGCCGAAGACGAGTAGGCGGAATTCTTCCGAACTCCGGGATGCGAGGTACGGCGAACCGGCGGCCTGCAGGACGGCGGGGCGCACCGGATTGCCGGTCGTCACCGTCTTTGCTGCATGGGCTCCGTGATCATCCGGCAGGAAGCCACCTGCAATTGCCTGTACCCGCGAGGCGAGCGCCTTGTTGGCGCGGCCCATCACGGCATTCTGCTCGTGGATCAGCGACGGCACGCCCATTGATGTCGCAGCAAGCAGGGGCGGAACGGTCGGATACCCTCCGAATCCAATGACGGCGGCCGGCTTCAGCCGCCCGATGAGCCGGCGGGCGGCCCGCAGGCCTGTCCACAAGGTCCACGCCGTGCGCAGCACCGCGATGGGATTCTTCGATCCGAAGGTCGCCGAGGGGACGACGTGGATCTCGTCCGCGGGAAAGCTTCCGGCGAAGCGTTCGGCGCGCCTGTCGGTTACGAGGTGGACGGTGTAGCCACGTGCCTTCAGCTCGTGCCCGAGGGCCTCGGCAGGGAAAAGGTGCCCGCCGGTCCCACCGGCGGCAAGAAGGATGATGCCACTGGCCATTGTCTACTCCGCCGGAACGCCGGCAATGCGGAAGAGGCTACGCTCCTGCGCCCGCTTTTCCGGGCGGTGCCGGGTCAGCGCAAGGATGAAGCCGGCCGTCACGCAGATCGCGATCATCGAGGAGCCGCCATAGGAGATCAGTGGCAGGGTCATTCCCTTCGCGGGCAGGAGTTCGAGATTGACGCCGATGTTGATCATCGACTGGATGCCGATCTGCAGCACGAGGCCCGCGACGGCAAAGCGTGCAAAATCATTGCGCTCCTTGAACGAGTGACCGAGGCCGCGCAGCACGATGAAGGCGAAGATGAGCACCAGCAGCATGCAGAACAGGATTCCGAACTCCTCCGCCGCCACTGAGAAGATGAAGTCCGTATGGCTGTCGGGAATGATGCGCTTGACGATGCCTTCGCCCGGGCCCTGCCCGAACCAGTCGCCGCGGACGATCGCATCGCGGGCGGTGTCCACCTGGAACGTGTCGCCCTCGCCGGTCAAGAACCTGTCGATACGCCCGGTCACGTGCGGCAACATGTAATATGCCGAGGCAAAGCCGACGATACCGACTGCCCCGAGAACCATGATCCAGAGCCACGGCATGCCGGCCATGAAGAACATGCCGCCCCAGACGACCGCGGTCAGAATCGTCTGCCCCAGGTCGGGCTGGGCAACGAGCAGGGCGGCCACAATGCCGAACAGGATGATCGCGAAGAGATTGCCGGGGATTTCCGGCTGGCGGGCATGCTCGGCAAACAGCCATGCGCACACCACCACAAAGGCGGGCTTCATGAACTCCGAGGGCTGGATGGAGAAGCTGCCGATGGAGACCCACCGGCGCGAGCCCTTCACTTCCACGCCGAAGAACAGCGCCATCACCATCATCAGCAGGGAGACGGCCAGCAGAATGATGGCGGCTCGACGCACCTGGCGCGGCGTCATGAATGACAACCCGATCATCACCATCAGCGACGGGACGATGAAGACGGCATGTCGCTCCACGAAATGAAAGCTGTCGAGGCCGAGCCGTTCGGCGACCGGCGGCGATGCGGCGAAGGACAGCATGAAGCCGATCCCCATCAGAAGGATGAACGCCGCAAGGAAATAGCGGTCGATCGTCCAGAACCAATCCGCCAGTGGCCCCCGGTCGGCGCGGCTTACCATGGTCAAATCCCCTTCTTCGTCTCGACCAGCATGGTGACGCCGTCGAGTTCGGCAACATGGCTCACGAATGCATCTCCGCGGACCTCAAAATTCCTGTACTGATCGAAGCTGGCGCAAGCCGGCGACAACATGACAGCAGCCGAATTGCCCTCCGCCTCAGCCTCCGCAGCGGCATGGGCGACCGCACGCTCGAGCGTCCCGGAAATCTCGTAGGGAACAGCCTGCCCAAGCGTGGCGGCAAAGGCCGGAGCCGCCTCTCCAATCAGAAAGGCTTTGACGATATGCGGGAAGAGTGGTGCGAGGCTTGCGATGCCGCCTTCCTTGGGTAACCCGCCGGCAATCCAGTAGATGCGGTCATAGCTCGACAGAGCCGGCGCAGCGGCTTCAGCATTGGTTGCCTTGGAATCATTGACGAACAGCACGTTCCCGCGGCGCGCAACCGGCTGCATGCGGTGCTTCAGTCCCGGAAACGACCTCAGCCCCTCGCGGATCGCATCAGCATCGACCCCGACCGCAAGGCAGGCCGCGATTGCCGCCGCCGCGTTCTGCGCATTGTGCCCGCCCCTCAAGGTTGCGATGCCTTCCAAGTCGACGAACAGCGAACTCGCGCCTACCTCGGCCCTGAAGAGGCGGCTTCCCTCGGCATAGATTCCGTCGGCGACAACGTTACGCCTGGAGATTCGGCGCACCTTCACCCCTGCCCGCTCGACCCGGTCGGCGATGAGGGCCGAGAAGCTGTCGTCGATGCCGACGATGGCAATGTCGCTGCCCGCCACCAGCCGCTCCTTGACGTCGGCATAGTGCTGCATCGTGCCGTGGCGGTCGAGATGGTCCGGTGTCAGGTTAAGCAGGATGCCGGCAGTCGGATCGAGTGTCGGCGCAAGGTCTATCTGGTAGGAGGAGCACTCGACGACATAGTAACGCTCGGCCTTTGGGGGATCGAGCGTCAGCACCGCGGTGCCGATATTCCCGCCAAGCTGCGTGTCGCGGCCGCTGCTCCTCAAGATGTGGGCGACAAGCGCAGTCGTCGTCGACTTGCCGTTGGTGCCGGTAATGGCGATGAACGGGCAATCCGGCGCGAATGCCCGCCTCTCACGCACGAAGAGTTCGATGTCACCGATGATCTCGACACCGGCGGCACGGGCGAGATCAACGCTCCAGTGCGGCTTCGGATGGGTCAGCGGCACGCCCGGCGACAGGACGAAGGCGGCCATCTGGGACCAGTCGATGGAGCGCAGATCCTCGGTATGCATGCCGGCCGAAGCCGCCTTTGCGACACTGTCCGGATTGTCGTCCCACGCCGCCACGTCGGCTCCGCCGGCCTGCAAGGCCTGTGCGGTGGCAAGCCCGGAGCCGCCCAAGCCGAAGAGCGCTACCTTTTTGCCGGCGAACGTGGTGACCGGGATCATTTCCCCCTCACCGCAACTTGAGTGTCGAGAGGCCGAGCAATGCCAGCCCAACGGCGATGATCCAGAAGCGGACGACCACCTGGCTCTCGGTCCATCCGAGTTTCTCGAAATGGTGGTGGATGGGCGCCATGAGGAAGACGCGCCGGCCCGTCAGCTTGAAGAAGCCAACCTGGATGATGACCGACAGGGTTTCCATGACGAACAGGCCGCCGATGATGACCATGACGATCTCGTGCTTCGTCGCGACGGCAACGGAGCCGATCAGTCCGCCGAGGGCGAGCGAGCCCGTGTCCCCCATGAAGATCGCGGCCGGCGGCGCGTTGAACCAGAGGAAGCCGAGGCCGGCACCGATCACAGCACCGAGGATGACGACCAGTTCCCCGGTGCCGGGGACAAAGTTGATCTGCAGATAATTTGCGAAGACGCCGTTGCCGACGAGATAGGAGATGGCACCGAAGGAGGCTGCGGCGATCATCACCGGAACGATGGCAAGCCCATCAAGTCCATCCGTCAAGTTCACCGCGTTCCCGGCCCCGACGATCACGAAAGCGCCGAACAAGACGAAGAAGATGCCCAGGTCGACCAGGAAGTCCTTGAAGAATGGAAAGGCGATCGAGGTGCCGAGATTGGGATTGGCGGATTGCCCGGTGGCTGAAGCGATGCGCATCATGAAGAACACGGCGATCGCGGCAATCAGGAACTCGATCCCGAGCCGGGCCTTCCCCGAGAAGCCCTTGTCGGTCTGTTTGGTCACCTTGAGATAGTCGTCATAGAAGCCGATCGCGCCGAATCCGAGCGTCACCAGCAAAGTCGCGACCACGTAGATGTTCGATAGATCCGCCCAGAGCAGCGATCCGCCGATGATTCCCGCGAGAATCATCAACCCGCCCATCGTGGGTGTGCCGGCTTTTTTGAAGTGGGTCTGAGGGCCATCGGCGCGGATCGGCTGCCCCTTGCCCTGTCGTACGCGCAGCGACGCGATCATTGCGGGACCGAACAGGAAGACGATCAAGGCAGAGGTAAAGAGTGCCGCACCGGTGCGGAACGTAATGTATCGGAACAGGTTGAAGATTTGAAACGTATCCGCCAGTTCCACAAGCCAGATGAGCATCCATGGCCCTTTCTAGAAGCCGAATTAAAGTTGGCGCTCCGTCTCGGAGACTGCCGGATAATTGTCAATAAGCGCAGCAACGATCTTTCCGAAACCGATGCCGAGGGACGACTTCACCATGACCACGTCACCCGGCTTGACGGCACGCACGGCAAAATCCCGAAGCTCTTCCGTCGTCGACCGGTACTCGCAATGCACGCTCTCCGGCAGCGCATCCCGAAGGACTGCCATTTCAGCGCCTGCCAGCCACACATGCTCGATGCCAGCTGCCAAAATCGGCCCTGCCAGTTCCTCGTGGACCTTTGCTGAAAACTCGCCCATTTCCAGCATGTCGCCGAGGATGGCGATCCTCCTCCCGGAGGCCACGGGCTCCGACGCGGCAAGAAGCGCGATCGCGGCCCGCATGGACGCCGGGTTGGCATTATAGCTTTCGTCAATCAGCGTCAGGATGCCTTCGCCGATACCGAGCCGGTGCTGCTCGCCACGCCCCTTGACCGGTCGCAGTTCTGCGAGTGCAGCGACCGCCTTGCCGAGATCCGCACCAACCAGGGTGCAAGCGCCGAGTACAGCCATGGCGTTTTCCGCAATGTGCCTGCCGGGAGTGCCGATCTCCACCTCCACCGTCTCGCCGCTGAGCGTCGCCCAGACGGTCGAGCTTTGCGCATTGCCCTCGAAATCGGCCAGCCGGAAGTCTGCCTTGGCATGCTGCCCGAACGTGTAGATGCGGCCAACACCGACCTCTTGGGCCCGCTGCTCGAGGAAAGCGAACTGCTTGTTGTCGCGATTGAGAATCGCTGCACCACCGGGTTCCAGACCTTCGAATATCTCCGCCTTGGCGGCCGCGATCTCCTCGAGATTGCGGAAGTGGCCGAGATGGGCGGCGGCGATCGTGGTGATGATGGCCACGTGGGGACGCACCATCTTCACCAACGGGCGGATTTCGCCCGGATGATTCATGCCGATCTCGAAGACGCCGAACTGCGCCTCCTCGGGCATGCGGGCCAGCGTCAGCGGCACCCCCCAGTGATTATTGAAGGAAGCAACCGCCGCATGCACCGTGCCGAAGGGCGAGAGGACGTGCCGCAGCATCTCCTTGGTTGTCGTCTTGCCGACCGAACCGGTAACCGCGACGATCTGGGCGCGGCTCCGCTGACGTGAGGCGATACCGAGCTTTCCGAGCGCGGTCAGCACATCCTCCACGACGATCATGGGGATGGTCAGCCGCCCCATAGCCGGCAGCTTCGCCTCGCTGACGACGATCAGGGAGGCACCGTTCGCCACGGCGATACTGGCGAAGTCATGACCATCGACGCGATCGCCCTTGATGGCGAAGAAGGCTTCCCCGGGAGCTATCGAACGGCTGTCGATCGAGATGCCGGTGATGCCCTCCGGAAGCGTACCCACCGGCCGCCCTTCCATTGCGCCAACCATTGCATCGCAGGTCCAGAGCCAGCTCAAGATGTCATCTCCTCCAGTGCCTTGCGCAGTTCCATGTGGTCCGAGAACGGCAGGACCCGGTCGCCGATCGTTTGCCCTTCCTCGTGCCCCTTGCCGGCGACGATGAGAGTGTCACCCGCTCCCAGAAGGGAGACGGCATGGCGGATCGCCGCCGCCCGGTCTCCGATCTCGGTGGCACCGGATGCCGCCGCCATGATCTCGGACCGGATTACCTCCGGGACCTCGGAACGCGGATTGTCGTCAGTTACGACCACCACATCCGCCAGCCGTGTAGCGATCTCGCCCATGATGGGGCGCTTGCCCTTGTCACGGTCGCCGCCACATCCGAAAACGAGCACGACTCGCCCGGTGGTGAAGGGTCGCACGGACGACAGGACGTTCTTGAGCGCATCGGGCTTGTGGGCATAATCCACGTAGGCCAAGGCCCCTTCGCGTGTCTGCCCCACGAGCTCCAGGCGTCCGGAGGCGCCTCGCAGCTTCTCCAGCGCCGCCATCGCAACTGCAGCCGGCGTGCCGGTGGATATCGCCAGACCCGCAGCCACGAGTGCATTTGCCACCTGGAAGTCGCCCGCCAGAGGAATGTCGACCTCGAAGATGTCGTCACCGAAATGGATTTCGGCGGTCTGCTTGTGACGGAAGTGCTCGACGCGCTTGAGAGCGAGGTAATCTCCCTTGCGGCCGACGGTTAGCACCTGAAGCTCCGATTTGCCGGCGACGCGGATCGCCTCCGCCGACCATTCGTCATCCGCAAAGATGACCGCCGGCGAGCCTTTCGGCAGCAGCGTATCGAAGAGCCGCATCTTCGCGGCCATATAGCTTTCGATCGTCGGATGATAATCCATGTGATCGCGGCCGAGATTGGTAAACCCGGCCGCCGCGAGGCGCACGCCGTCGAGCCGGCACTGATCGAGCCCGTGACTGGATGCCTCCATGGCGGCGTGGGTCACACCTTCGGCCGCAAGTTCCGCCAGCAGCGCATGGAGCCCAACCGGGTCCGGCGTCGTCAGGGATCCATAGTCGTTGCGGGTCGGCGAAACCACGCCGGTGGTGCCGATCTGCGCGGCTGGATGGCCGGCATGTGCCCATATCTGACGGGTGAAGGAGGCGACGGACGTCTTGCCGGCGGTCCCGGTGACGGCGACCATGGTGGCCGGCTGCGCCCCGTAGAAGCGTGCGGCAGCCAAAGCCAGAAAGCGGCGCGGATTGGAGACGGTCAGGACGGGAACCGAGGCATCGGCCGTCTGACCTGCGACAGCCGCAGCCGCACCGCGTTGCGCTGCGTCGGCAATGAAGCGAGCACCGTCGGCCTTCGTCCCGGGCAGCGCTGCGAAAAGCATGCCGGGCTCAACCTTTCGGCTGTCGGCAGAGATGCCGCCGACGTCGATATCGCCCGTCGCTCCGGCGAGCAGTTCGCTGATCTCCGGAAAATCATCGCCGGCCAGGTCGCGTAACTTCATCAGCGGTACTCTCATCATTGGTCAGGCGCGCACTCTCTCGAATCGCCCGTGAATCATTATCGCCTAATACGATACCAAAAGGGCCGAACCATCCTCGCCGAAGCGTGGTTTTACACCGAGAATCGCCGCCGACCTGCTGATGATGTCCTGTACCATCGGGGCAGCATTGAGGCCGGCTGTGCGCCCTCCGCCCTCTCCGGTCTTCGGCTCATCGATGAAGGTAAGCACGGCATATTGCGGCTCGTGAATCGGGAAGGCGGCGATGAAGACGTTGAAGTTCTTCTCGTTCGAATAGCGACCGTTGACCACCTTCTCGGCGGTTCCCGTCTTGCCTCCGACGTTGAAGCCCTCGACCAGCGCACGCTTGCCTGAACCCTTGGTGGCGTTCCAGTCGAACAGGAAGCGCATGTCTTCGCTCGTCGATTCCTTCATCACCCTCTGCGCCACGAGATCCGCCTCGTCCCGGGTCCGCGGGAGGAAGGTCGGCGGAATGAGCTTGCCGCCATTCACCAGCGCGGCAACGGCAACGGCCGTCTGCAGCGGCGTCGTGGAAACGCCGTGACCGAAGGAGATCGTGACCGAGTGGATCTTCTTCCACTCCCGCGGCTGGCTGGGCATGGCCACCTCGGGCAGTTCGGTCTGCGTCCGGGTCAGAAGGCCGAGCCGGGTCAGGAACTCCTTGTGTCCCTCTATGCCAACCACGTCGGCCATCTTGGCGGTCCCAATGTTGGAGGAATACTGGAAGACCTCCGGAACCGTCAGCATCCGGCCCTTGCCGTGGAAATCCTTGATCGTGAAGCCGCCGATGCGGATCGGGAAGCGGGCATCGAAGCTATCGGTCATCTTGACCTTGCCGGAATCGAGCGCCATCGCTGTGGTGAAGGCCTTGAAGGTCGATCCCATCTCGAACGTGCCGTTCGACATCCGGTTGAGCCAGCCTTCCTCTGCACCCGCCGCCGGGGTGTTGGGATCGTAGTCCGGAGCGGATGCCATTGCGATGACTTCCCCGGTATGGACGTCGAGGACGACGGCCCCCGCACCCACAGCCTGGTACTTGTCGATCGACGAGTAGATCACCTCCCGCACGATCGACTGCACCCTGAGATCGATAGACAGCCGGACCGGTTCCAGCGGCTGGTCGGACGTCATGCCGACCGCTGCCAGATCGGCAAGGCCCTGGCTGTCGACATACCGTTCCATGCCGGCAACGCCGCGGTTGTCGATGTTGACGTGGCCCACCACGTGGGCGGCGGTCGCGCCACCGGGGTAGAACCGCCGCTTCTCCGGCCGGAAGCCGATGCCGGGAATTCCAAGTGCAAGGATCTGGCTCTGCTGCTTCGGCGTCAGCTGGCGACGCAGCCACTGGAAATGTGATTTTGAGGAGAGCTTCCCGTAGATCGATCTGGCGTCGAGATCAGGCAGGACAGTCGCGAGCTTCTCGATAACCTCGTCGGCGTC
This sequence comes from Pseudorhizobium banfieldiae, assembly GCF_000967425.1. Classification (NCBI taxonomy): domain Bacteria; kingdom Pseudomonadati; phylum Pseudomonadota; class Alphaproteobacteria; order Hyphomicrobiales; family Rhizobiaceae; genus Pseudorhizobium; species Pseudorhizobium banfieldiae. The sequence continues at coordinate 2,096,839 of NZ_FO082820.1, forward strand.
GACGATCTTGTGGGGCTCCGCGTAGAGCGAAACGGTGCGGATGTCGGTCGCCAACACCTCGCCGTTGCGATCGAGAAGATCGGGACGGGAAGCCATCAGCCTGTCTGCGGGCATGATGCTGGAGGTGATCTCCGGTTGCGCCATTCCGTACTGAACCAACCGGCCACCAATGACGCCGTACACGGCGACAAAGCCGACGATGATCAGCCCGACACGATTGCGCGCCTGAGCGGCCTTACGCTTGCCGACGCCCTCGAACGTGGCGTCACCCGACGCTGCCGTACTGCGGCGGCTCCCCGTCGACAGGTGTGCGCGACTTTTCAACACCATGATGCGCGAAAGAAACGACATCAGCGCCTCACCGATCCAGTTGACATTGCGTCCAGGGGGACGCCTCCTCGCGGGATCGGCACGGGAATCCCGCTCGAAGGGGCCGCATTCCTTGCCGCGTCTACGCCCTTGATGGCAGCAGCGACTTCACCCCCGGCGCTGGCGATCAGTTCCTCGATCGTCGTTTCCGGCATTGGCAGCTGCGATCGCGGCATCGGCAGTTCGACGGGCATGGCAAGTTGAGTCGGCTGCGTCGGCACCAGTTGCAGCTCCGACTGATACGCTGAGATCAGTCGCTCCAGCCGGTTCGGCTGGGTCAACAATGCCCAATCCGCCTTCAGCAGGTCGATCGTATCCTTTTCGAGGACGATCTCGGCCTCGAGGCGCCGCACTTCCTGCAGCTTGTCGTCGGCTCGATGCTTGATGGTATAGGTCACAACGGCCGCGGCAGTCATTACGCCGATCAGAACGAGGTCGAGGCTTCTCAGCATCAGGCGGCTCCCATCTTGGCGAGGCTGGCGAGATCCGGCAGATCGAAAATGCCCATGTCCGCCGCGCGGGCCGGCGCATCCGTGCGGCGCCCTGCCCGTAGCTTGGCGGAGCGTGCCCGAGGATTGAGTTCCGCCTCCTCCTCCGTGGCGCTGACAACGCCCTTGCCGACCGGCTCGAAGATCGCGGGCTTCTCGACAACCATGGGCATGTGGCGGGAGCCCGCCGCCTTGCCGGAACGATCGGAGAAGTATTTCTTGACGATCCGGTCCTCGAGCGAATGGAAGGTCACCACCACGAGCCGACCGCCCGGCTTCAGCGCGCGTTCGGCCGCGAACAGCGCCTGCGCCAGTTCGCCGAGTTCGTCATTGACGAAGATGCGCAGGGCCTGGAAGACGCGCGTGGCGGGATGGATCTTGTCCTTGGCCTTGCGCGGATTGACGCTCTCGATGAGGTTGGCCAGGTCGCGCGTGGTCGTGAACGGTTCCGAAGAACGACGCTTTTCGATGGCCCGCGCGATCCGTCCGGCGTGCTTTTCCTCGCCCAGGAACCCGAATATCCGGATGAGATCTCCGACCTTCGCCCGGTTCACCACATCGGCGGCCGATACGCCTTCGGCTGACATGCGCATGTCGAGCGGTCCATTCCTCTGGAAGGAGAAGCCGCGTTCGGCCTCGTCGATCTGCATGGAGGAAACGCCGATGTCGAGCACGACGGCATCCAGCCCGCCGGCGGGCGCATGATCCGCGAGGCGGGAGAACTGCGACTGGATCAGGGTCAGTCTGCCGCCGCTTGCAGCCACCAATTCACGGCCGCCGGCGATGGCGGTCGGATCGCGATCGAGCGCAATGACCTGGGCGCCAGCATCGAGCATGGCCGAGGTGTATCCGCCCGCACCGAAAGTACCGTCCAGCGCGATCTGACCAGGCGCCACGTCGAGGGCCGACATCACCTCCGGGAGAAGAACAGGAATGTGGCGAACCGGTCCGCCTTCGGTTTCGGGCACGCCTCCACCAAGATTCGCCGCCATTCCGATCCCCCGTCCTAGGCAGGACGCGGAAAGCGTCCTGCTCTTGCCGCCGCCTGCGCCTCGTGAAACGCCTGCGGCTGCCACAGTTGAAAATGATCCGAGCGCCCCACGAAGGTGACTTCCGTGCCGATTCCCGTGAAGTCGCGAATGAAATCCGTGACCATCAGCCGGCCCTCCGCATCGAGCCTCATGAAGACGCCGCCACCATGAACCAGCAGCGACATCCTGTTCGCCTCCGGCGAGAAGGGATCGACAGACGCGATCTGCCGCTCGTACCGATCGAGCAGATCCGGTCCACCAATGCTGATCGCCGGAAAGATAAAATCCTGGAGACAGTAAAGCTCCTGAATTCCCCTCTCCACCAGAACCGAACGGAAGCTCGCGGGGACAGAAACCCGCCCCTTCGCATCGATCCGGTTCGTGGCATTTGACAGGAAGCGGTTCATGACGCCCAACATCCGCCTCGCTACTCCCGGGGACGACAAATCGCCCCTCGCACACGACTGAACCAGACACAGCTTCGCCAGCGACTCGGATGGAACTCCGCCCGTTGAAACGCCTCGAACTCTGTGATTGGCGGGCAGTCATTCGCCCTTGAACAGTACGATTATGGGATAGCATGGGACCACATGGGCGTCAATGGGAAGAGGCCCCGCAGCAGGGCCGCAACATCGTTTATTTATGAGCTGTTAAGTTTAACAAAGGGTTAGTTCACAATGCGGAGAAAGAGGTCCTCGAGAGGCTCGTAAGCCCCATCCTCGAACCTTCTAAACTTATGTTTTGGAATGAATTTCAGGAAGGCCTTGAGCAAGGCCGCACCTGGGAATCGCGTCAGGACGACGTCAAGGGAAAGAGGTGCCAGTTGGCCTGTAAGCCGGGTTCTGTATGGCTCCGGCGCGAACCGGAACGTGGCAGCCATTCATCTGGGGCGATGCTTGCACATCGCCTCGCGCAACCCACCCGGATGACTGGCCTGGAAACCGGCTGTAGGCGCTTGCGCGCCCCACGTCATCCCTATTCGGTCTTGCTCCCGGTGGGGTTTACCATGCCGTCCCTGTCGCCAGCGACGCGGTGGGCTCTTACCCCACCCTTTCACCCTTACCCCGCCAGCTCTGCCGCTCGATGGGAGCGGGACAGCAGGCGGGGCGGTATCCTTTCTGTGGCACTTTCCCTGGGGTCGCCCCCGCCGGACGTTATCCGGCACCGTGTTTCCGTGGAGCCCGGACTTTCCTCACCTCACCGCCTTTCGGCATTGGTGAAGCGCGGCTGCCCGGCCAACTGGCCGCCCCCAGATAATGGAGTTGTTCCCGCAATGCCAGAGGAAACGGCGCCGTCGTTCATCTTCGGAATCCCGCCTCGAAGCCAACGCCATAGCCGTCCTCGTTGATCGCTCCATCGAAGAGAAGTTCGGCGCCGAGTCGCCCGATCTCATCGGAACTCTTGGCGGCGGCACCACAGCCGCCTGCGAGTACGCCGATCCGTTTCGACTTGGACCATGAGATGGCCGGATAGCCGGTTGGCGTAAAGGAGGTCACGCAAGCGGCCATGGAGGTGCGTGAAAGATCAAGCGCCGGCATGAGCCGCTCCATCACCCCGATCAGGTGCCGATGCGTGCTCGTCCGGCCACCCGACCGGAACCAGGCACGGATGTCGCTCTCCCGCTCGAGCAGAAGGTAACTCGGATCACCGCCGATCTTCAGGTAGATCTTGCCGTCGGGGTAGCGGACCGGCGGCAGGAGGTAGATGCCCTCATCCTCCTCGCTCCATTTCCAGATCAGCGAAGGAAAGCTCCCCCAGTCCTGCACCGCCGTTTCGTCCACCTCGTAGAATGCGACGGTCCGGGCGAAGACCTTGAGGTCGAGACGCCGCGGTAGCAGCGCCTCATTGATCGAGAAGCCACCGGCGGCGACCAGAACATGATCCCCCATGAATTGCTCCCCGCTTTCCGTCGTAACGATGACGCGATCGCCTTCTTCGCGTATCCCGCCAACGGTCCGGCGGATCAGGGCACAGCCCTGCCGCTCGGCAAGCAGCGTCTGCGCCCGTACCAGTCTGCGCGGATTGATATGTCCCGCATTCCTTGCTTCCCAGACTGCTTCGCTTCTGCTGGGGAAGGCGAAGAACGGAAAGTTGCGCGCTAGGTCCACGTCGTCGAGGAGAGCAACATCAACTCCCAGCCGCTCCGAGGCGGCGAATACTTCGCTGATATAGGAGTTCCCCTCTCCTCGTCGCGGGCCGACGATGAGGCAGCCGGTTTCCACGTAGAAGTCTATTCCCGAATCGAATTCGATCTGCCGATAGCGCGCAATCGAGCGGTGGGCCAGACGGGCCCAGATGGGGTCGGCGTCGATCGTGCGGGTGATCCGCGCCTCGTCGTAGTGGCTGGCGAAAACGCCCTCGTGCGCGGAGTGATCTAGTGGCTCGTCCGGCCCGATCAGCGCGACCCCATCCGTCCACCCCGACAGATGGCGGGCGGCAGCCGTCCCCATCATGCCCGCGCCGACGATGATGTATCTGTAGCTTTGCATGTCGAGGGGCTCACCGGAAGAGTGGCGTCATCAGAGTGCCGTAGTCGTCGTCGCTCAAGCCCCCTTCCAGAAGAAGGACCGAACCGAGCCGTCCCAGTTCGTCGGATGATTTCGCGGCGACGAAATTGCCCCCGGTCAGGACCGCGATACGTGACGATTCCACGAAGCCTGCATACGGACGACATGTCGGCGTGAATGTCGCGACACAGGCGGCAGACGATGTCGGGCGTCCCTCGAGGGCCGGCATCAGTTGCAGGGCAGTGTCGACCAGCCGCTGGCGTTCCTCGGGATTGCCATCGGACCCGAACCAGGCGCGGAACTCTTCCGGGCGTGCCAGGTCGCCAGTCTCTATGTCGCCACCGAGCTTGAGATAGGTCTTTCCGTCGGGGTAGCGGACGGGCGGCAGGATATAGACATGATCCTCTTCGCGCTCCGTGAAGACGATAGTGGACGGCATCGTGCCGAAGACAGTCATTGCCTGCTCGTCGAGTTCGAAGAAGACCACCGTTCGCGGCGCCGCGCGCATCTGCAGAGGACGAGGCAGGAGAGCATTCAGGTTGCTGAAGGCGCCCGCAGCAATCAGCACACGATCGGCATAGAAGGTCTCACCGCCTGCAATGACCTCGACCCGGCTGCCCTCCTCCCGTACCGATGTCGCAAGCGCATCCAGCACCATCGCACCGCCGCGCTTCGCCAGTGCAATCTGCGCACGCACCAGCGCCCTCGGGTTGATGTGACCGGCCTGCGACGATTCGTGATAGCCGATCAGATGGGACGGAAAGTCGAACTGCGCAAAGCGGCTTTGGAGTTCGCCGGACGTCAGCCTCTCGATCTCCAGTTCCGTAGACGTGGCGACCTCGGTCGCGCGGTGGAGATAGTCGGCATGGGATCTGGGCTCGGGTCCAGCAAACAGGCACCCAGCTTCGGAGAAGAAGCGGATACCACTGCCCTCCTCGATCTCCCGGTAGCGGTCGATCGCTCGCTGCGCGAAGCTTGCCCAGAGCGGATCGGCATCGAACCGGCGAGTGATTCGGGCCTCGTCATAGTGGCTGGCAAAGACCCCGTCATGGGATCGGTAGTCGGCGGGCTCTCCCGGGCCGATCAGCGCGACACCGTCGACACGCTGGGAGAGGTGGCGGGCGGCAGCGGCACCCATCATGCCGCCACCGATGACGATGTATTTGAAATGCGCTGCCATGTCCGTCTGCTTCGATTCCGGAAAACGATGTTCTCGTCGGCGGTTCTAGCCGTTTCCGGAATCAGTTTGCCAGCGGAAAGCGCCGCGCCTCAGGACGCCTCAGGAGGACAGGATCGCCTGGACCTTGCCACAGTAGCGCTTGGAAACCGGGTTCATGCGCTTTGCGCCGTGCCCGGCATTGTATTTCAGGATCGTGCCGCAGGTCTTGCCGCCGCCGAGTTCGTGGGCGGCAGCGAGATACTTCATGCCGAACTGGATATTGGTTTCCGGATTGTAGAGGTTCTTGACGCTGCCCTTGTAGCCCATCATGCGCGCCGTCGCCGGCTTGATCTGCATCAGCCCGACTTCGCCGGCACTGCCGCGCGCCTTGGCGTTGAAGTTGCTCTCGACCTGGACCACCGCGTGGGCGAGATCGACTGGCACGCCGTAAGCCTTGGCGTACTTGGCGATGATCTTCGAATAGGGCTTGCCGGCATGCGCGGCATCCGAGACGGCGTTCTTCGGCGAAGCATATCCCGGCTTTGTGACCTTCGTTTCCAGCGCAACGGTCTTCGACTTGGTCTTTTCCTCCGCAGCGAAGGACGCCTGGGGAAGGGCAACAAGCATGGTGAAGCACGCCGCGAGAGCAACAATCGATCTATTCATGTCTGGAAGAGTTCTCCGGATCAGGGATGCTCCGGCCACGGATCGGCATCTGCGCACCACGTCCGTCAGACGCAGCGACAGCGGGAAGCATCCCAAGTCATTGATGTTTTGTGATCCCCCCGTCCATTGGCGGCGACCACGTTGATGAGCCCGGTTAAAACGACCCATTGAGGAAATGATGTGGCACGGGAATTATTTTCCGATTGCGCTACGGAACCAGCGTGCCCTGTAGACGTTACGCCCGGTTGTATCTTGGCAGTGACGTCAGCAACCTGTGCAGCGTATCGATCGTCGAGATATCGGCGATTCCGTCCACGCGCGCCGGTCGAAAATGGCGTTGGAAGGCCTCGACGACGCCCTTCGTTCGCTCCCCGAACTTGCCATTGATCTCAATATCATAGCCGTAGAGAGAGAGCATGGACTGCAGGGCTTCGATGGGTTGGCCCACTTCGCCAAGCTGGAAGAACCGGCCGCCGCCGATCGGCGCCGGTTGTACCCAGTGTCCTACCCCCTCGGCGTGAAGTCTTCCCCAGGGAAAATTTTCTCCCGGATCGAGCTTGCGGATCGGCGCCACATCCGAGTGAGCAAGGATCCGTTCCGGGGCAATCTGCCACCGCTGGCCGCAATCGCGACACAATCTGATCAAGGCATCGACCTGCGCCGTCGGGAATTCGGGAAGACCGGCCGGGTGTCCGGCATTGGCGACCTCGATGCCGATCGAGGCGGAATTCACATCACTTTCGCCGCCCCAGCAGCTCTTTCCCGCATGCCAGGCTCGCTCCGACTCCGGTACGAGCTGTACGATGAGTCCGTCTTCGTGGATGAAGTAGTGGCTCGAGACCTGGCTGTCGGGATTGCAGAGCCACGACAAGGCCTGCTCGTGGTCCGGCATGCCGGTATAGTGCAGGACGATCATGTCTGGCTCACGCTCGCCGGCGCGTGGCCCGAAATTCGGAGAGGGAATAACCGTTGCGCCGACATGGTCGGCAGCGAAGTGGTTCATGCAGCGCGGCGCTCTTTCTCGATCGCGGCGAAGGCCGCGTTGAGCGCTGCCATACGTTCATTCGCCGCGGCATGCAATGCTGCCGGCACGCCGCGTGCGATCAGACGGTCGGGATGATGCTCAGAAGCCAGGCGGCGATAGATCCGACGAATCTCGGAGAGTTCGTCGGTCGGCGACACGCCAAGCACCAGATAGGGATCGCGCCCTTCCAGATGCACGTGACGGGCCATGATCCTCCGGAAATGCTCCTCGTCGATCCGGAAGATCTCCGCGATCCGCGCCAGGAAGGCTAGCTCCCCTTCATGCATCAAGCCATCGGCCTTGGCGATATGAAACAGGCCGTCGATGACGTTCTCGAGCATCGGGCAGTTCTCGTCACCACTGCCGCAGAGGTTGGCGAGCTTGGAGGCATAGGCTTCGAAGCCCGCGATGTCCTGGCGCGCCAAATTGTAGAGGCGCGCAACGTTGCGAGCCTCTTCTTCGGGAAAATCAAAGATTTGTCGGAACGCGTCCACTTCCTTTTCGGTCACCACGCCGTCTGCCTTCGCCATCTTGGCGGAGAGTGCAATGATGGCGACCGAGAACGACACCTGGCGCCGCGTCTCGGGATCACCTTCGAAAAGTGTCCGGATTGCTTCGACCACGCGCCCGAGCGCACTTCCGGCCGTATCGCCGATTGCACCGAGGAGCCGATCCCAAAGGGAGGAAATCTGGAAGCAGGAAAAATCGAAGAACATACGACAAATGACCAGATTACGGGCTCGGGTGCAAGATTGTCGGGTACCCTGAAAAGATTAAACTATGTTCATCTTTCCCGAACAGTACGCCTGAATTCCCCCGTCTCTGCCACTTCACTTTCATGCATGGTTTCTAATTTTCGCTCGGCAGAAGGTCTACGTGTTCAATGTGGAACTCTTGCGTTTCCCGACATACCTGCCTTTCGAACATGTACTACGGTGTTTATCCACAGCCGGATTTCCCGCCGCCCGGGTTGAATCGATTAGATCGAAACGTCCGCCTCGCAAGACCTGGCGAACAGGCGGAAATATCGGTTTTTCTTGAATAAATCCCTTTACAGCCCCTTCGCTCTGCTCCATCCATTGCCCACTGCGGTCGAAGGCGATTGAAGGGAGAAGGCGATGGCGAAACAAAAAGTGGCGATGCTGACTGCGGGCGGACTCGCTCCATGCCTGTCATCAGCCGTCGGTGGATTGATCGAGCGCTACACTGATATTGCGCCGGAGATCGAACTGATCGCCTACCGGTCCGGCTACCAGGGCCTGCTCAAGGGCGACCGGATCGACATCACCACGGACATCCGCGAGCGCGCCCATCTGCTTCATCGCTATGGCGGGTCACCGATCGGCAACAGCCGGGTCAAACTCACCAATGCGGCGGACTGCGTGAAGCGCGGCCTTGTCAAGGAAGGCGCCAACCCGCTGCAGGTCGCAGCCGACCGCCTTGCCGAAGACGGCATCACCATTCTCCACACCATTGGCGGCGACGACACCAACACGACGGCCGCGGATCTCGCCGCATACCTCGCCGGCAATGGTTACGACCTGACCGTGGTCGGACTGCCGAAAACGGTTGACAACGACATTGTGCCGATCCGGCAGTCACTGGGCGCATGGACGGCTGCGGAAGTCGGTGCCCATTTCTTCGACCATGTCAGCAATGAGCAGAGTGCCGCACCGCGAACGCTCGTTATCCATGAAGTCATGGGCCGGCATTGCGGATGGCTGACAGCGGCGACGGCGCGTAAGTACATCCAGCGTACCGAGCACAATGAATATGTCGAGCAGTTGATGATGAACACGTCGATGAAGAACATCGACGGCATTTACCTGCCGGAAATGGCCTTCGATCTCGAAGCGGAGGCAGACCGCCTGCGCCGGATCATGGATGAGCGGGGCTACGTAACGCTCTTCGTCTCCGAAGGCGCCTGCCTCGACGCCATCGTGACAGAGCGCGAAGCATCCGGCGAAGAGGTCAAGCGCGACGCATTCGGCCACGTGAAGATCGACACGATCAATGTCGGCAACTGGTTCCAGAAGCACTTCGCATCCCTTCTCCATGCGGAACGCTCTATGGTTCAGAAGTCGGGCTACTTCGCCCGCTCGGCACCCGCCAATTCCGGCGACCTGCGCCTCATCCAGAGCATGGTGGACCTTGCGGTCGATAGTGCGCTGGACAAGGTCTCCGGCGTGACGGGTCACGACGAGGACCAGGGCGGGCGGTTGAGGACGATCGAATTTCCCCGAATTAAGGGTGGAAAACACTTCGATCTCTCGGCAAAATGGTTTGGCGAGGTCATGGATTTCATCGGTCAGCCTTTCCGGGCCGCCTGATAGACCTACCTCCGACAGAAGCCTCGGGAGGACGCAATGACGATCGAAACATGGATAGCCTTTTGCGCTGCCACGTTGGCGTTCGTCCTCCTGCCCGGCCCGCTCGCAAGCCTGGTCGCCCGCTACGCCCTGCACAAGGGCCGCTGGACCGCACTGGTCACCGTTCCTGCGGTGTCACTGGGGTTGGGTGCAGCCTTCGCAGTTGCGGGACTTCCCATCCTGATTGTCGCCACGGCGCTGCCCGGCGCAGTCGAGCCTCTCGCCTGGCTCGGCCTTGCCTATCTTATGCTCTATACCGTCTGGTCCTTCCAGGAGCCGGCAGCCCGCGGACCGCGTGCGGCCAATGACAACCTCCCGGAACAGGAGCGGCTCGCGACATTCGTTCATCTGCTGGGCGTTCCCCTCAGGACGGCGCGCTATGTCGTGGCGCTGGCTGCCCTGCTCGTCCAGTTTGCTGGAGCGGTGTCGGGCAATATGGCGGTGCTGATGGAGATGCAGGCGGTGTTCCTGATCGCAGCGGCGACCGGATGCCTCGTCCATGTGATCTATCCCGGTTGGGTGCTCGAGCGCATTCGCCGGCCCGCCTTGCCGGGACCAGCCTCGCACAAGATGCACACGCGATTTATCGCACGGCGTGCCGTGACCGCCGGTTATCGGCGTATTGCCGCCTGATATCTTGCCCGCTCCGGGCCAATCAGTTAATGAAATTGTCAGTTCGGCGACGTCGGGGCGGCGGGGGACGACAAGAATGATGGAAGCGACCCAATGGCGATCAACCGATTTCTGAGCCGCACGGCACTGGCCACCCTTGCCGTAACGGCGGCGCTTGCAGGCTGTTCCAGCGTCGAACCTTCGCCCGGCAAGACGGTGCGAGTGGGCATACCCTCCCCCGACGATGGGACCCCGGCTCCGACACTTGATACCGCGCAGGCGACGAGCGAAGTCGCAGCCGCCTCCGAGGGGGCGGCCATGCCCGACGCACCTCTGGCCAAGACCGGACGCATTCATATAGCCGTACCCGACAGCCCTTCCGTCGCCTCGATCCAGACCGCAGCAATGGCCTCGCCGGAGATGGCTCCCCAGGTTGCCTATGCCGCCATCAATCCGGTCGCCGCAACGACAGCTGCCGCAGCCCTGCAGACGGTAGCGCTTCCGGCCGGTCAGGCTGTCGGCGCTTCAACGGCGAACCTGCTTGCGCCACCCGCTTCCGCCGAGCCGTTGGCCGCCGCGACGCCCGAGGTTAGCAACCAGGCCTTGGCGGCGGATGAAGACGATCTGACGCCGGACATGCAGGCGCTGCAGGCGGCGACCCCGATCCCGCGGCCGGACATCACCGCGACTGCCTATGCCGCGCAGCCCTCTCAGCCGGCTGCTCTTGCAACGCTGCAGGCCGTTGACACCCGCACGCAGTTCCCGCCCGCACCCGGCGAACCTCTGCCCGGCACGGCCTCCGCGAGCCCGCCGGAGATTTCTGCGCTCATCAAGCGCTATGCCGGAATCTATGGGGTTCCCGAATCCCTCATCCATCGCGTCGTGCACCGGGAGAGCCGCTACAACCCCAAGGCCTACCACAAGAACGGCTACTGGGGTCTCATGCAGATCAAGTACGCGACGGCAAAGTCCATGGGCTATTCCGGTCCGCCGGAAGGCCTGCTCGACGCCGAGACGAACATCAAGTACGCGACAAAGTACCTGCGCGGCGCCTGGCTCGTGGCCGACAACAGCAACGACAATGCGATCCGCCTATACGCGCGTGGCTACTACTACGACGCCAAGCGCAAGGGCATGCTGCACGTCCTGCAGCAGTAGCTATTCACCGAGCCGGACGACCTCTCGCACGAGGCGGAGGACGTCATAGCCGTCGCGCCGCGGCGTGAGCCCAAGCCGGACCACTGCGATGTTGCGCGAAGGCATCACCGCGATTGTCTGGCCGTCATGTCCCTGCAGGAAGAATGTGTCGCCAGGAAGTCCCGCCGCATCTCTTCCAGCCAGCCAGGTCTGCATCCTCGAGTAGCGACCTTCCGAAGTGGCGTTGGGCACCGACATCTGTTCAACGAACCCCTCCGGAAGCAGGCGCTCGCCACGCCAGACGCCATCCTGAAGCAGGAAGAGCGCAAAGCGCGCCCAGTCCCTCGCCGTCGCATACATGTAGGAACTGCCGACGAAGGTTCCCGCAGCATCCGCTTCCATGACCGCGCTCTCCATGCCCAATGGATCGAAGAGCGCTTCGCGCGGATAGGCCAGCGCCACGGATGGCGTTCCGGCACGGTCCATCCAGATGCGCGAGATCAGCACTGCGCTCCCGGAGGAATAGTTGAAGCGCGTGCCCGGCTCGGCCACCAGCGGCGCATCGGCGGCGAAGGCTGCCATGTCCGGCTCCAGGTACAGCATGCGCGTCACGTCGGTGACAGCGCCATAGTTCTCGTTGGAGGCCAGACCATCCTCCATGGCCAGCAACTGCGCGAGTGTGATCTCGCCCCGTTCGTCGCCGCGCCACTGCGGAAGGAGCGCCCTATCGGACAGCGAAAGGCGTCCTTGCCAGATCAGCGTGCCGACGATGGCCGCATTGACCGTCTTCGTCATCGACCAGCCGAGCAGCGGCGTCTCAGGCGAGAAGCCCTGCCCATAGACTTCTCCCGCGACTTTGCCGTTCCTGACCACGACGACGGCCCGCATGCCTGGGCCAGTTAAAGCACTGTCAGAGAGAAGCCTCGCAATCGCCGGATCCAGCTCAACTTGTTCTCCGGCGGGCCAGGGAGTTGGTGCATCCGATAGCGCAGCCGCCGGGTTCAGCAGGGAAAGGTCCGAAACCTCGCCTTCCGGCGCCACAGCGCATCCGAGCCCGTCGCGGTAGACCGCCTCGTTGGCGGCAAACAGCCCGAGCAGCAACGCCCTCACCCGCCGCTCCGTCCCATCCACCTCCATCAGCCGCAGCAGCGGATGCCCAGGGGCCTGGACGTCGACGGCAAGCACATCTTCGGCGTCGCGCCCGGCAATGAACAGGTTCGAGCAGACGATCTTCGCCGAATATCCGGCTCCCACACGAAGCAAGGCCGGTGGTGCGAGGTAGAGCCAGAGCGCAACGCCCGCCACCACAAGGACAGCCAACACGCCGACAATCTTCCCCACCTGACGCAGACGTCGCATCCATCGCCTCCTCTTCTGCCGCGACATGCAAGCAGCAAACGTTCTCCGGCGAAAGGTGCCTCGGAAGTTAGCCACAGGGGCCGTCATCAACCTGTTGCACGCGCGGACTAATGGACGGCATCGCCAAGGGTGGGGATAGAGATGACCCATGTAACGCACGAACCAGGCTTTGTTCGCAACAGGCGGCTCAGGGACGCGCTCCTTCAGCACGGCCCCCTCAGCCGGAAGGGCTTTTCAGAGCGACTGTTCGGCATTCTGTTCTCAGGTCTCGTCTACCCGCAGATCTGGGAAGACCCAGACGTGGACATGGCGGCGATGGAGGTGACATCCGGCCACCGTCTCGTCACCATCGGCTCTGGTGGCTGCAACGTCCTCGCCTATCTCAGCCAGTCACCCGGCCGGATCGATGTGGTGGATCTCAACCTGCACCACATCGCGCTCAACCGGCTGAAGCTTGCGGCCTTCCGCCACTTGCCTTCGCGGGCCGACGTCGTGCGGATGTTCGGAATGGAGAATGTTCGCAGCAACAGCGCATCATTCGACATATTCCTCGCACCCAATCTCGATCCGCAGACCCGTTCCTACTGGGAACGGCGCCGGTGGAATGGGCGTCGCCGCATCGACGCCTTCGACCGGAACATCTATCGCAGCGGCCTGCTCGGGCGCTTCATCGCCACAGGTCACCTGCTCGCCCGCCTTCACGGGGTAGACCTGACCGAATTTTCCAAGACGCGTTCGCTACGCGAACAGCGGCTCTTCTTCGATACGCAGATCGCGCCACTTTTCGACAAGCCCCTCATACGCTGGCTGACCAGCCGCAAAAGCTCACTCTTCGGCCTCGGCATCCCTCCGCAGCAGTATGACGAACTTGCCCGCAGCAGCGAGGACCGCACGATGGCGCCGATCCTGCGCCAGCGGCTGGAAAAGCTCGCATGCCACTTTCCGCTGCGCGACAATTATTTCGCCTGGCAGGCCTTTGCCCGTCGCTACCCGGAGAAGAGCGAGGGTTGCCTGCCGACCTATCTCCGCCCGGAAAACTATCTCGCCATCCGGGAGAATGTGGACAGCGTGGCCGTTCATCATGCAAGCGTCACCGAACTCCTCGCCAGCAAGCCAGCCGCTTCGGTCGATCGCTATGTTCTTCTCGATGCGCAGGACTGGATGACGGACGACCAGTTGAACGACCTCTGGGCGGAAATCGGACGAACCGCGGCGCCTGGTGCCCGGGTGATCTTCCGGACCGCCGGCGAGCCCAGCATCCTGGAAGGGCGGGTTCGCGGCGCGATCCTGCGTCGTTGGGCCTATCTGAGCGAGCGATCGCAGGAACTGACGCTTCAGGACCGGTCGGCTATCTACGGAGGCCTCCACATCTACGAGTTGCGCGGATGACGGAAACTGAGGCCCGGCAGGAAGGTGCTTCCCACGCCGAGCGCATGGATCGCATGTACCGCCACCAGCGGCACAGCTATAATCTCACGCGCAAATACTACCTCCTGGGCCGTGACCGGGCCATCCGAGGTTTGCAGCTGCCTTCCGAGGGGCGACTGCTGGAGGTGGGATGCGGCACCGGTCGGAACCTCCTCGCCGCTCATCGCCGCTACCCTGATGCCCGCCTCTACGGGCTCGACATCTCCGCCCAGATGCTCGCCAGCGCCCACCGACACTTCGAGGACACGGCTATCCGTCCCCGATTCTTGCGCGCCGACGCCACCCGTTTCAGCCCGGCTGACTTTGGTACGGATGGTTTCGATCGGGTGCTGATCTCCTACGCCCTCTCGATGATCCCCGATTGGGAAGGCGCGATCGATACCGCCATCGCGGCCCTTGCCCCCGGCGGCTCCCTGCACATCGTCGATTTCGGCCAGCAGGAAGGTCTTCCCCACTGGTTCCGGTCTTTCCTCGTCGGGTGGCTGAGACGCTTCCACGTGACGCCGCGGACCGGCTTGCAGAAGGCACTGGAGGACAGGCTGGAGCAAGCCGACGCCGACATGATCTTCGAGGAGATCTTCGGCGGCTATGCTTGGCACGCGATCCTGCGAAAGCGCGGCGGCTGACGACCTCCCTTGCCAGCGGACGCGTTTTGCGGCGTTATGTGGCGCGAGAATAGAACCGCAGGATCGCTCCGGCGCCGCCTGACAAAGCAGACGGAATGCGCATGTACCGGCTCCCCCTCGTGCTCCTGACGGCGGCGCTCCTGCTCAACGGTTGCACGGTCGCCGCCTATGACGCGCTCAGTACGGAGTCGATCGCGAAGCCGCGTTTCGGGGACAACGATCCTGTCGATTTCGGACAGCGGCACCCGCACCTGCACGACGTTCACGGCATCGACGTTTCCAAGTGGAACGGCGAGATCGACTGGCAGGCAGCGCGGAAGTCCGGTGTCGCCTTTGCGTTTATCAAGGCCACGGAAGGCAAGGACCGGGTGGATTCGAGTTTCGCGCGCAACTGGCGTGGCGCGGCTGCTGCGGGCCTTCCGCACGCGCCCTACCACTTCTACTATTTCTGTTCGACTGCCGACGAACAGGCGGACTGGTTCATCCGAAACGTTCCCAAGTCAGCCGTGCGCCTGCCCCCCGTTCTGGATGCAGAATGGAACCACGCCTCCCCCACCTGCAGACTGCGGCCGCCGCCCGCCACGGTCCGTGCCTCCCTGCAGCGCTTCATGGACCGGATCGAGGCCCATTACGGCAAGCGGCCGATCATCTACACCACGGTCGACTTCCACAGGGACAATCTCGTCGGCCATTTCGACGACTACCACTTCTGGGTCCGCTCCACCGCGGCGCACCCGGAGAACATCTATGCGTCGAGAACCTGGGCCTTCTGGCAATACACCGCGACCGGCGTGGTCCCGGGCGTCAATGGCAACACGGACATCAACGTCTTTGCGGGAACGCAGAAGAACTGGCAGGCCTGGGTCGCTTCGGTGACCGACTGACGAAGGGCTCGGACCCCGGCGCTACCCGCGCCGTGCTTCCGTCACAATGATTGCCGAGACGATGACACCACTCATTGCATGGAGAACCCGAATGTCGTCTGTCCGAAGCCTGATCCTCGCGGCCCTCGTGTCGAGCGGCATCGCCTTGCCTGCAGCTGCCCAGAGCTGCGGCGGAGACCTCGGCGTCTTCCTTGAGGGCGTCAAGGAGGAAGCGGTGGCGAAAGGCATTCCCGCCGACGTCGCGGACCGCGCACTTTCCGGCGCACGGATCGACCAGAAGGTGCTTTCACGCGACCGGGCGCAGGGCGTCTTCAAGCAGACCTTCCTGGAATTCTCCCAGCGAACGGTCAGCAAGGCGCGTCTCGACATCGGCAGCCAGAAGATCAAGCAGTACGCGGATGTCTTTCAGCGTGCGGAGCAGGAGTTCGGCGTCCCTCCTGGAGTCATTGCTGCATTCTGGGCGATGGAAACCGACTTTGGGGTCGTCCAGGGCGACTTCAACACCCGCGACGCGCTGGTGACGCTGGCTCATGACTGCCGTCGTCCGGAGCTGTTCCGGCCTCAATTGCTCGCGCTGATCGAAATGGTGCAGCACGGCGACCTCGATCCGACAACCAATACCGGAGCCTGGGCGGGCGAGATCGGCCAGGTACAGATGCTGCCCGAGGATATCATCGCCTATGGCGTGGACGGCGACGGCGACGGGCATGTCAACGTCAAGCAAAGTTCGCCGGACGCCATCCTGACGGCCGCGAAGTTCATCCAGAGCCTCGGCTTCCGCCGTGGCGAACCATGGATACAGGAAGTCACCCTGCCGGCCGACCTTCCATGGGAGAAGACGGGCCTCGGCAACGAGGTGCCGGCTTCCGACTGGTTTGCAATGGGCGTTCAGCCGCGAGATGGGAGTACGGGTTTCGCCTCTCTGCCCGCGGCACTGGTTCTGCCGCAGGGACGCAATGGCCCGGCCTTTCTGACCTACCCCAACTTCAACATCTATCTCGAGTGGAATCAGTCCTTCATCTACACCACCTCGGCGGCCTATTTCGCGACGCGGCTGATGGGCGCGCCGACCTACCAGAAGGGCAATCCCGAGGCGGGGCTGGATGACGCGGCGATGAAGGCCCTTCAGACCAAGCTGCAGTCCCTCGGGCACGATGTCGGCAAGGTTGACGGCATCCTCGGCTCCGGCACCCGTCGTGCCGTTCAGAAGGAGCAAGCGAGGCTCGGCATTCCGGCCGATGGCTGGCCGACACAACAGCTGCTGCAGGCTCTCTGACCAAACCTCCTCGCTAGCAAGAATTGGGTGGCGCCGCTAATCCGGCGCCACTATGCGTTTGTCGACACGAACGGAAATCTTCATGACCTCCTCCGCCCCTCGCCTGACGACGACCTCATGGTCCCTGCTGATGCTTCTCGGGCTGATCTGGGGCGGGTCCTTCTTCTTCGCGCGGATCGCCGTGCTGGAAGTGCCGCCATTCACACTCGTCCTCCTGCGGCTATCGCTGGCGGCGCTGGCCCTGCACATTTACCTGCGCGGGCGCTTCGGCCTCTTCGCAACACTGCGCAGCCACTGGCGCGAATTCGCGATCATGGGCTTCATCAACAACGCGCTGCCCCACACGCTGATCTTCTTCGGCCAAACGGAGATCGGTGCCGGCCTCGCCTCCATTCTCAACGCGACCACGCCGATCTGGACCGTGCTGATCGCCAACCGCTGGACCGCGGACGAAAAGCTCACCACGGCGAAGATGGTCGGGTGCCTTACCGGCCTTGCCGGAACCGCGGTTCTGCTCGGTCCAGCCTTGATGTCTGCCGCGCATGCACCGCTTTGGGCACTCTCGCTGCCGGTCCTGGCTGCGATCTGCTACGGAGTTGCCGGCACCTTCGGCAAGCGCTTCCGTCAGATACCGGCTCCGGTCACAGCCACCGGGCAATTGACCGCATCCTCCCTCATGATGCTGCCGCTTGCCCTTCTCGCCGACCAGCCCTGGACGCTTCCCGTTCCCAGCACGACGGCGATCCTCGCCATTCTCGGACTCGCGCTGATATCCACCGCCTTCGCCTATCTGCTGTTCTTCCGGATCCTTACCCTCGCCGGCGCCACCAATACATCCCTCGTCACGCTCCTTGTTCCTCCGAGCGCAATCCTTCTCGGCGCGCTCTTTCTCGGCGAGCGACTCGCCCTGACGGACATGGTTAGGCTCGTCCTCATCGCACTCGGCCTCCTGGTCCTCGATGGACGGATTCTGGAGGCCACAGGGAGGTCACGCCGCAGCCGGCACAGCAGCTGAGACGCTTCCCGCGCTCACACTCTGTATCGTTCGTTAACAGGCGGCGACCGAAATTTTACGATTTATCCATCAACATTAACGCTGACATCAGCTAGAAAAATCAATTGCTTGGCCAAGTTTCACCTGAGGATTTCGCCCTGCGCGTGCTGCGCTGCAATACAGAAAAGTCTTTTCAAGAGCGGAAACTCCGACATACACTCCCTCTGTCAGCACAAGGAGGCAGACATGGGACGTGCATACTCTCTTAATGTCCTGGTAGTCGGTGCAGCGTTTGTGTTCGTGGCTTCCATGCTCTTTATCTGAGCGCCACAATCTCTCCGCATCGGGACATATCTGGCATCCGTGACACCTGTATGACAGTTTGGCCTCTCGAAAACGCAGCTCCCCTGGGCTGCGTTTTCTTTTATGCCGCAGCGTCCGCCTGAGCGCGCCGCGCCCGGCCCAGCTGCTCCAGCACCTGGTTTACGAGGCCGGAGCGGTTCATCGTGTAGATGTGGAAATCGGTCACACCGAGATTGAGGAGATCATCGATCTGTTCGGCAGCGACATCTGCGGCCACCTTGGCGCGATCCTCCGGTTTGTCGTCATAGCCCTCGAAACGGCTGTCGAGAAAGGTAGGAACGGAGGCTCCGCAACGTCCCGCGAAACGCTTCAGCTGCGTCAGGTTCTGGATGGGCATGATTCCCGGCACGATCGGCATATCGATGCCTGCGGCCCGCACCTTTTCGAGATAGCGCTCGTAGACATCGTTGTCGAAGAAGAACTGCGTCAGCGCGCGCGCCGCGCCGGCATCCGCCTTGCGTTTCAGCATCTCGATGTCGAAGGCAAGGTCGGCGCTTTCCGGATGCTTCTCCGGATAGGCGGAGACCGAGATGTCGAAGTTGCCGATCTCCCGTAATCCCGCCACCAGGTCGGCCGCATTGGCATAGCCGTCTGCATGCGGCCTGTACTCGGTCCCGACGCCACTGGCGGGATCGCCTCGCAGGGCAACGATCCGGCGTACACCGGCGGCGCGGAATTCTTCCACGACGCTGCGCGTTTCATCCCGGGAGGCGTCAACGCAGGTGAGGTGCGCGGCCGTCGAAAGAGCAGTCTCGCGAATGAGACGCCGGACGACCGAAAGCGTCGGTGCCTTGGTGGAGCCACCAGCTCCGTAGGTGACGGAAACGAAGTCGGGGTTCCAGGCGCCGAGGTCGAGGACGGCGTCCCACAACTGCCCTTCCATATCGGCTGAGCGCGGCGGAAAGAACTCGAACGAAAGCCCGAAGGATTTCTGCGGCGGGAGCGTCGGTGTCATGGCGGCAGTCCTTTCAGGCCGGAGTCATTTCCTTGGCGGCGGGAGCGTCGGCGATCAACAGGCGACGGTCCCTGGCGAGCCACACAGTCGCGGTCAGCGACGGGCCTCCCTGCCGGTCGGCTGCAAGATCAACAACCTCCTGCACATCGAGCCCGACCTTCTCTAGCCACTCGGCCATCGTCTCGTGAGAGAAGCCGAGCCGGACATGGGCATGTTCATCGCGCAGGTATTCGAGATTGTGAGGCGCAAGATCGACGATCAGCAGACGGCCGCCGGGACGAAGGACGCGCGCCGCCTCGGCTATCGCCCGCTCCGGCTGGTCCAGAAAGTGAAGAACCTGGTGGATGGTGACGAGATCGAAGTCCTGCCCATCGAGCGGCAGGTTGAGAATATCGCCCTGCCGCACAGACGCCTTCACGATACCCGCCTTGTCGAGGTTGGCCCGGGCGACCGAGAGCATGTCGCGGCTCGCATCTATGCCCACGGCACGGCGATAGACTTCGGAAAGCAGCTGGAGGATCCAACCCGTGCCGGTTCCGAGATCGAGCAGCGAATCCACCGGGGTACGCCCGACCAGCTTTAACAGCGCCTTTTCGACGACGGCGTCGCTGACATGCAGACGCCTCAACTCGTCCCATTCGGCGGCATTGCGACTGAAATAGGCCTGCGCCCGTTCCGCCCTCGCCTGCTTCACCGTCGCCAGGCGCTCCCGGTCACGTGCGAGAATCGGGTCGTCGATGGAAACGGCAGTGAGCAACGTCCGGACGAGCGCGGCCGCCGTGCCCTCCCGCTTAAGACGGAAATAGGCCCACGCCCCTTCCTGGTATCGTTCGATCAGGTCTTCTTCGGCGAGCAGCTTCAGGTGCCGGGAAATGCGCGGCTGCGACTGGCCAAGGATTTCGGTAAGATCAGTGACGGTGAGGTCGCCGGCAGCCACCAGCGCGAGCAGGCGGAAGCGGGTGGGCTCACCGGCAGTCTTCAGTACGTCCACCAAGGTATCGAGGGAATGCCCCATTACGGTCGCCTTCGCAATCAAGATATAAAGATATGTTTATATCTCATTTGCCAACAAGGCAACCCTCAAACCACACTGCATGAAAATGCAAAAGGGCGGCACGATGGCCGCCCTTCCACAAGTCGCGTCGCCATCAGAATTCCTGCCAATCGTCCGACGGCGCCTGGGCCAGAGCAGCACCGCCCGCGGAAGCACGAACTGCCGGACGAGGTTTGGCGGACGCTGTCGGCGGCGGAACCGTCGCGCGTGCCGCGGCCGCGTGCGTAGCGGGGGCGCCCATCCGCCCTGCAGTAGTCCGCAGGTCCTGCACCGCGTTGCCGACTTTGAACTGGGACAGGAGCGTGTTGAGAGTTGCACTTTCCTGCGCCAGATTTGCGCCCGCCGCATTCATTTCCTCGACCATGGCGGCATTCTGCTGCGTGGCCTGATCCATGTGGTTCACCGCGGTATTCACCTGGGTAAGCCCGACCGCCTGCTCCTGTGCCGCGGTCGCAATCGAATCCATATGGGTGTTGATCGCCTGCACGAGTTGCTCGATCACTCCGAGCCCTTCGCCCGTATCGTTGACGAGGCGTACCCCTTCGCCGACGGCAGTTGCCGAATTGTCGATCAGGCTCTGGATCTCCTTCGCCGCTTTGGCGGAACGCTGCGCCAGTTCGCGCACTTCCTGGGCAACGACGGCAAAGCCCTTGCCGGCCTCGCCCGCACGGGCGGCCTCGACGCCAGCATTGAGAGCCAGAAGATTGGTCTGGAAGGCAATCTCGTCGATGACCGAGATGATCTGTCCGATCTGCTTGGAAGAATGCTCGATGCGTTCCATTGCGGCAACCGCATTGCGAACCACCTGGC
The DNA here is from genome assembly GCF_000967425.1 of Pseudorhizobium banfieldiae. Classification (NCBI taxonomy): domain Bacteria; kingdom Pseudomonadati; phylum Pseudomonadota; class Alphaproteobacteria; order Hyphomicrobiales; family Rhizobiaceae; genus Pseudorhizobium; species Pseudorhizobium banfieldiae. The sequence goes on from NZ_FO082820.1 coordinate 2,117,950, forward strand.
CAGACTGGCCCGCACGTGCCCGGGCATCCCGGACGACTTGGCGGGCTTCATCCGTCCGTCGCGACGTTGCGCTGACATTCGAGGTGATCTCCTCAAGCGCTGCAGCCGTCTCCTCGAGCGAGGCAGCCTGCTGTTCAGTGCGCCGCGAAAGATTGTCGGATGCTTCCGAAATCTCCCGGGAGCCGCCGGTAACGGTCGAAACGGAGTTCCCCACGCTGGCAAGTGCCTGGCGCAGCTGAGACACCGAAGTGTTGAAGTCGTTGCGAAGCGGCTCGAACTGTGAAGCGAAAGGCTGTTCGATTTCACAAAGCATGTCGCCGCTTGCCAGACGCCGCAGGCCGGCTGCCAGGGCAACGGTCGCCTGATTGAGGCGCTGCTCCGCCTCTTCCTCCGCGCGGCGCTGCATCTCGACGCGGTCGCGCTCGGCCTGTTCGCGGCCGTGAGCCTGCTCGGCCTCAAGCTCGGCATTGCGGATGGCCGCCTGTCGGAACACCTCGACGGAACGCGCCATGCCACCGATTTCGTCCCTGCGCTCCACATAGGGTATCGTCCGGGCGGTATCTCCTTCGGCGAGCGTCTTCATGCGATCGCCTATGCCGGTGAGTGTCCTGGAGAAGTTGCGGGTCACCGCGAAGCTCAACGCGATGACGCAGGCGACGAAGAAGAGCATCGATGCCGCGAGCACGGTCAGGTAGGTCGTGGCAGACGAAAGCTTCGCCTGTACCAGGTGGGTCATCCGGTCGCCCGTCCGGTCCGTCAGCCCGGAAATGAATGCGCGACGATGGAGATTTGCCTTCGTCCAGAGATCGACCTCGCCGGGAGCTGGCGTGTAGGCTTCGTTCTTGGCCATCAAGCCGCGGACGCGCTCGACCGCCTGGCCGGAAGCACCGGCAAAGAACCCATCATATTCGGCGAGAATGTCGGCAGGCACCGATTCGCGGAAGGGCGCCGTATAGGCAGCCAGCAGCCCGGCGCTGCGCATGAACATCTTCATGGCTTCCATCCCGAGTGGCCCCTTGGCGTATTCGCCGGCAAGCCTGTTCAACATTTGGTAGCCGTCGCCGACCTGCATCATCGCGTAATAACCGGCTGCAGCCCGCGCGAAATCGCTGTCTTCGGACATGGCGCCCGCGCGGCGAGTGATCTCGGCACCGGCAGCGACGGCCGGCTGCAAGACTTGCAGCGCGCTGATTGAACTCGCCGTGCCTGCATCGACCTCCTGCCGATAGCCGGGGATCCTGGCGAAACGTTCCTTGAAATTCTCAACGAAGGCCGCAAGTGCAGGATCGTTGAAACCTGCCGCAAGGACGTCGTCATACGCCTTGAGAAGCGCGTCCTTTGTCTCGTCCGTTGCCTTGCGCGCAGCCGGGCGCTGGTCTGCCGTCGCGCCGCTCTCAGCGGGGACGAGGACGGCGAGCTTGCCGCCGGCTTTCGCGACACGCTCCAGCAGCACCGCGTTCTGGGCGGCGGAGCGCTCCTTGTAGGCTTCGTAGGTCAGCCAGCCACCAAATGAGATTGCAGCGGCTAGAGGCGCAACGGTCAGAACGGCGAGGGATTGGCGGAATGAAAGGCGTTGGATGAGAGTCATGAAACTTCCTCGACGGTCGTCCTCATGACGTCACACGCAGCGTTTCCATCCACTGCATGTTCGTTGCTAGCGAACCTGTGCTAATAAATGCTTATATTTCACTGCAGTCGTCGGCTACTGGAATGCAAAACGGGCCACCCATGGGCGGCCCGTTAGCAAGCATCATAGTGCAAATCAGCGCGTCAGCCGCTTGTAGGTGACCCGCTTCGGGTTGACTGATTCTGGTCCGAGCCGGCGGATCTTGTCCTGTTCGTAGTCCTCGAAGTTGCCCTCAAACCATTCCACATGGCTGTCACCCTCGAAGGAGAGGATATGGGTCGCCAAGCGGTCGAGGAACATGCGGTCGTGGCTGATGATGACGGCGCAGCCGGCGAAGTTTTCCAGTGCGTCCTCCAGAGCCGACAGCGTTTCCGTGTCGAGGTCGTTGGTCGGCTCGTCGAGCAGCAGGACGTTGCCGCCAGCCTTCAGCATCTTGGCGAGGTGCACGCGGTTGCGCTGGCCGCCCGACAGGTTGCCGACCTTCTGCTGCTGGTCGCCACCCTTGAAGTTGAAGGCGCCGCAGTAGGCGCGGGAATTCATCTCGTACTTGCCGAGCTTGATGATGTCGTTGCCGCCGGAGATCTCTTCCCAGACATTCTTCGAACCATCGAGCGAGTCGCGACTCTGGTCGACATAGCCGAGGTGGACGGTCTCGCCGATGTTGATCGAGCCGGTATCCGGCTTTTCCTGACCGGTAATCATCCGGAACAGCGTCGTCTTACCGGCGCCGTTCGGTCCGATCACACCGACGATGCCGCCTGGTGGCAGCTTGAAGCTCAGGTTCTCGAACAGCACGCGATCGCCATAGGTCTTGGAGATGTTCTCCGCCTCGATGACGACATTGCCGAGCCGCTCGCCGACCGGAATGATGATCTGGGCTTCGCCGGGACGGCGGTTCTCGGCCGCAGCAACCAGTTCGTCATAGGCGCGGATACGGGCCTTGGACTTCGCCTGACGCGCCTTCGGGCTCGAGGCAATCCACTCCTGCTCGCGCGACAGCGCCTTCTGGCGGCTGCCTTCCTCGCGCTCTTCCTGCGCCAGACGCTTCGCCTTGGCTTGGAGATATGCGGAATAGTTGCCCTCGTAAGGAATGCCGCGGCCACGGTCGAGCTCGAGGATCCAGCCGGTGACATTGTCGAGGAAGTAGCGGTCGTGGGTAACCATCAGGATGGCGCCGGGATATTCGCGCAGGTGCTTTTCGAGCCAGGCGATCGTCTCGGCGTCTAGGTGGTTGGTCGGTTCGTCGAGAAGCAGCAGGTCGGGCTGGCGCAGCAGCAGCTGGCAAAGCGCGACGCGACGCTTTTCGCCGCCCGAAAGATTATCGATGGTCGCGTCGCCCGGAGGGCAGCGCAGCGCTTCCATCGCCATCTCGACCTGGCTTTCCAGGTCCCAGAGGTTCTGGCTGTCGATGATGTCCTGGAGCTTGGAACCCTCCTCCGCTGTCTCGTCGGAGTAGTTCATCATCAGTTCGTTGTAGCGGTCGAGGATCGCCTTCTTGTCGGCGACACCTTCCATGACGTTGCCGAAGACGTTGAGGCTCTCGTCGAGCTGCGGCTCCTGCGGCAGATAGCCGAGCGTGGCGCCCTCGGCGAGCCAGGCCTCGCCGGTCCACTCCTTGTCCAGCCCCGCCATGATCTTCAACACGGTCGACTTGCCGGCGCCGTTCGGGCCGAGAATGCCGATCTTGGCATCCGGATAGAAGGACAGGTGAATGTTTTCGAGAATCTTCTTGTTGCCGTAGGACTTGTTCAGTCCGGCCATGTGATAAATGAACTGACGTGCCATCAGAAAAATACTCCGGCGTCTGGGGGTTTGGACGCTATCTAGGCGAAACGGGCGCCGGGAGCAATGCGCGAGCAGAGGGGGCGGAAGAATGTTCGAGGAAACCAGGCGGCTGGAAAGCCCCACGGGCGCAAGCCTCGCCTATCATCACCAGGCGGCCTCTGCCCCCCCTTGCGGCGTCCTCCTGATCTGCCACGGAATGGTCGAGCATTCCGGTCGATACGGCGACTTCGCGCATTCAATGGGCGCCAACGGCTTCCACGTTTATGTCCATGATCATCGTGGGCATGGTGAAACGACGGCACCAGATGCCGTCAGGGGCCGATTTGCCGTGCGGGATGGCGCTGCCAAGGCCCTGGATGATGTCTGGGCGATGCGCAATCTCGCAACGGATGCTCATCCCGGCCTCCCGGTAATCCTCTTCGGCCATTCCATGGGAGGCCTCATCGCCTTGAACGTCGCCAGTGATCACCCGGAAGGTTTCCAGGGGTTCGCCATCTGGAATTCCAACTTCAACCAAGGGGTGACTGGCCGTTTCGCGCAGCTCGTGCTGCATGTCGAAAAGGCGTTGATGGGGGCCGACGTCCCGAGTGCCATTCTCCCGAGAGCGACCTTTCGAAGCTGGGGTCGCTCGATGCCGAACTGGCGGACCGAATCCGACTGGCTGAACAGCATCCCTGCAGAGGTCGATGCCTATCTCGCCGACCCCCTCTGCGGCTTCGATGCCAGCATATCGCTTTGGCTTGATATCCTTCGCCTCACGTTCCGGGGGCCTACCGTTCTTGGTCGATTGCCCCGTGGCCTCCCCATCCATCTTGTCGGTGGGGAGGATGACCCCGCGACGAACAAAGGCCGGGAAGTCCTGTGGCTTGAGGGCCTATTCCACCGGGGAGGCTTCCAGCGGGTCACCAGCCGGATCTGGCCCGGCACGCGTCATGAAACGCTGAAGGAGATTGTTCGGCGGGAGGCGATGGACGACTTCGTACACTGGGCGCGGGCCGCAGTCGCCTCTCAAACGGAATGAACTAATGACATTTCCTCAAGTGCCTTCCCTCTCCTCGTTGGATATAGGTTATGCGCGGCAGCGGCGTCGGGCGCTGCGCATTGCGCAAGAGTGGAAAGCATGACCTCACAGGCCGGTGGCCTCGCCACGCCATCCGCACCCACGACGGCAATCGTGAACGGCCTCCTGCTGATGCTGCTGGCCATGCTGGCGGCACCTCTGATCGATATCTTTTCCAAGCTCGCGACCGGCACGACATCACCCACGATGATCACCGCCGCGCGTTTCCTGTTCCAGGCCCTGTTCATGCTGCCGATCGTGCTGTGGAACGGGCTCTGGCGGAACTTGTCCTGGCGCATGAGTGCCTACCATGCGGTCCGCGCCGCGATCATAACCCTCTCCATGATCTGCTTCGTTGCCACCCTCGCCGTCATGCCGGTTGCAGACGCAATCGCCATCTTCTTCGTCGAACCGATCATCCTGACCATTCTTGCCAGCATTTTCCTCGGCGAGACGATCGGCTGGCGACGCTATACCGCCTGTGGCGTTGGTTTCATCGGAGCGATGATCGTGATCCGCCCCAGCTTCGAAGAAGTTGGATTGATCTCCGTCCTGCCGGTCATCACCGCCTTCTGTGTTGCGGTATTCGCACTGATGACCCGGGCGCTCGCACCGCGTGAGAACCCCTGGGCCATGCAATTCCAGATGTCGCTGTGGGGCATCCCGATCTGCGCCCTGCTACTTCTGATGGGAGACATGGCGGAGGTGGACTTCCTCGCTCCCTCGATGCCCGACCTCACGGTTCTTCTCTGGCTGGTTGGCGTCGGCTTCTTCGCAGCGCTCTCCGGCATTCTCGCCGTCTACGCCTATCGTGTCGCGCCGGCCTCCGTGCTTGCCCCGCTCCAGTATTTCGAGATTGTCTCGGCAACCCTGTTCGGCTGGCTCGTCTTCGGGGATTTTCCGGACGCCGTGAAATGGCTCGGCATCGCGATCATCATCGGCTCCGGCCTCTACATCATCTGGCGCGAGCGACGCGTCGCAGCCAAGCCCGTAACGGCCGCAGAAACCTCGGTCGCGTCCCGGATCAGCACACCATGACTCAGAATAGCCAAAAGAAACCGCCGCTCGCCGGCATCCGCGTCATCGAACTCGCTCGCGTTCTCGCCGGCCCCTGGGCCGGGCAGATGCTGGCCGACATGGGCGCCGACGTGATTAAGGTCGAGAACCCCGACGGAGGCGACGATACGCGCGCCTGGGGCCCGCCTTTTGTGGAAGGCAAGGACGGCGAAAACCTGTCGGCCGCCTACTACCACTCCACCAACCGCGGCAAGCGCTCGATTGCGGTGGACCTCAAGACGGAGGAAGGACAGGAGATCGTTCGCCGCCTCGTGGCGACTGCCGACGTGGTAATCGAGAACTTCAAGCTGGGCGGCCTGAAGAAATATGGCCTCGATTACGAGAGCCTGAAGGCGATCAACCCGAAGCTCGTCTACTGCTCCATCACCGGCTTCGGCCAGGATGGTCCCTATGCCAGCCTGGCCGGCTATGACTACATCGTCCAGGGCATGTCCGGTTTCATGTCGATCACCGGCGAACCGGACGGCCAGCCGATGAAGGCTGGCGTAGCGATCGCCGACATCTTCACCGGCATCTATGCCGTCACCGCCATCCAGGCGGCGTTGATCCACGCGATGAAGACGGGCGAAGGCCAGCTTGTTGACATGGCGCTGCTGGACGTGATGTCGGCCGTTCTCGCAAATCAGAACATGAACTACCTGATCTCAGGCACGGCCCCTTCCCGTCTTGGCAACGCACATCCGAACATCAGCCCCTATGAGGTGATCCCAGTCGCCGACGGCCACATCATCCTCGCGGTCGGCAATGACGGGCAGTTCCGGCGCTTCTGCACACTTCTCGGCGTGGAACACCTCGCCGACGACGAGCGCTTCGCCACCAACAAGGCACGCGTCGCCAACCGTGTCGAGGTTCGTCGCAATCTCCTGGCCGAGACGGAAAAATGGACTAAGACCGAACTGCTTGCAGCCTGCGGCGACAACGCCGTGCCGGCTGGGCCGATCAATACCATCGCCGAGATGTTCGACGACCCGCAGATCAAGGCGCGCGGACTCCGCGTCGATCTCGAGGCAGCAGACGGCACGGTCATTCCGAGCGTACGCAGCCCGATCGTCCTGTCTGAAACGCCGCTCCGTTACGAGCGACCAAGCCCCGGGCTCGGGGAACATACGACCGCCGTGCTGGCGGAACTGGATTCTATCGAAATGAAGGGGAAGAACCGATGAAGACGGGCGGACAACTGATCGTCGAGGCACTGAAGGCGAACGGCGTGAAGCGTGTCTCCTGTGTGCCGGGGGAAAGCTATCTGGCCGTCCTCGATGCGCTTTACGAAAGTGGTATCGACACGCTGGTCTGCCGCCAGGAAGGCGGCGCGGCAATGATGGCGGACTGCTGGGGCAGGCTCACAGGCGAACCGGGCATTTGCATGGTCACGCGCGGTCCGGGCGCCACCAATGCGTCTGCGGGCCTGCACATCGCCCGGCAGGATTCGATCCCGATGATCCTGTTCATCGGACAGGTCCAGCGTGACGCCCGCGAGCGCGAAGCTTTTCAGGAGGTTGAGTACCGCCGTGCCTTCACTGAGTTCGCCAAATGGGTGGGCGAGATCGATGATGCCCGCCGCATCCCGGAATTCGTCACGCGTGCCTTCGCCGTCGCAACCTCGGGACGCCCCGGCCCTGTCGTGCTGACCCTGCCGGAAGACATGCTGGTGGATCAGGTCGAGGCTCCCGCCGCGCAGTCCTACATGCCGGTGGAGGCCCATCCCGGCCCCAGCCAGATGAAGAAATTCGAGGCCCTGCTGAAGGAAGCGCAGCGACCGATGTTCATCCTCGGCGGCACGCGCTGGAACGAAGAGGCTGTCGCCGGGTTCCAGGAGTTCGCCAGCCGCTTCAAGGTGCCCGTCGGCTGCTCCTTCCGGCGCCAGATGCTGTTCGACCACCTGCACCCGAGCTATGCAGGCGATGTCGGTATCGGCATCAATCCGGCACTGGCAAAGGAGATCAAGGACTCCGACCTGCTCGTCCTCGTCGGCGCACGCATGTCGGAAATGCCGTCTTCAAGCTACACCCTGATCGATATCCCCTATCCGGCGCAGAAACTCGTCCATGTCTATCCTGACCCGCAGGAACTCGGTCGCGTCTACCGCCCGGATCTGGCGATCTGCGCTGCCCCTGCCGAGTTCACCACGGCGCTTTCGGGACTCGAGCCACCCGCAGCACCGCTTTGGGCCGAGCGCAAGTCCGCCATGCATGATGCCTACCTGAAGTGGTCGACACCGCCGAAGACAGGACCAGGATCGGTGCAGATGGGCCCGATTATGGAATGGTTGGACGCCAACACCGCAGAAGACACGATCTTTGCCAACGGTGCCGGCAACTACGCCACCTGGGTGCACCGCTTCCACCGCTTCCGCAAGTTCAACACCCAGGCTGCTCCGACGTCCGGCTCCATGGGGTATGGCCTGCCTGCCGCGGTGGCCGCCAAGCAGCTCTTTCCGGAGCGCGAGGTGATCTGCTTTGCCGGGGACGGCTGCTTCATGATGCACGGCCAGGAATTCATCACCGCGGTTCGCTACAACCTGCCGATAATCACAGTGCTGGTGAACAACGGCACCTACGGCACGATCCGCATGCACCAGGAGCGTGAATATCCAGGTCGCGTCAGCGCGACCGACCTCGTGAACCCAGACTTCGTCGCCTTCGCCAAGGCCTATGGCGGGCATGGAGAGCTGGTCGAGAAGACCGAAGACTTCGCTGCAGCCTTCGAACGGGCGCGAGCGAGCAGCAAGCCAGCGATCATCGAGGTCAAGCTGGACGCGGAGGCGATCACGCCGACCCGGACGCTGTCGCAGATCCGCGAAAAGGCCTAATACGAAAAAGCCGGCGCATCAGACAGATGCGCCGGCTTCCGGATTCGGATTGTCACGGCTCAGATGGCGGCGGTGACCGTAAACTCAACCTTGTACTTCGGCGCTGCAAGCTTGGCTTCGCTGGTCGCGCGCGCCGGCGTATTGGCCGGGTCGACCCAGGCTTCCCAGACAGCATTCATCTCGGCGAAATAGGACATGTCGGAGAGATAGATCAGCGTCTGCAGGATCTTCGACTTGTCGGAGCCTGCGGCAGCCAACAGGCGATCGACCTCGCGCAATGCATATTCGCACTGCTCCTTGACCGTTTCGCCCTCGCCGACCTGGCCCGAGAGATAGACGGTGTTGCCGTGGACGACAGCGCCGCTCATGCGGGCGCCCTGTTCGATGCGCTTGATGCTCATAAATGCTCCTGGAAAGTTTCGAGCTGAAGACTGGCCGGGGAACCGGCCGCGGGAAGACTAGCCGCGCAGATGCTGGCTTTTTTCGTAGATCGCCGTGGAGCGGGCGCCGGAGCGGCAATAGCCAAGCATTGGCCGCGGCATTTCATCAAGCGCGTCCACCATGCCGTTAACCGCCTGCGCGTCGACACCCATGCGGCCCACCGGTACATGCTTCACCTCAAGGCCAAGTGCTTCCGCCTTGGCGGCAATATCTGCGAAGCGCGGCTGGCCCGGTTCCTCCTCGTCCGGCCGATTGCAGACGATGGACTTGAACCCCATCGCCTTGATCTCCTCGAGATCCTCGATCCTGATCTGTCCGGTCACGGCGTATTCGTCGTTGATCTGGCGGATATCCATGGGCTCGTTCCTCCGGCTCGTTGTCTTGGGTGATCCCTTACGCCGCAGCCGGCAGGGCGTCAATCGAGCCGGGGTCAGGCGAAGCAGAAGCGCAAGCCGTAGTCAATGCTCTCGCCAGGTCTCAGCGGCTGCAGTTCCCCGCGCTCTGCCAGTTCGTGGCGACCGACCCAGCGGTGCGAGACCGGTTCAATGCCCAGCACGTGTGCCGGTGCCTGCTGGTTGCGCCATATCTGCAGCCACGGCAGCGTGTCTGTCCGGAACTTCACCTTGAGGGTGAGTCCGCCGATGGCCGCAATCGGTCCGAGCGCGATTTCAGCCCAGTCCTCCCCCTCCTGCACCGCGGGGACACAGAATACACCGCCCGGATCCTCCCCGAAGTTCCAGGGAAGGCTGCCGTTTTCCAGCGTCTTGCCGCTCAGTCGGACCTCACCGTCGAACAGCCAGGCTCCGATATTCATGTGATACATGTGGAGCGGCGGAAACGACTTCGTCCCCGTATTCGTAAGGCGATCGGAGAGGCATACCTCTCCGCTCTCGCCGTCGATGCGCCAATGACGTTCGAGGAGCGCGCTCCCCCCCTCGGCAAGAGCGACCGGAACCGTCGCCCGGCACTCGGCATCCCCGTCCTGGCAATCCCAGAAGAGGATCTGCGCAGGATGCGAAGAGAAGGAGCCGTGCAACGGGTACCTGCTCCCATCCTTTCGGCCCTCGATCGGTTCGGGATGGCGGATGTGGTCAGGGCCGCAGGTGAAAAGGAAACCCTCAAGGGAGTGATCGATCCTCGGATCACCGTCATCCGGGATCGCCCGCCCCGGAGCGATATCGACCTTGCCGACGAAACAGGAGCCAATGTCGAGGACGGAGCTGTCGTCCAGAAAGAGGCGAGGACCAGCAGCTGCGGAAAAGACCTTCATTTCACTTCTCCAGATCCGAGAACGACTCCGTTACCAGAACGTGATCGAATGTTAACGTCACGTTCACCACGAATTCACCTTTTTCACACTAGCGTCAAAATTCGCTTGTCTGTGGCAGGCGAAGTACCGGCCGGAACGTTTATCCAGTTCGGTGATTTCATTCATGTTCAACAAGAAGGTCGGTGACAACGTGAAACGGCTTCTCACTGCTGGTCTCGGTATCGCAGCCTTGGTGGCGCAGGGCGCTTCGGTGGTCTCCGCCCAGGTGATCTACGATCCATACGCTAGCGATACGCTTCTCGTCGCGCCCGACGGCAGCATCCTGGATTATGTGCCCGAACAGGGCGAAGTCGTGATCGCCCGCGACCGCTCGGGCCGTCGGATACTCATCGACCGATATGGCGAGGTGATCGCTACCGAAGTGTCACGGGAGGGCTATGGTTCGCGTGGCATCGACCGGTACCCGCCGCCACCGTCGGACTATCGCCGCTACCGCGACGAGGCAGGATACCGGGATTACCGTGAGTATCGTCCAGGCGAGCCCGGAGAAATTACCGGCACGGTGCCGGATCGCGGCTCCATTACCCGGCTACCCCTTGAGGATCAGCCCTTCCCGGATGAACCGCAGGATGATTTCGCCTCTATCGAGCGTGATCGGCAACCGGCCCAGCCTATGGAAGCGGAGAAGCCTATCATCGCGGTCACCAAGAAGCCGCAGGCGGAGATTGCCGCCCTGCAGGTCTTCCTCGACCGGGAAGGCATCTCTCCCGGCGTCATCGACGGTCATCTCGGCGATAACGTCAACAAGGCGATCGCCGCCTGGCAGGAGATGACGGGCGAAACGCTCGATCCCAACAACTCCGAAGACATCCTGCAACGGCTCGCCTATTCCGGCGGCTTGCCCATCGTCGACTACACGATCACCGCTGCCGATGCGGCGGGCCCCTTCGTCGCATCCATTCCGGACGATTATGGGCAGAAGGCCCAGATGCCAGCCATGTCCTATACCTCGACCAGCGAAAAGCTCGCCGAGCAGTTCCACATGGACGAGAGCTACCTGAAGGCCCTGAATCCGGGCAAGGACTTCTCTATCCCCGGCACGATCATCAAGGTCGTCAATCCCGGACAGCCGAAGAAGGGTAGCGTCACTCGCATCGTCGCCGACAAGAGCAAAAAGCAGGTATTCGCCTATGGTGAAGACGGCGGACTGATCGCCGCCTATCCGGCCACGATCGGCTCGACCGACACCCCCTCGCCCACGGGAACCCATACGGTGGAACGCGTAGCGCTCGACCCGGGCTATACCTACAATCCCAAGGTCAACTTCAAGCAGGGCAACAACGACAAGATTCTGCAGATTCCGCCAGGCCCGAATGGGCCGGTCGGAACGGTCTGGATCGCCCTCTCCAAGCCGAGCTACGGGATCCATGGTACGCCGGAACCCTCAAAGATCGGCAAGACCAACAGCCATGGCTGTATCCGGTTGACCAACTGGGACGCGACCGAACTGGCTAAGATGGTCAAGCCCGGCGTCAGCGTCGAGTTCGTGGAATAGAAAAAGGCGCCTCTGGCGCCCTCTTCGTGGGAGCAGGTCTTACAGTCAGTTCAGGCTGCCAAGCGTCCTGAGGCGACCAGCCGCGATTTTCCCGAGCGGACAACCCTTGCCGGCATCAGGCGCACCACCTCCTGGGCGAAGGCGGCGGCGTTCTCCCGCGCCTTATCAAGGTTGCTCACCCTTGCGGCATCTAGGGTCCGCAGCGTCCCCCCTGTCTCGAAGAGCTCCTTGAAGGCGATGCGTTCGCCGATGGGCGTGTTCAGCACATTGACGCCGCGGGCGGCAAGAAGCCCCTTGATCGCCAGCAGCGCCTTGGTCGTGACCATGGACGTGACGCGGGTGAGGACAACGGAATGGGGAATGGCAAGATTGGCCTTTTCCTTCATCATGGCCAGGAGGTCGAGGATCTGCGCCGCACCCTTTGCATCCATTGCCGATCCCTGGACGGGGATCATGACATGGTCCGAGAGGCCGATCGCGGTCGTTACAAGTGCGTCCCTCGCACCCGCTAGATCGATAACGAAGAAATCAACCTGATCCCGCATTTCTCGCAAATGACACTGAAGGGACGCGACGGACACCTGCGAGATCACCTCCAGGTTATGGAGCGGGCCGGAAATCTCCGCCCACTGGGTGATCCACTGCTGCGGGTCGCAGTCGATGATTGCCACGCGGTGGCCCTGACCGGCCAGTTCGGTGGCGAGCAAAAGTGCTGCGGTGGTCTTTCCGGCACCGCCCTTGGCGTTGGCAAAGGAAATTACGGGCATTCTCGATCCTTGAAGGGCATGAGCCGCATCGCTCAGATGCGCACCGGGGAGGCATGGTGCATTGAGGGCCACCTTGCTTAATCATGGTTAACAAAGGGTAAATTTAGCGATCAACGATATAAGGGGTAACTTGTCGCTGCGGCAGGAAAAACCCCCGAAGCATCGGCTTCGGGGCTTTGCGAATCGGCCAAGCGGATCGGCTTCAGAAGCAGTCGACGAAGAGTTGCCGAGTATTTTCCAGCGTCATCGGCACAGGATTGCCACCGCAGCTCGGATCCTCGATCGCCATGGCGGCGAGCTCATCGATTCGATCCTGACCGATGCCCATCGCCGTCAGGTTTTCCGGTACGCCGAGTTCCGCCCGCAGCGACAGGACATAGTCGTAGAAGCCGTCGAAGCCTCCGCTGATACCGAGATAGGCGGCCGCACGCTCGATCTTCTCTTCGATCGCCGACCGGTTGAAGCGCAGCACCGGCGGCATGACGACCGCGTTCGTCATGCCATGATGCGTGTTGTAAACGGCTCCGATCGGGTGCGACAGCGAATGGATCGCGCCCAGACCCTTCTGGAAGGCAACGGCCCCCATGGCCGCAGCGGACATCATGTTGGTGCGCGCCTCGATATCGGTCCCGTCCCTGTAGGCGCGAGGCAGGAATTCCTTGACCAGCCGCATGCCTTCAAGCGCAATCCCCTGGCTCATCGGGTGGTAGAAGGGCGAGCAATAGGCTTCCAGGCAGTGGGCAAAAGCGTCCATGCCGGTGCCGGCTGTGATCATCTTCGGCATGCCGACCGTCAGTTCAGGATCCGCAATCACCACACCGGGCAGGAACTTCGGGTGGAAGATGATCTTCTTCACATGCGTCGCGGAATTGGTGATCACCGAAGCGCGTCCGACCTCTGAACCCGTTCCTGCGGTCGTCGGCACTGCGACGATCGGCGCAATGCCGTCGGTGCTGGCGCGGGTCCACCAGTCGCCGATATCCTCGAAATCCCAGACAGGCCGGGTCTGGCCGACCATGAAGGCGACCGCCTTGCCGAGGTCGAGGCCCGAACCGCCGCCGAAGGCCACCACGCCGTCGTGCCCGCCATCGCGAAACGCCTTTACGCCTGCTTCCAGGTTCTTCTCGTTCGGATTGGGATCGACGTCGGCGAAAATAGCACGACCGAGGCCCGCCTCCTCCAGAACATCCAGCGCATGACCGGTGATCGCCATCGAGGCAAGTCCACGGTCGGTGACCAGAAGCGGCTTCTTCATGCCGAGCGACTTGCAGGCGTCGGCCAGTTCCTTGATCCGGCCCCGGCCGAGCTTGACGGCGGTCGGATAGCTCCAGTTCGCGACGATGTTCATTTCGTGACTTTCTTCAGATGGTAGGACTTGGGTCTTGTCAGGTTGTGGAAGCCGAGGACGGAGAGCGAGCCACCACGGCCGGTCTCCTTGACGCCGGTCCAGCAAAGCGCCGGATCGAGATAGTCGGCGCGGTTCATGAAGACGGTACCAGTTTCGATCTCGCGACCGATCCGCCCCGCCCTTTCGGCATCCTGCGTCCAGAGCGATGCCGTAAGGCCGTACTTGCTGTCGTTCATCAGGGAGATCGCCTCATCGTCGCTCTTCACCTTCATGATCCCGACGGCCGGGCCGAAGGTCTCCTCGGTCATGAACGACATGGAGTGATCGACATCCACCAGAACCTGCGGCGCCAGATAGGCGCCGCCGTCATCGGCCGGAAAGAGCTTCGGATCGACCAGCGCCTTCGCGCCGCGCGAAACGGCATCCGACAGCTGCTCGCGGACCACCTTGGCGAAACGCTTGTTCGCCATCGGCCCCAGCGTCGTCTCCTGCTCCAGCGGATTGCCGAGCTTATAGTTTGAGACCCAGGCGACCGACTTTTCGACGAACTGGTCGTAGAGCGACTCATGCACGTAGATGCGCTCGATGCCGCAGCAGCACTGCCCGGAATTATAGGTCGCGCCGTCCATCAGCGTGTCGACGGCCGCATCCAGATCGGCGTCCTCCATGACGTAACCCGGATCCTTGCCGCCGAGCTCGAGGCCGAGCCCGGCGAAGGTGCCTGCGGCTGCGCGCTCGATGGAGCGTCCGCCTTCCACCGAGCCGGTGAAGTTGATGAAGCTGAACTTGCCGGCGGCGATCAGCGCCGAGGTAGTGTCATGGTCGAGGAAGAGGTTGACGAAGACGTCCTCCGGCACGCCCGCCTCGACGAAGGCACGTACTAGCCGCTCGCCGACCAGCAGCGTCTGCGAGGCATGCTTGATGACGACCGTATTACCGGCCATCAGCGCCGGCGCGACGGTATTGATCGCCGTCATGTAGGGGTAGTTCCACGGGGCGATGACGAAGACGACGCCATGCGGCTCGCGCTCGATGCGGCGCTCGAAGCTCGCGCTCTCCTCCACCACCATCGGCGCCAGCGCATCGGCGGCGATCGAGGCGACATAGTTGGAACGCTCGTTGAAGCCCTTGAACTCGCCGCCATAGCGGATCGGGCGGCCCATCATCCAGGCGAGCTCCGGCACCACCTCGTCAGCCATCTCGTTCAACCGCGCGACGCCCTTGAGAACGAGTTGCACACGCTCCTCGAGCGGGCGCTTGGCCCAGCTCCTCTGGGCCTTGCGGGCACGGTCAACGACCGCGGCAGCCTCCTCGAAACCCATGGCCTGTCGCTCAGCATAGACCGAGCCGTCGACCGGCGAGATACATTGGATCATGGTCATGATCACACTTCCTGTCGTTTATGATCTTGTTGGTCGAGCACTAGGCCCTTTCGAAGCCGCGCGCCACTTCCCAATCGGTGATGCGACGATCGTATTCTTCCTGCTCCCACTGTGCGGCGCGGGTATAGTGGTCGATGACGTCGTCACCGAACGCGGAGCGCAGCATGGCTGAGCCGGACATCAGCGCCGTCGCGTCGCGCAGCGTGTGCGGAATTTCGCGAATGTCCTTGCCACCATAGGCGTCACCCTCGAAGGCCGGCTCCAGCTCCATTCTGTTCTCGATCCCGTCGATGCCGGCTGCAAGGAGCGCGGCCATGGCAAGATAAGGATTGAGATCGGAGCCACCGACGCGGCATTCGATGCGGATGCCCTTGGTCGAGTCACCGCAGAGGCGATAGCCGGCCGTCCGGTTGTCCTTTGACCAGATCGCCTTGGTGGGCGCGAACGTGCCGGCCATGAAGCGCTTGTAGGAGTTGATATAGGGCGCTAGGAAATAGGTAATCTCGCCGGCATGGGCGAGCAGCCCCGCAATGTAGTGCTTCATCGTCTCCGACATGCCGTGCTCGGCGTCCTCGTCGAAGAAGAGCGGCGTCTTGCCGTCAGCACTCCAGAGCGACTGATGGATGTGGGAGGAGGAACCCGCGGCACTGTAGTTCCACTTGGCAAGGAAGGTGATGGCCTTACCTTTCGACCAGGCGATCTCCTTGCAGCCGTTCTTGATGATCACGTGGCGGTCGGCCATGGTCAGTGCATCGGCATAGCGGACATTGATTTCCTCCTGCCCGGCCGAGGCCTCGCCCTTGGAGTTCTCCACCGGGATGCCGGCGCCCTGCAACCCGTTGCGGATTGCTCGCATCACCTCCTCTTCCTTGGTGGTCTGGAAGATGTGGTAGTCCTCGTTATACGCGCTGGCGAGCTTGAGATTGCGGTAGCCGGACGCGTGGGCCTGCTCATAGGTCTGGTCGAACAGGAAGAACTCAAGCTCTGTGGCCATGAAGGCCTTGATGCCCATGGCTTCAAGGCGGGCGACCTGCTTCTTGAGGATGGCCCGCGGCGAATGCGGTACTTCCTCGTGGGTGTGGTGGTCGAGCACGTCGCAAAGGACCAGGGCGGTTCCTTCGAGCCAGGGAATGCGCCGGAGCGTCGAGAGGTCCGGCTTCATGGTGTAATCGCCATAGCCCTTTTCCCAGCTCGTTGCCTTGTAGCCGGAAATGGTCTCCATCTCCATGTCGGTGGCGAGCAGATAGTTGCAGCTATGGGTTTCCTCATAGGCGCTCTCGACGAAAAACTGCGCTTGGAAGCGCTTGCCCATCAGGCGACCCTGCATGTCCACGAGGCAGGCGAGTACGGTGTCGATGCGGCCGTCTGAGACGTCCTTCTTGAGGTCGTCGAAGGTGTATTGAGCGGGCACTGTCATATCCTCAGGAGACCGTTATCGGTCCTGTTGCGATAGGGACTGTCAACTCAGGCCGGCGTCCAGCGAAATGCCGGCCTGAACTTAGGTTTAGTCAATCAAGTATTCCGGTACGGAGGACCTGCTTTTTCCATGATCGCCTGGTAGTCCTTGAGAATCTGCACCACCTTCGCGGTGCGTTCGCTCTGAGCGGCAACCTCCTCCCAAAATTCGTAGGCTTTTTCTTCGACAGTCTTCCATTCTGCATCCGGGACGGTGGTGAGTTCGAGCTTGCTCTCACCGGCGCGCAGGCGGGCCTCGCCGCCCCAATACCAGTGAAGGCGCCGGAAATGGGATGAATCCATGCAGGCGCGCCACAGAACCTGCAGGTGCTCCGGCACCTCGTTCCAGCGATCGGCATTGGCAAAGAACGAGCCGCACCAGCCGCCCGAAATATTGTTGGTGAGGAAGTATTTCGTCACATCTTCCCAACCGGACGTTTTCATCTCTGTGATACCGGACCAGGCGATGGCATCGATCTCGCCGGTCTGCATCGCGACCTGGACATCCTCGAATGGGATGGTGACCGGGACAACGCCGAACTGGGTGAGGAACTTGCCTGCAGTCGGGAAGGTGAAGACCCGAAGACCCTTCAAGTCCTCCAGCGTTTTGATCGGCTTGTTTGTAGAGAAATTGCATGGATCCCACGCGCCGGCGGAAAGCCACTTTACGCCGACCTCCGAGTAGGCCTGATCCCAGATCTCGGCCAGACCGAACTGGTAGAACAGCGTCGGCACATCGAGGCCGAAGCGCGAGGCGAAGGGGAAGTAGCCGCCAAACACCTTGATGTCGACCGGCGAGTTCATGGAATCGTCGTCCGACTGAACAGCGTCGATCGTGCCCGCCTGCATGGCGCGGAACAGCTCGCCCGTCGGCACAAGCTGGTCGGCCGTGTAGAGTTCGATCTCCATCTGTCCATTGGCGGCCTTGTTGAAAGCATCCACGCAGGGACGAACCACCTCTTCGGCAAGCGCCGGGCCGGCATAGGTCTGCAGCCGCCAGCGGATCGGCGCCTGCGCCTTTACATGTGGTGCGGCCAGCATGGCTGGTGCGGCTGCCGCGGCGGTCAAACCCGCCGTCTTCAGGAATTGTCTTCTGTTGGTCATGTCTGTTCCCTCTGTTGATGATTGATACAGTCACGCCGCACCGAGTTGTCCGGTGCGAAGCCGGCCCGTTGCCCGGGCTCTCTTGTTGATGTTCCGAGTGCGCTAGCCGCGAACATTGACATGCTCCGGCAGCCAGAGTGCGATCTGCGGAAACGCCATGATGATGGCGAGCCCGATCATCATGATGATGACGAAAGGCCATACCGATCGGTAGATGTCTCCCAACGAAACCTCCGGCGGCGCCATGGCCCGCATCAGGAAGAGATTATAGCCGAAGGGCGGCGTCATGTAGGAGATCTGGCAGGTGATCGTGTAGAGGACGCCGTACCAGATCAGGTCGAAGCCGAGCTTGCCGACCAGCGGGATGTAGAGCGGCGCGACGATGACGAGCATGGCCGTATCATCGAGGAACATGCCCATCAGGATGAACGACAGCTGCATCAGGATGAGGATCGTCCAGGGCGAAAGGCCCCAATCGTTGACTAGCAGTCCCTCGATCGCGCGGACCGCTCCCAGCCCGTCGAAGACGGCGCCGAAGCAGAGTGCGGCGAGGATGATCCACATGAACATGCAGGTGATGCCGAGCGTCTGCTCGATCGTCCGCGTCAGGACGCCGTTGCCGAGCCGCCCCTTCACGGCGGCCACGACCAGAGCGGACAGCGCGCCGACCGCGGAGCTTTCCACGAGGCTGGTATAGCCCATCAGGAAAAGCCCCATCATCAGGAAGAAGATCAGGAACGGCAGGATGCCGGCGCGAAGCAGCTTCAGCTTCTCCGAGAGCGGAATGTCCCGCTCTTCCTTGGGGAGCACCGGACCAAGTGCCGGGTTCAGACGGCAGCGGATGACGATGTAGATGATGAAAAGAGCTGCGAGGAGCAGGCCCGGAAAGGCACCGGCAAGCCAGAGTTGGCCGACCGGCTGGCGGGCAATCATGCCGTAGAGCACGAGCACCACGCTTGGCGGCACCAGGATGCCGAGCGAACTGCCCGCTTGGATGACGCCGGTCACCATGGTCTTGTCGTAGCCGCGCTTGAGCAGTTCCGGCAGCGCAATCGTCGCGCCGATCGCCATGCCGGCTACGGAGAGGCCGTTCATCGCCGAGATGATGACCATCAGGCCGATCGTGCCGACGGCAAGGCCGCCGCGAAGACCGCCCATCCAGACGTGGAAGGCCTTGTAGAGGTCTTCCGCAATGCCGGACTCCGACAGAAGGTAGCCCATGAAGATGAACATCGGCAGCGTCAGAAGCGGATACCACTTCATCAGCTTCATCGCGGCCGAGAAGCCGAGTTCAAAACCGCCATTGCCCCACAGGATCGCGGCAGCAACGACGCCGACGAATCCGATCACGGCAAAAACGCGCTGCCCCGTCAGCATGCTGAGCAGCATGGAGGAGAACATGAACAGGATGATCAGTTCTGCACTCATGCCAGCGGCCTCCCCAGCGCAACCGCCAGATCCTTGATGAAGATGGAGGTTGCCTGCAGGAGGGTAAGGAAGATGCCGATCACCATCACGATCTTGATCGGCGCCATGTAAGGCGACCAGGACGAGTAGCTCGTCTCGCTGTACTGGATCGCGTAGTTGGTGCTGGATATGCCGCCATAGAGGAGGAAGAACAGGTAGATAAACAGCATGAAGATGGTGACCACGTCGACTATCGCCTTGGTTCGGGGCGACCAGCGACCATAGGCAAGGTCCATCCTGACATGCGAGTCGAGCTGCAGCGAATAGGCGCCGCCAAGCAGAAAATAGGCGGCCATCACGAACTGAGCCATCTCCAGCGTCCAGAGCGAAGGCAGGAAGAATGCCTTCGACATGGACGACCAGAGAAGGATGCCCATCATCACGAAGATAAGGTACATGGTCACGCGGCCGACCCCGCGATTGAATCGGTCGACAACGCGGACGTAAGTCTTCAGCACGTCAGGCATCGGCGCCCGCCGCCGCTAGCATGGTGTGATCGTGCACCCTTTCATTCTCCCAGTCCGTTCCACCTCGTCAGCCGCCATTCTTGTTGTTCTTGGTCGGCGTCCCAATGCTCTCCCTCAACAACTTGCTGAGGAAATCTGCCGCCGCGCTCTGGCCAGCCTCGTCGGCGATCAGGTCGTTGCGGACTTCGATCATCACGTTCAGAAGTCCAGCAGGCAAGGCATGAAGTTCAAGCGTGTGAGTCACGCCGTCTGCCGGGCCATACGGCTCGTTCCGCTCCAGCCGGTAAGGGGACGTCCCTCCCGTTGTCTGCAGCATCCTGTCGGCCAGACGGCTGTCCGTATCGTGGAGGATGCCGATTTCCACTGCCCGCTCCTGTCCAAAATAGACGCGCGTGAAGCTGTGGACCGTGACGAGCACCGTCTGCAGCCCCCTCGCCCGTCGCGCCGCAATCTCGTCGCGGATCGCGCCCTGAAAAGGCAGGTAGAGCGAGGTGGTGCGTAGCGACTTCTCCGCCTCCGACAGGTTCTCGTTGCCCGGAATGCGGAAGAGTTCGCTGACGTCCCGGATGGCGGCGGGCGATTCCGGCGGGCGATTGCAGTCATAGACAAGCCGGGAAAAGCGCTGGTAGATCAGTGTGGCGTCAAGCTGCTTCGAAATGAGCCGCGCAACCGCGAGCGCGCCCGGATCCCAGGCGATGTGCGACACAAGCGCGTCTTCGGATAGGCCGAGCGTCCCATAGCGTTTCGGCAGTCTGCGCGAAGCATGCTCACAAACGAGGAGCACCTCGCCCCGTCCCCGGGGGTTTTCGATTGCGACTGGCTCGCCGTCATTTTCCGTGAAGAATGTCTTTTCGGCCAGCATGTCGTCCGGAGCGCAAGTGTGGAACACACCGAAGAGAATTCTTCATCTTCATTCCTCCGTCAATGCAGATCTGAAAATTTCTCTTCATCACGCGCATTGACTCCCCGAAGGAAAGAAGAGTTAAATCTTGTCAACCGGCGAAGACCGGAAGGGAACAGCATCAGTGCCAACCGCCGCACGCACCGTCTCGGATGTCATCCGCACCCGCTACGACAGCCTGACGCGTGCCGAAAGGCAGCTGGCCGACAGGATCTTGGAGAACTATCCGGTGTCCGGCCTCGGGAGCATCACGACGATTGCGGAAAACGCAGGCGTTTCCACGCCCACAGTTGCCCGCATGGTGCAGAAGCTCGGCTTCAAGGGATATCCGGAATTCCAGTCCCACCTGCACCACGAGCTTGAGGAAACGATTTCCAATCCGATTACCAAGCATGATCGATGGGCGCTGAACGCGCCGGGGACGCACATCCTCAATCGCTTCGCGGAAGCGGTGACCGCCAACCTCCGCGACACACTTTCCGACCTGGATACCAAGACGTTCGAAGGTGCGGCAGCACTGCTGGGCGACCTCGATCGCAGCATCTACTTCGTCGGCGGTCGCATCACCGGAGCGCTCGCGGAGTATTTCTTCACGCACATGCAGGTCATCCGCCCGAGGGCGACGTTGATCTCGAACAATTCTAGTTCGTGGCCACAGCATGTGCTGAACATGAACCGCGGCGATGTCCTGGTGATCTTCGACATTCGTCGCTACGAGCAGGAAATGGCAACACTGGCGGAGGTCGCAAGGCAGAACGGCGTCGTGATCGTCCTGATCACCGACATCTGGGGCTCGCCGGTCGCAAAACATGCCCAGCACACTTTCCGCGCCCGGATAGAAGCGCCCAGCGCCTGGGATTCCTCGGTCGTGACTCTCTTTCTCGTCGAGGCACTGATCGAAGCCGTGCAGAGCGCCACCTGGGACAGGACGCGCGAACGCATGACCTCGCTTGAAGAGCTCTTCGAGCAATCGCGTCTTTTCCGCCGTCCGCACCGACACAAGCTGGAATGAGCGTCCGGCGAAAAGCCTGCAGTGCACGAGACTTATCAGCGAATACTCGCCTGTGCAGACTGTCACATACCGTACATGAACCGGCTCTACGAGTCGCCGCCACACGACCAACCTCAGGAGGATATCGTGCTCAACAAGACCCACCGCTTTCTCTCTCTGACGACCGCCGTCGTCATCGCCTCGACGAGCCTGGCCTATGCCGAGCCCAGTGCGGAACTGATCGAAGCCGCCAAGAAGGAAGGCATGCTGACCACTATCGCGCTGCCCCACAGCTGGTGCGGCTATGGCGAAGTCATCGCCGGCTTCAAGGCAAAGTACCCGGAAATCCAGGTTAACGAGCTGAACCCCGATGCTGGCTCGGCCGATGAAGTGGAAGCCATCAAGGCGAACAAGGACAACAAGGGCCCGCAGGCCCCTGATGTCATCGACGTCGGTCTGGCCTTCGGCCCGCAGATGAAGGACGAAGGCCTGCTGCAGCCCTACAAGGTATCTACCTGGGACGAGATTCCGGACGACATCAAGGATGCCGAAGGCTACTGGTACGGTGACTATTACGGCGTGCTCTCCTTCATCGTGAACAAGGACATGGTTGAGACGGTGCCGCAGGACTGGGCCGACCTCCTGAAGCCGGATTACGCCGCACAGGTCGCCCTCGCCGGTGACCCGCGCGCCTCCAACCAGGCCATTCTCGCCGTGCTTGCAGCCGGTCTTTCCAAAGGTGCCAAGGCTGGCGAGGAATCCGGCAAGTCCGGTCTTGAGTACTTCGCCGAGCTGAACAAGGCCGGCAACTTTGTACCGGTCATCGCGAAGGCGGGCACGATCGCCCAGGGCGCCACGCCGATTGCGGTCGCCTGGGACTACAACGCCCTCGCATGGCGCGACGAGCTGAAGGGCAACCCGCCGGTGGAGGTCGTCGTCCCCAAGACCGGCGTGCTGGCCGGGGTCTACGTCCAGGGCATCTCGGCCTATGCGCCGCATCCCAATGCCGCCAAGCTCTGGATGGAATACCTCTATTCGGACGAGGGCCAGAACCTCTGGCTGAAGGGCTATTGCCACCCTGCTCGCTTCAACGCCATGGCAAAGGCCGGCAAGATCCCGCAGGAACTGATGGACGCCCTGCCGCCGGCTGAAAGCTACGAAGCGGCGGTCTTCCCGACGGTCGAGGAGCAGAATGCCAACAAGGCCGCCGTCACAGGCGGCTGGGACAGCGTCGTCGGCGCCAACGTCCAGTAATCCGCTTTCACTGGGTGGCCCGGTCCGAAGCATTCGGGCCGGGCTTGCCATTTGATCGGCACTCGCCGTATTTTCGCCACAGATCAACAGCCGAGCCGAGGGAGACGACCGCGCCATGACCAATAGCTCTCCCGCAACCCGGCTGCACCTGCCACTGACCTGGCTCGGGCTGGCGCCCTTTGCGCTCTTCGTGACATTGTTTCTGGTGCTGCCGACCATGCATATCGTAATCGGCGCCTTCCAGACCCGCGATGGGTCGTTCACGCTGCAGAACATCATCGACCTCAACAGCGGGACAATCCCGTCAAGCTACTGGATCTCGATTAAGATCTCCGCCGCCTCCGCCGCGCTGGGATCTATCATTGGCTTTGGCATGGCCGTCGCCGTTGTTTTCGGTGCGGTGCCACGTTGGGTGCGCTCGCCGCTGATGACCTTCTCGGGCGTCGCATCGAACTTCGCCGGCGTGCCGCTGGCCTTCGCTTTCCTGGCGACCTTTGGTCCGGTTGGTCTCGTCACCGTCTTGCTCCGCCAGAACTTCGGGATCGTCCTGCAACGCGACCTTGGCTTCAACATCCTGAGCTTCTGGGGCCTGACCGTTACCTACCTCTTCTTCCAGATCCCGCTGATGATCCTTATAATCACCCCCGCGCTGGAAGGCCTGCGCCGCGAATGGCGGGAGGCGGCACAGGTGCTCGGCGCCTCTACCCTCCAGTACTGGCGGATGGTAGCGCTGCCGATCCTCTTTCCGTCATTGCTCGGCACCTTCGCGCTGCTCTTTGCCAATGCCTTCGGCGCCGTCGCGACCGCCATCGCCCTCACCGGATCGAGCCTCAACATCGTGCCCATCCAGCTCTTTGCACAGATCCGCGGAGATGTGCTCGGCAATCCAAACCTCGGCTATGCCATGGCCTTCGGGATGATCGTCGTCACGGCCGTGGCCAACGTGGTCTACATCTGGCTGCGCATCCGCGCCGAAAGGTGGCTGAAATGAGTATCGGCGCACGCATCATCGGCTGGGCGGTCCTCATCTTCGGCCTCCTCTACTTCTTTGTGCCGCTTGGGGGTCTCTTCGAGTTTTCCTTGAAGGCACGGCGGGGCGTCTACTCCTTCGATGCCTATCGCGAGGTTTTCGCCGATCCGCAGTTTCAGGCGACATTCACCTATTCGGTGGTGATGGCACTGGTGACGATTGCCATCGGCATCGTAATCGTCGTCCCAACCGCATTCTGGGTGCGCCTGAAGATGCCCTGGGCCCGTCCCTATGTGGAATTCGTCACGCTCCTGCCGCTCGTCATACCGGCGATCGTCGTCGTCTTTGGCTATATCCGGCTCTACAACACGTCGAGCTGGCTGCCGCTGACAGGCTCCGTCTTTGGCACCAACGCGCTCCTCGCCTTCGGCTATACCATCCTGGCGCTGCCCTACATGTACCGGGCGGTCGATACCGGGCTTAGAACCATCGACGTCGCCACGCTGACGGAAGCCGCGCAGATCCTCGGCGCCGGCTGGTTCACGATCCTTCGCCGGGTGATCCTTCCGAACGTCGTTCCGGCGGTGCTTTCGGGGGCGTTTCTCACCTTTGCGATCGTTATCGGCGAGTTCACGCTGGCGGCCCTCCTCGACCGCCCGGCGTTCGGCCCGTATCTGCAGCGGATCGGCGCCAACAAGGCTTACGAGCCGTTCGCCCTGTCCGTCATTGCCTTCGCCATCACCTGGGGCTGCCTTGGCCTCATCCAGCTCGTGTCGCGTTTCAGCAAGGCGGCGCCCTCGCGCATCTAAGGATCCTACTGCATGTCGTTCCTGGTTCTCGACAACCTCCAGAAAAGCTTCGGCGCCGTGCAGGTGGTGAAGGACTTCAACATGTCGATCGACAAGGGCGAGTTCGTCTCCTTCCTCGGCCCATCCGGCTGCGGCAAGACGACCGTGCTGCGTATGATCGCCGGATTCGAGACGCCGACCGGCGGTACGATCAGCATCGACGGCCGGGACCAGAGCCGGCTGAAGACGAACCAGCGCAATATCGGCATGGTCTTCCAGGCTTACGCGCTGTTCCCCAATATGAACGTCTTCGACAATGTCGCCTTCGGGCTCAAGGTGGCAGGCACGCCGAAGGCACAGATCGAGGCACGGGTGAAGGAAATGCTGGCGCTGATCCGCCTCGAGCACCTCGCCGATCGCTACCCCTACCAGATGTCGGGCGGCCAGCAGCAGCGCGTGGCGCTGGCCCGGGCGCTGGCGCCGAAGCCACAACTCCTGCTGCTGGACGAACCGCTATCGGCACTAGACGCGAAGATCCGCATCTCGCTGCGCGAGGAGATCCGTCAGATCCAGCGGCAGCTCGGCATCACCACGGTCTTCGTGACGCACGACCAGGAAGAGGCCCTTTCGATCTCCGACCGCATCGTCGTGATGAATGCCGGCCGCGCCGACCAGATCGGCACGCCCTCGGAAATCTACAATCGGCCGACCACTCGCTTCGTCGCCTCCTTCGTCGGAACGCTCAACATGATCGACGCGAAGGTGGAAGACCCGGCCGCGCAGACAGTGCGGATCGGCGACCAGTTGGTCAGGTTGCGCGACCTGCCCGGGAGCCACAAGGCGGGCGAGCCAATCCTGCTCGCCTTGCGCCCCGAAGCCGGTTCGATCTCCGAGGGCGGCGACAGTGCCTTGCAGGGGACCGTCCTCTCATCGAGCTTCCTCGGCTCGGTGGTCCGCACCAAGATCGACGTCGGCGGCAATGCGATATCTTTCGACATGTTCAACGCCCCAGATCTCAGAATGCCGGCACCCGGCGAGCAGGTGACGCTCAACTTTTCGGCGCAGGACCTGCTCGTGGTGGCGGACTAAGACCGTTCACCATCCACCTGGCCCGGCGGCTGATCAGGCTGCCTCGTCCTCCGCCTCTCCAGATCCGGTCGGAACATAATTCAGAACTGGGCCGAGCCAGCGCTCTACGGCCGCGATCTCCATACCCTTTCGGGCAGCGTAGTCCCGCACCTGGTCCCGCTCCACCTTGGCGACGCCGAAGTAGTAGGAATCCGGATGACCGATATAGAGGCCGGAGACCGATGAACCGGGCCACATCGAATAGCCTTCGGTCAGGGTAACCCCCGTCTGGGCTTCGGCGTCGAGAATACGGAAAAGCGTATCCTTCTCCGTATGGTCCGGCTGAGCCGGATAGCCCGGTGCCGGCCGGATACCGCCATAGGCTTCACTGACGAGTTCCTCATTGGTGAAGTTCTCGCCCGGCGCATAGCCCCAGAACTCCTGGCGCACCCGCTCGTGCATTCGTTCGGCAAATGCCTCTGCAAATCGGTCGGCAAGCGCCTTCACCAGGATCGACGAGTAATCGTCGTTCGCCCGCTCGAAACGCTCGGCGATGGCGATTTCCTCGAAGCCGGCCGTGACCACGAAACCACCGACATAGTCCTCGATACCGCTGCCCAAGGGTGCAACGAAGTCGGACAGGGCGACGTTCGGTCGTCCGTCGCGCTTCGACAATTGCTGGCGGAGCGTAAAGAAGGTCGCGAGTTCCTGTGCGCGCGTCTCGTCGGTAAACAGCCGGATGTCGTCGCCGACCGTATTGGCCGGCCAGAAGCCGATCACCGCACGCGGCCTGAACCATGTCTCCTCGATGATTTTCGCCAGCATCGCCTGTGCGTCGGCCCACAGGTGGCGGGCCGCCTCGCCCTGCTTCTCGTCTTCAAGGATCGCCGGGAACCGTCCCTTCAGCTCCCATGTCTGGAAGAACGGCGTCCAGTCGATATAGCGGGCCAGTTCCGCCAGGTCGTAGTGGTCAAAGCTGCGCGTCCCGAGGAAGCTCGGGCGTTTCGGACGATAGTTCGTCCAATCCAGCTTCTCAGCGTTTTCGCGCGCCCGTGCCAACGGCAGACGCTTCTTTTCCATTTCGCTGCGGGCATGGGCAGCCGCGACCTTGGCATATTCGGCCCGGATTGTGTCCACGTAGCCGGCCTTCGCTTCAGGCGAGAGCAGCGAAGACACCACGCCGACCGCACGGCTGGCATCGGTGACGTAGACCGCCTGCCCACGTTCATAGCGCGGATGGATCTTGACGGCTGTGTGGACGCGGCTGGTCGTTGCGCCACCGATCAGTAGCGGGATGTCGAACCCCTGCCGCTCCATCTCGGACGCCACATGCACCATCTCGTCGAGAGACGGCGTGATGAGCCCGGAGAGACCGATGATATCGACCTTTTCCGCAACCGCCGTTTCCAGAATCTTCGTCGCCGGCACCATCACGCCAAGATCGATGATCTCGTAGTTGTTGCAGGCGAGAACAACGCCGACAATGTTCTTGCCGATGTCGTGGACGTCACCCTTCACTGTCGCCATCAGCACCTTGCCAGCAGACTGGCGCTGATCGCCCCCGGCCAGTCGCTTCTCCTCCTCCATGTGAGGCAGGAGCACCGCGACCGCCTGCTTCATCACGCGAGCCGACTTCACCACCTGCGGCAGGAACATCTTGCCGGACCCGAACAGGTCGCCGACGACGTTCATGCCTGCCATCAGCGGCCCTTCGATCACATCAAGTGGGCGCTTGGCCTGCAGACGCGCCTCTTCCGTGTCCGCTTCGATAAAGTCTGTAATACCGTTGACCAATGCATGTTCCAGGCGCTTTTCGACAGGCCATTCGCGCCAGGTCAGATCCTGTGCCTTCGCCTCCTTGCCGGCCGCGCCGCGATAGCGCTCGGCGATCTCGAGGAGCCGCTCGGTCGCGTCGTCGTGCCTGTTGAGCACCACATCCTCGCAGGCTTCGCGAAGATCGGCGTCGATGTTTTCGTAGATTGCCAGCTGCCCTGCATTGACGATGCCCATGTCCATGCCCGCCTGGATGGCGTGGTACAGGAAGACGGCGTGCATCGCCTCGCGCACGGGCTCATTGCCGCGGAAGGAAAAGGAGAGGTTGGAGACGCCGCCGGAGATGTGGACCAGCGGCATCTTCTCGCGGATGGTGCGCGTCGCCTCGATGAAGTCGACGCCATAGTTGTTGTGTTCCTCAATGCCCGTCGCCACGGCAAAGATGTTCGGGTCGAAGATGATGTCCTCGGGTGGGAAGCCCACCGTCTCGACCAGCAGCTTGTAGGCGCGCTCGCAGATCTCGACCTTGCGCTCGTAGCTGTCCGCCTGCCCCGCCTCGTCGAAGGCCATGATGACGACGGCGGCGCCATAGTTGCGGATCAGTCGGGCCTGGTGGAGGAAGTTCTCTTCTCCTTCCTTTAGCGAGATGGAGTTGACGATCGCCTTGCCCTGGACGCATTTCAGGCCGGCTTCGATGATCTCGAACTTCGAGGAGTCGATCATTACCGGCACCTTGGCGATGTCGGGCTCGGCCGCAATGAGGTTGAGGAATTCCACCATGGCCCGACCGGAATCGATCAGCCCCTCGTCCATGTTGATGTCGATGACCTGTGCGCCGTTTTCCACCTGGTCGCGGGCGACGGCCAGCGCCGCCGTGTAGTCGCCGGCCGTGATCAGCTTGCGAAACTTGGCGGAGCCGGTGACATTGGTCCGCTCGCCGACATTGACGAAGGGGATGTCCTTTGTCAGCACGAAGGGCTCAAGGCCGGCCAGCGACATAAACGGCCTGTGTTTCGGAACCTCGCGGGCTGGGTAGCGCGACACGGTTTCGGCAATGGCCTTGATATGCTCGGGGGTCGAGCCGCAGCAACCGCCGACGACGTTGATCAGCCCCTCCCGGGCAAACTCTTCGATCTGCCGGGCCATGTCCGTGGGAGACTCATCATACTGGCCGAATTCGTTCGGAAGACCTGCATTTGGATAGGCGCAGATGAAGGTGTCGGCCACCGCCGAAAGTTCCTGCAGGTGAGGCAACATCGCGTTGGCGCCAAGCGCGCAGTTGAGGCCGACCGTGAAGGGGTTGGCGTGCCGCACCGAGTACCAGAAGGCCGACGGGGTCTGTCCCGACAGCGTGCGGCCGGAAAGGTCCGTGATCGTCCCGGAAATCATCACCGGCAGGCGGACGCCCTTCTCTGCGAAGCGCTCCTCGCAGGCGAAGATCGCCGCCTTCGCGTTGAGCGTATCAAAAATTGTCTCGATAAGGATGATGTCGGCGCCGCCGTCGATCAGGCCGTCGATCTGCTCGCCATAGGCGATCCGCAGGTCGTCGAACGATACTGCCCGATAGCCGGGATTGTTGACGTCCGGTGAAATGGAGGCCGTCCGGTTGGTGGGACCGATCGCGCCGGCGACGAAGCGACGGCGACCATCCTCCTTCTCCGCCCTCAGCGCTGCTCGGCGCGCGAGCCGCGCACCGTCGCGGTTCAGGTCGTAGACGGCACCCTCCATCTCATAGTCAGCCTGCGCAATACGGGTAGAGGAGAAGGTGTTGGTTTCGAGAATGTCCGCGCCAGCCATGGCATAGCGGTAATGGATTTCCTCGATTGCATTGGGCTGGGTGAGGATCAGCAGGTCGTTATTGCCCTGCTGGTGGCAGGCACAGCCCGCAAACCGCCCGCCCCGGAAATGATCCTCGTCGAAGCCCAGCCCCTGAATCTGGGTGCCCATCGCCCCGTCGATGACTAGGATGCGCTCGCGGGCGGCCTTCTGAAGAGCGGCAAGCACTTCCTTTCCGTCACGCGGTGCAGCCTCCGGACCGAAAAGCTCGTCGAACATACATATCTCCTTCATAGGCGCTCCTCATAAGCGCATAAAGATATGTTTATGTCAAACAGACAACACCATCTTGCGCCTACAAACGCGATGACAGCCCTGCCCGCTCCCGCTATACCTTCGCGGCTACATTTTTGGCTTCCGGAGGATTTCATGAGCGATCAGGCGGCGATGCCGAGGACGTGGGCGAAGCGCGACTACCATCGGCAGTGGCTCCTGCGTCAGGCCGATGCGCTCATGGATTTCTTCCAGTATCGTGCCATCGATCCGAAGGGCGGCTTCCATGACCTGACAGCGGAGGGCCTTCCCCTTGATCCGCAGAAGGCGACACGCGGCATCCACACGTCGGCCCGCATGGTCCACTGCTACTCGATCGCCTATCTGCTCGGTCGGCCAGGTGCCGGAGACATCATCGATCATGGCGTCCGCTACCTGTGGCAGCAGCACCGCGACCAGCGCAACGGCGGCTACTTCTGGTCGTTGAATGACGATGGGCCTGTCGACGACACCAAGCAGGGCTACGGACACGCATTCGTTCTGCTGGCGGCCTCTTCCGCAAAGGCTGCCGGTCATCCCCTGGCTGACCAGATGCTCGCCGACGTAACGGAAATCCTCGACACACGCTTCTGGGAAAGCCGACATGGGGCGATTGCCGAGGAGTTCGGAGTGGACTGGTCGCTCATCGATGGCGGAGACTATCGGGGTCAGAATTCCAACATGCACCTCACGGAGGCGCTGATGGCCGCCTTCGAAGTCACCGACGAGAGACATTATCTGGAGAAGGCCGAGAGCATTGCCGATCTGGTCATCCGCTGCGCCGCTGGAAGCGTTGGCTTTCGCGTGGCGGAGCATTTCGATGCAGAATGGCAGATCGACCGGAACTACTATCACCGGAACGAAATGTTCCGTCCCGCTGGCACGACCCCCGGTCACTGGATGGAATGGTCGCGGCTTCTGCTGCAGCTTTGGTCATTGGGCGGCAAGCAGCATGGCTGGATGCCCGAGGCCGCCAAGTCACTCTTCGTGCAGGCGATGTCACTGGGGTGGGACAAGGAGCGTGGCGGGCTCTTCTACACCCTTGACTGGGAAGACCGGCCGGCCAAGACCAGCAAGCTCTGGTGGCCCATGTGCGAAGCGACGGGTGCAGCGCATTTCCTGAACGAGCACCTGCCGGCCGATGATTTCTACGAAGATACCTATCGGCTGGTCTGGAGCATGATCGCCAACCGCTTCATCGACCACGCAAACGGGGGTTGGCACGAGGAACTCACGGAGGAGCTTGAACCGTCCCATGCCCTGTTCCCGGGCAAAGGTGATATCTACCACGCACTGCAGGCCTGCCTCATCCCGCTCTTTCCCGCGACCGGCAGCCTGGTCCGCGCAATCCAGGAGACCGGAGGCCGGCTGTAGCGCCAAGGCGGTATCGACTGGCAGCCCTTGCGTCGGAACCTACGCGCGGATCGTCAGTTGTCGGATGACGATTGCATGACGGGTACCGCCCACGATGACTGACGTTCTGGCCGCCGAATTCTCCTATACTTCTCCCGTGGACATCCGGATCCTGTTCCTGCGAATTTTCGGCGCCCTTTTTCTCTGCGGTCTTATTGGCTTGGAACGCGAAATCCGAAAGAATACGGCCGGCATTCGCACCAACATGCTCATTGGCCTTGCCGCCACCATCTACGCGCTGGTGACGCTGCACATGCTGCAGACCATGGGGACGGGCGACACCGACACCCGGATGGATCCGATACGCCTTGTGGAAGCCGTGACGTCAGGCGTGGCATTTCTCGCCGCCGGCGTTGTTGTCTATACCCGCGGATCCGTCCGCGGCTTGACGACCGGCGCAAGCATGTGGCTTTCCGCCGGCGTGGGACTCACCGTCGGGCTTGGCATGTGGGTCGTAGCCATCATCGCCACCATGACCGGCCTCGTTGTCCTCTGGCTGCTGCGCAAGACCGAGATCGCGGTCGGCATCAAGGAAGAAGACGCAGGTTAGCCCGTGCCGACGCCATTGACCGGATCTGGCTTGCGAGCGTCTCATAGTCATAGGGCTTGGTGATGAGCGCGGTGTTTTCGAGACCGTCCATTTCCGACATCTTGCGGTCCCCCGTTGCGAATATGACCGGCAGTGCCGGCAAGCGCTGCCTGACCTCTCGCACCAGTTCAACGCCGCTCATGTCGGGCAGGTGAACATCGGCGACCAGCACGTCGATCGACTGGCCGGTCGCCGCGGCGATGGCTTCGCCTGCGGTACCGGCCTCGATGACGTTCATGCCCACATCCTGCAGGAAATCCGCGGTCGATATGCGGATCAGCGCCTCGTCCTCGCACAGAAGAACGTTGATCGGAGCATCCTTTGCGGCGGGATTGGGTTCCGGCACTTGCTTGCGCAAAGCACCTTCTTCCCGACCCTGCTCGATAGCCTGCCTCAGCTTCCTGGCGAGAGCCTCGCGCGTATAGGGCTTACTCAAAAGATTGACCCCGGGGTCGAGCCTCCCACCATGAACAATGGAATTCTCGGTATATCCGGAAGTAAAGAGCACACCGAGCATCGGCAGGCGCTCTTTCGCCTTGCGAGCGAGATCGCGGCTCTTGAGGCGGCCGGGCATCACTACATCCGTGAACAGCAGATCGATCGCCACTCCACTCTCGACGATTGCCAGTGCGCTGTCCGCGTCCTTGGCTCGAAGCACCTTGTAGCCGAGTTCGGTCAGCAGCCCGACCGCGACCTCGCGTACCGCCTCATCATCCTCCACGACAAGCACTGTTTCCGTTCCGCCGGTGACCGGACCGACGAGGCTGTCGGCAACGACATCCTCTGCTTCCAGCGATCGAGGAAGATAGATCCGCACCGTGGTTCCGTTGCCTGGCTCGCTGTAGATCTTGATGTGCCCGCCGGATTGCTTGACGAAGCCATAGACCATGGAGAGACCGAGCCCGGTGCCCTTGCCATCGGGCTTCGTCGTGAAGAAGGGATCGAAGACCTTTTCCAGGATATCCGGCGTCATGCCGCACCCGGTGTCGCTGACGGCAAGCATCACATATTGCCCCGGCTTCACGTCATAGGCGTTGCGCGCATATTCGTCATCGAGAAACGCATTGCCCAATTCGATCGTCAGCTTGCCCTCTCCATCCATCGCATCCCGTGCATTGATTGCGAGGTTGAGAAGGGCGTTCTCGACATTGCTTGGATCCACCAGCGTGTTCCACAGGCCGCCACCGACAATGGTGTCTATCTCGATCGCCTCCCCGAGGCTTCGCCGAAGCAGCTGATCCGTCTCGCGGATCAGGCGCGAGAGATTGATGACCTTCGGCTCAAGCGGTTGCCGGCGTCCGAAGGAGAGCAACTGAGACGCGAGCCGCGCGCCACGGGCGGCACCCGCCAGGGCACCTGAGACCCGTCTTTCTGCAACCTCGTTCCCGGCAAGGTCGCGGCCGAGGAGCTGGAGATTGCCGGTGATGACCTGCAGCAGATTGTTGAAGTCATGGGCGATGCCCCCGGCGAGGTTGCCGATCGCCTCCATCTTCTGGCTTTGACGCAGCGCCTCCTGCGTGCGTTCGAGCTCCTGGGTGCGCGCCTCGATAGTCTGACCAAGCGATTCCGCCAGATACTCGAGGTGGGACTCAGTCTGCTTCTGTTCCTCGATGTCGGTGTTGGTAGCCACCCAGAGGATGATGTCGCCGTCGCTGTTGGTCAACGGGGCGGCTCGGCTGATGAACCACCTGTAGACGCCGTCATTGCGGCGCAGTCGCAACTCCACCTCAAGGAGCTTGCCGGTGCGCAGACACTGCTGCCATTCATGCGAGACTCGCTCGGCATCGTCGGGATGGACCATGGCGGAGCGGTTATGGGCATCGAAATGCAGCTTCTGCATCCCGCTGTAGCGGTATACCTGGTCGTTGCACCACTCCACCTCGCCGTTCGGTCTCGCCGTCCAGACCTGGTTGGGGAGCGATTGTGCAAGCGTTCGGAAACGGTTCTCGTTTTCCTTGGCCGTTTCCTGGGCCAGTCTCAGGGCGGTGACGTCGTGTCCCTGAACGAATATGCCAGACACTTTACCGTCAGCATCTCGGATCGGCTGGTAGACAAAATCGAGATAGCGCTCCTGCGGCCCAAGCGCCCCCCGATCCAAGACGACGCGTGCCGCATTGGCGGCATAGGGTTCCCCCGTCGTATAGACCTGGTCGAGCAGTTCGTAGAAGCCCTGCCCGCTAATGTCCGGAAGCGCATCCCGCACGGCCTTGCCGATCAGGTCCTCCCGACCGACCAGTTCTCGATAGGAGCGATTGGCGATCGTAAAGATGTGCTCCGGTTCACGCAGCACTGCCATGAATCCGGGCGCCTGCTCGAACAGCTTGCGGAGGTACTCCCGCTCCTCCCCCAGAATACGGTTCTGCCCCTGAACCGCATCCACCCGGCGCAGCAGGTCGGTCTGCATCTTCCAGTCTTCGGCAGCACCCGCTCCCTGCCGAAGTGTATGCAGTTCCGTCACGTCGACCGTGTGCTGGAGAATGAAGCTTACCCTGCCCTCGGCGTCCTTGATCGGCGTGTGAGTGGCACTCCAATACCGGTTCTGCATCAGCCCGTCGGGCCCAGCAATGGGATAGGGAATCATTGGAAGATGGTCGACATCCCCGGTTGCCAACACCCTGGCGAAGGAATCCCGCAGCATCTTTCCGTGCCCGGAATTCGGGTCGCTGGGAAACACCTCGAACATGAGGTGACCGATTACCTCCTCCTCGGACCGCGCGGTTGCCGCCAAATACGCGTTATTCGCACCGACCATACGCAGATCCCGGTCCAGGAGGACGTAGGGATTGGGAGAGAGATTGAACAACTCGTTCAGATCGAAATTCGATAGGCCAGTCCGCCGAAACATACCCATTCCCATGCCAGATTACGTACTGGTTATATAGCTTCCGCCGGGGATGACAATTGCGCTGCCGACCATGGCTAAGCTGCCGATTCATCCGAGCCGGAAAATCTTAATATCGTCTGCTCGCGATCTTGAAGAAAATCGGGCTTTATCCGATATTTTCAGGCGGTTTGGGTCCGCAGGTAATAGGTTCGGGTTGGGCAGCCCCCAGCTTAAACTGTCTCAAGAGCGTCCTCCTGTGAACGAAGGGACGCCCCGGCCACCACCTAATGGAACCACTGCACAGCCATCCAGCAGGAAGACAATCGGGTTACCTGCTGACATAGAAGCTTGATGATCCGAGGAGGAGAGATGCGTGACCTTTGCTTTCTTGCCCCTGTACCGATTGTCGTCGGCGTCGGCTACCCCGCCCAGATCGAGAGTGTGCTCGGCGCCACAGCGTTCCTGAACGATCGCCCGTCCTGGCAAAGGGACCGTCTGTATTCACTTGCCCTGAAGGCCTGCCGTGCCGCTCTGGCCGGTGAGATCGAGGCTGAAACTGCGCGAACGGCCTTCACGGCCTTCGCGCGCAGACATGGGCTGCTCGCCTACGAAGACGATCACCTGCCCGCGATCCTGACCGACGCACCGGCAGACGCGAGACAGCCCGTCTGATTCCTGGGGCCGCTGGAGCGGTCCCTCCGTTCAATGCAGCTTGAACTCGCCGTCGATCTGTCTCCACTCCTGAGGTCCGATGAGCCGCTTATGAGTGTAGCGGATCGAATGAAGCGGCCCTTCCAGATTGCTCTCCCAGAAATCGAGGAACTTACGCATCTCGGGGAACTCGGGCGCCAGGTCGTAGTCCTGCCAGACGTACGTCTGCAGCACTGAACCAAAATCCGGCAGGCGATAGAGGATGTGGGCGGTGGTGAGGCCGTAACCGTTCAGCTGGTATTCCAGATCAGACGAAAATCGCATTCTTCATCTCCGTTACAACTGCATGACAGGCTGCCGCAAATGCGCCCTCCGATCAACAGAAACCGTAACTGCCAGACCGAATAGGCGTTCCTTTACATAGCGTTAGCAGCCGCGACCACCGAGTGCTGATTTTTTTGTTGAAGCCTCTTGAATCCCGGAAAATGCCCAACCAAATCGAGTGCCGCCGATTGCTACAGCAGAGGATCGGCACTTGTCCGGATTGGTCATCCGGTCCGGCAGGGGGAAATTGATCATCATTGTTTGTCCAGGAGGAAAAGATGACGTTCCGACCGCTTCATGATCGCATTCTGGTGCGCCGCGTCGACTCAGAGGAGAAGACCAAGGGCGGCATCATCATTCCCGATACCGCGAAGGAAAAGCCCCAGGAAGGGGAAGTGATCGCCGTCGGCCCAGGCGCCCGCAACGAGCAGGGCCAGATCCAGGCGCTCGACGTTAAGGTCGGCGACCGCATCCTGTTCGGAAAATGGTCCGGCACCGAGATCAAGATTGACGGCGAAGACCTTCTGATCATGAAGGAAAGCGACGTGATGGGCGTGATCGAGGCCCGAGTGGCCGAGAAGAAGGCCGCCTGAGTGCGCCGCAGTTTCAGTCATAACCAGCTGCCTATAGAGGAGTGAACCATGGCTGCTAAAGACGTCAGATTCAACATCGATGCCCGTGAACGCATGCTGCGGGGGGTCGATGTTCTTGCCAATGCCGTGAAGGTGACGCTTGGTCCGAAAGGTCGTAATGTCGTGATCGACAAGTCCTTCGGCGCACCGCGCATTACCAAGGACGGCGTCTCCGTCGCGAAGGAAATCGAACTGGAAGACAAGTTCGAGAACATGGGCGCCCAGATGCTACGCGAGGTCGCGTCCAAGACCAATGACCTGGCCGGCGACGGCACCACGACCGCAACCGTTCTCGCCCAGGCCATCGTCAAGGAAGGCGCCAAGGCCGTTGCCTCGGGTATGAACCCAATGGACCTGAAGCGCGGCATCGATCTCGCCGTGGATGCGGTGGTTTCCGAACTGAAGAACAATGCCCGCAAGATCTCCAACAATTCCGAGATCGCCCAGGTCGGTACGATCTCCGCGAACGGAGATACCGAGATCGGCCGCTATCTGGCTGAAGCCATGCAGAAGGTCGGCAATGAGGGTGTCATCACCGTCGAGGAAGCCAAGACCGCGGAGACGGAACTTGAAGTCGTCGAAGGCATGCAGTTCGACCGCGGTTATCTTTCTCCTTACTTCGTCACCAATCAGGACAAGATGCGCGTCGAGCTTGAGGATCCCTATGTCCTGATCCACGAGAAGAAGCTCTCCAACCTGCAGGCCATGCTGCCGGTCCTCGAAGCCGTGGTTCAGTCGGGCAAGCCGCTCCTCATCATCGCCGAGGACGTCGAAGGCGAAGCCCTTGCAACAATCGTCGTCAACAAGCTGCGCGGTGGCCTCAAGGTTGCCGCCGTCAAGGCACCCGGCTTCGGCGACCGTCGCAAGGCGATGCTTGAGGACATTGCTATCCTGACGGGCGGCACAGTCATATCCGAAGATCTCGGCATCAAGTTGGAGAATGTCACACTCAACATGCTCGGCCGCGCGAAGAAGGTGTCGATCGAGAAGGAGAACACGACCATCATCGACGGCGCCGGCTCCAAGGCGGAAATCGAGGGTCGTTCAAATCAGATCCGGGCGCAGATCGAGGAGACCACTTCGGACTACGACCGCGAGAAGCTACAGGAACGCCTTGCAAAGCTCGCTGGCGGCGTTGCCGTGATCCGCGTCGGCGGCTCGACGGAAGTTGAAGTGAAGGAGAAGAAGGATCGCGTGGACGACGCGCTGCATGCTACGCGCGCAGCCGTCGAGGAA
Source organism: Pseudorhizobium banfieldiae (assembly GCF_000967425.1). Classification (NCBI taxonomy): domain Bacteria; kingdom Pseudomonadati; phylum Pseudomonadota; class Alphaproteobacteria; order Hyphomicrobiales; family Rhizobiaceae; genus Pseudorhizobium; species Pseudorhizobium banfieldiae. The sequence continues at coordinate 2,155,066 of NZ_FO082820.1, forward strand.
GGCATCCTTCCGGGTGGCGGGGTAGCCCTCCTACGTGCAGTCAAGGCTCTCGATGACGTGAAGACAGCCAACCCCGACCAGAAGGTCGGCATTGAAATCGTCCGCCGCGCCATCGAGGCTCCGGTACGCCAAATTGCCGAGAATGCCGGTGCCGAAGGTTCCATTATCGTTGGCAAGCTGCGCGAGAAGACCGAGTTCTCCTTCGGCTGGAACGCCCAGACCAACGAGTACGGTGATCTTTACGCCATGGGCGTGATCGATCCGGCCAAAGTCGTCCGGACCGCGCTCCAGGACGCAGCCTCGGTAGCTGGCCTTCTGGTGACGACGGAGGCGATGATCGCCGAAAAACCGAAGAAGGAAGCCGCTCCCGCAATGCCTGCCGGAGGCATGGACTTCTAGTCCGCCTACAGGACAGCCCAGCCTCGCACGGGCCGGGCTGCTCTCCATCTAGATCTTGCAGGGTTCTCTCAAAGCGGCAGGGCGACCGCGTCCGCCGAAGGAGCCGTTCCATTGTCCGTGCCGGCACCAGCAGCGACGTCTGGCTCTCCGATACCGCTGAGATCCTCCGCCTCTTCGACGACAGCTCCCTCCCCTGTGCCGTCAGCGGCCACGTCGTCGGCCTCTGCCGTCTCACCGGCCTCGTCTTCCTCCGTGACCGCTTCATCCTCTTCAGGAGGGTTGGCTACGATGGCCGCCTGAAGCTCAAGAGCTTGACGCACCTCGTCGATCTTACCGACCGTCGTGCCAACGCCCAACACCTCCTTGGACCATGACAGGGCTTCCGGGCTCAGGGTGCCGCTTTTCGTAGCCGCAGCAAGTGCTGCCTCCAGTGCTGCGTCGCCCAACTCTGGATCATCGATGGCCGGGGGCGCACCGTTGGCGATCTCATACTGCGCATAGGCGATCGCGAAGGCCGAAATTGCGCTGATGCGCGGATCGGCTGAGTTCATCAGCGCCTTGTAGTTGCGGTTCAAGGAGTTCAGGCCAGCGAGCTGAGCGGCCGGCTTTTTTGTCGGAACCCCCACGGTGGTGGGCTTGCTGCGGGTTTTTTCCGCCCGCGTTACGGCAGCTTGGCTGGCCTTTGTAGTCTTAGTAGCCTTGGCTGATCTTGAACTGGTTTCCTTTCCCGACTTGGCTGTTTTACCGGCCTTTGTCGACGGCCCGGATTTAGCGGATTTGCCGCTGCCCTTTGATGAGCCGCCTGCTTTTCCGCCGCGCGTTTCTTTGCCTCTCCCGCCGTCAAAGATGCCGCCGAAGATACTGGCCCAACCGCCGCCATTGTTGGCGCTGGAACTGTTGCCTCCGCCCTTGCCGCCTCCGTCGCGACCGCCATTGCCGCCGCCGCCATTTCCTCCTCCGCCGCCGTTGCCGCCGCCGTTGCCACCGCCGCCGTTGCCACCGCCGCCACCGCCACCGTTGCCACCGCCGCCACCGCCGCCGTTGCCGCCGCCGCCACCGTTACCGCCGCCTCCTCCGCCGCCGTTACCACCGCCACCGCCTCCACCGTCGCCTCCCTTGGCCAGAGCAGAGGATGAGAAGTCGGCTACGCCAAAGGCAAGCGGCGATGCCGCGATCGCGAGCGAAAGGCCAAGGAGTGTGAAAAGTTTCGGTAAACGCATGCAAATCCCCCAAGTATGGAGGTTGCAGGCTAGACTCTCGGTGCCGCTTGTCGAGTGAAGGCTCGGATCAGGGTGAAGAACCTATTTAAGGACCTGCTATAATTCCACACGGATGGCAGCATCAAAAAGATGGTGGGATCGCGGCGGCGTCGTGTTAGAGTTCTCGGGCAGTGCAACTGCTGCAACTCCTGGACGTTCACTGGACGTCTTGGCCATTTGGCCGGAAGACCTGACATCATGGGAGGATGATATGCAGAATGTTCCTTGGCAAAGACCTGTCGCAACCAGCGTCACCGCCGTCTCCAACGCCTTTGAGGCGCTCGATCTCCTGGACCACCACTGGCCCAACATCAAAGGCCCCCGCTTCGTCAAGGCGCGGTATGCGTGCCTTGCCGCCCTGGATGGTCGGGAATCAGCGGAAGTGGCGCGCGAAACCTTCAAGGATGCCGTTGCCGAGGCGCAGCTGAACTAGGACATATTCGAAGGGAACAAGCCCGCGGCCTTGTCGTTAAGCTCTCGAAGCAAACGCCAAGGCCCCTGCGATGAATTCTGTTCCCACATTCAATGCTCCGGTCTCCCGCCTCACTCAGTCCCCTCGCATCTACTACGTCCATCCTCTTCTGCTGAAGGGATACGAAGCCTGGGGGGAGGTTTTCGCGCATGCGAAGGCCCTGGGTTTCGATACGGTCCTGACAGCTCCACTATTCGAGCGCGGCAGCAAGACGAGCATTTTCGTCTCCAGGAGATTCGATCGACTAGACGCCGACCTTGGGCTCGGCGAGGAAGTCGATGACGGCCTGTCCCGTCTGTCGAAAATGGCGGCAGAGCAAGGTCTCAGGCTGATGCTCGACCTCGTCATCGACCGGATTGCGCGCGAAGATCGCGGGACTGGCGATATAGCGGCCGATCCGCGGATCGGTCCCGATGCGAGTTGCAGCCAGTCCGTTGACCTTTCCCCGAGCGAGACGACCTACAACTATCTCGAGGAATGGCGGAAACGGATCGGCACGCTCTTAGAGTGCGGAATCTCCGGTTTCCGCTGCCTCGGCATCGAGAGGGTTCCGGAGGAAGCATGGTCGTCACTGATCAAGGCGGCGCGGAACCATCGACAAGAGGTTTCATTTTTCGCTTGGACCCCTGGCACCGGTTTTGAGCGGAGACGCGCCCTTAGGGACATAGGGATGGATGGCTGCTTCTCCTCCTTCGCCTGGTGGAACTTGCAGGACGGCTGGCTCTCGGAAGAACATGAGGTCCAGCGTGGACTGGGGGTTCAGATCGCCTTTCCGGAGGCTCCCTACGGCAAGCGGCTCGCCCACGGGGCGGAAGGCTGCGAGGTCCTGCAGCGAAAGGCGTTGCGATCGTTGAAGCTTGCTGGCCACTTCGGCGGCGGCCTCATGCTTCCGATGGGTTTCGAATACGGCGTTTCCACACCACTGGACCAGATGTTCGGTGATGGCTTGGGGCTCGCAGGCCTGAGGGATCAGTCAACCTATGACATCGGCGGTGAGATCCGCTCTGTCAACGACATGCTCCGGCAGGATCAGGGGCAGTTCCAGCGACGTCCATTCACCCTGATCTCCGCAGCGAACACACAGGTCGTCGCCGTCGTGCAGTCGAACCGGGAAGATCTGCGGACCTCCGACAGGCTGCGGGTGGTCCTCGTCAACCGCGACCTGAGGCAGACGGCAGCCCCTCCTCTCAACGCCATCCACCAGATCGCGTCGTCATTCCTCCCACTAAAAGACGCGGAAGGCTCCTCCGGCCCAAGGTTGAAGCCGGCGGAAGTGCGCGTCCTGGAAGGTCGCGTCTCCAAGCCGATCCTCTCCGCGTCTTCGCTCCCCGATCTGGCAGTGGCGGCGGCCGCACCGCGCCTCGCCATCGAGAAGATCACGCCCTCCGTGGATGAAGGGCGCTTCGTGGTGAAGCGGGTGGTCGGCGAGACGGTTCGCGTCGAGGCCGACATCTTCGGCGACGGCCATGATCCGCTAGCGGCCGTGCTCCTGTGGCGGCCGGCTGACGAAGACGAGTGGCAGGAAGTTCGCATGCAGTTGTTCGAGAACGACCGCTGGCGGGCCGAATTCACGCCACGGCGCATGGGCCGCCACGAATTCGCGATCGAAGCCTGGCGAAATCCCTTCGCCATCTTCCGCTACGAGTTCACCAAGAAGCACGACGCGCGGCTGGACCTTAAGCTGGAGATTCAGGAAGGGATCAACCTGATCAAGGACGCCGTTGCTTCGGCGGAAGCGGCATTGAAGATCCCGCTGCAGAGACTTGTAGATGATCTGGACCAGGCCTCGGAGGCGCAACGGATTGGGCTCCTGCTCGCACACGAGACGTCCGAACTCATGGCCAAGGCAGATCGCCGACCTTTCCGGCTCCGATCGCAGATCATCCCTCTCGACGCCGAACGGCTAGGAGCTTCATTCGCCAGCTGGTATCAGATCTTTCCCCGGTCGCAGAGCGGTGATCCGAACCGGCATGGGACCTTCGATGACGTCATCGATCGCCTGCCAGCTATTCGGGAGATGGGCTTCGACGTCCTCTATTTCCCACCTATTCACCCGATCGGCTCGACCAACCGCAAGGGCCGCAATAACAGCCTGAAGGCGCTGCCGGGCGATCCAGGGAGCCCGTATGCGATCGGTTCGGAGGAAGGTGGCCACGACGCAATCCACCCCGAGCTTGGAACCTTCGAGGATTTCCGCCGCCTCGTCGCCGCAGCCCACGACCATGGCCTCGAGATCGCCCTCGATCTGGCGATCCAGGCGTCCCCCGACCACCCGTGGCTGAAGGAGCATCCAGGCTGGTTCGACTGGCGGCCGGACGGGACGATCCGTTACGCCGAGAATCCGCCCAAGAAATACGAAGACATCGTCAATGTCGACTTCTACGCCAAGGACGCGGTTCCTTCGCTATGGCAGGAGCTTCGTGACGTCGTACAAATGTGGGTGGACCAGGGCGTGAAGCTTTTCCGGGTCGACAACCCGCACACCAAGCCCTTCCCGTTCTGGGAATGGCTGATCGCCGATATCCGCTCCCGCCATCCTGACGTGATCTTCCTGTCAGAAGCCTTCACCAAGCCCAAGGTCATGTACCGGCTGGCAAAGATCGGGTTTTCGCAATCCTACACCTACTTCACCTGGCGCAACGCCAAGTGGGAGCTCGAGCAGTACATGCGCGAGATCACCATCGAAGCTCCGAAGGACTTCTTCCGCCCGCACTTCTTCGTCAACACGCACGACATCAATCCCGACTTCCTCCAGAACGCGCCCCGCCCGGCTTACCTGATCCGGGCAGCTCTCGCGGCGACCCTTTCCGGGCTCTGGGGCGTCTACAACGGTTTCGAGCTTTGCGAAGGCCGACCAGATGCCAAGCGCAAGGAATACGCCGACAGCGAGAAGTACGAGATCCGGGCGTGGGACTGGGACCGGCCGGGCAACATCAAGCACGAGATCGGCCTCCTGAACCGCATCCGCAAGGAGAACCCGGCACTCCACTCGCATCTGGGCCTCACGCTTCTCACCGCCTGGAACGACAATGTCATGTTCTTCGAGAAGGCGAGCGCCGCCCGGGAAAACGTGCTGCTGATCGCGATCAGCCTCGATCCCTACAATGCCCAGGAAGCGGACGTCGAAATCCCGCTGTGGTCATGGAACCTGCCGGACCAGGGATCACTTTCCATGGAGGACCTGATCTCGGGTCAGAAGTTCACCTGGACCGGGAAAATGCAGCGGCTGCGGCTGGAGGCCGGAATGCCGTTCGCCATCTGGCGCGTGAGATAAGGGAGGTTACGAATGGATACCCTGCAGTCGCAGGCTCAGGTTATTGCTGACCCTCTGTGGTACAAGGATGCGATAATCTACCAGCTTCACATCAAGTCCTTCTTCGACGCCAATGGCGACGGGATCGGCGACTTCAAGGGTCTGCACGAGAAGCTGGACCACATTGCCTCGCTTGGTGCGACTGCGATCTGGCTTTTGCCGTTCTTCCCCTCGCCTCGCCGGGACGATGGTTACGACATCGCCGATTACGGTGACGTAAGCCCCGACTACGGCACGATGGATGACTTCAGGGCTTTCGTCGATGCGGCTCACGAGCGCGGCATCAGGGTCATCATCGAACTCGTCATCAACCACACGTCGGACCAGCATCCCTGGTTCCAGCGGGCACGGCACGCACCGCCCGGATCGCCGGAGCGCGACTTCTATGTTTGGTCGGATACCGACCAGAAATTCCCCGAAACCCGTATCATCTTCCTGGACACGGAGAAGTCCAACTGGACCTGGGACCCGGTCGCCGGCGCTTACTACTGGCATCGCTTCTATTCCCACCAGCCGGACCTCAACTTCGACAATCCAGCAGTGCTGGATGAACTCCTTGAGGTCATGCGGTTCTGGCTCGAAACCGGAATTGACGGCTTCCGCCTCGACGCCATCCCCTATCTGATCGAGCGAGAAGGCACCATCAACGAGAACCTGCCCGAGACACACGACATCCTGAAGAAGATCCGCGCGGCACTGGATGCCACCCATCCGGGCAAGATGCTGCTCGCGGAGGCCAACCAGTGGCCGGAGGATACCCGCGAGTATTTCGGCGATGGCGACGAATGCAACATGGCATTCCACTTCCCGCTGATGCCGCGCATGTACATGGCAATCGCCAAGGAGGATCGCTTCCCGATCACCGATATCATGCGGCAGACACCGGAAATCCCGGAAAACTGCCAATGGGCGATCTTCCTTCGCAATCACGACGAGCTGACGCTCGAAATGGTCACCGACGAGGAGCGGGACTATCTCTGGAATACCTATGCCGCCGACCGGCGCGCCCGCATCAACCTGGGCATCCGCCGCCGGCTCGCGCCTCTCATGGAACGCGACCGCCGCCGCATCGAGCTGATGAATGCGCTCCTCCTCTCCATGCCCGGGACGCCCGTCCTCTACTACGGCGATGAAATCGGCATGGGCGACAACATCTATCTGGGCGACCGTGACGGTGTCCGTACCCCAATGCAATGGTCCCCAGACCGCAACGGCGGCTTCTCAAAGGCCGATCCTGCCCGCCTCGTCCTGCCTCCCATCATGGATCCACTTTACGGCTACGAGGCAGTCAATGTCGAAGCGCAAGTCGCTGACGCCCACTCCCTCCTCAACTGGACCCGCCGGATGCTGGCGCTGCGCGGCAAGCACTCCGCCTTCGGTCGCGGCAGCCTGCGCTTCCTCGCACCGGGGAACAGGAAGATCCTCGCATACTTGCGCGAGCACCAGGGGGAGACGATCCTCTGCGTCGCAAACCTGTCGCGCCTGCCGCAGGCCGTGGAACTCGACCTATCCGAATTCGAAGGGCGTGTGCCGATCGAACTCACGGGCATGTCGCCCTTCCCGCCGATTGGCCAGCTGACCTACCTGATGACCATGCCGCCCTACGGCTTCTTCTGGTTCCAGCTGGTTGCCGAAGCCGATGGACCGGCTTGGCGCTACGAGCCACCGGAGCAGCTGCCGGACCTCGTGACCATGGTCATTCGCCGCGACCTTTACGAGCTTCTGGAGGAGGCACGGGTTGCGGGCACCCTGTCCCGCGAGATCTTGCCCGCCTATGTTTCAAAGCGTCGCTGGTTCGGCTCGAAGGGCGAGCGGCTGGATGGGGTGAGCCTCGTGTCGGCAACGCCGCTACCCTTCGTCGGCAACATCCTGCTCGGCGAACTGGAGGCCAATCTGGAAGGCCACACCGAAACCTACCTCCTTCCGCTTGCCGCAGCCTGGGACGAGACGCATCCTTCCGCTCTGGCGCAGCAACTTGCACTCGGCCGGATCCGCCAGGGACGACGCGTCGGGTTCCTCACCGACGGCTTTGCGATGGAAAGCATGGCCCGGGGCATCATCCGCGCCCTGTGCGAGAGGTCACGGGTATCCGGGCGGGCCGGGACACTCGAATTCGTCGGTACGGAAAACCTCGACTGCATGGGCATCACCGACGAGATGCAGGTGCATTGGCTTTCCGCCGAACAGTCCAACAGCTCCCTGATCGTCGGCGACATGGCGATGATCAAGCTGATCCGCCACATCTTCGCGGGGATTCATCCGGAAGTGGAGATGACGCGCTACCTCACCAAGGTGGGTTATGCGAACACGGCCCCCTTGCTGGGCGAAGTGGCGCGTATCGCCCCCGATGGCAGCCGCTTCACGCTCATCATCGTCCAGGGCGCCATTCGAAACCAGGGCGACGCATGGACGTGGATGCTCGGCAACCTGCGCCGCGGCATGGACGAAATCCTGCTTACTGGCGGGGAGGACGAGGTCATCCACGACCAGTTCCGGCCGCTGGTAGACTTTGCCGGCACGATCGGCCAGAGACTGGGAGAACTCCATGTCGCACTCGCCCGGGAGACGGACGATCCGGACTTCAAGCCGGTCAAGGCGACACAGGACGACGTGGCTACCTGGCGACAGTCGGTCACGTCGCAGATCGAAACCGCTCTGGACATCCTGACAAGCGAGACTGCAGACCTCGACGCCTCCGTCGCACAGCGCATCCAGCCCCTTCTCGCGCGGCGGGAGGAGCTTCTTGCGGCTGCCGCACGCCTCGCAGATGCGGCGGAGGGCGCTCTGATGACACGTCACCACGGAGACTTCCATCTTGGCCAGATCCTCGTGGCGGAAAGCGATGCCTACCTGATCGATTTTGAGGGCGAGCCTGCCCGCGACCTCGCCGACCGGCGCGCCAAGTCGAGCCCGCTTCGAGATGTGGCCGGCCTGCTCCGTTCCTTGAGCTACCTCGCGGCAACCGCCGATCTCGAGCAGGATGTCGTAGTGGATGCCGATCAGACGCGACGCCACCAGATCGTGGACTTCTTCGGCAGGGAAGCGGAACAGGCCTTCCGCGAACGCTATTTCGACGCGCTCACGGCAGCACCCGCCCTTAACATGGACCCTGCGAAGCGCAATGCGGTGCTGGACTTGTTCCTGCTCGAGAAGGCGGCCTACGAGATCACCTACGAAGCCCGGAACAGGCCCAAGTGGCTTCCCATACCGCTCGAAGGCTTCGCCCAAATTTCAACGAGGCTCCTGGAGAATTCTGAATGAACCTTGAGCGCGCTGAACTCCTCGCCAATCATGATCACGGAGCCCTTCACGCTCTCGTGGAGGGGCGCCATGGCGATCCGTTCTCGATCCTTGGCCGCCACCCGGTCGGTGACACTTATGTCGTCAGGGCACTCCTCCCGGGCGCAACGTCAGTCGACGTGGTCGATGCCGACAGCGACACTGTGATTGCAAGGATGGAGCAGGTATTCCAAGGCGGTCTCTTTGCCGCCGATATCGGCAGCCATGGTACCTACCGGTTCCAGATCCATTGGCCGGATGCGGTCCAGGAAACGGAAGACCCGTATTCGTTTGGACTGCTCCTTGGTGAGCTAGACCTCCATCTGATTGCCCAGGGGACGCATTATGATCTGGCGCGGGCGCTGGGTGCGCAGCCGATTGAAGTCGAGGATGTCTCCGGCGTTCGCTTCGCCGTTTGGGCCCCGAACGCGCAGCGCGTCTCGGTGGTCGGCGACTTCAATGCCTGGGACGGACGGCGCCATCCCATGCGGCTTCGCGCATCCGCTGGCATCTGGGAGCTATTCGTCCCGAGGCTCGGGCCGGGCGAACGCTACAAGTTCGAGATCATCGATCGCAATGGTCACACGCTGCCGCAGAAGGCCGATCCTGTAGCCCGCGCAAGCGAGGCGGCACCCTCCACGGCCTCGATCGTCGCGTCTAATGCTCCCTTCCGCTGGAGTGACGACGAATGGATGCGTCGGCATGACGTACGCGAAGGCGAAGGCGCAATGTCCGTCTATGAGGTGCATCTGGAATCGTGGCTACGCGTTCCAGAAGACGGCAATCGCAACCTCGACTGGATCGAACTCAGCCAGCGTCTGATCCCTTACGTCGCCGACCTCGGCTTCACCCATATCGAACTCCTGCCGATCATGGAGCATCCATTTGGAGGGTCCTGGGGCTATCAGCCGCTCGGCCTGTTCGCCCCGACCGGTCGCTATGGGACCCCGGAAGACTTCGCCTATTTCGTGGACCGTTGCCATGCAGCAGGCATTGGCGTCATCGTTGACTGGGTACCGGCGCACTTTCCGACCGACGTCTGGGGTCTCGCCCGTTTCGACGGCACCGCCCTCTATGAGCACGAGGATCCTCGCGAAGGCTTCCACAAGGATTGGAACACGCTGATCTACAACCTCGGCCGCAACGAAGTGAAAGGCTTCCTCATTGCCAGCGCGTTGGAATGGCTCGAGCACTACCATGTGGATGCGCTCCGCGTCGATGCGGTCGCCTCCATGCTCTACCGCGATTACAGCCGCAATGCCGGCGAGTGGATACCGAACCAGTATGGCGGTCGGGAAAACCTGGAGTCGGTCGAATTCTTCAAGCACCTGAACAGCATCATCCATCAGCGATGCCCGCATGCTTTCACGGTAGCCGAGGAATCCACCGCGTGGCCTGGCGTCACGCGTCCGCCGGAGGAAGGCGGGCTCGGCTTCGACTTCAAATGGAACATGGGGTGGATGCATGACAGCCTACATTACATGCAGGAGGATCCGGTCTACCGGAAATATCATCATGGCATGATGACGTTCGGAATGGTCTACGCCTATTCCGAGCGCTTCATGCTGCCGCTGTCACACGACGAGGTGGTCCACGGCAAGGGCTCCCTCCTCGGCAAGATGCCCGGCGACATCTGGCAGAAACACGCGAACCTACGAGCTTATTTTGGCTTCATGTGGGCCCATCCGGGCAAGAAGCTGCTCTTCATGGGCGGCGAAATCGCGCAAGGAACCGAGTGGAACCATGACAGCTCTGTGCATTGGGACCTGCTTGACGATCCGATGCACGCCGGCGTGCAACGCCTGATCCGCGACCTCAACCATCTCTATGCTGACGAGCCTGCGCTTCAGTACGGCGACCTTCATCCAGAGGGCTTCGAATGGGCAGTTGGAGACGATGCCGAAAACTCGATCTTCGGCATCATGCGGTGGTCGGAGGATCGCTCATCCTGCATTCTTGCCCTGTCGAACATGACCCCCGTGCCCCGCCACGATTACCGGCTGGGCGTACCACGTCCGGGTCGCTGGGTAGAGGTTTTGAACTCAGACGCCTCCTGCTACGGCGGTTCCAACCTCGGGAATGTCGATGCGTGGACAGACGGGGTTTCCTCGCATGGCAAGGAGCAATCGGTGCAACTGGTGCTGCCACCGCTCTCGACCATCTACCTGCGCTGGAAAGGCTGACAGCCGATATCAGTCATCGCTGCGCCACAGCGTAGCGATGGCTTCGCCTCCAAGCGGATCGCTCTGCGGAACAGGCAGTGTAGCAATGATGTGGAGTCCAGCTTCGCCCGGCGCGTCCCGCCGAAGGTCGGGGTCCTGTCCGGGCGGATAGCCACCGATGACGACGAAATCGTCGCTGGCCGACAACCGGCAATGCCCGGTACCGGCCGGCAGGATCAGGCAATCGCCCGCAGCCACCTTCACTTGCCGGCTTCCCGGCCCCCCGAGCATGACGACGCCCTGGCCGCGAGCAATCCCCAGCACTTCATGCGCCATCGTGTGGTAGTGATGATAGTCGAAGATGCCGTTTCGCCAGATCCCCTGCCAGCCGTTGCGGGCAAAGGTCTTCTCGAAGGTCGTTGCCAGATCGCCCTCCGCCGCCGCAATGCCGTGGCAGACGATTACTGGCAGATGCGGATTGTTGGGAACCCAGTCGTTTTCCGAAAGAAAGAAGTGATCGATCACCATCTGCCGCCTCCATGCTGTCTCACAACGCTAAGCTAGGCGATAGCGGGGACACGGCCAGAGGCGACAGCTACTCGGCAGCGGATTTGGCCTCAACTTCGATTTCGTAGGAATAGCCATCGAGCATCTGATAAGCCTGTTCGATCGTGGCGATCTGGGCTTCGGCCTTGCCGATCGCCTCGGTTATCGATTCGCTTCGGGCCCGCATCATGCTGCCGAGGAAATCGGTTTCCGGCCGCTTGCCGATCCGGTCAAGGTGGTTGCGAATCCTCGCCCGATGCCTCTCCAGTTCGAGGATATGGAAGCGCACATTGACGATCTTGTCCGTCAGCTTGCGCCGCATCGCAGCCACCGGATCGAAACTGCCAGGTTCCCGCTCGTCCAGGATGAAATCGTTAATGAGGCCTTCCAGAACCAGCAGGCCCTCGAGGTCCTTGGTATCGGCCAAGGTCGGATCATAGCCCGTTTCGTCGAAAACCTTGCGGCGCACCGGGTCGGAGAGCAGCTCGTAGGACGTCTTCAGCTTCGCAAAGGCGTCGATGTCGCCCCCGGTGTCCGGATGGGCGTTCTTGGCGCGCTTGCGATAAGCGTTCTTGACCTGCGCGGCATCGGCATCGCGCGCGACGCCGAGGGTCTCGTATGGATCGATCAACGTGTCCCACCTGATTTTCGGCCATGCTCCAGCCGCTCAAGGTCTAGAGGTTGATACCGCTTTGCTCAAGCACGAACCTCGTTTTCCCCATCGGCGAGCGACGCACTTAACCCGGTGTTTGGGCGATATAACGGCGGGCGATCAGCCAGCAGATCAAGGCCCAGGTCGCACCGGCACACCAGCCGCCGAGCACGTCCGTCGGATAATGTACACCAAGATAGACGCGGCTCAAACCGATGATGAAGGTGAGGAAAATCGCAACGCCGATGGTATAAAAACGCGTCGTGCGCGTCGGTTCGGCCCGTGAGAGGAGCGCTCCCAACGTCAGATAGGTCGCGGCCGACACCATGGCATGACCGCTCGGAAAGCTCAGGTCATGGACCTCGACCAGATGCGGTACGATATCGGGACGCGGGCGCGCCACGCCGACCTTTAACGCGGCGCTCAGAGCCCATCCACCAGCCACCGACACGAGCGTGAAAAGCGCGATCTTCCCTCTGCGAGCGAGTAGCAAGTAACCGACTACCATCGCCGTCATCAGCGACAGCACGGTCACGCCGCCAAGCGCGGTGATGTCATCCATGGCATGCGGCAGCCAGTTCGGCCCGATCGGATTGACCGGGTCTGCAGCCGAGCGAAGCAGCAGGAGGAATTGCTCATCGAAAGCGTGCGTATCCCCTTCGATGACCTCTCCAGTGAGCTGTAGGAAGAGAAATAGACCGCCGGCTGCGACGGCAATAAGGATAAGGCTCATCGGCTCGAACGTTAAGATCCGGTCGATGATCTTGCGGCCAACCCTCTGATCAAACACCATCCCTCACTCCTGAAGATTTCTGCCATCGCTCACGTTCGTAGCGCATGCCGTGCCTCACTTAGCGAGGGTTCCCGGATAATGCGATACCTGGCCTCGATCACACCATAGGCACCAAAGGCAAATAGCCCGAGCGCCGCCAACCCGTAGAGAACGCCACCAAAGGGCAGGCTCCGCACCCAGGCCAACGCATCCGCCGTGCTTCCCCCCTGCTGCGGGTCAGCAGCCCAGGCCGCATACAGGAAGAAGCCGCCGATGATGGCGAAGATCACTCCGCGTGCGGCCAAGCCATAAATGCACAGAAGGTCGAGAAGCCGCTTATGTCCGCCGCTGATGCGGACGAACTTTTCGTATCGCCGCGTCACACCCTTGTACACCTGCACCGCGCCGGCCCCGATCACCACGAGGCCGAGAGCTGCAACCAGATATGGCCCGAATGGTTGCTGCATCAGCCAGGCAGTCCAACTTTCCCGGCTGTTGCCGGAACCACTGCCGAACGAAATCTTCAATGCCTGTCCGATGGCATAGGAAGCCAGACCCGTATATGTGACGGCACTCACGAACATAGCTGCTCGGATGACGTAGGCCTTCATGTTGTTGTCGTGCTGGTCGGCATTCAGGATTGCCTGCGCCAGCCGCCATACAATGAAGCCAACCAAGCCGATACCGATCAGTCCTAGCCAGACCGCGCCAAGCGGCTGCTCGAGGACCATCTGCATCGCTGATTTCGAATCCGCTTCCCCGCCGCCAACGGTCGAAAGCAACGCCATGCCCCCGACCAGGATGTAGACGATGCCGCGGGCGGCGTAGCCCGAACGCGCCAGCCATTCGGAACTCAGTCGATCCATTCGCACTCTCCCGTAAAGACAGGCGAACGCGCAGCCCGGCGGCCGGTTCCGGCATGCGCCAGACAGAAAAGGTCAAGGCGCGCCGGGCGCGCCTTCAAGGATGGCGCAGGGTCAGCGCCGCTGGTTATAGACGTCGACGCAGACTGCGCCGAGCAACACGAGCCCCTTGATCACCTGCTGGTAGTCGATCCCGATCCCGAGGATCGACATGCCGTTGTTCATCACCCCCATAATGAAGGCTCCGATAACCGCACCGGTCACCTTGCCCACGCCGCCATAGGCCGAAGCCCCGCCGATGAAGCAGGCCGCGATGACGTCGAGCTCGAAACCGAGGCCGGCCTTGGGCGTCGCCGTATTCAGGCGGGCAGCGAAGACAAGGCCCGCAAGAGCAGCCAGGACACCCATGTTGACGAAGGTGAAGAAGGTCAGCCGCGCGGTCTTGATACCCGAAAGCGCGGCGGCCTTTTCATTGCCGCCGACCGCGTAGATCTGCCGCCCGAGGATCGTACGATTGGTAAAGAAGGCATAGGTCGCGATCAGCAGCGCCATGATGATCAGAACGTTCGGCATGCCCCGGTGCGAAGCGATCAGGTAGGCGATATAGCCGACAATCGCGAAGATGACGATGTTCTTGGCGACGAAGAAACCGAAGGGCTCCGTTTCCACATCATGCGAAACACGACGCGCCCGGCTCTGGAAATTCTGCCAGACAAGCAGCGCAGCCAGGGCCAGGCCAAGGATAAGCGAGGTGACATAGAGGCCGTTTGCCGAGGTGATGAGTTCCGGGATGTAGCCCGACGACAGCTTCTGGAACGTCGGATCGAACGGTCCGATCGATCGACCGCTCAGTACGGCGATCATGAGGCCACGGAAGACCAGCATCCCAGCCAGGGTCACGATGAAGGACGGGATCTTGAAATAGGCAACCCAGAATCCTTGAACCGCCCCGATTAAACCGCCAAGCACTAGGCAGAGGATGGCGGCGACAACGAAATGGACGTCGTACTGCACCATCAACATGGCTGCGACTGCGCCAATGAAACCGGCGACGGATCCGACGGAGAGGTCAATGTGTCCGGTCACGATCACCATCAGCATGCCAAGCGCCATGATGACGATGTAGCTGTTCTGCAGGATGATATTGGTCAGGTTGAGGGGCTTGAGGACAACGCCATCGGTCGCGAAGTAGAAGAAGATCACGATCGCCAGCAGCGAGATCATCATCCCGTATTCGCGCAGGTTCTCCTTCCAGAAGCCGGTGCCCCGCTGAGGCGAGGCCATGGTGTTGGGCGGGTTACTCATTCTTCCCTCTCTTTGCGGCGCATGATGGCACGCATGATGTTCTCTTGTGTGGCCTCCTCTCCGGCCACTTCACCAACGAGATCTCCCTCGTGCATCACCATGATCCTGTCGCAGATGCCGATCAGTTCCGGCATTTCAGACGATATCACGATGACAGCCTTACCGGCGTCCGCCAGTTCGTTGATGATCGAATAGATCTCGTATTTGGCGCCGACATCGATGCCGCGGGTGGGCTCATCGAGGATCAGCAGATCCGGGTTGGTAAAGAGCCACTTCGATAGCACCACCTTCTGCTGGTTGCCCCCGGAGAGCTTGCCCGTCTCCTGGTAGACGTTGTGGCTGCGGATGCGCATGCGGTTGCGGAACTCCTGGGCCACCTTCATTTCGCGGATGTCGTCGATGACGCCGCGCGACGAGACGCCGCCGAGATGCGCCAGGGAGACGTTCTTGCGGATGTCTTCCGGCAGGATCAGTCCGAGCTGCTTGCGGTCCTCCGTGACATAGGCCAAACCGGCCCTGATCGCCCTGTGGACGTCGGACACGTCGATCTCCTTGCCGCGCAGGCGTACCGTTCCGGAGATATCGCGTCCCCAGGAGCGCCCGAAGAGGCTCATGGCGAATTCGGTGCGGCCGGCTCCCATCAAGCCCGCAATGCCGACGACTTCACCGGCTCTGACGTGCATGGAGACGTTCTTGACGACGTGGCGCTCCGAATGCTGCGGATGGTAGACCGACCAGTCCTTCACCTCGAAAATCACGTCGCCGATCTTCGGTTCGCGTTTCGGATAGCGGCTCTCCATGTCGCGATCTACCATCCTGCGGATGATCTCGTCCTCCTCCACCACGCCTTCGTGGCAGTCGAGGGTACCGACCGTGCGGCCGTCACGAAGA
Organism: Pseudorhizobium banfieldiae; assembly: GCF_000967425.1. Lineage (NCBI taxonomy): Bacteria > Pseudomonadati > Pseudomonadota > Alphaproteobacteria > Hyphomicrobiales > Rhizobiaceae > Pseudorhizobium > Pseudorhizobium banfieldiae. The sequence continues at coordinate 2,170,979 of NZ_FO082820.1, forward strand.
ACCGTGATACGGTCCGCGACGGCGGAAATCTCGTTCAGCTTGTGGGAGATCAGGATCGAGGTGATCCCTTGCGCCCGGAATTCTTTCAGGAGTTCCAGCAGCGCCGCGCTGTCCCTCTCGTTGAGGCTGGCGGTCGGTTCATCGAGGATCAGCAGGCGCACGTCCTTCGACAGCGCCTTTGCGATTTCCACCAGCTGCTGCTTGCCGACCCCCAGATTGGTGATCAGTGCGTCCGGCGCTTCGCTGAGGCCGACTTTCGCAAGCAGCGCCTTTGTGCGCTCGTGGACGGCCGGCCTGTCGATGATGCCGAAGCGCGACGGCGGGTTCGACAGGAAAATGTTCTCCGCAATCGACATCAGCGGAATGAGCGCCAGTTCCTGATGGATGATGATGATGCCGAGTGCTTCGGAATCGTTGATGTCGCGGAATTGGCGCTCCTGACCGTCGAACAGGATCGAACCTTCGTAGCTGCCATGCGGATAGACGCCGGAGAGGACCTTCATCAGGGTCGATTTTCCCGCACCGTTCTCCCCGACCAACGCGTGAATCTCTCCTTCGCGCACGGTGAAGCTCACGTCGGAAAGCGCCTTGACGGCGCCAAATGATTTCGAGATGCCGCGCATCTCGAGAATGGGCGGTCGATCCGCCGAAACCACGGGTGCAAGCATCCGGAACTCCGTGTGAGATGAAGGCGCCCTCGTCGGGCGCCTTCCCGTACATTACTTGATCTGGTCGGCGGTGTAGTAACCGCTGCCGACAAGCACTTCTTCCCAGTTGTCCTTGTTCACGACCACCGGCTTCAGGAGATAGGACGGCACGACCTTGACGCCGTTGTCATAGGTCTTGGTGTCGTTGACTTCCGGCTCCTTGCCACCCATCACGGCATCGACCATGTCGACCGTCACCTTGGCAAGCTCGCGGGTATCCTTGAAGATCGTCGAGTACTGCTCGCCGGCAAGGATGGACTTGACCGAAGGCACTTCCGCATCCTGACCGGATACGATCGGCATCGGCATGTCGCCGGAGCCGTAGCCGACGCCCTTCAGCGACGACAGGATGCCGATCGAGATGCCGTCATAGGGCGACAGTACCGCATCGACGCGCTTGTCGGCATAGGTCGAGCTCAGAAGCGCATCCATGCGCGCCTGTGCAGTCGCACCGTCCCAGCGAAGCGTCGCCACCTTGTCCATGCCGGTCTGGCCGCTGCCGACGACGAGCTCGCCGCTGTCGATCATCGGCTGAAGAACGCTCATCGCGCCATCATAGAAGAAGTAGGCATTGTTGTCGTCCGGCGAGCCGCCGAAGAGCTCGATGTGCCAGGGGCCTTCCTTGCCGCTGGCCTTCAGGCCGTCGACGATGGACTGCGCCTGCAGGACGCCCACCTGGAAATTGTCGAACGTGGCGTAGTAGTCCACGTTAGCGCTGTCACGGATCAGGCGGTCATAGGCGATGACCTTGATGCCCTGATCGGCGGCCTGCTGCAGGACGTCGGAAAGCGTCGTGCCGTCGATCGAGGCGATCACCAGCACCTTGGCGCCCTTCACGATCATGTTCTCGATCTGCGAAAGCTGGTTCGGCACGTCGTCTTCCGCATACTGCAGATCCGTCTCGTAGCCGCGCTCCTGCAGCACCTTCACCATGTTGTCGCCATCGGCAATCCAGCGCGCCGAGGACTTGGTCGGCATGGCGACGCCGACGAGGCCCTTCTCCTGCGCAGACGCCGGTGCGGCAAATGCCATGGACGCCAGCATTGCGGCTGTCGTCAGATACTTCATGAACTTCATGACTGCTCCTCCAAATGAACGGGCTCCACGACCCGCAGGTAAAATGGGACGGAGACCCCCTGCCCCCGTCCCCTCTGTCAACTCAGTGGTTGTCGCGCGGAATGCCTTCCGTCTGCGCGATCCGCTGGTATTTCACGGCGGGCTCGAGAACCGCGCCTGATTCCATCTGCCCGACAATGCCGCGCTGGATTTCCTGCCAGGGCGTCTGGTGCTTCGGATAGTGATAGCCGCCCTGGGCGTCGAGCTCGCGACGGCGCGTCGCCAGTTCCTCGTCCGAGATCAGGATGTCCGCCGTGCCGCGACCGACATCGATGCGGACGCGGTCGCCCGTCTTCAAGAGCGCCAGGCCGCCGCCGGCAGCGGCTTCGGGCGAAGCGTTCAGGATGGACGGGCTGCCGGACGTGCCGGACTGGCGTCCATCACCGATACATGGCAGCGAGGTAACGCCCTGCTTGAGCAGGTAGTCCGGAGCGCGCATGTTGACGACTTCGGCAGCACCGGGATAGCCGATTGGACCGGCGCCGCGCATGAACAGCACCGTGTTGGCGTCAATTTCCAGCGACGGGTCGTCGATCCGCTTGTGGTAGTCCTCCGGTCCATCAAAGACCACCGCACGACCTTCGAACGCGTCAGGGTCGTCCGGATTGGAAAGGTAGCGGTCCCGGAACTCGGGCGAGATGACACTGGTCTTCATGATCGCCGAGGAGAACAGGTTGCCCCGCAGCACGCGGAAGCCGGCGCGCTCCTTGAGCGGCTGATCAAAGGGGCGGATGACCTTCTCGTCCTCGATGATCGCACCGCGGCAGTTCTCGCCGATCGTCTTACCGTTGACCGTCATGGCGTCCTCGTGGATGAGGCCTTGGCTCATAAGCTGGTTGACGACCGCCGGAACGCCGCCGGCATGGTAGTAATCTTCCCCAAGGTACTCACCGGCCGGCTGCAGGTTGACGAGCAGGGGCACGTCTTCCCCATACGTCTGCCAGTCGTCGACCGACAGGTCCACGCCCATGTGGCGGGCAAGGCCGTTCAGGTGGATCGGCGCATTGGTGGAGCCTCCGATCGCGGAGTTGACGCGGATGGCGTTGATGAAGGCTTCGCGGGTCATGATGTCGGATGGCTTCAGGTCCTCCTTCACCATCTCGACGATCCTGAGCCCCGTCAGGTAGGAAACCTCCTGGCGGTCGCGGTAGGGCGCCGGGATTGCGGCGGAGCCCGGCAACTGCATGCCAAGCGCCTCGGCGAGCGAGTTCATCGTCGTCGCCGTGCCCATCGTATTGCAGTAGCCGGTGGATGGCGCCGAGGAAGCAACGAGCTTGACGAAGCCCGCATAGTCGATCTCGCCCTTCGCCAGAAGTTCACGTGCCTTCCAGACGATGGTGCCAGAACCCGTCCGTTCGCCGCGGAACCAGCCGTTCAGCATCGGTCCTACGGACAGCGCGATCGAGGGGATGTTGACCGTCGCGGCAGCCATGAGACAGGCCGGCGTGGTCTTGTCGCATCCAATCGTCAGCACGACGCCGTCGAGCGGATAGCCGTAGAGGACCTCTACGAGGCCCAGATAGGCGAGATTGCGATCCAGGCCCGCCGTGGGACGCTTGCCGGTCTCCTGGATCGGATGAACCGGGAACTCGATCGCAATACCGCCTGCTTCGCGGATGCCTTCGCGCAGTCGCTTGGCCAGCTCCAGATGGTGGCGATTGCAGGGCGAAAGGTCGGAACCGGTCTGGGCGATGCCAATGATCGGCCGATCCGACTGCAGCTCGGCCTGGCTGAGGCCGAAATTCATGTAGCGCTCCAGGTAGAGCGCCGTCATGTCGGCATTGGCCGGATTGTCGAACCAGGCGCGGGAGCGCAGCTTGCGCGCTTCGCCACGACGGTGGTCGGTCTCGGCGATCTCGGTGGAGGGCAGGTTCTCGGAATTGCTCATGTTCTTCTTCTCAAGCGTTGAATTGGGACGGACGGCGTGGATGCCGTCAGTCCTCGAAAGCCTCTACGGCCGTGCGTCTTCCCAGCATGAAGGCGTCGGCGACATGCACCAGCGGCGTGAAATCGGCATCGATGCGACTGTCACCGACCAGCGACACGAAGTGACGGTACAGGTTGCGGTATTCCTGGTCCTCCTCGACGATCCGCGGTTCGCCGTCGACAGTCAACCGGCTGCCGCCATGGGTCAGCACCACCGGCCCCTCGGACGTTTCAATGCGGATGTCCCAGGTTTGAAGTCCGGTCTGTCGCCAGTCGAATTCGGCTTCGACTGGAACCCCTGAACCAGTCTTGAAAGACAGCGTCGCAGCAATCGGCGCGGCGCGGTTTTCCGGGAAGAAGAGGTCGGAGCGCACGAGGTGGAACGCCTCCGGCAGGATGCGGGTCACGATCGACAGCGCATTGATTCCGGGGTCGAACACACCAAGGCCGCCAGACTCCCAGATCCAGGCCTGGCCCGGATGCCAATGGCGCACGTCCTCCTTCCACTCAACCGCAACGCTGCGGATGGTGCGGCCGGCGAGCAGCGCGCGTGCCGGCTCGACGGCGGCGGCTTCCCGGGAATGCCAGGTGGCGAAGAGGGTGACATTCCTGGCCTTCGCCAGGGCCTCAAGAGCATAGACCTCCGCCAGCGTCGCACCGGGTGGCTTTTCCAGCATGACATGCTTGCCTGCCAAGAGGGCCGCCCTTGCCTGCGCGAACCTACCTTGCGGCGGCGTGCAAAGGGATACGGCATCCACTTCCATGTTCGAGGCGAGGAGTTCGTCGATGTCGTTGAACGAGGCAATGCCGTCCAGTGCGGCGTTGCGGCTTGCAACGGCGACGAGCTCGATCCCCGCGCTCGCGGCGATCGCCCCGAGATGCTGATCCCTGGCAATCTTCCCTAGCCCGACAATGGCGAGGCGGATGGTCATCGCGACCTCAGAGCTTGCGGACGAAGACCGGTGTCGCCGCGGCGACGGTCAGCCTGTTCACGAGCGGGAGCTTGAAGGGCTCGGCCGAGATTTCGAAGACGTCGCCCGGCTCGGTCTTCACTCCCTCCGAGAAGGAAAGCGTCGCCGTGCCGAAGAAGTGGACATGCAGGTCTCCCGGTCTGCGGAAGAGTTCGTACTTGAAGTTGTGGTGCTCGAGGTTGGCGAATGAATGGGACATGTTCGCCTCGCCGGAGACGAAGGGCTTTTCGAAGACGAGCTCGTCGCCACGCCGAATGCGCGAGGTCCCCTCCACGCTCTGCGGCAGGTCGCCGACGAACAGCTCCGGACCGAGCGCCGCCTGGCGAAGCTTCGAATGCGCAAGCCAGAGGTAGTTGCCCTTCTCCGTCACATGATCGGAAAACTCGTTGGCAAGACAGAAGCCGAGACGATAGGGCGTGCCGTCGGGGCCGACCAGATAGATGGCGGCCAACTCCGGCTCCTCGCCGCCGTCGAGTGCAAAGGCTGGCGACACGAGATCCTCGCCCGTGGCGCGCAATTGCGAACCATCGCCCTTGTAGAACCACTCAGGCTGCACGCCTTCCTGATCTTCCGCCGGCTTGCCGCCCTCGACGCCCATCTGGAACATGCGCATGGAATCGGTTGGCTTCTCCGCCGCCTGCGCAGCCTTGTGCATCTTGTCGCGTCCGTCGGCAGAACCGAGATGCGTGAGGCCGGTTCCGGCGACGAAGAAATGCGCGGGATCGGGGTGCGCGACAGGAAGGCCGAGACGCCCCTCGCGGCGTGCAAGCTCCAGGTCGACCTCCGCTCCGTAGCCGAGCGCGTCGACCCTTTCGGCAAGCGACTGGCCCGCCTCGATGGCGCCCTTGGCCAGCTCGTAGGTAGAAGTCACGCCACGGACCACCCGAGCCGATCCGACACCATCCCATGCGACAACCACCTGGCTGTCGCCGTCACGCACCTGAAGAATTCGAAGCATGGATCCTCAACCTGAGCATTTGCAATGATGCCGACGCGGCACCCTCCTCCCATCACCTCGAGGCAATGGAACATTAATAGCACTATTGGACGTGAAGCAGGCTTGTCAAGGCGAGGATAGATTATCAGGCTGTCTGACAACCACAAAACGAAAGCCGTATCTTACGCTGACATTTCAACGAGTTATGACAGTATCAAGGTATCTTCCCTACAAATTCCCGACTGACACCGGTCAAAAACGTCTTGCAAAAGTATGACAATATGCAAACTGTGTAGCGTCCATATGCCAATCATCTTCTGGGAGGATTTAAGATGAAGAAGGCTCTCGCGGCGGTTACCGTCGCCTTTACCGCATGCCTCGCATCCACTGTTTCCGCGCAATCACTGACCGTCGGCTTCTCGCAGATCGGCTCCGAGTCCGGCTGGCGTGCAGCCGAAACGACCGTGACAAAGCAGGAAGCTGAAAAGCGGGGAATCGACCTCAAATTCGCCGATGCACAGCAGAAGCAGGAAAACCAGATCAAGGCCATCCGTGGCTTCATCGCGCAGGGGGTTGATGCAATCCTCGTGGCTCCCGTTGTCGCCACCGGCTGGGAAGCGGTGTTGAAGGAAGCCAAGGAAGAGGAGATCCCCGTCATCCTGCTCGATCGCCAGATCGAGGCACCTGACGATCTCTACCTCACCGCCGTCACGTCCGATCAGGTTCACGAAGGCAAGGTCGCCGGAGACTGGCTGGTGAAGGAGGTGGGCGACAAGGATTGCAAGGTCGTGGAACTCCAGGGCACTACCGGCTCCTCGCCTGCCATCAACCGCAAGAAGGGCTTCGAAGAAGCCATCGCAGGTCATTCCAACATCACCATCGCCCGTTCGCAGACTGGGGACTTCACCCGCACCAAGGGCAAGGAAGTCATGGAGAGCTTCATCAAGGCGGAAGGCGGCGGCCAGGATATCTGCGCTGTCTATGCCCATAACGACGACATGGCCGTCGGCGCAATCCAGGCGATCAAGGAAGCGGGATTGAAGCCGGGCTCCGACATCAAGATCGTCTCGATCGACGCCGTGCCGGACATCTTCAAGGCCATGGCAGACGGTGAAGCCAATGCTACGGTGGAACTGACGCCGAACATGGCCGGACCGGCCTTCGACGTTCTCGAAGCCTATCTGAAGGACAAGACAGAGCCGCCGAAGTGGATCCAGACGGAGTCCAAGCTCTATACGGCCGCTGATGACCCGATGAAGGTCTATGAGTCCAAGAAGGACCTCGGTTACTGATCGAGCCGGAGGGGGCGCTTCGCCGTCTCCTCCCTGAACCAACGGCCGGAATCGTCGCACGCGGTTCCGGCCGCCGGCCGCAGGACATTCCGCACATGGAACCCACTCCCCTTTTGGAAGCGCGCGCCATCGGCAAGAGCTTTCTCGGCATCACCGCTCTTGATAACGTAGATTTCACGCTCAACCGCGGAGAGATCCACGCGCTGCTCGGCGAAAACGGTGCCGGCAAGTCGACGCTCATCAAGATCCTGACCGGCGTCTACACCCGCGACAGAGGCAGCGTCATGCTGGACGGGGCGAAGATCGAACCCGGCAACGTGGCAGAGGCGCAGGCGCTTGGCATTGGTACCGTCTACCAGGAGGTGAACCTGCTGGAGAACCTGACCGTTGCGGAAAACCTGTTTCTCGGTCGCCAGCCGCGACGGTTCGGCCTGGTCGACAAGCGGGAGATGCGAAGGAAAGCGCGAAACCTGCTGGAAGGCTATGGCCTCGACATCGATGTCGATGCCCTTCTCTCTTCCTACTCCGTCGCCATTCGCCAGATCATCGCGATCGCCAGGGCAGTCGACCTGTCAGGGAAGGTCCTGGTGCTGGACGAACCGACGGCGAGCCTCGATTCCCATGAGGTCGAGATGGTGTTCGCCGTGCTGCGTCGCCTGCGCGACCAGGGGCTCGGGATCATCATCATCACGCACTTCCTCAACCAGGTTTACGCCATTTCGGACCGCGTGACCGTGCTGCGCAACGGCCGTCTAGTCGGTAGCCGGCCGATCGGCGAGTTGCCGCGTATGGACCTGATCTCCATGATGCTGGGCCGGGAGCTCCAGCACATCACCCGGGATCACCACGCCGCGGAGACCACGGTGGAGGCAGGCGAAGCACCGATCCGCTTTTCCGGCTACGGAAAGCGAGGAACCGTTGCGCCCTTCGATCTCGACATCCGACCTGGTGAAGTGGTCGGCATCGCGGGCCTGCTCGGCTCCGGCCGCACGGAAACCGCCTTTCTGCTCTTCGGCGTGGAAACACCCGACAGCGGCACGGCCAGCATCGATGGCGGGGAAGTCCGGATAACTTCGCCAGAGAGCGCCATCCGCCACGGCTTCGGCTTCTGCCCGGAGGAGCGAAAGTCCGACGGGATCATCGGCGATTTTTCCGTCAGCGAGAACATCGCGCTCGCCCTGCAGGCAAGACAGGGGTGGGCAAGACCGATCTCCTCCCGCGACAAGCGCAGCCTGGCGGACGAGTACATCAGGTCTCTCGACATCCGGCCGCCGGATCCGGATCGCCCCATCAAGTTCCTTTCCGGCGGCAACCAGCAGAAGGCGATCCTGGCGCGCTGGCTCGCTACCCATCCGCGCCTGCTGATCCTCGACGAGCCGACCCGCGGCATCGACATCGGGGCCCATGCCGAAATCCTCAAGATGATCGAGAAGCTGTGCGCCGACGGCATGTCGATCGTCGTCATCTCCTCGGAACTGGAGGAATTGACCGCCGTCGCCCACCGGGTGATCGTGCTTGCCGATCGTCGTCACGTGGCCGAACTTACCGGTGAGGCCATCACCGCCGATAACATCATGAAGGCGATCGCAGCGCCGTCGCAGACGGAGGTCGTCTGATGAACGCGCTGACCCGACGCCTGCGCCGCATCGCGCCGCAGCTCGCCGCACTGGCAATCATCATCGCACTGATCAGCCTGCTATCGCCCGGCTTCCTTGACATCACCCTCCAGAATGGCCGCCTCTACGGCAGTCTCGTGGATGTGCTGGTCCGCGCCGCACCGGTCGCGTTGCTGACGATCGGCATGACGCTCGTCATCGCGACCCGCGGTATCGACCTCTCGATCGGTGCCGTCATCGCCATCTGCGGTGCGGTTGCCGCGACGCTGATCAGCGATGGTCACCCCTTGGTGACCGTTATTGCCCTGTCGCTTGGTGTAGGCTTGCTCTGCGGCCTGTGGAACGGCTTTCTCGTGGCCGTCCTCGACATCCAGCCGATCATCGCCACGCTGATCCTGATGGTTGCCGGCCGCGGCATCGCGCAGCTTATCACAGAGGGTGTCATCCTTACCTTCAACAACGAGAGCTTTGCAGCCTTCGGGTCTGGCACACTCCTCGGCATTCCGATCCCGATCCTGATGTGGGTCGGCGCAGCGCTTCTGGTGGGCCTTCTGGTCCGCCGCTCGGCACTCGGCTTTCTCATGGAGGCGACCGGCATCAACCGTCGTGCCGCCATGCTTGCCGGCATCCGCGCCCGCTTCCTGCTCTTCTTCGTCTACGCGATATCCGGCCTCATGGCGGCGGTCGCCGGGCTGATCGTCACCGCCGACATCCGTGGCGCCGATGCCAACAATGCCGGGCTCTGGCTGGAACTCGACGCCATCCTGGCGGTGGTGATCGGCGGCAACTCCCTGAACGGTGGTCGTTTCTCGATCCTTGCAGCGCTCATCGGCGCCCTGATCATCCAGTCGATCAACACCGGCATCCTCGTCTCCGGCTTCCCTCCGGAGTTCAACCTGGTCATCAAGGCCGGCATCATCATCCTTGTGCTGACGCTGCAGTCCCCGGCGATCGTGGCCCTGCTCGGCTTCCTGAAGCCGGGCCGGCGGACGGCCGAGCCGGTCAAGGCGGAAAGGACAGCGCCATGATCCACGCCCGCAACCTGCCCTTCGTCGCGGCCTTGGCGATCTTCCTGCTCGCCTACCTCGCCTGCATCCTGCAGTTTCCCAACATGCTGTCGACCCGCGTGATCGGCAACCTGCTGACCGACAACGCCTTCCTCGGCATTGCGGCGGTGGGCATGACCTTCGTGATCCTGTCGGGCGGCATCGACCTGTCGATCGGCTCGGTGATCGCGTTCACCAGCGTCTTCGTCGCGGTCATGGTCGGAAGCCTCGGCGTCAATCCGATCATCGCCTTCTGCGCCGTACTCGCCATCTCCACCGCCTTCGGGGCGGCCATGGGGCTCATGATCCGCTTCCTCGGCATTCCGCCCTTTGTGGTGACACTAGCCGGCATGTTCCTTGCCCGCGGCGTAGCCTATCTGATCTCGACGCAATCCGTGCCGATCTCCCATCCCGTGATCGATGCCATCCAGGGCTTCTACTGCCGCTTCCCGGGCGGCGGGCGCCTCACCGCCATGGCCATGCTGATGCTGCTCGTCTTCGTCATCGGAGCCTTTGTCGCCGGCCGCACACGCTTCGGCGCGAACGTCTATGCGATCGGCGGCAATCCACAGTCCGCCGAACTCATGGGAGTTCCCATCACGCGCACGACCGTCGGCATCTACGCACTCTCCGGCTTCCTCTCTGGCCTCGCCGGGATTGCCTACACGCTCTACACCTCGTCCGGCTATTCGCTGGCGACCGTCGGGGTGGAACTGGATGCCATCGCCGCCGTGGTGATCGGCGGCACGCTTTTGACCGGCGGCGCCGGACTTGTGGCGGGAACATTTGTCGGCATACTGATACAGGGGCTCATCCAGACCTATATCGTGTTCGACGGCACGTTATCCTCCTGGTGGACGAAGATCGTGATCGGCATCCTGCTGTTCACCTTCATTGTCCTGCAGCGCGGCATTGTATGGTATTCGGATCGCAAGCTTGCAGAGGGGCGCTTGGCAGAGGGACGCCTGAAGGAGGCATGATTGGGACTGCTTGAATCGACGATCACCGGCCGCAAGGGTCGCAGCAGTCATGCGCATGTGGTCGCGGAACTCGGCAGCGCAATCGTCGCCGGCAGGATTGCCGAAGGCTCCCTGCTTCCCGGTGACGCCGAACTCTCGGCCCGGTTCGGCGTCTCGCGCACGGTGCTGCGAGAGGCGATGAAGACGCTTGCTGCCAAGCGGCTCATAGAACCTAAAGCCAAGGTCGGCACCCGTGTCCTCGATCGTTCGAAGTGGAACTTCTTCGATGCGGATGTGCTCGGCTGGCGCTGCCAGTCCGGGCTGGACTTCGACTTCATCGAGCACCTCGCCGAGATGCGGATGGCCCTTGAACCCGCGGCGGCAGCGGCAGCGGCCCGGCGCGCCTCCAATGACGATATCGTCCAGCTCTATGCCATCGCGGCAAGGTTTGACGATCAGAGCCACACGCCAGAAACCATCGCCCAGGTGGACCTGGAATTCCACCAGGCGATCGCGCGCATGTCCGGCAACCCTTTCATGCGGTCGGCAAGCGCCATCGTCGAAGCGGCGCTGGCGATTTCCTTCCAGCTCTCTTCGCCGGCGGCCTCACCGGAAAAGATCGCCGAAGTTGCAAGCAATCATCTTCGCATCGCCCATGCGATTGCCTCGCGCGATCCGGAGAAGGCGGTGCAGGCCATGCGGCACGTGATCGAGGTGGGCAAGAGCCGCATTCGCGCTTCGATCGCACCACCCTCCCAAACGGAGCCGGACGAACCGTCAGCCCCCCTGCCCGTCGCCTCGGCCTCCTGACGTCGTCCCGCGGCGTCCGGCGGTCAGGTCTTCGAGAGTGACCGGCCTAAACTCCCTCGCATCCACCCCGACATCGAACTGCCGCGGCATCGGCTTCAGCCGCCCATGCGAGTGGCCATGCAGGTTGATCGACTTCCTGCCCATCTGGTTCCAGGTTCGGAAAGGGTAATGACAGAGCACGAGCATCTGCCCGTCGATCCGTATTTCCGCATAATGCTGCACGCTCGCCCAGCCCGTCGCCCTGATGACTGTATCCGGGTCATTGTTGCCGATGATGAGGTGCTTTCTGCCGTTCAGTCGCCGGAGCAACATGTCCGGCTCCCCCTGCCGGGCCCACATGAAGTCCCCCAGGTGCCAGAGTTCGTCGTCCGGGAGAACCGTTGCGTTCCACAAGTCGACCAGAACCTCGTCGTGTTCGGCCCTGCTGGAAAACGGCCGACGGTCGATCGCAAGGACACGAGGGTCGGAGAAATGAGTATCGCTCGTGAAATAGATCATGCGGCAGCAAACGCACCAGTTGCGCCATCGATCCTCCCAGACGGCCTCACCTGACGAAGGTCAATTCGGATCGTTGCGCTGCTTCGTCGACTCTGACATGGTCGCGGAAATTAGAATCAACTGATATTGCAGTTACGCCAGCAGGTTAACCGTGTCGCTCGAAACGCTCGTCAGTCATCAGCAGGAAGGCATAGCCGCAAGGCTGCGCGGCCTCGGGCACGAAAGCAACCCGTTCCTTGCACGCGAACTCCTGCCGCAGGCCACAGGCGAGCCTGCAGAAGAATGGCGCTCGAAGGCGGAAGCCTGGTTGTTCGGCTGGCTCATCGAGAACGCCTGGCGGCAGGATGATCCTTAATTCTTCCAAACTTTAATTGTAGACGGGCGTCGTCTTCGGGGGTTCGTAGTCGGACGGCACAGTCGTCGTGCAGGCGGCAAGCATCAGGACGGCGATCAGGGCAAGAATTCTCACGGCGGTCTCCAGTATTCTACGCCGTTCAGATTAGGCGAAGATTCTTACCAGGACCTGAACCACCCACTCCGGAGCATGGCCGGGAACTCCTCGGTCCGACCCGCATTCTAGACCTGAAATGTCGAATGCGGAGAATACCATGAAGTCCCTCGTGTCGCTGATCCTCGGATTAGGCCTCGCAGTACTCCTCTTCATCGGCGGGTTCATGGGCTTCAGCTGGCTGATCTCCGAGGACGAGCCGCACCGTTTCGCGAACCTCGACGGGGCGCCACTGTGGACCAATGATCCGGTCTCGGTAAACCGTGAAGCGCAGGACTACGAACGGATCGCGGCGGCACCGGTGCCACCGGTCTTCGCGGCGATGGCCGTGGATGTTCCCAACGAGATGGAAGAGGAGATGCGGCTCGCATCAAGGGGCCGGCAGGAAGCAGATCCAGGTCTCGACCAGACCGCAACCGGGGCGGTGGATCCCATGGACCTCGCCTCCACCGCGCATGCACACTGGTGCTCGGGCCAGTATCGCTCCTATCGCGTGGAAGACAACAGCTATCAGCCATTCAACGGCCCGCGCCGGGAATGCGAGTCGCCCTATATGGCTGATCTTGAGGTGATTGCATCGCGGGATGTAGATCTGCCGGACGAAGCCGCTTACGAGGATATTGCCCAATCAGGCCTTCCCGCTGCGGAACCGGTTAGTTTCACCGGCGCGACCCGTGCTGCCAACATGGAAGCGCCTATGGATGCGCATGTGGAATGGTGCCTGCAGCGATACAGATCCTACCGTCCGGAAGACAACAGCTATCAACCCTATGACGGGCCGCGGCGGCAATGCATGTCGCCATTCGGCTGAGCAGCCGACATCCGTAATGTCGGCGTGACGGGGCTTTGCAACCGGGATCACGCCACCTGAAACATCATCTCCCGATGATAGTACTTGAAATAGGCATGGACCTTCGCCGCGGTGTTGGAGCAGCCGTCGAACTCGACGCCGATCCGGCCATTGCGGAACCACCGTATGTGCGCCTCCACCGTGCACAAGCCATCGCAGGTGAGCTTGACCGAGCTTCCCACCATGCCGCGGAAGCCGCCTCTCAACTCAATTGCCGCGCCGCTCGTCGATAGGTCCCGCAGCAGGCCTGGCGTTTCCAGGCCCATGTAGATGATCGCAACGTCCGCGGAGGTCTGCCGTCGAAGCGCCCTCCTTGTCTTTCTACCCCCTGCCTTCCCGCTCAGTTGGTGCATGTCAACAGTTCCTCACGCTGCTTCAGAGGAAAGCGTGGCACCAACCCGTTACAGCGGGATTGAGGAGAATGCTAAAATTGACAAAAGACAGTCTTTTTACGAATCCTGCTCGGAATTGGATAGGACTTCAGTCCCTATCGCTGGTTCACCTGCCGTTCATACTGGCAGGGCCACACTGGCGACATGACTGATTATCAACCGAACCTCAGGCCCCTGGAGCCCGCTGAACTGCAGCTTCTGGAATGCGTTCTGAACCTTGTCTGTCAGCGGCGGGGGCTCGAGAAGACCAGCGTGGAAGCCGAGAATATCGCGGCCGATCTTGTCCAGCTTTACGAGCGCGGCGTGCGCCAGGAAGTCGACTTCGGTGCCTTGATGAGCTGAATCACGCGGAGGGCCGATAGCGCCCAACGACTGCCGGACTTTGGTCCCAGATGCGTTTTTCAGGGAACCCACACCATCTGTGAACATTTTGCCTTCAGCTAATTCTGGAGTGCATCATGAAGGTGGTCTTGACGATCTTGGGCGGGCTTTGCTTTTCCGTCATCACGTTCGTAGCTGGTCTCGTTGCAGCAACCCTCTATTTCTCCTCTGGCGATGAGAAGAAGCAGCTGGCGGACACGACCGATCTGTGGACCAACCATCCGGTGCGGATCGACTCTGCGAGCAACAACTTCGAGCGCCTTCCGAGTCGGGCAGCGGCACCAGAGCCGGCGTTGGCGGCCAACCAGGATCGATCCCGGCCGCCGACAAGTGCAGGAACGGCAATGGCCGCTGCAGGCGACACCGCTGATGGCATGGAAGACGTGGCGATCGACACCACGATGACCGGCTCCATATCGCCTGACCAGCTTGAGGCATCCGCGGGCGCACCCGAAGAGCCGCAGTTGAGCGAGGCGCATCTTGAGTGGTGTTCCTCCAGGTATCGGTCGTACCGCCCCCGGGACAACAGCTACACGCCCTACAGCGGCGGCCGGCGGGAGTGCAAGTCGCCCTTCTCGACGACGCCGCAGAACCAGGCCGCCTTGTCCGAGGAAGACACGATCTCGCCGCCCCCCACGGCAGAAGACAGTTTCGCGGAGGACGCGGCGGAACCCGCGAACCAGAACGTGGAGCAGGCAGCGGCAGATGAAATGCCCAGCAGCTATGGCACCTGGGAACACGCAAAATCCTGCTTCGCCCGCTACCGCTCCTATCGCCCCGAGGACAACACCTACCAACCCTACGGCGGCGGCCCCCGGCGCCAGTGTCGGTAGGTCGCGGTAGGGCGAGCGGCCTAACTGGATGGTGAGATAAAATTTGATATGAGCGGAAATGGTGGGCCCGGAGGGACTCGAACCCCCAACCAAGCGGTTATGAGCCAACTGGCCGCCTCCTTTCAGATGATTTCAGGAGGTTTCAATTGAATTCGAACCTATTGAAATCGTTGACTTTTCGTGGAAAACGCGCGCTACTTCGGTGGTCGGCGAGAATGAGCCGCTCGTCGCCGGGGTTGCCCGAGATGTTGCCCGAAAAGGAGCCGTGTCATGGCGAGAAACCGTGGTCTCACAGAGGAAGGCATTAGCTCATTGCCGCCCGCCGCCGCGGGCATGCGGTATGACGTTGCCGACTTGCAGACGCCGAACCTCTTTATAAGGGTCGGCACCAAGAAAAAGGTCTTCGTATACGTCGCGCGCTTCGCCGGCGGGAAATCACCCACCCGAAAGACCATCGGGGTCTTCCCGGCAATGTCACTGGAAGAAGCGCGTGCGACCGCCCTCCAATGGAGCCGCGAAGTCCAAAGGGGCCTCGACCCCAAAGAAGAAAGGAAGATCGCCGAACGTGAGAGGCTCATGCTACGGCGGCGGACGTTCAGGTCTGTCATGGAGGACTACATCGTCGACCTACCGACGCGGAAACGCAACCGCCACGTCGCCAACGATATCATGACGATACGTCACAACATGCTCGACCCCGCCGGGAACAGCTGGTTGGAGAAACCGATCGCGGACGTCACGGACGCCGACATCGCCAAACTACTCGAAGACATTCGCGACCGGCCGGCACGCGCGCAGGCCTTCAACTGCTTGGCCCTGCTGAAGGGCTTCTTCCACTGGACGATGTTCCCCGCGCGACGCGGCGAATACGGCGTAACCGCCAACCCGGTCGCAAACATAACCCCCGCTGATCTCAAGCTCTGGAAAAACAAGAGGAAGGTTCTGCCGACTGTCTACCAGCTGAGGGCATATATGATGGCTGCCAGGGCGACCCCCTATCCCTACGGACCCTTTTTCGAGGCCGTGATATTTACCGGAGCGGTACGGAAAGCGGAACTGGCCAGATCGCGCTGGTCTGAATTCGACTTGCACATGGCTCTGTGGACAGTACCAGCGTCCCGCGTGAAGAACGGGGAGGAACAGCCGGAGCATCTGGTTCCCCTCACATACACTATGATCTCATTACTTGACCGACTGCGGCGCAACCAGCCCGCAGGTCACGGCTACTACGTGTTCAGCACGACGTATGGACAAAAACCGATCAACGGGTTCGGGAAGGCAATGAAAGCGTTCCGCGGACGAATCGATGACGCTCTACGGGAAATCGCACCCGCTGCGGGGAGCCAGCACATCATCCTGCACGACACGCGCCGCCTGGTCAGGAGCGCCCTCTCGGCACTTGACGTTCCCGACGTCGTCGCCGAGTTGATAATTGGCCATGGACGAAAGGGCATTGAGGGTGTGTATGACCAATACAAGTATCTCCCGCAGATGCGAAACGCGCTGGACCGCTTCACGGAAAGGCTGCACTTTATCCTCGATGGTACGGTCGACCATTTTGGGGATGATCCAAATGTTCCCAAAAGCTGGCATGGTGCTCCGGGAGACGGTGTGCCTTGACGCGGGAAGAGCTCTACGACCTTGTTTGGTCCAACCCGGTCTCAACCGTTGCCAAAGACCTGGGAGTGTCGGACGTCTACCTCGGGCGTGTCTGCGGTTTGCTCGAGGTACCCACGCCGCCTCGTGGGTATTGGCGGAAGCTCGCGACCGGAAAGGCCCACCAGCGGCCCGAACTCCCGGACCCGCGACCGGGCGTGCCTCGGGTCTGGACCAAAGGGAAGGCAACTGCCCAACCGGCAGCGCAGCGGCCCCGTTATCAGGCCGAACCCGCCCAGCCGTCTGCGGGACGAAGGAGAAGGCCGCCGCACGAGCTGGTGAAGCAGGCTGAAGAACACTACCGTGAGAGCGAGCACGGTGTAGATGGCTATCTCCGTCCCCGAAAGAAGCTGCTGCCTGACATCATAACCTCCAGGGATGGGGCCGCGCGATGTCTGCGCTTTGCAAGCGACCTGTTCCACGTACTCGAATCCAGGGGACATCGGGTGATGATCGCACCCGCTTTCGAACGACTTATACGACCCGATCCATTGATGACAAAAACCGATGGCGCAGGCGCGCTATGGTCGCCCCTACGGCCGACCGTGGCCTACATCCACGGCGTGCCCATCGGGCTTTGCGTGATGGAAGCCGCCGCGAAGAAGAAACTGCGCTACGTAGGAGAGGGTCGGTACATTCCCGAGAAAGACTACCGGCCGGACCGGCACCCCGGCCCCACCAGTACGGTCGAGCGATCAATGCCGACAGGACTAATAGAACTGATAGCATACAGCCCTTTTCATGGGTTCCCCTGGGTCAAGGAATGGGCGGAAACGCCCAAATGGTCCCTTGGCAGCGGCATCGACGGGGTCATAACGGTTATCGAGGGCGGGGCAGTTGGCTTGGGCATCGAGCTGGAGAAGGCGGGCCGCTATTTTTGACCGGAGAACGCCGTATGCGGAACTGGGGCAGCATTCATTCCAGAATATAGCGTGTCTCACGTGTATTCACTGCGTCGACCGATTTGCCATCCAGAGATGTATGACGGTTTTCAGCCACCCGATACGTCCGCTTGTGAGCCTCTCAGGCGCAGGAAATTTATCGGCCCTCCGGAGCCTCCAGATCGTCGTGGCGGAGAGCGTCGTCAGTTTACAGACCTCTCTGAGTGTATAGTAGCCCTGCAGCTCGAACACTGGCCGAAACTCCCACCTGCATTTTTTGGGCACCGACGAACGACAGCTCCTCCCGTCGCGCGCCAGCGAGCACCGCAACACTCCGGCTCGACCCCGTCCGGATCAACCCGCATCTGCGGCCCGGAAACCAATTGCACGGTCGACGTCAGACGCGATTTGCGGTGCACGAATACTACACCCTGGATGGATGGTGGATCAACCCAAAATTCCTCACAAAAAAATTTAAGTATAAGCTATAAGTTACGGTAAATATTACGTTATTTAAAGTCTTCCATTTCTCGAAAATGCGGGATGGAAACGCTAGACCCAATCAACGGGAACTGCAAGTGACGTCTACAATTCTACCGAAGAAGTCACGGCCAGCAGTAGCATTTATATGAGATCGGCACCCTGCGCCGAAATCGCGGCAAGAGGGTGCGGGCGCATCCGCAACTCAGCCGGTTGAAGGGCCTTCCGGCAATACACGCGCCGTTATTCGCTCGGTTGCAGAGCGCGCTCGTCCGTAAACGCCAGATTTGGCGGCCGACAGCAACAGGGTCACGCTGGTCGCCCTCTCTTGGTTTTTTGCGCCTTGCGGCTAGGGTATGTCGGTCTCGATGCCCATGCAGAGATATTTGATCTCCAGATAGTCGTCCAGGCCGTACTTAGACCCTTCGCGGCCGTTCCCGCTTTCCTTCACGCCGCCGAACGGTGCGACTTCAGTAGAGATGATTCCTTCGTTGATGCCGACGATGCCGTACTCGAGCGCTTCCGCCACCCGCCAAATCCGCGAGATGTCACGGCCGTAGAAATACGCTGCCAACCCGAACTGCGTGTCGTTGGCGAGTCTGATCGCGTCGCTCTCTGTCTCGAAGCGGAAGATAGACGCGACCGGCCCGAAGATTTCTTCGTTGAAGATTTGAGACCCGGGCGGCACGTCAGCCAGAACTGTCGGTTGATAGAAGCTGTGCCCGAGGGCATGTCTCTCGCCGCCTACCAGTACCCGCCCGCCCCGCTGGACAGCGTCAGAAACCAACTCCTCAACCTTCGCTACCGCCTTCTGATCTATCAGGGGACCAATCTGAGTATCCGCCTCGAAGCCGTTTCCGACCGGCATTGCCCCGACGACTTCCGCCAGGCGTTGCACGAACCTGTCGTAAATGCCGTTCTGGACGAGGAACCGATTGGCGCAAACGCAAGTCTGTCCGGCGTTGCGGTATTTGGAGGCGACAGCCCCCTTAACAGCGGCTTCCAGATCGGCATCGTCAAAAACGATGAAGGGGGCATTTCCTCCGAGTTCCATGGATGTACGCTTAACAGTCGCTGCGCACTGGGCCATCAGAACCTTGCCGATTTCGGTCGAACCGGTGAAGCTGAGCTTTCGGACCACTGGGTTGGACGTAAGCTCGCCACCGATCTCCGCAGCCGACCCGGTAATACAGGATAACACTCCTTTCGGAACGCCTGCCCGCTCCGCCAAAACGCATAGGGCGAGGGCGGACAGCGGCGTTTGGCTCGCGGGCTTGATCACCATGGTGCATCCAGCTGCTAGCGCCGGGCCGGCCTTGCGAGTGATCATCGCAGCGGGGAAGTTCCACGGCGTGATCGCCGCACACACCCCGATCGGCTGCTTCAGGACAACGATACGCCTGTCGGCAGTGGGAGCCGGTATGGTGTCGCCGTAGACGCGCTTTGCCTCTTCACCAAACCACTCGATGTAGGATGCCGCGTAAGCTATTTCTCCCTTCGCCTCAGCGAGAGGCTTGCCCTGCTCCGCGGTCATGATGGCAGCGAGATCATCCTGGTTCTCCATCAGGAGGTCGAACCATTTTCGCAGGATTACCGCCCGTTGCTTGCCGGAAAGAGCTCTCCAGCCGGAAAGGGCCTTGCCGGCCTCTTCCAGGGCCAACCTCGTCTCGCCGGCACCCATTCGAGGAACGCTCCCGACAACCGTACCATCGGCGGGATTGGTGACTTCCAGGACTTCCCCATTGTTCGCATCTCGCCACTCACCAGCGACGAAGCACTTGTCAGCCAGGAGCGATGGGTCTTTCAGTCTCAGAGTGGCCATGAAATTTTACCTCTACAGGAGTCTCTTAGGGCTGCGTCAGGAGGGGCTCGAGCACTCCGCGAACCTTGCCGCCGAACGGAACCGGTCGCCGCGAATAACGATCGACATTCACATGAACGAAGAAACCCTCCGCCGACGCGATGTCTTCATCGTTCCTGAAGAGCCCGATTTCATATCGTACGGATGAGTTTCCGAGTTTGGCGACGCGTATTCCCGCGGTCACGCGATCCGGAAAAGCCATCTCCGCGTGGTAGCGACACCCCGTCTCAACCACCAGGAACACCTCGGAGCCCCCCCGCATATCAAGCGCTCCATTCTCGATCAGAAAGGCGTTCACCGCCGTGTCGAACATGCTGTAGTGTACAACGTTGTTCATGTGCCCGTAGATATCGTTATCCGACCATCTTAGATCGATAGTGCGGAACACCTTGTAAGCAGAGCGATCTCCGGGTTTTGCTCGTTCTCCCATCACCACGCCGCCTTGTAAATTGCGAGGGCGTCAGCCTCGGTAACTTCGCGTGGATTGTTCACTAGCAGCCGTGTCTGTTTCATGGCGTCCCGAGCCATTGACGGCAGGTCGGCTTGGCCGATTCCGACGTCGCGGAGCCTGGACTGCAACCCGAGTTTCACCGACAGCTCAGCGAGGCCCTCGATGAAAGCAGCACATCTTCCCTGCTCTCCTTCTTCCCAGGTGATCTCTGGAAAGACGTCACCGGCAATCTCAGCGTATACAGAGCTGGCGGCAGGCGCATTGAACCGAAGGACATGCGGGAGCACAAGCGCGTTCGAAAGACCGTGCGGCACATGGAATCTCCCCCCGATCGGATAGGCCAAGGCGTGTACTGCCGCCACGGGCGAGTTCGCGAAAGCTTGGCCAGCCAGCATCGAGCCCAAGAGCATCGCGCCGCGTGCTTCACGATCTTGTCCCTCGAATACCGCCTTCTCAATATTTGCGCCAAGAAGCAGCAGGGCTTGCCGTGCAAGCATCTTCGACAGAGGATTGTTGTTTGCGTTCGTTGACGCATATGCCTCTATCGCATGGACCATGGCGTCGATTCCCGTCGCAGCAGTTATCCCGGGTGGGAGGCCCAAGGTTAGATCGGGATCAAGAACTGCGACATCAGGCAGGATTACCGGCGATGAGACACCACGCTTCTCGTCGCCTCCCACGGTAATGATCGAAACCGGGGTCACCTCTGACCCCGTGCCGGCCGTCGTGGGCACCAGCACCAAAGGAAGGCGGGGTCCCTTCGCGTTTCCTACGCCCCATGCCTCCTCGATCGGCTCGCCGGAACCGCATAGCAAGGCGACAACCTTGGCTACGTCAAGCGATGATCCGCCGCCAAAGCCAATAACCCCCGAGACATCTCCTGCCGTTGCGGCCGCAGCGGCGGACATGACCGTACCGATCGACGGATCGGCTTCGACTCCGTCGAAAATCGTCGTTTCGATTCCGGATGCTGACAGGGACGCGAGCGCAGGTTCGCAGAGGCCGAGCTTCCGCAACCCCGGGTCTGTCACAAAAAGCACTCGGCGACCGAGCCTTTGCCCGATCAATTCGCCGATCGCAGCTGCCGCACCCGGCCGGAATACAATCTGCGCCGTTGTACTGAAAACAAACGGATTCATGCGCGTCTCCTATGCGGTCTCGTCTATGCGGCGGGGATGCTCTCGCGGAGCTTCACACGCAAAATCTTTCCGGAGCCGGTGCGGGGAATTTGACCGACCACGTAAATCCGGTCAGGGACCTTGTAGGTCGAAAGACGGTCCCTGCAGTGTTTGAGCAATGCATCCTGATCGAAAGGCACGCCGTCTTTCAGAACGACACAAGCAACCGGCACTTCGCCCAGCATTGTGTGCGGCATGCCAATCACAGCACAATCCATGATGGCCGAGTTGAGAAGTATTGCCTCCTCCACTTCCGCTGGCGCGATGTTCTGTCCTCCGCGGATTATCAATTCCTTCAGCCGGCCCGTAATCGTAAGGAACCCATTCGCATCTGACTTTGCCAGGTCTCCAGTGTGATACCACCCCTCGACCACCGCCTTCTGGGTCTCGAGAGGCTTGTTATGATAGCCCTGCATCAGGTTAGGCCCTTTGCAGATGAGTTCTCCTTCCGTCCCTGGAGGGACATCGAGCCCCGTCTTTGGATCGACCAGACGCACAGTCAGCCCAGGAAGAGGCAACCCACAGGACCCCGGCACGCGCCAACGGCCAGGCCAGTTCATCGTTACCATGGTCGATGTCTCGGTGATGCCGTACCCGTCGAGCAACGGCACCCCGAAGAACGCCTCGAAGTCACTGTTCAATGTCCCGGGCATAATCGCGCCTGCGGAAACGCACAGCCGCACTGATGACAGTAGTTTTTCGCCGTTCGCCTGGCAGGCAGAGAGGAAGTAATGGAAGACGGTCGGGACCCCCGGCATGAAGGTGAAGCGTCCGCTTCGAAGCAGTCTCGTTGCCTCTGTCGTCGAGAACTTCTCCATGATGTATTCACTCGCACCGGTCGCGATTATGGACAGGACGGCGATATTCAGGGCATAGGAGTGGTATAGCGGCAGCGTGTTGAGGACGACGTCATGTTCGTTCAAGCCCGCTATCGGTGCCCAACAGGCCGATGTCACCCAAAGCATCGAACGGGTGGACAACAGTACACCCTTGGGCTGCCCCGTCGTCCCGGATGTATAGACGATATACGCTGCTCGGTCGACATCGGGGTCGTCTTCCACGACACCCGGGCTGGGCCCCAGAGATTCGAAGCCGGCTGTGTCGCTCGCTTCTATGATCTTCACGGACCTTTCCAGGCGCGGTTGCAGTGCATCAACCAGCGTCCTCTTTTCCGGAACGCTGATAAGAATTGAGCACTCCGCATCGGCGAGCCGATACGCCAATTCCGCGTCGGTGGATTCGATGGCCACTGGTACGGAGACGCCTCCTGCCCTGACGACCGCCAGGCATGCGACCACCCAGTTGACCGAGTTGGGGAGGAAGACCGCGACAGCCTCCCCCTCTTTCAGGCCAGCCGCCCTTAGATGGGAGGCGAGCGCCCGCGTCTCCTCGTCAAGCCGGTTGTATGAAATGGCCCGATGCTTATCCTCAAAGGCCATCTTTTCGGGACGCACCCGCGCGTTGCGGCGGAGAATATCGCCAACGGGCGCTATGAGATCGAAGTGTATCATCGCAAGCTCCTCCCCTACTCGCTCACACCATGCTGAAACCACCGTTGACGCTGATCACTTGACCCGTGATCCACGACGAGGCTTCAGATGCGAGGAATGTGACCATCGGAGCAATATCGTCGGGCTTGCCGATGCGGCGAAGCGGATACGCCTTCACGATCTTCTCGCGGTTCTTCTCCAGGAACTCGGGGTCCGAATGGGAGGTCTCGACAAGGCCGAGGGACACCGTGTTGACGGTGATACTGTTTCTACCGAACTCGCGCGCCAGCGATTTTCCAAGCGCGATGGTTCCACCGCGAGCGGCAGCTGCGATTGCGAGGTTTGCCTCTCCTATTCGGGAACTATCGCCAACAAGATTGATGATCCGGCCGGCGTTCTGACCGATCATCAGCGGTGCCACCGCGTGACAGCAGTTGATCGCACCGTAGAGGCAGACATCGATCTGCTTCCTCCACTCCTCGGGGGTCGATTCGGTGAACCTCTGGTACTTTACGTAGCCAGCGTTGTTGACCAGCACATCGATCGTGCCGAAGTCTTCCTTAACAGCAGCAACCATGGCTTTAACTTGGTCATTGACGCTGATGTCAGCCTGATAGGCTTTTGCCCTACCGCCCTTGGCGACGATGGACTCGACAACACTGTCGGCCTCGGCTTTCGAGCGGCTGTAGTTGACGGCTACGACAGCGCCCTCTGCGGCGAGCGAACGAGCTATATCACCGCCGACGTCGCGGCCACCGCCCGTTACAAGCGCTACCTTGCCATTCAGATTGGTTTGCATTCCATGTCTCCTATTGGAACGTGCTGCCAGCGTCGCGAACGTGTTCAGCACTCGAATTCTTTATCGACCGAGAAACCGTGGGGGGCGCTTCTCGCTGAAGGCTCTTCGCCCCTCAGCGTAGTCCTGACTCCCGCTCGCTTCGTCGATCAGCCGGTCCGCTTCGGCCGGGTCGAAATTGCCTCTGACGCATCCGTTCAGAATGTATTTCGCTCCCCGGATCGTCAGGGGAGCGCTAGGGGCCATGGAAGCCGCTTGTTCCTTGGCCGCCTGTAAAGCGTCATCCGTCAACTGGTCGACAAAGCCATTCCCGAGGGCGTCTTCGGCTCCGAAACGTTGGGCGGTGTAGAGGATTCGTTTTGCCTCCGTCACTCCGACGAGTGAAAGCAGCTTCCGCGTTGCGGAAACCCCGTAGACGATCGACAGCCGGGCCGCCGGAATGCCGAACACTGCGCTGTGCTCCGCTACTCGAAAGTCGCAAGACATTGCGAGGTGCGCAGCGCCGCCAAGGCAATAGCCACGGATAGCCGCGATAGTGGGCTTGGAAACGCTAAAGATCGCGTCTCCAGCTGCATCTACGGCAACTTCGTAATGTTTGCTCGCGTCAGCGCTACCTCTAATCGCGTCGAACTCGCTGATGTCCGCGCCGGCAGAGAAATCCGTGCCGGCTCCCGTGAGGATAATCGAACGAACGTCTTGGTCGGCGTCGAGGTCTTGAAAAAGCTCTGCCAGCCCGCGCCACATGTCGTAGGTGACAGCGTTGCGTTGCTTCGGTTTGTTGAGGGTGACGACAGCTACGCCGTCTGATCGTTCAAGCAGAAGATCGCTCATGTGGTCCGTCTTTGCTCCTGGCCCGTCGCCAGTTGATGGGGCAGTTCAAGGGTGCCCGGCGTCGCCGCCGGGCATTGGTCGGCTCACTTCTTGACTAGGGGGCATTCGCTCTCGGAGAGGGGGCGGAATGCCTCGTCTCCTGGGATCGTTGTGACGAGCTTCAGCAGGTCCCACTCGCCCTTGGACTCCTCAGGTGTCTTGACTTGATACACATACATGTCGTGGACCATCCGCCCGTCTTCGCGAATTTTGCCGCCCGTCGCAAAGAAGTCATTGATTGGCGTCTCTTTCATCTTCGCCATGACCTCCTTCGCGTCAGTCGTACCTGCCGCCTCGACGGATTTCAGGTAGTGCATCGTGGACGAATAATCCCCGGCGTCTCCCATGTGAGGGGGGCGACCGACCCGCTCCTGAAACTTCTTGGCGAAAGCGCGCGTCTCGTCATCACGGTCCCAGTAGAATGCGTTGGTGAGGATCATCCCCTGAGCCGTCTCCAGTCCCAGCGCATGGACGTCGGTGGCCCACACCAGCAGACCTGCGACCGTCTTGCCAGACGCTGCGAGACCGAATTCAGAAGCGGACTTGACCGCATTGACGAAGGTCGTGCCGGAACCCGCCAATGCGACAACCTCCGCAGGCGAAGCCTGGGCCTGCAACATAAACGCGCTATGGTCAGAGGTCTCGATCGGATATCGGACCGAGCCTGAGACGGTCCCACCATTAGCCT
Source organism: Pseudorhizobium banfieldiae (assembly GCF_000967425.1). Lineage (NCBI taxonomy): Bacteria > Pseudomonadati > Pseudomonadota > Alphaproteobacteria > Hyphomicrobiales > Rhizobiaceae > Pseudorhizobium > Pseudorhizobium banfieldiae. The sequence goes on from NZ_FO082820.1 coordinate 2,196,172, forward strand.
TTACGATCTGGCTTGCGTCCGCTTCCAATGCATGTCCGAACGCGTAGTCGGCGGTCAGAAAGTACCAGTCCTTCTTGCCCTCGCGGATCAGCTCATTCGCAGTACCATTCGCGAGCGCGTAGGTATCATAGGAATAATGGATTGAGTTCGGCGTGCAGCTGTCGTTGGTCAGGCGCGACGAACCCGAGCCATTCACGATGGCGATCTTGTCCTCGTCCTTCGCCACCTGAGTCACCGCAAGCGCTATTCCCGAGTTGATCAGGTTGTTGATCATGGTGACGCCTTGCGACTCGTACCACTCTCGAGCCGTGGAAACGGCGACCTCTGGCTTGTTCTGATGATCCGCGACAACCACCTCCAGAGGACGGCCAAGAACCTTTCCGCCGAAATCTTCGACGGCCATCTTGACGGCGGCGACTGCCCCCTCTCCGCTTTCATGCGAGAACTGACCGCTGATATCGGTGAGAACACCGATCTTTACCGGCCCTGACTCCTGCGCCTGCAAGGGCATACCTACCGATGCAAACGCTGCCGCGCAGGACAACAAGACTCTCAGATTTCTCATGGCTTTCTTCTCCCAGTTACGGCGTCGAGGCTCCTCCACAACGCCAATAGCACTTGCGCTATCGTACCTTGATGCGGTGAAATAAGACGATCATATTGCGCCACAACAGTTACTGTGCCGCAAGGAAAGCAGAAATTATCAAACTACGCAAGCTTGCATTATTAGACTTTGTGTGATTTCTTGAAGTCCTCTCGGAAGGGAGGGCGCACAGCATTCATTGGTGCGCTGGAGGAGATTTCGAGCCGGTAGGAGGACGCGTGCCGGAAAACGCACCCATCATTGAAGCGCGCAGGTTAACGCGCTCGTTTGGCGGCTTCGTTGCCGTCAATAACGTCGACATCCAAATCAGTCCGGGAACTATTCACGCCCTTATCGGTCCAAACGGCGCGGGCAAGAGCACACTCTTCAATTTGCTTACGAAGTTCCTTTCCCCCAGTTCCGGACACATCTTTTTCAAGGGGCGTGACATTACCGGCATGGCACCGGCGGACATCGCAAGGCTGGGGCTGGTGCGCTCATTCCAGATTTCCTCAGTGTTTCCGCATCTAAGCGCACACGAGAACGTCCGCGTTGCCCTTCAGGCCCGCGAGCACGAGACTTTCTCGTTCTGGAAATCCAATACGTGCCTCAGACGCTTCGATGACGAAGCGAGCGCGCTTCTCGAGAGTGTGGGTCTTTCCGACAAGGCAGGAGCATTGGCAAGCGAACTTTCCTACGGGCGCAAGCGCGCACTGGAGTTGGCGACCACACTTGCGCTGGAGCCCGAGGTCTTGTTGCTCGACGAACCGATGGCAGGCATGGGCACCGAAGATATCGGCAGAACCGCTGATCTCATACGGCGGGTTGGAAAAGGCAGAACCGTGCTGATGGTAGAACACAATCTCGGGGTTGTGGCGGACCTGTCCGATACGATCACGGTACTCCGTCGTGGCGAAGTGATCGCCGAAGGCTCATACGCCGAAGTGTCCGCCAACAGCGAAGTTCGACAAGCCTATATGGGAGCATCCCATGTCTGAACCCGCACTGCTCGATGTAAAGGACCTCGAAGCCTGGTACGGCGAAAGCCACGTCCTGCACGGAGTGAACTTCAATGTAAGAAGAGGCGAAGTTGTAACGCTCATTGGCAGGAACGGGGCGGGCAAGACTACGACTTTACGGACCCTGATCGGCATCGTCGGAAAACGCTCCGGCAGCGGGTTGTTGGGGAGCGTAGACCTCCTGAAGGTTCCACCTCACAAGGTAGCCCGCCACGGCATCGGGTATGTCCCGGAAGAGCGCGGCATATTTTCGAAACTGAACGTACTGGAGAACCTGCTGTTCCCGCCCGCGTGGAAAACAGGAGGGATGAGCATCGACGAGATTTACGATCTCTTTCCAAACCTCCGGGCACGTGGCGCAACGCCCGGAACGCGCCTCTCCGGGGGCGAACAGCAGATGCTGGCGATCGGAAGGGTGTTGCGAACTGGAGCCGACATCATCCTTCTCGACGAACCGACCGAGGGCATAGCTCCGGTCATCATCGAGGAGATCGGGGCCGCCTTGCGGATACTCAAAGAGCGAGGCATCACCATCATCCTCGTCGAACAGAACCTGCGCTTTGCAGCCTCCATCGCGGACCGGCATTTTGTGCTGGATCAAGGGAAGGTCGTCGACGAAATCCCCAACAGCGAACTCGACGCCAACATGGACCGTCTCAACCGGTACCTCGGGGTCTGACCGTGGCACACACACTTCAACAGGTAGAAATCCAATGACAGATTTCCTCGGGGTGCCTATACCCGTCCTCTTGGGCCAATTGCTGCTCGGCCTGATCAACGGCTCATTCTACGCGCTGCTGAGCCTCGGTCTAGCGATCATCTTCGGGATGCTCAACGTAATCAACTTCGCCCATGGTGCCTTCTATATGCTTGGCGGGTTTGTCGCCTGGTACCTGCTCTCAAGACTTGGCCTGGGATACTGGTGGACCTTGATCGCGGCCCCCCTAATTGTCGGGCTGGCGGGGATTGGCGTGGAGAGGTTGCTCCTGAAGCGGCTCTACCGCATGGACCACCTATACAGCCTGCTCCTGACATTCGGCGTCGCTCTCATGTTAGAAGGGCTCTTCCGACACGTATTCGGATCGGCCGGCAAGCCCTATCCCGTTCCTGCTCTACTGAGCGGCGGCCTCAACCTCGGCTTCATGTTCCTGCCGATGTATCGGGCGTGGGTGATCGTAGTGTCGCTGGCGATCTGCTTGATTACGTGGTTGGTCATCGAACGGACGAAGCTCGGAGGTTATCTAAGAGCTGCGACAGAGAATCCCTCGCTTGTTCAGGCGTTCGGCATCAATGTTCCACTGATGCTCACCTTGACCTACGCGTTTTGCGTCGGTCTCGCTGGCTTCGCTGGAGCGCTTGCGGCACCGCTTTATCAAGTGAGCCCCGGGATGGGTTCGAGTATCATCATTGTCGTATTCGCCGTCGTCGTGATCGGCGGCATGGGGTCCATCGGAGGGGCGATCGTCACTGCGCTGGCATTGGGTGTAATCGAAGGTCTGACCAAGACATTCTACCCTGCCGCATCTTCAATTGCGGTGTTCGTGGTGATGGTGCTGGTTATCCTCATTCGGCCGGCGGGCCTTTTCACACGGGAGGCGTAATATGAATATGACAGCCCTTTCCTCCTCTCTGCCGAAGTCCAACCTGGCGCGGTCTATTGGTCTCGCCCTGCTGATACTGGTCGCGTCGATTCTGCTGCTCGCACCTCTGCTCACGTATCCGCTGTACCTGATCAAGATTCTCTGCTTCGTTCTCTTCGCCGCCGCATTCAATCTTGTGCTCGGATACGCCGGCTTGCTTTCTTTTGGCCACGCAGCCTTTTTCGGAGGGGGCGCATACATCGCCGCCCATGCGGCGAAGGTCTGGCAGTTGCCCTTCGAACTCGCGATTCTCGCTGGCACCGCGTTTGCGACGATCGTCGGCTTCATTTTTGGAGCGATCGCGATCCGCCGGCACGGCATCTATTTCGCGATGATCACGCTGGCCCTTGCGCAGATGATTTACTTTCTCGCAGTCCAGATGCCCTTCACCGGCGGCGAGGATGGCATCCAGAGCGTGCCTCGGGGCTACCTATTGGGAATCGTCAACCTCGAAAACATAACTGCGATGTACTACACCGTACTCGGCGGCACAGCCCTCGGCCTGGTGATCATCTGGCGCACCGTCAACTCACCCTTCGGTCATACTCTTTCAGCAATCCGAGAGAATGAGACGCGAGTAATCTCGTTGGGTTTGAAGCCAGAGCGCTACAAACTGATCGCCTTCACCCTGTCGGCTGCGCTTTCGGGCTTCGCCGGCTCAATGAAAGCGATAGCCTTTCAACTGGCTTCGCTCGTGGACGTGACTTGGCACATGTCGGGTGAAGTCATCTTGATGACGCTCCTCGGTGGCATGGGTACCCTTATCGGACCCATCGTCGGAGCAACCGTCGTTGTCGGCCTCGAACACTTCCTCGCAACGAGTGGCCTGCCGATCACGTTCATAATCGGCCTTTTCTTCGTCGTCTGCGTCATGATGTTCAGACGTGGTGTCTTTGGAGAATTGAAGCACTTCCTCCAGCGAGGTCAGGCGTAGATAAGTCTTGTTATGCAAGCATGGAGGCCGGATCAATCCGGCCTTTTTTTCGTCCAACAGCAGACTATCTCGACCTTGCGCCGAACAAGTAACCGATTGCCGCGGCCATCGCCAAGAGCGCTACAGTCGTCAAATCTGGAGATACCCCGTCTAGGACGCTGCTTTCGGACGTTAGGGTCGGGGAGATCAGGCTGTAAGCCGCCAAGGCCGCCAGCACCGACACAAAGACTATAAGGGACAGCATAGGCAAGGATGCTGTCCCACGAGTATCCGCAATTAGGCTTCCGCCAGATGGGCCGGAAGAAGGCGCGGCGGGTGCCGCGGGACGCGCAGGCTCCGTCGCGCCACCATGTTGCGCTGTAACTTGAATCGAGCCGTCCTGCTTCTGGCTGCCTGAGGCCGGCAAAGCCTTGCGGGCTTGAATCTCCTCAGAGAACTTGGCGAAGAAATGCCCCGCCATCTGTTTGGCGGTAACATCGATAAGCCTCCCGCCCAACTGGGAGAGCTTGCCCCCGATCTGCGCGGCGACGCTGTAGTGCAGCATGGTTCCATCATCCACGGCCTCCAGCTTCACGGTTGCGTCGCCCTTCGCGAAGCCGGCGACACCGCCCTGTCCTTCTCCGCTTATCTTGTACCCGTGAGGTGGGTCGAGGTCGGACAGCGTTACATTGCCCTGAAACCTTGCCTTGACTGGACCAACCCTCATGACGGCCACCGCGGACATCTCAGTATCCGAAATTTTCACCAGTTCCTGGCAACCAGGGATACAGAGCTTCAACACCTCGGGATCGTTGAGCGCGGCCCAGACCTCTTCCTTTGTTGCCGGGATCATCTGCTGGCCCGTCATTTCCATTGATTCTCTCCTCACCTATGTCCCTTTGCGACTGACACCAAGCCGCACACTGGTCACTTGACAATCGTTCGTAAAGTCTAATAATGCAAGTGAATTTTGGAGCATCTCGAAGAGATGGCAGCCGAAGCGCCTTGATAACAGGGCTGTTGATGGCAAGGTCTCCGATGCGATGGGATAAATGGCACGATGAAGCCGGCGCAATTCGATTATGCAGTCCCTACAACGGTCGAGGAAGCAGCGCGGCTGCTTGCGGAATCGAACGGCGACGGCAAGATCATTGCCGGCGGCCAAAGCCTCATGCCCATGATCAACTTCCGCCTTGTAAAGCCGTCGATCCTCATCGACGTGAATCGGATCGCAGGCCTCAACCGCATAGAGCTAGTCGGGAAGCGGGTAAGGATTGGTGCGACCGTCCGCCATCATCAGACAGCCTCTGATCCATTGATCGCCAAGCATCTGCCGGTGGTCCATGATGCCATGCAACATGTCGCACATGTCACGGTCCGCAACCGAGGCACCTTCTGCGGCAGCGTCGCCCATGCCGACCCGGCAGCCGAAATGCCGATGGTGACACGGTTCTTGGACGGAACAATCATCGCCTTGTCGATACGGGGCGAGCGACGTATCCCAGCGGCCGACTTTTTCGTGGGTTCTTTGGTCAACAGTCTCGAGCCGGATGAAATGGTGCTCGCAGTGGAGATCGACGTGATGCCCGATGAAGCCGGTTGGGGCTTCGAAGAATTCGCCAAGCGTCACGGAGACTTTGCATTGGCCGCCTTTGCCGCCACACTCCGGATGGATAACGGACGTGCACGAGACGTCCGTATCGGGATGATGGGCGTCGGCGAAGTACCTCTGCGTCTTCCTGAGGTCGAAGAGATTCTCGAGGAGACGCAGTTGACTCAAGGAGTGCTCCAAGCGGTCGCTGAAAAGCTCAACGACATCTTGACGCCGAATACCGATATCCACGCCTCCGCTGACTATCGCAGGCATTTGTCGGGCGTTCTCGCGAAGAGAGCGCTCCGCTCCGCCTGGGTTAGAGCGGGCGGTAGAAATGAGGCGACCAATGGTTGAGAAAACAATTACTGTGGGCGTCAACGGGATATCCTACACCCGCACCGTCGAACCGCGGATGCTTCTTAGCGATTTCCTGCGTCAAGAACTGACCCTTACCGGAACGCATGTCGGCTGCGAACATGGAGTGTGCGGTGCCTGCACCGTACTTCTGGACGGTCGAAGCGCGCGCTCGTGTCTGACTCTTGCGGTCCAAGTCGATGGCTTGGAGATTGAAACCATCGAAGGTCAGGGGGAGATCGACTGCCTGGGCAGGGTCCAGGAGGCCTTCCGCCAGCATCATGGGCTCCAGTGCGGCTTCTGCACGCCCGGTTTCATCATGGCAGTCACGGACCTTCTCCGGCATCACCCGCTCGAATCGGACGAGCAGATACGGGAAGCCCTCTCGGGCAACATCTGCCGCTGCACGGGATATGAGAACATAGTCAATGCTGTTCGCGAACTGGCACGGGAAAGAGGACCTCTCACATGAAAATGCACTTCCTCGAAGGTGGCCGGCTGCGCATGCGACGGTCGATCTATGTCGCAGGAGCGCCAAAGGAAGAGTCGATCGAGCTTCCTGTGCACGCTACTCTGTTACGCCACCCGCAAGGAAACGTACTCTTCGATAGCGGCTGCAATCCCGAAGCCGCTATCGATCCCCAAGCGCGTTGGGGAGGATTGAGCAAAGTCATGACGCCGGCGTTCGAGCCGGATCAAACCGTCATTCATCAGCTTAACCACGTGGGTTTGACATCAGATGATGTTGACGTTGTCATCTGTTCGCACCTCCATCCTGACCACTGCGGATGTAACGCCTACTTTGTCAAAGCCACCATCATCTGTCATGAGGCCGAGCTTCAAGCGGCACGGACTGAAGGTGCCGTTAGCGCGGGCTATCTTCCCCGCGAATGGGATCAGCCGCAGGGGTTTCAGACATTCGCCACCGAGCATGATCTTTTTGACGACGGCAGGATCGTGATCATCCCGATGCCGGGGCACACTCCGGGGATGAGCGTCGCCAGAATTGAGCTGGACCGTGACGGCGCTTTCGTACTCGCGTCTGATGCCGCCCCTCTGCAGGAGAATATCGACAGTGGCATTGCGCCCAAGAATACCTGGAACATGGAGCTCGCCGGATTGGCCCTCAAGCGTCTGAAATCCATGCGCGACAGCGGCGACACTGTTATTTCAGGGCACGATGACGCTCAGTGGAAGGGCCTTCGGAAAGGATCGGAATTCTACGAATGACCGATCACCAACATCCTGCCGAACTCCGACCGAAAATGGTCGGGACCCGCGTCAAACGTACTGAGGACCCACGCCTTCTTGCAGGCATGGGGCAATACGTTGACGACATATCTCCCGCCGGAACCTTGCATGTAGCACTCAGGCGTTCCGACCAGCCGCATGCTCGGATACTGAACATTGATGTCGGCGAAGCGTTCTCAGTCCCCGGGGTCGTAGCCATCTATGACATCAGTGACATCGAAGGCGAGATCAAGCCGGCGATCCCGACATCCCGCATGCCCGGCTATTACGCCACTCCCAATTGGCCCCTAGCGCGAGGAAAAGTACGATACGTTGGCGAACCCGTTGTTGCGGTCGTCGCTGAGAGCCGGTACGCCGCCGAGGATGCCCTTGAGCACATAAACATCCAGTACGACCCGTTGCCTTTCGCCATCCGGCAGGTCGACGCAGTCAAGGATGATGCGCCGTTACTCCACGAAGAGGCCGGAACGAACACCATAATTCGCCGCGAGTTCAAGCGAGGCGATGTTGATGCCGCCTTCGAGGAGGCTGCCGTTATTGTGAAGGGCCGCTTCAGGATGACCCGCAAGACCGCAGTCCCGATGGAGAACCGTTCCTACTTGGCCCAATGGGACGGCAGAAAGCAGTCGCTGACCCTCCACACGTCGTCGGGCAGCCCGGGCATCATACGCGACGTACTATCAGGTTGCCTGGATTTGCCCGGAACACGCTTGCGGGTTGTCGCACCCGACGTCGGTGGCAGCTTTGGCGCTAAAGGGTCGTTGTACCCCGAAGAGATGCTGGTCTGCGTCCTGGCGCGAAAGCTGAAACGTCCAGTGAAGTTCGTCAGCGATCGTCTGGAGGACCTATCTGCCACAAGCCAGGCCTTCGACGAACTGATCGAAGCGGAATTGGCTGTCACAAGCGAGGGGCTGCTCATCGGGCTCAAAGCAGACGTGATCGGCGACGTGGGTGCGTACTCCATATATCCATGGACCGCCGCACTGGAAACCGTACAGGTCGTCAGCTTCCTCCCTGGTCCATACCGGATGGAACACTACAGGGGCCGGATCAGGGGTGTCCTCACTCCCAAGCCGCCCACGGGTCCCTATAGGGGAGTTGGCCGTCCCTCCTCCACCTTTGCCATGGAACGGCTTGTCGAAATGGCGGCGCGCGAGTTGAACATGGACCCCGTCGAGTTCCGGCGAAGAAATTTGGTGCGGGCGGAAGAATTCCCTTACCGGACGGCTTCGGGGATCATCTGGGACAAGTCCGCATTCCAAGAGTGTTTGGAAGGCGCTTGCGAGAAAGCCGATTACGCGGACCTGGTTCGCCAGAGAGACGCGGCACGAAGCGAAGGCCGTTGGGTGGGCATCGGACTGGCAAGCTACGCGGAATTGACGGGTATAGGCTCACGCATATCGGTCGCGCCCGGCATGCCCATCAACACCGGGACAGAAACTTCGAAGATCGAGATAGACGCAACCGGCGCGATTACAGCATCTTTCGGGATTTCGTCACATGGCCAAGGCTTGGAGACGACCCTTGCACAGGTGATCGTCGATGAGCTTGGCTGTAAGTTGGAGGACATCCAGGTAAGACACGGTGACAGCGCACTCGTACCAATGTCCAGCGGCACCTACGCCAGTCGCTCGGCAGTGCTAGGAGGTGGCGCGGCCACGCTCGCCGCACGGGTTGTTAAAGGCAAGGTGTTACGGGCAGCGGCCTTTCTCATGGAGCAGAGCGTCGATGATCTGGATATCCGCGACGGTATCATTGCGAGCCGCCAGTCCAATCTAACGATGACGCTCAAGGAAGTCGCCTCAGCTGTGTATACTCAAATGGGGCGCATCCCACGCGAGCAACGCGAAGACCTCACCGCATCGGAAACCTACGATCCTTACCTGGGGACGGCTTGCTCATCCACGCATCTGGCGATGGTGGAGATCGATCCGGAGACCTACGGTGTTGAAATACGCCGCTATGTCGTGGCAGAGGACTGCGGCAAGATCATAAATCCCATGATCGTGGACGGGCAAGTACATGGAGCTGTAGCGCAAGGCATCGGTGCCGCGCTGCTCGAGGAGATCGTTCACGACGACAATGGACAGGCAGTGGCTGCCAGCCTTGCAGATTATCTTGTACCTGTCGCAGGCACCGTACCAAACATCGGCATCGTACACATAGAGGCCGACTTGCCCAACAACGTTGGCGGCTTCCGGGGAATGGGTGAAGGCGGAACAATCGGGGCTCCAGCAGCTATTGCCAACGCAGTATCTGATGCCTTGGCCCATCTTGGCGTCTCAGTCGAGACCCTGCCCATTACGCCCGAGCGGATATTCCAGTTGCTGCGCGACAAGGCACTAGCAGGTCAGCCGGTCAAGACGCCGGCGTAGCACTCCAAGCGAACGCGCCGGCCTCGCATCAAAGGTCAAACGGGTACCTAAGCTTGTAGTCGGTGTCCTTGGCCGAGATCGGCTTCTTGCATTCGGAGCAGACGACGACGGCAGAGAAATCATTGCCGCACTTCTTGTGCCGAAGGCGCATCGGGGGCTTGCCATTTGCCAACCAGCGGTCGCCCCAAGCCATCATGACCAGCATCGGCTTGTAGAGATCGAGTCCCATTTCCGTGAAGCGATACTCGAAACGGTCCCCACTACCATATGGCGTCTTGCGAAAAACGCCTGCCTGAACGAGCCGTGCAAGCCGATCGGAGAGGATGTTGGTCGCGATTCCAAGGTTCTCGCGCATTTCCTCGTATCGGCGGACGCCGTTCCAACCCTCTCGAAGAATAAGGAAACTCCAGCGATCCCCGATGATCGCAAGGGTCCGCGCAACGGAGCAGGGCCTCACTCTTTCAAGCAACGCAGGGTCAGAACTCCTTCGGGATGTGGGCCTGGTCTCAACGGGTGTGTACCCAGCTCCCGGACCATCACGAGGCGCAACCTCCCTCGCCGTGAAAGGTTCGAGGCATTCGCTGCACACAGTCACCGGCCGACAGCTGCATCCGCAGGTCTTGTGAAGCAGTTGCAGTGGCGGCTCATTATCGCCGGCGAGCCACTTGTCTCCGAATTCCATCAAAGACAGCATCGTCGGGAACAGGTCCTTTCCACGTTCAGTAAGAAAGTACTGTTGCCCCGGCTCTTTCGGCCTTTTTCCTAACGCCAGAATTTCATTTGATAGCAGTGACGCCAGTCTTGATGACAGGGTCTGCCGAGGGATGCCAAGGCGCTGCTGGAACTTGTCGAACCTCCGGACACCAAAGTACGCCTCTCGAAGGATCAAGAAGTTCCACGTGTCCAGGACAATTTCCATTGTCCTGCGTACCGATGACTGCCGCTCCATCAAAGGCTTCGGCTGGATAGACTGGGTCGACAATATATGCTTGCTCAGGTCCAAATGCATCCACGTCCTTATGGGGCCGGCTTCGATCTAGCCGATCGTATCGCAAGTCTAATAGTGAAAGTCGCCGATTTCAACTAGGCATGGCGCTCATAGGCGGTATACCTCCGCCCAATCCTCCGCCTCCCGAAGTCCCTTGAAGGAGGGATGCCGCAGCGTACCGGTATGGGTCCAGGCACGGTACTCTACCTCGGCCAAGAGCGATGGAGACGCTGACACCAAGTTTTTGCCCGGTAGACGCACAGGTGGAACGCTCGTCTTCAGCTTGTCGAGCTGTTTCTTGAGGGACCTCGCCTGATCCTGACTGAAGCCTGTCCCGACGGAACCCACATAGACGTAGTCGGGGCCCTTGAGGGCCGCCAGCAAGAGGCTGCCGACTGCACCTGGCACCGCCTTGGATGGCTCATAGCCGACGATGGCGAAGGTGTCCCTCTGCACGCACTTGATCTTCAGCCAGTCCCCGGTACGACCAGATCGGTATGGGCGATCGCGATGCTTGGCGATGATGCCCTCAAGCTCGTGGACACATGCGTGCCGGAACAGTTGGTCCGGGTCTTCTTCGAACTCCTCCGACAAACGGATCGCGCCCGTCTTCTCCGCCAGCACATCCTCAAGAAGCCTTCGCCTGGCGCTGTGCTCCATCCGCGTCAGGTCGTGGCCGTCCAGATAGAGCAGATCGAATGCAAGCAGCACCGAGTTCCGTGAAGGCAGTTTTCCGCCCCTGCCCCCAAGCGAGTTCTGCAGCATTCCGAAATCCGGTATGCCGCGTTCGTTGAACATGACGGCCTCTCCGTCGAGGATCATCGTCGATGGTGAGAACCGTTTCGCCTCTTCCTCGATTCCTGGAAAGCGATGCGTCCAGTCATGGCCGCCGCGCGTGAGGATTCGCACTCGCCCGGGTTCGATGTGGACCGCGAGACGATAGCCGTCCCACTTCAGTTCATATGACCACTCATCCCCATGAGGAGGCTTGGTGACCAGTTTGGCGAGACAAGGCTCCACGCGCTCCGGCATGGGATCAAAAGGTAGTTCGGGCTGCTTCGGATCACGCCTTCTGACGCGCCCGCTTTTCAGCGGCAGGTCGTGCTCGTGGAGCAGTGGCGCAACAGCCTTGCGAGGGCGCTTGGTCATCGAGCTATTGCAGCAGGAAATGCTTAATAAGAAATCGCATTGACTCCACGTCGCCGCAGAACATAATGAGAACAGAGGAGCCGCATGGCGGCCGTGCTCCCATCACATCTCGAACCCAGCAGACGCGCCTCGGCGCGAAGGAGAACCCGTGTCCGCATTGCCTGTAGAGCCGCCAGTAGAAGAAGACCCCATCGATGAAGTCGAGGCTGCTGTTGCCTGGCACGGTGGTGATGCTCGCGCGGCCATCGCTACCCTCCTCGATGATTGCCGACACCTGCGACTTCAATTGGCGTTGACCGAAGCCGCCATGAGCCGGGGTTTCACGCGCGATTGGAGCCCTTCGCCGAAGAGGGGCGAAGCATGACGGGTGACGCTGCCGGGAAACTCAAGGAGGCCATCAGGCATCGCATCGCATGCATCGACCGGGTGACGATCAACGCCTTCGCGGGCACCGGGAGATCAAGGCGACGCGAACTTCAGGCCACTCACGCCATCGCCAGGCGCATCGTTTATGAGGGACTGCACCCATTCTCGTTCCACTGGGATCACGGCAACCGCGAGCCTGCTACCAGCCACGACGTCTACTTGACCGTTTTGACCGCTCTGTTCGATATTGACGATGAGGATGCCCGCCGCTGGGGCAGCAAGACCGAATGGGATGCAGCCAGGGCAGAAGCCACCCGTGACATTGTCAGGGCACTGACGCGGAAGTTCGTGGTCGGAGAACGCAGGATCGTTTCTGTTCGGCCAGAGGATTATGTCGGTTCTCACAGTCTGAGCGCCAGCAGATATGAGGATGAGCTGTAGATGTGCAACCTCTACAACGTCACCACCAATCAGGAAGCCATCCGCGCAATTACCAAGGCGCTCGACCGCCTGGGCAACCTCCAGCCATCACTCGACATCTATCCTGACCAGATGGCACCCATCGTGCGCAACATTGACGGTATCCGCGAGATGTCATGGGTGCGCTGGGGCATGCCGAGTTCGCAGCAGGCACTCTACCAAGCCGCAACGAAGCGGGCCGACAAGCTGCGGGCAAAGGGAAAAGAAGTCGACTTCCAGGAGCTGCTGAAGATGGAGCCGGATGGTGGGACGACCAACATCCGGAATACGACCAGCAAGCATTGGCTTCGCTGGACTGGCATCGAGAACCGCTGCGTTGTTCCGTTCACCCGTTTCGCCGAGCCCGATCCAGCGAGCAAGGTAGAAGGCGGCCGGACACCGAACGCGTGGTTCGCTCGCGACGAGAGCGAGCCACTGATGTTCTTCGCTGGTCTCTGGGTGCGGGATTGGGAATGCGTTCGGAAAGTGAAAGAAGGTCTCATCCGCTGCGATCTCTTCGCGTTCCTCACAACCGAGCCGAATGCCGTTGTGGCTCCCATCCACCCCAAAGCAATGCCTGTGATCCTGGGCAGCGAGGACGAGGTGGAACGATGGCTGACGGCACCGTGGTCGGAGGCAAGAGAGCTGCAGCGCCCCCTACCGGTGAGCGAGCTTGTGCTGCTTCCGGAGCGCGCGGTTGGAAGCGAGCCCTCTGCTACTCACCCGTCACTGCTGTAAGCGACGTCATGGAAACTTGCGACAGCTCCAATGGCACTGGCTGGGCCTGCGAACCTCACCCTCGAAAGCCAAGGACTGGCTCGCGGCAATTCGGATGTGGTGGAGCGGGCATTTTCTGTCCCTTTTGCAGTTCGGTGGATGATCAAGATCAGGAGCCTAATCTCTCAAACATGACTGGAGTCATGAGAAGTTATTACTAAGATGCCCGACTGGCTAGGCTACGTGATTTCCGCGCTAGCGTTGTTGTTCGCGCTCACCTCCATAGCGGGACACGCAGCAAGCTGGATGGGCTGGATTTAGCCCCTGTTGCATGCGTGAAAAGCCTTAGCGAGGAGAGGTACTGCTGGTGCGCTTTGAGAACCGGCGACCAAATACTGCGACTTGGGTGACCGCTACTGGCGGCGCAAAGCTGCTGAAGGCCATAGTGACTATGGCCAAAGCGGACACAACCGCTCACGGATGCAGCTTCCGCGTAGCGCTTGGTCTCGTCGTTCAAGTACATTGCGCCAGCGGTTGAAAGCGGACGGTGCATCATTCCTTGTTAGTGCGCCTTGGTCGTCTTTGAACCGTTGTCGGCTCTCGTATATACAGCGGCCGTGCTGATCTGGGGGGCAATGGTCGCCTAGCCGGCTCACGACCTTCCCGTGGTCATTCAGCCCCTGGTCTTGGTGTCCTAGACTCGAGCATAGTACTACCTTGGTCTGAGTCGGAGGCCGAGGAGGGATCATGCAAGTCAAGATGGTGCAGCACGCGGTCGGCCAGGGCGGATTGTTTAGTGGCGAGCTGAGGACACAGCGAACGTCGTGGCGCTGGGTTTACGACTGCGGCTCGAACCAGCGGGACGCACTACGGCGCGAAATCAAGATCACTGCCAGTTGCGGTGACATCGACATGCTCTTTCTTTCACATCTTGATAGCGACCATGTCAGCGGCGTGGATGAACTGCTTTGCCAGGTTAGGGTACGCGAGGTCGTCCTTCCCTACCTCAACGAGTCGATGGTGCTGGCAATCATGGCTCGAGAGGCTTCAAGCGGCGCTTTGTCTGGCATGTTCATCGAAGCCACAAACGATCTTGCCAGTTGGTTTGGCAGTCGGGGTGTCGAGACGATCACCTTCTTGGGCGGTTCAGACGACGATGGCGGTGAAGGCCCGATCCTGCCAATTGATCTAAGCGACGATGGTGATGAGGACGGTTACGTTCCCGAGTGGACACAGCCGCCGCGGCTAATGACCGAGTTGGTTGCCGACCCCAACCGGGTTCAAGGTCGATCGGACCGTGTCGCGGCGATGCAGCAGGTAGTGGCCGGCGCTACCATCCAACTTATGACACCGAAAGGAGCGATAAATTGGGCACTGATCCCTTATGTCCACTTACCGGGAACCAAATTGATGCGCGCTTTCGAGCGAGCACTAGAGGATGAGTTTGGGACACCGCTCGACAAGAAGGCCATCATGGCAAATGCCAAGGACCCGCACGTCCGCGACAAGCTTCGTGACTGCTATGACGCGCTTTGGCTTGACCATAACCTCGTGACGATGACGCTGTACTGTGGTCCGCTGGCTTCTAAGCGCGGAAAGGTGTCGCTCTCTAGATATCACTTTCACGATAGTTGGGAGCAAGCGATTGGCGGTTGGATGCTGACGGGCGACGCCTGTTGGTTTCCACGCGGAACTGAGCCGGTTAGGCGCATAATTTCCATTGAGAATTGAGCCATGTGAACCTTCCCCCAACGCGGAGAGCGACGGGGGCAACGGAGTGATCCACATGGGACTTTTAAACATCATCCGCCGGATGGCGCTGCGCGAGAAGCTGTCGATCCGTGAGATCAGTCGGCGCACGGGGCTTTCGCGCAACACGATCTCGAAGTATCTGAGCGCTGGCACGATCGAGCCGACGTTCACTGTGCCGGAACGGCCGAGCAAGCTTGATCCGTTCGCTGACAAACTGGCGGCCTGGCTGAAGACCGAGACCGGGAGATCACGCAAGCAGCGCCGAACGCTGAAGCAGCTTCATGCCGATCTGGTGGCTTTGGGCTTTACCGGCTCCTACGGTCGCGTCGCTGCGTTCGCCCGTGACTGGCGGGTTGAGCAGCAGGCGGTCGGCCGCGGCATATTCGTTCCCCTATCTTTCCGCCCAGGCGAAGCATTCCAGTTCGATTGGAGTGAAGACTATGCCGTGATAGGCGGCGAGCGCACGAAGCTTCAGGTCGCGCATATCAAGTTGGCGCACAGTCGGGCCTTTCTGGTCAGAGCTTACCTGCTGCAGACACACGAGATGCTCTTCGACGCCCACTGGCACGGCTTCCGTGTCCTTGGCGGCGTGCCCGCGCGTGGAATTTATGACAACATGCGCACCGCGGTTGATCGCGTCGGCCGCGGCAAGGAGCGGCAGGTCAACGTCCGCTTCCTGGCGATGACGAACCACTACGTCTTTGCGCCCGAATTCTGCAATCCGGCGGCAGGCTGGGAGAAGGGGCAGGTCGAGAAGAATGTTCAGGATGCCCGACCACGGCTATGGCAACAGATGCCGGACTTTCCGAATCTGCCGGCATTGAATGCCTGGTTGGAACAGCATTGCCAGGACCTGTGGCGGGAGACACCGCATGGCACCTTGCCCGGCACGATCGCGGATGTCTGGGCTGATGAGCGGGCAGCATTGATGACACTGCCTGCAGCTTTTGACGGCTTCGTCGAACAGAGCAAACGAGTCTCCCCCACCTGCCTTATCACCTTCGAGCGGAACCGCTATAGCGTGCCCGCATCGTTTGCCAACCGGCCTGTCAGTTTACGAATCTATCCCGAGCGGCTGGTCGTTGCGGGCGAGGGCAACGTTCTTTGCGAACATGTGCGGATCATAGAACGCAGTCACGACAAGCCACCACGGACGATTTACGACTGGCGGCATTATCTTGCGGTCATCCAGCGCAAGCCCGGAGCACTTCGTAACGGCGCACCCTTTATGGAATTGCCACCGGCCTTCCGCAAATTACAGGACCAGATGCTCCGCCGCCCCGGCGGTGATCGCGAGATGGCGGACATCCTTGCTCTCGTTCTTCATCACGACGAACAGGTCGTCCTGCGCGCTGTGGAACTGGCCCTGGAGGCCGGCGTGGCAACCAAGACGCATGTGTTGAACCTGCTGCATCGGTTGGTAGACGGGAAAACGACCGACGGCCCTATTATCGATACGCCGCACGCATTGGCATTGGCTCGTGAACCCAAGGCCAATGTCGAACGCTATGACGGGCTGCGTGTTCGGATCGTAGGGGGTCGCCATGCGTCATGATCCTGCCAGTGCCGCCGTGGTCATCATGCTGCGGAGCCTGAAGATGTATGGCATGGCCCAAGCGGTCATGGATCTGATTGAGCAAGGAGCGCCAGCGTTCGATGCGGCCGTGCCGATCCTGTCGCAGTTGCTGAAGGCGGAAATGGCGGAGCGCGAGGTTCGCTCCATCGCCTATCATATGAAGGCCGCCCGTTTCCCCGCCTACAAGGACATCTCCGGATATGACTTCGCCGCCAGCGAGATCAACGAAGCCACCGTGCGCCAATTGCATCGGTGTGAGTTCATGGACGAAGCGCAGAACGTTGTCCTGGTCGGAGGCCCTGGCACAGGCAAAACACATATCGCGACCGCTCTCGGCATCCAGGCTATCGAGCATCATCGCAGAAAGGTCCGCTTCTTCTCTACCATCGAACTGGTCAACGCTCTTGAGCAGGAGAAGGCCAAGGGCAAGGCCGGTCAGATCGCCGAAGCCCTGGTCCGTCTCGATCTGCTAATCCTCGATGAGCTTGGATACCTTCCGTTCAGCGCCTCGGGCGGCGCATTGCTCTTCCACCTGCTGAGCAAGCTTTACGAGCGCACCAGCGTCATCATCACCACCAACCTCAGCTTCAGCGAATGGGCTACCGTCTTCGGCGACGCCAAGATGACCACCGCTTTGCTCGACCGCCTGACCCACCGTTGCCACATCCTGGAAACAGGAAACGACAGCTTCCGCTTCAAGGCCAGCTCGGCCGCAGCGGCACAGAAGAGAGGAGAAAAGGCCAGCCCATTGACCAAACCCTGATCAGAAAACCATACTCAGAGGTGGCTCACTTCTCGGTGGAAAAACCGGCTCAGTTCCGCGTGGAAACCAACAGGCCCCTCACTATAACGCGATCTTTAGCCGCGCCGGCGATGAGCTGTGGGAGCAGATCAAGCAGCAACTACGTTCTGGAAACTACCAGCCAGAACTGCCCATCACTATCAGTGTGCCGAAGGAGCGTTTTTTCACGCGACCGGGAAGCATTCTCAGGCCCGCCGACCGTTTCATGTACCAAGCTCTCGTCGACAACATCATGGATGAACTGGAGGGGGGGCATGACCGCAGCCGTTCGTTCAGCCACGTTCCCTCGGAAGAGGAAGGGCAGATGTTCGCTCCCAACCACGAAGCGTGGGAACGATTTCAGGAGCGGGTCGCCGAAATCTGCGCGCATAGCGATTTTATCCTGAAGGCGGACATTTCGAACTATTTTGAGCGGCTGCCGCAGCACCATCTCGTGAACCTGATGTCGGCGGCCGGCTGCGCTCCGGAGGTCGTGAGCCTCCTGGAAGAAATGATGCTGGCGTTTCGCGAGCGGAATTCGTTTGGCATCGTTCAAGGCGTCTATCCTTCCGACGCGCTCGGCAACTTCTTCCTTTCCGACTTCGACGCTTACTGCGAACTCGCCGATATTATGTCAGCGCGCTACGTGGACGACATCTACATGGGGTTCCCGTCCGAAGCGGAGGCGCGACAAGGCCTCGCCGAATTAATAGAGACGCTACGCAAAGACGGCCTGCACCTCAACGAGTACAAGTCCAAGATCATGCCAGCCGACGAGGTCATCCAAGAGGAGACCGCGATCGACCGCCTGTTCGACGAAATCCGCGAGGAGATCGAGGATGATGAGTCTTACAATCGCGCCAGCCCATACGGTTTCGAGGTCGAGTGGGAAGACGAGGACGACGAGGCAGAAGCAAGCGACGAGGTCGACGACAACGTGGAACTTGAGAACGCCGCGGTCGAACGCCTGATGGAAAGCATCAGCAACTACCCGAACCAGGAGGACCAGATCGAGAAGTTCTGCCTCCCTATCCTGCGATCCGCCCAATCGGAAAGCGCCGTTGAGCATGTGCTCGGGAAACTGAAGGAAAAGCCGCACCAAACACGACTATACTTTTCCTACATTTCCACCTTCGTCCGGACGAGCCAAGATGTGGTCGGTGCCTTGGAAGAACTGGTGGCGGACGAAACGGTGTCGGACTACCAGCGGATGTTCCTGCTGGCCGCGCTTGTGAGGGCGAGGACTGTCAGCCGGCCGACGGTGAATACGGCCCTTCAGTGGCTCCAGAACCGCAGGGTCGCGAAGGAGACGCGGGCCATGGCTGCCATTTTCGCGGCGAAACACGGCGTCGCGCAGCAGAAGCGGGCCGTACGCACCGCCTACGAGGACGAGCCCTCAGAGTACGTGCGGAGCGCAATACTGTTCTCATCTAAGTACCTGACCGCGATGGAACGCAGGACCTGCAAGCGCGCCTGGGGCGGGCATAACCCGATTAACGGGCTAATCGCTCAGACGATCTGAGGAACGAAAAAATCCGCTTGCACATCGCAAGATGCGAGGCTGGTGGATGTATGCCTACTGGACTCGCTATCTGCAAGCCGAAAGTCCTCTCTCGGCCATGACCCGGTTGCTCTTGTCTTCAACGCTGACCACCGCTGAGCGGCAGACACCTCCCGCTCATTGCGGTCACAGATACAGCATGAGAAGTACATCCACACGCTACCAGATCGAGTAAATCAGCGGGCTCGAAACCTTGAACGCGCCATAGTCGCTTTCTGGATTGCCGCACAAGACCATTGCACTTATTGGAATGCCAAGGCTGTTGCCGGGGCGATGCCGCCATCCCCTTAGCACCGCTGATTTTCATTCCAGATTAGGTACCGGTTCTCGGTTCCCTCGACGATCTGATAGTTCTTCCTCTGGTGATCAGTCTGGCCATTCGATCGATTCCTCCCCAGCGGATGGCTCAGTTCAGACAACAAGCATTAGCCGTAAACACCGCCGAGCAGCATAGCTGCTGCCGCCGCGATCACTGTTGTTTGGGCAGTTTACTATTCTTCGACTCCGCCTCCCATTTTACGCCGCCTTACCGAGGGCACTGGAGTGCACCCCGTTTCGCCGGACATGTCGGCTAGTTTGATTTAGCCCCGATGAACTGTCGAGGGGAAGCCATCTTGAGCGCGGAATGAGGATGGATTTCGTTGTAGTCCTCGATCCACCCGCCGACGAGCCTAGCAGGGCCTTGATATTAACGGAGCAGGAGCGGTGACGACGGAGTTGGATCATTCTTCACTGGCAGGGTTAGCCAGATTCCACTTATAATGGTGATATTCCATTCTGCGGCTTGACTTGACGACAGAGTGGGGCCCCCGCGGACTTCCGTTCGACTAATCGATCTTACTTATCTGTTGTAACTACCCGCCTCCGATACGCATCTGCGCCAGCACAACCAAAACTATTCGCCGAGAAGGATCACATGGACGGCCAACGTCTTCAAGTATTCTGGAATCAAGAGGTGAAATCACTTCTAGCAGTCTACAAGCAGTTCGAGACCTTGCTGCCAAATCCCCATACCGCAGGGGCGGAGCATCGCGGCGAGGACGGTCGGTATGTTGAAACGTTGGTGCGCTCGTACCTTCAAAAGTATCTGCCAAAAGACCTCGAGGTCCTAACCGGCTTTATCCTTCGACCGGCAGTTAAGCTGGGAGAAAACGATCGATCAAGGTCCAAGGAGCAAGACCTTCATACAACCCAGCTTGACATAATAATCTATGACTCCGGAACTTACCCCGTGTTCCAACGAATGGTTGATACCGTGATTGTTCCGCCCGAGGGCGTAGTCGCAGTATTATCAGTTAAGAAGACCCTTCGGGATGCAGAGATCATCGCAGAATGTAATGCACTTTTAGAGGGTTCGAAGGCCTGCCGCTGTGACGAGAACAATCTGGAATCGCGCCGCCGCGGGCCGTTTTTAGCGTTAGTCGCAACCGCCTCTGACCTTGCTGATAAGCAAGAACCGAAAGAAAAAAGACTATTTGATAAGCTTGAGGCAGTGTACGGGAGCGATAGTGTTTTTGACGATATGATAGGTTTCATCGGCGATCTTTCCGCCTGGCACGTATTCAAGACTCGCCCACCGCTCAGGCTGACTCCTACAAATAGCTTCGCGAGGTATATGTATGTGGAGCTAGATGATGACGAATTGCACCAGGGATTTCAGTTTTTATTGTCAGGAATATTGTCCGTATACTATGACAAAACGAGAGGTGGCGTAAAGCGCCCTGGATATACTGCCTTTGCAGCGAAGCCGGCTAAAGAAATCGGAAGGATCGCTTTCAGTTCGCTGCGCTAGTCTTAGTCTAGCAATAGGGCCGCCCCGTCTCCGGCGCGGCCCTAACCCGGTTTTTTCCGCTATTAGCCGTCAGGAGTGACCGGAAACACACTTTGGCTGCCTCGTTGGCGGCCTACAGGCTGCCCTTAACAAAACCATTAGTGGTGACGGATCGGATGTCAAGGTCCCCCTCAAGAGCGCGAAGAGTTGGCCTAGCAAACTCGACTACTGCCCGCCGTACTTGTCCGCGTTCGGTGCGAAGCGGAAGAAGCCTAAGGTCCTGGGCGGAGCACGTCATTAGATGCGTCCATCCGCGCCGCGAGCCAAAAGGAGCACCCGTCATACCTGTTCATCTCCCGCTGGCGTCACGCAATACCGGCGGATTCTAGGACGGAGCGGCCTGGGTTTCAACATTATCCGTAGATCATTCGCCTGCCATCCGATCTCATCCAAACCCGAGCCCAGTGACTTACCCGCATCTAAAGCGGTGTCCTTCTGATCGTTGCCTTCTGTCATCTCGATCCCATTCGGTATCCCACGGAGAGTAGCTGTCTAGAAGAACCTTTACTGCTTGACGGAGTTGCCGGACGCCGCGGGCGACCCTTCCTGAGGCGGTGGTCTGTGTCTGCGAAGGATAGACACCACTTCGGCTCGAGACAGTTTTCGAGCGGCTAACAGTTCCTCAACGGTCTCATCCAGCGCCGCGCGGTGATTATTCAGGATCGAGATCGCACGTTCCTTTTGCTGTTCAAGCGTTCGGTGCACAGCCCCGCGAAGGTCCGGGTCGAGTGACCGCAACTTTGACAAATCTGCATTCTCGACCAATTCCACCATTAGTGTTCTGCCTAAGCCAAAAGTCGTCTCCACCTGCGTCGCCAATTCGGTTGCACGAGCCAAGTCTGATGCATACCCGCCCGTTCCGCCGTCAGAGTGGTCTCCAAGGACCAACGTTTCAGCGGCAACCCCCGCCAAGTACAGGGCAATCTGGTCAAGGTAGAAGCTCCTATTTTTCCTTCCTATGGGAGGCTGCGTGAACACCGCACCACCCACGATCTCCGGGCCCCTTAGCGTGACGCTGTCCAGGATGCGGACAAACTCCAGTTCCCCGACAAGCAGCTCAAGGCCCACGATCGCGTGGCCGGCTTCATGAATCGCATTTGCGCGAAGATGCTCCAACGGGATGGAGTGCAGGGTTGGCAATAGGCTTATGACATCATCCACCTCCAGCGGACGCGAGGCCCGTCGCGCGCGCCGCCTCGCGTCCCTGACCAGTTGCTGGAGGTCGGCCCCCGCCATTCCCTGAGTTGAGCGGCAAAAACGATCTAGCTGTGCGCTCGGCATATCAAGACCTGAATGGAACCGGAGAATATGCGAGCGGGCTTCTGCATCCGGCAGCGGGATCGGAATGTGTTTGTCCAGCCTTCCGGCTCGCTTGATCGCCGGATCGAGTTTCGAAGGAAGATTCGTTGCCCCAACAACCACCACACCAGTTCGACGCTCGTAGCCATCCAGGAGTTCCAGGAAGCCGTTTATCGCCTGACGCTTATAGTCTGCATTGTGATCATCCACCACCCGGTCACCGAACGCGTCAATTTCATCGATGAACAAGATCGAAGGTGCCTTGGACTTCGCCTCGTCGAACGAACCTCTCATCGCCTTCAGGAAGTCGTTCAGGTGTCCGGCGGCCTGCCATTGTGCAGACGAAGCGAAGACCATTGGGACGTTGCACGTCCGCGCCAATGCGTCGGCGAACATCGTCTTGCCGGTACCTGGCGGTCCGGACAGAAGAACGCCCGTATCTACGTCCTCCCACCCGATTTTTCCGGATTTGAAGTCAGCAAAGTCTAGAGCAAGCTCAAGGCCCCATTCAGCTGCCTCGCCGAAACCATGCAGTTCACGCAGAGTAGGCCCTTGTGATCTGGTATCTGGCTCCGCGGGTGCCGATAGTTGCTGCACCGCCCGCAAACGTCTCAACCCATCAACCAGCGACCGGCCCGGCGGAAAGGCGAAACGCAAATTTCTCCATGTCGCAGAGAGTAAGAGCTTGGTGTCAGGATCAGTTATGTGGTGACCGAAGTGGCTGAACACGAGCGCGACTTGACTTGCGGTTGGTCGCGGTACCGATATCTCCAGATCGCAGAAAAGGAGCGTGTCGTCCTCAAACTTGGTGTCGCTTTCGCAGACGAGGATGGCGACTTTCCTTTCTTGCGCGGCGTAGAATAGCTCATCTTCAGCGCGCAGTCCTTTTCCTGACCGTGTCACGGCATTTACCCAGACCTCTTCATGATCGGGGACCTCGGAGGCGGCGCGTCGATAGAACAATCTGATGGCTTCGACGTAACTGTCCACGGCATTTTGTGCCTCGATGCGAATGATTGCCAAAACGTTCTTCTTCACCCGCCGCAGTGGGCGGAGCGCGGCTGCAATGCCGAGATACGCCAGAATGGTCGGAAGGGTGACTGGACGACCCTTTCCCTTCTGTTGATCTATCGGCCAGCCAGGTTGTTTCGTAGTCGATTTAGCCATTGGCAAGCTCTGCAAGATCGACAACCAGCGCTGGATTGAATGTTTGTGAGACTTCATCGGGATATCCGCGCGGATTGCAGATGATCCGGGTCTGGCCGATCGAGTAGTCGCTAGATGTGTGAAGGTGCCCGTGCACCCACAGCAGAGGCTGATACTCCAGTATCTTGGCTTCGAGATTCGACGCGAAGGATGGCGTCAGCGGGTCATGCAGGAAAGCGCGGGGGACGGACATCAGGCTTGGGGCGTGATGCGTAACGACGATCGTCGCCAAAGCCGATGGCGTGGACAGTACCTGCTCGATCCCGACCCTAGCCATATTGTGGAGGTATTGGCTCTCGCGCGGGGTAAACCGCTTGAACGGCGTCTTCTGGAGCTTGATCTGTCGGTAGTCGTTTAGCAACTCCTTGGCTTCGGCCATTGCGATGCCTGCGTGGCCAAACAGCATGAAGTCGGTCCACAGAGTAGCGCCCACAAACCGAAAACGGTCGAAAAGAACGACATCTCGTTCGAGAAGGTAGACGCTGTCGTATCGCCCTACGGCCTCGTAGGCTGCGGCCATGCCTTCCCGGACAGATGCCCTGTAGAACTCGTGGTTGCCGGCAACAAACACGACCGGCATATGGGGCGCGATGACTTCACCGAGAAATTCGATGCTCGGGACGACACCGCCGTCCAGAATGTCGCCGGCACAGATGCAGACATCGGCGTCGGGGATTTGGAGCCAGTCCAGCGATCTGTCCATCTCCAGGTGAAGATCGGAGATTATCCAGGCTCTCATTGCGGCCTCCGTCGGTTGTGGTCATCCGCATCCCCTATCTGGGTTCCCAGCCGATACCATCGGGAGAACGACCGGGCGTATCCGTGATCCACATCCATGAAGAAAAGTTCGCTGGAAACCATCGGATGGCCGTTGTCGATGAATGGGTGGCCTAGCGGTCGGCCCACGAGACAGGAAACGGCTCGACGCCCGACGAACCAGTCATTGATGTACACGGCATCCGACGGCGGCCAGTTCAATCTACCTATTGTCTCAAGATCATCTGCCAGCCGTCTAAGCTGAGCTACCAACGCCTCGCGGCCTTGCCCTAGCCATTCCGAACAGTCTGAGTCGCTCATGTCTACACCCGTCCTTGTCTTGGTGGGGCCACGGCCTCGGGGAGTCGCAATTCCGAATCGCGCGGCAGGTGCCTTATCTACGAATTTTTATACGTATTTGAAAGACCCGAGTACATAAATTACGTACAATTTGACATTTCACACCGCAGCCGGTTCTAGGTCTTCATGGCAACCTTGTTGACGGCTGATCTGATACGGGCAGGCCGAGCCTTGCTCGGTTGGACCCAGCTTGAGCTGGCGCGGAGGTCCGGCGTAACGCAGAAGGCGCTCAGCGACTTCGAACTCGGAAAGAAGCCTTTGACCGCCAAGGTGAGTGATAAGCTGCGCGTCGTACTCGAGGAGAACCGCGTTCAGTTCATCGCCGTCAATGCCGAAAGCAGCGAAATTGTCGGTGCCGGTGTCCGCTGGCGTCCGGAGCATCATGGTTTGGACATCAAAATCCTATAGACGTTTCTTGGAAGTTGCCCAGTATCGGCTTGGACCGGAGCGCCTGGAGTAGCGGGCGGAATGCGATGGCGAAGGGCCAGTCTGCTTGGCACAGGCTGCCGGCGATGACTCGTTTGCCCGCGATCGTTGATGTTGCCCGAAATGTTGCCCACCGACACCGGTCAGGCCGAGGCGACCGTCGATTAACACCGATTCAAGGCACCCCCTTGATGAGCTCGAACTTCCGCCACCACGGTTATCAACCGCTGTGTCCAGTCTTACGGCTCGCGGGGTTCTGGCCCGTTGCCCGATTCCGGCGATGGCAACCGGTTGAAAATTCGGGATGATTTGTTATTCTGACGTAGACAGAGGGCCGGTTGGAAGCCTTTGATCTGTCGCCCGAGGCGGCGAGACGATACCGGCGCGCAGCGGAAAGTCTCTGAAATGAGTGGTGGGCCCGGAGGGACTCGAACCCCCAACCAAGCGGTTATGAGCCGCCGGCTCTAACCATTGAGCTACAGGCCCTGCCAGACTGGCATCGGGTGGCGCAATGGTTCGCCGGCCCGTGGCCCCGCTCTAACGCAATTCCGCCGCCGCCTCAAGCCACCGCCGCATTCGCTTCACAATCGCAGACCACCAATGACGGATTGCCCATCCCCGAGAGGAATCACGATGCATCCGTCCCTCCCCGTTTTCCATCCGACCAGTGCCCTGCCGTCGCTCCTGTCCCGCCTGTCGCTCGGCGGACTTCTCGTCCTGGCAGCCGTCGCGCCGGTCGCTGCGCAAGAGCCCTCGCCACAGCGCGAGCCCGTGGTCCGCGTCTCAGCGCAGGGCGAGGCCTCGATTGCGCCGGATATTGCCATCGTCAGCTTCTCGGTCGTGCGCAATTCGAACACGGCACAGGTCGCAATGGACCAGAACAGCCAGGCCATGAACGCCGTCATGGCGGCCTTGAAGTCGCAAGGGGTAGAGGCGAAGGATATCCAGACCGCCAATTTTTCGATCCAGCCGCAGTATCAACATTCCCAGCCCAAGGAGGACGGCACGATCGATCCGCCGGAGGTCGTCGGCTACGAGGTCACCAACACGCTGATGGTGAAGATCCGCGACGTCGCCAAGGTCGGCACCATCCTCGACCGCGTCGTGAAGCTTGGCGTCAACCAGGGCGGCCAGATCAGCTTCACAAACGACGATCCGGAGGAAGCGCTGACGCAGGCCCGAAAGCAGGCGGTTGAACGGGCGGTCGCCAAGGCACGCGTGTTGACGGAAGCGGCAGGCGTCAGGCTCGGGCGGTTGATCGAGATCGTCGAACAGGCTGAGGCCCCCATGCCGCCGCAGCCCATGTACCGGATGGCCATGGCCAAGGAGGCCGCCTCCGACGCGGTTCCGGTCGCGGCCGGCGAGAACACCTACACCGTCCGGGTAGAGCTGACCTTCGCCCTCGAACAGTAGGACGGATAAGAAAGGCCCCCGAGAGACCTGATCTCGCGGGGGCCTTCTTTCATTTATCGTCGATCTTGATGGCAACTATTATCGGCGAATGACCGGGCAACCGCGGTCATTGGCAAAGACGATGCGGTCGCGGCCATGCCGGTCACGGCCGACGACTGTGACGGTGCGGCGATCGACATCGACCACGCGCGCACGGCGCAGCCCCATGCGGCTGGCCTTTTCCTCCGCGAGCCATGGGTTGCAACGACCGCCACGGTCACGGCGCGGACGCTCCCACCGGTCGCGGCGATGGTCGCGGTCGTCCCATCCGTGCTGGACGAAGATGCGGAATTCGGGCCCTCCGGCGGCTGCCGTCGACGCGGTGGCGGTGAGGCCGGAAAGCGCAACGAGAGCGGCAAGTCCGGTCTTGACGAGGATATTGGTCATGGAAGTCTCTCCCGAGAAGGGCCAGAACCTGGCGCCGTTGATTTCTCCCGTCCGCCGGGATTGAAGGCACCCTAGTTCGGGCCCGCTGAACGCCGTCCGAATCCGCTGTTCAGGAGAGGTTCATCAGCATCCGGGGGAAAGATGCAGCACGACATTGCGGCTATGCGGGCGGTCGCGATGCTCGAAGAGATAGATGCCTTGCCACGTGCCGAGCGCAAGTCCACCCGCATTCACCGGGATCGCAAGCGATACGGCCATCAGCGCCGCCTTGATGTGGGCCGGCATGTCGTCCGGTCCCTCCATCGTATGCGTCACCCAGGCCATCGACGGCGCGTCGGACGGGGGCACGAGGCGCGAGAAGAAGGTCTTGAGGTCGCGCTGGACATCGGGATCGGCGTTTTCCTGAACCAGCAGCGAGCAGGAGGTGTGCCGCACGAAAACCGTCAGCAGCCCCTCCTCTACCCCTTGCCGCCTCACGAACTCCGTAACCTCGTCCGTGAATTCGTAGAGGCCCTGGCCCCGCGTCTGGATCGTCAGTTGCGTCTGCGGCATGAAGCGTCCTTCACCTTGAGATGAGCGCCCGAGGGCGCCCGCTCACAGTGTCAGAAACGCCTGAAAGCCGCCATAGATCATCCGCTTTCCGTCGAAGACCTGTTTCCATTCTTCCCCGGCAAGCCGCGGGTCGGCCATCACCTTGGCGAGGATTTCGTCGCGGCTCGCACGGTCCTTGTAGGTGATCCAGGAAAAGACCACCGTCTCCTCTTCCGTCGCCTGGACGGCACGCGGAAAGGACGTCACCTCCCCATAGGGGATGTCGTCGCCGATGCACTCCACATAGGAGAGCGCCCCATATTCCATCCAGACGTCGCCGGCCGTGCGCGCCATTTCCTTGTAGGCCTCGAGCTTCGCCTTCGGCACGGGCACGATGAACCCATCCACATAAGCCATTGTCTTCCTCCTCCTGTTGCTCGGATGCAGCTAGGACGAATGACCGGACGGCGATCCGACACCCGATGGTGATTTTGCCGTTGTTCGCGTCAGAAGCGGGTGATGACACTGATGCCGGGTGTTGTCGCGCGGTCCAAGGCCATCAGCCCCGGCACCGCCTCTTCCAGCGTGATGCGCGACGAAATGAGCCTCGATGGCTCCATCCGGCCGGCGGCGATCATCGACAGCATCGCATCATAGCGCCAGGCCTGCATGCCATGGCTGCCGTAGATCTCGAGCTCGTGGCCGATCACCTGCGCCATGGGAATCTGCGGCGTCGAATGCTCGCCGTGCATTAGCCCGACCTGGACGTGGCGACCCCGCCGGCGGAGATTCTTGATCGAGTTGAAGCAGGTGGTCGGATGGCCAAGTGCATCGATCGAGACATGCGCCCCGCCCCTGGTGATCTCCCGCACCGCCTCGACCGGATCGGCAACGCTGCTGGCATTGATGGTCGCCACCGCACCGCAAGCGCGGGCCAGTTCCAGCTTCTCATCTGAGAGATCGATGCCGATCGCGTTTGCCCCGAGCGCCGTGGCGATCATGATGGCCGAGAGACCGACGCCGCCGCAGCCATGCACGGCGATCCACTCGCCAGGCCCCGCGCGCGCCTGGTCCGCGACCGCGCGGAAGGAGGTGGCGAAGCGGCAGCCGAGGCTGGCGGCGGTCGCGTCATCAATCTCTTCCGGCAGATGCACGAGATTGGTGTCGGCATAGCCGATCGCCACATATTCCGCGAACGAGCCCCAGTGGGTAAAGCCGGGCTGGAACTGGCTCGGGCAGACCTGCTGGTTGCCAGAATGGCATTCGCTGCAATGGCCGCAACCGGAGACGAAGGGGACCGTCACCCGGTCGCCGACCTTGAAACGCATCACGCCCCTGCCGGTCGCCACCACTTCGCCGGCCAGTTCATGGCCGGGCACATGCGGCAGGCGGATATCCGGGTCGTGCCCCATCCAGCCATGCCAGTCGCTACGGCAAAGGCCGGTGGCGCCAACCTTGATGACGACGCCGTCTTCGCCTGGAGTGGGATCGGGAAGGGTCAGGATTTGCGGCGCCTTCTCGAAGGCGTCGTAGAGCATGGCTTTCATGGGGTCCCTCGTTTGCCCGGAGCATAGCTCGCCGGAACGGTCGGTCAATCGGCTAAACCCGACGGAAGTTCGACCTCAGGAGCCTGGAAAGCCGCGCCGCCGCCATTCGCTGCGTGGGACAGGAGCGCCGATGCGGAAGGCGAAGCTCAACACCTTGGTGGCCTCCTCGTTGATCTGGCAGCGGAAGCTCAGGTCGAACCATGCCCCTTCGGCGCGGAACGCGGTTCGACGAAGCTCGAGCACGGTGCCTTCCGAAAGCGGGGACCGCGGGATGAAGTCGGGATCCTGCGGGGGCGAGGCATTGCGCAACTGCTCGGTCAGTTCCGTCTCGCACAGTTGGGTCGCCCGCATGGCGCGGGGCATACCCTCCATCGCCGTTCGCGCGACGGGGTCTTCCGTGATGTCCGGGGAAAACAGCGTTTTCGCCTCGGCCAGCGTCTCGGCAGGCTCCTCGGCCGGCTGCTCCGGTGTCTCGGCAGCCTCCGCGCTGGCCTCCGGTGGCGCGGTTGTCAGGCCGGCGACTTCGGCATCGTCCTGCGGTTCGGCAGCCAGTTCCTCCGGCGCTTCAGGCGGGGGTGTCTGCGAAGCTTGGTCCTCTTGTTCCTGCTCTTGCGGTCCTTCGGCCCCTTCCTCGGACGAATTGCCCGCGGGCGAGACACGCGGTCCCGTGGTTTCCTCACCGAACTCGAAGACGGGCCGGAGCGTCGGGATGGGCGGTGCCGCGGCGGCCTCTTCCTCGGCAGGAGGCTCCGGCGCCTGATCCTCCTCGACGGGTGGCGGTGGGGGCGGCTCCTCGGCGGCTTCCTGCTCCGCCGGCTCGGAATCCGGTTCCGGCTCGGGTTCGGGTTCGGGTTCGGGTTCGGGAGGAGGTTCGACGATCTCCACCGTCACCGTCTCCTCTTCCGGCGGTGTCGGCAGCTCCAGCGGCAGCCCGAGAGTCACGATCGCAGCGACAAGAAGATGCGCAACCATGGAGACCGGAATGCCCCATCGAAAGTCGCTGCGCGGCTTGTGCTGATCATCCTGCATGGTCGTCGATGTAAGACTCCTGCCCGACGAGATCGAGACCCTCGCCCATATTCGGCGCAAAAAGAAACCCGGCCGCAGGGCCGGGTCAATTTCTGATATGAAGGACTGCTTAGCTGTCCAGGAAGCTCCGAAGCTTCCGCGAGCGGCTCGGATGCTTCAGCTTGCGCAGCGCCTTCGCCTCGATCTGACGGATACGTTCGCGGGTGACCGAGAACTGCTGGCCGACTTCTTCGAGCGTGTGATCGGTGTTCATGCCGATACCGAAGCGCATGCGCAGGACACGTTCTTCACGCGGCGTGAGCGAAGCGAGGACACGGGTCGTCGTTTCGCGCAGGTTCGCCTGGATGGCTGCATCGATCGGCAGCAGCGCGTTCTTGTCCTCGATGAAATCACCGAGGTGGCTGTCCTCTTCGTCGCCCACAGGGGTCTCGAGCGAAATCGGCTCCTTGGCGATCTTCAGGACCTTGCGGACCTTTTCGAGCGGCATGGCGAGCTTTTCTGCCAGTTCTTCCGGCGTCGGCTCGCGACCGATTTCGTGCAGCATCTGGCGCGACGTGCGGACAATCTTGTTGATCGTCTCGATCATGTGCACCGGAATGCGGATCGTGCGGGCCTGGTCGGCGATCGATCGGGTGATCGCCTGCCGGATCCACCAGGTGGCATAGGTCGAGAACTTGTAGCCGCGGCGATACTCGAACTTGTCGACCGCCTTCATCAGGCCGATATTGCCTTCCTGGATGAGATCCAGGAACTGCAGGCCGCGGTTCGTGTACTTCTTGGCGATCGAGATCACGAGACGCAGGTTGGCCTCGACCATTTCCTTCTTGGCGATGCGGGCTTCCCGTTCGCCCTTCTGGACCATCGACACGATGCGGCGGAACTCGGCAATCGAAATGCCGGTCTCGGTCGCAAGGTTCTGGATCTCCTGGCGGATCTCGCGGATCGTCTGGTTCTCCTCGCGGGCGAAATCCTTCCAGCCGCGTGCGGAGAGGTTGGCGATCGACTTCATCCAGTTCGGGTCGAGTTCGGCACCCTGATACTGCTCCAGGAACGAATCGCGCTTGACGCCGTAGGATTCCGCCAGCCGAAGCAGGCGGCCTTCATTCTGCATCAGGCGCTTGGAGATGTCGTAGAGCTGTTCGACGAGGCTCTCGATGCGGTTCTGGTTGAGCGACAGTGACTTCACCGCCGTGATCAGCTGATCCTTGAGTTCCTTGTAGCGACGCTCCTGGCCGGACGACAGCGTGCCGGTGCAGGAGAGGCGCGCCTCGACCTGCTGATCCTGCAGCTTGCGCAGCTTCTTGTAGGTGTCGGCGATGACGTCGAGGGTTTCCATGACCTGCGGACGCAGTTCCGCTTCCATGGCGGCAAGAGACAGGCTCGACTCATCGTCGTCCTCTTCTTCCTCTTCCGGAGGCAGGCCCTCACCGCCGACGGCAGTGATGTCGTCGTCGTTTGCGGCAGTCCGCGTCTTGCGGGCCTTTTCCTTCTCTTCGGCCGCCTTGCGGTCGGCTTCGATCTTCTCGGGGCTCTGGAACTGCGGGGCAGCCTTTGCCTCGGGACCGGAATAGGTGGTTTCGAGATCGATGATCTCGCGCAGGAGCGTCGTGCCTTCGTTGAGTTCGTCGCGCCAGATGATCAGCGCCTGGAACGTCAGCGGGCTTTCGCACAATCCCGCGATCATCGTCTCGCGGCCGGCCTCGATGCGCTTGGCGATAGCGATTTCGCCCTCGCGAGAAAGAAGCTCAACCGAGCCCATCTCGCGCAGGTACATGCGCACCGGATCGTCGGTACGATCGGTGGGCTCCTTCTTCTTCGCAGTCGCGAGCGCGGTGCCGGAGGTCGGGGCGATTTCGCCACCCTCGCTCTCACCGTCGTCGGAGCTGTCGTCGTCGTCGGCGGTGGCCTCTTCGGCCTCGTCATCCTCGACGACGTTGATACCCATGTCCGACAACATGGACATGGTATCCTCGATCTGTTCGGACGTGACCTCTTCGGAGGGCAGGACCGAATTCAGCTCGTCCATCGTCACATAGCCGCGCTTCTTGGCGGCCTTGATCATCTTCTTGACCGCGTCATCCGAAAGATCGAGAAGCGGTCCATCCTGCGTACCTTCGCGCTCGGTTTCCGCTTCTTCGTTCTCTTTGACTTTGGTTGCCATGAATTTTCGCTTTCCCTGAACGCCACCTCGCCGCGGTGGCCGCCGGCTGGGATCAAGTCCTCAGCCGCGAATCACTGTTCAACACGTACGGAATGACCTTTAATTCCGGATTACCACCGAGGCGGACGTCAACTACCGAGACCGCTGGTCCACGCATCGCCGCTCGTGGCCCGGTGTGCTTGACCCACTCCACCTTTTCTGCCTGCTGTGGTGATTCCCACAAATTAACGCTCCGTCAAGCTTTTCTGAGGCGATCAGCCTAGGAAAAGTGGAAAAACCGTCTGTCTCTTGGGCTTCGAGGTCTACGCGCACACGTTTCGCCCGATATGTAGTCAGTGGTCGCAGAATGACAAGGGCATCCACCGCCCTCTAGCCCTTAACGACCGCTACTACACCCACAGGCTTTCCTCGAACTCCTGATTCGCTTCAGCCATGACTGACGGCGGGGCCTTTCACCCGCCCCGACATGACGCCGAACCCATCGATAATCGCCTCCTGGTTCTCAAGCCGTGCAATCTCCAGCTGGACCTCCGAAAGAGCCCTGATCAGCGCCGACCCTCGCTCGACCTCATCCGAACCGGCTTCCGCAAGTTCCCGCTCCAGTTCGATCTTCTGCCACCGCAGCTCCTTGTTGCGGGAATGCAGGGCAAAGGCCTGGCGGTAGGCCTGCACGACATCATGCAGGTCAGCCTCCTCGGTCGCCGTCCACAGGCGTGCATTGCGGATCTGCTGGTTCATCACCTTCAAAAGCGCTTCGAAGCCGTTCTCCTCCAACTGCTCCCTTAGGTTCTCACGCTCCAGCCGCGCCCCGGCCTTCGCCACCACCGTCAGGAGGCAGGACCAGAAGCGTTGCAGGTCGCGGTTCTCGAACTCGATGCCGGCGATTTCATCGTAGTCCTGCAGGAGGAGTTCCGGATGGTTGACAACGGTCAGCGCCAGCACGCTCTCGCGCAATGCCGGCAGGTCGCGGTGACCGCGGACGAGACCGGATCGCGCCAACCGGTCTGACACGGCGACACCGCGTCCCGCGGCCCTTGGGCCTTGCGGCGCCTGTCCGCGATCCTGACCCTGCCTGCCACCCCTCGACTGGAGATTCTGGCGCCGGTCGCCTCCCCGTCCCGCCGACTGGAAAAAGGCATTCAACCGCTCGCGGACGTCCTGCTGGTAATGGCGACGGACATTCTCGTCGGCGATCACCGACACGACCTGCTTCAACCGCGCCTCAAGCTCGGCGCGCTTTTCCGGCGTGTCGAAACTGGCACCTGCCGTTTCACGCATCCAGATCATTTCGGCCAGCGGCCGAGCCTCCGCGAGCACCCGATCGAAAGGTGCCCGCCCCTCATGGCGGACGAGATCGTCGGGATCCTTGCCTTCCGGCAGGAGTGCGAAGCGGACGGAGCGGCCAGGCTTGAGGAATGGCAGCGCAAGATCGGCTGCGCGATTGGCTGCCCGCATGCCGGCGCCGTCGCCGTCGAAGCACAGCACCGGCTCCGGCGACATCCGCCACAGCAGGTCGAGCTGGTTCTCGGTCAAGGCCGTGCCGAGAGGCGCCACCGCGTTTTCCACGCCCGCCTGGTGGAGCGCGATGACGTCCATATAGCCTTCCACGGCAATGATCGTCGTGCTGTCGCGCTCCCCGGCCCGTCCCTGTGCGGCGCGCCGGGCCCGGGCGAAATTGTAGAGCACCTGCCCCTTGTGGAAGAGCTCCGTCTCGTTGGAGTTGAGATATTTCGCCGGCGCATCGGGCGCCATGGCGCGGCCTCCGAAGGCGATCACCTTCTCCCGCGCCGACAGGATCGGGAACATGATGCGGTCGCGGAACCGGTCGTAGGAGACTGCAATCCCCTCCCCGTGCACGACGAGCCCGCAAGCCTCGATCTGCTCCTTCGACACACCCTTGCCGGCGAGGTGCTCCTTGAGCGCGTTCCGGCTCTCGGGAGCGTAGCCCAGACGAAACGTCTCGATCGTCCTGCCGGTCAGCCCGCGGTCGCGCAGATAGGCGCGCGCCTTGGCGCCGGCCGCAGTCTGCAACTGGTCCTGGAAGAAGCGCGTCGCCATCTCCATGACGTCGAGGAGCGACATACGCTCCTTTTCCCGCCGCTCTGCCTGCGGATCGGGCTGAGGCAGGGCGATACCCGCCATGTCGGCAATCTGCTGGACGGCCTCCGGAAAGCTCATCCCCTCCAGCTCGGTCAGGAAGCGGAAATGATCGCCGGAAACGCCGCAGCCGAAGCAATGGTAGCGGCCCTTGCGATCCTCGCAGTGGAAGCTCGGGCTTTTTTCACCGTGGAAGGGGCAGCACGCCCAGTAGTCGCCGCGCGAGATATTGGTCTTCTTACGATCCCACGTCACGCGACGCCCGACGACCGCCGATATCGGCACCCGGTCGCGGATTTCGTCAAGAAAACTATTAGAGAAGCGCATCGTTACCTCAAGGCAGACTGTTCCTATAGTGCCTGCGGCTTCATCTATCCATCGTCTAAGGAAACATACACGCTATCCACAGTCCCGGCGCACGGAAACAGAAAGGGCGGAGCCTTCGAGACCCCGCCCCTCCGACCGCTATCGGCGGCCGTGTTACTTCAGCATGTCCTTGACCATGCCGGACGCCTTGGCGAAGTCCATCTGGCCGGGGTACTTCTCCTTCAGCGCGTTCATGCACTTGCCCATGTCCCGCAGGCCCTGGGCACCTGTCTCGCTGATGACGGACTGGCAGAGCTGACGGACTTTCTCCTCCGGCAGTTGCTCCGGCATGAAGCTCTTGATGACGCCGATTTCCTCGCGCTCCTGCGTCGCAAGCTCGGCGCGGCCAGCTTCCTCGTAGATCTTCGCGGACTCTTCGCGCTGCTTCACCATCTTCTGGAGGATCTGCATGATTTCGTCGTCGCTGACGGGATCCTTGCCGGCGCCACGATTGGCGATGTCGCGATCCTTGATCGCCGTCTGGATGAGACGCACGGTCGAAAGGCGGCGGCTGTCCTTGGCCTTCATCGCCTCTTTCAAGGCATTGGCGAGCTTGTCTCGCATCATTGTCTCTGCTCCTTCGGAAAGCCGGCGCGTGAGTGGAATTGCGGCTTTTCCTTGTCATTCGGGCGGCCCTCATAGACAAGCATTCGGCTTCGATCAAATCAAATCCGCCAAGCCCTTGATTTCCATGGATGCGAATTCCACGTAGAAAGAACTCGGCCTAGATTGACCGCTCCGCGCGCTTTGTCTATTTTCCGGCACCTGCACGAGATTTAGGTATTCAAGGCTACGCGGGTCGTCCTGCGCGCCTTTTTCTGCGACCATAGATGGCCCACGCACCCTGCGACTTCAAGTGGCGGGGCCTGCGGGCAGAAGGATAGAGATGACCGCGACTGCTCCCTGGACAAGCAAGAAACCCACCGCCGTTCTCGTTCTCGCAGATGGCACGGTGATCGAAGGCATCGGCATCGGAGCAACCGGCAAGGTGACCGCGGAAGTCTGCTTCAACACCTCGCTGACCGGCTACCAGGAGATTCTGACGGACCCGTCCTATCTCGGCCAGATCGTCACATTCACCTTCCCCCATATCGGCAATATCGGCACGAACGAGGACGATATCGAGGACCTGACGCCTGCCGCCCGGCACGGCGCCGTCGGCGTGATCTTCAAGGCCGACATCACCGAGCCGTCGAACTATCGTGCTGCCAAGCATCTCGACGAGTGGCTGAAGTCGCGCGGCATCATCGGCCTTTCTGGCATCGACACGCGCGCGCTCACCGCCTGGATCCGCGAGAATGGCGCCCCAAACGCCGTCATCGCGCATGATCCGAACGGCGTCTTCGACATCGAGGCATTGAAGGCTGAGGCACGGGCCTGGAGCGGCATCGAAGGCCTAGACCTCGCCAAGGAAGCCACCTCAGGCCAGTCGTCGCAGTGGACACAGACGCCCTGGGTTTGGAACGAGGGATATGGCGAGTCGAACCCAGACGAGGCCAAGTACCACATCGTCTGCGTGGACTACGGCGTGAAGCGCAACATCCTGCGGCTGTTCGCGGGTCTCGACTGTAAGGTGACCATCGTCCCCGCGCAGACCTCGGCGGAAGACATCATGGCGCTGAACCCCGATGGCGTCTTCCTCTCGAACGGACCGGGAGACCCGGCCGCCACCGGCGACTATGCCGTGCCGATGATCCAGCAGGTACTCGACGAGGACATCCCGACCTTCGGCATCTGCCTTGGCCACCAGATGCTCGGCCTCGCTCTAGGCGCAACGACCGTCAAGATGCACCAGGGACATCACGGCGGAAACCACCCCGTGAAGGACCACACGACCGGCAAGGTGGAGATCGTCTCGATGAACCACGGCTTCGCGGTCGATGCGAACACGCTTCCGGAAGGCGTTGAAGAGACTCACGTTTCCCTCTTCGACGGCAGCAACTGCGGCCTGCGCGTCAGCGGCAAGCCAATCTTCTCCGTCCAGCATCACCCGGAAGCATCGCCCGGCCCTCAGGACAGCCACTACCTGTTCCGGCGCTTCATCAACATGGTGCGCGAGCGCAAGGGCGAGCCGGCGCTTGCCGAGCGCTGATCCCGGACGGTCAAGGCCCGCGCAAGCGGGCCTTTTTCATTTGGATCGCACGAGGAGGTAGAAGCGACCGCACAGCATCGCGGCCGCGGCAGCAAGACCGGTGACGAAGCCGAACCAGACGCCTGGGCCGCCATAGCCCAGCGGAAAGGCGAAGATCCAGGCGCAGGCAAAACCGATCGGCCAGTAGGCAATCAGCGCCAGCACCATGGGTATCGTGGTGTCCTTGAGCCCCCGCAGCAGTCCAGCCCCCACCGCCTGCAATCCGTCCGCCAACTGGAACACACCCGCAATTACGATCAGCGTTGCCGCATAGTCGAGCACCGCCTGTGCATCCTCCCGCGTCGTGTCGAGAAAGAGCCCACCGAGCACCCGCGGCAGAAGGGCAAACAGCGTACTTCCGCAGATCGAGAAGACGAGGCTGACCAGCAGTACTGCCACGGCCGCACGCCTTACCCCCTGCATGTCACGCCGGCCGTAGGCGAGCCCGACCCGCACCGTCGCAACCTGCGCCAGCCCGAGGGGTATCATGAAGGCGATGGACGCCAGTTGCAGCGCGATACCATGGGCCGCGAGTTCTCTGGTGCCGATCGTGCCGATCATCAGCGACGCGGCTGCAAAGAGACTCGTCTCGGCGAGGATCGTAAAGCTGATCGGCAGGCCGAGCACGAGGTTTTCGCGGATGGCGCCCCAGTCAGCGCGCCAGAAGCGAACGAACAACTCGTAAATGCGGGTCTGCACCCGGCTTTCGATGTAGATGATCATCGCGACACAGCCGATCGTGCTGGCACAAACCGACGCGACGGCTGCCCCGACCAGGCCCCAGGCGGGTGCACCGAAGTTCCCGAAGATCAGGGCATAGTTGAGGAGCGCATTGGCCAGGAACATGCCGATCGTGACATAGAGAATGATGCTCCCGCGCTCCAGTCCGCTCAGGAAGCTGCGAAGAACCATGAGCGTCAGGGCCGGGAAGATGCCCCATTGCGCCACGCGCAGATAATCCTGGGCAACTGTCGCGACCTGCTCCTCCTGCCCCAGCAGCATCAGGATCGGC
This sequence comes from Pseudorhizobium banfieldiae, assembly GCF_000967425.1. Lineage (NCBI taxonomy): Bacteria > Pseudomonadati > Pseudomonadota > Alphaproteobacteria > Hyphomicrobiales > Rhizobiaceae > Pseudorhizobium > Pseudorhizobium banfieldiae. Next base: position 2,233,841 of record NZ_FO082820.1, read on the forward strand.
TTGGAGAAGAACAGGATCGGGAACGTGAGAAGTCCATAGGCCAGCACGACCCAGATCCCCATCCGCACCGCGCGTCGCACGGAGGTCACATCCCCCTGCCCGACGGCATGCGCCACCATGGGCACGACCGCCGCTGCGAACCCAGAGCCGAAGATGAAGACGATGAAGAAGGCCTGGCTTCCGAGCACCACAGCCGCCAGTTCTACCGTCCCCAGCCAGCCAACCATGATAACGTCGGTGGTGTTGATCGCCATCTGCGCCAACTGCGCCCCCACGAAAGGGATGCCGAGGCCGATGGTCGAACGGATATGGTGTCCCCAGGCGTTCACCCCGCGCGGCGGGTCAGATGAGATGGTGTGGCTGGACATGCGGCATCTCCAAGCGCAAAAACGCCGCTTCCAGACATGGCAAGCGGCGGCGCGGCGTCGATGCCATACCTAGCGGCGGCCGGAAGCTGCAACAATGCATCAACAGTCAATGTTATTGATGCGACCGCCAAGAATGTTGATGGCAGATGGGAACCAATCCTGCACGAACACCGAACGGAAACGCCTCGCAAGTGGCCGGCGGCTTACAGATCGGCTGAGAAGGTGTCGCAGGCGTTGACATCACCGCTCTCGAAACCGCGACCGAACCATTCCATCCGCTGCGCGGAAGTGCCATGGTTGAAGCTCTCCGGCACCACATAGCCCTGGCTGCGCTTCTGCAGTGTATCGTCGCCGATCTGCTGCGCGGCATTGAGGGCCTCCTCGAGGTCACCCTGTTCCAGCAGGCCCCTCTGGTCCGTGAACTTGGCCCAGACGCCGGCAAAGCAGTCAGCCTGCAACTCCACGCGAACCGACATGCGATTGGCCTCGACTTCGCTCATCCGCTGCCGGGCCTGGTTGAAGCGCGGCAGCACACCTATGAGGTTCTGAACGTGGTGACCGACTTCATGGGCGATCACGTAGGCTTCCGCAAAATCGCCTGCTGCACCGAACTTCTGCTTGAGCTCTTGGAAGAAGGAGGTGTCGAGATAGACCTTCTCGTCGCCGGGGCAGTAAAAGGGCCCCGTGGCGGCGGACGCAAAGCCACAGGCAGACTGCACCTGGCCCGAGAACAGCACCAGGGTCGGTTCGCGGTAATTCTCGCCGCTCGCCTGGAAGATGCCGTTCCAGGTATCCTCGGTCTCGGCAAGCACAGTTCGGATGAATGCCGCCGTTTCGTCGTCAGCCGGAGCGCTGCTGGTCTGTTGCTCGTAGCCACCGCCATCGAGGCCGATATCGCCGCCTGAGAGCAATGTCAGCGGGTTGATGCCGAGGATCCACGAGATGATCAGGATCAGGATGATGCCGCCGATGCCGATGCCGCCACCGGCCCGGCGAACGCCACCACGCCCGGCGGGGATGCGCAGGCCGCCACGCCCGAACGGGCTACGCCCTCCGGCTCCGCGCCGATCCTCGACATTGCTCGACTGGCGGCGACCTCTCCATTCCATCTCACGCTCTCCTCAGGCTCTTGAGGACCGTACAACGCGGCGAAGGCAAAGATGATCCAGTCCCCTGTTACCTACCGTTCTAGGCAACCCGCAGGGCGCTCTTTCCCGGCAGGAAGATCGTCAGGAGCCCGAGCGCCGGCAGGAATGCACAAATGGTATAGACCGTGGAGAGGCCATAGCTGTCGGCGAGCACGCCGAGAAGCGCTGCGGCGATGCCGCCGACACCAAAGGCGATGCCGAAGAAAATGCCGGCGATCATGCCCACCCGCCCCGGAACGAGCTCCTGCGCCATTACGACAATGGCGGGGAAGGAGGAGGCCATGAGAAAGCCGATGATTGCCGAGAGAAGGATCGTCATCGGCAGGCTGGCGAAGGGCATCGCAAGCGTAAAAGGCAGCACCCCGAGGATCGAGATCCAGATTACCACCTTCGACCCGAACCGGTCGCCGACCTGCCCGCCAACGACGGTGCCCAGCGCAATCGAACCGAGGAACACGAAGAGCATGATCTGCGACTGCTGCACGGTGACCCCGAAGCGTTCGATCACGAAGAAGGTGTAGTAACTGCTGATCGAGGCCATGTAGGCGTTCTTCGAGAAGGTCAGGATCGTCAGCACCACGAGCGCGATCACCACGGCGCGTCTGGGAAGACTGTGGGCGTGAAGCGCCTTCTTGCGTCCCTTGCTGGCGAGCATGTGTGCCTTGTACCAGCGCGCGATCCAGGTGAGCACAATGATGCCGAGCAGTGCGATGCCGGAAAACCAGGCGACACTGCCCTGCCCGTTCGGGACGATCAGGAAAGCCGCAAGCAGGGGCCCGATCGACTGGCCGAAGTTGCCGCCCACCTGAAAGGTCGCCTGGGCAAAGCCATAGCGGCCGCCGGCGGCGAGACGGGCGACGCGGGATGCCTCCGGGTGGAAGACGGCGGAGCCGATCCCAACCATGGCCGCGGCAAGCACGAGGATCACGTAGGTATGGGATCCGGCCAGCAGCAGCAGGCCGAGAAAGGTCGAGCCCATACCGATGGGCAGCGAATAGGGATAAGGCTTCTTGTCTGTGATCGTGCCGATGATCGGCTGCAGCAGCGACGCGGTGCACTGGAAGGCAAGCGTCAGCAGGCCGATCTGCCAGAATTCGAGATTGAAGTCGGCCTTCAGCATCGGGTAGATCGCGGAAATCATCGACTGCATGATGTCGTTGAGCATGTGGCAGAAGCTCGTCGCCAGGATGATCGGCAGAACGGTCTTCTCGGCCACGGCGGTCGCTGGCGTGCCGATCGGCTGAGAGGTGGCATCGACCATGAAGTCTTCTCCATGCAGTACGCGGCTGCGTCGCCATGCCGCGGAAAACTGCAGGTCTATTCTTGCGGATTCGTCCTGTCCATGCCAATGAACGGGCTCGCAGTACGGCTGTATGCAATTCCTCTTTCCTAGCGCATTTTGGGCGCCATCAATTCCTGTCGATTTGGCAAATTATGGGGTTCCGTTCGCTTCGACATTTGCCTATAAGCCGCGTCTAGCCTCAAAAGACCAAGCTCATGCGCCCGGCCGGTGAACCTTCCACCTTGGCCGGTTTTTCGCGCAGCCAGGAAACGGAAAGAAGCTATGCCCAAGCGCCAAGACATCAAATCGATCCTCATCATCGGCGCAGGCCCGATCGTCATCGGCCAGGCATGTGAGTTCGACTATTCCGGCACCCAGGCCTGCAAGGCGCTGCGCGAGGAAGGCTACCGGGTGATCCTGGTCAACTCTAACCCGGCGACCATCATGACCGATCCGGGCCTCGCCGACGCGACCTATGTCGAGCCGATCACGCCCGAAGTCGTCGCCAAGATCATCGCCAAGGAGCGTCCCGATGCACTCCTGCCGACCATGGGCGGCCAGACGGCCCTGAACACGGCGCTCTCGCTGAAGCGCATGGGCGTCCTCGACCGCTACAATGTCGAGATGATCGGCGCCAAGCCGGAAGCCATCGACAAGGCCGAGGACCGTGCCCTCTTCCGCGAGGCGATGGCGAAGATCGGGCTCGAGACGCCGAAGTCGATGCTCGCCAATGCGACGGAGATCAAGGAAAAGGATCGCAACGCGCACGAAGCGGAACGCGCGAAGCTGCGTGCAAGCCTTTCCGGTGACGCGCTGGACAAGGCGCTCGACGAACTCGAGAACCAGTGGAACCTCGGCGAGACCGATCGCAAGCAGCGCTACATGAGCCATGCCATGGCGATCGCCGCCCAGGCAATCGATGTGGTCGGTCTGCCGGCTATCATTCGTCCCTCCTTCACGCTCGGCGGCACTGGCGGTGGCATCGCCTACAACCGCTCCGAATTCTTCGAGATCGTCGGATCCGGCCTCGACGCCTCGCCCACAACCGAGGTCCTGATCGAGGAGTCGGTGCTCGGCTGGAAGGAGTATGAGATGGAGGTGATCCGCGACAAGGCGGACAACTGCATCATCATCTGCTCGATCGAGAATATCGACCCGATGGGCGTCCACACGGGCGACTCCATCACTGTTGCGCCGGCACTGACGCTGACGGACAAGGAATACCAGATCATGCGCAACGCCTCGATTGCGGTGCTGCGCGAGATCGGTGTGGAAACTGGCGGCTCCAACGTGCAGTTCGCCGTCAACCCGAAGGACGGTCGTCTCGTCGTCATCGAGATGAACCCGCGCGTCTCGCGCTCCTCGGCACTGGCCTCCAAGGCCACCGGCTTCCCCATCGCCAAGGTCGCGGCCAAGCTCGCCGTCGGCTACACGCTGGACGAGCTGGAAAACGACATCACCGGCGGTGCCACGCCTGCCTCCTTCGAGCCGTCGATCGACTACGTCGTCACCAAAATCCCGCGCTTTGCCTTCGAAAAGTTTCCCGGTGCAGAGCCGACGCTGACCACCGCCATGAAGTCGGTCGGCGAGGTCATGGCGATCGGCCGGACATTCGCTGAGTCGCTGCAGAAGGCGCTTCGCGGCCTGGAGACCGGCCTCACGGGCCTCGACGAGATCGAGATCCCCGGCCTGGAAGATGGCGAAAACGCCAACAACGCCATCCGTGCCGCCATCGGCACCCCTACCCCGGATCGTCTGCGCATGGTCGTCCAGGCGCTGCGCATGGGCATGTCCGAAGCCGACGTCCACGAAGGCTGCAAGATCGATCCTTGGTTCATCAGCCAGTTCAAGGCGATCGTCGACATGGAAGCGCGCGTGCGCGAGCACGGCCTGCCGACCGACGCCGAGAACCTGCGCATGCTGAAGGCCATGGGCTTCTCCGACGCCCGCCTTGCGAGCCTTTCCGGCAAGCGTCCGAAGGAAGTTGCCGAACTGCGTAACGGTCTGAACGTGCGCCCGGTGTTCAAGCGGATCGACACCTGCGCCGCCGAATTCGCCTCGCCCACCGCCTACATGTACTCCACCTACGAGACCCCCTTCGTCGGCTCGCTCCGTTCCGAAGCGCAGGTTTCCGACCGCAAGAAGGTGGTCATCCTCGGCGGCGGCCCGAACCGCATCGGTCAGGGCATCGAGTTCGACTACTGCTGCTGCCACGCCGCCTTCGCTCTGAAGGACGCCGGTTTCGAAGCGATCATGATCAACTGCAATCCGGAAACGGTCTCTACCGACTACGATACCTCCGACCGCCTCTATTTCGAACCCTTGACGGCGGAAGACGTGATCGAGATCCTGCGTGCCGAGCAGGAAAAGGGCGAAGTCGTCGGCGTCATCGTCCAGTTCGGCGGCCAGACCCCGCTGAAGCTTGCAGAAGCGCTGGAAAAGAACGGCATCCCGATCCTCGGCACGGCGCCCGACATGATCGATCTTGCCGAAGATCGCGATCGCTTCCAGAAGCTCCTGATGAAGCTCGACCTCATGCAGCCGAACAATGGCATCGCCTATTCGGTCGAGCAGGCGCGCCTGGTGGCGGGCGAGATCGGCTTCCCGCTGGTCGTGCGCCCGTCCTATGTCCTCGGCGGTCGCGCCATGCAGATCATCCACTCCGAATCCATGCTTCAGACCTACCTGCTCGACACCGTACCGGGCCTCGTTCCCGAAGACATCAAGCAGCGCTACCCGAACGACAAGACCGGCCAGATCAACACCCTGCTCGGCAAGAACCCGCTGCTCTTCGACAGCTATCTAACCAATGCCGTTGAAGTCGATGTCGATGCGCTGTGCGACGGCGAGAGCGTCTTCGTCTCCGGCATCATGGAGCACATCGAGGAAGCCGGCATCCACTCCGGCGACTCGGCCTGCTCGCTGCCGGTCCGCTCACTGTCCAAGGAGACGGTGGACGAGCTGGAACGCCAGACGACGGCGCTTGCCAAGGCGCTCAACGTCGGCGGCCTGATGAACGTGCAGTACGCGATCAAGGATGGTACGATCTACGTGCTGGAGGTTAACCCGCGCGCCTCGCGGACCGTGCCTTTCGTCGCCAAGACCATCGGCGCGCCGATCGCCAAGATCGCTGCGCGCATCATGGCCGGCGAAAAGCTGGACGCAGCGATCGGCGCCTACGGGGCCAAGCCCGACCCGCGCAACCTGAAGCATATCGCCGTCAAGGAAGCCGTCTTCCCGTTTGCCCGTTTCCCCGGCGTCGACACGCTTCTCGGGCCGGAAATGCGCTCCACCGGTGAAGTCATCGGTCTCGACACCGACTTTGCGCTCGCCTTTGCCAAGAGCCAGCTCGGCGCCGGCGTCGAACTCCCGCGCGAAGGCACGGTCTTCGTCTCAGTCCGCGACGAGGACAAGCAGCGCGTCCTGCCGGCGATCCGCATCCTGACGGAAATTGGCTTCAAGGTTCTAGCGACCGGCGGCACCTGCCGCTTTCTGGCCGAACAGGGCATCTCCGCAACGAAGATCAACAAGGTCTTGGAAGGACGTCCGCACATCGAGGATGCGATCCGCAATCGGCAGGTCCAGCTCGTCATCAACACGACGGACGGCAACAAGGCGATTTCCGACTCCAAATCGCTGCGTCGGGCAACGCTGATGCAGAAGGTGCCCTACTACACCACCATGGCCGGTGCCGAAGCAGCTGCCATGGCGATCCGGGCGCTGAAGGCCGGCAACCTCGAAGTTCGCCCCCTGCAGAGCTACTTCTAACCAGCATCCAGGAACCGGTCGGCCGATATTGACCGGTTTCTTTTTCTGCTGTATTTAGCCTTTCAGTTAATTAACCGGATGGCTAACCATGGCCGATGCCCTTTCGCAGACATTCGCCGCCCTTGCCGACCCCACGCGCCGCGCCATCCTCGCGCGGCTGGCAAGGGGAGAGGCGACCGTGAACGAGCTGGCCGGACCCTTCGACATGAGCCTACCCGCCGTTTCCAAACACCTGAAGGTTCTGGAGAGAGCAAAGCTGATCTCCCGCAGCCGCACGGCACAGTGGCGCCCTTGCCGGCTGGAGCCCGAGACGCTGAAGACCGTCGATGGCTGGCTGGGCGACTACCGCTCCCTCTGGGAACACAGGCTGGATCGGCTCGAGGGTTATCTCGCGACTTTGAAGACGGAAGAGAAGGAAGAGCAAAAATGACGGAGAAGATGGAGATCCTCAACGACCGCCTGTTCGAGGTCGACCCGCCTACCCTCTTCGACGCTTTCGCAGACCCGGAGAAGCTCACGCAATGGTGGGGGCCGCACGGCTTCACCAACCGGATCGACCAGTTCGACTTTCGCCCCGGCGGTGACTGGCGCATCACCATGACGGCGTCGAACGGCACCGACTTCGACAACCACTCGACATTCCAAGAAGTCGTGCCCACTGAGCGGATCGTCTTCCTGCATCACCTCCCCATGCACGTCTACACCATGGAGATGCGGTTCGTCGGCGAAAGCGGCGGCACCCGGCTCCACTGGCGCATGCTCTTCGAGCCGACCGAAGAAAACCTGCAGCTCAAGAAGTTCATTGCCGCCGCGAACGAGCAGAATTTCGACCGCCTCCAAGACCTCCTCCAACAGCTGAACGAAGGACGCTGACATGACGACAGTACGAGACAGCAACAGGATCATTGAGGTAGACCGACTCATCTCCGCCCCGCCGGAGCTCGTCTTCAAGATGCTGACGGAGGCAAGACACCTCGATCAATGGTGGGGCCCTGATGGCTTCAGGACTGAAACGCACGAGATGGACTTTTCCGTCGGCGGGGTCTGGCGTTACACGATGCATGGCCCGGACAAGGACTGGCCGAACTGGATCCGCTACAAGGAGATCACCCCGCCCGGCCGAATTGCCTATGACCATGGAGCCGAGATCGGAGAGCCCGCCTGGTTCGAAGGAACCATCACGCTGACCTCCGAAGGCGAAGGAACCCGCATCGCGATCACCCTCATCTTCCCCACACCGGAAGCACGCGAAGAATCGATGAAGTTCGGCGCGGTCGAAGGCGGCAGGCAGACACTGGCGCGGCTCGACGCCTATGTCACGGCACCGCTGACACAAGCCTGAGCGATGGGGGGCGCTTGCCAGATCTGACACTTGTCAAGCGCCCCGTTTCGATAAAATCTCCGCCGGTTTTTCGGGGAGAACAACGATGGCGGCACCTGTTGAAACGCCTCAGCATGCAGGCAGGCGCGAATGGATCGGCCTGTCCGTCCTTTCGATCGCCTGCCTGATCTATTCCATGGATCTGTCAGTGCTGTTTCTGGCGGTGCCTGCAATCGTCGCCGATCTTGATCCGTCGGCGGCGCAACTCCTGTGGATCAATGACATCTACGGTTTCATGGTCGCAGGCTTCCTAATGACCATGGGAACCCTCGGCGACCGTATCGGCCGGCGGCGGGTCCTGTTGATCGGAGCGTTCGCCTTCGGCGTCGCGTCGGCCCTCGCCGCCTTTTCGCAGACAGCCGGACAACTGATCGCCTCACGAGCGCTGTTGGGTATCGCCGGAGCTACGATCGCTCCCTCAACCCTCTCGCTGATCGTCAACCTCTTCCGCAATGAAGCGGAGCGAAACAGGGCCATCGGCATCTGGGGCACGGCGTTCGCATTGGGAGGTCTCGTCGGCCCGCTGATCGGTGGATTGCTGCTTCAATACTTCCACTGGGGTGCGGTCTTTCTCATCAACATTCCGGTCATGCTGGTGCTCCTGGCGGTCGCTCCGTTCCTGCTGCCGGAGTACAAGAGCGACGACGCCGGCCGCCTCGATCTCGTGAGCGTGCTGCTGTCGCTGGCGACGGTTCTGCCTGTGATCTACGGCATCAAGCACATGGCCGCCGACGGGTTCGAGCTCATCCAGCTGCTGTATCTTGCCGTCGGGCTTTTCTTCGGCACCGTCTTCATTCGGCGCCAGAAGCGGCTTTCCCATCCCCTGATTGACCTCGCCCTGTTCCGAAATCCCGCCTTCAATGCCTCTCTGCTGGTCAATCTCGCCGGCATCTTCTTTGTCTTCGGCGTCTTCCTGTTCCAGAACCTGTTCCTTCAGCTCGTGCTCGGGCTCTCGCCCCTGAGGGCCGCCCTCTGGTCCGCACCGTCAGCCCTGGTGTTCACGATCATGTCCTTGCAGGCCTACCGCTTCACAAACCACTTCGGCCCGATCAGGACCGTGCTCGGCGGGCCGGTGGTGAATGCGATCGGCACGGCGGCCATGGCCGTCGCAGCCTATTCGGAGAGCCTGCTCGGCATCCTCGGCGCCAGCATGATCATCGGCCTCGGCTTCGTTCCCGTCATCCTGACGACGACCGGTCTGATCGTCGGCACGGCGCCGCCGGAACGGGCGGGCTCGGCCTCGGCGATCTCGGAAACAAGCGCCGAGTTTGGCGGAGCGCTCGGCGTCGCCCTCCTCGGTAGCCTGGCAACGCTCGTCTACCGGACGGCGATGAACGGCACCGATCTCAGGGGGCTCAACGCCCAGCAGGCGGAAGCAGTGTCGGAGACCCTCGCCGGTGCAGTGGAGACTGCCCAGCAGCTTCCAATCTCGGCCTCGGCCATCTGGCTCCCGGCGGCAAAGAGCGGCTTCGCGCTGGGCTTCTCGCTCTGTTGCATCGTCGCCACCGCCACCTTGCTTCTCCTCGCCTTGCTTGCCCGCCGCGTCTATGCCGCAGCCCGGATCGACGAGAGCGCTTTGGCATCCCACTGAACCAGGCACAGCTCAACCGGCTCATGCAAAGCCTGCCGCAAGCGTTTGAACGGACTCCATATCCTGACGGAAGCGGATCATCTCCTTCGCCTTCAAGTCTGGATCCGGAATGCGCAGCAGATAGGACGGGTGGACGGTCACGAAGAGGATCTGTCCATCCTCCATGGTCAGCGGCTTGCCTCGGACATCCGCGAGCTTCTGCTTCTCGTCCGTCAGTGCAAAATAGGCCGTCGCTCCCATGGCGACGATCAGTTTCGGCTGCACGAGATCAAGCTCCTGCTTCAGCCACCAGCGGCATTGCTGGATCTCGCCTTGGTTCGGCTTCTGGTGGATGCGTCGCTTGCCACGCGCCTCGTACTTGAAGTGCTTCACCGCGTTGGTGACGTACAGAAAACGCCGATCAAGGCCCACCTCCTGCAGGACGTCATTGAACACCTTCCCCGCCGGCCCGACGAACGGCCTGCCGGCAAGATCCTCCTGGTCGCCTGGCTGCTCCCCAACGACCATCACCTTCGCCTGCTCCGGCCCCTGCCCGAATACGGTCTGCGTTGCCATGCAGTGGAGCGGGCAACGGGTGCAGTGTCGCGCCTCTTGCCTGACCGCCTCCAGTGTTCCCGCAGGAGCCGTTGCAACCGGCGGCACGCTTTCCGCGGCAGCCTGAAGCCGATGGTGAAACGGCAGGGGCTCACTTGCAGCCTTTGCCGCCATCTCCAGCACATTGCGCTCGGCATTGGCGATAAGACCCGGAATAAGCTCCGCCTCAGGCAGGTTCTTCCAGTATTTCTTCGGCATCTCCGCCGTCATCGCCTTCACCTTCAATCGAGCAGGATTGAAGATGGATGCATAATAGGTCCGCCACAGATCATCCGTCTCGTCCTTGAGATGCGGCTTCTCCGCAGGCTCGGTCGTCGTGCGCAATGTCTCGCCATCCCAGGACGCCGATCCCTTGGGCGTCGCGATCAGCCAGTCCATGTCGTTGAACCGGCGTTGGAAGAAGGGTGCGACCCGCTCGACGATGAAATGATCCGGCTCGAACCAGGCGACGAAGCGCCGCCGTCCGGCGGTTCCCGGTGGCAGCGGCAATTCCTTGAAACGCACAAAGGCCGTCATCTTGTGATAGTCACGCCCGACGGACTTCGCCATCTGCCGTGCTTCCACCACATCGACATCGGCCGCCATTGCCAGTGTGTATCGGTCGCGCGCCAACCGGGCGAGGAGCCTGTAGAGCAGCGCGAAACGTCGCGGATCACTGTGGCAGACGACCGCGCCCGCTAGTTTAAGGAAATCGGGCGGCACCGAAATAGCTTTGCCCTGCACGCTCGGCGGCAGCACATTCTGCGGCTCGTCGGCAAAGAGGCCGCCCGTCGCGTCCGGCGTCTGCCAGACAACCTTATCCGGGTCCACACCGGCCTGGAGAAGCGGGCGCGCAGCCTCTCGCCACTCGCCAAGATCGCCCCTGCCCTCCAGCGTGACGGTATACATCAGAGCAGCGACAACTGTTCCGGCTTCGGCTCGAACATCGCCCGCAGATCCGGCCGGTCGACGAGGCGGTGCGGCGTCCAGCCGTCGACGGTGATGAAGGGCCGCACCCTCTTCAGCGACACGCCGAGCCGCTTCAGGTCGTCCAGCCGCAGCCGCGAAAACCGGCGCGCCGAGAGGATTGCCTTCACCGTCTTGGTGCCGAGCCCCGGCACTCGCAGCAGCATTTCCCGGTCGGCACGATTGATATCAACCGGAAACCGGTGGCGATGCCCCAGCGCCCAGGCGAGCTTCGGATCGAGATCCAGATCGAGCATACCGTCTGCGCGCGCCGACGTGATCTCGCCGATATCGAACCCATAGAACCGGTAAAGCCAATCCGCTTGGTAGAGCCGATGCTCGCGCATCAGCGGCGGCTTGATTAGCGGAAGGTTCTTCGATGAATCCGGAATGGGGCTGAAGGCGGAATAGTAGACGCGCTTCAGGCCATAGCTTCCATAGAGCCGCGCGCTCGTTCCGAGGATCGTTGCGTCATTGGCGCCGTCCGCGCCGACGATCATCTGTGTGCTCTGTCCGGCAGGAGCAAAACGGCGCTTTCGCTTCGTCTGCAGCGTCGGCTCGCTCATTTCCTCTATCTTGAGCCGCAGTTCGCCCATAGAGCGACGAATGCCATCCGGCTGCTTTTCCGGCGCATATCGGGTAATGCCGGCATCGGTCGGCAGTTCGATGTTGAGCGACAGCCGGTCTGCGTAGAGCCCCGCCTCCTCGATCAGATGAGGAGAGGCCTCTGGAATGGACTTGAGATGAATATAGCCCCGGAAGTTGTGAGTCGCTCTCAGTTCCCGGGCGATCCGCACCATCTCCTCCATCGTGTGGTCGGAGGAGCGGATGATGCCCGACGAAAGAAAAAGCCCTTCGATATAGTTGCGACGGTAGAACTCCAGCGTCAGCCAGATCACCTCCTCCACCGAGAACCGCGCCCGCTCCACATTGCTGGACGAGCGGTTGATGCAATAGGCGCAGTTATAGATGCAGAAGTTCGTGAGCAGGATCTTCAGGAGCGAGATGCAGCGACCGTCGGGTGCATAGGCATGGCAGATACCCGATCCTTCCGTGGACCCCAATCCGCCGGAAGCCTCCGAGCTGCGCTTGGCGGTACCGCTGGAGGCGCAGGATGCGTCATATTTGGCGGCGTCGGAGAGAATGACCAATCGTTCTTTTAGCGACTTCTTCATTAGTGCGTTCACTATATGTTCTTTTAAGTCGGGTCAAGGGACCGGTCGCAACTCCGCCGGGACCTTGAAACCGGCGCAACCCGCCCCATCTCGAAATTGCTGGAACTTTCGCGATGATCTCTGTTATAGTTCCAGAAATTCTGATGTGTGGATGGTTCCGAAGTTTCACTCCGGAACCTGTTTCTTTTTGTGGCCGCGACGAGCGCGGTTGCATCGTGAAGGGCAAGGAAATGGTCGAAAAGGTACCGATGACGCAGAATGGCTTCACCCAGCTGCAAGAAGAACTGCGCTGGCGCCAGCAGGAAGAGCGTCCCCGCATCATCGAGGCGATCGCAGAGGCACGCGCTCATGGCGATCTCTCGGAGAATGCGGAGTACCATGCGGCCAAGGAAGCTCAGAGCCATAACGAGGGCCGGATTACCGAGCTGGAGGATCTTATCGCGCGGGCCGAAGTAATCGATCTGACGAAGATGTCTGGCTCGAAGATCAAGTTCGGCGCCACCGTCAAGCTCGTTGACGAAGACACCGACGAGGAAAAGACCTACCAGATCGTCGGCGACCAGGAGGCCGACGTGAAGGCGGGGCGGATTTCCGTTTCCTCGCCGATAGCCCGTGCCATGATCGGCAAGGAAGCCGGCGACTCGATCGAGGTCAATGCGCCCGGTGGCTCCAAGGGCTACGAGATCCTCTCCGTCAGCTGGGGCTGACGCCCCCTTGAGCTCGCTGAGAGACATCACCGTGATCGCGCCGCACTTTAAGCGGCGCTTGTCCGGGGTGACGTCGACCGTAGTCCAGCTCGTGCCCGAACAGGTGCGGCTCGGCCGCGGCATTGTCACGCTGGGGCCGGGACTTCCCGACAGCCTGCCGAAGATGCGATGGGCGCAACTGCCGGAGCTCTGGAAACGCCCCGCGGGCGGGCGCAGTCGCATCTGGCACGCCCGGCGCAACAGTGAAATGCTGCCCGGCATCCTCATGCGATCCGTCCTGCGCATGCCGCTGAAGCTCCTCTTCACCTCCGCGGCACAACGCAATCACTCCCGCTATACGAAATGGCTCATCCGCCAGATGGATGCGGTGGTCGCGACCAGCGCCCGCTCCGGCTCCTTCCTGGAAGTTCCCCATACCGTCATCCGGCACGGCATCGACCTTGAGGTTTTCCATCCTCCTCAGGATCTGGACGATACGATCGGCGCGACCGGCTTGCCGGGCCGCTTCCTCGTTGGTTGCTTCGGACGTGTTCGCCACCAGAAGGGGACTGATCTCTTCGTCCGCGCGATGATCGAACTCCTGCCGCAGCACCCCGACTGGACAGCCGTCGTCTGCGGGCGGGTTACGGCCGAGCACCAGGTGTTCGGGGACGAGTTGAAGCGCGCTGTCGCCGAAGCCGGCCTGTCGGACCGCATCCGTTTCCTGGGCGAAGTCGACGACATCAAGCCATGGTATCGCCGCCTGACGCTCTATGTCGCCCCCTCCCGCAACGAAGGCTTCGGGCTCACTCCGCTGGAAGCCATGGCTTCGCAGACCGCCGTCGTGGCGAGCGATGCCGGAGCCTATGCAGAGCAGATCGTCGCCGGCGAGACGGGAGCGATTGTGCCTGCCGGAAACTACGACGCGTTGCGCGATGCGATCGAACCTTATCTGGCCGACCCAGCCCTCGCGGAAGAGCATGGGCGCAAGGGACTGGAGCATGTTCGCGCAAGTTTTGCACTTCGTGGAGAAGCCGAGGCGCTTGAGAGGGTTTACAGCGCAATGATCAATCTCTAACCGACTGGTTACCTAATCCGTCCCTCAGTCTCCCGTCGGCATCCTATGGCCTCTTCCAATCCCGATGATCCTGTCAACGTCATCTGCATGAAGTGGGGGACCCTTTATGGTCCCGACTACGTGAACAATCTCTTCAACGGCGTCACTAGGCACCTTCGGCGCCCACACCGCTTCGTCTGCTTCACCGACGATGCAAGCGGACTGAACCCCGAGATCGATGTACAGCCCCTGCCGCTTCTACAGATGCGTCAGGGCGAAACGGACCTTCGCTGGCGGAAGCTCTCCATCTTGGCCGCCGATCTGGCCGGACTTGCAGGTCCCACGCTTTTCCTCGACCTGGACCTTGTCATCATCGACGACATCGACCCGTTTTTCGACCTTGAAGGGCAGTTCTTCATCATTCGCGACGACGACCTGTTCCGCTCGAAGCCGCTGAGGAAGATAAACCCAAGCCGTAACCGCTTCCTCGCGATGGTGGGCAACAGCTCGGTCTTCCGATTCGAATTCGGAAAACATGCGCACATTCTGGACGACTACCTAGCCGATCCCGGACAGGCCGCCGTCGAATTCGAGCATGAGCAGCAATTCCTTAGCGACCGCGTCTTCAAGGACGGGGAGCTACGCTACTGGCCGGCGCAATGGTGCGTTAGCTTCAAGAATGCTTGCGTGCCTCGCTACCTGAAGAGCTTTTTTGCCAATCCCGCTCCCCCGTCAGGCGCACGTATCATTGTGTTCGCCGGCAATCCGAAGATGAGCGAGGTGTTGGCCGGTGGCGGGCAGAAGTGGTATCGCCGTATCGGCAACGTGGACTGGCTGCGGCGAGCCTGGATGTCGGATAGCGTCTAACCCGAGACGATGAGACCGCGTCCCGCGGGAGTGAAAGGTTAATGCCCAGAAAAAAGACCCGGTTTGAAAGCTTCTTCTCGTTTACGCGTCATCAACGCAGATGGGGTGGGCGCAAGCATTCGGATCTACCCGAAGACCTTGAGCAACTGAAATCTATGCTGGTCGAGTCTGATAATAGAACGCCCGAAATGGGCCAGATCAAGTCACTCGACAAGCATATGGACAACCTGCGCATCCAATTCGCCGGAAAACCTGAACTTCTTTTCCATCATGCCAAGTTGATCGTGTTGGTCCGCCGCGAATTTGACACCCACGAGAATTATCGGCGTTTCCGGGCTCTTTGGGAGCGGGAAAGCGCCTTTCTTCGCGAGCGATCGGATCTGAGATGGCTGGTATCAGCTGCCGACACCTTTGCTGATCACGACGAAGATCCTCTCACGCGGGCTACTGCCATGATGACATCCCTTCTCGTCAACACGATCAAGGTCTGCGAGACCGACCGGTTCATTCACGGTGGGGAGAGCACAGTACAGAAAGAGCGCATCAAGCGGGTCAATAATGGCTATCGCGCGTTGTTCGACGGGTTAACGTTCATCAACGTCGGCATTGATGATACGCTTCGCAACATGCGCTGGAGGCTAGAACCTTACTTCGCTCACGGTCCCGCAGGCGAGTTGGCCGCCGAGGTATTTGCGCGTCTTCAGGAACACGACACCGCCTATAGCCGGCTACGGGCCCTCCATCACCGCCAAAGAAACGCTTGGTGGGATTGAAGTCCCACCCCGAAGGACGTCTTACACTTCCACCAGCCCCAACTGCTTCACCTGGCGGATGGTCAGCATGGTGCGAACCGTATCGACGTGCTCATCCGCCGTCAGCTCCTCGATCACGAAGTTCTGAAATACGGTCAGATTTTGGGCCGTGCAGCGCAGCAGGAAATCGCTGTCGCCGGACACCATCCAGGCCTCGCGCACGATCGGCCAGGCCTCCACACGCTTCGCGAAGGATTTGAGGTCGGCATCGGCCTGCCGTTTCAGGCCGACCATGCAGAAGGCGACGAGATCGAAGCCGAGCTTCGGCCCGTTGAGCAGTGCGTGATAGCCCTCGATCACCCCGCCCTCTTCAAGCTTGCGTACCCGCCGGAGACAAGGCGGGGCGGATATCCCCACCCGTTCGGCCAGCTCCACATTGGTCATCCGTCCGTCGCGTTGAAGTTCGCGCAATATCTTGATGTCGATGGCGTCCAGGTCGGCGCGAAGCACGGTCATCCCCTTCGTTTTCCCGAAGCTTTTAGTCGAAAGCCGCTTGAACGCAAGAATGTGCGCAGGCATATCCGCTCCGTCGTGCCAACTGATCTGTTGTTAACGCAAGGCTGCCCTTGATGTAGCGCATGGATCACCCTTAAATGGCAGTAAGAGCGGCAGATTGGCATCGGCCTCCTTATATGAGGAAGCGCGACCGCGCGACGATCGGCCCGCTGAAAGGAAATTCGATGTCTGCCCGCCATACTGAAGTACTCATCATCGGCTCCGGCCCTGCCGGCTATACGGCCGCCATCTACGCGGCGCGCGCCATGCTGAAACCCGTCCTGATCGCCGGGATGGAACAGGGCGGCCAACTGATGATCACGACCGATGTCGAGAACTATCCCGGCTTTGCTGACCCGATCCAGGGACCTTGGTTGATGGAGCAGATGCTCAATCAGGCAGTCCATGTCGGCGCCGAGATCGTCAACGACCTCGTTACCGAAGTTGAACTCGCTCGCCGTCCCTTTACGGTCAGCACTGATTCGGGCGCCATCTGGACGGCCGACACGCTGATCATTGCAACGGGCGCGAAGGCGAAGTGGCTGGGCATCGAAAGCGAGCAGCGCTTCCAAGGCTTCGGCGTCTCCGCCTGTGCAACCTGCGACGGCTTCTTCTACCGCAACAAGGACGTCATCGTCGTCGGCGGCGGCAATTCTGCGGTCGAGGAAGCCCTCTACCTCTCCAATATCGCCAGGACGGTGACCGTCGTTCATCGCCGCGACAGCTTCCGCTCCGAGAAGATCCTGGCGGAACGCCTGTCCCAGCGACCGAACGTGAAGGTACTGTGGAACACGGAAATCGCCGAGATTACCGGCGAGCCGGCCAAGCCTCCGATGCCGCCTTCGGTCAATGGCGTAAGGCTGCGCGACACGCGAACCGGCGAAGTGAGCGAACACGCAATCGACGGTGTCTTCATCGCAATCGGCCACGCGCCGGCGACTGAACTGTTCAAGGACACGCTCCGGATGAAGCCGAACGGCTATCTCTGGACGGCGCCGGATTCGACCGCCACCAGCGTTCCAGGCGTCTTTGCAGCGGGCGACGTCACCGACGACACGTTCCGGCAGGCCATCACGGCCGCGGGGCTGGGATGCATGGCCGCGCTCGAGGCGGAACGCTATCTTGCCGGCATCCAGCCGATCGTTCAGGCCGCGGAGTGACCGGATAGCATGGGGGTACCTCTCGACTGGGACAAGCTGAGGATATTTCACGCAGCGGCTGAGGCAGGCTCCTTCACCCATGCCGCCGACAAGCTGCATCTGTCCCAGTCGGCCATCAGCCGCCAGGTCAGCGCGCTGGAGCAGGATGTCGGCGTCAAACTCTTTCACCGCCATGCGCGCGGTCTCATCCTGACCGAGCAGGGCGAGCTCCTCTACAGGACGGCCCACGACGTCCTGCTGAAGCTCGAGACGGTCAAGATGCAACTGACGGAGACGACGGAAAAGCCGTCGGGCAAGCTCCGCGTCACCACCACCGTCGGTCTGGGCCAAGGCTGGCTGACGGACAAGGTCCAGGAGTTCCTGCAGCTCTATCCGGAAATGTCGATTCAGCTCCTCCTCGACAACGAGGAACTCGACGTCAACATGCGCCATGCCGACTGCGCCATTCGCTTGCGCCAGCCGCAGCAGTCCGACCTCATTCAGCGCAAGCTGTTCACGGTGCACATGCATGTCTATGCCGCGCCCTCCTACATCAATCGCTTCGGGGAGCCCCACACGATCGAAGACCTCGACAATCACCGCATCATCACTTTCGGTGAGCCTGCTCCTAACTACCTCCTCGACGTGAACTGGCTGGAAAACGCTGGGCGGTCCTCCGACAACCCGCGGGCACCTCACCTGCAGATCAACAGTCAGACATCGATCAAGAGAGCCTGCCTACTGGGGATCGGCATCGCCGTCCTGCCGGACTATATCGTCGGCCGCGATCCCGGGCTCATCCAGTTGCCGCTCGCGGCCGACATCCCCTCCTTCGATACCTATTTCTGCTATCCGGACGAGATGAAGAACGCCGCCAAGCTGAAGGTCTTCCGCGACTTCATCGTCACCAAGGCGAGGAACTGGAACTTTTGAGAGGTTGTACTGGGCAGATGCCCAAGTCCTGCGCATGCTGCATGGCTGGCCTGCAGTTTTGACCATTGTTCAGTGCACAAAAAACCACCATATCGCACACAGCTGATGCACATGGTGGCTTTCCTCCCAGTTCCACCGCAGCAGCTGTTCCCCTCTGGAGGTTTTTTGACCTTCACACTTATAGGGCCCTGGAGCGATCCGGTGGCCCTTTTTTTTGTCTTGATGCTGGCCCGGCTCTTGCCGATCGGGGCGAGCCCCCTTATTGCGACGGGTTGGCTGGACACGGCAACCTAAAGTTGCCGCTTCAGCTGTTCCCCTCTGGAGGTTTGACCTTCACACCTCGGGCCTGGAGTTTTCTCCCGGCCCTCTTTTTTGCCTCTTAAAATCGGAATAATGCGATCTATATATCGTTTATGGACGATATAAGCTCGATTGATCACGTCGATATCCTGAAGGTCTTGGCCCATCCCACGCGGCTGGAATTCCTAAACTGGATGCGTGAGCCCGAGAAGCATTTCACCTCCCAGCTTCATCCACTGGAGATGGGCATCTGTTCGCAGCAGTTCGAGAAGCGCTGTGGTCTTTCGCAATCGACAGTCTCGGCCCATCTGGCCGCCCTCGCCCGGGCTGGTCTGGTGGAGATCAGCCGTGTCGGCCAATGGTCCTTCTATCGCCGCAACGAGCCAGCGATCCAGGCTTTCCTCTCTGAGCTAAAAGACAGGCTCTGATTACCTCACAGCATCCTCCCAAGGAAAGGACTTCCATGACCAATCTCTTCGACCCTATCAGGATCGGTGACATCGATGTCGCCAACCGTATCGCCATGGCACCGCTCACCCGGAACCGCTCCCCGCAGGCGATCCCCAACGACCTGAATGCCACGTATTACGAACAACGCGCCACTGCCGGTCTTATCATCAGCGAAGGCACCCCCGTCAGCCAGCAGGGCCAAGGCTACGCCGACGTACCTGGCCTCTACCTCCCGCAGGCGGTCGAAGGCTGGAAGAAGGTCACTGAGGGCGTCCATCAAAAGGGCGGCAAGATTGTCGCCCAGCTTTGGCACGTCGGCCGTGTCTCGCATGTCTCCCTACAGCCGAACGGCGGCCTGCCTGTCGCACCGTCTGCTGTCCCCGCCAAGTCCAAGACCTATGTCATCAACGAGGACGGCACCGGCGCCTTCGTCGAGACGTCGGAACCGCGGGCCCTGGAGACCCCCGAAATCCCGAGCATTGTCGATGATTTCCGCAAGGCGGCTCGTGCCGCGATCGAGGCCGGCTTCGATGGTGTCGAGATCCACGGCGCCAATGGCTACCTGATCGACCAGTTCCTCAAAACCGGCGCCAACGAGCGCTCCGATGACTACGGTGGGTCGATCGAGAACCGCTCCCGCTTCCTGCTGGAAGTCGTCGATTCCGTGGCTGCGGAAATCGGCGCCGGCCGCACCGGCATTCGTCTTTCGCCGACGACGCCCGCCAACGGGATTTCGGACAAGAACCCCCAGCCGCTGTTCAACTATGTCGCCGAGCAATTGGCCAAGCGCAACCTGTCCTTCATCCATGTCATCGAGGGAGCGACCGGTGGTGAGCGCGGCTTCCAGTACGAAGGAACTGCATTCGACTACGACGCCTTCCGCAACGCCTATCGCGAGGCCGGCGGCAAGGCAGGCTGGATGGTAAATAATGGCTACGATCGGAATGCGGCGATGGAGGCTGTCGCCAGCGGCCGCGCCGATCTCGTCTCCTTCGGGCGTCTGTTCATCGCCAATCCCGACCTGGTCGAACGCTTCCGCTCCGGCACCCCGCTCAACACGCCCGATCGCGATACCTTCTACGGTGGAGGCGCAAAGGGCTACACCGACTACCCCTCGCTCGAAGCGGCCTGATCTTCAGAGGGGTGCCTTCGGCGCCCCTCTTCCCCGGGCAAGCCATTGTCCCTCAATAGCCTGCACGATCGGTGCCACTTGGTTCGGGACAGAATGTCCGCCTGAAAAGTCCGCGATCAAGCCTGACGCTGCTCGTCCTCGCCGTCGACTACCTCTGCCTCGGGACGATCGCCGCCGTCACTGTACTCGGTGTGCCAAACGCCGTTCTCGTCCTGCCAGCTGATTTCTTCCGGCTCGCCACCGACCTGCTGCTCCGCTGCCACGATGCGGGCCGCCTGCAGGGCATCGGAATGCGTGGCGAACGTCTCGGAATAGACGTCACCGAGACGATAGGCCCAGCCACCATCATGCTGGACGACCTTGTAGACAACCTTGGTCATGCTTCTCACGTCCTTTCTTTCGCCCGTCGCGCGGGGAACGCCCCGGCGCATCAGGTTCTGAGAAAGTGTCGTTGGCGCCGCGAGGTTCCAGTGCGGGGAGAAATATGACATCAAACCGGCAAGGCCGCAAACCACCCCCGACCAGACTTGATGCGCCGCTCCGGCACCATAGATAGCTGCACAGACTGAGGAACAGCCAGTGGCGCCTGCATCGATTCTGAAACAGGAAAGGCTTCTGCCGGTCGCGGCAGCGATTGCGGTCCTTTTCTTCTTCACCGAACATTCGCTGCTGGAGATGGGGCAGACGGCTGCACTCATTGCCTCAGCCGCGCTGATCGCCGTCATCGTCCTTGCGTCGACTCGCGTCGCCCACCACGCCGAGGTCCTGGCCCGCAAGGTAGGCGACCCCTATGGCACGATGATCCTGACGCTGTCGGCCGTGGCCGTCGAGGTCTTGATCCTCGCAATCATGATGCGTAGCGCATCGTCGCCGACCCTCGTCCGCGACACGATCTACGCAGCGGTGATGCTGGACATCAACGGCATCCTCGGGCTCGCTGCGCTGCTGGGAGGGCTGCGGCACGGCGAGCAGTCCTATAATGACGATTCCAGTCGCACCTATAGCGTGATGATCCTCACCGCGATGGGCATCTCCATGGTGGTACCGGAGTTCGTCCCGCGCGATCGCTGGCATCTGTACTCCGCCTTCACCATTGGCGCCATGGTGGCTCTTTACGCCCTCTTCCTGCGCATGCAGGTTGGCACCCATAGTTATTTCTTCAGCTATAGCTATCCGACGACCCATCGACGGGCCGCTGCGAACGGAGCCGTCCGGCGTGCCGACGAAGAGCCAAAGCACGATCCGGCCGAGGAATCCGCTGCCGTCTCCATCGGCGTGATCCTCGTCGGCGTCATCATCATCGGCGTGCTCGCAGAGTTCATGTCCACCCTCCTCAACGCCGGACTGGAGGGAACCGGCGCCCCGCCCGCAATGATGGCGGTGGTCGTGGCGACGATCTCGGCAGCGCCGGAAATCCTGACCGCGCTACGCGCTGCGCTCCGAAACCAGATGCAGGCGGTGGTCAACATCGCCCTCGGAGCGTCGCTCTCCACCGTCATCCTGACGGTCCCGGTGATGGAGGCGATCGCCCTCTATACCGGCCAACCCTTCCTGATGGCGATGACCCCGGTTCAGACCGTCATGGTCGCCATCACCCTGATCGCGGTGGCCATCAACCTGAACGACGGCCAGACCAATGCCATCGAGGGCATGACCCATTTCGTCCTCTTCGCAACCTTCGTGATGCTGACCATCCTGGGCCTGTGAGACCCTCGCCGCACGTCGCGATCACCGGTCCTCATTGCATCCTGCGATAAACATAACTTGATGGTCGCGTGTTCAACGGCTTGGCCATGACGCCCTAGATGAGGTCCACAACCGGAAGTCTCGCATCCCGGGAACCTGTCATAGAAAGGAGATCAATCATGAACCGTCTGCTCGTGCTTCTGTCCGGAACCATGCTCACTGCGGCATTGTTGTCGGTGCCAGCCTTGGCACAAGAAGGTGCAGCACCAGCCACCGGGAACGAGAACACGCAAAGCGGAGAACCGGTCGAGACGAAGCCCGCCAACGCACCCGACCAGCAGCCCGCATTTGCCGGTCAGACGCGGGCGCCACAACCAGCCGAGACTGTCGAGATCGAGACGGAGGTTGTCGCCCAAGACTTGCCTCATCTCTGGGCAATGGAATTCCTTCCGGACGGACGAATGCTCGTCAACGCGAAGCAAGGCGCCATGCACATCGTCTCCGCCGAAGGCGAAGCCGGGCCTGCACTGGAAGGCGTCCCTGAGGTCCTCTCCGATGGGCAGGGGGGCCTTCTGGATGTCGCGCTCGCGCCTGACTTCGAATCGTCCGGCATGATCTTCTTCTCCTTCTCCGAACAGCGGGACCACGGCAACGGGACATCGGTCGCCTCGGCCAAGCTGGTCACGGACGATCAGGGCGGCGGAACGCTCGAGGACGTCCAGGTGATCTTCCGGCAGACGCCGAGTTATGACGGCAACAAGCACTTTGGTTCGCGGCTGGTGTTCGGCCCGAACGACGAGCTCTATGTCACGGTCGGCGAGCGGTCCGATCCCGAGCCGCGGGTTCAGGCCCAGGATCTCTCCAGCGGCCTTGGCAAGATCTTCCGGATCGACAGGAATGGAGAGCCGCTGCCCGACAATCCCTTCGTCGGCCAGGAGAATGCCCAGCCCGAGATTTGGAGCCTCGGTCATCGCAACCTTCAGTCGGCGACACTGGATGGGCAGGGTCGTCTCTGGACCGTCGAGCATGGTCCCCGCGGTGGTGACGAGCTGAACCGGCCCGAGCCCGGCAAGAATTACGGCTGGCCCGAAGTGACCTACGGTCTCGAGTACAGCGGCGACCCCGTCGGTGAAGGCATTACCCAGCAGGCAGAGACCGAACAGCCGGTCTATTACTGGGATCCGGTCATCGCCCCTTCCGGCATGGCCTACTACGATGGCGACGCCATTCCGGAATGGCAGGGCGCGTTCCTCATAGGCGGTCTGGTGTCACAGGGTATCGTCGTGGTCCATATGGACGGTGACCGCGTGCAGTACGAGGAGCGAGTTCCTCTCAATGCCCGCATCCGGGACGTCAAGGTGGGACCGGACGGTGCGGTCTATGCGGTCACCGAGCAACGCGGCGGCGGCGGGTCGACGATCGTCAAGCTCACCAAGGCAGGCTGATGAAAAAAGGGGCCCGCCGGCTTGCCGGCGGGCCCCTTTCAAGAAGTCGCATCTTGCTTAGCGGCAGGCCGCGCAGAAGCGCTGGATCCGCTTGCAGGCTTCCTCCAGTTCCTCCTCGGAGGTCGCGTAGGAGATGCGGAAGTTGGGGCCAAGGCCGAATGCCGAACCATGCACGACGGCCACGCCCTCGGCTTCCAGAAGCTCGGACACGAAATCCTCGTCGGTCTCGATCACCTTGCCGGACGGAGCGGTCTTGCCGATCAGGCCGGCGCAGGACGGGTAGACGTAGAAGGCGCCTTCCGGCGTCGGGCACTTGATACCGGTCGCCTGGTTGAGCATCGAGACGACGAGATCACGGCGCCCTTCGAAGATCCTCTTGTTCTTCGCCACGAAATCCTGCGGCCCGTTCAACGCTTCGACGGCTGCCCACTGGGCAATCGAGCAGGGGCCGGACGTCTGCTGGCCCTGGATCATGTCCATCGCCTTGATGAGCTCCAGCGGTCCGGCGGCATAGCCGATGCGCCAGCCGGTCATGGCATAGGCCTTCGAGACACCGTTCATCGTCAGCGTCCGGCCGTAGAGCTTCGGCTCCACTTCGACCGGCGTTGCGAACTTGAAGTCGCCGAAGGTCAGGTGCTCGTACATGTCGTCTGTCAGGACCCAGACCTGCGGATGCTTCAGGAGAACGTCGGTCAGCGCCTTCAGCTCGCTAGCGCTGTAGGCCGCACCCGACGGGTTCGAAGGCGAGTTGAAGAGGAACCACTTGGTCTTAGGCGTGATGACCTTTTCGAGTTCTTCGGCCGTCAGCTTGAAATTGTTCTCCTGCTTCGTCGTGACGAAGACCGGGGTACCGCCGCACAGGGCAACCATCTCGGGATAGGAAACCCAATAGGGCGCCGGAATGACCACTTCATCGCCGGGATTAAGGGTGGCCATGAAGGCGTTGAAAAGAATCTGCTTTCCGCCCGTTCCGACGATCGTCTGCTCCGGCTTGTAGTCCAGGCCGTTCTCGCGCTTGAACTTCTCGGCGATCGCCTTGCGCAATTCCGGAATACCGGAGACCGGCGTGTACTTCGTCTCGCCCCGGCTGATCGCGTCGATCGCTGCTTTCTTGACGTTATCCGGCGTATCGAAATCTGGCTCACCGGCACCCAGGCCGATGACATCGCGGCCCTTTGCCTTCAACTCGCGAGCTTTCTGGGAGACGGCAATGGTAGCAGATGGCTTTACGCGAGAAAGTGCGTCGGCAAGAAAGGCCATGATTTCAAGTCCTGGAAAGTCGGTTGAACACTGCGGGACCGCGCACCGGAACCGCCGAAAGTTGTATGTCGAATGTGGGACCGGGTTTCAAGCCGAAAGCGAGCATCGCTTAGCCGCTGTGATCCAGCATTTGCCGACCTTCGAACAATTGCGCTTCGTCTGCCCAAAATCCGCCCTTCTTCCATCGCCTCCTGTGTCAGGTGTGGAGCGCGATGGAGACGGACGATGTTCCTCGACGAAAAGAGGGTAGCTCGTAGGTTCGCATTCTTGCGTTCGCCGTTTTCGATCGCCATCGCGGCGCTGGCAGCCTGTGTCGCCATGATGCTGGTCCTCATTGAGGGCCCCATGGGCGCTAGCGAACTGCCGGTTACATTCTCCGTCGTTCAGGCCTTTCGTCCGATCTCGGCCGTGCTCGACCCCCGCCTGGCCTTCATCGTCACCATCGGTGGCTTTCTGCTGATGGCGGGCGGAGGCTTCATCCTCTCGCGGCGCAGCTTCCGCGACGTCTTGAAGGCCGAGAACGAGCGCGGGCGCGACTAAAGCGGAGCCCACCTCCCTCACCTGCCCTTGATGCGCAACGCCGCCGCTGCTAGGCATCGCGTCCACGCCAGCGTCACCCCTCACCCAGCCGACTACGCTCCATGACCCGCATCCAAGCGAACCTTGTTCTGTTGCTCGCCGCCGCGATCTGGGGCGGCGGATTCGTGGCGCAGTCCACCGCCATGGACAATATCCAGCCCTTCTGGTTTGTCGGCCTGCGCTTCGCCATTGCCGCCCTCGCCGTGCTGCCCTTTGCCTGGCTCGAAAGCCGCAAGGCCACCACCCAACTGGGCCGCCGGGACTGGCTTGCTTTCGTAGCGGTCGGCCTCGCCCTCTTCGGCGGCGCGATCACGCAGCAGATCGGGCTTCTCACCACGACCGTTACCAACTCCAGCTTCCTCACTGGTCTATACGTCGTCTTCGTCCCGCTGATCTCCGTCATCGTCCTGCGACGCTACCCGCACTGGATCATCTGGCCTGCAGCGGCCATGTCGCTTACAGGCATCTTCCTGATGAGCGGCGGACAACTGACGAACCTCACGCCAGGCGACTACCTGACGATCGTCTGCGCATTCTTCTGGGCCGTGCAGATCATTCTTGCCGGGCTTTTCGTCACCTCCACCGGGCGGCCGCTGGCGCTCGCCTTTGCGCAATTCGCCACCTGCTCGGTGCTCGCGCTGTCATTCGCAGTCCCGACAGAGACCATCGGCTGGGAGGTCATACGGGCGTCGGCTGCCGAAATCCTGTATGTTGGCTTAATCTCGTCCGGCCTGGCATTCGTGCTGCAGGTCATTGGCCAGCGCTATACGACCGCACCGCAGGCCGCCATCTTCCTGTCGAGCGAAGCCTTGTTCGGCAGCTTCCTCGGGGCGCTCCTGCTGGGGGAAATACTGCCGCCGATCGGCTATGTCGGCTGTGCCATCATCTTCACGACCATGCTCCTGGTGGAACTGGTGCCGGAACTCACCCGTCGCAGATCCCGAAGCGTCACCAGTTGAACGCCCATTACTGCCTCGCAGCTAACCGCCATTGACAAAATCTCTGCACCACCAGGCGGACTGTTTAGAGCAACAGAACAGGTCAGGTCTCTACTTCAGTTTCACTGCGAAATCTCGCATTGTCCGGAGTATACAACGCACCGACTCAGCCCCTTCCGGTGACGCAAAACTTTTTCTTGCCAATTCCCAAGAAACACAGCACTCTGTGCAAGTTCGGGCAATTTACGAGCATGGGAAGACCTATAATAATGCGATCCGAAGGCGTCAAAACTTCGGGCGGACTTCTGGGGACGGAATCAAAATTCACCAGCCAGATAACCGCGGTAACGACAGGGACCCTTTCTTAAAGCTGCCTGCCGCCCGCCCTTCGGGGCGTTTCTGTGATGCTGTCCGCCGCTGAACACGGACAGGAAGAAAAGGACCTGATGCATGGCCGAGACTGGCACTGTAAAATTCTTCAATACCGACAAGGGCTTCGGCTTCATTAAGCCAGACAATGGTGGCGCCGATATCTTCGTTCACATCTCTGCTGTACAGGCTTCCGGCCTGTCCGGTCTTTCGGAAAATCAGAAAGTAAGCTTCGACACGGAACCGGATCGTCGTGGCAAGGGACCCAAGGCGGTCAACCTGCAGATCTCCGGTTAAGCCCGGAAGGCTTTCCATTCGAGTTGAGGCCCGGCAGTCATGCCGGGTTTTTTTATGCTTCTATCCCTTGCAGGAACGGGTTGCTCCTCCGCTCCTCGCCGATACGACCGCCGGGGCCGTGGCCGCAGAGAAAACCGACATCATCGCCCAGCGGCAGAACCTTGTCCCGAATGGAGCGGAGAAGGGTTGCATGGTCGCCACCAGGCAGGTCGG
Organism: Pseudorhizobium banfieldiae; assembly: GCF_000967425.1. Taxonomy (NCBI): domain Bacteria; kingdom Pseudomonadati; phylum Pseudomonadota; class Alphaproteobacteria; order Hyphomicrobiales; family Rhizobiaceae; genus Pseudorhizobium; species Pseudorhizobium banfieldiae. The sequence goes on from NZ_FO082820.1 coordinate 2,260,751, forward strand.
TGCGCCCGATCGAGCCGTTGAACAGCACATCCCCCAGGTGCGCAAACCGCTGCTCCCGGTGGAAATAGATCACGTGGCCGGGCGCGTGGCCGGGGCAATGGTAGACATCGAAGACATGCCCGTCGAAGGAAACCTGCTCACCATCGGTCAGAATTCGGTCGGGCTCTAGGTTGCGAACCTTCATCGGCACACCGAACATCTTCGCCTGGGCTTCTAGCCCCTGCAGGAGCGGCAGGTCATCGCGATGAGGTCCGATAACCTTGACCCCGAGCGCCTCCCGCAATTCATCCGCGCCCCCGGCATGGTCGATGTGGCCATGCGTGAGCCAGATTTCGCGGATGGTCAGCTTGTTGCCATCGATTGCCTCGACGATCCGCTCCACGTCGCCACCCGGGTCGATGACCACGCCACCCTTCGTGTCAGCATCGAAGAGGATGGCGCAATTCTGCTGGAAGGGGGTCACCGGGACGATACCGGCCTGCAATCTGCCCATGAGGAACTCCACAATCTCGGGCCGATCTACAATGCCTTTGGCGAGGGTGGCAAGGCTTGTGCGGGCAGGACTAGTTGGAGGCCGTCATGTAGGCGCCATTTGCCGATACCGGAGGTGCGAAGGATGCAGTGGCAAGCAACAGGGCAGAAACGGCAACCTTTGCGGTAAAGACGGTGATCAGCAGCGGCCGAAGCGAGTTCGACGGAGACTGCTTTTCGGGAGCGCCGGCCGTCTTGGAAGTGTCTTCTGTATGCATTGTCTCTCTCCGATCTGTATGGACACGGCAACGGCGCTGCCCCGGCTTCGGTTCCGCAAAAATCAAGCTTTGCTCCTTCGCCGCCGCCGCGCGCTTCTGCCATGCTCTTTCGCGGGAACAGGTTGCTTCCAAGGGGGTTACGACACGATGGGCCCAAGGCATCGCCTCTGCTGCGTGAGATCGACCGCGGCGCCACAGCCGCTGCGGGCATCACGGCAAACAGCGCCGCGTCACACTCCCTGCTCTCACGATTGCGGTTGATTGTTCCGCCCGTTCGCGCTTTATCGGGACAGGTTTGGCGAAGAAGAAGAGCGTCCGGCGCATGGCTGCGGCAGACGCCGGGGAAGGACAGGGTGTCACGTGCACCGGCAGCAAAAGCAGTGAAGAAGGAACGGCCGGTACTACCGGCGGTGAACGAGGCGCAGATCGATTTCGAGACCATCGAACTTCTGTTCTTTGCCTATCGCGATTTCGTGTCCGATCCGGATGCGATCCTTGCCAGGATTGGCATGGGGCGTGCCCATCATCGCGTCGTCTATTTCGTCTCACGTCATCCGGGCATGATGGTCACCGACCTTCTCGACATTCTGCAGATCACCAAGCAGAGCCTTGCACGCGTCCTCAAGCAATTGATCGAGATGGGCTACATCCGCCAGATGGCAGGCGCAAAAGACCGTCGCCAACGGCGGCTCTACCCCACGCTTGCCGGGCGCGAACTGGCGCTTGCCCTCTCCGAGCCACAGTCGCGTCGCATCACCAACGCATTGAATTCCCTCTCTCCCGACGGGCGGGATGCGGTGATAAGCTTCCTCGGCAAGATGCGCGGGCGCGACCCAAGCCTGCAGGTGATTGAAAGCGAGCTGGATTGATGACGGTACTTCTATCCGATGATGCCCCTCACCTCCTCGTCGTCGATGACGATACCCGCATCAGGGATCTGCTCAGCCGATACCTGAGCGAACAGGGCTTTCGCGTCACGGTAGCGGGCGACGCCGCCGAGGCAAGACGCAAGCTGGACGGGTTGAAGTACGACCTCATCATCCTCGACGTCATGATGCCGGGCGAATCCGGCCTGTCCCTGACGCAGTCGCTCTACCAGAACAGAACCACGCCGGTGATCCTGCTCACCGCCAAGGCCGAGGCGGAATCGCGAATCGCCGGACTGGAAGCCGGTGCCGACGATTATCTCTCCAAACCCTTCGATCCCCGCGAACTCGTGCTGAGGATCAACAACATCATCAAGCGCAATGCCTCGCCCGATGCGCCGAAGATCGAGCAGATCATGTTTGGCCCTTTTACGTTCTCGATTGTTCGCAAGGAACTCCGCAAGGCCTCCGAACATATCCGGCTCACCGATCGGGAGCAGGAAATCATGCTCCTCTTCGCCCTGCGCGCAGGCGAAACCATCCCCCGCCATGAATTGATCGGCGATGATGCCGAGGTCGGTGAACGCACCATCGACGTGCAGATCAACCGCTTGCGCCGCAAGATCGAGGACGACCCCGCCAATCCTGTTTATCTCCAGACGGTCCGAGGCATCGGCTACCGCCTGAGCATCGATTGAGCAACCCGATGGCGGACGCACGCACGAGAGCCATCGCGGCGTTCGACACCCTTCGAAGGGACTTCCGCGCCATCCAGATTCCGGGGTTGCGCCTGATCAAGCGCCGGTTGAAGCGGCTTTTGCCGACCCGGCTTTACACCCGCTCGGTGATGATCGTCATCATACCGATGCTGCTGCTGCAAAGCGTGGTCGCCGCGGTCTTCATGGAACGCCACTGGCGAATGGTGACCGAGCGCCTGTCGGAGGGGGTGACGCGGGATATAGCAGCCTTGATCACCATGATAGAAACCGATCCGGACGGCGTCGATCAGGGCTATATTTCCCGCATAGCAAACGAACTGAACCTGACCGTTGCGATTGAGCCTGGAGGGGAACTGCCGCCGCCCCGCCCCAAGCCCTTCTTCTCCATTCTCGACGGCATCCTGGCGGACCAGATCAGCAATCGTATCCAGCGCCCCTTCTGGATCGACACGGTGGGCGACAGCAACCTTGTCGAAATACGCATCAAGCTCGAAGACGAAGTGCTCCGTGTCTTCACGCGCCGCAGTCAGACCTACGCCTCCAACACGCATATCTTCCTGGTCTGGATGGCCGGCACGGCGCTAGCCCTCATCGGCATTTCCGTTCTCTTCCTGCGCGGCCAGATCCGACCGATCCTGATGCTCGCCCAGGCGGCCGAGGCCTTCGGCAAGGGCCAGCGGATTGCCGATTTCACTCCGCGTGGCGCCGACGAAATCCGGCTCGCGGGGTCCGCCTTTATCCTCATGCGCGAACGCATCGAACGGCAGCTCGAGCAGCGGACGGCCATGCTGTCGGGCGTCAGTCACGACCTTCGAACCATCCTGACCCGTTTCAAGCTGCAGCTGGCGCTTGCCGGCGACAGGCCGGAACTGAAAGGCATGGCGCAGGACGTCGATGACATGCAGAACATGCTCGAAGGGTATCTGGCCTTCGCCAAGGGTGAATCAGAGGAGGATGTCGGCCACCTGCGCCTCAGCGAGGTCCTGGAAAAGATCCGGGAGGACTTCCGGCTCAAGGGCAAGAAGATGACCTACGAGATCGACGGGGACGACGACATCGCCGTGCGGCCGAACGCGTTCAGCCGCCTGGTCAACAACCTTGCGGCCAACAGCGAGCGCTATGGAGATGCGCTGCATGTGGAGGCCCGGCACACGGCCCGCTGGCTGACCCTGATCTTCGATGACGATGGCCCCGGAATTCCCGCGGCATCCCGCGAGGAGGTTTTCAAGCCCTTCTTCCGGCTCGACGAGGCGCGCAACATCGACAAGTCCGGCACCGGTCTCGGCCTGTCGATCGTGCGTGACATCGCCCACGCCCATGGCGGCAACGTCACCCTTTCCGACAGTCCGCAAGGTGGCCTGAGAGCAGTAGTCCGGGTGCCAGCCTGATAGCCTGAGGCGGTTACATCAGCTTCCGACCGTTCGGCACCGGCCGCTCCACGGCCGCCAGCACGATAGCCCCCGCCTCGTCCTCGAAGCCCAGCGTCAGCACCTCGGAGCGAAAGGGGCCGATCTGTCGCGGCGGAAAGTTCACCACCGCGAGCACCTGGCGGCCAACCAAATCCTGCTCGTCATAGTGCACCGTGATCTGCGCCGAAGATTTCTTGACGCCGATCTCGGCGCCGAAGTCGATCTTCAGCTTCCAGGCCGGCTTGCGCGCCTCCGGGAACGGCGCAACCTCGATCACCGTCCCCACGCGGATATCGACCTTCTCGAAGTCGCCGTAGGAGATTTCGTCTGTCATCTGCCGGCCCTCAGCTGCCGAGTTCTTCCGCCCGCTGCCGTGCGGCTGCGATTGCCTTGTCGAACAGCGGCTGCATGCCCTCTTCCGCCATCAGCACCGCGAGCGCCGCAGCCGTGGTTCCACCCGGAGACGTAACGTTCTGGCGAAGGCGCGAAGGTGTCTCGGGAGACCGGTGCAACAGCTCACCGGCTCCCGAGACTGTTTCCCGTGCGAGGCGCATGGCGAGGTCCGCCGGCAGGCCGGCCTTGCGGCCTGCCTCCGCCATACATTCGACGAGATAGAAGACGTAGGCGGGTCCACTGCCGGATACGGCGGTGACGGCATCGATATCCTGCTCGCTCGCCACCCACTCCACGGGTCCGCTGACCCGGAGCAATGCGTCCACCTGTGCGCGCTGCGTGCTGGTCACACGACCGTTGGCATAGGCACCCGTCACCCCACGGCCGATCATGGCGGGAGTATTGGGCATGGCGCGTACCATCGCTCCCTGCCCCAGATGCCCCTCGATGGAGGCAAGCGTCTTCCCCGCGGCGATCGATACGATCACCGTGTCGGCGGAGACGATGGTCTTGAGGGATGGCAGCACTGCGTCCATCACCTGCGGCTTCACCGCAAGAAAGATGATCTCCGGCACGATGCCTTCCGGCGGGGTAACCGCATGTCGGGCGCCGGCATCGACAATGCGCGTCTGCATCTCCGGCGACGGCGAAGGGTCGATCACGATGATCGCCTTGCCGGGCACTCCGGCATCCACCCATCCGGCAAGCAGGGCACCGCCCATGTTGCCGGCACCGACGAGAACGACCGAACCCGCGGGAGCCGCGCCGCTCATGCTTCCCCCACGGTCTCGAACAACACAACCTCCATGGCATTCTTGGCGTCCATTCCGGACCACACGACGAACTGGAAGGCCTGGAAGTAGCTCTCGCAGGCGTCGAGCGCACTGGATAACAAAACCTCCACCTGCTGGCTCGTGGGCTCGGCCCCGCCAGCGAGCAACAGCGATTGACGGAAGATGACCACATCCTCCTGTCGCCACAGGTCGAAATGCCCCATCAACACCTGCCCATTGATGTGTGACAGCAGGCGGATCACCTCGTTGACCCTTGCGTCGGGGATCCTGATGTCGAAGGCGCAGGCGAGATGAAGGGCTTCGAACTCCTCCATCCACGAAAAGGAGACATGATAATCTGCCCAGCGGCCCTCGACCGTCATGGCAATCTCGTCTTCGCCCGAGCGCTCGAACGCCCAGTCGTTCGATGCCGCGACGACCTCGATCATGTCGACGGGATTGGACTGGCGACCGAATTCAAATTCCATGAGGCTCATGCAGCACCTTTTCGACCGGAGTGAAATCTGACGTTCGTGAAGGACGCGAGACGCAGGACACACCACCGGAAACAACAATTCTGATGATCGCCCGACACCGACAAGTATAGGGCCGCGAACCTGCCCGGAGCTTACGGGCCGTTTCGAATCATCATTTAAAATCAGTGTATAGTTGCCGAGTCCGGCTGCCAGCCCCCGAGGGCCATTTTGACGTGGACGGAGTGCTGGAGCGGTTGCTGCACGGCTTCAGCTGGGAGTCATAAGCGACTCTGGGGATTGTCTTTTTTGGACCTGTCCACAGGAGCGAAATTTTCTTCGTTTTTTAACGATCTAGCGGCCGCGGCGTGATCCCGCGACCGTGAGCCGTCTACGGCGCCTAAGCTGCGCGGAAGGCGTCACCCTTGCGTCGCGAGCTTTGCCTCGAGTGCCTCGATGCGCGCCTTCAGCGCCTCGTTCTCATCGCGCGCCCGTGCCGCCATTTCGCGCACCGCCTCGAACTCCTCGCGCTTGACCACATCCATGTTGTTGAGGAAGCGCTCCGCCTGGGCCTGGAAGGCCGTTTCCGCCTCTCGCCGCAGTCCCTGGGCCGCCCCGGCTGCGTCGGTCATCAACTTGGCGAAATCGTCTAGGATTCGGTTCGTGCCGTTGGACATGGTCATGAGCTCCCGTGGTTGCGGCCAGCGCCGTGCTGGTGAAGTAGGGTTTTGCGCCTTCTCTTGCAAGCCGATAGACAGCCCGGAGATTGGCCTTGACCGCTGTCGGGCCTGTCGCCATGTTCCGCCCCTGTCGCATCCGTGGGAAGGCACGCCTTGTTGGAAGTTCTGAATACGCTCGCCGTCATGCCGTTTCCGGACATTGATCCGGTCGCCTTCGCGATCGGACCCGTCGCGGTTCACTGGTATGGCTTGGCCTATGTCGCCGGCATCCTCTGCGGCTGGCTCTATGCCAGGAGGCTGGCTGCGAATGATGCACTGTGGCCGCAGGACCGCTCCCCCCTTACTGCCGCGCATCTGGACGACTTCCTGCTCTGGGTGGCGGTCGGCATCGTTCTCGGCGGCCGCATCGGCTATGTGCTCTTCTACGATCTGGCCGCGGTCTCGCAGGATCCGATGCGGGCGATAGAGATCTGGAACGGCGGCATGTCCTTCCACGGGGGCTTTCTGGGCGCGACGCTGGCGATGATCCTCTTTGCCCGCCGCAACGGCATACCGGTCCTCAGCATGTTCGACACGATTGCCGCAGTCGTTCCCTTCGGCCTGTTTTTCGGGCGCATCGCCAACTTCATCAATGGCGAATTGTGGGGACGGATCAGCGATGTCCCATGGGCGGTGGTCTTCCCCACCGGCGGGCCCTTCTCTCGTCATCCAAGCCAGTTGTACGAGGCGGGCCTTGAAGGCCTCCTCCTTCTGGCCGTCCTCGCGTTTCTCGTTCTGCGCTGGAAGGCGCTGAAATGGCCGGGCTTCGTGGCGGGCGCCTTTGTCTGCGGCTATGGCCTCTCCCGGATTTTCGTGGAATTCTTCCGCGAGCCGGACGCCCAGCTCGGCTATCTTGCGTTCGGCTGGTTGACGATGGGGATGGTGCTGTCGCTGCCAATGGTCGCCCTGGGCGTCTGGCTGATGTTGCGGGCTCGAAAGAGCGCCGCCTGAACGGAGACTTTGGGTACCATGAGCACGCCGCTCGCCGCAAAGATCAAGAGGCTGATCCGGGCGACCGGCCCCATGAGTGTGGGCGATTACTTCGCCATGTGTCTCGCCGATCCGGAGCACGGCTACTACCGTACAAGGGAGCCATTTGGGACAGCGGGAGACTTCATAACTGCGCCAGAGATCAGCCAGCTCTTCGGGGAGATTCTCGGGATCTTCATGATTCATGCCTGGCAGCAGCATGGTTCACCCGCAGACGTCCGGTTGGTGGAGATTGGCCCGGGCCGAGGCACCATGATGGCGGACATGCTCCGGGTCATCAGCCGTCTCGCACCACGACTGTTCGACGGGATGAGCATTCATCTGGTGGAAACGAGCGAGCGCCTGCGCGGCCTGCAGCGGATAACGCTGGAATCGCATTCCCGCCGGATCGCTTGGCATCGCGATTTCCAGGAAGCGCCGCCGGGCCCTGCTCTGATCGTGGCGAACGAACTCTTCGACGCCATTCCTATCCGCCAGTTCGTCAAGACGCCGGAGGGGTTTCGCGAACGCGTCGTGGCACTCGAGGGGGACGACCAGTTGTCCTTCTCGCTTGGTGTCGCTGGACTTGATCCTGCCCTTCTCCCTTCGCCAGCCTCGTCCGTGCCGGACGGTACGATCTTCGAGGTCGCCCCGGCCCGGCAGGCGGTGATGTCGACCTTGTGCGACCGGCTGAAGGCCACGGGCGGCACCGCGCTGATCATAGATTACGGCCACATGGTCACCGGCTTTGGCGATACGCTGCAGGCTATTCGCGGTCATGCATATGATCCACCGCTGGCACATCCGGGTGAAGCCGATCTGACGAGCCACGTGGATTTCGAGGACCTGGCGCGGATAGCGCTTGGTTGCGGCATCCACCTCAATGGTGGCATGAGGCAAGGAGACTTCCTTCGCGGCCTCGGGCTCTCCGAGCGGGCTGCAGCACTCGCCGGCGGCAAGAACGCAGCCGACCAGAAGCTTATCGCCGCCGCCGTCGACAGGCTCGCTGGCGAGGGAGCGGGCAAGATGGGCGAGCTTTTCAAGGTGATTGCAGTATCCTCCCCGGCGCTTGATCTTGCACCGTTTCGTCCGGTGGCGTGACGAACATGGAGATTGACAGCCCAGCCACGGTCGCGCCAACATCGCCGCCGACGAAGCAGCACAACCTGTGCATCGGCCCCTGGCCTTACCCCTCCAGACATGAGAGACAGCCTGCCCATGACGGAAAAGTCTTCGCCGACGCCCATCGAAAGCCCGCTCCTCAATGAAAACGGCGGCAGCCGCGTGCGCCATGGCTACTTCACCCGCCAGGGCGGCGTTTCCGAAGGGATCTATGCCGGGCTGAATGTAGGTGTGGGCTCCAACGACGAGACGCACAAGGTCAGGGAAAACCGTGACCGCGTTGCTACATGGTTCGGCCTTCCACTCGACCGGCTTGCCACCGTGCATCAGGTCCACTCGCCGGACGTGGTGGTGGTAGATGCGCAATACGGAGGAGAGCGTCCGAAGGCGGACGCGCTGGTGACCGCGACCCCGGGCGTGATACTGGGCGTATTGACGGCGGACTGCGGCCCTGTCCTGTTCTGCGACGGAGACAACGGTGTCATTGGAGCTGCCCATGCAGGCTGGAAGGGAGCGCTGGGCGGCGTCTTGGAAAACACCGTCGAGGCGATGGTCAGCATCGGCGCCGATCGCGACGGGATCACCGCATGCCTCGGCCCTTCGATAGGGCCGGAGAGCTACGAAGTCGGACCCGAGTTCATCGAACGATTCCTTCAGTTCGATGATGGCTACGACGCCTTTTTCACGCCGGCGCCGAAGCAGGGGCACGCCTATTTCGACCTTCAGGCCTTGACCCTGCACCGGCTGCAAGCCGCCGGCATTCGTGCCACGCATCTGGGGATGGACACCTATGCCGACGAGACGAGGTTCTATTCCTATCGCCGCACCACGCACCGGGGCGAGCCGGATTACGGTCGCCAGATTTCCGCAATAGCGATGACGGAGAAGTAAGATGGCGCTGCATTTCGAACGCGAGGAATATGCCGCCCGGCTCGAGCGCCTTGTCGAGAAGATGCGCGAGGAAAAGCTGGAAGCCCTGCTGCTCTTTGCCCAGGAAAGCATGTACTGGCTCACCGGCTACGACAGCTTCGGCTACTGCTTCTTCCAGACGCTCGTGGTCAAGGCGGACGGGACGATGACGCTCCTGACGCGCTCGGCCGACCTCCGGCAGGCGCGCCACACGTCGATCATCGAGAATGTGGTCGTCTGGGTCGACCGTGTGAACGCCGACCCGACGCTCGACCTGAAGAACCTCCTGAGCGACTTCGACCTGCTTGGCGCCCGCATCGGCATCGAATTCGACACGCACGGCATGACGGGACGGGTGGCGCGCCTCCTGGACAATCAACTGGCTTCGTTCGGCCAGATCATCGACGCCTCATACCTGGTCAGCGGGCTTCGCCTCGTCAAAAGCCCGGCCGAAGTCACCCATGTCAGGCGCGCGGCCGAACTGGCCGATGATGCATTGGATGCAGCTCTTCCCCTCATCAAGGCCGGAGGAAGCGAGGCCGATATCCTCGCCGCCATGCAGGGTGCCGTCTTCAGCGGCGGCGGCGACTACCCGGCGAACGAATTCATCATAGGCTCGGGCCCAGACGCCCTGCTCTGCCGCTACAAGGCCGGCCGGCGGACACTCGAAGCCAGCGACCAACTCACGCTCGAATGGGCCGGCGTCAGTGCCCACTACCACGCCGCCATGATGCGCACCGTGGTGATTGGAGAGCCAAGCGCTCGTCACCGGGAGCTCTACAAGGCGTGCCACGAAGCGATCAAAGGGATCGAAGGCGTGCTTCGCCCGGGCAATACGTTCGGGGACGTCTTCGATACCCACGCGGAGATATTCGACGAGCGCGGACTGACGCGCCATAGGCTCAACGCCTGCGGCTACTCTCTCGGCGCCCGCTTCTCCCCGTCCTGGATGGAGCACCAGATGTTCCATGTCGGCAACCCGCAGGAAATCCTGCCGAACATGACGCTGTTCACGCACATGATCATCATGGATTCCGACACCGGTACCGCCATGACCCTCGGCCACACCTATCTCACCACGGAAGACGCTCCTGAACCACTGTCGCGCCACGGCCTCGATCTCATCCTGAGATGAGGCATCCACAGGCCGATTTGACAGGCCGGAAACCGAGCTTCTAAGTTCGGCGCGGGCGGACCGGGCGACGGAGGCGGCATGCGGTTGGTGATAGCAGGACTGGTCATCGCATTGTCTTCGGCAATTTTGGCGGGATGCACGACCGACGCTCTGACGCCGCCGGCCGATGTTGGTGGGGGGCTGCGACCGTCGACACCGGTGACGCAGGCCGAGGCCGACCGGCTCGCGCGGACGCCTGATCCACAGGACTACGGCTCCGACACCTACGGCCAACAGCCCCGACAGTACCCGCCGCAGAACACGCTCGAAGCGCAAGCCCAGGCTCTGCAATCCGGCGCTTCCCCAGCGGCTTCCTCGCCGCCCGTCCAACAGCGCCAGCAAGCAGAGCCAGCGGCCGCACCGGCACAGCCGGCCCCACAGGCCGTCGCCACGCAAGGTTCGGTCCGCTTCCTACCCATCATCGGGGCGCCCCTGCAGGCGGTAACGCCGCTTTCGCGCCAGCTTGGAACACAGGCACGTGCGAGCGGGCTGACGATCCGGGCCTCAGGCGACAGCACGACGGATCACATCCTCAAGGGATATTTCTCCGCCTTCGCCGACGGCGAAGCCGTGACCGTCGTCTATGTCTGGGACATCCTCGACAACAGTGGGGGCCGGTTGCACCGCGTGCAGGGTCAGGAGCGGATCGCGGCCTCTCCGCGGGGCGATCCGTGGTCGGCTGTTCCCACTGCCACCATGGAGACGATCGCCACCAAGACGATCAACGAATATGTGGCCTGGAAGAATACGCGTCCCGGCTGACGGACGTCACGGTTTATTCATAAAATTAGGGGAGCTGGACCGAACGCTCTTGCATTCGGCTAGTGCAACGGTAAAAGGCGCCCATCCAGCGTCAGAACGGGCGGACCGAAATGAAGGTTTTCGCAGGCAATTCGAACCGGCAGCTTGCCGATGCGATCTGCAGCTATCTCAATGTACCAGTCGGAAAAGCCAGCGTCAGACGCTTTGCGGACCAGGAAATCTTCGTAGAGATACAGGAAAACGTGCGAGGCGAGGATGTCTTCGTCATCCAGTCCACGTCGTTCCCTGCCAATGACCACCTGATGGAGCTCCTGATCATGATCGACGCCTTCCGTCGGTCCTCTGCCAAGCGCATCACCGCGGTCCTCCCCTATTTCGGCTATGCCCGCCAGGACCGCAAGGCCGGCCCCCGCACGCCGATCTCCGCCAAGCTCGTCGCCAACCTGATCACCGAGGCGGGCGCCGACCGCGTCCTGACGCTCGATCTTCATGCAGGCCAGATCCAGGGCTTCTTCGACATCCCGACGGACAATCTGTTCGCCGTGCCGATCCTCGCCCGCGACGTAAAGGACAACTACGACGTCAGGAACGTCATGGTCGTCTCTCCCGATGTCGGCGGCGTCGTGCGCGCCCGCTCGCTCGCCAAGCGGATCGACTGTCCGCTTGCCATCGTCGACAAGCGCCGCGAGCGTGCCGGTGAGTCCGAGGTGATGAACGTGATCGGCGAAGTCGCCGGCAAGGATTGCCTGCTGGTCGACGACATCGTCGATTCCGGCGGAACGCTTTGCAACGCTGCCGAAGCCCTTCTGGACAAGGGCGCAACCAGCGTTACCGCATATATCACCCACGGCGTCCTGTCCGGAGGCGCCGTCGCCCGCATCACTTCATCCAAGCTGCGCGAACTCGTGATCACCGACTCGATCCAGCCGACCACGGCCGTGCAGTCGGCCCACAATATCCGCGTCGTCACCACCGCAAACCTGCTCGGCGAAGCCATCAACCGGACGGCTTCAGAGGAATCGGTCTCCAGCCTCTTCGACTGACCGGCGGCTCAGACGGCAGTATACGAGAGTCGTTCATTAACGCTGCCGCAATGAATTACTGACAAAGCTTCCGCACCAGTTTTACGTGTGTGGGGGATCTTTATCGTCATGTCGCAGCCATTGAAGCGTGTCGGCGCCGGAAAATCTTGGTCGCTGAAAGCCAAGTTCGCCGGGCTCGTCGTTGGTGCAACCTTCGTATCCTGCCTTTCCGTCGGCTTGCTGAGCTATCAGATCGGCAAGAGCGGGCTCATCGAAGCCAGCCAGCTTCGACTTGAGTCGATCGCCGCTAACCAGTCCGACGATCTCTCGACATACCAGGCCAGGATCCAACAGGCGCTGAGCGAACTCGGTCAGAACAGCGCGATCGGCCAGGCGGTCGATACGATGTCCAACATCATCCCCGCCGAGGGAGACCAGATCCGGGCCGCCTACCAGAAGTCGGACCTCACCCCCATGCAGCGCGCCGAGTTGAGCGACGCCGGGCTGAAGCTCCTTTACGCAATCCAGCACGCGACCATCCACGGCACGATCGTGAGCGCCTGGAAGAACGCCGGCGTCAGTGAAATCTATATCGTCGATACGAAGGGCCAGGTGATCTACTCCGTTACCAAGGGCTCGGAGCTCCTCGAACAGGCCTCCGCGATCTCCGGCATCAACGATATCCTCGGCCGGATAAACGGCGGCTCTTCTGACCAGATCCACACCTCGACCTTCGCTCCGTTCGATGCCGATGGCGGCAAGCCTTCTGCGTTGATCGGCAAGCAACTGGCCGTCTCCTCCTGGGGGGACACTGTCGTCAAGGGTGCGGTCATCTTCAGGGTGTCGGCAGAGCGACTGGTCAACGCCGTCACTCCCAAGGAGTACGGCACGTCGATCGACGAGGCGCTGCTGCTCGACAGCAAGGGTACTTTCCGCACCGGCTCCTTCGTCGACGGACAATCGCACGACGTCCCGGCAGATCTTGCCGAAGCGGCCACGGGGCAGACCACCGGCTCGGCGTTCGCAACCGTGGCCGACAAGCCGCTGTTCTTCGCCTATCAGCCGGTTTCCCTCTTCGGCGAGAAGCACCTTCTGGCTGTGGGCCAGAACGAAGCGCAGGTATTGGCATCGGCCCGCGAACTCGCCTATTGGGCGATCCTCGCCACGCTTGCCGTGTTGGTCGTGATGGGCCTCGCCGGCACGTACATCGCCGCCCGCCTCACGCGTCCGCTGACGGAACTCGCAAGGCTGATGAACCGTCTCAATGACGGCGACAAATCGATCGTCGTCGAGCATACCGGGCGCGGCGACGAGGTCGGCACCATGGCTCGCGCGCTCGAATCCTTCCGCCAGGGTGCCCTGGACAAGGAACGCATGGAGGAAGAGGCTCACCGCAAGAGCGAGGAGATCGACGAGGAGCGGCAGCAGCGGGAGGCCGAGAAGGCCGCCAGCGCCCGTGAGATCGAAGAAGCCGTCTCGGCGCTCGCAACCGGTCTCGCCGCCCTCTCCCGCGGCAAGCTCGACCAGCGCATCACCAAGGCTTTCGCCCCGTCGCTCGATCACCTGCGCCACGACTTCAACAACTCGCTGGCCGGTCTTGAGGAGACGATCTCCGCGATCGGCAGCAGCGTCACCACCATCCGGGCAGGTTCGAGCGAACTGAAGATGGCCTCCGACGATCTGTCGCGGCGCACCGAACGTCAGGCTGCGGCACTGGAAGAGGCTGCCGCGGCTCTCGGCGAAATGACTGGAGCCGTCAACGGCGCCCTGAACCGTTGCGAGACGGCGGTGGACGTCGCGGCCGATACGTTGAAGGGCGCACACACCTCCACAGCCGTGGTGCGCGATGCGATCGGTGCGATGGAGCGGATCGAAAGCTCATCCTCCAAGATCCGTCAGATCATCGACGTGATCGACCAGATCGCCTTCCAGACCAACCTGCTGGCGCTCAATGCCGGCGTCGAGGCGGCACGTGCCGGTGAAGCCGGCAAGGGCTTTGCGGTCGTGGCTCAGGAAGTCCGGGAACTCGCGCAGAAGTCGGCGACCGCGGCGCGCGACATCGGCGCTCTGATCACGGCATCGGCCTCTGATGTCGAGAACGGCGTCGCACTCGTCCTCAAGACCGGAGAAAGCCTGGAACACATCCAGGGCAACATCCAGTCGATCAACGAGCATATCGGCGCGATCGTCGGCTCGTCGCGTGAACAGTCGGCGCGCCTGACGGAGATCAATTCCGCCGTCAGCGGCCTCGACCAGGTGACGCAGCAGAATGCCGCCATGGTCGAGGAGACCTCCGCGTCGGCGCATTCGCTGGCCAACGAGGCGGAAGTGTTGAACGAGCAGATCAGCCACTTCTCCGTCGGCAATGCCGGCGCAAGCCAGGGCGATCGTCGCGCGGCCTGACCTACTAACTCTCGTCGTTCAAAGCGCCGGCTCCACCAGGAGCCGGCGCTTTTCTTTGTGGGCTTGATTATCGCTCCCGTTTTCAATCCGCCACAAAGGCTCTACGTGTACCCGCCGAAGAGGAAAACATCCCCAGGAGCAATCATGGCTGCGCGCGATCGCTATTCGAGAAAGCTGGAGTGCTCCCAATGCGGCCACTCGGGTTTTGCCGAAGTGTCTGAAAGCGAGGAGAGACGCGGGGGAAACAGGGACTTCCGCATCGACGAGATGCCGGCGGGGTTCCTGGCGGAGTTCCCGTCCCATGATCCCCGCAAATACATGGTCCGCTGCCAGTGCGGCCACAAGTTCCGGTTTGAGCAGAAGACGGCGTATCCGCCGGGGGGCGAGCCGCGCTAGCGGAGCAGGAGCGATACTGGAGGCGCGGCTCTAGGCGACCTTCGCCTGATCAGGTCTGTGATCGGCAACCGCATTGACGATTGCCTCGATCTCTGTGCGCGGGACAGGCTTGCCGTAGAAATAGCCCTGTACCTGCACGCAGCCCTCTTCGCGCAGGAAGTTGACATGCTCATCCGTCTCGACCCCCTCGGCCAGGACCGGGATTTCCAGGCTCGAGGCGAGAATGAGCGTCGATCGCACGATAGCAGCAGATTGCGCGCTGGTGGCGACGCCATCGACGAACTGGCGGTCGATCTTGATCTTGTCGAAGGGAAAGGCGAGCAGCATGGAGAGCGAGGAATAGCCCGTTCCGTAATCGTCCATCGCGATCCTGGCTCCCAGGCTCTTGAGGTGGCGTATGGTCTGCAGAGCCCGTTGATGATCGGCGATGATGCCGGTCTCGGTGATTTCCAGCTCCAGGCGCGCCGGATCGAGGCCGGTTTCCTGCAAAATGTCTTGGACGAGACCGGGAAAACGCGGATCGGCCAGCTGCTGTGTCGCGACATTGACGGCGATTGACAGCGGATTGCGCCAGCTTGCCGCCTCCCGGCAGGCTTCACGAAGCACCCACTCCCCGAGTTCGACGATGAAGCCGCTACGTTCGGCGATCGGTATGAATTCGGACGGCGGCACGTTTTCGCGATAAGGATGGTTCCAGCGCAGCAGCGCTTCGAACCCGACCACAGCGCCGGTGAATGTGTCGTTCTGGCGCTGGTAGTGGAGCTGGAACTCCCCCCTTAGCAAGCCCGAACGCATGTCCATCGCCAACACGTTCCGCTCCCGCACGGCACGATCCATGGAGGCATCATAGAAACAGACGGCGTTCGAGCCTGTCTCCTTGGCGCGGTACATGGCGACGTCCGCCCGTGCGAGGAGGTCCTCTACCTCCACATCGTCGTCCAGAATGGCAACACCCACACTGGTGCCGACATTGAGGCTGTTGCCGTTCCATTCGATGGGCTTGACGATCTCCGCGATCATCCGCGCCGCCAGCCGCGAGGCATCGGCGCGTCCATAATAACGGCGCGTCATGGCGATGAATTCGTCGCCGCCGATCCGCGCGACGAACTCGCCATCGCTGATGACGCTTGCCAGGCGGTCGCCGATGGTGCGAAGCACCGCGTCTCCGGCCAGATGCCCATGCACATCGTTCACTTCCTTGAAGCGGTCGAGATCGAAGGAGAGGATCGCGACCCTGGCTCCCAATCCCACTGCGTGGACGGAAGCCTCCGAGAGCTCTTCCTGGAAGGCCGAGCGGTTCGGGAGGCCCGTGAGCGGGTCCTGTAGCGAAAGCTGCCGGTATCGCTCGACCGCCTCACGCATCGTGCTGGCATCGATGAGGTAGCTTGCCGCCGCGAGCGCCAGCAGCACCATCATCAGGCCGAGCACCCCGAGACCGAGCACCGCGGACGAGATCACCGATTGCGGGACCTCCAGCGTGGTGTCCGGTACCAGGTCAATGGCAGCCATGCCGATGAAATGCACGGACGCGATCGCCACGATCAATGCGGCGACCGCCCCATAGCGGCAGAAACGAGTGACCGGACGCGCGGCCCGGTTCATCGCAACGGCAGAGAAGAAGGCACCGGCCAGAAGCGACATCGCGACATAGTCGAGACGCCAGACGATCTCCCCCTGCACCTCATAGGCTGACATGCCAAGGTAGTGCATGGCGCCGAGCCCGAGGCCCAGCACCACACCTCCCGCCTCCAGGAGCATGCTCCGGCCGCCATAGGCCGAGATGGCGAGGCCCGCCGTGACACCTCCGATCGACACGGCAAGGGATGCGAGCGTCACGCCCGGCTCGTAACCTGCGATCCCGCCTGTCGTGTATCCGAGCATGGCGAGGAAGTGCGTCGCCCAGGTGGTCGATCCGCCGATGAACCCGGCGAGGAACAGCCATATCCCCTTCTCCAGACCCCGGCGCCGCGTGACCCGCGAGAACAGCCGGATCGTCAACGTCGCGCCCATTGCGAGAACAAGAACGGCCGCAGCGACGTAGCGGAGATCGTGTTCGATGAAAAGGCAGGAGAAAATACGGGACATGATGAGCCGATCCATGAGAATATGATGGCTTCCTAACATCCCATATGTGTTCTATCCGTTCGCTGACATGGTAAAGACTCGACGAATGTCAGCCCCTCCGGCGTCGGCTTGCCATCCGGCAACCTTTGTATTATAGCCCGCCGGTCCGCGTAGACACCCTTGGAGGCAACGCGGATGGAGAGCATCGCGAGGTGTCCTCCCAGTCTCCGCCGTGCACCGGTTGCACGGTCAGACTCTCCAAACAACCTCGAAAGGACATGCCATGAGCCAGGAAACTTATGAGCTCAAGGCCGAGGCGCGCGAACGGGTCGGTAAGGGGTCCGCCCGTGAACTTCGCCGCAACGGTTTCATCCCTGCCGTCATCTATGGTGACAAGCAGCCCCCCATTTCCATCGCACTTTCGACCAACGAAGTGACGAAGCGTATCCACGCCGGTGGTTTCATGACCACCATCGCGACCATCGATGTCGACGGCAAGAAGTACCAGGTTCTGCCGAAGGACTACCAGCTGGATCCGGTGCGCGACTTCACCATGCATGTCGATTTCCTGCGCGTCTCGAAGGACACCGCTGTTACCGTTGACGTGCCGGTCCACTTCATCAACGACCAGAAGTCCGGCGTTAAGATCGGCGGCGTCCTGAACATCGTTCGCCACACGGTAGAATTCAACTGCCCGGCCGACGCCATTCCGGACTCCATCACCGTGGACCTGACCGGCTTCAAGATCGGCGACAGCATTCACATCTCGCACGTTACCCTGCCGAAGGGCGTGAAGCCGGTCATCACCGACCGCGACTTCACCATCGCGACCATCGTCGCCCCGGCGGCCGGCGTCGAGGAAGAAGAGCAGCCGGCTGAGGGCGAAGCTTCCGAGTAAGCTTCCGCATTTGCCGAACGAAACCCGCCCTCGTGGCGGGTTTTTTGTTTTCGGACCACCGAGACGATCTACCCGGCGAAAGGCGGAGCGCGCTGGTGGCGAGGAAACCGGTTGACTTCCGCGGGCGTTCAAGGTGGAGAAGGCCATACCGCTGAACACTGGTTTCTTGCATATGAAGATCATCGCTGGCCTCGGAAATCCTGGCCCCAAATACTCCGGAAACCGCCACAATATTGGCTTCATGGCTGCCGACGCGCTTCAGCGCCTGCCGGGGTTCGCGCCATGGTCGAAGAAGTTCAAGGCAGAGATTTCGGAAGGCGAACTTGCCGGCGAGAAGGTCCTGCTGATGAAGCCGCAGACCTACATGAACCTCTCCGGCGAAGCGGTCGGCGAAGCGATGCGCTTCTACAAGCTCGCCCCGGCCGACATTCTAGCAATCTATGACGAACTCGACCTTGCTCCGGGCAAGGCGCGCCTCAAGATCGGCGGCGGACATGGCGGGCACAACGGCGTCAAGTCTCTCGACGCCCATTGCGGCAAGGAATACCGCCGGCTGCGCCTCGGGATTGGCCATCCGGGCTCCAAGGAGCTCGTGCACAATTATGTCCTGGGTGACTTCGCCAAGTCGGATCGCACATGGCTCGAACCGCTTCTGGATGCAATCGCCGACAATGCGGCGATGCTGGTGAAGGGCGAGGACTCGCAGTTCCTGAACAAGCTGGCTCTCGCGGTCGGCGACAAGCCCGCCGCTCAAGCCGCGGCACCCGACCCGAAAAAGCCGGCAATGCAGTCGCACATCCGCCAGGCACGGAACCAGAAGCCCGCCGCGCCGGCGACGGGACCGATGGCCGACATGTTGAAGAAGCTGTTCGGCGGCAAAGGCGACTAATCCGGAACCATCGGCACTGGACCGCCTTTCCTTACCCGAAAGGAGACTCCCTATGCTCGATCTTGCGGTCCTCCCGCTTCCTGCGCCGGTGCATGACAAGCTGGACAGTGTCCTTCGAGGCTTCTTGACGGAATCGGGGCCCCGCTTCGACTTCTCCAGCCCTTCTGGCGAGCAGGCGCTCGTAGGTCCCGATTCCGTTTCCTGGCGCATCTTCAAGAATCAGGTAGCGCTCTTCATCGGTGGTGTGGCCGCCGTTCTGCTCGAACTGGGCGAGCCGAAGGTGCGGGACGGTGTCTGGCATCACACGAGTTTCCGCACCGAACCGCTGAAGCGCCTGCAGCGCACCGGCCTCGCCGCCATGGTGACCGTCTACGGCGCGCAAAGCCGCGCCGAGGCGATGATTGCAGGCGTGGTCCGCGCCCACGACCGTATCACCG
Organism: Pseudorhizobium banfieldiae; assembly: GCF_000967425.1. Lineage (NCBI taxonomy): Bacteria > Pseudomonadati > Pseudomonadota > Alphaproteobacteria > Hyphomicrobiales > Rhizobiaceae > Pseudorhizobium > Pseudorhizobium banfieldiae. Next base: position 2,279,897 of record NZ_FO082820.1, read on the forward strand.
GCGTCACGTCCGAGGGTGAGCCCTATCACGCCAACGACCCCGCGCTACTGGACTGGGTCCAGGCGACGGCGGGCTTCGGCTTTATGGAGGCCTATCACCGCTATGTCCGTCCCCTGTCGCAGGCGGAACGGGAGGCGCTGTTTCGGGAAGCCGCCCCGGCCGCCCGGCTCTACGGCGCCGTCGGCGCCCCGGCCTCCGAGGCGGAGTGGGCCCGGATGCTGGAGGGCATGCGCGATCGCCTGACACCCTCCCCTATCGTCTTCGAATTTCTCGACATCATGCAGCGCGTGGACGCCCTGCCGCGGATCGCCAATCCGATGCAGGTTGCGCTTGTCAAGGCGGCAGTTGCAATCCTTCCGCCCTGGGTCAGGACACGGCTCGGCATCGGCGAAGAGTACCACCTGTCGCGCCGCGAGCGGATCGCAGTCGGCCTTGCGGCCAAGGCCGCCGACCGGCTTCTCCTGAAATCCTCACCGCCCGTCCAGGCCTGCCGCCGCCTTGGTTTGCCGAATGATTACCTCTACCGCCCGGCGCACTGATCACTCCTCCGGTTCGGTGGTGAACATCAGCGGATAGCCCGCCTCCTTCGCGAGATCGATGGCTTCCTTCGCCTTCGTCTCTGCAATGTCCCTGGCGCAGACCACCACCACGGCGGTGCCCATCCGGTGGGCGGTCAGCATCACGCGGTAGCTCGTCTCCTCGGTCATGCGAAAGACAGCCTTCAGGACCATCACCACGAATTCTCGCGGCGTATAGTCGTCATTGACCAGGATGACCTTGTAGAGCTTCGGCCGTTCAAGCTTCGGTTTGGTCTTTGTCCTGGGCAGGAGGATCGTGTCGTCCTTCGTCGGCATGTCGACCTCGCCGTGACATCGGATGAACGGCGGAAAGTATGGCACCGGCCCGGGCCGCATTCAACAGCAACCGGGATCGACCCTTGACCCCTCGGGCCGTTTATCCCATAGCCAAGCCAACGATCGTTTTCAGCAACAGGTATCTCTACCGATGGGTTTCAAGTGCGGCATCGTGGGCCTGCCGAATGTCGGCAAGTCTACGCTCTTCAATGCTCTGACCAAGACGGCTGCGGCGCAAGCCGCCAATTATCCCTTCTGCACCATCGAGCCGAATACCGGCGAAGTGGCCGTCCCGGATCCGCGCATGCAGAAGCTCGCCCAGATCGCCGGCTCGAAGGAGATCATCCCGACCCGCATCTCCTTCGTCGACATCGCCGGGCTTGTCCGGGGCGCATCGAAGGGGGAAGGCCTCGGCAACAAGTTCCTCGCCAATATCCGCGAGGTCGACGCGATCGTTCATGTCCTGCGCTGCTTCGAGGATACCGACATCACCCATGTCGAGGGTCGCATCGATCCGGTCGGTGATGCCGAGACCATCGAGACCGAGCTGATGCTCGCCGATCTCGAAAGCCTGGAGCGCCGGGTCGAGCAGACCCGCAAGCGGGCGACCGGCAAGGACAAGGAATCCCTTGCCCAGCTTCCTGTCATGGAAGCGGTCATCAAGCTGCTGCAGGACGGCAAGCCGGCGCGCCTGCTCCTGAAGACCATGAGCCCCGAGGAGATCGACATCCTCAAGGGCCTGAACCTTCTCACCTCTCATCCGGTGCTCTACGTCTGCAATGTCGCGGAAGCCGATGCTGCGACCGGCAATGCGCATACGGAAGCGGTTTCCAAGATGGCGGCCGAACAGGGCGCCGAATGCGTCATCATTTCCGCTGCGATCGAGGCTGAAGTGGCCCAGTTGCCGGAAGACGAAGCGACGGAGTTCCTGTCGGCTCTCGGCCTCGAGGAGGCCGGCCTGGATCGCCTTATTCGTGCCGGCTACAACCTCCTCGACCTGATCACCTATTTCACCGTCGGCCCCAAAGAGACCCGTGCCTGGACGATCGTGCGCGGCACGAAGGCCCCGCAGGCGGCGGGCGTCATCCACACGGATTTCGAGCGCGGTTTCATCCGCGCTTTCACCATCGGCTATGACGACTATATCGCCTACAAGGGCGAAGTCGGTGCGAAGGAAGCCGGCAAGGGCCGCGACGAAGGCAAGGAGTACGTCGTCCACGACGGCGACGTCATCCACTTCCGCTTCAACACCTAGATGAATTGAACAGGCGCCGGGAGAGGATCGGCGCCTGTTTCCCGATCTCCGCGTGCGATCAGCGCACCTTCTTCATCGGGCAACTCGAAATCCCGAAAAGCGAATAGAGCGGGCATGTCGCGAATAGCCCGGTTACGAGCGGCACGATGCCGATCAGCGCGAAATAGCGCCACGGCGATTCCCGATAGATGAAGAACAGCGACAACAGCAGGATTCCGGCAACGACGCGGATGATACGGTCCGCGGACCCGACATTCTTGGCGAACATGACGCTTCCTTTCCTCGTCCGATCCTAGAAGTCTAGTCGAGGCCACGGGCCGCGTCGGTGACTAAGTCACAGAGCAGGTTCCGTCTCCCCTGCGAGCCGCTGCAGGCCAGCTCTGTTCCTGATGCGAATCCGGCCGCGTTCGCTTTCCACCAGCCCCTTCGACGATAGAGCCTCCAGACGGCGCGATACCACCTCGCGGGCCGAGCCGATCAGAACGGCAAGCTCCTGATGGGTCGCTGTTATTTCGCCATCAGGTCCCGCACGTTCAAGCAGCGTACGTGCAAGTCTCTGGCCGACCGACACGAAGGCAACCTGCTCCAGGAGAGACATCAGGTCCGAAAGCCGGGAGGCGAAGGCCCCGAAGACGAAGTTGCGGAAGACAGGCGAACTCGACACCAGAGCCTCGAACTGCGCGCGCGGGACCATCACCGCCGAGACGTCTGTCTCTGCGATAGCCTCGCCAGTATAGTGAGCCTGCCCCAGAACGCCGAGCGTGGTTTGCACGCAAGTCTGCCCGGGCGCCACGGAATAGAGAAGCATCTCGCGACCGCTTCGGCCGGTGAGATAGACGCCGATCCGTCCGGAGATGAGGATGACGAACGCCTGCGCCTCGTCACCCGGGCGAAACAGCACCGTTCCTCGCGGCACATGTGCCAGGCGCAGAGGCTCGAGCACCGCGCGTGCCGGCGCTTCCAGCGCGCTGAGGAAATCCGCCTGATCCAGCCAGTTAGGCATGGACGCTCCTTGAATTTGCCCCCCTGCCCCGCCATTGTGCCACGCGGAATCGGCAAGAGGAATCCGAATGGCGGAACCGGACTATCATTTTGAAGACTTCACGCCTGGACGCGTCCTTCCGCTGCCCGAGCGGCAGGTCAGCGCAGAGGAGATCGTCGAATTTGCTGCCGAGTTCGACCCGCAGCCCATGCACCTCGACGAGGCGGCGGGCAAGGCAAGCATCCTCGGAGGCCTTTCCGCTTCCGGCTGGCACACGGGCAGCATGTTCATGCGCATGATGTATGACGGATGGCTGTCGCAATCGTCTTCGGAAGGATCGCCCGGCATCGATTTCATGGAATGGAAGAGGCCGGTTCTCGCGGGCGATACGCTTTCCGGGCGCTCGACCGTCGTGTCGGCCCGCGAACTCCGCTCGCGCCCCGGCATCGGCATGGTGACCTTCCTCCATGAGGTGGAGAACCAGCGGGGCGAGCTCGTGATGAAGGGGGAGAACCCGATCATGATGCGCCTGCGCACTCCCGTCGGAGAACCGCTATGAGACTGATCGAGCTTTCTCCGCCAGGCAGGAAGGTGATCACCGGCACCATGCTGTTCACCGCCGAGGACATCATCCGCTTTGCGCGAAAATATGACCCGCAGCCCTTCCACACTGATCCGGAAGCGGCCAAAGGCTCCGTCTTCGGCGGCCTCTGCGCCTCCGGCTGGCACACCTGCGCCGGCTGGATGAAGACCTATATCGCCTACTGGGATGCAGAAGTGGCAAGGCTGGAAGCCGAAGGGCTGGTCGCGCCGAAGCTTGGTCCTTCCGCAGGCTTCAAGAAACTCCAGTGGCTGAAGCCCGTCTATGCCGGCGACAGCATCACCTATTCGGTCGAAGTCGTAGACAGTCGACCGCTGGCATCACGTCCCGGCACATGGCTAAACCTGACCTCCAATGACGGGGTGAACCAGCATGGCGAGGTCGTCATGCGCTACGATGGAACCGTGCTCGAGTTCGAATAGCCGCCCGCGGTGGCGCCAGACGTCAGTGCCCCTCGAACTCCATCAGCGTCCGCACCTCGACGCCGAGCGCCTCGAGCTTGCGGCGCCCGCCCAGCTCCGGCAGGTCGATGACGAAGCAGGCCGAGACGATCTCAGCGCCCTGCTGGCGCAATAGCTTGACAGCGCCTTCCGCAGTGCCACCGGTGGCAATCAGGTCGTCGGTTAGGATGACCTTGTCGCCGGGCTTAACGGCATCCACATGCATCTCCATCTCGTCGACGCCGTATTCAAGGCTATAGGCGATCCGTACGGTCTCGTGCGGCAGCTTGCCCTTCTTGCGGATCGGCACGAACCCCGCCGAGAGCTGGTGCGCCAACGCCCCTCCGAGGATGAAGCCGCGCGCCTCGATGCCGGCGATCTTGTCGACCCCCAGGCCCGTATAGGGCCGCACAAGCTCGTCCACCGCCTGGCGGAAGGCCACCGCGTCGCCGAGCAGGGTCGTGATGTCACGGAAGATGATCCCGGGCTTCGGGTAGTCCACGATCGAGCGGACGGAGGCAGCGAGGTCGATGGGCTTGGTCATGGGAAGTCCGAATTGCTGGAAGGGAAGGAACGGGCGGAGGAAACCTAACGGTTTATCCAAGGTCCCCCAACAAAAAAGGCGACCCGGAGGTCGCCTTTTTTGTTGTAGCTGAGGGTTTGCCTCAGTGTTCCTTGCTCGCGTAGACCGACTTCTTCGTCAGATAGATGAGCCCGGTGAAGATCAGCAGGAAGACCATGACCATGAAGCCCGTGCGCTTGCGATCCTCCAGATGCGGCTCTGCAGCCCACATCAGGAACGCGGAGACGTCCTTAGCGTACTGGTCGAGTGTTTCCGGAGCGCCATCATCATAGGTGACCTGGCCATCCGAGATCGGTGGGGCCATGGCAAGCGATGCCGAGGCGATGAAGTACGGGTTGTAGTAGGTCCCTTCCGGAACCTCGACCCCTTCCGGCGGCTCCTGGTAACCCGTCAGCAGCGAGTAGATGTAGTCCGGGCCACCTTCCTGGTACTGCGTGAAGATGTCGAACACGAACTGAGGGAAGCCACGGGTGACACCGCGCGCCTTGGCGATCAGAGAGAAGTCCGGCGGCGCCGCGCCGTTGTTGGAAGCTGCTGCGGCCTGTGCGTTGGGGAACGGCGGCGGGAAGTAGTCGGACGGAACCGCAGCCCGGTCGAACATGTCGCCATCGTCGTTGGGACCGTCGGTCACCTGATAGTTGGCGGCGAAGGCCTTTACCTGCTCTTCGGAATAGCCGAGGTCCTCGAGCGTACGGAATGATACCAGTGTCATGGAGTGACAGGCGGCACAGACTTCGGTGTAGACCTTCAGCCCCCGCTGCAACTGGCCCTTGTCGTAGTGGCCGAACGGGCCGGCAAAGCTCCAGTCCACCTCCCGCGGCTTATTGATGGGGTAGTGCGGTGTTGCGCCTTCTGCATGGGCTTCACCATCGGCCGCATGCTCGTCCTGGGCGAGCGCGGTGCCGAGGCCGAGGCCTGCCACGACGGCCAACGAAAGGATGCTTGTAACAAGCTTTTTCATAACTCTTTTTCCCTCTCGGTCTCGGCTATCGGACGCTGGCTTCTGCAGGCGGAAGCTTTTCCATGTCGGACTTGTTCTGCTTCGCGAGAACCGCCTCGGTGATCGAGTTCGGTATGCGGCGCGGCGTCTCGAACAGGCCGAGCAGCGGCATGATCACCAGGAAGAAGCCGAAGTAATAGAGCGTGCCGAGCTGAGACAGGATGACGTAGACGCCTTCCGCAGGCATGGCGCCAAGCCAGCCGAGAAGAATGCAGTCGGCAACGAAGATCCAGAAGAACAGCTTGTACCACGGACGGTAGACGGCCGAGCGAACCTTCGACGTGTCAAGCCAGGGCAGGAAGAACAGCACGATGATCGAGCCGAACATCACGAGCACGCCACCGAGCTTGGAGTCGATCGGGCCGACATTGAAGGTGATGGCGCGCAGCATCGCGTAGAACGGCAGGTAGTACCATTCCGGAACGATGTGGGCCGGGGTCTTCAGGGCATCCGCCGGAATGTAGTTGTCCGGGTGGCCGAGATAGTTCGGCATGTAGAAGATGAACCAGGCGAAGACGAGCAGGAAGACCGACACACCGAGCGCATCCTTGAGCGTCGCATAGGGCGTGAAGGCAACGGTGTCCGTCTTCGTCTTCACCTCAACGCCGGTCGGGTTCGTCTGGCCGGTCACGTGCAGCGCCCAGATGTGCAGCACGACGACGCCGGCAATCATGAACGGCAGCAGGTAGTGCAGCGAGAAGAAGCGGTTCAGCGTCGGCTGGTCGACTGCGAAGCCACCCAGCAGGAACTGCTGGATCCACTCGCCGACCAGCGGGAAGGCGGAGAAGAAGCCGGTGATGACGGTCGCGCCCCAGAAGGACATCTGACCCCAGGGCAGAACGTAGCCCATGAAGCCGGTCGCCATCATCAGGAGGTAGATCACAACGCCGAGGATCCAGAGGATTTCGCGGGGCGCCTTGTAGGAGCCGTAGTAGAGACCGCGGGCGATGTGCAGGTAGACGGCGATGAAGAAGAACGACGCGCCGTTGGCATGCATGTAGCGCAGCAGCCAACCGTGGTTGACGTCGCGCATGATCTTCTCGACGGAGTTGAAGGCAACCGTCGTTTCGGCCGCGTAATGCATGGCCAGAACCACACCCGACAGGATCTGCACGATCAGCATCACCGACAGCATCGCGCCGAAGGTGTAGGCATAGTTCAGGTTGCGGGGAACGGGGTAGGAGACGAAGCTGTCATGGATCATTCGCGGCAATGGAAGCCGCGAGTCGATCCATTTCTCGATGCCGGAGGTCGGCTGGTATGTGGAATGACCGCTCATTATCTAGAACCCCTCACCCGATCTGGATCACTGTGTCGGACGTAAACGTGAAAGTCGGCACCGGCAGGTTGGTCGGCGCTGGACCCTTACGGATGCGGCCTGCGGTGTCATAGTGCGAACCGTGGCAGGGACAGAACCAACCGCCGAAATCGCCGGCCTGGCCGAGCGGAACGCAACCGAGATGGGTGCAGGAACCGATCATCACGATCCAGTTCTCCTTGCCTTCACCGGCCGAGCGAGCCAAGTCGGTCGCTTCCGCGGTCGCATCGATATTGTCGTTTCTTGCGATCGGATCCTTGAGTTCCTCGAGCGCAACGGCGTTGGCGGCTTCGATCTCCTGCTCCGTACGGTTACGGATGAAGACCGGCTTGCCGCGCCACTTGACCGTCAGCGACATGCCCGGCTCGACGCCCGAGACGTCGACCTCGATGGAGGCGAGTGCCAGCGTCGAGGCGTCCGGCCGCATCTGGTCGATGAAGGGCCATGCCACTGCCGCCGCTCCGACCGCGCCGGCCATGCCGGTGGTCAGGTAAAGGAAATCACGGCGAGTGGGCTCGCCCAGTGCTTCGCTGTGTGTCTCGTGCTCGCTCACGGCTCAAACATCCTTCTCACGCAATTCGCGAAAACCCGCATTTGCCCCTCAACCGGAGATGTGGAACTGGTCACAATTGGAACACAGATTCCCCGGCAATTCGGCGCCTTCTATGCCTGATCGCAAATTATGTCCAGTCTTGGCAAGTGGATAGGAGCCAGTTTGTCGCGGCCTTTCCGTAAGCTTTTCCAAGGCTGTGACATGAGCGTTGCGCGCCCCCATCCCCGGCCTTCCATGTCCGCCTCGCACGTTAACCTCCGCGCAGGCTTCGCGTTGCAGTGCAGCAACCCGCGTGCTACGCCCGAACGCGCCGGCGCATCAATGGGAACAGGGCGGAATGAGGTATTTTCTGTCGGTGGCGATATGCGTCATCGTGTCGCTCGTGATCCTCATCGCGGCTGCACGCTATGTCGGCGACATCTGGATCTTTGCGGCAATCGGCAGCCTGCAACTCCACCTTGCCGTTACATGCATCCTGGCGGCTGTCGCTGCCTTCGTGCTTCACCGCAGCCTGCTTCCCGTACTGCTGCTTGCAGCCTCGCTGGCGCTTGGGCTGCACGCGCTCTGGATGACCCGGGAGATGGTCCAGCAGCCGCTGGTCGGCGACAATGCCGCTGCTCCTGCGCTCAGGCTGATGTCCTTCAACATCCTGTCGAAGAACAGGGAGAATGCCGGCGCGATCCGCGACCTGATCCTTGCCTCCGGCGCCGATGTGGTGAACGTCCTCGAGGCGATGCCGCTGCGGGGGGAACTCGACGCCCTTTCGCGGATCTATCCCCATCGTATCGGTTGTGGCGAGATGACAAAGACCTGCGACCTCATGGTGCTGTCCAAGACACCCTTGACCTCGCCCTCCGTTCACTCGCTCAGCACGATCTTCGAAAACCGGATGATCCTTTCGGATCTGTCATGGCAGGGACGCATCGTTCATCTGGCGGCCATCCATACGACCAAGCCTTATTTCGACGATTTCCAGACCTTGGAGCTCACCAACGCCGCCCGCAGGCTGGACCGGATCGAGGGTCCCCTGCTCGTCGCTGGAGACTTCAACGCCTCCAGCCTGGCGCCGAACATCCGCATGTTCCTGCGCTGGACCGGCCTTCGCACCGCATCCTGGGAGCCTCCCACATGGCCGGACTGGGGAGGATGGCTCGGTGTGCCGATCGATCACGTCTATGTCCGCAAACCGCTGCATATAAGATCGCTGCAGCGGTTGCCGTCATCACTGGGCTCCAACCACTACGGGCTGGTCGCCGACATCGTCCTCGCGCCGTGACCGCCTATTGTGCGGCGTCTGCCGCCAGGAAGCCTCCCGACTGGCGCGCCCACAGATCGGCATAGATTCCATTCGCCGCGACCAGCTGCGCGTGCGTCCCCTGCTCCACGATGCGCCCCTCATCCATCACGATCAGACGGTCGAGTGCCGCGATGGTGGAGAGCCGGTGGGCAATCGCGAGGACGGTCTTGCCCTGCATCAGGCGCTCGAGGTTAGACTGGATGGCAGCCTCCACTTCGGAATCAAGCGCCGACGTCGCCTCGTCCAGCACCAGGATCGGCGCATTCTTCAACATGACGCGGGCGATGGCGATGCGCTGCCGCTGGCCGCCGGAAAGCTTGACGCCCCGCTCGCCGACATGGGCATCATAGCCACGGCGGCCGCGCTGGTCCTCCAGCTCGGCGATGAAACCGTCGGCCTCCGCCCGCCGGGCGGCCTCGCGCAACTGCTCCTCGCTCGCATTCGGCCTCCCGAACAGGATGTTGTCGCGGATCGACCGGTGCAGCAGCGATGTGTCCTGCGTCACCATGCCGATCTGCACCCGCAGCGATTCCTGCGTCACCCGCGAGATATCCTGGCCGTCGATCAGGATGCGGCCCTTCTCGATCTCGTAGAACCGAAGCAGAAGGTTGACCAGTGTCGACTTTCCAGCGCCTGAGCGCCCGACGATACCGAGCTTTTCGCCCGGTCGGATGGTGAGGCACAGGTCGTCGATCACGCTCCTGCCCTTGCCGTAGTGGAAGCTGACGTTCTCGAAGCGGATCTCAGGCGCCCGCACGGTCAGCCTCTCGGCATCCGGCTTGTCGAGAAGGCCTATCGGCTGCGAGATGAGTTCTGCCGAGTTCTGGACGGTGCCGAGATTGCGCATCAACCCGTTCAGTTGCGTCATCAGCCGGCCGAGCAGGAAGTTCAGCCGCAGCATCAGCGCCATGGTGAAGGCAACCGCACCGGAGCTGATCAGTCCCGCAAGCCACAGGTGGATGCTGAGCGCTCCCATCATCACGATCATCGTGCTGGACAGGAGCGCCATGGAGGCGCGCACACCGGTCAGCAGGCGTGTGAAGCGGATGATGGTGGACTGGAAGCTCTCGAACCCGGAGCGCATGTAGCGGTCGTTCGCTTCGTCGCTGCCGAACAGCCGGAGCGTCTGGATGTTGGAGTAGGAATCGACCATTCGCCCGCTGATCATCGACCCGGCCTCGGCCGAAAGCTTGGCGTGCTCGCGGATCCTCGGCACGAAGTACTTCGCCAGGAAGGCGAAGATGGTCAGCCAGACAAGAACCACGGCCGCCATGCGCAGATCCAGCTGCGCCACCAGCACCAGCGTCGACACCGAGTAGATCAGCACGAACCACAGGCTCTCCATCAGCGTCGTCAGGACGTCGCCGGTCGCCTGGCCCGCCGACCAGACCTTTGTGACGATGCGGCCGGAAAAGTCGTTCTGGAAGAAGGACAGCGATTGCCGCGACACATGTACATAGGATTGCCAGCGCACCAGATTATAGAAGCCCGGCGTGATGATCTGCTGGTCGACGAGGGCCGTCAGCGAGGCGATCGCAAAGCGCCCGAAGCCGATGACCAAGGCCATCAGCAGCAGCTCGTTGCCGTGGGCTTCCATCAAGCCCGCCCATCCGGCACCTCGATCCACGGTGGCCAGGATGTCGACGACGCGACCGACGAACCAGAACATCGCCGCCTCGACACCGGCAGCAGCCCCTCCGAGCACCAGCATCGCCAGGAACGGCAGCTTCGCCTGACGCACATAGAACCAGATGAAGGCCGCGAGACCGGCAGGTGGATTGAGGTCGTCCCGCCGCTCGAAGGGCCTAATCCAGTTCTCGAAATAGCGGACGACGGATGTGATCATTGGCGGGATATAGGCGCTTCCGGTTGCGGGACAAAACCCTCACTGCAAGAATTGAACCACCAAAGGTAAGTCGCGCCCACGCGCGGCTCACAGGTATCTGACGGTGTGGAAGGCGGGCCAGCTCTATTCCGCCGCCGCCTCCTCCAGGTCGTGGTTGCCGAGGAAGCCGCCGGACTGGCGGCTCCAGAGGTCGGCATAGATCCCGTCCGAGGCAGCGAGTTCCTGGTGCGTCCCAGTCTCCACGATCCGCCCCTTGTCGAGCACGATCAGCCGGTCCATCTCCGTCAGCGTCGACAGCCGGTGAGCAATCGCGATTACCGTCTTGCCCTGCATGAGGGCAAAGAGGTTCTCCTGGATCGCTGCTTCGACTTCAGAGTCCAGGGCCGATGTCGCCTCGTCGAGCACCAGGATCGGCGCATCCTTGAGGAAGACGCGGGCGATTGCGATCCGCTGCCGCTGGCCACCGGAGAGCTTCACGCCGCGCTCGCCGACATGCGCATCAAGGCCAGTCCGGCCCTGCATGTCCGAGAGGCCCTGGATAAACTCCCAGGCATTGGCTCGCCTCGCCGCCTCGATGATCTCCGCATCGCTCGCCTCCGGTTTGCCATAGGCGATGTTGTCGCGGATCGAGCGGTGCAGCAGCGAGGTGTCCTGCGTCACCACGCCGATCAGCGAGCGCAGGCTCTCCTGCGAAACCTGCGCGATGTCCTGCCCATCGATCGTGATCCGGCCCGCCTCCAGGTCGTAGAAGCGCAGCAGCAGGTTCATCAGCGTCGTCTTGCCAGCACCCGAACGTCCCACCAGCCCGACCTTCTCGCCCGCTGCGATATCGAGCGTCAGATCCTCGATCACGCCCTTCTTCTTGCCGTAGTGGAAGCGGACATTCTCGTAGCGGATATGCCCCTTCTTCGCCTGCAGCTGCGGCGCGCCCTTCTTGTCCGTTACCTCGTGCGGCTTCGTCATCATGGACATGCCGTCATAGACCGTGCCGATCGCTTCGAAGAGGGCCGAGACCTCCCACATGATCCACTGCGACATGCCGTTGATGCGCATGGCAAGGCCGATAGCCACCGCGACGGAGCCCACGGACACCTCGCCCGTTAGCCAGAAGGCGATGCTCGCAGCGGCCACGGCGAAGATCGTCACCGCATTGTTGACGTCGACACAGATGTTGAGGAGCGAGATCTGACGCATCTGCCGGTGAACGGTGCCGAGGAACTCGTCCATCCCCTCCCGTGCATAGGTCTCCTCGCGGCCCGCATGCGAGAACAGCTTGACCGTGCCGATATTGGTATAGCTGTCGACGATCCGGCCCGTCATCATCGAGCGCGCGTCGGCCTGCTCGCTGGAAAGCTTCCGGAGCTTCGGGATGAAGTGCCAGAGAATCAGGCTGTAGAACACGAACCACAGGACGAGAGGCACGACGAGCCGCCAGTCCACCACAATCACCAGCGCCAGCATGGAAACGAAGAAGCTGATCGCGTAGACGAAGACGTCTATGATCTTCATCACCGTCTCGCGGATGGCGAGCGAGGTCTGCATGACCTTGGTCGAAACGCGGCCCGCAAACTCGTTGGCGAAGAAGGTCATCGAGTGGCGCAGCAGGAAGCGATGCATCTGCCAGCGGGCGATCATCGGGAAGTTGCCGGCCAGCACCTGGTGCATCGTCATCGTGTGGATGGCGCCGGCGAGCGGCAGCACCACAAGCAGCACCACCCCCATCCAGAACAGACGGCCACTCTCCTGCTCAAGGAAGGTCGCACGGTCGGCGTTCGACAGCCAGTCGATGATGTTGCCGAGGAACTGGTAGAGGAAGACCTCGGCGATGGCGATGACCATTGAGCAGATGCCGAGCAGCAGGAGCCAGGGCGCCGTGGGTTTCGTGTAGTGCCAGCAGAAGGCAAGCAGTCCCTTTGGCGGAAGACCCGGCGGATCCTGGGGATAGGGATCGACACGACGCTCGAACCACGAAAACATCGTCATTCTCCAGAAACGATAGGCCCGGACCGAGCTTCGTCCGTTCTGAGACGGGTAGCCGGATGGGCAGAAAACAAAAGACGAGGCCACAACCGGCCGCGAGGCAAATCAGGAAAGAAATGGAAGGCGTAAGACTGCGATACGCCTATGCCAGAAGGCAGGATGCCCATGGCAGAAGGCGGGAATTCACGGCAATATCCATGGGGGCCTCCTGGGGCTGGCGTTGAAGACGGAGGTCTTCTAGCTCCGTTCACCGGAATTTGGAAGGGCCAATCGTCGCATCCCTCGGCGCACACGCTGCCGATGCTTGTCTGTTGAGGCCCGGCCACAACGCCTGAGCCCCCCTCACCGGCTTTGACTGCCAAGGCCGGATCGCCTAAGGGCAGATCATGCCGGATCTTCACATCGCCATCTACCAGCCTGATATTCCGGGCAATACCGGAACCATACTGCGCCTTGCCGCCTGCCTAGGAATGAAGGTTCACATCATCGAGCCGGCCGGCTTTGATATCTCCGACCGCAATCTCAAGCGGGCCGGCATGGACTATCTGGCCAGCGCCTCCTTGACCCGCCACGTCACCTGGCAGGCGTTCCAGGACTGGCGGCAATCCTCCGATCGCAGGCTGGTCCTGGCCTCCACAAAGGCCGCCCTGCCCTATGTTAGCTTCGAGTTTCGTCCGAGCGACGTGCTCCTCTTCGGCCGTGAGAGCGCTGGCGTCCCGGACTATGTCCATGGGGCCGCGGATGCGCGCATCCTGATCCCGATGGTCGAGGGGCAGAGGTCGATCAATGTCGCCATGTCGGCGGCCATGATCGCAGGAGAGGCGCTTCGTCAGACCGTCTGGGCCTGAGGACGGAACTGCACGGAAAACCGTCGCAGGCGACATCTTCCTTAACCACTCCTCCGGCATATTTTCTTTAGCCGGCAAGAGAACTACCTTGTCCTGCAGGGGCATTTCGGAATTCGGCATGGAATCGACGATCGTCATCATCAATCTCTTCGGCGCGGTGGCCCTGCTGCTCTTTGGCCTTGCCCAGGTGAAGGATGGCGTCACCCGTGCATTCGGCACCCGGCTTCGCACAGGTCTCGCCACCGGAACGCAGAGTGGCCTCCGCTCTTTCGTGTCGGGTTTCGTCGCAACCGTGGCTCTGCAAAGTTCGACCGCCACGGCACTTACCGTTGCCTCCTTCGTCGAGCGGGACCTGATCCGCGCGCGAATGGCGCAGATCGTCCTGCTCGGCGCCAATGTCGGAACTGCCGTCACGGCCTGGATCGTCGCTACCGGCATCGAGTGGCTGTCGCCGTTGCTGATCCTTGTCGGCCTCGTCGTCCACCGCGGCGGCTCGACCGCGCGCAAGGGCGGCGGCACGGCGCTGATCGGCATCGGCCTCATGCTCCTGTCGCTCCACCTCCTGTCCATGGCGACCGAACCGATGCGGGAATCGCCGGCACTCTCGGCCTTCATCCGGCTCCTCGATGGCGCATGGCCCGTGGCGCTGGCCCTGACAGCATTGCTGGCCGTCGTCTCCTCGTCCAGCCTCGCGGTCGTCGTGCTCGTCCTGTCGCTCGCTTCCACCGGGACCCTGTCCACTGAACTCATCATAGTATTGATCCTCGGCGCCAATCTCGGCGGCGCCATTCCACCGGTGCTTGCAACATTTTCGGGACCTGCCTCCGCCCGCCGCATCACCACCGGCAATCTTGTGGTCCGGGCCATCGGCTGCCTGATCACCCTCCCGCTGGTCGCCTTTGCCGCCGAACTGCTGGAAACGCTGCCGCTCAATCCGGCAAAACTGCCGGTCGACGCGCATCTCGCCTTCAACATCGCACTGGCACTTCTTGCATGGCCCTTCTCAGGCCTTCTCTCCGACTTGATGAAGCGCCTCATTCCGACCGCCGAAGACCCGGATACCGGTCCGAAGTTCCTTGACGCCCAGGCGCTGTCCACTCCCGTGGTCGCTCTCGCGAACGCCACCCGCGAGGTCCTTCGCGTCGGCGATCTCATCGAACGTATGCTCGTCCGCGTGGAAAATGCCTTCCGGCACAATGACCTCGCGCCGCTTGCCGAGATAGAGGCGATGGAGAAGCGGGTCGACAACCTCCAGCAGGAGGTCAAGATCTACCTCTCGAAGCTCGGCCGCGAGGGCCTCGAAGGCGAGAACCTGCGCCGGTCTCTCGCGGTGATGGACTATGCCATCAATCTGGAACATACGGGCGACATCATCGAGAAGGGCCTGGGCGAGCAGGTCCGCAAGAAGATATCGGGCAGCCTCAAGTTCTCCGAGGATGGCTACCAGGAGCTGAAGAACCTCTTCGACCTCACGATCGAGAACCTGCGCATCGCCCAGACCATCTTCGTGACCGGAGACTTCAACCTCGCACTGCGCCTGATGGAGATGAAGGTCGACGTGCGAAAGGCTGAGAAGCTATCGGCGGAGCGGCACCTCGAGAGGCTTCGCGATGGCCGACTGGAAAGCCTGCAGACGAGTTCCCTGCATCTGGACATCCTCCGCGACCTTAAGCGTATCAACGCCCATATCGTCTCGGTCGCTCATCCGATCCTCGATGATAGCGGGCTGCTTCGTGAGAGCCGCCTGCGCCAGGCAGAACCCGGCGCCTGATCGTCTTCCGCCTCTCGTCATGACTGGTCTCCCGGTCGCACATGCGCCAGGACCGGCATACCAACCCGCACGGCGAGCGACCCGAAGGCGACGGCGAGAGCCGCAAGTCCCGCCAGTCCCCATGCCGCGGAGAATCCCGCCGCCCCGATCACCGGCTGCGAGATGAGCGGCGACACGAACTGGCCTAGGAAGATGCTGGAGACCAGCAGGCCCGAGATCCGCCCCCTGATCTGTGGCGGCGCAAGCAGCATCACTGCGCCGGCGAAGTTCGGCATCACGGTTCCCATGCCGATGCCCGAGATCGCCAGCGCCATCAGCACCCCAGGATAGCTATCTGCGAACGAAAGCAGCACGAACGCAGATCCGATTGATCCGAAGGCCAGTGCAAACACACCCATCACTCCCAGTCGCTGCCGCACCCTTGCGAACAGAAGGGCGCTGACGACGCCGACCCCCTGCCCGAGACCAATCGCTCCGCCGGCCAGGCTCGGCGATGAGATTCCCATGGACTTCAGGAAGAACGGCAGCTGCGTCGGGATCATGTAGAAGACGACCATGTTGAAGATCGCGCCGACCAGCAGCAATCCGAGAAGGATCGTCGTTCGCCGGTCGAGCGGCCGCGCCTCCAGCGTCCTCTGTGCCGCCGAAGCGCGTGCTGGCTCGGTGAGGAAGAACAGCGCGGCCGGAAGAAGCAGGAAGGCCAGCGCATAGACCAGGAACGGCATGCGCCAGTGGATTTCGGCGAGCAACCCGCCGCCCGTCAGGAATAGAGTCCCGCCCAGGCCCACGAACGCCTGCTGCAGGCCCATGTAGCGATCGCGGGCGGCACCCGTGAAATAATCGCCGACAAGCGCCGTTACCGAGGTCATGATGCCGCCGACGGCAATGCCCAGCACCGCACGCCCGATCAACAGGCCGGGCAATGTCTCCGCAAACAGTCCCGACGACCCCGCAAGCCCGAAGGTTGCCAGCGCGAGGATCAGCAGAGGCTTGCGCCCGAACTGGTCGATCAGGAAGCCGGCGACGGGCGAAAACCCGGCGATGAAGATCGCCGACAGCGTCAGGACGAAACGGCTCAGCAGTTCGACATTCGGCGTGTCCTGGAAATTGGCCTCGATGCTTGGCAGCGACGCGGCAATCGCCGCGCCGGACATGATCGTCAGCGAACTGACGGCCAACATGGTTGCGTTTCGGGCGCGGTGCGTCTCCCGGGCCAGGACAGGTCCGGCAGACGGAAGGGAGCGGAAGGCCATCACGCCACCTCCCTGAAGACGACCGTATCGCGGCCGTGTTTCAAGGTCGTCATCCACCAGTCCAATTGCACGACGAGCGCGCGAAGACGTCGCAGCACATCCTCGGGCGCACGGGGATTTCCCTCGGCATCGAACTGCTCCCAGGCATTGGCGAAGCTGACCGTCTCGCGGGTTGTTGCAGCACCAACCTCGGCGAACACTTGTCTCAACTGCTCGACCGCCCGCAAGCCGCCCGACACACCGCCATAGCTCACGAAGGCCACGGGCTTCGCCGACCAGGGCTTCTGGTAGCAATCGATGAGCTCCTTCAGCGCTGCGGGATAGCCGTGATTGTATTCCGGCGTCACGACGAGGAAACCGTCCGCGCGGGCAAGATCACGACCGATCCGCCGCTCCACCTCGGTCCGCGCCATTGAAGATCCAGCATTCAGATGGGCAGGATCTACAGTCAGGATATCGGCTTCAATCATATCCGGCAGGTGCCGAAGCAGCCAGTCTGCGACGGTGTCGCAGAAGCGGCCGTCGCGCGCGCTGCCATAGATGAGGGCGAGCGTAAGTCTTGGTTTCATGGGGTTGCTCCCTGGTTTGCGTTCAAGAGAGCACCTGCTATAAAACCTCAACCATAGTTGAGGTCAACAGGCATCCGAGAAAAATGAGCGAAACGATTCACGAAGGCATCCGGCGGGAGCTGTCGGTCGGAGAAATTGCCCGGCGCAGCGGCGTCGCGGTCTCGACGCTGCACTTCTATGAGACGAAGGGGCTGATCGAGAGCTATCGGAATAGGGGCAATCAACGCCGCTACCGGCGCTCGGTCTTGCGGCGTGTCGCCGTCATCAAGGTCGCACAGAAGACCGGCATCCCATTGGCGGAGATCCGCGACGCCCTCTCCGTCCTGCCGCACGACCGCCCGGTCACCGCGAAGGACTGGCGCAGACTGTCGGAGACCTGGAGGCAGAAACTGGATGAACGGATTTCCAGCCTGACTGCACTACGCGACCATCTCACCGGCTGCATCGGCTGCGGCTGCCTGTCCATGACCGACTGCCCTCTGCGCAATCCTTACGACGTGATGAGTGACAAGGGGCCAGGGCCGGTCATTCTAGAAGAAGAAGCCGGAAGGGAGTATGCTGGATAGTCAATCCGCGCTTGGCAGCCGGCGCATGGTAAATTCGATCCGGTCGCCGTCGAGTTGGCGCCAACTCTCGACCTCGGTCCAGTAGGCCGCCTTCGGATACGCGTCGAACCACTCCCGCGCCTTCTGGCGGGCCTCGTCGCGAGAAAGGCAGAAGGTTTCCCGCACGAACATCGACGAACGCCCAGACTTCTCCTGGCGGTGCCGGTCGATCCTTCTCTTCAGGCCGTCGAGCGGCGGCGGCGTGAACTTCGCCATGGGTCTACCTCTCTGGGCTGAAGATAATGCGGCGCTGCGCGCTTTGCGAGTCGGAAAAGCTGGGTCAGACGCCATCGGATTGGCTGCATTGAGCCGTTGCTGCTAAGGGAATCGCTAGAAAAAGAATCGCGAGCGGGAAGAAGCCCATGGAACGTCCAGTTTTGCCGAAAGGTCTGCCGGAGGACATCGAAGAGAAGAAGGCGACGGCGCGCGCATGGTTCGAAAGCCTGCGCGACACGATCTGTGCCTCCTTCGAGGCACTGGAGGACAAGCTGGAAGGTCCCCTGTCCGACCAGCCCGCAGGACGCTTCGTTGCGAAGGACTGGCAACGGGAGGAAGGCCTCGGCGGCGGCGGCCGCATGTCGATGATGGAAGGTCGCGTCTTCGAGAAGGTCGGCGTCCATACCTCCACCGTGCATGGCGAATTCTCTCCCGACTTTCGCGCGCAGATGCCAGGCGCGGATGAAGACCCCCGCTTCTGGGCGTCCGGCATCTCCCTGATCGCCCACCCGATAAATCCCAATGTCCCCGCTGTACACATGAACACCCGCATGGTGGTGACCACCAGCCAGTGGTTCGGGGGCGGTGCCGATCTCACACCCGTCTTGGACCGGCGGCGGGTGCAGACCGATCCGGACGCGGCCCTGTTTCACCGCGCCATGGAGATCACCTGCCGGCGCCACGAGGCGGTCGCCGACTACGAGCGCTACAAGCAGTGGTGTGACGAGTACTTTTTCCTGAAGCACCGCAACGAGCCGCGCGGGATCGGCGGCATCTTCTTCGACTGGCTGCATTCCGGCGAGGAAAAGGGCGGCTGGGAGGCCGACTTCTCCTTTGTCCAGGATGTCGGCCGGGCCTTCGCCCTCGTCTATCCGAAGATCGTCGAGGCGAATTTCAACCAGGCCTGGACGGAGGCGGACCGGGACGAACAGCTGGTCCGCCGCGGTCGCTATGTCGAGTTCAACCTTCTCTATGATCGCGGCACGATCTTCGGTCTGAAGACCGGCGGCAACGTCGAATCGATCCTCTCGTCCCTGCCCCCGGTCGTGCGCTGGCCCTGAGGGGGCGGAGAACCTATGGCTTCGCATCGTGCGGCCGTCGGTACGATCACGCAATATGTCGCATCGCTAACATTTGACATGTTCAGGCAATATCTTTGATGCTAGTCTTCTCCTTGGTTGCACCGGAGGAGGAACGCGATGATTGCGTCGAATAGCATGCCTGTGCCGCAGAGGACCCCGACCGAATGGACTTCGGAAAGGGCACGTTTCCTGGATATCCCCGACATGATCGAGCATCTCGCTGACGAACTGCGTTCGCGTAGCGACCCGTGCCTGCCCAGGGAGTACTATCTCGAGCAGGTAAGACGGCAGTTGGCCGGCCGTACAGGCCTCACCAACGCGGCGGCCAGGGAGCAGATCTTCGGGCGGCGGCACATGCCGCTGCAGTCGGCTTCCGTTTTCCATGCCTGGGCGCTACGCGATTAGGTGAAAGGGAACGCCTGCCGATCTCTCTAGTTACGCTAGGGCGACGAGGTATCCTCGGATAGTTTTCGTCGCCCATCACAAGGAGGACGCAATGAGACTTTTCGAATGCGGAACCCTCGTTCCCGGATGCTCCTGGCACACCCGCGCAAATGAAGATGCGGAAATCGTCCGACGCGCAGTCGAGCACCTGCGCATCGCCCATGGCGAAGAGATCATCCGCGAGAACATGGTCGAGAACATCAAGGCACGGATCCGCGACGAAGCGGCCGCAGCCTGACGTCGGCCTCAGCCCATATCCTTGACCATCTGCTCCAGCCGGGCAGTCAGCTCTGCCCGGCCAAGCGTGAAGTTGCGCTCCACCCAGAGCGTCTCGAGCGCCGCCAGAACCTCGCCGACACGCTTGCCGGCGGGAACGCCGGTGGCAAGCACGTCACTCCCTGACAACGGAAAGCTCGGCCGTTCGTACGCGTCGCAGCGAGCAGAGAGGGCGCTCAGTCTTGCAGTCTTGCGCATGGCCATCGGGTCGCCTTGGCCGGATGCGCGCGAACTGGCGAGCGCAAGCCTCAGCCGCATGCGCACCCCTTCCCGACCATAGCGGTATAGCAGACGATCAAAACCCACATCCGTCACCTCGTCAGGAAGAACAGGCGTTGTTGACCATGCCTGCAGTCTTGCAGCTTCCGCATTCGACATGCGCAGCCGCTTCGCCATCGCTTCCATGCGCTCGGGATCGTCGGGCACGATTGCCGCAAGACGCAGCACGGGATCGGGCTCCCACCTCATCGCCTGCTCGGTGGCCACGAGCCCGTGCACCGCATCGATGCCCCATTTCTCGGTTTCCGGCAGGATCTCGGTGAGGACCCCCGTCTGGCGCATCCAGAGGAGGGCGCGCGACGGATCGGGAGCGGCAAGCAGCTTCTTGGTCTCGCTCCAGATGCGCTCGGCCGACAGGGTGCCCAATTTGTCCTTCGCTCTTGCCGAGGCCCTCAGCCCGTCTGCATCGGGGCGCCCATCCCCATAATAGGCAAAGAACCGGAAGAAGCGCAGGACACGCAGATAGTCCTCGGCAATCCGTGCCGCCGCATCGCCTATGAAGCGGACATTGCGCGTTTCGATGTCCGCAAGACCGCCCACGAGATCAATCACATCGCCGGTTGCATCCGCGTAGAGAGCATTGATCGTCAGGTCCCGCCGTTCGGCATCCACCGTCCAGTCGGTACCATAGGCCACCTGCGCGCGGCGCCCGTCCGTCTCAACGTCTCGGCGGAGCGTCGTCACCTCGAAGCCCTGCCCGTCCAGCACGAGCGTCACCGTCCCGTGGTCGATCCCGGTCGGGACGGCCTTGATGCCCGCCGTCTTGGCACGCTCGACGACCTCCTCGGGCCGAAGCGTCGTCGCGATGTCGACATCCCCGACCGGCATGCCCATCAGTGCATTTCGGACAGCACCGCCCACCACGCGCGCTTCGCCGCCTTCGGCGTTCAGCACGTCCATGATGCGTCGCAGTGCGGGGTCACGGAACCACGCCTCGCCGGCAACCGATGTCATGCGTAAAGCCTTTCGTAGAGCGTGCGGACAATGCTCGCAGTAATGCCCCAAATATTGCGGTCTCCATAGGGCAGCTCGTAGAAATGCCGCTCCCGACCATCCCAGATGCGGCTGCCGCGGCGGTAGTTGTCAGGGTCCATCAGGAAGGACAGCGGCACCTCAAAGACCTCATCCACTTCGTGCGGGTTGAGCTTGAGATCGAAGCCGCGGCGCACCACCGAAAGCACCGGCGTGATCCGGAACCCGCTCGGCGCAAGATAGATCGGCAGTCGCCCGACCGGTTCGACGAACATGGGCGACAGCCCGATCTCCTCTTCCGCCTCCCGTACCGCCGCCGTTTCCGGCGAGGCATCCTCGGGATCGATCGCCCCGCCGGGGAAAGCGATCTGGCCGGAGTGCTTGCGAAGGGTCGCGGTGCGCTGCGTGAAGATCACCTTGGCCTCCTCGCCATCGTCGACGACCGGCACGAGAACGGCGGCATCCTTCAGATGCAGGTCTTCGATCACCGGCAGGAGCTCGGGATTGAGCAGATGGTCGCCATGATCGCGCCAGGCATGCTCGATCGGGCCGCCGTTCTGGTTCAAGGCCCGCGCCTTGAAACCAGCTGCCGAATAAAGCGGAGCATCAGTCATGCGACAGTGTTTCCAGTTCGGAGGCGGGCATGACCGGGAAGACTTCTCCCGCCGACCGGATCGCGAACATCGACACGCCGTCGATGTCGACGGTTTCACCGAGTTCGACCAGGTCATACATGACCGGCCGCGACACCAGCGCCTCCAGCCGTCCCCGCACGAGAAGATAGGGCTTCAACTCGCTGTTCTCGCCCTCGATGACGAAGCGGATGGGGTGCTCGGCGCTGGCTTCCACCACATCGCCGACATTCGTCCGGAACGTCAGCACCTGTTGGCCGTCCCGGGTCGACCGGCTCATCTCCACGGCCAGGAACGGCGCGTCCTCGACACGGATCCCCACCTTCTCCACCGGCGTGACAAGATAGGTCTTGCCGTCCTCGTCCTTGCGGAGCACCGTCGAGAACAGCCGGACCAGCGGCTGCCGACCGATCGGAGTACCCATGTAGAACCAGGTGCCGTCGGCCCGGATCTCCATGTCAAGGTCGCCGCAGAAGGGCGGATTCCATTTGTTGACCGGCGGCAGGCCCGGCTTTCCGCCCGCCTTCTGGTCCGCGGCCCGGGAGATCAGCGCGGCCAGTCCGGCCGGGTCAGTCGCTGTCTGAATGGTTTCGCCTGCCATCTTTCAGTCCCGGTTCCGCTCTAAGCAAACTCTGTCACGAGATAGTCATTCGAGGCGTTCTTGTCAGCCGCTTATGCGGTAATAAGTTGTTCGATAGGAAGTGGTTGCCCCAGCGCAACGATTCGTCCGCCGCCACGGATTATCCGGTAGGGCCTCAAGGAGAGCGACATGGGTCTGATGAATTCCACCGAGACTGTTGCGGACGAAAAGGCCGTGATCGCGGCCGCCGAACAGGCGCTGGCCGACATAGCAGCGGTTCGCAGCGAGGTCGCCAAGGTCATCTTCGGCCAGGAACGCGTGGTGGAGAATACCCTGCTTGCGCTCCTCTCCGGTGGCCATGCCCTCCTCGTCGGCGTACCCGGCCTCGCCAAGACCAAGCTGGTGACGACGCTCGGCTCCGTTCTCGGGCTCGACTCCAGCCGCATACAGTTCACGCCCGACCTGATGCCCTCAGACATTCTCGGATCGGAAGTGATGGACCAGGATGATTCCGGCCGCCGCTCCTTCCGCTTCGTGAAGGGTCCGGTCTTTGCGCAGTTGCTGATGGCGGACGAGATCAACCGCGCCTCGCCCCGCACCCAGTCCGCCCTGCTGCAATCCATGCAGGAATACCACATCACCGTCGCCGGCCAGCGCTATGACCTCCCCTCGCCCTTCCACGTGCTCGCAACGCAGAACCCGCTGGAGCAGGAAGGCACCTATCCCCTGCCGGAAGCCCAGCTCGACCGCTTTCTCCTGCAGGTCGACGTGCTCTACCCGGAACTCGCCGCCGAACGCCAGATCCTGCTCGAAACCACCAGCTCCGCGGAAGCAAAGGCGCGAGGCGTCATCGACGCTGCACGTCTCCAGGAGATCCAGTCGCTGATCCGCCAGATGCCGGTCAGCGACAAGGTGGTGGACGCCATCCTGCAGCTCGTCCGCTCCGCGCGTCCCGGCCATGGCAACGCCACCACCGACAAGAACGTCGCCTGGGGACCCGGACCACGCGCCGGACAGTCGCTGATGCTCACCGCCCGCGCCCGCGCCCTCTACCAGGGGCGTCTCGCCCCGTCGCTGGATGACGTCCATGCGCTGGCCGAACCTGTCCTCCAGCACCGGATGGCGCTGACCTTTGCGGCACGCGCGGAAGGCATGTCCGTCCGCGACGTGATCGCCGGTCTTGTCAGGCAGGCGCGCGGCTGAACCTGCGTCCATAGAAGGGATCGCGCGTGGCACCCATTGGCGAGATCGTCCAGCAGACTTCCGGCAGCCAGGTTCTGTCGCGCGCCCAGGCGCGTGCGGCCCTCGTTCCCGACTGCATGGTCGAGGCGAAGCGGATCGCCAACACGGTGATCGCCGGCTGGCACGGACGCCGCAAGCGGGGTGTCGGGGAGAACTTCTGGCAGTTCCGGCCCTATTCGGAGGGCGAAAGCCTGTCACGCATCGACTGGCGCCGTTCCGCCCGGGACGACCATACCTATGTCCGTGACCGCGAGTGGGAAGCCGCCCATACGGTGTGGCTCTGGTGCGACCTGTCGCCGTCGATGATGTACAAGTCGACCTTCGGATCGGTCTCCAAGGAAAGCCGCGCGCTCGTGCTGATGCTGGCCCTTGCCGAAATCCTCGCCCGCTCCGGCGAACGCATCGGCTGCCCCGGCGTCATGGAACCCGTTTCGGCCCGCAATGCCGCCGAGCGGCTGGCCTCCGCCATCATGCATGCGCCGCCGGCCAGTGGCCTGCCGGAGACCGCGATGATCCGTGGCCACAGCGACCTCGTGCTGATCGGCGATTTCCTCGATGAGGCGGACCTGATCATGTCCCGCCTCTCGCCGCTCGCACGGCGCGGCCTGCGGGGCCACGTCGTCGAGATCGCCGACCCGGCAGAGGAAAGCTTCCCCTATTCCGGCCGCACCGAATTTACTGATCCAGAGACCGGCGAGAAGCTTGTGTCCGGCCGGGCAGAAACGATCCGCGATGACTACCGCCGCGCCTATCTTCTTCGCCGGGAGATGCTGGGCGATGCGCTGCGACGACTGGGCTGGAGCTTTGTCTTCCACCGCACGGATCATCTTGCGTCAGAGGCGCTTGTCGCTGTGCACGGCTATCTTTCAGGCATGCCAGCCGGCGGCATGGTCGGAGGACGCCTATGAGTGCCTTCGCCTTCGCCAACCCGGCAATTCTCCTTGGCCTTCTGGCGCTGCCGATCATCTGGTGGCTGCTGAGGCTGACTCCGCCGCGGCCGAAGACGGAAGTCTTCCCGCCGCTGCGCATCCTCGCCGGCGTCCTCAAGCGCGAGGAAACGCCGGCGCAAAGCCCGTGGTGGCTGACGCTGCTGCGCATGCTGCTGGCGGCGACCCTTATCCTGGCGATCGCCAATCCGGTCCTCAATCCGCGCGACGGCTCGCTGGATAACGGTGGCCCACTGGTCCTCGTCGTCGACAATGGCTGGGCGACGTCGACGGACTGGGAGCGACGGATCGAGACCGCCGAGGCGCTGATCGCAGATGCCGAGACTGCGGACATTCCCGTCTCCATTGCCTTCACCGCCGATGCCACGCATGATGCCGTGCCGGGCAACGCGGTGACGGCACGCGAGAAGCTCGCTGCCGCCCGGCCCCGGCCACTCGTGCCGGACCGGGAGAGAGCGGCCTCCGCCATTGGCGAGGCGCTGAACGGCACCACGCCCGGGACGCTCGCCTACATCTCCGACGGGATCGCGACCGACGCCGACGAGGCGGCACTCGCCGCATTGGGCGCACTTTCCCCCGCCGAACTGCGGCTGATCGAGGGCGAGGGTGAAGGTGCCGTCGCGCTCACCTCCGCCGGCAACAGCGCCGAAGCCATGTCGGTGACGGCGACGCGCCTGCCGACACCTGCCCCCCGAAGCATCTCCGTCAATGCGCTGGATATCCAGGGCCGTCCCCTCGCGTCCGGCACCCTGCAGTTCGCGGCCGGCGCGGCAACGGCCACGGCCGAGATCGAAGCGCCTTTCGAACTGCGCAATGATTTCGCCCGTCTCGGCATCGAAGGCCTTGCGACGGCCGGCGCAGCGCATCTTCTCGATGACGGCTTCAAGCGTCGCCGGGTCGCACTGCTCGCGGGCGAAAGCGGCAGCGATTTCCAGCCGCTGCTTCAACCGCTCTACTACATCAGCCGGGCATTGCAGCCCTATGCGGACCTGATCGAGCCGACCACGGCAGATCTCTCGGTTTCCATTCCGCAGGTCCTCGAACGCAACCCCTCGGCCATCATCCTCGCCGATGTCGGACGCCTCCCAGCCGAAACCTACGAACCGCTGCAGGAGTGGATATCACGCGGCGGCATGCTGATCCGCTTTGCCGGTCCGCGTCTCGCCGCGGCTCCGGCCGATGATCCGCTGGTGCCGGTGATCCTGCGCCAGGGGGAACGCGCCCTCGGCGGGGCGCTTTCCTGGTCGGAACCCCAGCCGCTCGCCGACTTCCCCGACTTCGGGCCCTTCACCGGAATGCCGCGGGCCGCGGACATCACCATCAACCGGCAGGTGCTCGCGGAACCCACGCCGGATCTTGCGGAGCGCACCTGGGCGAGCCTCGGCGACGGAACGCCGCTGGTGACGACCCGGGAACAGGAGGCGGGCCGCATCGTTCTCTTCCATACCAGCGCCGAAGCCACGTGGTCGAACATGCCGCTGTCCGGAAACTTCGTCGAGATGCTGAGACGCCTCGTGCAGATGGCCCGCGCCGGTGGTGCGACCACCACGAGCAGCGGAACTGAGGCTGCTGCCACCCTTCCACCCTACCGCCTGCTGGACGCCGAGGGGATCCTGTCGACCGAGACGGGTACGGCAAAGCCGATCGCGATCACGGCCGGCCAGACGCCGGTCGCGAGCTTCGACCATCCCCCCGGTCTCTATGGCAGCGAGGACGGCTTTACCGCGGTCAACCTGCTGGCCGCCGGCACCGAGCTTTCTCATTTCAATCCCGAGCTTGCGGGTCAGCAGGTCCTTCGCGAGACACTGATCGGGGAAGAGGCGACCTCGCTTCGCCCGCTCCTCTTCGCGATCGCTTTCGGACTGATCCTGCTCGACAGCCTCGTCGTTCTCTTCATGAACGGCGCCTTCTCCCGTCTGCCGCGGCGCCCGGGCCGGGCAACCGCCGCCGTCGTGGCTCTGGCCGTCCTCTGTTTCGCAGCCCCCGACTCCGGACTGGCGCAGGATGCAAGGCCCGGGGACGATCTCCTCATGCAGCGCCTCGACACGACGCATCTCGCCTATGTCGTGACCGGAGAAGCAGAGGTCGACCGCCTGTCCGAGCAGGGGCTTGCGGGACTGACGGAGTTCCTGACCTACCGCACAACGCTTGAACCGGGAAAGCCGGTCGGGCTGGACATCGCCACCGATGAGCTCTCCTTCTATCCGATCATCTACTGGCCGATTTCCGCCAACGCCCCCATGCCGTCCGCGGCGGCGATATCGCGGATCGATGCCTATATGCGCAACGGCGGCACCGTCCTCTTCGACACGCGTGACCAGTTCTCCAGCCTCGACAGCTTCGGCGCCACGACCGCCAATGGCGAGCGGCTGCAGGTCATCCTTGCCAATATCGACATCCCGCCGCTGGAACCGACCCCGGAGGATCATGTCCTGGCGCGCGCCTTCTACCTGTTGAAGGACTTTCCCGGCCGCTACGCTGGCAGCCCCCTCTGGGTGGAGGCCAGGCAGGAGGCCGCCGAGACGAGCAGCGAACTCTCATCCTCCGGCGACGGCGTGACGCCTTTGCTGATCACCGCCAACGATTTCGCAGGCGCCTGGGCGATCGACAGCCAGGGTAACTCCGTACTTCCAACGGTGCCGCCGGACGGAATGCAGCGCGAATACGCCTACCGAGCCGGCGTGAACATCATGATGTACATGCTCACCGGCAACTACAAGTCCGACCAGGTCCACGTGCCGGATCTTCTCGAACGGCTCGGCCAGTAGGAGCACCGTCGTGAGCATCGAATTCGCCCCCTTCCTCCCCTGGCCGGCACTAGCGGCCCTTGCCATTGCAGCCGCTCTCCTCTCTGCCCTCAGCCTCTGGCGCGGCATACGGGGCGCCGGCCTCCGCACCGTGGCGCTCGCGGCACTGCTGATGGCCCTCGCAAATCCGCTACTGATGCAGGAAGACCGCGAACAGCTCTCGACGGTCGTGCCGATCGTCGTCGACAGGTCGCAGAGCCAGGCCATGGCAGGGCGACAGGAGCAGACCGATTCGGCGCTTGCCGGGTTGCAGGACCGCTTCGCCCGCTTCCCGCGGATCGAGACGCGCATCGTCGAAGTCTCGGACGACCCGGACACGGAGACGCCATCCACGCGGCTGTTTTCCGCCCTCGCCTCGGCCACGTCCGACGTGCCTCCGGGACGTATCGGCGGCGCCGTCTTCCTGACGGACGGGCAGATCCACGACCTGCCCGGCGTCAATCAGGAACTCACGACCAATGCCCCGATGCACGGCCTGATCACCGGTCAGCCGGAGGAATTCGACCGGCGCGTGCAGGTTATTCGCGCACCCCGTTTTGGAATTGTCGGCGAAGAACAGCAAATGACCCTGCGTGTCTTCGACGACGGCCGCAGCACCGGCGAGGTCGCGGATGTCACCGTCCGCATGAATGGCGAGGAGATCGCGACACTTCAGGCGGCTCCCGGCGCTGACACGCCGTTTTCCTTTACCGTCCCGCGCGGCGGCGGCAATGTCATGGAGTTCTCCGTCGCCGAAGTCCCCGGCGAAGTGACCGCCGTCAACAACCGCGCCGTCCATGTCATCGACGGTATCCGGCAGAACCTGCGCGTGCTCCTAGTGTCGGGCGAGCCCCATGCCGGCGAGCGCGCCTGGCGCAACCTCTTGAAATCCGACGCGTCGGTCGATCTCGTCCACTTCACCATCCTGCGTCCCCCGGAGAAGCAGGATGGTACTCCGATCAATGAGTTGTCACTGATTGCTTTCCCGACGCGTGAACTCTTTGTCGAGAAGATCGAGGATTTCGATCTCATCATCTTCGACCGCTACACGCACCGCAACGTGCTGCCGATCCTCTACTATGACTACATCGCGCAGTACGTGCAGAACGGCGGGGCCCTGCTGATCGCCGCAGGCCCCGAGCATGCCGGCGACAACTCCATTGCCGCAACGCCGCTTTCGCAGATCCTGCCGGCAGAGCCGACCGGAGAGGTCCACAATGCCGGCTTCTATCCGCGCCTGTCGGAGGATGGCCAGAAGCATCCCGTAACGCGCGGGCTTGACGGCGCAGGTCAGGAGCCGCCCGCCTGGGGCCGCTGGTTCCGCTCCATCGACGTTGCCGCACCGCAGGGCGAGACTGTCATGCTCGCAGACCAGGGGCGGCCGCTTCTCGTCCTCAACCGCGAGGCCGAGGGCCGCGTCGCCATGCTGCTTTCCGACCATGGCTGGCTCTGGGCCCGCGGCTTCGAAGGCGGCGGCCCGCATGTCTCGCTCTACCGGCGGATCGCGCACTGGCTGATGAAGGAGCCAGACCTCGAAGAGGAGGCGCTCACGGCCCGCGCCATCGGCCGCACGCTGGAGGCGACACGCCAGACGATCGGGGATGATCCGGGTCCGGCCACCATCACCTATCCCTCTGGCCGCAGCGAAACCGTTCCGCTCGTTGAGGCGGGCCCCGGTCTCCACCGCTTCGAGCGGCGCATGGAGGAGACGGGTCTGTTCGAAGTTACGAGCGGCGAGTTTTCTACCCTTGTCCATGTCGGGACGGTCGATGCGCCGGAGTTTAAGGCGATGATCTCGACAGAGGAGACACTTGCTCCCTATGCCGAGAAAACCAAGGGCCTGGTGACGAGGGTCTCGAACGGGGAAAACCTGTCGCTGCCGGATATCCTGCCGGTGCGCGGCGAGGTGCGGGTGCAGGATCGCAACCGCATGGTGATCCGTCTGACCGACGAGACCGTGCTGCGGGGCATCAACACGATCCCGCTGTTTGCGGGGTTTGGCGGGCTGTCCATCCTGCTCCTCGCCGTGGCGGCGATGTGGTGGCGCGAAGGTCGTTAGGGATAAGCTAGTTTTGGGGTTCCGCCACGCCTTCGCGGCTGCTATTGCGCACGCCGCTGAAACCGACCGGCTGTCCCATGTTACCCGAACTGACGATTACCGACCACTTCACTCCCGAGGAAGAACAGGCGATCCTCGACCGCCTGCAGGCTTACAATATCGAGAACTTCGGGCCGATGGACCGCAAGGATCTCGCCATCATCCTGCGGGATGGGGCCGGCGACCCGGAGGGCGGGCTTCTCGGCCGCACCGGACGCGGCTGGCTTTACGTGCAGATGCTGTTTGTTCCCGAACACCTTCGCGGCCAGGGCATTGCGAAACGACTGCTCGCCATGGCGGAAGAGGAGGCACGCAGCCGTGGCTGCGTCGGTGCCTATCTCGACACGATGAACGCCTTGGCCCTGCCCTTCTACCTGAAGCAGGGGTATGAACCCATCGGCAGGCTGGAAGGCCTCACCGGAGGCCATTCCGTCACCTGGCTGAAGAAGCGCCTCTGACATGCCCTAGGCTAGCGAGGCCTCGCGGGTTTCCGCATCGATTAGGAACGCCGCTAGCGCAGCGAGGACCAGCAGGCCCGCGAAGACCGCAATCGCCAGCCCGAAGCTCTGCGCCACCACGAAGGCCATCGCCGAAGGTGCGATCAGCCCTCCGAAGCGGGCCATGGCGCCTGCCGCGCCCATGCCCGTTGCCCGCGACGCCGTCGGGTAGAGTTCCGGCGTGAAGGCGTAGAGAGCGCCCCATGTGCCGAGCAGGGCGAAGCTCATGATCAGCAGCGAGGCTCCGATCAGGATGCTTCCGCTCGCCACGACGAAGAGGAAACATCCCGCTGCCGAGAGCAGGCAGAAGCCGACCAGAGTCGGCCGTCGGCCCCACTTCTCGACGCCATAGGCCGCAAGCGCGTAGCCCGGAAGCTGGGCGAGCGCGACCAGCACGAGGAAGCCATAGCCGCGGACAAATCCAAAGCCCTCCCCGGCAAGCTTCGGCGGCATCCAGACGAAGACACCGTAATAGGAAATCGAGACCAGGAACCACACCGCCAGGATCAGGATGCTGCGGCGGCGAAGCGGGCCGGAGAATATCTTCACCTCCGGCACCGGCGCCGGCTGCGCAAGTTGCTGGCTGGCGGGCAGCATGTGCTTGCCATTGGTCACCAGGATCTGGTCGATGATCGACTTCGCCTCGTCGCTCCTTCCGGTCCGCATCAGATAGAGCGGCGATTCAGGCACCAGGAAGCGCAGGCCAAAACCGATGAGTGCGGGAAGCGCGGTCACGGCGAAGATGTAGCGCCAGGCGTCCTCGACCTCCAGGAGGCTCAACACCCACGCGGCAAGGGCGACGATCAGCGTGCCGATCGCCCAGAAGCCTTCGAGCATGACGAGCCAGCGCCCCCTGTTCCGCGCCGGCAGGAACTCCGCCATCATCGCGTAGTCGACGGGAAGCGTCCCGCCCACGGCCGCCCCCGTCAGGAAGCGGAGCAGAAGCAGGATGGTGAAGTCCGGCGCGAAGATGGAAAGTGTACCGAAGATCGCATCGGCGAGCACGGTCACGATCAGCACGTTGCGGCGGCCGATCCGGTCGGCCAGCCGGCCGAAGCCGATCGCGCCGACCAGCATGCCGAGAAAGAAGAGCGTCCCGGTCTGGAGCGCCTGCGGCACCGTCAGGCCGAAGGTTGCAGCGATCGAGGCTGCGGTGAAACCGACCGCTAGCACCTGCATGGCATCGGCCGTCCACACGAGCCCGAAGATGCCGATCAGTCGTTTCTGGTATGTCCCTGCCCCGGCGCGATCCAGCGCCTCGTCTATGGTAAGCGTCGTCATTCCACCGTCCCCTGTGCTGACGAAGGCCCCGGAACTCCCGCGGCTCAAGCCCCCATAGAGGATGTGTCCCAGTCGTGCCAGTAAATTGTGCCCTTGAGCCGGTCATGGACATCGGCAGCCATGGGCACGACGAGCACCCGCGCCGGGTCGACCGGCCCTGGGAAAGCGAGCGCGCCATAGGCGACCTTCTCGAAGCCCAGCGGCATGTAATAGGGCGGGTCGCCCACCAGGATGACCGCTTCCGAACCTCTCCGCCGGGCCGCCTCGACAGCGATCCGGACCAGTTCCCGCCCGATTCCCCGGTTCTTGTGCGACGGGCGGACGGCAAGCGGCCCGAGCAGATGCCCCTTCACCGATCCTGCCATCACCGGTGTCATCCGGACCGAGGCGATCGTCTCGCCGTCGTCGGCGCAGACGAAGGACAGCGACCGATCATGGTGGCCCTGCTCGCGGATGCGGGCAGCCGCACGCGTATGCCGCCCAGGCCCGAAGGCCTCGGCATTGATCAGTTCGATGACGTCGTCATGCGAAGCGTCCTCGGTGAGGTAGACAAGATCGTGCTTGGGCGAGAGTTGCGGAGCCATGGGTGAACCGAAGCCTTGGAGAATACGGATGAGACAGGTGATCGTGGCGGCGCTCGTGGAGCGTCACGTCGGAGGATCAGCGTCGTCGCAGTGCCCGTACTTCGGTCATCGAGGGTTCCTGAATGATGGCAAGCCCAATAGCAGCAAATATTTTCGCCGCCAAGGTCAAAACGCACCGTTCATCGGACCTGCCCTCGCAATTTCGGTCCCGTGACGCAATTATGCCTGCAGCAAGAGGAGATCATGATGGGCAGACTCGTCGACGGTGAATGGCAGGACGTCTGGTATGACACGAAGGCGACGAAGGGACGCTTCAAGCGTTCAGAGTCCCGGTTCCGCAACTGGATCACCGCGGACGGCTCTGCCGGGCCGAGCGGCACCGGCGGGTTCAAGGCGGAGCCCGGACGCTATCACCTTTACGTCTCCTATGCCTGTCCGTGGGCGCACCGGACGCTGATCTTCCGCACGCTGAAGCAGCTCGAAGATCTGATATCGGTCTCGGTCGTCGACTACGTCATGCTGGAGAACGGCTGGGAATTCAGGCGTGGCAGCGGCTCGACCGGCGATGCGTTGTTCGCGGCCGATTTCCTCTACGAGGTCTACCTCAAGGCGGACCCGGACTATTCGGGCCGGGTCACCGTCCCGGTTCTCTGGGACAGGCAACAGCAGACGATCGTCTCGAACGAGAGCGCCGAAATCATCCGCATGTTCAACACCGCCTTCGACGATCTGACCGGCTCGAGAGACGATTATTACCCGCCGGACCTGCGCCAGGAAATCGACGAGATCAACGCGCTCGTCTACGATACCGTCAACAATGGCGTCTACAAGGCGGGCTTCGCCACGACGCAGGAGGCCTACGAGGAGAACGTGGTCCCGCTGTTCGAGACACTCGACATGCTGGAGAAGCGCCTCGCCACCAGCCGCTATCTCTTCGGCGACAGGATCACGGAGGCCGACTGGCGTCTCTTCACGACGCTCGTCCGCTTCGATGCGGTCTATGTCGGTCACTTCAAGTGCAATATCCGCCGGATCGCCGACTACCTCAACCTGAACGGCTATCTTCGCGATCTCTATCAGGTGCCGGGCGTGGCTGAGACCGTCCACTTCGATCATATCAAGGGCCACTATTACCGCAGCCACAAGACCATCAATCCGACGGGCGTAGTTCCGCTCGGTCCAGCCTTGGATCTGGATGCGCCCCACGAGCGGGGCGGCATCGGCACCTGACCTACCACATGTCCGATGGCGGCTCCTGCCCCGTCACTTCGCGAATCCGCCTGAGGGTGGCGGAGGTGACATCCTCGGGCAGTCGCTCGAGGTCAAAGAAGCCGCTTTCGGCAATCTCCCGGTCGGGCTTCCTGGGTTCCGTCTGCTCCACCTCGACCCGGTAGAAGAGGACGTGGTCACGCTTGCTGGCCCCGCGGTTGTAATAGACGTGGAAAAGTTCCGGCGGCCCCGTCATCACCAGGTTGCCTTCCTCGCGCAGTTCCTTTTCCAGCGCGCCGAGCGCCGTTTCGTGCCGCTCGACCCCGCCGCCCGGAAGATACCATCCCGGCACATAGGTATGTCGCACCATGAAGATCCGCCCATCCCTGTCGAAGCAGGCGGCGCGGACGCCGAGCGTCATGCCTCGCCTGAGGAAGAAGAAGTGGTGGAACAGCCAGACCACCAGGCGGCTTCGCAGCCCGCTCACCTCTGGAATGCCCGGCCCTGACATCTCACGTCCTCGTGTCTGGAGAAAAGGGATAACGAATTACCCGCTCATGCGTTATGTCTGCGACATGTTCAAGTTTGCCCATATCTCCGACATCCATCTCGGGCCGCTGCCAAAA
Organism: Pseudorhizobium banfieldiae; assembly: GCF_000967425.1. NCBI lineage: Bacteria > Pseudomonadati > Pseudomonadota > Alphaproteobacteria > Hyphomicrobiales > Rhizobiaceae > Pseudorhizobium > Pseudorhizobium banfieldiae. The sequence continues at coordinate 2,313,403 of NZ_FO082820.1, forward strand.
CTCACGCTCCGTGAGCTGTTCTCGAAGCGGATCACCGGCTTTGTGAACTGGCACCGGAACCGGCGCAAGCACCTCTTCGTCAATACGCTCGACCTGCTGTTGAGCGATCTGCGCACCCGCGAACCCGATCACCTCGTCATTACCGGCGATCTTGTCAACCTCGCGACCGGCATCGAAACGCGGCTGGCCGCCGAATGGCTCGAGACAATCGGCGATCCAACCGATACGACCGTCGTGCCAGGGAACCACGACGCCTACGTCCGGGGCGCTCACGACCGGTCCGTGAAGGCCTGGTACCCCTTCATCATCGGCGACGAGGGGACGCGTGACTGGGATGATGAGACGAAGGTCTTCCCGACCATCCGTCGCCGCGGTCCTGTCGCCATCATCGGCTGCTCGACATCCGTCGCCACGCCGCCCTTCTCGGCGTCCGGGTATTTCAGCCCGCGCCAGGCGCGCGAGACCGTCAACCTGCTGAAGAAGGCCGGCGATGAAGGCCTGTTCCGGGTCGTCCTCATCCATCACCCGCCGATCCATGGCGCTGCCTCCTCGCACAAGCGGATGATCGGCATCCGCCGTTTTGCTGCCGCCATTTCCACCGGCGGCGCCGAGCTCGTTCTGCATGGCCATACCCATCTGAACACGGTCTACTGGCTGAAGAGCCAGAATGGCCAGGTGCCGGTGGTAGGCATCGCCTCCGCCTCGCAGGGACCGGGCGGCCACAAGCCCCGTGCGGCCTACAACCTCTTCACCCTGAGCGGCGAACCTGGGGCGTGGAACCTCGTCTGCGACCGTTACGGACTGACGGAACCGGGCGACGCAGTGGCCCTTGACCACAGTCACCGCTTCTATGGCGAAGCGGTGCGACCGATGGCCGTGCCCGAAGCGGCAAGGATGATTTGAGGCACGAAGTTGTCGAATCGCCACATTCGATTCATAAATTCGGTCTAACCCGCCTCGAACATGAACCAAGGCTTTTTTCCTAGCATGGCGCAACCCGCTGCATCCATTGATCCGAGACGCGACCTGGTCTCCCTGCTTCCGCGCCTCCGGCGGTTCGCGTTGACCTTGGCCTCGGACGTTTCCGAGGCGGACGATCTGGTACTCGGCGCCTGTTCGGCCGTGGTGGCAGATGGGCTGCCGGGCGATGCACCGAGGCTGGACCTCCACCTCTTCGCCGCCATTCGAACGCTCGCCAACGCCCATGCCGGCACGTCACCCAAAAGCGGAGCGTCGGCGCCCTCAAGGTGCCAGTCGCTTGTCCTTACTGCTCCGTTTAACCTTGCCGTAAGCTTCCTGCTCGTCGAAGTGGAAGGCCTGTCATATGCCGAGGCTGCCGATGTCCTCGACATATCGAGCGATGCAGTCGCGTTGCAGCTCTGCGAGGCTCGCCTCTATTTCTCCACCCTCCCCTCGGACGTGACGGAGAGACGAGCGTGAAGCAGTCCAGAGACACCCACGCATCCAGGCTGGCCGCCAGTCGACAGCTCGATGGTGAACTCGCGGACGCAGATCTCGACCTCGCCGAACAGAAGGCCCACCTGCACCAAGCGCAGGAGGCTCTGAAGCTCGGAAACCTCCGTGGCCGTGAGATCTTCGAGGACCTACTCAAGGAGCCGGTGCCCCTCGATCTTGTTCGCCGGATCAGGACGAGCCCGCAGGCCCGGAAGGCGGTCCGGCTCCCCTCGCCGCGTCGGCAGGCGAAGCTGACCCTTCCCCGCGTGGCGGCCGCCTTTCTCCTGACCTTCGTGCTCGGCGGCGGCCTCGGTTACATGCTCGCGTTGAAGCCTGCGTCGGCCGTCTCGACCCTGATCGCCGATGCCGGAGACGCATGGCTGGACGACGTCGTCGCCCACTATCGGACGTTCTCGCGGATGGACGGCCGGCTTGCGGAACTGCCTGCGTCCGAGCCGGCGGCTATCATCGAATGGCTGCTGGGCAATACCGGGGTAAACTTCCGCATTCCCGACCTGTCGGACAACGGACTGGCTTTCGAAGGCGCGCGCATGCTGGTGGCAGGCGGAATGCCCGTCGGCCAGCTGGTCTATACATCCGGCGAGGGAGAGGTCATCAGTCTGCTCTTCCGCAAGAACCGACCCGATGAAGACGGGTTCTCCGAACTGATCCGCGACAACATCGCGCTAGTATCGTGGAGAAGCGCAACCGCGACCTATGTCGTGGTCGGCCCCTCCTCCGCAGCGTCGCTCGATGAGATTGCCGCCAAGGCTGCCGGGCTGATCTGATCGTGCGTCAGCCGGCCCGAGCGATCGTTTCTCGGATGGCGCTCGCCACGTCCAGCGGGCGCTCTTCGACCAGCATGTGACCTGTTTCGGTTAGCTTCCGGACCTGAACATTCGCTGGCAGTCTTTCGACCTGCGCGACCGGGAGAACGGGATCGGCATTGCCCCACAGAACGGTGATCGGCAGGGCAAGCGCCCCAGCGCGCCAACCGGTAAGACGCCCTGCGTCCGTCCCGCGGCATCGACCAGGATGACATCCAGGATGGCAGCGAGCGCAGCACGTGCTTCGGCAGGCGCCCGGGCCTCCAGCAAGGCGGCAACGCTGCGACGATCCACCGGATGATCCGGGGCGCACATCTCCTGCAGAACAGCCGCCATGGTCTCATGGTCATCTGCCGCAGCATAGTGGCGCAACAGAGCTCCATTGATAGCCGGTGCAAACCCGCCCGGCGCCAGAAGCGTCAGGCTTGCCACGCTCTCTGGCTGCCGCAGGGCGAGCAGTGCGGCCACCGCCCCACCCATGGAATGTCCCACCAGATGAAACCGCGGAATGCCCCGCTGCTGCAGGGCCTGACCTACGGCCTTCGCCATGGAGCCTGCACCACCGGCCCGCACACTCAGCGAGCCGCCATGTCCGGGCAGGTCGAAGGCGAGGACCTGGCGTTCTGTCGCCAATTTCGGTGCCAGCGCGTGCCAGATGGCGGCGCTGCCGCCGAAGCCGTGGAGCAGGACCAGCGGAAGCGCCTCGGCATCCGTCCCGCCCCATCTCTCGCAATGCAGTATACTGCTCAGCGCTTCGCCGCCCGCTCTTCCAGCACGCGATTGGCCGCTGACACGATCGCCTCGAGCGACGCCGCGACGATGTTCTTGTTGATGCCTGCCCCGAACAGCTTCCCGCCCGGATGCTCGACCTCGACATAGGCGATAGCCGACGCGTTCGAGCCATGCTGGAGCGAGTGCTCGGAATAATCATTCACCGAAAGCTCGATTCCCAGGTAGGTGGAAAGCGCATTGATGAAACCATCAATCGGCCCCGTACCCGTCCCCTCGATCCGCTTGGTCTCGCCGCCATCGGTAATCTCCGCCGCCACGATCCGCACACCCTTGTGGTCGGTGCCGGCAGGATAGGTGTGATGATCCACGAATTTCAGCCGCCCGCCGGGCTGCTCCACGTAGCGCTCGATGAACCGGTCATAGATGCGCTTGGCAGGAAGCTCCACGCCCTCTTCATCGGTAATGCGCTGGATATCCTCGCGGAACTCCACCTGCAGGTTGCGCGGCAGGTTCAGCCCGTAGTCCTCCTGGAGGATATAGGCGATGCCGCCCTTGCCCGACTGCGAGTTGATGCGGATGATCGCCTCGTAGGAGCGGCCGACGTCCTGCGGGTCGATCGGCAGGTAGGGCACTTCCCAGACCGGCGAATTGGCCTTGCGGATTGCCTTCATTCCCTTGTTGATGGCGTCTTGGTGCGAGCCGGAGAAGGCCGTGTAGACCAGCTCGCCCACATAGGGGTGGCGCTCCGGAATCGTCATCTCGTTGGAATACTCGTAGACGGCCTTGATCCGCTCAATGTCGGTGCAGTCCAGTTCCGGATCGACGCCCTGCGTGTACATGTTGAGCGCCAGTGTCACGATGTCGACATTGCCGGTCCGCTCGCCATTGCCGAACAGGGTGCCCTCCACGCGATCTGCGCCAGCCATCAGCCCTAGTTCGGTGGCCGCGATGCCGGTGCCCCGGTCATTGTGCGGATGCAGCGATACGATGATGTTCTCGCGGTTGTCGATGTTGCGGCACATCCACTCGATCTGGTCGGCATAGATGTTCGGCGTCGCCATCTCGACCGTGGACGGCAGGTTGAGGATCAGCTTGTTGTCCGCCGTCGGCTTCACCTCGGCGATGACCGCGTTGCAGATTTCCAGCGCGACTTCCAACTCGGTCCCGGTGAAGCTTTCCGGAGAGTATTCGAAGCGATAGCCGCCGCCGGCCTTGGCCGCCATGTCGGTGATCATCTTCGCCGCATCCACCGCGATCTGCTTGATCCCGGCCACGTCCTTGCCGAACACGACGCGCCGCTGCAGCTCCGAGGTCGAGTTGTAGAAATGGATGATCGGGCGATGCGCGCCTTCCAGCGCCTCGAAGGTACGGGTGATCAGCTCCGGCCGGCACTGGACCAGGACCTGCAGCGACACGTCCTGCGGCACCCCGCCCTCTTCCACGCACCAGCGCGCAAAGTCGAAATCCGTCTGCGAGGCGGAGGGGAAGCCGATCTCGATTTCCTTGAAGCCCATGTCGAGCAGCAGCTTGAACATGCGCGCCTTGCGGTCGTGGCCCATCGGGTTGACCAGCGACTGGTTGCCGTCGCGCAGGTCGACGGAACACCAGATCGGCGCCTTGTCGATTGTCTTCGACGGCCAGGTACGGTCAGGAATATTGATCTGCGGATAGGGCCGGTACTTCATTGCCGCGTCCGGCATGCCCTCGGCTGAAATGGGGGTTTTCGCATCCATTGTCGTCGTCTCTTCTCGCTCACGCACCGCTGGCATTTGCCGCTGCAGATGCGGACCCTATCGGGTCTTCAGGTGTCGATATTGATTGATTGTGAGAGGAGCTCTTGCGCCGGCAGGCTTTTCGGCCGCCGGGCGCTCCTCAACGGACCCGGCAACCGCGCGTAAGGTCGAGGCTAAGAAGCGAGAGAGGCGCGAGAACCGTCACCCCGGCTGCGATGCAGCGGGTGGCAAAACGGTCGGACATGATCGCGCCTGTCATGGTCATCGGCGAATCTATACGCCGAGAGGGCAGCCCTGACAAGGCGGAGGACGTCATTCCGGTACGCCCTCACCTGGCACGTCGTGCCATCACCCGCTGCAGCCCCATCATCAGCCCGCCGGCAACCAGCCCCCAGAAGGCGCCGGAAATGCCGGCAAACGAGACGCCGGATGCGGTGATCAGGAAGGTAACCGCCGCCGCCTCGCGCGCCTCCGGCTCCCTGAAGGCGGCCACGGCCGACCCCGAAAACGCGCCAATCAATGCCAATCCTGCCACCGCCTGGATGAGGATCGGCGGAGCGAGCGATACGAAGGCTGTCACTGCCCCCGCCAGCAGGCCGAGCACAACATAGCCGATGCCGCCAATGATCGCCGCCCAGTAACGCCTGGCAGGGTCGGGATGCGCATCCTCGCCTGCGCACATGGCAGCCGTGATGGCGGCGAGATTGACTGCGTGTCCCCCGAACGGTGCCGACAGCAGCGAGAAGACCCCCGTGGTCGCGAACAGCGGACCCGGGTTTGGCTCGTAGTGGTTGACCTTCAGCACAGCGATACCCGGAATGTTCTGCGACGCCATGGTGACGATGAAGAGCGGCAGCGCGATCGAAATCAGCGCCGGCAGTGTGAAGAGAGGCGCTACGAATTCCACCGGCGGCGCCAGCGACTGCGACCACTCGGCCATCGCCCCCTCGGGCAGTTCGACACCGAAGACCATGACTGCGACGAAAGCCGCAAGCGCTGCCGGGACGGCGAAGAGCCGCTTCACCATCAGCACCGCCGCCCATGCCACAAGGATCGGCAGCCCGAGCAGCGGATCGAAAGCGATCGCCTTGAACGGTGCAAAGCAGAGGCCGAGGATAACGCCGGAAAGCATGGCATTGGCAAGCGGTGCCGGAATGGACGCCACCGCCCGGCCGAGCGGCCTGAACAGGCCGGCGAAGACAATCATCACCGCGCAGACAAGGAAGGCGCCGACGGCGGCTGGAAAGCCCCCGTCGACTGCACCTGCTGTCGCAAGCAGTGCCGCCCCCGGCGTGGACCAGGCGGTCGACACCGGCAGCTTCGTCCAAGCGCTGAGCACTATGGCGCAAACCCCCATCGAGACCGAAAGCGCCATCACCCCCGAAGCCGCTTCATAATCCGTGGCGCCGACGCCCTTCAGCCCTTGGAGCACTACCGCAAAAGAACTGGCAAAGCCGACAAAGGCAGTCAGGCAGCCCATGAAGAAGCTCTGAAGCGAAAGGTCTTTGAGCATGAGGGACTCAGGAAAAGCGATTGAAGAACACGCTTATCGAGCAAAGCTGACGGGTCTTGGCAAGCCAACCCGGCTCGCCAGCAGTTCGGCTCCGTCGGCTGTCAGGTTGCAGCCAAACGAAAAGCCCCGTCAGCGGAGGCCGACGGGGCTTGATATCTGCATCTGACCTGGAAGTGTCAGCCGATCTCGGACTGGTTCACGACGACCCGGGAAGCGAGCCCGTAGGCCACGCCCTCTTCCGCCGAAAGCCAGTAGTCGCGGTCGATGTCCTTGGCGATCTTCTCTTCGCTCTGGCCGGTGGCCTTGGCGAAGATCTTGATCAGCCGCTCGTTCATCTTGATGATCTCGCGAGCCTGGATTTCGATGTCGGAGGCCATGCCGCGCGTGCCGCCGGACGGTTGGTGCAGGAGGAAGCGCGTGTTCGGAAGCGCAATGCGGCGCTCCTTCGGTGCAGCCACGTAGATCAGCGCACCGGCGGAGGCGACCCAGCCCGTGCCGATCATCCATACCTTCGGCTTGATGAACTTGATCATGTCATGGATCGAGTCTCCCGATTCCACGTGACCGCCCGGCGAATTGACGTAGATGCGGATGTCTTCATCGCTGGCTGCGGCAAGAGCCACGAGCTGCGTGTTGACCTTCTGCGCCAGTTCCTGGGTGATCGGACCATAGATGAAGATCGAACGCGACTTGAAGAGGTTCGCTTCCGTTTCCTTGCCGAGCGGCAATTCCTTGACCTTGTCGTCGTCGTTTTCGTCGTTCATCAGCATCTCCAGTATGGGATTTGTCTTCACGGACATAATGCCTTCGTGCCGGTAAAACAATGCGCGAAACCCACTAAGGTGAATGACGTAGGTGCAGCGCCTCACCGGGTCTGTACCGGCATGGACACGCGCCCTTAGCCTGTCTTATCGTGTCCGCCGATATTGCTGCCTCGCGCCTGACAGGGTCCGAGGTGCCTTCCAGAGGGGTCAAAGAGATGTTGAAACGCCTTTTCATCGCCGCAACCATTTCCGTCACTGCCGCCGCACCGGCTTTTGCGCATCTCGCCCCCACAGAACACGGCTCTTTCATGGCTGGCGTTTCGCACCCGCTCTTCGGCGCCGACCATATTCTTGCGATGGTGGCTGTCGGGCTCTGGGCCTGCCAGATCGCTGTGAACTCCGGGAATCGCCGCCCGCTCTGGATCGTGCCGGCAGCCTTCGTCGGCACCATGGCACTCGGCTTCCTGGCTGCGGTGGCCGGCATCGACCTTCCCTTCGTCGAGCCTGCCATCCTCGCTTCGGTGGTTGCGCTCGGCCTCCTTGTCGCCATGGCGGCTCGCCTGCCTATCGCAGGCTCGGCCGCCGTCGTCGCCGTCTTCGCCCTCTTTCATGGCCATGCGCATGGCGGCGAACTCGGCACGGCCCGCGCCCTGCAATTCGGCATTGGGTTCGTGGCTGCCACGGCCCTGCTGCATGCCGCCGGTATCGGACTCGGGCTCGGCATCGGCCGCCTCGCCCCTTGGGCAACCCGCGTCGCCGGCGGTCTCACCGCCCTTGCCGGCCTTACCCTCGCCTTCGGCTGACCTCACATCAAAAAGGGCACCCGACGAGGTGCCCTTTCTCTCATGCTTAACTGCGCAGATCAGCCGCGACCGCGATAGGTCGCCACTCCCTGCTCCGGCAGCCACACGCCCTGCGGCGCCTCGCCCGTCTGCCAGAAAGCGTCGATCGGAATGCCGCCGCGCGGATACCAGTAGGCGCCGATCCGCAGCCACTTCGGCTCCAGAAGCTCCACCAGCCGCTTGGCAATGTAGATCGAGCAGTCCTCATGGAAGGCGCCGTGATTGCGGAACGAGTGCAGGAAGAGCTTCAGCGACTTCGATTCCACCAGATGCGCATCGGGAATATAGTCGATGACGATGTGGGCGAAGTCCGGCTGACCTGTCATCGGGCAGAGCGAGGTGAATTCCGGTGCCGTGAAGCGCACGACGTAATTCGTCCCCTGATTGCCGTTCGGCACCTTTTCCAGCACTGCCTCTTCCGGCTTCTGCGGTGCCTCCACCTGCCGGCCGAGCTGGGAGAGGCTCGAAGTGTCAGTCATGCTCACTGGGATGTTCCTTCTACCTTGACCTTGATGCCATGCGCACGCTCCCCTTCGGGTTCTACATGAATGGCGAGACTGGCGCCCGGTATGACCTCCTTGATGGCGTCTTCAAGGCGGTCGCAGATCTCGTGCGCCTCCGCCACAGGCATGTCGGCCGGAACCACCAGATGGAAATCGATGAAAGCGGCTGCACCCGCCCGTCGTGTCCTCAGATCGTGCACGCCCAGCGAGCCCACGGAATTGGCCTTGATCGCCGCGCGGATGGCAGCCTCTTCCTCGGGCGTCACGGCCCGGTCCATCAGCCCGCCGAGCGAGTGACTGATGACCTTGTAGCCCTGGTAGAGGATGTTGACCGCGACAGCCAAGGCAAGCAGCGGATCGAGGATCGCGTATCCCGTCGATACTGCGAGCACCAGTCCAATGAAGACGCCGGCCGAGGTGACGACATCCGACATGATGTGGTGGCCGTCCGCCGCGAGCGCGGGCGACAGATGCTGCCGCCCAACCCGGATCAGAACACGCGCCCACACAATGTTGATCACGCCGGCGGCAGCATTGATTCCGAGCCCCAGAACCGGCGCTTCGAGAAGCTTCGGCGCGAAGAGCTCGCCCCACGCCTCCTGGACGATGAGCAGCGCCGCGACGATGATCAGCGCCCCCTCCAGCACCGCCGACATGTATTCGGCCTTGTGGTGACCGAACTGATGGTCGTCGTCGGCCGGCCTCGCCGCATAGCGGATCAGGAAATAGGCGATGAAGGCGGCGACCACGTTGACAGTGGATTCCATCCCGTCGGAAAGCAGCGCCACCGACCCCGTCACCCACCAGGCGACGAGCTTCAGCCCCATCACTCCGAAGGCCAGCGGAATGCCCCAGAAGGCCAGTCTCTCAACGATCGGATCGGTTCTCGCTGTCACGCCAAGTCCCTCTGCGCATGCAAACCACTTGCAGGAGCCCCGCCCCTGAACGGCGAAACCGCCCGGGCGGGACCCGGGCGGTTTCGAATGCTGCGCGTATGGCGCACGACAGCTTGTTTGTCAAAGCGTAAGACGCGTCGGCCGGCGTCCTACGCTAATTTTGCGCCGGTGCCGCCGGGTTCTGCTGCTGGTCTCCGACTGCCGGCGGCGGCGTCGTGTTGTCGCCGGATTCCGGCATCATCGTCAGCGCCATCACCACGATCACGAGGACGGCGACTAGTCCGATCAATACATTTCTGCTCATCTGTCTTTCCCGGTTTGAGGTCGATCGACCTCTTAACCCGGAAGTGACGGCGAAAGTTGCGCTCCCCGCTTTAGGCCGCCTGCACCTTCCGCTTTCTCGACAGATGCGCCACGACATTCTCGATCATGCGCATGCCGGCATCCTGGCCGAGCGTCATGATCGATTCGGGGTGAAACTGTACTGCCGCGATCGGCTCCTTCACGTGCTCGATCCCCATGATCGTGCCGTCCTCGCTCTCGGCGGTGATGGTAAAATCACTCGGCAAGGTCCTCGGGTCCGCGAAGATCGAATGGTAGCGACCAACCGTCACCTCGTTGGAGAGTCCCGAGAAGACGATCCCCGGCTCCAGAACGCGGATGCGCGACGGCTTGCCATGCATCGGCACGGCGAGTTGCCGCAGTTCCCCACCGTAGGCTTCCGCCAGCGCCTGCAGACCAAGGCAGACGCCGAAGATCGGCAGGTTCTTCGCGCGCGCGGTCCTGATCGTCGCCTTGCAGTCAAAATCCTTCGGATTGCCCGGCCCCGGCGACAGGACGACGAGATCCGGGTCGACTCGGTCAAAAATCTCCTCCGGAACAGGGGTGCGGACGGTGGAGACCTCCGCGCCGGTCTGGCGGAAATAATTGGCGAGCGTGTGGACGAACGAGTCCTCGTGGTCGACGAGCAGGATCTTCACTCCCTGCCCGACCCGCGCCACGTCGCGCGCCACCTTGCCCGCATTGCCTGCACGTGCGTCACGGATTGCCGAAATCATCGCCGATGCCTTCAGTTCGGTTTCTGCCTCTTCCTCATGCGGGTCGCTGTCGTTCAGGAGCGTCGCACCAGCGCGCACCTCGGCGATCCCATCCTTGATGCGGATGGTCCGGAGCGTCAGGCCCGTATTCATGTCGCCGTTGAAGCCGACCATGCCGATCGCCCCGCCATACCAGGCGCGTGGGCTCTTCTCGTGGTTCTCGATGAAGCGCATTGCCCAAAGCTTTGGCGCGCCGGTCACGGTCACGGCCCAGGCGTGGCTGAGGAAACCGTCGAAGGCGTCCATGTCCTCGCGGAGCCGCCCCTCGATATGGTCAACGGTGTGGATCAGCCGCGAATACATCTCGATCTGCCGCCGCCCGATGACCTTCACCGAGCCCGGCTCGCAGACGCGCGACTTGTCGTTGCGGTCGACGTCGGAGCACATCGTCAGCTCCGACTCATCCTTCTTGGAATTGAGCAGCTTGAGGATCTGCTCGCTATCGGCGATCGCATCCTCGCCACGTCGGATCGTCCCAGAGATCGGGCAGGTCTCGATCCGCCGGCCCGATACCCTCACGAACATTTCCGGCGAGGCGCCCACCAGATATTCCTGGTGCCCGAGGTTGATGAAGAAGGAATAGGGCGACGGATTGATCGCCTTCAGCCGGTTGGAGATCTCCGAAGGCTTGCTGTCGCAGCGCTCCATGAACTTCTGTCCGGGCACCACTTCGAACAGGTCGCCGCGGCGGAAGCTCTCCTTCGCCTTCACCACCAGCTCCGCATATTCGCCGGGCTTGTGGTCGCCCTTCGGCGGCGTCACGGTGGTGCGCTGGAACGGCTCCGGCGCAATCTCGCCTGACTTGCCGGCAGTGGTCACGCCGTCCTTGGCAAAGTCATAACGGTCGATCCAGGCTTTTGCCGCATGGTGGTCGACGACGAGGATCTCGTCCGGCAGGAACAGCACCATGTCGCGCTGGTCTTCCGGACGCTGCATGGAAAGCTTGATCGCGTCGAACTGGAAGGCGAGGTCGTAGCCGAAGGCGCCGAACAGGCCGATCGCCGAATCCGCGTCGGAATAAAAGAGGTCCACCACCGCGCGCAGCACGGTGAACACTGTCGGCATCTTGGAGCGTTCTTCTTCCGTAAATGCGCGGGACGGCTCGTTGACCGTCAGGTCCAGCCGGCGTGCAGTTCGCGCACCGAGTGTCAGGTCTGCCACAGTTGCGAGCCTCTCCGCCACGAACGAGAGCAGCACCTTGCCGCGTTCGTTATAGGCCTCGATCCAGACCTTGCGGCCGTGCGAGGAAATGCCAAGCGGCGGATCGACGATTGCCGTATCCCAGCGGGTATAACGGCCGGGATATTCGTAGTTGGAGGAGAAGACGGCGCCCCGCCGCTCGTCGAGCTTGTCCACATAGCCGGAGACCGCATCCGCATAGGGCGTCGGCCGGCGCGTCCGGCTGACGGCGATACCGCCCTTGGTCTCGTAGGTTTCCGAACCGTCGTCCCGGATGATCGTCACCATTTCCTGCTCTCCGTTTTCCCTCACCCGAAACCGCGGACAACAAAAAAAGCCGCCTCGGTTCTCGAGCGGCTTTGGGGTCTTGTCGATGGACATGACTGGTCAAGGCCGCGTCAGCGTGCCCACCACCAGTTACCGATGTTCATCGAATTGATCATGCGCGAAGAAATACAGCGGGTCTCGTTTCTCCGCAAGCGGATTTCTAACGGGTGAGACCAAATCCGGTTTCAAGCGTTGGCTATGGCCGATCCACGGAGCCTGCCCCATGCTGCGTCCCGCCCTCGTCCTCCTCCTGGCCATGCCCCTTCTGGCCGCCGCCGCCCTGCCGCGCACCGGTCCGGTACCGGCGTCGAAGCCCGCAGCCGAGGAGGACAGACAGGAGAAGTCGCCGGAAGCGGGAACTCCGGCCGCGTCACCTCCGCCGGGTGCCTCGGCGGTTCCGACGCCTGAACCGAAGCCGGAGAAGCAAGCGCCTGCCGCACCGTCCCCAGCTCCGGAAGAACCCTCAGACACCCAATCCGCTGGGTCGCCACCCGAAGAAGGCCCAGGTGAAAAGAGCCCGCCCGCGACCGCCGACCGTAAGGAGGCCGAGGCCGAACCAGCCACGGAAAGGCCAGAGAAAGAGACGGAACAGAAGGGAGAGGAGCCCCAAGAGCCGGCAAAGGAGCCAAAGGAGCCGCCGCCCCCTCCTCCACCGCCGATCGCCAGGGAAGACCCCGAGGACCTGAAGTCCTGCCTCGCCGATCTCGCGGCCTTGGGGACGAAGTATGAAACGGCCACCCGTATCGACGACGGCGAAGGCTGCGGCATAGACCAGCCGCTCGAGGTGGCGGAGGTGCTGCCCGGCGTCGATACCGGCGGCGCGCAGATGCGCTGCGAAACCGCACGCGCCCTCGGCCACTGGCTGAAGGATACGGTCAATCCGGCGCTGAATATCGCCCTGCCCGACCGGAAGATCACCGGCCTCACCACGGGCTCCACCTATGCCTGCCGGCTGCGCAATGGGGCCTCGGAGGGCAAGATTTCAGAGCACGCCCGCGGCAACGCCATCGACATCGCCGCCTTCCGGCTGGACGACGGCACGGAGATCACCATGAAGCCGCGCGCCGAGGACGGCACGATGGAAGGCGCCTTCCAGCGCACCGTCTCAGCCGGCGCCTGCCTGCATTTTTCGACCGTCCTTGCCCCCGGCAGCGACGCCGCCCACCAGGACCACCTGCATCTCGACGTGCTAGAGCGAGACAGCGGGTACCGGTATTGTAGGTGATGGGAGCAACGGGCACGGAACGGGGATCTGCGCCCTCGGCGGCTACCATCGACGTCGGCAGAGGCCGGCTCCGTTAGGCGCTTGACAACTCGGGCGGCTGGAGCAAAATCCCTCTCATGGGGCTTGCGATCACCCCACGAGGCCACGGCTGAAGAATCGCGTCCTTAAAACCCGAGCAAACGGAGGGACGCGCTATGCCGTCATACCTGGAAATCACACCTGACAAACTGGCTCGTATCATTGGGACCCCCAATCTCCCACCTCTCATCGACGTGCGCAACGACGAGGACTTCGGCAGAGATCCACGGCTGATCCCCGGCTCCATCCGACGGGACTTCCGCCGTGTTATCGAATGGGGTCCTGGCATCGCCGAGTCGGCCATCATCTTCTGCCAGAGAGGACAGAAGCTCGGCCACGGAGTTGCCGCTCACCTGCGTGCCATGGGCAAGCAGGCGGAAGTGCTGGAAGGTGGCTTCGAAGCCTGGCGTGACACCGAAGGGCTACTCGTGCCTGAAGGGAAGCTTCCTGTCCGAGACGCCAATGGGCGTACGGTCTGGGTGACCCGCGCACGACCCAAGATCGACCGCATCGCTTGTCCCTGGCTTATCCGCCGCTTCATCGATCCGTCCGCCATCTTCCTGTTTGTCCCGGCGAGCGAAGTAGCACTTGTCGGAGATCGGTTTGCGGCGACACCCTTCGACATCGAGGATGTCTTCTGGAGCCATCGCGGCGAGCTGTGCACATTCGACGTGATGGTCGAGGAGTTCTGCCTGACATCGGCACCCCTGCTTCATCTGGCCAGGATCGTGCGCGGCGCCGATACCGCTCGACCGGAGCTTGCTCCGGAGGTCGCTGGTCTGCTGGCCGCATCTCTCGGATTGTCGCGCATGTTCAATGATGACCTGGAACAGTTGGAGACAGGCCTGACCCTCTACGACGCCTTCTACCGTTGGTGCCGCGACGCCACGGGCGAGAGCCACAACTGGCCGAACCCTAAGAAGGGGTGGCGGTCATGACAGACCTCGGGAAGGCAGCAGATCCTAGCGTGGTTGATGATGACATTGTTCCCCTCTCCGAAGCGGTGAAAGTTTGGGCTCGGGTAGCAGCGTTGAGCTTCGGGGGACCCGCAGGACAGATTGCGGTGATGCACCGGATTATCGTCGACGAGAAACGATGGATTGGCGAGCATCGCTTCCTTCATGCTCTGAACTACTGCATGCTGCTACCCGGCCCCGAGGCCCATCAGCTTGCGATCTATATCGGCTGGCTCCTCAACAGGACCTTGGGGGGTATGATCGCGGGCCTCCTGTTCGTGCTGCCTGGCTTTCTTTCTATCCTAGCACTCAGCTACATCTACGTCTTGTTCGGGAATGTCACTGTCGTCGAGGGCATGTTCTTCGGCCTGAAGTGCGCAGTGCTGGCGGTCGTGGTCCAGGCAGTGTTCAGGATCGGAAGCCGGGCGCTCAGGAACGGCCTGATGGTCGGCTTGGCTGCTGCCGCCTTCGTTGCGATCTTTTTCCTGCACGTGCCTTTTCCGGTCATCATCATCGCCGCTGGTGTCATCGGCTACATTGGCGGACGCACGGGTGCATCTGCATTTCGCGTCGGCGGCGGACACAAGGCAGGTAGCGACAAGGTACTGGAGGATCGGGACTCTCTTCTGGGCGAAGAAATCCCACCTCACGCTGCGCCGAACCTTGCATGGTCGCTGAAGACGTCAGGGGTCCTAGCGGCACTATGGCTTCTTCCGGTTGCTGCATTGCTGCTGGCCTTGGGTCAGCATAGCGTCTTCACGCAGATTGGTATCTTCTTCAGTCAGATGGCAGTCGTCACTTTCGGCGGTGCCTATGCAGTTCTGGCCTATGTGGCGCAGCAAGCCGTCCAAGGGTTTGGTTGGTTATGGCCGGGCGAAATGCTCGATGGCCTGGGAATGGCGGAAACGACGCCAGGTCCCTTGATCATGGTCACGCAGTTCGTCGGCTTCCTCGCAGGCTATCGCGACCCCGGAAGCATCAACCCGCTTGCCGCTGCGACGCTGGCGGCCGTGCTCACGACCTGGGTCACCTTCATTCCGAGCTTCCTGTGGATTTTCGCCGGTGCACCCTTCATGGAAAGGATGAGGGGTAATGCGGCACTCAGCGGAGCCATGGCTGCAATCACGGCAGCCGTCGTCGGCGTGATCCTCAACCTCGCGGTGTGGTTCGGCCTGCACGTGCTGTTCCGCGATACCACCACGCTCACCATCGGACCGCTAAATTGGGACGTTCCGATCCTACATTCGGTCGACTGGCCATCGCTCGTCTTGACCCTGCTGGCAGCACTCGCACTGTTTCGCCTGAAACAGTCGGTCATCGCCGTTCTTTTCGCCTCTGCTGTGCTGGGGATCGCGTGGAAGGTGCTCACCTAGCCGTCATTCGGAGCATCTGGTGAATGTCCGCCTTCGGCCGCCGGCAGCCACCGCGCCAGATAAAATCCCGTTCAAAAAAGCCCCTCTATGTGCCCGTCCTGATTCAGGAAAATCCGTTCCGCCGAGGGTGAACTCGGCAAACCCGGCATTGTCATGATCTCGCCGGTGATGGCGACGACAAAGCCGGCGCCGGCAGCAAGCCGCACCTCGCGCACATGCACGACATGCCCCTCCGGGGCACCGCGCAGGTTAGGATCGGTGGAGAAGGAGTACTGCGTCTTGGCCATGCAGACCGGCAGGCCGCCGTAACCCTGCTCTTCCCATGCCTTCAGCTGGTCGCGCACCGCCTTGTCGGCCGTCACCTCGCCGGCATGGTAGATCTTCGAGGCGACCGTCTCGATCTTCTCCATCAGCGGCATATCGTCCGGATAGAGAGGCCGGAAGTCCGCCTGCCCGCCATCGGCCATTTCCGCCACGCGCTGCGCCAGTTCCTCGATCCCGGCGCCGCCCTCGGCCCAGTGGCGGCAGAGGATGGCATCGACGCCGTGGCGGGAGGCGTAGTCCTTCACTGCGGCAATCTCCGCTTTCGTGTCGGAGGTGAAGTGGTTGATCGCCACCACCACCGGCACCCCGAAGCGGCGGACATTGGCGATGTGACGGCCGAGATTGGCGCAGCCCCGCGTCAGTGCGCCAACATCCTCCCGGCCTAGATCCTCCTTCTTCACCCCTCCGTTCATCTTCAGCGCCCGGACCGTCGCGACGATCACGGCGGCCGAGGGCGTCAGCCCCGCCTTGCGGCACTTGATGTCGAAGAATTTCTCGGCCCCGAGATCGGCGCCGAAACCCGCTTCCGTCACCACATAGTCGGCAAGCTTCAGCGCCGTCTTGGTGGCGATCACCGAATTGCAGCCATGGGCGATGTTGGCGAAGGGCCCGCCATGCACGAAGGCGGGGTTGTTCTCCAGCGTCTGCACGAGGTTCGGCTGCATGGCGTCCTTGAGCAGCACCGCCATCGCCCCGTCCGCCTTCAGGTCGCGCGCGAAGACCGGCGTCTTGTCACGGCGGTAGGCGACGATGATCGATCCCAGCCGCCGCTCCAGGTCGTCGAAATCCTCCGCCAGGCAGAGGATCGCCATCACCTCAGAGGCGACGGTGATGTCGAAGCCGCATTCGCGAGGAAAGCCGTTTGCCACGCCGCCCAGCGCGCCCACCATCTGGCGCAGCGACCGGTCGTTCATGTCCATCGCCCGCCGCCAGGTGATCCGCCGCACGTCGATGTCGAGCGCATTGCCCCAGTAGACATGGTTGTCGATCATCGCCGCGAGCAGGTTGTGCGCGGAGGTGATGGCGTGGAAGTCGCCGGTGAAGTGGAGGTTGATCTCCTCCATCGGGATCACCTGTGCGTGGCCACCGCCGGCGGCACCACCCTTCATGCCGAAGGACGGACCGAGCGAGGGCTCGCGGATGCACACCACCGCCCTGCGGCCGATGCGGTTGAGCCCGTCGACGAGACCGACCGTGGTGGTCGTCTTGCCCTCCCCGGCCGGTGTGGGATTGATGGCCGTGACGAGGATTAGCCTGCCATCCGGCCGCTCGCCCAGCGAGCGGATGAAGCCGGGCCCGATCTTCGCCTTGTCGTGCCCGTAGGGCGCCAGCTCCTCCGGCGGGATTCCAAGTACCGCCCCCACCTCCAGGACCGGCTTCTTCCGCGCCACCCGCGCGATTTCGATGTCAGACTGCATTGCCAATCTCGTTCCCCGTGGCATCTCGCCGAATTGGCCACAGAGCCTGCAGCATGGCAAGCTCCCCTTGTAGTCGTATGCAAGTCCGAGTTCTACTTCCTGGTGTATTTGCCCTTGATTGTTACCTATGGATGCATTTAGTCTTGTCCAGCGGCCCTGGAGGGATATCGATGAACATCATCGTTTGCTGCGACGGCACCTGGAATACACCCAATGATCTTGAAAACGGCGTTCCGAGCCCCACCAACGTGGTGAAGCTCTACAATGCCCTGGCACCTAACGATGCGGAGGGTGCGCCACAGAAGTCCTACTACCATCCAGGCGTCGGCAGCGAAGGCAACTGGCGCGATCGAATCTTGGGCGGCAGCACCGGAAAGGGGCTGAACCGGAATATCAAAAACGCCTATTGCTGGCTGGCAGGCACCTATCAGCCTGGCGACAAGATCTGGCTGTTTGGCTTCAGCCGGGGCGCCTATACCGCCCGCAGTCTTGGAGGCATGATCTCTCGATGCGGCCTGCTGGACCTCTCGACCTATGACGACGACGCCCGCAGAATTTGGGACGCCGTGGACGAGGTATTCGACATCTATCGAATGAAGCCGGAACAACCCCCTGTTTCAAGCGACAGGCTCTACTTCCACAATGCGAACCTCGGCGAGCCCGGAGCGAAGAAGACGCCCATCCGGTTCATTGGCGTATGGGATACGGTGGGCTCACTTGGCATCCCTGATGACCTCGGAATACTCAACCTCCTCGATTTCCGCGGCAGACACGAATTTCACGACGCCGGACTAAGCACGATCGTAGCGACAGCGTGCCACGCGTTGGCGATTGATGAAATGCGTCAGAATTTCATTCCCACGCTATGGACCTTGGAGCCTGGGCAGCAGGCCGACTTGAAGCAGGTTTGGTTCGCCGGTGCCCACGGCGACGTCGGTGGCGGCTATGCCCATGCCGGACTGTCTGACATTGCGCTGAAATGGATGATCGATGAAGCGAGAGAGGAAGGCTTGGAGTTTCGCCCGGATCTGGACACGCAGATCAACCCGCACCACCACGGCGTGCTGCACAATTCGGTCTCCGGCTTTTTCCGTCGACTGAAGACCCGTCCAAGATCATTTCCGCTGCTTTCTGCCGACAACAAGGGCACTCTGGTGCATGAGAGTGTCCTTGCGCGGCGGGATGACCCGCCTCTGCTTCAAGGCGAGTATCGCACGCTCAACTGGGACGGGCGGGCACCCGGCTCCTGCAGGGTGCGTGTCTATGCCAAGCCGCACTGGAACTGGACCGGCATCTACCTCCGAGCAGGAACGACATACAAGCTAAGCGCGGAAGGGGAGTGGCTGGACAAGAGCGTGCGGGCGGGTCCAGACGGCGTCGGCCTTGGGATATATCCCTTGGGAAGGCTCGCTCATCTCCTTGGCACCTTGATCGGTCTGGTCGAACGAGGTTTCCGCGCCTTGATCGGCAACCACAGAATGGATGCGCCTGGCAGCCGCCGACATGAGGACCTCCCGTGGTTTTCGCTGGTCGGATTGGTTGCGAATGATCAAAAGCCGGCGCGTCATGCTGGGTCGCGCATACCGCCATTTCCCCACGAGACTTTCCTGATCGGCAGCGAAAGGCATTTCACCCCGACCGAGGACGGCTATCTCTACTGCTTCGCCAATGACGCCTGGCAGTGCTACAACAACAACCATGGCAGCGTCCGGTTGACTGTTTCGGCCGGCGCCCCGGCAGACGGGGCCAGTTCAGGAACGAAATAGGCGGCGCTGTTCACTGCGTCGCCCGCGTCCCGCGCGATCCCTCAGAACCGCTGCGTCAGCGAGATCCTGAACGTCCGCCCCGGCTCCGAATAGTACTCCTTGTTGGCCGCCGTGATTGTCGTGTAATCCTTCGTGTTCAGGGCGTCGTAGTAGGTCCGGTCGAAGAGGTTGTAGACGCCCGCCTGGATGCGAAGGCCCTTTACCTGTTCCGGCTCCCACCATCCGGTTAGATCGAAGATTCCGTAGCCCGGCGCCTTGAAGCTGGCGGCGGATTGGTCGTCAACGCCCTCGACGCCTGTCCATAACAGGTCGACGCCCCAGGCCTCGGTCTCATAGCCGACGCCGATGATCCCCTTCAAGGGCGGCACGGACGCCAGCAACTGATCGGTCTCGAGGTTCGTGCCCCGCGCATAGGCAAGGCCGGCACGCATGTTGAAGCCGTTGTCGAAACGCTTGTGAGCGGCAAGCTCGATGCCGTAGATCTCGGCGCGCGAGACGTTGACCGGCGTCTGGACGAACATGTAGCCGGCGCTCGGATCGATCCCGCGGGCAATCTGCTCCGCCGCCGTCAGGTTGCGGTTTTCAATGAAGTTCTTGTAGCGGGTATAGAAGAACGTCAGGCTGCCGCCGAAGTCGCTGTCCCCGAAGCGCGCGCCGACATCGAAGCCGTTGCTGGTTTCCGGCTCGAGATCAGGATTACCCGTCCGCAGATAGGTGCCCGGCGCACCGAATGTCATGTAGAGCTCGTTCGCAGTCGGCGAACGGAAGCCCATGGCCCACTGGCTGAAGAGCGTGAACGTGTCGGACAGTTCATACTCCGCCAGGAGCTTCGGAGACCATGCGTCGCCGCTGGAGCCGGGGGGAGTGTCCGGCTTCATCGCGTTGCCGAGATAGGCCGCGGTCTCCTGCGGATCATGGTCGAACCAGTCGTAGCGGAGAGCGGGGGTGAGCGTGAAGCCGCTGTCGCCGAAGCTCATGCGGTCCTGCACGTAGAAGCTCATTCGCTTGCTGTCGACATCGGGCATGTCCGCCTGGTTGGTATGCAGGTTGCCGCAGGCCCCGTAGACGCCGGTATAGGGTGGTGATGCCGGGCATGAATCGATGCCTGCCGAATACTGCTCCGCCTGCGAAATAAAGATGTCTGTGCCGAAGGTCAGCACATGGCTGACGCCACCCGTCTCGAAGCCGCTGTCGAAGAAGCCGTTGAAGCCGAAACCGCTCTCCTCGATGTCGTTCCAGCGCTTGTAAACACCCGGCACACTCGTCCAGCGGATGGAATCCTGGCTGTCCTGGCGCAATTGCCGCTGCCAGTAGAGCGTGGCCTCCGCCGCGTCGACAAGGCCATCGGCACCCGGAGCCTCGTAGAAGTAATCCAGCGAAACGCGGTCGCGTTCGTTGAGCTGCCCGTTGGAATGGTTGCCCGGCCGATAATTGCCCGTCAGCGTCTGGTCCCGGCGAAGATCGGTATCCTTCTCGAACCGGAACCGCTCTGCCGTCAGGCCGAAGACATGGCCCAACTCGGTGTCCTGCCTCAGCTTGAACAGGAGGTTGTGCTGGTCGTAGTCCGCCGGATTGGGCTCGGTGCGCGTTGCGCCATAGCCGCCGACATCCCCCTTGTTGTCCCGCTCATGGCCCGTTTTGTACGAGCCGAGGAACAAGGCCGAGGTGTTTTCCACCCGCTTGGCCACCGCGGCACCGCCGTACCAGCTGTTGTCCATGCTGTCGTAACCGGTCCCGACCTTGCCGCCCCAGTCGCGACCTTCGCCGATCAGGTCCTCCGGCTCGAGCGTTCGCAGCACAAGGGCTCCGCCAAGTCCGCCATCGCCGATTCGGCTGGAATCGGCTCCGCGCACGACATCGACCGATGTCAGCGCGAAGAAGTCGAAGCTCTCGGCCCCGCCGGCAGTGCTGCGGGCCGTGTCCTGAAGATAGGTCAGCGGCACGCCGTCGATGACGGTGGCGACGCGGTTGCCTTCAAGTCCGCGAATATTGAGGGAATTCGTGGTTCCCCGGCTGTAGTTCACGCCTGGCTCCAGGCTCCGCCCCAGATCCTCGATGCTCTGGACCTGCTTCTTGTCGATCTCTTCCTCTGTCGTCTGCGAGGCCAGCGGGGTGTTGACGATATCGCCGGCCTTCACCCGCTTGCCCTTCAGCACGATCGTCTGGAGCGCCGTCGCATCTGCCGGGGCGTCCTGCGCCATTGCAGGTAGAGGCGACAGTGCCGCGATGGCGGTGCAGGTAAGAAGGAAGAATTGGGTGGCGCGGATATTCATCTTGTTCCCCTGTGGCGGGCACGCACCATCATCGGCGCGCAAAGGCACGCCGCTGGTGGAAGCGGTCCGGTTTGACGATCACAATGGCGGGCGGCAGGCTCTGCCGTGACTTCGCCATCTAAAAAACATGATTTATGGAGTCAAGATAAAAAGTGGATGAAGTTTGTCATGTTTGATGTTAGGTCGCTGGCGGGATGTCGGGTGTATCCCCTGAACCAAAGTCAGATTGCCAGATGCATACAGACCCGCTAAGTAGCTAAAATCTGACGAACTATCGTAAACGGGTGGAAGGGGCGCCCTGATATGTCAGCGGTATTGGAACCTACCTCACGGACCATGGCAGTGCCCTCAGCAGCAGTCGAGAGACAGGTAGCGCTCAGCAGCGCGATTGCCGCGGCCGCTACGCGCTCCGAAGTCCTCACCGCCATGGAGGATGCGGCTGAAGCCTTCGGTTTCGCCCATGTCACCCTGATGGCGAAGCCGGGTGACGACGACGAATACATGTCACGGCTGATCATCCAGACGACCCTGCCGGAAGACTTCGTGCGCCAGTTCGATCGCAATCGCTTCCTCGTCGCCTGTCCGGTCATGCCGACGCTGTTCGACACCATGCTGCCCCAGGCCTGGACATTGGGAGGTCTCGAGCGGGATGGAATCGTGCCGGCGCCGATCACCCGGCTGATGCGCCGCTTCAGCCTGTTCACGACAGTCGTCATGCCCCTCCATAGCTTCGACGGCGCCCGCTTCCTGCTCCGCTTTGACGGCAAGCGGCCATCCCTGCGCCAGTCCGAGATCAACGAATTCGCCGTGATCTCCCTGCATGCATTCGAGGTGTTCGACAGGATCCGGCGCACCGAGGAGATCGCCATCCCCCGCCCTCTTTCCATGCGCGAACTGGAAGTCGTGCGCTGGACGGCACAGGGCAAGACCTCGGTCGAGATCGGTCGCATCCTCTCGCTCTCCGATCATACGATCAACGCGCACCTGACGAACGCCATCAAGAAGCTCGACTGCGTCAACCGCACGCAGCTCGTCGCCAAGGCGATCCGCCTCGGCCTGATCCCCTGACCTGCCCGAGAGCATTTCCAGCAAAAGTGTGAAGCGGTTTTGCGTAGGGAAGTGCGAAAAGACAAAGCGTCTTAGCGGTCGAGCACCGATCGCACTTCCACCAGGTTGGAGCGCACCCGCAGGATATAGAAGCCCATGGTCGCCAGATGCGTTGGCATGATCCAGCCGTCCTCGCGGCCGTTGGAGATGATTGCCGGCTGGATGCGTAGCGCCGACCGGAACTGCGAAAGCGTCTCGGCCCATAGCGGCGCGAGATTGCGCTCGCGGATCACCTGCGAGAAGTCGGCGCCCGCTGCGGACAGGACGGCATAGTAACCGTAGAGCTGGCCATAGGCGAACCAGTACCGATCGTCCGCGCGCGTGTCGAACCAGCCGCCGTTGTAGTTCTCCGAGCGCTCGCGCAGGATTGCTGATGTGCTGCCGAGATCATTGGCAATCCGGTCGACAAACTGCACCAGATTGTCGGCACGGCTGTCGAAGGTGGAGCGGCAGGCGGCAAGGTCGGTGTTGAACTTGCGGAAACTGTCGATCGCCGCCCGGTAGTAGCTCGGCGTCGGCGTCTTCGGTCCGAACGGGCTGAGCCCGAAATACCAGGAATACTCGTCGAACTGCAGGTTGTTGCGGGCGTCCTGCAGGTCGTTGTTGATGCCGGAGGTGCCGCGCACGCGCGCCAGCGTGTCGACGAGCTCGACCGAGGTCCGCCGCACCGCCTGGTTCACGCCGCGCTGGAATGACGCCTTGTTGTCGAGAAATGGCGTATGGTCCCAGTCGATCCCGAACAGG
This sequence comes from Pseudorhizobium banfieldiae, assembly GCF_000967425.1. Taxonomy (NCBI): domain Bacteria; kingdom Pseudomonadati; phylum Pseudomonadota; class Alphaproteobacteria; order Hyphomicrobiales; family Rhizobiaceae; genus Pseudorhizobium; species Pseudorhizobium banfieldiae. The sequence goes on from NZ_FO082820.1 coordinate 2,336,535, forward strand.
CCCAGCCGGTAGAGCAGCATGGAAGAAATCCATGCATTCTGGTTGACGTTGACGTCGGTCAGGTCGGCGACGACGTCCACGATGGCGGACGACTGGCACTGCGCCCCGCCGGCCGACGGTGCATCCGTCGCCGCCGGCGTCGGAGCGGGGATCTCCTGCCCGGCCGGCACGGTACGTTCGGTCAGCCGGTATTCCTCGACGAAATCCGGATCGAACCTGCTCCACACCTGGGTCTGCCAGAAGAAATAGCCATAGAGCCCGACGAACAGGACCAGCAGCGCCAGAAGCGGGCCCTTGATGATCCAGCTGCGACCGGAATACCAGCCGTGAGCGGCCATGAAGGGCCAGACCAGCCAGGCGACCAGCAGGCCGATACCACGGCCGAGCGCCGCAAAGGCACGCTGGAAAAAACGCACGATCGGGTCAAGCATGGTGTACCTCCGGCTCCAGGGGCCTGCCGTGCCCGGCTCGCTCCGCCGGGCTCCTGTTCATCGCAAATCGCTCGCTAAAACGAGCATCGATCTTCTGCTTTCGTCGGTCGATCTCGACGCTGGAAAGCATGTCCTTCTCGCGAAGGCCCATCAGCGGCGCCAGGTGTGGCAAGACCGGCCATTCCTGCCGGACCAGCAGTTCCGGATTGTCCGGCGAAAGCACGTCCTTCAGGAGGATCGCGCGTTCCGCTTCGATCGCCAGCTTGTTGAGCAGGATATTGGCGTCATTGACCTGGCGGTTGAGTTCGATGGTCAGGTCCTGGATGGACTGCAACCGGGTTTCCACCTCGACCGCCGTCCCGGTGATAGGCTCACCCTGCGCCGCCCCATGCTCCGCCAGCCTGTCCGCCAGCATCGCCCGGTGTCCGCTGAGGTCGATCAGATCCGCCTCCACCGAATGCCTCACCGCAACGAGCCGCTCCCGGTAGGTGATGAGCAGCGACTGCAGGACATCGAGATCGGCAAGTACCGTGCTCAATTCGTCCGCCGGCACTTTCGCAGGTCTGGTCCAGCGGAGAGAAAACAGGGAAACGAGCGCGATCCACACACGCTCCTTGAGTGTACGCTGCGGCTCGTCTTCCAGCGGCGCCATGGCGGCGTCTATGCGGGTAGAGAGTGCGCTGAGCTTCGCAGCGATGCGAGGGCCGGTCGAAGACCATCCGTCTGCCAGCGTTCCCGCAGAACCAGGCAGCGGGTCGTCCAATGCCGGAATCGCTCTGGCGCGCGCGATCGTTGAGACGGCCTGAGCCGCCTGCGCGATCACCCCCTCCAGTTCAGCCAGCTCTGACTGGAGTGCCTCCAGCTCGCTTCGGCTGCGATCCGCCCTTCCCATTCCGTCCACCGCAAATCCATAAAAAAAGGCCACCATGGACTTATACCATGGTGGCCCGATGTAAAGCGGCAGGCTCTTGTCAGAGGCCGAGTTCCGCAATAGCGGCGTCGACGCGCTCGCGGGCCTTCTTAGGCAGCTTGCCGGTCTTCACGGCGTCGAGGTTGGCCGGAGCGCCGTCACCGACGACAACCACCGCAACCATGCCCATGCCGAGGTGCGGCGTGCACTTCACGACATAGGCGCCTTCCTTGTCGAGCGTGACGGAGAACTCCTGGTTCATCTTGCCCTTGAACTCTTCGGCGCCGTCCGGGATCATCCCCTTCATCGCGGCGGCATCATGCCCCTTGTCGGTAGGAACGAACTTGATCGTGTCTCCGGGCGCTGCCTTGATGGCGGCGGGCTCGAATACCATTGCCTGACCGTCGCTGCCCTTGTTGAGCATCTTCACTTCGATCTCCGCACCGAGCGCCGGGAACGACAAGATGGCGAGGCTGGTGGCGAGGACGAAGGCGGTCTTTGCAGTCTTGAACATTTTCAATCTCCTGAAGTGAGCCTTGGGAGGCGTCGAGGACCTTAATAGGGTGATCCGCCCCCTCCCTCTTTGACGAAGATCAAGTATCTTCACCGTAGCGGATTTTCTCTTCCCAGTGCCGCCGGCAGAAGGAGACGTATTTCTCGTTGCCGCCTACGTCGACTTGGGCCCCCTCGCGAACGACCTGACCTTCTTCGTCCAGCCGCGCCACCATCGTCGCCTTGCGGCCGCAGAAACAGATCGTGCGGACCTCCCGCAATTCGTCAGCGATCGCCAGCAGTTCCTGCGATCCGGGGAAGAGCTTGCCCTGGAAGTCCGTCCGCAGCCCATAGGCCATGACCGGAATGCCGAGCCGGTCCGAGACCCGCGCCAACTGCCACACCTGCTCCGGCGCCAGGAACTGCGCTTCGTCGATGAACACACAGGCGACGGTCTCCTCGCCGTGCATGCGCTCGACCAGTGCGAACAGGTCGTCGGCCGCCTCGAAGGGAATGGCATCGGCACCAAGCCCGATGCGCGAGGCGACGCGCCCGACGCCGGCTCGGCTGTCGAGCGCAGCGGTGAGGATCAGCGTCCGCATCCCCCGCTCCTGGTAGTTATAGGAAGCCTGCAGGAGCAGCGTGGACTTGCCGGCGTTCATCGACGCATAGTGAAAATAGAGTTTTGCCATGCCTGCTCTTCTCCTCCGCATCGGCGTGCGGGAAAAGTCCACAGAAAGCTGAAACCACAGAAAACCGTAGGGAGGGAGGGCGCGACGAGCAGTATCTGCTTGCTCCGGAGAGGACGATCCCGGCGGGCCAGCTTGCCTCGACTTCCCATATACTTATAAATGGCCGGGAACAAAGACAGGGAGCGCCAACCATGAACCATCCGATGAAGATCCTGCTTGCCGGAGCCGTATCGCTGCTGGTCCTGACCCAGGTAGGCCATGCAGCGGAGCCCGAATCCTGCGGGACGGTCCGTTTCTCCGACGTCGGATGGACCGACATCACGGCCACCACGGCCACGGCCTCGGTCATCCTTGAAGGACTCGGCTATGAGACCGACATCAAGGTTCTCTCGGTTCCGGTCACCTACAGCTCGCTCAAGAACAAGGACATCGACGTCTTCCTCGGCAACTGGATGCCGACCATGGAGGCCGATATCGCTCCCTATCGCGCAGACAAGTCCGTTGAATCCTACGGCCCCAACCTGACGGGTGCAAAATACACCCTGGCGACCAACGCTAAGGGCGCCGAACTCGGCATTAAGGATTTCAAGGACATCGCGGCACACAGCGATGAGCTGGGCGGCAAGATCTATGCCATCGAACCCGGCAATGACGGCAATCGCCTGATCCTCGGCATGGTCGAGAACGACACTTTCGGGCTCAAGGATTTCGAAGTCGTCGAATCCTCCGAGCAGGGAATGCTGGCGCAGGTGGCGCGGGCAGACAAGGCGGGAGAGCCCGTCGTCTTTCTCGGATGGGAACCGCATCCGATGAACGCCAACTTCGATCTCACCTATCTCACGGGTGGCGACGACATCTTCGGCCCGAACCTGGGTGGTGCGGAGATCTTCACCAACCTGCGCGCCGGCTATGCCGAAGAATGCCCCAATGTCGGCGCCTTCGTGAAGAACCTGAAGTTCACCCTGGCGATGGAAAACGAGATCATGAGCGCCATCCTTGATGACGGGAAGGATGCCGAAGATGCCGCCAAGGATTGGCTCAAGGCCAATCCCGACGCCGTCACTCCCTGGCTCGCGGGTGTGACCACAAAGGACGGCGGCGACGCTGTGGCTGCGGTGAAGGCTGAACTCGGCCTCTGACGATCTTCCGCGGGTCGCCAACGGCGGCCCGCTTTCCAATTCTCCCGCAACAGTTACGGAAGAGGCAAGCATCGCGTGACCTGGCTTCCCGAATGGCTCGTAGACGACGACGGCCAGTTGCGTCTCGGCACGTGGGCGAAACAGTTCGTCGACTGGTTGACGGACAACGGCGCCTGGTTCTTCGACTGGCTGTCAAGCGTGCTTGCCACCGTCATCGATGCGCTGCTCTACGTGCTCCAGACCCCCCATCCGCTGGTGATCGTCACCGCCATGACAGCGCTGTCCTGGTGGTTTCGCCGCTCGATCGGCATCGCGCTCTTCACGGTTCTCGGCCTGCTTCTCATCATCAACCAGGGCTATTGGAAGGAAACCACCGAGACGCTTGCTCTCGTCGTCGCCGCAACCACGGTGAGCATGCTTGTCGGCGTGCCGCTCGGCATCATGGCCGCCCGCCGCGAATGGATCTACCAGGTCATGCGCCCGGTCCTCGACCTGATGCAGACCATCCCGACCTTCGTCTACCTGATTCCCGCACTCATCCTCTTCGGGCTCGGCATGGTACCCGGCCTCATCGCGACGGTAATCTTCGCCATTCCTGCCCCCATCCGCCTCACCCGGCTCGGCATCGTCTCGACCCCTGCAGCACTTACCGAGGCCGCCATCGCCTTCGGCGCCACGCCGGGCCAGGTGCTCCGCAAGGTGGAACTGCCCTACGCCATGCCGCAGATCATGGCCGGGCTGACGCAGACCATCATGCTATCGCTTTCCATGGTGGTGATCGCCGCCCTCGTCGGCGCCAACGGACTGGGCGTCCCCGTCGTGCGCGCTCTCAACACGGTGAATATCGCCCGCGGCTTCGAGGCCGGCCTGTGCATCGTCATCCTGGCGATCATCCTCGACCGGATGTTCCGCCCCGCCTCCGGAGACGCCACGTGACCGACGCAGTCGTCTTCAGGAACATCGACATCGTCTTCGGCGAAAAGCCGCAACGCATCCTCGAACTGATCGACCGGGGCATGAGCCGGGACGAGATCAGCGAAAAGACGGGGATCGTCGTTGGCGTGGCCGATGCCTCGCTGTCGGTGAAGGAGGGCGAGATCCTCGTTCTCATGGGCCTCTCCGGATCGGGCAAATCCACCCTCCTCCGCGCCGTCAACGGGCTCGCCCCCGTGGCGCGCGGCGAGGTGGAGGTGACGACGCCCGAAGGGCCGATCGACCCCTACAGGGCGAACGCGAAGACCTTGCGCAGGCTGCGGACCCATACCGTCTCCATGGTGTTCCAGCAGTTCGGGCTCCTGCCATGGCGCACGGTCGAGGAGAATGTCGGCTTTGGCCTGGAACTCGCGGGCGTCCGGGAAGCGGAGCGCCGCAAGCGCGTCGCCGAGCAGCTCGAACTGGTCAACCTCGACCAATGGGCGGACCGCAGGGTCGGTGAGCTTTCCGGGGGCATGCAGCAGCGTGTCGGTCTCGCCCGCGCCTTTGCCACCGGCGCACCGATCCTTTTGATGGACGAGCCATTCTCGGCCCTTGACCCCTTGATCCGCACCCGCCTGCAGGACGAACTCCTCGGGTTCCAGCGGCGGCTGAAGAAGACGATCCTCTTCGTCAGCCACGACCTCGACGAGGCCTTCCGCATCGGCAACCGCATCGCCATCATGGATGGAGGCCGCATCATCCAGTGCGGGACACCACAGGAGATCGTCCGCGCCCCCGCCAACCAGTATGTGGCGGACTTTGTCCAGAACATGAACCCGATCGCCATGCTGACTGCCGGGGATGTTATGCGACCGGGCGTTGCCGAAACCCGATCGGGCAACGGCGTGACCGCCACCGCCCCCCGGGAGACCCCCCTCGTCGATATTCTCGACGCGCTGGCACGCCAGCCGGGCGTGGTCGGCGTGGTCGAGAAGGGTATGGTGATCGGCACGATCTCGGCCGACGACGTCATCCATGGGCTGACCCGGCACCGGCACAGGGATGACGCGACATGACCGACAAGCCGGCAGTCCTGCGTGAGACCGACGAGGAGGCGCGGCGCCTCGCCCGCACCCTGGTTCGCGGCGCCCGGCACATGGCTCTGGCAGTCATCGATCCCGAAACCGGCTTCCCGTCCGCCAGCCGCGCGCTGACGGCAACCGATCTCGACGGCACCCCGGTCATCCTCGCCTCCTCGCTCTCGACCCACACGAAGGCCCTGCTGGCGGATCCCCGCTGCTCGCTCCTTGCAGGAGAACTCGGCAAGGGCGATCCCCTGGCGCATCCGCGCATCACGCTGCAATGCCGCGCCGCCTCCGTTCCTCGCGGCGATGAGGTTCATGACCGCCTCCGGCAACGCTTTCTCGACCGCCACCCCAAGGCGTCCCTCTACATCGACTTCCCCGACTTCCGGTTCTTCCGCCTCGAACCGCAATCTGCCTCGCTGAACGGCGGCTTCGGTCGCGCCTACGCTCTGCCCGGTAGCGACCTCGTCATGCCGATTCCGATCGACGTCGCCGAATGGCAGGTGCTGCAGGCAAAACTGCGGGAAATGCAGGAACTTGCCGCGACAGTGGCAGAGGCGATCTCGGCGCCGAAATCCGCGAAATCGCGTTTCGCCGGAGCCGATCCGGCCGGTTTCGACCTCGTTTCGGGGGATTTACAGGTCCGATATGAGTTCGATAGGCCGGTTTCGTCGCCGGACGCCGCGTTTACAACGATTTCAAAAATTGCTGAAACGGGCCCACGAAGTGGTTCCCGACCCGAAATTTAGGGATATACAAGGCTCGTTTACAATTGTTAATCTTTGGCTTTCCAGTTCAAGGGCATTATTGAAGCGTTCCCGCTTCGAGGGGAAATAAAGACTTATGGACATGCTGCCACTTTCCGAGCATTCGCTCGCCGCCGCCGGCTTGCTTTCTGCCATGGCAAACCCGAAGCGCCTGATGATCCTTTGCTGCCTCGTCAAGGGAGAAGTCGCGGTCGGTGCGCTGGCGGTTCGCGTCGGATTGAGCCAGTCGGCTCTCTCTCAACATCTGTCGAAGCTGCGGGCACAGAAACTGGTCAAGACGCGGCGCGATGCCCAGACGATCTATTATTCCTGCTCTTCACCGGCCGTGCTGAAGATCCTCGAATCGCTCGAGGATATCTACTGCACGCCGCTTCAGGCCAAGTTCGCAGCCGCCTGATGATAGCGCTGACATGACGACACAGAAGGCGTTCTGAAGCGCCGCCTGTGCCTCGATCTCGCGTGACACCACTCTCTGATGGGCGAGTCGCCACGCTTGACGGCGCAACGCCCCCTGATAATTTGACCACGTAGTCAAAAAAGCCGGCCTCTGCCGGACGGGGAGCATGTCATGTCCAACCGCCTCAACACCACGCCGAACGATCTTCGCGCGTTCTGGATGCCGTTCACGGCAAACCGCCAGTTCAAGAAGGAGCCGCGCCTCTTCGTCGGTGCAAAGGATATGCACTATACGACGCATGACGGGCGCCAGGTTCTCGATGCGACGGCCGGCCTCTGGTGCGTCAATGCCGGCCACTGCCGGCCGAAGATCACCGAGGCGATTCGCGAACAGGCAGGCGAACTGGATTATGCTCCCGCCTTCCAGCTCGGCCATCCGAAGGCCTTCGAGCTTGCCAATCGCCTGGTGGACATCGCACCGGAAGGCCTGAACCACGTCCTCTACACCAATTCCGGCTCCGAGTCGGTCGACACCGCTCTCAAGGTCGCCCTCGCCTATCATCGCGTGAAGGGCAACGGTTCGCGCTTCCGCCTGATAGGCCGCGAGCGCGGCTATCACGGCGTCAACTTCGGCGGCATCTCCGTCGGCGGCATCGTCGCCAACCGTAAGATGTTCGGCACGCTGCTCACCGGCGTCGACCACATGCCGCACACCCATCAGCCGGGCAAGAATGCCTTCACCCGCGGCGAGCCCGAACATGGTGGCGACCTCGCCTCCGAGCTGGAGCGCATCGTCACCCTGCATGATGCTTCGACCATCGCCGCCGTCATCGTCGAACCGGTGGCCGGCTCCACCGGCGTCCTCATTCCGCCGAAGGGCTACCTTCAGAAGCTCCGCGATATCTGCACTAGGCACGGCATCCTGTTGATCTTCGACGAGGTCATCACCGGTTTCGGCCGCATGGGAACGCCGTTCGCCGCGCAATACTACGGCGTCACGCCCGATATCATGACGACGGCCAAGGGCCTTACCAACGGGGTCATCCCGATGGGTGCCGTTCTCGTCAGCTCCGAGATCCACGACGCCTTCATGAGTGGCCCGGAGCACATGATCGAGTTCTTCCACGGCTACACCTATTCGGGCAATCCGATTGCCGCCGCCGCCGGCCTCGCAACGCTGGAAACCTACAAGGAGGAAGGCCTCTTCGACCGGGCCCGCGACATGGCGCCCTACTGGGAGGACGGCCTGCATTCGCTGAAGGACCTGCCGAACGTGATCGACATCCGCAACATCGGTATGATCGGCGCGATCGAACTCGATCCGATCGCCGGCGAGCCGACCAAGCGCGCCTTCTCCGCCTTCCTCAAGGCCTACGAGAACGGTCTCTTGATCCGCACCACCGGCGACATCATCGCCATGTCTCCGCCGCTGATCGCCGAGAAGCACCATATCGACGAGATCTTCGGCAAGCTGCGCGAGATCCTGAAGTCAAACATCTGAACCGTCTCGCCCGGCATCCGCCAGTTCGGATTCCGGCCCAAGGTCTGCACCATCGAGAGGCCCTGCGGGGCCTCTTTTCATTCTTAGCGCTCACTTGAGGAACCTCTTCCTCCCTCTGCACGCACCTTCGTCGAGACGGCCTTGCTCCCCGGCGGTTCTGGATTACTCTCAGGCGGCGCAAAGCCTAAGAAGAGGGGAATTCCAATGTGCAATCACTGCGTCATCGAAAACGTGAAGCGAAACATGCTGTCGCGCCGGTCGCTGTTCAAGGGAGCAGCCTTCGCCGGGGCTGCCGCCATGGTCGCGACGAGCACGCCACGCGAGGTCCTCGCCCAGCCCACCAGCAAGGTCGTCGACCTCACCCATGCCTATGATTCGACGTTCCTGACCTTCGACGGCAACCCGGGGATCGAGTATGAATGGGCCGTTGAATTCGCCCAGAACGGCTACCAGCTTCACAAGCTGACCATCTTCGAGCACACCGGCACGCATATCGACGCTCCTTTCCATTTCAGCGCCGACGGCACCAGCGTCGACCAGATCGAGCCGGAAAAACTCGTGGCGCCGCTTGTCATCGTCGACATCACGGATCGGGCAAGGGAAGAGGCTAACACCGCGGTCGAGGCCGCCGATATCGAAGCCTGGATCAGTGCCAATGGCGAAATTCCGGCAGGGGCCATCGTCGCCCTGCGTTCCGGTTGGGCAAAGAAGGTCAAGGAAGCCTCCTTCCGCAATGATGAAGCGGGCAATTTTGCCTTCCCCGGCTTTGGCAAGTCGGCGACTGACCTCTTGCTGACGCTCGACGTCGTGGCCATCGGCGTTGATACGCTATCGCTCGACCCCGGCAATTCGGCAGACTTCGCCGTCCACAACTCATGGCTGCCCGCCGGCCGCTACGGCATTGAGGCGCTGGCCAATCTCGAAGAGCTTCCGGTCAAGGGCGCGACGATCGTCGTTGGCGCGCCGAAGCATAGGGGCGGCACCGGCGGCCCGGCTCGCGTCCTGGCACTGGTCTAGAGGAAGATCCGATGGCCGTCGTTCCACTGCTGAATGACGAAGAGGCGAGCGTCGAAGCGCTCGCCGTCTTCAACGAAATCCGCGAGGCACGAGGCACCGACTATGTCAACAATTTCTGGCGGGCGCTTGCCCATGACCCCGCCCAGCTTAAGTCGATCTGGGACAGGATCCAGTCCGTCATGGCTCCCGGTGCGCTCGATCCGCTGGTGAAGGAACTCATCTATGTCGCCGTCTCCACCGCCAATGGCTGCGGCTACTGCGTCCATTCACATACGGCGTCGGCTAGGGCCAAGGGCATGACACCGGCAATGCATGCTGAACTGATGGCGGTCATTGCCATGGCGAGCCAGACAAATGCGCTTGCGACGGCGCTCGGCGTACCGGTCGATGCGCGTTTCGACACCGAGGAGACGAAGGGCTGACGAGACGCCGGCATCCGGAAGAGCAACATCTGAACAAAGCCTCCCGAATCCCGAAAGGGCGGCCGTTGGGCCACCCTTTCCGCTTCGTTCTCAGGCGCCGAGGCTTGCCAGCTGGACGTAGATCGGCAGGCCAGCAACGAGGTTGAACGGGAATGTCAGCCCCAGCGACAGGCTGAGATAGATCTCCGGCCGTGCATCAGGTGCCGCGATCCGCATCGCGGTGGGTACGGCGATATACGACGCGCTGGCGGCGAGCGTGACGAGAAGCGCTGTATTCCCCACCGATAGTCCGGCAGCCAATGCCGGCACCAGCGCGAGCGAAGCACCGATGAGCGGCATGGCCAGCGCAAACCCGAGAAGCCCCGGAGACAGGAGCCGCCACTCCTTGCGGATGCCACTTCCCGCCACGGCACCGAGGTCCAGGAGGAAGAGGCAGAGCACGCCGCGGAACGGGTCGATGACGAAGCCGGAAAGCTCGCCCAGCCCCTTCTCCCCGGTCACCGCACCAATGGCGAAGGCTCCGATCAGGATGACGATGGTGACGTTGAGCATGACATCCCGTAGCGCCGCCTTCTGCCGGCTCTGCGCCATCGCGGGATCGGCTCCCGGCATAGGATGCCGCAGGATGAGCCACAGCGCCGTCAGGATCGCCGGGGCCTCCATTTCTCGGCGTTCCCCGCGGACACCGGCTGGGCGGCCGGGAAACGGTAGACCTTGCCTCGCTGGCGCACGAGCCGCTCCTCACCCTCGGCCGCGGCCATCGCCTCCTGGATACCGTCCGCGACCTCGCCCGCGCCTCCGGCGCTCATCTGGTCGAGGACTACGAAGGCACCAGCCTCGACGCGCTGCGGCAGATGGTGTCGATCGACATGGGCCTCTCGCTCTTTCCGGAACTCTATGTCCGGTCCGAGTTCCAGGGCGAGCAGAACGTGCATCTGCTTCGTGTCGATGGCTGGCCCGGCTCCCGTACCATCGGCTTCTTCTGGCGCCGGGGCAGCGTGCGGAGCGAGCACTACCGCCGGCTGGCCGTTCTGGGCAAAGCCGCAGCCGAAGGACTTTTCAAGTAGCTCGGCTCAGCGCTGTCCGATCAAATCTTCAGCAGCGATGGCGTCAAACGCCCAGATTTTCGGCAATATCCTTGCGAAGCCTCCGGGGACGCTCTACCACTTCTTCAGGTCCGCGCCGCAGCCAAACATGGCGCGCCGGATTGAAGCCTGCACCGGCCGCGTGTCTTGGCACGACCTCTTCCGGTCGACGCGCTGCGGATGAGGTGCGGATTGACGGGTCTTCGACCCTAGAAGGAGAACCAAGATGAACCGGAAACTTTTCGCCGGCGCGACCATGCTCGCCTCGCTGGCTTTCGCCCCCCTCGCCCATGCCGAACTCGTCATCGGCCTCATCGCACCGCTGACCGGCCCGGTCGCCGCCTATGGCGAGCAGGTCAAGAACGGCGCCGAAGTAGCCGTCGAAGAGATCAACAAGGCCGGCGGCATCAACGGTGAGCAGGTCACGCTGAAGATCGCCGACGACGCCGGCGAGCCGAAGCAGGGCGTCTCCGCCGCCAACCAGCTTGTTGGGGAAGGCGTGCGCTTCGTGGTCGGCCCCGTCACCTCGGGTGTCGCCATCCCGGCATCTGACGTCCTGGCCGAAAACGGCATCCTCATGGTCACGCCCACCGCGACCGCACCGGACCTGACCGCCCGCGGCCTCACCAACGTGCTGCGCACCTGCGGTCGCGACGACCAGCAGGCTGAAGTGGCGGCGAACTATGTTCTGGAAAACCACAAGGACAAGAAGATCGCCATCATCAACGACAAGGGTCAGTACGGCAAGGGTCTTGCCGACGCCTTCAAGGCGACCCTCAATGCCGGCGGCGTGACGGAAGTCTTCAACGATGCCCTCACCCCGGGCGACAAGGATTTCAGCGCACTGACCACCCGCATGAAGTCGGATGGCGTTGAGCTCATCTATTTCGGCGGCTACCACCCGGAAGCCGGCCTGCTCGCGCGCCAGCTCGCCGATGCCGGCGTTGATGCGGTGATCATCGGCGGCGACGGCCTGTCGAACAGCGAGTACTGGAACATTGCGACCGAGGAGGCCGCGGGCACCGTTTTCACCAACGCCACGGACGCGACGAAGAACCCCGATTCCAAGGCCGCTGCCGATGCTCTCGGCGCCAAGAACATCCCGGCCGAGGCCTTCACGCTGAATGCCTATGCGGCCGTCGAGGTCATCAAGGCCGGCATCGAGAAGGCGGGTAGCGCCGAAGACACCGAAGCTGTCGCGGCAGCACTCAAGGACGGACAGGCGATCAAGACGGCCATCGGCGAAGTGACCTATGGCGAAACCGGCGACCTCACCTCGCAGAGCTTCTCGCTCTTCAAGTGGGAAGACGGCAAGATCGTCGCCGTCGAGTAACGACAAGCCATCTGCACAACGAAAAAGCGGCCGGAGACGGCCGCTTTTTCGTTGGCGGGCGGGCTGGTCGCTGCCATCCTACCGAAGAACCACAGCGGGGGGAGAGTTTCGATGTCGCGAAGAGATTTTGATCCCGAGACCGTGAGGGCGGACGGACGCGTCGCGGCAAAGGGCGTCGTCTTCGACGCCGGGGCGGGTGGTCCCTGGCGCGGCTTTCTTGCCGGAGAGGTGATCGGTGGAGAGGTAACCGTTCTCGCCTATGGAAACGACACACCGGGGGAAGGTCCGCGGCTGCATGTCCATCCCTATGACGAGACCTTTGTCGTCGTCGAAGGCAGGGCAAGGTTCTTCGTCGGTGACGAGGTCATCGAGGCCGGCGCGGGAGAAGCCGTCCTCGGGCCCGCCGGCGTTCCGCACCGCTTCGAGAATATCGGGCAGGACCGGCTGCAGACGATCGACATCCACCACTCGCCGCGTTGGATACAGACGGACCTTGATTGACCTCTCAGGCTTTACTCCGCGTAGATCATCTTTCGCGTCATGCCGCCGTCGAGCACCAGCACCTGGCCTGTCACGAAACCAGCGGAAGCGAGATAGAGCACGGCGTCCGCCACGTCCTGCGGCCGTCCGACGCGCCCGGCGGGATGCTGCTCGTGGTCGACCGGCCGCAGATCCTCTTCGCCGGAAATCCAGCCCGGCGCGATCGCGTTGACGCGGATCTTCGGCCCGAGGCTGACGGCGAGTGCATGGGTCAGGGCCACGAGCCCGCCCTTCGATGCCGCATAGGCTTCCGTCTGCGGTTCCGACATGAAGGCGCGGGTGGATGCCACGTTGATGATCGACGCACCCTCGCCCATCAGCGGAACGGCCGAACGCGTCATCAAAAAGACGCCGGTCAGGTGGCTGTCGGTCACCTTTCGCCAATCCTCCAGCGACAACTCCGAGATCGGCCCGTTGTCCGGCCCGGAAATCCCCGAATTGTTGACCAGCAGGTCCAAGCTGTCCCAGCCGAGTTCCTCGAAGGCGCCGGCGACTGACGTCTCGTCACCGACATCGCAGTGGATCTGGCGCGTCTCCTCCGGCCCCTGCTCCAAGTCGAAGGATGCCACGTCGAAGCCAGCTTTCCGGAGGGCTGCGCATAAACCTGTGCCGATGAGGCCGGCACCACCTGTCACGATCGCTCTTTTCATCTGGCGTGACATAGGAACCGACGGCCTGATGTCGAGCGTCGCGTGTGCCGCCGCCGTCTACGCCCGGACCAGGATTCCCGCCTCTTCCGCCGCGGCGACGAAGGCCGCCCGTGCATCCTCCGACTTGCGCTTGCCTTCGATCACGCCGGTGCAGGCATGAAGCGCCTTGTCGAGTGCCGGCCCCTCGTCCAGCGGCCAATCCTCGATCATGGCCCAGGAGGCCGCCTGTACGCTATCGATGACTGTCTCCACCGGCGGCTCGCCGATCGAGATAAGCACGGGATTTTTCCAGGACTTGCTCATCCGCAGTCCCTTAGTCGATCCGCCCTGCCGCATCCAGCGGTTTTGGCTCGCAAACGCCGCCGCAGACTTCCCCCGACGCCCCGCAGCCCCTAGAACGCTCCAGAAGAACAATGCGGAGAACCGACATGAGCCAGCGCCTCGAAAAGCTGATCGACCAGGGCACCGGGCGTGAGTCGGCCGACATCGTCCTGAAGAACGGCCGCTTCTTCGACCTCGTCACCGGCGAACTGGTCGCCTCCGACATCGCCATCTGCGGCGAGCGCATCGTCGGCACCTGCGGCGACTATGCCGGCAAAACCGAGATCGACATCACCGGCCGCATCGTCGTCCCCGGCTTCATCGATACGCACCTTCACATCGAAAGCTCGCTGGTCACGCCGCACGAATTCGACCGCTGCGTCCTGCCCTACGGCGTCACCACCGCCATCTGCGATCCGCACGAGATCGCCAATGTGCTCGGCGAGGAAGGCATCCGCTTCTTCCTGGATTCCGCTGAACAAACGATCATGGATATCCGCGTCCAGCTCTCCTCCTGCGTCCCCGCCACACATCTGGAAACCGCTGGCGCAGACCTGCCGGTCGAGAAGCTCCTGCCCTTCCGCGACCATCCAAAGGTGATTGGGCTTGCCGAGTTCATGAACTTCCCCGGCGTCATCCACAAGGACCCCGGCTGTTTGGCCAAGCTCGACGCCTTCTGGGACGACCATATCGACGGACATGCGCCGCTCCTGCGCGGCAATGACCTGAACGGCTATCTCGCCGCCGGCATCCGCACCGATCACGAGTGTACGACGGCGGAAGAGGCGCTCGAAAAGATTCGCAAGGGCATGCATATCCTCGTCCGCGAGGGCTCCGTCTCCAAGGACTTGGCAGCCCTGATGCCGATCCTGACCGAGCGGCTCTCGCCCTTCCTGGCGCTCTGCACCGACGACCGCAATCCGCTCGACATCGCCGAGCAGGGCCATCTCGACTACATGATCCGCACAGCCATCGCGAACGGCGTGGAGCCCATCGCCGTCTACCGCGCCGCCTCCATCTCCGCCGCCCGCGCCTTTGGCCTGCGCGATCGCGGCCACGTCGCTCCCGGCTGGCGGGCCGACCTCGTCGTCATCGATAGCCTCGAGAACTGCAAGGCGGAGATGGTCTTCGCCGCCGGCCGCCGTGTCACCGACGCTATCTTCGCCACCCGAAAGCCTGTCGCACCCGTTGGTCTTGACAGCGTCAAGGCGCGTCCCGTGCAGGCCATGCACTTCGGCGTGCCCGTGAGCGAGAACGAAACGCCGGTCATTGGCGTCCTTCCCGGCAAGATCATCACCGAACACCGCCGTTACCGCCTGCCCGCCGCCGGCAACCAGACCGGCGTCGACCTCGACCGCGACATCATCAAGGTTGCCGTCATCGAGCGCCACGGCAGGAACGGCAACCACGCCAACGGCTTCGTCCAGGGGTTCGGGCTGAAGAAGGGTGCCATCGCCTCCACCGTCGGCCACGACAGCCACAACATCTGCGTCGTCGGCGTCTCGGAGGACGACATGGCGCTCGCCGCCAATCGCCTCGGGGAGATCAAGGGCGGCTTCGTCGTGGTCGAAGACGGAAAGGTCACGGGCGAAATCGCTCTTCCCGTCGCCGGGCTGATGAGCCTCGAGCCGTATGAAGTGGTCCGCGATACGCTGCACGATTTGCGCAAAGCCGCCTACGCCCTCGGCACCACGCTGGAGGAACCCTTCCTCCAGGTCGCCTTCCTGCCATTGCCCGTCATCCCGCACCTGAAAATCTCCGACAAGGGCATGGTGGATGTGGACCGGTTCGAACTGATCTAACGAGAAAGGCCGGCGCATCGGCCGGCCTTCCCTTCGTCCTGATTGATGCGTAATTACGCCCGCATCAGTCGCACGCCGGCGTGATACAGCACGTCGTTGCGGAACTCGCCGTCGGCGATGAAGCCGCTGTCATCCTTGTAGTCGATGTGATCGCCGGTCACGCGGTACTCGCCGTGATAGACCCTTTCGCGGAAGCCGTGGGATTCGAAATAGCGGCCGTTCGGCAGCAGTTCGTAGCGGATGTAGTCGTCCTGGCTGACCCACAGGCCGACATAGGGGTGCTTGCTCATGGCTATCTCCTGGTTCCCGTCGGCGGCGAATGCCGTCACGCCGGCAATGAATACGAAGGCCGCGGCAAAGGCGGCCAGGGCGAGGTGGTGGCGAAGGCCACACTCAGCCATTCATGTATTTCCGTCTGACAGAGTGCTGCTGGCGCCGCGAAAGCGCCTGGCCGATCAGCCGCAAAAGGCGGCCGCCGAGACCGGCAAGCCAGCGGAATGGGGTTTCGAGTAGACGCTGGAAATTGTCCATCACCATCTCCATTTCTGTCCGGGTTGGCTCGTTCGGACGAGGCGGAATATGGAGCATCTACGGCAACAGGCGGTAGACAAAAGCTCCGAAGTGATTGCACGATTCTCCGAGACGGTAATTTTCCGCTTCCTTCGCGCCTGGACCGAACGTATTGATTATCGCAGAAAAGCGCTGCAACTTCGGAGATTCCATTGCTCCCTACGCCGACCCACATGCCGCAGCTGGACGAGCTCTCCGCTATCATTGCACAAAACACCAGCGACGATGGCGTGTTCGAGACGAGCATCCCGCGCCTCTCCCTCATTCGCTTTTCCCGGCAGACAGAGCCGTGCCAGACACTGCAGCATCCGGCGCTCTGCATCGTCGTGCAGGGTTCCAAGCAGGTGATGCTGGCAGACGAAATCTATGTCTACGGCCCCGCCAAGCATCTCGTCGTCTCCGTTGACCTGCCCGTCACCGGCCAGATCATCGAGGCGACCCCGGAAAAGCCATATCTCTGCATGCGTCTCGATCTCGATCTACCGGCGCTCGGCGAGATGTTCATGGAGATCACTCCGGCAACGGGGGAGCCGGCGGGCGGCTGCAGCAAGGGAGTCTGCCTGGCCGATACTTCGCCGCAATTCCTCGACTCCGCGCTGCGGCTCCTTCGTCTTCTGGCGAGCCCCGAGGATATCGCCTACCTCGCTCCGCTTGCCGAACGCGAACTGATGTACCGTCTCCTGCGCGGGCCGCAGGCCCACAAGGTGCGCCGCATGCTGATGCCGGACAGCCGTCTGCAGCAGGTGACCCGCGCGATCACCTGGATCCGCCAGAACTACGCCGCCCCCTTCTCCATCGAGCAGGTCGCGGCGGAAGCCCGCATGAGCCCTTCCTCGCTGCACCAGCATTTCCGCGACGTCACGGCCATGAGCCCGCTGCAATACCAGAAGCAACTTCGTCTGCAGGAGGCCCGCCGCCTGATCCTGACGAGCGCGGTCGATGCCGCCACGGCGGCCCAGCGCGTCGGCTATGACAGCCCCTCGCAGTTCAGCCGCGAATACCGCCGCCTCTTCGGCGCCCCTCCCATCCAGGACGTCGCGCGGTTGAGGCAGGAGCCGGAGCGGTTCGCCGAGACCTGACCTCCAGGCTATCTGTAGGGACAAAATTCAACCAAACGGTTGACAGTCACTCTTGCAACGCGCATCTTCAACCACATGGTTGAATTATTAGACACACGGATCGATTCCGTCTTCCACGCCCTGAGCGACGCCACGCGCCGCAGCATGCTGCGGGAACTGTCATCGGGAGCGCGAAGCGTTGGCCAGTTGGCGGAACCGCACGACATGTCGCTTGCAGCGGCCTCCAAGCACATCAAGGTGCTGGAAGGCGCCGGCCTGATCCGCCGGGAGATCAACGGGCGGACGCATATCTGCCGGCTCGAGCCCGGGCCGCTCGCCACTGCCCATGAATGGCTTGCCTTCTACGAACGGTTCTGGAGCGACAGGCTCGACATCCTCGAGGGCCTCCTGCGCACGCAGGATGCCAATGCCTCGAAGGCCCCGGCCCCGCCGACATCAGCAGCCCCTTCCACGGAAGAAACAGAAACGGGAGAAGAGCAATGAACGACATGAGCCCCATGAACGGTTATGGCAAGGTTACCGGCCCCATGACCCTGACGATACAGCGGAAGCTCCCCGGTCCCGCCGAACGGATCTGGACCTATCTGACGGACAGCGACCTGCGCAGACAGTGGCTCGCCTCGGGTATCATGCCCCAGGAGGTAGGCCGACCTTTCGACCTCACCTGGCGGAACGACGAGCTGAGCGACAGCTCTGATGAGAGGCCGGATGGCTTCGGCGCCGAGCACACGATGCAGAGCG
This sequence comes from Pseudorhizobium banfieldiae, assembly GCF_000967425.1. Classification (NCBI taxonomy): domain Bacteria; kingdom Pseudomonadati; phylum Pseudomonadota; class Alphaproteobacteria; order Hyphomicrobiales; family Rhizobiaceae; genus Pseudorhizobium; species Pseudorhizobium banfieldiae. Next base: position 2,354,423 of record NZ_FO082820.1, read on the forward strand.
AGATCATTGCCTTTGATCCACCCCATCGGCTGGCCTTTTCCTGGCCACCGGGTGGAGAAGTCTCCTTCGAGCTTCAGCCGGCGGGCAAGGAGATCCTTCTGACCATCACACACCGGCGCATCTCCGATCGCTCGAACATGGTGATGGTCGGCGCCGGCTGGCACCTGCATCTCGATGTCCTGACCGCCCGCCTCAGTGATACGACGCCGGAATCCTTCTGGGCGGGCTGGAACCGTCTCAGGCAGGAATACGAGCAACGCATCCCGGCCTGAGAGCCGCTGCGGCTTCCGCGCGGGGGCAGCCCCGCCGGAAGCCGGCACACGCCAGGAGAAAATGCCATGAGCACTTCCTATTCCGGCGGCTGCGCCTGCGGTGCTGTCCGTTACAATGTATCCGGCGAGCCGGTCGCCATGGTCGATTGTCAGTGCCGGCAGTGCCAGCGCGAGAGCGGGACCGGCCACCAGTCGCACATGGTCTTCATGGCGGCGGAGGTGGAAATCCATGGCAGCACCTCTGCCTGGGAGATGACCGGCGACGGCGGCACCCTCAAGCGCCCGGCCTTCTGCCCGACCTGTGGCTCTCCCGTCTTCATGACCTTCCCGGCCACGCCCGATATCTTCATCCTCCGCCCCGCAAGCCTGGATCAGCCGGAGCACTACAAGCCGACACTGGTCACCTGGACCGAGGCAGCCCAGGCATGGGACCACGTCGACCCCACCGCCGCCAGCTTCCCGCGCATGCCGCCGGCAGGGTAAGTGTCCCGGGAGCGAAGGCCGGCCACCAGCGGCGCCTTTTCAACCGAAGCCCGCCAGCCTCTGCTCCACGAAGTGAACCGCAACGGCGACGCCTTCTTCCGCCCGGATCGCGGTGCCGAGATCGGCGGCGCGGCGTCGCATCTCCGGGTCATCCATCGCCCGAAAAGCCGTGGCAAGGTCTTCCGCCGTCATCTTCCGCTTGTCGAGCGCCTCCGGGCCCACCTCCAGCTCGGCAACCCGACGCGCCCAGAACGGCTGGTCACCAATGAAGGGGCAGAGTGCAGTCGGCTTGCCGGCACGAAGCGCGGCACCCGTCGTCCCGGCCCCGCCATGGTGGAGCGTCGCATGGACGTGTGGGAGCAGCCTGTCATGGGGTGCGCCGGCAATGACATGCACGTCATTGCAAGCCTGAGCATTGCCCAGCGCGCCGCCCGCTGTCGCGAGCAGTCCGCGCTTGCCGGCGCGGCGCAGGCCATCGACCACCAACTCGGTCAATCGTGTGGGATCGGTGCCAGGCATGCTCCCGAAGCCGACATAGATGGGCGGTTCGCCTGCCGCGAGGAACGCTGCTAGATCCGGGTCAGGCTGCCAATCCGGGCTGTCGAGAAACCAGTAGCCGGTCACCGCCACCTCCGCCCCCCAGTCACCCGGCTTGGAGAGAACATGGGGACTGTAGGCGTAGAGCGTACCCAACAGCTCGGGAGGCTTGCTCCTTGAATCCAGCCCCAGCACCTCGCGACGCCATGCACGAACAGTGCCCGGGAAAAGCATCTTGCTGCCGTGAATCATCAGGGCATGGCTTGCCCGGTTGAGCGGCCCAAGCGAGGCAAACGGCAGGATCGGCGTCGGGAACTGCGAGGTCGGCGTGAACCCCGGCAGCGGCGAGGCCAGGAAAAGCGGGACGTCGAGCTTACCCGCAATATGAGGTGCTCCCAGAGCCTTGGGATGATGAATGATGGCATCCGGGGCGAAATCCCGTGCCGCCGCCCATTCCGCATCGAGCAGGCTCCGCGCCAGGTGACGGTAATGCTTTAGCAGCTTGAAGCCGGCGCCGAAGCCAGCCCCGGAGCGGCCGATCATCGCCTTTGCCTCGGGTGACTCGAGGATCGCCAGGAACTCCGCCGGCAGCGGCGCGAATGCGAGACCTCGTGCACTCGCCATGTCAGCAAATTGCGCCGGCGCCACGATCAGCACCTCGTGCCCATGCGCCTGGAGCCCAAGCGCCAGGGCGAGATACGGCTGGACATCACCGCGCGTACCAAGCGTGTGGATGGAAATGCGCATGTGGGGTTCCCTCTCGTGCCAGCCTAGCCTGATCGATCGAACAGCGCTAGCCAGCGCGAGGGACGAGCGTTGCTCCGCCAACCGCAATCGCCACACCGGGTTCGACACTTCCTATGCCGCTACCGACTGGCTAGCCGGATCCCATGACGGCTAAGACGCAGTCCCGACAAGCGTGAGATCCGAGTTTCGACATCCTGTGCGGCTTACCCTTCTCGGCTTCCTCATGATGGTCGTGATCGGCACCTTCGGCTTGATGCTTCCCCTCTCGAAGTCAGGACCAGGCCGGCGCGTCGTCCTGCGGCATGAGGATATCGGAATCAGAGGCCTCGGCCCACTGGTTAGCAAACCATTTACAACATTTGCCTAAATTTAACCATCCCGCTTTACACTGCTCTTCCGTAGAGGCGTGCGGGCGGGCCGAGGCGGTAACAGACGCAGCATCTCCTGGCCCCTCTGCGCTGTCCCGACGATGTGTCAGCGACAGATTCTCAAGAGGGGAACGGGCATGAGAAGCATGAGAACATTTGGTGTCGTTGCGCGTCTAGCAGCAGGTTTCGGGTTCCTGCTCCTTCTGATGGTGGGCCTGACGATCTATGCCACCGAGGAAGTCGCGATGATCGACGCTGATCTGGAAGTGATCAACGATGTCAACAGCGTCAAACAGCGTTACGCGATCAACTATCGCGGCTCTGTCCATGACCGCGCGATCGCGATCCGGGACGTTACATTGGTCGCCTCCGAGGAGGAGCGCCGGGCAGCCATCGATCTGATCGAAAAGCTGGCCGCCGCCTACGCGGAGAATGAGAAGAAGATGTCCGAGATGATGGCCACCGGTTCCTCGGCCGAGGAAACGGCCATCCTCGGTGAAATTGCGGACATTCAATCAAAAACGAACCCGCTGGTCGCCAAGATCATTGCCCTTCAAGGGCAAGGCGACGGAGAAACGGCCCGCGGGATTTTGCTGGAGCAGGCACGTCCGTTGTTCGTTGACTGGCTCGGAGCGATCAACAAGTTTATCGATTACCAGGAAGCTTTGAACAAGTCGATCGGCGCGGACGTGCGTAGCGCGGCAAGCGGTTTTTACTCTCTCGCGTTCACCGCGCTTGGCGTCGCAATTTTTCTCGCGATCCTGGTGGCTGCCTATACCGCCCGATCGATCGTCTCCCCGCTGGACAAGCTTCAGCGCTCCCTGAAGTCGATGGCGGAAGGTGACCTGGAAGGCGACCGCACCCTTGAAGGTCGCAAGGACGAGATCGGCATGCTGGCCCGGGCTGTTGCCTCACTGCGTGACGCGATTGCTGCCAAGGCCGCACGGGATGCCGACAACGAGGCGCGGCGCGCGGGTGAGGAGCGTCAGCGGATCGAAGCCGAGGCGTTGGAGCGCGAGGAGCTTGCTAAGCAGACTGACAGGGTGGTCGAGCAACTGGCTGCAGCACTTCAGGCACTCGCGGACGGCGACCTGACGCGGCAGATCACGACACCGTTCCATGCGTCACTGGACCAGCTCCGGATCGACTTCAATCAGGCTGTCGGGAAACTTCGTGGAGCGATGCAGGATGTTGCCCAGAACGCCAGCGCGATAGCGGCCGGCGCAGCGGAAATCCGCTCTGCCTCCGACGATCTGGCCAGACGGACGGAACAGCAGGCTGCCTCGGTCGAAGAGACAGCGGCTGCGCTGGAAGAGATCACCACCACGGTAACCGATTCCAGCAGCCGCGCCCAGGAAGCGGGGCAACTCGTTCGGCAGACGAAGGAGAATGCCGAGCATTCCGGTCGTGTTGTACGCGACGCCGTCGAAGCGATGGGCAAGATCGAAGCATCCGCAACCGAGATTGGCAACATCATTGGCGTCATCGACGAAATCGCCTTCCAGACCAATCTCCTAGCCTTGAATGCCGGCGTTGAGGCCGCACGCGCGGGGGACGCCGGAAAGGGATTCGCCGTCGTCGCCCAGGAGGTCCGCGAGCTTGCTCAGAGGTCGGCTCAGGCGGCAAAGGAGATCAAGGAATTGATCAACACATCCAACGGCCACGTCCGCAACGGGGTTGCGCTGGTGGGACAAACGGGTGCGGCGCTCGAACAGATCGTGGTCCAGGTCCAGCAGGTGGACGGAAATGTCGGCGCTATCGTCCAATCGTCAAGGGAGCAGGCCGGCGGGCTGAAGGAAATCAATACGGCAGTCAACGCAATGGATCAGGGCACGCAACAGAACGCAGCAATGGTCGAGCAGGCGACAGCGGCCGCCCATAGCCTTGCCTCGGAATCGAGCGCATTGTTCCAGTTGCTGTCGCAGTTCAGGATCGGCGGGGAGTCGTCGCAGAACCAGAGCCGCACGATGAACATCGCATCTTTCGAACGCAAGGCAATGGCCGGCTAAATCGGCAATGCCTGGCTACGTCTCGGGTAGAACCCGAGGCGTAGCTATCCTGCCTCAAACCCTCCCGCAGAACGCATCCAGCGCCGAAAGCTTGACCACTCCGCCGTCCACCTCGGGCGCAAAGCCCGGCATGGGGATCGGCAGGCAGTTCCGCATCGGCATCGGCAGCGGGAAATCCTGAGCTTCGCGAGTGAGGTTGAACACGAAGAGCAGCCGCTCGCCGTCCCGCTCGCGGATGAAGGCGAGGAGGTCGAGGTTGTGCGTGTCGACGAAAGTCATCTCGCCATCGAGGAGCGGTGGGTGCGCCTTCCGGAACGCCAGCGCTTGCCGGTAGTGGTGCAGCACTGAGTCCTGGTCCAGTTCCTGCACGTCGACAGCGGCGGCGGAATGCTCCGGCGGCACGGGGAGCCAGGAGCGGCCCGCGTCGGTGAAACCTGCATGATGCTTCTGCACCTCCCAGGGCATGGGCGTGCGGCAGCCGTCACGCCCCTTGAAGGCCGGCCAGAAGCGGATGCCATAGGGGTCGGTCAGGTCCTCGAAGGCAAGCTCCGCCTCGGTCAGCCCCAGTTCCTCGCCCTGGTAGAGGCAGATCGAGCCGCGCAGTGCGGCCAGCACGCTGATCGAGAGCTTCGCCACCTGCTCGCGCTCCGCCGGCGTCTGGGCAAACCGCGTCACGTGCCGCACCACGTCATGGTTGGAGAACGCCCAGCACACCCAGCCGTTCACCACCGTGTCCTGGAAGGTCGAGACGACGCGGCGGATGAAGCGGGCGGAAAACGCCGGCCCCAGCAGGTCGAATGTGTAGCACATGTGCAGCTTGTCGTTGCCGCTCGTGTAAATCGCCAGCGTCGTCAGCGAGCGAGGTCCGTCACCGACCTCCCCCACCGTCGTACGGTTGGGATAGCTGTCCATCAGCGCTCTCAGCCGCTTCAGGAACTCGATGTTCTCCGGCTGGCTCTTGTCGTGCAGGTGGTTCTGCATCGAATAGGGATTGGTGTCGGACTCCAGCCCCGCCGTTTCCGCATCGTAGATGATCGGCGGGTTGTCGCGCAGGTGCTTGTCGTGGAAGTAATAGTTCACCGTGTCGAGACGGAAGCCGTCGACGCCGCGGTCGAGCCAGAAGCGCACGGCATCCAGCACCGCCTGCTGCACCTGCGGATTGTGGAAGTTGAGATCCGGCTGCGAGGTCAGGAAGTTGTGCATGTAGTATTGCTTGCGCACGCCGTCCCATTCCCAGCCCGGCCCGCCGAAGATCGACAGCCAGTTGTTGGGCGCCGTACCATCCGGCTTGGGATCGGCCCAGACATACCAGTCGGCCTTGCCGTTGGTGCGGCTGGCGCGGCTCTCCACGAACCACGGATGCTTGTCCGAGGTGTGGCTGATCACCTGGTCGATGATCACCTTCAGCCCGACGCGATGCGCCTCCGCCATCATCTCGTCGAAGTCGGCAAGCGTGCCGAACATCGGGTCGACGTCACAATAGTTCGAGACGTCATAGCCCATGTCCGCCATGGGCGAGGTGAAGAAGGGGGACAGCCAGATCGCGTCGACGCCGAGCGAGGCGATATGGGGCAGCCGCTGCGTGATGCCCTTCAGGTCGCCGATCCCGTCGCCATTGGTGTCCTGGAAGGAGCGCGGATAGACCTGGTAGATCACGGCGCCGCGCCACCAGTCTGCGTCTTCCACCCTGCTTCTGTCCATTGCCATTCCGGCCTCCTGTCTCGTGTCGCGATGGCAACCTAGAGCCACGGCACGAAAAGACAAACCCATTCCGAGCGTACCCTGATGGAGTTCGGCCAGCTTGCCTTGGCGGGAAGTTCAGAATATTGCCAGACCCCACACTGTTGAGGGGAGAGAGCGCGTGGCGGGACGTCTGTTATCCATCGGGGAATGCATGGTCGAGCTGTCGCAGGCGGGCGAAGGGCTGCTGCGCCGCGGCTTTGCCGGTGACACGTTCAACACTGCCTGGTATGCCCGCGCCTGCCTGCCGGCGGAGTGGACGGTCGATTACTTCACCGCCCTCGGCGATGACCCGATGTCCTCCGAGATGCTGACCTTCATGAAGGAAGCGGGCATCGGTACCCACGCGATCCGCCGCATCCCCGGCAAGACGCCGGGCCTCTACCTCATCACCCTGAAGAACGGCGAGCGCACCTTCAGCTACTGGCGCGATACCGCCGCCGCCCGCAGGCTTGCCGATGATGCCGATCACCTGCGCAAGTGCATCGAGGCCGCCGATATCGTCTATTTCTCCGGCATCACGCTCGGTATCCTGACGCCGGAAGCGAACGACACGCTTCTGGCGGAACTGCGCCGCGCCAAGGCGGCCGGCAAGCGCGTCGCCTTCGACCCCAATATTCGCCCGCGGCTCTGGTCCGACAAGGACACGATGCTGAAGACGATCAGCGACGGCGCACGCGCCGCGACCCTCGTCCTGCCGAGCTTCGACGACGAGACCACCCATTTCGGCGATTCCTCGGTGGAGGAAACCATCGCCCGTTACCACGGCCTGGGCGTGGAAGGCGTCGTCGTCAAGAACGGCGAAGACGGCGCGACGCTGAGCTTCGGCAGCGACCGGACATACGTACCCGCCGTCGCGGCTCCTCAGGTGGTCGACACGACGAGCGCCGGCGACAGCTTCAACGGCGGCTTTCTCTCCCGCCTCGTATGCGGTGCTTCCCCGCAAGATGCCGCCGCCTATGGTGCTGCCGTCGCCTCCGTGGTCATTGGCCACCACGGCGCGCTGATCAATCCTGCGCTGCTGCCGGGTTGACCCCCGGCTGACATCCGCCTGTAACAATCCCGGCTTTAGCATGCCCGCACCGGCGTCGCAGACTGGCTGAGTCGCCGCCCGCAGAGCGAGGCTGACGTCTTGAGGAAGATCACGATCGTATCCGATGCCTGGTATCCGCAGGTGAACGGTGTCGTCCGCTCTCTCCAGAACACCTGTTGCCACCTCGAGCGGATGGGTCTGGAGGTCACCATGGTGACGCCGGAAACCTTCCACAGCATCCCCTGCCCCACCTATCCCGAAATCCGCCTGTCGGTCGCGACCTATTGGCAGGTCGCGCGCGCCATTGAGGCGTCCACGCCCGATGCGGTCCATATCGCGACCGAAGGCCCGCTCGGCCTGCTCGCACGGCGCTGGTGCCTGAAGAACAGGGTGTCCTTCTCGACGAGCTACCATACGCGGTTTCCGGAATATGTGGCGGCCCGTTTCCCCGTGCCGATCCGCTGCGTGCAGGCCTTCGTGCGCTGGTTCCACAATGCCGGCAACGGATGCATGGTGGCGACAGCCAGCCTGGAGCGCGAGCTTTCGAAATTGGGCCTGCGCAATCTCAGGCGGTGGAGCCGCGGCATAGACCAGGGTGTGTTCTATCCGCGCCCGATGGCTCACCTGCCCTTCGGTCTGCCACGGCCGATCTTCCTGACCGTCGGACGCATCGCCCCTGAGAAGAACCTGCCGGCCTTTCTCGACCTCGACCTGCCGGGCTCCAAGGTCGTCGTGGGTGACGGGCCTGCGCGGGCAGAACTGCAGCAGCGCTATCCGGACGTCCTCTTCACCGGCATCAAGACGGGGACGGAACTCGCCGAAGCCTATGCGCAGGCAGATGTCTTCGTCTTTCCCTCGCGCACCGATACGTTCGGCAACACCATCCTCGAGGCGCTGGCCTCTGGTGTTCCCGTCGCCGCCTATCCGGTCACCGGCCCGATCGACATCATCGAACCGCAAAGCCGGGCCGGCGTGCTGCGTGAGGATCTGCGGGAAGCCTGTATTGCTGCGCTGGACTGCTCGAGGGAAGACGCTCGGGCGCTGGCAAGGAGTTTCACCTGGGAAGCCGCGACGCGCCAGTTCCTGGACAACGTACGACGCGCGGCGATGGCAAAATCCCCCCGCCGCATCGGCGCCTCGGGAGCCTGAAGACCTTTCTCCGCTAGCGGCGCTTCTTCCTTGATTCGAAAGGATTTTCAGAGGCCTTGAGATGGATGCGGATCGGCACGCCCGGCATCTGGAAATCGGCGCGCAAGCCGTTGGTCAGGTAGCGCAGATAGTGTTCCGGCACCGCGTCCGGGCGCGTGCAGGAGATCATGAAGGCCGGTGGCCGCGCCTTCACCTGGGTCATGTACTTGAGCTTGAGGCGCCGGCCAGAAACCGCCGGTGGCGGATGCTGCACCTGCACGCCCTCCAGCCAGCGATTGAGCTTGGCGGTCGAGATGCGCTTGTTCCACACCTTGTCGGTGTCGATGATGTTCTGCATCAGCTTGTCTAGACCGTAGCCCGTCTGCCCGGAAATCGGCACGGCGCGGATGCCGCGCGCCTGCGGCAGGAGCCGCTCGGTCTTCTCGCGCAGGTCCGCCAGGACTTCCTGCGGATGCTCGACGAGATCCCACTTGTTGAAGGCGAGAACGGCAGCCCGGCCTTCGCGCAGTACGAGGTCGACGATCTGCAGGTCCTGCTTCTCGAAGGGGATCGTCGCGTCGAAGACGATCACCACCGTCTCGGCAAAGCGGATCGCCCGTAGCGCATCGGCGACGGACAGCTTTTCCAGCTTCTCCTGCACGCGTGCCTTACGCCGCATGCCGGCGGTGTCGAACATCTTGATGGTGCGGCCGCGCCAATCCCATTCCACCGAGATGGAATCGCGGGTGATGCCCGCCTCGGGCCCGGTCAGCAGCCGGTCCTCGCCAAGGAAGCGGTTGATCAGCGTCGACTTGCCGGCATTCGGCCGCCCGACGATGGCCACGCGCAGCGGCTTCGTGTCGTCGTAGACGGGCTCGATTTCCTCGTCCTCGTCGCCTTCCAGTTCCCCGGCCGGGATGCTGACGTCGGTGACCGCCTCTTCGTCGTTCTCGCCGGCAAAGGCACGCTCGTCGCCGATGGCTTCCACGATCGCGTCGCGCAGGTCGATCATGCCCTGCCCGTGTTCTGCCGAGATCGGCACCGGCTCGCCGAGCCCCAGCGTGAAGGCGTCGTAGAAGCCCCCGTCGGAGCCGCGCGCCTCGGACTTGTTGGCCACCAGCACCACCGGCTTGCCGCTGCGGCGCAAGAGTTCGCCGAAGGTCTTGTCGAGCGGCGTCAGTCCCATCTTGGCATCGACGACGAAGAGCGTCAGGTCGGCTTCCTGGATCGCCATCTCGGTCTGCGCCCGCATGCGGCCTTCCAGCGTGTCCGGTCCCGTCTCTTCGAGCCCAGCCGTATCGATGATGGTGAAGCGCAGGTCGACGAGCTTGGCATCGCCTGGACGGCGGTCGCGGGTCACGCCCGGGGTGTCGTCCACGAGCGCGAGCTTCTTTCCCACCAGCCGGTTGAACAGCGTGGACTTGCCGACATTCGGGCGTCCGACGATCGCGACGGTGAAGCTCATGCGTCTATTCCTTCAGCCCTTCCCTTTGCGGGACTTAGGGCGCCTTGCCGGATGCGGCGATGTTGTCGAGCATGATCTGCGCGCGGCTTTCGACATTGCGTGGCGCGGTCGCGTCGTCGACGATCGCCTGGAACCACTCCTTCGCGCGCGCCATGTCCTCGGCCTTGTAGGCGGAAAGCCCCAGCGCCTCGCGCGCGGAATTGCGCAGCGCGTGGTTGCCCCCGGTCAGCACCTCCGCCTCGGCGGAAACCTCTTCATAAGTACCTGTGTCGATCAGCAGCCAGGCAGCCCTGAGCTTCGCCACGTCGCGCATGGCGTCCGGTGCCGCAGTATTGGCCGCCACCTCTTTGAAAGCAGCCACGGCGCCGGCCGTATCTCCCTTCTCCGACAGAACGGCTGCCGCGCGCATCTGCGCCAGCACGGGATAATCGCCGGTGCCATCCTGCTCGAGCGCCTGGAAAGCCGCCAGCGCCTCGTCGTGCTTGCCTTCGGAAGCAAGGTTCAGCGCCGCCAGGAAGCGGTCGCCCGACTGGGATGCGTTGTGTGACTGCCAGTACTCGTAGCCGCGATAGCCGGCCGTGGCGACCACGATGACGATGGCGACGCCGATGGCGATTTTGCCGTAGCGGCTCCAGGCGTTCTTGAACTGGTCGGAACGCAGTTCCTCGTTCACCTCGCGGATAAAGCTGTCGTTGTCTTGCGCCATCAAAGTCTCCGGCCCCGCAGGGCCCATCATCATCGATCATGCGGAAAGGCGCCTTCTAGCGCATTTTCCGCATGATGTAAGGGGTGAAGCAGCGATTCTCAGATCGGCAGCGGCTGGACGCCGATCAGCCAGACATGCAGCCGCCAGATGAACAGCAGGTAGACCACGGTGCCGATCACCACGGCAGCGGCGTCATAGCGGGCAGACACGAAGGGCTTGCGCACCAGTTCGCCGTTCCGTTCGCGCCGCTTCAGGGCAATCCTCAGCACCACGCCCCAGGCCAGGAAGGCTGCAAACATGATGACGGAGGAGGTCTCGCCATTGGCGAGCAGATGCGCAAAGGCCCAGATCTTCACCGACAACACCATCGGGTGCTTGGTTTTCGTCGCTATGTGGCCGGGTGGCATCAGGCTCGCGACCAGACAGATCATCGCGACGAGCATCAGCAGCGATGACAGATGCGCCATCCATACCGGCGGCGTGTAGAGGACCCCGGTCTCCTGCCGCGCCTGTCCGAACGCATAGACAACCAGGATCAGGGTCGCGATGCTCGCGAGCGTATAGCCGAGCTTCCACGCGCGCTCACCCTTTGCGGCAATGACCGAGGCGCGCCAGCCGGGCGCGATGACGCGTGTGAGGTGGATACCGAGGAACAGGATGAGGCTGATGACGAGCAGGAGCATGCGGACGTCCCCGTTGATGTGAATCCGTGCTCTCGAATTACCCGGAAACGCCGCGACCTGCCAGCCTCTCCAAAGCTTCGCCGCATTCGAGCCACACAAGGTGGCCTGCCTTTTTATCCGTGGTGCCCATGCTTTATCGATTTTCCCTCTACCTCGCCCTTTTCCTCGGCCTTTCCACCCTCTCGATCGCCGAAGAGGCGAATCGGCCGCGCCAGCTCCTGCTCGTCTCCTTCGACGGCGGAGGCGACAATCGGCTCTGGCAGCGCAGCCGAGACTTTGCCCATAGGGCAGATATCCGCTTCACCTATTTCCTTTCCTGCTCGCTGGTCATCGCCCGCGAGGACGCTACTGCCTACAAGGGCCCTGATCGCAAGGCAGGACGCTCGAATATCGGCTTTGCGCAGACGCGCGAGGAAGCCCGCACCCGGCTTTCCCATGTCTGGCAGGCTCACCGGGAAGGCCATGAGATCGCCAGCCACACCTGCGGCCATTTCGACGGCGCGCCCTGGTCGGTGTCCGACTGGAAGAACGAGATGCAGAGCTTTCGCGCCATCCTCTCCGGCGCCTGGACGGCGAATGACGCTGCCGCGGAGGAACCGGAGGGCTGGAACGGCTTCGTGGCCGGCATCGACGGCTTTCGCGCGCCCTATCTCTCCGCCCCCGACAGCCTGTTCGAGGCCGAGCGCGCCGAAGGCTTCGTCTATGACGCCAGCACGGTGACCAAGGGGCCGCTGATGCCGAAGGAGCGGAAGGGCGTGCTTGCTTTTGGTCTTCCCCTTATTCCGGAAGGACCGAAGAGCCGCCCGATCATCGCCATGGACTACAATCTCTTCATCCGCCACTCGGCCGGCGTCGAGAACCCGAGCCGCTCGGCCGAATTCGAGGAGCGCGCCTATGCCGCCTTCCGCGCGGCCTTCGACCGGCAATATGAAGGCGACCGCATTCCCATGCAGATCGGCCTGCATTTCGTCGAGATGAACGAGGGCGCCTACTGGCGGGCCATGGAGCGCCTCGTCACCGAAGTCTGCGGCCAACCGGACGTCGGCTGCGTCACCTATCGCGAGGCGATAAAGGAAATGGAGGGTCGCGATGGCCGAGATGTCTCAGGTCTGTAGCAGCTGACTGGATATTGGCTCCAAATGTGCTACATATGTAGCACACCCGGAGTGACACAATGACCATCACCACGAAGATCAGGCGACAGGGCGGGGCCGCAGTCGTCACCATCCCGCCGGCGCTCCTGCAGTTGATGCAGACCCAAGTCGGCGATCAGTTGTCCCTGGTCGTGACCGACGGAGCCCTCGTTGCCCGCCCGGTCCAGGCGGCAAGGAAACGGTACACGCTCGGCGAACTGCTGAAAGGATCCGACGAGATGGCTAAACTTGCGGAAACGACACCGCTGGACGGCGATCCCGTCGGTCGTGAGATCGGTTGATGATCCGCAGCAACGTGCCGAAGCGCGGCGACGTTTACTGGATCGATCCCAATCCCGTCGCCGGGCGCGAGATGAAGAACAGGCATCGCTATGTTGTCATCACCCCGCGCGAGATCAATGCGCTGGGCGTCTCGATGACGGTCCCGATAACGACAGGCGGAGCCTTCTCGCGCGAAGTCGGTCTCGCTGTTCCGGTGACGGGCCACGACACCACCGGTGTCGCCGTCTGTAACCAGGTGCGAAGCTTCGACATCCAGGCTCGGATACAGCAGCGGACGGCGCAATACATCGAAACACTGGACGAGGCGACGATGGCGGAAATCGTTGCCCGGGTCGTCAGTGCTATCGACCCGGAGCCAGCTTAGGCAGGTTCGGTGCGGGGACGTTTTCCGTCCGTCGCGGAGCCTCAGTCCTGCATCTTCAACGACATAGCGACCGCCATCCTCCCTATTCATCCCCCCGCCCGCCGATGCTGCGACAATGGCGGCGTCATCGGAAGGGGATGCCGGGTCGCGAACCGGCTGCCCACTTGGGTTTAAGGCTCGGCGCCGGTGACGGCTGTGAGGACTGCCGGAAATGCAGGTACGATTTCCGACAGAATATGCAGCCGGGGCAGGCGGAACGCCTGAAACACCAACCCCTTACGCCACCGCCTGCCCTCTCCCCACCCAACCGCCCGGATTGCTCCGGCGCGGGCAAGCATGCTGCCGCTAGGTCGGGCGGTCGGCTTCCAGTTCGCCGCCTCTTGCTTCCCGTTCCAGATAATGCTGGTCGATCTCAGGCAGAGGCTGGTTGTCGATCGCCTTCTCGAATGCACGCAGGCGCTTGTAGATGGATAGCAGCTCGACGATCGTCGGCCAGGAGGAAACCAGGTACTGGAAGGACGACGTCACCTGACCAAAGGCGCCGGAGATCTGGTTCAGCGCCCCCAGCGAGATCTTCCCCGCGATGATCGACGGCGCCAGGATCAGCAGCGAGAAGATGTTGTTGATCTGCAGGTAGAAGATGCGGGCGATGTTAAAATAGAGATAGTGGAAATAGAGCGTGAAGTAGTTGCGCCGCACGTTGTCGAACAACTCCGCCACGGTCATCGGTTCGGCGCGATCCGCATGGTCCTCGCCATAAACGAGCTCCTTGCGGTAGGCGGCCTCGACACGCTGGTTGCGGAATTCGAGCCCCGGCAGTTTGATGCCCACCAGTGCCAGGAAGACGGTGCCGAACAGTGACCAGAGGATGGCCGCCGTCACCAGCGGGTAAGGTATCTCGCCGACCAGTGGCAGTTCGGTGATGTTCTGCGACAGCCGCATCAGCACCGGCGTGAACGCGATCAGCGTCATGATGGAATCGATGAAGCTGACGCCGAGCCCTTCCACCGTTGAGGAGAAGCGCATCGTATCTTCCTGCACGCGCTGGGAAGCACCCTCGATACGGCGCAGCTTCGGCCACTGCGACATGTAGTATTCGTTCATCGCAGTGCGCCAGCGGAAGATGTAATGGCTGACGAAGAAGCGCGTCATGACCGCCACCGCCACCGCCACCATGGCGATCCCGAGGAAGATGGCGATCTGCCCGTAGAACTGCTCCGCCGTTACCGGCGCCGACTGCGATACCGCCTGCTGCACGAGATCCCAGAACGGCCCGTACCAGTTGTTGATCGCAACACTCACCTGCACCTGGAAATAGGTCGTGAAGAGGATGAGCGCAGAGCCGAGCACCGACCACATCTGCCAGCGATGCGGCTGGTACCAGAACCAGAACGCCGCGAAGATCAGCGTGATCAGGGCGAAGTAGATGTAGAACCACAGGAATGCCGGCGACCAGAAGGTAGATATGCCGACCTCCGGCGCGTCGTTGACGGGAACCGGCGGCATGCCGAAGGCGGCGCCCAGGTCTTCGCCCATCGTGTACCAGAACACGATGGCGAGAATGGACCAAATGGCGGTGGACGTGAAGAACAGCTTCGGCTGCGGGAAGAATGACTTGAACACGTGGGGCAGGCTCGCTTGGCTGGATTTCGCCCGTCTGGGCCTCTGCTAGGTGGCCGCAAACTAGGGCAGAACTGTGTGACCAGCAATGCCGTCACCGCTCCCTTACCCAATTGTAATCAGCGGCCCGGTCAAAGCGGCGCTAATACCCTCAGCGGATTATGCGGCCGGGCGCTATAAGCGGCGCAGCCAGCGCCGCGGAAACCGCCAGCACGGCCGCCGCCAGCACCGTCGGCCAGGTGAAGGAGCCGCTGGCCTCCGCCAGCCAACCCGCCAGCAGCGGCCCGATGATCTGACCTGTCCCGAAGGCTGCCGTCATCGATGCGAGCGCCCGCCGTGGGCTGTCCGCCGCCAACCGACGCCCGAGTTGCAGGCCGTAAGCCGTCACCGCCATGAAGGTAAGGCCCAAAAATATGCCACCGACAAGCGCGCCGGCCGCCGGTGGCAGCAGAACCGAAGCCAGAACCCCGATCGCTTCGACGGCGATGCAGGCGGCATAGGTTGCGATCAGGCCGAACCGCCGCACGAACCCGCGCCAGAGAACGAGCGACAGGGCCGCCGCCAGACCTGTCCCCAGCCACGCCAGGAACTCGACAGAGGCGCCGGCATCAGCCGCCCGCGCCATGGTCACTAGGAACGTCGCCGTGATCACGTAGCCGAAGCCGAACAGTCCGTAGGACGCGGTTACCAGCAGAAGCGGCCGCTCCCACACAAGTTGCGGCTCGCGCACCGTCGCCTGCCCGCCGGTCGGGCGCGGCAGGAACCGCATGGCAAGCATCACGAGGATGCCAGCGGCAACCGCACTGCCGATCCACTCGCTCCGCCAGCCATGGGCGCCGTCTCCGGCAATCAGGTTGAAGACGAAGACCAGCGCCGACGAAAGCGCGATGCCAAGGCCGACGCCGCCGAAATGCAGGATCTGCACCGACTCGCCGCGTGCCGACTGTGCCAGCACGATAGACGACGTGAAGACCATGGCGAGGGCACTCGCCAGTCCGGCGAGAAAGCGGATGACAGTGAAGGCGGCAAGGCCGTCGACCATGGCCATGGCCGCGAGCAGGACGACCGTCGACACGAGGCCGAGCATTGCCACCGCCCTCTCCCGCCCGGCTGCCCATCCGAACCCGGCAAGCACGGCACCCAGGAGATAGCCGGCAAAATTTGCACCCGCGATCAGCCCGGCATCGGCGGCGGAGAGCGAGGCCCCTTCCATCATGCCTGGCAGGATCGGCGTATAGACGAAGCGGCCGAAACCCATTGCGGCGGCCATGGCGGCACCGCCGGCAACGCCGATCAGGAAGGGAGAAGCGTGTTCGCCAGGAAAGCGTGCTGCCATGAACGGCTTATCGCACCACCGCGCCGGCACGACAAACCACAAATCCTCATGCATCTCCCCATGGGAGATGATCGATCACCCCGTATTCGCCAGGCTGGCTCACGCGACGGACCGGGCCTCGGCAACCTCACCACTCAAGGGATGCAGGTCCTCCCACCAGTCGCCGATCGCGTCGACCAGCGGCACAAGCTGCCGCCCGGCAGGCGTCAGATCATATTCCACCCGGAGCGGATAGCCCGCGTAACTGGTCCGCCGCACGATACCGGCCTTCTCCAGTTTGCGGAGTTCAAGCGCCAGCATGCGATGTGAGACAGTCGGATTATCCCGGCGAAGGTCGCTGAACCGCTTGGTCTCGTCCTTCAGGTAGTAGATCAGCAGCGTCGGCCAACGGCCACTCAGGACCTGCATGACCTCCTCGATGGGGCAGCGGGAGACGAGGTCCTTCATAATGATCCTCCGCGGTTACAGAAATGTGCGTAATTTACTTAAGCCGCGATCCGGCTAGCTTCCAGGCCGCTGCGCAGCGTGATCATCAGAAATCACGGAGAACGAAAGAATGGAACCGATCCTCCTCTATGGCTTCCCTGCCGGAAGCTCGCTCGGCCTTGTCGCGGCGCTCGAATGGCTAGGCAGTCCCTATCGCCTGTGCCGGGTCGACATGCTGGGCGAAATGCGTGATCCCTCCTACGCCCGCGTCAACGCACGCCACGAGACACCGGTACTAATCACTGATACCGGGCGCCCGCTGTCCGAGACAATGGCCATCGCAGCCTGGCTGGAGGCGCGGGATACGCAGCGGCGCATCAGCTTCGATCCGCGCTCGCAAGAGGCGGATCGCATGCACCAGTTGATGGCCTATGTGAACACCGGCTTCACCGGCGCCTTCTCACCGCTCTGGACTGCGATGGAGTTGGCCGATCCCGATCCGGTCTATCAGGCCGCCTTGAGCCGGGCGGGGCGCGAGGCGGTCATCGAGCGCCACGACAAGCTGGAGGCGATGATCGAGCAGACGCCCTACCTTGTCGGCGACCGGCCGACGCTGGCCGATGCGCTGTTCGTCGGAGTAGCAAGATGGCTGGATATCCACGAGGTGACCGACCGGGAACGCTGGCCGAAGCTGTCGGCACTGCGGCGGAGGCTGGAAGCCGATCCCGCCGTGGCTTACGCCACCGCGCTCGAAGGCGGTTGCGATGCGCCAGGAAGCAATGCCTGCCTCGGCCACGCCTCTCTGGCGGACGTGATCGAGCGCTTCGGAACCTGTAACGCACCCGTTGCCCATCTCTCATGAGCAAAGGAGGTGGCCCGCATATCGGGCCACCCGCGATCGCGGTCGCAGCCAGCATCACAAAAATGCGCGTCCGCCAAAAATCCCGCAGGAACCTTGCCGGGCTCGTCTTGTTCGGCGCCCGTCCCCAACATGAAGGAGAGAGTCATGTTCTATACCGACGGCAAGCTGCAATATCCCGTGCGTGTCGAAAATCCCGATCCGCTGTTCGCGCGTGCGTTGCAGCAGGCGATCGGCGGCGTCGAGGGCGAGATCCGCGTCGCTATGCAGTATTTCTTCCAGGCCTGCGGTGCCCGCGGTAATCCCAAGTTTCGCGACCTGCTGATGAACACCGCAGCTGAAGAACTCGGCCATATCGAGATGCTGGCAACGGCCGTGGCCCTCAATCTCGAAGGCGCTCCGCTCAGCCTTCGCGAGGAGGTCGCCAATGACCCGGTCGGCGGCGCCGTGCTTGGGGGCATCAACCTGAAGAACCTGCTGTCCGCCGGTCTCTCGGCCATGCCGGTCGATTCCGACGGCGTGCCCTTCGACATGTCGCATATCTACGCCAGCGGCAATATCGCCGCCGACATGACGGCCAATGTGACGGCGGAGTCGACGGGCCGCATCCTGGCGGTTCGCCTCTACAACATGACCAATGATCCAGGCATGAAGGACATGCTGTCCTTCCTGATCGCCCGCGATACCATGCACCAGAACCAGTGGATGGCAGCTCTCGAGGAACTGGGCGGCCCGCAGGATGTCTTCCCGATCCCCAACAGCTTCCCGCAGGAGCAGGAGAACCAGGAATTCAGCTATTCCTTCCTCGGCTTCACGGTCGGCGACGACAATCCCGCTCCGGGCCGCTGGTCGGAAGGCTCGTCGATCGACGGCAAGGGCGAATTCAAACCGACGCCCATGGCGCCACTCGGCAAGAAGCCAGTCCTTGGCCCCGCAAAGCCGAACAGCGGCGCCCAGAAAGAACAGATGTAAAAGATTCACCAAAGGCGGGTGCGGCACGTGCGCCGCCCCCGCCTTTGACATTGATTCGCGATCGCGCCTTTGCGCCGGGTCTTGATCTTATCCACAGGCCGGCATTTCACGAGGCGCTAATTCTGTCTTGAACCCGGTCAGCCCTGCCTCCAAACGACACAGCTACACAAGCGGCTTCACACTTCATTGACCAGTAGCAGGCACGCCCACAGCCAGCATCTGAACCTTTCCTCTGATTATGACTTAGATCCACCAGTCGAGTCGGTCGGGCGACATGAGGTCGTCGGCAAGGGCCGGGCATGAGGCCCCGCCAGCCATCGTCTCGCAAGCGTGCAGTGCCCCCTGGCGGTGCAGGTTCAATGAATGGACCGGCCGTCAGGGGCTCTTACATCCCGCGGCTCCCGATAGAACCTCAATCCGGCAGCGTCAGGATGATCGGCCCGTTCTTCGTGGCGACGATGGTGTGCTCGTACTGCACCGTCGGCGCCCGCGGTTCGCTGTAGAGCGTCCAGGGATCGCCGTTGTCGCCGTCCTCGGCCCAGTCAGCGCCGAGAGACAGGAAGGGCTCAACCGTGAAGACCAGCCCCTCCTCGATGACCCGCGTCTCCGTCGGGTCGGGCCAGGTCGGTACTTCCTTGGGCTCGTCGTGCAGCGTCAGCCCGATGCCGTGGCTGGAAAGGTTCTGGATCAGCGTATAGCGGTTCTTTTTTGCGAAGGCGCCGATCGCATTGCCGATCCCAGCAAGCGGCCGGCCGGTCCTGACCTGCTGCAGCCCGGTCCAGAGCGCCCGGCGCCCGTCGCGGCAGAGCTTTTCCACTTGCCGCGTCACCGGCGGCACCGCGTAGGACGCGCCGGCATCACCGAAGAAGCCGTCCTTCACCGCCGACACGTCGATATTCACCAGATCGCCCGCCTGGATCACCCGCGCACCGGGAATGCCATGGGCGACTTCCTCGTTGACGCTGATGCAAGTGGCGCCCGGAAATTTGTAGCAGAATTCCGGCGCGGACTGGGCGCCATTGTCCTCCAGCACCTTGCGCCCGATCGCATCGAGCTCGGCGGTGGTGATACCCGGCTCAAGCGCCTTCGCCATCGTCTCGATCGAGATGGCGCAGAGGCGCCCGACATCCTTGAGCTTGGCGAGCTCGTCTTCCGTTCTAACGATCATTCCATCATCCGGTTTTGGCGGCGGGTTTGCCGCCATCCGCCGAGCCGGTCAATGCCTTTCTGACCAGCGGCGCGACTTTCGTGCCGTAGAGCTCGATGCCGCGCATGATCTGGTCGTGCGGCATCAGCCCGATCGCCATCTGGATCAGGAACCGGTCATTGCCGAACACCTTGTGAGCCGCGACGATCTTCTCCGCCACCAGTTCCGGATCGCCGACGAAGAGATTGCCGATGGGTCCGCGCGCAGCATCGTAATGCGCACGGTTGGTCGGCCCCCAGCCGCGCTCGCGGCCGATGCGGTCCATTACCGCCGCCTGCGGTCCGTAGAACTGGTCGGCCGCAAGCTCGGTCGTGTCGGCGATGAAGCCGTGCACGTTGATGCTTGTCTTCAGCGTCGCAGGGTCATTGCCTGCCCGCCGCGCCGCTTCGCGATAAAGGTGGAAGAGCGGCGCAAAGCGCGGGTACTCGCCGCCGATGATGGCGAGCGCCACCGGCAGGCCGAGCGCGCCCGCCCGCGCCACCGATTGCGGCGTGCCGCCAACGGCGATCCACAACGGCAGCTTCTCCTGCAGCGGTCGCGGGTAGACGCCGCGCCCGTTGATCGGCGGCCGCAACTGCCCTTCGGTCCAGGTGACCACTTCCTGGTCGCGGATCGCCATCAACAGGTCGAGCTTTTCGGCGAACAGCTGGTCGTAGTCGCCGAGATCGTAGCCGAACAGCGGGAAGGATTCGATGAAGGAGCCGCGCCCGGCCATGATCTCTGCACGGCCGTTGGAGAGAAGGTCGAGGGTGGAAAACTGCTGGAAGACCCGCACCGGCTCGTCGGAGGAAAGCACGGAGACCGCACTCGTCAGCCGGATGTTCTTCGTCTTCACCGCCGCTGCCGCCAGCACCGTCGCCGGCGAGGAAACCACGTAGTCAGGCCGGTGATGCTCGCCGAGCCCGAAGACATCGAGCCCCACCTGGTCGGCCAGTTCGATCTCTTCGAGAAGGTTCTTCAGCCGCTCAGCTCCCGCCGCACCCTTGTCGGCGGCATTGGGGTCGACGTCGGCAAAGGTATAGAGTCCGAGTTCCATGGGCGGCATCCAATCCGAAGGTTTTCCCGGAGATAGAGAGCCCTGGCGCGATCGGCAAATGCTAATCCGTCGAACGATGCGTTCGACGGATTGGATAAGTGTGGCAATTGGCTAATATTGGAGCCAAACAAATAACTGGTGGCCGCTAAATGAGTGATGACGCACTTCGGAAGGAAAGTAAGGGAAAAGTCCAGTGGTATGCGGACGATATTCCGATCAGAGGATGCCAACTTAGTTTATCTGTTGTCAAAGCAGCTTACCGGGAACTGACGGCGCTCACTCAGAAAGAGGGGGAAGCCATAATATCTAAACTCGCAAGACCGGAAGAGGTAAGCGAAGAGGATTTTGCGAAAAGGAATACGTTTCTCCTGGACGACGCATTCCGCGTCACGGTGTCGATAATCGGCTTCGATGGAGAGACAACATACGGCGAAGACGAGACTATTTTTGAGTCAACGCATTTGCCTCAGCCCATCAAGACGATCCTCTTTACCAATGTCACAGCCTTCAAACGCCATTCTGATGGGGCAGAGCCACGTAACCGCTTCTATGTGTGGCTCCACTTCGACAAGCCACCGTTATTTGACCCAAACCCTCTGGTGTCCGAGCCAACAGCGAATTCAAGTCTAGTGGAAATCAAAGCGGATGATGTTGGGTACTTCCGCGCAGTGCAGACCATTGTCACCAGCAAGCTCTGCAGCAAGCGCAGGTTCCACTCATTTATTCATGAGAAGTTCGCATACGATATCGGGCTTTGGTTTGTTGCTATCCCGTACGCGCTTTATTGGGTGACAGTCTACAATGACTACTTCTTCCCCGCTAACGGCCCGCTCGCATCCTACCGGGTGGCATTTTTCATCTACGCAAGCGGCATGTGTCTGATCCTTTATCGGGCCTTGTTTATGTATCTGAAGTGGGCTTTCCCAGTGAATGTTCTTGAGGAGAACAAGGACAATGCCACTACACACAGGGTAGTATTAGGAGGAATATTCATGGGCTTGATTATCTCAGGAATAACTTCCGTCGTGGGAACTTTGGCAGGACCGTAGTGCGCGGCGACGCAACAATGAGCGTGATCTCTAGCCATCTTCAATTGCTACGGTTTGAGTCCGCCGCGCCCCCTGCCGCGCAAATCCCGGCACCTGGAATCGTCGCCGGTAGACGCCGGGCGAAAGCCCCGTCACCCGCTTGAACAGCCGGCGGAAAAAGGCCGGCTCCTCATAGCCGACCTGCCAGCTGATCTCGTCGACCGGCGCCTCGGTTCGCTCCAGCCGGCGCTTGGCCTCCTCGATCCTCAGGCGCTGGACATAGGCGATCGGGCTCATGCCGGTCGCCTGGGTGAAGCGGCGCTTGAAGGTCCGCTCCGTGAGCCCCGCCTTCCTCGCCATCTCCTCCAGCGGATTGGCGACGGAGAAATGGCCTGCCAGCCAGTCCTGCGCTGTCTGGATTGCCTGGTCGCCGTGGTCGCGCCTGCCCTCGAACACCATGTAGGGAGAAAGCCCGTCCTGGTGCCATTGCAGCGCGAAGTAGCGCGCCACCGTCTGCGCCGCCGTCGCCCCCGCATGACGGGCGATCAGGTAGAGCACGAGATCGTGCCACGTCATCGAAGCGCCTGAGGTGATCAGCTCGTCTCTCTGCCCTGCGACCACCAGCACCTGTTCCGGATGGATCGGCACCTGCGGATAGGCGCGGCGGAAGGTGTCGGCATAGCCGAAATGGACGGTCGCGTCGGCGCCATGGAAGATCCCGGTTTCGGCAAGCAGGAAAATCCCCGAACAGGCGGAGCAGATCAGGGCGCCTTTCGCGTGCATCCTGCGGCACCAGTCGACCAGCTCGGGATAGCGACCCTTGGCCCAGCCATCTGCCGAGAGCACCACCGACGGTACGATAAGGATATCGGTGCGCTCGATGTCTGAGATTGGCCGTTGCACCATCATCGGCACGTGGCTCGCAAGCGTCAGCGGACCGGCCCGCTCGCCGACGATCTCGACGTGGAACGGTGGCGTCTTCGGGATGCCCACTCCGGCAGGCACGATGGAGAAGGCGTTCATGACGTCGAAGATGCCGCTCAGCGTCGACACCGCCGCCTCCGGCAACGCCAGGAGGCTGACATGAAGCGGCTGCGGCCCGCCATTCTTTTCTCCGACTGACTTGTCCATCGTCCGTCCCTGACGATGACCATCTTATGCCCGAAGCGCATCGGGCACCATGGCGTGGGTGAAGCGCTTCATCATCCAATGGCGCAAATGGCCCGGTTCTGGCCGGCACCGCTCTGCCGCCTGACCTCCCCGCCTGCGATGGTCTCCTCACCTCGAACGGAGGTTTTCAATCAGGAGAAACATCATGGATACCTTGCAAACCAGGGCAATCGACAGCGCCAAGCTTGATACGTTGGTCGGCCGCGTTGTCAGCGACCTCTCCGCCGGCTATGGCGGCGTCATGGTCAGCCTCGGCCATCGGCTCGGCCTCTACAAGGCGATGGCAGATCGCGGGCCGCTCACCTCCCGCGAGATTGCCAGCCGCGCCGGCTGCGCCGAACGCTATGTCCGCGAGTGGCTGAACTCGCAGGTCGCGGGCGGCTATGTGACCTACCACGCCGTCAGCGGCACTTATGAACTGACGCCGGAACAGGCCTTCGTGCTGGCAAACGAGGACAGCCCGGTGTTCATCCCGAATGCCTGGGCGACTCCGGCCTCGATGTGGGCCGACGAGGAAAAGGCGGTGGAGGCCTTCCGCACCGGCGCCGGCATTCCCTGGGGCGACCATGACGGCCGGCTCTTCTGCGGGGTCGCGTCCTTCTACCGCAACGCCTACCGCGCCAGCCTCGTGCCGGAATGGCTGCCGGCGCTCGACGGGGTGGTCGACAAGCTGAAGGCAGGGGCACGGGTCGCCGATGTCGGCTGCGGCCACGGCCATTCGACCGTGCTGATGGCGGAAGCCTTCCCCGAGTCCAGGTTCCACGGCTTTGACACGCACGACAAGTCAGTGCTGGAGGCCCACAAGGTCGCGAAGGAGGCCGGCGTCTCCGACCGGGTGACCTTCTCCACGGCACGGGCAGAGAACTACCCGGGAACCGGCTATGACCTCATCTGCTTCTTCGACTGCCTGCACGACATGGGCAATCCGGTGGCAGCCGCCACGCATGCGGCCGGAGCCCTGGCCAAGGACGGAACGGTGATGCTCGTCGAGCCCTTCGCCAACGACCGGGTCGAGGACAATATCTCACCCGTCGGGCGGCTCTACTATGCGGCCTCGACAACCATCTGCTGCGCCCATGCCATCTCGGATGGAGGCCACACCGTCCTTGGCGCCCAGGCCGGCGAGGCAAGGTTGAAGGACATCTTCCGCAAGGCGGGCTTCACCCGCTTCCGCCGGGCGATGCAGACGCCGTTCAACCTGATCCTCGAAGCCCGCCTCTGACCACGGCGGCGGACCGGATGATGGCCGCGGGTAAGACCTCCCCCGCGGCCGTCGTCCAGCCTCAGAGCCAGCCGGCAGCGCGCAGCAAGGGCGCGCCGCTGCGGCTGATCGGAACCAGCGACCCGTCCTCCAGCTCCAGCTCTCCGCTTCCCCGCCGCCAGCGGGCCGAACGGATCGCATCGGCCGCCACCCACCAGGACCGGTGGACGCGATAGCCATGCGCGCTACAGAGCTCCTCCACCGCATCGGAGAAACGCAGGGTGAGGAGCTCGATGCCAGCATCGGTATGGACCCGCACGTAATGATCGTCAGCTTCCAGCGCGATCAGCCGCGCCGTCCGCCGCCGGGCGGAAAGCCGGCTGCGCAGCTTCGCCTCCGCCTCCGGCAGCGGCGGCGCAATCACGGTACGCGTTTCGATCACCGGTTCAGGCCTGTGCTGCACGAGCGTCCGCAGACCCATGACCACCAGGCAGACGATGAAGACCTGCCAGAGCAGCTGCCGCGTGAAGGGAGACATGACGGCATGGTCGTGACCGAGCAGCAGGTTCATCGCCTGCAGCACGATCAGCGTCACCACCGGCGTCATCACCACCGAGACGACCGCCATGCGCAGCCAGGGCTCCTTCAGCCTTCGCTGCACGACCATGTCGAACAGGATCCCGACCACACCGCCGGCCGTGATCGTGCCCAGCCAGAAGAGCGCTCGCGGAAGGACTGGATCAGCCACCGTGCCATAGGGCCCAAGGACCGCGAGAACCGCGCCGATCAGGATGAAGAGGCCAAGCTCCGAGACGTGCCGCATTGCCGTTTCTTGCCCCAGGGAAGGACGGAAGTCGAGACGCGAGCCTACCCGATCCCGCACCGCTCGCGAAGCCATGGCACCATTGGCGAAGTCCGGCTGGCGCCCGCTTCGGCAGGAAGCGAGCTTTCTGGCAGCAACCTGTGGAGATCGCCCCATGAATGCAGTCATGCAACGCGTACCGGCGCTTGGGAATGTCGCCTGGCTCATCGCTACCTTCGCCAGCGTAGCGGTAGCAGCCGCCTCGTATCGCTACGTCATCGGCGTCGGCCCAATGCCGCCGAAGATTGTCGCCAACGCCTTTGCCATGCCCTGGCTCCCCCTCCACGCTGCTGCCGCCGCCACGGCCCTGCTGATCGGGTCTTTCCAGTTCGTCGGGCGGCTGCTGAGAACGCGGCCCGCGGTACACCGGTGGACGGGGCGCGTCTATGCCGTCGCCTGCCTGATCGGCGCCGTCACCGGGCTGGCCCTCGCGCTTGGCACCACGATGGGTCCGGTCGCCATGGCCGGTTTCGGCAGCCTGTCGGCGATCTGGGCCGTCACGATCAGCTATGGCTGGCAGCGGGCTCGCGAGCGCCGCTTCCCCGACCACCGCCGCTGGATGATCCGCTCCTGGGCCCTCACCTTTGCGGCCGTCAACCTGCGCGTCTATCTCGCAATTGCCGGGGCGCTCAGCATCCCCTTCGATGTCAGCTACCCGATCATCTCCTTCCTGGCCTGGGTGCCGAACCTGATCCTCGCCGAGCTCTACCTCGCCCGCAGCGACCGCCCAAGGCGCGAGACGCGACAGGTCCAGCTGGATCAAATGGGTTGAATAGACAAGCGTGGTCAATCGCTTGCGCATGATAGCGGAATCGAAGCGAGAAGCAGTTCATGTGCTTCCGGAACTGGCTTACTCCCCTCCCGGAGGCGAGTTCAGGCAGGGGTCGAGCACGATGAAGTCCGGCTCCAGCCGCCGAAAGGAGCCGGTGACCGTGACGCGATCGCCGACGTCGAACCCGTTCAGCTTGTAGGTGACGCACATGACCTTCGGCGCCTGGTTTCCGCAGACGCCCATATAGGCGAGGCCGTCACCGGTCTCGGCCACTTCCAGCCGGCCGGTCACCTCAATAACGACGAGATCGCCCTCAGGGGGATGGAAATCCTTCAAGTCCTCCACCAGCTTTTCGCAGGTCGTGTAGAGCGATGGCGCAGGCTGGGCGGAGGCCGCAGCGGCAAACAGAAGAAACGATGCGATAGCGAGAGGCAGAGCTTTCATGGTCGAGCCGAAGATGTGGAAACGAGTGCCGCCCATGTCTGCATGAGTTTCGCTTCGGCTCAACAGACGGTTTCTTGCGTCTCTCATGAACCAGATTAGGCCTTGGCGCGGAGGGCATGGCCTACCGGACACTTGGAGACCAATCGCTTCAACCCGAAGATGGGAAGGGATCACCCCTTCCCTCTCGTCTTCGACTGGCGCCCGTTCACATCCGCGCCAGCAACGCAGCCAGTTGGTCGGCTGCCTTGCCCCAGCCTTCGTGGAAGCCCATCTCTTCGTGGGCCTTCTTGTCCTCTTCCGTCCAGTGCAGTGCCCTGGCGGTATAGCGGGTGCGCCCGCCCGGCAGTTCCTCCAGGAGCACGGTCGCCACCATGAAGGGCTTGTCCGTCGGGACCCAGCCTTCGGTAAAGGCGTCGGTCACCACCAGCTTCTCGTTTTCGACCAGTTCGAGGTAGACGCCCCGGTTCGGGATGACCTCGCCGTTCGGCCCCTCCATGACGATATTGCAGCGCCCGCCGGCGCGAAGATCGAGATCGGCCTCGGTCACCTTCCAGGGCTCCGGGCAGAACCACACCTTCATCAGTTCCGGCGTGGTCCAGGCCTTGTAGACCTTCTCGCGCGGCGCATCGAATTCGCGCACCAGAACGAGTTCGTGGCCCGGTGTCTTGTTCGTCATGTCCATCTTCAATCCCTCCGATGATCTGGTGATGTCCCAAGGACGGATGACGGTGGCGTTTGCCGACATGGCGAGGTGAAGATTTCAGGAGAGGATGGCTTCTTCCTTCAGCTTGTCCAGTTCCAGCCGCACATGGGCGGCCTCCGCCGGCGAGCGGGCAAGGGAGATCGCCCGGCCGAACGCCTCCCTCGCCTCCCTCGTCTCGCCCGTCTGGGCAAGCAGCGCGCCGCGCACGCCGTGGAAATAGAAGTATCCATCGAGCGCATCCGCCAGCGGTTCCAGCATGGTGAGCGCCTCGACGGGGCCGCGCAGCTTCGAAAAGGCGACGACCCGGTTCAGCGAGACGACCGGCGACGGGTTGAGCTTTTCCAGGAGCTGGTAGAGGAGTTCGATCTCCTTCCAGTCCGTCTCGTCCGCCGTCAGGGCACGTGCATGCAGCGCGGCGATTGCCGCCTGGACCTGGTAGGGCCCTGGCTTGCGGTGGCGGATCGCTTTGTCGAGCAGCGCCAGCGCCTCGTCGATCTGCCGGCGGTCCCAGAGCGAGCGGTCCTGGTCCTCGAGCAGGATGATCTGGCCCTCTCCGTCATAGCGTGCCTCGCGGCGGGAATGCTGCAGCAGCATCAGCGCGGCAAGCCCCATGATCTCGGGCTCGGCCGGGAAGATCCGCTGAAGCAGACGCGCGAGCCGGATCGCCTCCTCGCAAAGCGCCGCAACATCGGGATTGCTCATGCCCGCGGAATAGCCCTCGTTGAAGACGAGGTAGATCATCGCCATGACCGGCGGCAGCCGCTCGGCCCGCTCGGCGGCGCTTGGCGCCTCGAACGGCAGTCCCGCCTTGGCGACGCGCGCCTTCGCCCGGGTGATCCTTTGCTCCATCGCGCTTTCCGACACGATGAAGGCGCGTGCGATCTGGGCGACGCTGATGCCGGACACGATCCGGAGCGCCAGCGCGATCTGCTGCGTCGCCGGCAGGTCCGGATGGCAGCAGATGAACATCAGCCGCAGGATGTCGTCGCGGTAATGCGAGCTGTCGAGCCGCTCGGCCATGTCGGCCTCGGCATCGGAGAGGTCGGACAGCACCTTCTCGTCCGGCAGCGCGGTGTTGCGCGCCGTCTTGCGGATCTGGTCGACGCCGCTGTTCCGGCCGACGAAGATCAGCCATGCGGTCGGATCGCGCGGCGGCCCCTTGTCAGGCCAGGTTCGGATCGCCCTCAGGCACGCCTCCTGGAACGCCTCTTCCGCCGTGTCGAGGTCACGGAAATAGCGCAAGAGAGCGCCCATGGCCTGCGGCCGGGCCGCCGTCAGCGCAAGATCGATCCAGGCGAGGTCCTTCATGTGGGGGAACTCCCGGGATGGAAGACGTAGAAGGGCCGGATTTCATAGGACGTGGAGCCGGGGTTGACGGCAGAGAGTTCCTTGGAAAAGGCGATCGCCTCATCGAGGTTCTCGACGTCGACGGTATAGAAGCCGAGCAGCACTTCCTTCGTCTCGGCAAAGGGGCCATCGACGACCAGCGGCTCGTCCCTGCCCTTGCGCACCGTGGTGGCTGCCGTCGTCGGCATCAGCCGTCCGGTGGGCCCGAGCTTGCCGGCCTTTGCGAGCGGCTCCTGCACGGCCTGGAGACGCCCCATCACGGCCGCCTCTTCCTCCTTCGACCAGGCAAAGACCTTTTCCTCGTCGGCATAGCAGAGGATTGCGTAAAGCATCGTCAACTCCTTCTCCGTTGGAAGACGAAGGAGTAGCGCCACCGCCGACCGGCCGCAGCAAAAAAATCTGCGGCCGGCAGCCTGCCTCAGGCGGCTTTGGGCGTCCCGGAGAGCGGCCGCGGTTCCGCCATCAGGCCCTTGAACAGGCACCAGGTCGCCGCGAGCAGCACGATGGCAAACGGAAAGCCGGTGGAGACCGCCATGGCCTGCAGCGCCGCAAGCCCGCCGCCCAGCATCAGGGCGATCGCAACCAGTCCCTCGAACGTCGCCCAGAAGACGCGTTGCGGAACCGGCGCATTCACCTTGCCGCCGGCCGCGATCGTGTCGATCACCAGCGAGCCGGAATCGGACGAGGTGACGAAGAAGACGATCACCAGGATGATGCCGATCAGCGAGGTGAGCTGCGTCAGCGGCAGGTGCGCCAGCATCTCGAAGAGCTGGATCTCGAGCGCCGCGTCCTGCACCGAGGTCAGCCCCTGCGAAACCACCTGGCTGATCGCCGTGCCGCCGAGCGCCGTCATCCAGATCGTCGAGACGAGTGACGGGATGAGCAGCACCGCGATCAGGAACTCGCGCACCGTGCGCCCCCGGCTGACGCGGGCGATGAACATGCCGACGAAGGGCGACCAGCTGATCCACCAGGCCCAGTAGAAGGCGGTCCAGCCATGCCGGAAGTTGTCATCGTTACGGCCGAACGGATTCGACAGCGCCGGCAGGTATTCCACATAGGCGAGCAGGTTCAGGAAGAAGTTCCGCAGGATCTGCAGCGTCGGTCCGACCAGGATCACGAACATCAGGAGCAGGAAGGCAAGCGCCATGTTGGCCTCGGAGAGGCGCTTTACGCCCTTGTCCATGCCGGCGATCACCGAGGCGGTGGCGATACCGGTGATGATGATGACCAGGAAGACAGTCATGCCGACGCCGGAGGGTAGCCCGAAGAGGAAATTAAGCCCTGCCCCCGCCTGTTCGGCACCGATGCCAAGCGATGTGGACAGGCCGAAGATGGTGGCGAAGACGGCCAGGATATCGATCACATGGCCCGGCCAGCCCCAGACGCGCTCGCCAAAGATCGGGTAGAAGACGGAGCGGAGCGTCAGCGGCAGGCCCTTGTTGTAGGCAAACAGCGCCAGCGACAGCGCGACGACCGCATAGGTCGCCCAGGGATGCAGCGACCAGTGGAAGATAGTGGCGGCCATGGCGAGACGGCGTGCGCCCTCCTCGTCACCGGGAACGCCACCGAGCGGCGCCCAGTCCGTCCGCACGCCGTCCTCCACCACCGGCCCTTCAAAGGCGGCGGTGTAATTGCCGAGGGGCTCGGACACGCCGTAGAACATCAACCCGATCCCCATGCCGGCGGCAAAGAGCATCGAGAACCACGACATGCGGCTGTAGTCCGGCGTTGCATCGGGTCCGCCGAGCCTGACACGCCCGACCGGCAGGAAGATCAGGGCAACGCAGGCAATCACGAAGATATTGCCGGCCAGAAGGAAGAACCAGGCGAGGTTCGAGGTCAGCGTGTCGCGAATGGCGGTGAAGACCGGCCCGAGCGTCGTCTGGAACATCAGCGTCAGGAAGGTGAACGCGACGATCGTCAGCGCCGAGACGCTGAACACGATGTTGTGGATGTCGAGCTCGAAGACGAAGCGCCGCCGGTAGTTGATGTTGTCCTGGCCGATCTCGTACTCGGTATCGATGATCTGCGTTCTGCCCTCCGGCGCGGGAATGGCTTCGTCTGCGCTGGAAGCGCTCAGGTCCGTCATCATCTGCTCCATTTTCTTCGGCCGGTGCCACGACCTTCGGGTCGTCCGGATAGGTTCGGCGAAAGCCGGGGCACGTCGCACACGCTTAATCGCGGCAGCCTCGCCTTGCCCACGCGAAGCGGGAGGCAGGCCAGCATCAGGAGGGCGTAGATGGCGCAGCCGCCTCGCAAGGGCAACCCCTTCCGCCACATTTCGGCCGCAAAACCTCAGGCGCTCGACTGGCATCCATTACCCGGCGCTCTATAGTTCTGCACGACTGCAACGCCTGCGAGGACCTATGGCCGATCTCTCCACGTTCCCGATCACCAGCCGCTGGCCGGCGAAGAACCCGGACATCCTCCAGCTCTACTCGGCACCGACACCGAACGGCGTGAAGGTGTCGATCATGCTGGAGGAGACGGGCCTGCCCCACGAACCGCACTACATCGAGATCGGCCAGGACGAGACCTGGGATCCGGAATACCTGTCGCTGAACCCGAACGGCAAGATCCCGGCGATCCTCGATCCTGACGGCCCCAACGGGCAGCCTCTGGCGCTGTTCGAGAGCGGCGCGATCCTGGTCTACCTGGCGGAAAAGACCGGCAAGCTCCTTCCTGCCGATCCAGCCGCACGCTACCAGGCAATCCAGTGGGTGATGTGGCAGATGGGCGGTATGGGCCCGATGTTCGGCCAGCTCGGCTTCTTCCACAGGTTCGCCGGCAAGGACTACGAGGACAAGCGCCCGCGCGACCGCTACGCCAAGGAGAGCGCCCGTCTGATCCGGGTACTGGAGACCCGGCTCGGCGGCCGCGACTGGATCATGGGCGACGAGTACACGATCGCCGACATCGCCATGCTGGGCTGGGTTCGCAACCTGATCGGCTTCTATGGCGCCGGCGAACTGGTCCAGTACGACGAGTTGAAGCACGTGCCCCTATGGCTGGAGCGAGGTCTCGCGAGACCCGCGGTAGACCGTGGGCTGACCATTCCGACGAGACCGTAGGGAGGAGACCTCATGCCCATGCCAGTCCTGCCGATGGAGGGTTCCTGCCGTTGCGGTCAGGTTCGCATCCGCATCAGCGCGCCGCCGCTTCTGACCATGGCCTGCCACTGCCGCGGCTGCCAGAAGATGAGCGCCAGCGCCTTTTCCTGCAGCGCCGCCATTCCGTCCGAGGGGTTCGAGGTGCTCGAGGGAGAACCGGTGATCGGCGGCGCACACGGCGACGATGTCCAGCACTACCACTGCCCGCACTGCAAGAGCTGGATGTTCACCAAGGCGACCTTCATCGATGCCTTTGTCAACATACGACCGACTATGCTCGACGACGCCTCATGGTTTTCCCCCTTTGTCGAAACCTACACGAGCGCCAAGCTTCCCTGGGCTACGACCAGCGCCACCCACAGCTTCCCGGAGTTCCCGCCCATGGAAGCCTATGAGGCGCTGACGAAGGAGTTCCTGGCGCGCGCCTGAAAATTTCGCTCCGACGTGTCGGCGCGGCCTCCCCTGAGCCGTCCTTGAAGCACCCGCCCACGCGGGCGAGCAACAGGAGGGTAATGAGATGGACACGACTGTCGAAGCCAATACGCCACAGCAGGAAGCCGAACCGGTAAAGGGCGGCATTGTCGCCTACCTGCAGGTGGACGGAGCAATGAAGGCGGCCGACTTTTACAAGCGCGCTCTGGATGCCACCTTCGCGGGCGCCCATCCGCCGGACGATCAGGGCCGGACCATGCACGTGCATCTTTACATCAACGGCGGTTCGCTGATGCTGTGCGACCCCTACCCGGACTACGGCTATCCGCTCGAAAAGCCGCAGGCCTTCACGGTCATGCTGCCGGTCGAGGGCATCGACACCTGGTGGAAGCGCGCTGTGGATGCCGGCATGGAGGTGGTGACGGAGCTCCAGGTAATGTTCTGGGGTGACCGCTACGGCCAGCTGCGCGACCCTTTCGGGGTCCTCTGGGCGATGAACGAGCCCGTGACGTCATAAGTTGGCGCATGTCCTGAAGAGAGGGTGGACGGCGCGGCCGCCCGCCCTCGTTCACGCTCCTCCTCACCCCTTTGTGAGCGGGAGACGCACTATTTTGGGTCGGCTTTTAACTTCCCGGTAACCCTCGCCATCTGTATTAGAGCCTTATCAGAGACGGCTGCGCAGCGACATGCGGGCCATCATCCACGCACGCAAACAGATGGAGGCAAGATGTTCAC
Organism: Pseudorhizobium banfieldiae; assembly: GCF_000967425.1. Taxonomy (NCBI): domain Bacteria; kingdom Pseudomonadati; phylum Pseudomonadota; class Alphaproteobacteria; order Hyphomicrobiales; family Rhizobiaceae; genus Pseudorhizobium; species Pseudorhizobium banfieldiae. Next base: position 2,386,657 of record NZ_FO082820.1, read on the forward strand.
CCGGACGTGCTGCTTTGCTCTTTCGCTCATGCTCGGATCGGCCGCGGTCGCCAGCGCACAGCCCACCAGGATCAAGCAATTCGATGCCTGGGGCGTCTATTCCTATACCCAGAACGGCCAGAAGAACTGCTACGCGCTATCGGTTCCCGTGACCAAGCAGCCGGGCAACGTCAACCATGGGGACAATTTCGTGCTGGTTGCACCGCAGGGATCGAGCTACGCGCCGCAGGCTATCATGGGCTACACCCTCAATCCGTCGGCCGAGGTCAGGGTACGTGTCGACGACAAGAGCTTTACCATGGCGCCGAAGGACAACGCTGCCTGGGTGAAGAACCAGGCGAATGAGCCGGAAATGGTCAACGCCATGCGGGCCGGTCGCGAACTCGTCATCGAGGCGACCTCGCAGCGCGGCACCAATACCAGCTATGCCTACTCCCTGAAGGGCGTGACCGCTGCGCTGAACGAAGTGCGCAAGTGCAACTGATCGCGGCGAAGCTCGCCTGCACGACATTCGCACCCGCATGAACGGCAGAAGATTTACACTCCATTGCGCGGCCGGTCTCGTTGCAGTCGCCGCCCTGCTGGCCGGCCTGCCGCTGGCAATCGCTGCGGATGCCGGCTCCGGCTTCCGCAGCGGCCGGGAAACCGGCTACGCCGTTCCACGGTTTGTCTCGCTGAAGGCTGCCAAGGCGCGCATGCGCATCGGTCCGTCCACCGATTATGCCACCAGCTGGCTCTATACGCAGCGAGGCCTGCCGCTGGAAATCACCGAGGAATACGGCAACTGGCGCCGCGTACGCGACTTCGAGGGCGTCAGCGGCTGGATGTCCGGAGCGCTTCTGTCCGGAGACCGGACGGCCATCGTCGGGCCATGGCTCGACGAACCGATCCCGCTCAGACGATCCGCTTCGTCCGGCGCAGCGGTCCGGGCACAGCTCTCCCCCAGGGTCTTGATGCAGGTGAAGACCTGCGACGGCCGGTGGTGCGAGGTCAGCCTGCCACGCAACGGCGTCGAAGGCTATGTCGACCAGTCGTCTCTCTGGGGCGTCTATCCCGGCGAGCGCTTCAAATAGCACCCGGGCGCCGTCATCCTCCGGTCAGGGTCCGCCTGACGGCGTCCTTCCAGCCGCGGATCTTCGCCTCCCTCACATCATCGTCCATCTGCGGCTCGAAGCAGCGCTGGCGGGCCCAGCGGCGCGCGAACTCTTCCCTCCCCGGCCAGACGCCCGCCTTTGAACCGGCAAGCCAGGCGGCGCCAAGAGCCGTGGTCTCGAGGATGGTCGGGCGATCGACGGGGGCGTCGAGCAGATCGGCGAGCCGCTGCATCGTCCAGTCGGAGGCTACCATGCCGCCGTCCACCCGCAGCACAGTCTGCCGGCCATCGCTCTGCCAGTCCTTGTGCATGGCATCGAGGAGGTCGCGGGTCTGGTAGCAGACCGCCTCCAGCGCAGCCCGCGACAGTTCCGCCGGCCCCGTATTGCGGGTGAGGCCGAAGATCGCGCCGCGCGCTTCGGCGTCCCAATGGGGGGCGCCGAGGCCGGTAAAGGCCGGCACGAGATAGACGGCCTGCTCCGGATCTGCACTGTCGGCCAGTTGCCCGGTCTGTTCCGCCTTGCGGATGATCCCCAGCCCGTCGCGCAGCCATTGCACGGCGGCGCCGGCGATGAAGATCGAGCCTTCCAGCGCATAGGTGGTTTCGCCGTCCAGGCGGTAGGCGATTGTCGTCAGCAGGCGGTTCTTAGATGGCACGATCTCGGAGCCTGTGTTCAGCACCGCGAAGCAGCCGGTCCCATAGGTGGACTTGATCATGCCGGGCTCGAAGCAGGCCTGACCGATCGTCGCCGCCTGCTGGTCGCCGGCAACCCCGAGGATCGGGATTGCTGCGCCGAACAGCCGCTCGTCGGTTACCCCGAAATCATCGGCGCAATCCTTCACTTCCGGCAGCATGGCGGCGGGAATGTCCAGGATCGCGAGAAGGTCATCGTCCCAACGGTTCTCCGCGATGTTGTAGATCAGCGTGCGCGAGGCATTGGTGGCGTCGGTGACGAAACTCCGGCCACCGGTCAGCCGCCAGATGAGGTAGGTGTCGATGGTGCCGAAGCAGAGGTCGCCATTCGCCGCCCGCGACCTGGCACCCTCGACGTTCTTGAGCAACCAGGAGAGCTTCGTACCGGAAAAATAAGGATCGAGTAGCAGGCCGGTCCTTTCTGTGAAGAGCGTCTCCAGCCCCTCCCCCTTCATCCGCTCGCAGTCGCCCGCCGTACGCCGGTCCTGCCAGACGATGGCATTGTGGATCGCCTGGCCGGTCTCGCGCTCCCAGACCACGACCGTCTCGCGCTGGTTGGTGATGCCGATCGCGGCAATGTCGGAGGCCCGGATGCCGGCCTTGCGGATCGCCTGGCGGATCGTCAGCACCACGCTCCCCCAGATTTCCTCGGGGTCGTGTTCGACCCAGCCGGACTTCGGGAAGATCTGCGTGAACTCCTTCTGGCCGACCCCGGCGATCTTCATGTTCCCGTCGAAAACGATCGCGCGACTGGACGTCGTTCCCTGGTCGATCGCCAGCACATAACCAGCCATAGGTCCCTCCTCATGCTCCTCATTCCTGGCCAAGGTTTGAGCAGATGCGCAGAAGGGCTGTCAACGGCAGAGGCCGAAAGGATGGAACGCCGACAAAGCCTTGGAACAAATATCGTCGTCAGCCGTAACAGTCGTGTCCGACCCACTCGCATCGAGGCGCCGAGATGACCACCACCTATACCACCACCACGACCGGAAGGGCCGGGTTTCCACTTCGGACCTTCTTCGTGCCCTTTCCCTTCGTCTGTTTCACGCTCGCACTGGTAACCGACATCGCCTACTGGCGAACCTCGTTCCTGATGTGGAGCAACTTCTCGTCCTGGCTTCTCTTCTTCGGCCTGATCGTCGGCGCCGTTGGTTTGCTGGCCGGGCTCGTCGACATGCTGCGCCGCTCGACGCGCATCCTGGGGCCCGGTTGGGCAGCCGCCATCGGCTATGCCCTGATGCTTGCCGTGGCCGTCGTCAACAGCTTCGTCCATGCAGGCGACGGCTGGACCGCAGTCGTGCCGAACGGCCTCATCCTTTCCGTCGTCACCGTCGTGCTGGCGGTCCTGACCGTGATCCTTGCCGCCCGCCGACGGTCCCGCGTGATCTGGAGTGTCGAACGATGACTTTTATGAGCAGAACCTCCACCCTCGCCACAGTCTCGCTCCTGGCGCTCTCGCTTGTGGGCTGCAGTGAAGAGAACGGCAATTTCGACGTCAGCCAGCAGATTGGCCCCGACCCGGTGCTGCCCGAGCCATCGACGGAACTCCTCCCGGACCTGAAGGTGGCCGAAGTGGTCGGCTGGCAGGACGGCGAGACCCCCACCGTGCCCGAAGGGCTGACGATCTCCGCCTACGCCACCGATCTTGCCAATCCGCGCACCGTGCACACGCTGCCGAACGGCGACGTCCTCGTGGTGCAGGGCAAGGCACCGGAAGGCAAGCCGACCGAGCGGCCCAAGGACTATGTGCGCGGCTTCATCATGTCGATGGCCCGTGGCGGAGGCGGTGGCGCCCAGAAGGAGAGCAATCTCATCACTCTGCTGCGCGATACGAACCGTGACGGCGAGGTGGATGAGCGCCACGACCTGTTGACCAAGCTGAACTCGCCCTTCGGCGTGGCCTGGGCCGATGATACGCTCTACGTCGCCGCTGCCGACGCCATCCTCGCCTATCCATACCGGCTCGGCGAGACGACCATTGGCGGCGAACCTGACGTGCTGACCCCTCTTCCTGGCGGGCCGATCAACCACCACTGGACCAAGGACCTGGCACTCAGCCCGGACGGCCGCTTCCTCTACGCCTCCGTCGGCTCCAATTCCAATGCCGGGGAACGCGGGCTGGAGGCCGAGAAAGGCCGTGCCGCCATCTGGCAGGTCGACCGGGAAACCGGTGCCTCGCGCATCTTTGCCTCGGGGCTACGCAACCCGAACGGCCTCACCTTTCATCCCGAGTCCGGGGAACTCTGGGCCGTCATCAACGAGCGCGACGAACTCGGCCCGAACCTTGTTCCCGACTACATGACATCCGTCCAGGACGGAGGCTTCTACGGCTGGCCCTGGAGCTATTTCGGCGACCACGTGGACGAACGCGTGCATCCGCCGCGGCCGGAGCTGGTCGAGAAGGCAATCAAGCCCGACTATGCGCTGTCGAGCCACGTGGCTGCCCTCGGCATGACCTTCACCAACGGATCGGCCATGCCGGAACCCTATGCCAACGGCGCCTTCGTCGGCGAGCACGGCAGCTGGAACCGTAGCGCCTTCAACGGCTACAAGGTCGTCTATATCCCCTTCGAGAACGGCAAGCCGTCCGGCATGGCGCAGGACGTGGTGACCGGCTTCCTCGACGGCGACAATGCCCGCGGCAGGCCGGTCGGTGTCGGGATCGACGGTACGGGAGCACTGCTCGTCGCCGATGATTCCGGCAACACGGTCTGGCGCGTTGCACCGGCCGACGGCACGACCATTCCGGAGCCGATTGCCACGGACCAGCCGCCGCAGGGTGCAGCAAGCGGTGCCGCCCCCGCTGGAGCCGGCACGGCTGCGCCCTCTCCGGCGACAGAACCGGGCACCGCTGAGGGCACGGCACCCGCAGCCGCTCCGCCTGCAACAGCTCCGGACACGCCGCCTGCGGCGATCCCGGGCGCTGTTCCGGCGGAGCCTGCGAACCCCGAAACCCCGCCGGCCGGTGAGGCTCCCGAAGCCGCGCCAGATGGCGAGCGCCCGGCGCCGCCGCAGACGGACGTGCCGGCGACTGAACCTGAAGCGGCCGTCCAGCCGGGCGGCTGATCAAGGTCCTTCCTTTCGGCTGCCTTCTCCCCGGCGGCCGGCATCTCGCTCGCTGCCACTGATGGACTGGCGGCGAGCGACATGGCATCGTCCCGGCGAAGCGAACGAGGGGAACATGAAAGTCACCGTTTTCAGCACCAAGCCCTACGACCGGCTGTTCCTCGATCGCGCCGCCGTACGCGGGGTCGAGCTGCGCTATTCGGAATCACGCCTCTCGCTGGACACGGCAGCGCTGGCGGAGGGCTCGGAAGCCGTCTGCGCCTTCGTCAACGACGAGCTCTCCCGCCCGGTGATGGAGCGGCTGGCGCAGCTTGGCGTGCGGCTGGTCGCCTTGCGCAGCGCCGGCTTCAACAATGTCGACCTCGAGGCGGCCACCGAGATCGGCATCGCCGTCGCCCGCGTTCCCGCCTATTCGCCGCATGCGGTGGCCGAACACACAATGGCGATCATCCTATCGCTCAACCGCAAGATCCATCGTGCGTACAACCGCGTCCGTGAGGGCAACTTTGCGCTGGATGGCCTGCTCGGTTTCGACCTCGACGGCAAGACGATGGGCATTGTCGGCACCGGCAAGATCGGCGCGGTCCTGGCGAAGATCGCCGCAGGCTTCGGCTGCAGGCTGCTCGGCCATGATGTCCGGCCGAACCCCGAATGCGAGGCGCTCGGCATGCGTTACGTGGAGCGGGAGGAACTCTTCCGACAGTCCGACATCCTCAGCCTGAACTGCCCGCTGACGCCCGAAACCCGTCACATGATCAGCGCGGAAACGCTGCCACTCCTGAAGCCGGGCGTCATGCTCATCAACACCAGTCGCGGCGCGGTGATCGATGCCCATGCGGCAATCGCCGGCCTCAAGGACGGCACCATCGGCAGCCTCGGCCTCGACGTCTACGAGGAAGAGGCAGACCTCTTCTTCGAGGACCTGTCGAACGAGGTTCTGCGCGATGACGTCTTCGCCCGTCTCCTGACCTTTCCCAACGTGCTGATCACCGGCCACCAGGCCTTTTTCACCCGCGAGGCACTCGACGCAATTGCCGAGACGACCATCGGCAACATCGTGAGCTTCCGCGACACCGGCAAGCCGCTGCATTCCGTGACGGTGGACTATCTCGCCGCGAAGTCCTGAGACGGCGGTTGCGGCACCCGCGCTAACCGCGCCGGTGAGGACGAGCCAATGGCTTGGCGCCGAAATATTTCCACCGAACCCTGTTGACCTGCTGGGCGGGCGCTCCATCTGGCGCGCACCAATCGAAGTACCGCTAGGAAGATAAGTGTCTGTTAACCCAGCTTGATCGCGATCTGATCCGGTCGCAACCAATGGCCGTAGATTGCATTGAACACGGTCGCCGATGCAGGCGATGTCCCGAAAAAATGTTCCTTCGCAGGCACAAGACAACTTCGTTAATCATCCGTCAATGACTCACTACTAGTTCTTGCAGTGCGGGCCCGAGGACGCGGAGGCGGATGATTGTCCGCAACCTGCCGCCCGCAGCGGGAGACTACCCAGCAAATATCCGCGTACCGCCGCCTGATGAGCCGTCGGGGCGCCTTCAAGGCAACCACGACGCCTGTCGCCGACGCGACAGCGGCGATCAAGCGCGACCGCAATACCGCGTACAGAGGAGTGATCTATGGGAATACCGTTCATGAACAACCGCGACGCCGAGGCGATCCTCGACGCGGTGGGCCGCTCGCAGGCGATCATCGAATTCGACCTGACGGGACGAATCCTGGATGCCAACGAGAACTTCTGCAAGGCGCTCGGCTACGAGCTCTCCGAGATCGTCGGTCAGCACCACCGGCTGTTCGTCGATCCGGCAGATGCTGTAAGCCCCGACTACAAGGCTTTCTGGGATCGTCTCGCCGAGGGCCATTTCGACCGGCGCCAGTACCGCCGCATCGCCAAGGGCGGTCGCGAGATCTGGATCGAGGCCTCCTACAACCCGGTCTTCCGCCGCGGCAAGCCGTACAAGATCGTCAAGTTCGCGACCGACATCACCGAGAGCAAGCTGAGAAGTACCGAGGATGCCGGCAAGCTGTCCGCACTCTCGCGCGCCCAGGCCGTGATCGAGTTCACACCGAACGGAGACATCCTCACCGCCAACGAGAACTTCCTGAAGACGCTGGGCTACCAGCTCTCCGAAATCGTCGGCAAGCATCACGCCATGTTCTGCGAACCGGACTACGTCCGCACCGACGACTACCAGCGCTTCTGGGAGCGGCTGCGCAACGGCGAGTTCTTCTCCGAGGAATTCACCCGCATTGGCCGCGCCGGCAACAGGATCTACATCCAGGCCTCCTACAATCCGATCCTCGGTCCCGACGGCAAGGTCATCAAGGTGGTGAAGTTTGCAACCGACGTCACCGGTCGGGTGGAAAACGTCGTGACGCTCGGCAAGGGCCTGCAATCGCTGGCGTCGGGCGATCTCTGTTGCGACATCCCCCGTGCCTTCATCCCGAGCCTGGAGCAGCTTCGCGTCGACTTCAACCAGACAGCGGCCCGCCTGCGGGAGGCGATGCGCGCTATCCGCGAGAACGCCAAGGCAATCGCGGCCGGCTCGGGTGAAATGAAGTCAGCAGCCGACGACCTGTCCCGCCGCACGGAGCAGCAGGCCGCCTCCGTCGAGGAAACGGCCGCAGCGCTGGAGGAGATTACCCAGACGGTCGCCGATTCCAGCCGCCGTGCCGACGAAGCCGGCAAGCTCGTGGTCGATGCACGGCAAAATGCGGAACGTTCCGGCGAGATCGTCGGCAAGGCGATCAACGCCATGGGCGCAATCGAGAAGTCATCGAAGGAGATCACCAACATCATCGGCGTGATCGACGATATCGCCTTCCAGACCAACCTGCTTGCCCTGAACGCCGGCGTCGAGGCGGCGCGCGCGGGGGAAGCCGGCAAGGGCTTTGCAGTGGTTGCGCAGGAGGTGCGTGAACTCGCCCAGCGTTCGGCCACCGCCGCCAAGGAGATCAAGGCGCTGATCAGCCAGTCCGGTGAACAGGTCAAGACCGGCGTCGGTCTGGTCGGTCAGACCGGTGAAGCGCTTGCGCGGATCGTCGAGCAGGTCAAGGAGATCAACGTCAACGTCGCGGCGATCGTCGAGGGTGCACGCGAACAGGCCGTCGGCCTGCGGGAGATCAACGTCGCCGTCAACACCATGGACCAGGGCACGCAGCAGAATGCCGCCATGGTCGAACAGTCGAACGCGGCGAGCCACAGCCTCGCGAGCGAGGCCCAGGCGCTGTTCCAGCTGCTCGCGCAGTTCCGCGTCGAGGCCGGCGAACCGGCTGCGGCCACACCTGCGCAGGACAATCATCGTGCCGCTGCCGCCTCCCCCGTACACCAGCTGACGCAGAGGATCGGGCGGGGCATGGGCGCAAGCGCCGCGGCAGCCGCCCATCAGTGGCAGGACTTCTAGGGCCTGCCACTCCCGCGCTTCATGCGCCATAGAGCTAAAGGCTGCGTCCCGCGCAACACGGGGCGCAGCCGTCTGGTCAGGCGAAGTTGACGGTCTTCACTTCCACATAATTGTCGAGTCCTTCGATACCGCCCTCGCGGCCAAGGCCGGACTGCTTGACGCCGCCGAAGGGCATGGTGATGTCGACGATATTGCCATTGATCGACAGGTGCCCAGACTGGATGCGCCGCGCCACCCGATAGGCCCGTTCCGGATCGGCCGAATAGATCGCACCGTTCAGCCCGTAGATGCTGTCGTTGGCCTTGGCGATCGCATCCTCCTCGTCCGTATAGGTGATGATCGAGACGACCGGGCCGAATATCTCCTCCTGGGCGATCGTCATCTCCGGCGTCACTTCGGTAAACACCGTCGGCTGGACGAAATAGCCCTTCTCCAGCCCCTCCGGCCGTCCGCCGCCGCAGGCGAGCTTCGCCCCTTCCTTGCGGCCGGTCTCGATATAATCCATGACCCGGTCGAGCTGACGGCCAAGCGCGAGCGGGCCCATGTGCACGCTCGGATCGGACGGGTCACCGACCTTGATATTGCCGACGGCGCCGACATAGAGGTCGGTAAATTCCTGTGCCCGGCTTTCCGGCATGAGGATGCGCGTCAACGCAAAGCAGACCTGTCCGGTGATCGGCATGGTGTAGACCATCAGGCTCGGCAGTGCCGCCGCGAAATCGGCATCGTCGAGCAGGATCGCGGCGGACTTGCCACCGAGTTCGAGGCTGACGCGGGTTAGTCTCTCGGCGCAGGCGGCAGCGATGTGGCGTCCCGCAGGCGTCGAGCCCGTGAAGGCTACCTTGTCGATCGCCGGATGGCGGATCAGATGGTCGCCGACCTCCCGTCCTGCCGGGACGAGGTTGAAGACGCCCGGCGGCAGCCCGGCGGCCTCAATCGCCTCCGCCAGGATATAGGCTTCGAGCGGAGTTTCCGGGGACGGCTTGGCGACGAATGTACAGCCGGCCGCGAGCCCGGCGGCGATCTTGTAGCTCAGGAGCACCATGGGCGCATTCCAGGGGGTGATCGCCGCGCAGACGCCGACCGGCTCCTTGACGATCCGGGTCCTGCCGCCGCCGGGTCGTGTGCGTTCTTCCTCGAAGGCATAGGCATTGCCGTCGATGAGATCGGCGTAGAAATCGAAAAGCTGCGCATTCTGGCCGACGAGCTTCGAGGTTATCATGATCGGCGCGCCGATCTGCACCGTCCAGGCACGGGCGATCTCGTCCAGCCGGCCCCTCAGGTGCTCCGCCACCTTTCGCAGATAGCCGGCCCGCTCACGCGGCGACATGCGTGGCCAAGGTCCCTTGTCGAACGCCTCGCGGGCGGCCGCGATCGCGAGATGGACATCCTCCACCGAGGCCTCGGGATAGCGCAGGATGGTCTCTTCGGTGACCGGCGAGACCACGTCGAGCGTGGCCGATGAGCGGGGTGCAACCCACTCGCCGCCGATAAAGAACTTTTCCGGGGCGCGAAAGGCCGTTCCGGGCGTGGCCATGACATTCATGCGTGCTCCTCCTCTGCAGACACCGAAATTCCGGCACGGTAAACGTCTCCTCCCGTTTCCCGACAGCCGGACATGGGAAGCCTCTCCGCCTCCAGCATGTATTCATCCTGCTCTCACGCACATCGCCACGCAATGGGAAAAGCGTTTCATATTTGCGTGACGGCGCTGGTTGGCGCCCACGATGTATACAGCTGGAAGAAGGCAACCGGCGGGATGTCAGGCCGGCTCGGCGAGGAGGCCGGTTGCCAGAGCCCGGAACGCGTCGACGGCCTTTGCCAGCACGTCGCGCGGTTCATCGGACGCAGCAACCCAGAGCGCGGCGTTCAGCGCCGCCCCGTTGATCAGCCGGGCCGCAGCTTCCGGATCCACAGGCTTCACCACGTCCTCGGCAATCAGCCGCCTGAGGGTGCTCATGGTAACCTCCAGGCATTTGTTCTGGCTGTCCCAGCGCGACGGATCTCCGAGAACCGCAGGTCCGTCGAGCAGCACGATGCGCTGCACTTCCGGCTCGAGCGCCATCTCGATATAGGCGGCACCCTCCGCCAGCAAGGCCTCCCAGCCGTCACCAGCCTTTGCGGCAATCTCCTGCGCCCGCGCGGCCATCTCCGCGTCGATCTGGTTGACGACGGCCGCGAGCAGTCCCCGCTTGTCACCGAAGTTGTGGTAGAGCGCGCCGCGCGTGAGGCCCGCTTGCGCGGTCAGCTCGTCCATCGATGCGGCGGCATAGCCCTGCTCGGCGAAGGCCTTTCGTGCAGCAGCGATCAGCCGTCCACGGTTTTCCTCCATCGTCTGCGCACGCTTCTTCGCCATGGCTGCTCCATGATTTCACATACGACGCGTATTTAAGTTGACATACGTCACGTATGGTTCTATTTCACATACGAGCCGTATATCAGAGCGAGTGGCCGGAGTGAAGGCCGGGCTCGACCTTTTGAGCAACCATCAAGAAAGGAGCCGGGAATGACCCAGCGCCAGGCAATATTCCCGAGTGACAGACACGCGCTCTATGATGCGCACCGCTATTCCGCCGCGATCCGCTCCGGCGATCTCCTGTTCGTTTCCGGCCAGGTCGGCAGCCGCGAGGACGGCAGCCCTGAGCCGGACTTCAAGACGCAGGTCGAGCGCGCCTTTGCCAATCTGTCGGCGGTCCTCGAGGCAGCCGGCTGCAGCTTCGACGACATCATCGACGTCACGAGCTTCCACACCGATCCGGAGAACCAGTTCGAGACGATCATGGCCGTGAAGAACGAGGCCTTCCCCGCAGCCCCCTACCCCAACTGGACGGCGGTCGGCGTCAACTGGCTGGCGGGCTTCGACTTCGAGATCAAGGTGATCGCGCGCATCCCGCAGGACGCCTGACCGGCAGCCTTACGGGTGTGGCAGGCAGTGTCTTGCGACATCCTGCGCCGCGAAAGCCGCGGCGCGGCTCCATGCCTCGTCCGTATCGCCCCGGTAGCTGAGAAAGCGGTCACAGGTCGGCCTGTTGGTATCAAGGTCGATGACCGCGAACTTCACGCCGCCGACCAGGGTGCTCATCTTGCGCACCTGACCTACGAGCAGATGGCTCGCCCCGGCCTCTACCGCTCGCCTGGAGAGCGCTTCGACGCCGGCGCTTCCGACAGTGCATTTGTCTACGCAGTCCAGCGGGACCGTCCTGAGGTTCTTCTCCGCAGCAAGGCTGTCGAAGATGGTCCGGTCTAGCGCCTGCAGGCGCTGGTCGTGCTCGGCGGTCTGATCCCGCATCTCGCCTGAGGTGTCGACGAAGTCGAAGCCTGCCGTGGCAACGGTGACGGGCTCTGCGGCCCAGGCGGGCATGGCTACCGTGACAGCCACTCCTATTGCGGTTACGGCCGTCGACCGGAAGATTGTGGGAAGCCCGTGGAATCCTGCATTCAATGCCTGTCGCATGCCTGCATCTCCTTCTCCTCCTCGCGGAGTATAGCATTTCTCGGCTTTGAGGCCAACAATCGCAGCAGGCGCCTCCCCTCATTGCCAGCGCCGGGCATTTGCGCATAACCTCCCCAAATCAGTGCAGTGCACAACAGCCACGGATTGGGAGGTCGGGCATGTCCAGAACCGTCGTCGTCACCGGTTCCACCAGCGGGATCGGGCTCGGCATCGCGAGAGCCTTTGCGGCCGAGGGCTGTCATGTCGTCATCAACGGCTTCGGAAGGCCCGACGAAATCGAGGCGGCGCGGCGCGAGATGGAAGTGCTCGGCGGCGGCCGGGTGATCTACCACGCTGCCGACATGACGAAACCGGACGAGATCGCCGACCTGATCGGCACGGCGAAGGAAACATTCGGTTCCGTCGATGTCCTCGTCAACAATGCCGGCATCCAGCATGTCGCCAAGATCGAGGACTTCCCGCTGGAGAAGTGGGACCAGATCATCGCCATCAACCTCACGAGCTCCTTCCACACCATGCGCGCGGCGATCCCGCTGATGAAGGAGAAGGGCAAGGGCCGGATCATCAATGTCGCCTCCGCCCATGCGCTGACAGCCTCACCCTTCAAGTCTGCCTATGTCGCGGCAAAACATGGTATTTTAGGACTTACGAAGACAGCTGCCTTGGAACTTGCCGAATTCGGGATTACGGTCAACGCGATCTGCCCCGGCTACGTGCTGACACCGCTGGTCGAGAAGCAGATCCCGGACACCGCCCGTGAGCGCGGCATTTCGGAAGAGCAGGTTAAGACGGACGTGATGCTGAGGCTGCAGGCAACGAAGGAGTTCGTGTCTATCGAGGAAGTGGCCGCGACGGCCGTCTTCCTGGCGAGCGACGCGGCACGGCAGATCACCGGCACCCATATTTCGATCGATGGCGGTTGGACCGCCCAATAAAGAGAACAATGGCATGACAGATGCGATCCGCTTCATCCTCAACGGCGAAGACGTGACCCTGGGCGATTTCGGTCCCACCGAGACGCTTCTCGACTACCTGCGACTGAGGCGCCGGCTGACCGGCACCAAGGAAGGCTGTGCCGAGGGCGACTGCGGCGCCTGCACGGTGCTGGTGGGTCGGCTGGTCAACGGCATCCTGCGCTATGAGACGGTGAACGCCTGCATCCGCTTCCTCGGCTCGCTGCACGGAACCCATGTGGTGACCGTGGAGCATCTGGCCGCCAAGGATGGCACGCTTCATCCGGTGCAGCAGGCGATGGTCGACCAGCACGGATCGCAATGCGGCTTCTGCACGCCGGGCTTCGTCATGTCGCTCTATGGCCTGTGGCTCTCCAACGACGCGCCCTCGCGCGCCGAGATCGAGAGCGCGCTGCAGGGTAACCTCTGTCGTTGCACCGGCTACGAGCCCATCGTGAAGGCCGCCGAACAGGTGGCAGCGGAACGTCCAAGCTCCCTCTTCGACCCGCTGGAGCGCGACCGCACGGAGATTTCCGCGAGGCTCTGGGACATTCGCGCCCATCCTGAGACCATCGTCGTCGAGAAGGACGGGGCCCGATCCGTCATCCCGGCAAACCTCCAGGCCTTTGCGGATTTCATCGCCGACGAGCCGAAGGCGACGATCGTCGC